>CAWHWS010000002.1:305000-2749258 GCA_963833115.1 uncultured Alphaproteobacteria bacterium | reverse complement strand
GATCGAGGACATGCCGTTCCTCGCCGACGGCACGCCGGTCGACTTCGTGCTCAACCCGCTGGGCGTGCCCAGCCGGATGAACGTCGGCCAGATCCTGGAGACGCACATGGGCTGGGCCGCGCGCGGCCTGGGGATCAAGATCGACGAGGCGCTGCAGGATTACCGGCGCACCGGCGACCTGACGCCCGTGCGCGACGCGATGCGCATCGCCTATGGCGACGACGTCTACGCCGAGGGCATCGAGGGCATGGACGCGGGCGAGGTCCTGGAGGCGGCCGGCAACGTGCGCCGGGGCGTCCCCATCGCGACGCCCGTCTTCGACGGCGCCAAGGAGGCGGACGTGAACGACGCGCTCATGCGCGCCGGCTTCGACACGTCGGGGCAGTCGGACCTCTTCGACGGCCGCTCGGGCGAGAAGTTCGCCCGGCCCGTGACCGTCGGGATCAAGTACCTCCTGAAGCTGCACCACCTCGTGGACGACAAGATCCACGCGCGCTCGACGGGGCCCTACTCCCTCGTCACGCAGCAGCCCCTGGGCGGCAAGGCCCAGTTCGGCGGCCAGCGCTTCGGCGAGATGGAGGTCTGGGCGCTCGAGGCCTACGGCGCGGCGTACACCCTGCAGGAGATGCTGACGGTGAAGTCCGACGACGTCGCCGGGCGCACGAAGGTCTACGAGTCCATCGTCAAGGGCGAGGACAACTTCGAGGCCGGCGTGCCCGAGAGCTTCAACGTGCTCGTCAAGGAAGTGCGGGGCCTCGGCCTCAACATGGAACTCCTGGACGCGGAGGTGGAGGAGGAGTGAGGGCCGCAGGCCCCCTGACCTCTTGGGGCGGCGCCGGCCGCCCCCGCCGCCCCGCCGCCCAATTTATCGAGGTGTTCGAATGAACCAGGAACTCACGACCAACCCGTTCAACCCGCTGGCCCCCCAGAAGGTGTTCGACGAAATCCGCGTCTCTCTCGCGTCCCCCGAGCGGATCCTCTCGTGGTCCTTCGGCGAGATCAAGAAGCCCGAGACGATCAACTACCGCACGTTCAAGCCCGAGCGGGACGGCCTCTTCTGCGCGCGCATCTTCGGGCCGATCAAGGACTACGAGTGCCTGTGCGGCAAGTACAAGCGCATGAAGTACCGCGGCGTCGTCTGCGAGAAGTGCGGCGTAGAGGTGACGCTGCAGAAGGTGCGCCGCGAGCGCATGGGCCATATCGAGCTGGCCTCGCCCGTGGCCCACATCTGGTTCCTGAAGTCGCTCCCCTCCCGCATCGGCCTCATGCTGGACATGACGCTGCGCGACCTCGAGCGGATCCTCTATTTCGAGAACTACGTCGTCATCGAGCCGGGCCTCACGGACCTCACCTACGGACAGCTCATGTCCGAGGAGGAGCACATGGACGCGCAGGACCAGTACGGGGTCGACGCGTTCACCGCCGGGATCGGCGCCGAGGCGATCCGCGAGATGCTGGCGGCGATCGACCTCGAGGCCGAGGCCGCGACGCTCCGCGAGGAGCTCAAGGAGGCGACCGGCGAGCTCAAGCCCAAGAAGATCATCAAGCGCCTGAAGATCGTCGAGAGCTTCATCGAATCCGGCAACCGCCCGGAATGGATGGTGCTGACGGTCGTGCCCGTGATCCCGCCCGAGCTGCGCCCGCTGGTGCCGCTCGACGGGGGCCGGTTCGCGACCTCCGACCTCAACGACCTCTACCGCCGGGTCATCAACCGCAACAACCGCCTCAAGCGGCTGATCGAGCTGCGCGCGCCCGACATCATCGTGCGCAACGAGAAGCGGATGCTGCAGGAATCCGTCGACGCCCTCTTCGACAACGGCCGCCGCGGCCGCGTCATCACGGGGGCCAACAAGCGGCCGCTGAAGTCGCTCTCCGACATGCTCAAGGGCAAGCAGGGCCGCTTCCGGCAGAACCTCCTGGGCAAGCGCGTCGACTTCTCGGGCCGCTCGGTCATCGTGACCGGCCCGGAGCTCAAGCTGCACCAGTGCGGCCTGCCCAAGAAGATGGCGCTCGAGCTCTTCAAGCCGTTCATCTACTCGCGGCTCGAGGCGAAGGGCTACTCGTCCACCGTCAAGCAGGCCAAGAAGCTCGTCGAGAAGGAGCGCCCCGAGGTCTGGGACATCCTCGACGAGGTGATCCGCGAGCACCCGGTCATGCTCAACCGCGCGCCGACGCTCCACCGCCTCGGCATCCAGGCGTTCGAGCCCGTCCTGATCGAGGGCAAGGCGATCCAGCTCCATCCGCTGGTCTGCTCGGCGTTCAACGCCGATTTCGACGGCGACCAGATGGCCGTCCACGTGCCGCTCAGCCTCGAGGCGCAGCTCGAGTGCCGCGTCCTGATGATGAGCACGAACAACGTGCTGTCCCCGGCCAACGGCGCGCCGATCATCGTGCCCTCGCAGGACATGATCCTCGGCCTCTACTACGTCACCATCGCCCGTGAGGGCATGAAGGGCGAGGGCATGACCTTCTCCTCGGTGGACGAGGTGCAGCATGCGCTCGACGCCGGGGAGGTGCACCTGCACTCCAAGATCACCGTCCGGATCGCGCAGATCGACGACGAGGGTCAGGAGGTCATGCGCCGATACGAGACGACGCCGGGCCGCGCGCGTCTGGGCGCGCTGCTGCCGCTCAACGCCAAGGCCCCGTTCGAGCTGGTGAACCGCCTCCTGCGCAAGAAGGAGGTCCAGCAGGTCATCGACACCGTCTACCGCTATTGCGGGCAGAAGGAGTCGGTCATCTTCTGCGACCAGATCATGACGCTCGGCTTCCGCGAGGCGTTCAAGGCGGGCATCTCGTTCGGCAAGGACGACATGGTCGTGCCCGACACCAAATGGGCGCTGGTCGACGAGACCCGCGACCAGGTGAAGGATTTCGAGCGGCAGTACATGGACGGCCTGATCACCCAGGGCGAGAAGTACAACAAGGTGGTCGACGCCTGGTCGAAGGCCAACGACAAGGTCACCGAGGCGATGATGACCACGATCTCGACCACGCCGAAGGGCGCGGACGGGTCGGAGAGCGAGCCGAACTCCGTCTACATGATGGCCCATTCCGGGGCGCGGGGATCCGTGACCCAGATGAAGCAGCTCGGCGGGATGCGCGGACTGATGGCCAAGCCCAACGGCGAGATCATCGAGACGCCGATCATCTCGAACTTCAAGGAAGGCCTGACCGTGCTGGAGTACTTCAACTCCACGCACGGCGCTCGGAAGGGCCTGTCGGACACCGCGCTCAAGACGGCGAACTCGGGCTACCTCACCCGCCGCCTGGTGGACGTCGCGCAGGACTGCATCGTGCGCATGGTCGATTGCGGCACCGACCGGGCGATCACCGCCTCGGCCGCGGTCAACGACGGGGAGGTCGTCTCCCCCCTGGCCGAGCGCATCCTGGGCCGGGTCACGGCCGACGACGTGATCGCGCCCGTCACCGAGGAGCTGATCTGCCCCGCGCAGTCGCTCATCGACGAGCGCATGGCCGACAAGATCGAGGCCGCCGGCGTCCAGTCCCTGCGCATCCGCTCGCCCCTCACCTGCGAGGCCGAGGAGGGCGTGTGTGCCCAGTGCTACGGGCGCGACCTCGCCCGCGGCACGCTCGTCAACCAGGGCGAGGCGGTGGGCATCATCGCCGCGCAGTCCATCGGCGAGCCGGGCACGCAGCTCACGATGCGGACCTTCCACATCGGCGGCGTCGCGCAGGGCGGGCAGCAATCCTTCCTCGAGGCGAGCCAGCAGGGCCTCGTGCGCTTCGACAACGCGAACGTCATCAAGAACGCCGAGGGCGAGACCATCGTCATCGGTCGCAACATGACGCTCTCGATCGTGGGCGAGGACGGCTCCGAGCGGGCCAGCCACAAGATCGGCTACGGCACGAAGCTCTTCGTCGACGATGGCGCGCCGGTGAAGCGCGGTGACAAGCTCATCGAGTGGGACCCGTACACCCTGCCGATCGTCGCAGAGAAGTCGGGCCGCGCCCGGCTCGTGGACCTGATCCTCGGCGTCTCCGTGCGCGACGAGACGGACGACGCGACCGGCATGTCGCAGAAGATCGTCTCGGATTGGCGTTCGACGGCGAAGGGCGGCGACCTCAAGCCCGAGATCATCCTGATGGACGAGGCGGGCGAGCCGGTGCGCCTCGCGAACGGCAACCCCGCGACCTATCCGATGAGCGTGGACGCGGTGCTCTCGATCGAGGACCAGCAGGACGTGCGCGCGGGCGACATCATCGCCCGCATCCCGCGCGAGGGCGCCAAGCAGCGCGACATCACCGGCGGCCTGCCGCGTGTGGCGGAGCTCTTCGAGGCGCGCCGTCCCAAGGACCACGCGATCATCGCCGAGGAGGACGGCCACGTGAAGTTCGGCCGCGACTTCAAGAACAAGCGGCGGATCCACCTGGTGCCCACCGAGGAGGGCATGCCCGAGATCGAGTACATGGTCCCCAAGGGCAAGCACATCCCGGTGGCCGAGGGCGACTTCGTCCGCAAGGGCGACTACATCATGGACGGCAACCCCGCGCCGCACGACATCCTGGCGGTGATGGGGGTCGAGGCGCTCGCCGAGTACATGATCAACGAGGTGCAGGAGGTCTACAGGCTCCAGGGCGTGAAGATCAACGACAAGCACATCGAGGTCATCGTCCGCCAGATGCTCCAGAAGTGGGAGATCCAGGACAGCGGCGAGACGACGCTCCTCAAGGGCGAGCACGTCGACAAGGCGGAGTTCGACGAGGCCAACGAGAAGGCGATCGCCAGGGGCGTGCGCCCGGCGACCGGCGAGCCGATCCTGCTCGGGATCACCAAGGCGTCGCTGCAGACCCGCAGCTTCATCTCGGCCGCCTCGTTCCAGGAGACGACGCGCGTGCTCACCGAGGCGTCCGTCCAGGGCAAGCGGGACAAGCTCGTCGGCCTCAAGGAGAACGTGATCGTCGGGCGCCTGATCCCGGCGGGCACGGGCGGGGCCACGCAGCAGATGCGCAAGATCGCGTCCGACCGCGACAACGTCGTGATCCAGGCCCGCAAGGCCGAGGCCGAGGCCGCCGCCGCCCTGGCCGCCCCCGAGCCGGAGGAGCGGATCACCGACGACCCGTTCGCCCCGGTCCCCGAATCCCGGGATTGACGACGCGCCCCGCCCGCCATGCCCGGGCGGGGCGCCCACCCGAGCGGCGTCCGATGAGATGCGTCCATGCCGCCCGGGCGGGGCCTGTTGACACCCCGGCGAGGCCTCCCGTATAGGGCCCGGACTCGCCCGGGGGCCGACGCCTCGGGGCGACCTCACATTGCCGATGGCCAAGATGCGGGCGGACAGACGCCTCCATCCTCTGGAAATCCACCGCGCGGACTGGCCCCGGACGGCCACCCGCGCGGCGATCATGCGTTTCGCGCCCGCGGGACGACCGAACCGAACGCCGCGCGCGGCCAAGACGACAGAACGGGGACCAACGCCCACATGCCCACGATCCAGCAGCTGATCCGGAAACCGCGCCAGCCCAAGCGCAAGACGTCCAAGTCGCTCCACCTGCAGGGCTGCCCGCAGAAGCGCGGCGTGTGCACGCGCGTCTACACGACGACCCCCAAGAAGCCGAACTCGGCCATGCGGAAGGTCGCGAAGGTGCGCCTGACCAACGGGTTCGAGGTGATTTCCTACATCCCCGGCGAGAGCCACAACCTGCAGGAGCACTCGGTCGTGCTAATCCGCGGGGGCCGGGTGAAGGACCTGCCGGGCGTGCGCTACCACATCCTGCGCGGCGTGCTCGACACGCAGGGCGTCAAGGACCGCAAACAGCGCCGGTCGAAATACGGGGCCAAGCGGCCGAAGTGATCCGCCGTCATCCCCGCGCAGGCGGGGATCTCCGACACCCATGAGATCCTCGGATCAAGTCCGAGGATGACAGTGACAACAGAGAGTTCGCAATGTCCCGCCGCCACGCAGCCGAGAAGCGCCAGGTCCTGCCGGACGCCAAGTACGGCGACACCGTCCTGACCAAGTTCATGAACAACCTGATGATCGACGGCCGCAAGTCCGCCGCCGAGAAGATCGTCTACAACGCGATGGAGCGGGTCGAGCAGCGCATCAAGCGCAGCCCGATCGAGGTCTTCACCGAGGCGCTCGACAACATCAAGCCGTCCGTCGAGGTCCGCTCCCGCCGCGTGGGCGGCGCGACCTACCAGGTCCCCGTCGAGGTCCGCCCGGAGCGCCGCGAGGCGCTGGCGATCCGCTGGCTCATCAACGCCAGCCGCGCGCGCAACGAGAACACGATGGAGGAGCGCCTCGCCGGCGAGCTCGTCGACGCGGTCAACGGCCGCGGCACCGCCGTGAAGAAGCGCGAGGACACCCACAAGATGGCCGACGCCAACAAGGCGTTCAGCCACTACCGCTGGTAACCCACCCTACCCGAGGAGCAGGCACATGGCCCGCGACTACCCGCTAGAGCGATACCGCAACTTCGGCATCATGGCGCATATCGACGCCGGCAAGACGACGTGCTCGGAGCGGATCCTGTTCTACACCGGCAAGTCCCACAACATCGGCGAGGTGCATGACGGCGCCGCGACGATGGACTGGATGGAGCAGGAGCAGGAGCGGGGCATCACCATCACGTCCGCCGCGACGACCACCTTCTGGGCCCGCCAGGAGGACCCGACCGTCGACGGCACGTCCGACACCAAGTATCGGATGAACATCATCGACACGCCCGGCCATGTCGACTTCACCATCGAGGTGGAGCGAAGCCTGGCCGTCCTGGACGGCGCGATCGCGGTCCTCGACGCCAACGCCGGCGTCGAGCCGCAGACCGAGACCGTCTGGCGCCAGGCCGACCGCTACAAGGTCCCGCGCATCGTCTTCGTCAACAAGATGGACAAGATCGGCGCCGATTTCTTCAACTGCGTGAAGATGATCCAGGACCGCACCGGCGCGACCCCCGCGCCCGTGCAGATCCCCATCGGCTCCGAGACCGAGCTCGAGGGCATCATCGACCTCGTGACGATGGAGGAGTGGACCTGGAAGGGCGAGGATCTGGGCGCCTCCTGGACCCGTCAGCCGATCCGCGACTCCCTCAAGGCGCAGGCCGACGAGTGGCGCGCCAAGCTCATCGAGACCGCGGTCGAGATGGACGACGACGCGATGGAGGCCTACCTCGAAGGCGAGGAGCCCGACGTCGACACGCTGCACTCGCTCATCCGCAAGGGCACGCTGGCGATCAAGTTCATCCCCGTGCTCTGCGGCTCGGCGTTCAAGAACAAGGGCGTGCAGCCCTTGCTGAACGCCGTCGTGGACTACCTGCCGTCGCCCAAGGACGTCGTCGACTACATGGGCTTCCGCCCCGACGACGAGACGGAGACCCGCAACGTCCCCCGCCGGGCGGACGACGACATGCCGTTCTCGGCGCTGGCGTTCAAGATCATGAACGATCCCTTCGTGGGCTCGCTCACGTTCACCCGGCTCTACTCGGGCAAGCTCGCCAAGGGCGACAACCTCCTCAACACCACCAAGGGCAAGAAGGAGCGCGTCGGCCGAATGATGATGATGCACTCCAACAACCGCGAGGAGATCACAGAGGCCTTCGCCGGGGACATCATCGCGCTCGCGGGCCTCAAGGACACGACGACGGGCGACACCCTGTCCTCGCCGGCCGATCCCGTCGTGCTGGAGACGATGACCTTCCCCGATCCGGTGATCGAGATCGCCGTCGAGCCGAAGACCAAGGCCGACCAGGAGAAGATGTCCGCCGGCCTGCAGCGCCTCGCGGCAGAGGACCCATCCTTCCGCGTGGAGACCGACATCGAGAGCGGTCAGACGATCATGAAGGGGATGGGCGAGCTCCACCTCGACATCCTCGTCGACCGCCTGCGCCGCGAGTTCAAGGTCGAGGCCAATATCGGCGCGCCGCAGGTCGCCTATCGCGAGACGATCGGCCACGAGGTCGAGCACACCTACACCCACAAGAAGCAGTCGGGCGGCTCCGGCCAGTTCGCCGAGGTGAAGCTCCTGATCTCCCCGACCGAGCCGGGCGAGGGCTACTCGTTCGAGTCCAAGATCGTCGGCGGCAACGTCCCCAAGGAGTACATCCCCGGGGTCGAGAAGGGCATCCTGTCGGTCATGGATTCGGGCCCGCTCGCCGGCTTCCCGGTCATCGACTTCAAGGTCCAGCTCCTCGACGGCAAGTACCACGACGTCGACAGCTCGGTCCTGGCGTTCGAGATCGCGGCCCGCATGGGCATGCGCGAGGGGATGCGCCGCGCTGGCGCCAAGCTCCTCGAGCCGATCATGAAGGTCGAGGTGATCTCGCCGGAGGACTACACCGGCAACGTCATCGGCGACCTGACCTCCCGGCGCGGGCAGGTGACGGGCCAGGAGAACCGCGGCAACGCCATCGCCATCGACGCGATGGTCCCGCTGGCGAACATGTTCGGCTACATCAACACGCTGCGGTCCATGTCCTCGGGCCGCGCGAACTTCACGATGCAGTTCGACCATTACGACCCGGTGCCGTCGAACATCTCCGAGGAAATCCAGGCGAAGTACGCCTGATCCGGCGGGGCGGCCCTGGCGGCCGCCCGCCATACCCAATCGCGGGCCCGCGCCCGCCAGAGTTGACAGGAGCCACTGATGGCCAAGGCGAAATTCGAGCGTACCAAGCCGCATGTGAACATCGGCACGATCGGTCACGTGGATCATGGGAAGACGACGCTGACGGCGGCGATCACGAAGTATTTCGGGGATTTCCAGGCGTACGACCAGATCGACGGCGCGCCGGAGGAGAAGGCGCGGGGGATCACGATCTCGACCGCGCATGTGGAGTACGAGACGGACGGGCGCCACTACGCGCATGTCGACTGCCCCGGGCACGCCGACTACGTGAAGAACATGATCACGGGGGCCGCGCAGATGGACGGCGCGATCCTGGTGGTGAACGCGGCCGACGGGCCGATGCCGCAGACGCGCGAGCACATCCTTCTGGGGCGCCAGGTCGGCATCCCGACGATGGTCGTCTACATGAACAAGGTCGACCAGGTGGACGATGAGGAGCTCCTGGAGCTCGTCGAGATGGAGATCCGGGAGCTTTTGTCGAAGTACGACTATCCCGGCGACGACATCCCGGTGATCCCGGGCTCGGCGCTGCACGCGATGAACGGGACGGAGCCGGCGATCGGCGAGGAGTCGATCCGCAAGCTGATGGCGGCGGTGGACGAGTGGATCCCGACGCCCGAGCGCGCGGTGGACCAGCCGTTCCTGATGCCGATCGAGGACGTGTTCTCGATCTCGGGTCGTGGCACGGTGGTGACGGGGCGCGTGGAGCGCGGCGTGATCAACGTGGGCGACTGCATCGAGATCGTGGGCATCCGCGACACGAAGACGACGACCTGCACGGGCGTGGAGATGTTCCGCAAGCTGCTGGACCGGGGCGAGGCGGGCGACAACATCGGCGCGCTGCTGCGCGGGGTGGACCGCGAGGGCGTGGAGCGCGGGCAGGTGCTGTGCAAGCCGGGCTCGGTGAAGCCGCACACGAAGTTCGAGGCGGAGGCCTACATCCTGACGAAGGAGGAGGGCGGGCGTCACACGCCGTTCTTCGCCAACTACCGTCCGCAGTTCTACTTCCGCACGACGGACGTGACCGGCACGGTGGAGCTTGCCGAGGGCACCGAGATGGTGATGCCGGGCGACAACGTGAGCTTCGGCGTCGAGCTCATCGCCCCCATCGCCATGGAGCAGGGCCTCCGCTTCGCCATCCGCGAAGGCGGCAGGACAGTCGGCGCAGGAGTCGTGAGCAAGATCACACTCTGAGGGGTTTTCCCCACGGGCCGCTTCGTCTACGGGGCGGCCTTCGAGATTGAGAGCGGACATGACGTGCGCCCGGGAAGGGTCCCGGGCGCACCTCTCTTGCGCCGAGCCGAGGACGACACGACATGGCCGTATCCCAGAATATTCGAATCCGACTCAAGGCATTCGATTACCGCGTCCTGGATTCCAGCACGCAGGAGATCGTGAACACCGCCAAGCGCACCGGCGCGCACGTGCGCGGGCCGATCCCGCTCCCCAACAAGATCGAAAAGTTCACCGTCCTGCGCGGCCCGCACGTGGACAAGAAGTCCCGCGACCAGTTCGAGATCCGGACGCACAAGCGCCTGCTGGATATCGTCGACCCGACGCCGCAGACCGTGGACGCGCTGATGAAGCTCGACCTCGCCGCCGGCGTCGACGTCGAGATCAAGGTCTGAGGGGGGTCCGAGACATGCTTCGTTCGGGAATCATCGCGAAGAAGGTGGGCATGACCCGCATCTTCCAGGAGGACGGTCGCCAGATCCCGGTGACCGTCCTCATGCTCGACGGCCTGCAGGTCGTCGCCCAGCGCACCGCTGAGGATCACGGCTACTCCGCCGTGCAGCTCGGCGCCGGCACCGCCAAGGCCAAGCGCACGTCCAAGGCGATGCGCGGCGTCTTCTCGGCCGCCAAGGTCGAGCCCAAGCGCAAGATCGCGGAGTTCCGCGTGGCGCCGGAGAACCTCATCGCCGTCGGCGAGGAGATCACCGCCAACCACTACTTCGAGGGCCAGTTCGTCGACGTGTCCGGCACGTCCATCGGCAAGGGTTTCCAGGGCGCGATGAAGCGGCACAACTTCGGCGGGCTGCGCGCCAGCCACGGCGTGTCGATCAGCCACCGGAGCCACGGCTCGACCGGCCAGTGCCAGGACCCCGGCAAGGTGTTCAAGGGCAAGAAGATGGCCGGCCACATGGGCGCCGCCCGCGTCACCACGCAGAACCTGCAGGTCGTGAAGACCGACAGCGCGCGCGGCCTGATCATGGTCAAGGGCGCGGTGCCGGGCTCCAAGGGCGGCTGGGTCACGGTGAAGGACGCGGTGAAGAAGCCCGTGCCCGAGAACGTGATCTACCCCGCCGCGCTCAAGTCCGCCGCCGCAGAGGCCGAGCGCCTGGCGAACGAGGCCGCCGAGGCCGCCGCCGCCGAGGCGAAGGCCGCCGAGGAGGCGCTCGCCGCCGAGGCCGCCGCCCAGGAGGAGGCCGCCCTGAAGGAGGCCGAGGCCTCGATCGAGGGCGACAAGGACGCCGCCGGCGACGCCCCCAACGACGATGTGAAGCCGGAGGACAAGACCGATGAAAGCTGACGTCATCACCCTCGATGCGTCGAAATCCGGCGACATCGACCTCGACGATGCGGTGTTCGGCCTCGAGCCGCGCACCGACATCCTGCACCGCGTCGTGCGCTGGCAGCGCAACAACGCGCAGCAGGGCACGCACAAGGTCAAGACGCGCTCCGAGACGAGCTACTCGACCAAGAAGATATACCGCCAGAAGGGCACCGGCGGCGCGCGCCACGGTGACCGCAACGCGCCGATCTTCCGCAAGGGCGGCATCTACAAGGGCCCGACGCCCCGCAGCCACGGCCATGAGCTGACCAAGAAGTTCCGCCGCCTCGGCCTGCGGCACGCGCTCTCGGCGAAGGCCGGGGCGGGCGAGCTCATCGTGATCGAGGACCTGAACCTGCCCGAGGCCAAGACCGCCGCGCTCGCCAAGCGGGTGAAGGAGCTCGGCTGGAAGCGCGTGCTGATCATCGACGGCCCCGAGGTCGCGGAGAACTTCGCGCGCGCCGCCGCCAACATCGAGGGCATCGACGTCCTGCCCAGCCAGGGCGCGAACGTCTACGACATCCTCAAGCGCGAGACGCTGGTCCTGACCCGGGCCGGGGCGCAGGCGCTCGAAGCGAGGCTAAAATGACCGATCCCAAGCATTACGACGTGGTTCGCAAGCCGATCATCACCGAGAAGGCGACGATGGCCTCCGAGACCGGGGCCGTCGTCTTCGAAGTGGCGATGGACTCCGCCAAGCCGGAGATCAAGGCCGCGGTCGAGACGCTGTTCGGCGTGAAGGTGAAAGCCGTGAATACGACCATCACCAAGGGCAAGGCGAAGCGCTTCCGCGGCCAGCCGGGCCGCCGCAAGGACGTCAAGAAAGCCTACGTGACGCTCGAGGAAGGCAACACCATCGACGTCACCACGGGCCTCTGATAGCGCCCCATACCTGACAGCGCGGCCCCCGGGGCGATCCGGGGGCCGCGTCCCTTTCAACCCAGACGGAAGACAGAAAGCATGGCACTCAAGTCGTACAAGCCGACGACGCCGGGCCAGCGCGGGCTGGTGCTGATCGACCGTTCGGAGCTGTACAAAGGTCGCCCCGTCAAGGCCCTCACCGAGGGATTGTCGAAGCACGGCGGCCGGAACAACACCGGACGGATCACCATGAGGCGACGAGGGGGCGGGGCCAAGCGGCTCTACCGCGTCGTCGATTTCAGGCGCGTCAAGCACGACGTGGAGGCGACGGTCCTCAGGATCGAGTACGATCCCAACCGCACCGCCTTCATCGCGCTGGTCCAGTATCACGATGGCGAGCAGATGTACGTGCTCGCGCCCCAGCGCCTGGCCGTGGGGGACAAGATCGTCTCCGGCGCCAAGGTGGACGTGAAGCCCGGCAACGCGATGCCGTTCCAGGGCATGCCGATCGGCACGATCGTCCACAACATCGAGCTCAAGCCCGGCAAGGGCGGCCAGATCGCGCGCGCCGCGGGCACCTACGCCCAGTTCGTCGGCCGCGACGGCGGCTACGCGCAGATCCGTCTCTCCTCGGGCGAGCTTCGGCTCGTGCGGCAGGAGTGCATGGCGACGGTCGGCGCGGTCTCGAACCCGGACAACTCGAACCAGAACTACGGCAAGGCCGGGCGCATGCGCCACAAGGGGGTCCGCCCCTCGGTCCGCGGCGTGGTGATGAACCCGGTCGACCACCCGCATGGCGGCGGCGAGGGCCGCACCTCGGGCGGCCGGCACCCGGTCACCCCCTGGGGCAAGCCGACCAAGGGCGCCCGGACCCGCGACAAGAACAAGGCGAGCAGCAAGCTGATCGTGCGCTCGCGCCACGCCAAGAAGAAGGGCCGCTGATATGGGTCGCTCCGTCTGGAAGGGCCCCTTCGTGGACTCCTACGTCCTCAAGAAGGCCGAGAAGACCCGCGAGTCGGGCCGCAACGAGGTCATCAAGATCTGGTCGCGCCGCTCCACCATCCTGCCGCAGTTCGTCGGCCTCACCTTCGGCGTCTACAACGGGAAGAAGCACATCCCGGTGAACGTCTCCGAGGACATGATCGGCCAGAAGTTCGGCGAGTACTCGCCCACGCGGACCTATTACGGTCACTCCGCCGACAAGAAGGCGAAGCGCAAATGAGCAAGGACAAGAACCCCCGCCGCGTCGAGGACAACGAGGCGATGGCCAAGCTGCGCATGCTGCGCACCAGCCCGCAGAAGCTCAACCTCGTCGCCGGGATGATCCGAGGCAAGAAGGTGGAATCGGCCCTGTCCGACCTCGCCTTCTCCAAGAAGCGGATCGCCGTCGACGTGCGCAAGTGCCTGCAATCGGCCGTCGCGAACGCGGAGAACAACCACAACCTGGACCCTGACGAGCTGATCGTCGCGGAGGCCTGGGTGGGCAAGAACCTGACCATGAAGCGCGGTCGCCCGCGCGCGCGGGGCCGGTTCGGGCGCATCGTCAAGCCGTTCGCCGAGATCACGATTCTGGTGCGCCAGGTGGAGGAGCAGCCCAATGGGTAACAAGGTCAATCCGATCGGCATGCGGCTCCAGGTCAACCGCACCTGGGACAGCCGCTGGTACGCCGACACCAAGGATTTCGGGGACCTCCTGCTGGAGGACATCCGCATCCGCGAGTTCATCCACAAGGACGCCAAGCAGGCCGGCATCTCGAAGGTCATCATCGAGCGCCCGCACAAGAAGTGCCGCGTCACGGTGCATGCCGCCCGCCCCGGCGTCATCATCGGCAAGAAGGGCGCCGATATCGAGGTCCTGCGCAAGAAGCTGGCCTCGATGACGAAGTCGGAGGTGCACCTCAACATCGTCGAGATCCGCAAGCCGGAGCTCGACGCGGTCCTGGTCGCCGAGTCCATCGCCCAGCAGCTCGAGCGGCGGGTCAGCTTCCGCCGCGCGATGAAGCGCGCGGTGCAGAACGCGATGCGCATGGGCGCGCTCGGCATCCGGGTGAACCTGTCGGGCCGCCTCGGCGGCGCGGAGATCGCGCGCACCGAATGGTACCGTGAGGGGCGCGTGCCGCTCCACACCCTGCGCGCCGACATCGACTACGGCGCCATCGACAGCCTGACGCCCTACGGCATCATCGGGATCAAGTGCTGGATCTTCAAAGGCGAGATCATGGAGCACGACCCGCAGGCGCACGACCGCAAGCGCGACGAGCTCCAGCAGGGGCCGGTCCCGCGCGGCCCGCGGAGGAACTAGACCATGCTGCAACCCAAACGCACCAAGTTCCGCAAGCAGCACAAGGGCCGCATCAAGGGCGAGGCCAAGGGCGGCTCCGATCTCGCCTTCGGCACCTACGGCCTGAAGGCGACCGAGCCCGAGCGCGTCACCGCCCGGCAGATCGAGGCCGCGCGCCGCGCCATGACCCGCCACATGAAGCGCCAGGGAAGGGTGTGGATCCGCATCTTCCCGGACGTGCCGGTGACATCGAAGCCGGTCGAGGTCCGTATGGGCAAGGGCAAGGGCTCGGTCGATTTCTGGGCCTGCAAGGTCAAGCCCGGCCGCGTCATGTTCGAGATCGACGGCGTCAACGACGCGACCGCCCGCGAGGCGCTGCGCCTTGCGGCGATGAAGCTCCCGGTCAAGACCCGCACCGTCCTGCGCGAGGACTGGTAGGGGCTTCGGGCTCCGGCCCTGCCGCCCCGACGTGCGAAGGCCCTCGCCACGGCGAGGGCCTTTCGCGTTCCCCACCTGGGCGCATCCCGCGAGCACCGTCATCCTCGGGCTCGACCCGAGGATCTCCGGCCCCTCGCGCGCGCGCCCTCGGCCCGCTATCGGGCCCCATGGCACATCTCTCCTCCCTCTTCGTGACCCGCCTCTACCGCGCGGCCCTCTCCGAGCATCCGCCCGCCGTCGACGCGGCCGAGCTCGCCGCCTCCTGCCGCTCCATCGCCGATGACGACGAGGCCGGGCAGGACTGGTGCGAGGCGAACGGATACGCCGGCTACACCTCCTACGCCTCGCTGACGGACCTCCCCTGGCGGTTCCCCATCTTCGCCGACCTCGTCCGCTGCCTCGACGCCCACGTCGCCGCCTTCGCCGAGGACCTCTCCTTCGACCTGGGCGACAAGGCCCTCGCCCTCGACAGCCTCTGGATCAACGTGTTGCCGGAGGGCGGCATCCACACCGGCCACCTCCACCCGCATTCCGTCGTCTCCGGCACCACCTACGTCGCCATGCCCGAGGGCACGTCCGCGATCCGATTCGAGGACCCGCGCCTGCCGATGATGATGGCCGCCCCGATGAGGCGCGCGGGCGCGCCGCGGGCGCTCGAGACCTTCGTCAGCGAGGCCCCCCGCGTCGGCGACGTCCTCCTGTGGGAGAGCTGGCTGCGCCACGAGGTGCCCATGAACTTCGCCGAGGAGGACCGCATCTCGGTCAGCTTCAACTACGGCTGGTCCTGACGCGCGACCCCCCTTGCGCCCCGCGGGCCCCGGCGTTAGGGGCGGCGCTCACTCTTACTCCACCGGGTTCGGGGTGACCCGCGCGATCCGCGCGCAGGGCCTCCCGGTGATGTCGAAAGGACGATGGCGATGGACGCCTCCGAGATGCGAGCCAAGACGCCCGACGAGCTGCGAACGCGGCTGGTCGAGCTCAAGAAGGAGGCCTTCAACCTCCGCTTCCAGCAGGCGACGAGCCAGCTCGAGAACACCGCCCGCATCCGCGTCGTGCGCCGCGAGGTCGCCCGCGTGAAGACGATCCTCAACCAGAAGGCCGTGCAGGCCGCGACCACCGAAGCGGAGGCCTGATCCATGCCCAAGCGCATCCTCACCGGCACCGTGACCAGCGACAAGAACGAGCAGACGGTCACCGTCCTCGTCGAGCGCCGCTACACGCACCCGCTCCTGCACAAGACGGTCCGCTCGTCCAAGAAGTACCGGGCGCACGACCCCGCCAACGCCTACAAGACCGGCGATTCCGTCCGCATCCAGGAATGCGCGCCGATCTCGAAGACCAAGCGCTGGGAGGTGATCACGGCCGAGGCCTGATCCCCTTCCGGCTCAATCGAAACCCCGGGGGCGCGCCCCCGCAGGTCGGGAGAGACCCACATGATCCAGATGCAGACCAACCTGGAGGTCGCCGACAATTCCGGCGCGCGGCGCGTCCAGTGCATCAAGGTGCTGGGCGGCTCGCACCGCCGCTACGCGTCCGTCGGCGACATCATCGTGGTGTCCGTCAAGGAGGCGATCCCCCGCGGACGCGTGAAGAAGGGCGACGTCCGCAAGGCCGTCGTCGTGCGCACCGCCAAGGAGGTCCGCCGCGAGGACGGGACCGCCATCCGCTTCGACGGCAACGCCGCCGTCATCCTGAACAACGCCAACGAGCCCGTGGGCACCCGCATCTTCGGCCCCGTGGTGCGCGAGCTTCGCGCCAAGAACTTCATGAAGATCATCTCGCTGGCTCCGGAGGTGCTCTGATGGCCGCCAAGATCAAGAAGGGCGATCACGTGATCGTCCTGACCGGCAAGGACCGGGGCCGCACGGGCGACGTCACGCTCGTCTCGCCCAAGACGGGCAAGGCCGTGGTCGACGGGCTGAACGTGGCGATCCGCCACGTGAAGCAGTCGCAGACGTCGCAGGGCGGCCGCATGCCGCAGCCGATGCCCATCGACCTCAGCAACCTCGCGGTGGTGGACGCCAACGGCAAGCCGACCCGCGTCGGCTTCCGCGTCGAGGACGGCAAGAAGGTCCGCTTCGCCAAGACCACGGGGGACACGATCTGATGCTCGACAGCGCAGAATACACGCCGCGGCTCAAGGCCGAGTTCCAGAGCCGGATCAAGCCCGCGCTCAAGGAGAAGTTCGGCTACACCAACGACATGATGATCCCTCGGCTCGACAAGATCGTGCTGAACATGGGCGTCGGTCAGGCCGTGAACGACACCAAGAAGGTCCGCTCCGCGCAGGCCGACCTGACGCTGATCGCCGGCCAGAAGGCCGTGATCACCAAGGCCAAGAAGTCGATCGCCGGCTTCCGCGTCCGCGAGGACATGCCGCTCGGGACCAAGGTGACGCTGCGCGGCCCGCGCATGTACGAGTTCCTCGACCGGCTCATCACCATCGCCCTGCCGCGCGTGCGCGACTTCCGGGGCGTGAAGCCGACGGCCTTCGACGGCCGCGGCAACTACGCGATGGGCCTCAAGGAGCACATCGTGTTCCCCGAGATCGACTACGACAAAGTCGACGAGGTGCGCGGCATGGACATCATCATCGCCACGACCGCCAAGACCGACGAGGAGGCGAAGGCCCTCCTCAAGGAGTTCAACCTGCCGTTCGCCGGCGAAGCCGGAGGGGACAAGTAATGGCCAAGAAGTCCATGATCGAGCGCGAGAAGAAGCGCGAGCGCCTGGTGAAGCAGTACGCCTCCAAGCGCGCCGCCCTCAAGGAGATCGCGACCGACGAGAGCCTGACCGTGGAGGAGCGCTTCCACGCGCGCCTCAAGCTCGCCAAGCTCCCGCGCAACTCCTCGGCCGTGCGCCTGCACAACCGCTGCCAGCTCACGGGCCGGCCCCGCGGGTACTACCGCAAGCTGAAGATCAACCGGATCGCCCTGCGCGATCTCGGCTCCGCCGGGCAGATCCCCGGCATGGTCAAGTCGAGCTGGTAGGGGAGGGACACGCAATGAACGATCCCATCGGCGACATGCTCACCCGCATCCGCAACGCCCAGATGCGCGGCAAGTCCGTGGTCCAGACGCCGGCCTCCAAGCTGCGCGCCTGGGTGCTCGACGTGCTCGCGGACGAGGGCTACATCCGCGGCTACGAGAAGACGACCGGCACGGATGGCCACCCCGCGATCGACATCTCCCTCAAGTACTACGAGGGCGTGCCGGTCATCCGCGAGGTCAAGCGCGTCTCCAAGCCCGGCCGCCGCGTCTACATGGGCGCGTCCGAGCTTCCCTCCGTGCGCCAGGGCCTCGGCGTCGCCATCGTCTCCACCCCGCAGGGCGTCATGTCTGACGCTAACGCGCGGGCGGGGAACGTCGGCGGCGAAGTGCTCTGCACGGTCTTCTGAGGAGAATGGCATGAGCAGAATCGGCAAGGTGCCCGTGCAGCTTCCCTCCGGCGTGGAGGCGAGCGTCAGCGGCCGCACCGTCAACGTGAAGGGCCCCAAGGGCGCCCGCGCGTTCACCGCGACGGACGACGTCGCGATCGCGGTGGAGGACGGCAAGATCACCGTCACCCCCCGCGGCAAGTCCAAGCGCGCGCGCCAGCAATGGGGCATGTCCCGCACGCAGATCGCGAACTGCGTCACCGGGGTCACCACCGGCTTCAAGAAGGAGCTGGAGATCCAGGGCGTCGGCTACCGGGCGCAGATGCAGGGCCAGGTCCTGAAGCTGAACCTCGGCCTCTCGCACGACGTGAACTACGAGGCGCCCGAGGGCGTCACGGTGACGGCGCCGAAGCAGACCGTCGTGATCGTCGAGGGGATCGACGAGCAGGAGGTCGGGCAGGTCGCCGCCAACATCCGCCAGTACCGCAAGCCCGAGCCCTACAAAGGCAAGGGCATCCGCTACAAGGGCGAGCACGTCTTCCGCAAGGAAGGCAAGAAGAAGTAAGGAGCGCCAGATGGCCAATAGCAAACGGGATCTGTTCCTGCGTCGCCGCCTGCGCGTCCGGAACAAGCTGCGCAGCGTCGCGGCGGGGCGCGTGCGCCTCTCCGTCCACCGCAGCAACAAGAACATCAGCGTCCAGCTGATCGACGACGTGCAGGGCCGCACCATCGCCGCCGCCTCCACCCTGGAGAAGGATCTGGGCGTGGTCGGCCGCGGCAACGTGGAGGCCGCCGCCAAGGTGGGCGCCGCGATCGCCGAGCGCGCCAAGGCCGCCGGCATCGAGGAGGCCTATTTCGACCGTGGAGGCTTCCTGTTCCACGGCAAGGTGAAGGCTCTGGCCGACGCCGCGCGCGAGGGCGGGCTGCGCATCTAGACCCCCCGGCCGGCCCCGTCCGGCCGGGAGGCGACGCGAAGGCGGCACCCCCGCCTCGATGATCAGGCGGGCCTGCGCCCGACCGGGATCGGCGAAGACACAAGGGCCCCGAGGGGCCGGAGGAGCCAGCATGGCACGAGACAGCAACAGGGGCGGCGGCGGACGCGGTCGCCGCGACGAGAACCCCGAATTCGCCGACCGCCTGGTCGCGATCAACCGGGTGTCCAAGACGGTCAAGGGCGGCAAGCGCTTCGGCTTCGCGGCGCTCGTCGTCGTGGGCGATCAGAAGGGCCGCGTCGGCTTCGGCAAAGGCAAGGCCAAGGAGGTCCCCGAGGCCATCCGCAAGGCCACCGAGAGCGCCCGCCGCAACCTGATCCGCGTGCCTCTGCGCGAGAGCCGCACCCTCCACCACGACCAGGAAGGCCGCCATGGCGCCGGCCGGGTCATCATGCGCACCGCGCCGCAGGGCACCGGGATCATCGCCGGCGGCCCGATGCGCGCCGTGTTCGAGATGCTCGGCATCCAGGACGTCGTCGCCAAGTCGCAGGGCTCGCAGAACCCCTACAACATGATCCGCGCGACGCTCGACGGCCTGCAGCGCGAGAGCTCGCCCCGCATGGTCGCGCAGCGCCGCGGCAAGAAGGTCGCCGACATCCTGCCGCGCGACGGCAAGACCGAGGACACCCCCGAGGTGGCCGAGCTCGTCCCGGAGGGCAACTGATGCCGACCATCGTCGTCAAGCAGGTGGGCTCGCCCATCCGCCGCCCCGCCAAGCAGCGGGCCGTCCTGATCGGCCTCGGCCTCAACAAGATGCACCGCACCCGCGAGCTGGAGGACACCCCCTCCATCCGCGGCATGGTCGCCACCGTTCCCCATCTGGTGGAGATCATCGAGGAACGAGGCTGATCGTCTCCCTCCGAGCGACGATTTCGCTGGACCCCTCGGGGCCGCCACCCTAGGCCTCCCCCTACGTCAGGGGGGGCGCCGACATGACCGAAGCCGTCGATCCGCCGGCGGCGGCCGAGCCGCCGGGCCACCTGCCGCTGCTCGACGGCGCCCGCGGCCTCGCGGCCCTTGCGGTCGTCGTCGACCACATGGCCCATTACGGGTTCATGCCCGGGATCACGGCCGGCGGCCTGGGCGGCATGGGCGTCCTCCTCTTCTACGTCCTGAGCGGCTTTCTCATGGCGTTCCTCTACCTCCACCGGCCGTTCGACGCCCGCGGCGTGCGGTCCTACGCCGTGAGCCGCGGCAGCCGCGTGCTGCCGCTCTTCTACGCGGCGATCCTGGGGGGCTGCTTCCTCTTCGTCGCCTTCGGGCATTCGGGCTATTCCTTCGACACGGCCGGCGAGCTGCTGCGCAACGTCCTCCTGATCGAGGGCACCGGCGTCCTATGGTCGGTGCCGGTCGAGCTGCATTTCTACGTCCTGTTCCTGCTGCTGTGGTTCGGGGCCTCCGCCGGGCGCTTCGGCCTCGTCGCGGTCGCGCTGATCGCGGCGTCCGTCGTCCTGGGGGCGCTGGCATGGTCGGCGTCTCCGGCGCATCGCTGGATCTTCTACTATGTCCACGTCTTCCTCGCCGGCTGCGCCGTCGCGCGCGCCTACCGGCCGCGCCCGGACGCCTTCCGCGCGGCGGGCCGCCATCCCGCGGTGGCCGCCCTCGCCTGGCTGCTCCTTGCGTCGACGCCCTTCGCCATCCCGGCGGTGCGCGAGTCGTTCGGGCAACCCGCGCTGCCGCTCTTCCTCGACCCCGTCGCGGTGGGATATCCGATCGCCTTCCTCCTCTGCGCGCTCATGGCGGCGGGCCCGTTCCGCGTCCTGTCGGTGGAGCCGCTGCGTTGGCTCGGCGGCATCTCCTATAGCCTGTACCTCCTGCACATGCCGATCCTCTACCTGCTCCTCGGAGTCGGCATCCTCGAGGTCATGCCCTGGCCGGCCGCGGGGGCGGTGACGCTCTTCCTCCTCCTCGCGATCGCCCGGGTCTCCGTCCTCGTCCTCGAACGGCCCGCGCAGGCTTGGCTCAAGGCCCGCCTGCTGCCGGCCCGCGGGCCGGCGCGCGCCGATCCGGCGTCCCGGCCGGCCGCGCCGCCCGTCCTCGCATCGGCGACCGTGGCGCCCGCCGCGCGCCTTGCCAGCGTCCCGCGGCGGCGCTAGGAGGCGCCCTTCCGTCCGGCCGCCCGGCCGACCCACGCCGCGTCCGCCCCATCCGCTTCCCGCGGGGCGCGTCCGGCCCATCCAGGAGAAGCACCATGGGCATCCGCCTCAATCAGCTCAGCGACAATCCCGGCGCCGCCAAGAAGGCCAAGCGCGTCGGCCGCGGCCCGGGCTCCGGCACCGGCAAGACCGCCGGCCGCGGCATCAAGGGTCAGAAGTCCCGCTCCGGCGTCGCCATCAACGGCTACGAGGGCGGCCAGATGCCGCTCTACCAGCGCCTGCCCAAGCGCGGCTTCAACAAGCCCAACCGCAAGCGCTACACCGTCATCAACCTCGGCCTGATCCAGAAGTTCGTCGACGCCGGCAAGCTCGACGCGGGCGCCATCACCGAGGACGCGCTCGTCGCCTCGGGCCTCGTGCGCCGCGTGCGCGACGGCGTGCGCGTCATGGCGCAGGGCGAGGTCACCGGCGCGCTGACGATCACGGTCACCGGCGCGAGCCGCGCGGCCGTCGCCGCCGCGGAGGCTGCGGGCGGCTCGCTCACGGTCGCGGCCGCCCCCGCCACCGCCGACGCCTGACGCCTCACCGGGGCGGTTGTGGCGCGCCGCGCCGCCCCTTAGGTCTGCTCCGCCGGGCGGACATGCCCCAGGACGAGGGACGAACCCATGGCATCAGCCGCCGAACAGATGGCCTCGAACATGAGCTGGGGCGCCTTCGGCAAGGCGACCGAGCTGCGCAGCCGCATCCTCTTCGCGCTCGGCCTCCTGATCGTCTACCGCGTCGGCACCTACATCCCCGTGCCCGGCATCGACGGCGGCGAGCTGCGCGTCTTCATGGAGCAGTCCATGGCCGGCATCGGCGGCATGCTGTCCATGTTCACCGGCGGCGCGCTCGGGCGCATGGGCATCTTCGCTCTGGGCATCATGCCCTACATCTCCGCCTCGATCATCGTGCAGCTCATGACCGCGATGGTCCCGAGCCTCGAATCCCTCAAGAAGGAGGGCGAGGCCGGCCGCAAGAAGATCAACCAGTACACCCGCTACCTCACCGTCGTCCTCGCGACGTTCCAGGCCTACGGCCTCGCCGTGAGCCTCGAGAGCGGCGGCCTCGTCACCGATCCCGGCTGGTTCTTCCGCGCCGCCTGCGTGATCACGCTGGTCGGCGGCACGATGTTCCTGATGTGGCTCGGCGAGCAGATCACGTCGCGCGGCATCGGCAACGGCATCAGCCTCATCATCTTCGTGGGCATCGTCGCCGAGCTGCCCGCCGCCATCGCCGGCTTCCTCGCGCAGGGCCGCTCGGGCGCGATCTCGCCCGCGGTGATCGTCGGCGTCCTCGTGATGGTCGTCGCGGTGATCGCCTTCGTCGTCTTCATGGAGCGCGCCCTGCGCAAGATCCACATCCAGTACCCCCGCCGCCAGGTCGGGATGAAGGTCTACGACGGCGGCTCGAGCCATCTGCCGGTCAAGGTGAACCCGGCGGGCGTGATCCCCGCGATCTTCGCCTCGAGCCTCCTCCTCCTGCCCACGACCATCAGCACCTTCTCCGGCCAGCAGACCGGCCCGGTCATGTCGACCGTCCTCGCCTATTTCGGCCCCGGTCAGCCGCTCTACCTGCTGTTCTTCACCGCGATGATCGTGTTCTTCACCTATTTTTACACCACCAACGTCGCCTTCAAGACCGAGGACGTGGCCGACAACCTCAAGAACCAATCCGGCTTCATCCCCGGCATCCGTCCCGGCAAGCGGACGGCCGAGTATCTCGACTACGTTGTCAACCGGCTCCTCGTCCTGGGCTCGGCCTACCTCGCCGCCGTCTGCCTCCTGCCGGAGATCCTGCGCGCCCAGCTCGCGATCCCGTTCTACTTCGGCGGCACGTCGCTCCTGATCGTCGTCTCGGTCACGATGGACACCATCCAGCAGGTCCAGTCCCACATGCTAGCGCATCAATACGAGGGCCTGATCGAGAAGAGCCAGCTTCGGGGCAAGCGGCGCGGCGGACGCAAGGGAACGGCCAGACGATGAACATCATCCTCCTCGGCCCGCCCGGCGCCGGCAAAGGGACCCAGGCGCGCAAGCTGGTCGAGCATCGCGGCATGGTGCAGCTCTCCACCGGGGACATGCTGCGCGCCGCGCGCGCTTCGGGCACCGCGATGGGCCGCCGCGTCGCCGCCATCATGGACGCGGGCGAGCTCGTCACCGACGAGGTCGTCATCGGCCTCATCGAGGAGCGGCTCGACGCCGAACCCTCCGGCGGCTTCATCTTCGACGGCTTCCCCCGCACCCTCGCGCAGGCCGACGCGCTCGCCGAACTCCTGGTGCAGAAGGGCAGCCGCCTCGACGCCGTCATCGAGCTGCGGGTCGACGACGACGCGCTCGTGCGCCGCATCTCGGGGCGCTTCACCTGCGGCGATTGCGGCGAGGTCTACCACGACGTGACCAAGCGCCCCGCCATCCCGGACGTCTGCGACGTCTGCGGCCATTCGCGGATGGTCCGCCGCGCCGACGACAACGAGGAAAGCCTGCGCACGCGGCTCATGGAATACTATAAGAAGACCTCGCAGCTCATCGGCTACTACCACGCCGGCGGCCGCCTCCGGGTGATCGACGGGCTGGGCTCGCCCGACGCCGTGGAGGCCGCGATCGCGGACGCGCTGCCCGCCTGACGGGCGGTCGCCGAGAGGGGGGCGGGGCAGGGGGCGCGCGCCGCCGTTCGCCCTCTTGACGGCCTGTCAAGACATTAATAGGTGGCACCCTCCCCAGCGGGGATTCGGTCACCGCGCGGCCCCGTGCCGCCCCTGTCGAAATGGTATCCGAACGGGCCCGGCGGCACGACGCCCCGGGCCTCGGTTGTGAGAAAAGGATCCGGCATCACGGATCCGCAACACGAGAAGGAGGCGCGGTTTGGCTCGAATCGCCGGCGTCAACATCCCCACGAACAAGAGGGTGCCCGTCGCCCTCACCTATATCCACGGCATCGGCCCCTCGGGCGCGGCGAGCATCGTCGAGGCGGTCGGGGTCGATCCCGCGCGCCGCGTGAACGAGCTGTCGGACGCCGACATCCTCGCGATCCGCGAGCATATCGACGCGAACTTCCAGGTCGAGGGCGACCTGCGCCGCGAGAACCAGATGAACGTCAAGCGCCTGATGGATCTCGGCTGCTACCGGGGCCTGCGGCACCGCCGCAACCTGCCCGTCCGCGGTCAGCGCACCCATACCAACGCACGCACGCGCAAGGGCCCCGCGAAGGCCATCGCCGGCAAGAAGAAGTAAGGGAGCGCGAGCATGGCACAGGCCCCCAAGCGCGCCACGAAGCGCAAGGTCTCGAAGAACATCGCCACGGGCGTCGCCCACGTGAACTCTTCGTTCAACAACACCAAGATCCTGATCTCCGACGTCCAGGGCAACGCGATCGCCTGGTCCTCCGCCGGCACCTGCGGGTTCAAGGGCAGCCGGAAGTCCACGCCCTACGCCGCCCAGATGGCGGCCGAGGACGCTGGCAAGAAGGCCCAGGATCACGGCATGCGCACCCTCGAGGTCGAGGTTCAGGGTCCCGGCTCGGGCCGCGAGAGCGCGCTGCGCGCCCTGGCCGCCGTGGGCTTCAACATCACGGCCATCCGCGATGTGACCCCGATCGCGCATAACGGCGTCCGCCCGCCCAAGCGCCGCCGCGTCTGACATCCGCCGAACGTCGGGGGCCGCGTCCGCGCGGTCCCCTCGCGCCTTATTTTGACCTCGGGAGCGCACGGAGCCATGGGCCGCGCGCGGGAATGGAGGGACCATGACGATCCACAAGAATTGGGCCGAGCTCATCAAGCCGACGCAGCTCGACGTGAAGCCGGGGAACGACCCCGCGCGTCAGGCGACGCTCACGGCCGAGCCGCTCGAGCGGGGCTTCGGCCTGACGCTCGGCAACGCGCTGCGCCGGGTGCTGATGTCCTCGCTCCAGGGCGCGGCCATCACCTCGGTCCAGATCGACAACGTGCTGCACGAGTTCAGCTCGGTCGCCGGCGTGCGCGAGGACGTCACCGATATCGTCCTCAACCTCAAGGGCGTCGCGCTCAAGATGGAGGTCGAGGGGCCCAAGCGCCTGTCGGTCTCCGCCAAGGGGCCGGGCGTCGTGACCGCCGGCGACATCTCCGGCAGCGCCGGGATCGAGATCCTCGATCCCTCCCACGTCATCTGCCATCTCGACGACGGCGCGGACCTGTTCATGGAGCTCACCGTCGATACCGGCAAGGGCTACGTCGCCGCCGACAAGAACAAGCCCGAGGACGCCCCCATCGGCATGATCGCCATCGACGCGATCTATTCGCCCATCCGCCGCGTTTCCTACGACGTGCAGCCCACCCGCGAGGGGCAGGTGCTGGACTATGACAAGCTGACCATGAAGATCGAGACCGACGGCTCGGTCACGCCGGACGACGCGGTCGCCTACGCCGCGCGCATCCTGCAGGACCAGCTCCAGATCTTCGTCAACTTTGACGAGCCCGACAGCGCCCGCGACAGCTCGCTGGACGACGGGCTGGAGTTCAACCCGCTCCTCCTCAAGAAGGTCGACGAGCTCGAGCTCTCGGTCCGCTCCGCCAACTGCCTCAAGAACGACAACATCGTCTATATCGGCGACCTCATCCAGAAGACCGAGGCCGAGATGCTGCGCACGCCGAACTTCGGCCGCAAGTCGCTCAACGAGATCAAGGAGGTGCTTTCGGGCATGTCCCTGCATCTCGGGATGGACGTCGACGACTGGCCGCCCGAGAACATCGAGGACCTCGCCAAGAAGTTCGACGACAGCTTCTAGGCCCGATCGGCGGGGGCGTGCCCCCCGCCGTGGCGCCTCAGGTGATTCGCGACCCGCGACGGGAAGGGGTCATCGATGCGCTTCGCGTGTGCATGGGTTGTGCATGGAATGTGCATGGAATGTGCATGTGCCGTGCATCCGCCGCTAAACCGGGCAATCCCGCCCCACCAACGAGGCCCCCGGCACGCACCGGGGTAGCCCGCATAAAACGAAACGGAGACCCACCATGCGCCACGCCCGCGGATACCGCCGCCTCAACCGAACGCACGAGCACCGCAAGGCGCTCTTCGCCAACATGTCCGGCAGCCTGATCGAGCACGAGCAGATCACGACGACCTTGCCGAAAGCCAAGGAACTCAAGAGGATCGCCGACAAGCTCATCACGCTCGGCAAGCGCGGCGACGTCCACGCCCGCCGCCAGGCAGCGGCCCGCCTCAAGCAGGACATGCACGTCGCCAAGCTGTTCGACGTCCTGGGCCCGCGCTATGCCGACCGTCCCGGCGGCTATGTCCGCGTCCTCAAGGCGGGATTCCGTTACGGCGACATGGCGCCGATGGCGATCGTCGAGCTCGTGGACCGCGACCCGGAGGCCAAGGGCGCCTCGGACCGCGCCCGCGTCGCCGCCGAGGACGCCGCGTTCGAGGCGAACTAGGCCGTGGGGCATCGCGCCGCCGTCGTGGCGCGGTGCCCGGCCAGCTCGGAATCTTCCTAAGGTTTTAGATACAATTTCTCGCGCTCGGTTCTCGGTCGGCGCAATTCCGGGTCGTTATGCGGAGCGCCTGTCACGTAGATTTGGAGGCGAGACCTTCGATCACCGCGTCGCGGTCGCCGTTCGTCGCCCATAGACTTTTGAAAGCAATGCGATCTGCACCGCCGCGCCATCCTGCGGGACCTCCCCTGCGACGAGCCGTTCCAACGCGGACCGGTCCTCCTCGGCAGGCGGTCCGTCGCTGATAATCGGCAGGATTTCACGTGTCGGCATCTAGCCCCCCCGGATCGTGACGCAGAGTTCGGAGTTGACGGAACGACGCGCAACTTGTCTTTGGAGTTATGTCGAAAAGGACAGGTATAGAATACGAGCTCAATCGCATCGGCGAGTTGTCGAGCGCTGGGTACTTCGTGGGCCTCCACATCCGCTTCGCGGCGCCGCTCATCTCCTTCGTGACCTATCCCGTGAGCTGGCAGACCTACTACAACGCACAGGCCTATCAGCTCCGCGACCCCATGGTCGCCTGGGGCTTCTCCGAGGAGGGGGCCGTCAGATGGAGCGATCTGACCGTTCCCGACCCGTTCCACATCATGACCCAGGCCGCCGAGCACGGCATGCGATATGGCATGTGCTGCGCCCACGGACCGATTCGCTCGCGGACGATCGTCGCGGCCGCCAGCCGCCATCGCCCGTTCGAGGATACCGAAATGGCCGAGATCGCGTTCCTCGCGAAGAGGATGCACAAGGTCACCGAACCGCCAGAGAGCCTGACCACCGCGCAGGTCGAAGCGCTGCGCCGCATCGCGGCCGGCGACCGACACTCCGCCGCAGCCGACGCGCTCGGCATATCGGTCAGCGCCCTCAAGGCCCGTCTCGCCTCCGCGCGAGACAAGCTCCTCTGCCGAACAACGGCCGAGACCTTGCAGAAAGCCAAGGATTACGGGCTGATGTAGGGGGCCGACCTTCGCCAGAGGTCGGCGTTCTCAATCCATCCTTAGGGGGACGGTACTATGGAAACCACGACACTCTCCTTCGCCAATCTGCACAACCATGGCGAGCTTTTTGCGAACCTCTTTCGTGCCAGGCGAGAGAGCTTCATCACGCGGAACAACTGGGACCTGCCCCAGGCCATGGGGATGGAGTACGACCAGTACGACACGCCGGCCTCGCGGTGGATCGCGGTGCACGAGTTCGGTGAGGTCCTCGCCGGCATCCGCCTGACGCCGACCACGATGCGCAACGGCATCTACTCCTACATGATCCGCGACGCGCAGAAGGGCCTGCTGCACTCGCTTCCGCAGACCCTCCTCGACGAGGAGGCCCCGGTCTCGGAGCAGGTCTGGGAATCGAGCCGCGTCTTCGTGTCCGCCCGGGCGCCGCAACTGCTGCGCGCCCGCGTCCACTCCCAGCTCTACACCGGCATGACCCGCGCCGCGCGGGACATGGGGGCGACCCGCGTCCTCTGCCTCATCCCGGCGATCTGGCCGCGCTGGACCAAGCGCCTCGACATGGACGCGGTCGGCGCCGGCCCGGTCATGCACCTCGATGGCGTCGACAACCAGTGCGTGTCCATCGACTTGACCGCGAAGATGCACTGACGGCCGGGCGTGCCGGGGCGGCGTCCCTGCCGAGGGGCGCCGCCCATCTTGCCAAGGGGGAACCCGCGCGCCAACGATCGGCGCCATGGCGGATCTCTTCGACAATGGGCCGATCGCGGCGGATGACGCCGCGCCGCGGCCGCTCGCGGACCGCCTTCGCCCCACCGATCTGTCACAGGTCGTCGGTCAGGAGCACCTCCTGGCGGACGGCCCGCTCGGGGCGATGCTCGACGCCAGCGCGCTCTCGAGCCTGATCCTCTGGGGGCCGCCGGGGACCGGCAAGACGACGATCGCCCGCCTCCTCGCGGCGCGCACGGCGCTCGCCTTCGTCGCCATCAGCGCGATCGACGCCGGCGCCGCCGACCTGCGCCGGGCGTTCGCCGCCGCCGGGATGCGCCGCTCGAACGGCCGCGGCACCTTGCTCTTCGTCGATGAGGTCCACCGCTTCAACAAGGCGCAGCAGGACGCGTTCCTGCCGCACATGGAGGACGGCACGATCACCCTCGTGGGGGCGACGACCGAGAACCCGTCCTTCGAGCTGAACGCCGCGATCCTGAGCCGCGCGCAGGTGCTCGTCCTGCGCCGGCTGGACGAGGCCGCGTTGTCGAGCCTCCTCGATCGGGCTGAGGCGGAGGTCGGGCCGTTGCCGCTCACGCCCGCGGCCCGCGCCCGGATGCTCGCCATGGCCGATGGGGACGGGCGCGCCCTCCTCGGCATGGCCGAGCGCGTGCTGGGCGCGCCGGAGCCGCTCGACCTGGGCGGCCTCGCCCGCCGCACCGCGCGCCGGGCCGCGCAGTACGACAAGTCGGGCGACGCGCATTACGACCTGATCTCCGCCCTGCACAAGTCGGTGCGCGGCTCGGACCCGGACGCCGCGCTCTACTGGCTGGCCCGGATGCTGGAGGGCGGCGAGGACCCGCGCTACCTGGCCCGCCGGCTCCTGCGCATGGCGATCGAGGATGTGGGCCTCGCGGACCCGCACGCCCCCGCCATATGCATCGCGGCGTGGGAGGCTTATGAACGGCTGGGCTCACCGGAAGGCGAGCAGGCCCTCGCGAACGCCGCCGTTCACCTCGCCGTCGCGCCGAAGTCGAACGCGGCCTATGCGGCCTACAAGGCGTCCCGGGGCCTGGCCGCCCGCACCGGCTCCCTGCCGCCGCCGGACCATATCCGGGGCGCCCCCACGGCGTTGATGAGATCCCTGGGCCGCGGCGCTGACTACGAGTACGACCACGACGCGGAGGGCGGCGTCTCCGGTCAGGACTACTTCCCCGGCGGCATGGACCGCCCGCGCCTCTACGCACCGCTCGAACGTGGCCACGAGGCCCGCATACTGCGCCGCCTGGAGGAGCTGGACGCCATCCGCGCGCGCCGGGCGGCGGGGGAGTGACCCATTGCCAGCGCAGCGGCCGCGCCGAGGTCCGTGCAGCGGACGAGGCGCCCGGCCCAAGTCCCGCGGGCCGAAGGTCGAGGGGCGCGGGAGGATCACCGCCGCCATTGACGCCCCGCCCCTCGCGCGCGACATCGCGGCGATGCTCGCCACCCTCCTCCAGGTCGCGGCCGGCGGCGCCGCCGGGTCGGTCCTCCGCTACGCCGCCGGCCTCGCCATCGGGCGCGCCGCGGCGCCGGGGGGCGTCCCGCTCGCCGTCCTGTCGGTCAACGTCCTGGGATCGGCCGCCATGGGCGCCTTCGCCGTTCTCGCCGCCCGCCACGGGCTCACGCACCTGTCGCCGCTCGTGATGACCGGCCTCCTGGGCGGGTTCACCACCTTCTCCGCCTTCAGCCTGGAGACCGCCGCCCTGATCGAGCGCGGTCAGGCGGGGCTGGCCGCGCTCTACGTGGCGCTCTCGGTCGGGCTCTCGGTCGGGGGGCTGATGCTCGGCATGCTCGCCGCGCGGGCGGCGGCGTGAGCGGCGTCACCCACCTGCGCGTGGGCCCGGGGGAGGGGGACCAGCGCCTCGACAGGTTCCTGCGACGGCGCCTGCCGCATCTGGTCCAGGGCCGGATCGAGAAGCTCTGCCGCAAGGGCGAGATCCGTCTCGACGGCGCGCGCGCGAAGCCCGCGGCGCGCATCCTCGTCGGGCAGGAGGTGCGCGTGCCGCCCCTTCCGCCCGCCGGCGAGCGATCCGCGCCCGCCATCCCCCGGCGCATCGCCGCGGAGGACGCCGAGGCGATCCGCGCCGCCGTCATCTATCGCGACGACCACCTGATCGCGATCGACAAGCCCGCCGGGCTGCCGACCCAGGGGGGCACCGGGCAGACGCGCCATGTCGACGGCCTCGCCGCCGCGCTCGTCCCCGAGGGGGAGGAGCCGCCCCGCCTCGTCCACCGGCTCGACAAGGACACCTCGGGCATCCTGATCCTCGCCCGCGGGCGCCTGATGGCGAAGGCCCTCTCCGAGGCGTTCCGCCACCGGACGACGCGCAAGATCTACTGGGCCGTCGCGGCGGGCGTGCCGTCCCCGCGCATGGGCACGGTGCGCTACGGCCTCCTGAAGGCGCCGGGCCACGGCCGCGCCGGCGAGAACGAGAAGATGCGGATCGTCCACCCGCGGGAGATCGACGCCACCCCCGGCGCCCAGCGCGCCACGACCGATTACGCGGTGATCGACGCCCTGGGGCAGCGCGCGTGCTGGCTCGCCCTCGTCCCCATCACGGGCCGGACGCATCAGCTCCGCGCGCACATGGCCGCGCTCGGGCATCCCATCGTCGGGGACGGTAAGTACGGCGGCTCCGGGCAGGAGAATCTCGGCGACGGGTGGGGCGCGCAGCTCGGCGGGGAGATCAGCCGCAAGCTGCACCTGCACGCCCGGAGCCTCGCGGTGGACCACCCCGCGACCGGCGCGCGCCTGACGCTGACCGCTCCGCTGCCGCCCCACATGGCGCGCACATGGGAGACCGTCGGCTGGTCCGCCCGGGACGCGCCGGCCGATCCGTTCGAGGACGCATCGTGAGCGAATGGGTGGCGCGGCGCTTCTGGACCCGCGCGCGCGTCGAAGAGGCGCCGGGCGGCCACGAGGTGCGCCTCGACGAGCGCGTCCTGCGCACGCCCCTGCGCTCCGCGCTCCTGTTGCCCACGGCGGCGATGGCCAAGGCGATCGCCGCCGAATGGGACGCGGCCGGCGAGCGGATCGACCCCCTCGCCATGCCCGTGACCCGCAGCGCGAACTCGGCCGTGGACAAGGTCGCGCCGCAGCGGGCCGAAATCGCGGACCTCCTGGGGGAGTACGGCGCGACGGACCTGCTGTGCTATCGCGCCGAGGGGCCGGAGGCGCTCGTCCGGCGGCAGGCGGCGGCCTGGGATCCCCTCCTGGACTGGGCGGAGGAGGCGTGCGGCGCGGGGCTCGAAACCACCGTCGGCGTCATGCCGATCGCGCAGGACGCGGCCGCCCTGGCCCGCCTGCGCGCGCCGCTCGAGGCGGCGGACGCCTTCGCCCTGACGGCGCTTCACGACCTCGTGTCGATATCGGGCAGCCTCGTGATCGCGCTGGCCGTATCGGACGGCGCCCTGACTGCCGCGGAGGCCTGGGAGGCGTCGTGCCTGGACGAGGCCTGGCAGCTCGAGATCTGGGGTGCGGACGACGAGGCGGCGGCCCATGCCGCGCGGCGCCGGCGCGACCTCCTCCACGCCGCGCGGTTCCTCGATCTGTCGCGCGTCGATGGGACATGATCGCGGCGCTGCCCGCGGGCTGTGCATCGGGCCGGACGGAGGGCGCGACGGGCGCGTCCGGCACCGCCCTCCCTTGACCTCCTCCGCCGGCTCCGCCCAAAGTCTGGGCATTGCGGGGCCGGCTCGGCCGGACTCCGCGCAGGACGCCGGGCGATCCGCCCGCGCAGGACATCGCCGGCGGCATCAGGCCGGCGGGGGACAACAGGGAAGAGGTACGCATGACCAGAACAGTATTCCTCGGGGCGCTCACCGTGGCGAGCCTCGCCGCCGGCGCCGCCGCCGCGGCGACGCTCGATGACGTCAAGGAGCGCGGCACGCTCAACTGCGGCGTCGTGACCGGCCTCGCCGGCTTCGGCGCGCCGAACGCGAACGGCGAGTGGGAGGGCTTCGACGTCGCCGTCTGCCGCGCCGTCGCCGCCGCCGTGCTCGGCGACAAGAACGCCGTCACCTTCGTCCCGACGACCGGCAAGACGCGCTTCACCTCGCTGGCCTCCGGCGAGATCGACCTGCTCGCCCGGAACACCACCTGGACGTTCAGCCGGGACACCGACCTCAAGTTCGACTTCATCGGGGTGAACTACTACGACGGCCAGGGCTTCATCGTGCCCAACGCGCTCGGCGTCTCCTCCGCCAAGGACCTCGACGGCGCGACGATCTGCATCCAGACCGGCACCACGACCGAGCTGAACCTCGCCGACTACTTCCGCGCGAACAACATCAGCTACGAGCCGGTCCCGATCGAGACGAACGCCGAGGGACAGCAGCAGTACCTCGCCGGCGCCTGCGACGCCTACACCACCGACGCCTCCGGCCTCGCGGCCACGCGCGCGACCTTCGAGACTCCGGGCGATCACATGATCCTGCCCGAGATCATCTCCAAGGAGCCGCTCGGCCCGCTGGTGCGCCATGGCGACAACGACTGGGGCGATATCGTCCGCTGGACGCTCAACGCGCTCATCACGGCCGAGGAGCTCGGGATCACCTCCGCCAACGTCACCGACATGGCGGCGTCGGCCGGCGACAACCCCGAAGTGAACCGCCTGCTGGGCACCGAGGGCGAGCTCGGCGCGATGATCGGCCTCGAGAACGACTGGGCCGTGAACGCGATCGCCGCCGAGGGCAACTACGGCGAGATCTTCGAGCAGAACATCGGCGAGTCGACCCCGATCGGCCTCAGCCGCGGCCTGAACGCGCTCTACACCGAGGGCGGCCTGCTCTACGCGCCGCCCTTCCGCTAAGGGTATCCGGGGCCGGGCGGGGGACGAACCCCGCCCGGCCCCAACCGGACGGGCCACGGCCCTCCGACGATCCGATCGGGGGACGCGATCATGACGACGATGACCGAGGCGCCGCGCTCCGGCTTCCGGCTCGGGATGCTGGTGAACGACACCCGCTACCGATCCTACACGTTCCAGCTCCTCGCCCTGCTGGCTGTCGTGGCGTTCTTCGCCTGGCTGATCAGCAACGCGGTCTCCAACCTCGCCGATCTCGGCCAGGACATCAGCTACGGCTTCCTCGGGCAGCCCGCCGGCTACGACATCAACCAGCAGCCGATCCCGTTCGACAGCCAGGACACGCACCTGCGCGCCGCGATCGTGGGGGTGATGAATACGCTCATCGTCGCGATCCTGGGCTGCGTCACGGCGACGGTGATCGGGGTCGTGGCGGGCGTGCTGCGCCTCTCGAACAACTGGATCATCTCCAAGCTGATGGCGGTCTACGTGGAGGCGTTCCGCAACGTCCCGGTGCTGATCTGGATCCTGATCATCTTCTCGGTGATGGCCAACGCCCTCCCGCAGCCGCGTGACTTCCGCGGCGACGACCCGGCCGCCTCCATGCTCCTCGACAGCTTCGCGTTCACGAACCGGGGCGTCTATATCCCCATGCCGGTCATGACGCCGCTCGGATGGCTCGTCGTCGCGATCTTCCTGGCGTCCGTCGCCGGGGTGTTCTGGTGGCGGGCCCGGGCGCGCCGCGCCCTCTACGACGAGGGCCGGCTGGTGCCGGTGCTCTGGCCGTCCCTGGCGATCCTCGTCGTGCCCACGCTCGTCGCCTACTTCGTCCTCGGCCGGCCCATCGGCCTCGACTACCCGGCGCTGCGGGGCTTCAACTTCCAGGGCGGGCTCAACATCCGAGGCAGCCTGATCGCGCTGTGGATCGCGCTCGCCGTCTACACCGGGGCCTTCATCGCCGAGAACGTGCGCGCCGGCATCCAGGCCGTCAGCCGCGGGCAGACCGAGGCCGCGGCGTCCCTCGGGCTGCGCCCCGGGCGGATCATGAACCTGGTGATCCTGCCGCAGGCGATGCGCATCATCATCCCGCCGCTGATCTCGCAATACCTCAACCTGACCAAGAATTCCTCGCTCGCGATCGCGGTCGGCTACATGGACGTGACCGGCACGCTGGGCGGCATCACCCTCAACCAGACGGGTCGCGCGATCGAGGCGGTGCTGCTCCTGATGCTCTTCTACCTCATCATTTCGCTGTCCATCTCGGCGGTGATGAACGTCTACAACAACGCCGTGAAGCTGAAGGAGCGATGACGTGAGCGACACGCACGCGCAATCCGTCGGCTTCGTCCGGCGCACCGAGATCCCGCCAGCGCCGCCGCCCGCCCTGGAGGCCGGGGCCGTCCGGTGGATACGTGACAACCTCTTTAAGGGCTGGGCGAACACCGTCATGACGGTGCTCGGCCTCCTCGCGATCTATTTCCTGCTGCGCGCGATCCTGCCCTGGCTGCTCAACGGCATCTGGGACGCCTCGAGCATCCGCGACTGCCGCGAGATCCTGGAGGGCGCGACGGGCGGCTGCTTCGCCGTCATCTCCGAGCGCTGGCATCAGCTCCTGTTCGGCCGCTATCCGCAGGACCAGTACTGGCGCCCGATCCTCGCCTTCGTGCTTGTCTTCGTCGCCGCGGCGCCGGTGCTCTTCCCGGCCCTGCCGCGGGCCATGCTGTGGTTCACGGGGCTGTTCCCGTTCCTGGCGTACTGGCTGATCTGGGGCGGCTCGATCCTGTCGCCGCTCGGCGTGCTCGCGGCCTTCGTCGTCGGATACTACGCCTATCGCGCCATCGTGGACCGGAGCTTCGTCCTCGGCCTCCTCGCCGGCATCGTCGCGGCGGTGGCGGTGATCGCGCTCCTCGGCCTGATCCTGCCGGAGGACGGGGGGCCGCTCGCCCTCGCGCCGGTGGCGAGCCGGGAGATCGGGGGGTTCATGCTGAACTTCATCCTCGGCGTGACCTGCGTGTCGCTCTCCCTGCCGCTCGGGATCGTCCTGGCGCTCGGCCGCCAGTCGAGCCTGCCGATCATCAAGTTCATCTGCGTGGCCTTCATCGAGTTCATCCGCGGCGTGCCGCTGATCACGCTCCTCTTCGTCGCGAACGTGGTCCTGGCCTACTTCCTGCCGCCCAACGCGAACTTCGACCTGATCATCCGCGTCATCATCATGATCACGCTCTTCGCCGCCGCCTATATCGCGGAGGTGATCCGCGGCGGGCTCGCGGCCCTGCCCACCGGGCAGTACGAGGCCGCCGACAGCCTCGGCCTCGACTACTGGCAGGCGACGCGCCTGATCATCATGCCGCAGGCCCTGAAGATCTCGATCCCAGGCATCGTCAACGTCGCCATCGGGCTCTTCAAGGACACCACGCTCGTCAGCGTCATCTCCATGTTCGACCTCGTGGGCATGATCCGGGGCCCGATCCTGGCGAGCCAGGACTGGAACGGCGTCTATTGGGAGCTCTTCGGCTTCGCGGCGGTGCTCTTCTTCGTCGTCTGCTACGCCATCTCGCAATACTCGCAGCATCTCGAGCGCAGGCTCGCCACGGACCACCGGTGAGGGACCCCGCCATGACCATGACCGACACGATGCCCGCCCCCTCCGCCATGCGCGTCAGCGACGAGGTCGCGATCCGGATCGAGGACATGAACAAATGGTACGGCACGTTCCACGTGCTGCGCGACATCGACCTCACCGTGCAGCGCGGCGAGCGGATCGTGGTCTGCGGGCCCTCCGGCTCGGGCAAGTCGACCCTGATCCGCTGCATCAACGCGCTCGAGGAGCATCAGGCCGGGCGCATCGAGGTGGACGGCACCGTCCTCTCCTCGGACATCAAGAACATCGACAAGATCCGCTCCGAGGTCGGGATGTGCTTCCAGCACTTCAACCTCTTCCCGCACCTCACCATCCTGGAGAACTGCACCCTCGCGCCGATCTGGGTCCGCAAGACGCCCAAGCGCGAGGCCGAGGAGACGGCGATGCACTTCCTCGCCAAGGTCAAGATCCCCGAGCAGGCCGACAAGTATCCCGGCCAGCTCTCGGGCGGGCAGCAGCAGCGCGTGGCCATCGCGCGCAGCCTGTGCATGAAGCCGCGCATCATGCTCTTCGACGAGCCGACATCGGCCCTCGACCCCGAGATGATCGCCGAGGTGCTCGACACCATGATCGAGCTCGCCGAGGAGGGGATGACGATGATCTGCGTGACGCACGAGATGGGCTTCGCGCGCAAGGTCGCGAACCGCGTCATCTTCATGGATGCCGGCCAGATCGTCGAGCAGGACGAGCCGGAGGCGTTCTTCTCCAATCCGCAGAGTGACCGGACCAAGCTGTTCCTCTCGCAGATCCTGGGGCACTAGACCCCCGCGAGATCCCCCGGCACCGCGAAGCCCGCCACGTCGGCATGGGCGCGCATGGCCGCCGCCCAGTCGCGGGCGCGGAACCGCAGGATCGTGGCGGCCCCCGTGGGGTAGTCGTAGAATCGGGCATGGGTGGGCACGGTCCGCGCGAGGGCGGCGGCGGCCTCGCCGATCCCCGGGTTGTGCCCGACGACGAGGACGCAAGCCCCCGCCGCCACGGCCACCGCCTCCCGGATGGCCGGCACGGCGGCGTTGTAGAGATTGCGCGAGGCGGCGGCGTCGATCGGCCAGTCGGCGGCGAGCGACAGGGCATCCCAGGTCTGCCGCGTCCGGGCGGCCGAGGAGACGAGCACGGCCTCGGGCTCGGCGCCGGCCGAGGCCAGCCACCGCCCGATGGCGGCGGCCTCGGCGCGCCCCTTCTCGGTCAAGGGCCGATCATGATCGGACGTCCCCATCGGATGGTCGGACTTGCCGTGCCGCACGAGGATCAGGGTCAGGTTGGCGATCGGTGACCTCCCGGGTGGCGCGGACGTGCTCATCGGGACCTGGGTCGGCCCCACTGTCCTTAGGCATATACGTCCCGCGGGCCGCCGCCCAGTGCCTCGGGCGGCTCCATGGCCGGTATCGCGCCGCCCGGCCGCTCAGCGCAGGAACGCCTCCATGTGGAAGGCCGCCTGGGCGTCGGTCCGCCCCCAGCGGGCCGAGACGGGACAGGCCCGCCGCACGGCGCAGCCGCGAGTGCGGCAGTCGACGCCCTCCGGCGAGCAAACATAGGCCTGACAGGCCGGCACGTCGTATCCCGCCGGCGTCAGCGCGTCGACCGGACAGGCGGTCCGGCAGGGCTGGCCCGCGCAGCTCTCGCAGGGCGAGGGCGCGCCCTCCGGCAGGTCGACATGCATGGGCACCGCGATCGCCCCGCGAAAGGAGGCCCAGAGCCCGGCCTCGTGGTGCACGGTCAGCCCCACGGGCGAGACGTGGAGGTTCGACGATGCCGCCGCGAAGCGCATGAACGGCGCCCAGGGCGGGCCGCCGAACGGGTAGAGCGCGGTGCCGCCGACGAGCTCCGCCATCTGCCCGAGGACCCGCTCCGACCATCGGTTGAGCGGGTCGGGGTCGCCATCGGCATGCTCGGTGCCCATGGTGAAGATGTCCCAGAAGGCCGGCTCGTCCGGCCCGAGCATCAGGATCGTGCCGGTCCCCTCGGGCACCGTCCCCGGCTCGAAGTCCGGCCGAGGGTGGAAGCCCCCGAGCAGGATGAGCCCCGCCTCGTGGGCGCGGCGCTCGAACTCGTCATAGGTCATGCGCGGATCAGGCTCCCGGCCCCGTGATCGGTGAACAGCTCCAGGAGGCACGCGTTCGGCGCCCGACCGTCGAGGATGACGACCGCGCGCACCCCGGCCTCGATCGCGGCGAGGGCGGTCTCGGTCTTGGGGATCATGCCGCCGGCGATCGTGCCCGCCGCGATCATCTCGCGCACTTGGCTCGGCGTCATCTGGGTGACGACCTGGCCCCCCGCGTCCTTCACGCCCGCCACGTCCGTCAGGAGGAGCAGGCGGTCCGCCCGCAGCGCACCGGCGATCGCGCCGGCCGCGGTGTCGCCGTTGACGTTGTAGGTCTCGCCGCCCCGCCCCGCGCCGATGGGGGCGATCACGGGGATCGCCTCGCCATCGGCCAAGGTGCGCAGGATGCGGGTGTCGACCTCCACCGGCGCGCCGACGAAGCCGAGGGCCGGGTCCGCGGGCTCGCAGGTCATCAGGCCGGAATCCTTGCCCGTCAGGCCCACGGCGCGCCCGCCCTGCCGGCCGATGGCCTGGACGATGCGCGCGTTGATCCGGCCGCCGAGCACCATCTCGACCACCTCGACCGTGGCGGCGTCGGTGACGCGCTTGCCCTTCTCGAAGCGTGTCTCGATGCCCAGGCGGGCGAGCATCCCGTCGATCATCGGCCCGCCGCCATGGACGATCACGGGCTTGATCCCGACCTGCCGCATGAGGGTCACGTCGCGGGCGAAGCCGTCCATGGCCTCGTCCGAGCCCATCGCGTGCCCGCCCAGCTTGATGACCACCGTGGCGCCGTCATAGCGTTGGAGATAGGGCAGGGCGCGCGAGAGCGTGCCCGCGGTCGCGATCCAGTCCTGGCGCTGCATGTCGTCCCGCTGCTTCATGGTCATTCCCCCGCGCCCCCTCTACGGGTGGGGCGCACCCCTCACAACCGGCGGAGCGGCTCCATGGCACTGGCTGGCGACGGCAAGGTGATGCTTCTGACCGGTGCGAGCCGGGGGATCGGTCACGCGACGGTCAAGGCGTTCTCGGCACATGGCTGGCGGGTCCTGACCTGCTCGCGCCAGCCGTTCGACGCGCGCTGCCCCTGGCCCGGCGGGGCCGACAACCATATCGAGATCGACCTCGGCAGCCCCGAGGACACGATCCGCGCCATCGGCGAGATCCGCGAGAAGGCCGGCGGCAAGCTCCACGCGCTGGTGAACAACGCCGGCATCTCCCCCAAGGGCGAGACCGGCGAGCGGCTCGACACGCTGACCACCGACCTGCGGACCTGGGGCCGCGTCTTCCACGTGAACTTCTTCGCGCCGGTCGTGCTGGCGCGGGGGCTGAAGACCGAGCTGGTCGCGGCGCGCGGCGCGATCGTCAACGTGACCTCCATCGCCGGCAATCAGGTCCACCCGTTCGCCGGCGCCGCCTACGCGACCTCGAAGGCCGCGCTGAAGGCCCTGACGCGCGAGATGGCGCATGACTTCGGGCCCCTGGGGGTCCGGGTGAACGCCATCGCGCCGGGCGAGGTCGAGACGTCGATCCTCTCGCCTGGCACCGACCGCATCGTCGAGACGCTGCCGCTGCGCCGGCTCGGCCAGCCGAACGAGGTCGCGGAGGTGATCCACTTCCTCTGCTCGGAGGCCTCGAGCTACGTCAGCGGCACCGAGATCGAGGTGAACGGCGGGCAGCACGTGTGACCGGGCCCCACCCCGACCCCTCCCCCGAGGGGGAGGGGCATGCGCCCGCGGCCCGGGCTGACGTCATGCGAGGGTGGCGATCTCGTGGCGCAGGGCGGGGATGCCGAGCCCGGTCTCCGAGCTGGTGAGCAGCATATCGGGATAGGCGGCCGGGTGGCGGCGCAGCGTCTCGCGGACCTGATCGAGGTTCTTCTCCCGCTCGTCGGGGCGCAGCTTGTCCGCCTTCGTAAGCACCGCCATGAACGGCACCGCCGCGGTGTCGAGGAGCGCCATGATCTCCTCGTCGACCGGCTTGGCGCCGTGACGCGCGTCGATCAAGACGAAGGCCCGGCGCAGGGAGGCCCGCCCTCGGAGATAGGCCTTCAGCAGGCGCTGCCATTTCTCGACCACCGGCTTGGGGGCGTTGGCGAAGCCGTAGCCGGGAAGGTCCACGACATAATGGCTCGCCCCGACGGTGAAGAAGTTGATCTCCTGCGTTCGGCCCGGCGTGTTGGACGCGCGCGCGAGCGCCCGCCGACCGGTCAGGGCGTTTATCAAGGTGGACTTGCCGACGTTGGAGCGCCCGGCGAAGCAGACCTCGGTCCGGTCGTCCGGGGGCAGGCCGTCCATCGCGACGACCCCCTTGAGGAAGTTGATCTCCCCGGTGAGCAGGCGGCGCGCGGCCTCGGCGTCCTCGGCGGACGGGTCCTCCGCGACCGGGAAGGGCAGGATCACGCGACGGCCACGGCATCGCCGCGGGCGACCTCGCCGCCGTCCACCACCTCGGCGTAGACGCCGAAGGTCGTGTCGCCGAGGAGGGCGGTCATGGCGCCCAACGTGTCCGCGTCGCGGCGCCCGGTCTCCGGGTCCGCCTCGGTGGCGCGGCAGCGCCGGATCGGCTCGACCACCCGCAGGACGGCGCTGCCCACGCGCAGCGTGCGGCCGATCCAGCCGGCCTCGGCCCATGGCTCGGCGCCCTCGATCCAGAGGTTGCCGCGGAAGCGGTGGCGCGAGAGGAGCCGGCCCGCGCGCTCGGACAGGGCGCGCAAGGAAGCGTCGGCGTGCAGCGACAGCCACGGCCGGTCCGCGTCGGTCAGGGCCTGGCCCTCCGCGCGGCGCAGGCCGGTGGGCGCCGGGCGCCCCTCGGCCACCAGCGGCGCGGCCCAGGCGGCGAAGGCCTCGCCGTCCGCGTCCGGGTCGATCGTCAGGTCCGGCCGGTCCGGATGGCGCAGGGTGACGTGCCCGGCCGCCTCGTCCACCTCCGCGGTGACGGCCATCAAAGACGGCGAGGACGCGCCGCGCGCGAAGTTGGTGCAGGACGCCCAGCCGGGCCCGTCGATCCGCGCGCGCGCGTGCGGGGCCGCCCAGCGCCGGTCCCAGGGAAGGGCCTCGCCGGGCGACAGCGCCGCCCGCGCCACCGCCTCGTGCCCGAACGCCTTGATCGGGTGGCGGTGGATCGCCGCGAGGATCACTCCTTGCCCTTGGGCGCCTTCGCGTCGTTCGCGGGCTTGGCCGCCGCCGGCGCTTTCTTGAAGGACGACTTGATGTTGCCGAACAGGTCCGGCGTCATCCCCTGGCTCTTCATGATCGCGAACTGCTGCGCGAAGGTGATCGTGTTGTTGGCGATCCAGTACACCACGAGCCCCGACGCGAAGCTGCCGAGCATGAACATGAACACCCACGGCATCCAGGCGAAGATCATCGCCTGCGTCGGGTCCTGGGGCGCGGGGTTGAGCTTCTGCTGCAGCCACATCGACACGCCCAGGAGGAGCGGCAGGATGCCGATGAAGACCAGCGCCAGGATGCTCCCCGGCTCCGGCGCCGCGTAGGGCAGGAGGCCGTAGACGTTGAAGATCGAGGTCGGGTCCGGCGCCGAGAGGTCCTGGAACGGCCCGAAGAACGGCGCGTGGCGGAGCTCGATGGTGACGAAGATCACCTTGTAGAGCGAGAAGAAGATCGGGATCTGGAGGAGGAGCGGAAGGCACCCGGACGCCGGGTTCACCTTCTTCTCCTTGTACATCTTCATCATCTCCTGCTGGAGCTTCTGCCGGTCGTCCCCGGCGCGCTCCTTGATCTTCTCCATCTCCGGCTGGAGCTCCTTCATCTTCGCCATGGAGACGTAGGACTTGTAGGCCAGCGGCAGCAGCACCGCCTTGATCAGCAGCGTCAGGGTGATGATCGCGACGCCCATGTTCCCGATCTGCGCGTTGAGCCAGTGCAGGACGGCGAAGATCGGCTTGGTCAGGAAGAAGAACCAGCCCCAGTCGATGCTGTCGAGGAAGCCCGCGATGCCGGCGCGCTCGTAGTTGCGGATCGCCTCCCACTCCTTGGCGCCCGCGAACATGCGCTGGGTGGAGGTGGTCGTCGCCCCGGGGGCGACGTCGATCGTCGGCAGGCGCGCCTCGGTCTGGTAGACGTCGCGCCCGGGCACGTATTTGGCCACGGACGCGAACGGCGTGCCGGCCTCGGGGATGAGGGTGGTCATCCAATAGTGGTCGGTGAACCCGATCCACCCCTCGGCCGTCACCGCGAGGTTGCTGGTCAGCCCGCCCTCGCGGGCGTCCGGCTCCAGGTCGGGCATGTCGTCATAGGACATCTCCTCCAGCTCGCCGTCCGTCATGCGGACGACGCCCTCGTGGAGGATGAAGAAGTTGCGCGAATCCGGCTCGCCGTGCCGCGCGAGGAGGCCGTAGGGCGCCATCCGCACCGCCGCGTCGGTCGCGTTCTCGACCGATTGCCGGATGGTGAACATGAAATCCTCGTCCACCGCCATCTCGCGCCGGAACGTGAGGCCGGCGCCGTTGTCCCAGACCAGGGTCACGGGGGCGCCCGGGGCCAGGACCTCGCCGCTCTCGACCGCCCAGGGGGTGGCGGGGCCGGGGACCGCGTCGAAGTCCAGATCGCCGCTCGGTGCCCAGCCGAAGAGGGCGTAGTAGGCGCCGAGCCCCCCGACCGGGGTCAGCAGCCGCACGATGTCGGACCCTTCGTCGAGCGTCTGGCGATACTCGCGGAGCTTGAGGTCGTCGATCCGCCCGCCGGCGAGGTTGATCGAGCCCAGGAGCTCAGGCGTCTCGATCGCGACGCGGGGCGCCTCGGGGGCGGGGGCGGCGTCCGCGCCGGGCAGGGCGCCGGGCGCGGCGGGCCCGCCCGGGATCGCCGGCGGCACGGGCGCGACGCCGTCGGCCGGGAGCGGCGCCTGCGCCACCGGCAGGTCGGAGCCGATCGGGGCCTGCTCCTCGGGCGGGAAGATCAGGAACCAGACCAGGATCACCAGGAAGCTGAGGGCCGTGGCGAGGATCAGGTTCTTGTTGTTGTCGTCCATGACGGGCGGCCACCGATGTTAGGGGTCCGGCGGGTTCAACAGGCGCACCGGCGCGAGGTCAAGGGCGCCGGGCGTCGCGCCCCCGCCGCGGTTCGGGCACGGGGTCGTAGCCGGCCCCGGCGAACGGGTGGCAGCGCGCGATGCGGCGCAGCGCGAGCCAGCCGCCGCGCAGACCGCCATGGGCCGCCAGCGCCTCGAGCGCGTAGGCGGAGCAGGTCGGCTGAAAGCGGCAGGAATGGCCCACGATGGGCGAGAAGGTCGCGCGGTAGAAGTGCACCGGCGCGCGGAGGAGGCGCGCGAGCGGGCTCACCCGTGCGCGCGCGCCGCCGCGCGGCGGGTGTCGTCCAGGAGCGCATCCCAGGGGCGCTCGGCGGTGGCGTCTCGCCGGCCGACGAGGACGTAGTCCCAGCCGGGCCGGGCGAGCGGGGCGAGCGCGAGGCGCGCGGCCTCGCGCAGGCGGCGCTTGGCGCGGTTGCGCGCGACCGCGCCTCCGACCTTCTTGGAGCAGGTGAACCCGACCCGCGGCGGCCCGTCATCGCCCCGCGCGCGCGCCTGGAGGTTCAGGCCCGGCGCGGAGGCCCGGCGTGCCCTCGCGGCCGCCAGGAAGTCGGCGCGCCGGGTCATGACGTCCAAGACGGGGCCCGCGCCGCCGGACCGCGGCCCGGAGGTCCGGGGATCAGGCGCAGATCGACTTGCGGCCGCGGGCGCGCCGGGCGTTGAGGATCTTGCGGCCCGCCTTGGTCGCCATGCGGGCGCGGAAGCCGTGGCGCCGCTTGCGGACGAGGTTCGAGGGCTGGAACGTGCGCTTCATGGCATCTCTCCGGGTCTGTCGCCGGGAGGCCCGGCCGCGTTCGGGCGGATATCTCCGGGCACGCCCGAGGATCACGCCCGCCGTGATGTCGAAGGCCGCCCGATACGCATCGGGGCCGCTCCTGTCAACGCGCGCCCGGCCCCTTTCGGGCGCCTGCGGACGAGCGCGCGCGCCCCCCGCGTCCTCAAGCGCGCGTTACACCCCCTGTCGCGCACCGCCGGCGCGCCCCATCCTGTCCTTCTCGCCGACCATGCCGAAGGGCCGACCATGACCGATGCCGACACCCCGGACGGCGGCGCCCGGCGCGCCCTCCTGCGCCGGCTGCCCCTCGCGCTCGTGGCGCTCGCCGCGCTCGCCGGCGGCTGGCTCCTGCGCGATCATCTGACGTTCGAGACCCTGGCGGCGAACCGCGAGGCCCTCATCGCCTACCGCGACGCGAACTACCCCCTCGCCGCGGGCGCGTTCGTCGCGGCCTATGTCGCGGTGGTCGCCTTCTCGCTGCCGGGGGCGACCATCATGACGCTCACGGGGGGCTTCCTCTTCGCCACCTTCCCCGGCGCGCTCTACAACGTGCTCGGCGCGACCATCGGCGCGGCGGCGATCTTCTCGGCCGCGCGCTGGGGCCTGGGCGAGCGGCTCGCGGCGCGCATGGACGCGGGCGACGGCCTCGTCCGCCGGATCAAGGACGGGATCGACGAGAATCAGTGGTCGATGCTGTTGCTCATCCGCCTGGTCCCGGCGGTCCCGTTCTTCGCGGCGAACATCCTCCCCGCGCTCGTCGGGGTCCCGCTGCCGCGCTTCGTCGTCACGACCTTCCTCGGCATCATCCCCGGCGCGGTGGTCTACACCTCGGTCGGCGCGGGGCTCGGCGCGGTCTTCGCCGCCGGCGAGACGCCCGACCTCGGCATCGTGTTCGAGCCCCACGTCCTGCTGCCCATCCTGGGGCTCTGCCTGCTGGCGGCCCTGCCCATCGCGATCAAGGCCGTGCGCGGCCGAGAAGGACCCTGAGCCATGCCCGATGGAACGACGATGCGGCCCGGGGCCGGCGCCCCCGCACGCCGGATCGAGGCGGACGTCGCGGTGATCGGCGGCGGATCGGGCGGCCTCTCGGTCGCGGCGGGGGCGGCGCAGATGGGCGCGCGCGTCGTCCTCTTCGAGGACCACCTGATGGGGGGCGACTGCCTCAACTACGGCTGCGTGCCGTCCAAGGCCCTGCTCGCCGCCGCCAAGCATGCGCACGCCATGACGACCGGGGCGCCCTACGGCGTGCGCCCCGTGGCGCCGCAGGTCGACTACGCCGAAGCGATGGCGCATGTCGCCCGCGCCACCCAGGCCATCGCGCCGGTCGACAGCCAGGAGCGGTTCGAGGGCCTGGGCGTCACGGTGATCCGGTCGCGCGCGCGTTTCGTCTCGCCCACCACGCTGCGCGCCGGGGAGGCCGAGATCATCGCCCGCCGGATCGTGATCGCGACCGGCTCCTCCCCCTTCGTGCCGCCGATCGACGGGCTGGACGGCGTGCCCTTCCTCACGAACGAGACGCTGTGGGATTTGCGCGAACGGCCCGGCCACCTCCTGATCGTCGGCGGCGGGCCGATCGGGATGGAGATGGCGCAGGCCCACCGACGCCTCGGCAGCGAGGTCACGGTCCTCTCGGACGGCCCCGCCCTGGCCAAGGACGACCCCGAGGCCGCGGCCGTCGCCATCGCCCGCCTGCGCGCCGAGGGCGTGCGGATCGAGGAGGGCGCGCGCGTCGCCTCGGCCTCGGGCGCGGCCGGCGCCATCGTCCTTCGCGCCGATGACGGACGCCGCATCGAAGGCACGCACCTCCTGCTCGCGGCCGGGCGGCGCGCGAACGTGCGCGACCTCGGGCTCGACCGGGGGGAGGTGGACCACACCGAGCGCGGCATCACGGTCGGCGACGGCCTGCGCTCGGTATCCAACCGCCGGGTCTACGCGGTGGGCGACGTGGCCGGCCGGCTGCAGTTCACGCATGTCGCGGGCTACCATGCCGGCGTCGTGATCCGGCAGATCCTCTTCGCCCTGCCGTCCAAGGCGTCCCGCGCGCACATCCCCTGGACGACCTATACCGATCCCGAGGTCGCGCAGGTCGGCCGAACCGAGGCGGAGGCCCGCGCGGAGCATCCCGGCCGCACCCAGGTCGCGCGTTTCGCCCTCGAGGAGAACGACCGCGCCATCGCGGAGGGCGAGACGGCGGGTTTCGTGAAAGTCGTCGTCGTGCGCGGCCGGCCGGTCGGCGCCACCATCGTCGGCGCCGGGGCGGGGGACATGATCGGCCTCTGGGCGCTCGCGATCTCCGCCGGGCTCAAGATGAGCCATGTCGCGGGCATGGTCGCGCCCTATCCGACCCGTGGCGAGGCCTCCAAACGGGCCGCCGGCGCCCATTTCGCCCCCCGCCTGTTCGAGAGCGGCGCGGTCAAGGCCGCCGTCCGGCTGGTGCAGCGGCTCGTGCCGTGACAGAATCGGGCCGCCGGGACGGGGCGTCCCGCCCGGCGACGCGCCGCCATGCCGAGGCGCGCGAGGGCCGCACATGCTCAACACCCTTTCCGGCCGGTTCCTGATCCTGACGGCGGCGTTCGTCATGCTGGCGGAGGTCCTGATCTTCGTGCCCTCCGTCGCGCGCTTCCGGGAGGACTACCTCCTGTCGCGACTAGAGCGCGCGCAGATCGCGGCCCTGGCCGAGCTCGCGACCGACGACATGCTCTCCGAGGAGCTGGAGGCCGAGCTCCTCGAGACGGTCGACGTCTTCAACGTCGTCCTGCGGCGGGCGGACCGGCGGGAGCTGGTCCTGTCCTCCCCGATCCCCGCGCCGATCGACGCGACCTACGATCTGCGCGCGGCCGATCCGTTCACCCTGATCCGGGACGCGCTCGCCGGCCTCGCGGACACCGAGCCGCGCATCATCCGGGTGATCGGCGATCCGGTGCGCGAGGCCGGCATGCAGATCGAGGTCACGATGCGCTCGGCCCCCCTGCGCGCCGCGATGGTCGACTACGGGCTGAACATCCTGGCGCTCTCGGCGCTGATCTCGGTGGTGACGGCGTTCCTTCTGTTCCTCGCGGTGCGCCGCGTGCTGGTGCAGCCGATCCGCGGCGTGATCGACCACATGGCCCGCTACGCCGCCGCGCCCGAGGACATGCGCACCCTGATCGTGCCCAGCGCCGACGTGCGCGAGCTGCGCGAGGCCGAGGAGGCCCTCGCCGCGATGCAGACCGAGATCACCGGCGCGCTGCGGCAACGCGAGCGGCTGGCGCAGCTCGGCGGCGCGGTCGCCAAGGTCAGCCACGACCTGCGCAACATCCTGACCACGGCGCAGCTCTTCGCGGACCGGCTCGAGACGTCGCGGGACCCGATGATCCAGCGCGCCGCGCCCAAGCTCCTGGGCGCCATCGAGCGGGCGGTGAACCTCTGCGAGGGCACGCTCGCCTTCGGCCGCGCCGAGGAGCCGCCCCCCCGCCTGGAGCGCTTCGCCCTGGCCCCCGTGGTCGCCGACATCGTCGACGGCGAGCGCCTGGCCGCCGGGGAGGCGCCGATCGCGTTCCGCGAGGACATCCCCGCGGGCTTCGTCCTGCGCGCCGACCGCGAGCAGATCGCGCGCATCCTCCTCAACCTCGTGCGCAACGCGCGCCAGGCCCTGACCGGGCGGCGCGGCGGGGGCGGCGAGGTCGCCATCGCCGCGCACGAGGACGATTCCGCCTGGACCATCCTCGTGAGCGACACCGGCCCCGGCCTGCCCAAGGTCGCGCGCGAGAACCTGTTCACCGCCTTCCGGGGCGGGGTGCGCAAGGGCGGATCGGGCCTCGGCCTCGCGATCGCCGCCGAGCTGGCGCGCGGCCATGGCGGGCGGCTCGACCTGCAGGAGACCGGCGCGGACGGCACCCGCTTCGCCGTGCGCATCCCCAAGTCGGACGTGCTGCGCGCCGCGGCGGAGTAGGGCCCGCGGGCCTTGCGCTCCCCCTGGGCGGCGGATAGTGACCCCGCCACGCACTGGTAGCTCAGTTGGATAGAGTACCTGACTACGAATCAGGGGGTCGGGGGTTCGAATCCTCCCCAGTGCGCCATCCTCTCCGAACCGCCGCGGCCCGTCGCTAGGGCCCGCCGTCCATGCCCGGCAGCCGGAGCGCCGCGATCAGCTCGCGCAGCTCCTGGCGCGCCGCCACCCCCGACATGTTGAGCCCGCCGCCGAGGCCCGCCTCGCGCAGGTCGAGAAGGGTGAGCCCCCTGGGAAAGAGCTCGCGGAAGATCACCCGCTCGGAGAAGCCCGGCGCCACCCGGAACCCGATCCGGCGGGAGAGCTCCTCGAGCGCGCCGCCCACGCGCCGCTTGTTGATCATCGCCTGCGAGCCCAAGCGGTTGCGCAGCACGATCCAGTCGATGGGCCGCAGCCCGCCCCGCATGCGCGCCTGACGCGCCGACCAGACCATCTCGGAGTAGATCGAGGGGCCGAGCACGCGCCCCTCCACGTCGATCTTCCCCAGGAGGTCGAAATCCACGAAGCTGTCGTTGAGCGGCGTGACGAGCGTGTCCGCCGCCATGTGCGCGACCTGGCTCAGGCGCGTGTGCGAGCCCGGGCAGTCGATCACCACGAAGTCGCTGCCCTCCTCGAGGCAATCCAGCGCGGCGCCCAGGCGGGCCTCGTCGCCGCCCTCCGGCAGGGGCAGGTAGCGCGGCATCGGCAGGTCGATCCCCGAGGCGGCGGCGAAGGCGGCGCGGTTCTCGAGATAGCGCGCGAGCGAGGTCTGCCGCAGGTCGAGGTCGAGCGCGCCGACGCGCCGGCCGGCCCACGCCAGGGCGGTCGCGACGTGCATCGCGGTCGTCGACTTGCCCGAGCCGCCCTTCTCGTTGCCCACCACGATCACGTGCGCCATGCCGGTCCCCCTCCGCCGCCGCGCATAGGCGAGCGCGGGCCCGGGCGGAAGCGCCGCTTGCCCGGGGCGCCGCCGGGCCCTAGGGCGGGCGCATGCTGGCGACGTTCCTCGCCGTCTTCGCGGCGGTCTCCCTGGTCGTGGTCGGCGACACGGCGGGCAAGTGGCTGACGGGGGGAGGCGTCTCGCCGCTCTTCGTCGCCTGGTCCCGCTTCGCCATCGCGGCCGCGATCCTGGCGCCGGTCCTGCGGGTGCGGCGCGGCGAGTGGGCGATGATGGCGGACTGGCGCGTCGTCCTGCGGGCGGCCCTGATCGCGGGGGGTATCGCCTGCATCCTCACGGCCCTGCGCACGGAGCCCATCGGCGCCGTGTTCGGGGCCTTCTTCGTCGGCCCGGCGGTGTCCTACGCGCTGTCGGTCTGGCTCCTGGGCGAGCGGTGGAGCCTAGCGCGCGCGGCGCTGCTGGCCTGCGGCTTCGCGGGCGTGCTCGTCGTCGTGCGCCCGGGCGGGGAGGTCGGGCCGAGCATCGCCTTCGCGATCCTGGCGGGCGCTCTCTACGGCGGCTACCTCGCGGCGACGCGCTGGCTCTCCCCGTCCTTCCGCTCGGGCGCGCTGCTGATGTCCCAACTCATGATCGGCGCGCTCCTCCTGACGCCGACCGCCCTGCCGGCGGTGCCGACGCTCCCGCCCGCGCTCTGGGCGCTCGTCGCCATCAGCGCCCTGTCCTCGGCGATGGGGAACTACGTGCTGGTGCGGGTGAGCCGGACCGTCCCGGCCTCGGTGGTGGCGCCCCTGATCTACACGCAGCTCATCTCGGCCACGGCCGCCGGCGGCCTGGTCTTCGGCGACTGGCCGGACGCGATCACGCTCGCGGGGCTGGCCCTGATCCTCGTCTCGGGCCTGGCCTCGCTGCGGCTCGCGCGCTGAGACGCGAACGCCGCCCCCGAAGGAGCGGCGCGCGGCCGTGCGGCGATGGCGAGGGGGCCTAGAAGCCGAGGCCCTCGTACTTCTTCTTGAACTTCGAGACGCGCCCGCCGGTGTCCATCAGGCGCGTGTTGCCGCCAGTCCAGGCGGGGTGCACCGAGGGGTCGATGTCGAGCGCGATCTGGTGGCCCTCGGAGCCGGCGCAGCTCTTCATCTGCACCACGTCGCCGTTCACGAGCTTGACGCCGATGACGTGGTAGTCGGGATGGGTGTCCTTGCGCATGGCTCAGGCCTCCGTCTTGGCGGCCAGGGGCCGATAGTTGGTCTTCTCGGCGATGCGCGCCGACTTCCCGCGGCGCGAGCGCAGGTAGTAGAGCTTGGAGCGCCGGACGCGGCCGCGGCGCACGACCGTGATCTCGTCGATATTGGTGGAGTGCAGGGGGAAGACCCGCTCGACGCCCTCGCCGAAGCTGATCTTGCGGACCGTGAACGAGCCCGCGATGCCGGCGCCGTTCTTGCGCGCGATGCACACGCCCTCGTAGTTCTGGACCCGGGTGCGGGTGCCCTCGGTCACCTTGTAGCCGACGCGGACGGTGTCGCCGGGCTTGAAGTCGGGGATCGTCTTGCCGAGGGCGGCGACCTGCTCGGCCTCGATCTGCGCGATGATGTTCATGCGCTGCTCCTATGTGTCGCGGGTGGGCCCGCTGTTGTGCGCGCCCCGAGAGCTGCGGTCCTCGTCGCGGTCCGCACCTTTGTGCGCGCGCCACAGGTCGGGTCGTCGGTCCTTCGTCAGCCTCTCGGCCGCCTCGCGCCGCCACCGTGCGACCGCCGCGTGATCCCCGGAGGTGAGGACCTCCGGCACGGGCCGGTCCGCCCAGATGGCGGGCTTCGTGTAGTGCGGGTGCTCCAGCAGGCCGGCGGCGAAGGACTCCTCCTCCACGCTGGCCCGATTCCCCAGCACGCCGCCGATAAGCCGAACCGACGCGTCGATCAAGGCCATCGCGGGCAGCTCGCCGCCCGTCATCACGAAATCCCCCACGCAGACCTCGCGCGCGCCGTGGGCGTCCAGCACGCGCTGGTCCACCCCCTCGAACCGGCCGCAGAGGATCACCGCGCCGGGCCCGCGGGCCAGCGCGGCGGCGTCTCCCTGCGTCCACGGGCGCCCGGCCGGGGACATGTAGAGGACCGGCGCGTCGAGATCCCGCCCGGCCTCGCGGAGGGCCGCGTCGACCACGTCGGGGCGCAGGACCATGCCGGCGCCGCCGCCCGCGGGCGTGTCGTCCACCGCGCGGTGCCGGCCGAGACCATGGCGGCGCAGGTCGACCGCCTCGAGCTGCCACAGCCCCTCCTCGAGGGCGCGGCCGGTGAGGGAGGCGCCGAGCGGGCCGGGGAAGAGGTCAGGGAACAGGGTCACCACGCGCGCCGTCCAGGCGCGGGCCAGGCGCGGGCGCGCGGTCATGACTTCGCGCGGCGCGGCGCTGGCACCGACGGCGAGGCGGCCGTGGGATCGGGTCGGTGCCGGCATGGCGCGGGACTAGGCCCCGGCGCGGCGCCCGGCAAGCGCCTGGGCGGGGGGGCGGCGCCCGGACGGGCCGGGCGCCGGGGGTCAGACGAGCGCGATGACGCCCAGCACGACCAGGAGGAACACGACGAGCGCGATGCCGATCAGGACCTTGGCCCCCGTCAGGGCCGCGCCGGAGAGGCGCCCGAAGCCGAGCAGCGCCGCGACGGCCGCGACGGCGAGGAGGATGAGGATGAGTTCGAGCTTGGCATGCGCTTTCTTCAGGTTGAGTCGCCGGGGAAACGGCGCGCGGAGGAGTCCGTTCCGGCCGGCGCCCTCAGGCGCCGAAGACGTACCAGAGCGCCGCGCCCAGCAGGGCGAGCGCGACGGCGATCTTCGCGATGCCGAAGAGGAACCGAAGCGCGAGGAGCGCCAGCACGCCGAGCGCGATGGCCGGCAGGTAGGGCATGATCAGGTCCATCAGTCGAACACTCCCTCGGGCGGGTCGGCGACGATCCGGCCCGCCGAGAGGTCGACGGTCGGGACCGCCGCGGCGGTGAACGGGAGGAGCGCCGTGCCGCCCGGCACATGGAGCTCGAGGAGGTCGCCCGCGCCGTGGTCGAGCACCGCCTTGACCGTGCCAAGGACAGCGCCGCCGGTGTCCACAACCGTCAGGCCGATCAGGTCGGCATGGTAGTACTCGTCGTCCGGCAGGGCCGGCAGGCGGCCGCGCGGCACCGACAGGCGCACGCCGCGCAGGGCGTCCGCCGCCTCCTTGGTGGAGATGCCGCCGAGCCGCGCCGCGAAGCCGCCCTTCACCGGGCGCCCCACCGAGAGGTCGAAGGTGCGGCCGTCCTCGGCGGTGACCGGGCCGTAGCCCCCCACCGCGCCGGGATCGGCGGTGAAGGATTTCAGGCGCACCTCGCCGCGCACGCCGAAGCTCCCGGCGATGGCGGCGACGGTGACATGGCCCTCGGGCGACGGCATGGCGGGGCCTATTCCTCCTCGGACGCGGCGGGCTCGGGCTCCGGGGCGGGCTCCGGGGCGGCGGCGGCCTCGGCGGCGGCGGCGGCCTTGGCGGCCTTCTCCTCGGCGCGGGCCTTGGCCTTCTTGCCGGGCTCGGCCTTCTGCATGTTGGCGCGCTCGGTCTTCTCGGAATGGCCGGCGGCCTCGAGGAAGCGGGCGACGCGGTCGGTCGGCTGGGCGCCGCGGTCGAGCCAGTGCTGCACGCGCTCCATGTCCATCTTCACGCGGTCCTCGCTGTCCTTGGGCAGGAGGGGCGAGTAGGTGCCGAGCTTCTCGATGAAGCGGCCGTCGCGGGCCATGCGGCTGTCGGTGGCGACGATGCGATAGTACGGGCGCTTCTTGGAGCCGCCGCGGGCGAGCCGGATCTTCATTGCCATGGTGTTGTCTTCCTTACGTTTCCTGGTGTCGCCGATGGTGGCGGATGACTTCCTCGATCACGAAGGCGAGGAACTTCTTGGCGAAGGCGGGATCGAGTCCGGCCTCCTCCGCGAGCTGGGTGAGGCGCGCGATCTGCGCGGCCTCGCGGGCCGGATCGCTTGGCGGCAGGGCGTGCTCGGCCTTGAGCGCGCCCACCGCCTGCGTGCGGGAGAACCGCTCGGCGAGGGTGTAGACGAGCACCGCGTCGAGCCGGTCGATGCTCTCCCGGTGGCCGGCGAGGAGGGCGGCGGCGCGGTCCGGATCCTGGGTCATGGGGCCTCCGGGCGGGGCGTGCGGGAGGGATGCACGGGGCATGCACGCGGCATGCACGTCCCATGCGCATGGGCCACGCGCATCACCGGGCCGCGGCGCAACGCGCCGCCTCCGCCCGGACCGAGTCCGTCCGGGCCGTGTCCGTTCGGGCCGGGTCCGTCCGGGCCGAGCCCGTCCGGGCCGCGGGCGCGGGGTGGCGGTAGACGTGCACGCCGGGCTCGGACGGCTCGGCCGCGGGGTCGAGCGCGGCGCCGAGGCGGCGGGCGAGCGCGATCGAGGGCGCGTTGGCCGGGTCGATGTAGCTCACGAGGCTCGGCAGCCCCCGCGCCCAGGACCAGCGCACGGCCGCGGCCGCCGCCTCGGTCATCAGGCCGCGGCCCTCGTGCGCGCCGGACCAGAGGGTGTAGCTCAACTCCGGCTCGGGGATGGTGACGGGGCGCCAGGGGCCGGCCATGCCGATCGCCGCCCCGTCCAGGAGGACGACGAAGGGCCCGTAGCCGCGCAGGTGCCACATGCCGGCGAGATGCGCGAAGGCGCGCCAGGTGACGTCCCGGTCCCGGCCCGGCCCGCCGACGAAGCGCGAGCGCTCGGAGGCGATGAAGGCGGCGAACCCCTCGAAATCGTCCATCTCGGGCGGGCGCATCGCGAGGCGCTCGGTGGTCAGGGCGCTCATGCCGCGGGCCCCTCGCCCTGCGGCGAGACCTTGTGGCGCCAGGCGGCGTCGCCGGGCGCGGGGGTCCAGGCGGCGGTGTCGAGGGCGGCGCCGATGCGGCGCGCGACGTTGGCCGAGCGCAGGTTGCCCGCGCCGACATAGGAGACGAGCGAGGGGGGGCGGACCTCCGCGCGGATCCAGGCGAGGAAGGCGGCGGCGGCCTCGGCGGCGTAGCCGTGCCCCTCATGGCCGCCGAAGAGCGCCCAGCCGAGCTCGGGCTCGGCGAAGGCGGGCAGGTCGTTGAGGCTCAGCGTGCCGATCAGGGCGCCGCCGAGGCGGATCGCGGCGCCGCCCGCGCCGGTCATCGCCCAGGTGCCCGCGTCGGCGGAGAACCAGCCCCAGGCGCCGTGCAGGTCGAAGGGCCCGCCGATATGGCCGGTGCGCGCGTCGTCGAGCATGAAGTCCCGGTAGGCGGGCCAGTCCTCGAGGGCCAGGGCGCCGATGGCGAGGCGGTCGGTGGCGAGCGCGGGGCAGGGGCGCGGCCCGCCCAGGCGGCCGGGCGCGAAGGGGGGCCTCGGCCCCGGCGAATGGGCGCCGCGGAAGGGCCGGCCGGTCATGGCGCGCCCTCCGGTCCGGCGGAGTCGGAGTCGGGGCCGGGATGGCGCCAGACCATCATGGCGCCGAAGCGCTCGTGCTCGAAATCGGCCTCCCGCGCGGCGCCGAGGGCGCGGGCCACGCGGATGGAGGCGTCGTTCTCATGGGCGATGAGGGAGATGGCGGTGGACCAGCCCAGCACGTCGTAGGCGTGGGCGCGCGCGGCGCGGCCGGCCTCGGAGGCGTAGCCCCGGCCGGTGCCGTCCCAGACGAACCAGCCGATCTCGGGCTCCGGCCAGTCGAGGGGGAAGTGCAGGCCGACGAGGCCGACCGGCCGGCCGGGCGCGTCCTTGAGCTCCACCATCCAGCGGCCGAAGCCGCGCAGGTGCCAGTGGCCGACGACCTCGGCGAGATAGCGCCAGGAGAGCGCGGGGGCCATCGGGCCGCCGACGAAGCGCGCGGCGTCCGTCTCGTAGAACGCGGCGAAGGCGGCGTGATCCTCGGCGCGGGGGGCGCGGAGGATCAGGCGGGGGGTCTCCAGGGTGGGGATGTCGAGGGCGATCATGCCGGGAGGTCCCCGGGCGCGAAGGTCCAGGCGGTCAGGGTGTCCGGCTCGCCCTCCGGCACGCGGCCGGTGTCGCGCCCGCCGAGGCGGCGCGCGACGGCGCGCGAGGCGGCGTTGCCGCGTTCGATGGATGCCGTGCAGATCGGCTCGCCCCTGGCGAACCACCAGAGCAGGGCGGCGCGGGCGGCTTCGGTCGCATAGCCGCGCCCCTCGCGCCCGCCGTAGAGTATCCAGCCGATGACCGGGTCCGGGATCGTCGACGGCCGGTGAACGCCGCACATGCCGACCGGTCCGGCGGCATCGCGCACGGCCCAGAACCCGAAGCCGCGCAGCGTCCAATGACCGACATGGGCGGAGAACTTGCCCCAGGCCCAGCGTTCGTCCTTGGGACCGTCCATGTAGCACGAGCGGTCGCTTGCCCAATAGGCGGCATAGGGTTCGAAATCGGCCAGGACGGGAGCGCGAAGGGTCAGGCGCTCCGTGCGGAGCGTCGGGATCGCCGCCGCCGGCCCTTCGAGGCGGTGGGGCGGAGGCGCCGCCCGGCCTGTGATGTCGGCTCGGGTCACTTCTTCTTGCCGAAGCCGCTGAGGCCCGGGGGGAGCTGCAGGCCGCCGCCGCCGAACGGACCCGCGCCGGGGAGGCCGCCGCCGGGGAGCTGCGGCGCGCCCTTGGCGCCGCCCATGGCGGCCTGCGCGGCCTGCATGTCCGCCGCCGAGGGACCGCCGCCGCCGAACATGCCGCGCATCGCCTGCTTGAGCATGCCGCCCTTGCCCATTTTCTTCATCATGTCCGACATTTGCCGGTGCATCTTGAGAAGTTGGTTGAGCTGGTTGACCTCCAGCCCCGCGCCCTTGGCGATGCGCTTCTTGCGGCTCGCCTGGAGGATCGCGGGCTGGGCGCGCTCGCGCTTGGTCATGGAGTCGATGAGGGCGATCTGGCGGCGCAGGAGGCGGTCGTCGAGGCCGGCCTCCTTCACCTGGCCGGCCATCTTGGCCATGCCGGGCATCATGCCCATGACGCCCTCCATGCCGCCCATCTTCTGCATCTGCTCGATCTGGGCGCGCAGGTCGTTCATGTTGAACTGACCCTTCTGGAAGCGCTTCATCATGCGCTCGGCCTGCTCGGCCTCGATGGTCTCCTGCGCGCGCTCCACGAGGGAGACGATGTCGCCCATGCCGAGGATGCGGCCCGCGACGCGGCCGGGCTCGAAGGTCTCGAGCGCGTCCAGCTTCTCGCCGGTGCCGACGAAGCGGATGGGCTTGCCGGTGACGGCGCGCATCGACAGGGCGGCGCCGCCGCGGCCGTCCCCGTCCATCCGGGTGAGGACGACGCCGGTGACGCCGATCTTGTCGTCGAACTCGGTGGCGACGTTGACCGCGTCCTGGCCGGTGAGGCCGTCGACGACGAGGAGCGTCTCGCGCGGGCGGGCGATGTCGCGGACCTCGGCCGCCTGGGCGATGAGCTCGGCGTCGATATGCAGGCGGCCGGCGGTGTCGAGGAAATAGACGTCGTAGCCGCCGAGGGACGCCTGGGTCTTGGCGCGGCGGGCGATCTGCACCGCCGTCTCGCCGGGGACGATCGGGAGGGTGTCGACGCCGATCTGGCTCCCCAGGATGGCGAGCTGCTCCATCGCGGCGGGGCGGTTGGTGTCGAGGCTGGCCATGAGGACGCGCTTGCCCTCCCGCTCGTGGAGGCGGCGGGCGATCTTGGCGGTGGTCGTCGTCTTGCCGCCGCCCTGGAGGCCGACCATCAGGATGGGGGCGGGCGGGTTGTCGATCTTGAGGGCGCCGGGGTCGGCGTCTCCGGTCAAGACGTGGACGAGCTCGTCGTGGACGATCTTGACGACCTGCTGGCCGGGCGTGACGGACTTGGTGACGGACTGGCCGGTGGCCTTGGCCTGGACGGCGGCGACGAAGTCGCGGGCGACGGGCAGGGAGACGTCGGCCTCCAGGAGGGCGGTGCGGACCTCGCGGAGGGCGGTGCGGACGTCCTCCTCGGAGAGGGCGCCCTGCCGGGTGAGGCGGTCGAGGACCCCGCCGAGGCGGCCGGAGAGCGATTCGAACATGGGCCGTCTCCTTCGTACCGGGCGCCCTTCAGGTAGGGGCGCGGACCGCGCAACGCCAACCGCCCCCGTGGGCGCGACGCGCTGACGGGGGGCGATCCCCCATGGCGGGGGACCGGAAGGAGGTGCCTTCCGGGGATCGGCGCGCCTTACGCGCCCCGGTCCCGGGGGGTCAAGCCCGGCGGCGGGCGAGCCCGAGCGCCCCGAGGGCCGCCGCGAGCAGAGGCAGGCCGGCGGGGAGGGGGATGGGGGCGACGGGAGCGCCGGCGGGCGCGTAGAGGATCGGGCCGGTGGCGAGCGCGGTGAGGGGGGTGCTGTCCACCGCCAGGTCGATCGTCCCGGTCCCGTCGAAGCGGAAGGCGGGGGCGTTCACGGCGAGGAAGATCGGCACGCCCACGATGTTGGTCGAGAGCGTGAAGCCGTCATCGGGGATCCCGTTCGGCAGGCCCTCGCTCCGGAAGTCGAACGTGATCGTATCCCCGTCGTCGCTGCGGATCACGTCGGGCAGCGGGTCGTCCGATTCGACGGCCTGCACGGCGACCTCGACGTCGTATCCCGCGAAGCCGGTGACACTGGCGCCGCCGTAGAACGCCTCGAAGGGAAACGCGATGCCCGGGAAGTCGTCGGTTCCCTCGTCCGTGATGAATCCGAACTCGTAGCCGAAGACCGTCCGCTGCGGCGTGGTCAGGTTGATGAAGGAGACGAGCTGGCCGGTGATGGTAAAGTAGTCGGAGATCAGCGCGCCGCCGAAGAGGAAGTCCGCGGACAGGGACTCGTTGGCGAACGCGGGCACGGTGGACGTGCCGAAGAAGGCCGGGTCCCCCGGTTGCGCGCGCGCCGCCTCCGGGGCGAGGTCGTCCCGGCTCACGAAGCCGCCGGGCGAGAGGGGGACCGCGAGGGCCGCGGTGGCGAGCGCCGACAGGCAGGTGGCGAAGGCGGCGCTCCGGGCGAGGGAGGCGGCCGGTGAAAGGGTGGCGGACAGCGACATGAGAACCTCCTCGAACGCGGGGTTGGCACTCCTCATTCGTAGCGGGTCCAGGACTTCGCGGTGCGAAATCCCCCCCGCCAGGGACGACCCGTAGGCAGGAAGCCGCCGACGGGTGGCGGGCGGCGCGCCGGTGACGCGGCGCCGGGGCGGGGTCAGGCCCGCCGGCGCCGCGCGAGCCCGCGCGCGCCCAGCCCCATGGCCAGGAGCGGCAGGCCCGCGGGGCCGGGACGCGGCTGTGCGCGGTTGCGCAGGGCGGGCGGTTTCGGCGCTCCGACGGTTCGCGGTTGCGCAGGGCGCGCCGCCGCGGTTGTGTGCCGGAGAGGAGGGCCCCGCGATGGCCGTGGAGACCTGGGACGAGATCCGCACCGCGTACCACGTGGCGCGCGCCGGCACGGTGTCCGGCGCGGCCGAGAGCCTGGGCGTGCACCACGCCACCGTGATCCGCCATGTCGGCGCGCTCGAGGCGCGGCTGGGGGTCAAGCTCTTCCAGCGGCACGCGCGGGGCTACACCGCGACGGAGGCGGGGCTCGACCTCCTGACGGTGGCGCGCACGACGGACGATCAGTTCGAGCAGCTCGCCAGCCGCATCAAGGGACGCGGGGAGGAGGTGACGGGCGACCTCGTGGTGACCTCGCTGCACTCCGTCTCGCCGCTCCTGGTGCCGGTGCTGGCGCGGTTCCGCGCGGCGCATCCCGGCCTGATCGTGCGCTACGTGACGGGGGACCGGATCCTGCGTCTCGAATACGGGGAGGCGCACGTGGCGGTGCGGGCGGGCGCGCCGCCCGAGAACCCGGACAACGTGGTGCAGCGCTTCATCCCGATGCCGATGGCCCTCTACGGATCGGAGGACTACCTCGCGGCACGCGGGGTGCCGCGGGTCGAGGACGACCTGCCGTCGCACGATTTCGTCGGGCCGGAGGATGCCGAGAGCCGCGCGCCTTTCGCCCGCTGGCTGCGCGAGCGGGTGCCGCCCGAGCGCGTCGTGTTCCGCGCGACGGACCTGCGGATCATGCGCGAGGCGATCGTGGCGGGCGCGGGGCTGGGGTTCGTCTCGTGCTGGGAGGCGCCGAGCTGGCCGGGCCTGCGCCGGGTGCTCGAGCCGGCGGACGACTGGATGCCCGCGCTCTGGCTGGTGACGCATGTGGACCTGCACCGGACGACGAAGGTGCAGGCGTTCCTGAGCGCGCTCAAGGCGGAGGCGCGCGACTTCCAGGCGCGGGCGGCGGGCGAGATGGGCGCCGCCGTGGAACCGGGCGCGGGGGGGGGGGTTGAGGAGGCAATCTAGGCAAAAGGAAGGCGCCACATGCGCAACATCATCTACATCATCGGCCTCATCGTGGTCGTCATCGCCGTCCTGAGCCTCGCCGGCCTCGTCTAGGCCGCGACTCTCGGCCTCGCCGCGTCCCTAGGGCGCCGGCGGGGCGAGGCCCTCGGCCGCCAGGAACCGCTCGAGCGCGTCGAGGTCGACGGGATCGAGCAGGCCGAACCCCCGCATCCACAGAGCCGCCGCGCGCAGGCCCGCGGGCTCCAGCGCGCACCAGGTGACGCGGCCGCGCCGCTCCTGCACGACGAGGCCGGCTGCCGCGAGCGACCGCAGGTGCTTGGAGATGGCGGCGAGCGAGATGTCGAACGGCGCGGCGACGTCCGTGACGGCCATGTCGTCCTCCAGCAGCATCACGAGGATCGCCCGGCGCGTGGGATCGGCGAGGGCGGCGAAGATCGCGTCGAAATCCGGGGATCCGGGGGCGAGGGGCATGGACCCTCCTGCCGCGCGGGGGCGGGGGGCGCAAGATCGGGGCGGGATGCTCAACCGCTGGGTTGAACGCGGCGCGGTGCGACGCGGGCGCGCGGCGGGCGGGGCGCCAGGCCGCAAGCCGCTGGCGATATGTGAAAGATACGGGGCCGAAGCCCGGCTTGACCGCGGGCGCCGCGGGCCATACCCCTTCCGGAGGCCGCCGAGGAGGGCGGGACATGACCGAACGCGACCGGCTCCGGCATCTCGACGAGAAGCTGCGCGCCGCGCGCGAGAGGCACGCCCCGCCGCCACGCGCGGACGAGCATTACAGCGGCGCGCAGCAGGCGTGGCGCATGGTCATCGAGCTGGTCGCGGGGATCGTGATCGGCGTGGGGATCGGGCTGGGATTGGACGCGTTCCTCGGGACGCGGCCGTTCCTCTTGATCCTGTTCGCATTGCTGGGCTTCGCGGCGGGTGTCAACGTGATGATCCGCACCGCCAGGGAGCTCGGCGGGGAGACCGGCGCCGCCGGGACGGGAGACGACGCGCATGGCCGATGACACGCTCCTGGTCGAGACGGCGGGGCAGGAAGAGGCGGGCGAGGGCCTGGCCTTCCACCCGATGGACCAGTTCATCGTGAAGCCCCTCTTCGGCGAGGCGGGCGACCCGGTCCACTGGTACACGATCACCAACGCGACGTTCTGGATGGCGATGGCGGTGGGCGCGGTCGCGCTCCTGATGGTGCTGGGCACGCGGGGGCGGGCGATCGTGCCGGGCCGGTCGCAATCCATCGCCGAGATGGCCTACGTGTTCGTGCACAAGATGGTCGAGGACGTGACGGGCAAGGAGGGGCTACGCTACTTCCCCTACATCTTCACGCTGTTCCTGTTCATCCTGTTCAGCAATTTCCTCGGCCTCATCCCGACCGCGTTCACGCCCACGGCGCAGATCGCGGTGACGGCGTTCATGGCGTTCGGGGTGTTCTTCTTCATCACGATCCTCGGCCTCGTTAAGCACGGAGGCGCGTTCCTGGGCATGTTCTGGGTCACGGCGGCGCCGCTGTGGCTGCGCCCGATCCTGGCGATCATCGAGGTGATCAGCTATTTCGTGCGGCCCGTCAGCCATTCGATCCGGCTCGCGGGGAACATGACGGCGGGGCACGCGGTCATCAAGGTCTTCGCCACGTTCGGCGCCGTGCTGGCGGTCTCGCCGCTGGCGATCCTCGGCGTGGTCGCGGTCTACGGGCTCGAGGTGCTGGTCTCTGCGATCCAGGCCTACGTGTTCGCCATCCTCACCTGCGTCTACCTCAAGGACGCGCTCCATCCGCACCACTAGGCGCGGGCCAATCGACCCCTCCCAAGGAGATACCCTAATGGAAGCCGGACTGATCCTCATGGGCGCCTATATCGGCGCCGGTTTCGCGGCCCTCGGCATGGGCCTCGCCGCGATCGGCGTGGGCAACGTGGCGGGCAACTTCCTCGCCGGCGCGCTGCGCAACCCCTCGGCCGCGCCGGGGCAGACGGCGACGCTGTTCATCGGCATCGCCTTCGCCGAAGCGCTGGGGATCTTCGCGTTCCTGGTCGCGCTGCTGCTGATGTTCGCGGTCTGAGCGATCCGCTCGACCGACCGACGGACCCCGGGGGCGCGATCCCCGGGGCGTGACCAATCCGAGGTGCCGATGGCCAGCCCGATCCGCAGAACGCAACTCGCCGTGACGGCGGCTCTGGCGGCGCTCGTCCAGCCGGCGCGGGCGGCGACCGTCGTGGCCGTGCCGGCGGACGGCGCGGTCGTGGCGCCGGTGGCGCCGGCGGGCGCGTGCGTGGACGCCTATGGCGGCGCGCTCGGGATGCCGCAGCTCTGCTTCGACTGGTTCCCGAACCAGAATCTTCTGGCTGATCGTGGCGCTGGGGGCGATCTACCTGATCCTGAGCCGGGTGGCGCTGCCGCGGATCGGGGCGGTCCTGGCCGAGCGGCAGGGGACGATCACCAACGACCTCGCCGCCGCGGAGGACCTGCGCCACGAGGCCGAGGCGGCCGAGGCGGCCTACGAGCAGGCGCTCAAGGACGCGCGCGGCGAGGCGCAGGCCATCGCCGGCAAGGCCAAGGCGGACATCCAGGCCGACCTCGACGCCGCGATCGCGGAGGCGGACGCGCGCATCGCCGAGAAATCGGCCGAGGGCGAGGCGCAGATCGGCGCGATCCGCGAGGAGGCCGCGGCCTCCACACGCGAGGTGGCGCGCGAGACGGCCATGGCCCTGGTGCAGGCGATGGGCGTGGAGGCGGACCAGGCGGCGGTGGACGCGGCCGTGGACGAGAGGATGGCGGCATGAGCGCGTATCGGATCGCCGGGGCGCTGGCCCTGACGGCGGGGCCAGCGGCGGCCGCGGAAGAGTACGGCTTCTTCTCGATGCGGAACACGGATTTCGTCGTCCTGATCGGCTTCGTGATCTTCCTGGCGGTGGTGGCCTATTTCAAGGTGCCCCAGCTCGTGGGCGGGATGCTCGACAAGCGCGGGGCGGGAATCCAGGCCGACCTCGACGAGGCGCGGCGCCTGCGCGACGAGGCGCAGGGCGTGCTCGCGTCCTACGAGCGCAAGCAGCGCGAGGCGGCCGAGCAGGCGGAGCGCATCGTCTCCAACGCGCGCGAGGAGGCGCAGGCGGGGGCCGATCAGGCCAAGGTCGACCTCCGCGCCAGCGTGGAGCGGCGCATCCGCGGGGCCGAGGAACAGATCGCCAGCGCGCGGGACGCCGCCATCCGCGACGTGCGCGACCGCGCCGTGGACGTGGCGACCGCCGCGGCCGCGCGCGTCGTGGCAGAGCGGATGGACGAAGGCCCCGCCGGGGCGCTGATCGACCGGTCCATCGAGACGGTGGACGCCAAGCTCCATTGAGGGGCCCGCCCCAGCGGGGCCCCGACGATCCGCGGAGCGGGCGCCCACCGGGTCGCGGGAGCGAGGCGGGTGCCGGGCTTGCCGGGGTGTTTCAAGGCATGTGGGCGGAGACGCGCCGGGTCCGACGGCCCCGATCCCGTCATGCACGATTGTGCTTCGGAGCGGCGCCCGGGGGTGGCGGCGCCTCGCGGCGGCCCGCCCTGGCTCGCGATCGTTCGAGACGGTGGCGCGGGGAGGGGCGGCGCGGGAGGCGGCGTCGCCGCGCCCCGGGCCGTCGCCTGTGCGTGCCGGCGCTGCGGGATGCGGCCGGTGCCCCGCGCGGCGCGGCGGGCGGTCGTTCCGCGCGGCACCCGGGTGCGTCCGGGGTCGTGCCGCGCGGAACCTGCGTTCGGCCGGCGCCTGGGGACGGGAGCGTGCTCCCGCCCCGGTCAGGCGGTCGGCCGGATCACGATCTCCACGCGCCGGTTCTGAGCGCGGCCCTCGGGAGTGAGGTTGGAGGCGATGGGGTTGTCCTCCCCGCGGCCGAAGGCGCGCAGGCGCGAGGCCGAGACGCCGCCGTTCTGGATCGCGCGGGCGACCGACTGCGCGCGGCGGGTGGAGAGGTCCTGGTTGTAGCCGGCGTCGCCGGTGTTGTCGGCATGGCCGATGATATCGACGGTGCTCTGCGGGAAGTCGTTGAGCGAGGAGGCCAGCGCCAGGAGGTCCGAGCGCAGCGAGCCGGTGAGGGCGGCGCTGTCGGTGTCGAACAGGATGTCCTGCGGCAGCGTGACGATGAGCTCGTTGCCCGTGTTCACGATGCCGACGCGGGAGTTGAGCTGCGAGCGCAGCGCGGCCTCCTGCCGGTCGAGGCGGGCGCCGATGGCCGCGCCGCCGCCCGCGCCGATCACGCCGCCGACGATCGCGCCGCGCACGCGCCGGTCGTCGTCCGCCGCGGCGCCGGCGAGGGCGCCGATGAGGCCGCCGGCGATGGCGCTCTGCCGGGCGTTGGCGTTGGGGTCGGCCGCGCTGCTGCGCTGCGGGCCGGCCGGATCGACCGCGCAGGCGCCCAGGGCGAGCAGTGCGGCGAGGGGTGCGGCGATGGCGAGGGGTCTGGTCGTTCGGGTCATGTGGGGCGTGTCCTGAAGGCGCTCGATGGGCTCTTGATGGCCGGCTGCGGAGCGGGTTTGCAACGAAAGCGGCCCGTCATGCGATGACGGGCCTCCGTTCCATAGGGCCAACGCGCGCGCGGCGCCAATCGGCGACGAGCCTAACCGTGCGGCGGGACGGTTCGGTCAGGCGGTGCGTCGGCCCGGCGCGACGGCCTCGGGCGCGGCGTCGGCGCGCGCGCCCTCCCAGGCGAGCATCGCGCGCTTGACCGGCAGGCCCCAGTGATAGCCCCCGAGCGCGCCCGACTTGCGCAGCGCCCGGTGGCAGGGGATGAGCCAGCTCACCGGGTTGCGGCCCACCGCGGTGCCCACGGCGCGCACGGCGCGGGGGTTGCCGATGGCGGCGGCGATCTCGGAATAGGTGGTGACGTGGCCGGAGGGGATGCGCAGGAGCGCTTCCCAGACCTTGATCTGGAACGGGGCGCCGGGGACGCTCAGGCGCGGGCCGTTGGCGCCGGTGCCGCCGCCGAACGTGGCCGCGGCGTGGGGGGCGGTGGCGGCCGGATCCTCGATCATGCGGGCGGCGGGCCAGCGGGCGGCCATGTCGGCGAGCGCGACCTCACGGCCCGTCTCGGCGGTGAAGGCGATGCCGCAGATGCCCCTGGGCGTGACGCACCAGAGCCCCTCGCCGAAGGGCGAATCGTGGACGCCGTAGCGCACGCTCACGTCGCCGCCGCCGGCCCATTCGCCGGGGCTCATCCCTTCCCAGGTCGTGAAGAGGTCGTGGAGGCGGCCGCCGCCCGAGAGCCCGGCGCCGCCCGCCGCCGCGAGCGTGGTCAGGCGCTCGTCCAGCAGGGACTTGGCGTGGCCGAGGGTGAGGTATTGCTGCAGCCGCTTGGGCGAGACCCCGGCCCAGCGGGTGAACACGCGCTGAAAATGCGCGGGCGACATCCCCATGCGGGCGGCCAGCGCGTCCAGGGGCAGGGGCGTGCCGCCGGCGCCGTCGATCTCGGCGATGGCGCGGGCCATGACGCCGTAATGATAGGCGCCGGAATGGGGGTCTGGGTCCATGGCGGCCGGGATACGCCCCGGGGCGGCCGGCCGCGACCCGCATCGTGCGCCTTTCGCCGCGCGGCGGGACGTTGCATGACGGGCGGCGTGCCCAAGGCCTTGCCAGCCCCCGCGATCCGCGCCGTGTTCGAGCGGCTGCGCGACATCGAGCCCGAGCCGAAGGGCGAGCTCGAGCATCACAGCGCCTACACGTTGCTGGTGGCGGTCGCGCTCTCGGCGCAGGCGACCGACGCGGGCGTGAACCTGGCGACGCGGCGGCTCTTCGCGGCGGCGGACACGCCCGCGGGGATGCTCGCGCTGGGCGAGGACGCGGTGCGCGAGCACGTGCGCACCATCGGGCTCTACCGGGGCAAGGCGGCGAACGTGATCCGGGCGGCGCGCATCCTGGTGGAGGAGCATGGCGGGGAGGTGCCATCTTCGCGCGCCGCGCTGGAGGCCTTGCCGGGAGTGGGCCGCAAGACGGCGAACGTGGTCCTCAACATGTGGTTCGAGCATCCGGCGCAGGCGGTGGACACGCATGTGTTCCGGGTCGCGAACCGGACGCGGATCGCGCCGGGGCGGGACGTGCTCGCGGTCGAGCGGGCGATCGAGGACAACGTGCCGGTGGAGTTCCAGCGCCATTCGCATCACTGGTTGATCCTGCACGGCCGATATGTGTGCCTGGCGCGAAAGCCGCGATGCGGGGCCTGCCCGATCGCGGACCTGTGCCCTTATCCGGAGAAGACCGCATGACGGACGGCCCAATCGTCGGGATCGGAAACGCGATCGTGGACGTGATCTCGCCCTGCACGGAGAGCTTCCTCGATCACATGGGGATCGAGCGCGGGATCATGCAGCTCGTCGAGCGAAGCCGGGCCGAGGCGCTCTACGGCGCGATGGACCGGCGGACGGAGGCGCCGGGCGGGTCGGTGGGCAACACGCTGGCGGGGATCGGGGCGCTGGGGCTGCCGACGGCCTTCGTGGGGCGGGTGGCGGATGACGGGCTCGGGCGGGGCTATGCGGCGGCGCTGGCCGAGGCGGGCACGGCATTCCCGAACGGGCCGGTGGCGGGGGCGTCGCTGCCGACGTCGCGGTCGATGATCTTCGTCACGCCGGACGGGGAGCGGTCGATGAACACCTATCTCGGCGAAGGCGCCGATCTGGGACCGGGGGACGTGGACCTCGAGCTGATGCGGGGCGCGTCGATCCTGCTGCTGGAGGGGTATCTCTACGACAAGCCGGGCGGGAAGGCGGCGTTCGAGGCCGCGGCGGCCGCCTGCCGGGAGGGTGGGGGGCGCGCCGGGATCTCGCTGTCGGACCCGTTCTGCGTGGAGCGGCACCGGGGGGACTTCCGGCAGCTCGTGCGCGGGCTCGACTACGTGATCGGCAACCGCGCCGAATGGCAGGCGCTCTACGAGGTGGACGGGCTGGAGGCGGCCCTCTCGGCGGCGCAGGAGGAGTGCGCGCTCGTGGTGTGCACCCGCTCCGAGGAGGGGGTGAGCATCCTGCGCGCCGGCGTGCGGACGGACGTGGCGGCGCATGCCGTGGCGCCGGTCGACGCGACGGGGGCGGGGGATCAGTTCGCGGCCGGGTTCCTCTACGGGCTCGCCACGGGGCGGGATATGGAGGCCTGCGGGCGCATGGGCTGCGTGGCGGCGGGGGAAGTGATCGGCCATCTGGGCGCGCGGCCGCGCGCGGACATGCGCGCGCTCTTCGCGGACAATGGTCTGATCTGAAGAGGAAGGGCCGGGCTCGGGGAGCCGAGGCCCCCCTCGCCCGGCCCTGCGAGGGGCGCTGCCCCTCCCGCTCCCCGGGATATTTCCGTCAAGATGAAAGGGCAGGAGAAGAATTCGGACCCGCTCCCTCATCTTGATCTAAGTATCCCCGCCGGAGGCGCACCTCCGTCCAAGGCGTTCCCGCCCCAAGGACGCCCCCCGCCAGCGCAGCGGCCGCGCCGACGTCGCGCAGCGACGAGGCGCCCGGCCCAACCGCGCGAGGCGCCGCAAGGCGACGAGGGCGGGCGGGAGCGCGCGGTCAGTCCGAAAGGGCGACCAGGCCCTTGAGGATGTCGATCGCGTAGGCGAGCTGGTAATCCTCCTCGCGCAGGGCCTGGGCGGCCTCCGCGCGCTCGCGGCCCTCCTCGATGAGGCCGATCTCCTCTTCGGAGAGGGAATCGTTGGCGAGGCTGCCGCGCAAGTCGGCCTCGGAGCGGCGGCGCGTGGCGGCCGTGGTGTCCTCGTCCTCCTCGACCTCGGGCTGGCGGCGGGGTTGGCTCACGATGATGTCCGGCGTCACGCCGATGGCCTGGATCGAGCGGCCGGACGGGGTGTAGTAGCGCGCCGTGGTCAGACGCATCGCCGACCGCCCGCGCAGCGGCATCACCGTCTGGACCGAGCCCTTGCCGAAGGAGGTCTCGCCGATGACGATGGCGCGCTTCTGGTCCTGCAGGGCGCCGGCGACGATCTCGGAGGCCGAGGCCGAGCCGCCGTTGATCAGGACCACGATCGGCTTGCCCTCGGCCAGATCGCCGGGATCGGCGTCGTAGATGCGGGTCTCGGCGTCGGTGCGGCCGCGCTGGGAGACGATCTCCCCGTCTTCGAGGAAGGCGTCGGAGACGCGCACCGCCTGGTCGAGGAGGCCGCCGGGATTGTTGCGCAGGTCGAGCACGAAGCCGTTGACGTTCCCCATCCCGCCGAGCGCCTCCACCTGGGTCGTCAGCTCGTCGCGCAGGCCCGGATAGGTCTGGTTGTTGAAGGTCGAGATGCGCAGGACGATCGTGTCGCCCTCGGTCTGGCTGCGCACGGCGATGAGCTTGATCACGTCTCGGATGATCGAGACGTCGAAGGGCTCGGGCTCGTCCTCGCGCACGACGGTGATGACGATCTCGGAGCCCACCGGCCCGCGCATGAGGTCCACCGCCTCGTCGAGGGCGAGGCCGAGGATGCTCTCCCCGTCGACATGGGTGATGAAGTCGCCCGCCTCCATCCCGGCCTTGTAGGCGGGGGTGTCGTCGATCGGGGAGACGACCTTCACGAAGCCGTCCTCCTGGGTGACCTCGATGCCCAGGCCGCCGAACTCGCCGCGGGTCTGCTCGCGCATGTCGGCGAAGTCCTCCTCGGAGAGGAAGGAGGAGTGCGGGTCGAGCGAGGTGAGCATGCCGTTGATGGCGGCCTCGATGAGCTCGCCCTCGTCGACCTCCTCGACGTACTGGGCGCGGATGCGGTCGAAGATGTCCGAGAAGAGATCCATCCGCTCGTAGATGGAGCCATCGCCCTGCCGGTCCTGCGCGACGAGGGGCCCTGCGACCGTCACGGCCAGGAGGCCGCCCACGATCATGCCCAGGGCTGTGGCGATGGCGGATTTTCTCATCTCGTGCCTTTCGGTCGTCGGGCGGCGATGCGGCGCCCCGGCGGCGGAACCTAGCGCGCGTCGCGCCGGGCTGGAAGCGGGGGCGCGCATCGCCCCGCCCGCGGGCGGATCACGATGCCGTCGGCGCCATGAGGTTCCGTCCGGTCATCTCGGGCGGCGCGTCCAGCCCCATGAGCGCCAGGAGCGTGGGCGCGAGGTCCGCCAGGCGCCCGTCCGACAGGGTCGCCCCCGGGGGGCCGCCCGCCAGGATCACCGGCACCGGGTTCAGGGTGTGCGCCGTGTGCGGCCCGCCATCCTCGGCGATCATCGTCTCGCAATTCCCGTGATCGGCGCAGACCAGCATGGCGCCGCCGGCCGCCTCCATCGCCCCCAGCGCCCGGCCGAGCCCGGCATCCACCGCCTCGCAGGCGGCGATGGCGGCGGCGAGGTCGCCGGTGTGCCCGACCATGTCGGGGTTGGCGTAGTTGCACACGACGAGGTCGTAGCCCGCCCCGCCCGCACCGGAGATCGCCTCGACGAGGCGGTCCGTCACCTCGGCGCAGGACATCTCGGGGCGCAGGTCGTAGGTGGCCACGTCCGGCGAGCGCGGCATGGCGCGGTCCTCGCCCGCCTCGGGGGGCTCCACGCCGCCGTTGAGGAAGAAGGTCACGTGGGGGTACTTCTCGGTCTCGGCGACGCGGAACTGCCGCAGGCCGCGGGCGGCGGTCCAGTGGCCGAGCGTGTTCTCGATCGCGGACTTGGGGTAGGCCGCGGTCATGTAGGCCATGTGGGCCTCGGAATAGTCGGCCATGCCCATGAGGGGCGCGACGGGCCCCCGGCCGCGGCGGAACGCGTCGAAGGCGGGATCGCCGAGCGCGGCCATGATCTCGCGCGCGCGGTCGGCGCGGAAGTTGAGGCAGAAGAGGCCGTCCGCCTCGGACAGGCCGGGATAGTCGCCGACGATGGCGGGTTCGACGAACTCGTCGGTGATGCCGGCGGCGTGGGCGGCGGCGACGGCCTCGCCCGCCGCGGCGAAGGGCGCGCCGTCGGCGTCGGCGACGGCGCGGTAGGCGCGCTCGACGCGGTCCCAGCGGTGGTCGCGGTCCATCGCCCAGTAGCGGCCCGTGACGGTGGCGATCGCGGCGCCGCCCGGGAGGCCGGCCTCCAGCGCGGCGAGGAACGCGGGCGCGCTGCGCGGGCCGACGTCGCGCCCGTCGGTGACGGCGTGGACGTGGACGCGCAGACCCTCCTTGGTGAGGATCCCCGCCGCCGCCAGGAGGTGCGACAGGTGGCCGTGCACGCCGCCGTCGGAGGCGACGCCCATCAGGTGCGCGTCCCCGCCCTGCCGCATGACCTGCGCCGCGAAGGCGCGGATGGCGGCGTTGGCGGCGAAGGAGCCGTCCTCGATGGCGAGGTCGATGCGGCCGAGGTCCATCGCCACCACGCGGCCGGCGCCGATGTTGGTGTGCCCGACCTCGGAATTGCCCATCTGCCCGGTGGGCAGGCCGACGTCCGGGCCGTGGGTCACCAGGGTCGCGTTCGGGCAGGTCGCCATCAGGCGGTCCATCACCGGCGTGCGCGCGAGGCGGGGGGCGTTGCCCTCCGTGCGGTCCGAGAGGCCCCAGCCGTCGAGGATGGTCAGGATCACGGGACGGGTCATCGCGGGCCTCCGGCTTGCCGCCCGCGGGTCTAGGCGCGGGGGCGCGGGCGCGCCAGCCCGCGGGCGGCGCCCTCGGCCGGGCCGGGGGACGCCCCCCGGACCCCCGCCCCCGGCAGGCGCCCCCGGCGGGGGGCGGACGGGGCGGGTCCCGAGGGGGGTTCAGGCGCGGTGGTAGGGGCCGCCGGCGAGGATCGTGACCGCGCGGTAGAGCTGCTCGGCGAGCATGGCGCGCGCGAGCATGTGGGGCCAGACCATCGGGCCGAAGGAGAGCGCGAGGTCGGCGCCGCCGCGCAGGGCCGGGTCGAGCCCGTCCGCGCCGCCGACGAGGAAGGCCGCGTCGCGGCGGCCCTCGTCGCGCCAAGCGGCGAGGCGGGCGGCGAGGTCCGGCGAGGCGAGGGCGGCGCCGCGCTCGTCCAGGGCGATGGTCACGGCCCCGTCCGGGACGGCGCGGGCGAGGAGGGCGGCCTCTCCCGCCATGCCGCCGCCGCGGCGGGCCTCCACCTCCCGGATCTCGAGCGGGCCGAGGGAGAGGGGACGCCCGGCCTTGGCGAGGCGGGCGCCGTAATCGTCCACGAGGGAGCGCTCCGGCCCCGCGCGGAGCCGGCCGACGGCGCAGATGTGGAGCCTCAGCCCTGCGGCTCCGGGCGGGCCGCCGCCGCGTGGTCCGTGGCGGGGGCGGGGGCGCCGGGCGCGCCCGGGCCGCCCCACATCTTCTCGATCTGGTAGAAGTCGCGGACCTCTGGGCGGAAGACGTGGACGATCACGTCGCCGGTGTCGATCAGGACCCAGTCGCCGGTGCCCTTGCCCTCGACCTTGGCGATCCGGTCGAAATCGGCCTTGAGGCGGGCGGTGAGCTTCTCGGCGATGGACTGCACCTGGCGCGAGGACCGGCCGGAGGCGACGACCATGTGGTCGGCCATCTGGGACTTGCCGGCGAGGTCGATGGTGACGACCTCCTCGGCCTTGTCGGTATCCAGGCTGTCCAGGATCGCGGCCAGGAGCGCGGGCACGCTCGGCTGCGGGCGGGGGGCGCCGCCGGTCACGCGGGGCGCGGCCTCTGGCGCGGTCCCGTGGCGGGTCGCGGTGGCGGCATCTGACAGGACATCGTCCTCCTTGGTGGCGCGCCGGGCGGGGCCGGCTCGGGATAGGGTCAAACTAGGGTCGTTGCGGCGCCCGATCAACGTCCCGGGCCGGGCGACGGGCAGGCGCGCGGGTCGGGGCCCGGGCGGGACGCCGGGAAACGGCGTTACCACGATCTTAATGCCGTAGGGTCATGGACAAGCCTCAACCCTCGGCCTAGCGTAGTCACGTGGCACGCCCTCGGACATCCGGCCCGCCGCGATCATCGTCGCGACCACGCGGCAGGACACAGGGACGATCCTTCATGCATTCGAGACATTTCCGCGCCGCCGCCGGCGGCGCCATCTCCGCGCTCGCCCTCCTGGCCGCGCTCGGCCCGGCGACGGCCGACATCGTGATCGATCCGGACGGCACCGGCGCCAGCGCGGTGACGATCGACCGCTTTCTTCGACTCGGCATCGACGGCCAGTCCGGCGCGCTGGAGATCAACGCCGCGCCGCCGGAAACGTCCCTGACCGGGATCGAGAGCATCGGCGTGCGCGGGGCACGCGAGGAGGCGGGATCGCTCCTGCGCGTGCGCGGCAACGGGGCCTCGCTCGAGTCCATCGGCCAGTTCAGCGTGCAGGCGCGCGGCCGGCTCGAGGTGCAGGACGAGGCGTTCGTCTCGCTCACCTCGGGCCGCGCCGATCCGCAGGGCGTGGGCCTCTTCATCGGTCCCGGCGGCGTCGGCTCGGTCGAGGAGCGGGAGTTCGGCGACGCGTCGGCCCTGATCGAGGGCTCGGGGACGCTGCTCGACATCGAGGGCGCGCCGGTGCGCGTGTTCGGCGGCGCGGACCGTCAGGGCACTTTGACGGTGTCCGGCGGCGGCAAGATGGACGTGCGGGCCGAGAGCGCATCGCGCGTGGCCGAGCGGGTGGAGCCGCTCCTGCAGGCGGCCATCGACGAGCTTCGCCAGGAGGTCGAGATGGAGGGCGAGGATTTCGACGAGGTCGTCGACCCCGCCGACCTGGTGCCCGACATCCTCATCCGCGAGGCGTTCCGCGAGATTCTGACCGCGTCGCGGATCGAGCTCAGCAGCGGCGTCGGGACCAGGTTCCCCGAGGTCGGGACGTCGAGCCTGACGGTGGCGGATCTCGGCTCCTCGGTCACGCACGCGACCGGGCTCTTGATCGGCGACGGCGCGTCCGTCTCGGTCACCGGGGGCGGCGCGATCCGGCAGGAGGACCCGACCGGCGCGGTGGACGCGTTCGTGGCGGCGTTCGGTGACGACTATCTTCGACCCGCGAGCCAACCCGGACGACGACGATGGGGGGAACTTCGGGGTCACCGTGGCGGGCGCTCGTGGCGTGGCGCCGTCCCTGACCGTCGACGGGGCGGGCAGCGTCGTCTCGACCACGCGCGACGTCCAGATCGGCGTCGGGGCGAGCTTTGTGCTCCGCCCCATCGGGGAGCCCACGATCTTCGGCCCGAACCGCGGGACGGTGACGGTGTCGAATGGCGGGACCCTCTCGGCCGCGCTCGACGTCGACATCGGCGGGGTCCGGCCGGACCGCAACGTTTTCAACGGCGCGGAGGGCATCGACGGTGACGGGACACTCGTCGTGGCGTCCGGCGGCCGGGTCGAGGCGCGCAACGTCAACGTCCGCTCGGGCGGCACGCTCACCGGCGATGGCGGCACCATCGCCGCGGACGTGATCCTGGACGGCGGGACGATCGCGCCGGGGGCCTCTCCGGGGACGATGACGATCGACGGGGACCTGGAGGTCTTCGACGGGATCCTGGCCTTCGAGATCGCGGGGAGCGCGCCGGGCCTGTTCGACCGTCTGGTCGTGACGGGCGACCTCATCGCGGACGCGCTGTCGATCGAGGTGACGTTCCTGGACGGGTTCCTGCCGATGGCGGGGGACGCGTTCGACCTCCTGGACGTGGCGGGCACGGCGGAGGTGTTCGCTCTGGGCGGGGCGACGTTCTCCTTCTTCGGCGTGCCGGAGGGGGCGGCGACCGGGGCGTTCGACGGCGGCGTGTTCAGCGTGGCGGCCGCGCCGGGCGATGGCGGTGGCGGCGACCCGGTGGCGCCGATCCCGGTGCCGGCCGGGCTGCCGATGCTGCTGCTGGCGCTGGGCGGGACGGCCGCGCTGCGCCGCAGGGGCTAGCCCGCGTCCCGGCGGGGCGCGTCCGGCGCCCCGCCACCCGGCCCGCCCGCGGGATCGCCGAGCATCCGCACCTCCCGCTGGGGGAAGGGGATGGAGATCCCGTTCTCCTGGAAGGCGTCCCAGAGCGCGAGGTAGACGTTGCCGCGGATGTTGGTGAGCCCGCCCGTGGGGTCGCGGATCCAGAAGCGCAGGATGTAGTCGACCGAGGAATCGCCGAAGCCGACGATGTGGCAGACCGGCGCGTTCGGATGGGTCAGCACCCGCTCGACCCCGGCGGCGGCGGCCTTGGCGACGCGGCGCACGGCGTGGGGGTCGTCGCCGTAGGCGGTGCCGAAGAAGATGTCGAGCCGGACGAACTCGTTGGAATGGGACCAGTTCACCACCTGCCCGGTGATGAGGTCCTCGTTCGGGATCAGGTATTCCTTGCCGTCGCGCGTGGTGATGGACGCGTAGCGCGCGCCGAGCGTGCCGACCCAGCCGAACGTGTCGCCGAGGGAGATCACGTCGCCGGGCTTGATCGACTTGTCGAGGAGGATGATGACCCCGGAGATCAGGTTCGAGACGACCTTCTGCAGGCCGAAGCCGATGCCGACGCCGATGGCGCCCGAGAGGACCGCGAGGCCCGTGAGGTCCACGCCCACCGCGCGCAGGCCGATGAAGAAGGCCGCGCCGTAGAGGCCGAGCTGGAGGATCTTGACCGAGAGCACCTTCATCGAGGGGCTCATCTCCTCGTTCCGGCGGATGCGGTCGGCGGAGGCGGTGGCGACGAAGTTGGCCGCGAAGAAGAGCACGCCCGTGATCGTGACGACGAGGATGAGGTCGAGCACCGAGACGCGGAAATCCCCGGCGCGGATGGCGGCCGCGTCGAGGGCGCCGCGGGTCTCCGCCTCGATCCCGAGATAGTAGACGGTGACCCAGCCGGCGGCGAACCACACCACGATGCGGCGCAGCGCGCGGCTCCGGATGGTGCGCGCGGCGATGGAGATGGCGAGCCAGGCCGAGGCGATGGTGGCGACGAGGGCGATGAGGTAGCTGCGCGAGGGCCAGGTGACCTCCCGAATGATCAGGACGACGGCCCAGGCCGCGAGGACGAAGGCCAGGAGCCACAGGCGCCGCAGCACGATCGCGGCGATGCGCAGGCGCCAGCGCGGCCAGCCCTGCCGGGCGACCCAGGCCCGGATGCGCGGGCCGGCGTAATGGTGCACCGCCCAGGCGCCGGCGACGATCGCCAGGAGGATCAGGAGCTGCCACAGGCGCCAGCCGGGCTGCATGAAGGACAGGGCGACGTTCTCGACATTGCCCAGCAGGGCCGAGACGTTGTCGCTCAGATCGAGGGGTGTGACCGGCTCCATGCGCCGATAGGGCATGGGCGGGCGGGGCGCGTCCAGGTGGGCGCGCTCACTCCACCGGGATCGACACCTCGTTGCGCCGCAGGAAGGGCGGGGTCATCGGCCCGTCGTAGAAGAGGTAGCTCGGCCCCCCGGTCGGCGCGAGGCCCCGGGCGGCGGCCTCGGCGCGGAGCGCGTCCGCCCGCGCGCCGAGCCCGTCCTGGCGCCAGCTGCCGGCGAAGCGGAGCGACAGGCGCAGGCCGCCGGGATCCTGGCGCAGCGTGACGGAGGGGTCCTCGGCGCGGGGCAGGGCGTCCAGGCTCCAGCGGGCGGGCATCGTGAAGGCGACGGTCCAGACGCCGTCCTCGCCGGGGGTCTGGGCGACGGGGGCGGTCATCGCGATCTTGGCGCCGCCGCCGTCGTCACCGCCGTCCTCGCCGCCGGAGTTGCCGCCGAAGATGTAGCCGGCGAGGCGGCGGAAGCCGGTCGAGGCCGCGCCGGACCGCGCGCCTCGGACGCGCACCTCGGCGAGGACGTGGGGGGCGTAGTCGCGCAGCTCCAGCGTGCCGCCGTCCACCTCCTCGGACCAGAGCGTGCGGGCGGCCGGGATCTCGGTCCCGCGCCACTCCGCGGCCGGCGGGGCGGCCTGGGGCGCGGCCGCTCCGGGCAGCAGCGACGTGGCGGCGGCGAGGAGGGCGGCGGCGGGCGAGGGGCGGGGCATGGCGGGGACGTCTCCGTCGTCTGCGGACGCAAGCTGGCGCCGTCTGCGGGCGCAAGCTAGCGTGCCCTTGCCCGGCGGCCATGTCGGGGATAGCTAGCGCGGCATGGGACCCGTCCTCGACCTCGCCGACAGGGCACGCCTTCCGGGGCGCTTCGACGGGCGTCATCGGACCGCCGCGCGGCCGATCTAGCCCGCCGAGCCGCGCCGCCCGCGGCGATCCCGTCCCGACATTCCAGGAGGCCGCCATGCCCCGACCGACCGACCCCCCCGCCCGCACCCTCTACGACAAGATCTGGGACGCCCATCTGGTGCACGAGGCCGAGGACGGGACCGCGCTCCTCTACATCGACCGGCATCTGGTGCACGAGGTGACGAGCCCGCAGGCGTTCGAGGGGCTGCGACTGAGCGGCCGGCGCGTGCGCGCGCCGGAGCGGACCATCGCGGTGCCCGACCACAACGTGCCGACCACCCCGGGCCGCGAGGACCCCGCCAACATGACTGAGGACAGCGCCGTGCAGGTCGCCGCCCTCGACACGAACGCACGCGAGTTCGGCATCCACTACTACCCGGTGAGCGACGTGCGGCAGGGGATCGTGCACATCGTCGGGCCCGAGCAGGGCTGGACCCTGCCGGGGATGACGGTCGTGTGCGGGGACAGCCACACCGCGACGCACGGCGCGTTCGGCGCGCTGGCGCACGGGATCGGCACGTCGGAGGTGGAGCACGTCCTGGCGACGCAGACCCTGATCCAGCGCAAGGCGAAGAACATGCGCGTCGAGATCACCGGGAGCCTGCGGCCCGGGGTCACGGCCAAGGACATCACCCTCTCGGTGATCGGCGCGACCGGGACGGCGGGCGGCACGGGCCACGTGATCGAGTATTGCGGCGAGGCGATCCGCGCGCTGTCGATGGAAGGGCGGATGACCGTCTGCAACATGGCGATCGAGGGCGGGGCGCGCGCGGGGCTGATCGCGCCGGACGAGACGACCTTCGCCTATTGCGAGGGGCGCCCGCACGCGCCCGAGGGCGCCCAGTGGGAGGCGGCGCTGGACTGGTGGCGCACGCTCTCCTCCGACGAGGGCGCGCGCTGGGACAAGGAGGTCGTGCTGCGCGGCGAGGACATCGCGCCGGTCGTGACCTGGGGCACCTCGCCGGAGGACGTCCTGCCGATCGACGGGGTGGTGCCGGCGCCCGAGGACTTCCAGGGCGGCAAGGTCGAGGCGGTGCGCCGCTCGCTCGACTACATGGGCCTCGCGCCCGGCACGCGCCTGCGCGACGTGGAGATCGACACGGTGTTCATCGGATCGTGCACCAACGGGCGGATCGAGGACCTGCGCGCCGCGGCCGGGATCCTGCGCGGGCAGCGGATCAAGGACGGGCTGCGCGCGATGGTGGTGCCGGGCTCCGGCCTCGTGCGGGCGCAGGCCGAGGAGGAGGGGTTGGCGGACGTGTTCATCGCCGCAGGCTTCGAATGGCGGCTCGCGGGGTGCTCGATGTGCCTGGCGATGAACCCCGACCAGCTCGCGCCCGGCGAGCGCTGCGCCGCGACGTCCAACCGCAACTTCGAGGGGCGGCAGGGCCGGGGCGGGCGCACGCACCTCATGAGCCCGGCGATGGCGGCGGCGGCGGCGATCACGGGGCGGCTCACGGACGTGCGCGAGCTGTCCTGACCGGCGCCTCCGGCCCGGACGTTCGGCGGTCGGAAACGGTCCGTTTTTAGCTATATTGGCCCTTAATCCGAATCCTGCCGCGATCTTCGCTCAAGAGGGGGCGTGCCTCGGGGGCATCCCGCGATCGGCGGGAGGCGGACCGGCACCGACGGCGACGAAGGGGAGGATCCGCATGGAACGCGCCACCAAGCCCGGCACCGCCGGCTCCCGGCCGGCCGCCACGGGCGCGCCGGCGCGCGACTCCACGCTCATCGGGGCGGATCTCCGGGTCGGGCGGGGGCCCGCTCCGGCGGTGGAGCGGCGGCGGGGCGGTCCCTCCGGCCGGCCGATCGGCGGCGCGGCGGGCGGCGTCTTCGCCTGGGGCCCCGAGGCCGGCCCGGACGGGCGGGACCGGGAGGACGACCGCCTGCGGACCGTGCCGGAGGCCGAGTGGCGCAGGGCGGACGCGGCGGGCGATGCGGGCGCGGCCCGCGAGGCCCGCTCCCGGGCGCTGCGGGACGGGGGCGGGGCCGGCCGGCCGGGCGCCTATCGGGCCGCGGCGGACGCGTATTCGGAGGCGTGCGCCCCGGCCGGGCCCCGCCGGTCGCTCCGCGAGATCGAGCTCTAGGGCGGCGCCCCGCCCCGGCGACGCGGGCATTCCGTTTCCCGTCGCCGCGCCCTATGACGGGGGCCACGTCATCCCGGAGGCTCCGCGCATGGAGAAGTTCACCACGTTGACCGGCATCGCGGCGCCGATGCCCCTCATCAACGTCGACACCGACATGATCATCCCCAAGCAGTTCCTCAAGACGATCCTGCGCACGGGGCTCGGCGCGAACCTCTTCGACGAGATGCGCTTCCGGGACGACGGCTCGGAGGACCCGGAGTTCGTCCTCAACCGGCCGGCCTACCGGGAGGCGGAGATCCTCGTCGCGGGGGACAATTTCGGCTGCGGGTCGAGCCGCGAGCACGCGCCCTGGGCGCTCCTGGATTTCGGCATCCGGGCGGTGATCGCGCCGGGATTCGCCGACATCTTCCACAACAACTGCTTCAAGAACGGCATCCTGCCGATCGTCCTGCCGCAGGAGCAGGTCGATGCGTTGATGGAGGATGCCGGGAAGGGCTCGAACGCGCGCATGACGGTCGACCTCGAGCGGCAGGTGGTGACCGCCTCGGACGGGACGGAGTTCCCCTTCGAGGTCGACGCCCACCGCCGGCGCTGCCTGCTGGAGGGGCTCGACGACATCGCGCTCACGCTCGAGAACGTGGCCGCCATCGACGGGTTCGAGGGCGCGAGCGCGCAGGCCCGTCCCTGGGTCTAGGGCGCTGGGCCCGGGGCGCATCGCGGCGGCGCTGCTGGCGCTGACCGGGGGGGCGGGGGCGGAGCCCTACCGTTTCGCCACGTTCAACGCCGAGCTGTCGCGCGACGGGCCGGGCCTCCTGTTCCGCGACGCGGCGGTGGGCACCGACGACGTGCTGGCGACGGCGGAGGCGATCGCGGCCCTGGCGCCGGACGTGATCGCCCTGCAGGGGCTCGACTGGGACGCGGGCGGCCTCGCGGTGGCGGCGCTGGGCGAGGCGCTGGCGGCGGCGGGGCACGCGATGCCCCACGTCCTGGCGCGGGCGACGAACCGGGGCGTGCCGGCCACGTCCGATGGCGACCTCGACGGGGACGGCCGGACGCTCGAGGGCGACGACATGCACGGATGGGCCCGCTACACCGGGCAGGGAGCGATGGCGGTGTTCTCGCGCCATCCGTTCGGGGAGGTCGTGGACCTCTCAAGGCTGCTCTGGGCGGACGTGCCGGGGGCGCGGGGCGTGGGCGCGGATGGCGGCGACCTGATGGCGGGCGCCTATGCGGGGCTGCGGCTGTCGACGACGGCGCATTGGGCGGTGCCGGTGATGCTGCCCGGCGGGACGGTCTGGGCGGCGGCGCATCACGGCACGCCGCCGGTCTTCGACGGGCCGGAGGACCGCAACGGGCGGCGCTCGGCGGACGAGGCGTCGCTCTGGGGGCTGTGGCTGGACGGCGCGCTCGAGGGCCTGCCCGGGGGGGCGGCGGCGCCGGACGGGCCCGTGGTCCTCCTGATGGCGGCGAACGTCGACCCGCTGGACGGGGACGGGATCGGCGAGGCGATGCGCGCGCTCCTGGCGCGGCCGGACCTGACGGACCCGGCGCCGCGCGGGCCGGCGCGCCCGGCGGTGGCGGACGGGCACGCGGGCGACCCAAGCCTCGACACGGTGGACTGGCCGGACCCGCCGGAGGGGCCCGGCGACCTCCGGGTCGATTACGCGATCCCGTCCGCGGACCTCACGGTGGCGGGCGCCGGCCTGGCCTGGCCGCCCGAGGCGGCGGCGTCGCGCCATGCGATCGTGTGGGTGGACGTGGCGCTTCCTTGACCGCCCCGGGGGGCGGGACTACCCCGCGCGCGACCCCACCCGAAAGGCCCCGACATGTCCGATCCGACGCTCCTGATCCTGCCCGGCGACGGCATCGGCCCCGAGGTCATGGCCGAGGTGCGCCGCGTCGTCGACTGGTTCGGCGCCAACGGCGGGCCGCGGCTCGCGGTCGAGGAGGACCTCGTGGGCGGGTGCTCTCATGACGCGCACGGCACGCCCCTCACGGACGCCGCGATGGCGCGGGCGCAGGCGGCGGACGCGGTGCTGCTGGGCGCCGTGGGCGGGCCGCGCTACGACGCGCTGCCCTTCGCGCAGAAGCCCGAGCGGGGGCTGTTGCGGCTGCGCAAGGAGATGGACCTCTATGCGAACCTGCGCCCGGCGCAGTGCTTCGACGCGCTCAAGGATTTCAGCAGCCTCAAGCCCGAGCTGGTCGCCGGGCTCGACATGCTGATCGTGCGCGAGCTGACCTCCGGCGTCTATTTCGGCGAGCCCCGCGGCGTGAGCGTGGAGGGCAACGAGCGCGTGGGCGTGAACACCCACCGCTACACCGAGGGCGAGATCGCCCGCGTCGCGCGCAGCGCCTTCGACATGGCGCGCCGCCGGTCGAGGCGGGTCTGCTCGATGGAGAAGTCCAACGTGATGGAGGCCGGGCAGCTCTGGCGCGACGTCGTGACCGAGGTGCACGCCGCCGAGTACGCGGACGTGGAGCTCACGCACATGCTGGCCGACGCCGGCGCGATGCAGATCGTGCGCGCGCCCAAGCAGTTCGACGTGATCGTGACCGACAACCTCTTCGGCGACATGCTGTCGGACGCGGCCGCAATGCTGACGGGCTCGCTGGGGATGCTGCCCTCCGCGAGCCTCGGGGCGCCGGGGGCGAACGGGCGGCCCAAGGCCCTCTACGAGCCGGTGCACGGCAGCGCGCCGGACATCGCGGGGCGGGGGATCGCCAACCCGATCGCCTGCATCCTGAGCTTCGCGATGGCGCTGCGCTACTCGTTCGACGCGGGCGGCGCGGCGGCGCGGTTGGAAGCCGCGGTGGAGCGCGTGCTGGCGGACGGCGTGCGCACCGGCGACCTGATCGGGCCCGGGGGCGGCACGCCCGCGACCACGTCCGAGATGGGCGACGCGATCCTCTCGGCCCTGGCGGCCTAGGGCATGGCGAGCGCGACGGTCCGCGGGGCGGGGACGGCGCTGCTGGCCTTCGCGATCTTCGCCACGCACGACGTGCTGATCAAGACGCTGGGCGGCGGCTACTCGGCGTTCCAGATCGTATTCTTCTCGGTCCTGTTCAGCTTCCCGCTCGCCACGATCATGCTGATGCGGGACGGGGCCGAGGGCACGCTCATCCCGCGCCATCCCTGGTGGGTGGGCACGCGCACGGCGGCCACGGTGATCACGGCGGCCTGCGCGTTCTACGCCTTCTCGGTGCTGCCGCTGGCGCAGGTCTACGCCATCCTCTTCGCCGCGCCCCTGGTGATCACGGTCCTGTCGATCCCGATGCTGGGGGAGGTCGTGCGCCTGCGCCGCTGGCTGGCGGTGCTGGCGGGGCTGCTCGGCGTGGTCGTGGTGCTGCGGCCGGGCGGCGGCGACACGGCGCTCGGCGCGGGGCACGCGGCGGCGTTGGCGGCGGCCGTCCTGGGCGCGTTCGCGAGCGTGGTCGTGCGCAAGATCGGGCGGGAGGAGCGGCCGATGGTGCTCCTCCTCTACCCGCTCGTGGCGAACTTCATCGTGATGGGGGCGCTGCTGCCCTTCGTCTACCGGCCCATGCCGCTGGGGGACCTGGGCCTGCTGGCGGCGGTCGCGGCCTTGAGCCTCGTCGCGACGGCGCTCCTGATCGGGGCGTATCGCGGCACGCCGGCAGGGGTGATCGCCCCGATGCAGTACAGTCAGATCGTCTGGGCGACGCTGTTCGGCGCGCTCTTCTTCGAGGAGCGGCCCGACGCGTTCACGGCGCTCGGGGCGGCGATCATCATCGGCTCCGGGCTCTACATCCTCTTCCGCGAGGGGCGCGAGGGGACGTCGACCAACCAGCCGAACCTGCGCAACCGGTCGCGGATCGGCACGCCGGGGGCGCCGCGCGTCTCGGGGTTCGTGCCCGGGGAGGGGCCGGGGCGCGGCCCGATGAGCGTGCCGGCCGAGGCCGGGCTGCGCGGCGCGCCTGGCCGGGCCGGGCGGCGGGCGCCCGCGTTGCCGCCCGGGCCGGCGGGCTGAACCGGCGCGGGGCCTTGCGCGGGCCGCGCGGCGCGCGTAATCGCCGCCCACGGTCGGGCAGTGGCGCAGCTTGGTAGCGCACCTGCTTCGGGAGCAGGGGGTCGGAGGTTCGAATCCTCTCTGCCCGACCAGGACGGCCCCAGGACGGGCCGCCGCGGACACTCAGGAACATGTATGCGGGGACGTCGCCGGCCGACGGGCGGGACATCCACGCATCGCTTCGTCGGGACGGGACGTCGCGATGCGCAGACATCGAGCGAGGGCGACGGCCCCCGAGCGGCGGGCGAACGAGCCCGCCCGAAGACGTATACGCCGTCATTGCGACGCATGACAATAAACCAGGACAAGTTCAGCGTCGGGCGGGCCGGTCGGCCTGCGGAAACCACTCGGTGGAGATCCGGTCGTGTCGGTCCGAGTAATCCGCGAGCAAGCGCAGCGCCCCTTCGTCGATGAGGCGCAGCCCCGTCTCCGTGCGCGCGATCAACCGGTCCTGGACCAGGCCGGTGATGGTCTTGGAGACGTAGACGTTGGTCAGGCCGAGATGGTCGGCGATCTCGCCCTGGGACAGGGGCAGCCGCAGGGTGTCGCCCATGTGGGGGTTCGTGACCCGCAGGCGCGCGACGAGCTCGCAGATCATGTAGGCGAGGCGCTCACGCGCGTTCTGGCGGGAGTTCGCGCGCAGCAGATCCATCAGGACGACGTGCTCGCGCAGGGCGAGGGTGAAGAGGAGCGCTGTGAGCCGTGGCGATTCGGTGAATATGCGGTCGAGATGGGCCCGCGGGAAGGGGCAGAGCGTGCCCGATTCGACGCTGCGCAGACCGGTCACGGAGCGGTCGGACGAGATCTCGGGGAGGCCGATGATGTCGCCGGGATGATGGATGCGCACGATCTGCCGCCGGCCGTCCGGCATGTCCGCATAGGAGACGAGCCAGCCGGACTTCACCACGTAGAGCCGGTCCTGGACGTCGCCGGGGGCGTAGATCTCGGCCTGGCGGGGATGGGGGCGTTCGGATTCCTCGAGCGTCGCGATGAGGACGCGGTCGGCCTCCGAGAGCTCCACGTAATGGGAGAGCTTGGCGACGAGGCAGCTTGGCGGCATCATGTTCCCCCGAGCGCGGGCCCCGCGCCGTGCCTGCGTAAGGGCCGGGGGAACGGGTTGGTTCCGCGCCCGCGCGCCGAGCCTCGGAACGTATTCGGGGGATGGGCGGTTGTGCCTGCGTCCGGCACAGGCTGCCGACGCGACACTCGAACGAAAGGACCGCTCCCATGGGTTTCATCGCCATCATCGTCTGGCTCATCGTCCTCGCCATCCCCGTGTTCGGCTTGTTCACGACCCACAAGCAGGCCCAGGAGCACCGCTCCACCACGCGCGGCCCGGGCACCGCGCGCTGATCGCCCGGACGCGGGCTCGGGGCCGGGGGTGACGGACGTGCTCGTCGCCCTCGCCTGGCTGGTGGGCGCCCTGGCGCTCGTCGCGCTCCTCGTCTGGGGGAGCCTGCGCGGCGCGATCAAGGCCGCGCGGGCCCGGCGGAAGGACCCCGGGGACGACGGCCCGTGATGGGCGACAGCCCATGATGGACGGCAGCCCGGCGGCGCGCGGACGCCTGCGGCCGTGACCCTCAAGGGCGCGGCGCTCCTGGCGCTGCTCGTGGGGGCGGTCGCGGCGACGGCCTGGGCGCGCTGGCGCTTGGCGCACGGGCCGATCCGCAGGGGGCCTGCGCGCCGGCGGGACCCTCGGCAGGGCGGGGGCTAGTCGCCCGGCACGTCGATGGCGTTGAACGTCATGGTCGTGAGCGACCGGGCGATCCCCGGCACGTCGAAGAGGTTGGCGCTCAGGAACTTGCCGACATCCTCGCCGTCCGGGACGTAGATCTTCATCATCAGGTCGTAATCCCCCGACGTGGAATACATCTCGGAGACGATCTCGCGCAGGAAGATCGCCTCGGCCACCTCGTAAGTGCGGCCGGGGACGCAGCGTATCTGGACGAAGATGCAGGGTGTCATCGGCCGGGCTCCCGTCGGTCAGTCATAGGTCAGATCGCGCGCCTTGCCGCGGAAGATCCAGTAGGCCAGCGCGGTGTAGCCCAGGATCGTGGGCAGCACGAAGAGCGTGCCGATGAAGATGATGAAGAGGGATTCCGGCGCGGAGGCCGCCTCGTAGATCGTCAGCCGCTCGGGCACAACGTAGGGGTAGAAGCTGTAGGCGAGGCCGAGGAAGGCCAGCGCGAAGATGGCCATGGCGGCGGCGAAGGGCGTCCAGTTCCAGCGGTCGTCGTCATAGGGCAGGCGCGCGAGCTTCCAGCCGAGGAAGGCGATGAGCGCCGCCGAGAGGAGCGGGAACGGCGCGAGGTAGAGCGATTCGGGCCAGCCCAGCCACTTCTCCAGGATGCGGGGGGAGACGAGGGGCGAGGCGGCCGAGACCAGGGCGATGCCGGAGATCAGGCCCCAGATGCCGCGGCGCGCCCAGTGGACGGCCTTGCGCTGCAGGTCCTCCTCGCACTTGATGACGAGCCAGCACGCGCCGATGAAGCTGTAGCCGACGGTGAGGAACACCGCCGTCAGGCAGGCGAAGGCGACGTGCGGCAGGGTCCAGGTCAGGCCCATGATGTACATGCCGAGCATGAACCCCTGCGCCAGCGACGAGATGAGCGAGCCGAACCAGAAGGCGAGGTTCCACTTCTCCTTGTACCGCACGTGCGCCTTCACCCGGAACTCGAACGCCACGCCGCGCAGGATGAGGCCCACCAGGAGGATGAAGACCGGCAGGTAGAGCGAGGTCAGGATGAGGCCGTGCGCCGCGGGGAAGGCGACGAGGAGGAGGCCGATGGCGAGGACGAGCCAGGTCTCGTTCGCGTCCCAGAACGGGCCGATCGAGGAGATCATGCGGTCCTTCTCGTCGTCGGTGGCGAAGGGGAAGAGCACGCCGACGCCGAGGTCGAACCCGTCGAGGACGACGTAGATCAGGATCGAGAGGCCCATGAGGGCGGCGAAGGTCCAGGGCAGCCAGATGGCCGGGTCGCCGAAGGTGTCCATGTCGGTCCGTCTCCGTTCTCGCCCCGTCGGGGTCGGTCACACGGGATGCACGGGCGATGCACATCCCATGCGCATGCCATGCGCATGGATGCGGGGGCGGCGCGCCGGGCGCCGCCCCCGCGGGGATCACTCGGCCGGGGTGAGGCCGGCGCCCCGGGCGACCGCGACCTCGGCGCGGCCGGGGTTCGGGTCCTCGAAGGTCTCGACCGGGCGGCCCTTGGCGGCGCGGCGCGCGAGGTAGAAGATCACCGAGACGTAGGCGAAGGTGAGCGCGAGGTAGATCGCGAGGTAGGTCAGCAGCGTCGAGAGGACCATGCCGGCGGGGATGTCGGCGACGGCCTCCGCGGTGCTCATGACGCCGGTCACGAGCCAGGGCTGACGTCCGATCTCGGTCGTGTACCAGCCGGCGAGCGTGGCCAGCCAGCCGGAGAACGTCATCGCCACCAGGGCGTAGAGCAGCACCCTGGGCAGGGCGTCGATCACCCAGCGGCGCGTGACGCCGTGGCTGTCGACCCGGCGGCGCATGAAGAGGACGAAGGTCAGCCACGAGAGGGCGAGCATGGCCATGCCGGTGCCAACCATCACGCGGAAGGCCCAGAACACCTTGGACACCGGCGGGTGCAGGACGGTGCCGTCCTCGGCGACGAACTCGTCGAGGGAGGGGACCACGTGGTCGGCCTTGTGGCCGAGGATGAACGAGGCGCCGTTGGGGACCGCGATCTCGAATCGGTTCTCGCGCGCGTCCTGGTCGGGCAGGGCGAAGAGGACGAGTGGCGTGCGCCCGTCCGTGTCGGACCAGTTGGCCTCCATCGCGGCGACCTTGGCGGGCTGGTACTCCTGCGTGTTGAGGCCGTGCATGTCGCCGGCGAAGATCTGGACCGGGATCAGCAGGGCCGCGAGGGTCACGCCGAAGCGGATCTGGCTGGAGACCGCCTCGTCCCGGTCGCCCAGGAGGCGGCGGAACGCGGCGATGCCGGCGATGAGGAACGCGACCGTCAGGCCCGAGGCGAGCAGCATGTGCGCGAAGCGGTAGGGCATGGACGGGTTGAAGACGATGGCGAGCCAGTCGGTCGCGTGGGCGACCCCATCGATCATCTCGAACCCCTGGGGCGTGTGCATCCAGGAGTTCAGGACGATGATCCAGAACGTGCTCATGGTGGTGCCGAAGGCGACGAGCGCGGTCGCGGTCGTGTGCAGCCAGGAGGGCACGCGGCGGAAGCCGAAGAGCATGATGCCGAGGAACACGGCCTCCAGGAAGAAGGCGGTCATGACCTCGTAGGCGAGGAGGGGGCCGGCGATGTTGCCCACCTTCTCCATGAAGCCGGGCCAGTTCGTGCCGAACTGGAAGGACATGGTGATGCCCGAGACGACGCCCATGGCGAAGCTGAGGGCGAACACCTTCACCCAGAACCGGTAGGCGTCCATCCACTTCTCGAGGCCCGTCCACTGGAACCGCAGCTTGAAGAAGAGCAGCGCCCAGCCGAGCGCGATGGTGATCGTCGGGAAGAGGATGTGGAACGAGATGTTGGCGCCGAACTGGATGCGGCTGAGGATCAGGGTGTCCATGGCGTCAGGCACTTTCCTTCGCGGTCTTGCGGAGCGGGCTCAGGCGGGCGGCGCCGGCGGCGAGGCCGGTCACGGCGCGGCCCATCCGCATCAGGCGCACGAGCTGCGCGGTCTCCATCCGGTCGAGCTCGGCGTAAAAGCCGCTCATCCCCTCGATCAGCCCGCGCAGCTCGGCGATGCGGGCGTGGGCGTGCGCGTCCTCGGGGCCGGGCGTGCGCATCTCCAGCTCGCGCAGGCGGCTTAGGGTGGGGTCGATCTCCCGGCGCTTGCGCTCGGCGATCAGGGTGCGGACGGTCTCCCACATGTCCTCGGTGGCGACGAAGTGGTCGCGCCGGTCGCCGGGGATGTCGTGGCGGTGCACGAGGGACCAGGACTGCAGCTCCTTGAGCCCCATCGAGACGTTGGAGCGGGACACCCCCAGCGCCTGCACGATGGCGTCCGCGTTGAGCGGCTCGTCCGACAGGAACAGCACGGCGTAGATCTGACCCACCGTGCGGGCGATGCCCCAGCGCGAGCCCATCTCCCCGAAATGCATCACGAAGTCGCGCTGAAGGTCCGTAAGCTGCATGGCCGTCCCGGTGTTTCAGTAATTTCTGAAACGGCAGATAGGCGATCCGCGCGCCGGCGCCAAGTGCCTACCGGGCCGGATCTCCGGGCAATTCGAACGTCCAGTGCGTGACCTGGCGGTAGGTCTCGCCCGGGTCCAGGCGGATGGAGGGGAAGGCGGGGCGGTTGGGCGCGTCGGGCCAGCCCTGCGCCTCCAGCGCGACGCCCGCATGGGGGGCGACGGGCCGGCCGTGATGGTCCGGCGCGCCGACGTCGGCGAGCTTCCAGCCGTCGTAGACCTGGAGCCCGGGCTCCGTGGTCTCCATCACCATGCGCGCCCCGGTCGCGCCGGTCAGGGTGGCGGCGTGGGCGAGGGGGCGGCGCGCGTGCCCGAGAACGAGGCAGCGGTCGAGATGGGGCGTGCCGGCGCCGAGGGTCCGGCCGCCGCGGAAGTCGAGCGGGGTGCCCGCGACGTCGGCGACGGTGCCGTCCACGAGCCCCTCCTCGTCGGCCGGGAGGTACCGGGCGGCGGGGCAGGCGAGCGCATGGCCGGCGATGGTCGGGGCGCCGTCCAGGTTCCAGTAGCTGTGATTCGCGACGTTGATCCAGGTCGGCGCGTCGGTGGTGGCCTCGACGGTGAGGGTGAGGGACGCGCCCTCGGCGTGCCAGTGCGCGGCGATGCGGCGGTCGCCGGGGAAGCCGGCCTCGCCGTCCGGCAGGTCGATGGCGAGGAGGGCGTGGGCGGGGGAGTGGTCCTCGACGCGCCAGGACTTGCGATGGGTGCCCGCGGAGCCGGAATGGAGGGTGAGGCCGGTGCCCGGGCGCTCCTCGAGCGCGACGGTGCGGCCGTCCAGCGGCGCGGCGGCGCCGGAGATGCGGTTCGCGACCGGCGCGATCAGGCCGCCGGCGGTGGCGAGCGGGCCCTCGTAGGGTGCGAAGTCCGGCGAGCCGAGGGTGAGGGAATGGGGGAGGCCCGCGAGGCGGACGTCCTGCAGGACGGAGCCCCAGGTGAGGACGTGGGCCGTCAGCGGGCCGTCCGAGAGGGCCAGCCGGTGGACGGTCTCGCCCTGGGACGTGGTTCCGAATGGGGTCATGGCGCGGCTCCTCGACGGCGGGGCCCCGGATCAGGTCCGGGGCGGCTGGCCGCTCAGCGGCTCGTGGTGCACCCCGGCGGGGGGGAGGGTGCCGACGGGGGTGTCCCTCGGCTCGGCGGCGTAGTTGAGCCAGACGCGGTGCGTGCGGGTGCGGCGCGTGCGCACGCCCTCGGGGAGGGGCGCGTGGGCGATGCCCTCGGCGCGGCACGCCGCCACGAGCAGCGCTTGCAAGGCCTCGGGGTCGGGCCAGCCGGCGAGGTAGTGGGTGCGGCCGGCGGACATGACGAGGGGGCGGCCGTCCTCGAGCGTGGCGGTGGGCTCGGCGGCGCCCTCGAGGTGCTCGAACCAGGTGCGGACGTGGCCGCCGCCGGCGACGGGCATGGGGGCGTCGGGGGGGAGGGATTCGACGGCCGCGACGGTGCAGCCCAGGCCGGGCACGTTCGGCGGCAGGGGGACGGGGATCGCCATCTCGGCGGTCTTGGCGTTGGTGCGGGGGCCGAGGATGCACGTGCCCTCGTGTGCGGCGATTGCGGCCATGAGCGCGTCCGGGACGCAAGCCATCCCGGGGATCAGGACGAGGGGCCAGGGGGAGAGGTCGGCGGTGCCCGGGGGCAGGATGTCGACGTCGAGGCCAAGGCGGCGGAGGCCCGCGTACATCGCGTGGATCAGGTGGAAATGGTCGAACCCGGCGCCCTGGGGCTGCACGTCCCAGGCCCAGGCGGAGGCGTAGTCGAAGAGGATGGCGGCCTGGCCGGGGGCGGTGCCGGGCGGGTGGCTCGCCACCTCCGCCGCGACCTGTGCCGCCTCTGCCAGGCCCGGGGCGGCGGCCGAGTCCGGGCGCAGGAGGCCGGCGTGCTGCTGCTCTTGGGCGAAGGGCGCCTGCCGCCAGCGGAAGTAGAGCACGGCCTCGGCCCCGTGGGCGAAGGCCTCGTGCGCCCAGAGGCGGGCCATGCCGGGCAGGGGCGCGGGGTTGTGCGGCGCCCAGTTCACGGGGCCGGGCTGCTGCTCCATGACCCACCACCTGCCGGTGGGGGCTTTCGGGGTCTCGCTTCGAACCGGCGGGGTGCCCGGCGGCGCGGCCCGCGGATCGGTACGCGGCCCCGCCCCGCCGTCACGCAGTGACCCGACGGCGCGGTAGAGGTCGTGGTGCAGGGCCTGCATGTCGGGATCGCCCTGCCGGAGGTAGGCGCGCTTGTGGGCGGCCGGCAGGTCCAGGCGGTCGGAGAGGAAGCCGAGCGGGTAGCTGTCCCAGGACGCCACGTCGAGGTCGGCGCCGAGCGCCCAGTGGTCGAAGGAGCTCTCGTCGCCCATGTAGTTGTGGATCAACGGCATCGCCGTCCGCGCCCGGAGGATGTCCGCCTGCATCCGGTTGAAGGCGACGACCTGGTCCGAGGAGAAGCGGCGGAAGGCGAGGGCGTGGGCCGGGTTGGGCTCGGTCACGGTCAGGTTCGGCAGATCGAGCTCGTCCCAGTCCGCGATCTCCATCGACCAGAAGACGTTGCCCCAGGCCCGGTTCAGCGCGTCCGGCGACTGGTAGCGGCGGGCGCACCAGTCGCGGAAGCCCTGCCGGGCGGCCGCCGAATAGCTGAACGTCGTGTCGTGGCAGCCGTACTCGTTGTCGATCTGCCAGGCGACGATCCGGTCGTCGCGCCCGTAGCGGTCGGCCATGAGGCGGGCGATGCGGGCGGCCTCGTCGCGGTAGCCCTCGTGGGAGAAGCAGTAGTGGCGGCGGGAGCCGAACCGCCTCGGGCGGCCCTCGGCGTCCACCGCCAGCATGTCCGGGTGCTTCGTCAGGACCCAGCGCGGCGGGGTGGCGGTGGGGGTGCCGAGCACGATGCCCAGGCCCGCCCCGGCGAGGACGTCGATGGCGCGGTCGAGCCAGTCCCAGCGGAGCGTCCCCGGCGCGGGCTCGAGGCGGGACCAGGCGAACTCCCCGATGCGGACGAGGGTCAGGCCGGCGGCGGCCATGCGGGCGGCGTCCTCGGGCCAGGCCTCCTCGGGCCAGTGCTCGGGGTAGTAGCAGGTGCCGACCTGCCGCGCGGGCTCGGCGGCGGTCACACGATCACGCGGGGTTCCGGGCGACCGCGCCCGGCGCCGGGGACCGCAAAGGTGCAGCCCTGGGCGGGGTCGGCGAGGAGGGCGTCCGGCAGGCCCTGGCGCGCCGTCGTGACGAAGAGCGTGGTCAGGTCCGCGCCGCCGAAGGCCGGGCAGGAGCTGTGCCGGCCGCCGACCTCGTGAGCGCAGAGGAGCGTGCCGTCCGGGGCGTTGCAGGTCACGCGCCCGCCGCCCCATTCGGCGATCCAGAGGTTGCCGGCGGCGTCCGTGATCGCGCCGTCGGGGCGGCGGGAGGTGGAGGACAGGTCGAGATGGACCTCCGGCTCGGCGTCGGGCCAGCCGGTGTCCGGGTGGAGCGCCTGCCGCATGACGACCTGGGTCGGCGTGTCGGTCCAGTAGGCGAGGGGGCGGTCCGGGGCGAAGCAGGTCGCGTTGGAGATGGCGAGGCCCGTGCGCAGGGCGCGCAGCTCGCCGCCATGGTAGCGGTAGATCGTGGCGGCACCGTCCGCCGCGTCCTTGGCCATGGTGCCGATCCAGAAGCCGCCCCAGGGGTCGGCGCGGCCGTCATTAGAGCGGTTGGCGGGGATGTCCGCCTCGAGGTCCGCGACATGGGCGAGGGCGCCGGTGGCGAGGTCGAGGCGCCGCAGCGCGGTCTCGGTCGCGATCAGGAGCGTGCCGGCGTCGATCCAGCCGGCGGCGCTCGCCATCTCGCCGATCTCGTAGGTGCGGGGGGCCTCGCCCTCGCAGGTGTGGAGGCGGCCGGCGAGGATGTCGAACCAGTAGAGCTGCGCCCGCTCCGGATGCCAGAGGGCGCCCTCGCCCAGCGCGCAGGCGCGCTCGTCCCAGGGGGTCATGCGCAGTCCTCCCAGGCGGCGACGATGTCGGCGGCCTTGGCGGCGACCTGCGCCGGGGTGTCGCCGGGGGCGTAGATCGCGGTGCCGAGGCCGAACCCGTCGGCCCCGGCGGCGCGCCACCGGGCGAAATTGGAGGCGTCCGCGCCGCCGACCGCGTAGACGAGGGCGCCGGGCGGCAGGATGGCGCGCATCGCCCTGAGCCCCGAGGGCCCGGCCATGGAGGCGGGGAAGAGCTTGATGCCGGTGGCGCCGGCGGCGAGGGCGGCCAGCGCCTCGGTCGGGGTGAAGGCGCCGGGCCAGGAGGCCATGCCGCGCGCGAGCGTGGCGGCGATGACGGCGGGATCGGTGTTGGGCGAGACGATCAGGCGGCCGCCCGCGTCCGCGACGGCGGCGACCTCCTCGGGCGTGAGGACGGTCCCGGCGCCGATGATGGCCTCGCCGCCATGGGCCGCGGCGATGGCCTCTATGCTGCGGAAGGGGTCCGGCGAGTTGAGCGGCACCTCGATCATGCCGATGCCGGCGTCCACGAGGGCGGCCGCGACCGGCGCGGCGTCTGGCGGCGCGATGCCGCGGAGGATGGCGATGAGGGGGCGCATGGGGGGTCCTTACATCAGGTGCCGCGCGGCCGTCAGCCCCGCGAGGGTGCAGGCGTCGGCATCGTGCGCCTCGGCACGCGCGCCCTGCGCGGCGAGGGCCGCGGCGTAGCGGGCGGCGTGGTCCTGCGCGCCGATGAGGGCGAGGCGCTGGCCGAGCCAGTAGGGGCGCATGGCGGCGAGCTCGGCCCCGATCAGGAGGCCCGAGAGGCGGGACCGGCCATGGGGCGCCCCGTGCAGGATGTCGGCGGCGCGGATGGCGAAGAGGTCCGCGGCGAGGCGCTGGGGATGGGAGAGCCCGTCGGCGACGGCCTCGGCGAAGGCGGCGTCGTCCCAGGTGCCGAGCGAATGGCGCAGGAGGGAGTGGCGGGAGAGATGGGCGTGGAGCTCGCCGGTCATGGCGGTGCGGAAGGAGACGACCTCGCCGGCGCTGAGGCGGGCCCATTTGGTGTGGGTGCCGGGGAGGACGGCGACGCCGTCGAAGTCCGGGTCCGCGGCGAGGAGGCCGGCGATCTGCGTCTCCTCGGAGCGGATCACGTCGGGGGGGGCGTCCTGCGAGAGGCCGGGGAGGATGCAGGCGTCGTGGCGGTCGGTCCGGACGTGGGTGAGGGGGCCGGCGGTTGGCAGGGGGGGGCAGGGGACGGGGCGGTAGGGTGCGGGGGCCCAGCCCTCGCGCGCGCCGGCGGAGCCGCAGACGAGGACCGGGCGCGGGGGGGCGTGCGGGGCGGTCAGGGCCTCTAGCGCGGGGGCGAAGGCGTCCGGGGCGAGGGTGGCGGAGCCGTCCTCGGAGGCGGCGTGCCAGAGGGGTGCGGCGCCCGACATGCCCCAGACGCGCAGGCGCGAGGTGCCCCAGTCGGCGGCGATCCAGTCGGCGGTCATGGGGCGGCGGCGGCGGTCGCCCCGGGCGCGGGGCGCGCGCATGGGGGGAGATCCCCGGTCGAGCCGGGGATGACGGAGGGGGGCGCGGCCTGGGGCCTCCGGGCGCGGGGCGCGCGCATGGGGCGGAGATCCCCGGACGAGCCGGGGATGTCGGAGGGGGGCGGGGCGCGGCAAGGCGCGGGCGGGATCATCCCGTCACCACGACGCCGCCGTCGATGACGAGGGCCTGCCCCGTCATGGCGCGCGAGGCGTCCGAGGCGAGGAAGAGCGTGCCGCCGGCGATGTCGGCGGGCTCCAGGGCGTCCGGCAGGCACTGGCGGGCGAGATGGGCGGCGAGGCCGTCCTCGGTCACCCACATGTCGAGCTGCTTGCGCGTCAGCACCCAGCCCGGGGCGAGGGCGTTGACGCGGATGCGGTCCGGGCCGAGCTCCCGCGCGAGGGAGCGGGTGAGGCCGTTTATGCCGGCGTTCGCGGCGGTGTAGATCGGGTAGCCCGCGTTGCCCATCATGTAGCTGATGGACGAGAAGTTCACGATCGAGCCGCCGCCGGCCGCCCGCATGCCGGGGGCGACGGCCTGGCAGGCGAAGACGTAGGCCTTCAGGTTGATGGCGATCAGGCGGTCCCAGAGGGGCTCGTCGATCTCCTCGAGGGTGTGGCGGGCGTCGTTGGCGGCGTTGTTGACGAGGCGGGTGATCGGGCCGTGCGCCTCGGCCGCCGCCGCCAGGGTGGCGCGCAGGGCCGCCGTGTCGGTGAGGTCGCATCGCAGGAACAGGGGGCGCGCGCCGGTGGCGTCCTCCATCTCGTCCGCGAAGGCGGCGCCGTCCGAGCGCTGGCAGAAGGCGGTGCGGGCGCCCTGGCGCAGGAACGCCTCCGTCAGGGCGGCGCCGATGCCGGAGCCGCCGCCGGTGACGAAGACCGAGGCGCCGGCGAGGTCGGGGAAGGTGGGATGGGTCATGCGGCGGTTCCTGACGGGCGCGGGGCCCCGGATCAAGTCCGGGGCGGCATGCGCCGTCACGGCAGACGCTCGCCCTCGACCACCCACATCGTCTCGGGGTGGGACCAGGGCAGGGACAACCCGGCGCGCATCAGCGCCTGTCCGGTGAGAGTCGCCGGCCCGTCCTTGAGCGCGAGGGGCGCGCGCGAGAGATGGGAGGCCTCGGCGCGGTTGCGCAGGGCGACGCGGTAGCGGGCGCCGGGGTCCAGGCGGGTCAGGCGGAGGGGGCGGGGGGCGATCTGGCCCGACGCCGCGGCACGGCCGGCGAAGAGGACGAAGCGGGAGGCGTCGCGCGCGGTCCGCTGCTCGGCGATCACGGCGGGGTCGGGGGAATCGAGGCGCAGGATGTCGGCGTCCATGAGCCAGTCGCGGTTGGCCTTCCACCAGGCGGTGACGTCTCGGAGGATGGCGGCCTCGTCATCGGTGAGCTCCCGGGGATCCATCTCGAAGCCCATGTGGCGCTGGGCGGCGACCCAGGCGCGGAAGGACATGCGGAGGGTGCGGCCGGAGGTGTGGCAGGTGCGGGGGCCGACATGGCTGCCGGTGACGCATGCGGGCAGGAAGAGGGCGGCGTCGTGCTGCATCCGCAGGCGCTCCAGCGCGTCGTTGCTGTCGGAGAGCCAGACGCGCTGGGTGCGGGCGAGGATGCCGAAGTCGATGCGGCCGCCGCCGGAGGCGCAGCTCTCGATCTCGACCCGCGGGAACGCGGCGCGGATGCGGTCGAGGAGGGCGTAGGAGCCCCGGGTCTGGGCGGCGTCCGGCTGCGGCAGGACGCGGTTGTGGTCCCACTTGACGTAGCCGACGGCGTGGGCGGCGAGGATCGCGGAGAGGCGCTCGAAGAGGTGGTCGCGGACCTCGGGGAGGGCCATGTCCAGGGCCTTCTGCGAGCGCCCCAGCGTCTGGTCCTCGGCGCCCAGCGCCCAGTCGGGATGGGCGCGCAGGAGGTCGCTGTCCGGGCTCGCCATCTCCGGCTCGAACCAGAGGCCGAACTCCATGCCCTCCGCTCGGACGTGGGCGATCAGGGGGTCCAGCCCGTCCGGCCACTTGCGCGGGTCGACCTGCCAGTCGCCCAGGGAGGTCGTGTCGTCGTCCCGCGACGTGGCGCCGCCACCGAACCAGCCGTCGTCGAGGACGAAGCGCTCGGCGCCCAGGCGCGCGGCGCGGGTGGCGATGTCCTTGAGGACGGGGAGGGAGTGGTCGAAGTAGACCGCTTCCCAGCAGTTGTAGTGGACCGGGCGGGGCCGCGCGGCGCCGGTGACGATGCGGTCCCGGACGTGGCGCTGGAAGGCGGCGGCTACGCCGTTCAGGCCGGCATCCGAGAAGGTGGCGTAGAGGGTCGCGGTGGCGAAGGCGGTCGCGGCGGGCTCGGTGCCGGCGGCATGGCCGAACTGGATCTGGCGCCGGCCGTCGGGCAGCTCCTCGGCGATCATGCGGTGGCCGCCGGACCAGCCGTAATGGAGGGCGTGTGCCTCGCCTCGGGTGTTCGTGGCGCCGCTCGCGGGGAGGATCAGGCCGGGGAAGTGCTCGTGGCCGGTGCGGCCGGTGCGGTTCTCCCGCAGGCGGATGCCGGCGGACCAGGGGGTGCGCTGCAGGCGGAACTCCCCGCACCAGCGGCCCGCGACGTCGATCATCTCGTCCGCGAGCTGGGGGCCGGGCAGGACGGGGGCGGCGAGCCAGTCGAGGTGCAGCGGCGCGTCCGAGGTCAGGCGGGCGGAGGCGGCGAGGACGTGGGTCTCGGGATCGAGGTCGAGGCGGGCCTCGTAGCGCAGGCCGAGCGCGTCGTCGGCGGCATGGACGGTGAGGCCGCCGGCGCGTTCATCGACCCGCGCCAGCCGCAGGACGGGGAGGAGGGGCGTGCCGTCCACGCCGCGGCAGATCAGGCCGGGCTGGCCGGGGAAGCTGCGCGACGCCTCGGGGCAGATCGAGAGGTCGGGGTTGGCGTCCAGCATGCCCCCCGTGACGTCGGGCGCGGTGGCGGCGGCGAGGGCGGTCAGGTCCTCCCCGTCCGGCAGGCGGGCGCCCCAGTGAACGACGGATGGCAGGCGGCCGGCGGCGCTCGTGAGCGCGAGCGTCTGGCGCGCGTCGTCCAGGCGCCAGGTTCGGTCCGGCCGCGGGTCCTGCGCCGCCGGCGCGGCGGTGGCGGCGGCGAGCGGCGCGTCCCCCATCGCTACTTGACGGCGCCGAGGGTGAGGCCGGCGATGAAGTGCTTCTGCATGGCGAAGAACATGATGACGGGGGGCAGGGCGGCGACGATGCTGCCCGCGCTCATCAGGTGGTAGGCGGCGCGGTACTGCGCGTTGAAGGAGGTGATGCCGGCGGTGACGGGCTGGCTCTCCGCGCCCTGGGTGAGGACGACGGCCCAGAAGTAGTCGTTCCAGATGAAGGTGAAGACCAGGACCGCGAGCGCCGCGATGGCCGGCTTCATGAGGGGCAGGACGACGTACCAGAAGATGCGCCACTCGGCGACGCCCTCGACGCGCGCGGCCTCGATCAGCTCGCGCGGGAGCTGCCGGATGAAGTTGCGCATGAAGAGGGTGCAGAACCCGGTCTGGAACGCGATGTGGAAGAGGACCAGCCCGGCCTTGGTGTTGTAGAGGCCCATCGACAGCGTGAGGTCGCGCACCGGGACCATCAGGATCTGGAACGGGACGAAGTTGCCCGCGACGAACATGAAGAAGATCCAGATGTTGCCCGAGAACCGGTACACGCCGAGCGCGAAGCCGGTCATGCAGGAGAGGGCGACGGCGCCGATGACCGTGGGCACGGTGATCATCACCGAGTTGAACATGTAGCGCACCATGTCCGAGCCGCCGTAGTCGAAGCCGGCGCCGAAGAAGCACAGGCTCCGTCCCTGGAAGACCATCGGCCACCAGTTGCCGTCGCACGCGCCGGGGGCGGCGCGGCTCCAGGTGCCGAAGACGGTGGCGTAGTTCTCGAAGCCCGCGAAGCGGGAGGGCAGGCTCCAGTAGTTGCCGGTGGTGAAGTCGGCGTCGGGCTTCATCGAGAAGAGCGCGACGGCGAGGAGGGGCGCGAGCCAGAAGGCGAGGGCGAGGGGCAGGAGCGACTGGTAGGTGACCTGCCAGGTGCGCGAGGAGCGCTCGATGGGCCGGGGGAACATGTCAGCCGGCCTCGCCGAGGGCGGCCCGCGTCTTCTTCGGCAGGGCGTCGCGGATCGCCTCGTAGGAGACGCGGGCGCGGTGGCCGGCCTCCTCGGGGTCGAGGTCGGCGAGATCGAGCGAGACCCAGGAGCGGTGGAAATACGGGGCGCGGCGGGCGGCGCCGGCGTCGATGAGCATGGCCGCCGTCTCCACGTCCGGGCATTTGACGGCGGCGGCCTCGGTGTTGGCGTCCCGCGTCTCGGCATGGCCGAAGCAGGCGAACATCTTGCCGCCGACCTTCCACGCGTCGAGCTCGCCCGGGCCGGAGAGGACGGCGCCGGGCATCGCGGCGCACAGCGCGTCGAACGCGGCGCGGGTCATCGGATCGCCTCCAGGAGGAAGGGGATATCCGCGTTGACGGTGAACTTGATGGGTCGCCGCGTGCCGTCGATCGTCGCCATGGCGACGTAGAGGCCGACGAAGCCCGCGTCGAAGTGGAAGACGGAGATCTTCTCGGCGAGCCGTTCCGAGGAGACCTGCACGACCAGCGTCTCGCAATGGGTGAAGCCGCCGGGGAACGTGGCGCGCATCTGCGCGCCGACCGGACCGGCCTCCGTGGTGAAGAGGCCGGCGAACGCCTCGAACTCCCCGGTGAGGAAGGACGCCTCGGCCGGGCCGGCGCCGATGTCGGGCTCGCCGGGGAGGGGGTCGCAGGGGGTGGACGCCGCGGCGCAGGAGGCCGCCGCGATGGCGATGGCGGCGGCGATGGCGGCGGGGAGGCGGGTCATCGCGCGGCCCTCTCCTCGCGCCACATCCGAAAGAGGAAGTAGGCGATGAAGATCAGCATGATGGCGAAGAGGACCACGGCGATCGCGGCGCCGTAGCCCATGCGGAAGCCGTATTCGGACAGCGCCTTCTCGAACATGTAGAAGGACAGGACGCGGGTCTGACCGAAGGGGCCGCCATTGGTCATGATGGAGATTAGGTCGAAGCTGCGCAGCGCGCCGATGATGGTGACGACGAAGGCGATGAAGGTGGCGGGCTTGAGCTGCGGGATGATGACGTACCACAGCATCTTCCAGCCCTTGGCGCCGTCGAGGCGGGCGGCCTCCACCTGCTCGGGGTCCACGGCGTTGAGGCCGGTGAGGTAGAGGATCATGCAATACGCCGTCTGCGGCCAGAGGCCGGCGGCGATGATCCCGTAGGTGGCGAGGGTGGGATCGCCCAGCACGTTGACCGGGCCCGCGCCGAACCAGCCGAGGAAGGCGTTCAGCAGCCCCTGCTGCGGCAGGTAGAACCAGGAGAAGACGAGGCCGACGACGACCTGCGAGATGACGAAGGGGAAGAAGAACAGCGACTTGTAGAGGCGGATGCCGGTCACCGTCTGATTGAGGAAGAGCGCGATGCCGAGGCCCGCGGGGATCGCCAGGAGGTAGAGGACGAGCCAGCGCAGGTTGTTCCAGAGCGAGATCTCGAAGTTCCGGTCGCCGATCAGCTCGGCGTAGTTGGCGCCGCCGACGAAGGCCTTCTCCCCGAGCCCGTCCCATTCGTAGAAGCTGAGCTGGAAGGACTGGAAGATGGGCGCGATCACGTAGACCGCGAAGAAGAGGATGCCGGGCGCGAGGAAGAGCCAGGGCGTGATCGCGATCTCGTGGGAGCGGTACCAGCCGCGCGCGCGGGGCGGCTCGTAGCGGTCCTGCGGGATGGCGGGGGCGGCGGTCATGGCGCGGCCTCGCGTCTGGGGTGGGGCGGGCGCCGCCCGCGGGATGCGGGCGGCGCCGTCGTCTGCCGGGATCGCCGGAGCCCCGGGGGCCGGGGCCCCTCGGGGGCGAGCCCCTTTAGTAGACGCTCTCGCGCGCCTGCTCGAGCCGGCCGAGGATGTCCTCGAGGTTGTCGGGGAAGACCATGAACTCCTGGAACCCCTCCATCGCGATGGCGGCCATCTCGGCCGGGGCGTCGCGGTCGAAGAACTGCGCCACGCCGCCCGGGGCGTTGGAGGACAGCATCTCGAACCCCTCGACGAGGAACTCGTCGTCGTCCACCGAGGAGGCGGCGTTGACGGGAAGCTGGCCGAGGTTCTCGCCGTTGTTGATGAGGGTCTGGTTCTCCGGGGAGACGACGAAGCGCAGGAACGCGCGCGCCGCGTCCTTGTTCGCGGCGCCCGAGGGGATGTGGAACGTGTCGGTCGGCGCGTCCTCCGCGAGCTCCACGTCCGGGTTGATGGCCGGGAACTGGTAGAAGCCGATCTGGTCGTCGGTCAGGCCGGCCTCGCGCATGGGGGCCACGGCGAAGTTGCCCATCAGGTAGGAGGCGGCCTCTCCGTTGACCATGAAGGGCAGGGCCTCCTGCCAGCTATAGGTCTGATGGTCGTCGATGAAGGCGCCCATCTCGATCAGCTCGCGCCAGTTGGCGAAGGTCTGGCGCACCTCGTCGGAGGTCCAGCTCTCCTCGCCGTTGGTGAGGGCGGCGTGGAAGTCGTAGCCGTTGGTACGCATGTTGAGGTAGTCGAACCAGCCGCCGGCGGTCCACAGGAACTTGGTGCCGATCGTGTAGCACTTCACCCCGGCGTCGAGGAGCGTCCGGCAGTTGGCGAGCTCCTCCTCCCAGGTGGCGGGCTCGGTCAGGCCGTTCTCGGCGAAGATGTCCTCGCGGTAGTACACGCCCCACTGGTAGTAGGTGTAGGGCACGCCCCATTGCTTGTCGTCGATCGTCAGGGCGCCGCGGGTCGACGCGAGGTCGGCGAAGGCGGGCTCGGCCCAGAGGTCGGAGACGTCCTCGAAGAGGCCGGCGTCCACGTAGGGGCCCATGCGGTTGGCGGCGTACCAGTTGGCGACGTCCGGCGGGTTGGCGGAGAGGAAGTTGCGGATCTGGGTCTTGTAGGCCTCGCGGTCGATGACCGTGAGCTCGATGTTCAGATCCGGGTGCATCTCGCCGAAGCGCTCCACCATGCCCTCCATCACCGCGCGGGGGGCGGGGTTGGACATGTCGGAGAAGATCACGAGGTCGCCGGTCAGGGCGTCCTGCGCGACGGCGGCGCCGACGAGGGCGCCCGCGATCGAGGTGGTGGCCGTCAGGGCCAGGATGGTGCTGCGCATTGGAGTCCTCCCGTGGTGCGGGCGGTCGTCGCCGCCCTTCCCCGCGGTTGTGCCCGCCGCGCGGTGGCGAGGCAAGGCGGACGGCGCACCCGGGCGCCCGCCCCGCCCGCGCGGGGCGGGCGCAGGTCCGGGGGGTGCCGCCCTACCCGCCGCGTCCGGGCTCGCCGCGATCGTCGGAGTAGAGCGCGATCTTGTTGCCGTCGGGATCGCGGAGGTAGCCGACGTAGAACCGGTCGCCGTACGCGTCGCGGACCCCCGGGCCGCCCTCGTCCTGCCCGCCGGCCGCGAGCCCGGCCGCGTGGAGGATCCGGACGTGCCGCTGGCTGTGGGCCCGGAACGCGGTCATCGCGCCGTTGCCGGCCGAGGCCGGGCCCCCGTCGAAGGGCGGCTTGACGTAGAACCCCGGCTGGGCGGCATGGCCCCGGCGGCGCTCTCGGAAGGCGTAGCTCAGGCCCTCGGGGCCCTCCTCCAGCCCGTAGCCGAGGGCGGGCAGGAACGCGCCGTAGAACCGCCGCGCGCGGGCGACGTCGTCGGTGCCGACGGTGACGTAGCCCATCATGTCCCGTCTCTCCCGTTCCAGGATGGCGTCGCGCCGCGCCCCGTGCCGCCGGTCATCCCCGTTTCGACGGCGCCAGTCACGCACGTTTCCCTCTCGATTGGAACGGATGCGGTCCGGTGGCGCCGCCCGGGCGCGCCGGCCGCCGCCGCGCCGCGGGGGGAAGCGGTTGCGCCCGCGCCGGCGCCGCGTCCTTATCGGCGGCGCGAAGCGGAGGGACGGCGATGACGGGCGTGACGTTGGAGAAGGTGGTCAAGCGCTACGGCGAGACCGAGGTGATCCACGGCGTGGACCTCGAGGTCGCGGACGGGGAGTTCTGCGTCTTCGTCGGGCCGTCGGGATGTGGCAAATCCACCCTGCTGCGGATGATCGCGGGGCTCGAGGAGACCACCGCCGGGCGCATCGCCATCGGCGCGCGGGACGTCACGAAGGCCGATCCGGCCGAGCGGGGCGTCGCGATGGTGTTCCAGACCTACGCGCTCTACCCGCACATGAGCGTGGCCGAGAACATGGGCTTCGGGCTCAAGATGAACGGCCATCCGAAGGCGGAGATCGCGGCCAAGGTGGGCGAGGCGTCGCGGATCCTGAAGCTGGACGACTACCTCAAGAGGAAGCCGGTGGCGCTCTCGGGCGGGCAGCGGCAGCGGGTGGCGATCGGGCGGGCGATCGTGCGCGGGCCGGAGGTGTTCCTCTTCGACGAGCCGCTCTCGAACCTCGACGCCGAGCTGCGCGTGGACATGCGGGTGGAGATCGCGCGCCTGCACGGGGAGATCGGGGCGACGATGATCTACGTGACGCACGACCAGGTCGAGGCGATGACCATGGCCGACAAGATCGTCGTGCTGCGGGCGGGGCATATCGAGCAGGTCGGTGCGCCGATGGCGCTCTACCGCGACCCGGACAACCGATTCGTGGCGGGGTTCATCGGCTCGCCGTCGATGAACTTCCTCGCCGGGACCGTGCGCGGCGGCATGGTGGAGGCGCCGGGCCTGGGGGCGGCGCCGCTCGCGGTGCCCGCCGTGCTGCCGGGCGAGGGGGCCGCGGTCGAGATCGGCGTGCGCCCGCAGCATCTGGAGATCGACATGGCCGGGGGCGCGCATGTCGTGGAGCTGACCGAGAGCCTGGGCGGGGTGTCCTACGTCCACATGGACGCGCCGACGGGAGAGCGGATCATCGCGGAGATGCGGGAGGCGGACCCTTTGCCCAAGGGGGCGCGCGTCGGCCTGACGGTCGATCCGGCGCGGATCATGGCCTTCGCCGCGGACGGCGCGCGTCTGCGGTGAGGGGGGCGCTCCCGCCCGCCCTCGGCGCCGGGCGGCGCCTCGGGCGGTTGGGCCGGGCCTCGCCTTCGGCTTCGGCGCGCCTGCGGCGGGCATGGCGCCCCGCCAGCGCAGCGAGGGCCCGAATTGCCGCAGGCAAGAGGGCCCGGCCCAACCGCTGAGGGCGCCGGAGGCGCCGAAGCGGGCGGGAGCGCCCCGGCCCGGGCGGCGGGCGGCTCAGGGGGCGAGGAGGTCGCGGCCCATCTGCTCGAAGAGGTCGACGTAATCCAGGAACACCCAGTTCTCCGCGATGCGCCCCGCCTGGGAGCCGGCGCGGTGGAGGCGGTAGAAGTCCATCACCCGCAGCGTCAGGGCGCGCCCGTCGGCCGGGCCGTGGCCGAGATAGTCCGCCGCCCAGGTCATCGTCATCGACGGCCAGCCGGAGACGGCCGCGAAGGCGCCGTCGCCGATGCGGCAGTAGTGGTCGCCGCCCCGGCGATCCGGGAAGGCGGCGAGGAAGGGCGCGCGGTGATCGGACACGAACCCCTCCCAGCGGTGGTTCGAGCCGATGCCGGCCGGGCCCCACCAGAGCATGTCGTCGGCCCAGCTGCCGCCCTCGCCGGTCTGTCCGGGCGAGGCGGCGGTCTCGGGGTCGTAGGCGTGCAGGTCGCCGAGCATACGCTCGACCGCGTCGAGGCTTGCCGCGCCGCCCGCCCGGTCCGGCAGGACGCCGTCGAGCGTGGCCGGCGGCGGGAAGGCGAGCTCGGTGCCGAGGCTGCGCCCGAACGGGTTGCGCCCGCCCTGGATCATCAGGTCGGGCAGGTCGACGATGAGGCGCGCGGTGTGGACGCGGCCGTCCGCGCCGAGGCCGTAGAACTCGCCCGCGCGCAGCATCGCGAGGCGCCCCGAGGCCGGGACGCCCCAGAGCGCGCCCGCGTGGATGCCGACGTAATGGCAGATGCCGGCGCACCAGGTGCCCTCGCCGCGGCGGTTCGGGCCGCCGATAAAGAGCGCGTCGCGGCGGTGCAGGCCGCGCAGGGCGGCGCGCAGGGGGGCGAGCCAGAGCGCCTCGACCGCGGCGGCGCCCGTCGCCGGCGCCACGGGGCGCGAGACCTGCCAGTCGCAATCGGGCGCGAGGCGCGCGTCCAAGGTGCCGCCCGGGGCCAGCGCGCCGTGGAGGTCGGTGAGGAGCATGGCACGGATGTCGGGCATCGGGGGGGCTCCGGGAGGGCGAGGGGGCGGGTGGGCGGCGAATGGGACTTGGCAAACGGGCCGCCGCGCGTCTAGCCTTTTTGCATACGCTTGCAGGCGTCGGCGCCGGACAGGGCCCGCGACCGGCCGGCACGGGACGGGGGGAGGCGCGCGATGGCCGAGATCAGGCTCAGGAACGTCCACAAGCGGTGGGGCGAGTTCGTCGGCGTGAAGGATTTCGACCTGACGATCGGGGACCGGGAGTTCCTGGTGCTGCTCGGCCCGTCGGGCTGCGGCAAGACGACGACGATGCGGATGATCGCCGGGCTCGAGGACGTGACCGAGGGCACGATCGAGATCGACGGCAAGGTCGTGAACGACCTCGACCCCAAGGACCGCGACATCGCGATGGTGTTCCAGTCCTACGGGCTCTACCCGAACATGGACGTCTACCAGAACATTCGTTTCCCCCTGAAGGTGCGCAAGGTGCCCGAGGCCGAGCACGACGAGCGCGTGCGCCGGGCGGCCGAGATGGTCGAGCTGACCCCGTTCCTGCACCGCAAGCCCGCGGAGCTCTCCGGCGGGCAGCGCCAGCGGGTCGCGCTCGCGCGCGCCATCGTGCGCGAGCCGAACGTGTTCCTGATGGACGAGCCGCTCTCGAACCTCGATGCCAAGCTGCGCGTGAGCACGCGGGCGCAGATCAAGAACCTCAGCCACGAGCTCAAGGTCACGACGGTCTACGTCACGCACGATCAGATCGAGGCGATGACCCTCGCCGACCGGGTCGTCGTGATGAAGAAGGGGATCGTGCAGCAGGTCGGCACGCCGGTGGAGATCTACGACAACCCGGCCAACACCTTCGTCGCGAGCTTCATCGGCTCGCCGGCGATGAACCTGATGGACGGCGACGTGAAGGGCGGCGCCTTCGAGGGCGCCAACGTCCGGATCGAGGGGCTGGACGCGCCCGACGGGCCCTGCACGCTGGGCTTTCGGGCCGAGGACGCGAGCGTCGCCGCCGCGCCGGGCGCGCAGATCGAGGCGCCGGTCTACACGGTCGAGCTGCTGGGCGACGCCACGATGATCACCGTCAAGGCCGGCGGCGCCATGATCGCGGTCAAGGCCGGCAAGGAGTACCGGGCGGGCATCGGCGAGCGCGTCGGGATCAACGTGCCGCCCGGCATCTGCCATGTGTTCGACCGCGCGAGCGGCGAGCGCACGAGCGCGCTGGTCGAGCCCGCCGGAGCGTCGGCCGCCGCCGAGCCCGACCCCATGCCCATGCCCGTCGCCCCGACGCTGGGGCAGAGCTAGGACGGCGCGGGGGCGAGCCTCCGCGCGGCATCGCGGCCGGGCGAAGACCCGGCGCGCACATATGACAGGGAGAACGGAATGCTGAAGACGATGATCATGGCCGGCACGGTCGGCCTCATGGGCAGCGCCGCCTGGGCGGATTGCGCGTTCGAGAACGACACCGAGGTGACGATCCTCTCCGCCGGGTTCGAGGCGTGGAAGGCCGTCACCGACGCGATGGCCGAGTGCGGCATGGTCGAGGCCGAGCTCGACCAGGAGTTCCGCGACAAGCAGCCCACCGCCTTCGCGGCGAGCCCCTCGCTCTACACGCTGGGCGGCGTGTCGAACGGCACGATCACGCCGCTCCTGAACGCCGGCACGATCCGGCCGCTCGACGACCTGATCGCGAAGTACGGCGCGAACCTCGCGCCCAACCAGCTCATCAAGATCGACGGCGAGACGATGGCCGTCGCGATGATGGTGAACACCCAGCACCTGATGTACCGCTCTGACATCTTCGCCGATCTCGGCCTCGAGGTGCCCACGACCTACGACGAGGTCCTGGAGGCCGCGGCCGCCATCGAGGCGGCCGGCGTCGTCGAGTACCCGATCGGCGCCACGATGATGTCCGGCTGGAACATCGCGATGGACTTCATCAACATGTTCGAGGGCTATGGCGGCACCTTCGTCGGCGATGACGGGCAGCCGCAGGTCGCCTCGGAGGCGGGGATGCGCTCGCTCGAGACGCTCAAGGCGCTGACCGAGTACATGGACCCCGAGTACCTCGTGAGCGATTCCACCTACGTCCAGCAGCAGTTCCAGCAGGGCAAGATCGCGATGGCGAACCTCTGGGCCAGCCGCGGCGGGGCGATGAACGACGAGAACGAGAGCCAGGTCGTCGGCCTGATCGCGACCGCCTCGGCGCCGCTGGCGATGGAGGGCGGCGCGCCGGCCACGACGCTGTGGTGGGACGGGATCGTCGTCGCGTCCAACATCACCGACGAGGAGGCCGACGCCGCCTTCCGCGTCGCGATGGAGGGGCTCGACGAGGCGATGGTGACCGAGAACAGCGCCGACGCGATCTGGCTCGTCGGGGGCTACCAGCCCGACGACATGGCGCAGGGCGCGATCGCCACGGCGACCGCCTCGCCGGCGCCGGCGAGCTACCCCTCGACGATCGAGATGGGCCTGATGCACACCGCGCTGGGCAACGAGCTGCCGGCCTTCTTCACCGGCGACCGCTCGGCCGAGGACACGCTGGCCGCGGTCGAGGCGTCCTACCTGACCTCGGCGCGGGAAGCCGGCGTCGTCGAGTGAGGCGCGGCGCCGCCCCCGGCCCGGGGGCGGCGCCATCCGGCCCGCCGCGCCCGGGACGGGGGCGCGGCGGGCCGACCTGCCCCGCGCGGCGCGGGGCTCCCGGCCGGGACAGGGCGGAAGGACGCACGTGAGGGACGGCGCAGGGGACATCGTGGTCGACCACGTCGTGATCGGCGCGGGCTCGGCCGGCTGCGCCATGGCGGCGCGGCTCGCCGAGGCGGGCGGCACGGTCGCGGTCCTCGAGGCCGGGCCGGGGAACCGGGACCCGCGCGTGACGGTGCCGTTCGGGCTCGTCTGGCTCATGGGATCGCGGCGCGACTGGCGCCGCAGGACGGTGCCGCAGGCCGCCCTGGGCGGGCGCGAGGTCGCCGTGCCGCGGGGGCGGCTCCTGGGCGGGTCGGGCTCGATCAACTCGATGGTGTGGTTCCGGGGCCGGCGGGGCGACTGGGACGCATGGGGCCAGCCCGGCTGGCGCTGGGCGGAGATCGAGGCGGAGTTCGACGCGGTCGAGGACCGGGTCGGGCCGGCGCGGCTGCCGGACCCGCATCCGCTGGCCTCCGCCTTCGGCGCGGCGTTCGGGGCGAACGATCCGGCCGCGCCCGCGACCCCGGAGCGCCAGAGCGCGGGCGTCTCCCATTGCAACATGGCGCGGGGCGCGCGCCGTTCGGCGGCGGACGCGTTCCTGCGACCGGCGATGGCCGGGGGCCGGGTCCGGCTCGTGACCGGCGCGGAGGCCCTGCGGGTGACGTTCGACGGCGCGCGCGCGACCGGGGTGGCGCTGCGCGACGGGCGGACGGTCACCGCGCGTGCCGGGGTGGTCCTCTGCGCGGGGGCGATCGAATCGCCGATGATCCTGATGCGCTCGGGGATCGGGCCGGCAGCGGAGCTGCGCCGCCACGGGATCGAGCCGCGCGTCGACGCGCCGGGCGTGGGCGCGAACCTGCACGACCACCCGGCCGTGGGGCTCCACTTCGAGGGGCGGGGTTCCGGCCACGGCCTCACGCTCGGGCAGGCGCCGGGATGGGCCGGGGCGCCGGCGCTCTGGCTGGCGGCGCGCCGTGGGCGGCTGTCCTCCAACACGGTCGAGGCCTGCGCCTTCCTCAAGGTCGGGGAGGGGGACGGCGCGCCGGAGGTCCAGACGCATTTCATCCCGTTCATGATCGGCTGGCAGGGGCGCGCGATCGTCCCCGGGCGGGAGGGCTACTTCGCGGACGTGTGCCTGTGCCGGCCACGCTCGCGCGGGCGATTGACCATGCGAAGCCCCGACGTGCCGGCGATCGATCCGGGCCTCCTGAGCGACGAGGGCGATCTCGAGATGCTCGTGCGCGGGGTGGAGCGGCTGCGCGCCGTGCTGGCCGCGGCGCCGCTGGGCGCGCGCCGTGCCCCAGAGGCGCACCCGGGCGCGGGCGTCGTCGGCGAGGCGCTGCGGGCGCATGTGCGCGCGGCCTGCGGCACGGCCTACCACCCCGTGGGCACGCTCGCGCTGGGCGGGCCGGTGACGCCGGAGGGCCGGGTCGCGGGCGCTCGGGCGCTCTGGGTCGCGGATGCCAGCGTCATGCCGCGGATCACCTCGGCCAACACCAACGCGCCGTCGATGCTCATCGGATGGCGGATCGGGGGCCATGTCGCGGCCGCCGCGCGAGAGAGGACGGCCGCATGAAGTTCAGGACCTTCGCCGCCTTCGTCGGCCCCTCCATCTTCATGATGGTCGTGTTCATCGCGATCCCGCTCGTCTCGGTGTTCATCCAGTCCTTCCAGCTCACGCAGCCGGTGGTGGAGGTCACGGAGGTCGAGACCTGCTCGGCCGGCTTCCTCGCGCAGACCTGCGTGACCGAGGTCAAGCGGCTGCCGGTCATCGACGAGAGCGGCAACGTGGTCACGACGACCGAATGGATCGGGCTGGAGAGCTACGCCAACGTGCTCCGGCTCGGCGCGGTGGGCGAGGCGATCGCGGCGGGCCGCCCGGGCGACATCCTGCAGATCGACTTCTGGCGGGCGCTGCGCTTCACGGTGACCTTCACCCTGGTGACGCTGCCGCTGGTCCTGGGCCTCGGGCTCGCGATCGCGGTGTGCGTGAACAACGCGGCCAAGTCGATCCGCGGGCAGGTGATCTTCGTGAGCCTGCTGCCGTTCATCATCACGCCGGTGATCGGGGCGCTGTCGATCCGCTGGCTGTTCTACGGGGACGGGATCGTGACGGCCTGGCTCGAGATCCTGACGGGGACCAACATCTCCGTGGCGGCGAACGGCTGGGCGGTCGAGTTCCTGATGATGTTCTACCGCGTCTGGCACGTCGCGCCGTTCGCCTTCGTGATCTTCTACGCCGGGCTCCAGACGGTAAACCAGGACACGCTCGAATCGGCCATCGTGGACGGCGCCTCGCGCTGGGAGCGGCTGCGCTACGTGGTGATCCCGCATCTGATGCCGCTGATCATCTTCGTCTCGCTCATCCACCTGATGGACGCCTACCGCGCCTTCGAGGAGGTGGTCGGCTTCAGCTCCCAGGCGCAGCGGATCACGCTGCAATGGCTGACCTACGACTTCCTTCAGCCGGACGACGCCGGCAACCGCGCGATCAGCCGGGCCTCGGCCAGCGCGATGCTGACGATGATCGGCATCGTGCTGATCCTGATCCTGCCGCTGCGACGGACGTGGCGCGACCACAAGGGGACCTCCCGATGAGCACACCGCGCGCCCTGCGCCAGCCGGCGGGGCTCCGGATCGCCTCGGGGGCGTTCCTCGCGTTCTGGTGCCTCCTGGCGGCGTTCCCGCTGTTCTGGGTCCTGGTGATGAGCTTCAAGTCGCCGGTGGACGCGTTCTCCGCCAACCCGCTCGAGGTGCTGGCCGGGCCGGCGACGCTGGCGCGCGGCTCGGGCGTGTCGGTGGTGGACGTGGTGCTGGGCCTGGCCCTCATCTGGCTGGCCGCGCGGCTGGCGATGCGCTGGCTGATGCCGATGGCGGCCGGCGAGGGGGTCCTGCAGAAGGTCTTCAGCTGGATGGTCGCGGTCATCGGCTTCGGCGTGCTGTTCGTCCTGTCGTTCTTCGTGGTCCTGCCGGCGGTGTCCTGGGTGCTGGAGCCGATGCTCGGCCCGCTGGGCACGCCGATCCTCGGGATCACGGGCGAGCACTACGCGGCCGTGTGGGTCGAGAACGCGTTCTACCGCAACTTCCTCAACTCGGTCTTCGTGACGCTCGGCGTGGTCACCATCTCCCTCACGGTGGGCACGCTGGCGGGATACGGCCTGGCGCGGTCGGGGTCGAACCTGGCGTTCTGGTTGCTGATCGGGGCGCTGATCTTCCGCGCGCTGCCGCATTCGGTGCTGGTGGCGGGCTATCTGCCGGTGTTCATCAACTCTGCCGAGCTCCTCCGCCCCATCCTGGGCGAGGGCGCGCCGACGCTCTACGGCCAGCCGCTGGCGGTGATCGCGGTGCTGGTGGCGATCAACCAGCCGTTCACGATCTGGATGCTGCGCAGCTTCTTCCAGTCCATCCCGGAGGAGCTCGACGAGGCCGCGCGCGTCGACGGCTGCACCCATTTCCAGGCGTTCCGCTGGGTCATCATGCCGGTGATGTGGCCGGGGGTCATCACGACCGGGCTCTTCAGCTTCCTGCTGGGCTACAACGACTTCCTCGTGACCTCGCTCCTCCTGGACGCCAACAATCAGACGATGGTCCCGGCGATCGCGGGCTACTTCAACCGCGAGACGACGACGACCGACCAGGTGGAGGCGATCGCCGCGGCCGTCAGCATCACGGCGCCCCTGTTCCTCCTGGTGATGGTGTTCCAGCGGCAGATCGTGAGCGGACTGACGGCGGGCGCGGTCAAGGGCTAGTCGCGAACGGGACACTGACAGGTCGCGCTTGAGGTTTCGGCGCCCGGCCCGCGCGTGCGAGACGGGCGCGTTGACGATGGGAGGGTTTCGGCATGGCGCAGGCATCGATGGACGAGAGCGTCGCCGCGGTGGCGGAGATCATGCGCACGCCGCCGGACACGGGATCGGTCGCGGGCTTCGTGCCGGGGCCGGGCATCGCCCGGCTCGCGCTGCGCTTCGACATCGCGCGCCTGCGCGGCGCCCTCGACGAGTGCCTGGAGCGCCAGGGGTTCCAGGGCGACATGCAGTCCGAGGGCTTCGCCGCGCTGCCGCTCAACCGCCGGCCGGGGGTGGAGGTGCCCACGGCCAACGACCTCTCGGGCCGCTACTGGCTGCGCGCCGACGAGCGCTACGTCGAGGAGCCGCGCGAGGAGATGGTGGACGAGGCGGCGTTCACCGAGTTCGACCCGCGCTTCGAAGGCACCTATTTCGAGGAGGTCGTGGACGCCCTGCGCGCGCGCTGGTCGATCGGGCGGGTGCGGGTGCTGTCCAAGGGGCTCTACAACTGCAACTCCTGGCATCGCGACCCCGAGCCGCGCCTGCACGTCCCGATCACGACCAATCCGGGCAGCCTCTTCGTCGTGAACCACCACGTCACGCACCTGCCGGCGGACGGGTCCGTCTACTTCACCGATACGCGGGGCTATCACACCGCGATCAATGGCGGGGAGACGCGGCGCGTCCACCTCGTGGCGGCGCTGGTCGCCTGACCTTTCGGCAGGGTGGGCGCCGCGGCGCGGCGTGATAGGTCCGGCGACATGGCTCCCGTCCTCCGCCTCGCCGCCCTCGCGGGCTTCATCGTCCTCCTCTGGGCGATCCAGGCGCTCAACTGGGTGATGGGCGGGGCCCTGAACCCGGCCTTCGGACTGATCCCCCGGCGGGTGGAGGGGCTCGACGGCGTCGCGCTGATGCCGCTCCTGCATGGGTCCTACGGGCATCTGCTGGCGAACACGGCGCCGCTCGCGGTGATGGGCGCGCTCCTGGCCCTGACGGCGACGCGGGCCCTGATCGCGGTGAACGCGATCATCGTGCTGGGCGGCGGGGTGGCGGTGTGGCTCCTGGGCTCGCCGGCGATCCATATCGGCGCGTCGGGCCTCGTCTTCGGCTGGTTCGGTTTCCTGGTGGCGCGCGGCTGGCTCGACCGCTCGCCGGTCACGGTCATCTGCGCGCTCGGGGTCGGGGCGCTCTACGGGGCGATGCTCTGGGGCGTGCTGCCCGGCCGGGCGGGCGTGAGCTGGGAGGCGCATCTCTTCGGCGCGCTGGCCGGCATCGGCGCGGCCCGGATCGTGCCCACGCATGTCCACGCCCCGCGGATGCGCCCGTGAGCGGCCGGGCGCGGGCCTACACCGCCCGGGAGGAGTTCCTCCACGCCGCGACGCACGGCGCGGCGGTGCCGCTCTCGGCGCTCGGGCTCACGCTCCTCCTCCTGCGGGCGGAGGGCGGCGCGCAGGTGGTCGCGGCGGCGGTGTACGGCGCCACGCTGATCGCGCTCTACCTCGCCTCGACGCTCTATCACGCGACATGGCGCACGGCCTGGCACGGGACGTTCCGGACGCTGGACCACGCGGCGATCTACCTCAAGATCGCGGGCACCTACACGCCGATGGCCCTGATCGCGCTGCCCCGCGGGCTGGGGATCGCGCTCCTGGCGGTGATCTGGCTCCTGGCGGCGGCGGGCGTCGCGGTGAAGCTGGCGCGGCACGGGCGGCCCGCCGGCGCGCGCGGGGACCGGTGGAGCCTGGCGTTCTACCTGGGAATGGCGTGGACCGGGGCGGTGGCGATCGTGCCGATCCACGCGGCGCTCGGGCCGGTGACCTTCGCTTGGCTGATGGCGGGGGCGGCGAGCTTCACCATCGGCGCCGCGGTCTATGCCCAGCACCGATGGCGCTACACGCACGTGGCCTGGCACCTCTTCGTACTGGGGGGAAGCGGCTGCCATTTCGTGATGATCTGGCGGGTGATGGGCGCCTGAGGCGCGGCGAGCCTAGCCGGCGGCGAGGATGATCTGACGCCAGATCGCGGTCTCGTCGTAGAGGGTCCATTCGCGGCGGATGCCGTTCGGGCCCCATTCGGCATGGGTCATCCCCATCACGTGCACGCGCGCGCCGGTGGGCGGGCCGAAGGCGCCGGGGCCGTCATGCGTCCCGTCGAGGGACCAGCGCACGGCGGCGCGGGGCGGCATCGCCGGATCGTCCCGCCCGACCGCATGGTGGACGCGCAGGGCCGCGTCCGGGAGGGCGGCGCGCAGCCCCCGCCAGAAGGCCGCGGCGCCGGCCCGGCCGTGATCGGCGACATGGCCGGGATAATGGAGCGCCGCGGCCGGGTCCCAGTCGGCCATGTCGGCCTTCGGCGCGCGGGAGAGGGCCTCGGCGAGGCGGGCGCCGCACTCGTGCCCGCCGCCCGCGCCGTCATAGGGTCCGGGCAGGTCGCGCTCGGGCGCGTAGGGCCGCACGCAGCGCTCCGGGCCGCCCTCCCGCGCGATCTGGGCACGGGTCCAGGCGGCGGGCTCATGGCCCATCTGCCGGACGATGGCGCCCTGGTCGCGCACGAGCCATTCGTCGGTGACGGCGCCGCCGTCGCAATGGCAGTCCGCGATGATGCGGTAGGCGACGCGCCGGCCGGTGGGCGGCCCGTAGGCGCCGTCCGCCGAATGGGTGGCGCGGCACAGGAGCCGGTGGGAGGAGAGGAAGGCGCGCGGTCCGGCCGGGGCCCAGATCACGTCCTCGCCGGGCAGCTCGCGATCCGGGAACTCGGCGAGCGTGGCCAGAGTGGCGGCGACGATGCCGCGATTGCCCTTCACCACGGAGGCGGGCGAGCGGACGACGAGGTCGGGGCCGTAATAGTCGTGCAGCGTGTGGATGCCGCGCCGCTCCCAGATGGCGCTGGTGATGTCGAGGACGTAGTCCTCGGGCGTGCTCCAGGGCCCGTCGAAGACGTGCGGGATCATGCCCCGAACTCCCGCAGGAGGGCGGCGACGTCGTCCGATTCCAGGAGCGGCAGCGCGGCCTCGATCCGCGCGGCCGGCCAGTCCCACCAGGCGAGGGCGAGGAGGGCGGCGACCTCCCGCTCCGCGAAGCGCGTGCGCACGGCGCGGGCCGGGTTGCCGGCGACGACCGCGTAGGGCGGCACCTCCCCCGAGACGACCGCGCGGGCGCCGACGATGGCGCCCGAGCCGATGCGCGCGCCGGGCAGGACCGTGGCGCCGCGCCCGATCCAGACGTCGTGGCCGACGACGGTGTCGCGCCGGCGCGAGACGCTCTCGGCGTAGCCGGCGCGGCGGACGGGGTCGAAGATGGCGAACGGGTAGGTCGTGATGCCGCCCATCGCGTGGTTGGCGCTCTCGGTCAGGAACTCGGCGCCCTGGGCGATGGCGCAGAACCGGCCGATGACGAGGCGCTCGGGCGCGCCGGGGTAGAGATAGGGCGCGATCGCGTGGGCGCGGTCCTCCGGGGCGGCATCGTCGGAATGGTAGGTCCATTCCCCCACGTCGATGTTGGGGTGGTCGATCACCGCGCGCAGGTGGGCGATGGCGCGGTGCGGCGCGCCGCCGGGCAGGACGAACGGGTGCGGATCGTGCGGGTCGGCGAGCATGGCCCGCGGCCTAGCGCCGCGCGTGCCGGAGGGGAAGTCCGGGCCGGCGTTGCGGGCGCCCGGCGGCGGGCCTAGCGTCGCGGCGACGCACATCCCCCGGAGGGCGAGGCATGCTGGACGCGACGAACTCCCTCGAGGAGCACTGGATCCCGTTCACCGACAACCGCGGCTTCAAGGCCGACCCGCGGCTGGTGGTGCGCGCGAAGGGCTCGCGGCTCACGACCCACAAGGGGACCGAGGTGCTCGACGCGTCCTCGGGCCTGTTCTGCTGCCCGGCGGGACACGGGCATCCGCGCATCATCGAGGCGGTGCACGAGGCGATGAAGGAGATCACGTTCGTGTCGCCGTTCGGCACGTCGCACCCGCTGTCGTTCGCCCTGGCCGAACGGCTCGCGCGCCTGACGCCGGAGGGGATGGACCACGTGTTCTTCGTCAACTCCGGATCGGAGGCGATCGACACGGCGTTGAAGATCGCGATGGCCTACTGGCACGCCAAGGGCGAGAACCGGCCCCGCTTCGTCAGCCGCGAGCGGGCCTATCACGGGGTGAACATCGGCGGCGTCAGCCTCTCGGGGCTGGTGAACAACCGCCGGGCGTTCCCCGCGGTGATGCCGAACGTCGTGCACCTGCGGCACACCTGGACGGAGGACGAGCTGAACGCGCCGGGGCAGCGGGCGGGCGGGGCCGACCGGGCGGAGGACCTGGCGCGGGCCTGCGCGAGCTTCGGCGGCGAGACGATCGCGGCGGTGTTCGTGGAGCCGGTGGCAGGGTCCACGGGCACGCTGCCGCCGCCGGTGGGGTATCTGCGGCGCATCCGCGAGATCTGCGACGAGCACGGGATCCTCCTGGTGTTCGACGACGTGATCTGCGGGTTCGGGCGCGTGGGCGGCACGTTCTCGGCGGACGCGTTCGGGGTGGCGCCGGACATCATCACGATGGCCAAGGCCCTGACCAACGGGTCGATCCCGATGGGCGCGGTCTGCGTGCGGAGCGAGATCTACGAGACGGTGACGGACGCGGCCGCGATGGGCGGGATCGAGCTCTTCCACGGCTACACCTACTCGGGCCATCCGGCGGCCTGCGCGGCGGGGCTCGCGAGCCTCGCGATCTACGAGGAGGAGGGGCTGTTCGACGCGGCGCGGGAGATGGCGCCCTATTTCGCCGAAGTCGTCCACTCGCTCTTCGATCATGAGCGGGTCAAGGACGTGCGGTCGATCGGGATGATGGCGGGCGTGGAGCTGCATCCGGAGGCGGGGCGCCCGAACCTCGGGGTGGAGGCGCAGACGGCGCTGTTCTGGGGCGGATGCCACGTCAAGTTCACCGGGACGACGGGCATCTTCGCGCCGATGTTCACCGCGGACTGGGCGGAGGTGGACGAGATGGTGGGGCGGTTCCGGGACATGCTCGACGGCCTTTGAGCGGGGGGCGGGCCGGCCGGGGCATCGAGCCCCGTCCGGCCCGGCGCGACGGGCCGAGCCCCGCCGCGCGGCCCCTCCCTCGCGCGCCGCGCTTGGGGGTGGGGTCCGGGCGGCGCGGGATGTAGGCCGGGCGCATGAGCGATGTCATGCCCTCCGTCCGGCGGACGATCCTGAACTACGGCGCCGCCGTCGGCGCGCTCTCCGGCGACCTGGAGCGGCTGACGCCGGCGATCGAGGCGGCCGCGGCCGCGATCCTGGCGATGGAGGGCCGGCTGATCCTCGCCGGGATGGGCAAGTCGGGGCATGTCGCGCGCAAGCTCGCCGCGACCTTCGCCAGCACCGGCACCCCGGCGCATTTCGTGCACCCGGCCGAGGCGTCGCACGGGGACCTTGGGATGATCGGGCGGGCCGACGTCCTGATGATGCTGTCCTGGTCCGGGGAGACGCGCGAGCTGGGCGACATGATCGCCTACGCCAAGCGCTTCGGCGTGATCTCGGTCGCGATGACCGGGGCGCCGCAGAGCGCGCTGGCGCGGCGGGCGGAGGTGTCCCTCGCCCTGCCGCGCGCGCCCGAGGCCTGCCCCCTGCGGCTGGCGCCGACGACCTCCACGATGCTGCAGCTCGCGCTCGGGGACGCGCTCGCGATCGCGGTGCTGGAGGGGCGCGGGTTCACGGCCGAAGCGTTCCGGGACTTCCACCCCGGCGGCAAGCTCGGCGCGGGCCTCCTGCCCGTGAGCGAGGTCATGCACCGGGGGGCGGCGGTGCCGCTCCTGCCGGAGGGGGCGAGCGTCCTCGACGTGCTCGGCGAGATCGGTCGCAAGGGGCTGGGCATCGCGGGGTTCACCGACGCGCAGGGCCGGCTCTCGGGCGTGATGACGGATGGCGACGTGCGGCGCCATCTCGAGGCCAACACGGGCGGCACGATGGCCGGGGTCCTGACCGGGCGCCGCGCGGCCGACGTGATGACGCGCGGCGGCGTGACGTTGGCGCCGGACCGGCTCGCGGCGACGGCGCTCGCTCTGATGCAGGAGCGGCGCATCTCGGCGGCGTTCGTGGTGGACGCCGACGGGCGGCCCGTGGGGGCGGTGCAGCTCCTGCAGCTCCTGGGCGCGGGCGTGGCCTAACGGCGGGCGAGGCCGGCGGCCCGGGCGGGCTCGGGCAGCATCTCCCACCAGTCGGCATAGGTGGTGTTCCAGGGCGCGCGGCGCGTGACGTCCGGCGCGCCGTCCGTCCACCAGGGCGGGCCGCGCTCGCCCAGGGCGCGCTTGGCGGCGTCGACCCGCGCGCGGGCGGCGCGGATGGCGGCCTCGTCGCCCCGGGCGGCGCGGACGGCGCGGCGGGCGGCCATGAGCTCCGTCACGGCGGTCTGGCGGGCGTCCTCCGGCAGGGCGGGATCGGTGCGGCGCCACAGGCGGCCGGAGGCGACGAAATAGCGGCCGTCCGGCGTCTGGGGGAGGTCGGTCACGGGCGGGCACCGACCCAGGCGGCGGCCGAGGCGATCAGCGCGGCGCCGGCCCAGAAGGCCGCGCCGGGCACCTCCGCGAAGACGACCCAGCCCGCCGCGGTCGACAGGATCAGCGAGGCGTAGCCGACGATCGAGAGGAACCCCGCCTCGCCCAGCCCGTGCGCGCGCAGGAAGCACAGTTGCGCCGCCTGGGTGAGGACGCCGATCGCGAGGAGGGGCGGCCAGTGCGCCGGGGCGACGGGCGTCCAGCCGGCGGCGGCGAAGGGCGCGGTGAGGGCGGCGAGCCCGGCGGCGTAGGCGACCATCATCACCAGCTTCGGCGCCGCGTGCAGACGGCGCGTCACGATCACGGCGCCGGTGCCGGTGAGGACGACGACCCCAGCCGCCGCGAGGCCCCAGGCATGGACCCCCTCGGCGCCCGGCCGCACCGCGATCACCACCCCGGCCAGCGCGATCCCCGCGGCGACCCAGCGGCGCGGGGCGATCCGCTCGCCCAGGAGGCCGCGGGCCATCACCATCGTCACGACGGGCCGCGTGAACATCAGGGCGGTGAAGAGGGCGAGCGGCAGGCGGGCGACGGCGTAGAAGCTCGCGGTGAGCGTGATCGCCGAGAGCGCGATGCGCAGCGCGTGCAGCCCCGGGTCGCGCAGGCCGCGGAAGGCGCCCGCGCCGCCCGCGAGGAAGGGCGTCATCACCAAAAGGCCCGTGGCGGCGCGCAGGAACACGAGCTGCACCGCCGGATAGCCGAGGCCGAGCGCCTTGACGGTGCTCAGCGCCGCGAGGTTGAGGGTCATGTCGAGGAGGAGCCAGCCGCCGGCGAGCCGGTTGCGCGGCGCGGCGGCCCCCTCAGCCACCGCGCGGGGCGATCAGGTTGGCCATCAGGCGGAAGGCGCCGGGGACCAGGCGCTCCATCTGGTGGTGGAGGATCAGGGCGCAGTGGACGTGACGGCCCGCGCCGAGGTCGGCGGCCAGGAGGGCGCCGTGCAGGGGCGGCTCGCCGGGGTCGGACATGGCCAGGAGGGGGGTGTAGACGTCGTCCCAGCCGCTGGCGAAGTAGAGGCCGCGCTCCTTGTCCCAGCCCGCCCAGTCCTCCGGACCGATGCGGTTGGGGCCGGTCAGGACCGGGTGATCCGGGGCGAGATGGGTGACCTCGGCGGCCTCGTCGGTGACGCGCCAGCGGAGCGAGGGCTGGCCGATGGTCAGGGGCAGGCCGGCCGCCTCCCAGTCGTCCCAGGGGCGGTGGTAGAGCGTGACGAGCGTGCCGCCCGCGCGCGCCCAATCGAGGACGCGGGGCATTGCGGCGCGCAGGGCCGGGCGCGTGCGCAGCGCGAAGACGCCGATCACGAGCGCGTCCAGCCCCGCGAGGTCGGCCAGCGCCGCGTCCTCCAGGTCGGGCGCGTCCGCCCCCATGGCGCGCAGCCAGTGCCCGGTGCGGCAGGCCCCGCCGGAGACGTAGCCGGCGCGCCCCGGGGCCAGCGCCACGTCGGCCACGCGCAGGCGCAGGATCGCCGGGGCGAGCGCGGCCCGGGGGTCGACGTGATCGTGCGCGATGGGGGTGACCGCCGTCGCCGGGGCGCCGTCCAGCGTCAGGGCGATCTCGTGCAGGCCGGGTGCGGGGGCCGCAGCGCGCAGGGTGAGGGCGCTCGCGGTCCATCCGGGCGGCGGGGCGAGGGCCGGCGCCGCGCCCTCGGGGGAGATCCCGGTCGCCCGGACGCGGACCTCCGCCGGGCGGCCCGCCGGGACGAAGGCCGCCTCCGGCGCGAGCCGTGCCGAGCGGGCGGGCAGGATCACGGGCGGCACCTCTAAGGGCACGCGCGTGGCGGTGCGGGTGCCGTGGGCGCGCACGACGACCTCGATGGCGGGCGGGCGGGGCGCGTCCGGGCGCCAGTCGTCCGGGTAGGAGTCGGTGGGCGGGGCGTCCGCCGGGACGGTCGCGGTCCCGTCCGCCAGGGTCCAGCCGGCGGGCAGGACGGGCGCCGCGGTGGCCTCCTCGGCGGCGCCGGGATCGAGCTCGACCGTCAGGGTGGCGCCGGCGCCGGGGCGCAGCGTGTCCGCGCCCAGCCAGGCCGTGGCCCGGACGCCGGCGGCCTCTCGGATCACGGCGGCGATCTGCGCCAGCTTGCGGGCGCGTCGGTGGGCGTGCTCGGGCGGGACGTCGGCCGTGCGCACCGCGTCATGCGCGGCGCAGGCGTGGCGCAGGACGACGGCGGCGTCGGGCCAGGCGGCGCGCGCGGCCTCCGCGGGGGCGCGGGCGGCGCCGAGGCCGGCCTCCTCCCAGCCGGGGAGGTTGTCGGCCAGCGAGCCGCGATCCTCGCCGACCCGGCTGCGAGCGAGGTGCAGGGGCCAGTCGGTCGCCTCGTCTGGGGCGGGCCAGCGGCCCATGCCCTGCGTCGCGTGGGCGGCGCGGCTGCGCTGGCCCAGGCGCTCCCAGGTGGCGCCGGTGACGGGGTCGCGGCCGGCGCCGTCCACGCGCACGGTCTCCGGCGGCGGGGGCAGGTCGTCGTCATAGGCGCGGCCGGCGCCGGACCAGGCGGGCAGGTAGAGCTTCGCCGGCGCCCAGGGCGGCAGGTCGGAGCCCTCGTCCGGATCGGCCGCGGCCTCCCACGCCTCGAGCGCGATCTGGGTCATGGCGCGGTGGTGCCCGTGCTGGCCGGGCACGTCGAGGAAGGTCACGCACATCGCGTCGGGGCGCTCGGCGCGCACGGCGTGCACCATCCGCGCCAGGGTGCGCGCATGGCCCCATCTGGCGAGCGTGTCGGCGCCGGACTTGGCGAAGCCGAAATCGTGGATGTCGCCCGGCCCCTGGGAGAGCCAGTGGATCGACATGCCGAGCTCCGCCGCGGCGCGCTCCATCTCGGCGGTGCGCAGGGTGCCCAGGACGGGGCCGGCCTCCCGGCCGATGTCGTTCTGACCGCCTTCGCCGCGGGTCGCGCAGACATAGGACAGGTCCCACCCGTCCCGCAGGCCGAGCGCGGCGAGCATGGCGGACATCTCGTCGTCGGGATGGGCGCCGGTCTGCATGAAGGCGCGCACCGAGCCGAGCGGGGCGAGCGCCCGCCAGAGGCGGAGCGCGGCGGGACGGGCGGCGTCGCGCGCGATGCGCTCTCGGTCGGTGAGCGGCACGGGCGGCTCCTTCAGGCGGGCGCGAGCTGGGCGCCGAGGACGAGGCTGGCCGCGCCGATCGCGGCGGTGTCGCGGCCCGTCGCGCCCAGCGTCAGGCGGGGCAGGCGGCGGCCCGGCACGGCCGCGACGCTCGCCTCCGGCAGGTCGGCCGCGTCCGCGAGCGCGGCGAGGAGCGCGCGGGGGAGCGCGCCGCCCAGGATGACGGTCTGCGGATCGGCGACGTTCTCGACCAGGGCGACGGCCTGGGCCAGCGCCGGGGCGGCGGCAGCGATCCAGCCGTCCAGCGCGCCGGCGGCGTGATGGGCGGCGAGGGCGGCGATGTCGGGGGCGGCGCGGCCCGCCGCCTCCAGGTGACGCACGGCCGCGAGGCGCGAGACGACGTCCTCGAGCCGGGCGGGGCTGGGGCCGTGGGTGCCGCGGGTCAGGACGGGGACGTGCCCGATCTCGCCGGCGTTGCCCCGCGCGCCGGCGACGAGCCGCCCGCCCGAGACGAGCGCGAGGCCGATCCCGGCGCCGAAGTAGAGATAGGCGTAGTCGGTCAGGGCCCGCGCCGCGCCGCGCACGCGTTCGGCCATGGCGGCGGCGTTGGCGTCGTTGGCGATGCGCACGGGCCGGTCCAGCGCGGCCTCGAAGGCGGCGGCCGCGTCCAGGTCGCGCCAGAGGGGCAGGTCCGATCCGGCGCCCACGATCCCGGTGCGCCCGAAGGGTCCGGGCATCACGATCCCGGCGCCGAGGAGGCGGGCGGGATCGGCGCCGGCGGTGGCCAGGGCGCGGTCCCGCAGGTCCGGGGCCCGCGCCAGGACGGCGGCGGGGTCGGCCGCGGCGAGCGCGAGACGGCTCGCGTGCCGGACCTCTCCGGCGAGGTCGAGGAGGACGGCGATCACCGCGTCGGGGCGCAGCTCGATGCCCAGCGCGTAGGCGCCCTGCGCCCGGAGGGCGTATTGCTCCGCCGGCAGGCCCCGCCTGCCTTCGAGGGGGCCGCGCGCCTCGATCAGGCCGCCGGCCTGGAGCTCGCTGACGATGTTGCTGACCGCCTGGACCGAAAGGCCGGTGGCGCGCGCGATCTCGGCCCGGCCGGCCGCGCCGGAGGCGTGCACGCGGCCCAGGACGAGGCGCCTGTTGCGCAGGCGCGCGCGCTCGGGATTGGCGCCCAGGGTGGAGACGTCGCCGGACATCGTGATGGATTAACTCAACCCACTTGATGTTTCAACGCGTCCCGGCCTAGCCTGCGGAGGACAGCACGATGCGGGCCCGGCCCGACGACAGGGAGAATCACACCATGAAGTTCAAGCCCCTCGCGCTCGGCACCGCCCTGGCAGCGCTGCTCTCGACCTCCGCGACCGCGCAGGAGGTGACGATCGAGTACTGGCAGTACTTCTTCGACGCGCGGGTTGAGGCGATGGAGCAGCTCATCGAGAGCTTCGAGGCGGCGAACCCCGGCATCTCCGTCGAGATGACCCATTTCCCCTATGCCGACTACCGCACCAAGGTCGCCGCCGCGATCCCGGCGGGCGAGGGGCCCGACGTGGTGCAGCTCTTCTACGGCTGGCTGAACGACTACATCGAGGCGAGCCTGATCCAGCCCCTGCCGGAGGAGCAGTTCCCCACCGCCGAGATCGACGAGACCTACTTCCCGATGGTGAGCGCGATGAAGCGCGACGGGCGCTACTACGCGCTGCCCACCGCGGTGCGCAGCCTCGCGCTCTTCTACAACGAGCGCCTGCTGGAGGAGGCGGGCGTGGAGCCGCCGACGACCCTGGACGAGATGGTGGAGGTGGCCAAGGCCACGACGCAGAGGGACGGCGCCGGCAACATCACGCAGGTGGGCATCACCACGGGCATGACGGCGCAGGACCATCACTGGTTCCGCGAGGGGCTGGTGCGGCAGTTCGGCGGCGAGCCCTACGACGCGGAGGGACGCGTGGCCTACGACAGCCCGGCGGGCCTCGAGGCGCTGCGCTACTACACCGACCTGGAGAAGACCCACGGCGTCACGGCGTCGAGCTTCATGGACGAGCCGCAGGCGGCGTTCAAGGCGGGGCGCGCGGCGATGCACATCGACGGCAGCTTCCGCGTCGGGTCGCTCGCGGACGTGCGGGGGCTGAACTGGGGCGTGACCGAGCTGCCGGCCGCGGCGGACGGCATGCGGTCCAACTACTCGTCCTACTGGGTGAACGCGATCACCACCAAGGCCGAGGGCGAGCGCTACGACGCCGCCGTCAAGTTCATGGAGCACATCACCTCCGACGAGGCGATGCAGCTCTGGCTCGACGTGGTGGGCGAGCTGCCGGCGAAGCCGAGCGTCGGCATGACCGAGGCGAACGCCAACGATCCGGTCTACGGCCCCTTCATCCGCGGGCTGGAATACGCCCACACGACCGAGTTCGCCGACGAGAGCGGGCAGCGGGACGTGCTGGTCGACATGGTCGCGCGCACCGACATCGAGGGGCAGGACCTGCAGGCGTCCCTGACGCAGGCGGCCGAGGCGGAGCAGAAGCTGCTCGACGACTACGCGGCGCGGTCGGGGGGCTGACGGGGCCGAGATGCGATCGCCGCCCCGGGCGCGACCCGGGGCCCCGTGGGGCCGGGGGTGATCCGGGCCGCGGGGCCCCGGATCAAGTCCGGGGCGGCATGTCGCTTGTGGTGAGGCGAGGCGAGGCAGGCGGATGTATCGAAACCTGACCATCCGGCAGAAGCAGGTCGCCTGGGCGTACGGGTTCCTGGCGGTGCCGATCCTGTTCTACGGGATCATCCGCTTCTACCCCACGGGCAACGCGATCCTGATCTCGTTCCAGGAGTGGAACCTCTTGGGCTCGCGCACGTGGACGGGCCTCGACAACTACGCCAGGCTCTGGGCCGACCCGGTGTTCTGGAAGGTGTTCGGCAACACGTTCCAGTACCTCCTGATCGGCACGCCGGTCAGCCTCGTGATCAGCTTCGTGATCGCCTACCACCTCGACAAGGCGCGCTTCGCGCACGGCTTCCTCAGGATGCTCTACTTCCTGCCGTTCATGACCTCGGCGGTCGCGATGGCCTGGGTCTGGCGCTGGTTCTACCAGCCGGTCCCCATCGGCCTCTTCAACAACGCGCTGGCGTCGATCGGCATCCCGCAGATCGCGTTCCTCAACTCGACCGCCAACGCGCTGCCCTCGGTGTTGGCGCCGGCGATCTGGGCGGGGCTGGGGTTCCAGATCATCATCTTCATGGCCGGGCTCCGGTCGATCCCGGGCTCCTACTACGAGGCCGCGAAGATCGACGGCGTGGGCTGGTGGACCGTCCTGACGGAGATCACGATCCCGCTCCTGCGCCCCACCATCGTGTTCATCGTGGTGTTCTCCTCGATCGGGTTCCTGCGCATCTTCGACCACGTGTTCAACATGACGACGAACAATCCCGGCGGGCCGCTGAACTCGACCGAGCCGCTGGTCCTGATGATCTACCAGACGGCGTTCACCTCCTTCGACATGGGCTATGCGGCGGCGCAGACGGTGGTGCTGTTCACGATCCTGCTGGCGGTGTCGCTGCTGCAGCTCTGGATCCTGAGGAAGCCGGCATGACGACGGTGGAGGACATCCGCCCGACCGCGGGCGCCGCGCTGGACCGGCGGGCGGCGGCGCGGCCCCGCAACCTGGGGCAGGTGGTCCGCTGGCTCCTCCTGTTCGCGGGCGGCATCGCGATGGTCATGCCCATCGCCTACATGATCTCGACCTCGCTCAAGTGGCCGCACGAGGTCTACGACGTGAACCTCATCCCCGAGGAGCCCACGATCGAGAACTACACCTACGTGCTCGAGGACGGACGGTTCTACCTGTGGTTCGTGAACTCGATGGTGATCGCGGTGATCACCACGGTCTCCAACGTGCTGTTCGACAGCCTGGTCGGCTACACGCTGTGCAAGTTCCGCTTCCCGGGCCGGACGATCATCTTCATCGCCATCCTCTCGACCCTGATGATCCCGACCGAGATGCTGGTCATCCCCTGGTACCTGATGAGCCAGCAGTTCGGCTGGCTCGACACCTACTGGGGGATCATGTTCCCCGGCCTGATGACGGCGTTCGGCGTGTTCCTGATGAAGCAGTTCTTCGAGTCCGTGCCCGACGACTTCATCGAGGCGGCGCGGATCGACGGGCTCAACGAGCTGCAGATCTGGTGGACGGTGGCGATGCCGCTGGTGAAGCCGGCGCTGGCGGCGCTGGCGATCTTCGTGTTCCTGGGCAACTGGACGGCGTTCCTCTGGCCGCTGATCGTGACGAACTCCACCGACATGTACACGATCCCCGTCGGGCTCTCGGGCTTCGGCGACGAGGCGGACGTGGCCTGGGAGCTGATCATGACGGGCGCCGCGATCTCCACGATCCCGACCCTGGTGGTGTTCCTGATCTTCCAGCGGTTCATCATCCGCGGCGTCGTGATGGCGGGGCTCAAGGGGTGAGGCGCGGCCCGGCGAGGCCGGCGGAGGGTCCGCGGGACCCTTCGAGCGCCGAACGCGCGGAGCGCCGGGCGAGCCCGGCGTGGGGCGCCCATCGCAGACCATCGCGCTCCCGCCCGTCCTCGGCGCCTGCCGGCGCCTCCTCCGGTTGGGCCGGGCCTCGCCTGCGGCCTCGGCGCCCCTGCGGGGGGCGTGCCGCGTGACCCACGACGTGGAGGCCTTCCCGCATCCGGTCTACGCGCGGACGGTGCTCGAGCCTCTGTTCGACGGCACGCTCGCGCATCACTCGGCGGACATGGACGCGATCAACGAGGCCCACCTGACGATGCTGGCGGAGGCCGGCATCCTTCCCCCGGCGGATGCCGGCGCCATCGCCCGCGCGCTGGACGACATCGCGGCGGAGGTGGACCGGAGCGCCCTGCGCTACACCGGCGAGCACGAGGACTGGTTCTTCCTCATCGAGGCGCAGTTGACCGAGAGGCTGGGCGACCTGGCCGGGGCGCTGCACACCGCGCGCAGCCGGAACGACATGGACCACACGCTGTTCAAGATGGCGCTGCGGGAGCGGGCCGGCGCGATGCAGGGGCGGCTCCTCGCGCTGGCGGAGGCGATGGCGGCGAAGGCGCGGGCGGAGGCGGGGACCCTGATCGTCGCCTACACGCACGGGCAGCCGGCGCAGCCGACGACCTTCGGTCACTGGATCGCCGCCGCGCTCGAGGTGCTGCTGCGGGACTGCGCGCGCCTCGACGCGGCCTGCGCGGCCTTCGACGACTGCCCGATGGGCGCGGCGGCGATCACGACCTCGGGCTTCCCGATCGACCGGGGCCGGGTGGCCGCGCTCCTGGGGTTCGCGCGGCCGACGGCGAACGCCTACGGGTCCATCGCGGCGGTGGACTACGTGACGGGCTACTACTCGGCGCTGAAGCTGCCCTTCGTGCATCTGGGGCGGGTGGTGCAGGACCTGCAGTTCTGGTCCGCGTTCGAGGTGGGGCAGCTCCGGGTGCCGGGCTCCCTGGTGCAGGTCAGCTCGATCATGCCGCAGAAGCGCAACCCCGTCCCGATCGAGCACATGCGGCATCTGGCGAGCGTGGCCGCGTTCCGCTGCGACGTGATGGTGAACGCCATGCACAACACGCCCTTCACCGACATGAACGACAGCGAGGGCGAGGTGCAGGCCGCCGGGCACGGCGCGATGGACGGCGGGGGCAGGATGGCGGACCTGCTGGCGGCGTTCCTGCCCGCCTGCCGGATCGACGGGCCCCGCGTGCGGGCGAACATGGACGCGGCCTGCGTGACCATCACCGAGCTCGCCGACACCCTGGTCCGGGACGAGGGCCTGACCTTCCGCGCGGCGCATCACGTGGCGGCGGCGGTGGCGCGGGACGTGATCGCGCGCGGCGTGCCGCTGTCAGAGGGGTGGGACGCCTTCGCCGCGGCCTTCGAGGCGCGGACGGGCCGGGCGCCGGGCCTCGGTCCGGAGGCGTTCGCCGAGGCGGTCGCGCCGGAGACCTTCGTCGCCCGCCGGGACCGGCCGGGCGGGCCGGCGCCGGGCGCGCTGAGCCCCGCGCTGGACGCGTTCGAGGCCGAGGCCGCCCGGCTGCGCGCCGCCGCCGCCGCGCGCGCGGACCGGTACGCGGCGGCCGAAAACGTACGCCGCGCGGCGTTCGACGCCCTGAAGGAGACCTGAGACATGGCCGAGCTCGCCCTGCGCGACCTGCGCAAGTCCTATGGCGACGTGGAGGTCCTGCACGGCATCGACCTCGACGTGGCGGACGGGGAGTTCGTCGTCTTCGTCGGCCCCTCGGGCTGCGGCAAGTCCACGACGCTGCGGATGATCGCCGGGCTGGAGGAGGTCACCTCCGGCGCGATCGAGATCGGGGGGCGGGTGGTGAACCACCTGGAGCCCAAGGAGCGGGACATCGCGATGGTGTTCCAGAACTACGCGATCTACCCGCACATGACCGTGCGCAAGAACATCGCCTTCGGCCTGCGCTCCTCCAGGATGCCGCGGGCGGACAAGGCCGCGCGGGTGGACGAGGTGGCCGGCTTCCTGGAGATGACCGACTATCTCGAGCGCAAGCCCGCCGCGCTCTCCGGCGGGCAGCGGCAGCGCGTGGCCATCGGGCGCGCGATGGTGCGCGACCCGGCGGTGTTCCTCTTCGACGAGCCCCTGAGCAACCTCGACGCGCAGCTTCGCACGCAGATGCGGCTGGAGATCAAGAAGCTGCACCAGCGCGTCGGCAACACGATCGTCTTCGTCACCCACGACCAGGTCGAGGCGATGACCATGGCCGATCGCATCGTGATCATGAAGGACGGGGAGATACGGCAGGTCGGCACGCCGGACGAGGTGTATCGCCATCCTGCCGACACGTTCGTGGCGCGTTTCATCGGCGCGCCGTCGATGAACATGCTGGCGGCCTCGGCCGCGGGCGGGCGGGTCACGCTGGCGGCGGGGGAGGTCGTGCCGCTTCGGACCGCCGCCGCCGGGGCGATGCTGCTCGGCGTGCGGCCGGACGACCTGCGGATCGCGGAGGCGGGGCAAGGGGTGCTGGTGACCGGCACCGTCACGGTGCGCGAGCCGCTGGGGCACGAGACGCTGATCTACGTGCAGGCGGACGGGCAGGAGATCGTCGCGAAGGCGGACGGGCGGCGCCCGCCCGCGGTTGGCGCGCGGGTGGCGCTCGCGGCCGATCCCGAGACGCTCCACCTCTTCGACGCGGGCACCGGCCGCGCGGTGGAGGCGGCGCCCGCGGCCCTGGCCTCGGCGTGAGCCGCGCCGCCGTCCTGTGCGCCGGGCGGCTCTATGCGGACCTCGTGTTCACGGGGCTCCCGCGCCTGCCCACGCCGGGGACCGAGACCTTCGCGGGCGGCGCGTCGCTGCACGCGGGCGGCGGCGCGTTCATCACGGCCGCCTGGCTCGTGGCCCTGGGGCGGGAGGCGCGGCTCGCGGCGGTCCTGCCGGCCGAGCCGTTCGGCGCCGGCGTCGCGGCGGAGGTCGCGGCCGCGGGCGTGACCGGCGCGCCCCTGGCCCCGGCCCCGGCTGGCGCCGATCCGCAGGTCACCGTCGCGATGGCGCAGGGCGGGGACCGCGCGTTCCTGACACGGCGCGCGGGACCGGCGCTGCCGGCGATGGATCTGCGCGGGCGGGGGCTGGCGCATCTGCACGTCGGCGAGCTCGCCACGTTGGCCGAGGCGCCGGACCTCATCGGCGCGGCCCGCGCGGCGGGATTGACCGTGAGCCTGGACTGCGCGTGGGACGACGAGGTGACCGCCGCGGCGGCCGCGCTGGTGCGCGGGGTCGACGTGTTCCTGCCCAACGCGGCGGAGGCGGCGCGCCTGGGCGCGCTCGGGGTCGCGCCGGGGCAGGGCGGGGCGCTCTGGGTGGTGAAGGACGGGGCGAGCGGCGCGACGGCGCACGGGCCGGACGGCCTCGTCCATCGCCCGGCGCGGCCGGCCCGCGTCGTCGACGCGACCGGCGCGGGGGACGCGTTCGACGCGGGCTTCCTCGACCTCTGGCTCGCGGGCGCGCCTCTGGCGGACTGCCTCGACCGGGGGGCGGCCTGCGGCGCGGCGGCGGTCGGGCGCGCCGGCGGGGCCACCGCGGCCCAGGCCCCGGCGCGCAAGACCGCGTGACCGGGCGATCGGAGGCGGCCCGCGGCCGCGCCGCCGCCGAGGCGCGGGCGCCCGCGCCTAGCTCGCGGTCAAGGCGCCGCGATCGATCTGATCCTGCTCGATCGCCTCGAACAGCGCCTTGAAGTTGCCCTCGCCGAAGCCGTCGTCGCCCTTGCGCTGGATGAACTCGAAGAAGATCGGCCCGATCATCGTCTTGGAGAAGATCTGCAGCAGGAGGGACGTGTCGCGCGCGCCGTCCGGGCCGGTCGTCGTGCCCTCGCCGTCGATCAGGATGCCGTGCTCGGCCATGCGGTCCAGCGGCTCGCCATGCCCGGCCACGCGCTCCGTCGACAGGGGATAGTAGGCCGGCGGGGGCGGAGGCATGAAGGACAACCCGTTCGCGGCCAGGCGGTCCACGGCATCGTAGATGTCCCGCGCGCCGACGGCGATGTGCTGGATGCCCTCTCCCTTGTAGCGACGCAGGTACTCGACGATCTGCCCTTCCTCGCCGGAATCCTCGTTGATGGGGATGCGGATGCGCCCGCAGGGCGAGGTGAGCGCGCGGGAGATGAGGCCCGAATGCTTGCCCTTGATGTCGAAGAAGCGGATCTCGCGGAAGTTGAACAGCCGGCCGTAGAAGTCGAACCAGACGTCCATGTTCCCGCGCTCGACGTTATGGGTGAGGTGGTCGAGGTAGTGGAAGCCGACGCCTTCGGGGTGCGCCGCGGCGTGCCAGTCGAACTCGGCGTTGTAGACCGAGCCGTCGCGGTGCCCGTCGAGGAAGTAGATCAGGCTGCCGCCGATGCCGAGGATGGCGGGGGCGTCCATCGTGCGGCCCGGGCCATCGTAGGCCTCCGCGCCGTTGGCGAGGGCGTGGGACAGGGCGCGGCCGGCGTCCGCGACGCGCCATCCCATCGAGGGGGCGCAGGGCCCGTGCGCCTCGGCGAAGGTGCCGGCGTGTCCGCCCGGCTCCGCGTTGACGAGGTAGCTGACGTCGCCCTGCTGCCACAGCTCCACCGCCTTGGCGCGGTGGGTGGCGACCTGGGCGTATCCCATGCGGGCGAGGTGCCCGCGGATCGCGTCCGGGTCGGGGCCGGCGAACTCGACGAACTCGAACCCGTCGGTGCCGGCGGGGTTGGCTTCGGTGATCTCGGCCGGGGCGGCGTCGTGCGGGAAGGGACCCATGGCGATGCTCCTCTGCTGCCTCCCGCATCTAAGCCCGCGGGCCGCGCGGGCCTAGCCCTCGTAGCCGGGCAGCTGGTCGAACGCGGCGCGCAGGGCGTCGCTCCAGCCGTCGGAGAGGGAGGCGAGATAAGGATCGTCCGCCGTGATGCGCCGCTCGTGGGCGGGGCCGAAGGCGTCCAGCGGCGCCCAGCGCAGGTCGAGCGGCGGGCCGACCGACAGGTTCGAACGCACGGTCGAATCCATGGAGACGAGCCCCAGCTTCACCGCCTCCTGCCAGTCCATCTCCGGGCGGAAGGCGCGCAGGATGATGGGCTTGCCGTATTTCGCCTCGCCGATCTGGAAGAACGGGTTGTCGTCCATCGCCTCGATGAAGTTGCCTTCGGGGTAGACGAGGAAGAGCCGCGGCGGGGCGCCCGCGATCTGCCCGCCGACGATGAGCGTGCCGGAGAAGGCGACGTCGGCCGAGGGGCCGGTCGCGGCGCGGGCCGCGACCTCCGTGCGCAACGTGTCGCCGACGATGCGGGCGATGGCGAACATCGACGGGGCGGAGAGGATCGTGGGATCGCGCTCGTCCGGCGAGAGGTTGCGCTCGTTGAGCCAGCTCACCACCGCCTGGGTGGTCGCGAGGTTGCCGGCCGACAGGATGGTGATCGTGCGCTCGCCCGGCACGTCCCAGCTATGGCTCTTGCGCACGGTGGAGATGTCGTCGACGCCCGCGTTGGTGCGGGTGTCGGAGAGGTAGAGCAGGCCCGTGGCGAGCCGCATGCCGATGCAGTAGGTCACGTGGGCCTTCCCGGTGGAACTCGGCGGACGCGATACGCCGTTCCGCGCCAGAGCGCCATCGGCGCGCTCACTGCTGGGCGGCGCCTTCGGTCACGCGGAGCGCGACGTTCAGCCGCTCTCCCCCGCCGCCGAGCGTCAGCCCCTTGACCGGAGCGGCCTCGCGCGCGTCGAGGCCGGTGGCCAGGGTCAGGTAGCGCCCGTCGGGGGAATGGCCGTTGGAGACGTCGAAGCCGGTCCAGCCGAGCCCGTCGACCCAGGCCTCGGCCCAGGCGTGGCCGGCGTCCTGCTCGGTCCGGTCGTCCATGCGCAGGTAGCCCGAGATATAGCGCGCGGGCACGCCGCGCATCCGGGCCGCCGCGAGGAAGACGTGGACATGGTCCTGGCACACGCCCGCCCCGCGGCCGAGCGCGTCCTCGGCGGCGGTGCTCGCCTGGGTCGCGCCCACGGTCCAGGGCATGGCGCGCAGGATCGCGGCCGAGAGCGCGTGGAGGCCCGAGAGACCCTCGCCCCCGGGCGCGAGCGCCGCGACGCCCGCCCCGGCCTGCGTGAGCGGCGTCGAGCGCTTGTAGAGCCAGAGCGGGGCCGGGGCCTCGTGCGCGCCGGTCACGCCGTCCTTGAGCCGCGTGCGCACCGCCCCCCGGGCCGTGGCGCCGACCGTGGTGGCGCCCGCGTCGATCCGCGCGAGCAGGGTGCGGTTGCCGTGATGGTCGGTGAACCGCGCCTCGGGGGTCGCGCCCGTCAGGGAGACGGCCCAGTCCTGCACCGATTGCGACGCGCGGGACGGCGGGTCCAGCCGCAGGCGCAAGAGCCCGCCGGCCAAAGGCGCGTCGTACTCGTAGCGCGTCTCGTGGACGACGCGGAGGTCCATCAGATCACGCGGCGAAGCGGTAGGCGGCGGCGGTCGCGTCCGACAAGCGGATCAGGTCCTCCAGGAAGCCGGTGATGAACTCGTGCAGCCCGGCCTCCAGGATCTCGCCGATCTCGGCCCGGTCGAGGCGCGCGGCGATCTCCACCAGGATGCGGTCGGCCTCGGTCTCGCCGGCGTGGTCGTGCGCCAGGTGGGCGAGGTGGATGCGCATCCGGTCGACGCAATAAGCCAAGCTGCGCGGCATGCGCTCGTCGAGGATCAGGAAGTCGGCGACGGTCGCGGCGGAGTAGTCCCCGCCGTGCACCATCATGAACGCGCGGTTGACCCCGACCGCGCGCAGGAGCTGCTCCCATTGCGCGGTGTCGAGCTCGGCGCCCACGTCCTGCGCGGTCGGCAGGAGGACGTGGTACTTCACGTCGAGGATGCGCGCGCTGCCGTCGGCGCGCTCGAGGAAGGTGCCGAGCCGGGCGAAGTCGTAGATCTCGTTGCGCAGCATCGAGCCGGTGAACGCGCCGCGCACGAGGGCCGCGTGACGGCGGATGACGGTCATCGTGTCGGGCAGGTCGCGGGGCGAGATCTGATGCGCGAGCAAGGTCGCCATGTCGAGGTGGAACTCGTTGATCGCCTCCCAGACCTCGCGCGTGATCGAGGTCCGGACCATGCGCGCGTTGAATCGCGCCATCTCGATCATCTGGCGCAGCGGCATCGGGTTGGAGGCGTCGCGCAGCAGGAAGTCCGCGACGCCGGCGGCGTCGTGCGGCCGGCCGGTCTCGGCATAGGCGTCCGACTGACCGGCGGCGGAGACGATCGCCTGCCACTCGCCGGTCGCATGCCCCTGCCGGGTGAGGGACATGCGCTGCCCGGCCTCGATGAGGCGAGCCATCGTCTCGGCGCGCTCGATGTAGCGCATCATCCAGGTCAGGCCGCCGGCGCTGCGGCCCAGCAGGCGGATGCGCCCCGTGCCCTTGGCGCGGATGAGGGCGCCGCCGCCGACGGGGGGCGCGATCTCGCCGGCGATCTCCGCGGTCTCGGTCATCGCTCCAGCACCCATGTGTCCTTGGTCCCGCCGCCCTGGGAGGAGTTCACCACGAGGCTGCCTTCCTTGAGGGCCACGCGGGTCAGCCCGCCGGGCATCATGCGGACCTCGTCCGAGACGAGCACGAAGGGGCGCAGGTCGACGTGCCGGGGGGTCAGGCCCTCGGCCGTCAGGATCGGCACGGTCGAGAGCGCCAGCGTCGGCTGGGCGATGTAGCCGGCCGGGTTGGCGCGCAGGATCGCGGCGAAGGCGGCGCGCTCCTCCGGCGAGGCGGTCGGGCCGATCAGCATGCCGTAGCCGCCCGAGCCGTGCACCTCCTTGACGACGAGCTCGTCGAGCCGGTCAAGGACCCAGGCGCAGGTGTCCGGGTCGTCGCAGCGATGCGTGGGCACGTTCGGGAGGAGCGCGTCCTCGCCCGTGAAATACTTCACGATGTCGGGCATATAGGCGTAGACGGCCTTGTCGTCGGCGATCCCGGTGCCGGGCGCGTTGGCGATGGTGATGCCGCCCGCGCGGTAGACGTCCATGATGCCCGGCACGCCCAGCAGGGAGTTCGGATCGAAGGTCAGCGGGTCGAGGAACGCGTCGTCCACCCGGCGGTAGAGCACGTCCACCGCCTCGAACCCCATGGTGGTGCGCATGACGACCCGGCCGTCATGGACCGAGAGATCGGTCGATTCGACGAGCGGCACGCCCATCTGATCGGCGAGGAAGCTGTGCTCGAAATAGGCGGAGTTGTGGACCCCGGGCGTCAGCACCGCGACGTTCACGCGCCCGCCGCCATGGGCCGGCGGCGCGACCTTGGCGAGGCTGCGGCGCAGGGCGGCGGGGTAGTCCTCCACCGGGCGCACGGCGGCCTCGGCGAAGAGCTCGGGGAACATCCGCATCATCGTCTCGCGGTTCTCGAGCATGTAGCTCACGCCCGAGGGGATGCGCGCGTTGTCCTCCAGCACGAAGAACTCCCCCTCGCCGGTGCGCACGATGTCGGTGCCGACGATGTGGGTGTAGACGCCGCCGGGCGGGTCGACGCCCACCATCTGCGGGCAGAACGCGGCGTTGTCGCGGATCAGGGCCTCGGGGACGACGCCGTCCGCGATGCAGCGCGCGTCATGGTAGATGTCGTGCAGGAAGAGGTTGATGGCGCGCACCCGCTGCGCGATCCCGCGTTCGAGCATCTCCCATTCGTCCGCCGAGATCACCCGCGGCACCATGTCGAAGGGGATCAGGCGCTCGGCCGCCTCCTCCTGGCCGTAGACGGCGAAGGTGATGCCGGTGCGGCGGAACAGGGTCTCGGCCTCGGCGCCCTTGGCGCTCAGGCGGGCGGGATCCTCGCCCTCGTACCAGCGCTTCCAGTCGCCATAGGGCTCGCGAAGCTCCGTTCCGTCCACGGTCATCTCGTCGAAGGGCGGGGCGGCCCGCCCCTGCGACTGGGATTGCGATTGCGAGCGCTGGGGTGTCGAGTCGTCCATCCGCGGCAGAGTCTCCCGCCCACGGCCGGGATGCAAGCCCGGGCCGCGCGCTCGGCCGCCCGGGCGGCCCGCACCCCGGGACCGGGGCGGCGTCGCGAAACGGCGGCGGGGCGGCGCGAACCGAGGATGCGGCCCGGGCGGCGGCGCGTTAGGGTCCGGCCGGACGAACGGGGAGGCGCGACATGGCGGCGGATGGCGGCGCGGGCGGGATCGACACGGGGCCGGCGCGCGGGGGGCGGCGCCGCGGGCGCACGCATCCCAAGGGCCGGCAGGTCGAGGACGCCGCCTGGGCCGAGATCCGAGACCTGCTCGGCGAGCGGCCACGGCGGCGCGACCTGCTGATCGAGCACCTCCACCTGATACAGGACGCGCACGGCCATCTCTCCGCGCGCCATCTGCGCGCCCTGGCGGAGGAGATGCGCCTGTCCATGGCGGAGATCTGGGAGGTCGCGACCTTCTACGCCCATTTCGACCCCGTGAAGGAGGGCGAGGCGCCGCCCCCCGCCCTCACGATCCGGGTCTGCGACAGCCTGTCCTGCGAGATCGCGGGCGCGGACGCCCTGGCCGAGGCGCTGCGGGCCGGCACCGACCCCGCGCAGGTCCGCATACAGCGCGCGCCCTGCATGGGCCGCTGCCAGGACGCGCCGACCTGCGAGGTCGGGCACGCCCATGTCGACCGCGCGACGCCCGAGGCCGTGCTGGCGGCGGCGCGGGGCGGCCATGTCCACCCCGTCATCCCGGACTACGAGGCGCTCGACGCCTATCGGGCGGGCGGCGGCTATTCCGAGCTCGCCCGCCTCCGGGAGACCGGCGACTGGGAGGCGGTGCAGGCGCAAGTGAAGGCGTCGGGCCTGCGGGGCCTGGGCGGCGCGGGCTTCCCCTCCGGGACGAAGTGGGGGTTCGTCCGAGGCAACGCGGGTCCGCGCTACCTCGCGGTCAACGGCGACGAGGGCGAGCCGGGCACGTTCAAGGACCGCCACTACCTCGAGCGCGCGCCGCACCTGTTCCTGGAGGGGATGCTGATCGCCGCCTGGGCGGTCGAGGCGGAGCGCTGCTACGTCTACATGCGCGACGAGTATCCCGCGGTGCTGGAGATCCTCGCGCGCGAGATCGCGGCGCTGGAGGCGGCGGGCGATCGCCCGGCTGGGGCTCATCGAGGTCCGCCGCGGCGCCGGCGCCTATATCTGCGGCGAAGAGAGCGCGATGATCGAGTCGATCGAGGGCAAGCGCGGCCTGCCGCGGCACCGCCCGCCCTATGTCGCGCAGGTGGGGCTCTTCGGCCGCCCGACCCTGGTGCACAACGTGGAGACGCTGCACTGGATCGCCCGCGTCGTGCGCGAGGGGCCGGAGGTCTTGTCGGCGCACGAGCGCAACGGGCGGCGGGGGCTGCGGAGCTATTCCGTCTCGGGCCGGGTCGCGGACCCGGGCGTCCACGTCCTGCCGGCCGGCTCGACGATCGCCGACGTGATCGAGGCCGCGGGCGGCATGGCCGAGGGCCACGTCTTCAAGGCCTATCAGCCGGGCGGCCCGTCCTCGGGGCTGCTGCCCGCGACGCTGGACGACGTGCCGCTCGACTTCGACGCGCTGCAGCCGCACGGGTCGTTCATCGGCTCCGCTGCCGTCGTCGTCCTATCGGACCGGGACAGCGTCCGCCTCGCCGCCCTCAACATGCTGCGCTTCTTCGAGCGCGAGAGCTGCGGGCAGTGCACGCCCTGCCGCTCGGGTTGCCGGATGGCGGCCGACCTGATGGAGGCGGAGGTCTGGGACGTCGATGCGCTGACCGAGATCGCGGACGTGATGGCGGATGCCAGCATCTGCGGCCTCGGCCAGGCAGCGCCCAACCCGATCCGCCTGACCCTCAAGCATTTTCCCGAGGAGACCCGAGGATGAAGGACGTCCTGGACGAGATCACCTTCACCCTCGACGGGCGGGAGGTCACGGCCCTGCCCGGCGAGACGATCTGGGAGATCGCGCGCCGCGAGGGCAGGGTCATCCCGCATCTGTGCCACAAGCCGGCGAAGGGGTACCGGCCCGACGGCAACTGCCGCGCCTGCATGGTCGCGATCGACGGCGAGCGCGTGCTGGCCGCATCCTGCATCCGCGTGCCGGCCGAGGGGATGAGCGTCACGACCGAAGGCGCGCGGGAGACGAAGGCCAGGGCGAGCGTCCTCAGGATGCTCGGCGCCGACATGCCGGACGCGCCGCGCGACCGCTCCAGCCATTTCGCGGACATGGCCGTGCTGGCGGACGCCGCCCCGGACTTGATCCGGGGCCCCGCGCCCACGGGCGGGACCGAGAGCTACGCGACCGCGCAGGCGCTCGAGGCCGAGGCCGCGCCCGATGACGGCGAGGCCCCGGAGCGGGTCCGGGGCGGCGGGGCGGCCGTGGCGGCGCTCCCGCCCAAGGACCGGGGCCGCATCCCGCTCCTCGACGACAGCCACGTCGCGATGACCGTGAACCTGGACGCCTGCATCCAATGCGGCCTTTGCGTGCGCGCCTGCCGCGAGGTGCAGGTGAACGACGTGATCGGCATGTCCGGGCGCGGCGCGGACACCTACCCGACCTTCGATTTCGCCGACCCGATGGGGGAGAGCACCTGCGTCGCCTGCGGGGAATGCGTCCAGGCCTGCCCGACGGGCGCGCTCCTCGAAGCCCCGGTCGCGGCGCTGGCAGACAGCGCGGCGCATGACGACGAGACGAAGACCGTCTGCCCGTTCTGCGGCGTCGGCTGCCAGGTCAGCCTGAAGACGAAGGGGGACCGCATCCTCTCGGTCGACGGGATCGACGGGCCGGCGAACGAGGGGCGGCTCTGCGTCAAGGGCCGCTTCGGCTTCGACTACGTGCACCACCCCGAGCGCCTGACCCGGCCCCTGATCCGGCGCGAGGACGCGCCGCCCAAGGGCCTGGGCGTGGACCCGGCGAACCCCCTGACCCATTTCCGCGAGGCGTCCTGGGACGAGGCGCTGGACGCCGCCGCCGCGGGCCTGCGCGGCAGGGGCCGCGAGGTGGCCGGCTTCGGCAGCGCCAAGTGCACCAACGAGGAGGCCTACCTCTTCCAGAAGCTGATCCGGCAGGGGTTCGGGCACAACAACGTCGACCACTGCACGCGCTTGTGCCACGCCAGCTCGGTCGCGGCCCTGATGGAGAACGTCGGCTCCGCCGCCGTCACCGCGACCTTCAACCAGATCGAGCACGCCGACGTCGCCATCGTGATCGGCGCCAACCCGGTCGAGAACCACCCCGTCGCCGCGACGTATTTCAAGCAGTTCGCCCGCCGCGGCGGGCAGCTCATCGTGATGGACCCGCGGGGGCAGGCCCTCAAGCGCCACGCGGCGCACATGCTCCAGTTCCGGCCGGGCGCGGACGTGGCGCTCCTCAACGCGATCTGCCACGTCATCGTGGAGGAGGAGCTCTACGACCGGCAGTACATCGAGGGCTACACGGAGAATTGGGCCGCGGAGAAAGCGCATCTCGCGGGCTTCGCGCCGGAGCGGATGGCCGAGATCACGGGCATCGACGCGGAGACGGTCCGGGCCGTCGCGCGCGCCTTCGCCGGCGGCCGGGCGGGCATGATCTTCTGGGGCATGGGTATCTCGCAGCACGTGCACGGGACCGACAACTCCCGCTGCCTGATCGCCCTGGCGCTGATGTGCGGGCATGTCGGGCGGCCGGGCACGGGCCTGCATCCGCTGCGCGGGCAGAACAACGTGCAGGGGGCCTCGGACGCGGGCCTGATCCCGATGTTCCTGCCCGACTACCGCTCGGTGCTCGACGCGGGCGCGAGGGCGGCGACGGCCGAGCTCTGGGGCGGGGACGACGCGCCCGGCCATACGCAGGTGCTGGCGGAGAAGGGCCTCACGGTCACGGAGATCATGGACGCCGTCCATGCCGGGGACATCGGCGCGATGTACGTCCTGGGCGAGAACCCGGCCATGTCGGACCCGGACCTGACCCATGCGCGCGCCGCGCTCGCCAAGCTCGATCACCTCGTGGTGCAGGACATCTTCCTCACCGAGACGGCGATGTATGCCGACGTGATCCTGCCCGCCGCCGCCTTCGCGGAGAAGCGCGGCACGGTGACGAACACCAACCGGCAGGTCCAGATGGGCCGGCCGGCCGTGCCGCCGCCGGGACAGGCGCGCGAGGATTGGGCGATCACGGTGGACCTCGCCAACCGGCTCGGTCTCGCGTGGGACTACGCCGAGCCGGCGGACGTCTTCGCCGAGATGGCGCGGGCCATGCCCTCGCTCGCCAACATCACCTGGGAGCGGCTCGCGGCGGAGGGGGCCGTCACGTATCCGAGCCTCTCGCCGACCGATCCGGGGCAGGCGATCGTCTTCGGGGACGGGTTCCCCCGCGCGGGCGGGCGCGCCCGCTTCGCCCCGGCCGAGGTGGTGCCTCCCGACGAGGCGCCGGACGCCGAGTACCCCATGATCCTGACCACCGGCCGGCAGCTCGAGCACTGGCACACCGGGTCCATGACGCGGCGGTCCAAGGCTCTGGACGCGATCGAGCCGGGCGCGAACGCGTCGCTCCATCCCGGGACGCTGCGCACGCTGGGCGTGGCGCCGGGGGGGATGCTCCGCCTCACCACGCGGCGCGGGAGCGTCGAGGTGATGGCGCGGGCGGACCGGGCGGTCGCGCCCGACATGGTGTTCCTGCCCTTCGCCTACGCGGAGGCGGCGGCGAACCTCCTGACGAACCCGGCGATCGACCCGGTGGGGAAGATCCCCGAGTTCAAGTTCGCGGCCGTCCGGGTCGAGCCGGCCTGAGGCGCGCCGCCAACGGGCCGGCCGGTGTCGCCTTCGCCCTGCCGCGGGCGGGGCGGGACGGCTAGTCAGGGCCCGACATCTCCGACGAGGACTCCATGCCCAAGACCGATATCGAGATCGCCCGCGAGGCGAACAAGCTGCCCATCCGCGAGGTCGGCGCCGCCCTCGGCATCCCCGAGGACGCCCTACTTCCTTATGGGCACGACAAGGCGAAGGTCGGGCAGGGCTTCATCGACGGGCTGGCCGGACGGCCGGACGGCAAGCTGATCCTGGTGACCGCGATCAATCCGACGCCGGCGGGCGAGGGCAAGACGACGACGACCGTAGGACTGGGCGACGGGCTCAACGCGATCGGGCGCAAGGCGGCGGTGTGCATCCGCGAGGCCTCCCTCGGGCCGTGCTTCGGGATGAAGGGCGGCGCGGCCGGCGGCGGCTACGCGCAGGTCGTGCCGATGGAGGAGATGAACCTCCATTTCACGGGCGATTTCCATGCGATAACCAGCGCGCACAACCTGCTGGCCGCGATGATCGACAACCACGTCTACTGGGGCAACGACCTCGACATCGACATTCGCCGCATCTCCTGGCGGCGGGTGATCGACATGAACGACCGGGCGCTGCGGCAGATCACCGCGAGCCTGGGCGGCGTGGCGAACGGCTTCCCCCGCGAGGCGGGGTTCGACATCACGGTCGCCTCCGAGGTGATGGCGTGCCTGTGCCTCGCCAACGACCTCGCGGACCTGCAGCGGCGGCTCGGCGACATCATCGTGGCGCAGCGGCGCGACCGCAGCGCGGTGACGGCCCGGGACATCAAGGCCGACGGGGCGATGACCGTCCTGCTGAAGGACGCGATGCAGCCCAACCTCGTGCAGACGCTCGAGAACAACCCCGCCTTCGTGCATGGCGGGCCGTTCGCGAACATCGCCCACGGGTGCAACTCGGTGATCGCGACGAAGACGGCGCTGAAGCTCGCGGACTACGTCGTGACGGAGGCCGGCTTCGGCGCGGATCTCGGCGCCGAGAAGTTCATGGACATCAAGTGCCGCCTCGCGGGGCTCGCGCCCGCGGCGGTGGTCTGCGTCGCGACGGTGCGGGCGATGAAGATGAACGGCGGCGTGGCGAAGGCCGATCTCGGGGCCGAGAACGTCGATGCGGTGAAGTCCGGCTGCGCCAATCTCGGCCGTCACATCGGCAACCTGAAATCCTTCGGCGTGCCGGTGGTCGTCGCGATCAACCACTTCTCCGGCGACAGCGAGGCGGAGATCGCGGCGGTCGTGGAGTTCGTGGCGGGCCAGGGGTCGGAGGCGATCCTGTGCAAGCACTGGGCCGACGGCTCGGCCGGCATCAGGGAGCTGGCGACGCGGGTGGCGGAGATCGCCGATAGCGGGATCGCCGCCTTCGCCCCGCTCTATCCCGACGAGATGCCCCTGATGGAGAAGATCCAGACCATCGCCAAGCGCATCTACCACGCCGACGAGGCGATCGCCGACAAGAAGATCCGCGACCAGCTCCGCGCCTGGGAGGCGGACGGCTACGGGCACCTGCCGATCTGCATGGCCAAGACGCAATATAGTTTTACGACCGATCCGAGCGTCCGAGGCGCGCCCACGGGCCATACCGTCCCGGTGCGCGAGGTGCGGCTGGCGGCGGGCGCGGGCTTCGTCGTGGCGATCTGCGGGGAGATCATGACCATGCCGGGGCTGCCGCGGGTGCCCTCGGCGGAGACGATCCGCCTCGACGGCGACGGGCGGATCGAGGGGCTGTTCTGAGCATGCACGGGACATGCACGACCCATGCGCATGCCATGCGCATGTCGGATGACATGTCGTGAGCGCGGCGGTCCTCGACGGGAAGGCCTTCGCGGCCGGCATCCGCGGCCGGGTGGCGGAGCATGTCGCGCGGCTCTCGGCCGGGCACGGGATCGTGCCGGGGCTGGCGGTGGTGCTGGTGGGCGAGGACCCGGCGAGCCAGGTCTACGTCCGCTCCAAGGGACGGATGACGCGCGAGGTCGGCATGGAGAGCGTCGAGCATCGCCTGCCGGCCGAGACCTCGGAGGACGCGCTCCTGGCGCTCGTCCGCGCGTTGAACGCCGATCCGAGCGTCCACGGCATCCTGGTCCAGCTTCCGCTGCCGGCGCATCTGGACGAGGGGCTGGTGATCGGGGCGATCGACCCGGCCAAGGACGTGGACGGGTTCCACGCGCTCAACGTCGGCGCGCTGGCCACCGGGCGGCCGGGGCTGGTGCCGTGCACGCCGCTCGGGTGCCTGATGATGCTGCGCGATCATCTCGGCGACCTCTCGGGGCTCGAGGCGGTGGTGATCGGGCGCTCGAACATCGTGGGCAAGCCGATGGCCCGGCTGCTCGTGGGCGAGAGCTGCACCGTGACGGTAGCCCATTCGCGCACGAAGGACCTGCCTGGCGTGGTGCGGCGGGCGGACATCGTGGTGGCGGCGGTCGGGCGGCCGGAGATGGTGACGGGCGACTGGATCAAGCCGGGCGCGACGGTGATCGACGTGGGCATCAACCGCATCGCGACCTCCGAGGGGGGCACGCGGCTCGTGGGGGATTGCGAGTATGCGAGCTGCGCCGAGGTGGCCGGGGCGATCACGCCGGTGCCGGGGGGCGTGGGGCCGATGACGATCGCCTGCCTGCTGGCGAACACCGTGACGGCCGCGTGCCGCGCCGCGGGGCTGCCGGCGCCGGAGGGCCTGACCGCCTAGGGCGGGGCCGCGTTCACGGCAGGGCGTCCTCGATGATGCGCCGGAGCGTGTCGGCCGGGAGGTCGGCCGGATTGGCCCTCATCGAGGAGGAGGCGCGGGAGGCCTCGGCGGCGGCGGCCGCGTCCAAGCCGGGCGGCGGGGCCGGGAGGGGCGGGAGGGCCCAGCGGGCGACGGCCTCCGCGAGCAGGGTTTCGGCTGGAGCGGGCGGGGCGCCGAGGCCGCGGGCGACGAGCGCGTCGAGCGTGTCCCAGCGCGGGCCGCCGCCCGTGGCCGCCCGGTTGGCGCGCAGGACGGGGACGAGGAGCGCGCCGCACAGATGGCCGTGGCCGGCGGGCAGCAGGCCGCCGAGGACGCCGGCGATCCCGTGCACGGCGCCCAGGCCGGCGGAGGCCAGGGCGAGCCCGGAGGCGAAGGCGGCGCGGGCCATGTCCTCGCGGGCGGCGGGGTCCTCGCGCTCCATCAGGACCGCGAGCGCGGCGAGGCCGCGGGGGATCGCGTCGGCGCAGAGCGCGTCGGCCAGGGGGTTGGCGCGGGCGCTCAGGAAGGGCTCGATCACCTGGACGACGGCGTCGAGCCCGGAGGCGAGAGTGACGGCGCGGGGGGCGCCGGCGGCGAGGTCCGGGTCGATCAGGACGGTCGCGGGGAGCATGGCGGGGTCGCGGAGGGAGACCTTCCTGCGGTGCTCCGGGACCGCGATCACGGCGTTGCGCGTGGCCTCGGCGCCGGTTCCGGCGGTGGTCGGCGCGGCGAGGAGGGGGAGGGGGGGCGCCTCCAGCGGGCGGCCCTTGCCCACGACCTCAAGGTGGGCCATCGGGCCGGAGGGCGCGGGGATCAGGGCGGCGAGCGCCTTGCCCATGTCGACGGCCGACCCGCCGCCGAGGGCGATCACGTGGGTGGGCGCGGCCGCGCGCGCGGTGGTCAGGGCGGCCTCCAGGGCCGGCAGGTCGGGCTCGGCGCGCACGGCGATCGTGGCGGCGAGGACGCCGGCCTCGCGCAGGGCGGCCTCCGCCGCGTCGGGGCCGGGTCGGGGGCCGCCGCGCACGAGGAGGGCGCGGGCGCCGAGGCGTGCGGATTCCCCGGCGAGCGCGGCGATGGCGCCGCGGGCGAGGAGGACGCGGGGGGGCGCGGTCAGGGTGAAGGGGGTCATGCGCCGTTTGTGGCCCGGACCGGCGGGGCTGTCATCCTCGGACTGGATCCGAGGATCTCCCGGGGTCCGGGTGCGGCTGGCGGGTGGAGGATGACGGGTGGTGGGGGGCCGGATGGGAATGGAGGGCGGGCGGCCCCGCGCCGTCAGGTCGGGCATCGGGGCCTGAGATCCTCCGGTCGAGCCGGAGGATGACGGGTGGGGAGGGAGCGGGTGGTGGCGGGGCGTGGCACTCGGGGGAGGTGGCCTGGCGCGAGGCGCGTCTCCGGCAGGTCGCGCCGGGCCCCGAGGGGCCCGGCGCGGCGGTGTCGCGGTGCGCCGGCTCCGGCGCGGCCGGTCAGTTCTGCCAGGACTGGATCAGCTCGTCGTAGCCGATGGTCTGGGGCTCCTCGTCCTCGTTCTCCAGCTTGGCCTTGGGCGCGCCGGGCTGCTCGAGCCAGTAGGACGCCTCCCGCGGCTCGTTCAGGAGCGGGCCGAGCTCGCCCTGCACGCCGGCGCGCTCCAGCCGCTCGAGCACCTGCTCCTGCTGCTCGCAGAGCGAGTCGAGCGCGGCCTGGGCGGTCTTCGCGCCGGACGAGGCGTCGCCGATGTTCTGCCACCAGAGCTGTGCCAGACGCGGGTAGTCGGGCACGTTGGTGCCGGTGGGCGACCACTGCGTGCGCGCCGGGGAGCGGTAGAACTCGACCAGCCCGCCCAGGATCGCCGCGCGCTCGGTGAAGCTCTCGTGGTCGATCGTGCTCTCGCGGATGAAGGTGAGGCCGGCATGCGACTTCTCCACGTCCACCGTCTTGGAGGTGACGAACTGCGCGTAGAGCCAGGCGGCCTTGGCGCGGTCGACGGGGGTGCTCTCCATCAGCGTCCAGGACCCGGCGTCCTGGTAGCCGACCTTCATGCCCTCCTCCCAGTAGACGCCGTGGCGGCGTGGGGGCCATGCGCCAGAGGGGCATGCCGTCCTCGTCCAGGACCGCCGCCGCGCCGTCGCCGACCATGTCGGCGGTGAAGGCGGTGTACCAGAACATCTGCTGCGCGACGCCGCCCTGGGCCGGGATGGGCCCGGATTCGGAGAAGGTCATGCCGGCGGCGGCGGGCGGCGCGTAGTTGGTGAGCCAGTCGGTGTACTTCTCGATCGCGTAGACGGCGGCGGGCGAGTTCGTGGCGCCGCCGCGCGTCGACGCACGAGCCGACGGCGCGGGAGTTCTCGTCCACGCGGATGCCCCACTCGTCCACGGGCAGGCCGTTGGGCTCGCCCACGTCGCCCATGCCGGCCATGGACATCCAGGCATCGGTGAAGCGCCAGCCGAGCGAGGGGTCCTTCTTGCCGTAGTCCATGTGGCCGAAGACCTCGCCCTCGATGTCCAGTCGGATCATCCCGGCCGGTGAAGAAGGCGGCGATGTCCTCGTAAGCCGACCAGTTGCCGGCACGCCGAGCGCGTAGCCGTACTCGGCCTCGAAATCCTCCATGTTCTTGGCGTCGGTGAACCATGTCGTAGCGGAACCAGTAGAGGTTGGCGAACTGCTGGTCGGGGAGCTGATAGAGCTTGCCGTCCGGGCCGGTGGTGAACTGCAGCCCGATGAAGTCCTCGAGGTCGAGCGTCGGGGAGGTCACGTCCGCGCCCTCGCCGGCCATCCAGTCGGTCAGGTTGCGCGCCTGCTGGTAGCGCCAGTGGGTGCCGATGAGGTCCGAATCGTTGATGTAGGCGTCGTAGATGTTCTCGCCCGACTGCATCTGGGTCTGCAGCTTCTCGACCACGTCGCCCTCGCCGATGAGGTCGTGGGTGATCTGGATGCCGGTGATGGCGGTGAAGGCGGGGGCCAGCACCTCGGCCTCGTAGACATGGGTGGTGATCGTCTCGGAGACGACGTTGATGTCCATGCCCTGGAACGGCTCGGCGGCGTCGACGAACCACTGCATCTCGGCCTCCTGCTCCTCGCGGGTGAGGGCGGAGCGCTCGAACCGTCTCGTCGAGGAAGCCGCGCGCGGCCTCCATGTCGGCGAAGGCGGGGCCGCCCGTCGCCAATGCCAGCGCGGTGCTGGCCAGGTAGATGCGTCTCATGTCGTGTCCTCCCGGTGGTGGTGGTGCCGCGCCCTGTCTTCAGGGTCGCGGATCGTGCGCGCGCCTAGACCCAGCGGAACACCGCGGCGGCGTAGACGGCGCAGATGGCGAGCGCCCAGGGCTGGGGCAGGTCGGTGAGGCCCAGCCAGGCGAGGTTGATGAAGGCCGAGCCCAAGAGCGTGATGAAGAGCCGGTCGCCGCGCGTGGTCTCGATCCCCAGCGCGCCGGTGCGCGGTGTCTCGGGGTAGCGGATCGCGAGGATCGTGAACGTGAGCAGCAGCGCCGCGATGGTGCCGAAGAACGCCGCAGTGGGCCAGGTCCAGGCCATCCAGTCAAGCATGTCTGCGACCTCCGTCGGGACCCCGTGCCGGGAGGCCGTCATCCTCGGACTCGATCCGAGGATCTCCGTGGTCCGGGCGCGCGCGGTGGTCGGAGATCCTCCGGTCGAGCCGGAGGATGACGGGTGGGATGGGGCGGCGCGTCACGGGTGGGCGATGCGGTCCCATAGGTCGTCCCATTCGGGGTTGGCCTTCTCGATCAGCGCGATCTTCCAGGCGCGGTTCCAGCGCTTGAGCTGCTTCTCGCGGCGGATCGCCGCCTCGGGACCGTCGAACGTCTCGAAGTGGACCAGCCGCTCGAGATTGTAACGGTCGGTGAAGCCCTTCACCACGTGGCGTCGGTGCTGGTCGGCTCGGATGACGAGGTCGCTCGTCACGCCGGTGTAGAGGGTGCCGTGCGGACGGTTGGTGACGATGTAGACCCATATGGGCTTGGGCATGGGCGGGCCCTCCGGAACCGTCATCCTCGGACGGGGTCCGAGGATCTCCGGTCGCAGGACGCGCGTGCGGGTGGGAGATCCTCCGGTCGAGCCGGAGGATGACGGGTGGGGAGGGGAGCGCGCGCCACATCACACCCTCCCCAGGGCGAAGCCCTTGGCGATGTAGTTGCGCACGAACCAGATGACCAAGGCGCCGGGGACGATGGTGAGAATGCCGGCGGCGGCGAGGAGGCCCCAGTCCTGGCCGGAGGCGCCGGCGGTTCTGGTCATGGTCGCTGCGATCGGTTTGGCATCCACGGAGGTGAGCGTCCGGGAGAGGAGGAGCTCGACCCAGGAGAACATGAAGCAGAAGAAGGCGGCGACGCCGATGCCCGACGCGATGAGGGGCATGAAGATGCGTACGAAGAAGCGGGGGAAGGCGTAGCCGTCGATATAGGCGGTCTCGTCGATCTCCTTGGGGACGCCGCGCATGAACCCCTCCAGGATCCAGACCGCGAGGGGGACGTTGAAGAGGCAGTGCGCCAGCGCCACGGCGATATGCGTGTCGAAGAGCTGCACCGAGGAGTAGAGCTGGAAGAACGGGAGGGCGAAGACGGCCGGCGGCGCCATGCGGTTGGTCAGCAGCCAGAAGAAGAGGTGCTTGTCGCCCATGAAGGTGTAGCGGCTGAACGCGTAGGCGGCGGGCAGGGCGACGGCGAGGGAGATGGCCGTGTTGAGGACGACGTAGATCAGGGAGTTGACGTAGCCCATGTACCAGGTCGGGTCGGTCAGGATGGTCTCGTAGTTCTCGAACGTGAGGTCGCGGGGGAAGAGGGAGAAGCCGCCCAGGATCTCGGCGTTGGTCTTGAGCGACATGTTCAGGAGCCAGTAGATCGGCAGCATCAGGAACAGCAGGTAGAGGGCCATGACGACCGCGGAGCCGTTCGGGCGGAACCGACCGCGCCGCGCGCTCCGGGGCGCCGCGTCGTCGCGCGCCGCGTCGCCGGGGATGGCGGCGGCGCCGGGGGCGGTCGCGTCGGTCATGGGCGGCTCCCTTCGATCCTGTCATCCTCGGACTCGATCCGAGGATCTCCCGGTTCCGGGCGCGCGCCGGGGTCGGAGATCCTCCGGTCGAGCCGGAGGATGATAGAGGGTGAGGGGCCGGCCCGGGTCACTTCGCGTCCCTCGCGTCGAGATTGGTCATGACGGTGTAGAACACCCAGCTCACCAGCAGGATGACGAGGTAGTACATCAGCGAGAAGGCCGCCGCCGGGCCGAGGTCGAACTGCCCGAGCGCCATCTTCACGAGGTCGATGGAGAGGAAGGTGGTCGCGTTGCCCGGCCCGCCGCCGGTGACGACGAAGGGCTCGGTGTAGATCATGAAGCTGTCCATGAAGCGCAGCAGGATCGCGATCATCAGGACGCCCATCATCTTCGGGAGCTCGATGTGGCGGAACACGGCCCAGCGCGAGGCTTGGTCGATCTTGGCCGCCTGGTAGTAGGCGGACGGGATCGACTGGAGCCCCGCATAGGCGAGGAGCGCGACGAGCGAGGTCCAGTGCCAGACGTCCATCACGATGACGGTTGCCCAGGCGGCGAAGAAGTCCTGCGTGTAGTTGTAGTCGATGCCCAGGGCGCTCAGCGTGTAGCCGAGGAGGCCGATGTCGACGCGGCCGAAGACCTGCCAGATCGTGCCGACGACGTTCCACGGGATCAGCAGCGGCAAGGACATCACGACGAGGCAGAAGGACGCCCAGAACCCGCCCTTGGGCATGTTGAGCGCGACGAAGACGCCGAGCGGGATCTCGATGGCCAGGATGATGGCGGAGAAGGCGAGCTGCCGGCCGAGCGCGGCCCACATCCGCTCGGAGGACATCATGTCGTCGAACCATTCGAGGCCGGCCCAGAAGAACTGGTTGTTCCCGAAGCTGTCCTGCACCGAGTAGTTCACCACCGTCATCAGCGGGATGACGGCCGAGAAGGCGACGAGCACGAGGACCGGCAGCACGAGGAGCCAGGCGCGGTTGTTCACGGTCTTCATGCGGCGGCCTCCTCGCGAAGGGGCGTCACGCGCCAATCGTCGTCGTAGACGTTGATGCCGGCGGGATCGAAGGTGACGGTGGCCGCGCCGGAGGGCAAGGGGGCGTCCTCGGCGGCGATGGCGGCGATCCCGGTGCCCGCGAGCTCCAGGCGCACGATGCGGTGGCGGCCGACATCCTCCACCCGGCGGATGCGGGCGGGCAGGCCGCCCGCCTCCGGGCCGGCGATGCGGACGTATTCGGGGCGCACGCCGAGCTGCACCCGGCCGGCGAGGCGGGGATAGGCGGACGGCAGCGGCACGAGGCCGCCGGCGGCATGGGCGATGTTTCCCTCGATCCGCGCGTCCAGGAGGTTCATGCCGGGCGAGCCGATGAAGTAGCCGACGAAGGTGTGCCCCGGGCGCTCGAACAGCTCTTGCGGGGTGCCGATCTGCACGACCCGGCCGTCGTGCATGACGACGACCTTGTCGGCGAAGGTGAGCGCCTCGGTCTGGTCGTGGGTCACGTAGATCATCGTGTGCCCGAAGTCGCGGTGGAGCTGCTTGAGCTGGGTGCGCAGCTCCCATTTCATGTGCGGGTCGATGACGGTGAGGGGCTCGTCGAAGAGGAGGGCGTTGACGTCCTCGCGGACCATGCCGCGGCCGAGGGATATCTTCTGCTTGGCGTCGGCGGTGAGGCCGCGCGCCTTGTGGTTCAGGCGGTCCTCCATGCCGATCATGGCGGCGATGTCCTGGACGCGGGCGGCGACGTAGGCGGGATCGGCGCCCCGGTTCTTGAGAGGGAAGGCCAGGTTCTCGCGCACGGTCATGGTGTCGTAGACGACGGGGAACTGGAACACCTGGGCGATGTTGCGCTCCGCCGTCGCCGCGTGCGTGACGTCGCGCCCGTCGAAGAGGATGCGGCCGCGGCTGGGCGTCAGCAGGCCGGAGATGATGTTGAGGAGCGTGGACTTGCCGCAGCCGGACGCGCCCAGGAGGGCGTAGGCCTCGCCGTCGGCCCAGACGTGGTCGAGCTGCTTGAGGGCGTAGTCGTCCTCCCCGGCGGGGGTGGCGGAATAGCTGTGGGCGAGGTTGTCGAGGGTGATCTCGGCCATCAGGCGGCCCGAGCCGTGGCGGCGGGCTCGACCAGGGCGCCGTCCGGGCCGAAGACGAGGATGCGCGCGGGGTCGAGATGGACCTGCACCGCGGCGCCGGGGGCGAGGCGCTGCACCCCGTGGACGAGGGCGATCCAGTCGGCGCCGTGATGGGCGAGGTGGAGGAAGGTCTCCGATCCGGTGATCTCGGAGATGCCAAGCGTGCAGTCGAAGGGGATCGTGCCGGGGCTGGGGGCGAGGGTCAGGTGCCCGGCGCGGAAGCCGGCGGAATAGGGCCCGTCCGGCAGGTCGGCGAGCGCGCCGGCGGCGGGCAGGGCGCGGCCCTCGGCGCCGGGCGCGCCGGCGCGCACCTCGAAGTCCAGGAAGTTCATCGGCGGGTCGGAGAAGACGCGCGCGGTCGTGCGGTCCAAGGGGCGGCGGTAGACCTCGGGCGTCGGGCCGAACTGGGTGATGCGGCCCTGCCAGAGCGCGGCGGTGAGGCCGCCGAGGAGGAGCGCCTCCTCGGGCTCGGTGGTGGCGTAGACGAAGATGGCCCCCGATTCCTCGAAGATGCGGGGGATCTCGGTGCGCAGCTCCTCGCGCAGCTTGTAGTCGAGATTGGCCAGCGGCTCGTCCAGGAGGACGAGCCCCGCGTCCTTGACCAGCGCGCGGGCGAGGGCGCAGCGCTGCTGCTGGCCGCCCGAGAGCTCCAGCGGGCGGCGCCCCAGGAAGGCGTCCAGGCGCATCAGGGCGGCGGCGGCCTCGACCTTGGCCTCGATCTCCGCCCTCTTGAGGCCGCGCAGCTTGAGCGGCGAGGCGATGTTGTCGAACACGGTCATCGAGGGGTAGTTGATGAACTGCTGGTAGACCATCGCCACGTCGCGGTCCTGCACCCGCGCGCCGGTGACGTCGGCGCCGTCCCACAGGATGCGCCCGGCGGTGGGCGCGTCCAGCCCGGCCATCAGGCGCATCAGGGTAGTCTTGCCGGCGAGGGTCGGGCCGAGGAGCACGTTCATCGTGCCCTTCTCCAGCGTGAGGGAGGCGCGGTGGATATGCGTCTCGCCGCCAACGCGCTTGGCGACGCCGTCCAGCACGAGGCTCATGCGGTCCCTCCCGGATGCGGCCCGACCGGGCGCGCCCCGCACCATCGTCGGCGCGGGGCGGGCGGGTCAAGGGCGGCGCCGGGCGGCCGGGGGATCAGGCGTCCTGCCGGTTCATGCGGTTCTCGACGAGGTCGTCCACCACCGAGGGGTCCGCGAGGGTGGAGGTGTCGCCCAGTGCCCCGTGGTCGTTCTCGGCGATCTTGCGCAGGATGCGGCGCATGATCTTGCCCGAGCGCGTCTTGGGCAGGCCGGGCGCCCATTGGATCAGGTCGGGCTTGGCGATGGGCCCGATCTCGGTCCGGACCCATCTCTCGAGCTCGCGGCGGAGCTCGTCGGTGGGCTCCTCGCCGTTCATCAGGGTGACGTAGGCGTAGATGCCCTGACCCTTGACGGGGTGGGGGTAGCCGACGACGGCGGCCTCGGCGACGGCCTCGTGGGCGACGAGCGCGCTCTCGACCTCGGCGGTGCCCATGCGGTGGCCGGAGACGTTGATCACGTCGTCGACGCGGCCGGTGATCCAGTAATCCCCGTCCGCGTCGCGGCGGCAGCCGTCGCCGGTGAAGTAGTATCCCGGGTATTGCGAGAAATAGGTCTGCTCGAAGCGCTCGTGGTCGCCCCAGACGGTGCGCATCTGGCCCGGCCAGGAGGAGGCGATGCACAGCACCCCCTCGACGCCGTTGCCCTCGATCGGCTGGGCGGTCTGGGGGTCGAGGACGACGGGCTCGATCCCGAAGAAGGGCTGCTGCGCGCTGCCGGGCTTGAGGGTGGTGGCGCCGGGCAGGGGGGTCATCAGATGGCCGCCGGTCTCGGTCTGCCACCAGGTGTCGACGATCGGGCAGCGGCCGCGGCCGACGTTCTCGTCGTACCAGCGCCAGGCCTCGGGGTTGATCGGCTCGCCGACGGTGCCGAGGACCTTGAGGGCGGAGAGGTCGTGCTTCGCCACGTGCTCGGTGCCCTTGGCCATCAGGGCGCGGATCGCGGTGGGGGCGGTGTAGAACTGGGCCACGGAATGCTTGGCGCACACCTCCCAGAAGCGGCCGGCGTCGGGGAAGGTCGGCACGCCCTCGAACATGAGGGTCGTCGCGCCGTTCGCCAGGGGGCCGTAGACGATGTAGCTGTGCCCGGTGACCCAGCCGACATCGGCGGTGCACCAGAACACGTCCCCGTCGTGGTAGTCGAAGACGACCTCATGGGTGAGGGCGGCGTAGACGAGATAGCCGCCGGTGGTGTGGACCACGCCCTTGGGCTGCCCGGTGGAGCCGGAGGTGTAGAGGATGAAGAGCGGGTCCTCGGCGTCCATCGCCTCGGGGGGGCAGTCGGCGGAGGCGGCCTCGCGGGCCTCGTGCCACCAGTGGTCGAGGCCGCCGCGCCAGGCGATGTCCTGTCCGGTGCGGCGCACGACGAGGCACTGGACCGAGCCGCCCCCGCCGGCCAGGGCGCGGTCGACGTTGTCCTTGAGGGCGGTGACGCGGCCGCCCCGGGGCGCGCCGTCGGCGGTGATCACGACCTTGGCGTCGCAGCCGGTCACGCGCGCGCCCAGCGCGTCGGGCGAGAAGCCCGCGAAGACGATGGAGTGGATCGCCCCGATGCGCGCGCAGGCGAGCATGGCGTAGGCGGCCTCGGGGATCATCGGCATGTAGAGGACGACGCGGTCGCCGCGACCGACGCCGAGCGCCTTCAGCGCGTTGGCCATGCGGCAGACCTCCTCGTGGAGCTGCCGGTAGGTGACGTGCCGGGCGCCGTCCGCGGGGTCGTCGGGCTCCCAGATGATGGCGGCCCGGTCGCCGCGGGCCTCGAGGTGGCGGTCGACGCAGTTGGCGGCGACGTTGAGCTGCCCGTCCTCGAACCAGCGGATGGACACGGCGCCGAGGGAGAAGTCGACGGAGCTGACGGAGGTGTAGGGGCGCATCCAGTCGAGGCGCAGGCCCTCCTCGCGCCAGTAGGCGTCGGGGTCCGCGACGGAGCGGGCATAGGTCTCCTCGTAGCGGGCCGCGTCCACGTGGGCGGCGGCGGCGAAGGCCGGGTCCGGCGCGCGGCGCCCCGGCTGCGGGTTGGTGTCGTCGGTCATGTTCTCGTCCTCCCAAGACGCTGCGCGCCCGGGGGATTTGACAGGGCCGGGCGCGGAGGGTCAATCGCGCGCCGCCCGCCTCAGGGGGCGAGCAGGTCCGCGAGGTGGCGCAGCGCGAGGAGGTAGCCGTTCGTGCCGCAGCCGGCGATCACCGCGTCGGCCCGGCGCGAGACGTGGGAGCGGTGGCGGAAGCGCTCGCGGCGGTGGACCTGGGTGACGTGCACCTCGACCACGGGGCCGTCATAGGCGTTCAGCGCGTCGACGATGGCGATCGAGGTGTGGGTGTAGGCGCCGGCGTTGAGGATCACGCCGGCAGCGGCGCCGCGCGCGGCGTGGATCCGGTCGATCAGGGCGCCCTCGTGGTTGGATTGATGCGCCTCGAGCTCCAGGCCGAGCTCGGCGGCGAGGGCGGCGCAGGCGGCCTCCACCTCGGGAAGGGTGGCGCGGCCGTAGCGGTCCGGCTCGCGCTCCCCCAGGAGGTTCAGGTTCGGGCCGTTCAGGAGGAGGACGCGCGGGGACATGGCGGCGCTATGGCGCAGGGGGGCCGCCGTGCCAAGCCGGGCGCGTCCGATCCCGCGGGGCCCCTCAGGCGGGGGCCTCGCAGCCGGCGACGGCGGCCGCGAGCCCGCGCAGGAGGGCGGGGTAGAGGTCCGCCCCGGGGGTCAGGGCGGCGCCGAGTGGGTCGAGCACGGCGACCGGGATGCCGGTGCCCTCCGCGACGACGGCGGCGAGGTCCGGGTCGAACTGCGGCTCGGCGAAGAGGCAGGCGGCGCCGGTTTCGGCCGCGATGGCGCGGATCTCCGCGAGCCGGGCCGGGCCGGGGGGGGCCGCGTCCGAGACGGCGATGGCGCCGGCGACCTCCAGGTCGAAGGCGGATTCGAAGTACTGGTAGGCGTCGTGGAAGACGATGACGGGGCCGCGCGCACGTCCGAGGGTGGCGGCGACCTCCTCGCTCAGGGCGGCGAGCTCGTCCCGGGCGGCGGCGGCGTTGGCGGCGTAGAGATCCGCGTTCGCTGGGTCGCGCGCGGCGAGGTCGGCGGCGATCGCGTCGGACCAGGCGGCGGCGTTGGCGGGGTCGAGCCAGAGATGGGGGTCGAGGGCGCCGGCCTCGTGGGCGTGGTCGTGGTCGTCGTGGGCGCCGGCCTCGGCGCCGTGGTCGTGCTCGTGCTCGTGGTCGTGGTCGGCGTGACCGGCCTCCTCGGCGCCGTGGTCGTGGGGGGGGAAGCGGGCGTCCATGCGGATGGGCAGCACGGTGATGCCCGGCGCGTCGGCGAGGACCATCACGTCGGCCGTCGAGAGGGTCGCGATGCGCTCACCCAGGCCGGGGGTGAGGGCGTCGCCGACGCGCAGCACGAGGTCGGCGCCCTGGAGCGCGGCGGCGCCGGAGGGGCGCAGGGAATGGGCGTGCGGCGACTCGCCCGGCGGGATCAGGAGCGTCGGCTCGCCCGCGCCCTGCATGATCCGGGCGGCGAGCGAGTGGACCGGCGCGATGTCGGCGACGACGCGGGGCGCCTCGGCCATGGCGGGGGCGCCGAGGAGGGCGAGGACGCAGAGGGGGCGGAGGGGCATGGCGCTCACTTCGTTATCGTGTAACGAATGACCTGTCCTAGCCCGGACGTTATGATGTAACAACCCTGGATCGCGCCATGACGACCGCACCGCAGATCGGGCCCGCGTTCGACGCCCACGACCACGGCGTTTGCGTCGCCGAGCAGATCGCCGCGGTGGAGGCGCGCTGCGCGGCCGCGGGCCTGCGGCTGACGCCGGCGCGGCGGCGGGTGCTGGAGATCCTGCTGTCGGAGCACCGGGCGATGGGCGCCTACGAGGTGCTCGCCCGCCTCGAGGCCGAGGGGCGCAGCGCGCAGCCGCCCGTGGCCTACCGGGCGCTCGACTTCCTGACCCGCAACGGGTTCGCGCACCGGATCGAGCGGCTGGGCGCCTATCTCGCCTGCGGTTGCGCCGGGGAGGAGCACGCGGCGGCGTTCCTTATCTGCCGCGGCTGCGACGCGGTGGCCGAGGCGCGCGTGGACCCGCGCGCCGGCCGGCTCGGCCGCGCCGCGCGCGCCGCGGGGTTCGAGATCGAGGGCACGGTGATGGAGGCGACGGGGCTGTGCGCCGCATGCGCTGGGGCCACCGCCCAGTGAGCGCGCTCGTCGAGCTGCGCGGCGTCGACGTGAGCGTGGGCGGGCACGCGGCGCTGCGGGGGGTCGACCTCACGATCCGGCGGGGGGAGATCGTGACGGTCGTGGGGCCGAACGGGTCGGGCAAGACGACGCTCATGCGCACCATCCTCGGCGCGCTCACGCCCACGGGCGGGCGGATCGCGCGGGCGCCCGGGCTGCGCGTCGGCTACGTGCCCCAGGCGCTGCGGATCGACGCGACCCTGCCGATGACGGCGGCGCGGTTCCTGTCGCTGCCGCGGCGGCGCCCGGCGGCGGAGGTGGGCGCGGCGCTCGCGCGGGCCGGCGCGGGCGCCCTCGCGGGGCGGCAGATGACGGCGCTGTCGGGCGGGCAGGCGCGGCGCGTCCTGCTGGCGCGCGCGATGATGGACGCGCCGGACCTCCTCATGCTCGACGAGCCGACGACGGGGCTCGACCAGCCCGGATCGGCGGCGTTCTACCGCGAGATCGAGCGCGTGCGCGGCGAGGCGGGGTGCGCCGTCCTGATGGTGAGCCACGAGCTGCACGTCGTGATGGCGGCGTCGGACCGGGTGATCTGCCTTAACGGGCACGTGTGCTGCGAGGGTACGCCGGGATCCGTGGCGGGGGCGCCGGAATACCGCGCGCTCTTCGGCACCGGGACGGACGGGGCGCTCGCGCTCTACGCGCACGATCACGACCACCGGCACGACGAGGGGCACGACCGAAAGCCAGACCGCGAGCGCGGGCATGCTTGACGATTTCCTGGTGCGCGCGGCGCTGGCCGGGATCGGCGTGGCGCTGGCGGCGGCGCCCCTGGGGTGCTTCGTGGTCTGGCGGCGCATGGCCTATTTCGGCGACGCGACGGCGCACGCCGCGATCCTGGGCGTGGCGCTGGCGCTGGCGACGGGGCTGTCGGTCGCGGCCGGGGCGCTTGCCGCCGCCCTGGCGATGGGGCTGGCCGTGGGCGGCCTCTCGGGGCGGGGCGGCTGGGCGGTGGACACGCTCCTGGGCGTCGCCGCGCACTCGGCCCTGGCGCTGGGGCTCGTGGCGGCGAGCATGATCGGGGGCGTGCGGGTGGACCTGATGGCCTATCTCGTGGGCGACGTCCTGTCGGTGAGCCGCGCGGACCTGGCGGTGATCTGGGGCGGGGGCGCCGCGATCTGGGCGGTGGCGTGGTGGCGCTGGGACGCGCTCCTGACGGCGACGGTGGACCCCGACCTCGCCCATGCCGCGGGCATCGACCCGCGGCGCGAGCGCATGGTGCTCATCGTCGCGCTGGCGGTGGTGGTGGCGGCGGCCCTCAAGGTGGTGGGAGTCCTGTTGATCGCGGCGATGCTTGTGGTGCCGGCGGCGGCGGCGCGGCCCCTGTCCCGCACGCCCGAGGGGATGCTCGCCGGCGCCGCGATCCTGGGGGCGGCGGCGGCGCTGGCGGGGCTGGCGGGCGCCTGGGTGCTCGACGCGCCGGCGGGGCCGAGCATCGTGGCGGCGGCGGCGGCCGGGTTCGCCGCCACGTCCCTCCTGGCGCGGGCGCTCGGACGCTAGGACGCGGCGCGGCCGCGCGCGGCCGCGCGTGCCGGTCGCCGGGGCGATGGAGGCCGAGCGGCGGCGGGGGACCCGGAGCCTCGCGCAATGGGTGGAGGGCGCCTCACTCCCCCGGGGTCACCTGCGCGGCATGGTGGACGGACGGGCGCCTGGTTCTAGAACGATATACTCGTTTAGGTTCAGCCAGCCGGAGCCCCGCATGACCCGATCCCTCCTCGCCAGCGCCGCGATCTGCGCGGTCGCCCTCCCCGCCGCCGCGCAGGAGGGGCCCCTCACGGTCGCGATGCACTACACCCAGGAGCAGGCCGCGCCCCTCATCGCCTGCCTGGACGCCTACGACGCGGACGGGACCGGGGCCGAGTACCGGCAGATCAGCTATGGCGAGTACCTGCAGACGGTCCTGACCGGCCGGCTCGCGGGGCAGGCGCCGGACGTCTACAACGTCTACTCGATCTGGGCGGCGCAGATGGTCGACAACGGCGTGCTCGCCGAGCCGCCCGAGGACCTCGCGGCCTTCGTGCGGGACGGCTACGCCGGCGGCACGGTGGAGGCCGCGACCATCGGCGGCACCCTCTGGGGCGTGCCGACGGAGGTGTCGGTCTACATGCTGGTGTCGAACCTGGCGCTGCTGCGCGAGGCGGGGATCGAGAGCCCGCCCACCACCTGGGAGGAGCTGCGCGCGGCGGCCGAGGCCGTGACCACGCGCAACGACCAGGGCCGGATCGAGACCGCGGGCTTCGCCTTCGCGCAGAGCTCGTCGGGGGCGGGGATGGTGCATCCGTTCTACGCGCTCCTCTACTCGGAGGGCGGCGAGATGTACTCCGAGGACCGCTCGGAGGCGATGCTGGACGGCGAGGCGGCGGCCGGGGCCGCGTCCCGCATGGCCGAGCTGGTCGCGGACGGGAGCGCGGACCTGTCGGTCGACGCCTACGACTTCCCGGCGGGCGGGATCGGCATGATGATCATGGCCAACTGGTACGAGAGCGCCATCGCCGAGGGGCTGGGGAGCCTCGACGACGTGGCGGTGACGCAGATCCCGATGGGCGAGGACTGGCGCACGCTGCAATACGCGTTCTTCATGGGCGTGGACTCGGCCAGCGAGCGGCAGGACGCCGCCTGGGCGCTGGTGCGCGCGCTCAACGAGCCGAGGGATGGCGGGCCGTCGTGCATGGGCGAGATGCTGGACGGGCTCGGCGCCCTGACGGCGAGCGCGGCCGACACCGCCGCCCTGCCGGAGGCGGACGCGTTCACCGCGCCCTTCGTCGCCGCGCTGGAGGAGGGTCGCGCGATCGGCCAGCCCAACGTCATGCAGGCCAGCGAGATCGAGGGCATGATGGCCCGGACCCTGGAGGGGATCGTGGCCGGCGGCGACGATCCGGCGGGCGCGCTCGAGGAGCTCGACGGCGAGGTCGAGGACATCCTCTTCGAGTTCTACTGATCCCGTGCAGGGGAATGGGCCGGGGGGAGCCGGGGCGGCGCCCTGGGTGTTCCTGGCGCCGCTCCTCGTGTTCGCGGCGGTGTTCCTGGCGCTGCCGCTCGGCTTCTCGGTCTACCTGTCGTTCACGCGGTGGAACCCGCTCGGCACGCCCTCCTGGGTGGGCCTGCGGCAATTCGAGTACCTGCTGACGCGCGACGACGACTTCCTGCGGAGCCTGGTCAACACCTTCGTCTTCGCGCTCGGCTTCGTGGCCATCGGCGTGCCGCTGTCGCTGGGCCTGGCCTTCGTGTTCAGCCGGGCGCGCGGGCGGGCGGTGTGGCGGTCGGTCTACTTCCTGCCGCAGCTCACCAACGTGGTCGCCATCGCCTATCTCTGGCAGTTCGTGCTCGACGACCGCTACGGGCTGGTGAACCGGCTGCTGGGCGCCCTGGGGCTGCGCGGGCCGGACTGGCTGAGCGATCCGGGGATGGCCATGGCCTCGGTGGTGATGGTGATGATCTGGGCGGAGGCGGGCCGCAACATGCTGATCTTCTCCGCCGCGCTCGAGGCGGTGGACAGGGAGATATACGACGCCGCCACGCTCGACGGGGCGGGGGCGTGGCGCACGCTGCGCTCGATCACCCTGCCCATCATCCGCCCGGCCTTCGTGTTCGTGGCGATCACCAGCTTCATCACCGGGATGGGCTACTTCGCCCTCATCCTGGCGATGACCGGGGGCGGCCCGCGCGGGGCGACCGAGGTGACGGCGCTCTACGCCTACGACATCGCCTTCCAGGACCTGCGCATGGGCCGCGCCTCGGCCGCCGCCCTGATCCTGGCGGCGGCGATCGGCGTGGTCGCGGCGCTGCAGTTCCGCGCGCTGCGGGAGCGGACATGATCGGCGCGGCGCTCAAATACGCGGCTTTGACGCTGGGCGCGGGGATCATGATCCTGCCCTTCGCGGACATGTTCGTGGGCGCGCTGCGCGGGCCGGCGGACGTGTTCGCGAGCCCGCCGCGATACCTGCCGTCGGAGCCGCAATGGGGGGTCTACGCCCGGGTCTTCGCCGAGCTGCCGATGGGGCGGTGGTTCCTCAACTCGATCCTGGTGACGACCGTGATCACGGCGATGCAGGTCGCGACCTCCACCATGGCGGGCTACGCGCTCGCGAAATACGAGTTCGCGGGGCGGGCGTCGATCTTCCGGCTGGTGGTGGGGGCGCAGATGTTCCCGTTCTTCCTGTTCATCATCCCGATCTTCTTCATCCTGCGCTTCGCGCCCCTGATGGGGGGCAACGACATCGCCGGGCAGGGCGGCTCGGGCTTGCTGGGCACCTACGCCGCGCTCTGCCTGCCCTTCGCGGTGACGTGGTACGGCGTATTCCTGATGCGGCAGTTCTTCGTCTCGGTGCCGGACGACCTCCTGGAGGCCGCGCGCCTCGACGGGGCGTCGGAATGGCGGATCTTCCGGTCCATCATGCTGCCCTTGGTGAAGCCCGCCATCGCCACGCTGACTGCGTTCTCCTTCGTCTACCACTGGAACGAGTTCATCTGGACGATGACCGTGACGCGCACCGCGCCCGAGCTGCAGACGCTGCCGGTGGGCATCTACCTGCTGCAGGGCGCGTTCGAGGACCTCGATCAGCGCTCGCTCCAGCAGGCGGCGCTGGCGGTCTCGATCCTGCCGGTGGTGGTGGTGTTCGCGCTCCTTCAGAGGCTCTTCGTCGGGTCCGACTTCGCCAGCGGGGTGAAATAGGGGCGCGTCGCCGGCGTTCGCGCGGGAGGCCTCGCGCCGGGTGGCGGGGCGTCCGCTTCGGCGCGGATGGCGGCGATCTCCGCGATCATGGCGGCATGGGTGCGGCTCGCGTCGCGGATGGGATGCGTCTCGGACATCGAGAAGGGCGGCGAGAGCTTGTGCGCGCCGGCCGCGATGGCCGCCCGCGCCCCGCGCAGGTTGGGCACCGGCGCCGCGACCGCGGGTCCGGGTATGCTGCGCGCGTGGGCCACCAGCGCGGCGGTGTCCGCCACCTGCGGCAGGACGCGCGAGCTGACGAAGGAGCCGACATCGATCTCGCGAACCCCGGCGGCGGCCTCGGCGTCGGTCCAGGCGCCCTTGGCCGCCAAAGGCATGACGGCGCCGATGCTCCGGAGCCCGCCGCGCGGGCCGACCTCGCTCAGGACGATCACCGGGGGGCCCCGCGCCCGGGGGGCGGCAGAGCCATGCCGCCCATGATACCCCCCGCGCGCGAGGACGCCATGGACGGCCTGGACGACATCCGCGTCGTGGAGGTCTCCCACATGGTGATGGCGCCGACGGCGGCGATGATCCTGGGCGACCTGGGCGCGGACGTGATCGAGGTCGAGCCCATCGGCGGGGACCCGGCGCGGGCGATCTCGCGATGCTCGACCGCAACGAGCGCTCGGTGGCGCTCGATCCGGAGTCGGAGGAGGGGCTCGCGGTCGCGCGCGACCTGGCGGCGGGCGCGGACGTGGTGCTGGAGAACGTCCGCGCCGGCGCGATGGACCGGCTCAGCCTGGGCGCGGCGGCGGTCGCAGCCCCGAACCCGGAGGTGATCTGCCATTCGTGCAAGGGCTTCCTCTCGGGCCAAATGAGGACCGAACGGCCCTCGACGAGGTGGCGCAGATGATGGGGGGCCCTGGCCCGCATGACCGGGCCGACGGGTCGGCCGCTGCGGGCGGGGGCGTCGGTGATCGACATCGCCGGGGCGATGTTCGGGGTGATCGGCATCCTCGCCGCCCTGGACCGGCGGGCCCGCCGGGCGCGCGCCGCGCTCGCGGGCGAGATCGTGACGCACGGCCGGGAGCTCGGCCCGGTCCGGGCCGGGCCGCCCCTCGTCGCGGCGGGTCGTGCCGACGGCACCGGAGAGGTAGGGCGCGTCGATGGGGAAGGCTATGGCCATGCCGCGCGCCAGCTCCCGGTCGACGACGCCGCGCGAGACGAGACACAGCCTGTCCGAGGCGGCCAGGACCTGGGAGGCCATGGCGAGGGTGACCGTCCCGATGCGGATGTCGGGGTTCGAGATGCCGATCGACATCGGGTACGCGCCCACCGCGCGGCGGATGATCGCGCTTCCCCGCTCCTGCACGTCCGGCGCCGGGAGGTGCAGGAGCGGGTCGCCGGCGCGCTCGGCCAGGACGATGTCCTCGTCGTGGGGCCAGTCGGCGCCGAGGCCCGGCATCTCCGAGGCCGCGGGCATCCGGCCGACCATCGGGTCGATGGTCCCGGCGCGGAAGCGGTCCAGCAGATCGGCGTGCGGGCTGGTCTCGGCGCGCAGGATGCCCCGGGGCGGAGCGCCGCGCAGCGCAGGGCCGCGCCGGGGCGGACCGCGTGCGCGCCCGCGTCGGGATGGTGCATGGCCTGGAGCGAATAGCGGCGGGCGCCCTCCCCCATGAACGAGAGCACCGTCCGCCGTCCGCCGGGTTCGAGGACGGCGCCGCCGAGCATGGCCTGCAGCTCGCCCAGGGTCCTTGAGAGGGAGGGCTGCGAGACGCCGATGCGTTCGGCCGCCGCGGTCACGGGGCCCGCGTCGGCGACGGCGAGGACGGCGCGCGGATGGCGCAGCTCGATGCCGGGATCCATGGCCAGCCGCATGCATATTCGGCGCCCGATGGGCATTCTTCCCAAGCGGGCCGTCCTCCATAGACGATGCATCCGGCGGCGGGCGCCGGGGGCTCGGGGAGGGCGGATCGATGCGAACGGGACCGAGGCGGCCGATCCGCGCCATCGCTTGCCCCCCGGGCGCGGGGTGAAGGCCCGGGTCGCCATCCCCCGCGGGGGGCCGGGGGGCCTGCGCCGGTCGCGCCCGCTCCGCCGCGCGGGGTTGGAGGCGGCGCTGCTCGAACGGCGCGCGCGGGCGCATGTCCTGGCGCGCATCCGGGCCGGCGTCCTCGAACGGGGCACCGCCGAGATGCTGCGCCGCGCCGGGGTGGGCGCGTGGGTGGACCGCGAGGGCCAAGTCCTGGAGGGCTGCCGCCCGAGCGCCGGGGAGGCCTCGATCCGCGTGCCCCTCGCCGAGCCGTACGGGCGGGGCGTCATGCTCCGCGGCCAGGCGGAGGTCGCCCGACCTCCAGGAGGCCGAGGAGGCGGACGGCGCCGAGATCGTGCACGAAGCCGAGGGCGTGGCCCCGCACGGGCTGGACGGCCAGGCGCCCTACGTGACCTAACGGCACCGGGGCGCCGGGCGGCGGCCGGACTGCGACGACGCGGCCGGCTGCGACGGCTTCCACGGCCCCTCGCGGCACGCGGTCCCTGCGGCGGCGCGGCGCGCGTTCGAGCGCGCCCGCCCGTTCGGCTGGCTCGGCGTGCTCTCGGAGACGCCGCCGGTCTCCGAGGAGCTGATCTACGACGGCCACGCGCGCGGCGCGGCGCTCTGGCGCTCCTGCGCGCAGGCCCGGCCCGAGGAGCGGCCCGAGGACTGGCCAGACGAGCGGTTCCGGGACGGGCTCGCGGCCCGGCTGCCGCGGAAGGTGGCGGGCGCCCGCGTCACGGGCCCCTCGACCGGGACGTCGATCGGGACGTCGATCGCCCCGCCGTGCTCCTTCGTGGCCGAGCCGATGTCCTGGCGGCGGCTCCGTTCGGGTGCGGGGACGCGGCGGATATCGCGCCGCCCACCGGCGCCAAGGGCCTCGACCTCGCGGTAGGGGGGGACGTGCATGGCCTCTCCGAGGGGCCGATCGCGCGCCATCGGGACGGCGCTGCGGCGCGTGTGGACGGCGGTGCGCGTCTCCTGGCAGATGACGACGCTCCTCCACGGGTTTCCGGATAGGACGGGATTCGAGCGGCGGATGCAGGAGGCGAAGCTGGAGGACCGCGCTGCGCCTCCTCGCGGAGACCTACACCGGCGCGCCCTGCGGAGGGCGGCCGGTCCACGCGCCATGCCGAGAGGACGCGCATGACCCTCGCGTCGCGCGCCGGGCGTCTCGGCACCGCCATCGGCCTCGGGGCCGGCACCGCCTGCGTCACCGGGGCGTCGGCTCAGGACGTGACGCTTCGGCCGCACCAGTCCGGCCCGGGCGGGCGGCGGTCCCGCGCGAGGTGCCGATCCCCTGGATGGCGCGGGTGGACGAGGCCTCCGGCGGGCGCACCGCGTTCGAGCATTCCCCGGCCATGCAGCTCGGCGGGCGCCCGTCCGAGCTCTTCGACCAGGCCGCCGACGGGGTCGCGGACGTGGTGTGGACGCTGCCCGGCTGCACGCCCGGCCGGTTCCCCGCTCGGAGGTGTTCGAGCCGCCGTTCATGGCGGCGGACGCGCGATCCGCCTCCGCCGGGCTCCGGGGCTTCTACGAGGACGGCGCCTTCGAGGGCGCGTCCGACCGGGTGAAGGTGCTCGGGCTCTGGGTCCACGGGCCGGGGGTGATCCACGCCGCGGCCCCGGTGGTGGAGGTGTCCCATGGACCTGCGCCCGCCCACGCGCGTGACCGGGCCGCTCCTCGCGGCGCTCGGCGGCAAGCTGGCCGGCATGCCGGTGCCGCAGGTGGCCGAGTTCCTCACCCGGGGCGTGATCGGCGGCGCGATCCTCCGCTGGGAGGTGACGGGCGCGATCCGCTCCTCCGAGCTGGTCTCGAACCATGCCGAGCTCCCGGACGGGGCGCTCCACGTCGCGACCTTCGCGCCGGCGATGAACCGGGGCGCCTATGACGCGCTGCCGGAGGACCTCCGGGCGGCGATCGACGAGAACTCGGACGCGGCCCTCTCGGCGCAGGCGGGCGCGGCGACGCAGGCCGCCGATGCCGGCCCCCGGGCCGCGGCCGAGGAGCGGGGCAACGCGATCGTGACGTCGACGAGCGAGCGGGCGCAGGCCTGGAAGGCGGCCGCCCATCCCGTGATCGACGACTGGATCGCCGAGGCGGACGCCGCGGGCCTGGACGGGCAGGGCCTCGTCGACGGCGCGCGCGCGGCCGTCGCGGACGCCGCGGACTGAACGGCGGGCCCGCGCCCCGGAGCGCGGGCCGAGCGAGATGGGGCGGCGACGGCGCGCGCGATGGACCGGCTGGCGGGCCTGAGCGCCCTGACCGGCGGGGCGGTGCTCTGCGCCCTGATCGCGATGACCTGCGCCAGCATCGCGGGCCGCGCCGCCGGGCCGCTGGGCGGCGGGTCGGTCCCGGGGGATTTCGAGCCCATCGAGCTCGGCGTGGCCTTCGTCGTCCTCGCCCTCCTGCCGCTCGCGCACCTGCGCGGCCCGCGGCCCGCGCCGGGGGCGGGCCCTCGAGCACCGCCGAGATCGGCCCGCGGTCGATCCCCGTCCTCCCGCGCTGGACACCGGGCTGGTGGCGCTCGCGTCGGGCACGCTCGGCTGGCGCGAGGCGCGGGAGGCCATCGTCGCCACCGCCGCCAGCACCGCGACGATCTCCTTCATCGTGCTGGGCGCGGGTTCCTCGCGCCGGCGCGGGTGCCGCAGACGCCGTCGGGCTTCGGGGTCGAGCAGGGCGGCGGGCCGTGGGCCGTGCTTTCGATCATCCTCCTGGTCTACCTCCTCCTCGGCTGCGTGACGGACAGCCTGTCGATGATCCCGCTGACGGTGCCGATCTTCCATCCGGTCCTGGTCACGCTCGATCTCGGGCCGGGCACGCAGGAGCTGGCGATCTGGCTCGGCATCCTGGTCCTCATCATAGTGGAGGCCGGCCCCATCACGCCGCCGGTGGGGATGAACCCCTTCATCGTCAACGGGGCGGATTCCGAGACGCCCATCGGCGAGACCTATCGGGCGGTCGCCTGGTTCGTCGCGAGCGACATCCTCCGGGCGATCCTGCCGGCGGCGTTCCCGGCGATCTCGCCGTTCGCGATCTCATGAGGGGGCCGGCCGCCCGGCGCGGGCCGGGGAGGGGACGCACATGGCCGCCCCTCCGCCGGAGGGGACGAGTTCGACGCGCCCTTCCGCGAGCCCATCACCGAGGGCGCCCGGGGCGCGGTCCGGGCGTCGGACCGCCTCACCCGGCGGGAGCGCTCGGGCTCGCCCTGCTCGCGGGGCTCGGCACCCTCGCGGCGTTCGCCATGCACGTGGAGGCCGCCGCGCGCACGGGGGGCGAGCCGCGAGGACATCGCCGAGATGATCCGGCGCGTCGCGATCTGGGCCGGGGTGCCGCGGGCGAACGCCGCGCGGGGCGGGCTCGCCCGCGATGACGCCGCATGATCCGGATGACCGGGCGGCCCGGCGCGGGTGGCGCCCCGATGCCGCGCGATGCCGGGCCCCACCCGCCGGCCCTGGCGCGGGCCTACGAGACCTCCGCGGCGCGCGGCCCGCGCCGGCCGCCTGGGCGACGGGCCCGGCCTTCGGCGTCGGCATGCCGGGCGCGGGGGACGCCGACCTCCTGACTGACCTCGGCGCTCCTGGCGAGAGCGCCATCGGGCCGCGCATCGTGGTGACGGGGCGTCTCCTGGGCGGGTCGGACCGGCCCGTGGCCGGCGCCCTGATCGAGGTGAGGCAGGCCAACGCGGGCGGGCGATGCCGGCATGTGCGGGACGGCTCCCTCGCCCCGCTCGACGCGCATTTCGACCGCTGCGGGCGCTGCCTCACGGACGAGGAGGGGCGCTAGGCGTTCCGCACCGTCCAGCCCGGCGCCTATCCCCGGCCCGACCGGGCCGATGACCGGCGGCCGGCGCACGTCCGTTTCGGCGTCGTCAGTGCCGCCTTCGCGCAGCGGCTCGTCACGCAGACGTCCTCCGAGGGCGACCCCCTGATCCCGCCCTGCCCCATCGTCGGCGCGATCCCGAGCGCGGCGGCCGTCGACCGGCCGACGGCGCGCTACGACGCGGCCGCCACGATCCCGATGGACACGCGCGCCGGCCGGTTCGACATCGTCCTGCGCGGGCGCCGGCGGACATCGTTCGAGACCCGCATGGAGGGCCTTTGGACGCACGGGCGGCGGCATCCCTGGGCGGGTCCGGACGGATGGCTCCCCGAGGGCGCGAGCCGGGCCGCGGGGCCCTGCGTGCATAACGGCTGCGTGCGGTCCCGTGCCGGCCCGAAGGGCACGTATGGCGGGCGCGATCTGGGCGCCGCGACGCGGCGGGACGGGCACGCGGGCGAGGCGGTGACGCTGGAGGGCCCGATGGCGGCGCCTGGCGCCTCGACCTGCGCCTGCAGGGGGCGTTCCTCGACACGTGACCGAGCGGGCGGCTCGGCGCGATGAGCGAGGCGGCCGGCCGCCCCGGGCCCGGCGACTTCGGTGGGCGGGATGGCTGGGGTGGTAGGATTCGAACCTACGATACACGGTACCAAAAACCGATGCCTTACCGCTTGGCTACACCCCAACGCGGGCGAACGGATACCGGCGGGCGGGAAGGGCCGCAAGGGCGGATCGCGGCGGACGGGAGGTGCCGGCGGGCGTCATTCGAGGCGGGCGTTCTCGTCGAGGAGGTCGCGGTCCGCGGACTGGCTGCGCGCCATGTCGAGGATGCGGTCGAGGCCGCGCTCGGCGCCGACATCCGCGACGTCCGTGGGGGCCGTGGCGGGGGCGGCGGCGGTCGCGGCCCCGGGCGCGGCCTCCATCCCGGCGCCGTCAGGGGCGGGAGGGTCGGCGGATTCCGCGACCGACAGCGCGCCCCCGCCGGACAGGACGGTCACGCGGTAGGTCGTGTCCGGCACCTCGACGCCGGCGCCCTCGACGGCGGCCTTCGCCTGGCGCAGCGCCTCGCCGCGGGCGACGGCCATGTTGGTCTCGCGCTGGTCGATCCAGCCGGTCACCTGGAGGAAGATCGCGCCGTCGCCGATGCGGTCGATCCAGACGAGCGGCGCGGGCTCGGCGAGCACGAAGGGCGCGGCGTCGAGCGTGCCGCGGATCAGGGCGCGGATGCGCTCGAGGTCGGCGCCCGGGTCGACGCCGATCTCGAACTGGAAACGGCGCTCGGGGTTGCGGGAATAGTTGGCCAGGCGCGACTTGAAGACGGTCGCGTTGGGGATGAGGACCTGGTTGCCGTCGAAGTCGAGCATGACGGTCGCGCGGCTCGTGAGGCGCACGATCTTGCCGACGTCGCCCTCGATCTCGACCACGTCGCCGGGGTTGAACGGCTGCCGGAAGCTCAGCATGACCGAGGCGATGAAGTTCTCCACGGTGTCGCGGACTGCGAAGCCGATGGCGAGGCCGACGATGCCCGCCGCGCCGAGGATCGTGCCCAGGAGTGCCACCGCGTTGAGGATGTCGAGCGCGACGACGGCGCCGAGGACGACGAACGCGATCTTCGCGAGCTGCCGGTAGATCGAGGCGACGAAGGCGTTGGGGGCGATCCGGTCCCAGGGCCAGCGCGCGCGCGCCACGAGCCAGCCGAGCCCGGCGATGAGGACGAAGACCAGGAGCGCGATCCCGAGGAGCGGGAGGAAGGCGATGGCCTGCGCGGTGCGGTCGCGGATGCGGTCGATGGCCGGGTCCAGCCGCTCGGCGACGTCGGCGCTGGCGGTGGCCTCGTTCTCCACGGCGACGACGCCGTCGACGCGGCCGGCGATCTCGTCCAGCCGATCCAGCGCCACCCCGTCCAGGGCCTCGCCGGTGAAGGTGACCACCCCTTCGGAGACCGCGACGCGCACGCCCGCGAAGCCGCCCAGCTCCGCGAGGATGCCGGTCAGCCGCTGGCGGATGGCGGCGTCGGCCGCGCCGTCGCTGGTGGCGGCGATGGGGCCGGCGGGGGCACCCTCCTGCGCGGCGCCAGCGGCGGGCGCGCACAGCGCGAGGAGGAGGATCAGGATGCGGATCATGGCTGGCCTTCGGGACGTGTCGCCGGACAAGGCGCGCGGGCGCGGGCGGTTCCGCCTCAGACGGTGGTGAGGAGGTGCTCGCGCTCCCAGGGGGAGATGACCTGCAGGAACTCGTCGTATTCGGCCTCCTTCACGGTCTCCCATGTGCGGCAGAACCGCTCGCCGAGGAGGCCGCGCATCGCGGCGTCGCCCTTGAGCACGTCGAGCGCGGCGAAGAGGCCGCGGGGGATCGCCTCGGCGGCGTCGTAGGCGTCGCCCTTGAACTCCGGCGTGGGGTCTATGCGGCCGCGCAGGCCCAGGAGCCCGCAGGCGAGCCCGGCGGCGAAGGCGAGATAGGGGTTGCAGTCCATCCCGGCGAGCCGGTTCTCCACGCGCCGGGAGGCCGGGGGGCTGATCGGGATGCGGATCCCGCAGGTGCGGTTGTCGCGCCCCCATTCGAGGTTGATCGGCGCCGCGTGGTCGCGCGTGTAGCGCCGGTAGCTGTTCACGTAAGGCGCGAGGATCGCGATCGCGGAGGGCAGGTGCCGCTGCATCCCGCCGATGAAGTGGAGGAAGGCCGCGGTCTCCCCGCCTTGCGCATCCGTGAAGATGTTGGCGCCGGAGGCGTCGAGCACGGAATGGTGCATGTGCATGGCGCTGCCCGGCTCGCCCTCGATCGGCTTGGCCATGAAGGTGGCGTAGCAGTCGTGCTTGAGGGCGGCCTCGCGGATCAGGCGCTTGAAGTAGAACACCTCGTCCGCGAGGTCGACCGGGCTGCCATGGGCGAGGTTGATCTCCACCTGGCCGGCGCCGCCCTCCTGGGTGATGCCGTCGATCTCGAAGCCCTGGGCCTCCGCGAAGCGGTAGATGTCGTCGATGACGGGACCGTACTCGTCCACGGCGGACATCGAATAGGCCTGCCGCGCGGCGGCGGGGCGGCCGGAGCGGCCCATCATCGGCTCGATGGCGCGAGCGGGGTCGGTGTTCCGGGCGACGAGGAAGAACTCCATCTCCGGCGCGACGACGGGGGTGAGGCCGTCCGCCGCGTAGGCCGCGACCACGCGCTTGAGCACGTTGCGCGGCGCCATGGGCACGGGGGTGCCGTCGCTCTGCAGGGCGTCGTGGATCACCTGGAGCGTCCAGTCCGCGGTCCAGGGCGCGGCGCTCGCGGTGCTCATGTCGGGCGTGAGGATCATGTCGGGCTCGGTGAAGCCCTCCTCCGGCTCGCCCCAGCCGCCGGTGATGGTCTGGAAGAAGATGCTGTTGGGCAGGTGGAACCGGTCCTGGCGCATGAACTTGGACGCGGGCACGGCCTTGCCGCGGGCGATGCCGGGCAGGTCGGGGGTGACGCACTCGACCTCGTCCAGGCGGCGCCCCTCGAGGTAGCGGCGCGCGGCGGGGGGCAGGCGCTCCTGCCAGTCCTTGATCTGCCCGGGGTCATGCATCGGCGGCGGCCTCCGCGAAGATCGAGGCGATATGGTCCGCGAGCCGGGACTGATCGACGGGCAGGGCGGCCTCCTGCGCCGCGCGGTCGATCCCGGCATCGGGATAGTCGAGCGTCCCCCGCCGGGTGCGGGCGTAGTCGGCGACGATGGCGCCGCCGAACTCGGGATGCGGCTGCACCGTCCACATGCGGGGGCCGTAGGAGAGCGCCGCCAGGCGGCAATGCGCGTTGGTGCCGGCGGGGATGGCGGCCGGGGGCAGCTCGACCACCTGGTCCTGATGCCAGGCGTTGAGGTGGACGGTGCCGATGCCGTCCAGGGCGTATTCCGTGCGTCCGAGGGCCCAGCCGCCGGCGAACTTCTCGACCCGGCCGCCCATCGCCTGGGCGACGATCTGATGCCCGAAGCAGATGCCGACCAGGGGCACGCCGGCGGCGTGGACCGCTCGGATCAGCGCCTCCAGCGGGGGGATGAACGGATGGTCCTCGTAGGCGCCGTGCTTCGATCCGGTGACGAGCCAGGCGCCCGCGTCCCGCGGGCCGGCGGGGAGGTCCATGTCGACCACGTTCCAGGTGCGGAAATCGTAGCCGCGCCCGGCGAGCAGGCGCTCGAACATCGCGGAGAAATCGCCATGGGCGGCGGCGATGTCGGGGGTCACGTGGCCGGTCTGGAGGATGCCGATGCGCATGGGCGCCGTCCTACGCCGCGCGCGGGCCGCCGGGAAGGGCGCCCTCACACGGTGTCGAGATAGAGGTCGAGCCGTTCGGCGCAGTCCATCTCGGCCCAGGCGGCGAGCTCCTGCCTCTTGGTCATGATGACGTTGCGGATCAGGCCGGCGGGCAGGATGCGGCGCATGGGGGCGGCGTCGAAGGCGTCGATCGCCTCGGCCCAGGTCGCGGGAAGCCGCGGCAGGTCGGCGGCGTAGGCGTTGCCGTCGACGGGGGCGGGGGGCTCGGCCGCGTCCTCGATCCCGTTGAGGGCGGCGCCCAGGATCGCGGCGACCAGGAGGTAGGGGTTCACGTCGCCGCCCGCGACGCGGTGCTCGATCCGGCGCGCGGCCGGGGCGCCGGCGGGGATGCGGATGGCGGCGGTGCGGTTCTCATAGGCCCAGGCGATGCCGGTGGGGGCGTGGGTGCCGGGGGCGAAGCGGTCGTAGCTGCCGCCATGGGGCGCGAGGATCAGGGTCGAGGCCGGCATCGCGGCGAGGCAGCCGGCGACGGCGTGGCGCAGGGCCGGGGTGCCGGCCGGGCCGCCATCGTCGAAGACGTTCCCCCCGCCGCCATCCAGCACCGAGAAGTGGACGTGCATCCCGTTGCCCGGATGGTCCGGATAGGGCTTGGCCATGAAGCTGGCGGCGAAGCCGTGGCGCCGGGCGACGCCGCGCAGCATCAGCTTGAAGAGCCAGGCGTCGTCCGCGGCCTCCAGCGCGCCGCGATGCAGCAGGTTGATCTCGTACTGGCCCATGCCCGATTCGGAGATCGCGGTGTCGGCCGGGATGCCCATCGCTTCGCAAGCGTCGTAGACGTCGGTGAAGAAGGCGTCGAACGCGTCGAGCGCGCGCAGCGACAGGACCTCGCCGCCGGGGCGTCGGCGCCCGGAGCGGGGCGAGCGCGGCGGGGCCGGAGCGTCCCCGGAATCGTCGATGAGGTAGAACTCCATCTCCGTCGCGACCACGGGAGTGAGGCCGCGCGCGGCGTAGCGGGCGAGCACGCCGGCCAGCGCGTGGCGCGGGTCGCCGTCGAAGGGCGGGCCGTCGGCGCCCGCGGCGTCCCCCTCGCGGAACATCCAGGTCGGCAGCAGGGCGGAGGGCGCGTCGAGCCAGGGCATCGGGACGAAGCCGCGGCCCGTGGGGCGCAGGACCCCGTCCCGGTCGCCGCTCTCGAAGACGAGGGGGCTGCCCTCGATGTCCTCGCCGCGGATGTCCACGTTCATCACGCTGAGCGGCATCCGGGTGCCGTCCTCCCAGCACTTGGCCGCGCGCCCGGCGGGCAGGCGCTTGGCGCGGGCCTGACCGTTGAGGTCGGCGGCGCCGACGCGCACCGTGCGGATCTCGGGATGCGCGCGCAGCCAGAGGGCGGCCTCGTCCGGGGTCATCGCAGGATCGCCGGCCTGATGCGCAGGCGCGTGGGCGCGCCCGGCAGGTGCCGGTTCAACCGCCGGTTGACAGCCCCGAACGCGACGATGATCAGGAGGCTGAACACGATGAAGTAGGCCGCGACGATCGGGTACGGGACGAACGGGTTGAACGTCTTGTCCGCGAAATAGCTCGCGTAATAGAGCGCGTCCCCCCGCTGCTGGAACGCCGGGAAGCTGGAGAAGAAGACCAGCGTGGTGGCGTGAAACAGGAAGATCGCCTCGTTGGTGTAGGCCGGCCAGGCGAGGCGCAGCATCGTCGGGTAGGTGATGCGCCGGAACTTGCGCCAGCCGGTGAGGCCGTAGGCCTCGGCCGCCTCGAGGTCGCCCTTGGGGATGGCGCGCAGGGCGCCCAGGAAGATCTCCCCCGCATAGGCGGCGGTGTTGAGGAAGAGGACGATGGTGGCCCCGGCCCAGGCGCGCGCGAGCCAGCGCGTCTCGGCGGTGAACTCGGTGCCCAGGATGCTGAACTCGATCCCCGCGCGCGGGAGGAGGACGAACGCCTCGTAGGCGAGGAAGAACTGGATGAAGAGGGGCGAGCCGCGGAACACGAAGGTGAACCAGTCGGCCGGCTTGCGGATGGCGGGCGCGGGGGAGGTCCGCGCGAGCGCGACCGCGATCGCCAGCACGAAGCCCGCGCCGAGGGCCAGCGCCGCGAAGAGGACGTTCCAGATCATGCCCGATCCGATCAGGGTGACCTGCTGGCAGAGGGTGAAGTCGCTGCGCGGCAGCAGGCGCTCGCCATAGCCGAGGGAGCGGAACGCGTAGGCGGCGATCGTCTCGGCGCAGGTCATGCCGCCGCCCGGCCCATCGCGGCGCCCTGCGCCGTCGCCTGCCCCCTGGCGAGGCGGGCGGCGAGCCGGGACAGAGCGACCTCGGACACCTTGGTCAGCGCGAGATAGAACGCGAGGAGCCCCAGGAAGTACCACAGCCGCCAGTCCGGGTGCGGATAGGAGAAGGTGCTCGTCTTGGACGCCCCGAGCTCGCGCGCCCAATAGACGACGTCCTCCACCCCCAGGAGGAAGAGGAGCGGCGTCGCCTTGCACAGGATCATCCAGAGGTTGGAGAGGCCCGGCAGGGCGTAGAGCCACATCTGCGGCAGGAGGATCCGGCGCGTCGCCTGGCGGCGGGTCATGCCGTAGGCGGCCGCGGTCTCGATCTGCGCGGCGGGGACGGCGCGCATCGCGCCGGTCAGGACGTTGGCCGCGAAGGCGCCGAAGACGATGGCGAAGGTCAGGACCGCGAGCCCGAAGCCGTAGGCCTCGTGCACGGCCTGCGGCGCGGCGTTCGGTGGCAGCTTCGCCTCCGGGCAGACGAGGAAGTTGGCGCCCTGGCGCACCGCCTCGGTCCAATCCGGGCAGAGGGCCTGGTGGCGCAGCCACTCGAACCCCTGGTCGAGCGCGATCACGAAGAAGAGGAAGAACACCACGTCCGGGACACCCCGCACGATGGCGGTGTAGCCGTGGCCGAGCCAGCGCAGCGGCGCGAAGGACGAGCGCGCCGCCAGCGCGCCGCCGAGCCCGAAGGCCAGCGCCGCGGGCGCCGTGATCGCGAGGAGCAGGAGAACGGTGCCGAAGCTTGAATAGAACAGCAGATGCGTGCCGTTGGTCAGGTAGCACGCGAGCCAGCGCGCGCCGTCCAGCGCCGAGGGATCGGCGCAGAAGTCAAACATGTCCGCTCCCTCGCGCCAGTCCGGGCCGGAGCCTACAGCGCCCTCAGCGCGAGGGGAATGCGTTCGCCCCGCCGGGAGGCCGGCGCGCCCGCCCTTCGAGGGAAAAGAGCCGCGCGATCGCCCAAAGGAGCCCGATGCCCCCCGTCGCCGCGGTCAGCGCGCGCCAGGGCGGGGGCGCCATCCCGGCGGCGCGCGTCCGCGGCAGCGCGAGCGCGAAGGCGGCGGCGATTCCGATCGGGAGGTCGACCCGGATGCGCACCTCCCGGACCGTGCCGACATGCTCGGGCCAGTCGGCCAAGGGGCCTTCGATCGCGATCGCGGCGAGGGACCAGCGGAGGAACGCCGCCATCGGGACGGCCGGGAGGCGCCAGTCGCCCGCCCGCCCCCGCGCCAGGGCCGGTCCGCTCGCCGCCGTGATGGAGCGGCTGGCCCGGGACCTCGCCGGCACGCCGGGTGCCGCGATCCCCATGGGGCGCGGGACGGATGAGGCGGCGGTCCTGCGGGCGGCGCTCGACGCGATGCGCGGCGAGGCCCTGCGCCCCTGCGCCGCGCCGTGGTTCGAGATGCTCGGCGCGGCGGGGAGGACGGACGGCCTGCCGCCCGGGGCGCCGGCGGCGGGGCTTGGACCGTTCTCGGGATGGCCGGGCGCATGACTGCCTGCCGGGACGGCGCGCGGCCGGCTAACCCCGCCGCTCACGTTCTTCGAGGGGCTGGTCCTGACGGACCGGGCGGGCGCGCCGGACGCGGCGCTCGCGCGTCTCGCGGACGCGGGGGCCGGCGGACGGCCCCCGCGCGGATCGGATCAGTAGGTCTCGGCGTCCGCGCCGAACCATTTGACGATCATCTCGTTGATCGTGCCGTCCTCCTTGAGGGTCGTGATCGCGGCGTCGAACTTGTCCTTGAGCTCCGGGTCGCCCTCTCGCAGGCCCATGCCGATGCCGCCGCCCAGCGCCACGGGCTCGCCGACGATCATCAGCGTGTCGTCCTCGCCGGCGATGCCGATCAGGTAGTCGCCGTCGGCGAAGACCGCGTCGGCCTCGCCGTTGCGCACGGCGGCGACGGTCTCGTCGGGGGTGGCGAACTCCAGGAGCGTCGCCCCGCTCTCGGCGACATGGGCGGCCTGGATCGTGTTGACCTGCGCCGCGACCACGCCGCCGGCGAGGTCCGCGTCCTCGGACATGGCGACGTAGAGCGAGGAGGTCGGGGGCATGTAGTTCTGCGTGAAGTCGATGACCTCGTCACGCTCGTCGGTGATGCTCATGCCGGCCATGATCGTGTCGTAGTTGCCGGAGGTCAGGTTGGGGATGATGCTGTCCCACTCGTTGGTGACCCACTCGCACTGCACCTCGACCATCTCGCAGAGCATGTCGCCGAGCTCCCGCTCGTAGCCGTCGACCTCGCCGGAATCGTTGATGAAGTTGTACGGGGGGTAGGCGCCTTCGGTGCCCATGCGGACGGTCTGCTGGGCGGTGGCGGCCCCGGCGGCGAGCGCGAGGGCGGCGGTGGTGGTGAGGATGAGCTTCATGGCGTGTACTCCGTGAGGTTGTCGGGTTCAGTGGATGGCGGCGGAAAGGAAGCGCCGCAGGCGGTCGGTCTGCGGGTCAGGGAAGAGGCGGTCGGGCGGGCCCTCCTCCTCGATCCGGCCCTGGTGGAGGAAGACGACGTGATCGGACACGCCCGCGGCGAGGCGCATGTCGTGGGTCACGAGGACCATCGTGCGCCCCTCGGCCGCGAGGTCGCGGATCACCTGGACGACCTCGGCCTCGAGCTCGGGGTCGAGCGCGGAGGTCGGCTCGTCGAAGAGGAGCGCCTCGGGCTCCATCGCGAGGGCGCGCGCGATGGCGGCGCGCTGCTGCTGCCCGCCGGAAAGCTGGGCGGGCCAGGCGTCCGCCTTGTCGCCGATGCCGACCTTGGCGAGATAGGCGCGGGCGGCGGCCTCGACCTCGCCGGGCGGACGGCGCTGAACGGTGACGGGCGCCTCCATCACGTTCTGCAGGACGGTGAGGTGGGCCCAGAGGTTGAACTGCTGGAACACCATCGAGAGGTTCGTGCGGATGCGCGTGACCTGGTCCGCGTCGGACGGGCGGCGAACGGCGCCGGTCCCGCGCCAGCGCACGGGCTCGCCCTTGAAGCGGACCTCGCCCTGCTGGCTGTCCTCGAGCAGGTTGGCGCATCGCAGCATGGTCGACTTGCCGGAGCCCGAGGAGCCGATGAGGCTGACGACCTGGCCTTTGAGCGCGGTGAGCGAGACGCCGTTGAGCACCTCGAGCGCGCCGTAGGCCTTGTGGATGCCGTCGAGCTCGATCACCGGCGCGGCGGTGTCCCGCGTCGCGCCGTGATCGGCATGGGGATCGAGGTGCAGGGCTTCTTTCACGTGGGATCCGGCTGGTTGCGCGTCACGCAGTAGCGCCCGGATCGGGCCGGGATGCAACGGGGCGCGGGCCGCCCGGGCGCGTCGGGCCGGCCCCGTGCCTAGGCGACATGCGGCCGCCCCGGCGGATCGAGCCCGGCATAGGCGTCGTCCGTCAGGACGACGAGGCCGACGAGGCCGAGGGTGCGGCGATGCGGCGCCGGCAGGGCGGCGATCGCGGCGTGCAGGGCGGCGCGGTGCGGGCGCGGGTCGGGCGCCGCGGTCACGAAGGTCTGACCGGGCGAGCGGCCGGTCTCGCCCGCGAGTCGCAGGGCGGCGACGAGATCGACGTCGAATCGGCGCATGGCCCGCCAGGAGATGGCGTCGATCGCCGCCATGTCGGCGCGCCCCTCGGCGACCGCGCGGGCCGACGCGAGGTGGCTTCCCGTCTCGGGCATGGCGGGGAAGGGCGGCAGGCCGGTCCGCGCCGCCCAGAGCTGCGGCGCGCCCCATCCCGAATGGCTGTCGGCCTCGTTGCGGGCGAAGCGGGCGCCGGGGCGCCCGTGGAACGTGTCCGGCGCGAGGTCGTCCTGCGCGCGCACGACGAAATGGCTGTAATAATGGCCCGGCGGCGTGTCCGGGAGGGCGTAGTCGCCCGATCCGACCCGCGAGAGGCGGCCGCACAGGCCGTGGCGCAGCGGCAGGTTGCAGACCTGTCCGAGCACGACGGCGCGGTCCGTCCCCCGGGCCAGGGTCCGCACGCTCCGGTCGAGGGCGTCCGGGGCGGCGACGTCGCGGGCCCGCAGGCCGTCCCGGATCAGCGCCCAGAGCGCATCATGCGCGGCGGCGGTCTCCGGCCGGTCGTACATCGGCAGGGCGGCGAGCCCGTCCGCCATAGGGTCAGTCGCCGCGCTCGGCCTCCTGGCGGGCGATCGCGCTGTCGCGGTCGCTCACGCCGAGGAGGTTCGCCAGCAGGCGCAGGAGGGCGTCCTCCTCCTCGTCGCGCTGGCCGTCGGCGAGGACGACCGACCACAGGGCGCGCACCACCCCGTGGCGGGCCTCGTAGGGGACCGCGTCCTTGATCGCGCGGGTGAAGCGGACGGTGTCCGGGGCCTCGGCCTCCAGCCCTTCGGCGCGGCCGCGCAGGCCGGCGGCCGCCCCGGGCGTGAGCGCGAAACGGGCGGCCAGGATGCGGTCGATCCGGGCGGCCTCCGCCGGGGCGTAGTCGCCGTCCGACCGCGCGATCCGCACCATCAGGGCGGCGAGCGCGTCGCGCTGGTCGAGGTCGGGAAGCGGCTCGGGCCGGTCGGTCCCGAGACGGCGGAGGAGATCGGCGAACATCGCTCCCATCTAGGCCGCATCGGCCCCGCGGGGAAGGGCGAACGCGACATTCCTGCCACGGTAAACCCCGCGCGAGCGGCGGATCGCGGAAGTTGCGGAACCGCCTCTCCTCGGAGTCTATTGGGGGCATGACCGGGTGCACCACGCGCCCCGATTCGGAGCCCGATCGCGATGCCCTTCCGCCGCACGACCCTCCTTGCCGCCGCCGCGATCGCCTCGTTGCCCGCTTTCGCCGTCGCGCAGGACACGGGCCTGCGCTTCACGTTGAAGGGCGGGGCCGATTACGGCCCGGAATATCCCGGCTCGGACGAATACGAAGCCCTGGGGGCGGGCGGCTTCTCGTTCCAGTCGATCCGCCTGCGCAACGGCTTCACGATCGGCGATCCGGATTTCGACGGCGTGCGCTCCGGCCTGGGCGTGCGCGGCGCGTTCAACGTGGTCGGCGACCGCGACGCGGACGACGACGAGGCCCTGACCGGCACGAGCGACGTCGACACCTCCATCGAGCTCGGCATGGGCGTCGATTACTACGCCCCGAACTTCCGCGCCTTCGGCGAGGTCCGCTACGGCGTCACGGGGCACGAGGCCTTCGTGGGAGAGGTCGGGATGGACGCGATCTTCCGGCCCAGCGACCGGCTGGTGCTGCGGGCCGGCCCGCGCGCGACGGTCGGCTCGGACGACTACAACACCGCCTATTTCGGCGTCAGCGGCGCCGAGGCGGCGGTCGCTGGCGGGCCGGACGAGGCGTTCGACCCGTCCGGCGGCCTCAACTCCATCGGCATCGAGATGACGGCCCGCTACGCCCTGAGCGACGATTGGGGCGTCGAGGGCGTGGTGACCTACGACTACCTGACCGGGGAGGCGGAGGATTCGCCGATCGTGCAGGACCGCGACCAGTACGGGGTCGGCCTGCGGCTGACCCGGCGCTTCACGCTCGACTTCTAGGCGTCGCCGGGCCGCCCGCGGTTTATTCCGCGCCGCGGCATTGACTTTGCGGGCCGCGCGGCCGACCTGCGTATCAACCGACGCCCGCGAGCCGCGTGAGCCCGGATGGCGCCCATGGGCGCCCTCCGGTGGGCGGTCGGTCCTTCCCACATCACGCATGGGTCCCGGGCGATGTCCGCAGCGCATCCGCGCGCGCCGCGCCCAGCCATGACGCGCCCCGCGACGCCGGGCGCCCCGGGTGCATCGACGCACCCCGAAAGGACGAGTCCTTTGGATTTCGACATGCTGGGCCTCGGCCCCAAACTGACCGCGCGCCTGACCGAGCTCGGGCTGACCGAGCCGACGCCGATCCAGGCGCAGGCGATTCCCCACGCCATGAACGGCCGCGACGTGATGGGCCTGGCGCAGACGGGCACGGGCAAGACGCTCGCCTTCGCGCTGCCGCTCGTGCACGCCCTGACGAGCGCCGGCGTGCGCCCCGCGCCGAAGACGCCCCACGCCCTGATCCTCGCGCCCACGCGCGAGCTCGGCGGGCAGATCGCCGAGGCGATCGGCGACCTGACGCGGGGCGGGCACCTCAAGGTGCAGATCGTCACCGGCGGCAAGCCGATCGGCGGGCAGATACAGCGCCTCGCCCGCGGCACCGACGTGCTGGTGGCGACGCCCGGGCGCCTGATCGACCTGATGGACCGGCGGGCCGTCGACCTCAGCCGCGCGCGCTTCCTCGTCCTCGACGAGGCGGACCAGATGCTCGACATGGGCTTCATCCACGCTCTGCGCCGGATCGCCCCGGCCCTGCCGGCCGAGCGGCAGACGATGCTGTTCTCGGCCACGATGAACAAGCAGATGAGCGAGATCGCGGGCGCCTATCTCAATAGCCCGATCCGGGTGGAGGTCTCGCCCCCCGGCAAGGCCGCCGACAAGGTCGAGCAGGAGGTTCACTTCGTCGACGGCGCGCGCAAGCAGGGGCTGCTGATCGACCTCCTGGACCGGCACAAGGACGACCTCGCGCTGGTGTTCGGGCGCACCAAGCACGGGTCCGAGAAGCTGATGAAGAAGCTGGTCGAGGCCGGGTTCGCCGCCGCCTCGATCCACGGCAACAAGAGCCAGGGGCAGCGGGACCGCGCCCTGGCGGCGTTCAAGTCGGGCGACGTGCGCGTGCTCGTCGCGACGGACGTGGCGGCGCGGGGCATCGACATCCCCGGCGTCGGCTACGTCTACAACTACGAGCTGCCCAACGTGCCGGAGAACTACGTCCACCGGATCGGGCGCACGGCGCGGGCGGGGCGCGACGGCATCGCCGTGGCGCTCTGCGCGCCCGACGAGATGGGCGAGCTGCGCGACATCGAGCGCTCCATGGGCACGCGCATCCCGGTGGCGAGCGGCGAGCCCTTCGCCGAGATCGCGGCCGCCAAGAAGGGCCGCGGCGGACGGGGCGGGCGCCCCGGTGGCGGCGGCGGTGGCGGGCGCGGGGCAGGCAAGCCGGGCGGCGGCAAGCCGGGCGGCGGGCGCCGGTTCGGCGGCGGTGGCCGCGGCCGGGGGCGCAGCGCCGCCGCTTGATCGGGTGCGGGGTGGAGGCCGCGAGGCGCTCCACCCCCCGCCATGTCAGACGAGGCGCGAGTTCGCCTTGGCCGCGGCGACGAAACCCTCGAACAGGGGGTGGGGCGCGAAGGGCTTCGACTTGAGCTCGGGGTGGAACTGCACGCCGACATACCAGGGATGGTCCCGGCCCTCGACGATCTCGGGCAGGCGCCCGTCGGGGGACATGCCGGTGAAGCGTAGGCCGCCGGCCTCCAGGGCGTCGCGGTAGCTCACGTCCACCTCGTAGCGGTGCCGGTGGCGCTCCTCGATCCGGGTGGCGCCGTAGATCTCGGCGACCTTCGAGCCGTCTTTCAGCACGGCGTCGTAGGCCCCGAGGCGCATCGTGCCGCCCTTGTCGTCCGAGGCGCTGCGCCGGACGGTGTGGTTGCCCTGCACCCACTCCTTCAAATGGTAGACGACCGGCGTGAACCGGCGCGGATCGGCGCCGTCCGGCGCGCCGCCGAACTCCTCGGAGCCCGCGCCCGGCAGGTCCGAGAGGTTCCGCGCGGCCTCGATCACCGCCATCTGCATGCCGAGGCAGATGCCGAGATAGGGGACATGGCGCTCGCGTGCGAACCGCGCGGCCGCGATCTTGCCCTCGGTGCCGCGCTCGCCGAACCCGCCGGGCACGAGGATGCCGTTGAAGCCGCCCAGCACCTCGGCGGGGTCCTCGCGCTCCAGCCGCTCGGAGGCGATCCATTCGGGGCGCACGCGCACGCGCCCGGCGAAGCCGCCATGGGTGAGCGCCTCGTTGATGGATTTGTACGCGTCCTCGAGCTGGGTGTACTTGCCGACGATGGCGACCCGGACCTCCCCTTCGGGGTGGTCGATGCGGTCCTGCACGTCGAGCCATTTGGCGAGGTTGGGCCGCGGCGCGGGCGTGATGCCGAAGGCGTCGAGCACCGCCTGGTCCAGCCCGGCGGCGTGATAGGCGAGCGGCGCCGAGTAGATCGACGGCAGGTCGAGCGCGGCGATCACCGCGTCCGGGCGGACGTTGCAGAAGAGCGCCAGCTTCTCGCGCTCCTTCTCGGGGATGGCCTGCTCGGAGCGGCACACGAGGATGTCGGGCGCCAGGCCGATCGAGCGCAGCTCCTTGACCGAGTGCTGCGTCGGCTTGGTCTTGAGCTCGCCCGACGCCTTGATGAACGGCAGGAGCGTGAGGTGCATGAACAGGCACTGCCCGCGCGGCTTGTCCTGCGCGAACTGTCGGATCGCCTCGAAGAAGGGCAGGCCCTCGATGTCGCCGACCGTGCCGCCGATCTCGCAGAGCATGAAGTCGACCTCGTCCTCGCCGATGCGGATGAAGTCCTTGATCTCGTTGGTGACGTGGGGAATCACCTGGATCGTCTTGCCGAGATAGTCGCCGCGGCGCTCCTTCTCGAGCACGTTGGAGTAGACCCGGCCGGAGGAGATCGAATCGGTGCGCCGGGCCGCCACGCCCGTGAAGCGCTCGTAATGTCCGAGGTCGAGGTCGGTCTCCGCGCCGTCGTCGGTGACGAAGACCTCGCCATGCTCGAACGGGCTCATCGTGCCGGGATCGACGTTGAGATAGGGGTCGAGCTTGCGGAGGCGGACGGTGTAGCCGCGCGCCTGCAGGAGCGCGCCCAGCGCGGCGGAGGCCAGGCCCTTGCCGAGCGAGGAGACGACGCCGCCGGTGATGAAGATGAACCTAGCCATGGCCTTGCGGGCCTCCCCGTGATCGGTCGCTTCGGCCCCCCGGCGAGGGGCATCACGGGAGTTGGGCGATAGGGCGGATCGCCGCGCGCGTCCAGCCGCGCCCGGCGGGGATGGGTGCGGTCAGTCCGCGCGCGGCGGCAGGGCCGGCTCGTCCGCGCCGCCGAGCGGCGGCAGCAGCGAGTCGGCCGGGGGCAGGAGGGCGCCGCCCGGCTCGTCCGCCGGCGCCGCCGCGCCGCCGCCCAGCCGGTCGAGCACGGATGTGCCGCCCGAGCCGCCGGCGGCGAGGACCGTCAGCGTCAGTGAGGTCGCGATGAAGCAGGCCGCCAGGCCCCAGGTCACCTTGCCCAGCGGCGTGGCCGGCGCGCGACCGCCCGCGGCGCCGCCCCCGCCCATCAGGCCGCCGCCGCCCTCGCTGCGCTGGAGGAGGACCACCCCGATCAGCGACAGCGCCAGGAGAAGGTGGACGATGAGGACGACGTTCTGCATAGCGCGCGCGGTGCCTTCGGTTGGGGCAAGGCGGACCTATGGGGCGGCGCGGCGCGATGCAAGCCGCCGCGGCCTCCGCCGCCGGACCACGCAAGGCCCGGGCGGTCCCTGTCGATAAGCGGGATCGTGTCGAATTCGCCCATGAGCGCGCCGCCGTCGACGTCCCGCGCGCCGACGCGTCCCTCGACCCCGATGCGGTCGAGGCGCGGCGGCGGCGGCCCCAGGTCCGGCGCCGTCTCGGGCCGGCGTGCGGGGACGCCCGCGATCATCGCGATCACGACGCCCCAATGGACGATGGTGGGGAGGCTCTTCGGGCCGTTCTCGAACGTCGTGAAGAGCCCGCCGAATGGCGCGTTCAGGACGTCGGGCACGCCGACGGAACCGTCGATCGCCCCCTCGACCGATCCCGCGGGCCCGGTTCGACTGGTCAGGTTCCCGGCGGCGTCCTCGACCTTCTGGAGAGGTCGGCGACCCCGCCGAGATTTGGCATGCCGCCTGCGATGGCCGCGACCTCGGCCGCCCGGGGATCGGGTCGCGGGTCCGGTCGGCCCGCGGGATCAGGGCGGTCGGCCTGTCCGCCTGGCGCCGGCGGACAGGCCGTCGAGGCTCCCGGCGGCATCGCGCGCGACGGGCGCGGCCCGATCCTCCGTCGCCGAGATGGCCAGGACGATCGACGCGCCCGCAGCGGCGAGCGCGCCGAAGCCGAGGACGCCAAGCGCCCGCGCGGCTTCGAGCCGGTCGACCACCGGGGCGGCGGCATCGATCCCCGCGTCGCGGTAGTCGACGGGGTTTCAGGGCCGGATCGCTTCGCCGATCCCCCGGTCAGGGCGTCGACGTTCGGACGCTCGACCAAGGGGCCGGACTCGCCGCTGCGGCATCTCCATCAGGGCGGTCGACGGCTCCAGCGCCTTACCGACCCGAATCCTCGGGGAGAGCGCCTTCATGAACGTGAGCGGCGCCAGGATGTGGCCGCGTCCGCCGAGCCACGGAGCCCCTGACATACGCTCGCGAAGCCGAGGGTGCGAAGCGTCAGCGCCGCGCCGAGTTCGCCATCGATCCCGCCGCCGCCGTCGTCGGTCGCAGGCGGCATGGCCGAGCCACCCGTGCCGTGGGTGCCGAGACGGCCGGAGACCTCGATGGCGCCGGGCTCGCCGGCGCGCCCGCCGACCTCCGCCGCCACGGCTTCGATCGGACCGGCCGACCCGGATTCCGTCCGCCAGGTCCGGCGCGTCGACGCCATTCCGTAGGGCAGACTTGCCGGGGACCGTGCCGCCCGCCGGGCCGGCCCGCATCCGATCTCGATCGGGGCCTGGCGCCCTGTCGCCGCGTGCCGTCCGCCGGCGCCAGGCCGGCCGACCGACGGCGGGCGGGCGACCGGGCTTTCGCCCCCCGCCGACGGCGGCTATGGCCGGGGAGCCGCGCGCGGAGGATGGGACATGGCCAACGTCGTCGTCGTCGGAGCCCAATGGGGCGACGAGGGGAAGGGCAAGATCGTCGACTGGCTGTCCGAGCGGGCCGAGATCGTCGCCCGGTTCCAGGGGGGGCACAACGCGGGTCACACGCTGGTCGTCGACGGGACGGTGTACAAGCTGCACGCGCTCCCCTCCGGCGTGGTGCGGGGCGGCAAGCTCTCGGTGATCGGGAACGGCGTCGTCCTCGACCCCTGGCACCTGATCTCCGAGATCGAGGGGCTGCGCGGGCAGGGGGTCGAGATCACGCCGCAGACCCTGATGATCGCGGAGAACGCGCCCCTGATCCTGCCGCTCCACGGCGAGCTCGACCGCGCGCGGGAGGCCGGTGCGTCCGGCGGGGCGAAGATCGGCACGACGGGCCGGGGCATCGGCCCGGCCTACGAGGACAAGGTCGGCCGGCGTGCCGTCCGGGTGGCGGACCTGGCGGACGACGCGACGCTCGAGGCGCGGGTGGACCGGGCGCTCCTCCATCACGACGCGCTGCGCCGCGGGCTCGGGCTGGACCCGGTGGACCGGGCCGACCTCCTGGCGAGGCTGCGCGCCGTGGCGCCGCAGATCCTGCCTTTCGCCGGCCCCGTCTGGCGGGTGCTGGACGAGGCCCGCCGCGCCGGCCGGCGCATCCTCTTCGAAGGGGCGCAGGGCGCGCTCCTCGACATCGATTTCGGCACTTATCCGTATGTGACCTCCTCCAACGTCATCGCGGGCCAGGCCGCGACCGGCACGGGCCTCGGCCCGGGCGCGGTCGGCTACGTCCTCGGCATCGTGAAGGCCTACACCACGCGGGTCGGCGAAGGGCCGTTCCCCACGGAGCTGCACGACGCGGACGGTCAGCGCCTGGGCGAGGCGGGGCGTGAGTTCGGCACCACCACCGGCCGGAAGCGACGCTGCGGCTGGTTCGACGCGGTGCTGGTGCGCCAGACCTGCGCCACCTCCGGCATGGACGGCATCGCCCTCACCAAGCTCGACGTGCTCGACGGGTTCGAGACGCTGCGCATCTGCACCGGGTATCGGCTCGGCGGGGAGGTGCTGGACCATCTCCCGACCGCGGCGGCGGCGCAGGCGGCCTGCGAGCCGATCTACGAAGAGCTCGAGGGGTGGGGCGGGAGCACCGCGGGCGCGCGCCGATGGGCCGACCTTCCGGGCGCGGCGATCAAGTACGTGCGCCGGATCGAGGAACTCATCGGCTGCCCGGTCGCCATGCTGTCGACTTCGCCGGAGCGCGAGGACACCGTCCTGGTCCGAGACCCATTCGTCGGCTGATTCGGCGCGGTCTGCGCTTGGACCGGGGCGGCGGGCACCCTAGGTCGAGGGCCGAGGGAGGATCGCCATGCCGCTCGCCTACAAGACCCGCAAGCGCTTGTCGCTCCTGGTGTTGATCGTCGGCTTGCCGCTCTACGTCATCGTCGCGGTGAACGTGGTCGACCTGTTCGACCGGCCCCCGATCCTCGTCGAGCTGCTCATCTATCTCGCCCTGGGCGTGCTCTGGGCGATCCCGCTGCGACGCGTGTTCCTGGGCGTGGGCAAGGCCGATCCGGACGCGTCGCCGCCGGAGTGAGCCGGGCTCAGCGGCCGGAGGCTTCGGCGGCCTGGGCCGACTCGGCGGCGGCCATGTACAGGCCGCGCGACACCCGGTACACCGTGCCGTCCTCCAGCAGGGCCGCGAAGGCCCGAAGCCGATCCTCCCGCCCGGCCGCCGCGCCGGGACCCATGGAGTCGAGCCCGGCGACTAGGACGGTCATCAGATCCGGCCGCGCGAACGATCCGCCGGCGCCCGGTCGACGGCTCGACAGGGCGCGCGCGGCCGTCGCCATCCGCTCGCGAAGGCTCTCCGCGCCCTCTTGCGTCCACAGCGCGGGCATGGCGGCGCCAAGCGCATCGGACGTGTCGGACGATCCAGGATCGGATCGGAGCGTCGGTCCGGGCCCCCTGGAGACGAGGTCGAGACTCGTCCGGACGGCTTCCGCGTCCGCGGGGACGTCGATCCGCTGAGAGGAGACGAGGACCAGGGGCGAGGTCTCCGTCGCGGGCGCGGGGGGGCGGCCGACGCGGCCCATGGCGCGGTCGAAATCATCGCCGAACGCGCTGCGGCGCCCGTCCTCGGCGGCGCCCGTGTTCGCATCGTCGCGATCCGCCACCCTGGCGCGCACCGCGTGACGCATGCGCTGGACGGAGGTCCGTCGACGCGTCGTCTCCGGCTCGTCCAACTGGTGGTTCGCGACGTCCAGAAGCCGGTCGACGGCCGCCTCCGGCGCGTCCTGCGCCGGCTCCCCGCGGAGCGAAGGCGCGCCGCCCTCCGGATCGTCGGAATGCGGGTCCCCCGCGTCGATCGCGTCCGCGCCGAGATCATCGGCGGGCAAGTCGCGCGGCCGACCCTCGCCCTCGGTCCCGGACGGTCCCATCGCCGGTTCCCGGTCGGCCTCGGGCTGCGGTCCGTAGGCCAGTTCGGGCTCGGCCGCACCCGCATCGCCATCGAGCGGCGGGCCGTCCTCGTCCGTCTCGGCGCAAGGCTCCTCGGTGGAGGGTTCCCCCTTTGGCGGTCCTTCGCCGGAGGTTTCCGCGCCCCTTGGCGTCGCGGGCATCGCCTGCCCGGTCAGGCGCGCGAGGACGGAGGACAAGGCCGCGGCGTCATCGCGTGTCTTGGCCGCGCTTTTGGCCTCCGCCGTGACCGAGGCCGCTCGATCGGGTTCGCCGTCCTCGTCCTCGTCCTCGTCGCCCTCCCCGTCGTCGGTGCCGGCCTCGCCGCGCAGCAGGGCCTCGTTCCGCGGGTCGGCCGCGATCGTCCGCATCAGCGCCGTCGCCTCGAGCAGGGCGGCGTGCGGATCGTCGAAGCCGGAGACCGCGCAGGAATACGCCCCGATGGAGACCTTGAGACTTCTGTAACGCTCCGCCATGCCGTCCTCCGCTCCGCCGCTCGCGGAACCATCGGTCGGGAACAAGGCCCGATTGCGTTCGACGGAGGGACGAAGGTTGGGCAATTTCGGGGCGAGAATGTGACGGCCCCACGGATCGAGCGCATGGCCGCGACCTGGCGGGACGGACGGCTCTCCTGTCCCGGGCCCATCGCGCTGGTCGGGGCCGGGCCGGTGGCGCCGGAGGCGCTGGACCGGTGCCTCGCGATGTCCGCGGGCACGATGGCGGCCGATGGCGGCGCGCGCGCCCTCATCGCGGCGGGGCGCATGCCGGACGCGGTGATCGGCGACCTCGATTCGCTCGATCCCGGCACGGTGCCCGCCGAGCGGGTGCTGCACCTGCGCGGGCAGGACGACACCGACCTCGAGAAATGCCTCGCCCGGATCGACGCGCCCCTCGTGCTCGGCGCGGGGTTCCTCGGCGGGCGGGTGGATCACGAGCTCGCCGCGCTAGGCGTGCTCGCGCGGCTCGCCGGGCGCGGGGCGCCGCCCTGCGTCCTCCTCGGGGCGCAGGACGCGGTCTTCGCGGTTCCGAGCCGGCTTTCGCTCGCATTGCCGCCGGGGACGCGGGTGTCGCTCTTCCCGTTCGGGACCGTGCGGGGCCGGTCCTCGGGCCTGCGCTGGCCGATCGACGGCATCGCCTTCGCGCCGGCCGGCCGGGTGGGGACGTCCAACCGCGTCGCGGACGGGGCGGAGCGCATCGAGCTGGAGATGGACGGCCCTGGCATGATCGGGATCGTCCCCGTCCGGTCCATCGGCGCGGTCGTGGCGGGACTGACGGGCTAGGCGCCGCGGGGGCGAAGCCACCGCAGGGCCGGGCGAGGGCTCCCGCGGGGCCCGAGCCCGGCCCTTCCTCCCTCAGCAGTTCGGGACGTTCACCGCGAGGCCGCCGAGCGCGGTCTCCTTGTACTTCTCGGACATGTCGCGCCCGGTCTGGCGCATGGTCTCGATCGCCTGGTCGAGGGAGACGCGGTGCGTCCCGTCGCCGCGCAGCGCAAGGGACGCGGCGCCGACCGCCTTGATCGCGCCCAGCCCGTTGCGCTCGATGCACGGTACCTGCACCAGCCCCGCGACCGGATCGCAGGTCATGCCCAGATGGTGCTCGAGCGCGATCTCGGCCGCGTTCTCGACCTGCGCCGGCGTGCCGCCCATCACCGCGCACAGGCCGGCGGCTGCCATGGCGGCGGCGCTGCCGACCTCCGCCTGGCAGCCGCATTCGGCGCCGGAGATGGACGCGTTGTGCTTGGCCAGCCCGCCGATGGCCGCGGCCGTCAGGAGGAACTCGGGCACGCGCGCGCGCGTGGCGCCCGGCACGTGCTCGAGCCAGTAGCGGATCACGCCCGGCACCACCCCCGCCGCGCCGTTGGTCGGCGCCGTCACGACCCGTCCGCCGGCCGCGTTCTCCTCGTTCACCGCCATGGCATAGGCGCACAGCCAGTCCATGGCCGCATGAGGCGCTCCGGGGCGGTTCGTGCCGCGCTCGGCCTCCAGCCCCTCGGCGATGCCGCGCGCGCGCCGCCGCACGCGCAGACCGCCGGGCAGGATCCCGTCCCCGGCGAGGCCCGCGTCGATGCAGTCCGACATCGCCTCCCAGATCGCGGCGAGCCCGGCGTCGAGCTCGGCCGCCGGGCGGCGCGAGAGCTCGTTGGCGCGCTTCAGCTCCGCGACGGAGCGGCCCGTGGCCGCGCACATCTCGAGCATCTGCGCGGCGGTCGCGAACGGATGGGGCACCGCGGCGCCGGGGTCCGCGTCCTTGCCCGCGGCGAGCTCGGCCTCCGTCAGGACGAAGCCGCCGCCGACGGAATAGTAGACCTCCTGCGCGATCGTGTCGCCCTGGGCGTCCGTCGCGGCGAGGCGCAGGCCGTTGGCGTGGCCGGGCAGGGCGCGGTCGTAGTCGAAGGCCAGGTCCCGCGCGGGATCGAAGCGCAGCTCCGGCAGGCCCGGCGGCGCGACGACGCCCTCCGCCGCCGCGCGCGCGAGGATCGTCTCGGCGCGGGCCGCGTCGTAGGTCGCGGGGAGGAGCCCGCCCAGCCCCAGGATCACCGCCCGGTCGGTCGCGTGGCCCTTGCCGGTGAAGGCGAGGCTCCCGTGGAGCGAGGCGCGCAGGCCCGCGGCCGTGAACGGACCGGCTCGCAGCGTCTCCAGGAACCGCCCCGCGGCCGTCATCGGCCCCATCGTGTGCGAGGAGGACGGACCGACGCCGATCTTGAAGAGGTCGAGGACGGAGATGAACATGACCGCCCGACTACATCCCCGGGCGCCCGCCCGCCATGGCCCAGCCGCGCGCGGCCCGCTATCCAGGGCGCGCCGCCGCCCGGAGTGCATCATGACCGATCCCGCCGACCTCTCCCCCGCGGACCGCGCCAAGCGGGCCGCGGGGCGCCGCGCCGCCCAGATGGTGGAGGACGGCATGCGCGTCGGGCTCGGCACGGGCTCGACCGCGGTCTGGGCGGTGCGCCACCTCGCGGCGCGCGTGCGCGAGGGCGGGCTGCGCCTCGGGCCCCTGGTCGCGACGTCGAGCGCGACCGAGGCGCTGATGCGGGCGGAGGGTCTCCCGCTCGCGGACCTCGACACGGCCGGGCGCCTCGACATGACCATCGACGGCGCCGACGAGGTCGGGCCGGGCCTCGCGCTCATCAAGGGCGGGGGCGCCGCGCTCCTGCGCGAGAAGATCGTCGCCGCCGCGTCGGACCGCCTGGTGATCGTCGCCGACGCGTCCAAATCGGTCGAGCGGCTCGGCGCCTTCCCCCTCCCGGTGGAGGTCGTGCGCTTCGGCTGGCGCTCGACGATGGCGCTGATCGACGCGGCCCTCGACGGGCAGGACGTGCTGGGGCGGGGCGCCGCGCTGCGTCCGGGGCCGGACGGGCCGCGGGTGACCGACGAGGGGCATCACATCGTCGATCTGTCGCTGGCGCGCATCGGCGATCCGCGGCGGCTGGCCCTGGTCCTGAGCCAGATCCCCGGCGTGGTCGAGCACGGGCTCTTCGTCGACATGGCGGACGCCGCGATCCTCGGCCTGCCCGGCGGGGAAACGGAGCGGCGCGGGCCGGACGGTCGCAGCCGGGCCGAGCCGGCGGCCGAGCCGGATTCGGGGCTCTTCGACGACCTGCCGGACTGACGCCGCGTCCCTGCCCGCCCGCGCGGGGGTGGCCCGCGCGGCCCCCGCCTTGCCCGCCGGCCCGCAGGCGGGCAGGGGTGGCGCGCAGCTTCGCGAGGACCGCCGGCATGGAACACGACTACGATCTCTTCGTCATCGGCGGCGGCTCGGGCGGGGTGCGCGCCGCGCGCGTCGCCGCCGGGCGGGCCGGCCGGCGCGTCGCGCTCGCCGAGGGCTCCCGCCTCGGCGGGACCTGTGTGATCCGCGGCTGCGTGCCCAAGAAGCTGATGGTGTTCGCCTCCGAGTACCGGCCGGACTTCCGCGATGCCGCCGATTACGGCTGGGACGTGCCCGCGGAGCCGACCTTCAACTGGCCCCGCTTCCGGGCCCGCCTGCACGGAGAGCTGGACCGTCTCGAGGGGGTCTATCGCGGCCTGCTGACGGGCAGCGACGTGACGGTGTTCGACGGCTACGTCCGGGTGACGGGCCCCAACGAGGTCGCGCTCGCGGACGGGACCCGGGTCACCGCCGGCACGATCCTCGTCGCGTCGGGCGGGCATCCGGTCCGGCCGGACATCCCGGGCGCCGAGCAGTGCCTCGTCTCGGACGACATGTTCCTGCTGGGCGAGCTGCCGCGCGACCTGCTGATCATCGGGGGCGGCTACATCGCCTGCGAGTTCGCGGGCATCATGAACGGGCTGGGGTCGAACGTCTGCCTTTGGTATCGTGGCGCGCAGGTCCTGCGCGGCTTCGACGACGAGGCGCGCGGCCTGATCGCCGAGGGCATGCGCGAGAAGGGGGTCGACATCCGCCTCGGGACCGCGCCGCTGGAGTTCCGCCGCACAGAGGCCGGGCGCATCCACGTGAAGGGCACGAGCGGCGCGGAGGCCGAGTTCGACGCGGTCCTCCTGGCCACGGGCCGAGCGCCGAACGTCGATTTCGGCCTGCGGGAGGCCGGCGTGGACCTCACGCGCAAGGGCGCGGTGAAGGTGGACGAGTACGGCCGCACCAACGTCCCCTCGATCTGGGCCATCGGCGACGTGATCGACCGCGTGCAGCTCACGCCCGTGGCGATCCGCGAGGCGATGGCCTTCGTGCGCACGCGCTTCGAGGACGACCCCACGCCGTTCGACCACGAGCTCATCGCCTCGGCGGTGTTCACGCAGCCCGAGATGGGCAGCGTCGGCATGACCGAGGAGGAGGCGATCGCCAAGGAGATCCCGGCCGAGATCTACGCCACCTCCTTCCGCCCGATGCAGACCGCGTTCGCCGGCCGGGCCGAGCGGGTGCTCATGAAGCTGGTCGTGCACGCCGAGAGCCGGGTCGTGCTCGGATGCCATATCGTCGCGCGAGGGGCGGGGGAGATGATCCAGTTGGCGGGCGTCGCGGTGAAGGCGGGCCTGACCAAGGAGGATTTCGACCGCACCTGCGCGGTGCACCCCACCGTCACCGAGGAGATGGTGACGATGAAGACGCCGGTGCGCACCCTCTGACGGCCCGCCAGGGAGATCGCCAGGGCCCCCGCGCCTTGATTCCCGGCCCCCGGAGCGTAAGTGGGAGGTCAGGTTTCAGCGAGGAAGACGACCACATGGCAGGCAATAGCGGCGGACCCTGGGGCGGCGGCGGCGGGCGCGGCGGATCGAACGGATCCGGCGGCCCCGGGCGGCCGGGCGGCCCCGGCCAGAGGCCGCCGCGGCGCCCCGGGCAGGATGGCGGCCAAGTCCCCGACATCGACGAGCTCGTGCGCAAGGGCCAGCAGCAGCTCAAGGTGCTGATGGGCGGGCGCGGCGGCAACGGGCGCACCCCCGGCGGCGGGGGCGGCGGCCCGAAGTTCACCCGCGGGACGATCGGCATCGCGGTGGTCGCGGCCCTGATCCTGTGGCTCTTCGCGAGCTTCTACACCGTCCGGCCCGAGGAGCAGTCGGTCGAGCTCTTCCTCGGCGAGTTCTCCTCGGTCGGCCAGCCCGGCCTCAACTTCGCGCCCTGGCCGCTGGTCACGCGCGAGGTGCTGGCGGTGTCGACGGAGCGGACCGAGGAGATCGGGATGGGCCGCGGCGGCAGCGCCCGCGGCGATGACGGCCTGATGCTCACGACGGACGAGAACATCGTCGACATCGACTTCCAGGTCGTGTGGAACATCGCCGATCCCGCGCGCTTCCTGTTCAACCTCGCCAATCCGGAGCAGACGATCACCGCCGTCTCGGAGGCTGCGATGCGCGAGGTCATCGCGCAGTCCGAGCTCGCCCCGATCCTCAACCGCGACCGCGGCCTGATCGCCGACACGGTGCGCGAGCTCATCCAGTCGACGCTCGACACCTACGGCGCGGGCATCAACGTCGTGCGCCTCAACCTCGACCGGGCCGACCCGCCCGCCGAGGTGATCGACAGCTTCCGCGAAGTGCAGGCCGCCGAGCAGGAGCGCGACCGCCTCGAGCGGACGGCCGACGCCTATGCCAACCGCGCGCTCGCCGGCGCGCGCGGCGAGGCGGCGCAGCTCCTCGAGGAGGCGGAGGCCTATCGCGCCCGCGTCGTCAACGAGGCGGCGGGCGAGGCGGCGCGCTTCACGTCGGTGCTGGCCGAATACGCGCGCGCGCCGGAAGTGACCCGCAAGCGCCTGTATCTCGAGACCATCGAGGAGGTGTACGGCCGCGTGGACAAGATCATCCTCGACAGCGGCGCCGACGGCGGCCAGGGCGTCGTGCCCTATCTGCCGCTCAACGAGCTCGGGCGGAACAGCCGCGCGAACACTGCCGCAACCGGGGGGACGAACTGATGAACAAGGTCGGATATCTCGCGATCGCGGCCGTGATCGCGCTCGTCCTGGTGCTGTCCTCGCTCTTCGTCGTGGACGAGCGGGAGCGGGCACTCGTCCTCCAGTTCGGGCAGATCCAGCGCGTGGAGGCGGAGCCGGGGCTGAAGGTCAAGATCCCCTTCATCCAGAACGTCGTGACCTATGACGACCGGATCCTGGCGCTCGACACGCAGCCCATCGAGGTCACGCCCTCGGACGACCGGCGCCTCGTGGTCGACGCCTTCGCCCGCTACCGCGTGGCGGACGTGGTGCAGCTCCGCCAGGCGACCGGCGCGGGCGGGCTCCGGGCCGCCGAGCAGCGGCTCGAGGGGATCCTCAACCCGCAGATCCGCGCCGTCCTCGGCTCGGACGGGGTGACGTCGAACACGATCCTGTCCTCCGACCGTGCCGGGCTGATGAACCGCATCCGCGACCGCGCCCGGATCGAGGCGCGCAGCCTCGGGCTCGAGGTGGTGGACGTGCGGCTCAAGCAGACCGCGCTGCCGAGCCAGAACCTCGACGCGACCTTCGCCCGGATGCGGGCCGAACGCGAGCGCGAGGCCGCCGACGAGATCGCGCGCGGCGAGGAGGCGGCCCAGCGCGTGCGTGCGCTGGCCGACCGGACCGTGGTCGAGCTCGTCTCCGAGAGCACGCGCGAGGCCGAGATCACCCGAGGCGAGGCCGATGCCGAGCGCAACGCGACCTTCGCCCAGGCCTACGGGGCGGACCCGGAGTTCTTCGAGTTCTATCGCAGCCTCGAGGCCTACCGCACCGCGCTGCAGGAGGGCGGCACGACCCTCGTCCTGAACCCGGACTCCGAGTTCTTCGACTTCCTCAAGTCGGACGGGATGGACGAGGCCGGCCCCGTGCCGGCCCCTGCCTCTGCCGCTCCGGTCCCGGCGCCCGAGGCCGAGGCCGAGGATGCGGCCGCTCCCGCGGAGCCCGAAGCCGAGGACGCCGGCACGACCGTCATCCAGACGGTTCCCCTGGGCAACTGACCCGTCGGCGCCGCCCCTTCGGGCGCGGCGCCGAACGTTTCGGCCTCGTCACGCATGGGTGAGGCCTCGCGAGGCGTCTCGCCGTTGCATCGCGGCGCGCCGCCGACGAAGTATCGTCGACCCGGGCCAAGGCCCTTTCCCACACCGCCCCGTCATCATCCGGAGGATACCGAGCCGTGACCACGACCCTCATCCGCACGCCCCGCATGATCGCGCTGGCCATCGCGATGGGCGCCGGCCTCGCCGCCGCGCCCGCCGTCCCGGCCTTCGCGCAGACCGCCGCCGCCGACGACCAGAACCTGACCGAGCAGGCCGGCCAGTCCCGCCCGCGCAGCTTCGCCGAGCTCGCCGAGCAGGTCAGCCCCTCGGTCGTGAACATCACCACGGCCACCACCGTGGCCCGCTCGGGCGACGACGGCCCGGCGATGCCGGAGGGCTCGCCCTTCGAGGACTTCTTCCGCGACTTCCAGGATCGGCAGGACGGCCAGCGGCCCCGGCGCGGCAACGCCCTGGGCTCCGGCTTCGTCATCTCGGAGGACGGCTACATCGTCACGAACAACCACGTGATCGAGGGCGCGGACGAGATCACCATCGAGTTCTACGAGGGCTTCGAGCTCGCCGCGGAGGTGATCGGAACCGATCCCAACACCGACATCGCGCTCCTGAAGGTCGAGCCGACGACGCCGCTCCAGTTCGTGAGCTTCGGCTCCTCGGACGCCAGCCGCGTGGGCGACTGGGTCATGGCGATGGGCAACCCGCTGGGGCAGGGGTTCTCGGTCTCGGCCGGGATCGTCTCGGCCAAGGCGCGGGCGCTGCGCGGCACCTATGACGACTACATCCAGACCGACGCGGCCATCAACCGCGGCAACTCGGGTGGTCCGCTCTTCAACCTCCAGGGCGAGGTGATCGGCGTGAACACCGCGATCCTGTCGCCCAATGGCGGCTCGATCGGCATCGGCTTCGCGATGTCGGCCAGCGTCGTGACGAACGTCGTCGACCAGCTCCGGGAGTTCGGCGAGACCCGCCGCGGCTGGCTCGGCGTGCGCATCCAGGACGTCGACCCCGACATGGTCGGCGCCATCGACGGCCTGGAGACGGCGGCTGGCGCCCTCGTGACGGACGTGCCCGAGGGCCCGGCCGCCGAAGCGGGCATGGAATCCGGCGACATCATCCTGTCCTTCGACGGCACGGACGTGGAGAACACGCGCGAGCTCGTGCGCGTCGTCGGCAGCACCGGGGTGGGCGAGACCGTGCGCGTCGTCGTCCTGCGCGCCGGCGAGCGCGAGACGCTGCGCGTCACCCTGGCGCGCCGCGAGGAGGCCGAGGCCGTGCCGGCCTCCGCGGAGGCGGAGGACGACGCCGAGCCGAGCTCGCTCGACATCCTCGGGATGACCGTCACGCCCCTGACGGACGAGCTGCGTGAGGAGCTCGGCTCCGAGGAGGGCATCGCGGTCGCGGTCGTCGCCGAGGACAGCGAGGCCTACGAGAAGGGCCTGCGTCAGGGCGACGTGATCACCGAGGCCGGCCAGATGAAGATCGAGGAGCTGGGCGACCTGGAGGCGCGCGTCGAGGAGGCGCGCGAGGCCGGGCGCCGCTCGATCCTGCTGCTGATCCGCCGCAGCGGCGAGCCCCGTTTCGTCGCGGTCGCGCTGGGCGACGACGGTTAGGTCGCGGGCCATCGCCGATCCTGACGGGGGGCGCCTTCGGGCGCCCTTCGCATGTCCGCCGCCCGGCTGGCCTTGCCGGGCCGGCCCCGCTATCTGCCCACCGACGCACGCGGCCAGGAGAGCGCACAGATGCCCAAGATCACCTATGTCGAGCATGGCGGGACCGAGCACGTCGTCGACGTCGCGAACGGCCTCACCGTCATGGAAGGTGCCCGCGACAACGGCATCCCGGGGATCGAGGCCGATTGCGGCGGCGCTTGCGCCTGCTCGACCTGCCATGTCTACGTGGATGCCGCCTGGACTGCGAGGCTGCCCCCCAAGGACGACATGGAGGAGGACATGCTGGACTTCGCCTATCAGCCGGACCCCGCCACCTCCCGCCTCACCTGCCAGTTGAAGGTGACCGACGCCCTCGACGGGCTGAAGGTGCGGATGCCCGAAAAGCAGATTTGACCGGACCTCGCCTCCTCGCGGCGGCGGCGCTCGCGGTCCTCCTCGCCGCTCCCGCCGCGGCCGAGCGCATCGCCTCCGCCCGCTACACCGGCCCGACCGATCGCTACCCCCACGGCGTGCTCGGCGACGACATCGAGCATGCCGGCCTCGAGGTCACGTCGACCTCGGGCACGGTGCGAAAGCTGTCCTGGGAGGTGGGGAGCGTCTTCGAGGATACGGCGCCGCGCCTGGCGGATGTCGACGGCGACGGGGCGCCGGAGGTGATCACCGTGGAAAGCCACGAGACGCGAGGGGCCCGCGTCGTCGTATGGACGCTCGACGGGGGCTCCCTCCGGCTGCTGACGGCGACGCCCTATATCGGCCGGCGCTTCCGGTGGCTCGCGGTGGTCGGCGCGGCGGATCTCGACGGGGACGGGACCGTGGAGATCGCCTATGTCGACCGCCCGCATCTGGCGAAGACGCTGCGGGTCTGGCGCTTCGAAGCGCCCGGTACGCTGCGCGAGATCGCGGCCCTGGACGGGGTGACGAACCACCGGATCGGCGAGCGGGACATCGCCGGCGGGATCCGGGATTGCGGGGCGGGGCCCGAGATGATCGCGGCATCGGCGGACTGGTCGCGGATGATGGCGGTCCGTCTGGCGGTCGGCGAGGGGATGGGGCTGACGGCGCGAGAGATCGGTCGAGACACGTCGAGGCGGGCTTTCGCCGAAGCGATGCGCTGCGCCGGTTGAGGAGGGAAGGGCCGGGCTCGGGCGCCTCCGGAGCCCTCGCCCGGCCCTGCGAGAGGCGCTGCCTCTCGCGCTCTCCGGGATATTTGCATCAAGATGAGGGTGGGAGGAGCGGCGTCGCTCCCTCATCCTGACCCACCTCACCATGCCAGAGGCATAGGGCATCGGCGGTCGACCCGTCTTCAAGCGTCCGCCTTCCCGATGCGGCGGCTCTGCGCCGAATTGCGCAGCAAGAGGCGCCCGGCCCAACGGCCGAGGCGCCGTCAGGCGCCGGAGGTCGGCGGGAGCGACCCCGCCCCGAGGACGCGCCAGCCGATATCCTCGCGCCGGCGACCTCCGGGCCAGTCGATCCCATCGGCGAGGCGGTATGCCCTTCGTCGCGCCTCCCCGAGCGTGCTCCCGCGGGCCGTCGGCGTCAGGACCCGCCCTCCGGCGGAGACGGTGCGGCCATCGGCGGTCGCGGTGCCCGCATGGAACGTCATTCGGCCGCTGTCCTCCGGCAGGCGGTCCAGCCCGCCGATCCGCTCGCCTCGGGCGTGGGGGCCGGGATACCCCGTCGCCGCGAGGACGACGCTCATGGCGTGGTCGTCCGCCCAGCGCACCCGGGCCGCGCCGAGCCGCCCTTCGGCGCAGGCCAGCATGAGGTCCAGCATCTGCGCGCCGAGCCGCATGGCCAGGGCCTGGGCTTCGGGGTCCCCGAGGCGGCAGTTCCATTCGATGAGCCGCGGCGCGCCGTCCTCGATCATCAGCCCGGCATAGAGGATCCCCGAATAGGGCGTCCCGCGCCGCGTCATCTCGCGCAGGGTCGGGCGCACGATCTGCGCCATCGCGCGGTCCTGGACCGCGGCGGTGACGACCGGGGCCGGGGAGTAGGCCCCCATGCCGCCGGTGTTCGGCCCCCGGTCACCGTCGTAGGCGCGCTTGTGGTCCTGGGCCGTGCCGAAAGGCAGGGCCTCCTCGCCGTCGCACAGCACGAAGAGGGAGGCCTCCTCCCCCGTCAGGACCTCCTCGATCACGACGCTCGCCCCGGCCGCGCCGAACGCGCCGCCGAAGGCGTCCCGCACCGCCGCCTCCGCCTCCTCCAGGGTGGCCGCGACGGTCACGCCCTTGCCCGCCGCGAGCCCGTCCGCCTTGATCACGACGGGCGCGCCGACCCCGGAGAGATGCGCCAGCGCGGCCGCCTCGTCCTCGAACGCGGCCCAGGCCGCCGTCGGCACCCCGGCGGCATCGCACACCTCCTTGGCGAAGGTCTTGGACGCCTCGAGCCAGGCGGCCGCCGCCGAGGGGCCGACGACCGCGATCCCGGCCGCCCGCAGGGCGTCCGCCACGCCGGCCGCCAGCGGCCCCTCCGGCCCGACGATCACCAGATCGACCGAGCGCGCGTCGCAGAACCCGGCCACGGCGTCGCCATCCAGGATGTCGAGCGCCGCGTTCTCGGCGATACCGGCGGTTCCCGCGTTGCCGGGCGCCACGACGAGCCGACCGCATCGCGGGTTCTGGGCGCAGGCCCAGGCGAGCGCATGCTCGCGGCCGCCGCCGCCGAGGATCAGGATGTTCACGTCGCCGCCTCCTTGCACGCGCCCCGCCGCTGCCTAGGGTGCGGCCGCGAAGGGGGCAATCGCCGCAATGGACCTGCTCGACGACGAGGATGACGGCCCCGGCCCCGGCTCGGAGGACAACGCGCCCCCGCTGACGGTCGCCGAGCTCTCGGGCGCGATCAAGCGCACGGTGGAGGGCGCGTTCGGCCATGTGCGCGTGCGCGGCGAGATCGGGCGCGTCTCCATGCCGCGCTCCGGGCACGTCTACCTCGACCTGAAGGACGAGCGGGCGGTCATCTCGGGCGTGATCTGGAAGGGCGTCGCCGGGCGCCTGACCACCCGGCCCGAGGAGGGGCTGGAGGTGATCGCGACCGGACGGCTGACGACCTTCCCCGGCCAGTCCAAGTACCAGATCGTGATCGAGGACATCCGCCCGGCCGGGGCCGGCGCGCTGATGGCGCAGCTCGAGGCGCGGCGCCGGGCGCTCGCCGCCGAGGGCCTGTTCGACGAGGCGCGCAAGAGGCCGCTGCCCTTCCTGCCGGAGGTGATCGGCGTCGTGACCTCGCCCTCCGGCGCCGTGATCCGCGACATCCTGCACCGGCTGCGCGACCGCTTTCCCCGCCGCGTGCTCGTCTGGCCCGTCAGGGTCCAGGGACAGGGCAGCGCGGCCGAGGTTGCGGCGGCGATCCGCGGCTTCGACGCGATGCCCAGGGGCGGCGCGATCCCGCGGCCGGACCTGTTGATCGTGGCGCGGGGCGGGGGGAGCCTGGAGGACCTGTGGGGGTTCAACGAGGAGGAGGTCGTGCGCGCGGCCGCGTCGTGCTCCATCCCGCTCATCTCGGCCGTCGGGCACGAGACGGACACGACGCTCCTCGACCACGCCGCCGACCTGCGCGCGCCCACGCCCACGGCGGCGGCGGAGGCGGCCGTGCCGGTGCGCGCCGAGTTGATCGCCGCCCTCGGGACCCTGGAGGCCCGGCTCAGGCGCGGCGCGGGGGACGCGATCCGCCGGCGCGGGCAGAGGCTCGCCGACCTCGCGCGCGGCCTGCCGCGCCCGGCGCAGATCCTGGAGGCGCCCGGGCAGCGCCTCGATCTCGCGGCGACGCGCCTGCCCGGCGCGCTGCGGGCGGTCGCGACAGGGGGGCGGGGACGGCTCTCGCGCGCCGAGGGGGGCCTGCGCCCGGCGGTCCTGGCCGCGGCGGTCGCGTCCCGGCGGCAGAGGCTGGACGCGCTCGGCGCCGGGCTCGCGCGCGGGCTCCGGCGCGCGGCGCGCGCCCGGCGGGACGGGCTCGCCGCGACCGCCGCCCGCCTCCCGTCGGCGGCCGGGCGCGCGGGGCGGCGCCGGCAGGAGGCGCTGACGCGGGCCGGCGCGCGGCTCGGCCGCGGCGCGCTCGCCCGGCGGGTGGGGACCGGCCGCGAAGCGTTGGACAGGGCGCGCGTCCGCCTCGCCGCCGCCGCGGCCCGCGACGGCGCGCGCCGCGCGGACTCCGTGCGCGACGCCTGGCACCTGATCGAGGCGCTGGGCCATACGGCGACCTTGCGGCGCGGCTACGCCCTGGCGCTCGACGCGCGGGGCGGCGTGCTGTCCTCGCGCGGGGCGGCGGCGGAGGGCCTGGCCACGCTGCGCTTCCACGACGGGGAGGTCGCGGCCCGCCCAGAGGAGGCGCCGCAGGGGGCGGCCCGGCCCCGGCCCGCCAAGCCCGCCAAGGCGCCGCCCGCGGGGCAGGGCTCGCTGTTCTGACGGCCGGGCTTTCCGCGCGCCCTGCGGGGGGTTAGGTCCGCCACGAGGGGCCGGGCCCCGGCACGGCGCGAAAGGCGGGGCGATGTCCTTCTTCACCAAGCTCAAGGACCGGATGTTCCGTTCCTCCTCCAAGATCGGGGAGGGCCTCGATTCCGTCGTGGAGGATGGCGGCACGACGGACGAGCCGGTCGCCGCGCCGCCCGCGGCCGCGCCTCCACCGCCGCCCGAACCGGTCGCCGCCGCCCCGCGTCCGGTTCGGGCGCCGCCCCGAGCGGCGCCGGCCGAGGAGGCGCGCCGGTCCGGCCTGGCGCGGCGGCTGCTGGGGCGGGGCGACGCCGGAGAGGTGCGCCGCGAGCTCGACGACGCGATGCTCGAGCGGCTGGAGGAGGTGCTGATCGGGGCGGACATGGGGGTGGACACGGCGCTCAAGGTCACGGCCGCCTTCGCCGAGGGTCGCATGGGCCGCCGGTTCGGGGCCCGGGAGCTCAAGGCCGCCCTCGCGGACGAGGTGGGCCGCATCATGGCGCCGGTCGCGACGCCGATGCCCCTCTATGCCAAGCGCCCCCAGGTGGTGCTCGTCGTGGGGGTCAACGGCTCCGGCAAGACCACGACGATCGGCAAGCTCGCCGCCCAGTTCCGCGCCGCGGGCAAGTCGGTCATGGTCGCGGCGGGCGACACGTTCCGCGCCGCCGCCGTCGAGCAGCTCCAGGTCTGGGGGCAGCGCGCGGGCGTGCCGGTGATGACCGCGCCGGAGGGCTCGGACCCCGCGAGCCTCGCCTTCGACGCGATGGCGCGGGCGGAGCGGGAGGGCGCGGACCTCCTGATGATCGACACCGCCGGGCGGCTCCAGAACCGCGCCGACCTGATGGAGGAGCTGGCCAAGATCGTGCGCGTGATCCGCAAGCGCGACCCGTCCGCGCCGCACAACACCCTCCTGGTCCTGGACGCGACCACCGGACAGAACGCGCTGCGCCAGGTGGAGGAGTTCCAACGCCTCGCGGACGTCTCTGGCCTGGTGATGACCAAGCTCGACGGGACCGCGCGGGGGGGCGTGCTGGTGGCGCTGGCCGACCGCTTTGGCCTGCCGATCCACGCGATCGGGGTGGGCGAGCAGATCGACGACCTCGCGCCGTTCGACCCGGACGAGTTCGCGCGCGCGTTGGTGGGGGCCGAGTAGCCGCTTGACCGGCTGGATCCTCGCCGCCGAGGGGACGGCGGCCGGCCACCGCGCGGCCCTCGTCCTCGCGCTTCTGGCGGCGTTCCTCCACGCCCTGTTCGGCGCGCTGCAGAAGGGGCGCTTCGATCCCTGGACGAGCCGGGCGCTGATCGACACGGGGCTGATCGTGATCTCGCTGCCGGTGGCGCTGTTCGTGGTGCCCTGGCCGGACGGGCGGCTCTGGCTCCTCCTCCTCGGGGCGATGGCGATCCACTTCGCCTACAAGGTGCTGCAGGCGATGACCTACGACCGGGGCGCCTACACGGTGGTCTATCCGGTGGTGCGCGGGACGGGGCCGCTCTTCGCCGTGCTCGGCGCGGGGGTGATCTTCGGCGAGCGGTTCACGGGCGCGCAATGGGGCGGGCTCGCGGTGCTGCTGGCGGGGCTGTTCGGGCTCTCGGCCTACAACATGCGGCGGCTGGAGGTGGGGCGAGGGACGCTCGTGCCCGCGCTCGGCTTCGCGGTGCTCACGGGGCTGGCGGTCGCGCTCTACACCACCTGGGACGCCTACGGCATCCGCGCGGCGCCGGACCCGTTCACCTTCCTGGCGTGGTTCTTCCTCCTGGCTTCGCTCGACTTTCCGCTCCTGGCGCTGACGCGGGGGTGGTTCCGGGGCGGCGTGGCCGGCCGGGGCGCCGTGCGGCTCGGCCTGACGGGCGCGGTGGTGGCGTGGGGCTCGTTCGGCTCGATCATGCTGGCGACGCGGCTCGACGACGTGGGCGAGGCGGCGGTGCTGCGCGAGACGTCGGTGGTGTTCGCGGCGCTGATCGGCTGGGCGCTGCTCGGCGAACGGGTGGGCCCGCGGCGGCTGGCGCTCATGGCCCTGATCGCGCTAGGTGCCGTGATCGTGGAGGCGGGAGGCTGAGTATGGCGGAACGGCAGATCAACCCGGTGCTGCGGCAGGTGCTCGAGCTCGGCCCGCCGCTCGCGTTCTTCGCTGCGTATCTGTGGATGAGGGACGAGACCTATCTCATTGGCGGGACTGAATATGACGGGTTCATCGTCGCCGCCGCCGCCTTCGTGCCGGTGCTCCTGTGCTCGATCGCGCTGATCTGGGTCCTGACCGGCAGGCTGAGCCGGATGCAGGTGTTCACGGCCGTCATGGTGGTGATCTTCGGCGGGCTGACGGTGTGGTTCAACGACGAGCGGTTCTTCAAGATGAAGACGACCATCGTCTACGCCCTCTTCGCGGGGCTCCTGGGAATCGGGCTGCTGCAGGGAAAATCGTGGCTGCAGTGGGTGATGCAGGAGTTCCTTCCCATGAAGCATGAAGGGTGGATGATCCTCACCCGCCGGCTGGCGCTGGTGTTCGCCGGCATGGCGATCCTCAACGAGATCGTGTGGCGCACGATGAGCACCGACTTCTGGGTCAAGTTCGAGACCTTCGGCCTGCCGATCGCCCTGATGGTGTTCCTCTGGGTCCAGATCATGGCGCTGCAGCCCTACCTCATCGAGGAGGGGGGCGACGCCTGAGGCGGCCCGCACGGGGGATGCACGGGGCATGCGCATCCCATGCACGACCCATGCGCATGGACCGTTCGTTGCCCCGCCCCCCGCGCAACGCTAGGGAGCGGCAGCCCATCGGAGGAGACCCGCGATGAAGGACGACGGCATCCGGCCGCGCCGGTCCCCCCGGACGGCGGCGGTCCATGGCGGCACGCGCCGCTCCCAATACGGCGAGGTGAGCGAGGCGATCTTCCTCACGCAGGGCTTCGTTTACCCGACCGCGCAGGCGGCGGCCGACAGGTTCGAGGCCGCGGGGCCGGACGAGTTCATCTACGCCCGCTACGGCAACCCGACGGTCGCGACGTTCGAGGAGCGGCTGGCCGAGATCGAGGGGGCGGAGGACTGCTTCGCGACCGCCTCGGGCATGGCGGCGGTGAACGGGGCGCTGACCTCGATGCTGCGGGCGGGTGACCGGGTGGTGAGCTCCCGCGCTCTCTTCGGGTCGTGCCACTACATCCTGGACGAGGTGCTGCGCCGCTACGGGGTGGAGGTGGAGTTCGTCGACGGGCGCGACCTCGGCGCCTGGCGCGCGGCGGTGACGCCGGGGACGAAGGCGGTGTTCTTCGAGAGCGTGAGCAACCCCTGCCTGGAGGTCATCGACATCGCCGCCGTGAGCGAGATCGCGCACGGCGCGGGCGCCACCGTGATCGTGGACAACGTGTTCGCCACGCCGGTCTTCGGCGACGCGCTGGGGCAGGGCGCGGACGTGGTGATCTACTCGGCCACCAAGCACATCGACGGGCAGGGCCGGGCGCTGGGCGGCGCGATCCTGGGGAGCCGCGACTTCGTGCGGAAGACGGTCGAGCCCTACCTCAAGCACACGGGCGCGGCGATGAGCCCGTTCAACGCCTGGCTGATGCTCAAGGGGCTCGAGACGCTGCACCTGCGCTGCGGCGCGCAGGCGGACGCGGCGCTGCGGATCGCGGTCGCGCTGGAGGCCGACCCGCGGGTGGGCCGGGTGATCCATCCGCACCTGCCGAGCCACCCGCAGGAGGCGGTCGCGCGGCGGCAGATGGCGAAGGGCGGCACGGTGCTGTCCATCGACCTGGGCACGCGCGAGGCGGCGTTCGCCTTCCTCGACGCGCTGACGATCCCGGTCATCTCCAACAATCTCGGGGACGCCAAGAGCATCGTGACGCACCCGGCGACGACGACGCACCAGCGCCTGACCGACGAGATGCGCGCCGTGCTCGGGATCGGGCCGGGGCTGGTGCGGGTCTCGGTCGGACTGGAGGATCCGGACGACCTGCTGGCGGACATGGAGGCGGCGCTGGGGGCGACCTGAGGCGAGCGGGGCGCGGTCCGCGCGGCCTCCGGGGCCGCCCTCGCCGGCGTCGTCGTCCGGCTCGACCGGACGACCCCTGCGGTCCGGGGCGTGCGCGCCGGGCGGCGTCCGCCCCGGGCCTCGCAGGCGCGTCGGGGGTGGAGATCCTCGGGTCGAGCCCGAGGATGACGGGGGGCGGGGAAGGCGGTGGGGGCGTTCGGCGGCGCCCGTCGCTGGCGGATCGGGGGGCGACGCGGAGGCGGATCGGGGGCCGACGCGGACGGATCGCCGGGGCGGCCGGCGTACCGGGCCGGTTCGTCCCGGCGGACGCCGGCCGCCGCCCTAGAGCGTGCCGCGGCCGAGGGCGGCGACGCCGGTGCGGGCCATCTCGGCGAGGCCGAGGGGGCGCATCAGCTCGGCGAAGGCGTCGACCTTGGCGGGCGGGCCGGTGATCTCGAACACGAAGCTCTCCAGCGTCGAGTCGACCGCGTTGGCGCGGAAGATGTCGGCCAGGCGCAGCGCTTCGACGCGCGCGTCGCCGGTGCCCTCGACCCGCAGGAGCGCCAGCTCGCGCTCGACGGTGGGGCCCTCGACCGTGAGGTCGTGGACCTCGTGCACCGGCACGATGCGGCCGAGCTGCGCCTTGATCTGCTCGATGATCTGGGGCGTGCCGGTGGTGGCGACCGTGATGCGGCTGCGGTGCCCCTCATGGTCGATCTCGGCGACGGTCAGGCTCTCGATGTTGTAGCCGCGCCCGGAGAAGAGGCCGATCACGCGGGCCAGCACGCCGGGCTCGTTCTCGACGATGACGGCGAGGACGTGGCGCTCCGTCTCGTCCCCGTAGCGCGAGCGCAGGTCGTAGGCGGAATGGCTGGACGAGCCGCGCTTGAGGGTCAGGGGGGACATCTGGATCGGCACTCCGGCTGCGGGCCGCGCGGGCGTAGCATCCCCGCGCGGCGGGGGCACCCCCCTGGATGGAGGCGGCCCCTGGCCCCCCCCGGGAGGGGACGGGGGTCAGACGAGGACGGCGCCGGTGCCGGTGATGGCGCCCTGGGTGTCGGCGTTGGCCATCAGCATCTCGTTATGGGCCTTGCCGGAGGGGATCATCGGGAAGCAGTTCTCGTGCTTCTCGACCAGGCAGTCGAAGATGACGGGGCCGGGATGGTCCAGCATCTCCATGATCGCGTCGTCGAGATCCGCGGGGTCGGCGCAGCGGATGCCCTTGGCGCCGAACGCCTGCGCCAGGAGCACGAAGTCGGGCAGGGCCTCGGACCAGGACTGCGAGTAGCGCTCGCCGTGCAGGAGCTCCTGCCATTGGCGGACCATGCCCAGGCGCTCGTTGTTGAGGATGAACTGCTTGACCGGCAGGCGGTACTGGATGGCGGTGCCCATCTCCTGCATGTTCATCAGCCACGACGCCTCCCCGGCGACGTTGATTACGAGGGCGTCCGGGTGGGCCATCTGGATGCCGATGGAGGCGGGGAAGCCGTAGCCCATGGTGCCCAGGCCGCCGGAGGTCATCCAGCGGTTCGGGGCCTCGAAGCCCATGTACTGCGCGGCCCACATCTGATGCTGGCCGACCTCGGTGGAGACGTAGCGGTCGCGCTGCTTGGTTAGGGCCTCCAGGCGCTGGACGGCGTATTGGGGCTTGATCGGGGCGCCCTTCGCCTGCTCGTAGGCGAGGCAGTCGGTCGCCGTCCACTCGGCGACCTGGCGGCGCCAGGCGGCCAGGGCCTCGCCGTTCACCCGCGAGCCGCGGCTCCGCCAGAGGGTCAGGACGGCGTCCAGCACCTCGGCGACGTCGCCGACGAGGGGGATCTGGACGCGGATCACCTTGTTGATGGAGCTCGGATCGATGTCGATATGGGCCTTGACGCTGCCGGGGCTGAAGGCGTCCAGGCGGCCGGTGATGCGGTCGTCGAAGCGCGCGCCGACGTTGATCATCAGATCGCAGCCGTGCATCGCCATGTTGGCCTGGTAGGTGCCGTGCATGCCGAGCATCCCCAGCCACGCCTCGCCGGAGGCGGGGTAGGCGCCCAGGCCCATCAGGGTGGAGGTGAGGGGGAAGCCCGTCTCGGCCGCGAGCTCCCGCAGGAGCGCGGAGGCGCGGGGCCCGGAGTTGATGACGCCGCCGCCGGTGTAGAGGACGGGGCGCTCGGCGGTCTCGATCTCGTGGACCAGCGCCTCGATCATGGCGGGGTCGGCGGAGCGCCGGGGCGTGCGGCGGGAGGCGGGCACGGCGTCCGGGCCCGAGTAGCTGCCGGTGGCGAACTGCACGTCCTTGGGGATGTCGACGAGGACGGGGCCGGGGCGGCCCGAGGTCGCGACGTGGAACGCCTCGTGGATGGTGCCCGCGAGGCGGTCCGTGTCCGAGACGAGCCAGTTGTGCTTGGTGCAGGGGCGCGTAATGCCGACGGTGTCGGCCTCCTGGAAGGCGTCGGTGCCGATCATGAAGGTCGGGACCTGGCCCGAGAGGACGACGATGGGGATGGAGTCCATCAGCGCGTCCGTCAGCCCGGTGACGGCGTTGGTCGCGCCCGGCCCGGAGGTGACGATGCAGACCCCGGGGCGGCCGGTGGAGCGGGCGTAGCCTTCGGCGGCGTGGACGGCGGCCTGCTCGTGGCGCACGAGGACGTGGCGGATGCCCTCCTGCTGGAAGATGGCGTCGTAGATCGGCAGGACGGCGCCGCCGGGATAGCCGAAGATCACCTCCACCCCCTGGTCGGCGAGGGCGCGCACGACCATCTCGGCGCCGGTCTGGGCGCCGTCGGGGGCGCCGGTCTCGATCATGGGGTCCTGGGCGGGGACCTGCGGGTTGGGGTCTAGGGTCATGGGATGGTCCTGGTCTGTCGGGCTGTCGGGGGAGACCTGGGGCGCGGGCACAAAAAAGCCCCCGAGGTCGTCGGGGGCGCGCATGGGGGCCGTTGGAGGCTCCTCCGGATCAGAGGCCCGTGCGCGCGAGTCCTACGAGTACGAGAATGAGGGTCATCGGGCGCTCCTGTCCTGCGGGGCGAGTATGGCAGGGCGCGCGCGGCGGTCAAGCGCGGATCGGGGCGCCCGGCGGGGAACAGGCGGGGCGCGGCGCCGTTGAGCGGCGCACCCAGCGCATGGAGAGCGACACGATGGCACGAGGCCGGCACGCCACCACACCGACGGACATCCCCGGCGCGGGGTGGAAGGACATCCTCCTGCGGGTGAAGGGCGAGATCGCGTCCGACCATGTCGGGCTCGTGGCCGCGGGGATCGCGTTCTACGCGCTGCTGGCGATCTTCCCGGGGATCGGCGCCGTGATGGCGATCGCGGGGCTGGTGGCCGAGCCGGCGGTCGTCTCCGAGCAGATCTCCGCGCTGGGCGCGATCCTGCCCGAGCAGGCGGCCGAGATCGTGATCGGCCAGGCGACGGAGGTCGCGGGCAGCCAGGAGGGCGGGCTCGGCCTCGCGGCGGTGATCGGGATCCTGTTGTCGCTCTGGTCCGCCTCGGCGGCCATGTCCTCCACGATGGAGGGCCTCAACGTGGCCTATGACGAGACCGAGACGCGGGGGTTCTTCCACCGCACGGCGCTGCGCCTGCTGCTGACGCTGGGGGTGATCGCGGGGCTGTTCCTGACGGTGGGGTTCATCGTCGTGGTGCCCGTGGTCCTCGCGTTCCTGCCGCTGGGGAGCCTGGCGGAGACGATCGCGACGTTGGTGCGCTGGCCGATCGTGGCGGCGATCGCGGTGGGCGGGCTCGCGATCCTCTACCGCTACGGGCCGTCGCGCGACAACGCGGAGTGGAAATGGGTGACGCCCGGCGCCGGGGTCGCGGTGATCCTGTGGCTCGTGGCCTCCGTGGCGTTCGCGGTCTACGTGCGCAATTTCGGCTCCTACCAGGAAACGTTCGGCACCCTGGGCGGCGTGATCGTCCTCCTGACCTGGCTCTGGATCAGCGCCTACATCGTGCTCCTGGGCGCCGAGCTCGATGCGGAGATCGAGGCGCAGACGAAGCACGACACCACGGTAGGCGAGGCCATGCCCATGGGCCGGCGCGGCGCGGAGGCGGCGGACGAGCTCGGCGAGGCGGAGGGGGCGTGAGGGGCGGGGCCCGGGGCGCGCGCGGCCCCCGAGGGGCGGCGGACGGGGCGCCCCCTATTTAGGCGGCGCCGTCTCGGGAATCCGGTTTCGCTCGGCAATCGTTCGCTCTAGGCTCGCGGGACACGGCTCAAGGCGCCCCCAGCGGCGCCGGCCGGCAGACCCAGGGAGAACGCCACATGGATCGCCGCTCGTTTCTGAAGACCTCCGCCGTCGGGGGCACCGCCGCCGGCGCGACCGCGCTCGCCGCCCCCGCCTACGCGCAGGGCAACGTCACGCTCACGATGGTCACGTCCGTGCCCGACGGGTTCGCCGTCTTCGACGACGCGGCCGAGTACCTCAAGCGCGCGCTCGAGGCGATGAGCGACGGCACGATCACCATCGACAAGCGCCCGGCCGGCTCCCTCGTGGGCGCGTTCGAGGTGTTCGACGCGGTGTCCTCGGGCCAGGCGGACATGTACCATTCGGCCGACTACTACTTCGGCAACCAGCATCCGGGGTACTACTTCTTCACCGCCGTGCCGTTCGGCGCGACCGGCCAGGAGATGGCGAACTGGTACTACCACGGCGGCGGGCAGGAGCTGCATGACGAGCTCGGCTCGATCTTCGGCCTGAAGTCGTTCCTGGCGGGCAACACGGGCCATCAGCCGGGCGGCTGGTTCAACAAGCAGATCAACTCGGCCGAGGACCTCCAGGGCCTTCGCTTCCGGATGCCGGGCCTGGGCGGCGACGCGCTCGGCCGGACCGGCGCCTCGGTGCAGAACGTGCCGGGCGGCGAGATCTACCAGGCGCTGTCCTCGGGCTCGATCGACGGGGCGGAGTGGATCGGCCCGTTCGCGGACGAGCGGCTCGGCCTCCAGGAGGTGTGCGACTTCTACTACACCTCGGGCTTCCACGAGCCGGGCTCGGCGCTCTCGACGGCGATGAACCGCGAGGTGTTCGAGAACCTGACCTCCGGCCAGCAGGCGATGTTCGAGCAGGCCGCGGCCGCCGCGCACCAGTGGAACCTGGCGCAGTCCAACGCCAACAACGCCGCCGCCCTCGAGCGGCTGCGCAGCCAGGGCACGCAGCTCATGGAGTTCCCCGACGACGTCTGGGACGCGTTCGGCGCGGCCTCGGCCGAGGCGCTCGACGAGAACATGGGCGACGAGCTCTACGCGCGCATCCGCGAGAGCTTCAACGCCTCGCTGCGGGCGTCCTCGGACTGGAGCACGCGCTCGGACGACGCCTACCGCATCCAGCGGGACCGCGTCCTGGGCCTCTAGGGCCCCGGGATCGGCGGCGCCCGCCCCCGGGGGCGGGCGCGGGGCGGGGCGCTGCGGCGGCCCGCCCGCTTGAAGCGGGGGATGCGCGATGCCCGAAGCGGCATGGTACGACAGCGGCCTGATCGGCGGGATCGTCTGGATCGCGGTCAGCCTGCTGCAGGCGATCGGGAACCTGGTCTCGGCGGCCGTCTCGCCGGGTTCCTGGCTGTCCTGGCTGGGCGGGATCGAGGCGCCGGAGCAGAAGGAGGCGCTGATGCGCTTCGTCTACTACGGGGCGTCGACGGAGCTGTTCTTCGCGGTGCTCCTGGTGATGGGCGTCATCACCGGGGTCGGCATCTGGCAGCGGACCTTCCTCTGGGGGTGCGTGCGCGGCCTGGAGGGGATCGCCAACGCGATCGGGCGGGTCGCGTGCTGGGCCGGGCTCCTGATGGTCCTGCAGCAGATCGTGATCGTGTTCCTGCAGCGGATCTTCCGGGTGGCGGACATCTCGGTGTCGCCGTTCGGGATCGACTTCACGCAGGACCTGAGCTGGTACGCCGAGGAGCTGAAGTTCTACAACGCGATCGTGGTGGCGCTGTGCGTGTCCTGGACCTTCGTGCAGGGCGGGCACGTGCGGGTGGACCTCGTCTACTCGGCGGTGTCGCACCGGGCGCAGCGGGTGCTCGACATGGTCGGGGCGGTGGTCTTCATGCTGCCGGTCGCGGTGGTGGTCTGGCTCTACGGCTGGTTCTTCATGTGGCGGCACCTGATCGTGCCGAACCCGTCGGCGTCCAACACGCTCGAGCAACTTCTCACGCGCAGCCGGGCGCTGCGCTGGAACGTGGAGACGACGGGGTTCAGCCCCAACGGGTTCAGCGGCTACTTCCTCTTCAAGGTGCTGCTGGTGCTGTTCGCGGGGCTGGTGTTCCTCCAGGCATGGGCGGTGCTGTGGCGGTCCTGGCTCGAGTTCGTCGAGGGCGAGGACAGCGCGGGCAAGCACCTGGACCGCGACCGGATCGGCGACGAGCCGGCGCCGCAGGCCGCGGCGATACACTGACGCCCAGGCGGGCGTGACGGGCTCCCGGCGCGGCCGGGGGCGGGGTTGGACAAGGGGCGTGCCACGTGTTTCTTGGGCTGGACGGGGTCGAGATCGGCCTGATCATCGTGTTCCTCTGCCTCTTCGGCGGGATCCTCTCGGGCTTTCCGGTGGCGTTCGCCATCGGCGGCGCGGGCATCATCAGCTTCGGCATCATCGCCGCGCTCGACAGCGCGGGGCTGCTGATCCACCAGGCGGCGGACCTGTCGAGCCAGCTCGCCCAGGACCTCCGGAACGCGGGCGTGCCGCGGGGCGAGATCACGATCTTCCGGTATCCGGAGCTGCCACGGATCGAGACGCCGGTCTTCCCCGGCGGCTGGGAGGAGGCCGTCGACCGCAACCTCAGCTTCATCGTCAACCGGATCAACGAGCGCGTGCTCGCCGGGCAGTCGATCGAGACGCTGCTCGCGGTCCTGATGTTCGTGCTCATGGGCATCACGCTCGAGCGCTCGCGCATCGCGGAGGACCTGCTCACGACGATGGCGCGGGTGTTCGGGCCGCTGCCGGGCGGGCTCGCGGTCTCGGTCGTGATCGTGGGCGCGTTCCTGGCGGCCTCGACGGGGATCGTGGGCGCGACGGTGGTGACGATGGGCCTCCTGTCGCTGCCGACGATGCTGCGCAACGGGTACTCGCCGGAGCTCTCGACGGGGGTGATCGCGGCGTCGGGGACGCTGGGGCAGATCATCCCGCCCTCGATCGTGATCGTGCTCCTGGGCACGTTGACGGGGGACATCTACGCCGCCGCGCAGGAGGCGCGGGCGACTGCCGCGGGCTGCACCGACGCGCTCACCTATCTGGGCGAGCCGGCGGTCGTCTCGGTCGGGACGCTGTTCCAGGCGGCGCTGCTGCCGGGGATCCTTCTGGCGGGGCTCTACGGGCTCTACGCGTTCCTCTACGCGCTGGCGCGGCCGGCCAACGCGCCGCCGGTCCACGTGGGCGGCGGCCGGGGCGAGGTGATCACCCGCAGCGAGGCGATGACCTGGTTCGTCGCCGCGCCGCTCGGGTTCATCGCGGCGGTCGTGATCGCCGGGCAGCTCGGGATCGTCGGCTCGCAATCGCTCATCATCAACAACTTCAGCGAGACGGGGGACCAGGCGTCCCTGCGCACGGGGGTCTCGGCGGCCTGCCAGGCGGCGATGATCGAGCTGCACGGGCAGGCGGCCTGGGACCTCGCCGTCGCGCAGCAGGCGGCGATCGAATCGAACGGCGGCGCGCAGCTCGCCCGCGCGCTCAACGAGGAGGAGCTCGCGGCCTCGCTCGACGCGCGGATCGCGGGGATCGCGCCGATCGGCACCGGGGTGGCGGTGCTGTTCCTCCTCCTGGGCCTCGCGCTCATGGTGGCGCGCGGCGTGGCGCCGACCTCGGACCCGCGGCCGCTCTACGTCGGGCTCGCGGGGGTCGCGCTGGCCTTCGTGTTCGACATCGCGTTCATCCGGGCGACGACCTCGCCGGGGATGACCTTCCTCATCCTGCTGCTGCCCATCGCCCTGACGCTCTACGGGATGCGCTCGGCGGTCGGGTATCTGGGGCGCAACGACCTCCTGCGCGTGGTCTTCCCGCCCCTCGTCCTCATCATCGCGGTGCTGGGCTCGATCCTGGGCGGGATCACCAACCCGACGCCGGCGGCGGCGCTCGGCGCGGGCGGCGCGATCCTGCTGGCGGCCTACCGGCGGCTGCGCGACGAGGAGCGCTCGGGGCGGCTGATCATCTGGGCGACCTTCGCGATCGTGATCATGCTGCTGGTCGGGATCAACTTCGACCTGCGCACGGCGCGCTCGGACATCGCGCTCGAGGACTGGTTCGCGATCATCGTGGCGCAGGGCGCCTACCATTTCGCGATCTTCGGCCTCCTCTACGCGTGCTGGGTGCTGCTGCGCGGCGGGGTCCTGCCCCCCATCGTGCGCGAGACGGCGAAGGTCACGAGCATGGTGTTCACCATCCTCATCGGCTCGCAGCTCCTCAACCTCGTGGTGATCAGCTTCGGGGGCGAGCACTACATCCAGGACTTCCTGCGCAGCTTCGACAGCGAGATCATCGTCTTCCTGATCGTGATGCTGGTGCTGTTCATCCTCGGCTTCGTCCTCGACTTCCTGGAGATCATCTACATCGTCGTGCCGATCGTGGGCCCGGTGATCTACGGCGGCACGCTCGACCCGTCCTGGGTCACGATCATGATCGCGGTGAACCTGCAGACCTCGTTCCTGACGCCGCCCTTCGGGTTCGCGCTGTTCTACCTGCGGGGGGTGGCGCCGCCGCAGGTGACGACGGGCATGATCTATCGCGGCGTGTTCCCCTTCGTCCTGATCCAGGTCGTGGGGCTGCTGCTGCTCTACCTGTTCCCGGGCGTGGTCACGATCGTCCCCGACCTGCTCCGCTGACCACCTGCGGTGGGGCACCACCTGCGGTGGGGCATTGCCTGCGGTGGGGCGTCATCTGCGGGGGGCGTGCCTGCGGCGGGGGCGCATCCGGGTCGGGCGGGCCCCCGGCAGGGGCGCGGTGAGCTAGGGGTCCGTGCGGCGGGCGCGCCAGCCGCCGCGGCGGCCGGTGGGGGCAGGGGCGGCGAGGGCGGCGCGCAGGACCTCGGTCATGGGGTGGTCCTCGGGGCGTCCGGCGAGGAGGCGCTCGACGCGCACGAGCGGGTCGTCCGGCGGCACGCTGAGCGCCCAGTCCAGGAAGATCGACCGGCATTCGCCGGGGCCGATCCCCTCCATGCGGTATCCTTCGCGGATGAGGCCCTTGGGGTCGTCCGGATCGGCCTTGGTCATCGGGATGCCTCCGCTGGGGCTCGCGCTCGCTACAGGCCGGGTGCCCAGACGGCAAGCCGGGCGCGGATCGCGGCGTCGGCGGCGGCGCGGCGTTCGGCGAGGAGGGGCGCGAGATCGGCGGCCGGATGGCCGGTCGTCGCGGCGAGGACCGCGAGGCCGCCGGCGCCGATCGCGTCCTCGATCCGCGTGCCGGGCGGGATGCCGGCGGGCGCCAGGAGGCGCAGGGCGAGGCGCGCGTCGGCGGCGGGGCGCCAGGCGGCGAGGAGGGCGCCGGCGCCCTCGCCCCAATGGGCGATCTGCGCCTCGGGGTCGCGGTCCGGGGCGCCCGCGAGGAGGGTGGCGGCCTGGGCCGCGAGCTCGACGTCGCGCAGGGCGCCGGGGCCGTCCTTGAGGTCCCAGGGGCCGCCGCCGGGACGGGCCTCCGCGAGGCGGGCGCGCATCTGGGCGACGCCGTCGGCGATGCGGGGGGCGTCGCCGGCGCGCCCGGCCAGGAGGGCGGCGCGGAACGCCTCGATCCGGGCGCCGAGGCCGGCGTCGCCCGCGACGGGGCGGGCGCGGGTGAGGGCGAGGTGCTCCCAGGTCCAGGCCTCCTCGGACTGGTAGCGTTCGAACGCCGCGCGGCTGACGGCGACGGGGCCGCGGCGGCCGGAGGGGCGCAGGCGCAGGTCGACCTCGTAGAGGACGCCGCCGGCCATCGGCGCGCCGAGCGTGGTGACGAGGGCCTGGGCGAGCTTGGCGTGCCAGGCGCCGGCGGCGAGCGGGCGGGGGCCGTCCGACATGGCGCCGGAGGGGGCGTCGTAGACGACGATCAGGTCGAGGTCGGAGGACGCGTCGAGCCGGGCGGCCCCGAGCGAGCCCATGCCGAGGATGCTGGCGGCGGCGCCGGGCAGGCGGCCGTGCCGGCGCGCGACGTCGTCGGCCGCGAGCGGGAGGGCGGCGCGGAGCGTGGCCTCGGCGAGGTCGGCGTAGCGGCGCCCGATCTCCGCCGGGGGGGCGAGGCCGCGCAGCAGGTGCAGGCCGATGGCGAAGCGCCATTCGCCGACGGCGCGGCGCAGGGCCATGAGGCGCGCCTCATGGTCCGGCTCGGCGGCGGCGAGGGCCATGAGGCGCGCCTCGAGCGCGGGCATGCCGGGCCAGGGGGCGAAGAGCTCCCCCCGATGACCGCGTCGAGCACGCCGGCATTGGCGGCGAGATGGCGCGCCAGGGCCGGGGCGGTGCCGGCGATGTCCACGAGGAGGTCCATCAGCGGGGGGTTCGCCTCGAAGAGCGCGAAGAGCTGGGCGCCGGCGGGCAGGCGGGCGATGAAGTCGGTGAGCGCGGCCATGGCGACGTCCGGATGGGGGGAGGCGTCGATCCGCGCGACGAGGGCGCCGGCGATGCGGGCGAGCCCCTCTCGCGCGGCGGCCGAGCGCAGGGCCGGGGCGGCGGACCAGCGGGCGAGGGCCTCGGCGCGGGCGGGCGGGACCTTCGGCGCGGGGGCCGGCTCGCCCAGGACGGCGCCGGCGATGCGGGCGGCGCGGGACATGCGGTCGCCGAGCTCCTCCAGCCAGGGGGCGGGGTCCGCGTGGCCGGCGAGCCCGGCGGCGCGGGCGATCTCCTCGGGATCGGTCGGGACGCGGTGGGTCTGCGCGTCGCGCAGCATCTGCAGGCGGTGCTCGGCGGTGCGCAGGGCGCGGTAGTCTTCGGCCAGGGCGGCGGCGTCCGAGGCGGTGAGATGGCCCGCGGCGGCGAGGCGGGCGAGGGCGTCGCAGGTGCCGCGGACCCGCAGGGAGGGGTCGCGGCCGCCATGGACGAGCTGCAGCGCCTGGGCCGCGAACTCGATCTCCCGGATGCCGCCGCGGGCGCGCTTGAGGTCGCGGCCGGGAACGCCGCCATCCGGGCCGTTCGCCGCGCGGATCGCGCCGAGCATGCCCGCGGCCTCCCGGATGGCGGCGAAGTCGAGATGCCGGCGCCAGACGAAGGGGCGCAGGCGCGCGAGATAGGCGGCGCCGCCCGCGAGGTCTCCGGCGGCGGCGCGCGCCTTGACGTGGGCGGCGCGCTCCCAGGCGCGGCCGAGGCTCTCGTAATAGCGCTCGGCCGCGTCGGTGGGCAGGACCAGGGGCGTGGTCGAGGGGTCGGGCCGCAGGCGCAGGTCGGTGCGGAAGACGTAGCCCTCGGCGGTGACCTCGGACATCAGGCGCAGGGCGGCGCGGGCGGCGCGGATCATGCCGGCGCGGGCGGCGGGATAGCCCTCTCCGTAGCGGGCGCGGTCGAAGAGGAGGACGATGTCGATATCCGAGGAATAGTTGAGCTCGCGCGCGCCCATCTTGCCCATGGCGAGGGCGAAGAGGCCGGCGGCCTCGGGGTCCGGGGGCAGGGCGCCGCGGCGGGCCTCGGCGTCGCAGGCGGCGCGCAGGGCGGCGCCGAGGGCGGCGTCCGCGAGGTTCGTCAGGGTGGCGGTGACACCCTCCAGCGACCAGCGGCCGCCGAGATCGCACAGGGCCGCCAGGAGCGAGACGCGGCCCTTGGCGCGGCGCAGGTCGGTGCCCGCGGACTTGCCTCGCGCGGCGGCGGCGGCCGCGATCTCGGCGCGGGCGGCGGCCTCCGGGGCGGGCCAGGCGCCGCCGAGCCAGTCGCCCTCCCGCTCGATGAGGCGGGCGAGATGCGGCGAGCGCGAGGCGGTGGCGGCGAGGAGGTCGGCGCCGCAGCCCGGGGCCGGGACGGGGGGGCCGCCGAAGGCGTGGGGCATGGGCGCAGGGTCGGCGAGGCGGCGGGCGGCGTCAATCGGCGCGTGCGGCGCGGAAATGTGAACTTCCTTCACATGCCCCCTTGCGCGGGGCGCGCGGCCGCCCACATACCGTCATGTGAAGAGAGTTCACATCACCCGGACCTCAAGGAAGGACAGACCCTCATGAGCACGATCGCCTCCACCGCCGGCAATGGCGCCGCCTCCCGGGGCGCATCCTGGGCCCGCCGCACGCAAGGCTGGCTCGACGGGCACGGCCCGATGGCCTGGATCGCGGCCATGGTCGCGGGGTTCGTCCTCTTCTGGCCGGTCGGCCTCGCGCTGGTCTTCTACATGACCGCGACGGGCCGGTGGGGCCGCAAGGGATGCGGGCGCACCGGCCGGATGCGCGGCGCCGCGGCGGCGTTCCGGTCCTCCGGCAACAGCGCGTTCGACGCCTACAAGGCCGACACGCTGCGCCGTCTGGAAGAAGAGCAGGGCAGCTTCGAGGCCTTCCTCGGGCGGCTGCGCGAGGCCAAGGACAAGGCCGAGTTCGACCAGTTCATGACCGACCGCGCCCGCACGGCCCGCGACGCGACTCCCGCGGACGGCGGCCCGGACGGCGGATCGGGCGGCGGCACGGATGACGGCCGGCGCGACGCCGCCTGAATCGGCGACCGGAGGAGGAGGGGCGCGCCACGGCCGTGGCGCGCCCCTTCGCAATGACGCGAAGGATCCCTAGATGACCGTGATGACGCACGCCTATCCCGGATTGCCGGACCCGGACGCCCAGCCGGAGTTCTACGACGACACGCCGACCAAGCGCGCGATCGCCTGGGCGATCGACACGGCGCTCGTCTGGGGCCTGTGGGCCGTGCTCACGGTGCTGACGCTGGGCCTGGCGGTGCTGCTGCTGCCGCTCTTCGCGGTGATCGACGCGGTCTACCGAACGGTCACGATCTCGCGCCGGTCGGCCACCTGGGGGATGCGCGCGATGTCGATCGAGCTGCGCGACCGGCGGGGCGAGCCGCTCGATTTCGGGCAGGCGGCGCTGCACACGGCCGGCTATATGGTGTCGATGGTGACCTTCCCGGTGCAGCTCGTCTCCGCCGCGATGATGCTGGCGACGCCGCGGCGCCAGGGACTGACCGATCACGTGATGGGCACGGCGGCGGTGAACCGGGCGGCGGCGTGACGCGGCGAGGGGCCGCCGCCGGGGGCTTGGCACGGGCGCGGGCGCGCGGCTAACGTGCCGCTCGGCCCCGGCAGAGGCCGTGGAGGGACTTCCGACCGATGCGTCACACGCTTCCGCTCGCGCCGCAGTTCTACGTCACGGCGCCGCAGCCGTGCCCGTATCTGCCCGGCCGGATGGAGCGCAAGCTGTTCACCGCGCTCGGGGGCGACCATGCCGAGACGCTGAACGACGCGCTCTCCAAGCAGGGGTTCCGCCGGTCGCAGAGCGTGCTCTACCGGCCGTCCTGCGCGGAATGCTCGGCCTGCCTGTCGGTGCGGATCCGGGTCGCGGAGTTCGCTCCGTCCCGCTCGCAGAGGCGGGTGGCGCGGCGCAACGCGGGGCTCGAGCGGCAGGCCAACGCCCCCTGGGCCACCGAGACGCAGTTCGCCCTGTTCCGCCGCTATCTCGACGCGCGCCACGCCAGCGGCGGGATGGCGGACATGGACATCTTCGAGTTCGCCGCGATGATCGAGGAGACGCCGATCCGCACCCGGGTGATCGAGTACACCGACCCCGAGGAGGAGGGCGAGACGGCGGCGGTGTGCCTGACGGACGTGCTCGATGACGGGCTGAGCCTCGTCTACAGCTTCTACGACCCGGACCGGGCGGCGGACAGCCTCGGCACGCACGTCATCCTCGACCATGTCGAGATCGCGCGCGAGGCGGGGCTGCCCTATGTCTACCTCGGCTACTGGGTGCCGGGATCGCCGAAGATGGCCTACAAGGCGGGATTCTCGGCGCTCGAGGTCTACGCGCGCGGGCGGTGGGAGGCGATGGGCGATCCGGTTCGCCACGCGCGCGACATGCACCCGCTGGCGGTCGACCCGATCGCCGAGCAGGTCGCGGGGATCGACCTGCCGGACACCCTGCCCACGAGGCGCTAGGCCGGAGCCCGCGTCAGTCGCGGCGCCAGATGGCGGCGGTCCGCGCCGGAAGGGCGCCCTCCACCGGGGAGGACGCGAGGAGCGGCGCCGCGCCGGCCCAGCCCGGCAGGGCCGCGTCCGCCGCGCCGAAGTTCATCAGGGCGGTCAGGCGCGCCTTCCCGGCCGCGAGATCGACGGTCAGGACGTCGCCCTCGGCCCGGGCGCCGGTCACGTCGGCCGCGCCGATGCCATGCGCGCGGCGGGCGGCGACGAGGCGGCGCCAGTAGTGCAGGGTCGAGCCCTCGTCGGCCTCCTGGGCGAGCACGCTCGCCCTGCCGTCCCAGCGCATCGGCAGCCAGGGACGGCCCGAGGTGAAGCCGAAGCCGGCGTAGCCCTCGGCCCAGGGGATGGGCACGCGCGGGCCCTCCCGGCCGGGGACGTCGGGCCAGTACGCGCGGTCGAACGGGTCGGTGTTCTCCTCGAAGTCGAGATAGGGCTGCGGCAGGCCGAGCTCCTCGCCCTGATAGATCATCCAGGGCCCCGGCATGAGCGCGCACAGCGTGCCGAGGAAGCGCGCGTCCCGCGCCGAGCCGTCGCCATGGGCCGTGGCCGGGCGCGGCTGATCGTGGGAGGACAGCCACCAGGCGATCGTGCGCTGCGTGTCCTGGCGGCGCAGGATGTCGAGGATCGTGGCGGGGAGGACGCCCTGATCGGGCAGGTCGGTGGTGTAGGCGGCGTCGAGCGCGCCGGGGCCGCACAGGCCGCCGGCCAGCTCGACCGACTGGTTGCCGGAGGTCACCTCCCCCAGGAGGAACATGTCGTCCCCGGCCCACTCGCGCACGACGGGCGCGTATTCGAGCCCGTCCCCGGGGAGCATGTCGTGCTCGTGGTCCTGCATGGAATAGGGGTTGTAGCTCGGGCCCGAGACCCGCTCGCGCACCTCCGGCGTGCTCGGCGGGTTGTCGCGGAAGCGCTCGTCCCAGAGGTAGGAGGTGATCGCGTCGAAGCGGAACCCGTCGACGCCGCGATCCTTCCAGAGCCGCATCTGCTCGCGGAGCCGCGCCTTCACGGCGTCGTGGCGCAGGTTGAGGTTCGGCTGGCAGTCGAGGAACTGGTGCATGTAGTACTGCTCGCGCCGGTGGTTCCAGGTCCAGGCGGGCGGGCCGAACTGCGAGAGCCAGTTGTTGGGCGGCGTGCCGTCGGGCTTGGGGTCGCGCCAGACGTACCAGTCGTCGTAGCCGCCGCGCCGCTCCACGGAGTTGGCGAACCAGGCGTGGCGGTGCGAGGTATGGTTGAGGATCTGGTCGATCATCACCTTCAGGCCGAGCGAGTGGGCGCGCAGCACGAGCGCGTCGAAATCGGCCATGGTCCCGTAGCGGGGATTGATCGCGGTGTGGTCCTGCACGTCGTAGCCGCCATCGTGCATGGGGCTCAGGAAGAAGGGCGCAATCCAGACCGCCTCCACCCCGAGGGAGGCGACATGGTCGAGCTTGGCCGTCACGCCGGCGAGATCCCCCTCGCCGGAACCGGTCGTGTCCATGAAGGAGCGGGGGTAGATCTCGTAGATGACCGGCGCGCGCGACCAACCGCCGCGCAATGGGGTGTCGTTCGGTTCGAGATCGATCGTCACGCGTGCGAGCCCCCCGTGAAGTGCTCGCACGCAGGTAGCGCGGCCCGGCCGCGAGTCAGGCGCCGACGACCATGCCGCCGTTCGGGTGCATGGTCTGCCCGGTGTAGTAGCTTCCGTCCGAGGAGGCGAAGAACAGGTAGGCGGTCGCGACCTCCCAGGGCTGGCCGGCCCGGCCCATCGGCGTGCCGGAGCCGAAATCCTCGACCGCCTCGGCCGGCATGGTGCCGGGGATGAAGGGCGTCCAGATCGGGCCGGGGGCGACCGAGTTCACCGTGATGCCCCGGTCGGCGAGGTTGGAGGCGAGCGAGCGGGAGAAGGCGAGGCTCGCGCCCCGCGTCATCGAGTAGGTGATCAGGCTCCCCATGCCCGCGAAGGCGTTGACGGAGCTCGTGTTGATGATGCGCGCGCCCTCCTTGAGGTGCGGCAGCGCGGCCTGGGTGGCGAAGAAATAGGCCATGATGTTCGAGCCGATCATCTGGCGCAGCTTGTCCTCCTCGAGCGCGGCGAAGTCCTCGTCCAGCCATTGCTGAGCGCCGTTGTTGATGAGGATGTCGAGCTGGCCGAACCGTTCGACCGTCTTCTCGACGGCGGCGGTGGCGTTGGCCTTCACGCCGAGATCCCCGGGGATGAGGAGGCACTCGCTTCCCTCGCCTTCGACGATCTCCTTGGTCGCCTCGGCGTCGCGGTCCTCCTCGAGATAGGCGATCGCGACGCGGGCGCCCTCGCGGGCGAAGAGGGCGGCGACGGCGCGGCCGATGCCGCTGTCGCCGCCGGTGATCAGGGCGACCTTGCCCTCGAGCTTGCCCGCGCCGGGGTGGCGGGGGTGCCAGTCGGGGGCCGGGTCCATGCGGTGCTCGTCGGCCGGCATCGCGTCCTGCGACTGGGCGGGGATCTTCGGGGCGTCGGTCATCGGGGCATCCATCCTGCGTGTGCCGGGGCGAACCCCAGGGCGGCGCGGCGGTTCCCTTGCGGCGTCATGTCGTCTCGTGCCGGGAACGGATGGGGGCGATGCGTGTTCGGGGTATGTCGCACGACGTGCCAGGGGTGCGGCGCGCGGCGGCCCGCCGACATCGCAGGAGGCTCCGACTTGACCCTTTCCGCCATCAGCCCCGCCACGCGCGCGCGACCTCTGCGCGGGGCGTCGATCCTGCTGGTGGAGGACGACGCGATCATCGCGCTCGACATGGCGGGCCTGCTGGAAGAGGCGGGGGCCGTCGTGATCGGGCCGTTCGCGCGGGCGCGCGACGCGGTGGGCGCGCTGGAGGCGGGGCCGGACGCGGCGCTCCTCGACATCGAGATCGCGGACGGGACCGTGTTCCCCCTGGCCGACCGGATCCGCGCGGCGGGGCTGGGCATGGTGTTCCATTCGGGCGGGGCAGACCGGGGCGCGCTGGCGCGGGACTATCCGGGGGCGCCGCTCTGCGAGAAGCCGTCCTCGACGCGGGAGATCATCCGGGCGCTGGAAGGCGTGTTGAGCTAAGTCATTGCCTCGAATGAAGAAGCCCCCCGCGATGCGGAGGGCTTCGTGTCTCGTCCGGTGGTGGGACGCGTCAGGCGAGGGCGAGGTTGATCGCGCTCTCGCGGCCGTCACGGCCGGATTCCAGGTCGTAGGTGACCTTCTGGTTGTCGGCCAGGCCGGTGAGGCCGGAGCGCTCCACGGCGGAGATGTGGACGAAGATGTCCTTGCCGCCGGAATCGGGCTGAATGAAGCCGTAGCCTTTGGTGGTGTTGAACCATTTCACGGTGCCAGTGGCCATCGTGTGTACTCCTGTCTTCGGTCTCCTGCCCGCGACGTGCGGCAGGAACGGCAATCATCCTGTCGTATCGAGGACTGCGCGTGACAGTGAGTCGATCGAGGCGTTCGCAAGCCGCATCTAGCCACATCCCGCCCGATAGCAAGGGGTGACCGAACGACGCGGGGGGGGCGGCGGCGGAGGGCCGCACGGGGGATGCACCGACCATGCACGGGGCATGCGCATCCGTTGCGCATGATTGGCTCGCCGGGTTGACGCGGCATTCACGGCCCCCGCGGGCGCGATCAGCCGCAGGTGGCGCGCACGGGGCGGGCCTGCCCCTCGATCCGGCCGATGGCGACGGTGGCGGGGACGAGGCCCCGGTCCGCGCAGAGGGGGGCCACCAGCCGCTCGCGTATCTCGGCATTGGTGTAGCCGACCCCCACCGCCCCGGTGATCGGCGGGCCGGGGTCGAGCCGGACGTCCTGCGGGGGGAGGGGGGCGGTGCAGGCGGCGAGGAGGCTAGATGTGGCGAGAAGGATCGGGGTCAGGAGGCGCATGGTGCCAGGTTGGCGGGAGCGGGCTTACGGGTCGAGCAGTCGGGGCCATGCGGCGATACCGATGGAGCGGAGGACCACCTAGACGGATTTAGCAAACCGGACGGGTAGGGTGCGTGATCTCACGCACCATGGACAGCCGATCCGTGGTGGTCGACGGGAATGGTGCGTGCGAGCACGCACCCTACGCTTACTAACTGGATGCCGAAGCAACCTTCTCGGCCGGGATCTCAAAACCCGCCCTCTGAAGGCGACCGACCAATTTCGGAATTGTCTCCTTCACATGGTCATTGAATGGCAAATAGATAATTCCAGAAACATCCGAGGGACTCTCTACAAAGCCCTTTTGTAGAATCACAACCCGTTCGCGAGTAAGAGATGCCAGTAACATTCCCATCTCCAGGACAACATTCTGTCGTGCGCGTGGTTTAGCGTCCTCCTCCTGTGATTTTGGATGACCAACGTCATCAGGCGTCATCAGAACAATGCCAAAGGAACTTTCGGCATACCTCCCAATCATTTGTTCAAGGCTCTCGATAATAGTCAATCCTCCACCATCAGTATTCTGAAGGACGTAAGGCTCGAGCCCAAGTTTATGGAGCACAAGCTCTAGTTGCTCACGAGCAACCGTATCATGCCCGTGGACAAGAAAGACGATTGATTTACCGTCACGGGGTGGGACGACGGGATTTGCGTCGTCAGAGAGAGCCACCGTTATCGCCGCTTCCAACGCGCCCTTTTCAGCAGCCGGACCGTCAAACCAAACAGTGCCCTTATTCTCAGACCAATTTAGACCGCCTTTCGACTTCGTGACGAAGCGATGGCAATTATTCGGCACGATCTGCCATTCGCCGACAAGACCTGCAGCGTCCGTACGAGCTTTCAATTCGTCTAAATCACCATAAAATTTCATCAAACCAATCTCCCTTGTTAATCTTCACTCAGTATCTGGGGAAGGCAGGCCGCGACGGCTCTCAGGTGAAGAAAGCCTCTCGTACGCGCCGGAGTTTCTTCGCGCGATACCGACCATCTCGTTGACGCGGTCCGTCAATGGCTTTATGTCTCTTCCAAACTTGTTTGCGGTCTCGCCAAAGTCGCAAATTGCCCCGAGAAAAACGTCGAACCGGCCTTTTGGACGGTGAACTTCGTTCTCCATCGCCGCAATTCGATTTAGAAGACGCACCCGGTGGGGCTCGTCAAATGACGTCGAGGCGGTTACGATCTTCCGAATGTCACCTGCCAGCTTTAGCATCCGCTGCTTTTCATCGTCGCTTACGACGAATAGCGGTGTAAAGGCACTATCATCTTCGACTGAAGGAAAGCTTACCCTCTTTAATTCTTCGGCTTCTATAATAGCCCGGAGCCGTTTTGCCCATCCTTGGTTGGCCGAATGTGTACCGGGTAGACCCTTTTCGAACAGTGATTGGAAGTGCTTACCGAATAATTGTTCGTTCCCATCATAAATAACACGTAGTCTATCATTCTTGGCGCGAAACTCCTGATAGTCGGGTTCCAGTGCCATGTCTTCGAGTTCGATTTTAAAGAACTCCTGAATCTCGTGCACGCGTCTCACCTCGCAAACCGCTTGTGCTTCATCCGCGTCGGCCGGGTCGCCGCGTCGCCCAATCTTCGCACCTTGTCCTTCTCGTAATCCTCGAAGTTGCCCTCGAACCATTCGACGTGGGCCTCGCCCTCGAAGGCGAGGATGTGGGTGCACAGGCGGTCGAGGAAGAAGCGGTCGTGGGAGATGATGACGGCGCAGCCGGCGAAGGCGTCTATGGCGTCTTCCAGGGCGCGCAGGGTCTCGACGTCTAGGTCGTTGGTGGGCTCGTCCAGGAGGAGGACGTTGCCGCCCTCCTTGAGCAGCTTGGCCATGTGGACGCGGTTGCGCTCGCCGCCCGAGAGGATGCCGACCTTCTTCTGCTGGTCGGGGCCCTTGAAGTTGAAGGCGCCGCAATAGGCGCGGGAGTTTATCTCCGCATCCCCGAGCTTGATGACCTCGGCGCCGGCGGAGATCTCCTCCCAGACGTTGTGGTCGGGGTTCAGGGTGTCGCGGGACTGGTCGACGAAGGCGAGCTGCACGGTGTCGCCGAACTCGACACTGCCCTCGTCGGGCTGCTCCTGGCCGGTCATCATGCGGAACAGCGTGGACTTGCCGGCGCCGTTGGGGCCGATCACGCCGACGATGGCGCCGGGGGGGATGGAGAAGGAGAGGCCCTCGATCAGGGTGCGGTCGCCGTAGGACTTCTTGAGGTTCTGGACCTCGATGACGCGCTGGCCCAGGCGCTCGCCGTGGGGGATGACGATCTGCGCCTTGCCGACGCGGTCGCGCACGGACTGGTCGGCGAGGTCCTTGTAGGCGTTGACGCGGGCCTTCTGCTTGGTCTGCCGGGCCTTGGCGCCGGAGCGGATCCATTCGAGCTCGCGGTCGAGGGTCTTCTGGCGGGACTTGTCCTCGCGCGCCTCCTGGGCGAGGCGCTTGGCCTTCTGCTCCAGCCAGGCGGAGTAGTTGCCCTCGTAGGGGATGCCGCGGCCGCGATCGAGCTCCAGGATCCAGCCGGTGATGGAATCGAGGAAGTAGCGGTCATGGGTGACGATGAGGCAGGTGCCCTTGTAGTCGATCAGGTGCTGCTGGAGCCAGGCGATGGTCTCGGCGTCGAGGTGGTTGGTGGGCTCGTCGAGGAGGAGCATGTCGGGCTGCTGCAGGAGGAGCTTGCAGAGGGCGACGCGGCGTTTTTCGCCACCCGAGAGCGAATCCACCTGGGCCCCGTCCGGAGGACAGCGCAGCGCCTCCATGGCGATGGAGACCTGGGTGTCGAGGTCCCACAGGTTCTGGGCGTCGATCTCGTCCTGGAGCTTCGCGGCCTCGTCGGCGGTCTCGTCGGAATAGTTCATCATGAGCTCGTTGTAGCGCTCCATGATGGCGGTCTTGGCGTGCACGCCCTGCATGACGTTGCCGCGCACGTCGAGCTGGGGGTCGAGTTGCGGCTCCTGGGGGAGGTAGCCGACGATTGCGCCCTCCGCGGCCCAGGCCTCGCCTTTGAACTCGGTGTCGAGGCCGGCCATGATGCGCATGAGGGAGGACTTGCCGGTGCCGTTGACGCCCACGACGCCGATCTTGACCCCCGGCAGGAAGTTGAGGCGCACGTTCTCGAACACGGTCTTGCCGCCGGGATAGGTCTTGGACACGCCGTCCATGAAGTAGACGTATTTGACGGACATGGGCGGGGCTCCTGCGGGCGATCGGGGTCGGGGGCCATCTAGGCGCCGGCGCGGGCAGGGGCAATCGGGGGCGGAACGGGGAACGCCCCCGGCTTGGGGCCGGGGGCGTTCGGGTCGCGCGGGTAGCGGGATCAGAGGGCGGGGGCGTATTCGGGCTGGGCCTCCAGCTCCTCCTGCGTCGCGTCGATATAGGCGCGGTTCAGGCCGGCCTCGTCGCGCATGATCTGGAGCTCGTCCAGGGTGACGGCGACCTGGTGCTCGCCCAGGCCGAGGAAGCCGCCGATGTCGAGCACGACGCGCTCGATGGACTGGCCGTCCGCGGCCATGATGAGGTCCTTGATCTCGCCGATGTCCTCGTCCTCGGCGCCGTAGAGGCGCATGCCGGTCATGTCCTCGGAGGTGAGCTCGTCCATCATGACGGTCTCGTAGCCCTCGCGCTCGTACATGGGCGCGCGGAGCATGGCGCGCTCGCCGTCCATGCGGGTGGCGGCGGGGTCGACGACGTCCTCCTCGACGACGGTGAGGGTGCCCTCCTCGGCGATCTCGGCCTCCTCGGTGGCGACCTCCGTGTCGGTCGTGACGGGGACGGTCGTGGTGACGACCTCGGCCTCCTCGGCGGCGATCTCCTCGACGGGCTCGGCCTCGACCACCTCGACGTCGGCGGCCTCCACGGTCTCGGCCTCGACGACCTCGACGTTCTCGACCGGGACCTCCTCGACCTCGGTGCCCTCGGCCATGACGACGGTCTCGTCGCCGGTCATGGTGGCGCCGGTGTCCATCGCCATGTCGACGGGGCGGGCGGTGCGCTCGACCTCGGGGGCGCCTTCGAGCATCGCGCGGCTGGCGTTCACGACGAGGAACACGTCGGTCGGGTCGTCGTCCTCGACCACGGGCTGGAGGGCGGACCACTGCACGGCGACATGGCGCTCGCCGATGCCGAGGAAGCCGCCGATGTCGAGGATGACGGCCTCGAGCGTGCCGTCGACGCCGATGACGAAGTCGCCGATCTCGCCGATGTCGTCCCACTCGGTCGCGGTGCCGGCGGCGACGGGGGTCGCCATGTCGAACTCCTGCTCGGCGGCGTAGATGCGCGTGCCCATCAGGTCGGAGGCGGTGTAGTCGACGCCGTCCTCCACGGTGAGCGACATGAAGGCGCCGGCATGGGCGTCGGCGAAGGCGGAGCCGGCCATCAGGGCGGTGGCGGCGGTGGCGGTCAGCAGGGTCTTCATGGGGGTGCACCTCGAGATTGCGGGATCCGGTCCGTCAGGGCGGCGAAGGCCGCTCGCGCCGGGCCGGTCAGGATGGGAACGCGCGGCGATTGCGGCGGTTCCGCGGCGGCGCGCCGGGGGACGGCGCGGGCACGGATCGCGGACCGGACCCGCCCCGGTTGAACAAATTGTTTCAATGGTTGCGACAACGTTGCGGTACCGCTACGGATCGTTTCCGCGACGGCAATCACATTTGAGGAAACGACATGACCTTCAGGACAATCGGAAGCGCGGCCATGCTCGCGCTGCTCGCCGGGGGCGCCTCGGCGCAGGCGATCATCGACAACGGCACGATCCAGCTCGGCGTGGACGAGTTCGGGCAGCTCAACGTCCCGGGCGGCGCGCCCTCCGCGGTCAACGGGGAGACCGTCGTCGGGCTGCGCTACCTGCCCACGGGCAACGAGGCGACCTCCCACGGGTGCCTGTGCGAGGGCTGGGGCGTGGGCGTCGCCGACGGGTCGGGCGCGCGCATCGACAGCGGCTCGGCGAACAACGACCGCGGCGTCGACAACCTCGGCCTGGTGAGCTTCTCCTCGACGGGCTCGACGGCGACCTCGGTGGTGACGATGGGCGGGCTCGTGCAGGTCACGCACACGTTCGGCCCGGCCGCGGAGACGGCCGACCTCTACCGGGTGAAGGTCTCGATCGAGAACATCTCGGGCGCGGACATCGCGGACCTGCGCTACACCCGGACCTTCGACTGGGACATCGAGCCCGACACGTTCGACGAGTACGTGACGCATCAGGGCGTGGCGACGACGCCATCGGTCCTCCTGGCGATCAATGACGGGTTCACCGATTCGGACCCGTTCGCGAGCCGCGACGCGATCATCGTGGACGGGATCCCCGGCGTCGGCGACTTCATCGACCTGGGCGTCGAAGATCACGGGTCGAACTTCGACTTCGGGTTCGGCGGGCTGCTCGCCGGGGAGACCTTCGACTTCGACATCTTCTACGGCGGATCGCTGACCGAGGTCGGCGCGCTGGCGGCGCTGGGCGAGGTCGGGGCGGAGCTCTACTCCCTCGGGCAGGCGGAGCGGGACATCGACGGGCTGGGCCTGGACGGCGCGAACACGTTCATCTTCGGCTTCGCGGGCGTGGGCGGGGCCATCATCATCCCCGATCCGACGCCGGACGTGCCGCCGATCCCGGTGCCGGCCGCGGGCTGGATGATGCTCGCCGGGTTGAGCGCCCTCGGGCTGCGCCGGCGCCGCCGGGCCGCGTGAGCGCGTCCATGCGGATGCGGGCGGGGGCGGCGATGGCCGCCCTCGCCCTTCTGACGCCGGCCGGTGCGCTGGCGCAGGAGTGGATCGTGGAGTGCGCGGCCGGGTCCTGCGAGGCGTCGGTCACCGCGCTGCGCGAGGACGGGGGGCGGGTGCTCGTCGCCACGTTCCTGCGCGCGGACGGGGCCGCGCCCGAGATCCAGGTCGCGCTGCCGCTGGGCATGGCGATCGAGCCGGGCGTGCGCGTCGTCGCGGATGGCGAGACGGTCCTGACCCCGAGCTTCCGCGTGTGCACCGCCGAGGCGGGATGCCGCGCGGCGGCGGCGGTCACGCCGGAGGCGGCGGCGGCGATGTCCGGCGCGGGCGAGCTGTCGGTCCAGGCCTTCCCCTTCGGCGCGGAGGCGCCCGTGAGCGTGCCGCTTCCGACCGGGGGGCTGGCCGACGCGCTGGGCGCCCTCTCGGACTGAGCCGCCGCGCGGCGCCCCGGGGCCGGGGCGCCGCGCGGCTCCGCGGGGCCTAGGCGGTCCGGCGGCGCAGGGCGCCGAGGCCGCCCAGCCCGAGGAGCGCGAGCCAGCCGGCGGCGGGCACGGGGATGACGCTCATGTCGATGTCGACCCCTCCGGTCGTGTCGTCGCCCACCGAGGCGCCGGCGACGTTGAGGATGTCGAAGGCGAAGAAGGGTCTGCGGTTGGCGCCCGTCGCGTCGCAGAACCGCCCGTTCGAGCATCCGAACACGGAGGTGAAGGTCGGGTCCGTGCGCGAGAAGCCGTCCGAGAGGTCGGAGCCGGCGGCGAAGTTGTCGTACTGGCTGACGGCGACCGAATAGTCGCCGGCGGCGAGCGTGATCTCGAGGAGCACGTCGAACGGCGCGCCCGTGTCGGGATCGGCCGGCACGTCGTTGCCGTCGCTGCCGGCGTCGTCCTGCTCGGCGAGCACCGCCCCGGAGGCGTCGAAGACGGCGAGGATCGGGTCGAACCCGCCGCTGTTGACGCCGGCCCCGTTCGCCTGGACGCCGCCGGCGTAGGAGTAGCTGCGCAGCACCACGTCCGAATCGGCGCCGACGATGAAGTCGAACACGATGACGTCGTCGTCCTGCGAGAACGTGCCGGAGAAGGAGAAGTCGGCCGCGTGGGCCGCGCCGGCGGCGAGAAGCGCCGCGGCGGTGGTGGCGAAGAAGTTCATGAGCGGCTCCGGAAAAGGGTGGTCGTTAACGATCGATGAACAAAGGAGCCGTCCGCGTCCAGCGTTTTCCGCAGGGTCAGGAAACGGGGTCGCCCGCCCGCGGGATCGCGGGCGGGCGGGCCGGGATCACTCGCCCAGGGCGATGCCCTCGCGGCGGGGGTCGGCGCCGCCCAGGAGGCCGCCTTCGGTGATCTGGATGGCGTGCAGGCCCGAGGTGAGGTCGCGCAGGTTGGTCTCGAAGCCGAGCGCCTGGAGCGGGGCCTCGAGCTCGGCGGCGGCGGTGCCGGCCTCCAGGTCGAAGGTGCCGAAGCGGTTCACGAGATGCGGCGCCGCGACGGCCTGCTGCACGTCCATGCCGAAGTCGACGTGGTTGACGATGGCCTGGGCCACGTAGCCGATGATGCGGCTGCCGCCCGGCGAGCCGATGACGAGGACGGGCGCGCCGTCCTCCATCACGATGGTGGGCGACATCGAGGAGCGCGGGCGCTTGCCGGGCTCCACGCGGTTGGCGATCGGGTAGCCGTCCTCGTGGGTGGAGAAGCTGAAGTCGGTGAGCTCGTTGTTGAGGAGGAAGCCGTTGGTCATGATCCGGCTGCCGAACCCGTTCTCGATGGTGGTGGTCATCGAGAGGGCGTTGCCGGCCGCGTCCACGATGGAGATGTGGCTCGTGGAGGGTAGCTCCAGGGAGGAGTCGTCGCCCCAGAGCATCGCGTGGTCCCATTCGGGCGTGCCGGCGGAGACCTCGGGGAGGGCGTCGTCGCCTGAGAGGAGCTCGGCGCGGGCGGCGAGGTAGGCGGGCGCGACCAGGCCCTGGGTCGGCATGGGCACGAAGTCGCTGTCGGCCATGTAGCGGCCGCGGTCGGCGAAGGCGAGGCGCGAGGCGTCGCCCAGGATGCGCCAGGCCTCGGCGCTGTCCGCCCCCATGGAGGCGAGGTCGTAGGCGTCCGCCATGCCGAGGATCTGCCCCACCGTGAGGGCGCCGGAGGAGGGCGGGCCCATGCCGCAGACGTCGAGCCCGCGGAAGGGGGCGCAGACGGCCGGGCGTTCGATCACCTCGTAGCGGGCGAGGTCGATGGCGGAGAGGATGCCGGGGGTCGCGGCCCCGCGCACGGCGGCGACGATACCCTGGGCGACGGGTCCCTCGTAGATCGCGTCCGCGCCCTGGGCGGCCATGGCGCGCAGGGTTTCGGCATAGGGCGCGTTGACGAGGGTGTCGCCGGCGGCGAGCGGTGCGCCGCCGGGGTAGAAATAGGCCGTGGCGGTGGGGTCGGTCTGGAGGCGGCCCTCCTCCATCTCGCCCTCGACCAGGCCGGCCAGGCGGGGGGAGACGGCGAAGCCGTCCTCGGCCAGCTCGATCGCCTCGGCGAAGAGGGTGCCCCACTCGGCGGTGCCCCAGCGCTCGTGCGCCGCCTCCATGAGGCGGGGCGTGCCGGGCGTGCCGACCGAGAGGCCGCCGACGACCGCGTCCCAGAAGCCCAGGGGCTCGCCGGCCTCGTCCTGGAACAGGGTGGGGGTCGCGGCGAGCGGCGCGGTCTCGCGGCCGTCGAGGGTGGTGAGCTCGCCGCTCTCGGCGTCGTACCAGACGAGGAAGGCGCCGCCGCCCAGGCCCGAGGATTGCGGCTCGACGAGGCCGAGGACGGCCTGGACCGCGACCATGGCGTCCGCGGCGGTGCCCCCCTCGCGCAGGACGCGGGCGCCGGCCTCCACCGCCAGCGGGTTGGCCGCGGCCACCATCCAGTCGGCGGCCTCGGTCGGGCGGCCCTCCTCCTTGGCAGTCCATCGCGGCCCGCGCGGCCTCCGACAGCCCCGCGAAGGCGCCGGTCGCCCGCGGCCTCGGGGTCGACGGCGTCCGCGGTCTGCTGCGCGTGGGCGGGCAGGGTCATCGCGAGGAGGATGGCGGTGGTCGTGAGGCGGCGCATGGGCGTGTCTCCTGTCGGACGGGTCGGGGCACGATGGCGCAGGCGAGACGGTTGGGGAAGGGTTAACCATGCCGGCGGACGGGAGGAGGCGGGGCGCCGGGAGCGCCGCGCCCGCCACACCCGGCGGCGCGGTCGGCCGGGCGAGGTCACCCGGGCGGGGACGCCGCCTCGGCCTTGGCCTTCGCCTCCGCCTCGGACTCGGCCCGGCGCAGGAGCTTGAGGTAGAGCGCGCGGTCGAAGGTCGCGGGATCGTGCAGCACCGACCAGACATGGGCCCCGAGGGCCGCCCGGCATGGCGACGCCTCCGCCTCCTCCGGAGGCGCCATGAGGTGCAGGACGAAGCCCCGATAGTCGCGGCGCGCCTCTGTCAGGGAGCCGTGGTTCGGCCCGCCCCAGACCTCGGACGCGTGCGGGTCGTCCTGGCCATCGTCCTCCCACCAGCACAGCTCGCAGATGTCGTAGATGCCCCTCTCATCGAGGGTGGGCAGGCCGCAGCAGGGGCACAGGAAGCGCCCGCCGACCTGCGGGGGCGGGACCGCTGCCCGCGCCTCGTAGGCGCGGTCGACGCGATCGCCATGCGCGTGGAACCAGGCGCCGAGGGCGGCGTGGCGGGCCGCCGCCTCGGCGGACATCTCCTCCGGGCGGCCCTCGTCGTCCGGCGCCCCCTGCGCCCCCTGCGCCCCCTGCACCCCGGGCTCCGGCTCCGGCGCGGGGCGCGCGGCGGCGCCCGGGCGGCGCCGCAGCCGGTCTCGGAGGCGACGGATCCAGTTCGGTGCCATGGTCTCTCCGCTCCGAACGAGGACGGGGGTGCAAGCCGCATCCTAGGCGATCCGGGTGGAGTCGCAAAGCGCGGGCGGGGCCTCCGGCCGCCCGCGACCCGCGCCCGGCCGGGCGCCCGCGGCTTGCCAGCGGGCGCCCGGCCGGTGCCTTGTGCGCGCGGGACGGGGAGGGGCGGATGGACGGATCGGGGAGCGGGGGGCCGCGCGTGCCGCGCGGGGCGGCGGTCGGGCTGCTGGGGGGCTCGTTCGACCCGCCGCACGAGGGGCACCTGGCCGCCACGCGCGCCGCGATGCGGGCGTTCGGCCTGCGCCGGGCGTGGTGGCTCGTCTCGCCGGGCAATCCGCTCAAGGCGCGGGGGCCGGCGCCGATGGCGGACCGGATGGCGGCGGCGCGGGCGCTGGCGCGGCATCCCGGGATCGAGGTCACGGATGTCGAGGCGCGGCTGGGCACGCGGTTCACGGCGGCGACGCTGGCGGCTCTGCGGGCGCGGCATCCGGGGGTGCGCTTCGTCTGGCTGATGGGGGCGGACAACCTGGCGCAGTTCCACCTCTGGCGGGACTGGCGCGAGATCGCGGCGCACCATCCGATCGGGGTGATCGCGCGGCCGGGGATGCGGGTCGCCGCGCGCCTGTCCCCGGCGGCGCGCATCCTGGGGCGCACCCGCCTGCGCGGGGATCAGTCGCGCCTGCTGGCCAGGGCGGAGCCGCCCGCCTGGTGCCTGGTAAACGCGCCGATGTCGGGCGCGTCCTCGAGCGCGATCCGGGCGGCGGGCGGATGGCGCAGCGGTGATCGGCCGGGGGCTTGAACCCTCGCCGCGCCCGGGGGCAGGGTCCGGGCATGAGGCGGCAGATCACCCGGAGGGCGGCGCTCGGCGCCCTGGGCGCGGCGCTGGCCGCGGGGCCGGCGGCGGGGAACGTGGCGCGCTCCATGCTGCCGCCGCCGCGGGCGAGCCTCGGGGTGCGCACGAAGGGCCTGGGCGCGATCCTGGCCGGCAGCGGCGTGACCGGGGAGACCGCTTTCGCCGCCGTGGACGCCGAGACCGGCGAGACGCTCGAGGCGCGCGACGTGGCCGGCGGCCTGCCGCCCGCGAGCGTGATGAAGGCGCTCACGGCGGGCTACGCCCTCGACCGGCTGGGGCCGGCCCACGCCTTCGCGACGCGGCTCCTGGGTACCGGGCCGGTGACGGACGGGGTGCTGCGCGGCGACCTGATCCTGGCGGGCGGGGGGATCCGACCTTGGACACCCGGCGCCTCGACCGGCTGGCGGGCGCCCTGGCGGAGGCGGGGGTGCGCGCGATCGAGGGGCGGTTCCTGACCTATGGCGGCGCCCTGCCGGGGGTGCTGCGGATCGATCCAGACCAGGACGACCACCTGGGCTACAACGCGGCGCTGGGGGGGCTGAACCTCAACTACAACAGGGTGCATTTCGGCTGGCGCCGGTCGGGCGCGGGCTACGACACCGTGCTCGACGCGCGGGGCGGGGACCTCGTGCCGGTTTGGACCGGCGGGCGGGTCGAGGTCGTGGAGCGGGCCCGCCCGGTCTACGGCTACGCATCGACGCCCGGCGGGGACCGTTGGACGGTCGCGCGCGGGGCGCTGGGGGCCGAGGGCGCGCGATGGCTGCCGGTGCGGGCGCCGGCGGCCTACGCGGCGGACATCCTGCGCGTGCTGGCGGCGGGCCGGGGGGTGACCCTGCCCAAGAGGTCCGGCGAGGCGGAGGCGCCGGAGGGGGAGGTGCTGGCGACGGACGTGTCGGCGGCGCTGACGGAGGTGATCCGGGGGATGCTGCGCTACTCGACCAACCTGACCGCCGAGGCGCTGGGGCTGGCGGCGAGCCTGCGGGGCGGGGCCCTCGAGGCGCCGGCGGTGCCGGCCGCGCCGGACGGGCGGCGGGTGTCCGCGGCGCTGGCGGCCTCCGGCGGGCGCATGGCGGGCTGGGCGCAGGAGCGGCTGGGCCTCGGCGGGGCGGACGTGCGCCTGGTGGACCATTCGGGCCTCGGCGACGAGAGCCGCCTGCCCGCGAGCGGGATGGCGGTGGCGATGGCGCGCCTGTGCGGCACGATGGGGCCGGGCGGGGGGCTGGCGCCGCTCCTGCGCCCGTTCGGGATGCCCGACGCGGCGGGGCGGATCGCGGCCGACGCGCCGGTGACGGTCGCGGCGAAGACCGGGACGCTGAACTTCGTGAGCGGGCTGTCGGGGATCGCGGCGGGGCCGGGCGGGCGGCGGATCGCCTTCGCGGTGTTCAGCGCGGACATGGAGCGGCGGGAGGCCGGGCTGGCGGCGGGGGCGGAGATCCCGGCGGGCGCGCGGCCCTGGAACGCGCGGGCCAAGCGGCTGCAGCGGGCGCTGATCGGGCGCTGGGCGGCGGAGTACGTCTGAGGCGAGGCGGGACCCGGCGTCCCGGGGCGGGGGCGCCGGGCGGCGGAGGGGCTCGCCGGGGGTGGAGATCCTCGGATCGAGTCCGAGGATGACGGCGTGCAGGGTCCGAGGAGGACGGCATGTGTGAGCCGGGCATGACGGCACGTGTGGGCCGCGCATGACGGCAGGCAGCGAGACGGCGGCGCCTCGGGTCCGAGGGCGACGGTGTTCTCGGCCCACGGGCGGCACGCTGCGCCGGAGTATGACGGCGCCGGGCGCGGCCGCGCCGCCGGAGGCGGCGCCCGGCCCAACCCTCGCCGATCGGCCGGCGCAGCCGGGCGGAGGCGAGGGCGGGAGGGCCTCGGACACGCGGGGGACCTCAGCCCAGGCGGGCGCGGACGGCCTCGTTCACGGCCTTGGGGTTGGCCTTGCCGCCGGTCGCCTTCATCACCTGGCCCACGAACCAGCCGGCGAGCTTGGGGTTCGTTTTCGCCTTCTCGACCTGGGCGGGGTTGGCCGCGATGATCTCGTCCAGGGCGGCGTCGATGGCGCCCGTGTCGGTGACCTGGGCCATGCCCTCGCGGTCCACGATCTCGGCCGGCTCGCCGCCCTCGGTCCAGACGATCTCGAAGAGCTCCTTGGCGATCTTGCCGGAGATGACGCCCAAAGCGATCAGGTCGAGGATCCCGCCGAGCTGCGCCGGGGAGACCGGGCTGCCGGACAGCGGCCTCTCGTCGGCCTTCAGGCGGCCGAAGAGGTCGTTGATGACCCAGTTCGCCGCGATCTTGCCGTCCCGCGCGCCGGCGGGGCCGCCGTCCACCACCGCCTCGAAATAGGCGGCGCTCTCGGCGTCGGCCGTGAGGACGCTCGCGTCGTAGTCCTTGATGCCGTGCTCGGCCATGAGGCGGGCCTTCTTGGCGTCGGGGAGCTCGGGGAGGGCCTCGCGGATGCCGTCGACCCAGGACTGCTCGATCTCCAGCGGGAGGAGGTCGGGGTCGGGGAAGTAGCGGTAGTCGTGCGCCTCCTCCTTGGAGCGCATGGAGCGGGTCTCGCCCTTCGCGGGATCGTAGAGGCGGGTCTCCTGGTCGACGGTGCCGCCGTCCTCGAGGAGGGCGATCTGGCGCCGCGCCTCGTATTCGATGCCGGCCTGGATGAAGCGCATCGAGTTCATGTTCTTGATCTCGCAGCGGGTGCCCAGGTGAGCGAAATCCTGGGTCTCGGCGTAGCGCTCGTGGTCGCCCGGCCGGCAGACGGAGACGTTGACGTCCGCGCGCAGGTTGCCGTTCTGCATGTTGCCGTCGCAGGTGCCGAGATAGCGCATGATCTGCCGCAGCTTGGCGACGTAGGCCGCGGCCTCCGCGGGCGAGCGGATGTCGGGGCGGCTCACGATCTCCATGAGCGCGACGCCGGTGCGGTTGAGGTCCACGAAGCTGAGCGCCGGGTCCATGTCGTGGATCGACTTGCCGGCGTCCTGCTCGAGGTGGATGCGCTCGATCCGCACCCGCCGCGCCGTGCCGTCGCCGAGCTCGACGAGCACCTCGCCCTCGCCGACGATCGGGTGGTAGAGCTGGCTGATCTGATAGCCCTGGGGCAGGTCGGGGTAGAAGTAGTTCTTCCGGTCGAAGGCGGAGGTCAGGTTGATCGCCGCGTTGAGGCCCAGGCCGGTGCGCACGGCCTGCTCGATGCAGAACTCGTTGATGACGGGGAGCATGCCCGGCATGGCCGCGTCCACGAAGGCGACGTGCGAGTTGGGTTCGGCGCCGAAGGCGGTGCTGGCGCCGGAGAAGAGCTTGGACGCGCTCGCGACCTGGGCGTGGACCTCGAGGCCGATGACGAGCTCCCAGGGGCCGGTCGTGCCCTCGATCACCTTCGGCGCGGGGGCGGGATAGGTCAGGTCGAGCATGGCGGGCCTCCGGGATGGGCGGCCCTTCGGTTAGTGCCGGGGCGCGCGCTTGCCAAGGGCGCGCTGGGCGCCGGCGGATGGCGGGGGATGAGCGGAATGGCGTCCGGGGCGGGGCGGACCTCCGCCGATATCGGGGGGCGCGCGTGCCGCGCGCTTGCGGGGCGCGCGCCGCCGGGGAAGAACCGCCGGGTCGTCCACGCCACGGAGTGCCAGATGCACGCCAAGATCGCCGCCATCGTCCTCGCCTGCGCCGTCCCCCTCGCGGGCTGCGCCGACGTCACGGGCTCGCAGGCGCCGTTCCGATTCGCCGGCCTCGCCAGCGGCGAGCCGGAACCGCCCGCGATGCCGCGACTGCGCTGGTCGAACCGGGACGAGGGCACGGGCTGGACCGCCGCCACGATGGACGCGCTCGCGACGCACGGCGCCGACCTGCCGGCCACGGTGCCCGCCGACATCGGGGCGTGGTGCCCCGGCTACGAGACCGCCAGCGAGTTCGACCGGCGCGCGTTCTGGGCGGGGCTGATCTCGGCCCTCGCCTGGCACGAGAGCACGCACCGGCCCGAGGCGGTGGGCGGCGGCGGGCGGTGGTACGGCCTCACGCAGATCCTGCCCGCGACGGCGCGGGGCTACGGCTGCGAGGTCGGGACGGGCGCAGCCCTCAAGAACGGGGCGGCGAACCTGAGCTGCGCGGTGCGGATCATGGCGCGGACCGTGCGCCGGGACGGCGTGGTCGCCCGCGGCATGCGCGGGGTCGCCGCCGACTGGGGGCCGTTCCACTCCGCCAAGAAGCGCGAGGACATGCGGGCCTGGATCGGCGCGCAGCCCTATTGCGCTGCGCCCGAGGCGGCGCGCGTCTCGACCAAGGGCGGGGCGCTGGACGGGGCGCCGTGGACGAGCCCCCGGCCGCACGACCGGCCGGCGCGCTAGGCGCCGGGCGGCGCCCCGCCGCTTCGATACGGGCTCAGGCGCTGGCGGAGCCCTTGCCGGCGCCGCGGATCGCGGGGGCCGGCCGGGGCCGGGTTCCGGAGCGGCGGGGCAGGGCCGGGGGGGCCATGCGCCCGCCCAGGGCCAGGGTCGCGGCGCGCAGGAACTCGATCGCGTCCTCGGGCCGGGCGGGCAGGTCGGCGGGCATGATCGCCGGGCCAGCCTGGATCGCGAAGCTCTGCCGGTCCTTGTTGAGCGTCTCGTGGAACAGGGTCACGTCGCGCAGCGTGGGGTGGACGCGGTCGAGCGCGTAGAACAGCGCCGAGTTGCGCGCGCGCACGTGGAGCGGGATCACCGGCAGGTCGAAGCGCCGCGCGAGGCTCGCGGCCGAGGCCATCCAGGGCCGCTCGTGCAGGGTCAGGCCGCGCCGCTTCATCAGGCGCCCCGAGGGAAAGATGACGCCCAGGCGCCCGGCCTCCACGGCGGCGCGGGTGGCGAGCATCGTCTCGCGGGCATGGGCGCGCGAGCGCCGGTCCTCCCGCCATTCGACGGGCACGATCATGTCGGCCATCTGCGGCAGCAGGCGGATGATGTCGGAATTGGCGAAGAAGTAGAGGTCCGGACGGCGGCGCGACAGGAGCGCGTGCAGCACGATGCCGTCGGCGATGCCGGTCGGGTGGTTGGCGACGATGAGGGCCGGGCCGCTGCGGGGGACGTGCTCGAGCCCCGCGGCGCGGACGCGGCGGGCGATGCGCCCGGCCATTCGGTCCATGATCCGCTGCGTCGGCAGGGTCTCCATCTCCTCGGCGAGGGAGAGGCAGGCCCGGTAGCCCAGGAGGCGCATCGTCATCGCACGCGCGGCCGCGAAGCCCGGGCGCGCCATCCAGGGCGCGCGTTCGAGGATGAGCGTGTCGATCCGGTTCTTCATGATCCGCCTTCCATCATCCCCGCATGACGACAGGATGACGCGCCGGGAGGCGGCCGGGTTCCAGGCCCCGGCGCCAGGCGGCGGGCGCTCGCCGTCACAGGAGGGTGAAGTGGCGGCGGCGGACCGCCACGCCGCGGGCTTGGAGCGCCGCCTCGAGCGCCTTGTGCGGGGGCATGCAGGGCGGGGGGATGCGGGGGGGGCGGGCCTGGCCGGTCTCCACGGTGGCGCGGACGGTGCCGTCGAGGCGGGTGTCGAGGCGCACGCGCTCGATCCCGGCGAGGGGGATGCGGGCGAGGGCGCCGCCATGGCGCCATTCGAGGGCGTCGCCGTCGAGCGTCAGGCTCGCCTCCGGCGCACGCCAGAGGTCGAGGGCGAGCGGCAGGGCGAGGAGCGCGAGCGCGGCGAGGATGGCCGGGTGCGCGCCGATCGCCGCGAGGGCCGCGAGGAGGGCCGCGACGGCGCCCAGGGCGAGGCCGGCGCGCCAGGAGCGGCCGCTGCTGCGGTGGTGGAGCGCGGGTTCAGGCATCGCCGAGGAGGCGCTGGGCCATCTCCTCGACGTCGGGGGGCAAGTCCGGCGCGGCGGCGATGCGCTCCAGCGCCGCGCGGGCGAGGGCGGCGAGGGCGGGGCCGTGACGGCGCCAGGTCTCGAAGGCGCCGGTCAGGCGGGCGGCGGCCTGCGGGTTGCGGGGGGCGAGGGCGATCAGGGCGTCCGCGAGGGCGGCGTAGCCGGCGCCGGAGGGGTGGTGGAAGCCCGCCGAGTTGCCCGCCAGCGCGCCCCAGACGGCGCGGAAGCGGTTGGGGTTGGCGGCGTCGTAGAGCGGATCCCCGGTCAGGCGCAGGGCGGTGGCCGCCGCCTCGGCGGGGCGCGCGCGCGCCACCTGGGCGGCGAACCAGCGGTCGAGGACGAGGCGCTCGCCGGCCCAGCGCGCGCGGAAGGCCGCCGCGGCCCGCGGATCCCCGGCGGTCAGGAGGCAGCCGAGCGCGCCGAGCTCCTCGGTCAGGTTGGTCGCCGCGTCCCGGGCGGCGCGGGCGGCGGCGCCGCCGTCGAGACGGGTGAGAAGCTCCAGCGCCGCGAGGCCCAGGGCACGGCGCCCGGCGGGGCCGGGGCCGGGGTCGTAGGGGCCGGGGGTGGCGCAGGCCGCGCGGATCGCCGGCAGGTCGGCGGCCAGGTGCGCGGCCAGGGTGTCCGCGGCGCGCTCGCGGGCGGCGTGGATGGCGCCGGGGTCCGGGACGTCGCCGGCCTCGAGCAGGGCCTGGGCGAGCTCCTCGACCCCCGGAAGCGCGAGGGCGAGAGCGCGCACGCGCGGGTCCTGGCCCCGGTCGGTGGCGGCGGCGCGGACGGCGTCCATCCAGGCGCCGTCCGGCGCGCCCTCGCCCCGCACGGCGCGCATCAGGACGGCGCGGGCGAGGCGCTGCCCGGCATCCCAGCGGGCGACGGGGTCGGTGTCATGGGCGAGGAGGAAGGCGAGCTCGGCGTCCGGGACCTCGCGCCGGACGATGACGGGGGCGCTGGCGCCGCGCAGGAGCGACGGGACGGCCCCCTCGGGCGCGGGCAACTCGAAGCTCGCCTCGGCGCCCTCGAGCGTGAGGATCGTGGTGGGCAGGGCCTCCGTGCCGTCCGGCGCCAGGAGGCCGATCGCGACGGGCATGGGGAGGGGCGCCTTGTCCGGCTGGCCGGGGGTCGGGGGCGTCTCCTGCCGGAGCGTGAGGCGGAGGGTGCCGGGCCGGGGCTCCGGGGCCGCGTCCGCGGCCGGGCCGCCCCTGGCGGGGTCCGGGGCCCCTGCGTCCTGGTCGGGCGTCCAGGCGGTCTCGACCTCCAGGCGCGGGGTCCCGGCCTGGGAATACCAGCGGGCGAAGGCGGCGAGGTCCTGCCCGGAGGCGTCCGCGAAGCAGGCGAGCCAATCCTCGATGGTGACGGCCTGGCCGTCATGGCGCGTCCAGTAGCGCTCCAGGCCGCCGGCCCAGGCGTCCTCGCCGACGAGGAGGCGGAGCATGCGGACCAGCTCGGCGCCCTTCTCGTAGACGGTGGCGGTGTAGAAGTTGTCGATCGCGACGTAGCTCTCGGGCCGGACGGGGTGGGCCAGCGGGCCGGCATCCTCGCGGAACTGCCGGGCGCGCAGGGTGCGGACCTGGGCGATGCGCTCGGGCCCGGCGCCGCGCTCGTCCTCGGAGAAGCCCTGGTCGCGGTAGACGGTCAGCCCTTCCTTGAGGCAGAGCTGGAACCAGTCGCGGCAGGTGATGCGGTTGCCGGTCCAGTTGTGGAAGTACTCGTGCGCGACGATGGCCTCGATGCGCGCGAAGGCGTCGTCGGTCGCGGTCTCGGGGCTGGCGAGGACGACGGCGGAGTTGAAGACGTTGAGGCCCTTGTTCTCCATCGCGCCCATGTTGAAGTCGTCCACGGCGACGATGTTGAACACGTCCAGGTCGTATTCGCGGCCATAGGCGCGCTCGTCCCAGGCCATCGAGCGGATGAGCGCGTCCATCGCGAAGGCGCAGCGCCCCTCGTCCGGGCCGGGGCGGGTCCAGATGGCGAGGGCGACCTCGCGCCCGCCCATCGTGGCGAAGGTCGCGCGATGGGCGCGCAGGTCGCCGGCGACGAGGGCGAAGAGATAGGACGGCTTGGGGTGCGGGTCCGACCACTCGGCGGCGCCGCCCGCGTGCGAGAGGGGATCGCCGTTCGAGAGGAGGACGGGCAGGGGGGACCGGATGGTGACGTGGAAGGGCGCCATCACGTCCGGCCGGTCGGGGTACCAGGTGATGCGCCGGAAGCCCTGCGCCTCGCACTGGGTGCAGTACATGCCGTTCGAGAGGTAGAGCCCGGAGAGCTCGGTGTTGTCCGCGGGATCGATCTCCACCTCCGTCTCGAGGACGAAGGGGGCGGCGGGGACGGGGACGCGCAGGGTGGTGCCCTCCGCCTCGTGGGGGATCTCGGCGCCGTCCACGGCGACGCGCAGCGTGCGCAGGGCCTCGCCGTCGAGGGAAAGGGTGCGGGTCGGCGCGGCGTCCGGGTTGGGGCGGAAGGCGATGCGGGCGCGCACGCGGGTGCCGCGGGGGGCGAGGTCGAAGGCGAGGCGCGTCTCGTCGATGAGGAACGGGGGCGGGGCGTAATCGGCCAGGCGCGTGGGCGCGGGCGCGGGCGCGGCGGCCGGGGTGGCGGCGCGTGCGTCGGGCATGGCGGGCTCCTGCGGTGGAACGCGGGGGGCGCTCGGGCGTTGGGCGGATGGTCCAGGCTCGTCCGCGAGGGCGGGCCGCGACGGGACATAGACGCGAAAGGGACAGCCATGTCAGCCCCCGACACCAACGTCGAGAAGCAGGAGAAGCGCCACAAGCCCGCCCTGGGCGGCATGATCGCGGGCGGCGTGTTCGTGGCGCTGCTGCTGATCGGCTTCCTGTTCTTCGTGATCGGCGGCGGCGACGCGCCGGTCGGCGCCGACACGCAGGTCGACGGCCGGACCGGCGAGGTCGTGCCGGCCACCGAGTGAGGCGCGCCGCGGCGTGACCGGCCCCCGCGGAGCCCGGGGCGAGGCGTCCCGCGAGGCCGTGCGCGGCACTGGGCCGCGGGCGGGCGCGTCCGGGCGACGCCTCGCCATCCGTGCCGGGGGCCGGGGCGGGCGGGGCGGGGCGGCGGCGTGCCGGCCGTGAGCCGCATGCGCAAGAAGGGCGACCTGCCGGTGAAGGACTGCGCGACCTGCGGGCGGCCCTTCGCCTGGCGTAGGAAGTGGGCCGCCGACTGGGACGCGGTGCGCCACTGCTCTGACCGGTGCCGGCGCGCGGCGCGGGTGGCGCGCGCGGGGCGCAGCCCCTATCCCGAGGGCGACCCCTGAGAGGAGCCCCCGGCATGGACGAGCGAACCCTGACCCACGGCATGAGCGTCGATCCGGCGCTGCACGCGCTGATCGCGGACCGGGCGCTGCCGGGCACGGGGGTGGAGCCGGAGGCGTTCTGGTCGGGGCTGGCCGCGCTCTTCGCCGAGATGGGGCCCCGCAACGCGGAGCTCCTGCGCGTGCGCGAGGAGATGCAGGGGCGGATCGACGCCTGGCACGTGGAGCGGCGGGGGCGGGCGCACGATCCGGAGGCGTATCGCGCGTTCCTGGAGGAGATCGGCTACCTCGTGCCCGAGGGCGAGCCGTTCGAGATCGGGACCCAGAACGTGGACCCCGAGATCGCGGAGGTCGCGGGGCCGCAGCTCGTGGTGCCGATCATGAACGCGCGCTACGCCTTGAACGCCGCGAACGCGCGCTGGGGCTCGCTCTACGACGCGCTCTACGGGACCGACGCGCTGGGGGACGCGCCCGGGGGCGGGGGCTACGATCCCGAGCGCGGGGCGCGGGTCGTGGCGGAGGCGAAGCGGCGGCTGGACGCGGCGGTGCCGCTGGCGAGCAAGTCCTGGGCGGACGTGTCCTCGGTCCGGGTGGAGGACGGCGTGCTGAAGGCGGACGGCGCGACCCTGGCGCACGACAAGGCGTTCGCGGGCTACCGGGGCGATCCGGCGAGCCCGGACGCGGTGCTGCTGCGCAAGAACGGGCTCGGGATCGAGGTGGTGTTCGACCGCGGGCACCGGATCGGGACGGACGATCCCGCCGGGATCGCGGACGTGCGGCTGGAATCGGCGCTCTCGGCGATCATGGACTGCGAGGATTCCGTCGCCGCCGTGGACGGGGCGGACAAGGCGCTGGCCTACGGCAACTGGCTCGGGCTGATGGCGGGGGACCTGACGGAGGAGGTCGCCAAGGGGGGCGAGACGTTCACTCGCCGCTTGGCCGAGGACCCGGAGTGGACCACGCCGGACGGGCGGTCCTTCACGGTCAAGGGCCGGGCCCTGATGCTGGTGCGGAACGTCGGGCACCTGATGCGGACCCCGGCGGTGACGGTGGACGGCGAGGAGCAGTTCGAGGGGCTGCTGGACGCCGCCGTGACGACGCTCTGCGCGATGCACGACCTGGCGCGCGAGGGCGGCAACTCCGAGCACGGCAGCGTCTACGTGGTGAAGCCGAAGATGCACGGGCCGGAGGAGGTCGCCTTCGCGGTGGAGGCGTTCGACATGGTCGAGGACATGCTCGGCCTGCCCCGGAACACGGTGAAGCTCGGCATCATGGACGAGGAGCGGCGCACGAGCGCCAACCTCAAGGAATGCATCCGCGCGGCCCGCGAGCGGGTGGCGTTCATCAACACCGGCTTCCTCGACCGGACGGGGGACGAGATCCACACCTCCATGGAGGCGGGGCCGATGGTCCCGAAGGGGGAGATGAAGTCCACCGCGTGGATCGGCGCCTACGAGGACCGGAACGTGGATATCGGGCTCGCCTGCGGGCTGCGCGGGCGGGCGCAGATCGGCAAGGGGATGTGGGCGATGCCCGACCTGATGGCGGACATGCTGCGCGAGAAGGTGGGCCATCCGAAGGCGGGCGCGTCCTGCGCCTGGGTGCCCTCGCCCACCGCCGCCACGCTGCACGCGCTGCACTACCACGAGGTGGACGTGGCGCAGGTGCAGGCCGGGATCGCGGCCGCGGGCCCGAGGGCCCCGCTCGCGGACCTGCTGACGATCCCGGTGATGGAGGGGCGCAACCTGTCCGGCGAGGAGGTCACGGCGGAGATCGAGAACAACGCGCAGGGCATCCTGGGCTACGTGGTGCGCTGGGTGGACGCGGGCATCGGCTGCTCCAAGGTGCCGGACATCCACGACGTGGGCCTGATGGAGGACCGCGCGACCTGCCGCATCTCCTCGCAGGCGCTGGCGAACTGGCTGCACCACGGGGTCATCTCCGAGGCGCAGGCCGAGGACGGGCTGCGCCGTATGGCGAAGGTCGTGGACGGGCAGAACGCCGACACGCCGGGCTACGTGCCGATGGCGCCCGCCTATGACGGCCCCGCCTTCCTCGCCGCGCGCGACCTGGTGATGAAGGGCCGCGAGCAGCCCTCGGGCTACACCGAGCCGGTGCTGCACGAGTGGCGGCTCCGGGCGAAGGCGGGATGAGCGGGGCCGTGGACCGCGTCATGGCGAGCCGCCTGTGCGCCGACGCGGGCCGGACGGCGGCCTTCTACGAGCGGTTGCTCGGGCTCGAGCGGCGCTTCTCCTCGGACTGGTTCGTCCTCCTCGGAGGAGACGGGGCCGGCGTCGAACTCGGCTTCCTCGCCCGCGACCACGAGACCGTCCCGCCCGCGATCCGGGAGGGGCAGGGCGGCACGCTCCTCACGGTCGTCGTCGCCGATTGCGACGCCGCCCATGCCCGCGCCGTCGAGACCGGCGCCGAGATCGTCTCCCCGCCCGCCGACACCGCCTACGGCCAGCGCCGGATGATCCTGCGCGATCCGGATGGCGGCCTCCTCGACGTCAGCTCGCCGACCGCGCCGGCCCCGCAGACCGAACGACAGGACACGCCATGACCACGATCACGCTCGACGCCGCCCGCACCATGATCCGCGAGACCCTCGCCAAGGGGCGGGAGATGGGGCTGAAGCCGCTCTCGGTCGTGGTGCTCGACGCCGGCGGCCACGTGATCGCCTTCGAGCGGGAGGACGGGGCGAGCCCGGGGCGGTTCGCGATCGCGCACGGCAAGGCGCACGGGGCGGTTATGCTGGGCATGCCGGGCAGCGCGCAGATGGCGCGGGCGGAGGCGCAGGCCTACTTCATGCAGGCGGTGAACGGGCTCTTCGGCGGCCAGGTGGTGCCGGTGCCGGGCGGGATCCTGGTCGCGGGCGGGGACGGCGCCACGATCGGGGCGGTCGGGGTTACGGGCGACAGCTCGGAGAACGACGCCGAGGCGGGCGCGGCCGGGATCGCAGCCGCCGGCCTGACGGCCCGCACCTAGGCCGACGGCCAGCGGCGGTCCGATCGCGGGGCGGCGCGCCCTGCCGGCGCACCCCCTCGATCCGGTCTCGGGGCGTTCCTGCCGGTCGGCGGGACCGTGGGGCGCGCGGCCGCCCGCATCGCGGGCCCTGCGCAGGCGCACATGGGCGCGCGCGCCCCTGCCGGATGGACGGGCGGCGGGGCGGGGCGTAGCGTGCCTACGGCATCGGAGCGGCGCGGGGCGGGGCGAAGGACATGAGCGGCTTGAGGCGGCCCGTCGTGGGCATCGTTGGCAACAGCTACCTGATCAACGATCAGTACCCGGCCCAGGCGGCGGGCACGATGAACACCTGCGCCGTCGCCAAGGTGGCGGGCTGCCTGCCCCTGATCGTGCCGGCGCGGCCGGATTACGCGGGGACCGAGGAGCTGATGGCGGCGTGCGACGGGTTCCTCTTCACCGGGGGGCGGCCGAACGTGCACCCCGAGGAGTACGGCGAGGCCGAGACCCCCGCGCACGGCGCCTTCGACCGGGACCGGGACGCGGTGTCGCTGCCCCTCATCCGGGCGCTGGTGGCGGCGGGGCAGCCGTTCCTCGCGATCTGCCGGGGGTTCCAGGAGATGAACGTGGCGCTGGGCGGCACGCTCCATCCCGAGATCCGCGAGCTTCCGGGGCGGGACAATCACCGCATGCCGCCGGACGGCACGCTCGAGGAGAAGTTCGCCCTGCGCCACGAGGTGACCCTGACCCCGGGGGGGACGTTCGCGGGGCTGCTGGGGGGGGAGGTGGTGATGACCAACTCCCTCCACGGGCAGGGGATCGTCGAGCCGGGGCGCGGCGTGGTGGTCGAGGGGCGCGCGCCCGACGGCACGGCGGAGGCGATCCGCGTCGAGGGCGCGCCGGGCTTCGCCTTGGGCGTGCAATGGCACCCCGAATGGCGCGCGGACGAGGATCCGGTCTCGCGCCCGCTCTTCGAGGCGTTCGGCGCGGCCTGCCGGGACTGGTCGGCGGGCGGACGGGCGCGCCGCGCCGCTTGAGGCGCCGGCCGCGCGCCGCGTAGGGTGCGCCGGCAAGCGGGGGAGCGGCACATGAAGCGATCGCGGATCAACGAGGTCATGCGGGCGGCCGAGGAGATGCTGGAGCGGCACGCCGTCCGGCTGCCGCCCTTCGCGTGGTGGTCGCCGGAGGAGATGGCGGCGCGCGCGCCGGGCACCCGCCTCAAGGAGGCGCGCATGGGCTGGGACATCACCGATTACGGGCTGGGCGATTTCGACGGCACGGGGCTCTTCCTCTTCACCACGCGCAACGGGCGGCTCTGCGACCTGAAGGCGGGCGGCGGCATGGCCTATGCGGAGAAGCTCCTGATCTCGCGGCGGGACCAGCTCGCGCCGCCCCACACCCACGTGGTGAAGGTGGAGGACATCATCTGCCGCGGGGTGGACGCGCCGGGGGCGCGGCTCGCCGTGCAGCTCCACGGCTCGGACGCGCAGGGCCGGTTCGACCCCGATGCCGGCGGCGAGGTGATGGTGGACGGCGCGCCGCGGCGGTTCGAGGCGGGCGAGGTCCTGACCCTCGCGCCGGGCGAGAGCGTGACGCTGCGGCCGGGCGACTGGCACGCGTTCTGGGGCGAGGGTGGCGACGTCCTGATCGGCGAGGTCTCGACGGTGAACGACGACGAGACGGACAACGTCTTCCGCGACGAGATCGGGCGGTTCTCCGAGGTCGAGGAGGACGAGGCGCCGCGGCGCCTGCTGGTGAGCGACTACGCGGCGCGGCTCTGACGCTCCCGCCCCTCTCGGCCTGCGGCCTGCGAGGCTTGGGCCGGGCCTCGCCCTGCGGGCATCGGCGCGCCTGCGGCGGGCGTCAGGTCTCGGGCGGGGGCGGGTCGCGCTCCATGTCGAAGGCGGGCAGGGTGACGGCGCCGAGGGTCACGTCCGCGTTGCCCAGAAGGCGCCAGCCGCGCGCGGCGAGGAAGGGCCGGGCGTAGAGGGAGGCGCGCACGGTCAGCCGCGCGGGGCGCATCGGGGCGACGGCCGCGAGGAGGGCGTCGTGGATCGCGCCGGCGACGCCCGTGCCCATCCGGTCCGGCGCGACGAACAGGAGGTCGAGCCGGCCGTCATTGCGCATGGTGCCGAAACCGACGGGGTGGTCGATCTCGGGCAGGGTGTCCTCGGCCACGAGGGTGACATGGTCGGCGAGGCGGTCGCGCCAGTCCGGGCCGGGCGTGGCGGTCGGGGACCAGGCTTCCCGCTGGGCGCGGGTGTAGCGCGTGGCGCCGGTGCGGATCGAATCGTGCATCAGGCGGCGGGTGAGGTAGGCGTCGTCGACGTGGAAGCGGCGGAGCCGGATGGTCACGTGACGGCCTTGCGCGCCGCGTATCTCGGATCGTCCCAGCTCCCGGTGCGCAGGATGGCGGCGAGCACGTCCGCGGCGCGGTCCACGTCCTCCTCGCCGTTGTAGAGTGGGGCGATGCCGAAGCGCAGGATGTCGGGGGCGCGGAAATCGCCGACCACGCCCTCCGCGATGAGGTTCTGCATCACGGCGTAGCCCTGCGGGTGGCGGAAGCTGACCTGGCTGCCGCGCGCGTGCGGATCGCGCGGGGAGGCGAGGGGGAGGTCGGTGGACGCCTCCACCGCGGCGACGAAGCGCTCGGACAAGGCGATCTGCCGGGCGCGGATGTCGTCCATGGTGGCCATGTCGAAGGCATCGAGCGCGGCGTCGAGCGCGGCGAGCTGGAGCATGGCCGGCGTGCCGACGCGCATGCGCTCGATGCCGGGGCCGGGGCGGTAGTCCGGGTCGAACTCGAAGGGCGCGGCGTGGCCGAGCCAGCCCTGGAGCGCGGGCTGCGCCGCCTCGGCGTGGCGGGGGGCGACGTGGATGAAGGCCGGCGCGCCGGGGCCGCCGTTGAGGTACTTGTAGGTGCAGCCGACCGCGAAATCGGCCCTCGTTGCCGTCAGGTCGATGGGGATGGCGCCGGCGGAATGGGCGAGATCCCAGACGGTCAGGGCGCCGGCCTCGTGCGCGCGGGCGGTGAGGGCGGCCATGTCGTGCAGGCGGCCGGTGCGGTAGTCGACCTCGGTCAGCATGAGGACGGCGACCTCCTCCGTGATCGCGCCGGCCACGTCCTCGGGGGCGACGACGCGCAGCTCGTGGCCGCGCCCGAGGCTGCGGGCGAGGCCTTGCGCCATGTAGAGATCGGAGGGGAAGTTGCCGGTGCAGCTCAGGATCACGCGGCGGCCCTCGCGCATGTCGAGGGCGGCGGCCAGCGCCTGGTAGACCTTGATCGAGAGCGTGTCGCCCAGGACCGTGCTGCCGGCGGGCGCCCCGACGAGGGCGCCGATCCGGTCGCCGAGGGCGGTCGGCGCGGCCATCCAGCCGGCGCCGTCCCAGCCGGCGTTCCAGCCGCCGATGAGGCGGTCCTTCCAGTCCCCCTCCACCATGGCGGCGAGGCGGGCGGGCACCGCGAGGGGCAGCGGCCCCAGGGAGTTGCCGTCGAGATAGGCGATCCCGCCCGGCAGGTGGAAGAGGGCGCGCGTGGCGGCGAAATCGGTCATGGATCGAGCAGATAGCCGGCGTGACGCGATGGCCACATGTCACCCGACGGCCGGCGCCTCCGGAAGGCCGGTTGCGTGGCGCGGGGGCAACAGTCGGGCCCGGGGCATACGTTCTTGCGGGCGGGGGGCGGCCCGCTTAGGCATCGGGGCGGCCCGGACGCGGGCGCTGTCATCAGGAGTCCCGCGCATGAAGATCGGCGCCCCCAATGAGATCGCGCCCGGCGAGCGCCGCGTCGCCATGACCCCCGAGAGCGCGGCCGCGATCGCCAAGCTCGGCCATGACTGCCTGATCGAGACCGGCGCCGGGGAGAGCGCGGGCTTCGCGGACGCCGCCTACGAGGCGGCGGGCGCGCGCGTGGTGGCGGACGCGGAGGCCCTGTGGTCCGAGGCGGACGTGATCGTGAAGGTCAACAAGCCCACCGAGGCCGAGAGCGCGCGCCTCACGGCGGGCAAGACGCTGATCTCCTTCGTCGGGCCGTCCGAGGACAACGCCGCGATGGCGGCCGCGGCGGAGGCGGACGCCACGATCGTGGCGATGGAGATGGTGCCCCGCATCTCCCGCGCGCAGAAGATGGACGCGCTCAGCTCGATGGCGAACATCGCGGGCTACCGCGCCGTGATCGAGGCGGGCCAGCATTTCGGGCGCTTCTTCACCGGGCAGGTGACGGCGGCGGGCAAGGTGCCCCCCGCCAAGGTCCTGGTGGTGGGCGCGGGGGTCGCGGGGCTGGCGGCGATCGGCACGGCGACGTCGCTGGGCGCGATCGTCTACGCGTTCGACGTGCGCCCCGAGGTCGCCGAGCAGATCGAGAGCATGGGCGCGGAGTTTGTCTATCTCGACTTCGCGGACTCGTCCGGCGGCCAGGACGGCGCGGAGACGGGCGGCTACGCGGCCCCGTCCTCCCCCGAGTTCCGCGAGGCGCAGCTCGCCAAGTTCCGCGCGCTGGCCCCCGAGATGGACATCGTCATCACCACGGCCCTCATCCCGAACCGGCCCGCGCCGGTGCTCTGGACCGAGGACATGGTGCGCGCGATGAAGCCCGGCTCGGTGATCGTGGACCTCGCGGCGCCCAACGGCGGCAATTGCGAGCTCACGGAGCGGGGCGAGATCGTGGAGGCGCACGGCGTCACCATCGTGGGCTACACCGACTACGCCAGCCGCATGGCGACGCAGGCGAGCACGCTCTACGCCAACAACATCCGCCACATGCTGACGGACCTGACGCCGAAGAAGGACGGCGCCATCGTCCACGACATGGAGGACGACGTGATCCGCGGCGCGACGGTCGCGCACGGGGGGCAGATCACCTGGCCGCCGCCGCCGCCCAAGACCAAGGCGATCGCGGCGAAGCCGAAGGCGAAGGCCCCCGTCGAGAGCGCGGAGGCGCGCCGGGAGCGCGAGACGTCCGAGTTCCGGGCCGCCACAAGGCAGCAGTTCACGGTGCTGGGGGTCGGCGCGGCGGTGGTGCTGCTGATCGGGCTCGTGGCGCCGGCGAGCTTCATGCAGCACTTCATCGTCTTCGTGCTGGCCTGCTTCGTCGGGTTCCAGGTGATCTGGGGCGTGTCGCACTCGCTGCACACGCCGCTCATGGCGGTGACGAACGCGATCTCCGGCATCGTGATCCTGGGCGCGCTCCTGCAGCTCGGCTCGGGCGGCTGGGTGGTCGGCGTGCTGGCGGCCGTGTCGGTCCTGATCGCGAGCATCAACATCGTGGGGGGGTTCCTCGTCACGCGGCGGATGCTCGCCATGTTCGAGAAATCCTGAGGTGAGCACGATGATCGGCCTGTCCTCGGCGGCCTACGTGGTCGCCGCCGTCCTCTTCATCCTCGCGCTCGGGGGCCTCTCCAACCAGGAGAAGGCCAAGCGCGCGATCTGGTACGGCATCGTCGGCATGGCGCTGGCGGTGCTGGCCACGCTGGTCGGTCCGGCGCTGTCGGGGCCGGTGCCGCTCCTCGTCTCGCTCCTGATGATCGGGCTGGGGGCGGCCGCCGGCCTGGTCGTGGCGCAGCGGGTGCAGATGACCGAGATGCCGCAGCTCGTCGCCGCGCTGCACAGCTTCGTCGGGCTGGCGGCGGTGTTCATCGGGCTCAACGCGGACATGGTCCTGAGCGAGATGCTGGCGCTGCGCGAGATGCTCGAGGGGCTCGCCCTGACGGCGCCGGCCGACGTGGCGGACGCGACCTCGCTGGTGATGCTGGACATGACCGGCTTCGAGCGCACGCTCTTCGCCAAGACGGGGGCCGAGATCGGCATCCTGCGGGTCGAGGTGTTCCTGGGCGTGTTCATCGGCGCCGTGACGTTCACCGGATCGGTCATCGCCTTCGGCAAGCTGGCGGGGCGCGTGGACGGCAAGCCGACGCAGCTTCCGGGGGGGCACATGCTCAACGCCGGGGCGGCGGCGCTCTGCGTGCTGCTCCTGATCCTCTACATGTTCGGGGCGGGCATCTGGACGATGATCCTGACGGCGATCATCGCGGGGTTCATCGGCTACCACCTGATCATGGGGATCGGCGGGGCGGACATGCCCGTGGTCGTGTCGATGCTCAACAGCTACTCGGGCTGGGCGGCCGCGGCGATCGGCTTCACGCTGGGCAACGACCTGCTGATCGTGACGGGCGCGCTGGTCGGATCCTCGGGCGCGATCCTGAGCTACATCATGTGCCGCGCGATGAACCGGTCGTTCGTGAGCGTGATCCTGGGCGGCTGGGGCGGCACCACGGGCCCGGCGATGGAGGTCGAGGGCGAGCAGGTCGCCATCGACGCCGACGGGGTCGCGGCGGCGCTTGAGGACGCGGACAGCGTGGTGATCGTGCCGGGCTACGGCATGGCGGTGGCGCAGGCGCAGCAATCGGTCAGCGAGCTGACCAAGCGGCTGCGGGCGAAGGGCAAGACGGTGCGCTTCGCGATCCACCCGGTCGCCGGGCGCCTGCCGGGGCACATGAACGTGCTGTTGGCGGAGGCGAAGGTCCCCTACGACATCGTGCTGGAGATGGACGAGATCAACGACGACTTTCCGTCCACCGACGTGGTGATCGTCATCGGCTCGAACGACATCGTGAACCCGGCCGCGCAGGACGATCCGAACAGCCCCATCGCCGGCATGCCGGTGCTGGAGGTCTGGCGCGCCAAGGAGGTGTTCGTCTCCAAGCGCGGGCAGGGGACGGGGTATTCGGGGATCGAGAACCCGCTCTTCTACAAGGAGAACACGCGCATGTTCTACGGCGACGCCAAGGCGTCGGTGGATGCGCTGCTCACCCGATTGTCCTGATGCCGCACCCCGGAGAGACCCATGCCTGACGACTACGCGCCGCCCAAGGTCTGGACGCCGAGCACGGGGGAGGGCGGCAAGTGGGGCGGCACGAACCGCGCCGTCGCCGGCCCGACGCACGACGCCGAGCTGCCCGTGGGCGCGCACGCGCTGCAGCTCCACTCGCTCGGCACGCCCAACGGGCAGAAGGTGACGATCCTGCTCGAGGAGCTGCTGGCCCAGGGGCACGCCGCCGAGTACGATGCCTGGCTCATCGACATCGGGGAGGGGGCGCAGTTCGGCTCGGGCTTCGTCGAGATCAACCCGAACTCGAAGATCCCGGCGCTGCTGGACCGGGACACGGGCGCCCGGGTCTTCGAGAGCGGCGCGATCCTCCTCTATCTGTCGGAGAAGTTCGGGGGCGCGTTCCTGCCCCAGGGCGAGCGGACGGAGGCCCTCAACTGGCTGTTCTGGCTGCAGGGGTCGGCGCCCTATCTCGGCGGGGGGTTCGGGCATTTCTACGCCTACGCGCCGTTCGCGCAGGAATACCCGATCAACCGGTTCGCGATGGAGGCCAAGCGCCAGCTCGACGTGCTCGACCGCACCCTCGCGGACCGGCGGTTCCTGTCGGGGGACGAGTACACGATCGCCGACATGGCGACCTGGCCCTGGTACGGGGCCGTCGTGCTCGGCAGGGCCTATGACGCGGCCGAGTTCCTGTCGGTGCACGAGTACGCCCATGTCCGCCGCTGGGCGCAGGAGATCGACGCCCGCCCGGCCGTGATCCGCGGGCGCAAGGTGAACCGCCCCCATGCCGCGGACGAGGGCGGCGTGACGGAGCGCCATTCGGCCGCCGACCTCGACTGAGGGAGCCATGCGCGGGGCGCCGTAGCGGCGCGCGCGCTTTGCAATTGTGCCCGGCGCCGCGCACGTGCACATGCCCCCCAAGACGCCCACGCACGCGCCTCTGGCCAGCCTCCCGGCCCCCGCTCATGCAGCGACGGCAAGCGTCTCCCTTGGAACTGAGCGGTCATAGATTTGGCCGGGTCTGACGGAGATGACCCAAATGACGATGCACCCCCTCGCCCTCGCCCTCGTGGGCGAGCCCGTCGCCGTCGGCCCGCGTCTGTCGCGCGCCGAAGGCTACATCGCAGACCACGTGTTCGACCGGCCGACCCTGGTGATCGACACCGCCCGCGTGGCCGAGAACTACCGCGCCCTGCACGCCGGCCTGGGCGACATGCGCATCCACTACGCGGTGAAGGCGAACCCCGAGCGCGCGGTGATCGAGACGCTGGTCGCCTGCGGCTCCTCCTTCGACGCGGCCTCTCGCGGCGAGATCGAGCTCTGCCTGTCGCAGGGCGCGGCGGCGCGCGACATCAGCTTCGGCAACACGATCAAGAAGGCGTCCGACATCGCCTTCGCGCATTCCGTCGGCGTCGACCTCTTCGCCGTGGACAGCGCCGAGGAGATCGCCAAGGTCGCGGCCCATGCGCCGGGCGCGCGCGTCTACGTGCGCGTGATCGTCACCAATTCGGAGGCCGACTGGCCCCTCAGCCGCAAGTTCGGCTGCGACGCGGGCATGGTGCCGGCGCTCCTGGCGCAGGCGGCCGCGCTCGGCCTCGACCCGGTGGGGATCAGCTTCCACGTGGGCAGCCAGACGCGCCGCGCGGCGATGTGGGCGGCCACCCTGACCGAGATGGCGGCCGTCTGGCACGATGCCCGCGGCGCCGGGCACGACCTGCGCCTCCTGAACATCGGCGGCGGCTTTCCCGCCTTCTACGGCGAGCCGGTCGAGCACCCGACCGACTACGCCGCCGCGGTGGCCGCCCTGGTCGCCGAGCGGTTCGGCGACGTGGAGACGGTGATGGCCGAGCCGGGCCGGGGCCTCGTGGCGGACGCCGGCGCGATCGCGGCCGAGGTGGTCCTGGTCTCGCGGAAGTCCGACATGGACCTGCACCGCTGGGTCTATCTCGACATCGGCAAGTTCTCGGGCCTGGCGGAGACCATCGACGAGGCGATCCGCTACCAGTTCGCGACCCCGCACGACGGCGGCGCGACGGGTCCGTGCATCATGGCCGGCCCGTCCTGCGACAGCGCCGACGTGCTCTACGAGCGGCGCCCGATGATGCTGCCGATGGCGCTGCGCTCGGGCGACCGGATCACGATCCGCAATTGCGGCGCCTACACGTCGAGCTACTCCTCGGTCGGGTTCAACGGGTTCCCCCCGCTGGACGTGGTCGCGCTCTGATCTCGCCCGACGCCACTGGACGGGGGGGGCGGGGCCGCTAGGGTCCGCCCCCATGAGCATCGCCGATCACGAGCTGCGCTACGCGCTCGCCAACGAGCTGCACGCGCGGCCGTTCCCGGCGCTGCACGCCCCGTGCCACGCGGCCTACCTGGCGATCAAACGCCCGGAGGACGCCGCCCAGCGCGACCGGGGCGCGGATATCGCGCACCTGCACGCGCTCCTCGACCGCTACGGCGCGCCGCACCCGCCGCCGGGGGCGACGCACTGGTTCGGCCGGCTCGGCAAGCACGAGCTCAAATGGGAGAGCCACACCGAGTTCGTCACCTACACCCTGATGGCGGACGGACTCGGCGACAGGCCGTTCGGCGGCGCGACGTTCGGCGTGTTCCCCGAGAAGTGGCTGGCCGACGCGCCCGGCGTGCGGATCACCTCGGTCCTGGTGCGGGTGGAGCCCTGGCCGGGCGAGGACGCGATCGCCGAGCGGCTGGGCGAGTGGTTCGTGCCCGAGAGCCTCGCGGTGAGCCGGGTGCTCGACGACGACCTGGTGGTCGCCGGCGACTTCCGGATCGATCCGGCCGGGCACATGCGATTCGCCGTCTTCCCCCGACCCGAGACCGGCGACCGGCGCGTCGGGCGCGTGGTGCAACGCCTGTGCGAGATCGAGACCTACAAGTCGATGTCGATGCTCGGCCTCGCGCGGGTGCGCAAGCACGGCGGGCGGCTCGCGGCGCTCGACTCCGATCTGACGCGCCTGATGTCGGACATGCGGGGCGACGGCGAGAGCGCGGACGACACGCTGCGCGCCCTCCTGGAGACCTCGGCCGAGCTCGAGGCGCTGCTCGCGCGCACCTCCTTCCGCTTCGGGGCGACCCGCGCCTACGAGGCGATCGTGACCCAGCGGATCGAGGTCCTGCGCGAGCGGCGCTTCGGCGGGCGGCAGACCTTCACCGAGTTCATGACGCGGCGGTTCGACCCGGCCATGCGGACGGTCAAGGCCACCCAGCGTCGGATGGAGGCGATGGCCGAGCGCGCGATGCGGGCCGGCGAGCTCCTGCGCACGCGGGTCGACGTGGAGCGCAGCGCGCAGAACCGCGATCTCCTGGAATCCATGGACCGGCGCGCGGACCTGCAGCTTCGCCTGCAGCGCACGGTGGAGGGGCTCTCCGTCGTGGCGATCAGCTATTACGCGGTAAACCTGGTGGCCTACGCACTGGGTCCGGTCGCCGCGGAGGCCGGCATGGGCAAGACCTGGTTCACCGCGATCGCGACGCCGATCGTGCTGCTCCTCGTGTGGTGGATGGTGCGCCGGCTGCGCCGGGCGGCGGAGTAGGGAAGGGCCGCTTGACGCCGCCGGCCCGCGCCCACAGGACGGCGCGATGACCGGCGCCCAAGGCACATCCACCGGCGCGCGGGGCACGGCGCTCGTCACCGGCTCGGCCGGCTTCATCGGCTTCTGGGTCGCGCGCCGCCTGCTCGCCGAGGGCTGGCGCGTCGTCGGGCTCGACAGCTTCAACGACTACTACGACCCCGGGTTGAAGGAGCGGCGGCAGGGCGCGCTGGCCGGTCCGGACTTCCGCGCCGTGCGCGGGCGCGTCGAGGCGCCCGGCACGCTCGCCGGCCTCTTCGCCGAGCATCGCCCGGCCCTCGTGTTCCACCTGGCGGGGCAGGCCGGGGTGCGCCATTCGCTGATCGACCCCCGCGCCTATCTCGAGGCGAACGTCACGGGCGTCTTCGAGCTCCTGGAGGCCGCGCGCCTCAATCCGCCGCGGCACCTCTTGATGGCGTCGACCTCCTCGGTCTACGGCGCCAGCGAGGCGCTGCCCTATGCGGAGACAGGCCCGGCCGACCGGCAGCTCAGCTTCTACGCGGCCACCAAGAAGGCCGGCGAGGACATGGCCCACAGCTACGCGCATCTCTACGGGCTGCCGGTGACGATGTTCCGGTTCTTCACGGTCTACGGGCCCTGGGGGCGGCCGGACATGGCGCTCTACAAGTTCACCCGCGCGATCCTGGCGGGCGAGGAGATCGACGTCCACAACCACGGCCGGATGCGCCGGGACTTCACCTATGTCGAGGACCTGGTGGAGGCGGTCTGGCGGCTGTCGTCCTGCGTGCCGGACCCCGCCGCGCCCGCCGGCCCGTTCGACAGCCTGAGCCCCGTGGCGCCGTTCCGGGTGGCCAATATCGGCAACGCGAGCCCGGTGGAGCTGTCGCGCTTCATCGCCGCGATCGAGGCCGCGACCGGATGCGCGGCGCGGCGGCGGTCGATCCCGATCCAGGCGGGCGAGGTGCCGGCGACCTGGGCGGACGTGCGCCTCTTGCGGGCGTTGACGGGATACGTGCCCTCCACGCCGGTGGAGGAGGGCGTCGCCCGGTTCGTCGACTGGTACCGGGCGCAGGCGGGCTAGGCGGTCCCGGGCAGGCGGCGGGCCGGGCCGGCGATGGGCGCGGCCTCCGTGGGCAGGAGGCCGGTGCGGCGCGCGGCGATGGCGGCGAGCCAGATCGGCACCAGGTTCGCCGCGAGCGCCGCGCCCAGGATGCCGGGATAGCCGAAGAGCGCGACCCCGGCCCAGGCGAGGGGCAGATAGAGCGCGAACACGCGGACCCCGCCGAGGACCATCGAATGGAGCGCCTTGGAGCGGGCGTTCATCGCGGCGTTGGTCACGACGAGCACCCCGTAGCCGACGAGCGACCAGCTCACCCAGCGCAGGTATTGTGCGGCATAGGCAGCGTCCGCCTCGCCGGAGGCGAGGAGGCCGGCGATGGGCCCCGCCAGGAGCGTCACCGCGAGGGCCGCGGCGAGGCCGTAGGCGGCGCAGGCGATCCAGGACAGCCGCAAGGCCGAGCGCGCGCGCCCTTCCTCCCCGGCGCCCCAGTTCTGGCCCACCACGGGACCGATCCCGGCGGAGAGGGCGAGCATCGGCACCAGGATCAGGGACTGCACCCGGCTCGCGGCGCCGAAGCCCGCGACGGCGGTGTCGCCCAGCGTGGCGACGGCGGCCGTCACGGCGGCCATGCCCGCGGGGGCGATGGCGTTGGAGAAGGCGGCCGGCGCGCCGACGGAGGCGATCTCCCGCACGCTGGCGGCGAGATCCTTCAGCGGCGCGGTGCAGCTCTCCAGGAGACCGCGGCGCCAGGCGAGCGCGAGCGCGAGCGCCAGGGCGGCGACGCGGCCCGCCAGGGTCGCCCAGGCCGCGCCGGCCATCTCGAGCGCCGGGACCGGGCCCCAGCCGAAGATCAGGAGCGGATCGAGCCCTATGTTCACCGCCGCGGCGAGGACCATGATCCCCGCCGCCGTGCCGGACGCGCCGTGCGCGCGGAAGACCGCGTTGACGACCATCATCGCGACGAGGAACGGGAAGGACCACGCCCAGATGCCGCTATAGGCGGCGACGGCCTCGGCGGTGGCGCCGCTCGCGCCCAGGGCGGCGAAGAGCGCGCCGTCGCCGAGCCAGAAGGCGAGGGCGACGAGGACAGAGAGGATCGTGGCGAGGCCGACGGCGTGCAGGCCCTTGCGCGTGGTGACGGCGCCGTCGTCGTCGCGCCCGATGGACTGGGACAGGGCGGCGTTGGCGCCGGCGCTCAGGCCGATGGAGAGGGAGGTCACGGCGGTGGTCACCGGGTAGACGAAGCCGATGGCGGCGAGCTCGGTCTCCCCGATCTGGCTCAGGAAGTAGGCGTCCACCAGGCCGACCGACAGGACGGCGAGGATGCCGAGCGTCATCGGCGCGGACATCGCGGCGAGGGCGCGCCAGACGGGCCCTTCGGTCAGGCGACGGGTCTTCGCGGCCATGGGCTCCTCCGGCGAGGGGAGGGAACGGGGCCCGGCGCGCCCGGTTCCGTCAGCGCCCCCGGATGCGCGGATCGAGCGCGTCGCGCAGGCCGTCGCCGACGTAGTTCACCGAGAGCACCGTGAGCGAGATGCCCAGGCCCGGCCAGAGGACGCGCTCGGGATATTGCTGGATGTAGTCGAGCCCGTCGAAGAGGAGGCGGCCCCAGGTCGGGAAGTCGGGCGGGAAGCCCAGGCCGAGGAAGCTCAGCGCGCTCTCGGTGATGATGGCGGACGCGATGCCGAGCGTGGCCGAGACCATGATCGGGGAGAGGACGTTGGGCAGGATGTGGCGGCCGATCATGCCCATGGGCCGGGTGCCCGCCGCGCGGGCGGCCAGGATGAACTCCCGCTCCTTGATGGCCAGCACGTCGCTCCGGACGATCCGGGCGGTCGGCATCCAGGAGGTGATCCCGATGCCGGAGACGATGAGGATGAAGATGCCCGTCTCCGGCCCGAACGAGGCGCTCAGCGGCTCGCGGAAGAGGAGGACCATGACGAGGAGGAGCGGCAGGAGCGGCAGCGCGAGGAAGAGGTCGGTGAAGCGCATCAGCAGCCCGTCGAGCCAGCGGAAATAGCCCGCCGCGACCCCGATCGCCGTGCCCAGCACCAGGGCCAGCCCCATCGCCGAGACGCCGACCGCCATCGAGACGCGCCCCCCCGCCATCATCCGCGCCAGGAGATCGCGGCCGAGCTGGTCGGTGCCCAGCGGGTGCGCCCAGCTCGGCCCCTGGTTGCGGGCGCGGATGTCGAGATAGGTCGGATCGAGCGGCCAGAGGAACGGGCCGATCAGCACGGCGAGGAGGATCGTGCCGAACACCACCGCGCCGAACATCGCGCCGCGATGGGAGCGGAACTGCCGCCAGACGTCGCGCCATTGCGAGGCTGTGGGCACGTCCATGGGGACGAGGTCGACCTCGGTCGGGGTGACGGCGCCGGTGGCCACGGTCTCGGTCCGCGCGTCAGTCATAGCGGATCCTCGGGTCGAGCACGCCGTAGAGGATGTCGGCGATGAGGTTGAAGGTCACGATCAGCACCGCGAAGAAGAACGCGACCGTCAGGACCATGGGCAGGTCGTTCGCCTGCAGCGCGGTGATGAAGAGCTGCCCGATGCCGTTCACCTTGAAGATCTGCTCGGTGATGATGGCGCCGCCGAAGATCGCCGGGATGCCGATGGCGATCACCGTGACGACCGGGATGAGGGAGTTGCGCAGCACGTGGACCAGCACGACCGTCGACTCGCTCAGGCCTTTGGCCCTGGCGGTCCGCACGTAGTCCTGCCCGAGGTTGTCGAGCATGGAGGCGCGCATGAAGCGGCTGATCTGCGCGGTGGTCTGCAGCGCGAGGACCATGACCGGCATGACCATCTGCTTGAATTGGACGACGAAGCTGTCCCAGTCCCGCACGACGTGGGTGGTGTCGTAGATCGAGGGCAGCCAGCCGAGCCAGACCGAGAAGACGATGATCACCAGCACGCCTGACAGGAACGGGGGCACCGAGAAGCCGATCATCGAGACGAACGTGCCGACGTTGTCGAAGACCGAGTACTGGCGGTAGGCGCTGATGATGCCGATCGGCAGGGCGATCAGCACCCCGACCACGTAGCTGAGGCCGACGACCCAGAGCGTCTGCGGCAGGCGCTGGACGACGATGTCCATGACCGGGGAGCGCGTCTGCCACGAGATGACGCGCTGGGTTCCGCGGTAGAAGTCGGTGTCGGGGAGCCAGCCGAAGAGGGCGCTGTCCGCGGTCAGCGCGTCGATCATCACGCGGGGCTCGACCCACATGATCTGCACCAGCCACTTCCAGTAGCGCACGAAGGGACCTTCGCCGAGGCCGAGCGCCTGCCGGATCTGCTCGCGCACCTCGGGGGAGATCGTGAGGGGCAGGGAGGCCGTGGGATCGCCGGGGGCGAGCTCCAGCAGCATGAAGATCGCGAAGCTGATGAGGATCAGCGTCGGCACCGCGAGGATCAGCCGGCGGATGGTGAAGACGATCATGGGCGGGCCTTCGCGCGGCGGCCGCCGGGGCGGGCGGCCCACGTCGGGGGTCCGGGGGCGGGCGGGCCGCCCCCGGCGAGGTCAGGGACGCATCATTCGCCGATGCGGTACCAGTCCTTGATGTTCCAGATCTCGCTGTCCCAGTCGGACATCGCGATCCCGCCGAGGGAGTTGGCGTGGGCCGAAGGCGAGCCGCGGTGAATGAGCGGGATGATCGAGTAGCTCTGCATGAGCATGTCGTTCATCTCCTTGGCGATCCGGCCGCGCTCCTCGAGGGCCACGGTCGTGCTCATCTCGTCGACGAGCGCGTCGTACTCCTCCGAGCAGAACCGCTGGACGTTGTTGCCCTGCCACTGGGTCTCGGGGCTGGGGATGTCGGCGCAGCGCCAGTTGGCCATGTAGGCCTCGGGGTCCACGCCGGCGAAGTTGTTCGTGTACATCTCGATGTCGGCGAAGAACTTCTGGAACGTGTCCGGGGAGCCCGGATCGCCGCCGAAGAACACCGACGCGTCGATGTTGCGGAGCTCGGTCTCGACGCCGATCTCCTCCCAGGCCTGCTTGATGATCGCCTGCGCGTCCTGCCGGACCGCGTTGGTCGAGGTCTGGAACAGCACCGAGAGGCGCATGCCGTCCTTCTCGCGCACGCCGTCGCCGTCCTCGTCGGTCCAGCCGGCCTCCTCCAGGAGCGCCTTCGCGCCCTCGACGTCGACGGTCATGCAGCCGTCATTGGCGGTTGAGGCGTAGGCCTCGGGGGCGGGCAGGACGTTGCAGGTGGGCTGGCCGGCGGCGCCGTAGCCGATCTCGTCGATCAGCTCGCGGTCGATGGCCATCGAGAGGGCCTGGCCCGACCGTCGGATCGGTCAGGAACGGGTGCGGATGCGCCATCGTGGCGCGCTCGTCGCCCAGATCGGCCGACGGGTCGGTCTGGTTGAGGTGGAGCCGCTCGACCGAGGTGCCGAAGGCGGTCACGACCTGGCCATTACCGGCCGACGCCATGTCGTCGAGGATCTCGGGCGCAAGCTGAAGGTTCCAGGCGTAGTCGAACTCGCCCGTCTCCAGGACCGAGCGGGCGGCCGCGGCGGCGTCGCCGCCCCCCTTGAACGTCACGCTCGCGAAGGCGGGCTTGCCGGCCTCGCGGAAGTTCTCGTTCGCCTCGTACTGGATCACGTCGTTGGGCCGGAAGTCGGTGACCACGAAGGGTCCCGTTCCGATCGGGCCGAAATTGGCGTCCGTGCATTCGGGCGCGCGGGCGCCGAGGCAGTCGGCGAACTGGGCGGCCTGGATGATCGGGCTCTCCGAGCCGACGAAGGCGGTGTAGGGGAAGGGTTTGGGGTTCGCGAACTCGACGCGCACGGTGCGCTCGTCCACCGCGACCACGTCCGACACGCCGTCGAAGTAGCCCAGTTGGGCGCAGCCGCCCTCGGGATCGGTGCAATACTGCCAGGTGAAGCGCACGTCCTCGGAGGTGACGGGCGTGCCGTCGGACCATTCGAGGCCCTCGGACAGCGTCCAGGTGATCGAGGTCAGGTCCTCGGAGATGCCGCCGTTCTCGACCGAGGGGATCTCGTCCACCAGCCAGGGCACGATCTCGCCGTTGTCGTCGTAGCGGGCCAGCGGCTCGATCACGAGCGAGGCCGATTCGACCTCCTTGGTGCCGCCGGAGAGGTAGGTGTTCAGGGTCGAGGGCGCCTGCCAGTAGATGATCTTGAGCTCGCCGTCGCGCCCGCGCTCGCCCTCGTGGGCGTCGGCGAACGCCATGCCGGTGAGGGCGGCGCTCGTGGCCGCGGCGCCCATCAGGGCTGCCTTGATAGTCATAGGTTCTCTCCTCGTTGGATCGTGCGGCGGCGTCCTCGTTCGGGACCCTCGCCGGTGACTGGGCGGGTGACGGGCGGCGCGGGGACGCGGCGGCGCGTCGCCGGTCGCCTCGGGAGGGAGGCTCGCGGCCAAGCGCGGCGCGCCTCCGCCGCATCGGTGCCCTTGGGCATCAACGTCCCCCGTCCTGCGCCGTGCCGCCGACGCGGGCCCCCGAAGGACCCGCCCCGCGGCATGCACGAGAGCGTAACAGGTTCGCGATGCCTCGCAAGGTCGCCAGGAGACTGGGCCTCGCGGCGCCCGTTATCGCGGCAGGCCGGGGCGGGCGAGCGTCCTCGCCGCACGGCTTGCGGCGGGCCGGGGGGAGGCTTGACGCGGCCGCCGGCGCGGCCACTCTCGGCGGCGCCCCCAGGAGGACCCCGCCATGCCGATCGTGAACCGCTTCGCCGAGATGCAGCCCGAGATCGCCGAGTGGCGACGCGACCTGCACCGCCACCCCGAGATCCTCTACGAGACCCACCGCACCAGCGGGATCGTCGCGGAGAAGCTGCGCGAGTTCGGCTGCGACGAGGTGGTCGAGGGGCTGGGCCGCACCGGCGTGGTCGGGATCATCCGCGGGCGCGAGGCGGGCGAGATGACCGTGGGCCTGCGCGCCGACATGGACGCGCTGCCGATCCACGAGGAGACGGGGGCGCAATGGGCCAGCGCGACGCCCGGCGCGATGCACGCCTGCGGGCATGACGGGCACACCGCGATGCTCCTGGGCGCGGCGAAGTACCTGGCGGAGACGCGGAACTTCGCCGGCACCGTCGCCGTCATCTTCCAGCCCGCCGAGGAGGGCGGCGCCGGCGGGCGCGAGATGTGCGAGGACGGGATGATGGAGCGCTTCGGCATCACGGAGGTGTACGGGATGCACAACTGGCCCGGCCGGCCCGTGGGCAGCTTCGCGATCCGCCCCGGCGCCTTCTTCGCGGCGACGGACACGATGGACATCAAGGTGGTGGGGCGCGGCGGGCACGCGGCCAAGCCGCAGGAGACGGTCGATTCGACGCTGGTGGCCGCGCACCTGGTCGTCGCGCTGCAGTCGGTCGTGTCGCGCAACTCGGACCCGGTGAAGGAGATCGTCGTCAGCGTCACCAGCGTGGAGAGCTCGTCCAAGGCGTTCAACGTGATCCCGGCGAGCGTGCGCCTGAAGGGCACGATCCGGACGATGGACGCCGGCATCCGCGAGATGGCGGAGGCGCGGATCAGGGCGATCTGCGCCGGCGTCGGCGCGACGTTCGGGGCGGAGGTCGAGCTCGGCTACCACCGCGGCTACCCGGTGATGGTGAACCACCAGGACCAGACCGCGTTCGCGGCGCAGGTCGCGCGCGAGGTCTCGGGCGCGTGCGAGGACGCGCCGTTGGTGATGGGCGGAGAGGACTTCGCCTTCATGCTCGAGGAGCGGCCGGGGGCCTACATCCTGGTGGGCAACGGGAACACGGCGCCGGTGCACCACCCGAAATACGATTTCGACGACGAGGCGATCCCGGCCGGCGCCTCCTGGTGGGCCGGGATCGCCGAGCGGCGGATGCCGCTCTCGGGCTAGGGGGCGCTCCCGCCCGCCTCCGGCGCCTGCCGGCGCCCATGGCGGTTGGGCGTGGCCTCTTGCCTCCGGCAATTCGGCGCCGCTGCGCGGGGCGGGGGTCAGGCGCCCCGCTCGGCGGCCTTGGCGCGGGACCAGGCGGCCTCGAGCGCGGCCATGCCCTCGGGGAGCGGGCCCTCGGCCTCCATCGCCGAGAACCTGCGCAGGAACTTGGCGTTGGCGGCGCGCAACGCCTCCTCGGCGTCGATGCCCATGTGGCGGGCGTGCTGGACGAGGGTGAAGAGGAGGTCGCCCATCTCCTCGGCGCGCTCGGCCTCGGTGGCGGCGCCCTCGACCTCGCGCGCCTCCTCCACGACCTTGTCCAGCACGCCTTTCGCGTCCTGCCAGTCGAAGCCGGCGCGCGCGGCGCGGCGCCCGATCTTCTGCGCGCGCATGAGGGCGGGGAGGCCGAGCGCGATGCCGGCCATCGCGCCGCCGCGCCGCTCGGCGGCCTTGGCGGCCTCCCAGTCCTCGGATTGCCGGGCGGCCGACTTGTCGCGGCTCTCGCCGGCGAAGACGTGGGGGTGGCGGGCGATCATCTTGGCGTTGGCGGCGCGGATCACGTCCGGGAGGGCGAAGCGGCCCGCCTCCTCGGCCATGCGCGCGTGGTAGACCACCTGGAGGAGCAGGTCGCCGAGCTCGCCGGGCAGCTCGTCCCAGGCGCGGCGGGCGATGGCGTCGGCGACCTCGTGCGCCTCCTCGATCGTGTAGGGGGCGATGGTGTCGAAGTCCTGCTCGACGTCCCAGGGGCAGCCCGCGTCCGGGTCGCGCAGGCGGCGCAGGATCTCCACGAGGCGGGTCAGGTCGTCGGGGGTCTCATGGATCGGGTCCATTGCGGGGCGCGTCCCTTCGGGCGAGGATGGGGCAACAGGAGGTGCGCCCATGCCCGTCGTCAACTCGATCGCCGCGATGGAGGCCGACATGACCGAGTGGCGGCGCGCCCTGCACCGCCGGCCGGAGCTGCGGTTCGACTGCCACGGCACGGCCGCCTTCGTCGCCGAGAAGCTGCGCGGCTTCGGGGTGGACGAGCTGCACGAGGGGATCGCGACCTCCGGCATCGTGGCCGTGATCGAGGGCCGCGGGCCGGGGCCGACGATCGGCCTGCGCGCGGACATGGACGCGCTGCCGATCCACGAGGAGTCGGGCGCGGATTGGGCCTCCGAGATTCCGGGCCGGATGCATGCCTGCGGGCATGACGGGCACACCGCGATGCTGCTGGGCGCCGCGCGCCACCTGGCGCAGACGCGGGCCTTCGACGGGCGGGCGGTCCTGTTCTTCCAGCCGGCCGAGGAGTGGGGCGGCGGCGCCAAGGTGATGGTGGACGAGGGCGTGATGGACCGGTTCGGGGTGGACGCGGTCTACGGCCTGCACAACGCGCCGAACCTGACCGAGGGGGCGGTGTTCGTGGCGCCGGGGCCGGCGCTCGCGGCGGTGGACACGTTCGACATCCACGTGGCGGGCACGGGCGGGCACGGCGCCTACCCGCAGGAGACGCGCGATCCCCTGATCGCCGGGGTGCAGATGGTGCAGGCGATCCAGACGATCCCGTCCCGCAACGCCGACGCGCGCGCCACGCTGGTGGTGAGCGTGACGCAGTTCCACGCGGGGACGGCCGACAACGTGATCCCCGGCACCGCGCACATCCAGGGCACGGTGCGCACCTTCGATCCCGAGGTGCGCGCGATGATCGAGCGGCGGCTGGGGGAGATCGTCTCCGGCACCGCCGCCGCGATGGGGGTGGAGGCGCGGCTCGACTACGACGGCGGCTACCCCGCGACGGTGAACGACCCGGCGCATGCGGCCTTCGCCGCGGAGGTGGCGCGCGGCGTCTCGCACGCGGTCGTGGACGACGCGCCCTGCGAGATGGGGGCCGAGGACTTCGCCTATATGCTGCAGGCGCGGCCGGGGGCCTACGTGTTCCTGGGCGCCGGGCCGGGGGCGGGGCTGCACCACCCCGCCTACGACTTCAACGACCGGATCGCGCCGGTGGGCGCCTCGCTCCTGGCGCGGCTGGTGGAGCGTGGGGGCGACGCCCCGATCGGAGCCTAGGACCGGCGGGTTCCGCCGCCCGGCACGCGCCCCTATCCTGCCCCGGGAGGCCGGGATGACGGATGGCACGCGACGCGGCAGGGACGGGTGCTCGGGCCTCTGGTGGGGCACCGTGGAGGCGTGCCGCGACGGCTGGACCCTGCTGCGCCATCGCGGGCCGGGGCAGGTGCAGTTCTGGTTCATCGCGCTGGCCATCGGGATCGCGGCGGGGTTCGCGGCGCTGGGGTTCCGGGTCGGGATCGATCGGCTGCAGGCGCTCCTCTACGGGACGGACGACCCCTCGCATCTGGGGAGCTTCGCCGCCTCGCTGCCGTGGTGGTGGGTGCTGTGCCTGCCGATCCTGGGCGGGCTGACGGTGGGGGTGATCCTGGACCGCTTCACGCCTGACGGGCGGGTGCGCTCGGTCGCGGACGTGATCGAGGGCGCGGCGGTCCGCGACGGGCGGGTCGAGGAGCGGGCGGGCCTCGCGAGCGCGGCGGCGAGCCTTATTACGCTGTCCTCGGGCGGCTCGACGGGCCGGGAGGGGCCGGTGGTGCACCTCGCGGCGGTGATCTCCTCCTGGACGTGCAACCTCATCAAGGCGGACGGGATCACGGGGCGGGACCTGCTGGGCTGCGCCGTGGCGGCGGGGGTGAGCGCCTCGTTCAACGCGCCCATCGCCGGGGCGCTCTTCGCGCTGGAGGTGGTGCTGCGGCATTTCGCGGTGCACGCCTTCGCGCCCATCGTCATCGCCTCGGCGGCGGGCACGGTGATCACGCGCAGCACGCTCGGCGACGTGACCGAGTTCCGGCTGGCCGAGGAGGGGGCGCTGGCCTTCTATGCCGAGCTGCCGGCCTTCGTGCTGCTGGGGCTGACCTGCGGGCTGGTGGCGGTGGCGATGATGCGCTGCATCTTCTGGGCGGACGACGCGGGGGACGCGCTGCAGGCGCGCATGCGCATGCCCCGCTGGGCGCGCCCCGCCGTGGCCGGCGCGATCCTGGGCGCGATCGCGATCCCGTTCCCGCACATGATCGGGGTGGGCTACGAGACGACCTCGGACGCGCTGACCGGGCAGCTCGGGCTGGCCGAGGTGATCGTCTTCGCCGGCGTGAAGATCGTCGCGGTCGCGATCACCATGGGCGGGCGGATGGGCGGCGGGGTGTTCACGCCCTCCCTGATGGTGGGGGCGCTGACGGGGCTCGGCTTCGGGATCGTCGCCACCGGCGTGTTCCCCGACATCTCGGGGGCCGAGACGCTCTACGCGCTGGCCGGGATGGGGGCGGTGGCGGCGGCGGTGCTGGGCGCGCCGATCTCCACCACGCTCATCGCCTTCGAGCTGACGGGGGACTGGCAGACGGGGCTCGCGGTGATGGTCGCGGTGTCGCTCTCGACCGCGCTGGCCTCGCGGCTGGTGGACCGGAGCTTCTTCCTGACGCAGCTCGAGCGGCGGGGGGTGCATCTCGCGGCCGGGCCGCAGGCGTACCTCCTTGGCATGGTGCGGGTGCGGGCGCTGATGCGGGGGATGGACCACCCCGACGCGGCGCCGGAGGCGGGCGCCCTCGCGATGGTGGAGGACGGCCTCTGGGTGCCGGCGGACGCGACGCTCGAGGTCGCGATGCCGCTCTTCGAGCGGGCGGGCGCCTATGTCCCGGTGGTGGAGCGGGACGCCGGGGGCGCGCCCCGGCTGGTGGGCGCGCTGTTCCAGATCGACGCGCTCCTGGCCTATAACCGCGCCCTGGCCGCCACCGCCGCCGAGGAGCATTCGTGAGGAATCAGACCCGCTCCACGGTGACCTCCCCGGGGGCGAAGGCGAGGTGGCCGGCGATGTCGGCGGCCCCGTCTAGCGGCGAGTCGTAGGACCAGACGGCGTCCGGCAGGGTCGTCGACTTGGTGACGATGGAGAAGTAGCTCGCCTCGCCCTTGTGCGGGCAATGGCTGGTCTTCTCGGTGGCGTCGAGGAAGGCCATCGCGACGTCGGCGCGCGGGAAGTAGATGACCGGCTCGTGGCCGCCTTCGCGCAGCTCCAGCGCGGAGGCGCTCTCGCCAAGCACGGCGCCGCCGGCGCGCACGACCCAGGTGCCGTCCGCCGGCGTGATGGTGATGTGGCTCGTCATGTGATCCTCCCCCTCGATGCGGGAGTGTTAACGAAAACCCCGTGACATGCGAGGGTCATAGCGGGCGGGTGGCGGCGATGAGCCAGTCCGCGTCCTCGCCGGAGAGACGGGGGCCGATCTCGGCGGCGACGCGGGCGTGGTAGACGTCGAGCCAGGCGCGCTCGTCCCGGGCGAGGGCGGCGGAGTCGATCAGGCGGCGGTCGATGGGGGCGAGCGTCAGGGTCTCGAACCCCATGAAATCGCGGCCCTCCTCGGCTTCGGCGGGCGCCACCGCCACCAGGTTCTCGATGCGGATGCCGAAGGCGCCAGAGCGGTAGTAGCCGGGCTCGTTGGAGAGGATCATGCCGGGTTCCAGCGGGACCTCGCCCAGGCGGGAGAGGCGTTGCGGGCCCTCGTGGACGCAGAGGTAGGACCCGACGCCGTGGCCGGTCCCGTGGTCGAAGTCGAACCCCTCGGCGCGCAGATGCTGGCGGGCGAGGGGGTCGAGGTCGCGGCCGGCGGTGCCGGCCGGGAAGCGGGCGCGCGAGACGGCGATCATCCCCCTGAGGACGTTGGTGAAAAGGGGGATCGCGTCCTCCGGGGGGGCGCCGATGGGAACCGTGCGGGTGATGTCGGTGGTGCCGTCCTCGTACTGGCCGCCGCTGTCGATCAGGAGCAGGCCGGGGGCGACGGGGCGGTTCGTGCTCGTCGTGACGCGGTAGTGGACGATGGCGCCGCTCGGGCCGCTGCCGGCGATCGTGTCGAAGGAGATATCACGCAAGGCATTGGTATCGATGCGAAACCCTTCGAGGGCGCGGACGGCGTCGATCTCGGTGATCGTGCCGGGAGGCTGGCGGTCCAGCCAGGCGAGGAGCCGGCACATCGCGGCGCCGTCGCGCAGATGCGCCGCGCGGGCGCCTGCGAGCTCGGCCTCGGTCTTGCGCGCCTTGGGCAGGGCGCAGGGGTCGTCGCCGCGGGCGGTCGCTATGTCGGCACCGTCCAGCAAGCCCTTGACGTGCATCGGACATGTCGACGGGTCGATGCGGACGGGGCCGGTCAGGCCCGCGATCGCCTCCGCCAGCGGGCGCACCGTGATCGCGGGGCCGGGGCCGAGGCCCGCGACCTTGGCGGGGGCGGTGTCGAGGTCGACGCGGCCGTCGTCGTGGATCACGGCCATGGCATGAAGGATGGGGACGCGCGGGATGTCGGCGCCGCGGATGTTGAGGAGCCAGCAGATGGAATCGGGTTGCGTCAGGATAGCCGAGGCGTGCCCGGCGTTGCGCAGCGCCTCGGCGATGCGGGCGCGCTTCTCGGCGCTCGTGGCGCCGGCGAGCGCCGCCGGATAGGCGGTCGCGGGCGCGTCCGGGGGGGCGGGGCGGTCCGGCCGGACCGCGTCCACGGGGTTCGGGACGGGGCGGAGCTCGATGTCGTGCGCCGTCAGGTGCTTGGCGAGCGTCTCTACCTGCCGGACGGTGTGCAGCCAGGGGTCGTAGGCGACGACATGAAGCGAGGAACGCGCCGTAAGCCATTCGTGGAGCTCGGTTTTCGGCCATGGCACGACGTCGATTTCGTCCGCGGTCTGGGACCGGGCCTGGACCGTGTAGCGTCCATCGACGAAAAGCGCGCATTCGGAGGGGGTTACGGCGGCGAACCCGGCGCTGCCGGTGAAGCCGGTGAGCCATTCGAGGCGGGCGTCGGCGGGGGCGACGTATTCCCCCTGGAAGCGGTCGGCGCGGGGGACGAGGACGGCGTCCAGGCCGTGCGCCGCCATGTGGGCGCGCAACGCGGCGAGGCGGGGCGGGCCCTGTTCGGGCGTGGTGGTCGCGTCGAAGCTCTGGAACATCGGGGGGCCTCCGGGGCGGTCACGGGGGATGCACAGCGCATGCGCATCCCATGCACAACCCATGCGCACGACCCGATCGGCCCGTCAGGGCCTCGTCGACGGGTCAGGCGGCGCGCCGACCGGACATGGCGCGGGCGCGGGCGCGGGGGTCCGCCTCGAAGAGGCCGGCGAGCTGCTCGGTCATCGCGCCGGCGAGCTGCTCGACGTCGGTGATGGTCACGGCGCGGTCGTAGTAGCGGGTCACGTCGTGGCCGATGCCGATGGCGAGGAGCTCGACCTGGCGGCGCCGCTCGACCATGGCGATGACGTCGCGCAGGTGCTTCTCGAGGGTGTTGGCCGGGTTCACCGAAAGGGTGGAATCGTCGACGGGGGCGCCGTCGGAGATGACCATCAGGATCTTGCGCGCCTCGGGGCGGGCGGCCATGCGCCGGTGCGCCCATTCGAGGGCCTCGCCGTCGATGTTCTCCTTCAGCAGCCCCTCCTTCATCATCAGGCCGAGGTTCGGGCGGGTGCGGCGCCAGGGCGCGTCGGCGGACTTGTAGACGATGTGGCGCAGGTCGTTGAGGCGGCCGGGATGGGGCGGGCGGCCGGCGGCGAGCCAGGCCTCGCGCGCGCGGCCGCCCTTCCAGGCGACGGTGGTGAAGCCGAGGATCTCGGTCTTGACCTGGCAGCGCTCCAGGGTGCGCGCGAGCACGTCGGCGCAGATCGCGGCGATGGAGATGGGGCGGCCGCGCATGGAGCCGGAGTTGTCGATGAGGAGGGTGACGACGGTGTCGCGGAACTCGGTCTCGCGCTCGACCTTGAAGCTCAGCGGGGTGGTCGGGCTGACGACGACGCGGGCGAGGCGGCCGGCGTCGAGGATGCCCTCCTCCTGGTCGAAGGACCACGAGCGCGACTGTTGCGCCTGGAGCCGGCGCTGGAGCTTGTTGGCGAGGCGGCTGACGGCGCCCTTGAGGGGTTCGAGCTGCTGGTCGAGATAGGCGCGCAGGCGCTCGAGCTCGGCCGGCTCGGCGAGGTCCTCGGCGGCGACGACCTCGTCGGCGGAGGCGTCGAACACGGCGTAGCCCGGATCGGCGTCGGAGACGGGCTGCGGGGCGGGGGGCTCCAGCGGGGCCTCGCCCTCGGGCTGCTCGGCCTCCTCGCCGCCCTCCATCTCGGCCATGTCGTCGGCGTCGACCTTCGCCTGGCCGTCGTCTGGCTGGGTCTCCTGCGATTGATCGGGGGCGGCCTCGGCATCCTCCTCGCGGTCCTCGGCATCGCCCTCGTCCTCGGCGTCCTGGGGGGCGTCGTCGGCCTCGGCGTCGTCGTTCGCGTCCTCGTCGCCGCCGTCGGGGTCGTCGCCGAGCTGGTCGCCGTAGCCGAAATCCTGGATGAGCTGCCGGGCGAGGCGGGAGAACGCGGCCTGGTCCTCGAGCGCGCCCCGGAGGCCGCCGAGGGTGCCGGCGGCGGAGCCCTCCATGAACTCGCGCCAGAGGTCCATGACGTTGGCGGCGCCGGGGGGCAGGTCGCGGCCGGTGGCGAGGTGGCGCACGAGGTAGCCCGCGGCGACGGAGAGCGGCGCCTCGGAGGCCCGCTCGATCCGGGCGTAGCCGCGGCGCTCGGCCTCGGTGCCGATCTTGGCGTCGATGTTGCCGGCGGTGCCGGGCATGTGGCGCGCGCCGACGGCCTCGCAGCGGGCGGTCTCCATCGCCTCGTAGAGGTCGCGCGCCATCTGGCCGGCGGGCTCGTAATGCGCGTGCACGCCCGCGTCGTGGTAGCGGCGGCGCAGGGCGTAGGCGTCTGCGGTGCCGCGGGCGAGGAGCACCTCGTCGCGCTTCATGCGGCGCGAGACCTGGGGCAGGCGCATCGCGCCGTCCGTCAGGCCGGGGGGGTCGACCGAATAGGTGACGGCGAGGTCGGGATCGTCCGCGAGGGTGCGGGCGGCGCCGGCGAGGGCCTTCTTGAAGGGATCGGCGGGGTTGTCGGTCATGGCCGTCCGTCGCGGAAGATCGGGGAGGGGATCGGAACCCGGCTTCGCGGGCACGGGTTTCGATTGGCGGGCCCGAGAGATGGGCCCGCCGCACACATATAGACGAAGATCCCGGGAGGACAGAGATGACACGGACCAACTGGCTGATGGCGGGCGCGGCGATGGCGGCGTTGATGGCGGGCGCGGCGAGCGCGCAGCAGGGCGCGGTGGCCGAGGCGGCCGAGCAGGCGGCCGGCGGCACCGAGGACGTCCAGACGCCGATGGACACGGCCGGCGGGGCGGGCTCCGGGATGGCCGAGGACGGCGGCGAGGGCGAGGGCGAGCTCAGGGGGGCCGGGCCGACAGACGCCGACGGCGCGCCGGCGCCGACCGCCGCGGATCGCGGCCCGCTCGCCGGGGTGATCGCCTCCGAGGACGGGACCGTCGTGCGCGGCGGAACGGTGCCGGAGGCGATGCCCGGGGGCGACGATGCCGGCGGCGCGTCGACGCAGCGGGGCGCGGATCTGGAGGCGCTGGCGCGCGAGGCGGACGGCGCGCGGATCGGCGCGACGGACGGCGCCATGGCGGGGATGGGCGCGGGCATCGAGATGGACAGCCCCGCGCGGCGCGCGCAGGTGCTCCTCGACCTGGAGGAGTACGGCGAGGCGTTCTTCGAGCGCGGGTTCCGGCAGGGCTACGTGCGCGGGCTCCAGGAGGGACGCGCGAGCGGGCAGCGGGCGGTGATGGAGCGGATGAACCGCGAGGCGCGGATGCGGCAGAGGGCCGCGCGCACCGAGGCGCAGCAGCGCCAGATCATCGACGGCTCGCAGCAGCCGCAGGCCGGCGCGGCGCCGCAGTTCATCATCGTGCCGCAGGGCACGGACATGCAGGGCCTGATGCGGCAGCTCCAGGAGATGCAGCAGGGGGGGTGAGCCCCGGACGGCCGGGCCCTCGAGGGGGCCCGCGCCGGCGGCCGGCGCCTCAGTCGGCCGCGGCCCGTTCGACGGGCAGGAGGATGGGCGACGTGCCCAGGACGATGGCGGGGCGGCTGACGTCGAGCGGGGCGGGTGCGTCCCGGACGAGTGCGGCCAGATCGACGGCGTCGTCCTCGGCCAGCGTCTCCACGATGGCGTAGAGGCCCGCGGGCAGGACCGTCATCTGGTCTCTGCCGACGATCTCGGCCCCGGTGGTGGGGTAGTCGGCGAGGAGGTCGAGGCCGGGTCGCAGGTGCAGGGCCAGGGCGGCGATGGCCCCCTCGCCGTCCTGGGGCGGAACGAGATGGGCGAGCTCGACGGCGCGGCAGAAGTCGCGCCGGCCGATCCCGCCGAAGGGAAGCGGCGGGTACTGGGAGAGCCGCTCGGTGCCCGCGGTGGCGCCATACTCGAGCAGGCGCAAAAAACGCATCGCGGGCAGGCGGACGACCGGCAGCCCCCGGCGGCCCGCGAGGTCGACGGTCCTGCCCGTGGGCTCGGGGACGATGCGGCAGGCCAGGCTCAGGCGGGCGGCCTCCTCGCCGGTCGGGGCGCGCTCGCTCTGGGCGGCGCGCTCGGCGGGGCTGGGGGTCTGCGCGGCGGCGGCGAGGCCGGCGGCGCAGAGAAAGGCGGCGAGGAGGGCGGCCCGCCTCACCCCAGGGACATGCTCACGGCGCTCTCGGGCAGCTCGGCGTCGAAGCAGCGCTGGTAGAACTCGGCGACGGTCTGGCGCTCGAGCTCGTCGCACTTGTTGAGGAAGGTCAGGCGGAAGGAGTAGCCCACGTCGCGGAAGATCTCCGCGTTCTGGGCCCAGGCGATGACGGTGCGGGGGGACATGACGGTGGAGAGCTCGCCGTTCATGAAGGCGGTGCGCGTCATGTCGGCGAGCGACACCATCTGCGCCACGGTCTGGCGGCCGTCCTTGGTGTTGTAGTGCGGGTTCTTGGAGAGGACGATCGCGACCTCGGCGTCGTGGGAGAGGTAGTTGAGCGTCGCCACCAGGGACCAGCGGTCCATCTGGCCCTGATTGATCTGCTGCGTGCCGTGGTAGAGGCCGGTCGTGTCGCCCAGGCCGACCGTGTTGGCGGTCGCGAAGAGGCGGAAGTCCCGGTGGGGGGTGATCACCTCGTTCTGATCGAGGAGGGTGAGCTTGCCGTCCGCCTCCAGCACGCGCTGGATCACGAACATCACGTCGGCGCGGCCCGCGTCGTACTCGTCGAAGACGATGGCGCAGGGGTTGCGCAGCGCCCAGGGCAGGATGCCCTCCTGGAACTCGGTGACCTGGACCCCGTCCTTGAGCTTGATCGCGTCCTTGCCGATGAGGTCGATGCGGCTGATGTGGCTGTCGAGGTTGACGCGCACGCAGGGCCAGTTGAGGCGGGCGGCGACCTGCTCGATATGGGTCGACTTGCCGGTGCCGTGATACCCTTGGATCATCACGCGGCGGTTCTTCTCGAAGCCGGCGAGGATGGCGAGGGTGGTGTCGGGGTCGAACTTGTAGGTCGGATCGACGGGGGGGACGCGGTCGGTCGGCTCCGGAAAGCCGCGCACGGCCATCTCCGAGTCGATGCCGAACGTCTCGCGGACCGAGACGTCCATGTCCCGATCGAAGCCCGGTGCGCCGCCATCCGCCATGAGGTCCATCCCGCTGTCCGTGAAGGCCCCGCGGGCCGCCGCCGGGGGTGCAACATATCGCCCGGGCCCGCAAGGGGAAGCCCGGGCCGGGCGCCGCGTCAGGCCGGGGGCGGCGGGGGCGGGGCGCTGGCGTCGAAGGTGAAGCGCATCTCGGTGCCGGAGGGGTCGGCGGTGGCGTCGAGCTCGGCGCCGATCTGGGTCGCGAGGGCCTGCATCAGGCGGGTGCCGAGGCCGCCGCCGGGGGAGGGCGGGGCGTCCGAATGGCCGACGCCGTCGTCGCGGAAGCGCACGTGGACGAGGGCGCCGTCGCGCCGCGCCTCCAGGCGGATGGTGCCGGCGCGGCCGTCCGGGAAGGCGTGCTTGAGGGAGTTGGTGACGAACTCGTTGAGCATGATCGCGAAGGGCGAGGCCAGGGTGGTCGGCAGGGCGATCTCGTCGACGTCGAGGGTGATCTCGATGCCCGGCCGGGCCTGGCCGCGCATCTCGGCGACGAGCTGGCCGGCGTATTCGGCGAGGCGGACGGTGTCCGTCCGGCTCACGCGGCCCAGGGCGCCGTGGATCGAGGAGATCGCGGTCACCCGGCCGCGGGCGGAGAGCAGCGCCTCGCGGACCTCGGGGCTCTCGGCGCGCTGGGCCTGCATCTGGAGGAGGGAGCCGACGAGCTGGAGCGAGTTCTTGACGCGGTGGTCGATCTCCAGCTTGAGGATGCGCTCGTTGGCCAGGGCGTCGGTCAGGGCGCCGTTCTGCGCCTCCAGGGAGAGGTGGGCGGCGGCCTCCGCGGCGAGGGCGCGGCGGAGCTGGAGGTTGGCCATGACCTGCCGGCCGAGGGCGGCGAGCCCGGCGCGCTGCGCGGCGGTCAGACCGCGCGGGCGCGTGTCGACGACGCACAGCGTGCCCAGGGCCGCGCCGTCCGCCGTGCGGAGGGGCGCGCCGGCGTAGAAGCGCATCCCCAGCTCGTCGTTGACCGGGTTGTCGGCGGTACGCGGATCGCGGCGGGTGTCCTCGATCACGACGACCTCGCCGGGGGCGCGCATGGCGTGGCGGCAGACGCTGCGGGCGAGGTCGGTGCCCTCGATCTCCACCCCGGAGCGGGCCTTGAACCATTGCCGATCGGCGTCGACGAAGGAGATCAGGGCGACGGGCGCGTCGCAGACCTGCCGGGCGAGGGCGACGAGGTCGTCGAACGCCTCCTCGGGGGGGGTGTCGAGGATCGCGAAGGAGCGCAGCTTCTCCAGGCGGCGCCGCTCGCGGGCGTCGTCGTCCGCGTCGGACGCTGGGCCATGGGCGAGGTCTTCCATCTTGAACGGTCCTCGCGGCGCGCCGGAGGGCGCGAGATTAACATATGTTTATAAAGTATTATAGCCGCGGCGGGGGCGGACGTCCAGCGGCGGGGCGCATTCAGGCCTTGAAGCTGCGGCTGTCCTTGATCTGGTCCCAGGCCCAGACGACCTCCTGGAGGCGCTCCTCGTCGGCGCGGTTGCCGCCGTTCATGTCGGGGTGGAGGTCCTTGACGAGGCTCTTGTACTGCTTGCGGATCTCGGCCTTCGTCCAACTGTCCTTGGCCTCCAGGAGCTCGATCGCGCGGCGCTCGGTCGGGGGGAGCTTGCGCTGGACGATGCCGCGGCCCGGGTTGCGGGTCGCGTTCTCCCCCAGGACCTGATGCGGGTCGTCGACGCCCAGGCGGGCCCAGGCGCGGGCCTCGTCGGTGGCCTTGCCCATCGGCTTGGTCTCGCGCTCCCAGACGCGGTCCTTGCCGACCTGGGCGGCGAACTCCTCCTCGGTGGTGCCGTTGAAGAAGTTCCACTTCAGGTTGTATTCGCGCACGTGGTCCTTGCAGAACCACAGGTAGTCGTCGATCGCGTCGGGGTTGCGGGGCGCGCGGTACTGTCCGGCCTCGGCGCAGCCGGGATGCTCGCATTCGCGCTTGGAGGTCTCCACGGCGCCGGACATGCCGCGGCGGCCGCGCGAGCGCTTCTTCTTGTCGGCCGAGGCGCGCATGTCGAAGCCGAACGGGTCTGGTTTGGCCATCTCGCCCTCCTCAGGTCGGTGCGGGCGCGCGGGGGGCGCCCGGGCGCCGCGTTGCACGCCGGGGCCGGGAGTGTAGTCATCGGGGCGCTCGGTGAAAGAGGGGGGACGGGATTTGTCGCAAACTGATCGTGCGAGCGCGCAGGAGATCGAGGCGCGCCTGCGGGCGGCCCTGGCGCCGCGGGAGATCGCGGTCGTGGACGACAGCGAGAGCCATCGCGGGCATGGCGGCTGGCGAGAGGGGGGCGGGACGCATTTCAACGTGCGCCTGCGGGCGGAGGCGCTGGCCGGGCAGGGGCGCGTCGCGCGTCACCGGACGGTGCACGCCGCGATCGGGCCCGAGCTCATGGGGCGGATCCACGCGCTCGCCCTCGACCTGGGCGCGTGAGGGGCCCTCACGACTGGGGCGGGCGGCGGGAGAAGACGGGCATCTCGGCGCGGGGCGCCGGGCGGTGGGCCGGGGCGGCGGGCGAACGCTCGCGCAGGTAGTCGGGCAGGGGCGTGGCGTCCGGCGCCTCGGCCTCGTCCTCGGGGCCGGCGGCGGCGGCCGTAACGGGGCCGGCGGGGCGGCGGAAGACGAGGAACGTCTCGGACCGGGTCTCCTTGCGGCGCAGGAAGCCCTGGGCGGCGGTGACGGGCAGGGTGTCCGCGCGCAGGTATTCCCAGCCGCCGCGCGACATCTCGCCGAGCACGCCCTCCAGTCCGGTGGCGTAGCGGGCGGCGGCGCCGCGCACGCCCTTGACCTTGGGCGCGTCGGTGGGGGCGGGGACGATCTTGTAGACGTGGGGCATGGCGGGCCTCGGGCGGTGCGGCGCCCGCCCTAGCGCGCGGTGCGGTGGGATGCCAGTGGAGGGGGCGGCCGCGCCCTGGGATCGACGCGCCGGGGGGGCCGGCCCGGGCCGGCCGCGCCTCAGGCGGTCATGTGGCGGGCGCGGGCGGCGCGTTCGATGGCGGCGGCGTGTAGGCGGTCGAGGTCCAGCTCGTCGCGCATCTCCTCCAGGAGGCGCAGCTCGGCGGCCCTGAGGCGGCCGTCGGCGGCGGCGACGTCGCAGGCCATGGCGTAGGCGGTCTCGTAGAGGCGCTCGGGCAGGGCGCCGCGGATCAGGCCGAAGAGCGCGTCGAGCCCGTCCTCCTCGGAGAAGAGCTCGAACACGGTGCCGGCGACCCGTTCCATGCGCGAATCGTCCCAGCCGGAGAAGGCGGGCAGGTGGTTCACGATGGCCTGGATGGTCACCAGCTCCTCGGTGCGGATGTTCTCGTCGCTGGCGGAGACGGCGATCATCACCGCGACGAGCGCGTCCTGCGGCGACATGAGGGGCGGGTCGGGATCGGTCATGGGCGCGGCTTATTGACCGGGTGGGGCCGTCGCAATAGGGCGGGGCGCCCCCTTCGCGAGGATGACGAGCCATGACCGCACCCGACCCCGCCCTGCGCGACGCGGGCCTGACGTCGAAGGCCTGGCCGTTCGAGGAGGCGCGGCGCCTCAAGGCGCGGGCCGAGCGGCTGGGGCGGACGGAGGTGCTGTTCGAGACGGGCTACGGGCCCTCGGGCCTGCCGCATATCGGCACGTTCGGGGAGGTCGCGCGCACGACGATGGTGCGGCGCGCGTTTCAGCAGATCAGCGACCTGCCGACGCGCCTCATCTGCTTCAGCGACGACCTCGACGGGCTGCGCAAGGTGCCCGACAACGTGCCCGAGCCGGAGATGATGGCGACGCACCTGCAGCGGCCGCTGTCGTCGGTGCCGGACCCGTTCGGCACGCATGAGAGCTTCGGCGCGCACAACAACGCGATGTTGCGGCGGTTCCTCGACACGTTCGGCTTCGAGTACGAGTTCTACTCGGCGGCGGAATACTACGCGTCCGGCGCGTTCGATCCGGTCCTGCGGCTCGCCTGCGAGCGGTACGACGCGATCATGGAGGTGATGCTGGCGTCCCTCCGGGAGGAGCGGCAGGGGACCTACTCTCCGTTCCTTCCCATCAGCCCGACGACGGGGCGGGTCCTCTACGTGCCGATGCTGGACGTGGACGCGGCCCGGGGGGAGGTGACGTTCGCAGACGAGGACGGGACGGAGACGACGCTTCCGGTGACGGGCGGCAACGTGAAGCTCCAGTGGAAGCCCGATTTCGGGGCGCGCTGGGCGGCGCTCGGCGTGGACTTCGAGATGTACGGCAAGGAGCACGGCACGAACACGGCGATCTACGACCGGATCTGCGCCATCCTGGGCGGGGTGCCGCCGGAGCATTACGTGTACGAATTGTTCCTCGACGAGGCGGGGGAGAAGATCTCCAAGTCGAAGGGCAACGGGCTCTCGATCGACGAATGGCTCGCCTATGCCAGCGCGGAGAGCCTCGCCTATTACATGTTCCTCAAGCCGCGCACGGCCAAGCGGCTGCATTTCGACGTGATCCCGAAGGCGGTGGACGAATACCATCAGCAGCTGGGTGCGTATCACGCGGCGAACGATCCGGCCAAGCGCGCGGCGAACCCGGTGTTCCACGTGCATGGCGGGGCGGTGCCGGTCTCCGACATGGTGGTGCCGTTCTCGATGCTGCTGAACCTCGCGGCGGTGACGGGCGCGCAGGAGAAGGCGGCGCTGTGGCGCTTCGTGCAGCGCTATGCCCCCGAGACCTCGCCCGAGACGCATCCGGGGATGGACGCGGCGATCGGCGGGGCGCTGCGCTATTTCGTGGAGCGGGTGAGGCCGGGGCGCAGGTTCCGGGCGCCGGATGCGCGCGAGCGGGCGGCGATGGCGGACCTGGCGGCGCGGCTGCGGGCCTGGGACGGGGCGGCGGACGCCGAGGCGCTCCAGTCGGAGGTGTTCGCGGTGGGCCGCGCGCACGGGTTCGAGCCGCTGCGGTCCTGGTTCCAGGCGCTCTACGAGGTGATCCTGGGGGCGCCGCAGGGGCCGCGTTTCGGCGGGCTGGCGGCGCTCTACGGGCCGGCGGAGACGGCGGACCTGATCGAGGCGGCCCTGGCGCGGGAGGGGGCGGCCCCCCGGGAGGGCGTTTGACGGCGGCGGCCGGGCGCCTACCGTCCTGGAGGAACCAGGTGGAGGAGCACGGCATGAAACGGAACCTCGCGATGGGCGCGGCGGCGCTCTGGCTCGCCCTCGCCCCGCCGGCGGGCGCGCAGGAGGACGGGGTCCTCGAGGGCGTCATCCAGAAGCAGATCGACGCCTTCCTGGCCGATGATTTCGCGGGCGCGTTCGACTACGCCTCGCCGATGATCAAGGGTCTGTTCGGCACGCCCGAGCGGTTCGGGAACATGGTGCGCAACGGCTATCCGATGGTCTGGCGGCCCTCGGGCATGCGGTTCCTGGACCGGCGGGTCGAGGGCGGGCGCGTCTATCAGCAATTGCGCGTGACCGGGCCGGACGGGGGCGATCACGTGCTCGACTATCAGATGGTCGAGGGGCCGGAGGGCTGGCTGATCAACGGGGTGCAGGTGCTGCGCGCGCCGGACGTGGGGGTCTAGAACCCCCGCGAGAGGCCGAAGGAGAGCCCCGTCTCCGAGCCCAGGCGCAGGCCGATGCGGACCTGGGCCGGGCCGAGATCGCGCGCGTAGGAGGGGACGATCGCGAGCGAGCGGTCGTCGCCGTCGCTCCAGGCATAGCCGGCGAGCGTCCAGGTCGCGGCGCCGCGGCGGATGCCGATTATGGCGTCGAGCTTGCGCTCGATGGTGACGGCGTAGGGGTCGTAGGCGTCCGCGTCGAGCACCGGCGTGCTGACGATGATCCCGGTCAAGTCGACATTGGCCCAGCCGTCGCCCCAGCGGGTCGTGAGCGGGCGCCCATAGGAGAGGGTGACGCTGCTCGCGCCGTCGCCGTCCACCAGGCCGGCGCCGAGCTCGTAGGCGAGGCGCCCGCCGATGCGTGTGGTGAGCGGGTCCGCCAGGGCGGCGGGCACGGCGCGGCGGACGAAGGCGAAGGCGCGCCCCGAGGAGCCGCCCCGACCGGCGGCGAGGCCGATGGTGAGCGCCTCAGTGACCCCCCATTCGGCGTAGAGTCCGGTCCAGGCGTCATCGGTGCCGCCGTCGATCGAGAAGGCGAGGTACTTGGCGCCCTTCTCCTTGAGCCAGGCGCCCGCGGCCGCCGGGGCGGGCAGGGCGAGCGCGAGGAGGAGGGCGCCGAGGGCGAGGCGGGGCATGGCCGGTCCGGGATGGGGCGGCGCCAGGATGCGCGCCGCGTGGTTAGCGGAAGGTTAACGCGGCCGGGCGTTTGACCGGGGCGGCGCGGGGCCCTAGCCGGGGGCATGAGCAACTCCTTGGAGGATCGGGACGGGCTGCCGGAGGCGCTGCGGGCGCTGCTGGAGGAGACGCCGCGCGCGGGCTGGGAGGCGCATCCGGAGTTCGGCGCGCTGACGCGGTTCTGGCTGGAGCGGCATCTGGGGTTCCGACGACTGCTCGGCGCGCTGCGGACGGATGCGCGGGCGGACGTCGGAGCCTTCGACATGACGCGGCTGTCGCGGCTCGGGGGCGCGTTCCTCGGCGGGCTGGAGGAGCACCACGGCGTCGAGGATCACGTCTACTTCCCCAAGATGGTGCGGCTGGTGCCCTCGCTCGAGCGGGGGTTCGCGATGCTGGATGCGGACCATCATCGGCTGCACGAGGAGCTGGAAGGGTTCGCGTCGGGCGCGAACGCGGTCCTGGGCGGCGGAGCGGATGCACTGGTGCGATTCGGGGACGGGCTGGAGCGGATGGAGCGGTTCCTGGACCGCCACCTGACCGACGAGGAGGACCTGATCGTGCCGGTGATCCTGCGCGTCGGGGAGGGGCGGCTGGGCTAGGGCGCCTCGGCGCCTGCGCCGGGGCCGTGCTCCTGCGGATGCCGCTTCCACGGGCTCCGCGCCCGGCGTAGGGTCGAGGCGGCAAATCGGAGCATGACATGGAAGAAGTTCTCGGCGGTCTCGGGATCGCGGCGCTGGTGGTGCTGGCCCTGGTGGGCGCGGTGATCGGCTTCGCGCTGGCGAAGGCGATGGGCCGCTCCGGCGCCCTCGGCGCCGTGGTCGGCGCGGTGGCGGGCATGGCGACGCCCTTCGTGCTGGCGGCGCTGGGGGTCACGGTGCTGGCGGCGGGCGGACTGCTGGTGGTGGCGCTGGTCGGGGCCGTGGGGGCGGCGGTGATCGTGGGGTTGGTGATGCTGGTGGTGCGGAAGTTGTAGGGGGCGAGGGGGCGGTGCGTGACGAGCACGCACCCTACGGTTTGGCGGTGGTTCAACAGCGACGAATATCTGCTGTATCAAACGCATGACCCTCGAAGACCTCGCCGATCTAGTCCTCGCGAACAGCGCGAATACGATCCGCCGGATCGATCAGGTCCGGACGGAGGTGACCGGTCAGCTCCTGAACATCCAGAACGACGTGCTCGACGTGCTCGACGTGAAGTAGAGTCTCGACCTCGCCGAGACGGTCACCATAATGCGCCAGAGGATCGACGCGCTGGAGGTGGAGGCATTGCGGCGGCGGGCGTAACCTTGGTTGGGAACGTTACGTGACGAGCACGCATCCTACTCTCGCTGACGAGCAACTATCTTCTATAGGAAGCGCGTTACGTGCATGCTTCGTAGTTCCAACGTTCGTGGTGAAACCCCGTAACTACTATTGCCAAATCTCTATGAAGCTAGTGAAAGGTTCAGCCAGTCGGCCTCCTAGATAGAATGAGAGCCCCAGGAACGTAATCGTATTAGATCTTTTCTGCAATCTTGCTGAGGTATTTAATGCCTTAAAGTTAAATAGGATCCTAGCGTCATTCTCGGCCGCCTGGGATTTCAAGGCTTCGATGAACGAATCACCATCGGCAATATGACCTTTCCAGTCTGCCCAGCGGTGGCCTCGTATATGGAAAGAACGAGGCATCGCGGATTGAACGGCTACAAGTGCAGAAACTAGCAAGACGCCGGACGTTATCACACTGATCGCGGGCAAATTTGCGAGCGCAGGCAGCGCAACTAATGCAGTAGCAATCGCAGCAGTTGCTCCCGCAAGTGCCATTGCGCGTGTATCTGAATTATTTGCGAGTCCATTTAGGTCTTCTAGATTTAGCTCAGTTTGCCGAAGCCCCTCTAGAACGATTGACAGCTCGCGTGATTCTGTAGAGATTTGAGGCATGGCAAAGAAACCAGCTCCTCCACCTACCCGCGGTCGCGTGATACACGACGATGGCAAGAATCGTCCGCCCCCTCCACCGAAGCCGAAGTCTCCAGGCGGATCAAGCTCGAATAAGGGTTCTGGCGGGCGCGACGGAGGTTAGCTACCGCTTCACCCGCCCCGGCTTCGCCCTTCGCTTCACGTTCCCCCCGTGCATCCCGCCGCGGCCGGCCGTGCTGCGGCCCTCGGCCTTGCGGGCGTCCTCGACCGCCTGGTCGACGGCGGACTGGCGGACGGTGGGGTCGCCGCCGACCGCCGAGATCCACCGCTTCCAGGCGCTTGACCTCGTCGCGGAGGCGGGCGGCCTCCTCGAACTCCAGGTTCTCGGCGGCCTTGCGCATCGTGTCTCGGAGGCCGTCGAGATGGGCCTGGAGGTTGGCGCCGACCATGGGCTTGTCGATCTTGGCGGTGACGCGGGACTGGTCGGTGTCGGCGGGGTAGAGGCCGGCGAGGACGTCCTCCACGTTCTTGCGGATCGTCGTTGGGGTGATGCCGTGCGCCTCGTTATGGGCGATCTGCTTGGCGCGGCGGCGGTCGGTCTCGCGCAGGGCGCGCTCCATCGAGCCGGTGATGCGGTCGGCGTACATGATGACGCGGCCGTCGGCGTTGCGCGCGGCGCGGCCGATGGTCTGCACCAGCGAGGTCTCGGAACGCAGGAACCCCTCCTTGTCGGCGTCCAGGATGGCGACGAGGCCGCATTCGGGGATGTCGAGCCCCTCGCGCAGCAGGTTGATGCCGACGAGCACGTCGAAGGCGCCGAGCCGCAGGTCGCGCAGGATCTCGATCCGCTCGATCGTGTCGATGTCCGAATGCATGTAGCGGACCTTGATGCCCTGCTCGTGCAGGTATTCGGTCAGGTCCTCGGCCATGCGCTTGGTCAGGGTGGTGACGAGGGTGCGCATGCCGGCCTGCGTCACGCGGCGGATCTCGTCGAGGAGGTCGTCGACCTGCATCTCGACGGGGCGGATCTCGACCATCGGGTCGAGGAGGCCGGTGGGGCGGATGACCTGCTCGGCGAAGACGCCGCCCGACTGCTCCAGCTCCCAGGCCGAGGGGGTGGCGGAGACGTAGACCGATTGCGGGCGCATGGCGTTCCACTCCTCGAACTTGAGGGGGCGGTTGTCCATGCAGGAGGGGAGGCGGAATCCGTGCTCGGCCAGGGTGAACTTGCGGCGGTAGTCGCCCTTGTACATCGCGCCGATCTGCGGGACCGAGACGTGGGATTCGTCGGCGAAGACGATGGCGTTGTCGGGGATGAACTCGAAGAGTGTGGGCGGCGGCTCGCCGGGGGCGCGGCCGGTGAGGTAGCGCGAGTAGTTCTCGATCCCGTTGCACACGCCGGTGGCCTCCAGCATCTCCAGGTCGAAATTGGTGCGCTGCTCCAGGCGCTGGGCCTCCAGCAATTTCCCCTCGCTGACGAGCTGGTCGAGGCGCATCTTCAACTCGGCGCGGATGCCGCCCATGGCCTGCTTCATCGTCGGCTTGGGCGTCACGTAATGGGAGTTGGCGTAGATGCGGATGCGGTCCATCTCGCCGGTCTTCTTGCCGGTGAGGGGGTCGAACTCGGTGATCGCCTCCAGGTCGTCGCCGAAGAAGTTGAGGCGCCAGGCGCGGTCCTCGAGGTGGGCGGGGTGCACCTCGACCACGTCGCCGCGCACGCGGAACGAGCCGCGGGAGAAGCCGGCATCGTTGCGGCGGTATTGCTGGGCGACGAGGTCGGCCATGACGGTGCGCTGGTCGTATCGGCGCCCGACATGGAGGTCCTGGGTCATCGCCGAATAGGTCTCGACCGAGCCGATGCCGTAGATGCACGAGACGGAGGCGACGATGATGACGTCGTCGCGTTCCAAGAGGGCCCGGGTGGCCGAGTGGCGCATCCGGTCGATCTGCTCGTTGATCTGCGATTCCTTCTCGATATAGGTGTCCGAGCGCGGGACGTAGGCCTCGGGCTGGTAGTAGTCGTAATAGCTGACGAAGTACTCGACCGCGTTCTCGGGGAAGAATTGCTTGAACTCGCCGTAGAGCTGGGCGGCCAGCGTCTTGTTCGGGGCGAGGATGATCGCGGGGCGCTGCGTCTCCTCGATGATCGACGCCATGGTGAAGGTCTTGCCGGTGCCGGTCGCGCCCAGCAGGACCTGATCGCGCTCGCCGGCGCGCACGCCCTCCACGAGCTCGGCGATGGCGGTGGGCTGGTCGCCGGCGGGCTGGAACGGGGTGACCATCCGGAACGCCACGCCGCCCTCGAGCTTCTCGCGGTATTCGGGGGCGCGCATCTGCATCGGCGCATCGGCCACGACGATGCCGTCCTGCGCATGGGCGGCGCCGCCGGAGCGGTTCCGGCCGCGGGCGGGCAGCTTGTCGGAATGGGCGTAGGCCATGCGCGGTCCTTCCGGGGCGGGTTCCCCCTGCGTTCACCTACGCGGCCCGGCGGCGGGATCAAGTGGGCGCCCTTGATCCGGGCGGGGCCGGCGGCCTATGCCCGGGGCGTCACCAGGGAGGAGCCCGCCATGCGCGCCCGCATCTACCAGCCGGCCAGGACGGCGACGTCCTCTGGCACCGCCAAGACGCATGGCTGGGTGCTGGAGTTCGCGCCGGACTCCAAGCGCGAGGTCGATCCCCTGATGGGGTGGACCTCTTCTTCGGACACGCAGAGCCAGGTCCGGCTCACGTTCCGGACGCGCGAGGAGGCGCTGGACTACGCGGGCGACCGGGGGATCGAGGTCACGGTGCACGACGCGCGGCGACGGGGGGCGAACGTGCGTCCGGGCGGCTACGGGGACAATTTCGCGACGGGCCGGCGGGGCGCCTGGACGCACTGAGCGGCGCGCTCAGGCGGCCATGCGGCGCTCCAGCTCGGCGATCTCCGGGTCGGTGAGCCAGACGTCCTCGCCGGGATCGGGGGCGCGCACGGCGGTCATCGCGTCCACGGGCGTAGCGAAGAGGGCGCGCAGGGCGGGCCGGTCGCGGTCCATCAGGGCGTTCATCCGCTCGGTCGCGGCGGCGCTCAGGCGCAGTCGGGCGGGGGCGAAGCCGCTCCGGTCCTGCGCGATCAGCCAGGGGGTCAGGGCGGCGCGGCGGTCGTCATAGGCGCGCGGGCCGTGCCGCTCCTGCGCCTCGGAGATGAGGGCGGTCGCGCGCTCCGGCGGGCGGGTGTTGCGACGCGCGGGCCCGCCCAGGCGCGGCAGGCCGAAGAAGGCGCACATGTCTTCGAGGAGGTCGCGCCCGAGGTCGGCGGCCTCGGCGGAGCGCAGCACGACCTCATGGCCGGCGAACGCCTCGAGGAGCGCCTCGGCGTGGCCCAGGGCCGAGAGGAGATCGCGGCCACGGGCGGCCTCGAACGCGGCGAGGTAGCGGGCGACGGAGCCCGGCCCGCCCGTCCAGAAGCGGTGCCGGTGGACGCCGAAGATGCCGGCCTTGACGAATTGCGCGTAGGACGAGACCGCGAGGTCGCCCGGATGGCGCAGCCAGGCGACGACGCGCACCGGCGCGCCCGTCGCCTCCGCCAGGGCGCGGGCCACCGCGGGGCCGCGGTCGTCGCCCGGCTGCGAGGCGGCGTAGCCTTCGGAGGAGACGACGAGGCGCGCGGCGCCCGTCCGGCGCGCCTCCGCGGCGATGCCGGCGGCGAGGCGGGGCAGGTCGTCCCCGGCCAGCATCAGGGGGCGGTGGCAGCGGTAGCCGTCGGGGCTGCGGCCGGTCTCGGGGTAGAGGACGCCGTGCGCCAGATGCGCGGCGTCGTGCTCGGCGAAATGGCGCTGCAGGGTGGTCGAGCCGCATTTGGGCATGCCGACATGGAGCCAGGTCTCGGTCATCTTGCCTCCTCGTGGCGATTGATCGCGCGCGCGCGGGTGATACACGTGCCGGATGCGGGCCCATAGCTCAACTGGATAGAGCAGCCGACTTCTAATCGGCAGGTTGAGGGTTCGAGTCCTTCTGGGCCCGCGCCCGCTCCGGGCAGCCGCGCCCCGGGGCGTCAGCCGCGGGCGATCCCCCGGCCGAGCGGGTCCGGCGGGGCCTCTTGCATCTCGAGCGGCAGGCGGGCGCCGTCATGGGCGTGATCGGCCAGCAGCGCCTCGTCGACCTCGATGCCGAGGCCGGGCGCGTCCGAGAGGCGCACGTGGCCGTCCTCCACCGCGATGCGGTCGCCGATCAGGGCGCGGTGGAAGTCGGTGTCGATGGTCTCGGCCATGAGGGCGTTGGGGATCGCGGTGGCGAGGTGCAGGCTCGCGGCCCATTCGACCGGCCCGGCGTAGAGATGGGGGGCGACGAGGGCGCCGTGGACCTCGGCGAGGGCGGCGATCTTGCGCGCCTCGCCGATGCCGCCGCAGCGGCCGAGGGCGGGCTGCGCTACCGCGAGGCCGGCGGCGAGAAGGGGGGCGAACTCGGCCTTGGTGCACAGCCGCTCGCCGGCGGCGACGGGGATATGGGTGCCGGCGATGACCCGGGCCATGGCGGCGGGATCGTCCGGCGGGACGGGCTCCTCGAACCACAGCGGATCGTGCGGGGCGATGGCCTGCGCGAGGCGCAGGGCGCCGGCGGGGGTGAACTGCCCGTGCGTGCCGAAGAGGAGGTCGGCGCGCGTCCCCACGGCCTCGCGGATGGCGGCGCAGAAGGCGGCGCAGCGGGCGACGTCGGCATGGCTCGGCATGTGGCCGCCGCGGATGGTGTAGGGGCCGGCCGGGTCGAACTTCACCGCCGTCCAGCCGTCCGCGACGGCCAGGGCCGCGGCCTCGGCGGAGCGGTCCGGATCGGCGTAGAAGGCCGTGTCGGAGGGATCGTCCGGGTAGAGATAGGTGTAGGCCCGCACGCGGTCCGTCGTGCGCCCGCCGATGAGCTGCCAGACGGGCCGGCCGAGCGCCTTGCCGACGATGTCCCAGCACGCGATCTCCAGCCCCGAGAAGGCGCCCATGACGGTGGGGTCCGGGCGCTGGGTGAAGCCGGAGGAATGCGCGCGGCGGAACATGAGCTCGGTGTCGAAGGGGGAGGCGCCCTCCATGTGGCGGGCGAAGACGTCCTCGATCACGGCGCGCAGGGCGCTCGGGCCGACGGCCCCGGCGTAGCACTCGCCCCAGCCGGTCGTGCCGTCCTCGGCGGTGAGCTTCACCAGCGCCCACCAGCGCCCGCCCCAGCCCGGGGCCGGGGGGGCGACGACGTGGACGTCGAGGCCCTCGAGCCTCACGGCGCGTCCCCGAAGGTGATCACGTTGCGGCGCACGGCGCCGGCGCGGGTGTCGGCGATGGCCTCGTTGATCTCGTCCAGGGACCAGGTGCGCGAGACCAGCTCCTCGAGGAGGAGCCGGCCCTGGGACCAGAGGTCGACCATCCAGGGGATGTCGCGGCGCAGGACCACGTCGCCCATGTGGCTGCCGATCACGCCCTGGCCGGCATAGGCCAGGATCACGGGCTCGACCGGGGCGGTGGCGCCGGAGGGCGGCATGCCGACCGCGACGACCCGCCCGCCGGGGGCGAGGTAGCGCGGCGCGTCCTCGTAGGCGCGCACGGAGCCGACCGCGACGATCACCGCGTCGGCGCCCCGGCCCAGGATGTCGCGCACGGCGCGCCAGGGCTTGGGGTCCGAGGCGAGCACCCCGTCCGTGGCGCCGAAGGCGCGCGCGTCCTCCAGCTTGGAGGCGAGGAGGTCGACCGCGACGATGCGGCGGGCCCCGGCGATGCGCGCGCCCTGCACCGCGTTGAGGCCGACGCCGCCGGCGCCGATCACGACGACGTCCTGTCCCGGGCGGACCCGCGCGGTGTTCACCGCCGCGCCCAGGCCGGTGACGACGCCGCAGGCGAGGAGGCACGCGGCGGCCATCGGCATGGCGGCCGGCACGGGGGCGATCTGGCTGGCGTGGACGGTGACGGCCTCGGCGAAGGCGCCGGAATACATCGACTGCGCGACCGGCGCCCCGTCCGGCAGGGTCAGGGGGTGGGCCTGCTGGTCGGGCGCGTCTGCGCACAGCACCGGGCGGCCCGTGGCGCAGCCGGTGCAGGCGCCGCAGGCCCGGATCAGCGTGACGATCACCCGGTCGCCGACCGCGTGGCCCGTGACCCCGTCGCCGAGGGCGGTGATGCGGCCCGCGGCCTCGTGGCCGAACACGGCCGGGAGCGCGCCGCCCCAGTCCCCCTCCGCGAGCGAGACGTCCGAATGGCAGATCGCGACGGCGCCGAGGTCGACCGTGACCTCCCCGGCGCGGGGCGGGGCGAGGCGGATCTCCTCGATGGTGAGGGGGGCGCCGAAGCTGCGGCAGAGGGCGGCGCGGATGGTGCGGGTCATGCGGGGTCCTTTGCGGTGGCGGAGGGCCTGGGCGCGAGGGTCCACAGGGCGAGGCAGGCCAGCATGATCGCGGCCGAGAGGAGGAACGCCGCCCCGGGCAGGTGCGGGCCGGGCGGCGTGGTGAAGGCGTAGAAGACCGTGGTCATGGCCAGCGGCGAGGCGATGAGGGCGACCGCGCGGGCGGAGGTGATCGCGCCCTGGAGCTCGCCCTGCTGGTCGTCCTGCGCGAGGCGGCTCATCCGGCCCTGGAGCGCGGGGGTCACCACCGCGCCGAGCGCCGTGATCGGGGTGAAGGCGAGGGCGAGCCAGCCGTTCGTCAGCAGCGCGAGGACGGCGAAGGCGGCGGCGTTGAAGGCGAGGCCATAGGCGATGGTGCCGCGCTCGCCCAGCACGCGCAGGACGACGCGGATCAGCCCGCCCTGGACCAGCGCCATCGCGACGCCGAAGGCCGCGAGGCTCAGCCCGACGACGCCGGGGGACCAGCCGAAGGCGGCGGGGCCGAAATAGGCCCAGGTCGCCGGATACACGATGAACGCGAACTCGTAGAGGAAGAAGAGGAGGAGGAGGCGGCGCACGCCGGGCAGGCGGCCCATGGAGGCGAAGGCGCCCAGCGGGTTGGCGCGGCGCCATTCGAACGGGCGGCGGATGCGGTCGGTCACGGTCTCCGGCAGGACGAGAGCGCCGAGGACCAGGTTGGCGGTGCCCAGCGCGGCGGCGGCCCAGAACGGCGCGCGGGTGCCGTACTCGCCCAGGAGGCCGCCCAGCAGGGGGCCGAAGACGAAGCCCGCGCCGAAGGCGGCGCCCACGAGGCCGAAGCGGGCGGATTTCTGCTCGGGGCTGGAGACGTCGGCGATGAAGGCCATGGCGGTCGACTGGGTGCCCGCCGCGATGCCGCCGACGACGCGACCGGCGAAGAGCACCCACAGGCTGCCGGCGAGGGCGAGGACGACGTAGTCGGCCGCCATCACCGCGAGCGAGCCCAGCAGCACCGGGCGGCGGCCGTAGCGGTCCGAGAGGTTGCCCAGGAGCGGGCCGAAGAGGAACTGCATCACCGCGAAGACCGTGGCGAGGATGCCGCCCCAGAGCGCCGCCTCGGAGAGGCCCTCTCCGGTAACCTCGCGCAGGAGGCCCGGCATGACCGGGAGGATCAGGCCGATGCCCATGGCGTCGAGGCCGAGGGTCAGGAGGATGAAGGGGATCGCGCCGCGGTTCATCCCCGAGGGCTAACGGGCTGCGCCGGGGTTGTCCCGCGCGATCTCAAGACGTGCGGAGCCGGGAGATCCAGGCGCGGATCAGGGCCACGCTCTCGGGCTCGTCGAGGAAGGGGACGTGGCCGCGGCCGGGGACCTCTGCCGCCAGCATGTCCGGGCGGCGGGCGCGCATGTCGGCGAAGGTGCCGGCGTCCAGCAGCTCGGAGTTCGCGCCGCGCAGGGCGGCGAGCGGGGCGGGAAGCGCCTGGAACGCGTCCCAGAGGTCGCCCGTGGGCTGCGTCTCCATCAGGAACGCGAGGCGGAGGTCGGGGTCGTAGTTCAGCGCGAGGCCGCCCGCGATGGGGCGGAGGTGGCGCCCGGCCTCCTCGAGCCAGCGGGACATGGGCACGCCCTCGAAGCCGGCGGCGGCCATGGCCTCGGCGCGCAGGGCCGCGGCCTCGGGGAGGGTGCGGGCCGCGGGGGGGCGGCCGAGATAGTCGCGGATCGCGGCGATGCCCGTCGCGGCGATGACCGGGCCGATGTCGTTCAGGAGCACGCCCGCGAGGCGGTCCGGGGCGGCGCGGGCCAGGAGCATCGCGATCAGGCCGCCGCGCGAGGTGCCCAGGATCGCGGCGTCGGGCAAGGCGAGGTGGTCCAGGAGGGCGAGCGCGTCCTCGGCCTCCTGCGGGATGGTGTAGGTGACGGGGCCGGTGCGCTCCGACCGGCCGCGGCCGCGGTAGTCCATGGTGATGAGGCGGACGTCCGGGAGGTGGGGGCGCAGGTCGTCGAAATCGGTGCCCGCGCGGGTCAGGCCGGCGAGGGCGAGGACGGGGGGGCCGGGCGCGTCCGGGGCCGGGTCGCCGTAATGCAGGCGCGCGCCGTCGGGTGCGGTGAAGAGGCTCAACGGGGGGGCTCCCGCCCGCCCTCGGCGCCTGGCGGCGCCTCGGCCGGTTGGGCCGGGCCTCGCCTGGCGGCGTCGGCGCGCCTGCGGCGGGCGGGGGGGCGGTCCCGGTGCCGGGTGTCCGCGCTGTGGGGGTCGCACGGCTCCTCGGGCGCCCGGTGCCATGCCAGCGCAGCGGGGCGCCCGAATTGCCGCAGGCAAGAGGGCCTGGCCGGGCCGCCGGCAGGGGCGGGAGGCGCCGAAGCGGGCGGGGGCCGCCGGGCGGGCGCGGGGTCAGGGCGCGGGGGCATCGGGGAGGAGGGCCGAGAGGTCGGCGACGGTGCGCGCCGGGCGGCCCGGCAGCCGCTCGACCGGCTCGCCGCGCCGGTTCACCCAGATCGCGTGGAAGCCGTAGGCGGCGGCGCCTGCCGCGTCCCAGCCGTTGGAGGAGACGAAGGTGACGGCCGCGGGCGGGGCGCCGATCCGGGCCTCGACGAGGTCGTAGACGCGGGGCGACGTCTTGTAGACCCCGGCCTCCTCGGCGGAGATCACGGCGTCGAACGGGCCGAGGCCGGAGGCGGCGACCGCGGCCGCGAGCATGGCCGGCGTGCCGTTGGACAGGATCGCGGTGCGGTGCCCGGCCGCGCGCAGGGCGCCGAGGGCGGCGGCGGCCTCGGGGTAGGCGGGGAGCGTGTCGTAAAGCGCCAGGAGGCGGGCGCGCAGGGACCCGTCCGACAGCGACATCCGCTCCATCGCCCAGTCGAGGGCCTCGGCCGTGACCTGCGCGAAATCCGCGTGATCGCCGGCGAGGCTGCGCAGCCAGGTGTACTGGAGCTGGCGGTCGCGCCAGTGCTCGGCGAGGGCCGGCCAAGCCTCCGCCAGCGCCTCGCCGCCGGGCTCCGCCGCGGCGGCCCGGGCCGCGCCGGCGACGTCGAAGAGCGTGCCGTAGGCGTCGAAGACGTAGGCGGTCACGTCGCGGCCAGGGCGCGGGCGATGGGCAGGAAGTCGTCGGCGCGCAGCGAGGCGCCGCCGACGAGGGCGCCGTCGACCGGGCCGACGGCGAAGATCTCGGCGGCGTTGGCGGCCTTGACGCTGCCTCCGTAGAGGAGGGCGATCTCGGCGCCGCCGGAGAAGCGGGCGCCCAGCGCCTCGCGCAGGGCGGCGTGCACCTCCTCGATCTGGGCGGGCCCGGCGGTGCGGCCGGTGCCGATGGCCCAGACCGGCTCGTACGCGACGACGGTGTTGGCCGGCGTGCAGCCCGCGGGCAGGGAGCCGGCGAGCTGGGCGCGCACGGTCGCGAGGGCCGCGCCGGCATCGCGTTGCTCCAGCGTCTCGCCGACGCAGACGATCGCGGTCAGGCCGGCGGCCCAGGCGGCCTCCACCTTGGCGCGCACGGCGCCGTCGTCCTCGCCATGGTCGGCGCGGCGCTCGGAATGGCCCAGGATGACCGCCGTGGCGCCGGCCTCGCGCAGCATGGCGGCGGAGAGATCGCCGGTATGGGCCCCGGTCTCGGCGTGGTGGCAGTCCTGCGCGGCGAGGGCCACGGGGTGCGCCTCGGCGCGGGGCAAGAGCGTGGCGGGCGGCGCGAGGATCACCTCGATCCCCTCCGGGGCGCCGGCGGCGATGGCCGCGATCTCCGGCAGGTCGGCGCCCGTGCCGTTCATCTTCCAATTCCCGGCGGCGATCCTGCGCGGCATGGGCGGCCCTCCCTTTCGGGTGACGCTCGCCCGCGCGGGGGGCCGGGTCAAGCGGCGCTCAGAGGGTCGGGGGCGCCCCGGGCACGGGCATCTCGGAGACGTCGAACTTCACGCTCTCGCCGCAGCCGCATTCCTCGGTCACGTTGGGATTGCGAAAGCGGAAGCCGGATTCGAGGAGCGAGGTCTCGTAGTCGATGACGGTGCCGAAGAGGAACATCTGCGCCATCGGGGCGATCAGGACGCGGGCGTCCTCGACCTCGATCACCTCGTCGTGCGGCTCGGGCGCGGCGACGTACTCCATGGTGTACTCCATGCCCGCGCAGCCGCCCTTCTTCACGCCGAGCTTGAGCCCGTAAGTGCCGCCTCTCGCCATCAGGCGGGCGATCTGCCGGGCGGCGGCCGGCGTGACGTCGACGGGGGGGCGGCCGGGAATGCCGAACATGGGCGTCTCCTTCTCGGGCCAGTTAGGCCCCGGGCGGGCGGCGATCAAGCGGTCGGGGACGGCGGGGCGAGTCCGGGGGGCGGGTCAGGGGGCGGCGCCGCGCCCGTCACATGAAGCCGAGCTCCAGCCGGGCCTCGTCGGACATCATGTCCATGCCCCATGGCGGCTCCCAGACGAGCTCGACGTCGACATGCTTGACCCCGGCGACGGGCTCGATGGCTTCCGCGACCCAGCCCGGCATCTCGCCGGCGACGGGGCAGCCCGGCGCGGTCAGCGTCATCAGCACCTTCACCGCGCTCTCGTCGTCCACGAGGATCGTGTAGACGAGGCCGAGGTCGAAGATGTTCACCGGGATCTCCGGGTCGTAGACGGTGCGGCAGGCCTCGACGATCGCCTCGTGCAGCGGGTGGTCGGTGCTCGACGGCACGATCAGGGGCTTGCCCTCCATCGGGGCGCCGGGCTGGGACCCGGATGGGGACTCGTCGGTCAGGCTCATGGCGCGGCTCCCGGGTATATCCGAGTAACGGACTTAGGCATTCCGGCGCGCGGGGTCCAGGGCGCGGGGGGTCACACCGCCGGCGCGCCGGTGCAGGAGACCGGGCCGTCCGCGATGCGCGCGACGCGCTGGACCTCGTCGGAGTCCGTGTCGGCGATGCGGACGTGCAGATCGCCGTCCAGCGCGAAGGGCCACCAGCAATGGGCGCGGCCGGGGTCGTCCTCGTAGCGGAAGCAGAGCTCGGGGCCGGCGACCGTGACCTCCCCGTAGGCGCAGGTCCCGTCGGCGCGGGCGTAGACCGAGCGGGTGCGGGAGAGGAACTGCTCGGTGCCGACGAGCCGGCCCTCCGGCGTGCTGACGAAGGTGAGCGTGCGTCCGGCGGCGCGGTCGAGGAAGGTCTCCGGCGTCATCGATTCCTGCGCCCCGGCGGGGGCGGCGAGGGCCAGGAGCGTGGCGAGGGCGAGGCGGATCATGGCGGCGGTCCCGGCGGCAGGAGAGGCGTATGGAGGATCGGCAGTGGGGCGGGCGGGGTCAATGGGCGCGGGCGGCACGGGTCCGTGAGCGGGGCCCGGCGCCGACGGCGCCGCCGGGCCCGACCGTCGCCGGTCGCGCGGCGTGCCGCGCGCGGGCGAGGGCGGGAGCGCTCCTTCCCCCGTCCGGGACGTCCCGTAGCGTCATGCCGCCGCGTCCGACGCCGCGCCGGACGGGAACTGCGGCACGTCGGTGCGGCGCTCGATCTCGGCCGCGGCGGCGATCAGTCTCTCGCGCACGCGGCACTCTATCTCCCAGCCGGTCGACGGGTCGGGGGTCGGGAACTGGAAGCGCAGGGTCTGGCCCAGGGCGTCGTGCCCCGTCACGAGAAGCTGGCACGCGTCCTGGTCGACGATGTCGCCTTCCCGCCCGACGATCTCGTGGAAGCGCTCGCGGATGGCCGCCACGTCGGCGGTCCCGGCGAGATGCAGGCGCACGGTGTTGAGCATCTGCGTCTCGGCCAGGGACCAGTTCTCGAACCCGTTGGAGACGAACTCCTCGACCGGGACGACGTGGCGGTTGCCGGTCCAGTGCTTGAGCTGCACGTAGGTGAAGTGGATGCGCTCGACGGTGCACCACTCGCCGCCGTAGATGATCTGGTCCCCGATGCGGGCGCTCTTGTTGAAGGCGATCTGCAGGCTCGACATGATGTTGCCGAGCACCCGCCGCGCGGCGAAGCCCAGGATGAGGGTGATCGCCCCGGCGCTGGCCAGGAGGCTGAACCCGAAGGTCCGGAAGATCTCGGCCGAGGACATCACCCAGCCGGCGCCCAGGAGGGCCAGGATCACCAGCACGACGCGGCGGGTGGCCGAGAGCGCGGTCGCGGTGTCGCGCGTGGAGGCGTCCCCGGGGTCGGAGAGATCCTCGGCGTCGAACACGACGATCTGGTCGAGGATGCCGTCGAGGATGGTCATCACGAAGAGGATCAACGCGATCACGAATCCCGCGGCGATGACCGGGTCGAGCACGGTGTCCACCGGCGCGGAGAAGACGAACAGCTCGGCCGTGGCGATCGAGAGCACGGCCGTGACGACCGCGATCGTGGCGGGCCAGCGGAGCGAGCGCAGGACGATGGCCATCCAGGTGCCGTCCGCGCGCCGCGAGCCCTGCGCCAGCGCGCGGTTAACCGCCGCCCCGGCGAGGACCGCGATCACGATCGCGAGCGGCAGGGCCACGACCTCCCACCAGGCGAGGCCCCAGGCGGCGTCGGCGACCGCCCAGTCCGGCAGGGATTTCTCGAGGGCGGTCGGGCCGTAGAGCGCGTAGAGGGCGGGCACGTTCTCCACCGATTGCCGCGAGAAGACCCAGACCGGATCGCCCCCGCCCGGCTTGAGCCGGTTGAGCCGGATGGGGACGGTGCGGTCGTCCAGGTCGAGCACCCCAAGGAGGAGCGAGCGCCGCGCCTGTCCGGCCACGGCGGAGTTCGAGGTGGCGGCGGCGTCGAGCGCGTCGGGCCGGTCGAGGAGCTGGTTCCAGGAGAGCACGACCTTGCGGTCGAGCACCTCGTGGAGCTGAGCGGCCGCGAGGGGGCCCTGGACCCCCTGATCCGCGGGCGCGATCTCGCCGAGGTCGAGGAGATGCGCCGCGGCGGCCCAGTCGCCGGCCTCGGCCCGGGTGAGGAACGCCTCCATCGACGCCTGAGGCGTCTCGCGGTCGACCCCGCCCGGCGGCGCGCCCAGCCCCTCGTTCAGGATCTCGACCTCGTAGAACGGATCGGGCTGCGCGGCGGCGGGCTGGGAGCCCAGGAGCGCGAGGAGGAGGGCGGCGAGGAGGCGCATGGCGTGTCCGGTCGGGGGGGGGGCTGGTGCCCAACCGGTGATGGGGGCGGAACGTTCCGATCGGGTTAACCCTCGTCTGGCGCGGCCGCGCCGTCCGGCGTAGGGCCGGGCGCCATGGCGATGCCCTACGACATCCTCGCCCGGGACGGCGCGGCGCGCGCGGGCCTCCTGCGCACCGCGCGGGGGGTGATCCGCACGCCGGCCTTCATGCCCGTGGGCACGGCCGCGACCGTCAAGGCGATGCTGCCCTCGTCGGTGCGGGCCACGGGGGCGGACGTCCTGCTGGGCAACACCTACCACCTGATGCTGCGGCCCGGGGCGGAGCGGATCGAGCGGCTGGGCGGGCTCCACCGGTTCATGGACTGGGACGGGCCGATCCTGACGGATTCGGGGGGATTCCAGGTGATGAGCCTCGCCGGGCTGCGCCACCTGACCGAGGAGGGGGTGACGTTCCGCTCCCATATCGACGGCTCCAGGCATGTGCTGTCGCCGGAGACCTCGATGGAGATCCAGCGCGGGCTCGGCTCCGATATCGTGATGGCCTTCGACGAGTGCCCCGCCCTGCCGGCGGAGCGGGCCCGAATCGAGGAGTCGATGCGCCTCTCGATGCGCTGGGCGGCGCGGTCGCGCGAGGCGTTCGGCGGCCGGCCGGGGCACGCGCTCTTCGGCATCCAGCAGGGCGGGCTCGACGAGGACCTGCGCGGCGCGAGCGCCGAGGCGCTGCGCGGGATCGGGTTCGACGGCTACGCGGTCGGCGGGCTGGCGGTGGGCGAGGGGCAGGCGGCGATGCTGCGCGTGCTAGACTACGCGCCCGGGCAACTGCCTGAGGACCGGCCCCGCTACCTGATGGGGGTGGGCAAGCCGGGCGACATCCTCGGCGCGGTGGAGCGAGGGATCGACATGATGGACTGCGTGCTGCCGTCCCGCTCGGGACGGACGGGCCAGGCGTGGACCCGGCGGGGGCAGGTCAACCTGCGCAACGCGCGCCACGCGGACGACCCGCGCCCCCTCGACGAGGCGTGCGGCTGCCCGGCCTGCGCGGGCTATTCGCGCGCCTACCTGCACCACGTCGTGCGGTCGAAGGAGATCATCGGCTCGATGCTCCTGACCTGGCACAACCTGCACTATTATCAGGAGCTGATGGCCGGCCTGCGCGCCGCGATCGGGTCGGGCGGGCTGGCGGATCACGCGGCCGGTGTCCGAGGCGTCTGGGCGGCCGGAGACCTGGAGCCGGCCTAGCCGCGCACGGCCCGGTGGAGGCGCAGGGCGTGGGGGCCCGCCCGCCGGTAGGAGGGCAGGGGCGCGAACAGCTTGGCGAGGGCGACCATCACGTCATGCTCGGTGCGGATGGCCTCGGCGCTCGCGGCGCGGCTCGCCCCGGAGGCTCGGCGATCCGGCTCGTCCCGTTCGACCGTCCTCATCGTCCCGCGCCCCATCGTTGTGTGTGCTCGTGGAACGGCGACGTGGGGGGGGCGGTTCCCCGGGCGCGACGCCGCGCCGCCGCGTCACCGCGGGCGCGGGTTCGCCAGGAAGAACCGCAGCATCATCGCGCTCGCGTCGGGGCCGGCGGGATCCGTGTGCGATCCCTCGGACGCGCCGCCGGACCACGCATGGCCGAGGCCGGCGACCTCGATCAGCTCGACCGCCGCGGCGCCCGGCATGGCCGGCAGGACGGTGCGCGCATAGGCGCGGCCGCCCTCGCGCATCGGCCGGCGCCGGGCGCGGGAGCCGCCGGGGGCGCGGCCCGCGGCGGCGATGGCGGCGGCGTTGGCCGGCGCGACCGTGCGGTCCGCGTCGCCATGGATCACGATGGCGGGAACCTCGAGCGCGACGGGCGCCGGGCCCCGCCCGGCCATCGCGGCGAAGGCCGACGGCATGTCGGAGGCGGTCCCCGCGCCGAGCCCGGAATGGATGCCGACCGAGGCGACGAGGTCGGGCCGCGCCGCGGCGAGCGCGGCCGCCATCGCGCCGCCGGCCGAGAGCCCCGCCACGTGGACCCGCCCGGGATGGGCGCCCACCTCGGCGAGCGCCCGGCCGATCAGGGCGGCGATGGCGCCGGCCTCGCCGCCGGGCCCCCGATGCGCCGTCTCGAACCAGTTCCAGCAGCCGTTCGCGTTGGCCGATCGGGGCTGGCCTGGCCATAGGACATGCGCGCCGGCCGCGTCCGCGAGCGCGTTCATCCGGGTGCCGCGGGCGAAATCCTCGGGCGTCTGCGTGCAGCCGTGCAGCATCACGATCAGGGGCGCCTCCGCCGCGGGGGAGGCGGCGCGGTGCAGGAGCGGCGAGAGCGGCCCGCCGAGCGCCTCCATCGATCCCGGGCTCGCCGGGGCCGGACGGGCGGCGGCTGGACGGGCGGCGGCTGGACGGGCGGCGGCTGGACGGGCCTTGGCGGGACGGGCCGGGGCGGGGCGCGGCGCCGCGGCGCCCGGCGGGGCCAGGCGCGCGCGTGGCGGCGTGACGTCGCGTGGGGGCGTGGCGGCCGGCGCCTCCGGCTCCGGCGCCGCGCCGCCGCGAAGACGGTCCCGGATGGCCGTGGTGGCGGCGCCGAGCCGGCCGGCCCGCACGAGGGCGGTGATGTCGTCCATGTCCATTCAGGCAGGCTCCCGGTGATCCGCCCCCTGCACGGCGGCGGGGCCGTCTTCGAAGTTATGCCGCGCCGCAGCATGCGCAAGGGGGACCGGTTCGGGCAGGAGCGGACCGGCGGCCACGGCGGCGGCGTGCCGGACGAATGCGAGGCATCCATCGGTTGAACTGTCCCGCGCCCGGGATCACATTGCATCCGACCGGGGAGGGATCGCGCCGCCGCACGAGCCGGGACGCCCCCCTCCTGCTGCCGGAACAAGGAGCTACCCAATGGCCGACGACACCGCTGCCGGGCGCTCGCCCCTCGCCGCTTCCTACCCCGTGCTCCCGCTTCGTGACATCGTCGTGTTCCCGCACATGACGGTCCCGCTCTTCGTCGGGCGGGAGAAGTCCGTGCGCGCCCTCGAGGAGGTGATGCGCGACGACAAGCAGATCCTCCTGTCGGCGCAGGTCGACCCCGCCGTGGACGACCCCGAGGAGGACGGCATCTACCGCATCGGCGTGATCGCCAACGTCCTGCAGCTCCTCAAGCTGCCTGACGGGACGGTCAAGGTCCTGGTGGAGGGGCGCCGGCGGGTGCGGATCGTGCGCTACCTCGAGAACGAGGCCTTCTTCGAGGCCGAGGCCGAGCGGCTGGACGAGACCGACGGCGACGCCAGCGAGGCCGAGGCCCTGCTGCGCTCGGTCGGGCGGGAGTTCGAGCGCTACGCCAAGATCAAGAAGAACATCCCCGAGGAGGCCCTGGCCGCCGTGTCGGAGGCGCAGGGCGCGCCGCGGCTGGCGGACCTCGTGTCCGGGCATCTGGGAATCACCGTCGGGCAGAAGCAGGAGCTCCTGGAGACGCTCGACGTCGCCAAGCGGCTCGAGCGGACGCTCGGCTACATGCAGGGAGAGGTCTCGGTCCTGCAGGTCGAGAAGAAGATCAAGACGCGCGTGAAGTCCCAGATGGAGAAGACGCAGCGCGAGTACTACCTCAACGAGCAGATGAAGGCGATCCAGCGCGAGCTCGGCGACGGCGAGGAGGGCGCGGGCGAGATCGCCGAGCTCGAGGCGCGCATCGAGGCGACCCGCCTCTCCAAGGAGGCGCGCGAGAAGGCCGAGGGCGAGCTCAAGAAGCTCAAGAACATGAGCCCGATGAGCGCCGAGGCGACGGTCGTGCGCAACTATCTCGACTGGATGCTGTCGATCCCGTGGGGCAAGACGTCCCGGGTCAAGAAGGACCTCGGCCGCGCGCAGGAGGTCCTCGACGCGGATCATTACGGGCTCGAGAAGGTCAAGGAGCGCATCGTCGAGTACCTGGCGGTGCAGCAGCGCTCCAAGAAGCTCAAGGGGCCGATCATGTGCCTCGTCGGCCCGCCGGGCGTGGGCAAGACGTCGCTGGGCAAGTCCGTCGCGCGGGCCACGGGGCGCGAGTTCATCCGCATCTCCCTCGGCGGGGTGCGCGACGAGAGCGAGATCCGCGGCCACCGCCGGACCTATATCGGCTCGATGCCGGGCAAGATCATCCAGGCGCTCAAGAAGGCCAAGACGACCAACCCCCTGATCCTCCTGGACGAAATCGACAAGATGGGCCAGGATTTCCGCGGCGATCCGGCGAGCGCCATGCTCGAGGTGCTCGACCCCGAGCAGAACGGCACCTTCGTCGATCACTACCTGGAGGTGGAGTACGACCTCTCGAACGTGATGTTCCTCACGACGGCGAACACCTACAACATGCCGGGCCCGCTCCTCGACCGGATGGAGATCATCCCCCTCGCCGGCTACACCGAGGATGAGAAGCGGCAGATCGCGCGTCAGCACCTGATCGCCAAGCAGATCAAAGCGAACGGCCTGCGCCGCGGCGAGTTCGAGATCGGGGACGACGCGCTCACCGACACGATCCGCTACTACACCCGCGAGGCGGGCGTGCGGAACCTCGAGCGCGAGATCGCCAAGATGGGGCGTAAGGCGGTGACCCGGATCATCCGCCGTGAGGCGACCGAGGTGCGCGTGACCGCCGAGACGCTGGGCGACTTCCTCGGGGTGCGCAAGCATCGCTACGGGCTCGCGGAGCGCGAGGACCAGGTCGGCGTGGTGACGGGCCTCGCCTACACCTCGGTCGGGGGCGAGCTGCTGCAGATCGAGGCGCTACGCCTGCCGGGCAAGGGCCGGATGAAGACGACCGGCAAGCTCGGCGACGTGATGAAGGAATCGATCGACGCGGCGAACAGCTACGTCCGGTCGATCGCGCCGGAGATCGGGGTGAAGCCGCCCCGGTTCGAGACGCTCGACATCCACGTGCACGTGCCCGACGGCGCGACGCCGAAGGACGGCCCGTCGGCCGGCCTCGCGATGGTGACGTCCATCGTGTCGGTGATGACGAAGATCCCCGTGCACGCGGGGATCGCCATGACCGGCGAGGTCAGCCTGCGCGGCAACGCGATGCCGATCGGCGGGCTCAAGGAGAAGCTGCTGGCCGCGCTGCGCGGCGGGATCACCACGGTGCTCATCCCCGAGGAGAACGAGAAGGACCTCGCGGACATCCCGGACAACGTGAAGGAGGGGCTGAGGATCATTCCCGTCTCGCACGTGTCCGAGGTGCTCGAGCATGCGCTGGTGCGCCGGCCCGTCCCGATCGAGTGGGACGAGGCCGCCGAGGAGGCCGCCGCGGCGGCGCGCGCCATGGAGCGCGAGGCCGCCCGCTCCCCGACCGCGCACTGACGGCCGGGCCCGGCTGGGTCGAGATCCGGCGGCCGCCCCCCGGCCGCATCCATCGGGGGCGGCTTGAGGCGTCGGGTGGCGGCCCCGGCGCGTCCTGGGGGTTTCCAGGCGGGGGTTCGACGCTCCTGGCGCGAAGTCCGTCCCCGTAGGCGGAAGCCGGAGTCATGGGCGCGCGGATCATGAGGGGACACGCCGCCGGGACGAGCACGGCCGCTGGGGCTCGGGTCTCCGGCGAGCCGTCCGGACGGTCGGGCGGGCCAGTTCGGAGGAGGGGCCCTCGAGCCCGACGAGGTCTCGGCCCGTCGAACCCGAACCGCCGGGCCGCACCGGGGATTCGTCTCTCGGGGGGGCAGGGCGATGCGCGGTGGCCGGGGTTTTCGTCCGCCGCGAGACGCCCGGCCGCGGCGCGGGCCCCCGGACGGGGTGCGTCTCGGAGATCGGCCGTCTCGGGGCCGATCCGGGCGGCGCCCAGTCCCGCGGGGCGATCGACGCCCTCGTCATCCTCCACGAGGATCGCGCTCACGAGAGAGCCTGCGACCGGGACGCGGGGACGACCCGGCGAGCCCGATCGCGCCGGGCGCTTACCGGGCCGGGGCGGCGGCCGGTGCGCCCTGCCGCCGGACGAGGCGGATCGGGGCCCGCGCCCGCAGCGGCCGGTCTCCTGCCTACTTGCGCGTCCTCCGCGGGGGCGGTAGGGCCGGCGCCGGCGGGCGATTAGCTCAGCGGTAGAGCACTTCGTTCACACCGAAGGGGTCACTGGTTCGATCCCAGTATCGCCCACCACCGACGCCGATGCCGGGCCACGGCCCGCGTCCGGCCCCTGGGGAGACCGATGCATCCCCACGACCTCTATCTCCTGCGCCATGGGCAGACGGAATGGAACGCGGCCGGCCGCTGGCAGGGGCGGGCCAACTCTCCGCTGACGGCCCTCGGGCGGGAGCAGGCGGAGCGCCAGCGGCGGACGCTCGGCGCGCTCGACCTCTCGGGCGTCGCTGCCTTCAGCAGCCCGCAGGGCCGGGCCGTCGAGACGGCGGGGATCGCGGTCGCGCCCCTGGTGGCGGAGGTCCGGACCGATCCTCGCCTGCGGGAGATCGACGTCGGCGCGTGGACGGGCCGGCTGCGCGCCGAGCTGCACCCCGCGGGCGCCGCCGCCGAGGAGTTCGACGCGGACGACATCGCGCTCTACGGCGGCGCCCCGGGCGGCGAGGGGCTGGACGCCCTCCGCGGTCGCTGCGCCGCCTTCCTGGCCGACCTGGACGGCCCGGCGATCGTCGTGGCCCACGGCATCACCGGGCGGATGCTGCGCGTCGTCGCGCTCGGCCTGGGGGAGGACGCCCTGGCCGACATGCCGGGCGGGCAGGGGGTGGTGCATCACCTCTCCGGCGGGGCGCAGCGCCGGCTCGGCTGACGCCCTGGACCGCTGCGCGCCGGCCGCCTAGACCCGGACCGGGGGCGATTAGCTCAGCTGGCAGAGCGGCTCGTTTACACCGAGTAGGTCGGCGGTTCGATCCCGTCATCGCCCACCATCGCGCGGCCCCACCGGCGTCGTCCATGGTCGCGGCGGCTCCCGATCGCAGGTCGAGCCGAGGGTTCGTGACATGTCAAAAGACAAGTCATGCCCTATTGTCGCGCGGTGTCGGGCCCCTGCGAGATTGGGGTTTAATGCAGTTTGACAGTGTGCGCCGGCCGCGTTTTGAAGCGTGACGCGCTAGGAAGACGGGGCTCGAAACGGACGCGATGTGCTAGGAACCGGGCAGGCGATCGAGGAATTCGTGGACGAGTTGACGCAGGCGCCGGACCGGGCGGCCGTCTGGCGCGTGCTGCGCGACCATGTCCGCAGCAAGGGCCTGCGTGCGGTGCTCTACAACCCGTATCCGAGTCGCGCCGCGATCGCCTCGGCCGCCGCCCCGCCGGTCGAGCTTCACGGGGACGGGTTCGCCACCGACTGGCTCGACGCCCTGCGCGGCGGCGGGATGGGCGCCGACCTCGCCCTGCGCCAGGGTGCGCGGAGCTCCGGGCCGATGCTGTGGTCCGATCTGACGATGCCCGAGCGGCCGGGCGGCACCCCGGAGGAGGACGCGCTCGACTTCGCCGCCGCGTTGATGCGCCACGGTCGCGGCGACGGCGTGATGTTCCCCCTCTACGGCGCCGGGCTGCAGTCGGGATACATGCTCGCGGGCTTCGGCGGCCCGGCAGGCGGGCAAGGGGTGGCCCGGCTGCGATCGCTGCATTGCGCCGCGCAGATCGCGCACCTCATCTATCTCGAGCGATCGGCGCCGGTGCGCGCGGCGCGCTCGCTCTCGCCGCGGGAGCTCGAGGTGCTGGCCTGGATCGCGCGGGGCAAGAGCAACGCCGCGATCGCCGCGATCCTCGATGTCAGCTACCACACCGTCGACACGATGGTGCGCCGCATCTTCGCCAAGCTGGAGGCCGCCGACCGGACGAACGCGACGGTGAAGGGCCTCGCCGCCGGATTGATCGACCTTCCGGACGTCTTGAACTGACCTCGTTCGACATGGGGCGCATGCGCGCTTGACGCCCCCCCGGCCCATGCCTAAGACCCCCCACACGCCGGGTCGCCCCGGCCGCAGTGGGCGGTTGTAGCTCAGTTGGTTAGAGTACCGGCCTGTCACGCCGGGGGTCGCGGGTTCGAGCCCCGTCAACCGCGCCACCGCTGCCCGCCCGCCACCGTTCGGACCCGAAGGATCAGGCGGTCAGGGCGTCGAGGATGCGGGCCCAGCTCCTGGCGCCCTTGCGAAAGCATTCCAGGTCGTACTTCTCGTTGGGCGAATGGATCGCGTCGTCGTCGCGTCCGAACCCCGTCAGGACGGACGGCATCCCGAGCTCCTCCAGGAAATGACCGGCGATCGGGATCGATCCGCCGCACCCGATGAAGGCGGCCTCCTCCGGCCATTCGGCGCTCAACGCCGCGCGCACCGCCGCCATCGCCGGCAGGTCCATCGGCATGCGGCTCGCGGGCGCACCGCCATGGGCGCGGAACTCGGCCGTGCAATCGGCCGGGATGGCGGCGCGCACGTGGGCGCGGAAGGCGGCGCGCACCCGCTCGGGATCCTGCGAGCCCACCAGGCGGAAGCTGACCTTCGCGGCCGCCTTGGACGGCAGGACCGTCTTGAACCCCGCGCCGGCATAACCCGAGGTCAGGCCGTTCACCTCGCAGGTCGGGCGGGACCAGACCATCTCGAGGAGCGAGCGGCCCTCCTCGCCGGCGGGCACCGACAGGCCGACCTCGCGCAGGAAGGCGCCCGCGTCGAACGGGGTGGCGGCCCAGCTCGCCAGGATCTCGGGCGGCATCTCGGGCACGCCGTCGTAGAAGCCGGGCAAGGTGACGCGGCCCGCCTCGTCGTGGAGGCCGGCGATGGCGCGGGCGAGCGCGCGGGCGGGGTTCGCGGCGGCGCCCCCGTACATGCCCGAATGGAGGTCGAGGGCGGGGCCGGTGATCGTGACCTCCTCTCCGACGAGGCCGCGCAGCATGGTGACGATGGCCGGCGTGTGGTCGGTGAGCAGGCCCGTGTCGCAGATCAGGGCGAGATCGGCGGTCAGCTCGGCGGCGTTCTCGCGAAGGAAAGGCACGAGGGAGGGCGAGCCCGATTCCTCCTCGCCCTCGAAAAGGAAGGTGATGCGGCAGGGCGGCCCGCCATGCACCTCGCACCAGGCGCGGCACGCCTCGACGAAGGTCATGAGCTGGCCCTTGTCGTCCGAGGCGCCGCGGCCGCGGATCACGGGGCCGGCGGCGGTCCGCTCGATCGCGGGGTCGAACGGGTCGCGGTCCCAGAGCTCTCGGGGATCGACCGGTTGGACGTCGTAATGGCCGTAGAAGAGGACGTGGGGCGCCCCGTCCTCGGGGCCGATCCGGGCGGTGACCATCGGATGGCCCGGGGTGGGGCGCACCTGCGCCTGCGCGCCGAGGGTGCGCAGGTCGGCGGCCAGGCGCTCGGCGGCGGCCGCGCAATCGCCCGCATGGGCCGGGTCGGTGGAGATCGAGGGCACCCGCAGCAGCGCCAGGAGGCGCTCGATCGCGGCGTCCTCCTGCGCGGCGAGACGGTCCAGGACGGGCGAGAGGCGCGGCGTGGCGGGCATGGGAGGGTCCTTCGGCGAGCGGATCGGGGTCAGGCAACCGGGCCCGGGCGGCGGCGTCAACGTCTCGTTAACCTTCGTGGCGCCAGATGGCGTTGCCGAATCGATCGGCGTGCGGCGGGAGATCGCCGCCAATTTCCACGACGCGGCTTTGAATTCGCAGGTGCTGTGATACGAGGGCAGCGCGGGGCGCGGTCAACGAACCGGCATCCCTTGGGGCAGAACGGGGAAAAACGCCATGAACAAGGGGCGCAAGACGTCTCCGGCGGCGATCGAGCAGGATACGCCCAAGGGGTACGACGACTTCCGCGTCACGTTGGGGGACACGATGCGTGGCGAACGCGCCACGCTCGGCAAGTCGCTCCTGGACGTGCAGCGGGAGCTGAAGATCAAGGCGTCCTACATCGCCGCGATCGAGGACGGCGACAGCGGCGCCTTCGAGACGCCCGGCTTCATCGCCGGCTACGTGCGCAGCTACGCCCGCTATCTCGGGCTCGACCCGGAATGGGCCTTCGCGGCGTTCTGCCGGGAGGCGGGGTTCGCGCCCGCGCACGGCATGGCGCCCGCGGCGAGCGGCGCCAAGGCGCCCTCCCTCGCGGCGCCGACGGCGCCGGGCGTCGACATCTTCTCCTCCGAGGACGGTCCCTACGGCGCGGCGGCCTTCGGCGGGCTGGGCCGCGCCGAGCTCGGGGCGATCGCCTCGGTCGCGGTGCTCGCGGCGATCGTCGGCGGGATCGGGTGGGGCGGCTGGTCCGTCCTGCAGGAGGTGCAGCGCGTACAGCTCTCCCCGGTCAACGCGGCGCCCGGCGTGGTGACGCAGATCGACCCCCTGGCGCAAGCGGGCACCCTCCTGGCCGCGGCGGACGTCGCGAGCCCGGCCGCGGGGGCGCCGACCGCCGAGGCGCTGGACCGGCTCTACCGGCCCCGCGCGCTCGACGTGCCGGTCCTCGTGGCGCGCGACGGGCCGATCGCGGCCCTCGATCCCGAGACCACCGGCGTGCTCGGTGGCCGCGGCGCCCCGGCCCGCGCCGTGCAGGTCGCGACGGTGACCGGACCGGACGACGCGCGCCGGGCCCTGGCGCTGCAGGAGGTGGTCGAGGCGCCGGCGGCGGCGGAGGACGACGTGTCGGGCGGCGTCCTCGCCGCGCTGGCGGAGGCCGGGGTCGTGATGCCGGGCGCGGACGCCGTGCCGCAGGTCACCTCCGGCGCCCCGGACGCGGTGGCGCTGGTGGCCGTGCGCCCCACATGGGTCCGGGTGAGGTCCGCCGAGGGATCCGTGATCTTCGAGAAGGTCATGGAGCCGGGCGAGCGCTTCGATCTGCCCGCCACCGAGACCGCGGCCACGCTGCGCACGGGCAACGCGGGGGGCGTCTACTTCGCCGTGGGCGGCGCGACCTACGGGCCGGCCGGCGACGGGCCGAGCGTGGTCTCCGGGCTCGCCCTCGGCGCCGAGGCCCTGACGGGCGCCTTTCCGGTCGCGGACCTGAACGCCGACATCGACCTGGCGCGGGTCGTCGCGGTGGCGGAGGCCGTCACCGAGTAGGGGGGCCGTGGCCGGGCGCGCCGCCGCGTTGCGCGGTGGGGCGCCCCCGACTATGTCCGTGGCATGCGAACCCTCGGCGGAGCCCGGCCATGACCCACAATCCCATCCGGCCCTGGCGCAACATCGAGCGGCGGCGCTCGCGCCGGATCATGGTCGGCTCGGTGCCGGTGGGCGGCGACGCGCCGATCAGCGTGCAGACGATGACCAACACCCTGACGACCGACGCCAAGGCGACCATCGAGCAGATCGTGCGCTGCGCCGAGGCGGGGGCCGACATCGTGCGCGTCTCGGTTCCCGACGTGGAGAGCGGCGCCGCGATGCGCGAGATCGTCCGCGAGAGCCCGGTGCCGCTCGTCGCGGACATCCACTTCCACTACAAGCGCGCGATCGAGGCGGCCGAGGCCGGCGCCGCGTGCCTCCGGATCAACCCCGGCAACATCGGCGACGCGCGCCGCGTGCGCGAGGTGGTGCAGGCGGCGAAGGACCACGGCTGCTCGATCCGCATCGGCGTGAACGCCGGCAGCCTGGAGCGGCACCTCCTGGAGAAGCACGGCGAGCCGACGCCGGACGCGATGATCGAGAGCGGGCTGGAGCACATCCGCCTCCTCGAGGAGAACGATTTCCGCGAGTACAAGATCAGCTGCAAGGCGTCGGACGTGTTCATGGCCGCCGCCGCCTATCAGGGGCTGGCCGAGGCGACGGACGCGCCGATCCACCTCGGCATCACCGAGGCGGGGGGCCTGACCTCGGGGACGATCAAGAGCGCTATCGGGCTCGGCAGCCTCCTCTGGATGGGGATTGGCGACACGCTGCGCGTGAGCCTCTCGGCCGATCCGGTCGAGGAAGTGAAGGTGGGGTTCGAGATCCTGAAGTCGCTGGGCCTGCGGCACAGGGGGGTCAACATCATCTCCTGCCCGTCCTGCGCGCGGCAGGGGTTCGACGTGATCCGCACGGTCGAGGCGCTCGAGAAGCGGCTCGAGCACGTCAAGACGCCGATGAGCCTGTCGATCATCGGCTGCGTCGTGAACGGGCCCGGCGAGGCCTTGATGACGGACGTGGGCTTCACCGGCGGCGGGGCCGGCAGCGGCATGGTCTATCTGGCCGGCAAGCAGAGCCACAAGCTCAGCAACGAGGCGATGATCGACCACATCGTCGAGCAGGTCGAGCGGCGGGCCGCGCAGATCGAGGCGGAGGCGCCGGCGGTCGCGGCCGAGTAGCTAGCCGTTCCGCAGGGCGTCGATCAGCTCGTCCTTGTTCATCCTGGAGCGGCCCTTGACGCCGATCTCGACTGCGCGCCCGTGCAGCTCGTCGACCGTCCAGTCCTCATAGGCAGGCGCGTGCCCCCCCTTCTTCGAGGGGTGCATGTCGTCGTTCGCGCGGGCGTTGGCGATGCGCGCGGCCTTTTGCTTGGACGCGCCGTCCTCGCGCAGCGCCTCGTAGGTCGCATCGTCCTTGATCTGCGGTCCGTGATCCTTGGTCATGTGGCACCTCCTCTTGGCCAACGCGGGAAGGGCGCAGCCGGTCCCTCCGGTTGACCGGGCCGCGGGCGGCGGCGAAAGGGGACGCCGCGCCACCCGGAGATCCCGATGCCCGACACGTCCCGCCCGCGCTGGTCGCCCGCCCCGTCGATCCGCTCGGAGGTCGATCCGTTCATCGTGATGGACGTTCTGGCGCGGGCGCAGGCGCTGGAGGCAGAGGGGCGGCACGTCGTGCACCTGGAGGTCGGGCAGCCCGGCACGGGCGCGCCCGAGGGCGCGCGGCGGGCCCTGGCGGCGGCGCTGGAGGCGGGACCGCTCGGCTACACGGCCGGGCTGGGCCTGCCGGCGCTGCGGGCGCGGATCGCGGCGCGTTACGGGGAGCGGCACGGGGTCGACCTCGACCCCGGGCGGGTGGTGGTGACGGCCGGCGCGTCAGGCGCGTTCGTGCTGGCCTTCGCCGCGCTCTTCGAGGCGGGCGCGCGGGTGGGGCTGGGGGTGCCGGGCTACCCGTCCTACCGCGCGATCCTGAAGGCGATGGGGTGCGAGGCGGCGCTCATCCCGACGCGGGCGGAGGACCGCTTCCAGCCGGTGCCCGGCGACGTGGCGGGGCTGGACGGCCTCATCGTCGCGAGCCCGGCGAACCCGACCGGCACGATCCTGGGCCGGGCGGAGATGGGCGCGCTCGCGGCGGCCTGCGAGGCGGAGCGGGCGGCTCTGGTGAGCGACGAGATCTACCACGGGCTGACCTGGGCCGGGGAGGAGGTCTCGGCGCTGGAGGTCTGGGACGGGGCGGTGATCGTCAACTCGTTCTCCAAGTACTTCTCGATGACGGGCTGGCGCGTGGGCTGGCTGGTGGTGCCGCCGGCCCTGGTGCGGACGGCCGAGCGGCTGGCGCAGAACCTGTTCATCTGCGCGTCCCATGCCGGGCAGGTCGCGGCGCTTGCGGCGATGGACTGCGAGCCCGAGCTCGAGGCGAACCGTGCGGTCTATGCCGGCAACCGCGAGGTCGTGCTGGAGGGTTTGCGCGCGACGGGGCTGGACCGGTTCTCGCCGCCGGACGGGGCGTTCTACGTGTGGGTCGACGTGTCGAGCACCGGGATGGACAGCCTGGCGCTCTCCTCGGCGCTGCTGGAGGAGGCCGGGGTCGCGACGACGCCGGGCGCGGATTTCGACCCGGCACGCGGCGGCGCCTGGCTGCGCCTGTCCTATGCGGGTTCGCGCGTCGACGTTGAGGAGGGGATGGCGCGGATCGGCACGTGGCTCGCGAGGGGTTAGTGAAGGGCAGATCCCGAACGGGCGAGCCCGTCCCCGCGTCCTCGGCCGCCCTGCGGGCGCCTCGGCCGCGCGGGACCCGGGGCCGCGCGGCTGCGCCGCGGCGGCCCGCCCCTGCGGGGGGCATCCTCGTCGGGGCAGGAGCGCACGGTGACGTGACGGCCGGGCGGGGCGTCGCGGCCCCTGCGCTTTTGACCGTCCCGCACCGCGCCCGTATGATGCGCGCGCACGCGCCGCCCGGGAGTCCGCATGATCCGCTTCGTCACCTCCGTCTTCGGCGGCGTCTTCTCCTGGGTGACGACGGCCGTCTTCATGGGCGCGCTGACGATCGGGGCGGTGTTCTGGATCTACGGACGGGACCTGCCCTCGACCGAGAGCCTGGCGACCTACCAGCCGCCGACGATCAGCCGCATCTACTCCTCCGAGGGGCGGATCATCGACGAGTTCGCCCGCGAGCGGCGCCTGTTCGTGCCCTCCGAGGAGATACCGGACCTGGTGAAGCAGGCCTTCATCAGCGCCGAGGACAAGAACTTCTACACCCATGACGGGTTCGACGCCCGCGGCATCGCGATCGCCGCGCGCGACGCGGTGATGAGCCGGGGCGAGGACGTGCGCGGCGCGTCGACCATCACCCAGCAGGTGATGAAGAACTTCCTCCTGTCGGGGGACCGCACGGCGGAGCGCAAGATCAAGGAGCTGATCCTCGCGAGCCGCGTCGAGGGGACCCTGACCAAGGACGAGATCCTCGAGCTCTACATGAACGAGATCTTCCTGGGGCAGAACAGCTACGGCGTGGCGGCGGCGGCGCAGACCTACTTCAACAAGGCGCTGACGGAGCTGAACCCGGAGGAGGCGGCCTATCTCGCCTCGTTGCCGAAGGCGCCGTCGAACCGTCACCCGGTCCGCAACCGGGACGACGCGCTCTATTGGCGCGACAACACCCTGCGCGAGATGCGCGAGAACGGGTTCCTGACCCAGGCGGCCTACGAGAGCGCGCGGGACGCGCCCCTTCGGACGGTGCAGGGCGGCGATTTCGACGGCTTCCGCGAGGAGCTTCCCGACCGCGACTACTTCACCGACGAGATCCGCCGGCAGCTCAGCCGCGATTTCGGGGAGGAGCAGTTCTTCACCGGCGGGATGACGGTGCGCGCGACGGTCGACCCCCGGATGCAGGAGGCCGCGGCCGCGGCCCTGCAGTCCGCGCTCGAGCGGTTCGACCGGTCTCGGGGCATCTGGCGCGGCACCGGGAAGACGATCCCCGCCGACCGCCTGGACGACTGGCGCGCGGCCCTCGCCCGGGTGCCGGACCTCCCGCGGGACGTGGCGCTGGACGGCGGCTGGTTCCCGGCGGTGGTCCTGGAGGTCGGGGCGCAGGACGCGAGGCTCGGGATCGAGGGCGTGGACGGCGAGGACAACGTCCTGCCGGCGCAGGACGTCGGGTGGGCGCGCGCCGCCGGGGGCGGCGGCACGGCGCAGGTCGCGGGCGACCTCCTGGACGTGGGCGACGTGGTGATGGTGCGCCGGATGACCGCGGACGCGGACGGCGCCTTCATCCGCTGGACCCTGCGGCAGGTGCCCGAGGTGCAGGGCGGCCTGATGGCGATGGACGTGAACACCGGACGGGTGATCGCGATGCAGGGGGGCTTCAGCTATCAGGACAGCACGTTCAACCGCTCGACCCAGGCGATGCGGCAGCCGGGCAGCGCGTTCAAGCCCTTCGTCTACGCCGCGGCCCTCGATTCGGGGTTCACGCCGGCGACGATCGTGGTCGACGGGCCGATCGAGATCGACACGCCGCAGGGGCTCTGGCGGCCGAAGAACGCGACCAACCGCTATTACGGGCCGACGCCGCTGCGCACCGGGATCGAGCAGTCGCGCAACCTGATGACCGTCCGGCTCGCCAACGAGATCGGGATGGACACGGTCGCGGGCTATGCCGAACGCTTCGGCGTCTACGACGAGATGGGGCCCTACCTCGCCAACGCCCTGGGGTCCGAGGAGACGACGCTGTTCCAGATGGTCGCGGCCTACGCGATGTTCGCCAATGGCGGCGAGCGCGTGGAGCCGACTCTCGTGGACCGGGTCCAGGACCGGTTCGGGCGCACCGTCTACCGGCACGACCGTCGCCGCTGCGCGGATTGCGGCGACACGGCCCTTCCGGCGGGGCTGGGGCCGCGGATCACGTCGAGCCGGGAGCGGGTGATGGACCCGATCACGGCCTATCAGCTCACGTCGATGATGCAGGGGGTGACCGAGCGGGGGACCGCGCGCGGCACGGTGGGCGCGGCGTTGAGCGTGCCGGTCGCGGGCAAGACGGGCACGACGAACGACGAGAAGGACGCCTGGTTCGTGGGCTTCACGTCCAACATCGTGGCGGGTTGCTATATCGGCTACGACCAGCCGCGGGCGATGGGGCGCGGGCAGGGGGGCGGCACGCTGTGCGGGCCCGTCTTCGCCGAGTTCATGCGCGAGGCGGTCAAGTCCTATGGCGGCGGGGCGTTCGACGTGCCCCCCGGCGGGCAGTTCGTGAAGATCGACCGCTTCACCGGCGCGCGCCTGCCGGACGACGCGTCCGGCGAGAACGTGGTCGCGGAGTATTTCCGCGAGGGCGAGGAGCCGGTCTACGGCCTGCTGGCGGCGATCGACGGCGGCTGGGCGATCGGGGACGACCTGCCCCTCTTCGAGGACGGGGCGAGCGACCTCGACCCGCCGCGGCAGGTCCGCACGTCGAGCGGGCAGACGGTGACGGTGGCCCCGCGCGCGAGCTTCGGCTCTCTGAGCTCGGGCGGGCTCTACTAGCCTTTCGCCCGGCGGGGCGGAGCCGTAGAAGGCGGAATGCCTGCGGGAGGATGATCATGCGCGCCGAAGTCAGGGACGCCGCCGAGGCGGTCCGCAACTCGCTCGACCTGCTCGCCCGGCGGATGGACATCGAGACCGCGCCCCATCGGCGAGAGGAGTTCGACGCGCGCATCGAGGACCCGAACCTCTGGAGCGATCCGGCGCGGGCCCAGGGGATCATGCGGGCGCGCCAGCAGCTCATCGACAAGATGGAGACGCATGCCGCGATCGGGGCGGAGCTGAGCGACAGCCTCGAGCTGATCGAGATGGGCGAGGCGGAGGGCGACGCCGAGGTCACGCGCGAGGCCGAGGACGCGATCCTCGCGCTCAAGGCGAAGGCGGCGGCCAAGGAGCTCGAGGCGCTTCTCGACGGGGAGGCGGACGGGAACGACACGTTCCTGGAGATCAACTCCGGCGCCGGCGGGACCGAGAGCTGCGACTGGGCGGCGATGCTGGCGCGGATGTACGTCCGCTGGGCCTCGAGGCGCGGCTACACCGTCGAGCTGCAATCCGAGAGCGCGGGCGAGGAGGCGGGGATCAAGTCCGCCGCCTACAAGATCAGCGGGCACAACGCCTATGGCTGGCTCAAGTCCGAGAGCGGCGTGCACCGGCTGGTGCGGATCAGCCCCTATGACAGCGCGGCGCGGCGACACACGTCGTTCAGCAGCGTCTGGGTCTATCCGGTGGTCGACGACGACATCGAGATCGAGGTGAACCCCGCCGATATCCGCATCGACACCTATCGGTCCTCCGGCGCGGGCGGCCAGCACGTCAACACGACCGATTCCGCGGTGCGCATCACCCATGAGCCGACCGGGATCGTGGTGACGAGCTCGGAGAAGTCGCAGCACCAGAACCGGGACATCGCGATGAAGGCGCTGAAGTCGCGTCTCTACCAGATGGAGCTCGACAGGCGCACCGCGTCGATCAACGAGGCGCACGCGGCCAAGGGCGACGCCGGCTGGGGCAACCAGATCCGCAGCTACGTCCTGCAGCCCTACCAGATGGTGAAGGACCTTCGGACGAGCCACGAGACGTCCGACACGCAAGGGGTGCTCGACGGAGACCTCGACGCGTTCATGGCCGCGACGCTGGCGGCCGAGGTCTCCGGCAAGAGCCGGGCCGACGCCGGGGCGTAGGCTCCCGCCCCCGCGCGGCGCCTGCCGGCGCCTTGCGGCGTTGGGCCGGGCGGGGGGCTCCGCCCCCCGCACCCCCCGGGATATTTCCGTCAAGATGAGGTGCCGTGATGCTCGAACAGGCCAAGACCCAGGTCGACAACGCGTTCACCGGAGCGCGGCGGGGGCACGCGTTCGAGAACGCGTTCGGCGGGGCCACGAGCTTCCTGCGACGGCGCTACTCCAAGGACCTCGCCGGGGCGGACGTCGCCGTGACCGGCGTGCCGTTCGACCAGGCGGTCACGAACCGGCCCGGCGCGCGCTTCGGGCCGCGCGCGATCCGCGAGGCGAGCGCGCTGCAGACCTTCGATCCGCCCTATCGCTGGCCCGTCGATCCGATGACGGCGCTGGACGTGATCGACCACGGCGACGTCGCCTTCGACTACGGGAACGTGCCCGAGTTCCCCAGCGTGCTCGAGCGGCACGTGGACGCGATCCTCGCGGCGGGCGCCGCGTGCCTGACGCTCGGGGGGGACCATTACGTCACCTATCCGATCCTGCGCGCGCATGCGAAGGTCCACGGGCCGATGGCGGTGCTCCAGTTCGACGCGCATTGCGACACCTGGCCTGACGGCGCGCCCGAGCGGATCGATCACGGCACGATGATGACCAAGGCGATCCGCGAGGGTCTGGTCGACGTCGAGCGATCCGTGCAGGTCGGCATCCGCACCACGAACGAGGGCAATCCCGTGCCGGAGATCGACGCCTTCGCCGTGCACGAGCTGGGCCCCGTGGAGACCGCGCGGCGCGTGCGCGAGCGGCTGGGCGGCGGCCCGGTCTACGCGACCTTCGACATCGACTGCCTCGATCCGGCCTTCGCGCCCGGCACCGGCACGCCGGTCTGGGGCGGGCTCACCTCCGCGCAGGCGGCGCGCATCCTGCTGGAGCTGCAGGGGATCGACCTGGTGGGCATGGACGTGGTCGAGGTCTCGCCGCCCTACGATCCGACCGGGTGCACCGCCGTCGCGGGGGCGCACGCGGCGGTCGAGCTCCTGTGCCTGTGGGCGGCGGGCCCGCGGGGGCGGGCGGCGGCGGAGCGGCAAAAGTGAGGCGGCGCGCGATGCTGGGAACGGTGTTGGGCGGCCTCGCGGCGGTCGCCGCGGGCGGGGCTGCCTGGGTGCGCCTCGCGCCGACGGATGCCGCGGACTGGCACGTCGACCCGGCGGAGGGGCGCACGGGGCCGGGCGCCTATGTCGTGGCCGAAGGGGGCGACCGCGCGCCCTTGAGCCTGGGCGCGGCGCCGGACGCGGTGGCCGCAGAGCTGGACCGCATCGCGATGGACACGCCCCGCACGCGCCGGGTCGCGGGGGAGGGGGGCTTCGCCACCTACGAGACGCGGTCGCGGGCGTTCGGGTTTCCCGACTACACGTCGGTGCGCGTCGAGCCGGAGGGCGCCGGCTCGATCGTGCGGGTCTACGCCCGTCTGCGCTACGGCGGATCGGACATGGGCGTGAACCGCGCGCGGGTGGAGGACTGGCTCGCCCGGCTGGAGGGCGCGTCCTAGCCCGCGGGGGAGGGTGTCATCGGCAGGTACGCGCCGAGGCAGCCCTCTCCGGTGTCGCGCCAGATCGGCACGTTGAGCGACATGTCGCACAGCGCGAGGAACGCGCGGCCGTCCACCGACAGGCAGATGCGCTGTCCGAGCTCGACGCGCGCGCCGGCGGTGTCGGTGCAGTAGCACTCGATCGTCCGGCCGCCCGGGCCCGTCACGTCCGCCAGGGCGGGACAGGCGAGGACGCAGAGGAGGAGGCCCGCACGCATGCCGGAGGATCGCACGGGTCGGCGGGATCGGTAAAGCCTCGGCCTTGACCGCCGACCGCGCGGGCGCGACATGCGCGTGATGTTGCCGCGCGACGCCCTCCACCGGATCACCGAGCGCCTCGCCTATGTCGAGGCGGCGATGTCGGAAGGCGGGGACGCTGCCGCCCTGGGACGCGAATACGCCGAGCTGCGCCCCGTGGCCGAACAGGTCGAGGCGTACGAGGAGACCCTGGCCGAGATCGCGGAAGCCGAGGCGATGCTGGGCGATGCCGAGATGCGGGGCCTCGCCGAGGCCGAGCTTCCGGTGCTGCGGGCGCGCCTGCCGGCGCTGGAACAGGCGCTCCGCGTCGCCCTCCTGCCGAAGGACGCCGCCGACGCCCGCCCGGCGATGGTGGAGATCCGGCCCGGGACCGGCGGCGACGAGGCGGCCCTCTTCGCCGCGGACCTGCTGCGCATGTATCAGCGCCATGCCGAGCGGGTCGGTTGGCAGGCCGAGATCGTCAGCCTCGCCGAGACCGAGCTCGGCGGCGTGAAGGAGGCGGTGCTCGTGGTGCGCGGCGAGGGGGTGTTCGCCCGGTTGAAATACGAGAGCGGGGTGCACCGCGTGCAGCGCGTGCCCGAGACGGAGAGCGGCGGGCGCATCCACACCTCGGCCGCGACCGTCGCCGTCCTGCCGGAGGCGCAGGAGGTCGACGTCACGATCGCGCCCGAGGACATCCGAATCGACACGATGCGCGCGTCCGGCGCGGGCGGGCAGCACGTGAACACCACCGATTCGGCCGTTCGGATCACCCATGTCCCGACGGGGATCGTCGTGACGTCCTCCGAGAAGTCGCAGCATCGCAACCGGGAGATCGCCATGGAGGTGCTGCGCGCGCGCCTCTACGCGGCGCAGCGCGAGGCGGCGGACTCCGAGCGCGCGGCGGCCCGCAAGGGGCAGGTCGGCGGCGGCGACCGCTCGGAGCGCGTGCGCACCTACAACTACCCGCAGGGCCGCGTGACGGACCACCGCATCGGTCTCACGCTCTATCGCCTGGCCGAGATCGTCGGCGGCGACCTCGGCGAGATCAGCGATGCGCTGCAATCCGCCGACCAGGCCGAGCGCCTGGCCGAGGCGGGCCTCTGACCACCTGGGCGGCGGCGCTCCGGGCGGCGGCGGAGCGGCTGTCCTCGGCGGGGGTGCCGGGGGCGATGCGCGATGCGCGCGTGCTCGCGGCGGACGCGGCGGGCGCGGCGCCGGGGCGGATGACGCTGCTCGCGCCGGAGGAGGCCCGGCCCGATGCCCTCCGCCGGTTCGACGATCACGTCGCGGCGCGGGCCGGGGGCGCGTCGGTCGCGCGGGTGATCGGACGGGCGGCGTTCTGGGGCCGCGAGTTCGCGGTCGACGCGCACGTCCTCGTCCCCCGGCCGGAGACGGAGGTCCTGGTCGCCGCGGCGCTGGAGCCGGGCTGGCGCACATGCCTCGACCTCGGGACGGGTTCGGGCTGCATCGCCGTGACCCTGCTGGCCGAGCGGCCGGACGGGCGCGGGCTGGCGGTGGACGTCTCGGGCCCCGCGCTGGCGGTCGCGCGGCGCAACGCGGTCGCGCACGGGGTCGCGGGGCGCCTCAAGCTGGCGGAAGGGGACTGGTGGGGGGGCGTGCGCGGCCGCTTCGACCTGATCGCCTCCAACCCCCCCTACGTGACGGCCGCGGAGATGGCGGGACTCGCGCGGGAGGTCCTGTCCGAGCCGCATCTCGCCCTCACGCCGGGGGGTGACGGGCTGGGCGCCTACCGAACGATCGCGGCGGGGCTGGCGGCGCATGTGGCGCCCGGCGGCATCTGCCTCCTGGAGATCGGGCCGAGCCAGGCGGCGGCGGTCTCGGAGATGCTGCGCGGCGCGGGCGCGCGGGACGTCGACGTGCTGCGCGACATGGACGGACGCGACCGCGTGGTCCGGGCGCGCGGTTTCTGACGATTTCGCTTGCCCGCGATCGCGCCGCGTGATGTGAACATATCCGAGCCGGCAGCGCCGCCCCCAGGGCCGCGCCGACCATTCCGCAGATCCAGGCGCCGATCATCCGCCCGTCGGGACGGCATGCGCGGCAGGACAGACGAGACCCCATGAGATCATCCAAGAACCGTTCGCGGTCCAAGAACCGTAATCGTCCATCCGGCGGCAACGTCGTCGGCCGCGTCTTCGACAGCTCGGGCCCGGAGGGAAAGGTGCGCGGCACGCCGCAGCAGATCATCGACAAGTACGGCCAGCTCGCGCGCGACGCGCAGCTCGCCGGCGACCGCGTCGCGGTGGAGAACTTCCAGCAGCACGCCGAGCACTACACCCGGATGCTCGCCGAGGCGCAAAAGGAGATCGACTCCAAGCGCGAGCAGCAGGACCGCGAGCAGCAGGCGCGCCAGGACCGTGAGCGCGCCGAGCGCGAGGCCCGAGACGCCCGGGATGCCCGGCGCGGCGAGCCGCAGGGCGGGCACGGCGACGCTCCCCGCGCCGCGCAGCAGCCCGACATGACGGACCCGCGCGGCGATGCCGGCCCGGTGGACGTGCCGGAGGCCGCCGGGGCCGGCGAGGTGCCCCGCGCCGACGCCCCCCCGCCGGAGGAGCGCAAGCCGCGCACCCGCCGGGCGCGCAAGCCGCGCAACGACCCGCGCGAGGAGAGCGCGGCCCCCGCCGGCGACGAGGCCGCCGAGTCGCCCTAGGCCGGCGCCGTCCGGGGGTCGAAGGCGCGCGCGAGGGCGCAGAACCCCTCGATGTCGATCTCCTCGGCCCGGGCGGTGGGCGCGAGTCCCGCAGCCTCGATCCGGGCCTGGGCGTCCGGCGCCAGCCCGCGGAGGGAGGCGCGCAGCATCTTGCGCCGCTGACCGAATCCCGCCGCCACGACGCGGGACAAGACTGCCGGGTCCGCCGGGAATCGCGGCTCCGGCAGCGCCTCGACATGGACCACCGCCGAATGGACCTTCGGCGCCGGGGTGAACGCCTCCGGCGGGAGGGTCATGGCGATGCGCGCCGTGCTGCGCCACTGGGCCAGGACGGCGAGGCGCCCGTAGGCCTTCGACCCGGGGGCCGCGACGATGCGGTCCGCGACCTCCCTCTGGAACATCAGCGTCAGCGTCGTCCAGGCGGGCGGCCAGGACGGCGGCGTGAGCCAGCGCACGAGGAGCTCGGTCCCGACGTTGTAGGGCAGGTTCGCGGCGACCTTGCGCGGCGGGTCGAGGCGCTCCAGCGTGCCGTCTTCGAGCGCGTCGCCCTCGATCACCTCCAGCCGGCCGGGCCACCGCTCGGCGATCTCTCGGAGCGCGGGCAGGCAGCGGGGGTCCTTCTCCACCGCGACGACGCGGCGGGCGCCTTCGAGAAGGAGCGCCCGCGTGAGGCCGCCGGGGCCCGGCCCGACCTCCAGGACGTCCGCGCCCGCGATGTCGCCGGCCGCGCGGGCGATCCGCATGGTCAGGTTCAGGTCGAGGAGGAAGTTCTGTCCGAGGGACCGCCGCGCGCGCAGGTCGTGGGCGGCGATCACCTCGCGCAGCTTGGGTAGCCCGTCGGGCGTGGTCACCCGGCCGCCCGCCGCGCGCCCATCTCGGCCGCCATGCGCAGCGCGGCGACGAAGGAGGTGGGGTCCGCCGCGCCGGTGCCGGCGATGTCGAGGGCCGTCCCGTGATCGGGGGAGGTGCGCGCGTAGGGCAGCCCGAGCGTCACGTTCACGCCGCCGGCGAAATCCACCGTCTTGATCGGGATCAGGGCCTGGTCGTGATACATCGCGACGGCGGCGTCGTAGCCGGCGCGGGCGGCGGGGTGGAACATCGTGTCGGCCGAAAGGGGACCGGCGAGGTCCATCCCCTCGGCCCGCAGGCGCTCTAGGACCGGGGCGATGACCTCGATCTCCTCGCGGCCCATCGCGCCGCCTTCGCCGGCATGGGGGTTCAGCCCCGCCACCGCGATGCGCGGCGCGAGCACGCCGAAATCGGCGATCAGGGCGGCATGCGTCAGCCGGATCGCCGTCTCCACCGCCGCGGGCGTCAGGGCCGCGGGCACCGCGGACAGGGGGATGTGGATCGTCGCCGGCACGACGCGCAGGGCCGGCGCGGCGAGCATCATCGCCACGGGCACGCCGCCCGAGAGGTCGGCCAGGAACTCGGTATGGCCGGGATGCGCGAAGCCGGCGCCGTCCTGCAGCGCCTTCTTGTGGATCGGCAGGGTGCACAGCGCCGCGCAGGCCCCGCCCGCGACGAGGCGCACGCCCGCGCGGATGGCCTCCACCACGCCGGGCGCGAGCGCGGGGTCGAGCGTGCCGGACCGGGCCGGGCCGGCGAACGCGACGGGCAGGAGGGGCAGGGCGCGGGGCGCGGCCTCGGCGGCCTCGGAGGGGTCCGCGATGACGGCGACGGGCGTGCCGGCCGGCAGGTGGGAGGGATCGCCCAGGTAGACGAAGGGCAGCGCGCCGCGGAGCCGGTCCCAGGCCATCGCCGCGATCTCGGGCCCGATCCCGGCCGGCTCGCCGCAGCTCACCGCGACGGGCGCCGCGCCGGTCATGGCGCCCGTCATGGCGCCGGTCAGGGCCGCACGATCGGCGTCTCGGCGCGTAGCTCGTCGAGATAGCCGTCCGCCAGCCCGGCGAGCCGCGCGTTGCGAAGCTGGGCGGCGACGGCCCGGCGGTCCACGGTCTCGGGGTCCACGGCGCCTTCCCGCGCGCACAGCATCAGGAACACGAGCGTCTGCCCGTTCGCGCGCGTGAGGCGGGTCGAGACCTCGTTGGCGTCCATGAGGTCGAGCTCGGCGGCGATGTCGGCGGGGATGCGCCCGCGGGGCAGCTCGCCGCGCTCCAGCCGTTCGGCCGGCAGGCCGCGCACGGCGGGGTAGAGGTCCTCGCAGGTGTCGACGCGCGCGCGCAGGCGGGCGGCCTCCGACAGGGCCTCGGGGCCGCGCCCGCCGGGGATGTAGAACGCGGCGTAGTCGATCACGCCGCCCTCGCGGCCATCCGACCCGGCGGCGGCCTCGCGCAGATAGAAGACCGCGACCGCGCCTGGCACGGAGACCGGCGCGCTGACCTCGCCCGGCGACAGGGCGCTCACCGCGGCGCCGACGCCGGCGGGCAGGGCGTCGGCCGGCAGCCAGTTGAGGCGCCCGCCGCGCGGCGCGCTCCCGGCCGCGGAATACGCGCGGGCGGCGCGGGCGAAGGCCTCCTCGCCCTGGACGGCGGCGATCTGCCGGGCGCGGGCGAGGGCGGCGCTGCGCTCGGCGGCGGTGGCGGCCGGGATGATGATCTCGCTCAGGAGGAAGCGCGGTCCGGCGCCGGGCGCCTCGCCATCCGCGATGGCGCGGTCGATCGCCCGTTCGGAGACCTCCGATTGGGCGCCGAAGCGGGCGCGAACCACCTCGCGCCAGGCGACCCCGGCCTCCACGAAGTCGCGGAACGTCGCCTCGTCGATCCCCGCGCGGGCCAGGATCGCGACGAACTCGGGCGTCTCGAGATTCGCCCGCCCGGCGAACTCGGCCATGCCCTCCTCGATCTGCGCCGGCGCGACGGCGATGCCCAGGCGTTCGGCCTCCGAGAGGCGCAGCCGGTCGTCGATGAGCTGCTCGAGCGAAAGCGCCGCCACGTCGCCGGGCGTGCCCAGCAGGCGGTTGAAGAGGGCGCGCTGCGACACCTCGTAGCCGGTGACGACGGCATCGCCGACCTGCGCGACGGGCGAGAACAGGCCCTGCGCGCCGGCGGGGGCCGCATGCGCCAGCATCAGGCACAGGGCGAGGCGGATCAGGGAAGGCCGCATGGCGGGTCGCTCCATCGGGCGGCGGCGCGCGCCGCCGGCATCGTCCCCGCGGGTCAGCCCCCGCAGGCGCCGGGTCCGCGCCGCGCGGCGCCGCCGATCCCGGTCAGCTCGACGCTTACCCCGAAACGCGTCTCGGACGAAAGGTCGTCCTCGTCGCTGAACCGGCGCGAGACGTCCAGGCGCGCGCGCGCGCAGTCACCGTTCCAGGTCAGGCCCAGGGCGGCGCGCTGGGGGCGCTCCTCGGCGAGATCGTAGCGCAGCGCGGCGCCCGCGTCCCAGGCGCGCCCGATCGGGACGTCCGCCTCGACGGCGATCTCCGAGATGCGGCCCGATTCGATGCCGTCGGATTCGACCAGCCCCTCGTTCCAGACGTAGCCCGCCGCGAGGGAGAGGCGGTCGGCCCGGCCCTCGAGCCGGGTCTCGGCGCGGGTGACCTCGCCGTCCCCGTCCAGCAGGGCGCGCGCGTCGACGCGCACGCGCTCGCCGAGCGACAGTCCCGCCGCGAGGAGCCAGTCGGACCGGGTGCCCGCGAGCGGATGGTCGCGGGAGAAATCGCCCGGCGCGGTGCCGCGGTAGATGCGGCCCGCGGTCGCGGTGAGCTCGTAGGCGGGCGCGACGCGCGTCCAGGTCAGCGCGAGATTGGCGCGCGCGCCGGTCTCGAGGATGTCGTCGCCGGGAAGCCTGCTCACCGCGATCAGGTTGCCCTCGTCGAGCTCGGGACGGGTCGCGTCCTCGTTGGGGGCGTCCTTCGCGTCGCCGCTCCAGAGGAGCTGCACCGTGGGCTCGATCAGGTCCGAGGTCGCGCCGTCCCGCCGCGCCCAGGGCCAGCGCAGGGTGACGCCGGCCGTCGGCACGGCGCGGGTGATGCGCTCGGCGAAGGTCGCGTCGTCCCCCACCGCGACCGCCTGGAGGTCCAGGCGCGCATGGCCCGTCGCCTCGATCCCGCCGGCGAGCCGGACGGCGCGGCGCCAGTCCGCCGAGGCGGCGATGCGGGCGGCGTCGCGCCCATCGGGCAGGGTGCCGGCATCCGGCCCGTCCGTCGCGCGGTCCGACGCCCGCTCGAAGCCGTCCGCGAGCAGGCGGAACTCGGCCAGGCCGCCGAACGGGCCGGGCGTCCGGCGGACCCATTCGGCGCCGCCCTGAACGCTCGGCTCGAACGCGTCGGCCTCCTCGGACGCGCGCAGGCGGCGGAACTCGCCGATGCGCAGGTCGAGATAGCTCGGCGCCGAGACGTCGATCAGGCGCAGCTCGTTGCGCAGCAGGTCGCGCTCGGTGATGCCGTAGTCGAGGAGGTAGTCGTCGTCGCTCGCGGTCTGGATGTCGAACTCGAAGCGCGATCCGTCCGCGAGGGCGAAGCGCCCTTCGGAGAAGAGGTAGCCGCGGCCCTCGCCCGGTTGGATGTCGTCGGAGGTGGCCGCGCCCTCGACCGTGAACGTGCCCGCGCGGAAGGCCTCGCGGTAGCGCAGGCCCAGGGTGCGGGTGCCGCCGGAGACGTAGGGCGTGAGCGTCACGTCGCGCGAGCGCCCGAGCACGACGAAGAAGGGCAGGGCCACGCCCGTGCCGAGCTGCGAGGTGCTGCGGAACTCCGGGGCGAGCAGGCCGGTCGCGCGGTCGTTGCCCGGGCCCGGCAGCCGCAGGCGCGGCAGGTAGGCGACGGGCACGCCGGCGACGCGGAACTGAGCGCCCTCGAAGTAGATCTGCCGCTCTGTGCGGTCGCGCACGACGCGCCGCGCGCGGATCTCCCATAGCGGGGTGGGCCGGGCGGCGCAGACCCGGCAGGTGGAGGCGACGGCCCGGGTCAGCGTGTCGAAGCGCGGGCCGGCGCGGGCGAGCTCGGCCGCCGCGATCTGCAGTTGCGCGTCGACCACGAGGCGCACGCCGCGCGCGATCCCGGTGCGCAGCTCCGCGTCCAGCGCGGCGCCGTCCGCGACGAGCACGCCGCCAGAGGCGTCCTCCAGACGAATGGGGCCGGCGATCTCGAGCGCGCCGGTCTCCCGGTCGTAGGTCAGGGACGAGGCCGTGACGCGCGCGCCCTCCGAGCGGATCTCCACCGCGCCGGTCGCGGTCAGCCGGCCGTCCGGCGACACCTCGACCCGGTCGGCAATGAGGCTCGACGGCGCGTCCTGCGCCGCCGCCGGGCCGGCGAGGGCCATGAGCGCGGCCAGGACGAGCGCCCTCATCCGTCCTCCAGGTGCAGGACGACGGCGACCGAGAGCATGAGCGCGGCGACCGGCGGCGCGATCGCCGCGAGATGGACGGGGATTTGCCCGGCCTCGCCGAGGACGGCGGCGAAGTCCTTGACGAAGTAGAGCCCGAAGCCGAGGCCGAGCGCGCCCCCGATCCGCAGCCCGGTGCGCCCCATCCGGGCATGTCGCAGGGTGAAGGCGGCGCCGACGATCACCATCGCGGCGTAGAAGAGCGGCGAGGCGATCTCCGACCAGAGCCACATCCGGTGCGAACGGGCCGAGAACCCCGCCCGCTCGAGATCCGCGACGAAGGCGGGGAGCTGCCAGATCGGAACGGCCGAGGGCGTGCCGAAGCTGTCGCGGATGCGGTCCGTCGTGAGGTCGGTGGCGAGGCGGGCGCTGCCCGTGGCGGTGGCCGCGGCCTCTGGGTTGGGGGCGGTCAGGTCCCAGGTCTTCGCGTCGGTCAGGCGCCAGGCGCCGGGGGTCAGCTCGGCGCGCGCCGCGTCGATCCGCTGCACCGGGCCGCGTCCCGCCTCGAAGGTGACGAAGGTCGCGTCCCGCAGCACGGCCCCGTCGAGGGAGGCCGCCGCCGCGCGGATCACCGTCTGCCGGAGCTCGCCCCCCTGCCGCAGCCACAGCCCCTCGCGCGAGATCGAGAGCACGTTGCCCCCGCCCTCGTAGAAATCCGACAGCGCCTCGGCCTTGCGGGAGGTCGCCGAGACGATGGGGTTCGCGACCGCGACCATCAGGGCGCCGACGCACAGCATCACCAGGACGGGCGCGCCGATCGCGCCGAGCGCCGAGCGGCCGGCCGCCCGCGCGACCACCAGCTCGGAGGAGCGGGCGAGGGCGAGGAAGAGCGCCAGCGTCGCGAGCATGACGATGAGGGGCGCGATCTGGTAGAGTTGCGCGGGCAGCCGCAGGAGCGTCAGCTCGACGGCGCCGAGGGCGGTCGCGCCGTCCTCCGAGACGTCGCCGAGGGCGTCCACGAGGCCGAGCATCCCCAGGAGGAGCGCGAAGGCGCCGGTCATCGCCAGGAGCGCGCGCGCGAAGCGCCGGGCGAGGTAGCGCGAGAACGTCATGCGGGGACCGCCCCCGGTGCGGCGGGCCGGCGGGTGCGGTCCGCCACGCGCAGCATGGCCGCGGCGATGGCGAGACCCGCCGCGCCGGGCACGTAGTGCAGCGGCCAGAGGGCCGGCGCGCGGTCCATGATCGCCTCCATCCCGGACTGCGTCATCTCGATCGTGACGAGCGCCAGGATCGCGAGCGCCATCTGCCAGCGCGCGCCCGTGCGCACGTGGAGGCCCATCAGGAGGGCGGCGAAGCCGATCGCGGGCGCGGCGAGGGCGATCGCGGCCTCCCCGCCGCGGCGGTGCGCCTCCAGCAGCATCCGCTCGCGCGGCAGGTCCGCGCGCAGGAGCTGCGGCGTCGTCAGGTCCCGGGGGTTGGGGGCCCCGGCCGCCCCGCCGCCGCCCAGCGCGCCGAGATCGTAGACGAGGTCTTCGAACCGCGTGCTGAACAGGCGCGGCGGGCCGTCCGCGGAGGGGGCCAGGGACTGCGCCAGCCCGTCGAACATCACGAGCCGCGTGCCGTCCTGGCCGCGCGACAGGACAGCGGAGGTCGCGGTGTAGACGGTCTCCACGCCCTCGTCGCGGCGATCGGCGAGGAACACGTCGCGCATGGTGCCGTCCGCGTCGATCGCGCGCAGGTAGAAGGTCAGGCCAGGGGCGGGATGCACGAAGGTGCCCTCGGTCAGGAGCCGGGCCGTGGCGTCTCGGGCGATCTCGTCGCCGCGGAGGTCGAGGCGCTCGCGCGCGGCGGGCACGAGCGCGTGCGCGAGCACCGTCATGAAGAGGGCGGCGCCCAGGCCGAAGATCACCGCCGGCCGGGCCAGGCGCCACGAGGAGGCCCCCCCGCCGCGCAGCGCGGTCAGCTCGCCCTCGCTCCGCATGCGGCTGGCGACGTAGGCCGCGGCGGCGAAGGCCGCGACCGGCGCCGTCAGCCGGAACACCGTCGGCAAGGTCAGGGCGGTGAACTCCAGGAACACCAGGAACGACTGACCGTCGGCGATCAGCCGGTCGAAGAGGGCGACCGCGCGGTTGATCCAGTAGACCAGCGCCAGGACGAGGGCGAAGAGCCCGAACACGCGCCCGATCTGCGCCAGGGCGTAGCGGTCGTAGCGGGTCATGCGGCCCGCCCGCGCGGCTCGTCCGGATGTCCCTGCACGCCGCGCACCTCCGCCGTCCCGGGCGCAGCCTATGCCAGCGCCGCGTCCGCCGCCAGCGCGCCGCGCTCCCCCGCTGGCCCCCGGGCGCGCGGACGCATACCGTCACGGCCAGCCGCAGCCCAGGACCCGGAGCCAACATGACCGATCCCGTCGCCATCACCTTCGCCGAGACCGCCATCGACGAGGTGAAGGCCGCCTCCGGGCGTGTCGCCGTCACCCTCGGTGCGGAGGGGGCGCTCTCGGCGGACGCGCGGCGCGTCTCGCGGCTCGCCAAGGGCGCGGTCGCGCGGTTCGCGCAATCCGAGCGCGCGGGCAAGATGGCCCAGGGCGACGTGGTGGAGATCGCCTGGCCCGCGGGCCTGGAGGCGGAGGCGATCCTGATCGCGCGGCTCGACCGGAACGCGCCGGAGGCGGCGGCGCGGCGGGCCGGCGCGGCCCTCGCGCGCAAGCGCGGCAAGGGAGAGCTGACGGTGCTCGCCGGCGGCTTGAAGCGGGTCGCCGACCTCGCGCAGGGGATCGCGCTCGGGAGCTACGCCTATCTCGACCAGAAGACCGGCGAGGCGGCCGAGCGCCCCTCCGGCGCGGTGCGCGTCATGTGCGCGAAGCCGGAGGAGGCGCGGGACGCCTTCGCGCCGATGCTCGCGGTCGCCGAAGGCGTCTTCATGACGCGCGACCTGGTGAACATGCCGGCCAACGTCCTGACCACCACCGATTTCGCCGACCGGCTCGCGAACTTCGCCGGCACCGGGCTCGAGGTCGAGGTGCTCGAGGAGGACGAGCTCGAGCGCCTCGGGATGCGCACGCTCCTGGCGGTCGGGATGGGCTCCGAGAGCCCGTCCAAGGTGGTGGTGATGAACTGGAAGGGGGGCGGGGACGAGCCGCCGCTCGCGCTCGTCGGCAAGGGCGTGGTGTTCGACACGGGCGGCATCTCCATCAAGCCGGCGGGCGGGATGGAGGACATGACCATGGACATGGGCGGCGCCGGCACGGTCGCCGGCGTCATGTTCGCGCTCGCGCGCCGCAAGGCGAAGGCCAACGTCGTCGGCCTCGTCGGGCTGGTCGAGAACATGCCCGACGGGCGCGCCCAGCGCCCCGGCGACGTGGTCGCCACGATGAAGGGCGACACGGTCGAGGTCATCAACACCGACGCCGAGGGCCGGCTCGTCCTGTGCGACGTGATGTGGTACGCGCAGGAGCGGTTCGCGCCGAGCGGGATGATCGACCTCGCGACCCTCACCGGCGCGATCATCGTCGGGACTCGGCCACGAGAACGCGGGCGTCTTCTCCAACGACGACGCGCTGTGCGACGCGTTCCTGGCGGCGGCCCGCGAGACCGGCGAGGGCGCCTGGCGCATGCCGCTCGGGGAGGCCTACGATAAGCTCCTGAAGTCCCGGATCGCGGACATGAAGAACGTCGGCGGCCGCAGCGCGGGCTCGATCACCGCGGCGCAGTTCCTCCAGCGGTTCGTGAAGGACGGCACGCCGTGGATCCATCTCGACATCGCCGGCACCGCGAGCCGGAAGGACGCGACCGACCTCGGGCCCGCCGGCGCGACGGGCTGGGGCGTGCGCGCGCTCGACCGGCTCGTGCGCGCGCGCGAAGGCTAGTCGTGCGCGCGCGGGAGGGCTAGGTCCGGCCGGGGCCCTCGCCGGCCGCGACCGGGACGGCCGGGCGCCTACCGCTCCAGTATCAGGCGCCCGTCCTCGATCGAGATGCGCGCGAAGCGTTCGAGATAGGCCATGCCCAGGAGCGATCCGGGCATCTCGCCATCCGTCACGGAGGCGCGCACGCCGCGGTCGACCACGTCGCCCAGGCGCACCTCCTCCAATGCGACGCGGCCGGTCCGCACGGGGCCGTTCGCCGTCATCGCGCGGCCGGTGTAGATCACCTCGTCGAGGTCGACGCCGACGCGCGCCGCGTCCTCCCGGCTCAGGACCATGTCGGTCGCGCCCGTGTCCACGATGAAGCGCACCGGCGTCGCGTCCAGCTCGAGGACGAGGTGGTAGTGCCCGTCCTGGGCGCGGGGCACCTCGATCATCGCGCCGGCATGGGTCTGGGCGGGATGCTCGCCGCGGATGTCCATGAAGAGGCCGACGCCCAGCGTCACCGCGACGAAGATCAGCACCCAGGCGCCCGCGCCCTTGGCGGCCGCGCCGGACCCCAGGCGGCGGATCATCGGCAGGGCGAAGATCAGCAGCACGCCGAGGAGGAGGATGAGATAGAGGAGGCGGGGGATCTCGGCGCTCATGCCCGGAACATAGGGGGCCTGGCGCGGCGTGGAAGGGCGTCAGCCGAGCGGAACGCCGAGATTGCGCAGTCCCGTGAGCACGAACTCGACCGCGAGCGCCGCCACGAGCATGCCCAGGAGGCGCGTGACGACGACGATGCCGGTGCGGCCCAGGATCGTCTCGATCAGGCCCGCGGCGAGGAAGAAGACCATCGCCACGAGCATCACCGCCGCCATCGCGAGGTAGACGGCCGCGGTCTCGGCCGGACCGTCCGCCGCGCCGACGAGCAGGATCATCGAGGTGATCGATCCCGGCCCGGCGAGGAACGGGATCGCCAGGGGGAAGACGGACGGGTCGTCCCCCGGCGCCTCGGCCCCCGCCGTGGTCTCGCGCCGCTCGGTGCGCTTCTCGAAGAGCATCTCGACCGCGATGAGGAACAAGAGGAGCCCCCCGGCGATCCGGAACGCTGGCAGCGAGATGCCCACCACCTCGAGCGCCGCCTCCCCGGCGAGGCCGAACAGGGTCAGGATCGCGCCCCCGATCAGGACCGCGCGGAACGCGACGCCCCGCTTCTGGCGCCGGGTCATCCCGGCGGTGAGCGCGGGGATCAGGGGCGCCGTGCCCACCGGGTCGATCGTGACGAAGAGGGCGACGAAGGTGGTCAGGAGGTAGGCCGCCTCCATCAGGCTGCCGTGGCGGCGGTCAGCTTCTCCTCCGCCGCGAGCCAGAGACCCTCCGCCCGCTCCAGGGCCTCCGACACCTCGGCGTACTTCTTCTGCCAGACCTCCATCTCGCCGACGCGGCCGTCCTCGTAGAGCGCGGGGTCGGCCAGGCGCCTGGACAGCTTCTCGGCCATGACGTTGAGCTTGCCCACGCGGTCCTCCGCGCGGCGCAGCTCGGCGCGCATCGCCTGGACCTGGTCCCGCGAGGGACGGGGCGGCTTGGGCTTGCCCTTCTCCGCCGCCTTCCGGGCCGGCGGATCGCCCTTGAGGAGCATGTCGCGATAGCTCTCCAGATCGCCCTCGTAGGGCGCCACGCGGCCGCCATCCACGAGCCAGAGCCGGTCCGCCACCAGCGACAGCAGGTGCATGTCGTGGCTGACGAGGATGACCGCGCCCGAATAGGCGGTCAGCGCCTCGACCAGCGCCTCCCGGCTCTCGATGTCGAGGTGGTTGGTCGGCTCGTCGAGGATCAGCATGTGCGGCGCGGGGAGCGTCGCCAGCAGGAGCGACAGGCGCGCCTTCTGCCCGCCGGAGAGGCTGCCGACGGCCGTATCCGCCTGGTCGGCGGTCAGGCCGAATGAGGCGAGCCGGGCGCGCAGCTTGGGCGGCGCCTCGCCCGGGCGCTCGCGGCGCAGGTGGTCGAGGGGCGTCTCCTCGACATGCAGCTCGTCCACCTGATGCTGGGCGAAGTAGCCGATCCGCAGCTTGGAGGATTTCGTCATCCGGCCGCCCATGACCTCCAGCCGATCGGACAGCATCTTCGAGAGGGTCGACTTGCCTTGCCCGTTCCGGCCCAGGAGGGCGATCCGGTCGTCCTGGTCGATGCGCAGGTCCATCTTCGCCAGGATCGTCGTCTCGCCATAGCCGGTGCTGGCCGATTGCGTCGCGACGATGGGCGGGGAGAGCTCCTCGGGCTGGGGGAAGGTGAAGCGCGCGAGGGCGGCCTCCTGCGGCGAGCTGATCGGCGTCATCTTGGAGAGCATCTTGAGGCGCGACTGCGCCTGCGTCGCCTTGGAGGCCTTGGCGCGGAACCGGTCGACGAAGCTCTGCAGATGGGCGCGGCGGGCTTCCTGCTTGCGCGATTCCGCTTCCGCCACGGCCAGCCGCTCGGCGCGGGTGCGCGCGAACGTGTCGTAGCCGCCCGAGTAGAGGGTGAGCTTGCGGTCCTCGAGGTGCAGGATGTGCCCGACCGCCCGGTTGAGGAGGGCGCGGTCGTGCGAGATGACGAGCACCGTGTGGGGGTAGCGCGCGAGATAGGCCTCGAGCCAGAGCGCGCCCTCGAGGTCGAGATAGTTGGTCGGCTCGTCCAGCAGCAGGATGTCCGGCTGCGCGAAGAGCACCCCGGCGAGGGCGACCCGCATCCGCCAGCCGCCGGAATAGGCGCTGCACGGGTTGCCCTGGTCCTCCGGCGGGAAGCCCAGGCCCTTGAGGATCGCGCTCGCGCGGCCCTCGGCGGACCAGGCGTCGATGTCGGCGAGGCGCGTCTGCACGTCGGCGATGCGGGCGGGGTCGGTCGCCGTCTCCGCCTCCGCCAGGAGGGCCGCGCGCTCCGCGTCGGCCTCGAGCACGGTGTCGAGGAGGGAGGTCGCGGAGGACGGGACCTCCTGCGCGACGCCGCCGATGCGCGCGCCCTTGGGCACGCCGATCTCGCCGCCGTCGAGGGGCATCTCGCCGCGGATGAGGCGGAAGAGCGTGGTCTTGCCGGTCCCGTTGCGCCCGACGATCCCGACCTTGTGCCCGGCGGGGATCGTGGCGGACGCCTCGGCCAGCAAGGGCCGGCCTGCGACGGAATAGGAGATGGCGTCGATGCGGAGCATGAGCGCCATGTGCGCCCGGCGGGCTCAACGGTCAACCGGCCCCTCGGGAAGCTGGATCGGCACGCCCTTGAGCTCGATCCGATTGCCGCTCGGATCGCGCACGTAGACCGCGCGGCCATGGCCCCGGGCGCCGGTCTGGACGAGCTCCATCTCGACGGCGACCCCGTGGGCGGCCAGATGGGCGCGCAGGACCTCCGGCTCCACCGCGCCGATCGCGAGGGCCACGTGGTCCATGTTGGTGCCGCGCGGCGGCACGGCGTGGGCGGCGCCAGGATCGGCGCGGTCCCACAGGCCGATGATCACCGGCCCGAACCACAGGTGGGTCATGCCGATCTCGGGGAAGTCCCAGGCGTGGACGGCGCCGAGGACGTCCTCGTAGAAGGCGCGGGCGGCGGGCAGGTCGTCGACCCACAGGACGACGTGGTCGACGCCGGCGGGCTGGAAGGGCGCGGTCATGTCCCGGACATAGGCGGCCCGCGCGGGTTTCCACCCCTTCGCCGGCCTGCTAACGCCGCGCCGAACCCATCATCAGGAGGCCCGTCATGGCCGTCGAGCGCACCCTCTCCATCATCAAGCCGGACGCCACCGGGCGGAACCTCACCGGCGCCATCGTCGCCAAGTTCGAGGAGGCGGGGCTGCGGGTGGTGGCCTCCAAGCGCCTCCACCTGACCCAGGATCAGGCCGGCCGGTTCTACGAGGTGCACCGCGAGCGGCCGTTCTTCGGCGAGCTGACCGAGTTCATGGCCTCCGGCCCGGTGGTCGTGCAGGTCCTCGAAGGCGACGGCGCCATCGCCAAGAACCGCGAGGTCATGGGCGCGACCAATCCCGCCGACGCCGCGCCCGGCACGATCCGCGCCGAGTACGCGCAGAGCGTGGGCGAGAACTCCGTCCACGGCTCGGACGCGCCGGAGACGGCCGCGGAGGAGATCGCGTTCTTCTTCTCGGGCCTCGAGCTCGTCGGCTAGCGGGGCACGACCCCGATCCGGTCGAGGATCGCCTCGATCCCGGGGGGCGGGCCGTCGGTGGTGGCGGCCCGCACGGCGACCAGGGCGTCGAACCGGGCGCGCAGGGCGGCCTTCTCGGCGCCACGGCAATCGTTCCAGGGCCGGCCCTGCAGCGCCATCTCGAGCGCGTAGTAGGCGATGAAATGCGGCCGCGTGCCCGCAGCGAGCAGCCTGTCATACGCCGCGTCGGTCCCCAAGGCGCGGAGCGCGGCGGCATCCGCGATCCCGGCGGCGAGGCAGGACGCCTCCGTTGCGGGGCCGAGGTTCCGGATGCTCGAGATCGACGCCATCCCGAACCATCGCGCGAGGCCGGCGACCGATCAAGGCGTCCGGAGGGGGACCGCGGTCCACCGCCCTCGTCCGGCGTCGCCAGATCGGGGGTGACCCGCCGAGCGGCCCCGGCAGCGCCGCCCTCGGTCGATCCTTCCCGAGTGGGTCACGAACTGGCGGCCCCGCGGCACGCCGTCGCCCGGTCCGGGCCGACGCGGCCGAGAGACCTTCCGACCCGCGACGAATCGCGGCTCATCGCGGCGCAGGGAGGGTCCCGGCCCGACCATGCGAGATGCGCAGGCGCCGCGCATGACCGCGAGGATCGGGATCGACGGCGCGATCTGGAGCGAACCGCGCCCGATGGGCCGCCCGATCTCGACCGGCAGATGATCGCGGCCCCGAGCTGGGCGAGAGGCAAGCGGAGGCCGGCCGCCCCGGCGGCACCCGGTGCAGCCGGTCCCGGACGACCGCCGGCCGCCGGCGTCGGCGGTCCATCCGCGGACAGGCGGGCGCCTCGCGCGGCCGCGCTCCCTATGGACACGGAACCGACGAGACGACGATCGGCTTCGCCGGGCGCGCGAAGCCGAAGGCGCCCCCGGGGGATCCCCTGCCGGCCGCCGCCGGTTCGGACGACGCGCGGCAGCGCGCGTTCGAGGCCCAGATGCGCGCGTAACGGCGGGCGCGCGCCGTCTGCAGGGCGCAAGAGGCTTTAGAGGCGTGGGATCGCGGTCCGCTGCCTCGGCCGCGTTCGGACCATGCGTCCTCGTTTCACCCGGAGGGCGCTCGAGGTAGGGCGTTGGACGGCGATGCGCTCGACGGGCGCGTGCGGGGCGTCCTGGGGGCCTCCGCGAAGATGGGCGTATCCGCGAGATCCACCAGCTCGGCCGGGCGGGACGCATCACCGAGCCTACCGACGCGACTCCCCGCCTGGCCGGCGCGCGGGCCCGCCCGCCGCAGCCACGCAGCCGCGCGCATCCATGGCGGCCTCCGGGCCGTTCGGAAGAGGCGCCCGGAGCCCGTCGCGACGTATCCGGGGCTCACAGGTCCCGGAGCGCGTCCGACGCTCGGCCACCACTCATCCGCCGGCCTCGGGCATGTTGCCACCCGGCCTCGGCGGTCACCCCCCCCGCGGCGCACCGGACTTGAGCCGCGATCCCCCTAGGCCGCGCCCCGCGGACGACTCCGGCCTCGATCGGCCGGCAACCTCGACGCCCCGTTCCAAGCGTTTTCTTCGCTATCGGCATCGCGGGCCGGAGGGTGTCCCCGCGACCGACCGGCGAATGCCCGTGGCGGGATGCTTTCATTCGCGCGCGTTCTCGCCCAAGCTCGCGCGGCGAGGGGAGGGTTCGGATGATGGAGCTTGTGCCCGTGATCCTGTGCGGCGGGTCCGGGACGCGGCTCTGGCCGATCTCGCGCAGGGGCTTCGCCAAGCAGCACGTCCCGATCCTGGGGGGCGAGTCGCCGTTCCAACGCACTCTCCGACGCGTCGCCCCCCCCGGCGCCTTCGCCCGGCCGATCGTGATCGCGAGCTCCGGCGGGCGCTTCATGGTCGCCGATCAGGCCGAGGCCATGGGCATCGACGTCGAGATCGCGATCGAGCCCGAGGGCCGCGACACGGCGGCGGCGGTGGCGCTCGCCGCGGCGCTCGTGATGCGGCGCGGACCGGACGCGATCGCGGTCGTCCTGCCGTCGGATCACATGGTGCCCGATGCCGCCGCCTTCACCGCCGCCGCCGTCCGCGCCGCGCACGCCGCCGCCGGAGGGGCGCTGGTGACCTTCGGCATCCGGCCGACCGGTCCCGCGACGGGCTTCGGCTACATCCGTCCGGGCGAGGAGGTCGCGCCCGGCGCGCGCCGCGTCGCGGCATTCGAGGAAAAGCCCACGCAGGAGCGCGCCCAGGCGCTCATCGCCGAGGGCTGCCTCTGGAACGCGGGCATGTTCTGCTTCGGCGCGGAGGCCGGGCTCGAGGAAATCCGCCACCTCGCGCCGCAGGTCGCCGCGGCCGTCTCCGACGGTCTCGCCGAGGCCGAGGACGACCTCGGGGCCTTGCGCGTCGGGCCGGGCATGAGCGCCGCGCCTCGCATCTCCTTCGACCGCGCCGTGATGGAGCGGACGGACAACGCGCTCGTGATCGAGGCGGGCTTCGCCTGGTCGGACATCGGCGACTGGCGCGAGCTCTGGGCGCTCTCCGAGAAGGACGTCGACGGCAACGTCGTCGAGGGGCGGGCCATCGCGCGCGACAGCCGGGACAGCCTCGTGCGGGCCTCGGACGGACGGCTCGTCTGCGCGATCGGCATCGAGGGGCTGGTGGTGGTCGACACGCCCGACGCCGTGCTGGTCGCGCCCCTCGCGCGCGCGCAGGAGGTCAAGGGCCTCGTGACGGCGCTCGCGGCCCAGGGCCGGCCCGAGGCGGAGACGCCAGCCCGGGTCTACAGGCCCTGGGGCTGGTACCAGACCATGGATCTCGGCGAGCGTTTCCGGGTCAAGCGCATCCAGGTGGCGCCCGGCAAGAAGCTGTCGCTCCAACGCCATTACCACCGGGCCGAGCATTGGGTGGTGGTGCGCGGCACCGCGGAGGTCACGCGCGACGGCGAGGTGATCGTGGTGCGCGAGAACGAGTCCGTCTTCCTGCCGCAGGGGTGCCTGCACCGGCTCGCCAATCCGGGACGTATCCCGGTCGAGATCATCGAGGTGCAGACCGGCGCCTATCTCGAGGAGGACGACATCGTCCGGCTGGAGGACGATTTCGGGCGAGGTTGACGCAGCGTCGCGCCGGCAAGGACGTGGGCGCTGGGGCGAGGGGCACCGCTTCGTCGCGCAGCGGATCGGGCGCGCCTCGGTTCCGCGTGCCGGACGGAACGGGCGCGCCTTGGGGGCATCCGCGGACGTCCGATGGTCTCATGAGGTCGGCGCCCCCGATGCGATGGGCGCGGACCCCTCCCGGCATCCTCCGGCGCCGCGCGACGACCCGTGATGGTCTGGGGCCTCGTCCTCGGACGATAGACTGGATCCCATGACCCCGTCATTCCCATGACCCCGTCGGCTCGCGCCGCCGTCATCGCCCTCGCCTGGGCCGGGGTATGCGACATCGGGCGGATCGATCACCGGGGAGCCGAGGCCGCGCCGCGCACGGCGCCTCGTTGATGGGCGAAGAGTCCGCTCCACCTCGTCGCCCGTCGTGGCGGTATCGCCGCAGACCGGTCGCCGGCGAAACGTGGAGCCGACCCGCGCGGCCCGCCCCATCGCCTCGACCGCGCGGGCTCCTTCCACCTCGGAGCGCGCACGAGCCCGTCCGTGGCTGCCTTCGCGCTCGGCGACGTGGATCGTCCATCTCCTCGTCCCCGTCATCGGCGGGCGCGCGGCCGTGCGCCGCGGGGTCCATCCCGCGCGAGGGGCCGTGCAGGGCCGCGCCGGTCACGGCTTGGCCGGCCTCGATGGCAAGGACGCCGTCCCGACGTGCGGAGGCTACGCCTCGGGCCCAGCGTCGACGTCGGGCGCCTCGTCGGTGTCGAGAGGATCGAGCGCCTGCTCGGGCCGGCCCGCGGTCAGGCCCGCGGCCAGGAGGTCGCCGCCTCGTCCGACACCCTCCCCGGGGTCGTGCCGATCGTCCCCATCCATCAAGACTTCGCGGTGGCCTCGAAGATGCCCTTCTCCTTCGTGGCACGGTGCGATCCGGCGCTGGATCCGCTCACGTGCCTAGCCGCCCCCGGCGACGCGATCCCGGGCCGCGCGAAGCTGCGTTCGAGCGGAGCGTGGACCGCCCGGTCGTCCTCATGGACGAGGGCCGCGCGCCGGGTCTCCCCGGGAGGCTCGTGCACGCGGGTGGCGGCCGCGCGGGGGCCCGCGATCTCGCGCAGCGCCTCGACGGTCTCGATCCGAGCGCGCACGAGCGTGTCGATCACCGCGTCGATCTGCCTGTCCTCGGGCATATCCGCCCCGCACGCCTCGCTCGGTCCGATGAGGTCGTCGGCGATGCGCGCTGCGATCGCCGCCCTCCCTCGACCCTCGGAACGGACGTGCGTTCGAGGAGAGTAGGCGAAGAACGCCGCGGCGTGGAAAGTCCGGGCGGCGAGCGGGGAGCCCCTGCGGACGGCGAGGTCCGAGCCTCGGCGGATTACGTATGAAGTATGCGACGCCATGTGCGCGGCCGTCTCGCGACCCGTGTGTCGCGCGAGGTGTCGCATTCTGGGCCATGGACCGATCGAGCTGCGTTAGCGCGGTCGGAACAACGGCTTATGTGGGATTGGCTCCGGCGGTAGGGATCGAACCTACGACCAATTGATTAACAGTCAACTGCTCTACCGCTGAGCTACGCCGGAATACCGGGGGCGGAGGTAGCCGTGGCGCGGGGGGCGGTCAAGGGGCGCGGAAGGGGGCGTCCGGGCCGAGGGGGCCGTCGCTGCGGGCGAGGCCCCGATCCTCCAGATCGATGAGATGGGCCAGCACGTTGCGCGCGGCCGCGGGCAGGAGCGCGGCGGGCGTGTCGGTGTAGATGCGCGCGGCGAGCTCGGCTGCCGTGCCGGGCGCGGCGCGCAGGGCCTCGCGGATCTGCGCCTCGCGCTCGCGGCGATGGGCGACGAGCTCGCCGAGCCGGCCGGCCGGGTCCGCCACCGGCCCGCCGTGCCCGGGGTGGAGGATCGCGGGCGCCATCCGGGCCAGTCGCTCGCAGGACGCGACGAAATCGGCCACGTCGCCATCGGGCGGTGAGACGAGGGTCGTCGCCCATTCCATCGCGAGGTCGCCCGACAGGACCGCGTCCCCGATGCGGAAGGCGAGGTGCCCGCCGAAATGCCCGGGCGTGTGCAGCGCCTCGATCTGCGCGCCGCCGAGGCGCAGCACGGCGCCGTCCGCCAGGATGCGATCGGGGGCGAAGGCGGCGTCAAGCCCTTCGCCGCCGGCGACCGTCTCGGCGAGGCGGGCCATCCGGGCGCTGCGTCCGGCCTCGGGGGGGCCGAACCCATGGATCGGCGCGCCGGTGCGGGCGGCGAGGGCGGGCGCCGCGGCGGAATGGTCCAGATGGGCGTGGGTGACGAGGATCGCCGCGACCCGCGCGCCGTCCAGCGCCGCGTGCAGCGCATCGAGATGCGCCGTCATCGGCGCGCCGGCGGGCCCGGGGTCGACCACGGCCCGCTCGGCGCCTCGGCCGATCACGTAGCTGTTCGTGCCCGGCCCGGTCAGCGCGGAGGGATTGCCGCAGGTCACGCGCAGCAGATCCGCCGAGAGGCGCACGGGCCGGCCGATCTCGATCCCATAGCCATCGGTCATGCGCGCAGGATGCGGGCCGCGGCGCGCGATGGGAAGCCGTCGCCATCGCGCGTCCGGCGGGCTATGGCGGGGCGATGACGGACGTGGTCGCGACCTGGTTCAAGCGGCGGATGCCGCGCGGGCTCTACGGGCGCGCCGCGCTGATCCTGCTGCTGCCGATCGTGACGATCCAGCTTCTGGTCGGCTACGCGTTCATCCAGCGCTTCTTCGACGACGTCACGCGGCAGATGACGACGAACATCGCCCGCCCCGTCGCCGCCCTGATCCGAGCCGTGGACGACGCGCCGACCGCCGAGGTCGCGGCTGCGCGGGCGGCCGCGCGCGCGGGCCCCCTCCGGATCGAGGCGCGGCTGGGAGGGGGTCCGGTCGCCCCCTACCGCGCGATCTACGACCTGTCGGGACGGGCGATCCTGGCCGCGCTCGACGAGGAACTGACGGGCGTCCGGGCGGTCGATCTCGGACCGCGTCAGAGACGCGCGGTGATCGAGGTGGCGAGCCGTCACGGGCCCCTCGCGATCACGATCCCCCGGCGCCAGCTCTCGCCTCGCAACCCCCACCAGCTCCTGGTGATCATGGTGTTCGCCGGCGTCGTCCTGACCGGGGTGAGCTACCTGTTCCTCAAGAACCAGCTCCGCCCGGTGCACCGCCTCGCCGCCGCCGCGACCGCGTTCGGCCGGGGCCGGCACGTGGACTACCGCCCCGGCGGCGCGACCGAGATGCGCGCCGCCGGCCAGGCGTTCCTCGAGATGCGCAGCCGCATCGAGCGCGCCGGCCAGCAGCGCACGCTCATGCTCTCGGGGGTGAGCCACGACCTGCGCACCCCGCTCACGCGCATGCGGCTCGCGCTCTCCCTGATGGACGATCCCGAAGCGGGGGCGATGCTCGGCGACGTCCTCGAGATGGAGGCGATGATCGACGCGTTCCTCGATTACGCCCGCATGGAGGCGACCGAGGAGGCGCGCCCCGAGGATCCCGCCGCCCTCCTGCGCGAGGTCGCCGCCAAGGCGCGGCGCGCCGGGCATCGGGTCGAGCTGGACGTACCGGAGGGCGCCCCTCCCCTCCCGCTGCGCCGCGACGTCCTCTCGCGGGCGCTCGGCAACCTCGCGGGGAACGCCGCGCGCCATGCCGCCAGGGCGCGGCTGTCGTTGCGGGCGACGGAGGCCGCGCTGGTCTTCGCGGTGGAGGATGACGGCCCCGGCATCCCCGAGGCGCAGCGCGAAGCCGCGATGCGCCCGTTCGAGCGGCTCGAGGGGGGGCGAAATCGCGATTCGGGCGGCGGCGTCGGCCTCGGCCTCGCGATCGCCGGGGACGCGGCGCGCCTGCATGGCGGCGTCCTGCGCCTCGGCCAGTCCGAGGCCCTGGGCGGCCTGAAAGCCGAGATCGTGATCCCGCGATGACCCGCCGCGCGGTAGGCCCGGAGGGACTCGAACCCCCAACCCTAGTGTTATGAGCACCGTGCTCTACCGTTGAGCTACGGGCCCGCCGCGCATCTCCGGCTAGGGCGGCGCTCCGGCCGGGTCAAGCGGTGGCGCGTGGACGGGGCGGCCGCGCCGGTCTATGCGCCGGGCGTGTGTCGGGGGATGGCGGATGACGCGGGACGGGGCGAAGGGCGGGCTCGATTACGCGGCCGCGGGCGTCGACGTGGCGGCGGGCGATGCGCTCGTCGGCCGGATCGCGGGCGCGGCGGCGGCCACGGCACGGCCCGGGACGATGGGCGCGCTGGGGGGGTTCGGCGCGCTCTTCGATCTGCGCGCGGCCGGCTATGTCGATCCGATCCTCGTCGCGGCGACGGACGGGGTCGGCACCAAGCTGCGCATCGCGATCGACACGGGGCTGCTCGGCGGCATCGGGCAGGACCTCGTGGCGATGTGCGTCAACGACCTGGTCTGCCAGGGGGCCGAGCCCTTGTTCTTCCTCGACTATCTGGCGACGGGCCGGCTCGATCCGGCCGCCCACGCACGGGTGGTCGAGGGGATCGCGGCGGCCTGCTCGGCGTCGGGCTGCGCCCTGATCGGGGGCGAGACGGCGGAGATGCCCGGCATGTACGCGCCGGGCGACCTCGACCTCGCGGGCTTCGCCGTCGGCGCGGTGGAGCGGGGCGCGGTCCTGCCCGTGGCGGCCCGGGCGGGCGACGTGCTCGTCGGCCTCGCCTCGGACGGGGTGCACTCCAACGGGTTCAGCCTGGTGCGCGGGGTGGCCGGGCGCGCGGGCCTCGGCTGGGCCGCGCCCGCGCCCTTCGCGGACGGCCCCCTGGGCGCGGCGCTCCTGACGCCGACGCGGCTCTACGTCGCCGCGGCGCGGGCCGCGATCGGCGCCGGCGGGGTCCGGGCGCTGGCGCACGTCACCGGCGGGGGGATCGCCGGGAACCTGCCGCGCGCCCTGCCGGATGGCCTGGGCGCGCGGGTGGACCTCCGCGCCTGGACGCCGCCGCCGGTGTTCGGCTGGCTCGCGCGGGCCGGAGGCGTGGCCGAGGCCGAGATGCTGCGCACGTTCAACTGCGGGATCGGCATGGTGCTCGTCGTCGCGCCGGAGGCCGCGGAGGGCGCGATCGCGGCGGCGCGGGCGGCGGGCGAGACCGCGATGCCGATCGGCGAGGTCACGGCCGCGCCCGGCCTCCGCTTCGACGGCGCGCTCGGGGACTGATCCGCTGCGCGTCGCGATCCTGATCTCCGGCGGCGGGTCCAACATGGTCGCTCTGGCCCGGTCCATGACCGGGGCGCATCCGGCGCGGCCGGTGCTCGTACTCGCCGACCGGCCGGAAGCCGGGGGGCTGGCGCGTGCCCGGGGCATGGGGATCGAGACCGCGGCGGTCGACCGGCGTGCTCACCCGGACCGCCCCGCCTTCGAGGCGGCCCTCGAGGCCGCGCTCCGGGGCGCCGAGCCGGATCTGATATGCCTCGCCGGTTTCATGCGCCTGCTCTCGCCCGGCTTCGTGGCCTGCTGGGCGGGGCGCGTGCTCAACGTCCACCCCTCGCTCCTGCCGCGGCACCGGGGCCTCGACACGCACGCGCGCGCCATCGCGGCCGGGGACGCGGTCGCCGGCTGCACCGTCCATGAGGTCACCGCCGCCCTCGACGACGGCCCGATCCTGGGCCAGGCCCGCGTGCCCGTCCGTCCCGGGGACACGCCGCAGGCCCTGGCGTCCCGCGTGCTCGACGCCGAGCACCGCCTCTACCCGGCGGTGCTGGCGCGCGTGGCGGCCGGGGACCGCTCCCGGCTCGACCTCTAGGGGCGCGCTTTCCCTCGGGCCATCGCGGGGCTACGTGAACGGGCCTGACCTACCGGAGCCCCGATGCGCACGATCGTCACCACCCAGGACCTCGCGGCCTTCTGCGAGGCGGCCGCCGCCGGCCCCTACGTCACCGTCGACACCGAGTTCCTGCGCGAGCGCACCTACTGGGCGCAGCTCTGCCTCGTCCAGCTCGCGCTGCCCGGCGAGGGGGACGCGGTCCTCGTCGATCCTGTCGAGGGCCGGGAGATGGACCTCGCGCCGCTCTACGCGCTCCTGCGCGATCCGAGGGTGGTCAAGGTGTTCCACGCCGCGCGCCAGGACGTGGAGATCTTCCATCATCTCGGTCAGGCCATCCCCGTGCCCCTGTTCGACACGCAGGTCGCCGCGATGGTCGCCGGCTTCGGCGAGCAGGTCGGATACGAGACCCTCGTGCGCCGGATCGCGCAGGGCAGCGTCGACAAGGCCAGCCGCTTCACCGATTGGTCCCGCCGTCCGCTCACGGACGCGCAGAAGACCTACGCCATCGCCGACGTCACCCATCTGCGGGCGATCTACGAGCATCTCGACGCCGAGCTCGCGCGCACCGGGCGGCGCGCCTGGGTCGAGGAGGAGATCGCCGTCCTCACCGATCCCGCGACCTACGTGACCGAGCCCGAGGACGCCTGGCGCCGGCTCAAGACGCGCGGCGCCAACCCGCGGGTCATGGCGGTGGCCCGCGAGCTGGCCGACTTCCGCGAGCGGCACGCGCAAGAGCGCGACGTGCCCCGTGGCCGGGTCTTCAAGGACGACGCGCTGATGGAGCTGGCCGCGACCCGCCCGGCGACCGCGGAGGACCTGGGACGCTCGCGCCTGCTGCTCCGCGAGGCACGGCGCGGCGAGATCGCGGACGGGATCCTGGCCGCCGTGGCCCGGGGGCAGGCGGCCGAGCTGCCGCGCGGCGCCCGGGTGCGCGAGGACGAGCGCCTGCAGGTCGATCCGGCCCTGGCCGATCTGCTGCGCGTGCTGCTCAAGGCGAAGGCGGACGCGCTCGGCGTCGCGCCCAAGCTGATCGCGACCTCGTCCGAGCTCGACCGCATCGCGGCCGGGGAGCGGGACGTGGGCACGCTCCAGGGGTGGCGCCGGGCGGCGTTCGGCGACGACGCGCTGCGATTGTGCGATGGCGAGCTCGCCCTGGCCGCGCGCGGCGGCCGCGTGCAGGTCGTCGAGCTCTAGCGGGCGACGGCGAGCGCGCCGGCGCTGCCGTCCACGCGGACCCTGCGCACGCCGCGCAGCCGGGCGTCCGAGACGAAGGTCGCGACCACCAGCTCGCGGCTCCGCGGCGGCCCGGCCCGCGCGCCCGCCTCGGCCGGGACGGCGCGCAGCTCGAAGGCGAGGGTTCCCGCATCCGCCGGGACGGGCACGAGGGAGGCGCCCCACCAGCCCTGGATCGGCGGCAGGCCGCGCGCCTCCACGATGGCGCCACCGGCCGACGGCGATACCCGAAGCTCGGTGATCGCCGTCAGGGGGCGGGGGTCGCCGGCGACCGTGACGGCGGCGCTCGGCGCCGCGGCGGGGCGGCCGAACCAGTTCAGGGGGTTGGCCCCGCTGTCTCTCACGGCGCCGCATCCGGCGAGGGCGAGGATCAGCGCGGCGGCGAGCCCGCGGGCGTGAAGTGCGTGCATGTCCGTCCCCGTGCCTCGGCACGTCCGCGTATCACCCGGCAGGCGCGGCGAAAACCCGCGCTGGACGCGGGCCCGTCCCACCCCTACCTGCGGGACTCCCGTCGAGGAGACCCGCCATGGCCCGCCCCGCCTTCGAGGAGATCGTCGAGACGTTCGAGTTCCTGGAGGACTGGGAGGATCGCTACCGCGAGGTCATCGACATGGGCCGGCGGATGCCGCCCATGGACGACGCCCTGAAGGCGCCCGCCACCAAGGTCGACGGCTGCGCGAGCCAGGTCTGGATCGCGCCGCGGCTCGACGGGGCGGGCCCGGCCGCCACGCTCGATTTCGCCGGCGATTCGGACGCGATGATCGTGAAGGGCCTGATCGCGGTGCTGCACGCGCTCTATGCCGGCGGCACCGTGGCGGAGGCGGCGTCCGTCGACGCGCCGGCCGAGCTCGCGCGCCTGGGCCTCCAGGACCACTTGTCGTCGCAACGCTCCAACGGCCTGCGCGCGATGGTCGCCCGGCTCGAGGAGGTGGCGGCCCGCGCGGGGCGCTAGCGCACGCGTCCGAGGGCGCCGGCCAGGTCGCCATAGCCGGTGACGCGCCGCTCGTAGCGCAGGCCCAGCGCGTCGGCATGGCCGCGCGCGAGCGTCTCCAGCGCCGCATCCTCCACCTGGACCTGATGGACCAGCGTGTCGTAGCGGCCGAAATAGACCTCCCGTAGCTCGGGGTGCCGGTCGAGGCCGAGGGGCCGGGTCACGAAGGCGTCGAATTGCCGGGCGAGGAAATCGGTCACGTAGAACGCGCGCATGTCCGCGCCGCCGGCCGTGCGCGCGGCGAAGGCGTCCACGCCCTCGTAGAACGCGTAGCAATGGGGCCCGGCGATCATCGCCACGCCGCGCGCCGCGCACAGGGCGGCGAGCCGCCCGCCGGTGCCGCAATCGGCATAGGCGACGAACGCGCGGTCGTGGGGGATCGCGTCGAGCGCCTCCGCCACCGCGCCGGGGATCGCGTCCGGCGTGTTGTGCAGGATCGCCGGCAGGCAGTGCAGGTGGAGATGGTCCCACCCGTTCGCGTCGATCAACGCGACGATCTCGTGCGCGAGCGCGCCGCAGGCGAGGACGAGCACCGCGTCGGGGGCCGGGACGGCGCGGCGGCCGCGGTTGGACGGCCCCGCGGCGGGCGTGCCGGCCAGGCGCGCGGTGCGGCCGCCGCGGCGGCGGCGGGGGGCGGGGGCGGGGGCGTCTGTCACGGGCCGGATGGTGCGCGCTACGCGGGCAGGGCGCCAGGGGGCAGGTCTTGGGTCGCAGCCGGCCTTGCCTCCTCGTGTGCTCGCGCCCGTTTGAGGGGCGGGTCGTCACGCCGCATGCCGGTCGGTCGCCCGTGAGGGCGCGCGGCGTGCCCGCCCTTTGGCCAGACGCAATGACCACGACGCCCGACATCCGCGCCCGTGCGGCCCTGATCTCGCGCGTCGAAGGGCGCCGCCGATCCTTCTCGTCGGTGCGGCGGGGACGATCGCCTTCGATCTCCGGGATCGGGTCGTGGCGTCCCTCCCGGGGATCGGCGCCCTCGTGCCCGAGGGGCTCGGGCGCGGCGCGCGCGCTGAACCGGCGGATCGCATCCCGCGCTCAACGGCATCGGGCTCTGGGTCGTCGTGACCGGCGTCGCCTGGTTCGCGGCGGGCGACGCCTTCCTCGGATCCGCGACCGTCATCCGGAACGCCCTGGCCGGGCAGGTCCTCTACGCCGTCGTCGCGGCCGCCGCCTTGGCCCGGGGATGGAGCGCCGGGCCTAGGCCGGCTCGGCTGCCTCGATCACCGCGCAAGCCAGGCGGTCGCCCGCGGCGCCGCTGGGCTGGCTCTCGTAGTCGTCCGCGTCCGAATGGATGATGAAGGCCGATCCGTCCGCGTCGAGGAGGTCCGCGACCGTGATCCGGTCGGTGAAGTACTCGACCGCGATCACGCCGTCGTCCTGGATGTGGACGTTGGGCAGGTCGCCCGGATGCGGGCCGCCCGCGGCCTCCACGCCGTGCTCGGCGTCCCCGGCGATGTGCCCGCCCGCGGATGCGAAGTCCGGGCCCTCGCAGGCGCCGGTCTCGTGCAGGTGCACGCCCTGCACGCCCGCCTCGAAGCCCCGGGCCTCGATCAGGATCGTGGTGATGCCGGACGGCCGGTCAACGATCCGGATCATGCCGATCTCGGTGCCCGATCCGTCGATGATGGCGCCGGCGGCGACGTCCGCCAAAGCGGCGGCGGGAAGGAGGGCGGCGAGGGCGAGGGGGGCGGCGAGGCGCATGTCATGTCTCCGGTCTGTGTGCCGGAAGGCAACGACGGCAGGCCCTCGCGCGTTCCCCCGTCAGGACGCGGCGAGCTGATTGTGCTTGCGCGCCATGAACGTCTTGGCCGTCTCGACCGCGACGGCGGCGTCGCGGCAGTAGGCGTCCGCACCGATGGCCCGGCCGAACTCCTCGTTGAGGGGCGCGCCGCCGACGAGCACGGTGTAGTCGTCGCGGATGCCGCGCTCCTTCATCGTGTCGATCACGACCTTCATGTAGGGCATCGTCGTGGTCAGGAGGGCCGACATGCCCAGGATGTCGGGCGCCTCGGTCTCGAGCGCGCCGAGATAGGCGTCCACGGAGTTGTTGATCCCGAGGTCCACGACCTCGAAGCCGGCGCCCTCCATCATCATCGAGACGAGGTTCTTGCCGATGTCGTGGATGTCGCCCTTGACGGTGCCGATCACCATCTTGCCCATGCGCGGCGCGCCGGTCTCGGCGAGGAGGGGCTTGAGGATCGCCATGCCGCCCTTCATCGCGCCCGCCGCCAGCAGCACCTCGGGGACGAAGAGGATCCCGTCCCGGAAGTCGTGGCCGACGATGGTCATGCCGCCGACGAGCGCCTTGGTGAGGATGTCGTAGGGCGTCCAACCGCGGGCGAGCAGGAGGTTCACGCCCTCCTCGACCTCGTCGCGCAGGCCGTCGTAGAGGTCGTCGAACATCTGCGCGACGAGGTCCTCGTCGTTCAGGTCCGCGAGGATGATGTCGTCGCCGTCTTCAGCCATCGTGCGCTCCGCGCGCGGTAGGGAGCCCGCGCTCTGCCCGCCACGCTATGTCCGAGAGAGGCGCGCGGCGCGGCGGATTGCGACGCGGGGTCCGCGGCTTGCGACGCGCGGCGCGCCCCTGGCGGGGGTCAGGCCGCGCGCCGGCGCGCGAGCGCGAGCGCGCCGACGCCCAGCAGGAGGAGCGGCGCGCCGGCCGGCAGGGGGATCGGCGCGAGCCTCTCCCCGAGCGCGGCCGCGAGGGCGGCGTGGACCTGCTGCGTCGGGTGCACGTCGTCGAAGAAGACGTAGGTCTCCGGCGCGTCGCAAAGGAAGACGTCGGGCCCGTCGCCCAGGCAGGCCTCGTCGACCACGGTGATGCCGGCGGCGGCCGGATACCGCGCGCCGAACGCCGCCGGGTCGCCCAGGAGGTCGTCGAAGAGGGCGTTCACGTCGAAGAGCGTGACGTCCCCGGGCGCGTCCGCGACCTGCGCGGCGAGGAGGTCGTTGTAGGTCGTCGTGGCCAGCCGGGCGAGGCCCGCGGCCGGCGTGCCGACGAAGAGCGGCGTGCGCGACAGGTCCGGCAGGTTGAAGACGACGACGTTCGCGATCCCGAGGCCGGAGAGCCGGTCGATTCCGTCCCCGATCGCCTCCGCCGCGGCGACGATCGCGCCGGGAAGGGACGCGGTCCCGAAGGTCTGGAAGATGTCGTTGGCGCCGAACCAGATCGCGGCCAGCGGATCGCTGCCGAGGGGCCCTGTGCCGCCGATCTCCCCGAGGAAGGCCTCGTAGAGATCGATCTGGCCATCGAGATCGGGGATCGGGGTCACGGCCCCCCGAGCGTCGGCGCGCGCGCCCCCGAATGCGACGTTGAGCGCATCGCCGCCCACCTCGAGCGCCGCGATCTCCGCCCAGACGGGGCCGTCGGTGAAACGCTCGTCCGCATAGAACGGGACGGTCGCGGGATTGCCGGGAAGGAAGGGAAGCCCGACCGTCGGCAGATTGCCGGGATCGCTCAGGCTGTCGCCGAAGACGAAGAAGGACGTGGCCTCCGACAAGGGGATCGCGACAGCCGTCCCCGGCAACGCGACCGCGGCGGCCAGGGCGATGATGCGAGGGGTCATTGGCGATTCTCCAAGTCGATTCAATGTTTGCCCAAGCGTGTATTCCACGAACGTCGTATCGCGAAACCCCGTCGAGAGGATGCGGCGGGGGTTGCATCGATGTTCATCCTATGTTCTGCATCGAGCATGCTCGGCGCCTTCCCTCCCGCTCCCCCGGCCGCCGCGCGCCGCCGCCCCCGCGGCGCGGTCGACCTGCGCGAGGGGGCCCGAGCCGAGCCGGGGCGCGCGGCGGCCGCCAACGAGGCCGGACGATACGAGCGCCTCTCGCGGGACGCGGTCGACGACGGCTGGGGCGCGGCCCCGGACCTGCCGCCGCTCCGGACCGAGGTGCGGGACGAGCCCGTCCGCCGGGTGATCGCGCGCAACGACAGCCCGGACCTGCCGTTCGATCGGTCGATCAACCCCTATCGCGGCTGCGAGCATGGCTGCGTCTACTGCTTCGCCCGCCCGACCCATGCCTGGCTCGGCCTGTCCCCCGGCCTCGACTTCGAGAGCCGGCTGATCGCCAAGCCCGGCGCGGCGGAGGCCCTCGAGCGGGAGATCGGCCGCGTGGGCTACGTGCCAAGCCCGATCGCGCTGGGATCGAACACCGACCCCTATCAGCCCGTCGAGCGCGACCGTGGCATCACGCGCGCGATCCTGGCCGTGCTCTCGGAGTGGAACCACCCGGTGACCATCGTGACGAAGGGCGCCCTGATCGAGCGCGACCTCGACCTGATCGCGCCGATGGCCGAGCGCGGGCTGGCGCATGCGGCCCTCTCGGTCACGACCCTCGATCCGGGCCTGAGCCGGGCGATGGAGCCGCGCGCACCGGCGCCGGCGCGGCGCATCGCGGCGATCCGGGCGCTGGCGGAGGCGGGCGTTCCGGTACGCGTCTCGGCCTCGCCGATGATCCCGGCGCTGACGGACCACGAGCTGGAGGGTATCCTGGGGGCGGCGGCCGAGGCCGGGGCGACGCTCGCCTCCGCGATCCCGCTGCGCCTGCCGCTCGAGGTGGCGCCGCTCTTTCGCGACTGGCTCGCCGCGCACGTGCCGGACCGGGCCGCGCGGGTGATGGGCCGCGTGCGGGAGCTCCATGGCGGGCGGGACTACGATCCCGACTGGCACGTGCGGATGAGCGGACAGGGCGCCTGGGCGGACCTCCTGCGGCGGCGCTTCGAGGTCGCGTGCCGCCGGCTGGGCCTCTCGGCGCGCAGTGTGCCCCTGCGATGCGACCTCTTCGCCCGCCCGCCCCGCCCGGGCGATCAGCTCCCGCTGCTCTGACCGGACGGGTCGCGGACGGGCGCGATCCGGCGCCCGCGTCCGAGGCGGTCACGGCCGTGCGCGGACTGGCCGCCCGGGCACGTCGGCGCGCTACTCGGACATCCGCGGCCCGAGGGGGGCAACGCCCACGACCCGCCGCGTGCCGCGGAGCGATCCGTCGGCCAAGCGCGGTCCGGTTTCGTCCGCGCGCGATGCCGAAGGCGCACCGGGCGCGATCGGCTCATCCGGGCGCCACGGGCGCCGCGCCCTCGTTTCCCGGCGGGCCGATACGCGCGGCAGCGGCCCGCCGGGTGATCTCGCGGCGCGGCCCGGCGCCGTCAGCGCCGGCCGCGCCGCGCGCGGGCGCGCGGGGGCGTCCCGAGCCCGTCATCCGCGGAGGAGAAGCCGCCGAGCGCGGCCTCGATCTCGGGCAGGGTGGGCGCCGGGTCGGGCGGCCGCTCCGTCAGCGCCGCGCGCATCGCCGCCAGATGCGCGGGGCCCGTCCCGCAGCAACCGCCGATCACGCGCGCGCCGGCGTTCCGCGCCAGGACGGCGTAGTCGGCCATCAACTCGGGCGTGCCGTCGTAGTGGATATGCCCGTCCTGGTACTTGGGGATGCCGGCATTGCCCTTGGCGACGATCGGGATCCCGGACGCGGCGCCGGCCAGGCCGAGTACCGTGCGCACGAGGTCGGCCGCGCCGACGCCGCAATTCGCGCCCACCGCGACCGGAGGATGCGCCATCCCCGCGACGAGCTCGCCCAGAGCGACCGACGTGAGGCCCATCATCGTGCGTCCCGCGGTGTCGAAGCTCATCGTCAGGACCCAGGGCATCCCGGCGGCCTGGGCGGCCATGCCGGCGGCGCGCGCCTCCTCCGCGGCGCTGATCGTCTCGACCCAGAGGAGGTCCGCGCCGCCCTCGCGCAGGCCCTCCGCCTGGGCCAGGAACATCGCCGCGGCGTCGTCCTCGGAGAGCGGGCCGACCGGCGCCATGATCTCGCCGGTCGGGCCCATCGAGCCGGCCACGAGGACCGGCCGTCCGGCGCCGTCGGCGACGCGTCGCCCGATCGCGGCGCCGGCGGCGTTCAGCTCGCCAACGCGCCCCTCGGCGCCGTGCAGGCGCAGGCGCGCGGCCGTGCCGCCGAACGTGTTGGTGAGGAACAGGTCCGAGCCCGCCTCCACGGCGCCGCGGTAGAGCGCCTCGACCCGGCCCGGGTGATCGACGTTCCACAGCTCCGGCGGATCGCCCGCCTGGAGCCCCATGTTGAAGAGGGCGGTGCCGGTCGCACCGTCCGCCAGAAGCCAGCCCCGCTCGGCGAGGACGGGTCCGAGCGGGCCCGGCGCGGTCATGATTCCGAGGCGATCTGCTCGTCGGCCTCGGCCATGAGCGCGCTCATCTTGGCGCGGATCTCCGCTTCGCCGGCGCGCTCGCCCAGGTCGCCCGCGACCTTGCGGTAGACGTCCTCGTCGCCGGCCTCCTGGAAATCGGCGCGCACGACCTCCTTGGCGTAGGCGGCGGCGTCGTCGCCCGACTTGCCCAGCTTCTCCGCGGCCCAGAGGCCCAGGAGCCTGTTGCGCCGCGCCTCCACCTTGAAGCGCATCTCGGCGTCATGGGCGAACTTGCTCTCGTAGGCCTTCTTGCGGTCGTCGAACTGGCTCATGGGGCGCTCCTGCGGGCTGTGTCCTGCGCAGCATATCGTCCCCCCGGGGGCCTGCGGCAACCGCCGCGGGCGGCGCGGCGCGCCAACTGGACGCATCGCCCCCCCTGGGATAAGGCGGCGGGACCCGGGACCCCCCACGCCCGGCCCAAGGAGCCCCGATGGCGCGTCGAAAGAAACTCTACGAAGGCAAGGCGAAGATCCTCTACGAAGGGCCCGAGCCGGACACCATCGTTCAGTACTTCAAGGACGACGCGACCGCCTTCAACGCCGAGAAGCGTCAGGTGATCGACGGCAAGGGCGTGATCAACAACCGCCTGAGCGAGCATTTCATGGTCGGGCTGGGCGCCATCGGCGTGCCCACCCACTTCATCCGCCGCCTCAACATGCGCGAGCAGCTCATCCGCCGGGTCGAGATGATCCCGCTCGAGGTGATCGTGCGCAACGTCTCCGCCGGGAGCTTCGCCAAGCGCCTCGGGATCGACGAGGGCACCGCCTTGCCGCGCCCCATCGTGGAGTTCTGCCTCAAGGACGACGCGCTCGGCGATCCGCTGGTCACCGAGGAGCACATCGCCGCGTTCGGCTGGGCCACGCAGCAGGACATGGACGACATGATCTCCCTCGCGCTCCGAGTGAACGACTACCTCTCGGGCATGATGATGGGCGTCGGCATCCGCCTCATCGACTTCAAGATCGAGATCGGCCGCATCTGGGACGAGAACGACTTCATGCGCCTCGTCGTCGCCGACGAGATAAGCCCCGACAGCTGCCGCCTCTGGGACGTGGAATCGGGCCGCAAGCTCGACAAGGACGTGTTCCGCCACGACCTGGGCGACCTCTCGGCGGCCTATTCGGAGGTCGCGCAGCGGCTGGGCGTGATGCCCAAGACCGCGGCCCCGATGCAGCGGCCGACGCTCATCAACTGATGCGCGCGCGGGTGACGGTCATGCTCAAGGACGGCGTGCTCGACCCGCAGGGCGAGGCCGTGCGCCGGGCCCTGGGCGCGGCGGGCCATGCGGGCGTCGCGGCCGTGCGGCAGGGCAAGGTGATCGAGCTCGATCTCGCCGACGGGACCACGCGCGAGGAGGTCGCCGCGATGTGCGAGGGCCTCCTCGCGAACACGGTGATCGAGCGCTACGAGATCGAGCTCGGCTGATGCGCGCGGGGCTGGTCGTCTTTCCCGGCTCGAACTGCGACCGCGACATGGAGGTGGCGCTCCGGCGCGCGGGGGCGGAGGTCACGCGGATCTGGCATGCGCAGGACGCGCTGCCCGCCGGCCTCGACCTCGTGGCGCTGCCGGGCGGGTTCAGCTTCGGGGACTACCTGCGCTGCGGGGCCATCGCGGGGCGCGCGCCGATCGTGCCGGCGGTCCGCGCCTTCGCCGAGGGCGGCGGCTTCGTCCTGGGCGTGTGCAACGGCTTCCAGATCCTGTGCGAGGCCGGCCTCCTGCCGGGCACCCTGATCCGGAACGCCGGGCTGACCTTCCTCTGCCGCCGCGTGCCCCTGATCGTGGACGGGCGCGGCGCCTTCACGGGCGGCTACGCCCCCGGCGCCCGGATCGATCTGCCGGTCGCGCATCATGACGGCAACTACGTCGCCGCCCCGGCCGTCCTCGACGCGCTCGAAGGGGAGGGCCGCGTCGCCCTGCGCTATGCCGAGGAGGTCAACGGCTCGGCCCGGCGCATCGCCGGCGTGCTGTCGGCCAACGGGCGGGTCCTGGGGATGATGCCCCATCCCGAACGGGCCGTCGATCCGGGCCATGGCGGCACGGACGGCGCGGCGCTCTTCGCCGGGATCGCGGGGGCGCTCGCGACCGCGGCATGAGGCGCGACCGCGCGGCGCCGAGCCCGGCGGCGCCCCGCCCATCTCCGGCCCTGCGCGATGGACGCAGCGCGCGCGCGCGCCTACACACCCACCGGTGACCGCAGGACGGACAGCAAGGTCGGCGGCATGACCGCGCGGCCGGACGGCGCGGCCGCCCGCGGCCCGGCGTCGTGGCGCGTGCGCCTGTCGATCTTCGCGGTGGTGGCGTTCGGGATCGTCATCGTCGCCGCGACCAACGCCTTCCTCACCGAGCGCTACACCGAGGCGACCCGCAACCGCGCCGACCTGCGGCTCGCGCTCTACCAGGGCAACCTGCTGGCCGAGCTGCGCAAGAGCCAGATCGTGCCCCTCCTCCTGTCGCGCGATCAGACCCTCATCGACGCGCTCGCCTCGGGGGATTTCGCGGCCACCTCCCGGCGCCTCATCTCCTACGAGGCGGATCTCGGGGTCGCGAGCCTGACGCTGATGGACGCGGACGGGCGGGTCGTCGCCGCGACCGACCGCTCGCGCCTGGGCTCGCGTTTCCGCGGCGAGGCGGCCTTCATCGACGCGCTGCGATCGAGCGACACCGTGTTCGTCACCGGCGATCCGGCGGGGCCGTTCCCCTTCACCTATTCGCGCCGCATCGAGCGGGGGCGCGACGTCTTCGGCGTGATCGCCGTCGCGGTGGACCTGCGCCAGTTCGAGAGCCGCTGGGCCGGTATCTCCGACGCGGTGTTCGTCGCCGACACGGAGGGGCGGATCATCCTGTCGACCGAGGGGCGCTGGCGCGGGCGCACGGAGGCCGAAGCGATGGCCGTGGCCCCGGCGCCGTCCGTGATCCGCCAGGCCCTGCGCTCGGCCTATGACTGGACCGCCCTGCCGGTGGAGGCCTATTTCGACGGCGACACCGTCATGCGCAACGAGATCCGCATCCCCTTCCAAGGGTGGAGGATCATCAGCTTCACCGCCTACACCAGCGTGCGCGAGCGGGTGAACGGGGTCCTGGCGCTCCAGATCACGGCGCTGGCGATCATGCTGGCCGCGATCTCCTGGCTCTCCTCGCGGCAGGCCGGCGCCCGGCTGCGGATCTTCCAGCGCGAGAGCGCGGAGCTTCGCTCGCTCAACTCCGCGCTCAACCGCGAGATCGCCGAGCGCGAGCGCGCCGAGGAGAACCTGTCGGCCGCCGAGGCGACGCTCCAGCAATCGTCCAAGCTCGCCGCCCTGGGCGAGATGTCGGCCGCGGTCAGCCACGAGCTCAACCAGCCGCTCGCCGCGATGAAGACCTATCTCGCCGGCGCCAAGCTCCTCTTGCAGCGCAACCGGCCGGTCGAGGCGCTCAGCAGCTTCCAGCGGATCGACGACCTGATCGAGCGGATGGGGGCGATCACGCGGCAGCTCAAGTCCTACGCGCGCAAGGGCGGGGACGCCTTCGCCCCGGTCGACATGCGCGACGCGCTCTCGGGCGCGCTCTCGATCATGGAGCCGCAGCTCCGCTCGCGCGACGTCGCCGTCGCGCGGCAGGTGCCCGATGCCCCGGTGATGATCCTCGCCGATCGGCTGCGCCTGGAGCAGGTGATCATCAACCTTCTGCGCAACGCCCTCGACGCCGCCAAGAACCGGCCGGGCCCGCGGATCGACCTCCTGATCGCCGCCGGGGAGGACGCGGTCCTCACCGTGCGGGACAACGGCAGCGGGATCGAGGACCTCGAGAACCTGTTCGAGCCCTTCTACACCACCAAGCGACCCGGCGACGGCGTGGGCCTCGGGCTCGCGATCTCCTCGGGGATCGTCACGGATCTGGGGGGGCGGCTCTCGGCGCGCAACGCGCGCGCCGGCGGCGCCGTCTTCGAGCTGCGCCTGCCGCTCCTGCCCCGCGGGGACGGGGCGGCGGACGCGATGGACACCGCGGAGGCACAGCCCTCCGCCACGGCAGCGGAGTAGCGAGATGAGCCAGGCGATGAAGGTCGCGATCGTCGACGACGAGCAGGACATGCGGCAGTCCATCAGCCAGTGGCTGGCCCTGTCCGGCTTCAACACCGAGACCTACCCCTCGGCGGAGGACGCCCTCAAGGTGGTCGGCGCGGACTGGCCCGGCGTGGTCGTCACGGACATCCGCATGCCGGGCATGGACGGCATGGCGCTCCTCAAGCGTCTGATGAGCCAGGATTCGGCGCTCCCGGTGATCATGATCACCGGGCATGGCGACGTGCCCATGGCGGTGGAGGCGATGCGCGTCGGCGCGTTCGACTTCCTCGAGAAGCCCTTCGACCCCGAGCAGATGACGGCGCTGGCCAAGAAGGCCACGAACCGCCGGCGCCTGACGCTCGACAACCGGGCGCTCCGCCGGGAGATGGCCTCGGGCGGTGGGATCGTGGAGCGCCTGATCGGCGTGAGCGACCCGATGCAGCGCCTCAAGGAGGACATCCTCGACCTCGGGCAGGCGGACGGGCACGTCCTCATCGACGGCGAGACGGGGACGGGCAAGACCCTGACCGCGCACGCGCTCCACGCCGTCGGCAGCCGGGCGGGGCGGCCCTTCGTCCTCCTGGCCTGCGGCGCCTATGACGAGGGCACCCTGGCCGCCCGCCTCTTCGACGGGACCGAGGGCGCGCTGCCGGCCATCGAGGAGGCGCGCGGCGGCACCCTGGTGCTCGAGGACGTCGAATCGCTCTCGGACCGGCTGCAGTCGCGGCTCCTGCAGGTCATCAACGAGCAGGGCTCCCCGGCCGAGACGCGCATCGTCGCGATCTCGAACCTGCAGGACGAGGGGCGCACCTCGGAGGACGCGCTGCGCCCCGACCTCTTCTACCGGCTCGCGGCGATGAAGATCACCTGCCCGCCGCTGCGCGCCCGGGGCGAGGACATCCTGTCGCTGTTCACCCGCCTCGCCGACGGCTTCGCGGACGAGTACGGCTGCGACGCGCCGCAGGTCACCGCGCAGGAGGCCGCGCAGCTCCTGCAGGCACCCTGGCCCGGGAACGTGCGCCAGCTCACCAACGTGGCCGAGCGGGCGGTCCTCCAGAACCGGCGCGGCTCGGGCTCGATCTCCGCCCTCCTGATGAACGACACCGACCAGATCGCGCCGGTGATGACCACCGAGGGCAAGCCGCTCAAGGAATACGTCGAGGCGTTCGAGCGGATGCTGATCGACAACACCATGCGGCGGCACAAGGGCTCGATCTCCGCGGTGATGGAGGAGCTCCGGCTGCCGCGGCGCACGCTTAACGAGAAGATGGCGAAGTACGGTCTCGCGCGGTCGGACTTCCTGTGACGGCCCGACCCAGGCCATCGCGCAGGCGCGCGGCATTGTAATCGCCGGCCCGCGGGCTCAATGTGAGAGGCGGCGGCCAACGAGATCGGCCGCCGACGAGATTCGCCGTGACGCAGGGTCACCGGGCCGGTTCGGCGCCGGGGCCAGCATCCGGCGCGAGGGACGCCGCCTCAGGCAGGGTTCCGCAATATGCCGGATGCGCACCGCGCCTGCCGGACAGTGAATTGGCGGGGCCGCGGCCTCGCCGGAGACGGAAATCGCGATGCGCGCAGGACGGGACGGACGACGGGGCAGGGGGCGCGACGCGCCGCCCGCCGCCGCGTCCCGGCCGCCCGCGCACGCCCAATCAAGCCGCCACGCCCCGCACCGCCCGCCCGGACGCGCTCCGGTCGGGCCATCGGCCCGTGGCGCCGAAAGACCGACATGGCAAAGAAGATGCTCATCGACGCGACCCATCCCGAAGAGACGCGGGTCGTCGTCGTAGACGGAGCGAAGGTCGACGAGTTCGATTTCGAGGCCGAGGCCAAGCGCCAGCTCTCCGGCAACATCTACCTCGCGAAGATCACCCGCGTGGAGCCATCGCTCCAGGCGGCGTTCGTGGATTACGGCGGCAATCGCCACGGGTTCCTCGCCTTCTCGGAGATCCATCCCGACTACTACCAGATCCCCGTCGCCGACCGCGAGGCGCTCCTCGCCGAGGAGCAGGCCGAGGCCGAGGAGGAGGCCGCCGAGGAGGAGCGCGCGAGCCGCAAGCGCACCCGCACTCGCGGCGGATCGAAGGCCGCGCGCGCGGACGGCGACGCCGTCCAGTCCGGGGAGCCCGAGGACGGCCCCGCGGGGATGGAGGTCGTGGGCGGCGAGGACGAGGGCGAGCGGTCCTCCATCGTGGGCGCGGCCGTGGACGCCGTGTCGGGCGCCGCCGAGGCCGTGGCTCACGCCATCTCCGACGCCGTGAACGTGCCCGAGGACGACGACGACGCCTCGCCGCACGAGGAGGTGCGCCCGCAGCGCAAGCCCCGCGCGCGGCGCTACAAGATCCAGGAGGTCGTCAAGGTCCGGCAGATCATGCTGGTCCAGGTCGTGAAGGAGGAGCGCGGCAACAAGGGCGCGGCGCTCACCACCTATCTCTCGCTCGCCGGGCGCTACTGCGTCCTGATGCCCAACACGGCGCGGGGCGGCGGCATCAGCCGCAAGATCACCAACGCCGCCGACCGCAAGAAGCTCAAGGAGATCGCCCAGGAGATCGAGGTCCCCAAGGGCGCCGGCCTGATCGTGCGCACGGCGGGCGCCAAGCGCACCAAGCCCGACATCCGCCGCGACTACGAGTATCTGCAGCGGCTCTGGGAGCAGGTGCGCGAGCTGACGCTCAAGTCGATCGCGCCGGCGAAGATCTACGAGGAGGGCGACCTCATCAAGCGGTCGATCCGCGACCTCTACAACCGCGAGATCGACGAGGTGATCGTGGATGGCGAGGCGGGCCATCGCACCGCGCTCGACTTCATGAAGATGATCATGCCGACGCATGCCAAGAACGTGCGCCGCCATTCCGAGCCGCAGCCGCTCTTCGCCAAGCACCAGGTCGAATCGACCCTCTCGGCGATGTTCAACCCGACCGTGCAGCTCCCCTCGGGCGGCTACATCGTGATCGGCGTGACCGAGGCCCTGGTGGCGGTGGACGTGAACTCCGGCCGCTCCACCAAGGAGGGCTCGATCGAGGACACGGCGCTCAAGACCAATCTGGAGGCCGCGACGGAGGTGGCGCGGCAGGCCAAGCTGCGCGACCTCGCGGGCCTCATCGTGATCGACTTCATCGACATGGACGAGCGCCGCAACAACGCCGCCGTCGAGAAGCGGATGAAGGACGCGCTCAAGTCCGACCGCGCGCGCATCCAGATCGGCCGCATCAGCGCCTTCGGCCTGATGGAGATGTCCCGCCAGCGGCTGCGGCCCGGCATGCTGGAGCTCTCCACGCGGCCCTGCCCGTCCTGCCACGGCACGGGGCTCGTGCGCTCGGACGACAGCCAGGCGCTCGCGATCCTGCGCCAGCTCGAGGAGGAGGGCGTGCGCCGCCGCTCGCGCGAGGTGCTGCTGCGCGCCCCGGTCGAGGTGGTGAACTACCTCTTCAACACCAAGCGCGAGGCGATCGCCGCTCTCGAGGCGCGCTACGGCATGGCGGTCCGCCTCGAAGGCGCGCCGGACATGATCGCGCCCGACTTCTCGGTCGAGAAGTTCAAGACCCAGACCCGCCGCGTCGAGGCGAGCGCCCCGGTCGTCAGCGGCGGCGCCCCGATCGAGGGGGCCGAGCAGGGCAACGCCTGGGACGACGAGCCCGAGGAGGTCGCCGCGCCGGAGGCGCCCGAGGAGGCGGCCGAGGCGCCGCGCGCCGATGGCGAGGACGGCCGCAAATCGCGCGGCGGACGTCGCCGTCGCGGCCGGTCCAAGCGTGGCAGGGACGAGGCGTCGGCGGACGAGCCGGTGATCGAGAGCCCCGCCGAGATCGTGGCCGACGCGGCCGATGCGGCGCCCGAGGCCCCCGAGGACGAGGACGGCGAGGACAAGCCGAAGCGTCGCCGGCGTTCCCGCGGCGGGCGTGGCCGCAAGCGCGCGGGCGGCGCCGAGACCGGAACCGGGACCGAGACGGAGACCGGGACCGAGGCCGCCGAGGCGGTGCCGGCGGATAGTGATGGCGAGCCGGCGCGGCGGGACACCCCTCCGCCGCCGGTTGCGGAGCTGCCCGCCGTGGCGCAGGCGACCCTCGCCGTCGCCGACGCGCCGGCGCCCGAGCCCGAGGAGGGCACGACGACGGAGGAGGTCGAGGCGGTGCGCGCGGAGCCGGACCTGCCGGAGCCCGCGGCGCCCGAACCGGCGCCGGCGCCCGAGCCCGCCGGCGCGGAGGCGTCCAAGCCGAAGCGCCGCGGCTGGTGGTCGCTGGGCCGCTGAGGGTTCAGGCCCGGCGGATCACGTAGAGCGTCGCGCCCGCCTCGGCGGGCGCTTCGCGTTCCAGGACGTGCCCGCTCTCGGCGCAATAATGCGGCACGTCCACCGCCGCGGCCGGATCGTCGGCGAGGAGGCGCAGCCGGTCCCCCGGCGCCAGCGCCCGCAGCCGCTTCGCGGCCTTGAGCACCGGCAGCGGGCACAGGAGCCCGCGCGCGTCGAGGTCGTCATCCATCCGCCCGCTCCTTGACCTTCTCCAGGACCCAGACGCGCATCGCCGAGGCCAGGTTCGTCTCGAGCTCCCGCGCGGCGTCGATCTCGGCGGCGAGCGCGTTGACCGCGCGGCCCTCCGCCGCGGCGAGGCGGCGGAACTCGGCCCAGAACGCGTCCTCGAGGGACACGCTCGTGCGGTGCCCCCGCAGCGTCAGCGACCGTTTCACCGGCCGCGCGCCGGTCACGGGGGGCTCACGTGAACCGCTTGCCGTCCAGGTCGCCCCGAGCGCGGGCGGCCCGGCGCTCGTCCGCGGCCTTCTCGGCCTTGGTCCGTCCGTGGGCGGCGCTGTTCGCGGCGGCCTGCCGCTGCTTCTCGGCCCGCGCGCGGGCCTTCTTGGCCTTGGCCAGGTTGATCGACGTCATCGGGGTCCCACCATGTCCTCTGGTCGCACGACCTCGTCGAAGCGCTCGGGCGTGACAAGGCCCATCGCCACCGCCTCCTCGCGCAGGGTCGTGCCGTTGGCGTGCGCGGTCTTGGCGACCTTGGTCGCGGCGTCATAGCCGATCTCGGGGGCGAGCGCGGTGACGAGCATCAGGCTTTCGCGCATGAGCTTGTCGATGCGCGCCTCGTCCGCCTCGATCCCGGCGACGCAGTTGTCGGTGAACGCGGCCGCCGCGTCGCCCAGGAGCTGCATCGATTGCAAGAGGTTGTAGGCCATCATCGGCTTGTAGACGTTGAGCTCGAAATGCCCCTGGCTGCCGGCGAAGCCGATGGCGGCGTCGTTGCCCATCACATGGGCGCAGACCTGGGTCAGGGCCTCGCATTGGGTCGGGTTGACCTTGCCCGGCATGATCGAGCTGCCCGGCTCGTTCTCGGGCAGGCGCAGCTCGCCCAGCCCGCAACGGGGGCCGGAGCCGAGGAGGCGGATGTCGTTGGCGATCTTGAAGAGGGACCCGGCGACCGTGCGTAGGGCGCCGGACATCTCGACCACCGCGTCATGCGCGGCCAGGGCCTCGAACTTGTTGGGCGCGGTGACGAAGTCGAGCCCGGTGATCCGCGCCATGTTCGCGGCGACGGTCTCGCCCCAGCCCGCCGGCGAGTTGAGCCCGGTGCCCACGGCCGTGCCGCCCTGCGCCAGCTCCAGGATCGCGGGCAGGGCGGCGTTCACGCGCCGGATGCCCATGCGGACCTGATGGGCGTAACCGCCGAACTCCTGCCCCAGCGTGAGGGGCGTCGCGTCCTGGGTGTGCGTGCGTCCGATCTTGATGATCGCGTCCCAGGCCGCCGATTTCGCCTCCAGCGCCTCGGCGAGCTTCACCAGGCCGGGCAGGAGGACGTTCCGCACCGTCGTCGCCGCGGCGATGTGCATCGCGGTCGGGAAGGTGTCGTTGGACGACTGGCCCATGTTGACGTGGTCGTTGGGGTGCACCGGATCCTTGGAGCCGACCTCTCCGCCCAGGGTCTCGATCGCGCGGTTGGCGATGACCTCGTTGGCGTTCATGTTCGACTGCGTGCCGGAGCCCGTCTGCCACACCACCAGGGGGAAATGGTCGTCGAGGGCGCCCTCGAGCACCTCGGTCGCGGCCCGGGCGATGGCCTCGGCGAGCCGGGGCTCGAGCGCGCCGCGCGCCGCGTTCGCCTCGGCGCAGGCGCGCTTGATCACGCCCAGCGCGCGGACGATGGCGACCGGCTGCCGCTCCCACCCGATGGGGAAGTTGATCAGGCTGCGCTGGGTCTGCGCGCCCCAGTAGCGGTCCCGCGGCACCTCCAGGGGTCCGAAGCTGTCGGTCTCGGTTCGGGTCTCGGTCATGGGCGGCCTCGATTCGGACGTGTCGCGCTCGGTCTAGGCGGGGCGGGCGGGCACAGCAATTTGCGCGGGGTCCGGTACATTTTCGTCGACCTTGCCGGATCGGTCCCGGTTTCGCCATCGCGCCGCCGGCGATCGGCCCGCGGGCGGCCTCATGGCGGGCTTGCCATCGCCCTCAGGAGGATCTGCCATGCGATCTCGCTCCATGCTCGCCGCCGCGTTCCTTGTGCTGCTCGCGCCCGTCCCCGCGCTCGCGGCCTCGGTCCTGCCGCAGTTCAACAAGAGCACGAATGACGGGGTCTATGAGCTCACGCGGGATCAGGCCGCCGCCCTCGGCCATGTCGACGCGGCCTTCATCGCCTTCTACCGGGTGCGCGAGGGCGCCGGGACGACGTTCTCCCTCGGCGACGCCTTCGACGAGACGACGCTCCGCAACTCGGTCAAGAGCGATGGCGGCGGTATCCTGGCCTTCCTCAACGGCCGCGCGGAGGGGCTCGACTATCAGGGCGCGGCCTTCGAGCGGCTCGGCCGGACGGTGATCGCCTCGGATGCGAGCAGCTTCTACGAGGGGGTCGCGTTCCTCTTCGGCGTGGACGCGGGCGCGATCACGTTCAACAAGCGCGGCGGGACGACGACGTTCTCCGCCTCGCAGTCACGCGGCGGCTTCGTCATGCCGGTCATCGAGCGCGAGGCGCCCCAGGCGGTGACCACGGTGGCCCCGGTGCCGGTCCCGGCGGCGTTCGGGCTCCTGGCCGCGGGGCTCGGGGTGCTCGGCGCCGCCGGGCTGCGCCGGCGCCTCGCGTCCTAGCTCAGGACTTGCGGAAGGAATCGAGGCTCACGACCTCGGCCTTGCGCGCCGGTGCGCCCTCGACGGCCTCGCCGCCCTCCTCGGGCGCGGGGGCGGCGATCGCCGGGACGGACGGGTTGCCGGACGGCTCGCCCGGCGCCTCGAACCGCAGCCCGAACTCGACCGACGGGTCGACGAAGGTCCGGATCGCCTCGTACGGGATGTAGAGCGCCTCGGGCGCGTCGCCGAAGTTGAGCGTGACGGAGAAGCCCTCTTCCGTCACCTCGAGATGGTCGAACCAATGCTGGAGGACCACGGTCATCTCCTCGGGGTAGCGGTCCGAGAGCCAGTCGGCGATCTCCACGTCGGGATGGAGCGTGTCGAATGTGATGAAGAAGTGGTGCGTCCCGGGCAGGCCCTGCGCGGCGATGTCGTCGAGCACCTCGCGGATGAGGCGCCGCATCGCCCTGTGCATCAGGGAACCGTAGTCGAGGCGGCGGGTCATGGCATCATCCCGGTCTGGCACTGCGGCTGACGCTAGCGCCCTTTGTCCCGGGCTTAAAGGGCGCCCCGCGCCGTCATGCCGGCCCAGCGGCGTGCAGCGCCAGGCCCGCGGCGGCGGCGGTCGCCAGGACGGCCGGCAAGGGCCAGCCCCGCCAGAGGACGAGCGCGCCCGCGCCCAAGGCGAGGGCGCCCGCGAGGAGGTTCGGGCCCGAGGGCGCGATCACCCGCAGGGGGCCGAGCGAGGCCGTGCCCACCGCGCCGAAGAGGACGTGCGCCGCGAACCAGAGGCCGAGATTGGCGATGACCCCGACCACGGCGGCGGTCACCCCGTCCAGCGCGCCGCGCAGGCGCGGGCGGGCGGTGATCGTCTCGAGCCAGGGCGCCCCGGCGAAGATCCACAGGAAGCACGGGGCGAAGGTCGCGTGCAGCGTGACCAGCCCCGCCGCCAGCCCCATGCCCCAGCCGCCGGGCAGGCCGGCCAGGATGCCGACGAACTGCGTCACGAGGATCAAGGGGCCGGGCGTCGTCTCGGCGAGGCCGAGCGCGTCGATCATCTGCTCGGCGGTGAGCCAGCCGCGCCCGGTGACGGCCTCCTGCGCCATCCAGGCCAGGACCGCGTAGGCGCCGCCGAAGGTGACCACCGCGAGACGGGCGAAGAAGGCGCCGACCTCCCAGAGGATCGGCGGGCCGGCGAGGGCGAGGGCCGCGAGCGGGACGAGCCAGATCGCGCCCCAGACCAGGGCCGCGCGCAGGCTCTCTCGCCCGGCGCCGGGGCGGGGCGGGGGGGGCTCCTCCTCGGGGCGGCCGGCGCGGAGCGCGCCCCAGGCGGCGGCGGCGGCGATTATGGCCGGGAACGGGACCTGCAGGGCGAAGATCGCGGCGAAGGCCAGGACGGCGATCGCCCAGTCCGACGAGCCCCGCAGCGCGCGGCGCGACAGGCGCACGAGCGCCTGGACCACCACCGCGAGGACGGCGGCCTGCACCCCGAGGAAGGCCGCGCGCACGGCCGGCGCGTCGCCCTGCGCGGCGTAGAACGCGGCGAGCACGAAGATCACGGCCGCCCCCGGCAGGACGAAGAGGGCCCCGGCCAGGAGCCCGCCGGCCGTGCCCCGCAGGCGCCATCCGCAATAGGTGGCGAGCTGCATCGCCTCGGGGCCGGGCAGCATCATGCAGAACGACAGCGCGGCGGCGAAGCGGCGCTCGTCCAGCCAGGGGCGGGCCTCGACCAGCTCGCGGTGCATGAGCCCGATCTGCGCGGCCGGCCCGCCGAAGGACAAAAGGCCGATCCGGCCGAAGGTGCGCCACATCTCACCCCAGGAGGGGGTCACGGGTGGCCCCCATGGGTCTCGCTCGCCCCGTCCCGCGCCCAGCGATACAGCGCGTCGTAGAGCGGCATCGCGGCTTCCAGCTGGGCGAGGTCGTCCCTGTACGCCCGCGACAGGCCGACCGAGAGCGCGAGGAGGCCCGCCGCCTCGGGCACCGTGTCCGGCGTGCCCCGGTCGGCGGCGCGGACGATGTCGGCGAGCGCGTCCAGTGCGGGATGCGACAGCGCGAAATGGGCGATCATGGCGTCGAACGTGCATCGCTCGCCGTCGTCGAAGAAGGGTGGGATGCCGGCGTCGAAGGACGTCCCGCCGAGGCGCTCGGCGATGCCGGCGACCTCCCCGGGCGGGACGAACAAGACGCTCGCCTCGGGATCGACGAAGCGGCGGATCAGCCAGGGGCAGGCCACGCGGTCGATCTTCGGCCGGTGGCGCGTGACCCAGAGCGGACCCGGCATCGCCGCATCGGGGATCGCGGGCAGCCCCGCCGCTCGCCAGGCCGCCATCCCGCCGGTCAGCGTCTCCGCCGCGATGCCGTGGGCGCGCAGCTGGGCCGCCGTGCCGTGGCTGATGCGGTGCCCGTGGGCGCACACGCACACCGCGCGCCGACCGGTCAGGGCCGCGAGCGGCGGGTCGTCATGGACCGCCCGCCGCGCACCGGGGACGAGCGCCGGGTCGGCGGCGAAGTCCTCGGGCAGGCGGACGTCGAGGATGACCGGCGCCGCGGGCGTGCCGACGAGGCGCATGAGCTGCGCGGCGGCGATCTCGGTGAAACTGGACGGCATGGCGCATCCCCCTGCGGGCGGCGGCCGGATCGGCGGCCGCGGGATGCGAAGCTCGGGCGCGGGGCCTCACGGGGCGTTCGCGGGCCCCATGCAGGGGGCATCGCAGCGCCGGGCCGTCCGGTCAAGCTCGGGGTCGGGCGTCAGTCCGCGACCTCCAGCCGCTTGCCCTGCAGGAGGTGGACCATCGCGTCCGGTGGCATCAGGCCAAGCTGGAGGCAAAGGCCGAGCGTGTCGCCGGCATTGTAGGCCCGCACGATAGCGCCGTCCTTCACCTGGCAGGTCATCTGCATCAGGCAGTCGACCTCGGCGCCGTTGCGCCGGCCGGTCCCGGTCAGGCGGGTGACCACGGAGACCCAGCCCTCCACGTCGACCATCAGGTGCACGATCGACACGTCGAGCCGGTCCACCAGCGCGTGCGTCGCCTGGGTCAGCACGACGAGATCCGGGGCGGTCGCCTCGCCGTCGACGAGGCCCGCGGCGCCGGCGCCGGCCTCCGGGCGGAAGAGGCGGTTCACGGCACCGGTGTCGAAGGCGTTCCAGACCTCGTCGTACCACGCCCGGACGACGCCCTCGGGGCTGCCGACGCTGTCGTCCGGCGAAATCTCGGCGATTGTCATTCACGGCCCTCGGATTCGCGCGCAGGTTGCGCGGTCCGCCTCGATTAGCCGCAGATATCCTAATATTCGGTTTAAGGCCGGGAAAGGTGCAGGCTTCTGTTGCCAGGTGCCTGCGGACCCCGCCTTACGCTGCTAGGCGCAAGGACTTAGGTTTCGATCGTTAGCACCGCTTAAGCGGCGATCGCGATCGGAGCACGGTTGTCGTTGGCAACTGTACAATTTCCGCCGATGACGGTGGCAGGCAGCCGAGCGAAAGCAAACACCTTTAGACGTTCGTCGATCCTGTTTCGGCCCCGTCCGCCCCCCAACGAGGGGATGAATGGTGGAGCCGCCGGGTACCGCCCCCGGGTCCGAACCGCTTATTACGTGCGCGTTTATCACCATATTCCCTTGCGGGACGGGACCAACATAGGGGCGCGGGGCCGGCTCGTGAAGCCCCCCCGTTCAGATCACGTTGAGCCAGAGGAGGAGCCCGCCGGTCACGATCTCCCAGGCGAAGAACCACCAGGCGGTGCTGGGCGAGTTCGGGTCCAGCAGGATCGAGGTGATGCGCCCGACCGACGCGCCGACGAGCGCGAAGCCGACCATCGCGAACCCCGCCGGAGCGCCCAGGAAGAACGCGCCCACGCCCAGCCCGACGAAGAGCGCCCCCGAGGCGGCCCGTATCTCCGAGACGCCCATGGTGCTGGCCCCGTCGGTCTTCAGGTCGAGCTTGCCCATCGTGTAGCGGGGCGCGAGCCAGCCGACGAGGCCGAGGGCGACGGTCATCCCCGTGCCGATGACGTTGATCCAGTCGGTGAGCGTGTCCAAGGCGGCCTCCATTCGCATGGGCATGGGCATGGGCAGCGCGGCGCGGTGCGGGGGCGCGCCGCGCGCGCGCCGCCCGGGCGATGCCGCCGTCAGAAGCCCGCCTTGATGAGCTCGAACTGCTCGTTCATCTTCTCCCGGAAGGCCGGGTCCTGGGGCAGTTGGGCCAGGACGGGCGCGTCGATCGGGCCCAGGCCGACCTCGGTCAGGGCCTCGTCGCCCACATCCGCCATGGCGGCGGCGTTGGAGTGACCATAGCCCGCGTCGAGGAGGGGTTGCGTCGCCTCGGGGGCGAGCATGGCGTTCATGAAGTCGTAGGCCTTGTCGTCGGAGCCCTCGCCGTCCTTGAGCTTGACGTAGCCGCACAGCCAGACCGAGGAGCCCTCGGCGGGCTCGCGCTCGAAGCCGATGTCGAAGCCGTCCTCGACCATGGTGGGCAGGGTCTCGTTCCAGGCCCAGGCGATCAGGACCTCGCCCGAGGCCATGAGCTGCGCCAGCTCGCCCGGGTCGGTCCAGTAGGTGCGCACGTTCGGGTGCACCTCGCGCAGCCAGGCCGAGGCGGCCTCGAGCTCGGCGTCGCCGATGGCGGACCAGTCGGTCACGCCGGTGGCGAGGAACGCCAGGGCGTAGGTGTCGGCGACGTTGACCGGCAAGGTGACGCGGCCCGCATAGGCGGGATCCTTGAACACCTCGAGCGTGGAGACGGCCTCGGCCGGGACCTCGCCGGCGGCGTAGGCGATGGCGGTGGTGCCCCAGTCGGTCGGCAGGAAGGTGCTCTCCCCTCGGGTGAGGTCCTGGCCGGTGAGGTTGGCGTCGAGGTCGTCATAGGCCTCGATGCGCGAGGTGTCCCAGGGTTCCAGCACGCCGGCCTCGGTCCATTTGGAGACCGAATCGCCGCAGATATGGGCGACGTCGGCGCGGAAGCCCGAGCGCACCTTCTGGAGCGCCTCGTCCTCGTCGCCGAAGAAGGAGAAGTCGGGGCTCGCGCCGTGGGCCTCGACATAGGCGGGGTGGAAGGCGGGGTCCTCGAAGCCCGAATAGTCGAAGACGAGGAGGCCGGGATCCTGGGCCAGGGCGGGGCCGGCGAGGAGGGCGAGGAGGGCGGTGGTGCGGCGCATGGGGGGCTCCGATCTGTCGCGGGTTCGGGCGGCACGCTAGGGGCCGCGCCGGGGGGCGGCAAGGGCGCCCGCGCCCCCCCGCGGGCCATGCACCGCGGATGCACGGGCCATGCACATCGCATGCGCATCGGGCCATGCGCATCGGGCGCGCGGGGCCCCGCCCCCCGGCGCGACGGCCCCGCCATTTGACCCCGTGGCCGCGCCGCGGCAGACCGGCCGCCGGACCGCCCGGGGGAGCACGCGATGACGGCCAGGAGCACCCTCATCGGCGCCGCGGGGCGGACCGCCGCGTGGCTCGCGCTCTTCGGCGCGATCGCCGCGCTCTGGGCGGCGATGCTGTCGATGGCCACGATGTCGGGCGTGGACGTGGTCGGCCGGCCGGTGGGCATGAACATGATGCCGATGGACTCGATGGGCGCGCTTCTGCCGATGTGGCTCCTGATGATGGCGGCGATGATGCTGCCGGTGATGGTGCCGACGCTCGCGGCCTACGAGGCGCTCACGCGGTCGGCAGACGGGACGCGGGCCGGCTGGCTGGGGGTGCTGGCGGGCTATCTCGCGGTATGGCTGGGGATGGCGGCGGTGCTGGCGGGTGCGCAGCTCGCGCTCCTGCGGGCGGGGCTGGTCTCCCCGCTGGGCGCGGCGGGGCCGGCCTGGCTCTCGGCGGGGCTGCTGCTGGCGGCGGGGGCCTGGCAGTTCACGGCCCTCAAGGAGACGTGCCAGGGCATCTGCCTCGCGCCGACGGCGTGGTTCCTCGGGCGCTGGCGCACCGGGCCGCTGGGCGGGGCGCGGATGGGCGCGGGGCTGGGCGCGGTGTGCGTGGTCTGCTGCTGGGGCTACATGGCGGTGGGGTTCGTCGGCGGCACCATGTCGATGCTGTGGATGGCGGGGGCGACGGCCCTGATGATCCTCGAGAAGCTGCCGGCGATCGGGCGCCACCTGCGCCGGCCGGTGGGCGCCGCGATGCTGGCCGCTGGCGCCGCGCTGCCCTTCGTGTGAGGATCGGCGCATGACCGACCGCGACGACCCGACCGAGCCCGCCGACCGCCTCCCCGTCTCTCGGCGGATCGACAACCGGATGGCGAACCCCAGGCGCCGCAAGATGGCGCCGACGGAGTGGCGGCTGAAGGGGGAGCTGTTCCTCAACTGCTCGTGCGAGCTCTTCTGCCCCTGCGTCGTGAGCCTGGGCAAGCATCCGCCCACCGAAGGCTACTGCCACGCCTGGATGGCGATCGCCTGCGACGAGGGGCATTTCGAGGGGGAGGACCTCTCGGGATTGAACGTGGCGCTGCTCGTGGACATCCCCGGGCGCATGGCGGAGGGCGACTGGAAGGTCGCGGCCTACGTGGACGAGCGCGCGAGCGGCAAGGCCTATGACGGGCTCCTGAAGATATTCAGCGGGCAGGCGGGGGGCACGACGGGGCTCTTCACCTTCCTCGTGAGCGAGATCATCGGCGCCGAGCGCGCGCCGGTGGAGATCGTGAGGGATGGGCGCCGCCGCTCGATCCGGGTGGGCAAGAAGATCGAGGGCGAGATCGAGACGATCCCCGGCGCCAGCCCGGACCATCCGGTGATGATCTCCAACTCGCGCTACTGGATGGGGCCGGACATCGTCGCGGCGAAAGGGCTGAAGTCCAGGCTGCGCGATTTCGGGCGGGTCTGGGATTTCGGCGGCAAGTCGGCTGAGATCTGCCCCATCGACTGGAGCGGGCCGGGACGGTGAGGGACGAGCGAGAGACGGCGCGATGATCGACGCCGCGTGGTGCCGGATGATGGCGCGCTACAATCTCTGGCAGAACCGGGGTCTCTACGACGAGGTCGGGGCGATGGACGAGGCCGAGCGCCTGCGCGACCGGGGGGCCTTCTTCGGCTCGATCGGGGCGACGTTGAACCATCTCCTCTGGGCCGACCTGTTCTGGATGCATCGTCTGGCCGGGTGGGACCGGCCGCCGGGCGGGGGCAAGGAGAGCACCACCTTCACCGAAGGGTTCGACGACCTGCGCCGCGGGCGGCGCGAGACGGACGGGCGCATCCTCCGGTGGGCGGAGGACGGCCCGGACATCGCGGGCGACCTGACATGGCGTTCGGGGGTCCTGGGCCGGGACGTGTCGCAGCCCCGCACGCTCTGCGTCACGCACATGTTCAATCATCAGACGCATCACCGCGGGCAGGTCCACGCGATGATGACGGCGGCGGGGCGGCGGCTGCCGGACACGGACCTGATCTTCATGCCGGACGACGCCTGACGCGGCACGCGGCGCGCGGATGGCCGGTTGCGGCGCGGCGGGCGGGATGCTCGACAGGGCGCGAGGCGGCGGGGCCCGCCATGGGGGAGGACGAGCATGTTCAAGGCGCTGGTGGTCGAGAAGGGGGAGGACGGCACGTCCGCCTCGGTGCAGGAGGTGGACGAGGCGCGCCTGCCGGAGGTGACGGGCGGGGTCACGGTGCGCGTCGCGCACTCGTCCCTGAACTACAAGGACGGGCTGTGCGTCGGGCCCGGCGGCGGCCTGGTGCGGACCTATCCGCACGTGCCGGGGATCGACCTCGCCGGGGTGGTCGAGGCGTCCGGCGACGCGCGCTACGCGGCCGGGGACGAGGTGGTCCTGACCGGCTGGCGCGTGGGCGAGGCGCATTGGGGCGGCTACGCGGAGCTGGCGCGGGTGAAGGCGGACTGGCTGGTGCCGCTGCCGGAGGGGCTGAGCCTGCGTCGGGCGATGGCGGTGGGCACGGCCGGGCTGACGGCGATGCTGGCGGTGATGGCGCTCGAGGATCACGGGCTGCGCCCCGGCGGGCGCGAGGTGCTGGTGACGGGGGCGGCAGGTGGCGTGGGATCGGTCGCGACCGCGATCCTGGCGGCGAAGGGCTTCGAGGTGGCCGCGGTGACGGGGCGGCCGGAGACGGAAGGGTACCTGCGGGATCTGGGCGCCGCGCGGATCGTGCCCCGGGCGGATCTGGCCGAGACGGTCAAGCGGCCGCTGGAGGCGGAGACCTGGGCTGGGTGCGTCGACGCGGTGGGCGGCGCGATGCTGGCGCGCGTGCTGGGGCAAGTGGTCTATGGCGGCTCGGTCGCGGCCGTCGGGCTGGCCGGGGGCGCGGGGCTGCCGGCCACGGTGATCCCGTTCCTGCTGCGCGGGGTGAACCTGCTGGGGATCGATTCGGTGATGCGGCCCTACGAGGACCGGGTCCGGGCGTGGGCGGAGATCGCGGCGCACCTGCCGATGGAGAAGCTCGACGCGATGACGGTCGGGGCGGAGCTCGGGGACGTGCCGCGGCTGGGCGCCGAGATCCTCGAGGGCCGGGTCAAGGGCCGGGTGGTCGTCGACCTCTGAGGCCGGGCGCTCCCGCCCCCCTTCGGCGCCTGGCGGCGCCTGCGGGGGTTGGGCCGGGCCTCGCCTCCGGCATCGGCGCGCCTGCGGCGGGCATGGCCGCGGCGGGCGGTGCCGGCGTTTCCTCCGCGGGCGGCGGGGGCGGGGCGATCCGTCCGGTCGGCGAGGATGGCGGTGGCTGGTCGGCGGGATGCGCGGGCCGATCGGTCCGGGCGGCGCGGCGGCGCCCGCGCGGCGGCGGGGGAGCGGCCCCGGCGGGGCCCGAGGCCGGCGCCTTCCCCCTATGGGGCGGGCGTGACGAGGAGGCGGTCCAGGCCGCGGAAATGGTAGATCGGGGCGTAGCGCGGCGGGGCGGCGAGGCGGAGGTCGGGCCGGTCCTCCCACAGGACGCGGAGCGCGACCTGCATCTCGAGCCGGGCCAGCGGGGCGCCGACGCAGAAGTGGATGCCCCCGCCGAAGGCCGCGTGCGGGGCGGGGGCGCGGGCGGGGTCGAACCGGTCCGGCGCGGCATGGGCCTCGGGGTCGCGGCCCGCGCTGGCCAGGAGGCAGCCGACCTGCGCGCCCGCGGGCAGTCGCACGCCGCCGATCTCCACGTCCTCGTAGGCCCAGCGGGTGAAGACGTGGAGCGGCGGGTCGTGGCGCAGGCGCTCCTCGGCGGCGCGGGCGGGGTCGTCCGGGGCCGCGCCGGCGCGCAGGAGGGCGAGGGCCGCGCCGCCGAGGGCGTGGACGGTCGCCTCGTGGCCGGCGTTCAGGAGGAGGATCGCGGTCGCGGCGAGCTCGCCCTGGGTCAGCGCGGCGTCGGCGTCCTGGGCGCGCACGAGATCGGTCAGGAGGTCCTCGGCGGGGGCGCGGCGCTTGGCGGCGATATGGCCGGCGACGTAGTCCGCGAACGCGCTCGCGGCGGCGGCGGCGGCGTCCTCATGATCGCGGGTGCGGCCCGCCTGGTACATCGCGACCATGGCGCCGGACCATCGCAGGAGGTCCGGCGCGTCCGCCTCCGGCACGCCGAGGAGGCGGGCGATCGTGAGGACCGGGACGGGGCGGCAATAGGCCTCCAGCAGGTCGAACGCGCCGGTGGCCGGCGCCCGGGCGAGGAGCCGGCGGCAGGTCGCCTCGATACCGGGGGCGAGGGCCGCGACGCGCCGCGAGGTGAACGCGCGCAGCACGAGGCCGCGCAGGCGGGTGTGGCGGGGGGGCTCGAGCTCGAGCATCGAATCGCCCTCGATCCGGTAGAACGGGGCGAGGTGCTCCGGCACCGGGGCGGGGCGGGGCGCCTGCCGGCCGAGGCGGCGGTCGCGCAGGAGCGCGGTGACGGCGGCGTGGGTGGTGGCGACGGGCATGCCGTATTCCGTCCAGTGGACGATCGGCCCCAGGGCCCGCGCGCGGGCGTAGAACGGGTAGGGGTCCTGGACGAAGTCCGGCTCGGTGGGGTCCTGCGAGATCGCGCGCATGGCGGTCAGGATCCCGTTCGGCGGGGGATCGCCCCGAGGGCGACGGCCGCCGCGGCGGCGGACATGGCGGCGGCGATCCAGGCGACGGCGGCGAAGGCGTCCGTCATCGCGGCGGCGTCGGCGCCGGGGCCGCCGTACTCCCCCGCGCCGCCCGCCGCGGCGTAGACCCGCGCGGCGACGAGGCCCATGGCGGCGACGGCGATCAGCCCGGCCATGCGGCTCACCGCGTTGTTGATGCCGGAGGCGGCCCCCGTCGCCGCATCCGGCGCCGCGGCCATGACGGCGGCCGAGAGCGGGGAGACGACGGCGGACATGCCGATCCCCATCAGCGCCATGAGGGGGAGGATCGCGGTCCAGAACGCCTGCAGCGGGGCGGTCAGGGCGAGGCCCGCGACGGCGAGCGCGACGGTGACGGCGCCGCCGGCGATGAGCGGACCCGGCCCGGCGCGGTCGGCGCGGCGGCCGAAGCCCGGGCCGAAGAGCGCCATCGCGGCGGAGAAGGGCACGAAGACGAGCGACATCTCCGCCGGGGAGCGGCCCCAGCCGGCGATGACGGTCTGCGGCAGGTAGAAGAGGACGGCCGAGAGCGCGAAGTAGAGAAGGAACGTCGCGGCGTTGGCGGCGGAGAAGGCGGGGTCGGCGAAGAGGGCGAGGGGCATCATCGGGTGGGCGGCGGTCGCCTCGCGCGCGAGGAAGGCGGCCAGGGCGGCGAGGGCGGCCAGCGCGAGCGCCCAGGACGGGGGGCCGCCGGCGCCCGCGGTGAGCGACCAGGCGCCGAGGCCCAGGGCGGCGGTGGCGAGGAGGGCGCCGGGCCAGTCGAGGGGATCGCTCGGGCCGGCGGCGTCGCGGCCCACCCGGCGGGCGAGGATCCACAGGGTGAGGGCGCCGAGCGGCAGGTTCATCGCGAAGACGGCGCGCCACGCCTCCGGCCCGCCGAGCGAGAGGAGCGCGCCGCCGAGGACCGGGCCGAAGGCGGTGGTGACCGCCGAGGCGGCCGCCCAGAGGCCGATCGCGGCGCCCCGCTCCGCGCGCGGGTAGGCGCGCGCGATGATCGCGAGGCTGCCGGGGATCATGGCGGCGGCGGCGACGCCCTTGGCCGCGCGGGCGGCGATCATGGTGCCGGGGCCGGGCGCCAGGGCGACGGCGAGGGAGGCGAGCACGAAGAGCGCGATGCCGGCGCCGAAGACGCGCGCCACGCCGTAGCGGTCCCCGGCCGCGCCGCCGACGAGGACGAGCGCGCCCAGGGGGAGGAGGTAGGCGTTGTTGATCCAGGTCGCCTGCGCGAGGTCCGCGCCGAGGGAGGCGCGCATGGCGGGCAGGGCGATCGCGACGACGGAGCCGTCGATGAAGCCCATGGCCGAGGCGAGGATCGCGGCGGTCAGGATCCAGGGGCGGCTCGCGGGGGCGCAGAACGCGGGGGCGGCGGCGGGTTGGCTCGCCGGGATCTCCTGCGCTCTGCGGACGACGGCCATACGGAACGCTCCCCTCGATCTGGGATGGCGTAGCATGGATCGGGGCGCGGGGGAGCGCTCCCGCCCGCCCTCGTCGCCTTGCGGCGCCTCGCGCGGTTGGGCCGGGCGCCTCGTCGCTGCGCGACGTCGGCGCGGCCGCTGCGCTGGCGGGGGGCGTCCTTGGGGCGGGAACGCCCTGGACGGAGGTGCGCCTCCGGCGGGGATACTTGGATCAAGATGAGGGAGCGGGTCCGACGTCTTCTCCTGCCCTCTCATCTTGACGCAAATATCCCGGGGAGCGGGAGGGGCAGCGCCCCTCGCAGGGCCGGGCGAGGGGGGCTTCAGCTCCCCGAGCCCGGCCCTTTCCCCTCCGCGGTCGCGCTTCAGCCGCCGGTGTGGCTCATGTGCCGGGTCATGCGGCCGCCTTCCTCGCGGCGGGAGTAGTCGAAGGCGTGTCCCTTGGGCTTGCGGTCGATCGCGGCGCGGATGGCGGCGTCGAGCGAGGCGTCGCCTTCGGAGGCGCGCAGCGGCGCGCGCAGGTCGGCGCGGTCCTCCTGGCCGAGGCACATGTAGAGCTCGCCCGTGCAGGTGACGCGCACGCGGTTGCACGATTCGCAGAAATTGTGCGTGAGCGGCGTGATCAGGCCGACGCGCTGGCCCGTCTCCTCGAGGCGCACGTAGCGGGCGGGGCCGCCGGTGCGGTCGGGCAGGTCGGTGACGGCGTAGCGCTCCGCCAGTCGGGCCTGGAGGTCGCGCAGGGACCAGTACTGCCCCACGCGGTCCTCGCCGCCGAGGTCGCCCATGGGCATGACCTCGATGAAGGTCAGGTCCATGCCGCGCGCGGCGCACCACTCGGCCAGGGCGAAGAGCTCGTCCTCGTTGAAGCCGGCCAGGGCGACGGTGTTGATCTTGACCTGCAGGCCCGCGGCCTGGGCGGCGTCGATGCCGCGCAGGACCTGGGGCAGGCGGCCCCAGCGGGTGACGCGGGCGAACTTGGCCTCGTCCAGCGTGTCCAGGGACACGTTGATCCGGCGCACGCCGGCATCGGCCAGGGGCCGCGCGAAGCGCTCGAGCTGCGAGCCGTTGGTCGTGAGGGTCAGCTCCTCGAGCGCGCCGGAGGCGAGGTGGCGGGACATGCCCTCGAAGAAGCCCATGATGCCGCGGCGGACCAGGGGCTCGCCGCCGGTGATGCGCAGCTTGCGCACGCCCAGGCGCACGAAGGCGGAGCAGAGGCGGTCGAGCTCCTCCAGGGTGAGCAGCTCCTTCTTGGGGAGGAACTGCATGGTCTCGGACATGCAGTAGACGCAGCGGAAGTCGCAGCGGTCGGTGACCGAGACGCGCAGGTAGGTGATCGCGCGTGCGAACGGGTCGATCAGCGGCGGCGGCGCGAGGTGCTGTCCCATGTCCCGAGGGTAGGAGCGCGGCGGGCTGGCCGCAAGGCGGCGAGGCGGATAGGAGGCGTTCCATGCGGACGCTCTCCCTCCTCCTCCTCGTCGCCCTGGCCGGGCCGGGCTGCGCGCGGTTGCAGGCCGGGATGCCGGGGGCCGCGCCGGCGGGGCCGGTCGTCCTGCCCGAGACGCCCGAGGCGGTCGCCGCCGTGGTCGCGCAGGCTGGGCGGGCCGAGGCCCTGCCGGCGGACCGGCGCAGCGCGGAGGATTTCGACACCACCACCGAGCAGGAGCGCGCCATCGCGGTGGCCGGCGCGGCGGAGGCGGCGGAGGAGCGCTCCCTCGGGCGCACGGTCGCCTCCCTGGGCGACGCCGCCGCGCCGGGGCTCTGGCTCGAGACGCCGCTGGTGGAGGCCGCGGCGCCCGGGCGGCTGGCCAATGGCGCCGCCGGCACGTCCGTCCTGGTGGAGCTGCGCCCGTCCGGCGGGGCGGCGGGGAGCGGCAGCCGGGCGAGCCTTGCGGCGCTGCGCCTCCTCGAGGCGCCGCTGGCGGGCCTGACCGAAATCGAGGTCTTCGCGCGATGAGCGGCGGCGCGCGGACGGTCGTCTTCGACCTCGACGGCACCCTGGCGGACACCGGCGCGGACCTCGTGGCCGCCGCCAACGCGGCGTTCGGGGGGCTCGGCATGGGCGCGCCGCTCGATCCGGTGGCCGACCGCCGGACGGCGATGCGCGGCGGGGCGGCGATGCTCCGCCTGGGGTTCGAGCGGGTGCGCGGGCACTGGACCGAGGACGACGTGGCGGCGCAGTACCGCCCCCTCCTCGACCATTACGCCGCGCATCTCTGCGAGGAGACGCGCCTCTTCCCGGGCGCCGCGGACGCGGTGCGCGCGATGCGCGGCGCGGGATGGCGCACGGCGATCTGCACCAACAAGCCAGAGGGCCTGGCCGAGGCCCTGATGGCGGCGCTGGGCGCGCGGGACCTCTTCGACGCGCTGGTCGGCGCCGATACCCTGCCCGTCCGCAAGCCCGACCCCGCGCCCTACCGCGCCGCCGTGGAGCGGGCGGGGGGCGATCCGGCGCGCAGCCTCCTGATCGGGGACACCGAGACGGACCGGGAGACGGCGCGGGCCGCGGGCGTGCCCTGCGTCCTGGTGACGTTCGGGCCGGAGGGGGCGGGGATCGCGCGGCTCGAGGCCGAGGCGCTGCTGGACGCGTTCGCCGATCTGCCCGCGCTGGCGGGGCGGCTGGTGCCGGCCGCTTGACGCCCCCGGGGGCGGGTCCATAAGCCGAGCGGCGCAGCGATCCCGGAGGCGGCGAATGTTCACCCAGTCCATGGCCTTCGATCTCGGCGAGGATGTCGGCGCCCTGCGCGACATGGTCCACCGCTTCGCGCAGGACCGGGTCAAGCCGCTCGCCGCCGAGACCGACCGGACGAACGACTTCCCCGCGCAGCTCTGGGGCGAGATGGGCGAACTGGGCCTCCTCGGGATCACGGTGGACGAGGAATACGGCGGCGCGGCGATGGGATACCTCGCCCATGCCGTCGCGGTGGAGGAGATCGCGCGGGCGCTCGGCGTCGGTCTCCCTCAGCTACGGGGCGCATTCGAACCTCTGCGTCAACCAGATCCAGCTCAACGGGACGGCCGAGCAGAAGGCGAGGTATCTGCCGAAGCTCGTCTCCGGCGAGCATGTCGGCGCGCTTGCGATGAGCGAGGCGGGATCGGGCAGCGACGTGGTGTCGATGAAGCTGCGGGCCGAGAAGCGCAACGACCGCTACGTCCTGAACGGCACGAAGTACTGGATCACCAACGGCGGGGACGCGGACACACTCGTGGTCTACGCCAAGACCGACCCGGAGGCGGGATCGAAGGGGATCACGGCGTTCCTGATCGAGCGGTCGATGGCGGGGTTCAGCGCCTCGCCCCATTTCGACAAGCTCGGGATGCGCGGCTCGAACACCGCCGAGCTGGTGTTCGATGACGTGGAGGTCCCGTTCGACAACGTGCTGGGCGAGGAGGGGCGCGGCGTGCGCGTCCTGATGTCGGGGCTCGACTACGAGCGGGTGGTGCTGGCCGGGATCGGCTGCGGGATCGTCGCGGCCTGCCTAGACGAGGTCATGCCGTACCTGCGCGAGCGCAAGCAGTTCGGGCAGCGGATCGGGGACTTCCAGCTCATGCAGGCGAAGATCGCAGACATGTACACCGCGATGAACACCGCGCGCGCCTATGTCTACGAGACGGCGCGCGCCTGCGACCGCGGGACGGTGACGCGGGCCGACGCGGCGGCCTGCGTGCTCTACGCCTCCGAGGTGGCGATGACCCAGGCGCACCAGGCCGTGCAGGCGATGGGCGGGTCGGGGTTCATGACCGACAGCCCCGTGGCTCGCCTGTTCCGCGACGCAAAGCTGATGGAGATCGGGGCGGGCACCTCGGAGATCAGGCGCATGCTGATCGGGCGCGAGATGATGGGCGCGGCGTGAGGGCCGCCCGCCCGTCGTCGCGCCGCCCCGCGTGCCGATGACGCCCGCCCGCCTCACGGCCGTGTCGCTCCTCGCCCTCGTCGCGCTGGCCGGGACGCTCGGGCTGATCGCCGGGCTGCGGAGCGCGCCGATGGACCCGTCGGCGGCGATCCAGAGGGCGGGGTACATGTGGACGCAGGCCGGCGGGCGGCTGGAGGATTGCGCGGCGGCGCCGGCGGCGGAGGCGATCGTGGTGCGCTGCCAGGGCGCGGCGGGGGCCGCGACCTACGAGATATCGCGCGGCGGCGTGCGCCGGCGGGAGGGCTGAATGGCGGACGACACCGATGCCGACGTGCAAGCCGAGGGCGCCTCGGGGGGCGATGACGGGCCGATCCGGTTCCTCGACTTCGTGCGCGAGGACAGCGTGCTGCACGGGCAGGTGGACTGGCTCGTCCACTGGCTGGAGTACGCGGCCGCCGGGATCGACATCTTCGCCTGCTTCATCCTGCTGATCGGGGGGCTGCGCTTCGTCCTGGGCTTCGTGGTGGCGGAGGTCTCGAACGACGCGCTCAAGCGGGTGCGCGGGGTGAACACCGAGCGCGTGGAGCTGGGGCGCTACATCCTGGCGGGGCTCGAGCTCCTGATCGTGTCGGACATCATCCACACGGCGCTGTCGCTGGCGATGGCGGATTCTGGTGTTCCTCGGGCTCCTGGTGATCATCCGCTCGCTGATCTCCTTCTTCCTCGACCGGGAGCTGGCCGAGGTGAAGAAGGAGCTGCGCGAGTGAGGCTGCGCACCGCGCATGTCCCGGGGCCGGAGGGCGCGGCGCGCCGGGCCGCGCACCTGGCGGCGATCGAGGCGGTGCGCGCGGCGGCGGAGGCGGCGGCCGCGGGCGGCGGGCCGCGGGCCCGGGAGCGGCACCTGGGGCGGGGCAAGATGCTGCCGCGCGACCGGGTGGCGGGGCTTCTCGATGCGGGCTCGCCGTTCCTCGAGGTCGGCGCGACGGCCGGGCACGGGATGTACGACGGCGCCGCGCCGGGCGGGGGCGCGATCGCGGGCGTGGGGCGCTGCATGGGGCGCGACGTGATGGTCGTGGCCAACGACGCGACGGTGAAGGGCGGGACCTACTTCCCGATCACGGTGAAGAAGCACCTGCGCGCGCAGGAGATCGCGGCGGAATGCCGGCTGCCCTGCGTTTACCTCGTGGATTCGGGTGGCGCGAACCTGCCGCAGCAGGACGAGGTGTTCCCGGACCGCGACCATTTCGGGCGCATCTTCTACAACCAGGCGAACATGAGCGCGGCCGGGATCGCGCAGGTCGCGGTGGTGATGGGGTCGTGCACCGCGGGCGGCGCCTACGTGCCGGCGATGTCGGACGTGTCGATCATCGTGCGCGAGCAGGGGACGATCTTCCTCGCCGGGCCGCCCTTGGTGCGCGCCGCGACGGGGGAGGTGGTGACCGCCGAGGAGCTCGGCGGCGGCGACGTGCACACGCGGCTCTCGGGGGTAGCGGACTACCTCGCGGAGGACGACGCGCACGCGCTGGCGCTGGCGCGGCGGGCGGTGGGCAGCTTGAACGACGGCTGCCAAGTCCCTGACGGGGTGGGGGATCCGCCCGCCTACGATGCCGAGGAGCTGCTCGAGGTCGTGCCGGCCGACCTGCGCACGCCCTACGACATCCGCGAGGTGATCGCGCGGGTCGTGGACGGCTCGCGCATGGACGAGTTCAAGGCGCGGTTCGGGGAGACGCTGGTCTGCGGCTTCGCGTCCATCGGGGGGATCGCCTGCGGAGTGGTGGCGAACAACGGGGTCATCTTCTCGGAGGCGGCGCAGAAGGGGGCGCATTTCGTGGAGCTGTGCAGCCAGCGGCGCATCCCCTTGGTGTTCCTGCAGAACGTGACCGGTTTCATGGTGGGGAAGCGTTACGAGAACGAGGGGATCGCCCGGCACGGGGCGAAGATGGTGACGGCGGTGGCCACGACGGCGGTGCCGAAGGTCACGATGGTGGTGGGCGGCAGCTTCGGCGCCGGGAATTACGGCATGAGCGGAAGGGCCTATCAGCCGAACTTCATGTGGTCCTGGCCGTCCTCGCGCATCTCGGTGATGGGGGGCGAGCAGGCGGCGGGGGTGCTGTCGACGGTGCAGCGGGCGGCGCGGGAGGGGCGCGGCGAGGTGCTGACGGACGAGGAGGCGGAGGCGATCGAGGCGCCGGTGCGGGCGCAGTTCGAGCGGCAGTCGCACCCGCTCTACGCCAGCGCGCGGCTCTGGGACGACGGGATCGTGGACCCCCGGCGCACGCGCGAGGTGCTGATCCTGTCGCTGCGCGCGGCGCTCCACGCGCCGGTGGAGGAGACGCGCTTCGGCGTGTTTAGGATGTGATGTGCGGGGCATGCACATCCGATGCACGACTCATGCGCATGGCATGCGCATGACCCTGGAGGAGGCGCTGCGCCGGCATCCGGGGGCGGAGACGTTCACCTTCGGCGACGGGCCGGCGCTGTCGGCCGCGCTGCTGGCGGCGGTGCGCTCGGGCGCGAAGACCGCGACCTGCGGCGCGCTGCGCGACTTCGAGGCCGGCGAGGCGATGCCGGCGGCGGGGCGGGTGGACGTCGCGCTGGGGTGGGACGGGACGCCGGCGCTGGCGGTTCGGACGGTGTCGGTGGAGCGGGTGCGCTTCGACGCCGTGACGCGGGAGTTCGCGGAGGCGGAGGGCGAGGGGTCCTACGAGGACTGGCGGGCGGGGCACGTGCGGTATTTCGAGCGGAATGGAGGGTGGTCGGAGGACATCATGCTGGTCTGCGAACGGTTCGAGATGGTGGAGGATTTCGGGTGAGGAGGTCGCCGCGCCCGGGACCGGGTGTTCCTCTCGACGAACGCCACGATCTCGCCCCAGTTTCGGGCGCTTCTCGCCGGGCGGCGGGGGCACGGCCCCGCCATGACGGCGAGATCGCGCTTGAAGACGGGAGGCGCGGATGCGGTGCCGGTGTGGAGCCTGAAGGATCCTCCGCGCCGATCCCGGAGGTCCGCACGGCGGAGGCTGCCGCGATATCGGGAGCGGATGGTCCTGGCCTGCGCGGTGATCGCGGTCGGTTGGTCGATCGAGCTGCTCGGGGGTATCGGCGACGGGCGGCTTGCGCCGCGTTCCGGCGAGCGGACTGTCGCTGCGGTGTCGAGCCTCGAGGAGATGCGGGCGCTGCCGAGCGAGGCGCCGGGTGCGGGTGGAGAGGACGGGGTCTCGGGGAGAGGACCCCCGGCGCGCATGCCGATGCGGCCGCGCGGATGCGCGCGGGGTCCGTCGATCGATCGGGGCGCGGCGACGTTTCATCGAGCGCCGGACTGCTGACGCGCCGGCGGGCGCATTCGTGAACTTCGACACCCTCCTCATCGCCAACCGGGGCGAGATCGCGTGCCGGATCGCGCGGACGGCGCGGGCGATGGGGGTGCGGACGGTGGCCGTCTACTCGGACGCGGACCGGGAGGCGGCGCACGTGGCGGCGTGCGACGTGGCGGTGCGGATCGGGGGGGACGCGCCGGGGGAGAGCTACCTCAAGGGCGCCGTCATCATCGAGGCGGCGCTGGCGACGGGGGCGGGGGCGATCCATCCAGGATACGGGTTCCTCAGCGAGAACCCGGAGTTCGTGGAGGCCGTCGAGGCGGCCGGATTAGTGTTCGTGGGGCCCAGCGCAGCTGCGATCCGGGCGATGGGGCTGAAGGACGCGGCGAAGGCGCTTATGGAGGCGGCGGGGGTGCCGGTCGTCCCGGGCGTGCGCGACGTGCAGGAGGACGGCGCGCTGGCCGAGGCGGCGGCGGGGATCGGGTTCCCGGTGCTGGTGAAGGCGGTGGCGGGCGGCGGCGGCAAGGGGATGCGGGCGGCGGCCGGCCCGGAAGAGTTCCCCGAGGCGCTGCGGGCGGCGCGGGCCGAGGCCCGGGCGGCGTTCGGCAACGACGACGTGCTGGTCGAGAAGCTGGTGGCGACGCCGCGGCACATCGAGGTGCAGGTGTTCGGGGACGGGGCGCGGGCGGTGCACCTCTTCGAGCGGGACTGCTCGCTCCAGCGTCGGCATCAGAAGGTGATCGAGGAGGCGCCGGCGCCGGGAATGACGCCCGGGATGCGCGCCGAGATGGGCGCGGCGGCGGTGCGGGCGGCCGAGGCGATCGGCTATTCGGGCGCGGGGACGGTGGAGTTCATCGTCGACGCGTCGGGCGGCCTGCGGGCGGACCGGTTCTACTTCATGGAGATGAACACGCGCCTGCAGGTGGAGCATCCGGTGACGGAGGCGGTCACGGGGGTGGACCTCGTGGAGTGGCAGCTTCGCGTGGCGATGGGGGGCGGGCTGCCGGCACGGCAGGAGGACCTGTCGATCACCGGGCACGCGGTGGAGGCGCGCATCTACGCGGAGGACCCGGCCAACGGGTTCCTGCCGGTGACGGGGGTGCTGGAGCGGCTGCGCTGGCCCGCCGGGGTGCGGGTCGATCCGGGGGTGCGCGAGGGGGACCGGATCACGCCGCACTACGATCCGATGGTGGCGAAGGTGATCGCGCACGGGGCCACGCGGTCGGCGGCGGTCGGAGCCCTGACGCGGGCGCTGGAGGAGGTGGAGGCGGGGGGGATGACCCTGAACCTACCGTTCCTGGCGGCGCTGCTGCGGCACGAGGGGTTCCGGGCGGGGGATGTGGACACCGGGCTGATCGGGCGGGACCTGGAGGCGCTGACCGCGGCGGGGGAGCCGGAGGGGTGGCGGCTGGCGCTCGTCGCGGTCGCCGCGCTGGGGCTGCACGAGGAGGCGGGCCCGCTCGGGGGGTTCGCGCTCTGGGCGCCGCTGCGGCGGTGCGCGGCGTTCGAGGTCGCCGGCGAGCGGCGCGAGGCGTGGGTGACGGCGCTCGGCGGCGGGGCGTTCGACGTGGACGGGGTCCGCGTGGAGCGGCGGGCGGCGGGCTGGGCGGCGGGCTGGGCGGTGGACGGGGTGGTGCGCGCGGTGCGGCTCTGGCGCGGGGCGGGCGAGGCGGCGGTGTTCGGGGGCGGGGCGCTGCGGGCGCGGGTGCCGGACCCGCTGGACGTGGCGGCGGCGGCCGGGGGCGCGGGGCGCGTGGAGGCGCCGATGCCGGGGCTGCTGCGCGAGGTGTTCGTGGCGGTGGGGGACGCGGTGGAGGCGGGCGGTCGGCTGGCGCTCCTCGAGGCGATGAAGATGGAGCACGTGCTGCGCGCGCCCCGGGCGGGCGTGGTGGCGCAGGTGCCGTACGCGGCGGGCGCGCAGGTCGAGGCGGGGGCGCCTCTGGTGGTGCTGGAGGAGGAATGAGGACCGGCGGGCGCTTGGCGGTGCGGGCGGGCGCCCTCGGGGCGTCCGGGATCGCGGGCGGCTCCCCGCGGACGTCGTCCTCGGACCCGATCCGAGGACCTCTGGCCCACGGCCGGGCCTCCGGGGCGGGAGGTCCTCCGCCCGGGCCGGTGGACGACGCCCTCTGGGCGGGCGTGCGCGGGGGCCGGGACGGGTCCGAGGTCGCCGCCGGGCGCCGGCGGGCCCGTCCTCGGCGCCGTCCGGGATCGGCCCGTGACCGGGAGCTGGCCGCGTGGACGATCCGCGTCGTCCCTCGCGCCCGGCCCGCAGGTCGGACCCCCGGCCCGGGTGCGTCCGCCTGGGGAGATCCTCCGGTCGAGCCGGAGGATGACGGGATCGCGGGCGGGGCGCCGGCGAGGATCGGGCGGCGGGGCTGCTGCGGGGTGCGGCGATGAGGATCGTGCTGCATCACTGCCCGCAGACGCGCTCGGATCGGGTGCTGTGGCTGCTGCGGGAGTTGGGCGTCGCGTTCGAGGTGGTGGAGCATCCGTTCGGCAAGGGGCTGCGGGAGGCGGGGTTCCTCGCGGTGAGCCCGGCGGGGCGGGTGCCGGCGGTGGAGCTGGACGGCGCGGCGCTGTCGGAGACGGGGGCGATCGCGCAGGTGCTGTGCGAGGCGCACTCGCCCGAGGGGCTCGGGCGGCCGGCGGGGCATGCGGAGCGGGCCGAGTGGCTGCGCTGGGTGCACTTCGCGGAGACGGTCTCGCAGCACGTGGCGGCGCTCACGCAGCAGCACCTGATGCTGCGCGAGGACTGGATGCGCTCGCCCATGGTGATGAGGCTGGAGGCGGCGCGGACGGCCAAGTGCTACGACGCGCTGGAGGCGCGGCTCGGGGGGCGGGACTGGTTGCTGGACGGGGGGTTCTCGGCCGCGGACGTGAACGTGGGGCAGGCGGTCGACATGGCGCGCCGGTTCGCGCGGCTGGACGGGCATCCCGGCGTGGCGGCGTGGTTCGGGCGCTGCGCGGCCCGGCCGGGGTTCCCGGCGGAGGGCGGGCTCTACGACCGGGCGTTCTACGAGCCCTGGCCGGTGGTGGCGCCGTGAGCGAGGCGGTCGAGATCGTGGAGGTCGGCCCGCGGGACGGGCTCCAGAACGAGGCGCGCCGCATCCCCGCGGCGGAGAAGGTGGCGCTGATCGACCTGCTCTCGACCGCGGGGTTCCGGCGGATCGAGGCGGCGGCCTTCGTCTCGCCCCGCTGGGTGCCGCAGATGGCGGACGGGGCGGAGGTGATGGCCGCGATCCGCCGGGCGCCCGGGGTGCGCTACGCCGCGCTGGCGCCGAACGTCCGGGGGCTGGAGCGGGCGCTGGCGGCGGGGGCGGACGAGGTGGCGATCTTCGTCTCCGCCTCCGAGGGGTTCAGCCGGGCGAACCTGAACGCGAGCGTGGCGGAGAGCCTGGAGCGGCTGGCGCCGGTCGCCGAGGGGGCGCTGGCGGCGGGGGCCAGCTTGCGCGGCTACGTGAGCTGCGTGACGGATTGCCCCTTCGACGGGCGGGTGGCGCCGGCGGAGGTGGCGCGGGTGACGGACCTCCTGTTCGGGATGGGCTGCGGGGAGGTGAGCCTGGGCGACACGGTCGGGCGCGGGACGCCGGAGGCGGTGGACGCGATGCTGGGCGCGGTGCTCGCGGTGGCGGATGCGGACGCCTTGGCGGGGCATTTCCACGACACCGGCGGGCGCGCGCTGGAGAACGTGGAGGTCGCCCTGACGCGGGGGCTGCGGGTGTTCGACGCGGCCGTGGGGGGGCTGGGCGGCTGTCCCTACGCGCCGGGCGCGGCCGGGAACGTGGCGACCGAGGCGCTGGCGCGGCGGCTGGCGGCGCTCGGGTTCGAGACCGGACTGGACCTGGCGGTGGTGGACGCGGCGGCGGCGATGGCGCGGGGGATGCGCGGGCCGCCCGCCTGAGCGGCCCGGTGGGGCCTCAGGCCCCCCGGCGGGCGCGCCAGCCGAGCCAGCCGAGGGCGAGCGCGAGGAGCGGCGCGGTGGCGGGCAGGGGGATCGGCGCGACGACCTGCAGGGAGATCGTGTTGCCGGCGAACATGGTGAGGTCAGATTGCGCGAAGATGCCGAGGTCGGCCACCGTGACCTCCGGGATGGACTGCGTGAACGCGATCGGCGTGCCGGAGACGTATCCCGCGGGCAGGTAGAGGATGGTGCCGTTCGCCGTGTCGGGGCGGAAGCCGAACCCGTCGCCCGTGCCGGCGAAGACGATGTCGCCAGTAAGGTCGCTGACGACGCCGCCGTCGCCGAAGATCGGGGAGGCCGGGCTCGGCCCTGGTCCGTAGAAGTCGAAATCGGTGACCCTCGTTGGCCCCAGGATCAGCCGGCCTCTGGCGGGATCGATGGTGCGGAACGATCCGTCCGATAGCTGGAACGTCAGAGCGCTCAGGTCGATCGAGCCGGCGCCCGTCACGACGAGGCCGCCGGGCCCGTCCGCGAAGGTGATCTCGACGGTGTCCGCGGGCGCCGATCCGGCCGAGAGCCCCAGCGAGGCGACGGCGGCGAGAAGGATGCGGGTCATGGTGCCTCCTATTCGATGCTTCCGGCAGGACACATGATCGACCCTCGACCTGTCAACCGGGGGTCGCGACTTGTAGGCAAGCGCGCCGACGGCCCATAGCCTCCGCCGGACACCGGGGAGGACGCCATGACCATTCGGATCGGGACCGACGCGCGCGGCGTGGCGACCCTGTCGCTCGTGCGGCCCGCGAAGCGCAACGCGCTCGACCGGGCGACGATCGACGCCCTCACGGAGGCGGCGGGCGCGCTGGGGGCCGATCCGGCGGTTCGGGCCGTGGTCCTCGCGGGGGAGGGCGCCGCGTTCTGCGCCGGCGGCGACCTCGAATGGATGCGCGCGCAGATGGACGCCACTGCGGAGGCGCGCGCGGAGGGCGCGCGGGCGCTCGCGGGGATGCTGGGCGCGCTCGACGCGATGCCCGTGCCCCTGATCGGGCGGGTGCACGGGGACGCGTTCGGCGGCGGCGTGGGGCTGGCCTGCGTGTGCGACGTGGCGCTGGCGGCGCCGGGCGCGCGCTTCGGCCTGACGGAGACGCGGCTCGGCCTGATCCCGGCGACGATCGGGCCCTATGTCGCGGCGCGCCTGGGGCCGCGGCTGCGCCAGATATTCATGGCGCCGCGGGTGTTCGGCGCGGCGGAGGCGGCGGCGCTCGGCATCGTCGCGCGCGTGGCCGAGGACCTGGACGCCGCGGTCGAGGCGGAGGTGGCGCCCTATCTCGCGGCGGCCCCGGGGGCGGTGGCGGAGGCCAAGGCGCTCGCGCGGCGCCTGGCGGGGGCGCCCGGGGCGGCGGAGGTCGAGGCCTCGGTCGCGGCCCTCGTCGCGCGGTGGGAGAGCCCGGAGGCGGCGGCGGGGATCGAGGCGTTCTTCGCCGGGCGGCCGCCGCCCTGGGCGGGATAGGGCGCGCGCCGCCGCCGCCCCCCCGCGGACGCGCGACGCCCGCCCCGGCAACTGTCCATTCGCGCCGCGCCCGCGCCCCGCCCTCGCCCGAATCCAGCGTCAACAATCGGTGAACGCCCCGCAGGCCGCGCCCCGCGCGCCGTGCCTGCCGGAGCCGCAGACCGGAGGACCCGCCATGACGCTCGCCCACGACGAACGCACACGCACCCTGAACGCCCATCCCGAGATGCGCCTGCGCGGGGTCTCCGCCATGGGCGGCGTCTCGGCGGTCGAGTTCGAGCTGTGCGTTCCGTCCCTCGACGCGCCGGAGGAGGCGGCGCGGATCGCCGGCGCCCTGCCGGCGCGGCTGGCGCGGGGGCGCGAGGCGATCCGCTGCCAGGCGGGGCGCACCTATGTCGTGGCCTTCGACCGGGCGGTGCTCTGGCGGGTGATCGACGACGCCTTCGAGGGGCAGCACGAGGGGATCGGCACCCTCGAGGGCGCGATCCTCGTGGCCGCGGACCGGACGCGGTTCCTCGGGATGGCGCGCTCGCACACCTATGCCGAGATCGCGACCGGCCGGGTGATGCGCCATTACCGGATCAACACGCTCGAGGCGCTCGTCGACGTGGCGAGCTTCACGCCGCCGGAGGTGCGTATCGGCGGGTGAGCTTGCCCGGCGCGGCGGGCCGCACTAGACCGGCGCGGCACAGCTAGCCGGAGCGCGCCCCATGGACACACTCGTCGTGATCGACCGCTTCGGGCCCTATCAGGACCTGCTGCGCGAGTACCTGCCGGTGATGATCTTCCTCGGCCTCGCGATCGCGCTCGGGATCGCCTTGATCCTCGCGGCCGTGGTGCTGGCGGTGCGGGCGCCCGACCCCGAGAAGGTGAGCGCCTACGAGTGCGGGTTCAACGCGTTCGACGATGCGCGCATGAAGTTCGACGTGCGGTTCTACCTCGTGGCGATCCTGTTCATCATCTTCGACCTGGAGGTGGCGTTCCTCTTCCCCTGGGCGGCGAGCTTCCCGGCGCTGTCGATGACGGCGTTCTGGTCGATGATGGTGTTCCTGGGGGTGCTGACGATCGGCTTCGCCTACGAGTGGAAGAAGGGCGCGCTCGATTGGGAGTGAACCGGGCGCGGCGGGCCGCGCTCCTGGGCGCGCTGGCCCTGGCCGGATGCGGCGCGGCGGGCGCGCCCCCGGCGCCGCCGGCGAGCCGGTTCGTGCAGGTGCCCGATGCCGGGTGGGACGCCTGGGTCGCGGGCTACCGGCGGCGGGCGGCGGCGCGCGGCATCCCCGAGCGGGTCATCGCGGCGGGGTTCGCGGGCGCGGGCTTCGTGCCCGAGGTGATCGTGCGCGACCGCAACCAGGCCGAGTTCTCCCGCACCTTCGAGGACTACCTCCAGCTCGTCGCGGACGAGGCGCGCGTGGCCGAGGGCCGCGCGGCCTTCGCCCGGCACGAGGGGACGCTGCGCCGGGCGGAGGCGGCCTACGGCGTGCCGGCGGAGGTGATCTGCGCGATCTGGGGGGTGGAGAGCCGGTACGGCACGCGGTTCGACACCGGCCTGCTGGTGGTCTCGGCCACCTCGACCCTGGCCTATGAGGGCCGGCGCGCGCGCTTCTTCGAGGACGAGCTGACCGCGGCGCTGCGGATCCTGGCGGCGGGGGACGTCTCCCCGGCGCGGCTGACCGGGTCCTGGGCCGGGGCGATGGGGCACACGCAGTTCATCCCGACCGCGTTCCTGCGCAACGCGGTCGACTTCGACGGCGACGGGCGGCGCGACATCTGGGCGGCCGACCCGGCCGACGCGCTCGGCTCGGCGGCGAACTACCTGGCGCGGGCGGGCTGGCGGCGGGGCGCGGCCTACGCCGCCGAGGCCGGGACGCCCGGGGCGGGGGGGCGCACCATCACCCCGCAGCCGGGGGGGCCGTCCTTCGGCGCGGGGCCGAACTTCGACGTGATCCGGCGCTACAACCCGTCGGATGCCTACGCGCTCGGGGTGAGCTACCTCGCGGGGCGGATCGCGGGGCGGGGGCCGCTGCGGGGCGCGTTCCCGCCGGATGCGGCCGGGTTGACCCTGGACGACCGGATCGCGCTCCAGCGGGGGCTGAACCGGGCGGGGTTCGACGTGGGCACGCCGGACGGGGTGGTCGGCGACCGCACGCGGGGCGCGATCGCGGCCTTCGAGCGCGCGCGCGGCCTGCCCGTGACCGGCGCGCCGTCCCGCGCGGTGCTGGGCGCCCTGGGCTGAGGCCGCGCCCGGACGCGCCCTGCCGATGGCCGGATCGCGCCGGCGGAGGGGAGGTCCCTCCGCAGAGGGTCGATCAGCGGCGGCGGCGGGCGAGGCCGAGGCCGCCGAGCCCCAGGACGAGCAGCCAGCCGGCGGCCGGAAGCGGGACGGCCGGCATCTCGGGCACCGGGGGCGCGGAGCTGATCGCGCCGATGGCGTCAATCCCGAAGCCTGGCCCGCCGACACGCTGGCCCGGCTGCCCGACCGCAAGACCACCAAGGTGAACGAGCTGCTGCCGTGGCGGCGCGACGCGGCGAAGGGATAACACGTGCGCATGGACCTTCAGACAGCCTCCTTCTAGACCGACCGCCTGCGTATCCGAACCTGCCGAGCGGACGATGCGCCCCACCTTGCGAAGCTGATGACGCCGGGCATCAGCCGATGGGTCGCAGCATGGCCCACGCCGACGACGCCGGACGACGCCACCGCGATCATCGATGCGAACCTCGCGGGGGCCGCGGACGGGGCGGCGTTCCCAGGCGTTGTCGAGGAGAAAGGCACGGGACGCGTCATCGGATGGCTCAAGGTGGACCTCTCACCGGGACCACCGACGACGGCAGAGTTGGGCTACTGGATCGGCGAGGCCTTCCAGCGGAGGGGCTTCGCCCACGAGGCGGCGAACGGCGCGATCGGCTGGGCCTTCTCCGATCTCGGCGTCCAGATCGTCACCGCCGGCGCCCAGACCACCAATGAGGCCTCCATCACGCTCTTCCAAAGGCTCGGCCTCGAACCCGACAAGCAGAGAGACGTCTGGGCACCCGCGCGCCAGCGCTTCGAGCCCTGCGCCTTCTGGAGCACGCGAAGCACAGCGTCGGCCTGACCAGCCATCGCATCAGACGCAGTCGATCGCCATCACCTACCACGAGCGGTCAGGCCGGACGCTTACCCTCCCTCGGCGGGCCCGCCGATCGGGCGTCCCGACCCGCGGCGATCGCGCGATGTCCGCTCGGATCGCCCGCTTGCGCGCCATCGCCCGGTCGCCCTCGAAACGGGGACTGCCGTCCTCGAGGTGCCGGGAGGGGACGGCCCCGCGAACCTCCCTCGCATCGCGGGGCCGTGGCGGAGCGGGCATCGCGGCCCTCCTCGCTCCGTTCGGCCGGATTGCGGGCGGGGGGAAGGGGCGTCTGGCGGATCGGCGCGCCGACGCCTCGCCGCCGGGCGCCGGCGGGCCGGGGCGCGGTTTCGCCGCGTCGGGCGGCGTTGACCGGCGGCGGAGCGGGGCATAGGTCCACCGGGCCGCTGCCGAGCCGAGGAGGATGTCGTCCATGGGCGTTATGACGGGTGCGAACACCGCGGGCGGGGACGTGGAGCACGCCACGCAGACGCTCAACAGGGAGCTGCAGGACAAGGGGTTCCTGCTGTCCTCCACGGAGGACGTGATCAACTGGGCGCGCACGGGCTCGCTGCACTGGATGACGTTCGGCCTCGCGTGCTGCGCGGTGGAGATGATGCACACCTCGATGCCGCGCTACGACCTCGAGCGGTTCGGCTCGGCGCCGCGGGCCTCCCCCCGGCAGTCGGACCTGATGATCGTGGCCGGCACCCTGACCAACAAGATGGCGCCGGCGCTGCGCAAGGTCTACGACCAGATGCCCGAGCCGCGCTACGTGATCTCCATGGGGTCCTGCGCCAATGGGGGCGGGTACTACCACTACAGCTACTCGGTGGTGCGCGGCTGCGACCGGATCGTGCCGGTCGACATCTACGTGCCGGGCTGCCCGCCGACGGCCGAGGCCCTGCTCTACGGCATCCTGCAGTTGCAGAAGAAGATCAGGCGGACGGGGACGATTGCCCGATGAAGGACCTTCAACCCGCCCATGCGGGCACCCGCGCCGATCCGGCCGTGCTGCGCGAGCTCGGCGATCACGTCGAGGCGCACCGGCCCGACTGCGTGCTGGGCTGGACGGTCGCGTTCGGGGAGCTGACGATCGAGGCGACGCTGGCCTCCATCGCGGGGTTCGTGGAGTTCCTGAAGCTCGACGACGAGTGCCGGTTCTCGTCGCTGGTGGACATCACGGCGGTCGACCATCCGGGGCGGGAGAAGCGCTTCGACCTCGTGATCCACATGCTGTCGATGTATCGCAACCACCGCGTGCGGGTGAAGGTGCAGGTGCGCGAGGACGACCTCGTGCCGACGCTGACGGGCGTGTTCCCGAGCGCCAACTGGTTCGAGCGCGAGGTGTTCGACATGTTCGGCGTCCTGTTCGCCGGGCACCCGGACCTGCGCCGCATCCTGACCGATTACGGGTTCCGAGGGCATCCGCTGCGCAAGGACTTCCCGACGACGGGCTACACCGAGGTGCGCTACGACGAGGCGCTCAAGCGGGTGGTCTACGAGCCGGTGAACCTGGTGCAGGAGTACCGGCAGTTCGACTTCATGTCGCCATGGGAGGGCGCGGACTACGTGCTGCCGGGCGACGACAAGGCGGAGGGATCGTAATGAGCGCGACCGAACGGCAGCGCGACGATCTTGAGATCGAGCAGATCATCGCGGACATCAAGCTGAAGAACCGGCAGACCGGAACCGAGTTCTGGAAGGTCGGGATCGCGGCGGTCGTCGGCGGTGCGGTGCTCGGCGGCCTGATCGTGCAGATCGTCAACGTGATCGGAGCTTAGACATGGACGGCGACATTCGCGCGCATCGCTACGATGACGGGTCGACCGACGCGGCGACCGGCGAGCAGCGCATCCGCAACTTCAACATCAACTTCGGCCCGCAACACCCTGCGGCGCATGGGGTCCTCCGGCTCGTCCTAGAGCTCGACGGGGAGATCGTGGAGCGGTGCGATCCGCATATCGGCCTGCTGCATCGCGGCACCGAGAAGCTGATGGAGAGCCGGACCTACCTCCAGAACCTGCCCTATTTCGACCGGCTCGACTACGTGGCGCCGATGAACCAGGAGCACGCCTGGTGCCTGGCGATCGAGCGCCTGACGGGGACGGAGATCCCGCGGCGCGCCTCGCTCATCCGAGTGCTCTACTGCGAGATGGGGCGGGTGCTGTCGCACCTCCTGAACGTGACCACGCAGGCGATGGACGTGGGCGCGCTCACGCCGCCGCTCTGGGGGTTCGAGGAGCGCGAGAAGCTGATGGTGTTCTACGAGCGGGCCTCGGGCGGGCGCCTGCACGCCGCCTACTTCCGCCCCGGCGGCGTGCATCAGGACCTGCCGCCGGAGCTGCTGGACGACATCGACGCCTGGTGCGACGCGTTCCCCGCGGTGCTGGACGACATCGACGGGCTCCTGACGGAGAACCGCATCTTCAAGCAGCGCAACGCCGACATCGGGATCGTGACGGAGCAGGAGGTCTGCGACTGGGGCTTCTCGGGGGTGATGGCGCGGGGCTCGGGCCTGGCCTGGGATCTCAGGCGCGCGCAGCCCTACGAGCTCTACGACGAGTTCTCCTTCACCATCCCCATCGGGCACAACGGCGACTGCTACGACCGCTACCTCATCCGGATGGAGGAGATGCGGCAGTCGGTCTCCATCATGCGCCAGGCGCTGGCCAAGCTGCGCGAGCCGGAGGGGAAGGGCGACGTGCTGGCGCGGGGGAAGATCACGCCGCCGAACCGGCGCGACATGAAGACGAACATGGAATCGCTCATCCACCACTTCAAGCTCTACACCGAGGGGTTCCACGTGCCCGCCGGCGAGGTCTACGCGGCCGTCGAGGCGCCCAAGGGCGAGTTCGGCGTCTACCTGGTGGCCGACGGGACCAACAAGCCCTACCGCGCCAAGCTGCGCGGGCCGGGCTACCTGCACCTGCAGGCGATGGACCACGTGTGCCGGGGCCATCAGCTCGCGGACGTGAGCGCGATCATCGGCACGATGGACGTGGTGTTCGGAGAGATCGACCGCTAGCGAACGGCTGCCGACTTCGCTAACTTCCCCTGGGGCAGTTGGGGGGACGGCATGGTCGGCGCGGTGACGATGGAGGGCGCGATCGCCCTCGCGGAGGATTTCCTGACGATCGCCGCGCTTCTGGGCGTGCTGTGGTCGGCGATCGCGTTCGTCCGCAAGATCGGCGAGGACCGCGAGGACGCGCGGCAGGCCAAGCTGACCGCCTGGCGCAAGGCGAGCGCGCAGCGGATCATGACCCTGTCGCCGGCCTTCCTGACGACAGAGCAGATCACGGCCCGCCTGCGCTCCTCGAGCTTCGACGCCCCGTTCGACATCCGAAAGGACGAGCTCACGCCCGAAACCGTCCGCCTGCTGCTGATGGAGCTGGTGACCGACGGCATCTTCTTCCAGCAGGTCAACGATTTCTACGGCCTGGAGCAGCCCCCGGTAGCGGCGCTCCACGCGTCGGCGGCGGCCGGCTTCGCCGACAGCGCGGTGAAGGAGGCGTTTCGGCTGATCATGCGGCATCCGGGGTCCTACACCGACGACAAGCTCTACGAGGACGTCATCCCGGCGGAGCATCGCGAGATGGTGAAGCGGGCCGACTTCATCTTCGCGCTCCACGGGCTGACGCGCAGCGGCGCCGCGCAGAAGACGGCTGCCGGCCGTTGGGAGCCCGCGGGCATCGCGGGCGGCGCGCTTGCCACCGCGACCGGCTGATAGCGGCATGTTCCGCAGGGAACCGGGAAACCCGGGCGTGCGCGGTGCGTTGGTGCCGCGACCCGTCCCTGTCCCGCCCCTGCTCGGAGCCGCCATCATGCGCCTGATCCTCGCCGCCCTGATCCTCGCCCCCGCCGCCGCGCTCGCGCAGTCGGAGACGACCGCTCGCACCGTCGCGCTGATCGAGGGGCTGGAGATGGTGGGGTGCGTGCTGCCCGAGGACGACGTGCAGGCCTTCGTGCGGCAGACGGACTTCACCCGCGACGAGCTGGATTTCGTGTTCGGCGAGCTCGAGCGGTCGGGCTTGATCGTGCGGGAGGGGCGGCTCGGGGTGGCGCAGGTCAACACCGTGCCCTGCGGCGGCGACGTCGAGGTGCCGCGCGGCCTGGTGCCCGAGGAGGACGCCGAGCTGGACGGGCCCGACGAGGCCGGCGACGCCAGCGCGCAGGACTGACCGGCTGCGCCGGGGCCCGGCGGTTCTCCGGGGGCCGGGGCCGGGGCCTCGCCTAGGACGGGGCGCGGCCGCCGTTGTGCCCGCCGGCGTGCACCGCTAGCAGGGCCGCGCCGCCCCGAGCCCGAGGTCCCGCCATGCTCCGCCGCCTGCATCCCGACCAGCCCGCGAGCTTCGCCTTCACCGAGGCGAACCGCGCCTGGGCCGAGGCCCAGATGACCAAGTACCCGCCGGGCCGGCAGGCGAGCGCGATCATCCCGCTCCTGTGGCGCGCGCAGGAGCAGGAGGGCTGGCTGAGCCGCCCGGCGATCGAGCATGTTTGCGGGATGCTCGACATGGCGTTCATCCGCGGGCTCGAGGTCGCGACCTTCTACTTCATGTTCCAGCTCCAGCCGGTGGGGCGCGTGGCGCACGTGCAGGTCTGCGGCACGACGTCCTGCATGATCTGCGGGGCGGAGGACCTGATCGCCGTGTGCAAGGAGCGCATCGCCGCGAGGCCGCACCAGCTCTCGGCGGACGGGGACTTCTCCTGGGAGGAGGTCGAGTGCCTGGGCGCGTGCGCCAACGCGCCGATGGCCCAGATCGGCAAGGACTACTACGAGGACCTGACCGCCGAGAGCCTGGGCCGGCTGCTGGACGCGATGGCGGCGGGCGAGGTGCCGGAGCCGGGCCCGCAGGCCGGGCGCTTCGCCGCCGAGCCGGCCTCGGGGCTGACCTCGCTCGAGGGCGCGAAGGGCGGGATGGCGCGCAACGCCTCCGCCACCCTCGCCATGGACATCGGGGACACGTTGAAGCGGATCGACGGCGGCGAGGTTCCGCTGACGACGCCGTGGACCCGTCCCGCGCCGGACGGCGAGGCGCACCCCGAGCGCGACCCCCTGACCGGGCCGGGCACGGGGCCCTCCGCCGGCCAGAAGACCGGGAGCGGCGCCGCGGAGGCGACGCCGGGGCCGAAGCCGTCGGCGGACGTGCCGGTGAGCGAGACCGGCATCACCAAGCAGGACGCCGACGTGGCGCCGAGCCCCGCCAAGCCCAACGAGACCGAGCCCGCCGAGGCCGCGCAGGACGCCTCGCCGGAGACGCGGGGGGACGATCCGCGCGTCGGACGGCAGGAGGGCGTGGGCGAGGAGCCCACGATCGGGCAGACCAAGCCCGACGATTCCGGGCCGGTCGCCGAGGGCGGCACCGGGCGCGGCGCCCGCGGCCTCGAGACGCGGGCCGGGACGGGGACCTCGGCGCCCGCGGGGGGCGATCGGCCGGACGACGAGGGCTGATCGGGCGCCGGGCGGGGCGCGCCCGGATGTTCTGGCGCCCGCGGGCGATATGTCGCAGATTGCGGCGATGAGGGGTCCGCGACGCGCAGATGGCGCGGCCCCGCCGTGACATGTCCGAGGGGAGCCCGATATGCCGACGCCGACCGATCCGAACCCGCCGAACCGAAACGCGCCCGCCGGGCTGTTCGGGATCTTCCTCTTCTCCGCGATGGTGGGCGCGGTCTGCGCCGTGGCGATCCTGGTCCTGACGGAGGATCGGTCCCTGATCGGGGCGATCGGGATCGGCGGGGCGCTGGCGGTCGGGGTGGGCATCGCGCTGGCGATCCTGCTGCGCAACCCGGCCCCGTCCGCGCGCGAGAGCCGGACCGCGTTCGAGCCGCGCTCGACCTACCGCAAGGGCACGCCCGACGACGGGCAGGCCGTGGGCGGCGCCGCGGACGCCCGGCCGACGACGACGCAGGACACCCTGGCGGTGGGCGGCGCGACCGGGGGCCAGACGGACGTGGCGGTGGCGCCCACGGCGGCCGCGCGCAGCCCCGGCGAGCCGGCCGAGCGGCCGGTGCCGGGCGCGGGCGCGCCGGGGCAGGGCGTGGCGGCGAGCGTGGTGGAGGCCGCGCAGCGCGGCGGCGGCGGCGGCGCGGCTTCGGAGACCGATACGAGCGCGGGCGGGAGCGTGGGCTCGGGCGATCCCGGCGGCGTCGACCCGACGATGCCGCGCCCGGACGCGGGGAGCGAGGCGCCGAGCGGGGCCGAGGCGGCGGAGGTCCTGTCGGCCGGGGCGGGCCGCGCTGAGCGGCATGGCGGCGGCGGCGATCCCGGCGGCGTCGACGCCGAGATGCCCGACGCGGACGCCCCCGCGGGCGAGACGGCCGAGGAGGCCGCGCGCGCCTTCTCCGGGGACGGCGCCGCCGAGCAGGTCGAGCCCGCGCGGCTGGACGCCCCCCGCGAGGGCGGGCCGGACGACTTCAAGCGCATCCGCGGCGTGGGCCCGGTGCTCGAGGAGATGCTGCACGGGATGGGGATCTACCATTTCGACCAGATCGCCGGCTGGGGCCCCGGCGAGGTCGCCTGGGCCGACGACAACCTGCAGGGGTTCAAGGGCCGGGTGAGCCGCGACGACTGGGTCGGGCAGGCGCGCGAGCTGGCTTCCGGCGGCACCGAGTTCGCCGAGCCGCACGTGAACCGGAGCTGATCCATGGCGCGCGGGCCCTCCCGCAAGGGCGGGCGGCCGGCCAAGGCCGCGGCGCGGCGGCCCGCCGGCGCGCGCACCGCCGCCAAGCGGCCGGGCGCCCCGCGTCCCCCCGCGCCCCATCCCCCGGCGCCGCGCGCCGCCACGCCCGAGGAGATGGCGACCGCCCGGCAGGCGCGGCTGGCCGGGATCGTGATGGCCGCGGCGATGGTGCTTTGGCTGGGCGCGAACGTCGTCGGGCGCGAGCTCGGCCTGCCGGGACGTTACGCGATCCTGATCGACCTGATGGCGCTGGGTGCGTTCATTTGGGCCCTCGCGGTGACGGCCCGCATCTGGCACAGGCGGCGCAACCAACGATAGGAGGCGGCGATGCTGCGCGACGAGGACCGCATCTTCACCAACATCTACGGCATGGCGGACCGGTCCCTGAAGGGCGCGAAGAGCCGGGGCGCGTGGGACGGCACGGCGGACCTGATCGCGCGGGGCAAGGACGCCATCATCCAGGAGATGAAGGAGTCCGGCCTTCGCGGGCGGGGCGGGGCGGGCTTCCCCACCGGCCTCAAGTGGTCGTTCATGCCCAAGGAGAGCGACGGGCGGCCGCATTTCCTCGTGATCAACGCGGACGAATCCGAGCCCGGGACCTGCAAGGACCGGGAGATCATGCGCCACGATCCCCACACCCTGATCGAGGGCTGCCTGATCGCGGCCTCGTGCATGGGGGCGCACGCGGCCTACATCTACATCCGGGGCGAGTACATCCGCGAGCGCGAGGCCCTGCAGGCGGCGATCGACGAGGCCTACGAGGACGGGCTCCTGGGGCCGGACGCCGCCAAGTCGGGCTGGGACTTCGACCTCTACCTCGTGCACGGCGCGGGCGCCTATATCTGCGGCGAGGAGACGGCGCTGCTGGAGAGCCTCGAGGGCAAGAAGGGCATGCCGCGCATGAAGCCGCCCTTCCCGGCGGGCGCGGGGCTCTACGGCTGCCCGACCACGGTGAACAACGTCGAGAGCATCGCCGTGGTGCCGACGATCCTGCGCCGGGGCGGCGAGTGGTTCGCAGGGTTCGGGCGGAAGAACAACACCGGGACCAAGCTCTTCGCGATCTCGGGGCACGTGAACAACCCCTGCGTCGTCGAGGAGGCGATGAGCATCCCGTTCGAGGAGCTGATCGATCGCCATTGCGGCGGCATCCGCGGCGGGTGGGGCAACCTCAAGGCGGTGATCCCGGGCGGGTCCTCGGTGCCGATGCTGCCGGCCTCGACCGCGAAGGAGGCGATCATGGACTTTGACTGGCTGCGCGAGAAGCAGTCGGGGCTGGGCACCGCCGCCGTGATCGTGATGGATCGGGATACGGACGTCATCAAGGCGATCTGGCGGCTGTCGAAGTTCTACAAGCACGAGAGCTGCGGGCAGTGCACCCCGTGCCGCGAGGGCACGGGCTGGATGATGCGGGTGATGGACCGCCTCGTGACGGGCGAGGCCGAGCCGGCGGAGATCGACATGCTGCTCGACGTGACCAAGCAGGTGGAGGGGCACACGATCTGCGCCCTGGGCGACGCCGCCGCCTGGCCGATCCAGGGCCTGATCCGCCACTTCCGCGGGGAGATCGAGGAGCGCATCGCCCACAAGCGGCGCGGCCCGGCGCGGGTCGCGGCGGAATGATCCGCCTCGCCGCGCTGGCCTGCCTGATCGCGGGGCCGGCGCTCGCGCAGGACGTCGCCGGGACGGGGGACGTCCTGCGCTCCGTCGCCGCGGCCTACGGGCACGCGCTCGTGGCGCTGGCCGGATGGGCCGTCCTGATGCCGGTCCTGGCGATCCTCGCGGTCGCGACGCCTTATGGCGAGCGGACGCCGTCGGGGCATCCGGTGCGGAACTACGACGATCGCGGCTACCGCGCCCACCGCGCGCAGATGAACGCGATCGAGGCGGCGGGTCCGTTCGTGGCCGCGACGGCGGCGGCGATCCTCGCCGGCGCGCCGCCGTTCTGGGTCAACCTGCTGGCGTCGGCGTTCCTCGTCGCGCGGATCGCGACGGCGGCGGTGCATGTCGGGACGGTGAACCAGACGGCGCGGTCCGCGACCTGGGCGGTGGGCCTCCTGTGCACGCTGGGGCTGGCGATCCTGGCTGCCTGGTCGGCGTTCGCCGCCTGATGCCGCCGGCCGGCCGGCGAAGGGCGGGCCGCGGTGGCCGGGCGATGCCGCGCCAGCGGGGGCGCGTCATCGGATGACGGGCCGCCGCGCTTGAGGCGCGGGGCGCTCGGCGCCAGATCGGGAATGCGGCGGGGCGACGCCCCCCCTCGATCGTCCCGTCGCGACTTGAACCGATCGGTTCAGTCGCCAGATATGGCGGACACGTCCTCGAGGAGTATCACGATGTCCCCCGCACGCCTCATCGCGCCGACCGCCGCGCTCCTCGCCGCGCTGGCCGCGGCCGGCCCCGTCCTGGCCCAGACCGACGCGCGCGCGCGTCCCGACACGGGGATCGCGCGGGCCGAGAGCATCGCGGCGGAGATGGACGTGGACCGGGACGGCAAGATCGCGCTCGATGAGGCGGACGCGTTCGCGCAGCGGATCTTCACGTCGATGGACGTGGACGCGAGCGGCGATCTGACCCTCTCGGAGATGCGCGGCTGGGAGTTCGGCATGGCGGACATCGCGGCGTTCCGGGACCGAACGCAGGCCTACGACACCGCCATCGGGATCGCGTTCGACGTGCTCGACGACGACCGCGACGGCCGCGTGACGGCCGCCGAGCATTCGGACGGGATCGCCCGGTCGATCGCCGCGTCCGACGCGGACGGGGACGGGGGCGTGTCGCGCACCGAGTTCCTGCAGCGGTTCGTCTACTCGGTGGCCATGCGCAACGCCCTCGAGGACAGGCCATGAGGCGAGGGGCGGCCCTCGCGGCGGCGGTGGCGGGGTCCCTCGCCGGCGGGCCCGCCGCCGCGGCGCTGGCCGACGAGCCGCGGGTGACCGAGGCGCTCGTGGTCGTCGGGATGGCGGACCAGCTCCGCAAGACCTGCGGCAGCGTGGACGCGCGCATGGTTCGGGCCTACACCTACCTGCGCGGCATCGCGCGGGTGGCGCTCGACCTCGGCTACGACAGGGACACGATCGAGGACTACATCGAGGATCGCGGGCACAAGGACCGCCTGCGCGCGATCGCCGCGGACCGGCTCGCCGCTCGGGGCGCGCGGCGGGGCGACGAGGCGGCCCATTGCCGCATCGCGCGCGAGGAGATCGCGGCCGGCAGCGCCGTGGGCCGGCTCCTGCGCGGGTAGGGGGGCGGCGCCCTGTCACTTGAACCCCGGCGGGCCGGCGGCTAGGCCGCGCCGAGCCCAGCGCGTGAGGTGCCCCATGACCGAGCTTCGCAAGATCGTCATCGACGGAGCCGAGATCGAGGTCGATCCGCGGCTGACCCTCATCCAGGCCTGCGAGGAGGCGGGGATCGAGATCCCGCGCTTCTGCTATCATGAGCGCCTGTCGATCGCCGGCAACTGCCGGATGTGCCTCGTCGAGGTCGTCGGCGGCCCGCCCAAGCCGGCGGCGTCCTGCGCGATGCAGGTCAAGGACCTGCGCCCCGGCAAGGACGGCGCGCCGCCCGAGGTGCGCACCAACTCGCCCATGGTGAAGAAGGCGCGCGAGGGGGTGATGGAGTTCCTGCTCATCAACCACCCGCTCGACTGCCCGATCTGCGACCAGGGGGGCGAGTGCGACCTGCAGGATCAGGCGATGGCCTACGGGGTCGATTTCTCGCGCTACCGCGAGGCGAAGCGGGCGGTGACGGATCTCGACCTCGGGCCGCTGGTCGAGACGCACATGACGCGCTGCATCTCCTGCACCCGCTGCGTGCGGTTCACGACCGAGGTCGCGGGCGTCACGCAGATGGGCCAGACCGGGCGCGGCGAGGACGCGGAGATCACGTCCTACCTGGGCGAGACGCTGGACAGCGAATTGCAGGGCAACATCATCGACCTGTGTCCGGTCGGCGCCCTTGTCTCGAAGCCCTACGCGTTCACGGCGCGGCCCTGGGAGCTGTCGCACACCGAGAGCGTGGACGTGATGGACGGCATGGGCGCCTCGATCCGGGTGGACACCAAGGGGCGCGAGGTGATGCGCGTCCTGCCGATCAACCATGACGGCGTGAACGAGGAGTGGATCAGCGACAAGACGCGGTTCACCTGGGACGGGCTGCGCCGGCAGCGGCTCGACAAGCCCTACGTCCGGCGCGGAGGGCGGCTGCAGCCGGCGAGCTGGCCGGAGGCGCTGGCGGCGGCGGCGGCGGGGATGAAGGGCCGGCGCGTGGCGGGGATCGTCGGCGACCTGGCCCCCGTGGAGGCGGCGTTCGCCCTCAAGGGCCTGATGGACGGCCTCGGCGGGGTGGCCGAGTGCCGGACCCTGGGCGAGGCGCTGCCCGCGGGCAACCGGTCGGGCTATGTCGGGACCGCGCGGATCGAGGATCTGGACGACGCGGAGGAGGTCCTCCTGATCGGGTCCAACCCGCGCACCGAGGCGCCGGTCCTGAACGCGCGCATCCGCAAGGCATGGGCCAAGGGCGCGCGCGTGGCGCGGATCGGCGCGGCGGCGGACCTGACCTACGAGGTCGAGCATCTGGGCGAGGGCGCCGCGGCGCTGGAGCGGCTGGCGGGCGAGGCGTCGGATGCGGGCGGGATCGTGATCGTCGGGATGGGGGCGCTGGCGCGGCCCGACGGCGCGGCGATCCTGGGCACCGCGATGGGCATCGCCGAGGCGCGGGGCGCGGGGCTGATGGTCCTGCACCACGCGGCCGGCCGCGTCGGCGCGATGGACGTGGGCGCCACCTGCGAGGGCGGGATCGAGGCCGCGCTGGGGGCGGAGGCGATCTACAACCTGGGCGCGGACGAGCTCGAGATCCCGGCCGGGGCGTTCGTCGTCTACCAGGGCTCGCATGGCGACCGCGGGGCGCACCGGGCGGACGTGATCCTGCCCGCCGCGGCCTATACCGAGGAGCCGGGGCTGTTCGTGAACCTGGAAGGGCGCCCGCAAGTCGCCCAGCGCGCGGGCTTCGCGCCCGGGGAGGCCAAGGAGAACTGGGCCATCCTGCGCGCGCTCTCCGCCGAGCTCGGCGCGCAGCTTCCCTACGACTCGCTGGCGCAGCTTCGCCAGGCGCTGGTGAAGGCGCATCCGCACCTCGGGCGGGTGGGCGAGGTGCCGCGCAACGAATGGCGCGCCGAGGCGGCCGGGGAGGCGACGGAGGTGCCGTTCGTGAACCTCATCTCCGATTTCTACATGACCAATCCGATCGCGAGGGCGAGCGAGGTGATGGCGCAGCTCAGCCGGGCCGCCGCGGGGCGGCGCGCGGCGCCCCTTGCCGCGGAGTGAGCGCTGGCGCCCGCGCGGCCGATGCGGTTAAGAGGAGGCGCCCGGACGACGGGGCGCGCGAGGTGACGCGATGACGGGATTCTTCGAGACCGGCGCGGGGATCGCGCTCATCGTCCTGGCGCAGGCGCTGCTGCTGGTCGTGCTCCTGCTGATGAGCCTCGCGGTCCTGCTCTACGCGGACCGCAAGATCTGGGCCGCGGTGCAGATGCGCAAGGGGCCGAACGTGGTCGGGCCCTTCGGCTTGCTGCAGAGCTTCGCGGACTTCTTCAAGTACGCCCTGAAGGAGATCGTCGTGCCGGCCGGGGCCGACCGCGCGGTCTACTTCCTGGCGCCGATGGCGAGCTTCGTGCTGGCGATCATGCTCTGGGCGGTGATCCCCTTCGCCGAGGGCTGGGTGCTCGCCGACCTCAACGTGGCGATCCTCTACGTGTTCGCGATCTCCTCGCTGGAGGTCTACGGCGTGATCATGGGCGGGCTGGGCGTCGAACTCGAAGTACCCGTTCCTGGGCAGCCTGCGCTCGGCGGCGCAGATGATCAGCTACGAGGTGTCGATCGGCCTGATCCTGGTGGGCGTCATCATCTCGACCGGGTCCCTGAACCTCAGCGACATCGTGCGCGCGCAGGACGGGGCGGGGATGCTGTCCTGGTACTGGCTGCCGCACCTGCCGATGGTGGTGCTGTTCTTCATCTCCGCGCTGGCGGAGACGAACCGCGCGCCCTTCGACCTGCCGGAGGCGGAGAGCGAGCTCGTGGCGGGCTACCAGGTGGAGTACTCGTCCACGCCGTTCCTCCTGTTCATGATCGGCGAGTACGCCGCGATGGTGTTCATGTGCGCCCTCATCAGCGTGCTCTTCTTCGGCGGATGGCTCTCGCCGGTGCCGTTCCTGCCGGACGGGGCGCTGTGGATGGTGCTGAAGATCGGGATGGTCTTCTTCATGTTCTCGATGGTGAAGGCGGTCGTGCCCCGCTACCGCTACGATCAGTTGATGCGCATCGGCTGGAAGGTGTTCCTGCCGCTCTCGCTCGGCTGGGTGGTGATCGTGGCGTTCCTGGCGAAGTTCGAGGTGGCCGGAGGCTTCTGGGCCCGCTGGCCGGAGATCATTCCCGTGGTGGTGAACTGACATGGCAACGCAATCCGTCGACTACGCCCGCGCGGCGAAGTATTTCCTGCTCTTCGACATGTTCAAGGGGCTGGGCCTGGGGCTGAAGTACTTCTTCCGGCCGAAGGCGACCATCAACTACCCGCACGAGAAGGGTCCCGTCTCGGTCCGCTTCCGGGGCGAGCACGCGCTGCGGCGCTACCCGAACGGCGAGGAGCGGTGCATCGCGTGCAAGCTCTGCGAGGCCGTGTGCCCGGCGCAGGCGATCACCATCGACGCCGAGCCCCGCGTGGACGGCTCGCGCCGCACGATCCGCTACGACATCGACATGACCAAGTGCATCTATTGCGGCTTCTGCCAGGAGGCGTGCCCGGTCGACGCGATCGTGGAGGGGCCGAACTTCGAATACTCGACCGAGACCCGCGAGGAGCTGTTCTACGACAAGGAGCGGCTCCTGGCGAACGGGGACCGCTGGGAGGCGGAGATCGCGCGCAACCTCGAGATCGACGCGCCATACAGGTGATCCATGACAGATGAACCCGACAGCATCGTGCTTCGCTACCTGCGTCGCCTGGATGCGAAGGTGGACCGCATCGACGCCCGGCTGGAAGACCTGTCCGGTGAGGTGCGGAGCCTCAAGACGCACATGGCCGGATTCATGCAGTCCGAGGCGACCCGAGATTCGGCGGACGCCGAACTGCGCATGCGCGTCGGTCGGATCGAGCGCCGGCTGGACCTTCAGGACGGGATCGAGCCATGACCGTCGCCTCCGTCTTCTTCTACGCGTTCTCGCTCCTGATGATCCTGGGCGGCCTGTTCTGCGTGATCGGGCGCAACCCGGTGCATTCGGTGCTGTGGCTGATCCTGGCGTTCATCTCTGCGGCCGGGCTCTTCGTGCTGGCGGGGGCGGAGTTCGTGGCGATGCTCCTGGTGATCGTCTATGTCGGCGCGGTGGCGGTGCTGTTCCTCTTCGTCGTGATGATGCTCGACGTGGACTTCGCCGAGCTGCGCGCGGAGTTCACGAGCTACGTGCCGGTGGGGCTCCTGATCGTGACCGCGATCCTGATGCAGCTCGGCTTCGCGTTCGGGGAGTGGGACGCCTCGCCGCTGGCGCCGGAGCTGGCGCGCGCGCCCGCGCCGGACGCGGTGATCACCCAGAACACCCAGGCGCTGGGGCTGCTGGTCTATGACGACTACATCCTGATGTTCCAGCTCTCGGGGCTCATCCTGCTGGTGGCGATGGTGGGGGCGATCGTCCTTACGCTGCGCCACCGGGCGGACATCAAACGGCAGAACGTGCTGCATCAGATGTGGCGGGACCCCGCGACGGCGATGGAGAGCGTGGACGTGAAATCGGGCCAGGGCCTCGGCTGACCGAGGCCCCGGCCCGCCCCGGACCCCGATCCGGGGCGCCGTCCCGCGGGGCGCGCCCTGGGGCCGGAGATCCTCGGATCGAGTCCGAGGATGACACCAGCGGCGGTTCCGCATAGGGGCCGTCCGAACGAGTGGCCCGCGGGGCCGGAGGGGCCATGATCGGCATCGAGCACTACCTCACCGTGGCCGCCGCGCTGTTCGCGATCGGCGTCTTCGGCCTCTTCCTCAACCGGAAGAACGTGATCGTCATGCTGATGAGCGTGGAGCTCATGCTGCTGGCGGTGAACGTGAACTTCGTGGCGTTCAGCGCCTACCTGAACGACCTGGTGGGGCAGGTGTTCACGCTCTTCGTCCTCACCGTCGCGGCGGCGGAGGCGGCGATCGGGCTCGCGATCCTGGTGTGCTTCAACCGTCTGCGCGGGACGATCGACGTCGAAGACGTCAACGTGATGAAGGGCTGAGCGCATGGAGACGATCATCCTCTTCGCGCCGCTCGTCGGGGCGCTGATCGCGGGCTTCGGCTGGCGCGTCATCGGCGAGGACGCGGCGCAATGGGTCACGACGGGGCTGCTGTTCCTCGCCGCGATCCTGTCCTGGGTCGTCTTCCTGACGCTGGGGCCGGACGCGGAGCGGATCCAGATCCTGCGCTTCGTGGAATCGGGCACGTTCACCTCCGACTGGGCGATCCGGATGGACCGGCTGACCGCGATCATGCTGATCGTGATCACCACCGTCTCGGCGCTCGTGCACCTCTACAGCTTCGGCTACATGGCGCATGACGAGAACTTCCGAGAGACGGAGAACTATCGCGCCAGGTTCTTCGCCTACCTGTCGTTCTTCACCTTCGCGATGCTGATGCTGGTGACGGCGGACAACCTCATCCAGATGTTCTTCGGCTGGGAGGGGGTCGGGCTCGCGTCCTACCTCCTGATCGGGTTCTACTACCGCAAGCCGAGCGCCGGGGCGGCGGCGATGAAGGCGTTCGTCGTCAACCGGGTGGGGGATTTCGCGTTCCTGCTGGGCATCTTCGCGGTCTACGTCCTCGTCGATTCGGTCGCCTTCGACGACATCTTCGCCGCCGCGCCCCTGATCGCGGAGACGCAGATCACCTTCCTCTGGCAGTCCTGGAACGCGGCGAACCTGATCGCGGTGCTGTTCTTCCTCGGCGCCGCCGGCAAGTCGGCGCAGCTCTTCCTGCACACCTGGCTCCCCGACGCGATGGAGGGGCCGACGCCGGTCTCGGCCCTGATCCACGCGGCGACCATGGTGACGGCGGGCGTCTTCCTGATGTGCCGGATGTCGCCGATCCTGGAGTTCGCGGACGAGGCGATGGCCTTCGTCGCGATCATGGGCGCGCTCACGGCGTTCTTTGCGGCGACGATCGGGCTGGTGCAGACGGACATCAAGCGGGTGATCGCCTACTCCACCTGCTCGCAGCTCGGCTACATGTTCGTGGCGGCCGCGCTCGGGGTCTATTCGGTGGCGATGTTCCACCTGCTGACGCACGCGTTCTTCAAAGCGATGCTGTTCCTCGGGGCGGGCTCGGTGATCCACGGGATGCACCACGAGCAGGACATGCGGAACTATGGCGGGCTGCGCCGAAAGATGCCGCTCACGTTCTGGGCGATGATGATCGGCACGCTGGCGATCACGGGGGTGGGCATCCCGCTCCTCTATCTCGGATTCCCGGTGGGCTTCGCGGGCTTCGTCTCCAAGGACGCGATCATCGAGAGCGCCTGGGCGGCGGGGCATCTCGGCGACGGGGTGGGGGTCGCGGCGTTCTGGTTCCTGCTCGTCGCGGCGGCGATGACGAGCTTCTACTCCTGGCGGCTGATGTTCCTGACCTTCTTCGGCGCGCCGCGGGGCGACCGGCACACGCACGAGCACGCCCATGAGAGCCCGCGCACGATGCTGGCGCCGCTCGCGGTGCTGGCGGTGGGGGCGGTGTTCTCGGGCATGGTGTTCTACAAGCCCTTCTTCGGGAGCCACGACGCGGTCGCCGCGTTCTTCGGGATACCGGCCCATCATGCCGAGGCCGTGGAGGGCGCCGCCGCCGAGGGAGGCGAGACGCATGCCGAGGCCGGCCCGGCCCCGGGCGAGGGCGCGATCTACATGGACGCCCAGTCCAACGAGGTCCTCGAGGAGGCGCACCACGCGCCGGTCTGGGTGAAGCTGTCGCCGTTCCTGGCGATGCTGCTGGGCCTCGCGGCCGCCTACGTGATGTACATCCGCAGCCCCGACCTGCCGCGGCGGATCGCGGAGGCGAACGGGCCGATCTACGCGTTCCTCAAGAACAAGTGGTATTTCGACGAGCTCTATGCCGCGATCTTCGTGCGCCCGGTGCTGGGCCTCGGGCGGGTCCTGTGGAAGCGGGGCGACGAGGGGACGATCGACGGCGGCATCGACGGGCTCGCGATGGGGATCGTGCCCTTCTTCGCGCGGCTCGCGGGGCGGGCGCAGTCGGGGTACCTCTTCCACTACGCGTTCGGCATGGTGATCGGGGTCGCGGTCCTGATCACCGTCATGACGTTCGGGGGCTGAGGCGATGGACATCACCCTGTCGCTGCTGATCGCGCTGCCCCTCATCGGGGCGGGGATCATGGCGCTCCTGCTGCGCGGCGACGACGCGGCGGCCCAGCGCAACGCGAAGTGGATCGCGATGGCGGTCTCGGCGGTGTGCCTCGCGCTGTCCCTGACCCTCTGGGCGGGGTTCGACCCGAACGACACGGGGTTCCAGTTCGTGGAGCGGGCGGAGTGGCTCCTCGGGCTGCAATACAAGGTCGGGGTGGACGGGATCAGCATCCTCTTCGTCCTGCTGACGACGTTCCTGATGCCGCTCGTCGTGGCCAGCGCCTGGACCGTCGAGACGCGGGTGAAGGAGTACATGATCGCGTTCCTGGTGCTCGAATCGCTCCTGATCGGGGTGTTCGTGGCGCTGGACCTGGTCCTGTTCTACCTGTTCTTCGAGGCCGGGCTGATCCCGATGTTCCTCATCATCGGGATCTGGGGCGGGGCGCGTCGCATCTACGCGGCGTTCAAGTTCTTCCTCTACACGTTCCTCGGCTCGGTCCTGATGCTCGTGGCCATCGTCGCGATGTTCCAGGAGGCCGGCACCACCGACATCGAGGTGCTGCTGTCCCACGACTTCCCGGCGATCCCGCTCGGCGTCCTGGGGTTCGAGATCGCGGGCGGGATGCAGACGCTCCTCTGGCTCGCCTTCTTCGCCAGCTTCGCGGTGAAGATGCCGATGTGGCCGGTGCACACCTGGCTGCCGGACGCGCACGTGCAAGCGCCGACGGCGGGCTCGGTGGTGCTGGCGGCGATCCTGCTCAAGCTCGGGGGCTACGGGTTCATCCGCTTCAACCTGGCGATGTTCCCGGTGGCCTCGGACCTGATGGCGACGTTCGTCCTTTGGATCTCAGCGATCGCGATCGTCTACGCCAGCCTCGTGGCGCTGCGGCAGGAGGACATGAAGAAGCTCGTCGCCTACTCCTCGGTCGCGCACATGGGCTACGTGACGGCCGGCATCTTCGCCGCCAACCAGCAGGGCGTGGACGGCGCGATCTTCCAGATGATCAGCCACGGCTTCATCTCCGGCGCTCTCTTCCTCTGCGTGGGCGTGATCTACGACCGGATGCACACGCGCGACATCGCGGCCTACGGGGGCCTCGTGAACCGGATGCCGGCCTATGCCGCGGTGTTCCTCCTCTTCACGATGGCGAACGTCGGCCTGCCGGGCACGTCGGGCTTCGTGGGCGAGCTCCTGACGCTCATGGCGATGTTCCAGGCGAACACCTGGGTCGCCATGGTCGCCACCACGGGCGTGATCCTCTCGGCGGCCTATGCGCTCTGGCTCTACCGCCGCGTGGTGATGGGGGACCTCATCAAGGAATCGCTGCGCTCGATCACCGACATGACCGGCCGGGAGAAGGCGATCTTTGCGCCGCTCGCGGTCATGACGATCCTGCTGGGCGTCTACCCCGCGCTCCTCCTGGACGTGATCGGGCCGAGCACCGAGGCCCTCCTGGGCACCTATGACCTCGCGCTGGAACGCGCGGGCCTGACGCTGGCGGAGAGATGATGCTGGAAGCCTCCATCGAGACGATCCTGCCGGAGATCGTGCTCGCGCTCTACGCGATGGGCGCGCTGCTGCTGGCGGTGTTCACCTCCAAGGACGGGGCGGCGCGCGGCCTGACCTGGGCGACGGTGGCGGTGTTCTGCCTCGTCGCGGCGTGGGTGGGGCTGTCCGACGAGCCGGCGGCCGCGGGCTTCGGCGGCATGTTCGTGAACGACGCCTTCGCGCGCTTCGCCAAGGTCGCGATCCTCCTGTCGGCGGCGGCGGTGCTGGCGATGTCGATCGAGTACATGGAGCGGCGGGATCTCCTGCGCTTCGAGTACCCGGTGCTGATCGTGCTGGCGGTCGTGGGCATGATGGTGATGGTCTCGGCCGGCGACTTCATGACCCTCTACATGGGGCTCGAGCTGCAGTCGCTGGCGCTCTACGTCGTCGCGGCCCTGCGCCGGGACAGCGTCCGCTCGACCGAGGCGGGGCTGAAATACTTCGTCCTGGGCGCGCTCTCCTCGGGGCTGATGCTCTACGGCGTCTCGCTGATCTACGGGTTCGCGGGCACGACGCTCTTCGCGGGCGTGTTCGCGACGCAGGTGGCCGAGATGCCGCTCGGGGTCCTGTTCGGGCTGGTGTTCGTGATCTCGGGGCTGGCGTTCAAGGTCTCGGCGGCGCCGTTCCACATGTGGACGCCGGACGTCTACGAGGGCTCGCCCACGCCGGTCACGGCCTTCTTCGCGACCGCCCCCAAGGTCGCGGCGATGGCGCTCTTCGCCCGCGTGGTGCACGACGCCTTCGGCCTCGCGACCGACGACTGGCAGCAGGTGCTGGCTCTGCTCGCGGCGGCGTCGATGGTGCTGGGCAGCGTCGCGGCGATCGGGCAGCGCGACATCAAGCGGCTGATGGCCTATTCCTCCATCGCGCACATGGGCTACGCGCTCATGGGCCTCGCGGCGGGCACGGCCTTCGGCGTGCAGGCGATGCTGATCTACATGGCGATCTACGTGACGATGAACGTGGGCAGCTTCGCCTTCATCCTCTCCATGGAGCGGGACGGCCGGCCCGTCGCGGACATCGACGCGCTACAGGGCTACGCCAAGTACGAGCCGACGCGCGCGCTGGCGATGCTGGTGCTGATGTTCTCGATGGCCGGGGTGCCGCCGCTCGTGGGCTTCTTCGCCAAGTTCTACGTGCTGCGCGCGGCGTGGGAGGGAGGGCTGCCCTGGCTCGCGATCATCGGCGTGCTCGCGAGCGTGGTGGGCGCGTTCTACTACCTGCGCATAATCTACTACATGTATTTCGGCGAGGATCGCGACGCGCTCGACCGTCCGTCCAACCTCGTGCAGTGGGGGCTCCTCGTCGCCTCGGCGGTGGTGATGGTCGCGGGCGTGGTCAACCTCTTCGGGCTGGAGGGTTCGGCCGCGCTGGCCGCGGCGGCGCTTGCCGGGTAGCGACTGGCCGGCGGGGACGGGGCGGATCGTGCTGGACACGGTCGACTCGACCCTCGACGAGGCGAGGCGCCGCGGCGGGCCGGGGCCGACCTGGATCCTGGCGACCATGCAGTCAGCGGCGCGGGGGCGGCGCGGGCGGCCCTGGCGGATGGCGGCCGGCGACTTCGCCGCCACCCTGATCCTGCCGGTGCCGGGCGGGCCGCAGGCGATGGCGCTGCGCAGCTTCGTCGCCGCGCTCGCGCTCCACGACGCCCTGACCGCGGCGTGCGGGCCTCTCGACCTGACGCTGAAATGGCCGAACGACGTGCTCCTCTCGGGCGGCAAGCTCGCCGGCATCCTGCTCGAGGTGCTCGGCCCGGGCACGCTCGCGGTGGGCATCGGCGTCAACCTCGTCTCGGCGCCGGACGCGGCGGAGGTGGAGCCGGGGGCGCTGCGCCCGGCCGCCTTGCCGGAGGCGCATGCATCCGCCGCCCTGGCGCCCGAGACCCTGCTCGATCGGCTGGCGCCCGCTTTCGCGCGCTGGGAGGCGGTCCTGTCGACGGAGGGGTTCGCCGCCGTGCGGGCCGCCTGGCTCGGGCGCGCGGCCGGGCTGGGCGGGCCGGTGCGCGCCCGGACGGGGGGCGAGGACCTGCGCGGCCGGTTCGAGGGCATCGACGCGGCCGGGCACCTGATCCTCGCGACCGCCGGTGGCCGCCGGCATCTGCCCGCCGCCGACATCGCGCTCTGAGGATCCGGCCATGCTGCTCGCCATAGATTGCGGGAACACCAACACCGTCTTCGCGGTCTGGGACGGCGCGCGCTTCCTCGCCACCTTCCGCTGCGCGACGGACTGGCGGCGCACGGCCGACGAGTATTTCGTCTGGTTCGACGCCCTGGTGCGCCACCACCGCATCGAGGCGGAGATCGCGAATGTCATCGTCAGCTCCACCGTGCCGCGCACCGTCTTCAACCTCCGGGTCATGTCGGACCGGTATTTCGGCGCGCGCCCCCGCGTGGTCGGGCGCGAGGACTGCGCCCTGCCGGTGGACCCGCGCGTGGACGAGGGCACGACCGTCGGGCCGGACCGGCTCGTGAACACGGCCGCCGCGCACGACCGCTGGGGCGGGGACCTGATCGTGGTCGATTTCGGCACCGCGACGACGTTCGACGTGGTCGATCATGACGGCGCCTATGTCGGGGGGGCCATCGCGCCGGGCGTCAACCTCTCGCTCGAGGCGCTGCACCAGGCGGCGGCGGCCCTGCCGCATGTGGACATCACGCGCCCGCAGAGGGTAGTGGGCACCAACACCGTCGCCTGCATGCAGTCGGGCGTGTTCTGGGGCTATGTCGGCCTCGTTCGGGAAATTTGCGCGCGCATCAAGGGCGAGAGGGATCGTCCGATGCGCGTCGTCGCCACGGGCGGGCTGGCGCCACTGTTCCAGCAATCCACGCACCTCTTCGACGCGTTCGACGAGGGGCTGACCATGCACGGGCTGACCGTGATCCACAGATACAACGAGGATTTGAGACCCACATGACGACCGACAGACTGATCTACCTCCCCCTCGGCGGCGCCGGCGAGGTGGGGATGAATTGCTACGTCTACGGCTATGGACCCAAAGGACGCGAGCGGCTGATCGTCGTCGATCTCGGCGTCACGTTCGGCGACATGGACGGCTCGCCCGGCGTGGACCTGATCTTCCCCGACGTGGCCTGGCTCGCGGAGCGCAAGGACCGCATCGAGGCGGTGTTCATCACCCACGCCCATGAGGACCATGTCGGCGCGATCGGCCACCTCGCGGACCGGATCGGCAACCCGCCCGTCTACTGCCGCAAGTTCACCGCCATCCACGCGCGCCGCAAGCTCGAGGAGCAGGGCCATGACGACCGCGCCGTGCGCGTGGTCGGTGCCCTGGAGGACGTGACCGCGGGGCCGTTCACCTGCCGGTTCATGCCGGTCGCGCACTCGATCCCCGAGGCCTCGGCCGTGATCATCGACACGCCCGCCGGGCGCCTCCTGCACACCGGGGACTTCAAGACCGACGAGACGCCGGTCCTCGGCGAGGCGCACGATCCCGCCCTCTGGCGGCGCGAGGCGGGCGAGGAGCTGCACGCCCTGATCTGCGATTCGACCAACGTGAACGTCGCGCGCCCCGGCCGGTCGGAGACGCTGGTCGCGCCCGAGATCGAGCGCCTCGTGCGCGAGGCGGACGGCATGGTGGTCGCCACGACCTTCGCCTCCAACGTCGCGCGCCTCAAGTCGATGGCCGAGGCCGGCGTGCGCGCCGGGCGCTCGGTGTGCCTGCTGGGGCGGGCGATGCAGCGCATGGTCGCGGCCGGCGAGGCGGCCGACGTGATGGACGATTTCCCCTCCACGATCCCCGTCGAGGAGGCCCGCGACCTGCCCCGCGGCGACGTGATGCTCATCGTCACGGGCTCGCAGGGCGAGCGGCGGGCGGCCTCCGCGCAGCTCAGCCGGGGCAAGTACCTGGGCCTGGAGATGAAGGAGGGCGACCTCTTCCTCTTCAGCTCCAAGACCATTCCCGGCAACGAGCGCGGCGTGATCGCGATCCAGAATGCCTTCTCCGAGCGCGGCGTGATCGTGCAGGACGACGATGGCGGGCGCTACCATGTCTCCGGCCACGCCAACGGGCCGGACATCAAGTCCGTCCACGAGATCACGCGCCCCGGGATGGTGATCCCGATGCACGGCGACCACCTGATGCTGTCCGGCCATGCGCGCATGGCCAAGGCGGGCGGCCTGGCCTCGATCGTGGCGGTGAACGGCACCATGCTCGACCTGACCGGCGACGCGCCGCAGGTCGCGGAGCACGTCGAGACCGGGCGGGTGTACCTCGACGGGACGGTCAAGATCGGCGCGCTCGACGGGGTGGTGCGCGACCGCATCCGCCTCGCGCTCAACGGGCACGCGATCGTGACGCTCATCATCGAGGAGGACGGCACCGCCCTCGGCGAGCCCTGGGTGGAGACGATGGGCCTGCCGGAGCACGGGCGGTCCGGCGTCCTGACCGAGGTGCTGGAGGCCAAGCTCGACGCCTGGGTCCAGCGCGCCGGCAAGAAGGGCCTGCGCGACGACGACGAGATCGACGAGCAGATGCGGCGCGCCCTGCGAAACGCGGCGAACGACGAGATCGGCAAGAAGCCCGAGGTGACGGTGATCGTCAGCCGCCTGGGCTGATAGGGCGGCCCGGCCGCCGAGACGAAAGAGGCCGCCCCCGGGGTTCACCGGGGGCGGCCTCTCGTCGTTCGGAGCGCGGGCGGCCGTCAGGTCGCGAGGCGCTCCTCGAAGCTCAGCTCGATGAAGCCGGGCAGGTGGTCGCCCATGCCGACGACCGCGCGGCCGCCATCGTCGTCCGGCCGGCCACCGCTGCGCCCCCGCCCGCCGCGCGAGCGACGGCCGCCGCGCTCCTCCTGAGGCTCCGGGGCGACGACGGGGGCGGGGGCGGGCACGGGGACGGGGACGATGGGCGCCGACGGCGCGGCCTCCACGGGAACGGGGGGCGGCGCCGGGGCGGGCTCGGCAGACGGGGCCGAGGCTGCGGGCTCGGCGGCGTGCGCCTCCTCCACCTTGGGCTTCCGGCCCCGGCCGCCGCGCGTGCGGGAGCGCTTCGGCTCGGGCGCGTCCTCCGCCAGCACGGCCGGCTCCGGTTGGACGGGGGCAGTGGCGGGCACAGCAGCCTCCGCCGCCTCCGTCCCGCCGGCGCGGGGCACGGAGGTCTTGAGCAGGCGCTCCACGTCGTCGAGGTTCTTGGCGTCGTTGGGCGCGCAGATCATGATCGCCCGGCCCGAGAGCCCGGCGCGGCCCGTGCGCCCGATGCGGTGGACGTAGTCCTCGGCGTGGCTGGGCACGTCGAAGTTGAAGACATGGCTCACGGCCGGGATGTCGAGACCGCGCGCCGCCACGTCGGAGGCGACGAGGAAGCGCAGCGAATCGTCCCGGAACGCCGCCAGCGTCGCCATGCGCACCGATTGGTCGAGGTCGCCATGGATCGGCGCCGCGTCGTAGCCGTTCTTGACGAGGTCCTTGGCCACCGCGTCGACTTCGATCTTGCGGTTGCAGAAGACGATGCCGTTCTTGCACTCCGTCCCCTCGCCGTCGATGAGGGAGCGCAGAAGGGCGCGCTTCTCCGCGGCGGCCTTGTCGCGGCGGCTGGGCGTGAACATCACGACCGACTGGGCGATGTTCTCGCCCGCCGTGGCGCCGCGCTCGACCTCGACCTTGGCCGGATCGTTGAGGAACTTGCGCGTGATGCGCTCGATCTCCGGCGCCATCGTCGCGGAGAAGAACAGCGTCTGCCGGCGCGAGCTCTGCGTGATCTCGAAGATGCGCTCGATGTCGGGGATGAACCCCATGTCGAGCATGCGGTCGGCCTCGTCCACGACCATGATCTCGATGCCGGTCAGCAGCAGCTTGCCGCGCTCGAAATGATCCAGCAGGCGCCCCGGCGTCGCGATCAGCACGTCGACGCCCTTGTCGATCAGCAGGTCCTGCTCCTTGAAGGACACGCCGCCGATCAGCAACGCCTTGGTCAGCTTCACGTGCTTGGCGTAGGTGTCGAAATTGGCCGCGACCTGCGCCGCGAGCTCGCGCGTCGGCGCCAGCACCAGGGAGCGCGGCATGCGCGCACGGGCCCGCCCGCGGGCGAGCTTGGTGATCATCGGCAGAGTGAAGGAGGCGGTCTTGCCGGTCCCAGTCTGCGCGATCCCGAGGACGTCGCGCCCCTCGAGGGCGGGGGGAATCGCGCCCGCCTGGATCGGGGTCGGGGTCTCGTAGCCGGTCTCCTCGACCGCCTTGAGAACCTTGGGCGAGAGGTTCAGATCAGCGAATTTCGTCATGTGCGTCCATGGCTTGCGGCATCGGGCCGCGTCAGGGTCTGGACGCTGGTGCCGGCGCGTCCCGTGGCGTGGCCGCGCGGCGTCATGCGGCGGCTGGGCGCGCCTTAGGCCATGATGCGCGGGCGGTCAACGAAACAGGTCGCCGGCCGCCCGCCGGGGGGTCACGCGACCGTGACGTCCAACGTGATCTCGGCGTTCAGGAGCTTGGAGATCGGGCAGTTCGCCTTGGCGGTCTCGGCCGCCTCGCGGATCGCCGCCTCGTCCGCCCCGGGCACGGAGACCGTGACCTCGAGATGGGAGGCGGTGACCGCGAAGCCCCCGTCCTTCTCCGAGAGGGTCACGGCGGCCTTGGTGTCGATCGCCGCCGCGGTCAAGTCCGACTGGCCCAGCACCATCGACAGCGCCATCGAGAAGCAGGACGCATGCGCCGCCGCGACGAGCTCTTCGGGGTTCGTGCCGGCCTGGCCCTCGAACCGCGTGTTGAAGCCGTAGGGGTTGGCGTCGAGCGCGCCCGAGCCGGTCGAGACCGTGCCCCGGCCCTCCTTGAGGGTGCCTTCCCAATGCGCCGAGCCGCGTTTGATGATTCCCATGTCGTCCTCCTGTCGTTCCCCGCCACAACGGGCCCGGGCGCGCCGGCGTTCCGCCTCAGACCATCATCGCCTTGGTCGCCGACAGCGTCAGGGCCGGGTGGTCGCGCTCGATGCGGTCGATGTCCCATTGCAGGCGCGTCAGGAACACGAGGTCCCCGTCGCTGTCATGGGCGAGGTGGCCGCGGTTCGCCTTGGAGAACGCCTCGACCGCCTCCTTCGGCCCGCTCACCCAGCGGGCGGAGACGAACTGCGTCGGCTCGAAGCGCACGGGCAGGCCGTATTCCCCCTCGATCCGGCTGGCGAGCACCTCGAACTGGAGTTGCCCGACCACGCCGACGATGAAGCCGCCGCCGAGCACCGGGCGGAAGAGCTTCGCCGCGCCCTCCTCGGCGAACTGGGTGAGGGCCTTCTCGAGGTGCTTGGACTTGAGCGGATCGCCCGGGCGGCAGGTCTGCAGGAGCTCGGGCGCGAAGGAGGGGATGCCGCTCGCGCGCAGCATCTCCCCTTCGGTCAGGGTGTCGCCGATGCGGAGCTGGCCGTGGTTGGGGATGCCGATGATGTCCCCTGCCCAGGCCTCCTCGGCGAGCTCGCGGTCGGAGGCGAGGAACAGCACCGGATTGGTGATCGACATCGGCTTCTTCGTGCGCACATGGGTGAGCTTCATGCCCCGCTCGAAATGCCCGGAGGCGAGGCGCACGAAGGCCACGCGGTCGCGGTGCTTGGGGTCCATGTTCGCCTGCACCTTGAAGACGAAGCCGGCGACGCTGTCCTCCTCGGGCGCGATCCGGCGCGGCTCGGCGGCCTGCGGCTGGGGTTCGGGGGCGAAGTGCCCGATCCCCTCCATCAGCTCGCGCACCCCGAAGCTGTTGATCGCGCTGCCGAACCAGATCGGCGTCATCGTCCCGTCGAGCACGGCGCGCGGATCGAGCGTCGGCATCAGCTCGCGCGCCATCTCCACCTCCTCGCGCAGCGTGTCGAGAAGGGCGGCGGGCACGTGATCGGCGAGGGCCGGATCGTCGATGCCCACGTCGATCGTCTCCGCCACCACGTTCCGGTCCGCCCGGTCCATCAGGACCACCCGGCTGCGCAGGATGTCGTAGGTGCCGACGAAATCGGCGCCGACGCCGATGGGCCAGGACGCCGGCGTCACGTCGATGGCGAGGTTCTCCTGGATCTCGTCGATGATCTCGAACGTGTCGCGGCTCTCGCGGTCCATCTTGTTGCAGAAGGTCAGGATCGGCAGATCCCGCAGGCGGCACACCTCGAAGAGTTTTCGCGTCTGGGACTCGACCCCCTTTGCGCCGTCGATGACCATGACCGCGGCGTCGACGGCGGTGAGCGTGCGGTACGTGTCCTCCGAGAAGTCCGAATGGCCCGGCGTGTCCACCAGATTGAAGCGGAACTCCTTGTAGTCGAAGGACATCGCGCTCGCCGAGACGGAGATGCCGCGGTCCTTCTCCATCTGCATGAAGTCCGAGCGCGTGCGCCGGGCCTCGCCCTTGGCGCGCACCTGCCCGGCGAGCTGGATGGCGCCGCCGTAGAGGAGAAACTTCTCCGTCAGGGTCGTCTTGCCGGCATCGGGATGCGAGATGATCGCGAAGGTGCGCCGGCGCGCGATCTCGGGGCGCAGGGCGGGGCGGTTCGTGTCCATCGGGCGCATCTAGGCGTCGGCCCGTCGCGGCGCAATCGCGGCGCTTGACGCGCCGGCCCCCCCGGGGAGAGAACGGAACGGGGCCGCATCGGGGATCGGGATGGCGAAGGACGGCGGCAGCCATGCGACGATGCCCGACGTGGCCCGGCGCTTCATGCGCTCGAGCCGGGCGGGCACGCTGATGGCGGATCTCGCCAATCTCTACGCGCCGCACGTCGTCTCGGTCCACGGCCCCGCGGAGGGTGGGCGGATCGAGGGGATCGACGCCCTCGCCCGGCGGATGGCCGAGCGGCAGGCCGGGGTGGCCGGCGATCCGATCCACGCCGATGGACCCTACCTGCTGTCCGAGGACGGCGCGCCGATCCGCTTCGCCATCCTCTTCGAGCGCGAGTGGCGGGGTCCCGACGCGGGCCCGCTCGAGCGGATGTCGCAGCTCGCGGTGTTCGCCGTGGAGGGCGACCGCATCGTGCGCGAGGAGGTCTTCCTCCAGCCCGTGCCGGCGGGGCGGCCCGCCCGGCTCGAGGAGGCCTAGACCCGGCCCGCCGCCTCGGACCGCGCGCCGGCGAACCCCGCCCAGTCGTCCGCCAGCACGCGATGGCCCAGCGCGACCTCCTCGTAGACGCTGGGCGCGGGCACGTGCCCGCGATCGAAGATGGGCGAGGGGATCGGCTTGAAGTCGAGATCGGCCTCGAGCTTGCGGACCCGCGGGTCGGCCACCGGCACCGCCTTTAGGAGCTGGCGCGTGTAGGGGTGGCGCGGGTCCTCGAACACGGCGGCGCGCGGCCCGATCTCCACGATCCGGCCGAGATACATGACGGCGACGTTGTGGCTCACCCGCTCCACCACGGCCATGTCGTGGCTGATGAAGAGGAACGCGATGCCGAGCTCGGCCTGGAGCTCCATCATCAGGTTGAGGACCTGCGCCTGCACGCTCACGTCGAGCGCGCTCACCGCCTCGTCCGCGACGATGAGCTTGGGGTTCACGGCGAGCGCGCGGGCGATGGCGACCCGCTGGCGCTGCCCGCCCGAGAGCTCGTGCGGATAGCGCTTCATATACGCCCGGGGCAGGTGGACCCGGTCGAAGAGGCGTCCGACCCGCGCGTCGATATCGTCCGTCAGGCCGAAATTGCGCAGGGGCTCGGCGACCTGATCGACCAGCCGCCGGGTCGGGTTGAGCGAGGCGAACGGGTCCTGGAACACCATCTGCATGTCGCGCCGCGCCCGCCGCAGATCGCCCGGGGCCAAGGCCATCACGTCTGTCCCGGCGAGGTCGATCCTCCCCGCGCTCGGCTCCACCAGGCGCAGGACCGCGCGACCCGTCGAGGACTTGCCGCAGCCCGACTCTCCCACGAGGCTCAGCGTCTCGCCGCGGTTGAGGGTGAAGCTCACGTCCTCGACCGCGTGCACGTTGGCGACCGTCCGCCGCAGGAGGCCCTTCTTTACCGGGAAGCGCACCGTGAGGCCCTCGACCCGCAAAAGCGGCTCGCCGGTGCCGGGGATCGCGTCGAGGTTGCGCGCGTCCTCGCCCATGATCCGCATCGGGGAGGGGTGCGGCGTGCCCGTCATCTCCCCGAGCCGAGGCACGGCGGCGAGGAGGGCGCGGGTGTACTCGGCCTTCGGCGCCTCGAAGATCTCGTGCACGGTCCCCGTCTCGACCATGTTCCCGCGATACATGACCACCACGCGGTCGGCGATCTGGGCCACCACGGCCATGTCGTGGGTGATGAACATCACCGCGGTGCCCGTCTCCCGCTTGAGCCGGTCGATGAGGGCCAGGATCTCGGCCTGGATCGTCACGTCGAGCGCGGTGGTCGGCTCGTCGCAGATCAGGAGCCGGGGCTCGCAGGCCAGCGCCATCGCGATCACGACGCGCTGGCGCATCCCGCCCGAGAGCTCGTGCGGGTACTGCGTCAGGCGCCGCTCGGGCTCGGGGATGCGCACCTGGCGCAGGAGCTCGACCGCCCGCGCCTCGGCCGCGCGCCGGTCCATCCCCATATGGACGCGCAGACCCTCGGTGAGCTGGCGCCCGACCGTGAACACGGGGTTCAGCGAGGTCATCGGCTCTTGGAAGATCATCCCGATCTCGTTGCCCCGGATCGTGCGCATGAGCCCGTCATCCGCGCCCGCGAGGTCCATCGTGCCGGCGGGCCGGGCGAAGCGCAGCGCGCCGCCCGCGATGCGCCCGCCGCCGAACTCCACCAGCCGCATCAGCGAGAGCGAGGAGACCGACTTGCCCGATCCGCTCTCGCCCACGACGGCCACCGTCTCGCCCGGCGCGATCGAGAAGCTGACGTCCTCCACGCCGACGACGACGCCCTGCGAGGTGTCGAACTCGACGCGCAAGTTCTCGATGCTGACGAGGGGCGCTTGGGTGGGCGTGTCGAGCATGGCCGTCTCCGTCCGGGCCCGTCGAGGCTACCGGCCGGGGCGGGTCCGGTAAAGCGCCGCGCCCGCGTTGCGGCCGCGACGCCGCCGGGGCAGGGTCGGCACCGGCCGGAACGGCGCGAAAGGATGCGGAATGGACCTGGGGATCGCGGGACGCCGGGCGCTGGTATGCGCCGGCTCTAAGGGGCTGGGCCGCGGCTGCGCCGAGGCGCTGGCGGCGGCGGGCGTGAACCTGGTGCTCAACGCCCGCGGCGCGGAGGCGCTGGAGGACGCGGCCCGGGCGATCCGAGCGGATCACGGCGTGGCGGTCGAGGCGGTGGCGGGCGACGTGACCGATGCGGGCGTCCGGGAGCGGCTCGTGGCGGCCGCCGGAGCGGTGGACATCCTGGTGACCAATGCCGGCGGGCCGCCGCCGGGGCTCTGGTCCGACTGGGACCGGGACGACTTCATCGCCGCGCTCGATGCCAACATGCTCACCCCGATCGCCCTCATGACCGCGCTCCTGCCCGGCATGTGCGGGCGCGGCTGGGGGCGGGTCGTCAACATCACCTCGTATTCCGTGAAGGCGCCGATCCCGCAGCTCGGCCTGTCGAACGCGGCGCGCACGGGGCTCACCGGCTACGTCGCCGGCACCTCCCGCCAGGTGGCGCCGATGGGGGTGACGATCAACAACCTCCTGCCCGGGATCCACGCGACCGACCGTGCGGACGCCCTCGACGGCGCAGTGGTCACGGCCGAGGGCATCTCCCTCGATGAGGCCCGGGCGCGGCGAGCGGCGACCATTCCGGCCCGGCGCTACGGCACGGCAGGCGAGTTCGGAGCCGCGTGCGCCTTCCTGGCCTCGGCCCATGCGGGCTTCATCGTAGGCCAGAACCTCGTCCTCGACGGCGGAGCGGTGGTAGCCACCATCTAGGCGCCGGCGGAGGAAGGGCCGGGCTCGGGGAGCCGAGGCCCCCCTCGCCCGGCCCTGCGAGGGGCGCTGCCCCTCCCGCTCCCCGGGATATTTGCGTCAAGATGAGAGGGAAGGACAAGACGTCGGACCCGCTCCCTCATCTTGATCCAAGTATCCCCGCCGGAGGCGCACCTCCGTCCAAGGCGTTCCCGCCCCAAGGACGCCCCCCGCCAGCGCAGCGGCCGCGCCGACGTCGCCCAGCGACGAGGCGCCCGGCCCAACCGCGCGAGGCGCCGCAGGCGAAGAGGGCGGGCGGGAGCGCGCGGTTCAGCGGTCCTCGACCTCCACGTAATCGCGCTGCGTCTCCCCGACATAGAGCTGCCGTGGGCGGCCGATCTTCTGCTTGGGGTCCATCAGCATCTCCTTCCACTGCGACACCCAGCCGACGGTGCGCGAGAGAGCGAAGATCGGGGTGAACATGGAGGTCGGAAAGCCCATCGCCTCGAGGATGATGCCCGAATAGAAGTCCACGTTCGGAAACAGCTTCTTCTCCGCGAAATACGGGTCGGCCAAGGCCGCGGCCTCCAGATCCTTGGCGACCTGCAGCGTGGGGTTGTCCTCCACGCCCAACAGCTCGAGCACCTCGTCCGCGCTCTGCTTGAGCACCGTCGCCCGCGGGTCGATGTTCTTGTAGACCCGATGCCCGAATCCCATCAGACGGAACGGATCGTCCCGGTCCTTGGCACGCGCGATGAACTCTGGAATGCGGTCCGGCGTGCCGATCTCGCGCAGCATCTCCAGGCAGGCCTGATTCGCCCCGCCATGCGCCGGGCCCCAGAGGCAAGCGATGCCCGCCGCGATGCACGCGAACGGGTTCGCGCCCGAGCTGCTCGCCAGCCGCACCGTGGACGTCGACGCGTTCTGCTCGTGATCCGCGTGCAGGGTGAAGATGCGGTCCATCGCCTTGGCGAGGATCGGGTTGGGATCGTACTCCTCGGCCGGGACCGAGAAGCACATCCGCAGGAAGTTGGTCGCGTAGTCGCAGTCGTTGCGGGGGTACACGAAGGGCTGCCCGATCGAGTACTTGTAGGCCATCGCCGCGATGGTCGGCATCTTGGCGACCATGCGGATCGAGGCGACCTCGCGCTGCCACGGGTCGGAGATGTCGGTGCTGTCGTGGTAGAACGCGCTCATCGCGCCGACCATGCCGACCATGATCGCCATCGGATGCGCGTCGCGCCGGAACCCCCGGGTGAAGTTGTACATCTGTTCGTGCAGCATGGTGTGGTGGGTCACCCGCTGCACGAAATCCTCTAGCTCGGCGGCCTTGGGCAGATGGCCGTAGAGCAGGAGGAAGCACACCTCGAGATAGCTCGACTTCTCGGCGAGCTGGCCGATCGGGTAGCCGCGATGCAGCAGGATCCCCTCGGCGCCGTCGATATAGGTGATCGTCGATTCGCAGGCCGCCGTGCTCGTGAAGCCCGGGTCGTAGGTGAAGACGTCGCCCTGCGCGTAGAGCTTGGAGATGTCGATCACGTCGGGGCCGGTGCTCGGCGAGTGGATGGGAAGCTCGACCTCGCCCTTGTCCCAGGTCAGCTTCGCGGTGCGGTCCGTCATGCGGCGTCCTCCTGTGGGGGCTTGCCCCGGTCCATCGGCGCCGTCAGCCGGTCGGCGAGGCGGCGTCGTCCAGCCGGGCGAGGGTCTCGTCGCGCCCAAGGACGGTCATCATGTCGAAGACGCTGGGGGAGACGGCCCGCCCGGCCAGCGCCGCCCGCATCGGGCCGGCCAGCTTGCCCAGCTTGGTGCCCCGGGCCTCGGCGAGCGCGGCGACGGCCCCCTCCAGCGCGTCCCGATCCCAGCTACTGTCTCGCAGGCGCGGCGTCAATTCGGCGAGCATCCCGCGGGCCTCGGGCGTGAGAGTGGCGGCGGCCTTGGCATCCGGCTCGACCGGCCGGGCCGTGAGGACGAAGTGCCCCTTCTCAAGGAGTTCGGGATAGGTCCTCGCCCGGTCCGTCAGGTAGGGCAGCGCCCTTTCGAGCCCATCGCGCGCCGCTCCCGTCAGCGCAGGGGCGTGCGTGGCCGCGAGATAGTCGTCGAGCCCATGCAGCAGCGCAGCATGGTCCATCGCCGCGATCCGCCGCCCCGAGACATGGTCCAGCTTGGCCATGTCCAGCCGCGCCGGCGCCCGCCCGATGCCGTCCAGGTCGAACCACTCCATCGCCTGCGCGTCGGTGAACACCTCATCGTCGCCATGGCTCCAGCCCAGCCGCGCGAGGTAGGTGCGCATCGCCGCCGCCGGATAGCCCATCGCGCGGTATTCCTGCGCCCCGATCGCGCCGTGCCGCTTGGAGAGCTTCTTGCCGTCCTCCCCGTGGATGAGGGGGATGTGCGCGAACACCGGCAGGTCCCAGCCCATCGCGGCGAACACCTGCGCTTGCCGGGCGGCGTTCGTCAGATGGTCGTCGCCTCGGATCACGTGGGTCACGCCCATGTCGTGGTCGTCCACGACCACGGCGAGCATGTAGGTCGGCGTTCCGTCCGCGCGCAGCAGGACCATGTCGTCGAGCTCGGCGTTCGCGGTGCGCACCTCGCCCTGCACGCGGTCGGCGATCGCCGTCTCGCCCTCCCTCGGGGCCCGCAGGCGGATCGCGAACGGCGCATCCGGATGCGCCGCCTCCGCCGCGTCCCGCCAGGGCGAGCGATAAAGCGTCGAGCGTCCCTCGGCGCGGGCGACCTCGCGGGCGGCGGCGATCTCCTCCTGCGTGGCGAAGCACTTGTAGGCGGCGCCGCGGTCCAGCATCTCGCGCGCGACCTCGGCATGGCGCGCGGCATTCCCGTGCTGGCTGACGGGCGCGCCGTCCCAGTCCAGGCCGAGCCAGGTCAGCCCGTCCAGGATCGCCGCCGTCGCCTCCGGCGTTGAGCGGGCGCGGTCCGTGTCCTCGATCCGCAGGAGGAACGCCCCGCCCCGGCCGCGGGCGTAGAGCCAGTTGAAGAGCGCCGTGCGCGCCCCGCCTATGTGCAGGAACCCCGTCGGCGAGGGCGCGAAACGCGTCACGATCTGGGCGGGCTCGGTCATTCGGGCGGCTCCGGCAGGACATCGCCCGCTCATTAAGGATTCGGTAACCCTGCGCGGGTCATCATGGGCTCGTTAGCAATTGGTTGGCGGAGGGTGAAGCGCTTGCCCAGCGACGGCGCCATGCCCTGGGCACCGCCACGGCGCGCGGGCCGGATCGGGGCCCGGCTCGCGGCCGTGATCGAGGGGCAGAGGGGGCACTACTTCCTCTGGTCCCCGGTCTGTCTCGCGGTCGGGATCGGCGCGTGGTTCGCCCTCCGGGTCGAGCCCGGCCCGGCGGACTATGCCGCCGCCACCGGAATGGCCGCCGCCCTGGCGGCCGGGGCGCGCCGTATGCCAGAGGCGGCGCGCCCGCTCGCCCTCGGCCTCGCGCTCGTGATCGCGGGCGCGCTCCTGGCCGGGCTGCGCGCCCACTCCGTCGCGGCGCCCGTGCTCGGCTTCCGCTATTACGGCGCCGTCGAGGGCCGGGTGGTGGAGATCGACCGCTCCGGCTCCGGGCGCGTCCGCATCACCCTCGACCGCGTGCGCATGGAGGACATGCGCGCGACGCCCGCCAGCGTGCGGCTCTCCCTCCACTGGGACGGGCCCCAGGCCGAGCCGACGGTCGGCGCGCGCATGGCGACCACGGGGCATCTGTCGCCGCCCGGCGGGCCGGCCGAGCCGGGGGGCTTCGACTTCCGGCGCATGGCCTTCTTCGAACGGCTCGGCGCCATCGGCTACACGCGCAACCCCCTGATCCTGCTGGCCCCGCCGGAGGACGGGGCGCTGGGCGTGATGCGGCTGCGGCGCGCCATCTCGACCGGGGTGCAGGCCCGCATGGGCGGCGAGCGGGGCGCCTTCGCCGCCGCGATCCTGACCGGCGACCGCTCTGGCATGCCGTCCGAGACGCTGGACGCCCTGCGCCATTCCAACCTCGCGCATCTCCTGGCGATCTCGGGGCTGCACATGGGGCTCGCGACGGGGGTGGTGTTCGCGGCGCTGCGGGCGCTCCTCGTCGCGGTCCCGGCGGCCGGGCTGCGCCTGCCGGTCAAGGCGATCGCGGCGGGCGGCGCGCTCGTGGCCGGGGCGGGCTATCTCGCGCTTTCGGGCGGCACGGTCCCGACGGAGCGCGCCTTCGTGATGGCGGCGGTCGTCCTGGGCGCTGTGATGGCGGGGCGCCGCGCCCTCACGCTGCGCGCCGTCGCGCTGGCCGCGCTCGTGGTGCTCGTCCTGCGGCCGGAGGCCCTGACGGGGGCGGGCTTCGCGATGTCCTTCGCCGCGACGGTGGCGCTCGTCGCGGTCTTCGCCGCGCTGCGCCGTCCGGTCCCGGTCCGGCGCCACCCGGCGGTGCGCTGGGTCTCGGCGCTGGTGATCTCCTCGGCGGTGGCGGGCGCGGCGACCGCCCCGATCGCGGCGGCGCAGTTCAACATCTTCTCCCAATGGGGCCTGATCGCGAACCTCGTCTCGGTCCCGGTCATGGGCGCGCTGGTGATGCCCGCCGCGGTCCTGTCGGGCGCGCTCTGGCTCGTCGGCCTGGAGGGGATCGGCCTCGCGCTGATGGGCATCGGGATCGACTGGATCCTGATCGTGGCGCACGAGGTCTCGGGCTGGCCCGGCGCGGTGACGCGGGTGCCCGCGCCGCCCTGGTTCGTGCTGCCCATGCTCGGCATCGCGGGGTGCATCGCCGCGCTCTGGATCGGGCGGGGGCGGCTCGCCGCCGTGCCGCTCGCCGCGGCGGCGATGGCGGTCTGGCTCGCATCGGAGCGGCCGGCGGTCCTGATCTCGGACACGGGCGGCCTCGTGGGCGCGATGACGGCGCAGGGCCGCGCCCTCTCGCGCGACCGGGGCGATTCCTTCGCCGCCGGCATCTGGCTCGAGAACGACGGGGATCCCGCCTCGCGCGAAGACGCGGCCGCGCGCGCCCCGCCCGGCGCCGGCCCCGATGGCCTGCCCTGGCGAACGGAGATCGCCGGGCTGCGCATCCTCCACCTCCCCGGCGTGGGCGGCGCGCGGGGCGCGGCCGATCGGTGCTCGGGCGGCGTGACGCTGGTCCTCAACGTCGAGCCGGAATCGGAGGTGCCGGGACGCTGCACCGTCCTGACACCGCGCGGCCTGCGCCGCAGCGGCGCCGTCGCGATCACCGCGAGGGCCGGCGCGCCTCATGTCACGACCGCGGCGGACGCCACCGGGCGCCGCCGATGGTCCGGCGCGGGCCCGGCGGCCGTCTCCGCGATGGCCGCCTTCTGATCCGCTCCTAGACCTGCCTCGATGCCGCTTCGCGGCATGAGGGAGCCGCGCGCCCGACGCCCGCGACCCGCGCTCGGTCTCGAATGGCGGCGTCGGTCAGATGGGCTCCGGCCGGGTCCGCGCGGCCCGCGGCGAAATCCACCTCCCGCCCGCGACGCGAGGCCCCACCGCAGCCGCCGCCCCGGCGCCGCGCGCGGCCGCGGCGCGCGCCATCTCTCGACCCGGAGGGCCGGCATCGACCCCGCAGGTCGGGGATGGCCCGCGTCATCGTCCCGCGGAACGGGCTCGGAGGTCGAACGCCGCCACGGCGCCGGGCCCTCGCCTCCACGGACATCACGGCGATCGCCGCGGACGCGGCGCCGCGTCCTGCATGTGCCATCGCCGATCGGCCAGCGTGCCGCGACATCGCGGGACGCCGGCCGTGCATCGGAGGCGGACCCCGCTGTCGCGCCATGTCGCGATCGGCCCCGGCCGGACCATGACGCGGGGCGGCGGACGCAACCGCCCGGTGCCGCCCACGCCGCCGGATCGCCCGCCATTCCCCGAACCACCGACGTTCGGCGGGGCGCGACGGACGAGGCGCGCGGACGCGGTCGTCCCGCCAGCCGGCCCCGCGACCATGCCCCGGCTCAATACGTGCGGATCAGGCCCACGAGCTTGCCCTGTACCTTGACCTGATCGTCGGTCAGGACGCGCGGGGGATAGGCCGGGTTCGCGGCCTCGAGGATGATGCGCCCCCCGGTGCGCCGCAGCCGCTTGAGCGTCGCCTCCTGCCCGTCGACCAGCGCGACGACGATGTCGCCGTCATCGGCCGTCGGCCCGTCGCGGATCACCACGACGTCGCCGTCGTTGATCCCGGCGTCGATCATCGAATCGCCCTTCACCTCGAGGGCGTAGTGCTTGCCCGCCCCGACCATCGAGCCCGGCACGGCGACGGTGTGCGACACCTCCGAGATCGCGGCGATGGGCGTGCCCGCGGCGATGCGGCCCATCACGTCGAGCTCGTGCGCGTCGATCGAGACCGGCATCGCGCCGCCCGGCGGCGCCGCGCGCCCGCCCTCGACCACGCGGGGGGTGAAGCCCGCGGGCGCCCCTTCCATCGCGTCCGGCAGGCGCAGGATCTCGATCGCGCGGGCCCGGTGCGCGAGGCGCCGGATGAAGCCCCGTTCCTCCAGCGCGGTGATGAGGCGGTGGATCCCCGATTTCGACCGCAGGCCAAGCGCCTCCTTCATCTCGTCGAAGCTCGGCGGCACGCCGTCGCGCTTCATGCGCCGGTTGATGAAGGTGAGGAGGTCGAGTTGCTTCTCGGTCAGCACGCGGGGATCGCTCCGTCAGGGCGCGGTGCCTCTGCGACCCAGCGTCCCGCAAGGCCCGGCGCGCGCGGTTCCGCTCGTGTTCTAGGCCCGTTCCCGTTTCGTGTCAAACCTCGAAGGGGAGGATCTCGACCATTTCGCCCGCCGCCCTCGCCGGATCCCCTGGCGGGCGGACCACCAGGGCATCCGCCCCCGCCAGGACGCTCAGGAGCGAGCTGTCCTGCCGCTCCGCCACGCGCACGGCCCAGCCTTCGCACGTCGCCCGCATGTAATGCGCGCGGGGCCCGTTCGGCCCCAGCGGCGCCGCGAGGGGCAGGCTCCGCGACGTCTCCGCTTCCGGCAGCCCCAGCATCCGGCGCAGCATCGGCACGAGGAACACCCGCGCGCACACCAGGCTGCTCACCGGATTGCCGGGCAGGCCCAGGACGGCGGCGCCGCCCAGGCGCCCGGCCATCAGCGGCTTGCCCGGCCGCATCGCCACGCGCCAGAACGCGCGCTCCATCCCCATCGCCTCCAGCACCGGGCCGACGAGGTCGTGGTCCCCGACGGACGCGCCGCCCATCGTCACGATCAGGTCCGCGCCCTCCGCCAGCCCGATGACCGCGCGCAGGGCGTCGGGCCGGTCGCGCGCGATGGGCAGGAGCCGCGCCTCGGCGCCGGCCGCCTCGACCATGGCGGCGAGGCCGTAGCCGTTGCTGGCGTGGATGCGGCCGGGGGGCAGGGGTTGGCCGGGCGGCACGAGCTCGTCCCCGGTGGCGACGATCGCGACCGCCGGGCGCCGCGCGCAGGCCAGGACGTCCGCGCCCATGGCCGCCGCGAGCGCCACCCGCGCCGGGGTCATCACGCCGGGGGGAAGGACGTCGCCGGTGCGGAAGTCCCCGCCCGCGGGGCGCACGTAGGGCCCCGGATCCATGTCCTCCCCGAGGGTGACCACCTCCTGCGCGCGCGCGACGTCCTCCTGGATCACGACCCGGTCGGCGCCGGCCGGCATCGGCGCGCCGGTGAAGATGCGCACCGCCTGGCCGGGGCCGACGGGCGGCGCCGGCGGCCCGCCCGCCGCGGCCTCACCGACGACCCGCAGCCGCGCGCCGGGCGCCGCGTCGACCGAGCGCAGGGCGTAGCCGTCCATCACCGAGGCGTCGAAGGGCGGCTGCGCGTGGCCCGCCACGACCGGCCGGATCAGCGACCGCCCGCCGGAGGCGCGCACCGGCACGTCCTCCGCCGGGAGAGGGCCTACCAGGGCCAGGAGCCGCGCCGCCGCCTCCGCGACGGAGATCAGGCCCGCCATGGCCCCGACTTGCCGCCATCCTTCGCCACCAGGGCGACGCCGCCGATCTCCATGCCCTTCTCGGCCGCCTTCAGCATGTCGTAGATCGTCAGGGCCGCGACGCTCGCGGCGGTCAGGGCCTCCATCTCCACGCCGGTGCGCCCGGTGGTCTGCGCCACCGCCTCGATCCGCAGGCCGGGCAGCGCGTCGTCCGGCGCGATCTCGATCGCGACGCGGGTGAGGGGCAGCGGATGGCATAGCGGGATCAGGTCGGCGGTCCGCTTGGCGCCCATGATCCCGGCCAGGCGGGCGGTCCCGATCACGTCGCCCTTGGCGGCGCCGCCGGTGGCCAGGGCCAGCGTCTCGGCCGACATGCGCACATGGGCGCGCGCGACCGCCCGGCGCTCGGTCTCGGGCTTGCCCGATACGTCGACCATGTGGGCCGCCCCGGCCGCGTCGAAATGGGTGAGGGGGTCCGCCACCGGGCCGCTCAACCGCCCGGGCGCAGCGGATCGGCCAGGAGGTCGCGCGTCGCCTGGGCGATGTCCTCCCGCCGCATCAGGGTCTCGCCGACGAGGAAGCAGCGCGCGCCGTATCGCGCGAGGCCCGCGAGGTCCGCCGGCCCCGCCAGCCCGCTCTCCGACACCAGGATCCGGTCCGCCGGGGCGCGGCGCGCCAGATCGCGCGTCGTGGCGAGGTCGGTCTCGAACGTCCTGAGGTCGCGGTTGTTGATCCCCAGGAGCGGCGCGCGCAGCTTGGACGCCCGCTCGAGCTCGGCCCGGTCGTGCACCTCCACGAGGACGTCCATCTCCCACTCCTGCGCGGCGGCCTCGATCTCCGCGGCGGCGGAATCGTCCACCGCGGCCATGATGATCAGGACCGCGTCCGCGCCCAGCGCCCGGCTCTCGACGACCTGCCACGGATCGTAGAGGAACTCCTTGCGCAGCACCGGCAGGGCGCAGGCGGCGCGGGCGGCGATCAGGTCGTCCTCATGGCCCCCGAAGGACGGCGCGTCGGTCAGGACGGAGAGGCACGCCGCGCCCCCCGATTCATACGCCGCGGCATGCGCGGCCGGATCGAACGCCTCCCGGATGACGCCCCTGGACGGGCTCGCGCGCTTGATCTCCGCGATCAAGCCGTAGCCCTCGCGGGAGGCCTCGAGGAGGGCGCGGCGGAAGCCTCTCGGGGGCTCCGCGGCGCGGGCCTCGGCCTCGATCCCGGCCAGGGGGCGGGCGGCCATGCGCTCGGCGATCTCGCCCCGCTTGTAGGCGCCGATGCGCTCCAGGATCGTCTCGGTCATGGGGGTCCTCCGCGCGGGCCGGTCCAGTCTATGGGGGCTTCGCCGCGCGATGCCAACCACGCGTCGACGCGGCCGAACGGGCGGGAGCCGAAGAACCCCCGGCGGGCCGAGAGCGGGGAGGGATGCGCCGTCTCGACCTTCAGGTGGCGTGCCGGGTCGATCTCCTTCGCCGCCATCTGGGCGCGGCGGCCCCAGAGGACGTAGGCCGTCGGCCGCTCCGCCGTGCGCTCCAGCACCTGCGCGGTCAGGCGCGCCCAGCCCAGGGCGCGGTGCCCGTCGATCGCGCCCTCCGGCACCGTCGGCGCGGCGTTCCACAGGAGCACCCCCTGCGCCGCCCAGTCCGACAGGTCGCAGGCCGCGCGCGGCCCCCGGTCCTCGGCCAACTCGGCCAGCACGTTGCGGAGCGACGGGGGCAGGGGCCGCGTCCCCTCGGGGACGGAGAACGCGAGCCCGTGGGCATGGCCCGGCGTGGGGTAGGGATCCTGCCCCAGGATCACGACGCGCACGTCCTCGGGCCGGGTCAGCTCCAGCGCCCGGAACGCCAGATCCGGCGGCGGCGCGCAGGGCCGCCCGTCCGCCGCCAGCGCGGCCTCCACCGCCGCGAGCTCCCGGGCGAAGAACGGCAGGTCCGCCCAGCCGCCCGTGCGCGCCGCCGCCGCCGCGAGCGCGCTCACGCCGCCGAGGTGACGCGCGCCAGCGCCTCCAGCGCCCGCCGCGCCGCGCCCGAATCCAGGCTCTCGGCCGCCAGCGCCGCGCCCTCGCGCAGGTCCGCAGCCCGCCCCGCGATCACCAGCGCGGCCGCGGCGTTCAGGCGCACGGCGTCGCGGTAGGCCCCCGCCCGCCCCGACGCCTCGCCGGCCAGCAGGGCGCGGAACGCGGCCCCGTTCTCCTCCGGGGTACCGCCGACGATGTCCTCGAACGGATGGACGGGCAGGCCGGCCTCCTCGGGGTGGACCTCGAACTCCGTCACCGCGCCGCCGGAGAGCGCCGCGACCCGGCTCGCCGCGCTGATGGCGAGCTCGTCCGTGCCGTCCCCGCCATGCACCAGCCACGCCGCCTCCGATCCCAGGATCGCCAGCGTCTCCGCCATCGGGCGGATCAGGGCCGCGGAGAACGCGCCCGTGAGCTGCCGCTTGACCCCGGCGGGATTGGTGAGCGGCCCCAGGATGTTGAAGATCGTGCGCGTGCCGAGCTCGGCGCGCGTCGGCATCACGTGCGCGGTCGCCGGGTGGTGCATCGGCGCCATCATGAAGCCGATCCCCGCCTCCGCCAGCGCCCGCTCAACCACCGCCGGCCCGACCATCACCTTCACCCCGCACTGGCCGAGCGCGTCGGCCGTGCCGGACTTGGAGCTGAGGTTGCGGTTGCCGTGCTTGGCCACCGGCACGCCGGCGCCCGCCACCACGAACGCCGCCCCGGTGGAGATGTTGAGCGTGCCCTTCCCGTCGCCCCCGGTGCCCACCACGTCGATCGCCCCCTCTGGCGCGCGCACGCGCCGGCAGCGCGCGCGCATCGCGGCGGCGGCGGCGGCGTACTCGTCCACCGTCTCGCCGCGCGTGCGCAGGGCCATCAGGAAGCCGCCGATCTGGCTCGGCGTCGCCTCCCCGGCGAAGAGCGCGGCGAAGGCCACGTTCGCCTCCTCGCGCGTGAGGGGGCGCTCGGCCGCGATCCCGATGAGGGGCTTGAGGCTCATGCCGGCACCGCCCGCCGCTCGAGGAACGCGCGCATCATCGCCGCGCCGTCCGCCGTGCGGATCGACTCGGGGTGGAACTGCACCCCCTCGACCGGCGCCTCCCGGTGGCGCAGGCCCATGATCGTCCCGTTCTCGAGCGCCGCCGTCACCTCCAGCGCGCCGGGCAGGGTCGCCCGCTCGACCACGAGCGAGTGGTAGCGCGTCGCCGAGAGCGGGTCGGGCAGGCCGGCGAAGACGCCCGCGCCCTCGTGCCGGATGCGCCCCGCCTTGCCGTGCACGATGTCCGAATGGCGCACCACGCGCCCGCCGAACGCCTGCCCGATCGCCTGCATCCCCAGGCACACCCCGAAGAGGGGCACGCCCGCCTCCGCGGCCGCCAGGACCAGGGGCACGCAGATGCCGGCGCGGTCCGGATCGCACGGGCCCGGCCCGATCACGATGCCCTCCGGATGCTCCGCCACCGCGGCCTCCGGCGTGATCGCGTCGTTGCGCAGCACGCGGGGGACGAAGCCGAGCCCGCCCATGAGGTGCACCAGGTTCCAGGTGAAGCTGTCGTAATTGTCGATCAGCAGGATCGTCATGCCGCCCCCTCCGCCTCCCGCGGGGGCCTTGATGCCGCCCGCCCGCTCAACGCGCGCCCCCCTCGTTCCCGCCGTCGAAGCGGTGCGCCTCGGCCGCCGCCGTCCGCAGGGCGCGCGACTTGTCGACGGTCTCCTGCCATTCGGCGGCCGGGTCGCTATCATGGACCACGCCGCCGCCCGCCTGCACGAAGAGGGCGCCGTCCTTCACCACCCCGGTGCGGAGCGCGATGCACATGTCCATCTCCCCGGTGGCCGAGAGGTAGCCGACGCCCCCGCCGTAGACGCCGCGCTTCTCGGGCTCGAGCTCGTCGATGATCTCCATCGCGCGGACCTTGGGCGCGCCGCTCACCGTCCCGGCCGGGAGCCCCGCGAGCAGCGCCGAGAGCGCGTCCTCGCCCTCGCGCAGCTCGCCCACCACGTTGGAGACGATGTGCATCACGTGGCTGTAGCGCTCGACGACGAACTCCTCGGTCGGCCGCACCGTCCCGATCCTCGCCACCCGGCCGACGTCGTTGCGCCCGAGGTCGAGCAGCATCAGGTGCTCGGCCAGCTCCTTGGGATCGGCCAGCAGGTCCGCCTCGTTCGCCCGGTCCTCTTCCGGCGTGGCCCCCCGCGGCCGCGTGCCGGCGATGGGCCGCACCGTCACCTCGCCGCCCATCAGGCGCACGAGGATCTCGGGGCTCGCTCCGACGATCTGGAACCCCGCCGCCGTGCCCGTCTCGGCGGCGCCGAGGTCGAAGTAGAACATGAACGGCGAGGGGTTGGTGCGCCGCAGCGAGCGATAGAGCGCGAAGGGCGCGGCCGCGAACGGCACCCGCCAGCGCTGCGAGGGCACCACCTGGAAGATGTCGCCCGCCGCGATGTACGCCTTGGCCCGCGCGACGGCCGCCTCGTATCCCGCGCGGCTAAAGTTGGAGGTCGGCTCCGCCTCCGCCCCCGGCGCCGCCAGGGCGCGCGGCGCGGGCGGCGCCCGGTCGAGATCGCGCACCGCGTCCATCACCCGCTCGGCCGCCTGCGCGTAGGCGGCCCGCGGGGCCGGCGCGCCCGCCGCCCAGACCGGGGCGCAGAGCGTCACCTCCCCCTTCACCCCGTCCAGCACGGCCACCACCGTGGGCCGCATCATCACCGCGTCGGGCAGGCCGAGCGGATCGGGATTGACGTCGGGCAGCCGCTCGACCAGCCGGATCATGTCGTATCCCAGGTATCCGAACAGCCCCGCGCTCGCCGCCGGCAGCCCGTCCGGCAGGGCCATCCGGCACTCCGCCATCACCGCGCGCAGGCTTTCCAGCGGCGGGCGGCCCTCCACGGCGAAGGCGTCCGGCGCGAAGCGGGCCTCGCGGTTCACCTCGGCGCGCTCCCCGAAGCACCGCCAGATCAGGTCCGGCTTCATGCCCACGATGGAGTAGCGCCCGCGCACCTCCCCGCCGGTCACGCTCTCGAGCATGAAGGAGCCCGGCCGCGCGCCCGCGAGCTTGAGCATCAGGGAGACCGGCGTGTCGAGATCGGCCGCCAGCCGCGTGTAGACCAACTGGTTCTCGCCGCGCGCCAGCCCCTCGGCGAAGGCGGGGAAGGCGGGCAGGATCACCGCCATCTCAGGGAAACTGCGCCTCGATCGCCGCGAGGGCGGCGCGGTCGAGCTGCACCTCGGCGCGGTTCTGGAGCGCCGCGACATAGGCCCCGAGCACGTCCTGCGCGAGGTCCGCGCGCCCCTGCGCCATCACCGCCTCGCGCAGCAGGCGGGTCTGCACCCCGTCCATGTCCGCCGGGTTCACCGCGTCGAGCCGCCAGATCGCCACCTCGCCGCCGGCGGAGACCACGCCCGCCTCCCCGGCCTGCGCCTCGAACACCGCGTCTGTCAGGGCCGCGGGCGCGCCCTCCACCGCCTCGTCCCGCGTTAGGGCGGGCTCGCTCCGCAGGGTGACCCCCTCCGGCGCGCCGCCGCCGGCCAGGCCCTCGGCGAGCGCCTCGGCCGCCTCGGTCAAGGCCTGCACCCGCCGCTCCTCGCGCAGCGCGGCCAGCACCTCGGGCTCGATCTCCTCGAGGTCGGGCACCCGGCTCGGACGCTCGGCATCCACGCGCAGGGCGAAGAGCCCGCCATCCTCCAGGGTGACGATCTCGGGGAAGTCGCCCTCCCGCGCGGCGGCCGCGGCCGCGCGGAAGGCGGGGTCCTCGTTCAGGCCGCCGGCGCTCGCCTCCGACCACTCGATGGTGCGGGGCGTCGCGCCCGCGTCCCGGGACAGCTCCTCCACGGTGGCGCCGCCGGCCAGGAGGTCGTCGAGCTCGCCGAGCCGGGAGTCGATGTCGCGGCGCGCGGCCTCCAGCGCGGCGATCGGCGCCAGGGCGCCGCGCGCCTCCTCGAAGGGCACGTCGATCGCGTCCAGCACCGCGTTGACCCGGAAGATCGCGGGGCCGAGATCGGTCTCCACCACGCCGGTCACGTCCGGGCCGGGCAGGGCGAACACCGGCTCCGCCGCCGCGCCCAAGTCGGCGCGCGTCACCTCGTCGAGGTCGATGTCGGCCGCCGTCAGCCCGCGCTCCTCCACGATCTCGTCGAAGCTCGCCCCGGCGGCGAGGCGCTCCGCCGCGGCATCCGCCGCCGCCCGGTCCGGGAACACCAGGCGCTCGGCGAGCCGGCGCTCGGGGCGCTGGTACTGCGCGATGTCGGCCTCGTAGAGCGCGCGCACCGCGGCCTCCTCCGGCTCGATGCCGCGGGCGACGACCTCCGGCTCGAGGTGGAACACCGTCAGGGACTTGGACGGCGGCAGGCGGAACCGGTCCTGCGCGCCCAGATACCATTGCGCGACCTCGGCCGCCGTCGGCTCGGCCACGCCGGACCCCAGGGCGGAGGCCGGGACCGGCGCCCAGGTCACGTCCCGCGTCTCGCCGATATAGGCCATCAGGAGGTCGGCATACCCCTCCGGCGCCGGCACCTGCGCCACCGCGTCGGTGATGAGGCCCCGCGCGGCCTCGCGGCGCACGTCCTCCTCGAACTCCGGGATGGTGAGGCCCGCGTTCTCGAGCGCGAAGCGATAGGCCTCGCGGTCGAAGCCCGTCCCGCCCTGGAAGGCCGGGATCTCCAGGATCGCCGCCGCCACGCGCTCGTCGCCCGCCGAAAGGCCCAGCCGCTCGGCCTCCGCGTCCACCGCGGCGGTGGAGATCAGGCGCGAGAGCACCTGCTGCGGCACGCCGATCTGGCGCGCCTGGTCGAGCGACACGTTCGATCCCGCGCGCTGCGACAGGGCGCGCAGCTCGTCCCGCAGCGCCCGGCCGTAGTCGCGCGCCTCGATCTCCTGCCCGGCGACGGTGCCGATCCGGCCGGCCGAGCCGCCGAAGCCGCCCGCGCCGAAGCCGATCAGGCTGAACCCCAACAGGCCGAGGAGGCCCCAGACCAGGTATTGCGACAGCGTCGTCTTCTTCTTGTCCTTGGCCACGATGCCCCCTCCGGTCCGCGCGGTGGCCTAGCCGCGCAGGGCCATCCCCGCAAGCGGCCCGGCCGACGCCGCCGCGAGCCGCTCCGCCAGCGCCGCGATCCCCGCGCCGTCCAGGTTGGCGAAGGCGATGCGCAGCGTGTCCGCCGCCATCCCGCCGGGCACGAACATCGAGCCGGGCAGCCCCAGCACGCCCCATTCGGACGCCAGCGCGCGCGCCACCGCCTCCGGCGCGCCGTCCCAGGGGTGCTCCGCATAGGCGAAGTAGGCGCCCGACGTGACGTGCCGCCAGCCGGGCAGGGCGTCCAGCGCCGCCTCCATCGCCGCGCGGCGGGTCAGGATCTCGGCCCGCTCGCCCGCGAGCCAGCCGCCCAGGTGCTCCATCCCCCAGAGCGCCGCGCGCTGCCCGATCTGGCCCGGGCAGATCGTCACCGTGTCGAGGACCTTCTCAGCCTCCGCCAGGCGCGCGGGATCAGCGACCATGGCGCCCACCCGGTGCCCGGTGAGGCGGTAGGCCTTGGAGAAGCTGTAGAGCTGGATCAGCGTGCCGCGCCAGTCGCGCGAGAAGAGCCCGTGCGGCGCGCCCTCCCGGCCGTCGAAATCGCGATAGGTCTCGTCCACGATCAGGGCGAGGCCGCGCGCGGCGCAGAAGTCGAAGAACGCGTCCATCGTCGCGGCCGGGTATTCGGCCCCGGTCGGGTTGTTCGGCGTCACCAGCGCGATCGCCCGCGTGCGCGGCCCGATCAGGGCGGCGGCGGCGCCAGCGTCCGGCACCATGCCCGGCCCGCAGGGCAGGGGCACGGCGCGCACGCCCGACTGGGCCAGCCACATCGCGTGGTTGAAGTACCACGGCACCGGCAGGATCACCTCGTCCCCGGGCGCGGCCAGGGTCGCGACGGCGGTGGCGAAGGCCTGGTTGCACCCGGAGGTGATCGCCACGTCCTCCGGCACCACGTCCCCGCCATAGGCGTGCGACCACCGCGCCGCGACCGCCGCGCGCAGCGCCGGCAGGCCCAGGACCGGACCGTAGAGATGCGCCTCCGGCTCCTCCAGCGCGACGCGCGCGATCTCGGCGCGCAGGGCGGCGACCGGCGGGTCCACAGGCGCCGCCTGGCTGACGTTGATCAGGGGCCCGGCCCGGCCGTCATACCCGTCCGCCCAGCGCCGCGCCTCCGGCACCGGCGGCACCGCGGTCGCGGCGAGGTTGGGGTTCAAATGCATGCGCCGCCTCTTGATTGGCTCGGTGACCGCGGGGCCGTCATCCTCGGACCCGATCCGAGGATCTCTGCGCCGCCGGGCCCGTCCCCGCGACGTGGAGATCCTCCGGTCGAGCCGGAGGATGACGGGGGGCCGGCATGGCGCCTCGGCCCGGGCCGGCGCCGGGCGCTCAGTCCGTCCCCCGATAGGGCTGCACGTATTGCAGCGCCATGTCCCAGGGGAAGAAGATCCACGTCTCCTGGCTCACGCCGGTGACGTGGGTGTCGGCCTGCTCCTCGCCCTCGGGCTTGGCGTAGACGCAGGCGAAATGCGCCTTCGGGTAGAGCGCGCGCACGAGCTCGAGCGTCTTGCCCGTGTCCACGAGGTCGTCGACCACCAGGATGCCGGTGCCGTCGCCCATCATCTGCGCGTCCGGCGCCTTGAGGACCTCGGCCTCGCCGCGCAGGTCGGCCGCGCCGCCGCCCATCGCGTAGGACTTCACGCTGATCGTGTCGACGCACCGGATGTCGAGCTCGCGCGCCACGATCATCGCCGGCACCATGCCGCCCCGGGTGATCCCCACGACCGCCCGCCAGCCGCCCTCGGGCCCCGGCCCCTTGCCGTCGAGCCGCCAGGCCAGCGCCCGGCTGTCGCGGTGGATCTGGTCCCAGCTTACGTGGAACCCCTTCTCGTGGGGGAGCTGCTCGGCCATGATCGCCTCCTCAGGTTGCCGCGATGGTGAGGCCGAGCGCGCCCAGCGCCCCGCCGAACGCCCGGTCGAGCGCCGTCTTCGCCCGGGCGTAGGCGCGCCGCGCGCGCGGCAGCGAGAAGACCCGCGCGACGACCATGTACCACGCCGCCTCCACCCACAGGATGTTGACGAGGATCAGCCCCTTGTCGAGCGCGCTCGCCTCCGCCGGCACGAGGCCGACGAAGACCGCGCCGAAGAAGATCGCGGGCTTGGGATTGGCCAGCATGGAGACGAAGCCCAGGCGCACGGCCGCCGCCGTCCCGCGCGGCGGCGCGGCGGGATCGACCGCCGGCATCGGTCCCGGCGCCGCGCGCCAGAGCCCCCAGGCGAGCCAGACGAGGAACAGCCCCCCCGCGACCTTGGCCGCCGAGAGGAGCGCGGGCGCCGCCTCGAACAGCACCGCGAGCCCCAGCAGCGCCGCCGAGGCCCAGAGCGCCGCGCCGAGCCCGAAGCCGACCGCGAGCGCCGAGGCCACGCGCAGCCCTTCCGCCGCCGCCGTGCGCACCGCCAGCACGAAGGACGGCCCCGGAGAGATCGCCGCCATCAGATGCACCAGGGCGACCCCGAGGAACGCCGCCGCCGTCATCGGGCGCGCCCCGCCCCGGCGCGCGCGCTCACTCGGCCGCCCGCGCCCGGACGGCCGCCTCGGGCGCCTCCAGGTCGGGCGCGTCGACCGCCTTCATCCCGACGACGTGATAGCCCGCGTCGACGTGCAGGATCTCCCCCGTCACGGCCGAGCCCAGATCCGACAGCAGGAACAGCGCCGCGTTGCCGACCTCGTCCTGGGTGACGGTCCGGCGCAGGGGCGAGTTCGCCTCGTTCCAGCGCATGATGTAGCGGAAATCCCCGATGCCGCTCGCGGCCAGGGTCTTGATCGTCCCGGCGCTGATCGCGTTGCAGCGGATGCGGTCGCGGCCCAGATCCTCCGCGATGTAGCGCACCGACGCCTCGAGCGCGGCCTTGGCCACGCCCATCACGTTGTAGTGCGGCATCACCTTCTCGGCGCCGTAATAGGTGAGCGTCAGGAGGCTGCCCCCCTCCGGCATCATCGCCGCCGCCCGCTTCGCCACGGCCGTGAACGAGTAGACGCTGACGTCCATCGAGACGCGGAAGTTCTCGGGGCTGGTGTCCACGTAGCGGCCGCGCAGCTCGGCCTTGTCGGAGAACCCGATCGCGTGGACCACGAAGTCGAGGCGGCCCCAGGCCTCCGCCAGCTCGGCGAAGCACGCGTCGAGCGAGGCCGGATCGTCGACATGGCACTCGATCATCCTGGCGCCGATCTGTTCCGCCAGGGGCGCGGCCCGCTTCTGGAGCGGCCCGCCCTGGTGGGAGATGGCGATCTGCGCGCCCTGGGCGTGCAGCGCCTTGGCGATGCCCCAGGCGATGGACTTGTCGTTGGCGAGGCCCATGACGAGACCCCGCTTGCCGGCCATCAACCCGTTCGTCACCGCGACTTCCCCGCTTGCCAATCGCCGGCGGTCTAGGCCATCACCAAAGGGGCGGCAACCGGGCCGCCACGGCATGCGGGGCCGCCAACATGTCGAAAGCGCAGGACATCTTCGCCGGCGACGACCCCGTGGAGATCGCCGCCCGGTGGCTCGCGGAGGCCGAGGCCGCCGAGCCCGAGGACCCCAACGCCATGCAGCTCGCGACCGTCGACGCGCACGGCATGCCCGACGTGCGCACCGTCCTCCTCAAGGAGATCGAGCCCGCCGGCCGGGACGGGCCCGGGGCGTTCCTCTTCTACACCAATTACGAGGGCGCCAAGTCGGTCCAGATCGAGGCCGCGGGCGGCCGCTGCGCCTTCGTCCTGCACTGGAAGAGCCTGCGCCGGCAGGTCCGGGTCCGCGGCACCGCCGCGCGGGAGGACGGCGCCAAGGCGGACGCCTACCACGCCTCGCGCGGGCTCGCCTCCCGGCTGGGCGCCTGGGCCTCGGCGCAATCGCGCCCCCTCGCCGGGCGCGAGGTCCTGGAGGCCGAGATGGCGCGCCTCGCGGCCCTATACGGCGACGCGCCGCCCCGCCCGCCGCACTGGGGCGGCTGGCGCGTCGCGCCCGCGCAGATGGAGCTCTGGGCCGATGGCGCCGCCCGGCTGCACGACCGCTTCCGCTACGACCGGGACGGCGCCGCCTGGACCCGCCGGCGCCTCAACCCGTAAGGCCTCAACCCGTAAGGACGTCTCCATGCGCCTCCTCGCCCTCCTCCTCGCCCTGCCGGGGCTCGCCGCCGCGCAGGACTGCGCCCCGGACCGCATCGACGTGACGGGCGATTTCGGCGCCGCGCGCTTCGCCGTCGCCGTCGCGGACGATCCGGCCGAGCGCGCCCGCGGCCTGATGTTCGTCGAGGCGCTCGGCCCCATGCAGGGCATGCTCTTCGTCTACCCGCGCGAGGCGGACGGCATCGCGTTCTGGATGAAGAACACCCTCATCCCGCTCGACATGATCTTCGCCGACGGCGCCGGACGGATCGTCAGCGTGCACGCGAACGCCGTGCCCGGCGACCTCACCCCCATCCCCGCCGGCGCGCCCGCGCGCTTCGTCCTGGAGGTCGCGGGCGGGCGCGCCGAGGCCCTGGGGATCGAGGCGGGGGACGCCTTGCGCCATCCCGCCATCCCCGGCGCCTGCGGGGGCTAGGGCAGCAGCGCCGACGGGCCGGATTGCCCGGCGCCGCCGGCCGCGCTAGGGCGGGTCCGTCGGGGCGTGGCGCAGCCTGGTAGCGCACCTGCTTTGGGAGCAGGGGGCCGGAGGTTCGAATCCTCTCGCCCCGACCACCGGGCCCGCGGGGCCCCCGGGGCCCGCGGGGCCCGCCCTCATCCGCGTTCCATCGCGTCGCGCTCGGGCCGCCGGGGGCCGCCGGGGGCCGCCGGCCCGAATCGCGGGGCGGTCCGATGCGGCCCGCGCCCCGCTCCGCCGATCCGATATCCGTCCGACATGCCGCGAATACCCCTTGACCGGGGAGCGCCGCGCCGACCGCACGGGAGCGCCCCGCGGCCCGGGGGCCCTGGCGGACATTTTCTCGCCGAGGACTCCGCGCGTGTATTCAGCGCCTTGCGCCCGCGGCTCGGCGGACGTCCGGGCGGGCGGTCGGAGAATCGTTGCCGGGCAGGGGGTGTCATTTATATGACGAGGCCTCGCCCACCACATATGGTGGGCAGACGGGATCGGCGCTCTAGGGAAAGTATCCACAGGCGCCGCGCGGATCGTCCCCCGATCCGTTCACAGGCCGGCCGGGGTCCGCTCCGGCCCAAGACAGACCCTGGCGGGCCGCGCAGGCCACGACAGACCCCGGCGGGCCGCGCAGGCCACGACGGACCCCGGCCGGCCGCGCAGGCACGGCGCCCAGACGATGGAGACGACGATGCGGATCGAGCGGCACTACACCACCCCCGAGACCGGCGCCTACGGGGCCATGGACTGGGGCACCACGAAGTCCGAGATCCGCAATCCCGACGGCACCACGGTGTTCCGCCTCGACGCCGTCGAGGTGCCCGTGGCGTGGTCGCAGGTCGCCTCCGACGTCATCGCCCAGAAGTACTTCCGCAAGGCGGGCGTGCCGGCGGCCCTCAAGCGCGTGCCCGAGAAGGGCGTGCCGGCCTGGCTCCAGCGCCACGTCGCCGACGAGGAGGCGCTCGCGAAGCTGCCCGAGGCCGAGCGGCATGGCGGCGAGACGAGCGCCAAGCAGGTCTTCGACCGGCTCGCCGGCGCCTGGACCTACTGGGGCTGGAAGGGCGGCTATTTCACCTCCGAGGAGGACGCGCACGCCTATCACGACGAGATGCGCCACATGCTCGCCGCCCAGGTCGCGGCGCCCAACTCGCCGCAATGGTTCAACACCGGCCTGCACTGGGCCTACGGCATCGACGGGCCCGCGCAGGGGCATTTCTACGTCGACTGGCGCACCGGCGAGCTGACCGCCAGCACGTCGAGCTACGAGCACCCGCAGCCGCACGCCTGCTTCATCCAGGCGGTGTCGGACGACCTGGTGAACGACGGCGGCATCATGGACCTCTGGGTCCGCGAGGCGCGGCTCTTCAAGTACGGCTCGGGGACGGGCACCAACTTCTCCTCCCTGCGCGCGGCCGGGGAGAACCTGTCGGGCGGGGGGCGGTCCTCGGGCCTGATGGGCTTCCTGCGGATCGGCGACCGGGCGGCCGGCGCGATCAAGTCGGGCGGCACCACGCGGCGCGCGGCCAAGATGGTCATCGTCGACGCCGACCACCCCGACATCGAGGAGTTCGTCGGCTGGAAGGTGAAGGAGGAGCAGAAGGTCGCCTCCCTCGTCGCCGGCTCGAAGATGCACGAGCTCAAGCTCAACGCGATCTTCGGCGCCATCGGCGCCCATGACGGCTCGGCCGAGGACTCGGTCGACCCCGCCGCCAACGCGGCCCTGAAGGCCGCGATCCGCGACGCCAAGCGCGCCTGCATCCCCGAGACCTACATCGCCCGCATCCTGCAATACGCGCGGCAGGGCTACGCCTCGATCGAGTTCCCGACCTATGACGTCGACTGGGATTCGGAGGCCTACAACACGGTCTCGGGGCAGAACTCCAACAACTCGATCCGCGTGACCGACGCCTTCCTGCAGGCCGTCGGGGACGACGCGGACTGGCAGCTCCTGAACCGCACGAACGCCAAGGTCGCCAAGACCCTCAAGGCCCGCGACCTCTGGGAGCAGGTCGGGCACGCCGCCTGGGCCTGCGCCGATCCGGGCATCCAGTACCACGACACGGTGAACGACTGGCACACCTGCCCCGAGGACGGCGCGATCCGGGGCTCGAACCCGTGCTCGGAATACATGTTCCTCGACGACACCGCCTGCAACCTGGCCTCGATGAACCTGCTGACCTTCCTCCATGACGGGCGGTTCGACGCGGAGGCCTACGTCCACGCTGCCCGCCTCTGGACCGTCACGCTCGAGATCAGCGTGATGATGGCGCAGTTCCCCTCCAGGGAGATCGCGCAGCGCAGCTACGACTTCCGCACGCTGGGCCTCGGCTACGCCAATATCGGCGGGCTCCTGATGAACATGGGCCACGGCTACGACAGCCGCGAGGGCCGGGCGCTGTGCGGCGCGCTCACCGCGATCATGACCGGGACCAGCTACGCCACCTCCGCCGAGATGGCCGGCGAGCTCGGCGCCTTCCCGGGGCACGCGAAGAACGCGGGCCACATGCTCCGCGTGATCCGCAACCACCGCGCCGCCGCCCACGGGGCGGAGGCCTATGAGGGCCTGCGCACCGATCCCGTGGCCCTGGACGCGGACGGCTGCCCCGATGCGGCGCTGGTGCGGCTGGCACGCGGTGCCTGGGACGACGCGCTGCGCCTGGGCGAGGCCCATGGCTACCGCAACGCGCAGGCGACCGTCATCGCGCCCACCGGCACGATCGGCCTGGTGATGGACTGCGACACGACCGGCATCGAGCCCGATTTCGCCCTGGTGAAGTTCAAGAAGCTCGCCGGCGGGGGCTACTGGAAGATCATCAACCGCTCCGTCCCCGCGGCCCTGTCGAACCTCGGCTACGCCCCCTCGGAGGTCGAGGAGATCGTCGCCTACGCCGTCGGCAACCCGTCCCTGGGCAACGCGCCCGGCATCAACCGCCAGTCCCTGATCGGGCACGGCTTCGGCGAGGCGGAGATCGCGGCCGTCGAGGCCGCGCTGCCGACGGCGTTCGACATCCGCTTCGTCTTCAACCAGTGGACGCTGGGCGAGGCGTTCTGCACCGGGGTCCTGGGCATCCCGGCCGCCAAGCTGGCCGATCCCGGCTTCGACCTCCTCCGCCATCTGGGCTACTCGAGAAAGGAGATCGAGGCCGCCGGCACGCATCTGTGCGGCACGATGACCCTCGAGGGCGCGCCGCACCTGCGCGAGGAGCACTACGTCGTCTTCGACTGCGCCAACCCCTGCGGCAAGACGGGCCGGCGGTTCCTCTCCGTAGACAGCCACATCCACATGATGGCCGCCGCGCAGAGCTTCATCTCCGGCGCGATCTCCAAGACGATCAACATGCCGGCCTCGGCGACCATCGAGGATTGCAAGGCCGCCTACGAGCTCTCGTGGTCCCTCGCGATCAAGGCCAACGCCCTCTACCGCGACGGCTCCAAGCTCTCCCAGCCCCTCGCCTCCGCGCTGGTGGAGGACGATGACGAGGCGGCCGAGATCCTCGAATCCGGCTCCGTCCCCGAGAAGGCCCAGGTCCTCGCCGAGAAGATCGTCGAGCGCATCGTCTACCAGGACGTGATCCAGCGCTCCAACCGCGTGAAGATGCCCGAGCGGCGCCGCGGCTACACGCAAAAGGCCATCGTCGGCGGGCACAAGGTCTACCTGCGCACCGGCGAGTACGCGGACGGCCAGCTCGGCGAGATCTTCATCGACATGCACAAGGAGGGCGCCGGCTTCCGCGCGATGATGAACAACTTCGCCATCGCGATCTCGGTCGGGCTGCAATACGGCGTGCCGCTGGAGGAGTTCGTCGACGCCTTCACCTTCACCAAGTTCGAGCCCGCCGGCATGGTGCAGGGCAACGAGGCGATCAAGAACGCGACCTCGATCCTCGACTACATCTTCCGCGAGCTGGCGGTGAGCTATCTCGACCGGACGGACCTCGCCCATGTCGCGCCCACCGGCGCCGCGTTCGACGAGCTCGGCGGCGGCGAGGCCGAGAGCGCCGGCGCGTCCGGCGATGGCGGCGGGCCGGACCGGGGCCTCGCGGTCCTGCGGCAGGTCGCGTCCTCGGGCTATCTGCGCAACCGGATGCCGCAGGGCTTCACCGGCCTGCGCGTGCCCGGCCCGGCGGCGCTGGGCGGCCATGTCGGCGGGGCGGTCGGCGGGGCCGTCGGCGCCGCGGTCGGGGCGGCGGTGGCCCAGGCCGCGCCCAAGGCGGACGCCCGCGCGATGGCCAAGGCCCAGGGCTACGAGGGCGAAGCCTGCGGCGAATGCGGCAACTTCACCCTGGTGCGCAACGGCACCTGCATGAAGTGCAACACCTGCGGCGGCACGTCGGGCTGCAGTTGAGCCAGCCGGGGGGCGCGGCGCGCGCCGTGCCCGTTTGGCCTTGATTTCGGCCGGGCATCGGCGCGTCATGCGCCATGCCCGCCGGTTCCGCGCGGGCGGCATCGAGGATCGCGACAATGCCGGACAAGATGGGCAAGATGAAGCAGAAGGCGCCGCCCAAGGCGGCCAAGAAGGAGGAGCCGAAGGCCCCCGCCAAGCCCGCGGGCAAGGCGCCGCCCAAGGCCGCGCAGGCCAAGCCGGGCGGCAAGCGCTAGGCGCCCGGACGCGCCGCCCGCGCGCGGAGGTTGCTCCGCGGCGGGCGGCCGACTACCTGCAGGCAAAGACCGCCCGAAAGGATCGGATTTGCCCGACGACCTGCGCCAGTCCGATCCGCCGCGCCCGGCCGGCGCGTCGGCGCCGGACCGCCTCGTCGCCGCCGGCCTGACCCGGCGCCTCGGCGGCCGCGCCGTGGTCGAGGACGTGACGCTCACCCTGCGGGCGGGACAGGTCACCTGCCTCCTGGGCCCCTCGGGCTGCGGCAAGTCCACGACCCTGCGCATGCTCGCCGGCGTCGAAGAGATCGACGGCGGCACGATCCACGTCGCCGGCCGGCGCGTCGCGGGGGAGGGGGCCTTCGCGCCGCCGGAGGCCCGCGGCGTCGGCCTCATGTTCCAGGACTTCGCCCTCTTTCCCCACCTCACGGCGGCGCAGAACGTCGCCTTCGGCCTGCGCGGCCCCCGCGCGGCCCGCCGGGCCCGGGCGATGGAGCTCCTGGGCAAGGTCGGCATGGCCCACCACGCCGACGATCCGCCGCAGGCGCTCTCGGGCGGCGAGCAGCAGCGCGTGGCCCTCGTGCGCGCGCTGGCCCCCCGCCCGGCGGTGATGCTCATGGACGAGCCGTTCTCCGGCCTCGACAACCGCCTGCGCGACGGCATCCGCGACGAGACGCTCGACCTCCTGAAGGAGGAGGGGGCCGCCGTCCTCCTGGTCACGCACGAGCCCGACGAGGCGATGCGCATGGCCGACGAGATCGTCCTCATGCGCGACGGCCGGATCGTCCAGCAGGGCGCGCCCTACACCGTCTACCACAACCCGGTGGACGCGGACGCGGCGGCCTTCTTCTCGGACGTGAACGTGATCCGCGGCACCTCGCGCGGGGCGCTGACCGACACGCCGTTCGGCGCGTTCCTGACCCCCGGCCACCCGGACGGCGCCGCGGTCGAGATCGTGTTCCGCCCCCAGCACGTCGGCATCGACTTCGACCGCGGCGGCGTCGGCCCCAACCCCACGCCGCAGCTCGGCACGCCCGCGATGGGCACCGTCCTGCGCGCGCGCTTCATGGGGGTGGAGAGCCTCGTCGAGTTCGAGATGGCCCATGACCGCAGCCGCGTGAGCGCCCTGGTGCCGGCGGTGTTCATGCCGCGCCCGGGCATGGTCTTCTGGCTGACGATCCGGCGGGACCGCTGCTTCGTCTTCGGCGCCTGAAGCCGCACGCGGCCCCGTGATCCCGCGCCCCCTTTCGCCTCGGCGCCGCGCCCCTTAGGTTGCGTGCCGAACGCGGGGCGGACGCCCCGAGGGAGGACCGGACAATGCTGAACAACATCGGCCCGATGGGCCTCATCCTGATCGCGGTCGTCGTGCTCGTGCTCTTCGGGCGGGGCAAGGTGTCCTCGCTCATGGGCGAGGTCGGCAAGGGCATCACGGCGTTCAAGAAGGGCGTCGGCGAAGGGTCCAAGGAGATCGAGGCCGGCGAGACCGCCGCCGCCCGGGACGTGACCCCGCCCGAGCATGGCGACGTCGCCCGCGGCGCCACCACGCCCGCCGGCACCGCCGTCCACGCCGAGAAGCGCGACGCCTGATCCCTCGCCCCGGGGGGCCGCACCATGTTCGACCTGGGGATGATGGAGCTTCTGGTGATCGGCGTCGTCGCGCTGATCGTCGTGGGGCCCAAGGATCTGCCGGTCATGTTCCGCAACGTGGGCCGCTTCACCGGCAAGATGAAGGGCATGGCGCGCGAGTTCACCCGCGCCATGAACGACGCCGCCGACGATGCCGGCATCGGCGACATCAAGTCCGACCTCACCAAGCTCAAGTCGCCCAAGTCGCTGGCGATGAACAAGATGTCCGACGCCGCCAAGAGCCTCGTCGACTGGGACGTCGACGCCGCCTCGGACCGGGCGGCGGGGCGTGGGCCGCAGACCGCGCGCATGACCGAGGAGCGCGCCGAGGCCGCGCGCAGGATCCGCGAGCGCAGCGCCGAGATGGCGCAGGCCCGCCTCGACCGTGAGGCCGCCGAGGCGGCCGGGGCCGCCGGGGCCGCCGGGGCCGCCGCCCCCGAGGCGGACGCGCCCACCCCGCCCACGCCCGCCAAGGAGGCCAGCGGGTGAGCGTCGAGGACCGGCTGGACGACACCGCCGCCCCCCTGATCGAGCATCTGGCGGAGCTGCGCACCCGCCTCATCCGCGCGGTGGCGGCGTTCATTATCGCGATGGTCTGCTGCTTTCCCTTCGCCGAGGGCATCCTCAACTTCCTCGCCGAGCCCATCGCCGAGATCCTCCGCGCCCGCGGCGAGAACCCGCAGCTCATCTTCACCGCCCCGCAGGAGAAGTTCTTCGTCCTCATCCGGATATCGGTGATCGGGGGGTTCGCCCTGAGCTTCCCGGTCATCGCGCACCAGCTCTGGCGCTTCGTCGCGCCCGGCCTCTACTCGTCGGAGAAGAACGCCTTCCTGCCCTTCGTGATCGCCTCTCCGGCGCTCTTCACCATGGGCGCGGCCTTCGCGCATTTCGTGGTCACGCCGCTGGCGATGAACTTCTTCATCGGCTTCTCGGACGCGATCCCCGCGCTCACCGCCATCCTGACCGGCGCCGACACCGCCGTCGTCGTGCAGGACGAGGACCTGCGCACGATCTTCCTCGGCTCGGTGCGCGAATCGCTCGACCTCTCGCTCAAGTTCATCCTGGCCTTCGGGCTCTGCTTCCAGCTTCCCGTCCTCCTGACGTTGATGGGCAAGGCGGGGCTCGTCTCCGCGGACGGGCTGCGCGCGGTGCGCAAATACGCGGTCGTCGGCATCCTGGTGCTCGCCGCCCTGGTGACGCCGCCCGACGTGGTGACGCAGGTGATCCTCTTCACCGTGGTCTACGCGCTCTACGAGATATCGATCTGGCTCGTGCGCGGGGTGGAGCGGCGGCGCACGGACCGCCTGCGCGAGGAGGGCCTGCTGGACGAGGACGACGCGGCCACGTGAAGAAGCGCCGCGCCCTCGGCCGGATCGCCCGCGCCCTCGACCGCATGGCGCCGGGCCCGGCCCGCGCGCCCGACTGGGACGAGGCGGCCGCCTGGCTCTGGCACGCGGACCCCGACCGGCTCGAGCCCGTGCCGGCGCCGTCGCGGGTGGGCCTGCCGCTCCTCGTCGGGATCGACCGGGCGCGCGACACGCTCCTGCGCAACACCGCGCAGTTCGCGGCCGGTCTGCCGGCGAACAACGCCCTCCTCTGGGGCGCGCGCGGGACGGGGAAGTCGAGCCTCGTCAAGGCGGTGCACGCCGAGCTGGAGGCGCGCGAGCTCAAGCTCGTGGAGCTCCAGCGCGAGGACCTGCCCTCGGTCGGCCGCCTGCTGGCGCTCCTGCGCGGGGCGCCCTGCCGCATCGTCCTCTTCTGCGACGACCTCTCGTTCGGGAACGACGACGCGGCCTACAAATCCCTCAAGGCCGTGCTCGACGGCGGCATCGAGGGGCGGCCGGAGAACGTGCTCTTCTACGCCACGTCCAACCGCCGCCACCTCATGCCCCGGGACATGATCGACAACGAGCGCTCGAGCGCGATCTCCCCCGGCGAGGCGGTCGAGGAGAAGGTATCGCTCTCGGACCGGTTCGGGCTGTGGCTCGGCTTCCACCCCTGCGACCAGGACACGTATCTGGCGATGATCCGCGGCTACGTGGACGCGTTCGGCATCCGCATCGACGAGGGCGCGCTGCGCGCCGAGGCGATCGAGTGGCAGGCCACGCGCGGCGCCCGGTCGGGGCGGGTGGCCTGGCAATACGTGACCGACCTCGCCGGCCGCCGCGGCCTGCCGCTGGAGGCGCCCGGCGCGCGCCGCGCCCGCCGCCTCGACAGCTAGCGCCCCGCCCGGGGCGTCAGATGTAGTCGGCCGGGTCCACCGCCTCGAACCCGTCGCGCACCTCGAAATGGAGGGCGCCGCCGTCGCGGACCTTGGCGAAGGGCTGGCCGCGGGTGACGGCGTCGCCCTTGGTCACGCTGAGGTCCGAGATGCCGGCATAGACCGTGAGGAGCCCGCCCTCGTGCCGGATGACGACGATGGGCACGCCGTTCGTGTCCTCCGTGATCGCGGCGATCGTGCCGGCCTCGGCGGCGCTCACGGCGCTGCCCGGCGGGGCGGCGAAGCCGACGCCGTCGTTGCGCCCGGCGGCGAAGATGCGGTTCACCGCGCCCGAGACCGGGGCGGCGAGCCGCGCGCGCGAGGCGGAGGTGGCCGGCGCGGGGGGCGGCGCGGCCGGGGCGGCGGCCGCGACCTCGGCGGCGCTCCTGGGCGCGGGCGCCTCGTCGACCGGCAGGGCGCGCGCGGCCGAGGGCGGGACGGGCGCGGCCGACCCGGCGCCGGGCCGGCTCTCGGCGGCGGCGGGCTGCAGCCCCTGCGCGGTCGAGACGACGGGGATCAGGAGGAAGCGCCCCTCGGTCACGGTGAGGTCGGCGTCCAGCCCGTTCCATTCGGCGAGCGCGCGCACCGAGATGCCGTAGAGCCGCGCGATGGAGAACGCGGTCTCGCCGCGCTCGACGCGGTGGCGCACCGGCTCGCGGCCCGACACGGCGGCGGACGGCGTGGTGCGCGGCGCGCCGGGGTTGGCCTCCACCGGGGAGGCGCGGTCGATCGCGGCGCCGGCGAGCGTGGTGATGTCCACGGAGCCCGGCGGGCGGATCGGGCCGGTGACGACGCTGCCGGTCGCGGGGGACGGCTCGGGCACGCGGCCGGGCAGGGCGAGGATCTCCCCGGCGCCGAGGACGACGTCGGCGGGCAGCCCGTTGAAGCTGGCGAGCTGCGCGGGGTCCGTGCCGACGCGGCGCGCCACGTCCACGGGCGTGTCGCCCCGGCGCGAGACGGCGACCTGATAGGTGGGGTAGCTGATCACGCCGCGGTCGTCGGCCCGGGGGCGCGGCTCGATCGGGCCGCGCGCGGCGGCGGCGGTGCCGGCCGCGCTGCGCCGCAGGTCGAGGTCGAAGCCCCCGCCCGGCGCGGTGCAGCCCGCGACCGCGAGGCCCGTGCCAAGAAGAAGCGCCGCGCGCCAGGTGATGATGCCAGATGCCATGGTCGTGCGCCTCCCGTACCGGGCCTCCCTAGTCGGCGGCGAGCCCTTCGACCAGTGGCACGAATCGCACGTCGCCGAGCTCCTCGTAGGCGTAGGCGCCGCCGCGCCGCCGCACGCGCACGAGGGTCTGCACCGCCGCGCTCTGTCCGACGGGGACCACCATGATACCGCCATCGCGCATCTGGTCCAGGAGGGGCCCCGGCGGATCCTCGGCCGCGGCGGTCACGAGGATGCGATCGAACGGCGCCTGCGCGGGCAGGCCGAGGCCCCCGTCCGCGGCGAAGGCGGTCACGGTGTGCAGGCCGAGCGCCTCGAAGAGGTCGCGCGCCCCCCGCGCCAGGACCGGGTGCCGCTCGACGGTGTAGACCCGCCGCGCGAGGCGCGCGAGGATCGCGGCCTGATAGCCCGAGCCGGTCCCGATCTCGAGCACGGTGTGGCGGGGGCCGACCTCGAGCGCCTCGGTCATGCGGGCGACGACGCTGGGCTGGCTGATGGTCTGGCCGCACTCGATGGGCAGGGGCGTGTCCTCGTAGGCGCGCCCGGCGAAGGTGCCGGTGACGAAGGGCGCGCGGTCCACCCCCTCCATCGCGTGCAGGACCGCGGGGTCGCGCACGCCGGCCTGCCGGAGCGCCAGGACGAACGCCATGCGAGCCTCCGGATCGCTCATGCGCTCACGCGCCGCCCTCCGGCAGGTCGAGCGCGGCGAGGGCGGCGCGGTCCGTGAGGTCGCAGCGCATCGGCGTCACGGCGGTCCAGCCGTCGAGGCAGGCGGCGACGTCCGAGCCGTCCTCGGAGCGCTCGTCCTGCGGCCCGCCGGTGATCCAGAGGAAGCGCCGGCCGGAGGGCGAGACCTGCGCCTGGGCGCCGAAGCGGGTCGTCGGGCGGAAGCCCTGCGGCGCGGCGCGCAGGCCGCGCACGGAGGCCGCCGCGCAGGGCGGGAAGTTGACGCTGTAGAAGGTGGCGTAGCCCGGCCCCCCCCATCGGCCCGCGTCCAGGATGGCGCGGACCGTGCGCGCGCCCCACGCGGCGGCGGCCTCGAACGGATCGTCCAGGCCCCGGGTCCCGGGGCCGAGGAACTGGCTGAGGGCGATGGCGCGCACGTCCTGGAGCGTCGCCTCGATCGCGGCGCCGATCGTGCCGGAATAGAGCGCGTTCTGGGCGGCGTTGTTGCCGCGGTTCACGCCGGAGAGGACGAGGTCCGGCGGGGCGGGCAGGATGTCGTGGAGCGCGGCGAGCACGCAATCGGCCGGGCTGCCCTCCGCCGCCCAGCGGCGGGGCGCGAACTCGGAGACGAGCGCGGGGTGGGCGTAGGAGATGCAATGCCCGACGCCCGACTGCTCGAAGGCGGGCGCGACGCACCAGACCTCCCCGTCCGGCCCGGCGACCTGACGCGCGATGGCGTCCAGCACCGCGAGGCCGGGGGCGGAGATGCCGTCGTCATTGGTGATCAGGATGCGCATGGCGGTGCCTTAGGCGGGGCGCGCGGAGGCGTCCAGACGGGCGCGGGCGCCGGCGGGGGAGGTGAGGCTCCCGCGCCCCTCGGCCTTCGGCCTGCGGGCCTTGGGCCGGGCGCCTCGCCCTGCGGGCCTCGGCGCGGCCGCTGCGCTAGCGGGGGGGCAGCGCGGCGATCAGGCGCGCGGCCTCCGCGGCGCAGGGGGCGAGGCGGGCGCGGCCCTCGCCGGGGAAGAAGCGCGCGCGCAGGGCGGTGGGCATGGGCGCGGGGGTGTGGACGACGATCCGGGGGGCGGTGGATTCGAGCGACCAGGCACGGGCGAGGGCGATCTGCGCGCGCTTGGAGGCGCCGTAGGCGGCGGCGTGCTTGGCGTCCGCCATCGGGTCGTCGAGGAAGACCGCGGTGCCGGAGGCGCCGAGGAGCGGGGCGAGATAGGCGATCAGGCGGTGCGTGGCGGCGACGTTCGCCTCCAGGGACTTGGCGAGGTCCCTGGGGTCCGCCATCGCGGCGGGGGCCAGGGGCGGCGCGTGGATCGCCGTGTGGACCCACAGGGCGAGGCCGCCCCAGCGGTCGTGGATGCCGCGGCACAGGTGCTGCATCGCCGCGTCATCGGTCACGTCCATCGGCGCGAGGGTGGCGGCGCCGCCGGCCGCGCGGACGCGGTCGTCGAGCTCCTCGAGCCCGCCGGTGGTGCGGGCGACGGCGATCACGTGATGGGTGGGGGCGAGCGCCTCCGCGACGGCGGCGCCGAGGCCGCGCGAGGCGCCGGTGACGAGGGCGGGCGGGCGATCATCGGGCATGGCGCCGTGATCCCACCCCCGGAGGCCGGGGGCAAGGCGCGCGGCGCACCGCGATGGCCCGCCCGCCGGCGCGCCCCGTTCGGGCGGCCGGCGGGCGGGGGTCGAAGCGATGGCGGCGCCGCCGATGGGCCGTCCGCGATCCCGATATCGGGGCGTCACCCCCGCGCCGTGCCATGGGCGAACCCATGCCTCATGAGGTCCGGCATCCGCTGCCGGGTGCCAGACCGGCGGCGGAGGATGGGACCGTGGACGATGCCGCGCGGGAGGCCATCCCCGCGGGTCGAGCGATACCCCGCCGCCGCTTTCGGACCCGTGAGGGGATCGCGCGCCGGGGGGCTTGCGGCGCAACGGACGGATGACGAGGTGCGCGGGGCGGGGCGCGGCGGGCGCCCCCGCCCGGAGGGCCCCATGGACTACGCGCTGATCGCGGCCGGGCTGGCCGCGCTGCTCCTCGGGGGCGAGGGGTTGGTGCGCGGCGCCGTCGGCGTGGCGGCTCGGATGGGCGTGTCGCCCATGGTGATCGGCCTGACGCTGGTGGGGTTCGGCACCTCCATGCCGGAACTCCTGACCAGCCTCCAGGCCGCGACGTCCGGCGCGCCGGACATCGCGCTGGGCAACGTGGTCGGCTCGAACATCGCGAACGTGCTCCTGATCCTGGGGCTGGCGGCGGTGCTGGGGCCGATCGCGGTGTCGCGCGCAGCGTTCCGACGCGACGGCGCGGCGCTGGCGCTGGCGACGGCGCTGTGCGTGGCGGCCGTGCTGTCGGGCGCGATCGGGCGGCCCTGGGGAGCGGTGCTCCTGGCGGGGCTGGCGGCCTTCGTCGTCGCCGCCTTCCGCGCGCCGGCGGAGTCGGACGCGGGCGAGGACTTGCCGGGGCTCGGCGCGCCGCTCTGGCGGTCGATCCTGACGAGCGCGGCGGGCCTGGGGGTCACGGTCCTGGGCGCGCGGCTGCTGGTGACGGGAGCGGTCTCGGTCGCGGGCGACCTGGGCGTGCCGGAGGCGGTGATCGGGGTGACGATCGTGGCGGTCGGCACGTCCCTGCCGGAGCTGGCGACGACGCTGGTGGCGGCGCGGCGGGGGCAGACGGACCTGGCGTTCGGCAACGTGATCGGGTCCAACGTCTTCAACGTGCTGGGCATCCTGGGGGTGACGGCGCTCGTCTCGCCCCTGTCCGTCGCGCCGGGGATCGCGGCGGTCGACATCTGGGTCATGGCGGCGGCGACGGCGGCGCTGGTCTGGTTCGCGATCTCCGGCTGGCGGATCACGCGGGCGGAGGGCGCCGCCCTGCTGCTGGGCTACGGGGCCTATCTGGGGTGGATCGCGGTCACGCTCTGACTATTCCGCCGCCTTGAGCCTGAACCCGCGGTCCATCTGGTCGGCCGGCTCGACGGGGTAGTCGCCGGAGAAGCAGGCGTCGCAGTATTGCGGGGCGGCGGCGTCGCGGCCCGCGGGCTCGCCGGCGGCGCGGTAGAGCCCGTCCAGGGAGACGAAGCGCAGGCTGTCGACGTGCAGGTGCGCGCGCATCTGCTCCTCGGTCATCGAGGCCGCGAGGAGCTGCTCGCGCTCGGGCGTGTCGACGCCGTAGAAGCAGGGCCAGGCCGTGGGCGGGCTGGCGATGCGGAAGTGGACCTCGGCGGCGCCGGCCTCCCGGACCATCTCCTCGATCTTGCGGGAGGTGGTGCCGCGCACGACGGAATCGTCCACCAGCACGATCCGCTTGCCGCGCACCAGGGCGCGGTTCACGTTGAGCTTGAGCCGCACGCCCATGTTCCGGATCTGCTCGGTCGGCTCGATGAAGGTGCGCCCCACGTACTGGTTGCGCACGATGCCCATGGCGTAGGGGATGCCGCTCTCGCGGGAGTAGCCGATGGCGGCCGGGGTGCCCGAATCGGGGACTGGGCACACGAGGTCCGCCTCCACCGGCGCCTCCCGCGCGAGCTCCACGCCGATCGCCTCGCGGGTCTCGTAGACGGAGCGCCCGCCCAGCGTGCTGTCGGGGCGCGAGAAGTAGACGTGCTCGAAGACGCAGAACCGCGGCCGCTTGGGGCGGAACGGCCGGTGCGATTCGACCCCGGCGGCGGTGATGACGACCATCTCCCCGGGCTCGATCTCGCGCTGGAAGGCGGCGCCGACGATGTCGAGGGCGCAGGTCTCCGAGGCGAGCGCCCAGCCCTCTCCCAGGCGGCCGAGCACCAGGGGGCGCACGCCGAGCGGGTCGCGCACGCCGATGAGGGCGGAATCCGTCATCGCCACGATGGAGAACGCGCCCTCCACCCGGCGCAGCGCGTCCTCCATCCGCTCGGGGATGGTGCGCTGGAGCGAGCGCGCCATGAGGTGGATGACGCATTCGGTGTCCGAGGAGGACTGGAAGATGCTGCCCCGCTCGATCATCTCGCGGCGCAGGGAGACCGCGTTGGTGACGTTGCCGTTATGGGCGATGGCGGCGCCGCCCATGGCGAACTCGCCGAAGAAGGGCTGCACGTCGCGGATGGCGGCGCGCTCCTTGCGGCCCGAGGTCGAGTAGCGCACGTGCCCGATGGCGATGGCGCCGGGCAGGGTCGCCATGAGCGCGGGGTCGGTGAAGTTGTCGCGGACATAGCCGAAGCGCCGCGCGGAGTTGAAGCCCGCCGCGTCGTCGTGCACGACGATGCCCGCCGCCTCCTGGCCCCGGTGCTGGAGCGCGTGCAGGCCGAGGGCGGTGTGCTGCGCCGCCTCGGGCACGCCGACCACGCCGAAGACGCCGCATTCCTCGTGGAGGCGGTCCGCGTCGAACGGATGGGCGCGGAAGGGCGGGGCGGCGGCGAGTGGCGTGGAACGCATCGCGGGGTTCTCCGAATCCGGGACCGGCCTCCGGGCGGCCTAGCCCTCCGTCACCCCGCTGTCACGGGGGGTCTACGCGCAGGCGCCCACGAGCCCGTCATAGCGGCCGGTGATCCAGTCGGGCGCGTCCTGCGGCAGGGCGGCCTCCACCTGCGCGGCGATCCCGCCCATGGCGGCCGCGGTGCGCGAGGCGTCGACCATGGTGACCTCCTCGCCGACCGCGATCCGGTCGTAGGCGACGAGCGCGACCGCCACGAGGAGGACGCCGCGCGCCACCCCGAAGAGGAAGCCCAGCGCCTGATCGACGGAGCCGAGGGCCGACTCGCGGATCGCGCCGGAGAGGAGCGGCGTGAAGAGCGACACCACCAGGAGCGCCAGGGCGAAGACGATCGCGAAGGCCGCGACGACCGAGAGCTCGCAGCTGTCGCCCAGGATATCGCCGAGATACGGGATCTCCCGCACGAGGGGCTCGGCGACCGGGGCGAGCGCGAAGGCCGCGAGCGCCGCGACGATCCAGCCCGCGATGGCCATGCCCTCGCGCACCAGGCCGCGCGAATAGGCGAGCAGGGCCGAGACCACGACGACGAGCGCCGCGCCCCCGTCGACCAGGGTGAAACCCTCCATGTCCGCGTTCCTTCCCTAGCCGGCGCCGAAGATCTCGCCGGTGACGGCGGCGAGGTCGGCCATCTGCCGCACGGCGAGCCCGGCATCGCCGAGCTTGGACCGCTCCGGCGCGATGGCGGCCGTGAAACCAAGCTTTCCCGCCTCCTTCAACCGGTTTTCCGTCTGCGTGACGGGGCGGAGGGCGCCAGAGAGCGAGATCTCCCCGAAGACCACCGTGCCGGGCGGCAGGGCCGCGTCCTCGCGCGCCGAGAGGAGCGCGCAGGCCACCGCGAGGTCGGCCGCCGGCTCGGTCACGCGCAGGCCGCCCGCGACGTTGAGGTACACGTCGAGCCCCGCGAACGGGATGCCGCAGCGCGCCTCGAGCACCGCGAGGATCATCGCCAGCCGCCCGCCGTCCCAGCCCACCACCGTGCGCCGCGCCTGGGAATGGGGCGAGGGCGCGACGAGGGCCTGGAACTCCACCAGCACCGGGCGCGTGCCCTCGATGCCGGCGAAGACGACCGAGCCGGGCTGCTGCGTCTCCCGGTCCGAGAGGAACAGGGCCGAGGGGTTGGCGACCTCCGCGAGCCCGGCGCCGGTCATCTCGAACACGCCGATCTCGTCGGCGGGGCCGAAGCGGTTCTTCACCGCGCGCAGGATGCGGAACTGATGCCCGCGCTCGCCCTCGAAGTAGAGCACGGTGTCGACCATGTGCTCGATGACGCGGGGGCCCGCGATCTGGCCGTCCTTGGTCACGTGGCCGACCAGGATCACGGCGATCCCCTTGCGCTTGGCGAAGCTGGTGAGCTCCTGCGCCGCCGCGCGCACCTGCGCGACCGAGCCCGGCGCGCTGTCGACGTTGTCGGCCCACATCGTCTGGATCGAGTCGATCACCGCCACGTCCGGGCGCTCGTCCTCCAGCGTGGTGAGGATGTCGCGCAGCGAGGTCTCGGCCGCCAGGCGCACCGGCGCGTCCGAGAGGCCCAGGCGCCGCGCGCGCATGCGGACCTGGGCGCTCGCCTCCTCGCCGGAGACGTAGATCACCTTGCCCCCCGCGGTGGCGAAGGCGGCCGCGGCCTGGAGGAGGAGCGTGGACTTGCCGATGCCGGGATCGCCGCCCACCAGCGTCGCCGAGGCCGGCACGAGCCCGCCGCCGAGCACGCGGTCGAGCTCGGAGATGCCCGACCGGGCGCGCGGCGGGGGCGGCTCCGAGGCGGAGAGGTCGGTCAGGACCGCGCCCTTGCCGCGCTTGGCGCCGAGCGTCTTCTTCGCGGGGCCGGCGGCGCTCAGCGCCTCGGCCTCCTGGATGGTGTTCCAGGCGCCGCACGCGTCGCAGCGGCCGGACCAGCGCGAATGACCGGCGCCGCAGGCGGTGCACGCATAGCTCAGGGGTTTGGCCATCGCGGCGATCTAGACGCGCCGGCGCGCGCGGTAAACCGGCCCCGCGCGGCCCGCCCCTATTCGGCCGCGGTCGCCGGCATCCGCAGGACGTTGGACCGCGCCCGTCCGCGCTCGAAGCCCAGGCGCGGCAGCAGCTCCTCGAGGTCGTCCTCCAGCCGGCGGATCTGGCTCTCCACGACCTGCTCCTCGAGCTCGACGGTGGCGGTCCAGCGCTTGAGCTCGCGGGCGGAATGGTGCGCGCGGGCGATCGCCTCGCGCGTGCGTTCGACCTCCTCCTGGCGCTGCTCGAGGAAGCGGCGCGCGCGGTCCACGGCCTCGTCCGAGTAGGTCTCCGCCAGGCGCCGCGACTGGGTCGACATCTGCGCCGCGAGCTCGAGCGCCTCGGGCTCCATCCCCGCCAGGTCCGGATGCGCGCGCAGATGGGCGATGCGCTCGCGCACCGCGTCGAACTCGTGGCGGAGGCGGAAGGCGCCGGCGCGGTCGGCCGCATGGGCCGCGTCATAGGCGCGGGCGACGTCCTCCATCCCCATCGCGAAGGACCGGTGCGCCGCCTCGAGCCGGCCGACGCGCAGCATCGCCGGCACGCTCGCCGCGAGGGCGACGAGCACGGTCGCGAGCCCGACCTGGAGGGCCATGCCGGCGAAGGGCAGCGGCTCGCCCCCGAACCCCAGGGGGAGCGTGAGCCAGGGCAGCCAGCCCGCCGCGGCGCCGATGCAGGCCGCGGCCGCGGCGAGGGCGGCGATCGCCACGAGCCCCGCGGCGGCGACGCCGAGGACGGCGCGGATCGTGCGGGCGGTCGGGAGGAGGGTCATGGCGTCGCTCCGGCGGTGGCGCGGCGGAGAACCGGCGACCTGTCCCGGCCAGCCTAGTCCCGGGCGGTTGCGGCCGTTGCAGAATGGCGACGAGTCCGGCCTGCAATCCCCGGTTGTCGGCGATCCGTGACCTATATGCCACGATCCGTCACGGCGGCGCCGCGTTCGTCCTGCGGTAGCGCCGGCCGAGGGAGGTGAGCACCTCGTAGCCGATCGTGCCGGCGGCGGCGGCGAGGGCGTCGATTCCCTGCCGCGGGCCGAGGATGTCGAGCGCCTCCGGCGGCCCCGGCGCGTCCGTCACGTCGACGATGAGCAGGTCCATCGAGACCCGCCCCGCGAGCGGGCAGGGCACGTCCCCGGCCCAGAGGGTCGCGCCGCCCGTGAGCGCCCGGTGGAGCCCGTCCGCATAGCCGCCGGAGACGGTGGCGAGCGTGCTCGGCCGCGCCGCCCGCCAGGCCGCGCCGTAGCCCGCCGCGGCGCCCGCCGGGACGCGCCGCGTCTGGATCACGGGGAGGGACAGCGCGACCACCGGGGCGGCGTGCGCGAAGGGCGCGCCGCCGTAGAGCCCGATGCCCGGGCGCACGAGGTCGTGGTGATAGGCCGGGCCGAGGAGGGTGCCGCCCGTGGCCGCGAGCGAGCGGGGCGCGTCCAGTCCGGCCGTCATCGCGTCGAAGGCGGCGCGCTGGGCCTCGTTCATCGCATCGGCCGGGTCGTCGGCGCAGGCGAGATGGCTGATCACCAGCGCGGGCGCCGGCATCGCGGCGCGCAGGGCCGGCCAGTCCTCCGGCGAGGCGCCCAGGCGCGACATGCCGGTGTCGAGCTGCACCCCGAAGGGCGCGCCGGGCAGGGCGGCGGCGTGCCGCGCCCATTGCGCCGGCGCGTTGAGGAGGGGGATCAGCCCGCCGTCCCGGATCGCGGGCGTGTCGCCGGCCATGTGCCCGCCGAAGACGAAGATTCGCGGGCCCGGGCCGAGGGCGGCGCGCACGGCCCCGCCCTCGGAGGCGTCGGCGACGAAGAACGTCCGCGCGCCTTCGGCCGCCAGCGCGCGGGCCATCCGCCCGGCGCCCAGGCCGTAGCCGTCCGCCTTGACGACGGCGCCGGTCTCCGCGGCGCCCATCCGGTCCAGCGCGCGCCAGTTGGCGCGCACGGCGGCGTCGTCGATGGTCAGGCGGCCGGTGGCCACGCGGGCCTCACTCCTGCGCGGCGCGGGCGGCGTCGTTGCTCGCGTTGACGGCCTCGAGCCCGGCGGTGAAGCCCGCCAGCGACATGGTGAGCGACACCCTCTGATCGGGCGCGGCGACGGGCACGATGGAGATGTTGGCCACGCTGCCGCGCCGGAAGGCCGCGACCTCGGCATCGGTGAAGCCGATGCGCGCGAAGCAGCCGATCGCCGAGCACCACGTGAACGGGTAGCGCTTGGCCTGCCCGCTATCGACCGCGAAGGTGAGCTGCTCGGTCAGGAGCGTCTCGAGCGGGGTGATGACCGTCGCGCCGGCGGCGGCCTGGCCCCCGTCCGGCAGGCCGAACATGGAGATCTCGGCCACCGGGTTGTCCGTCCCGTCGCGCAGGAGCTGGTAGAGCTGGCAGGGCTCGGCCTCGCCCTCGGCGGCGCGCACGCAGCGCATCTGCCAGTCGGTGAACTCCTCGCGGACATAGGTCTCGCCGATGCCGGCCTCGCGGTCCTCCGCCTCGGCGACAGGCTCGCCGAGGGAGAGGGCGTCCTCCCCGCTGGGCGCGGTCTCGGCCCCGGCCCCGGCGGGGGCCTCGGTCTCTGGCGCGGGGTCCGCGTCCTGGGCCGCGGCGGGGCCGGCGAAGGCCAGGAGGGCGGCGATGGCGAGGCGGGCGAGGGGGTCGGTCAAGGCGGGTCTCCGGGTCGGGGGTCGCGTCGGCGCGCCCCTAGCACGCGCGCGGCGGCGTGTCAGCGGCGACCGCACGCGGCGGCGGATCGGGGCGGCGGACCGGGGCGGCCTCACGCGGCGCCGGACCGGCCCTTCGACGCGGCTCGTCGATGCGAGATGGCGGCGCGGTCCCGGCGGCCGGCACGCGGCATCTCGACTGCGGGACGGGGCGACGGGGGGGCGGACGGATCGGGGGACCGGACCGGCCGGCCCCCCGTCCATTCTCGCTCCCTGTCGGACCGGCCGACGATGGGCGGAGCGTCGCCGAGGCCGCGCCTCGCGTCAAGCGGCGCGGCGGCCCGCCATGCGGCGTGACGGCGCGGCGCGGGCGGTGCTATGACCGGGTCCTGGGGCCCCTGGGGCGAAGGGGGCCGGCGATGGCGGACGAGGGCATCTTCATCGGCGGCGCGGGCGCGGGGCGCGGGGCGCCGCAATCGCTCCTCCTGCGACTGGCGAACCGTCACGGCCTGATCGCCGGCGCGACGGGCACGGGCAAGACCGTGACCCTGCAGATCCTGGCGGAGGGGTTCTCGGCCGCCGGGGTGCCGGTGATCGCGCCGGACGTGAAGGGCGACCTGTCGGGCCTGGCGATGGCGGGCTCCGAGGACCACCCCCTCCACGGCGCCTTCGCGGACCGGGCGGCGACCATCGGCCTGGACCTGCGCTACGCCTCGTTCCCGGCGGTGTTCTGGGACGTGTTCGGCGAGCGGGGCCACCCGCTGCGCACCACCGTGGCGGAGATGGGGCCGCTCCTCCTGTCTCGGCTCCTGGACCTCACGGAGGCGCAGGAGGGCGCGATGGGCGTCGCCTTCCGCGTGGCCGACGAGGAGGGGCTGGCGCTCCTCGACCTCAAGGATCTGCGCGCGATGCTGACCTTCGTGGGCGAGAACGCGAAGGACCTCTCGCTGCGCTATGGCAACGTGCACCGCGCGTCGGTGGGCGCGATCCAGTCGCGGCTGATGGTGCTGGAGGGGGAGGGCGGCGCCCATCTCTTCGGGGAGCCGGCCCTGCGCCTCGGGGACATGATCGCGCGGGCGCCGGACGGGCGCGGGCGGATCAACGTGATCGACGCGGCGCGGCTGATGTCCTCGCCCCGGCTCTACGCGACCTTCCTGCTGTGGCTCCTGTCCGAGCTGCTCGAGACGCTGCCCGAGCTCGGCGATCCGGACGTCCCGGTCCTGGTCCTCTTCTTCGACGAGGCGCACCTCCTCTTCGACGGGGCGCCGCGCGCGCTGGTCGAGAAGGTGGAGCAGGTCGCGCGGCTCATCCGCTCCAAAGGGGTGGGCGTCTACTTCGTCACCCAGAGCCCGGACGACATCCCCGAGGACGTGCTCGGCCAGCTCGGCAACCGGGTGCAGCACGCGCTGCGCGCGTTCACGGCGCGGGACCGGCGGGCGCTGAAGCTCGCGGCGGAGACCTATCGCGGCAACCCCGCCTTCGACCTCGAGGAGGCGATCCGCGAGGTCGGGACGGGCGAGGCGGTGACCTCCTTCCTCGAGCCGAAGGGGGTGCCCGGCATGGCGCAGCGGACCCTGATCCGTCCCCCCGCCTCGCGGCTGGGCCCGCTGACGGACGCGGAGCGGGCGCGGGTGCTGGCGGCCTCGCCGCTGGCCGGGCGCTACGAAGCGGCGGTGGACCGCGCGTCCGCCTACGAGATGCTGGCCGCGCGGGCGGCGGCGGCGGCGGACGGGGACGGGGGCGGCGCGGCGGACGCCCTGACGGCGTCGATGCGCGAGTTCAACGCGGGGCGGCGCTATACGGCCGAGGCGCGCGGGCGGCGGGAGCCCGAGGCGCCGGGGCTGGGCGGGCAGATCGGCGGCGCCCTGACCGACGCGCTCCTGAAGGAGCTGCGCGGAAGGGCGGGGCGGCGCCTGGTGCGCGGCCTGCTCGGCGGGCTCATTCGCGGGCGGTGAGGGCGGCGCGGGCTCGTGCCCCCGTCCGGGGGCCTCGCCCGCGCCGGGGCGCGCGGCGGCGCCCGTCCCGGCGGGGCGGGCTCACGGCATCCGGAGGGCGCCGTCGAGGCGGATGGTCGTGCCGTTCAGGTAGTCGCACTCGTAGGCGAAGATCACGGCGCGGGCGAACTCCGCCGGATCGCCGAGCCGCGGCGGGTAGACCACGTCCCTCGCCAGGCCCTCCATGACCTCCTCGCCCAGCCCCTCCAGCATCGGGGTGCGGAAGATGCCGGGCGCCAGGGCCACGACGCGGATGCCGGACCGCGCCAGGTCCCGCGCCATGGGCAGCGTGAGCGCCGCGACCCCGCCCTTGGACGCGGCGTAGGCGGCCTGGCCGCGCTGCCCCTCGAAGGCGGCGATGGAGGCGGTGTTGACGATCACCCCGGCGGGATCCGCGCCGCCCGCCGCCATCGCGGCGGCGGCGCGCGCGCCCACGAGGTAGGTGCCCACCAGGTTCACCTGGACCGTGCGGGCGAAGGTCTCCGCCCGGTGCGGCCCCGCCCGGCCGAGCGTCGATTCGCCCGTCGCGATCCCGGCGCAGTTCACGCAGAGCGTGAGCCCGCCCATCGCCTCGGCCGCGCCGTCCACCGCGGCGGCGACGCTGGCCGCGTCGGTGACGTCGACCTCGGCGAAGCCCGCGCCCATCGCCTCCGCCGCCGCCCGCCCGCCCGGGTCCCGGTCGAGCGCCGTCACCCGCGCGCCCGCGCCCCGCAGCGCCCGCGCCGCCGCGCGCCCCAGCCCGGAGGCCGCCCCGGTCACGATCGCCTTCGCCTCGTCCACTCGCATGCCGCGTCCTCCCCGGCCTCCCGGGTAGCGCGCCGGGGGGTGGCGCGCGAGGGGCGGGGGCGCTATCGGGAGGCCATGCGCCGCACCGTCCGCATCTGTCGCTGATCCCGACCGGCCCCACGGGGCCGTCCGGCGAGGCGCGGCACCCTTCCTCCCCAGACGACGAGTCCACCGGTGCCGCCCGATGCGAGGCCGATGCGATGACCGACCCGATCCTGCACCTCACCGACAGCGCCACCGGCGAGAAGCGCCCCTTCGCCCCCGCCGATCCCGGCCGCCCGACGATGTATGTCTGCGGCCCCACGGTCTACGACCGCGCGCATCTCGGCAACGCGCGCTCCGCCGTCGTGTTCGACGTCCTGAACCGGGTGCTGCGGCACCTCCATCCGGACGTGCTCTACGTGCGCAACCTCACGGACGTGGACGACAAGATCAACGCCCGCGCCGCCGAGGCCGGCCGCCCGATCGCCGAGATCACCGAGGAGACCGTGCGCTGGTACCTTGAGGACATGGACGCGCTCGGCGTCCTGCGCCCCGACGCCGAGCCCCGCGCGACCGCCTACGTGCCGCAGATGGTGGCGTTCATCGAGGGGCTGATCGCCGCCGGCCACGCCTACGCGGCGGAGGGGCACGTCCTCTTCGACGTGCGCTCGGACCCGGGCTACGGCAGCCTCTCGGGGCGGAGCCTGGACGACATGATCGCGGGCGCGCGCGTCGAGGTCGCCCCCTACAAGCGCGACCCGATGGATTTCGTCCTCTGGAAGCCCTCGGGCGAGGGCGAGCCGGGATGGGACAGCCCCTGGGGGCGGGGGAGGCCGGGCTGGCACATCGAGTGCTCCGCGATGGCCAGGGCGCTGATCGGCGAGACGGTGGACATCCACGGCGGCGGCACGGACCTCCTCTTCCCCCACCACGAGAACGAGCGCGCGCAGAGCACCTGCCTGCACGGCGCGCCGCTCGCGCGCTGGTGGGTCCACAACGAGATGCTGCGCGTCGAGGGGGAGAAGATGTCCAAGTCCCTCGGCAATTTCCGCACCGTGCGGGACCTCCTGGACGAGGGCGTGCCCGGCGAGGTGATCCGCCTCGTCCTCCTCGGCACGCATCACGGCAAGCCCCTCGACTGGACCGCCCGGCGGGTGGAGGAGGCGCGCGCCGCGCTGAACGGCTGGCGCGCGCTCCTGAGCCGGCACGGGTTCGGCGCGCGGGCGGTGGCGGCCCTCAAGGCGTCGGGCGACTGGGCGGCGGACCCCGAGTTCGAGGCGACGCTCGCCAACGACCTCAACGTGCCCGGCGCGATCGCGCGGCTGCACGGGCTCTCCAAGGGCCGCACGGCGCAGGCGCTGGCGCCGCTGGCCTTCGGGCTGGACCTCCTCGGCCTGGTGCCGGACTGGGACGCGCTGGCCCCGGCCGGGCCGCGCGCCGGGGCGGCCGAGGGGATCATCGAGGCCCTCCTCGCGCGGCGGGCCGAGGCGCGCGCGGCGAAGGACTGGGCGGAGGCCGACCGCGTGCGCGCCGTCCTCGCCGGGGCGGGGGTGCGCGTCGCGGATATCGGCGGCGAGGCGACCTGGACCCTCGATCCCGGCTTCGACGCCGCCCGGCTGGAGGACGGGGCGTGAGCGCCGCGCCCCGCCCATGACCCGCGAGCGGCTGCACCTCTACGACACCACCCTGCGCGACGGGCAGCAGACGCAGGGCGTGCAGTTCTCCGCCGGGGAGAAGGCGCGCGTCGCCGCCGCACTCGACGCCCTCGGCGTCGACATGATCGAGGGCGGCTGGCCCGGCGCCAATCCGGTCGACAGCGCCTTCTTCGAGGCGCCGCCGCCCCTGCGCGCGACCCTCGCGGCGTTCGGCATGACCAAGCGGGCCGGGCGCTCGGCGGCGAACGACGACGTGCTGGCCGCGGTCCTGAACGCGGGCACGCCGGCGGTCTGCCTCGTGGGCAAGGCGCACCCCTTCCACGTCGAGACCGCGCTCGGCCTCACCGGGGAGGAGAACCTCGCCAACATCCGCGAGAGCGTCGCCCATGCCGTCGCCCTCGGCCGGGAGACCCTGTTCGACGCGGAGCACTTCTTCGACGGCCACGCCGCCGATCCGGGCTACGCGCTCGCCTGCCTGCACGCCGCGGCGGAGGCGGGCGCGCGCTGGGTCGTGCTGTGCGACACCAACGGCGGCAGCATGCCGGACGGGGTCGGCGCGGCGGTGGAGGCGGCGATCGCCTCCGGCCTGCCCGGGGACCGCCTCGGCATCCACACCCATGACGACACCGGGCAGGCGGTCGCCGGCTCCCTCGCCGCCGTCGCCGCCGGCGCGCGGCAGGTGCAGGGCACCCTCAACGGCCTGGGCGAGCGCTGCGGCAACGCCGACCTCACCACGCTGATCCCCACCCTCGTCCTGAAGGAGCCCTGGGCGAGCCGCTTCGAGACGGGCGTGACGGCCGGCGCCCTCCGGGGGCTGACCCGCACGAGCCGGATGCTGGACGACATCCTCAACCGCGTCCCCCGCCGCGCCGCGCCCTATGTCGGCGCGAGCGCCTTCGCGCACAAGGCCGGGCTCCACGCGAGCGGGGTGACGAAGGACCCCGCGCTCTACGAGCACCTGGACCCGGGCGCGGTCGGCAACGCCCGCGTCGTGCCGATGAGCGATCAGGCCGGGCAGTCCAACCTGCGCCGGCGGCTAGCGTCCGCGGGGCTCGAGGTGGCGCGCGGCGATCCGGCCCTCGCGCGCATCCTGGAGGAGGTGAAGGACCGCGAGGCGGCGGGCTACGCCTACGACACCGCGCAGGCGAGCTTCGAGCTCCTGGCGCGCGGCGCGCTGGGGCGCATGCAGGACCTCTTCGAGATCAAGCGCTACAAGGTCACGGTCGAGCGCCGCAAGGACAAGCGCAACCGGATGGTCAGCATCTCCGAGGCGATCGTCGTCGTCGTGGTCGACGGGGAGAAGCGCCTCTCGGTGAGCGAATCGATGGACGCCTCGGGCGGCGACCGCGGGCCGGTCAACGCGCTGGCCCGGGCCTTGACCAAGGATCTCGGCCGCTGGTCGGCCGTGCTCGAGGACATGCGACTGGTCGACTTCCGCGTGCGGATCATCGACGGCGGGACCGAGGCGGTCACCCGCGTCTCCATCGACAGCGAGGACGGCGCCGGCCGGCGCTGGTCCACGGTCGGCGTCTCGGCCAACATAGTGGACGCGAGCTTCGAGGCGCTGCTCGACGCGGTGCGCTGGAAGCTCGTGCGCGACGGGGCGGGCCCGGACGCCGCGGGCGCCGCGGACGTGGCGGAAGGGGGTCGTGCCCCGGCGCCTGGCGTGGTCTAACCCGCCCCATGGTGAAGCCCGAATGAGCGACGTCGACGCCTGCGCCGGGATCGTCGAACGCGGCGACCCGGACCGCTTCGCCGCCGTCATGGCGGCGCCGGCCCCCGCGCGGCCCCTGCTCTGGCCGATCTACGCCTTCAACGTGGAGATCGGGCGCGCGCCCTGGCTCACCAAGGAGCCGCTGATCGCGGAGATGCGCCTGCAATGGTGGCGCGACGTCTTGACCGAGATCGAGGCCGGCGGCCCGGTGCGCGGGCACGAGGTCGCGACCCCGCTCGCGGCGGCGATCGGGCAGGGCGGCGCGCGCTGGCTCCGCCCGGCCGTCGAGGCGCGCATGTGGGACGTCCACGGCGCCGGCTTCGACACGGACGGCGCGCTCTGGACCCATCTCGACGCGGTCGCGGGCAGCCTGCTGCGCGCCGCCGCCGCCGCCCTGGGCGCCCCGGCGGACGGCAAGGCGCTCGGCCGGGCCGGGCGGGCGCAGGGTCTGGCGAACTGGCTCCTGGCGGTCCCCGCGCTCGAGGCCGCGGGCCGCCGCCCCCTGCCGGACGGGCGGCCGGAGGCCGTCGCGAGCCTGGCGCGCACGGGCCTGTCCCTCCTCGATTCCGCCTGGCGCGGGGACGGGGCGCGCGCCCCCGCCATCCGCCCGGCGATGATCCCCCTGAGCGAGGTGCGCCCCCTCCTGCGCCGGGCCGCCGCCGCCCCGGCCCGCGTCGCGGACGGCCGCCTCGCCCGCGCGCCCTTCGCCCGGGCGAGCCGCCGGTTCTGGACCGTCGCGACCGGGCGCTGGTAGGCGCCGCGCTGGCCAAGGGCGGGCGGCGGGGCTAGTCAGGCCCCTCCCCGGCAGGAGCCCGCGATGACCGACACCGCCGCGCCCTGCGTGCCCGAGGCGAAGCCGGGGGCGCCCGCGCCCGCGCCCGAGGCGAAGCCCGCGCCCGAGGCGCCGCCCGCGCCCGAGGCCGCCCCCGCGCGCGAGGCGTCCGGCCGCAGCGTGATCCTGCGCGTCGCGCCCTATCTCTGGCCGGACGGGCAGGGCTGGGTGAAGCGCCGGGTCGTGATCGCGCTCGCCTCCCTGGTGCTCGCCAAGGTGATCGCGGTCGCCACGCCGCTCCTCTACAAGGGCGCGGTCGACGACCTCGCCGGCGAGTGGACCGACCCGGCCTGGGCGCTCGGCCTGGGCGCCGTCGGCCTCACGGTCGCCTACGGCATGGCGCGCCTCCTCAACGTCGGCTTCCAGCAGCTCCGCGACGCGGTGTTCGCCCCCGTCGGGCAGCGCGCGCTGCGGGCGCTGGCGCTCGAGACGTTCGGCCACATCCACCGCCTCTCCATGCGCTACCACCTCACGCGGCGCACCGGGGGCCTCAGCCGGATCATGGAACGCGGGGTCAAGGGCGTCGACTTCCTCCTGCGCTTCCTCCTCTTCAGCGTCGGGCCGCTCTTTCTGGAGCTCGCGATGGTCGGCATCGTCCTCGCGATCCTCTTCGACGTGAGCTACCTCCTCGTCGTCGCGGTCACGATCGGGCTCTACGTCTGGTTCACCTTCGCGGTGACCGAATGGCGCGTGCGCATCCGCCGCGAGATGAACGAGCAGGACACCGACGCCAACCAGAAGGCGATCGACAGCCTGCTGAACTTCGAGACGGTCAAGTATTTCGGCGCGGAATCCGCAGAATCCGCCCGCTACGATTCCGCGATGGAGAAATACGAGCGCGCCGCGATCCGCACCTCCTACTCGCTGGGCTTCCTCAACTTCGGCCAGAGCCTCCTCATCACCGCCGCGCTGGTGATCGTGATGGTCATGGCCGCGCTCGGGGTCTCCCGCGGGGACCTCACGGTGGGCGATTTCGTGATGGTCAACGCCTACATGATCCAGATCACGCTGCCGCTGAACTTCCTCGGCACCGTCTACCGCGAGATCCGGCAGTCCCTCGTCGACATGGGGGAGATGTTCGGCCTCCTCGACCAGCCGCCGGAGGTGCGCGACCCCCCCGGCGCCCGCCCCCTCGAGGTGCGCGGCGGCGAGGTGGTCCTGGACGGCGTGCGCTTCGCCTACGACCCCGCGCGCCCCATCCTCAAGGGCGTGGACTTGCGCGCCGCGCCGGGGGAGACGGTGGCCATCGTCGGCCCGTCCGGGGCGGGCAAGTCGACCATCGGCCGCCTCCTGTTCCGCTTCTACGACGTCACCGGCGGCGCCCTGCGCATCGACGGCCAGGACGTGCGGGAAGTCACCCAGGAGAGCCTGCACGACGCCATCGGCGTGGTCCCGCAGGACACCGTCCTCTTCAACGACAGCATCTACTACAACATCGCCTATGGCCGGCCCGGCGCCACCCGGCAGGAGGTCGAGGCCGCCGCGCAAGCCGCCCGCATCCACGAGTTCGTCACCGCCCTGCCGGAGGGCTACGACACCCAGGTCGGCGAGCGCGGGCTCAAGCTCTCAGGCGGGGAGAAGCAGCGCGTGGGCATCGCGCGCACGCTCCTGAAGGACCCGCCGATCCTCCTCCTGGACGAGGCGACGAGCGCGCTCGACAGCCAGACCGAGCAGTCGATCCAGGCGTCCCTGCGGGAGATGGGCCGCGGGCGCACCGTCCTCACGATCGCGCACCGCCTCTCCACGGTGGTGGACGCGGACGTGATCGTCGTGCTGGAGGACGGACAGGTCGTCGAGCGCGGGCGCCACGACGCGCTCCTGGCCGCGGGCGGACGCTACGCCGCCATGTGGCACCGCCAGCAGGCCGAGGAGGACTAGGCCCGCGCAGCCGGCGCTCCGATGGGGCCGGCCGCCGGGGCGTCACTCCGCCGCTTCGAGGGGCCTCCGGGGCGGGCCGACCACCGTGGGCCGCGCCGGCGCCGCGAGCTCCGGGCGCGCATCGTCCCACACGATCTCCACGCCCCGGCCGACGCGGCGGGCCTTGCGGCGCGTCACCCAGTCGCGGCCGACCTGGCTCGTGCGGCCGAAGCCGAGCCGCCCGATCGCGCGGAACAGCATGAGCGCGAGGTCCCCCGCCCAGACCCGCAGCGCCAGCATCGCCGGCGTGAACACCAGCGTGAGCACCGTCGCGACCCCGAGGCCGAAGACGACCGCGGTCGCGAGCTGCTTCCACCAGAGCGAGGTCGGGCTGTCGATCGAGTAGCCCCCCCCGATGAAGTCGAGGCTGAGCCCGAACATCATCGGCGCGAGCCCCGCCATCGTCGTGATCGTCGTCAGGAGGACGGGCCGGATGCGGTCCTCGGCGGTGCGCACGATCGCCTCGATCCGCGGCATGAAGCGGGAATATTCCTGATAGGTGTCGATGAGGACGATGTTGTTGTTCACCACGATCCCGGCGAGGGCGACGATCCCCGTGCCCGTCATGATGATCGAGAACGGCTGCTGCATCACCAGCATCCCGATGAGGGCGCCCGAGGTCGACAGGACCACCGCCATCAGCACCAGCACCGCGTTGTAGAAGCTGTTGAACTGCGCCAGCAGGACGATGAACATCAGGCCCAGGGCCCCCGCGAAGGCGGACATCAGGAACGCCTGGCTCTCGGCCTGCTCCTCTTGGTCGCCGGTCCAGGTCCAGTCGATCCCGGCGGGGAGCTCGGCCTCCTCCTCGAGCCAGGAGGTGACCGCGGCGATGCGCTCGTTCGAGTTGAGGGGCTGGACCGTGAGCGCGCCGCTCGCGATCCGCGCGGCGTAGGCCCCGCCCGGCGCGGCCTGCGCCGCCGGCACCACGAGGGGCGCGCCCCCGTCCGCCCCGGTCAGGAGGACGGCCCCGGGGGCGATGTCGGCCTTCACGTCGTAATGGCGGCGCTCGTCGACCCGGTTGATGAGGCCGAGCTTCGCGACCGGCCGCCGCTCGATGAAGTTGGCGAGCGGCACGAGCCCGTCTGCGGTGCGCACCTTGAGCGCGTCGAGCGTGGAGAGGAGCCGGTCCGCCTCCGGCAGGCGCACGCGGATGTCGATCTCCTCGTCCGAGCTGTCCACCCGCATCGTGTCGAGGAGGAGGCCGCGCGTGATGAGCTGCACCATCGCGCCCACGGTCTGCACGTCGGCGCCGAAGCGGCCGGCCTTCTCGACGTCCACGTCGATCTCCCAGTCGATGCCGGGCAGGGGGAGCGTGTCCTCCACGTCGATGAGGCCCGGCGTCGCGTCGAAGCGGGCGCGCACGATCTCGGTCGCCTCCGCCATCGCGCCGAGGTCCGAGCCGAAGAGGCGCAGGTGCAGCGGCTTGCCCTGCGCCGGACCCTGCGCGAGGTTCGTGACCTCGGTGTAGATGCCCGGCAGCACGTCGAGCGCCGCCTGGAGCCGGTCGATCACCGCGTCGCCGTCGAGCGCCTCGAGCGTCAGGGACGTCTCCCCGGAGGCGGCGTAGGCGGCGCGGTCGTCCCAGGGGATCATCTCGATCTGGACCTGGCCCACGGTGTCGAGCGGCCCGCCGGCGCCCCCGGTATTGGCGTTGAGGCCGCCGGAGCCCGCGAAGGAGAAGGCCGAGCGCACGCCGTCGTCGGCCACGGCGATGGCCTCGACGTCGCGCAGGATCGCGTCCTTCTCGCCCAGGGAGAGGTTGCCCCGCGCGCGCACGTAGATGATCGACTGCTCCGGCTCCGTCTCGACGAAGAACTCGACGCCGTAGTTGTTGGACCCGAAATAGACGAACACCTGATAGACGAAGAAGCACACCGCCGCGATGGTCACGACGGGCATCAGGGGGTTGCCGGCGATCAGCTTGATGAACCGGCCGAACATCGTGCGGCGGTGGCCCGCGCGGATGCGGCGCGCGCCGCGCTCGATGCGGGCCGCGCCGATCGTGATGGAGGTCGCGAACGCGCCCAGCAGGACCAGCGCGCCGCCGATCGCCGAGCCCAGGAGCGCGGAGGGCGCGGCGAAGAGGTAGTCCGGGTTGAGGACCTTCATCGCCCCGATGAACACCAGGTAGATCGACGGCGGCACGAGCGCGGCGCGCACGATCCAGGGCAGGGCGGCGCGCAGCCCCTTCGAGGCGCGCTCGAAGCCGAAGGACATCGAGCTCGCGACGCCCCCCATCACCGGCAGGTAGACCAGCGCCACGATCAGGGAGGCCGAGAGCACGAAGATGAGCGTGACCGGCAGCATGCCCATGAACTCGCCCGGCACGCCCGGCCAGAACAGCATCGGCAGGAACGCGCACAGCGTCGTCGCCGTGGAGCTGACGATGGGCCAGAACATCCGCTTGGCGGCCTCGGTATAGGCGTCGAACGGCTTCGCGCCGTCCTCGAGCCGCTTGTCGGCGTACTCCACCACCACGATCGCGCCGTCGACCAGCATGCCGACGGCCAGGATCAACCCGAACATCACGATGTTCGAGATGCTCACCCCCATCACGGCGAGGAACGCGAAGCATAAGAGGAACGAGGTCGGGATCGCGAAGCCCACCAGCAGCGCCGAGCGCGTGCCCAGCGAGGCCAGCACCACGATCATCACGAGCGCGATGGCCGTCAGGACGCTGCCCTGGAGCTGGCCGACCATGGAGGCGACCTCGCGCGAGGTGTCGCCGGAGAAGCGCACCTGCACCGCCTCGCGCAGCTCCTCGGGCCAGCCCTCGACCTCGGCCGCCACCTCCTCGCGCACGAGGGCGACCGTGTCGATCAGGTTGAACCCCTTGCGCTTGACCACCTGCACCGCGACCGTCGTCTCGCCGTTGAAGCGCGCCGTGCCCTGCCGGTCCTCGAAGGTGAGGCGGATGTCCGCGAGGTCCCCCAGCGTGACCACCCGGTCGCCGTTGATCTTCACCGGCAGGTCGTAGATGTCCTGCGGCGTGTCGAAGGCGCTGTCGATCTTGACCGCGTTCGACCCCGTGGGCCCGTCGATCGCCCCCGCCGCCACCAGGGCGTTGTTGTTCTGCACGACGTTGAGGAGCTCGCCCGCCGTCACGTTGTAGCTCTCGAGCCGCAGCGGGTCGATCGTGACCTCGAGCATCTCGTCGCGGTGCCCGGCCAGCTCGGCCTCGAGCACGGCGTCGATCCCCTCGAGCCGGTCCTGCAGGTCCTGCGCCACCCGCAGCAGCGTGCGCTCGGGCACGTCGCCGGAGAGCGAGACGACGACGATCGGGAACTCCGAGAAGTTGAACTCCTCGATCGTGTACTGCTGGAACCCGTCGGGGAACTTGGCCTCGGCCTTGCTCATCGCGTCGCGCACGTCGGCGAGGGTGGCGCCCTTGTCCCAGCCGAACTCGAACTCCAGCACCACGTTGGCGTAGCCCTCCGCGGCGGTGGAGGTCATCGAGTCGAGCCCGTCCAGCCCGCCGAGCTCCGTCTCCATCGGCCGGATCAGCAGCTCCTCGCTGTCGACCGCGCTGATCCCGGGGAAGGGCAGGGAGATGACCACCGCCGGGATCTCGATGTCCGGCTCGCCCTCCTTCGGCAGGCCCACATAGGCGTAGGCCCCCGCGATCAGCGAGAGCGCGACGAAGGCCAGGACCATCCGCGCGCGAGAGGCGGCCCAGTCGACGATGCCCGTCATAGGTCAAGCTCCCTGTAGGTGACGTCGACCGCGACGCCGTCCGAGACGTATTCCTGCCCCGTGACGATGATCTCCGCCCGGTCCGGCAGGCCGCCGACATACACCCCCCGCCGCGAATCGCGAAGCACGTCGACGGGCGCGAAGCGCGCGACCCCGTCCTCCGCGAGGCGCAGGCCCAGCCGCCCCTCGTCGTCGAGCGTCAGGGCCGATTGCGGCACCAGGTGCGCCGTGCCGCCCGGCCCGCTGATCACGATCTCGACCGTCTGCCCGTCGCTGATCGCCAGATCCGCGTTCGGGATCGCGACCTCCACCCGGAACGTGCGCGTCTCCGGATCGGCGCTGCGCCCGACGAAGGTGATCTCGCCCTGGACCGTCTCGCCGGTGGCGAGGCGGGCGCCGGCCCGCGCGCCGAGCCGCACGTCCGACAGGGCCGTCTCCGGCACGAAGCCCACCAGGCGCACCTCGTCGAGCTGGATCACGGTCGCGCACAGGCTCCCGGGCTGCAGGAGGGCGCCGAGCTCGGCGGTGTCGGTCTCCAGGAGGCCGGCGAACGGCGCCACGATCTCGAGGCGGGAGATCTCGCGCCGCGCCGCCGCCACGCTGGCCTCCGCGCTCTGGATGCCCGCGCGCGCGCCCTCGATCTGCGCCACGGCGCTCTCGATCCCGGCCTCGGCGGCGGTGATGCCCGCCTCCGCGCCCTCGACCCCGGCCTCGGCGCCGATCACGCCGGCGCGCGCGCTCTCGAGCGCCGCGTCCGAGGTGGCGACCCGCGTCTGGGAGGCGAACCCGTCCTGCCCGAGGCGGGTGGCCGCGTTCTGGTCGATCCGGGCGGCGACGAGCCGCGCGTTGGCCTCCGCCACGCGGGCGGTGGCCTCCGCGACCCGGGCGCGCGCCTCCGCGAGGCGCCCGCGCGCCTCCGGCAGGCCGGCCTCGGCCTCCGGCAGCCGGGCGCGGGCCTCGCTCAGTCGGCTCCGCGCTTCGGCGAGGTTGTCCTCCCGCGTGCCCGGATCGAGGCGGCACAGCATGTCGCCCTCCGCGACCGCCGCGCCCCGCCGCAGGGGGGTGGAGACGATCTGCCCGGTGGTCTCGGCCCGCAGGTCGACCTCGCGCACCGCCTCGGTCTGCCCGCGCACGACGACCACGCTGTCGATCGGCTCCGCCTCCGAGCGCAGCGCCACGACCGAGACCCGCCGCGCGGGCGCGGGCTCCGCCAGGGGCCCCGGCGCCGCGGCCGGGGCGGCGGCCGCGGGCGCGCCCGCGTCCGCGCCCGGCAGCCCGATGCCCTCGAACGCGTCCTCCTCCCCGGCCGCGAAGCCGAGCAGCCGGTCCCGCTCGAACACGCCGAGATAGAGGACGACGGCCACGATCACGGCCAGGAGGATGGAGACGAGTCGCATCGTGCCTCATTCGCGTTGGGGCGGGCCCGTGCCGCGGCCGGCGTCTCGGGCGGCGCAGGGCCCGGCGGGCCGTCCCCGCTTCCTGAACCGATCAGTTCAGATGTAGATGTGGCGATCCTCCCTCGGAGTCAAGGTTCGGCCGCCGCGCGGCGCCGCCCGCCCGGCCGCGCGCCGCTCCGCTTGGCAGGGGTGCGCCGCCGCGTTAGGCAACCCGGGCCGCAGGACGCGGGCGGGGTGGGACGTGAGCCAGAACGACAGCTTCATCGACGAGGTGACGGACGAGTTGCGCCGCGACCGGCTCACGGCCACCTTCCGGCGCTGGGCCTGGCTCGGCGCGCTCCTGGTCGTGCTCGTGGTGGGCGGCGCCGCGGCGAACGAGTGGCGCCTGGCCCGCGCCGCCGCCGAGGCCCAGGCCCGGGGCGACGCGCTCCTGGCGGCGCAGGACGACGCGGACGCGCTGGCCGCCATCGCCGCGGCGGACCCGGCCGGCGGCGTCGCGGCGCTCCTCTCCGGGGAGGCCGGCGCCCTCGCGGCCCTGGCGGCCGACCCCGAGGCGGACCCGCTCTACCGCGACCTGGCGCAGCTCCGGCTGGCCTCGGACCCGGACGCGGAGATGGACGACGACGCCCGGCGCGCCGCCCTGGCCGCCATCGCCGCGCCCGGCGCGCCCTACCGCGTGCTGGCCGAGGAGCAGATCGCCCTCATCGACGCGCGCGCCGGGGACGCCGCCGGCGCGGCCGGGCGACTCGCCGCCCTGGCCCAGGACCCCGAGGCGGGCCCGGGCCTGCGCCGCCGGGCCGGGCAGCTCGTCCTGGCGCTCGGCGGCGGCCCGGAGGCGGAGGAATGAGCGCCGCCCGCCGCCTCCTGCCGCTCGCCGCGCTCGCCCTCCTCCTCGGGGCCTGCGAGCGCGAGGTGATCCTCGAGGGCCCGCGCGCCCCCCTGCGCGAGGACGCGGCGCCCGTGCCCGTCTCCGCCCCGGCCTTCGCGGCCCCGGCGCCCGTGAACCACGCCGCCTGGACCCACACCAACGGCACGCCGCAACACGCGATCCGCCACCCGGCGCTCGCCGCCGTGCCCGCGCTCGCCTGGTCCTCCCGCTTCGGCGCCGGCGATTCGCGCGGCAACCGGATCACCGCCAGCCCCGTCGCGGCGGCGGGCCGGGTCTACGCCCTCGATTCGCGCGCCGGCGTGGCCGCGCTCGACGCGGCGTCTGGCGCCGTGCTCTGGCGCCGCGACCTGACCCCCCCGGCCGACGCGCCCGGCCAGGCCTCCGGCGGCGGTCTCGCGCTGGGCGGCGGGCGGCTCTTCGTCACGTCCGGCTTCGGCACCCTCACCGCGCTCGACGCGGTCACCGGCGCCACCGCCTGGACGCAGCGCCTCGGCGCGGCGGCGACCGGCGCGCCCACGATCCAGGACGGGCTCGTCTTCGCCGTGAGCCGCGACGGCCTCGGCTGGGCCCTCGACGCCGGCACCGGCCGCGTGCGATGGCAGGTGGACGGCATCCCCGACGCCTCCGGCGTGACCGGGCCGGCCGGGCCCGCGGTGGCGGGCGGGCGCGTCCTCTTCCCCTTCGGCGCCGGCGACCTCGTGGCCGCCTCCCGCGCGCAGGGGACGCGCGACTGGACCGCCCGCGTCACCGGCGCCCGGCTCGGCGCCTCCTATGGCGGCATCACCGACATAACCGGCGCGGTCGTCGCGGACGGATCGCGCGTCTACGCGGGCAATGCCGGCGGCCGGATCGTCGCCCTGGACGCCGAGGGCGGCGCCCGCCTCTGGACGGCGCGGGAGGGGGCGGTCGGCCCGGTCTGGCCCGCCGCCGGCTCCGTCTTCGCCGTGACCGACGCGGGCACCGCCGTGCGCCTGGACGCCGCGACCGGCGCCACCCTCTGGACCGCGGACCTCCCCTATTTCCGGGAGCGGCGCCTGCGCCGGCGCCAGTCGATCTTCGCCCATCACGGGCCCGTCCTCGCCGGCGGGCGCCTCTGGATCGCCTCCTCCGACGGCGCGCTGCGGGCCCTCGACCCCGCGACCGGCGCCGCCGTGGCGCGGGTGGCGCTGCCCTCCGGCGCCGCCGCGGCGCCCATCGTCGTGGGCGGCGTCATGTACGTCGCCGGCCAGGACGGGCGCCTCCACGCCCTGCGCTAGGGCCGCGCCGCCCATTGCCGGGGGGCGGCGGCGGGCTTAGGGGCCGGGCATGTCCTTCACCCTCGCCATCGTCGGCCGTCCCAACGTGGGCAAGTCCACGCTCTTCAACCGCCTGGTGGGCCGCCGCCTCGCCCTCGTCGACGACACCCCCGGCGTGACCCGCGACCTGCGAGAGGGGGCCGCCCGCCTCGGCGACCTCCGCTTCACCGTCATCGACACCGCCGGCCTCGAGGAGGCGACCGACGACAGCCTCCAGGGCCGCATGCGCCGCCTGACCGAGCGCGCCGTCGCCATGTCCGACGCCTGCCTCTTCGTCGTCGACGCGCGCGCCGGCGTCACCCCGGTCGACCAGATGCTGGCCGACATGCTGCGCCGCTCCGGCAAGACGATCCTCCTGTGCGCCAACAAGGCCGAGGGCGCGGCCGCCGATCCGGGCGTGATCGACGCGTGGTCCCTCGGCCTGGGCGAGCCCCTGCGCCTCTCGGCGGAGCACGGCGAAGGCCTGGGCGAGCTCATGTACGAGCTCCGCCCGCTCGTGGCCCTGGCCGAGGAGGCGAGCCCCGAGCCCGAGACCGACGTCGCGGTCGAGGAGGAGGACGAGGACGCCCCCCGCACCCCCACGGCCGAGCGCCCGCTCCAGATCGCCGTCGTCGGCCGTCCCAACGCGGGCAAGTCCACCCTGATCAACGCCATCCTCGGCGAGGACCGCCTCCTCACCGGCCCCGAGGCCGGCATCACCCGCGACGCGATCTCCGTCGCCGCCGACTGGCTCGGCACCCCGATCCGCATCTTCGACACCGCCGGGATGAGGAAGAAGGCCAAGGTCCAGGAGAAGCTCGAGAAGCTCTCCGTCTCCGACGGCCTGCGCGCGGTGAAGTTCGCCGAGGTGGTGGTGATCCTCCTCGATGCGGCGATCCCCTTCGAGCAGCAGGACCTGCGCCTCGCCGACCTCGCCGAGCGGGAGGGCCGCGCCGTCGTCCTCGCGGTCAACAAATGGGACGTGGAGGAGGACCGGCAGGCCAAGCTCGCCGCCCTCAAGGAGGCGTTCGCCCGCCTCCTGCCGCAGCTCCGCGGCGCGCCCCTCGTCACCGTCTCGGCGCTCACCGGCCGGGGGATCGACCGCCTCCACGCGGCCGTCACCTCCGCGCACGACGTCTGGAACCGGCGCGTGCCGACCGCCGCCCTCAACCGCTGGCTGGCCGAGATGCTGGAGGCGCACCCGCCCCCGGCGCCGGGCGGCCGCCGCATCCGCATGCGCTACGCGACGCAGGCCAAGACGCGCCCGCCGGGGTTCGTCGTCATGACCTCCCACCCCGATCAGGTGCCCGAGAGCTACCGCCGCTACCTCGTCAACGGCCTGCGGGAGGATTTCGACATGCCGGGCACGCCCATCCGCCTGACCCTGCGCGGGCAGGGGGACGCGAACCCGTTCAAGGGGCGGACGAAGTCGACCCCCTCCCGCCTGCGCAAGCACCTGGGCAAGGGCCGCCCCGACTAGCCGGCCCGACGAGTCGGCCCGACGAGTCAGCCCGACGAGCCGGCCCGACTAGCGGGGGGAGCTTCCGGCCGGGCTCCGCCGGGCCATGACCTCGGCCGCCAGGGCCCGCACCGCCAGCGCCGCCATGACCGCCGCGCCTGCCCAGGCCCCGAGCGCCAGGGCGCCCGGCGCACCCACCGCGATCGCGACCAGGGCCCAGACCACCGCGCCGCCGTATTCCGGCGCCCGCGCCAGCCGCCACTGCACCGCCGCGCCGACGGCGAGCGCGAGGCCGAGGGCCAGCCAGGCCGCCGCGACCTCCCCCATGACGCCCCAGCCCGCCAGCATCAGCGCGACCGACACGCAGGACGCCGCCGTCAGCCAGCCGGCATAGAGGGCGACGGGGGGCAGCAGGACCCACCGATCCGCTGCCGCCGTGGTCCGCAGGACCGCCGCCAGCGCCCCGGCGAGCATGACCCAGATCATCGCCGTCGCCAGCAGGGGCGAGAACCCCGCCACCCAGAGCCACGGCGCCCCCACCGCGAGGGAGAGCGCGAGCGGCCCGCGCGGCGCGTCCCATTCGGGCGCCTCCCGCCGGCGCCACAGGCCGAAGCCCGCATGCGCCAGGAGCCACAGGTAGATCGGCCCCCAGATCGCGAACGCCCAGCCCTCGGGCTGGGCCGGCGGGTCCACCTGCGGCACCGGGTAGAGGCGCGGGTCGAACCCGTCGAACGTGCTGAAGAGCGGCCCCGCCGCGAAGGCCAGCGCCGCGAGCAGGAGAAGGACGGCGCGCGGGGTCATGCGGCGCCTTCGCCGCCATCCGGCCGGACCAGCGCCCCCTCCGGCGTGATCCGCGTGCGCCCTCCGAGCCAGCCGCCGAGCACGGGGGGCAGGTCGACGCCCCCGTCCGGGGTCTGCCCGTTCTCCAGCACCGCGATCAGGCAGCGCCCGACCGCGAGGCCCGAGCCGTTGAGCGTGTGCACGAACTCCGGCTTGGCGCCCGGCGCGGGGCGGTAGCGCGCGTTCATCCGCCGCGCCTGGAACGCGCCGGTGGTCGAGCAGGAGCTGATCTCGCGATAGGTGCCCTGGCCGGGCAGCCAGACCTCGATGTCGTGCGTGCGCGCGGCGCCGAAGCCCATGTCCCCGGTGCACAGCACGACGGTGCGGTAGGGCAGGCCGAGCCGCTCCAGGATGCCCTCGGCGGCCTCCGTCATCCGCTCCAGCTCCAGCCGGCTTTTCAGGAACTCGCCCTCCTCGTGCAGGACGTCACCCTCCGTGATTCTGGCCCGTTCGGCATCGTCCGCCGGCATCCGGCGCACTCGCCCGCGCGAGGTCCCGGCACGGTCACGCTGACCATCTCGACCTTCTCGAACTGGTGCTGGCGCAGCATCCCCGCCGTGTCCCGTCCGGCGCTGCCCGCCTCCGAGCGAAAGCAGAGCGTGTGCGCCACCATGCGCTGCGGCAGGGCGCCCGTGTCGAGGATCCTCGCCCGCGACCGAGTAGGTCAGCGGCACCTCCGCCGTCGGCACGAGCCAGAGCCCGTCCTCCGTGCGGAAGCTGTCGCCCCCGAACTTCGGCAGCTTGTCGGTGCCGGTCATCGCGTCGTCGAAGTCACGAGCACCGGCGGCGCCACCTCCGTCAGCCCGTTCTCGGCGACGTGCGTGTCGAGCATGAACTGCGCCAGCGCCCGGTTCACCCGCGCCACCGCCCCGCGCAGGAGGACGAAGCGGCGCGCCGGAAATCGTGGCCGCGGTCTCGAAGTCCATCCCCGGCCCGCCGCCGGCGGCGGCCGTCACGGCCGGAATGTCGAAATGCTCGCGGGCGCCGTCCATCTCCGGCACGTCCCCCCGACGGCGCAGCTCGACATTGTCCTCCTCTGCGGCACCATTCGGCACGTCGGGATCGGGGAGGTTCGGCAGTTCCAGAAGAAGGGTCGCTAAGTGTCTTTCGGCCTCAAAGACCTCATTCTCAGGTCAGAGATCTGCCGACTTAATCTTCTGCTGCGTATCGCGTATCGCCTCGAACGCTACGACGTCACCGGCGGACTTCGCCCGCCCGGCCTCTTTGGCATGCTGGTTTCGCGATTGTAGCATTGCTTCGAGATCTAGCTACAGCAGATCGGCGCCGGTCTGGTCGGCTTCCAGGACTTCCGACGAGACCGCCGCATCGCCCCGCCGCGCCAGCGCGGCGTCGAAGCCTTCGGGGTCGTCGCGGATCGCTCTGATGTCGTGCATGGGGTCCTCCGGCTCGCGCCCGCGTTCCTGCACCGGAGCGCGCCCCGGCGGCAAGGCGCGACGGGGCAGGGCGGGCCCGGCGGCGGGAGATCCTCGGATCGAGTCCGAGGATGACGGGCCGGCGGTCCTGGCCTGCGTCCGGGGACGGCGCCGGACCCCGAAGGCGTCATCGTCCGGCTCGACCGGACGATCTCCGGCCCCGCGGCGGGCGGGGCGGCATCGCGCGATGGCCAGGGGGTGCGGACGGCTCATGCGCATGGGATGTGCACGGGTCGTGCATCCCCCGTGCATCCCCCGTGCGAGGCGCCGTCGCAGGCCCTGGGCGCGGCGGACCCGGCGGCTTGCGGCGCGGGGAGGGGCCGCATAAGTGTCCGCGGATCAATCGACAGGGACGCCCCACATGCTCGTCACCCCCGCCTTCGCGCAGTCCGCCGGCGGCGCCGCCAGCGCCTTCACCTCCTTCGTGCCCCTGATCCTGATCTTCGCGATCATGTACTTCCTCCTGATCCGGCCGCAGCAGAAGAAGGTGAAGCAGCATCAGGCGATGGTCGCCGCCCTGCGCCGCGGCGACCGGGTCGTCACCCAGGGCGGGCTGATCGGCAAGGTCACGCGGGTGAAGGACGACGACGCCGAGATCGAGGTCGAGCTGGCGCCCAACGTGAAGGTGCAGGTCGTCCGCTCCACCGTCGCGCAGGTCGTCAGCAAGACCGAGCCCGCGACGTAGGGCCCCGGACCGGAGGGCCGTCATGCTCCGCATAGAGACCTGGAAACGCGTCCTGATCTGGGGGCTGGTCGCCCTCGGGCTGCTCGCGGCGCTGCCGAACCTGTTCTATTCGCGCGTCGAGCAGGCCAACGACGCGCGCGCCCTGGCGGTGCAGACCGGCGTGACCACGCCGGAGGGCGAGGCCGCGGCCGGGGGCTGGCCGTCGGTCCTGCCCTCGAGCCTCGTGAACCTCGGCCTCGACCTGCGGGGCGGCGCGCATCTCCTCGCGGAGGTCGCGGTGACGGACGTCTACGCCGCGCGGATGGACGGGCTCTGGCCGGAGCTGCGCGACGCGCTGCGCCCCGAGCGGGACGCCGTGGGCACCGTGCGCCGCCTGCCGACGACGGACGGAACGCTCCGGGTGCGCATCTCCGACCCCGAGGGGATCGCCCGGGCGGTGGAGGTCGCGCGCGGGCTGGCGGAGCCGGTCGTCTCCCTCACCGGCGTGGGCGCCTCGGACATCGAGGTCACCGGCGCGGGCGACGTCCTGACCATCACGCTGTCGGAGGCCGAGCGGCAGGCCACCGACGAGCGCACCATGCTGCAATCGGTGGAGATCGTGCGCCGCCGGGTGGACGAGGTCGGCACCCGCGAGCCGACGATCCAGCGCCAGGGGGAGGACCGCATCCTCATCCAGGTGCCGGGCATCGGCTCGGCGCAGGAGCTCAAGGACCTGATCGGCACGACCGCGCGGCTCACGTTCCACCCGGTGACCGGGCGCGCGGACGCGCCGGCGCCGGCCACGGGCCGCGAGCTGACGCTGCCCAGCCTGGACGATCCGGGGGAGTACTACCGCGTCGACGCGACCCCGGTGGTCTCCGGCGAGCAGCTCACGGACGCGCAGCCGGCCTTCGATCAGAACGGCCGGCCGGCGGTGAACTTCCGCTTCAACCCCGCCGGCGGGCGCGCCTTCGGCGACTACACGGCCGCGAACATCGGCTCGCCCTTCGCCATCGTGCTGGACGAGGAGGTGATCTCCGCCCCGGTGATCCAGAGCCACATCCCCGGCGGCTCCGGCATCATCACCGGCAACTTCACGGTGGAGGAATCGACCAACCTCGCGGTGCTCCTGCGCGCGGGCGCGCTGCCGGCGGAGCTCACCTTCCTGGAGGAGCGCACCATCGGGCCGGAGCTCGGCCAGGACAGCATCGACGCGGGCACGGTCGCCTGCCTCATAGCCTTCGCGGCCGTGCTCCTCTTCATGTTCCTGGCCTACGGGCTCTTCGGCGTCTTCGCCAACTTGGCGCTGGTCATCAACGTGGCGCTGATCTTCGGGCTGCTGTCGGCCGTGGGCGCGACCCTGACGCTGCCGGGCATCGCGGGGATCGTCCTGACCATCGGGATGGCGGTGGACGCCAACGTCCTGGTGTTCGAGCGCATCCGAGAGGAGCTCAAGACCGCGCGCGGGCCGGCGCGGGCGATCGAGCTCGGCTACGAGCGCGCGCTCTCGGCGATCCTCGACGCGAACGTCACCACCTTCCTCATCGCGGTGATCCTCTTCGTCTTCGGCTCCGGTCCCGTGCGGGGCTTCTCCATCACGCTGGGCCTCGGCATCCTGACCTCGATCTTCACCGCGATCTTCGTGACGCGGCTCCTGATCGTGACCTGGTTCGAGCGCGCCCGCCCCAAGACGATCGAGGTCTGACATGCGGATGCGGCTGGTCCCACGGGAGACGAAGATCGACTTCTTCCGCCACGCGCGGGCGACCTTCGGCGCGTCGGTCGTGATGATGGTGCTCTCGCTCGCCGTCTGGGCGGCCGTGGGGCTGAACTTCGGGATCGACTTCCAGGGCGGCACCACGATCCGCACCCAGAGCAACGCGCCGGTCGAGGTGAGCGCCTATCGCGACGCGCTGGGGCCGCTCGAGCTCGGCGACGTCATCATCTCGGAGGTGTTCGATCCGTCCTTCGCGGCCGACGAGCACGTCTCCATCGTGCGCATCCAGGCGCAGGACGGCGACGAGGCGGTCTCCGGCGCGACGGTCGCGCGGGTGGAGGCGGCGCTGCGGCAGGTGGACCCGTCGATCACGTTCCCGTCCGTCGAGAGCGTCGGCCCCAAGGTCTCCGGCGAGCTGATCCGCACGGCGGTGATCGCGGTCGGCATCGCCCTGCTGGCGATCCTGATCTACATCTGGCTGCGCTTCGAATGGCAGTTCAGCGTCGGCGCGGTGGCCGCGCTCTTCCACGACGTGATCCTGACGATCGGCATCTTCTCGGCGCTGCAGATCCGGTTCGACCTCGCCACGATCGCGGCGATCCTGACGATCATCGGCTACTCGATCAACGACACCGTGGTGATCTTCGACCGCCTGCGGGAGAACCTCATCAAGTACAAGAAGACGCCGCTGCGGGACGTGATGAACCTCTCGGTGAACGAGACGCTGAGCCGGACGGTGATGACCTCGGGCACGACGCTGCTGGCGCTGATCGCGCTGCTGGCGCTGGGCGGCGACGTGATCCGCGGCTTCGTGTTCGCGATCACCTGGGGCGTGATCGTCGGGACCTACTCCTCGGTCTTCGTGGCCAAGAACGTGGTGCTCTTCCTCGGCGTCGACCGCGACAAGGAGACCGGCGCCAAGCCCGGCGGGCAGTTCGCCGACGTCGATGCCTGAGGCGCGCGCGGCGGGGCGGCGCGCCGGGGGATCGCGGGAGCGGCGGAGGCGGGGCTCGCCTCCGGCGCGCGGCACCGGGCCGTCCCGCGCGCCTGGGTGAGGCCGTGCTCGGCGGCCCTGCCGAGGGGATGGGCGGCGGATGCGTCCGCCCTGGCCGTTCCGGCGCGCGCGCGCTAGGTCCGCCGCCATGAAGCTCAACGAAGTCACCTATTCCGGCGGCCGGCCGATCGACGGCTACGGCGCCGGTTACGTGCGCGTCGGCGGCGCGGTCTGGGAGGGCGCGGTGCTCGTCCTGCCCTCTGGGCCCGCCTCCTGGACCGCGGCGGACCCCGCGCCGATCCTCGCCGCGGCGGCGGAGATCGACGTCCTGCTGCATGGCACGGGCCCCGAGATCGCCCATCCCGACCCGGCCTTCCGCGACGCCCTCGAGGCGGCGGGCATCGGGATCGAGACGATGGCCACGCCGGCCGCGTGCCGGACGTTCAACGTGCTCCTGGGCGAGGGACGGCGCGTGGCCGCGGCGCTGCTGCCGGTCTGATCGCTCCGGCCGAAGGGGAGGGGCACCGCGCGGCGCGACCCGTGCCGGGCCACCCGCGCGGTGCCGCGAGGGGCGCCGCCCCCCGCGCGCGCCATGACATGGCGGCCGCCCGACGGGGAACGGGGGCGTGCTGAGCGTCCGCGGGCTCGCCGTGTCCCGCGTGGGGGTCGGGCTCCTGGCGGGGCTGTCCTTCGCGGTCGGCGCCGGGGAGGCGCTCGTCCTGCGCGGGCGCAACGGGATCGGCAAGACGACGCTCCTGCGCACGCTGGCGGGGCTTCAGCCGCCGGGTGCGGGCGAGGTCGAGATGGCGGAGGACGCCGCGGCCTTCGCCGGCCATGCCGACGGCCTCAAATCCGCCCTCACGGTCGAGGAGAACCTCACGTTCTGGGCCGGGCTCCACGGCCGGCGCGACGTGGGGCCGGCGATGGCGGCGTTCGGGATCGCGAACCTCGCGCGGCGCGCGGCGGCGGACCTCTCGGCCGGGCAGCGGCGACGGGCCGGGCTCGCGCGCCTGATCGCGACCGGGCGGCCGCTCTGGCTCCTCGACGAGCCGACGGTGAGCCTCGACGCGGACGCGTCCGCCCTCTTCGAGGCCGCGCTGGACGCCCATCTCGCGGCCGGCGGCGCGGCCGTGCTCTCCACCCATCTGCCGATGGCGCGGGGGCGGGCGCTGGACCTGACCGCGCACCGGGCCGCGGCCCCCGCCGGGTGGCTCTGAGGTGCGGCGTCTGTTCCTGCGGGACCTGCGGCTGGCGGTCCGGGCGGGCGGGGGCTTCGGCCTCGCGCTGGCCTTCTTCGCGACCGTCGCGATCCTCACGCCCTTCGCCGTCGGGCCGGACCCGGCCCTGCTGTCGCGCATCGCGCCCGGGGTGCTCTGGCTCGGCGCGCTCCTGTCGTGCCTCCTCTCGCTGGATCGCATCTTCGCGCTCGACGCGGAGGACGGCACGCTCGACCTGCTGGCCACGGCGCCCCTGCCGCTCGAGGGGGTGTGCGCGGCCAAGGCGGCGGCGCACTGGGTGGTGACGGGGCTGCCGCTCTCCCTGGCGGCGCCGGCGCTGGGGGTGCTCCTCAACCTGCCGGTGGGCGGGATGGCCGTGCTCGCGGCGTCCCTGGCCATCGGCACGCCGGCGCTCAGCGTGATCGGCACGTTCGGCGCGGCGATCACCGTGGGCCTGCGCCGGGGGGGGCTGCTCCTGTCGCTCCTGGTGCTGCCGCTCTACGTGCCGACCCTGATCTTCGGGGCGGAGGCGGCGGGGCGGGCGGCGCGCGGCGCGGAGGCGGGCACGCCGCTGATGCTCCTGGCGGGAGTGACGCTGGGGTCGGCCGCGCTCCTGCCCTTCGCCGCGGCGGCCGCGCTGCGGGTGAACTTGCGGTGAGGCGCTGGACCCTCGCCGCGGCGCGGGACTACCTGAGCGCCATGTCGATATGGGACTTCGCCAATCCGGTCCGGTTCATGCGCCTGTCTGGCCGCGTGCTGCCCTGGGCGTGGGGCGCGGCCGGGGCCCTGATCGGGATCGGCCTCCTCTGGGGGTTCTTCCTCACGCCGGACGACTTCCGGATGGGATCGACGGTGAAGATCATCTACCTCCACGTGCCCAGCGCCTTCGTCGCGATCAACGCCTGGTTCATGATGCTGGTGTGCTCGCTGATCTGGCTGATCCGGCGGCACCATGTCAGCGCGCTGGCCGCGCGGGCGGCGGCGCCGGTCGGGCTCATCATGACGGTGGTCGGCCTCGTCACCGGCGCGATCTGGGGGCAGCCGATGTGGGGCACCTGGTGGGTCTGGGACCCGCGCCTGACCTCGTTCCTGGTGCTGGCGCTCTTCTACCTCGGCTACATCGCGCTCTGGTCGGCGATCGAGGACCCGGACGCCGCCGCCGACCTGACCAGCGTGCTGTGCCTCGTAGGCAGCGTCTTCGCGGTGCTGTCGCGCTACGCGGTGCTGTTCTGGAACCAGGGGCTGCACCAGGGCGCGTCCCTCTCGCTCGACGCGGAGGAGAACGTGGCGGACGTGTTCTGGCTGCCCCTGGTGGTGTGCCTGGCGGGGTTCGTGGCGCTCTTCGTGGCGCTGGTGCTGCTGCGCACGCGCACGCACCTGATGGAGCGGCGGGCGCGGGCGGTGATGCTGCGCGCGCGGATGGCGTGATGCCCGACCTGGGGCGCTACGCGGCCGAGGTGCTGCTGGCCTATGGCGCGTCCGCGGCGCTCATCGGGGGGCTGGTCCTGGCCTCGGTCCTGTCGGCCCGGCGGGCGCGGCGGCGGCTCGCGGCGGAGGAGGCTGGCCCCCGGACGTGAGAAGGGCGCGGCCGAAGCCGCGCCCCCCTCGGTCGATCGCCGGACTCAGGTGCGCTTGGCGCGGCGCATGGCGCCCAGGCCGCCGAGCGCCGCGACGAGCAGGATGCCCGCGGCCGGCACCGGGATCGGCGCGACCTCCACGAACTTGAACTGGGTCGCGAGGCGCGAGCCGTTGTTCTTGTTTGGGCCGCTGTTGATGATGCCGTCGGCGAAGTTGCTCGTGCCCGAGATCGTGAACGCCGACTGGAAGTCGAGATCGGTCGACACGGAATAGGCCTTGCCGGACGCGGTGATGTCGCCCGTAGCCATGCCGTTCAGCACGAGGTTGGTCAGCGAGAACGAGCCGTCCGAGTTGCTGGTGCGGACGTAGAGGGCGTTCACCGCGGAGAAGTCGACCGCCTGCGTCTGCGCGGTGTTGCCGTCGACGGTGAAGGACAGGAGGCCCATGCCGTCATAATCGATCAGGAAGTCGAAGGCGCTGCCCGGCATGATGGCGAGCTGCCCGGCCGGGCCGGCGAAGCCGTCGAAGCCCTGGCGGATCGTGTACTCGAGATCGCCGTTGGCGGCGCCGTTGCCGCCCCGGATCTCGGCGACGCCGCGCTCGCAGGCAGCGACGTTGCCGGCCGACCCGCACAGGGCGTCGAAGCCGGCGTCGTCGAGCCCGGCGACGGGGGCGAGGGTGCCTGCGAGGGCCGGAAGGGCGGAGCCGGCGAGCAGGATGGCGGCGAGGGTGTGACGCATGGAGATGATTATCCTTCGAGTGAAAGTTGCCTCGAAGTCATCGCTATCGTCGTGGGATCGGGGCGATAATCCCCGTTCCGGGAAACAGCCCGGTGCCGGTTCGGAGACGATCGGCCGCGCCCGGGGGGCGCGGCCGATCCGCCCTCAGGCCGCCTTGGCGAGGTTGCGCAGCACGTAGTGCAGGACGCCGCCGTTGCGGATGTAGTCGATCTCCACCTCGGTATCGATGCGGCAGCGCAGGGTGATCTCCTTGGCGGTGCCGTCCGGGTAGGTGATCGTCGCCGTTACGTCCTGGAGCGGGCGCAGGTCCTCCGAGGAGAGGCCGGCGATGTCGAACGTCTCCTGCCCGGTGATCTTCAGGGAGGCGCGCGTGTCGCCGCCCGTGAACTCGAACGGGATCACGCCCATCCCGACGAGGTTGGAGCGGTGGATGCGCTCGAAGCTCTCGGCGATCACGGCCTTCACCCCGAGGAGGGCGGTGCCCTTTGCGGCCCAGTCGCGCGACGAGCCGGCGCCGTACTGCTCGCCGGCGACGATGACGAGGGGGGTGCCGTTCTCCTGATGCGCCATGGCGGCGTCGAAGATCGACATCTGGCCGCCGTCCGGCCCGAGGGTGTAGCCGCCCTCGACGCCGTCCAGCATCTCGTTGCGGATGCGGATGTTGGCGAAGGTGCCGCGCATCATCACCTCGTGGTTGCCGCGCCGCGAGCCGTAGGAGTTGAACTCGCGCGGCGCGACCTGCCGGTCGACGAGGTAGCCGCCCGCCGGCGTGCTCTCCTTGAACGAGCCGGCCGGGGAGATGTGGTCGGTCGTCACCATGTCGCCCAGCACGGCCAGGACGCGCGCGCCGGTCACGTCCGAGATGAGCCCGGGGTTCGGGTCCATGTCCTTGAAGTAGGGCGGGTTCTGCACGTAGGTCGAGCTCGCGGGCCAGTCGTAGGTCAGGCTGTCGGTCGTCTCCACGCCCTGCCACTTCTCGTCGCCCTCGAAGACGTTGGCGTATTTGGACTGGAACGCCTCGCGGGTGACGGTGGCCTCGACCAGCTCGGCGATCTCGGCCTGCGAGGGCCAGATGTCGCGCAGGAACACGTCGTTGCCGTCCCGGTCCTGCCCGAGCGGCTCGGTCGTGATGTCCACGTTCATGTCGCCCACGAGCGCGTAGGCCACCACGAGCGGCGGAGAGGCGAGGTAGTTGGCGCGCACGTCAGGGGAGATGCGCCCCTCGAAGTTGCGGTTGCCCGAGAGGACGGAGACGCCGATCAGGTCGTAGTCGGCGATTGCCTTCGAGATGGCCGGGTCCAGCGGGCCGGAGTTGCCGATGCAGGTGGTGCAGCCGTAGCCGACGAGGTTGAACCCGATCGCGTCGAGGTCCTCCTGCAGCTCGGCCGCCTCGAGATAGGCGCTGACGACCTGGCTGCCCGGCGCCAGCGAGGTCTTGACCCAGGGCTTGCGGCCCAGGCCCAGCGCGCGCGCCTTGCGCGCCACCAGCCCGGCACCGATCATCACGTAGGGGTTCGACGTGTTGGTGCACGACGTGATCGAGGCGATCACGATGGACCCGTCATGGAGCTGATAGGGCTTGCCGCCGGGCACGGGGACGTAGCCGCGCACGTGGTGGCCCTCGTCGCCGGGGATGTCGGCCGGCTCGGGCTGCCCGCCCTCTCCCTCCCAGCGGATCTCGGCGCGGGCGGAGCCGTCCTTGCCCTCGCGGATGCCGCGCACGTATTGCGCGAAGGCCGGCGCCGCCTCGGTCAGGGCGATGTGGTCCTGCGGGCGCTTCGGCCCCGAGATCGCGGGCACCACGGTGCTCATGTCGAGGCCGAGCGTGTCGGTGTAGACGGGCTCGTAATCCGGCCCGCGCCACATGCCGTTGGCCTTGGCGTAGGCCTCCACGAGGGCCAGCGTCTCCTCCTCGCGGCCCGACATGCGTAGGTAGCGCAGCGTCTCGTCGTCGATGGGGAAGAAGCCGCAGGTGGCGCCGTATTCGGGGGCCATGTTGCCGATCGTGGCGCGGTCGGCGAGGGGCAGACGGTCGAGCCCGTCGCCGTAGAACTCCACGAACTTGCCCACGACGCCCTTGGCGCGCAGCAGCTCGACCACCTTGAGGACGAGGTCGGTCGCGGTCGTGCCCTCGGGCATCTCGCCGGTGAGCTTGAAGCCGACGACTTCGGGGATGAGCATGGAGATCGGCTGGCCCAGCATCGCGGCCTCGGCCTCGATCCCGCCCACGCCCCAGCCGAGGACGGCCGCGCCGTTGACCATCGTGGTGTGCGAATCCGTGCCCACGAGCGTGTCGGGGTACGCGATCGCGGCACCGGACTGGTCGGTGTCCGACCAGACGGTCTTGGCCAGGTATTCGAGGTTCACCTGATGGCAGATCCCGGTGCCGGGCGGGACGACGCGGAAGTTGTCGAAGGCGGACTGGCCCCATTTGAGGAAGGTGTAGCGCTCCATGTTGCGCTCGTACTCGCGGTCGACATTGTGCTGGAACGCGCGGGGGTTGCCGTACTCGTCGATCATCACCGAGTGGTCGATCACGAGGTCGACCGGGCTCAGAGGGTTGATGCGCTCGGCGTCTCCGCCCAGGGCGACGATCCCGTCGCGCATCGCCGCCAGATCCACGACCGCGGGCACCCCGGTGAAGTCCTGCATCAGGACGCGCGCGGGCCGGTAGGCGATCTCGCGCGGGTTGCGCCCGCCGCTCGACGCCCACTGCGCGAAGGCGCGGATGTCGTCCGTGGTGACGGTGCGGCCGTCCTCGAAGCGCAGCATGTTCTCCAGCACGACCTTGAGCGCGGCGGGCAGCCGGTCGAAATCGCCGAGGCCCGCCTCCTGCGCGGCGGGGATGGAGTAATACGCGTAATCCCGCCCGCTCACCGAGAGCGTGCGCCGCGTGCCGTTGGTATCCTGACCGACCTGAACCGTCATCGCGCTCTCCCTCGTGCGTCGCCCGTGCCACAACGCATTGCCGCAGGGCGGGGTCCGGGGCAAGTCGCCGCTCCCCGGGCGCGTCTCGCGGGCACTTGATTGGCGGGCGGCCCGGCTTGACGGTAGGCCGGGGGGGCCGCATCGACGGCCGGGGGGTGGACGCGATGATCGGGACGAGACGGGCGCTGCGGCGCGCAGGGGCGGCGGCGGCGCTCGCGCTGGCCATCGTCGGCGGCGCCTCCCGCGCCGAGGCGCCCGCACCCGTGGTCGTCGAGCTCTTCACCTCGCAGGGCTGCTCGTCCTGCCCGCCGGCGGACGCCCTCCTGGCCGAGCTCGCCGCCCGGCCGGACGTGATCGCCCTGGGCCTGCACGTGGACTACTGGGACTATATCGGCTGGCGCGACGCCTTCGCCGACCCCGCCCACACCCGCCGGCAGAAGGCCTATGCCCATGCCGCCGGGGACCGGATGATCTACACCCCGCAGATGATCGTGGCCGGCAGCGAGAGGCTCGTCGGGCACGATCGGCGCTCGATCGCGCGCGCGATCGAACGCCATGCGGACGCGCCCGTGGTCGCCGTCCTGGCGCTCGGCCGCAGCGGCGAGAGGGTGCGCGTGCGCGGCGAGGCGCGGCGTTGGCCCGGCGGGGAGGCCGACCTGATCCTGGTGACCTACCATCCGGGGCGCACGGTCTCGGTCCTCTCGGGCGAGAACGCGGGCCACATGCTGGAGTACGCCAACGTCGTCACCGCCCTGCGCCGGATCGGCACCTGGGACGGCGCCGCGCCGCTCGACGTCACCGCGGAGGCGCCGGCCGAGGGGCCCGTCGCGGTCCTCCTCCAGCGGCCCGGGCCTGGCGCGGTGCTGGCCGCGGCCAGGATCGACTGACCCGTCAGGGGGCCTCGGGACGCCAGCGGCGGTGGACCCAGAACCATTGCTCCGGGCGGGCGCGGACCTGCCGCTCGAGGTCGTCGTTCACCGCCTGCATGCGCGCCTCCGGCGGGCCCGGCGGGATCGGCGGCGCGACCTCGATGTCGAAGCGCAGGCCGTCCGGGCGGCGGATCGCGTAGCAGGGGATCAGGAGCGCGTCGAAGCGCGCCGCGAGGTCGGCGGGCGTGGTCGTCGTCATCGCGCGGCGGCCGAAGAAGGTCAGGGGCGCGCCCGCGCCGACGTGCAGATCGGCGAAGATCGCGAGCATCCCGCCGCCGCGCAGATGCTTGAGGATGCCGCCGAGCCCCGCGCGCCCGCGCGGGAAGAGGGCGCCGCCCATCGCCTCCATCGCGGCGACGTAATGGGCGTTGAACGCCTCGTTGCGCATCGGGCGGTAGAGCGCGCCGAGCCGGTATCCCGCGCCCGTGAGCGAGGCGCGCGCGGCGTTGTAGTTGCCGAAATGGCCCGGGACGAGCACGATCGGGCGCCCCGCGTCGCGCGCCTCGGCCATCGCCGCCGCGCCCGGCCCGCCGATGGGCAGGTCTCGCACCCGGCTCAGGAACGCCTCTCCGGAATACATCTCGATGATGGCGCGCCCGGCATTGTCGGCGGCGCCGCGCACGATGCGCGCGCGGAGATCCTCGGGCGCGTCCGGCCAGGCGTGGTCGAGGTTCGCCTCGATCCGCGCCCGCCACCCCAGAGGGCGCGACAGCACGCCCGCCGTCAGGGCGCCCATGGCCGGAACGCGCCGCTCGTAGGGCAGGGCGCGCAGCGCGCGGATCAGGCCGCGCGCCCCGAGGTCGACGGCCCCGTCGAGGGCGGCGGAGCGGCGGCTCATGGCCGGGAGCCCCGGGCCGGCGGCCTAGTAGGAGAAGCCGCGCCCGCGTTCGATGGCGAGGCGGAGGGAGACCTCCGGCCACTCGCCACGCCCGCCGCGGGCGCGGATCTCGCGCAGCTCGGCGCGCGCGCCGTCCAGGTCACCGGCGGCGAGCATGCCCTGCGCCATGTAGGACCGCGCCGCGTGGTTGGCCGGATCGCGCGCCAGGGCGGCGCGGTAGAAGCCCATCGCCGTGTCCATGTCGCCCGCGGAGCGAGCCGCGAAGCCGCGATAAGTGAGCACGCGGCCCTCGTCCTGGTCGGACATCATCGAGAGGGCCGTGCCCGCGTCCGCGATGCGCCCGGCATAGGCGAGCTCGCGCGCCGCGTCGAAGAGGGCGTCGTCGTCCAGGAGCGACTGTTCGATCAGCACGCAGCCGCCGCGCTCGGCGTCGTAGACTCGCCCCTCCGCGCATTGCGCCGTCGTGGGCGTCGGCTTCGGCGGCGTGTCGGAGCTTCCGGCGGCGAAGGCGAGCCCGGGCAGGGCGAGGAGGAGGGGGAAGGCGAGTTTCATTGCGGCGGCTCCGGGGAACGAGGTTGCGCGGCACCATAGACGTTCGGGCGCCCGCGCCAAGCCGCGCACGGCGGGCGGCGCCGACGCGCCGCGGTTCAACCGGGCGGGCGGCGCCGATGCGCCGCGTTTCAATCATGCGGGCAGCGCCGACGCGCCGCCGTTTGATCATGCGGGCGGCGCGGACGCGCCGCGGTTTGATCGTGCGGGCGGCGCTGGCGCGCCGCCCGGTGGATCAGCCGATGATCTCGGCGACGCAGGTGTTCGTCTCGGCGTCGAGCACGGTGCCCGGCGCGCAGGTGATCGCGGCCGAGGCGCTGGCGCCGTAGTTGCAGCCCATCGCGCTCGCGGCGAAGGGGGCGGCGGCGAGGATGGCGGCGAAGAAGGCGGTCTTCATGGCGTCGTCTCCTGTGGCTGGGTGGGTCAAACGTAGCGGCGGCTGCCCGAAGGGCAAGCGCGGCGGGGCGTCGCGGGCGCTCAGCTCGGCGGATCGCCGAAGACGCGGGCGAAGATCGCGTCCACGTGGCGGAGATGGTGGGCGAGGTCGAGGCAGGCGTCGATGCCCTCCGCACCGAGGGCCCCGACGACGCCGGCATCACCCGTCAGGGCCTCGCGAAAGCCGATCCCGTCATCCCACACGCGCATCGCGGCGCGCTGGACCATGGCGTAGGCGTCCTCCCGGCTCACCCCCGCCTGCGTGAGCGCGAGGAGCACGCGCTGCGAGTGCACCAGCCCGCGCATCCGGTCGAGATTGGCCTGCATCGCATCGGGATAGAGGACGAGCCCGTCGATCACGGAGGTCAGTCGCGCGAGGGCGAAGTCGAGCGTGATCGTGGCGTCGGGCCCGATCGCGCGCTCGACGGAGGAGTGGGAGATGTCGCGCTCGTGCCAGAGGGCGACGTTCTCCATCGCCGGCACGACCGCCATGCGCACGAGCCGCGCCAGGCCCGTGAGGTTCTCGGTCAGGACGGGGTTACGCTTGTGCGGCATCGCCGAGGAGCCCTTCTGCCCGGCTGCGAAGCGCTCCTCGACCTCGCGGACCTCGGTGCGCTGGAGGTGGCGTATCTCGGTCGCCACGTTCTCGACGCTGCTGGCGATCACGCCGAGGGTGGCGAAGAACGTAGCGTGCCGGTCGCGGGGGATGACCTGGGTGCTGATCGGCTCGGGGGTCAGTCCCATGGCGGCGCAGACATGGGCCTCCACCGCCGGGTCGACGTTGGCGAAGGTGCCGACCGCGCCGGAGATGGCGCCGGTGGCGATCTCCTCGCGGGCGGCGACGAGGCGGCGCCTGGCGCGCTGGAACTCGGCGTGGAAGCGCGCGAACTTGAGGCCCATGGTCAGGGGCTCGGCATGGATGCCGTGGCTGCGGCCGATGGCGGGCATGTCCCTGGACTCGCGCGCCCGGCGCTCGAGCGCGGCAAGGAGCGCGTCCACGTCCGCGATCAGGATGTCCGCGGCGCGGGCGAGCTGGACCGACAGCGTGGTGTCGAGCACGTCCGAGGAGGTCAGGCCCTGGTGGACGAAGCGCGCCTCGTCCGCGCCCACGATCTCCGCGAGGTGGGTGAGGAAGGCGATGACGTCGTGCTTCGTGACGGCCTCGATCTGGTCGATGCGGGCGATGTCGAACTCCGCGTCCTTCGCGGCCCAGACCGCGGCGGCGTTCTCGGCGGGGATGGTGCCCGCGGCGGCCATGGCGTCCCCGGCATGGGCCTCGATCTCGAACCAGATGCGGAACTTCGCCTCGGGGGACCAGATTGCGGTCATCTCGGGGCGGGAATAGCGGGGGATCATCGCGGTCTCCGGATGGCGCTGGGGGGCCGGCGGGGTCTATGCCGGCCGCGGCGGGGCGGCAACGGGAGCGCGCGATGGCCGAGTGGCGGCTGGCGCTGGCGGACCTGGCCGGCCGATGGCGGATGGACCGGCGGATCGTGCACGCCGACGGCGCGGAGGGGACGCTCGCGGGCACCTGCGATTTCGAGGCCGACGGGTGCGGCCTGCGCCAGGTCGAGGATGGGGTCCTGCGCTTCGCCGGGCGGGAGATGACGGCGCGCCGCACCTATCTGTGGCGGCCCGGACTGGAGGTGCGATTCGCCGATGGGCGGGCGTTCCACCGGGTGGGTCCGGGGCGGACGCCGTCGGCTCGGCACCTCTGCGGGCCGGACGTCTACGTCGTGCGCTACCGGTTCGACGGGCTCGCTTCGGGTCGCTGGGAAGCGGTCTGGGAGGTGCGCGGGCCGGCCAAGGATTACACGATAACGACGGTCCATTCGCGCCCGGGCCTCTAGGGGCGCTTGCGGCGCGGGCCGCGCCGGGGCATCGATGGGGAAGGCAGCGGGAGACGAGCGATGGCGGCAAGGACCGGGAACGAGGTGCTGATCGACCGGATCGGCGCGGACGAGGGCGCCGCCCTCTGGGCCAAGCGCGCCGCGGCCGTGGTGATCGGCGTGGCGGCGATGGCGGTGCTGGCGAAGGTGAAGGTGCCGATCTGGCCGTCGCCGGTGCCGGTGACGATGCAGACCTTCGCCGTCCTGCTGATCGGCGCGGGCTACGGCGCGCGGCTCGGGCTGGCGACCATGGCGCTCTACCTGCTGGTGGGCGCGGCGGGCTACGACGTGTTCACGTCCTCGTCCGCGTTGAACGCCGGGATCGCGTACATGGCCGGCGGGACGGGCGGCTACCTGATAGGCTACCTCCTGGCGGTCATGACCCTGGGCGTCGCGGCCCGGCGGGGCTGGGACCGCAATGCCTGGTCGATCGGCGCGGGGATGCTGGTCGCCTCGGCGATGATCTACGCGCCGGGGCTCCTATGGCTGCGCCAGTTCGCCGAGAGCTGGTCGCAGACGCTGGCCTGGGGGCTGACGCCGTTCCTCCTGGGCGACGCTATGAAGCTCACTTTGGCCGCGATCCTGGTCCCGGCCGCCTGGGCGGTCCTCGGGCGCGCACGGGGCTGATCGCTGGCTCCCGCCCCTCTCGGCCTTGCGGCCTGCGAGGGTTGGGCCGGGCGCCTCGTCGCTGCGCGACGTCGGCGCGGCCGCTGCGCTGGCGGGGGCGTCGTTCGGACGGGAGCGTTCCGGACGGAGGTGCGCCTCCGGCGGGGATACTTGGATCAAGATGAGGGGGCGGGTCCGACGTCTTCTGCTGCCCTCTCATCTTGACGCAAATATCCCGGGGAGCGGGAGGGGCAGCGCCCCTCGCAGGGCCGGGCGAGGGGGGCTTCAGCTCCCCGAGCCCGGCCCTTTCTTCCGGCGCTCGACGAGGCGAGGAAGGAGGGCCGAGAAGTCACGGGCGCCGTGGCCCTCCTCTTCGGCGAACGTCTCGTAGATCCTCGTGGCGGCGGCGCCCATCGGGGTCTCGGCGCCTGTGATATCGGAGGCTTGCTGGGAGAGACGCAGGTCCTTGAGCATCAGGGCGGCGGCGAAGCCCGGGGCGTAGTCGCGATCGGCGGGGCTGGTCGGGCCGATGCCGGGGGCGGGGCAGTAGGTGGTCATGGACCAGGACTGGCCCGAGGAGGTGCTGACCACGTCGTAGAGGGCCTGCCGGTCCAGGCCGAGCGCATCGGCGAGGGCGATGGCCTCGCAGGTGCCGGCCATGGTGATGCCGAGGATCATGTTGTTGCAGATCTTGGCGGCCTGCCCGGCGCCGGCATCGCCGCAGTGGACCGTCCGTCCGCCCATGACGTCAAGGGCTTGCGCGGCGATCTTCAACCCCTCCGCAGGGCCGCCGACCATGAAGGTCAGGGTGCCGGCGGCCGCGCCCGCGGTGCCGCCGGAGACCGGCGCGTCGAGGGCCATGAGGCCGGCGGCCTCGGCCTGCGCGGCGGTGGCGCGGGCGCTCTCCACGTCGACGGTGGAGCAGTCGAGCAGGACCGATCCGGGGGACATCAGCGGGATCGCCTCGGCCGCGACCTCGCGCAGGACGGGGCCGGAGGGGAGCATGGTGATCACGATCTCGGCGCCCGAGATGGCCGTGCGCAGGTCATGCACGGCCCATGCACAATCCATGCGCATGGGATGCGCGTCGAAGCCGCGGACTTCGTGCCCGGCGGCGACGAGGGCCTCGGCCATGGGACGGCCCATGTTGCCGAGGCCGATGAAGCCGATCTTCATTGCGGTCTCCTCTCCGAGCCCAGGTCCACGTCGCCGCCCGGTGGCGGGGAGAGCATCTCCTCCACCAGCGCGGGCGGGACGTCCCATGCCGTGCGGTAGCGCCATTCGGGGGCGCCGTCCTTGTCGACGATGAGGGCGCGGATGCCCTCGACGAAATCGCCGTGCTCGGAGGCGCGGGAGGTCGCGCGGTACTCCAGGGTCATGGCGCCGGGCAGGGTGCCGTCGGCGCGCGAGCGGCGGACGAGCTCGAGCGTGATCGCGGCGGAGAGGGGGGAGACCTCGGCGATGGCGGCGCGCGCGGCCGCGGCCTCGGGGGCGCCGGAGGCGTCGAGCGCGGCGAGGAGCGCGGGCAGTTCCGGGGCGCCGAACCGGGCGGCCGCGAATCCGGCCAGGGCGGCCAGGGCGCTCGGGCCGGGATCGGCCGCGGCGTCCGCGATGGCGGCGGGGTCGCCGGTGGCGCACAGGGCGGCCTTCAGGGCGTCCCAGCCGTCCGGCACGAAGGCGTCGGCGAAGCCCGCGTGGATCGCGTCCGCCGCGTGCATCCGGGCGGCGGTGAGGCCCAGATACTCGCCCAGGCGCCCCGGCGCGCGGGCCAGGAGGTGCGAGCCGCCGACGTCGGGCACCAGGCCGATGGCGCATTCCGGCATGGCGACGCGGGTGGACGCGTCGACGATCCGGTGCGCGGCGTGGCAGCCGAGGCCGACGCCGCCGCCCATCACGGCGCCGTGCAGGAAGGCGGCGACCGGCTTGGGGAAGCGCGCGAGGGCGAGGTTCATGCGGTATTCGTCGGCCCAGAAGCGGCGGCCGTAGTCGAAGTCGCGCGCCGTGCCGCGGGCGTGCATCTCTCGGATGTCGCCGCCGGCGCAGAAGGCGCGGCCCTCGCCCTCGATCAGGACGAGCTCGACCGACGGATCGTCGCGCCAATCGTCCAGCGCGGCGTGGACCGCGGACACCATGGGCCAGGTCAGGGCGTTGAGCGCGTCCGGCCGGGTCAGGGCGATTCGGCCGGCGCGGCCGTCGCGGGCGATGCGGATGTCGGTCATGCGGACTCCTGCGCCAGGATGGCGCGGAGCGTGCCGCGCGAGGGCAGGCCGATGGCGAGGGTGCGCCCGATCACCACGGCGGGCGTGCCGGGCAGCCCGAGCGCGGAGGAGAGCGCGTGGTTGGCCGCGAGCGCGGCGTCCGTATCGGCCGCGTCCATGGCGGGGAGGAGGGCGTCCGGGTCCAGTCCCTCCTCGGCGGCGATGGCGAGGATGAACGGGTCCTCCGTGCGGAAGGCGGTGCCGGTGAGGCGGTCGTGGAGGCGGGCGGCGGCGGAGGGGCCGGCGAGGCGCGCCGCGGCCACGATGGCGCGGGCGGCGCGGGTCGAGGCGGGGCCGAAGAGCGCGAGCGGGCGGTGCGCGGGCGCGAGGCCGAGATCGGCGAGCCGCCCGGACAGGCGTGGGCAGAGCGGGCAGCCGCCGGCGGTGAAGAAGGTCACGGGCGGATCGCCGGCGCCGGCGGGGTGGATCGCGGCGAGGGGGTCGGCGGCGATCCGGGCGCGCGCGGCGGCCCGCGCGGCCCGCGGCAGGACCGGGCCGGAGCCGCCGAGGCCGATGGTGGCGGCGGGCAGGCCGGTGATCCGCCCCTCGCCGGCGAGGCGGCGCAGGCCGGGGAGGCCGGGGACGGGCTCGAAGCGGGGGGCGCCGAAGGAGAGGCCCTCGCGGGAGAGCCAGGCGAAGCCGGCCGCGGCGCCGGCGAGGGCGAGCCCGCCGCCGAGGGCGCCGCGGCGGGTGGCGCCCGGCGAGGCGCCCGCGCCCGGCCGCGCGGCGCCGGGGGGTGGCGGTTCCGAGCCCCGCGCGTCCGGGCGCCGGGGGTCCGAGGCCCGGGGGTCCGAGGCCCGGGGGTCCGAGGCCCGGGGGTCCGGGACCCGTGGGTCCGAGACCCGGGGGTCCAAGACCCTCATGAGGCGAGCATCTGGCGGGCGGTGATGAGGCGCATGATCTCGTTGGTGCCTTCGAGGATCTGGTGGACGCGCAGGTCGCGCACGATCTTCTCGATCCCGTAATCGGCGAGGTAGCCGTAGCCGCCGTGGAGCTGGAGGCACTGGTCGGCGACGCGGGAGCCGGCCTCGGTCACGCGGAGCTTGGCCATGGCGCAGAACTTCGTCGCCTCCGGGCGGCCCTCGTCGAGCATCCAGGCGGCCTGGCGCAGGAAGGTGCGGGCGGATTGGAGCTCGATCTCCATCTCGGCGAGGCGGAACTGGAGGGCCTGGAAGTCGCTCAGGGATTTCCCGAAGGCGGTGCGTTCCTTCATGTAGGCCAGCGTGCGGTCGAGCGCGTTCTGCGCGGCGCCGAGCGAGCAGGCAGCGATGTTCAGGCGGCCGCCGTCGAGGCCCTGCATGGCGTAGCGGAAGCCCTGGCCCTCGTCGCCCAGGAGGTTGGCGGCGGGGACGCGGCAAGCGTCGAGCTGGACCTGGCGGGTGGGCTGTGAGCGCCAGCCCATCTTGTCCTCGAGGGCGCCGAAGGAGAGGCCGGGGGCGTCCGCCTCGACCAAGATCGCGCTGATGCCCTTCGGGCCGTCCCCGCCGGTGCGGGCCATGACGACGTAGGCGTCCGAGTAGCCGGCGCCGGAGATGAAGGCCTTGGTGCCGGTGAGCTCGAAGCCGTCATTCGTGCGGGGGGCCTTGGTGCGCAGGGCGGCGGCGTCGGAGCCGGAGGCGGGCTCGGTCAGGCAGTAGGAGAGGATGGCGTCCATGGTCAGGGCGCGGGGGAGGACGCGGGCGCGCAGCTCCTGCGAGCCGTGCCGGTCGATCATCGCCGCGACCATGTTGTGGATCGAGAGGAAGGAGGCGACCGAGGCGCAGGATTCGGACAACCCCTCGAAGACGAGCGTGGCGTCGAGGCGGGTGAGGCCGGTGCCGCCAGAGGCCTCGGAGACGTAGAGGCCGCCGAAGCCGAGCCCCGCGAGGTGGGGCCAGAGCGCGCGCGGGATGGTGCCCTGCGCCTCCCAGTCGCGGGCGTGGGGGGCGATGCGCGTCGCGCCGACGGCGCGGGCCGTGTCGAGGATGGCGCGCTGCTCCTCGGAGAGGGCGAAGTCCATGGGAGCCTCCGGGGCGGCGTCGGGCGGCCACGGTATCCGCATGGCGGTGCGGCGCCAAGGCCGCCGGCGGCAGGTCGGTGCCCGATCGGAAACGGCCCGTTCGCGGATCGGGGCCGTATCGGCACATAATGGTCAAGTTCGCCCTGCAGGTGGGGTCCTGCGCAAGGGCGACACGGGACCGGGCAGGTCCCCCGAACACGAGTAGGACCAGACATGAAGATCCTCACCATCGCCGCGGCCCTCCTGTGCGGCGCCGCCGGGATCGCGCAGGCCGCGCCCGTGACCTTCGACTTCACCGGCGGGAGGGGCACGCAGACCGCCTCCCTGAGCTTCGCGCAGGGCGGCCTGACGGTCGACGTCCTGCCGCTGGTCTACGACGACGGCTACCACCTGAGCGGTCAGCACCGGACGCTCGGCCATTGGAGCACCGGCCTCGGCGTCCGCGACCATGGCGACGGCGACCACAAGGTCGACGGCTCCGGCGACAACAACGCGGTCGCGCTGCGTTTCGGCAGGGAGGTCACCCTGCTCGGCGCGACGTTCAGCTACGCCGACGCGAACGACCACGTGGAGGTGTTCCTGCTCGACGGCAGGGCGGGGCCGAACGTGCGCCGGGGCCTCGGCTTCTCCGGGACGGGCTCGAGCGCGTCGAACGTGGCGCTCGTCGACTTCTCCTCCGATATGCTGACCTCGCGGATCTTCGCCCTGGGCGCGACCGACGCGGACGACGAGTGGAAGCTGGCATCGATCACGGTCGACGTGGCGGCGGTCCCGGTGCCGGCGGCCGGCCTGCTCCTGCTGGGCGCGATGGGCGCGATGGGCGCGATGCGGCGCCGGCGCTGATCCCGCCGGGTGGAGGGGCGGCCCGGTGACGGGCCGCCCGGACGCTCACTCCATCACCGGGATGGAGAACTCGCCGCCCTCCTTGATGCCGGAGGGCCAGCGGGCGGTGACGGTCTTGGTCCGGGTGTAGAAGCGGAACGCGTCGGTGCCGTGCTGGTTCAGGTCGCCGAAGACGGAGCGCTTCCAGCCGCCGAAGGAGTGGTAGGCGAGGGGGACGGGGATGGGCACGTTGATGCCGACCATGCCGACGTTGACGCGAGCGGCGAAGTCGCGGGCGGCGTCGCCGTCGCGGGTGAAGATCGCGGTGCCGTTGCCGTATTCGTGGTCCATCGCGAGGGACAGCGCCTCCTCGTAGGACTGGGCGCGCACCGTGCACAGGACGGGGCCGAAGATCTCGCGCCGGTAGATGTCCATGTCCGGGGTCACGCGGTCGAAGAGGTGGGGGCCGACCCAGAAGCCGTCCTCGTAGCCCTGCGGGGCGCGCATGCCGCGGCCGTCGACGACGAGCTCGGCGCCGGCGGCGACGCCGCTCTCGACCAGCGCCTCGATGCTGGCCTTGGCGGCGGCGGTGACGACGGGGCCGTAATCCGCGTCCTCGTCCGACCAGGGGCCGACGGAGAGGGCCTCGACCTTGGGCTTGAGCTTCGCGATCAGGCGGTCGGCGGTCTCGTCGCCCACCGGCACGGCGACGGAGATGGCCATGCAGCGCTCGCCCGCGGCGCCGTAGCCCGCGCCCAGGAGCGCGTCGGCGGCCTGGTCCATGTCGGCGTCGGGCATGATTATCATGTGATTCTTGGCGCCGCCGAAGCATTGCGCGCGCTTGCCGGAGGCGGCGGCGCGCTCGTAGATGTACTGCGCGATCGGGGTGGAGCCGACGAAGCCGACGGCCTGGACCGTCTCGCTGTCGAGGATGGCGTCGACCGCCTCCTTGTCGCCGTTCACGACCTGCAGGATGCCGTCCGGCAGACCCGCCTCACGGGCGAGCTCCGCGATCATCATCGGCACCGACGGGTCGCGCTCGGAGGGTTTTAGGATCATCGCGTTCCCGCAGGCGAGGGCGGGCCCCATCTTCCACAGCGGGATCATGGCCGGGAAGTTGAAGGGCGTGATGCCGGCGACGACGCCCAGCGGCTGGCGCATCGAGTACATGTCGATGCCGGGGCCGGCGCCGTCCGTGAACTCGCCCTTCAGGAGATGGGGCGCGCCGATGCAGAACTCGATCACCTCGAGCCCGCGCTGCACGTCGCCGCGGGCGTCCACATGGGTCTTGCCGTGCTCGCGGCTCAGGGCCTCGGCCAGGGCGTCCATGTCCCGGTTCAGGAGGCCGACCAGGGCCATCAGGACGCGGGCGCGCTTCTGCGGGTTGACGGCGGCCCAGGTGGGCTGCGCCTGGGCGGCGGCGGCGATGGCGGCGTCGACCTCCGCGGTCGAGGCGAGCGCCACCTGCGCCTGGACCTCCCCGGTGGAGGGGTCGAACACGTCCGCCGTGCGACCCGTGCCCTCGACGATAGACCCGTCGATCCAATGCCCGATGCGCTTCATGAAAGACCTCCCGTTTGGGCCGGACCCTAGGGCCGCGGGGCGGCGGGTGGAAGGTGCGGGCGTTGACAGGTGCGGGGGCGGGGGCGCAGCGTGGCGCAAGGGAGGGCCGCCGCCATGACAGTCGCACGCATCCTCAAGAACCGCCCGGGGGTGGACCCCGTGACCGTGCCGCCGGACATGCCCGTGTCCGAGGCGGTGCGCATCCTCTCGGAGAAGCGCATCGGCACGGTGATCGTGCGGGAGGAGGACGGGGCGGTGGCCGGCATCCTCTCCGAGCGCGACGTGATCCGCGAGATCGGGCGGCGCGGCGCCGCCGTCCTGGAGGAGCCGGTCGAGGCGCTGATGACGCGCAAGCTTCAGACCTGCGACGCGGGCGAGACGGCGCAGCGCGTGCTCGAGCGGATGACGGAAGGACGCTTCCGGCACATGCCGGTGATGCAGGACGGCGCGCTCCTCGCGATGGTCTCGCTGGGCGACATCGTGAAGTACCGCCTGGAGGAGGCGCTGACCGAGCGCGACGCGCTCGAGGACATGGTCGCCGGGCGCTAGAGCCGCCAGCGGCCGGGGCCGGCGACGGCCAGCGCGAGGCAGCCGCCGGCGATCGCCCAGTTCTTGACGAAGATGCTCATCTGCCAGGGATCGTCCGGGACGAGGTGGAAGACGCTCGTCGCGCCGCAATAGGCCGCGAGGGCGAGGGCCACCGGCGTGACCGCGCGGCCGGCGGCGAGCGCCGCGAAGGCCGCCGCGTCGAACGCCAGGGCCGGCCAGATCACGGCGGCGGGCAGGCCGCGACCGATCAGCAGGTCCATGGCGGGCGCGGGGTCGACGGCCTTCTGCGCGGCGCCCGCGGCGAACAGCGCGCCGATGAGGAGGCGCGCGGCGAGGAGGGCGGCGTCTCTGCCTCGGTCCATGCTCGCCTTCCCCGCCCAGCGCCCGCGTGCTAGCGCGGCGGCGATGCAAAGCAGGAGGGGCCGATGGCCGTCAAGGTAGCGATCAACGGATTCGGGCGGATCGGGCGCAACGTCCTGCGCGGGATCGTGGAATCGGGGCGCACCGACATCGAGGTGGTGGCGCTCAACGACCTCGGCCCGGTGGAGACGAACGCGCACCTGCTGCGCTATGACAGCGTGCACGGGCGCTTCCCCCAGGAGGTGACGACCGGGGCGGACAGCATCAACGTCGGCCGCGGGCCGATCCGGGTCACGGCGGAGCGCAATCCCGCCGACCTGCCCTGGGGCGACGTGGACATCGTGCTCGAATGCACGGGGATCTTCACCTCCAAGGAGGCGTGCGAGGCGCATCTGGAGAACGGCTCGTCGCGCGTGCTGATCTCCGCGCCGGGCAAGGGCGCGGACCGGACGGTGGTGTACGGGGTGAACCATCAGGACCTGACGGCGCAGGACGTGATCGTGTCGAACGCGTCGTGCACGACGAACTGCCTGGCGCCGGTGGCCAAGGTCCTGAACGACTCCATCGGGATCGCCAGGGGGTTCATGACCACGATCCACAGCTACACGGGCGACCAGCCGACGCTCGACACGATGCACAAGGACCTCTACCGGGCGCGGGCGGCGGCGCTCTCTATGATCCCGACCTCGACCGGGGCGGCGAAGGCGGTGGGGCTCGTCCTGCCGGAGCTCGACGGCAAGCTCGACGGGGTGGCGATCCGGGTGCCGACGCCGAACGTGTCGGTCGTGGACCTCACGTTCGAGGCGGCGCGCGGCACCTCGGTGGAGGAGATCAACGACGTGATCCGGGCGGCGGCGTCGGACGGGCCGCTGAAGGGCGTGCTGGGGTACACGGACGAGAAGCTCGTCTCCTCGGATTTCAACCATGATCCGCGCTCGTCGATCTTCGCGACCGATCAGACCAAGGTGATGGAGGGGAGCATGTGCCGCATCCTGACCTGGTACGACAACGAATGGGGATTCTCGAACCGGATGGCGGACGTGGCGGTGGCGATGGGTCGACTTTTATAGGCTTTGCCGCCCAGGGATGCTGCGCTGCAACATGCGGGGACGGGGTGGTCCGGAGGCGGGCCGCCCCCTTTCTTCATAAGGCGCGGGGGGTTGGGGGCGCAGGGGTGGACCGTTGCGCGGAATGCAAGGCGGCCCTGCGCGCGGCTCGCTTGCGCGGCGGCGCGGCATGGCCATGTTAGCGGCAACGGACGATCCCGGAAGGCCACTCCAGCACGGAGGGCCGGGGCGCCGCACCCGGACCGGATACCGGCCCGGAACCACCTATCCAGGAGACTGGACATGACCGAACTCGCAAACCGCTTCCAGCAGTCCCTCGCCCGCCGCCGCGCCTACGCCCGCACGGTCGCCGAGATCGAGCGCATGCCGCTCGACGTGGCGCTGGACCTGAACATCGACCGCGCCGACGCGCACCGCATCGCCGCCCGCGCCATCTACGGCTGACGGCGCCGGACATGACGACGCCGCCAAGGGGCGCCTCCGGAGACGGCGGCGCCCCTCTTCGCGCTTAGGGGGCGGCGAACTCGATGACCTGTACCGTGTCGTCCAGGGCGATCGCGGGGTAGTGCGCGCGCATGCCCTCCAGCATCACGTCGTCCGGCCAGTCCGCCGCGCGCCCCACGAAGGCGGCGGCCTCGCGCAGGGGCATGTCGGTGCAGCGGTGGACGGCGACGCGGGCGGTCCGGGCGGGAGCGGCCGCGTCGTGGAAGGTGAGCGGGCCGGGGACGATGCGGGCCTCGCGCCAGCGGATCGTGTGGGTCTTGGCGCCCGAGGCCGCGTCCGCGAAGAGGCGGGACGCGATGGGCAGGCGCTGCATCAGCCGAGCTTGGCGCGCAGGGCGGCGTTGACGGCGGGGCTGACGAAGGGGGAGACGTCGCCGCCGAGCTGGGCGATCTCCTTGACGAGCTTGGAGGCGATGGCCTGATGCTCGGCCTCGGCCATGAGGAACACGGTCTCGATGCCGTCGTCGAGCTTGCGGTTCATGCCGACCATCTGGAACTCGTACTCGAAATCGGCGACGGCGCGCAGGCCGCGGATGATGATGCGCGCGCCCACGTCGCGAGCGCAGTGGATCAGCAGGTTGTCGAACGGGTGGGCGACGATCCGCGTGTCGGTGGCGGCGCCGAGGGGGGCGCATTCGGCCTCGACCATGGCGACGCGCTCCTCGAGGTCGAAGAGCGGGCCCTTGCCGGCGTTGACCGCGACGCCGATCACCAGCCGGTCGACGAGCAGCGCGGCCCGGCGCACGATGTCGAGATGGCCGACCGTGACCGGATCGAAGGTGCCCGGGTAGAGGCCGACGCGCTCTCTCACAGGAGGGACCGGGCCTTGTCGGCGACGGCCTGCGCGGTGATGCCGAAGCGCTCGTAGAGGACGGGCGCGGGGGCGGAGGCGCCGAAGCCGTCCATGCCGACGAAGGCGGCCTTGGCCTCGCGGCCGCGCTCGCCCAGGAGCCAGCGGTCCCAGGGCATGCGGGCCGCGGCCTCCACCGCGACGCGCGCGGGGCCCGCGGGCAGGACGCGGCGGCGGTGCGCCTCGTCGGCGGCGGCGAAGAGCTCCATGCAGGGCATGGAAACGACGCGCGCGCCGATGCCGTCCGCCTCCAGCAGGGCCTTGGCCTCCATCGCGATGGAGACCTCGGAGCCGGAGGCCATGAGGACGACGCGGCGCTTGGCGTCCGCGTCGGCGAGGACGTAGGCGCCGTGGGCGGTGAGGTTCTTCGCCTTGTTCTCTCGGCGCAGCGCCGGCAGGCCCTGGCGCGAGAGGGCGAGGGTGACGGGGGTGGTCCTCTGGGTGAGGGCGATCTCCCAGGCCTCGGCGGTCTCGACCATGTCGGCGGGGCGGATGACGAGGTGGTTGGGCGTCGCGCGGAGCATGGCCAGGTGCTCGACCGGCTGGTGCGTCGGGCCGTCCTCCCCGAGGCCGATGGAATCGTGGGTCATCACGTAGGTGACGGGCAGGCCCATGAGGGAGCTGAGGCGGATCGCGCCGCGGGCGTAGTCGGCGAAGCACAGGAACGTGCCGCCATAGGGGCGGATGCCGCCATGGAGGGCGAGGCCGTTCATCGCGGCGGCCATGCCGTGCTCGCGGATGCCGTAGTGGACGTAGCGGCCGGTGCGCCTCGCGGGGTCGAACACCTCGATCCCGCCGGCCTTGGTGTTGTTCGAGCCGGTGAGGTCGGCGGAGCCGCCGAAGGTCTCGGCCATGACCCGGTTGACGGCGTCCAGCACGGCCTCGGAGGCGGCGCGGGTGGCGAGCTTGGGGCGGTCGGCGATTGCTTGCTTCTTCAGGCCGCGGATGGTCGACGCGAGCTTCTTCGGCGCCTCGCGGCCCTGCGCGCGGCCCCACTCGGCGCGCTTGGCAGCGGAGAGCTTGGCGAGCCGGTCGTCCCATTCGGCGCTCTTGGCGGCGCCGCGGGCACCGACCTCCTCCCACCAGGACTTTATGTCCGCGGGGATCTCGAAGGGCCCGTGCTCCCAGCCATAGGCGGCCTTGGTGTCGGCGATCATCTCCGGCTTGGTGATCGCGCCGTGTCCCTTGCCGGTGTCCTGCAGCGCGCTGCCCAGCGCGATGTGGGTGCGGCAGCGGATCATGGCCGGGGTGTCCACGGCCTTCGCCTCGGTGAGGGCGCGGTCGATGTCGTCCGGGTCGTGGCCGTCGCACTCGAAGGTGGTCCAGCCGCAGGCTTTGAAGCGCGCGCGCTGATCGGTGACGTCGGAGAGCGAGACGTCGCCGTCGATGGTGATGCGGTTGTCGTCGAAGAGGACGATCAGGCGGTCCAGGCGCTGCATGCCGGCGAGGGCCACGGCCTCGTGGCTGATCCCCTCCATCAGGCAGCCGTCGCCGGCGATGACGTAGGTGTGGTGGTCCGCGACCTTCGGGCCCCCAGACGGCGCGCAGGTGCGCCTCGGCCATGGCGAGGCCGACGGAGGTGGCAATGCCCTGCCCGAGCGGCCCGGTCGTGACCTCGATGCCGGGCGCGTGCTCGTATTCGGGGTGGCCGGCGGTGATCGAGCCCCACTGGCGGAAGGCCTTCACCTGATCCAGCGTCATCGCCTCGTAGCCGGTGAGGTGCAGCAGGGCGTAGAGGAGCATCGAGCCATGGCCGGCCGAGAGGACGAAACGGTCGCGGTCGGCCCAGTCGGGGCGGGCGGCGTCGAACTTCAGGTGCCTGGAGAAGAGGACGGTGGCGACGTCGGCCATGCCCATGGGCATCCCGGAATGGCCCGAATTGGCGGCGGCGACGGCGTCCAGCGTGAGGGCGCGGATCGCGGCGGCGCGGCGCCAATGGTCCGGATCGCGGCTCCGCAGGGTCTCTATGTCCATGGGTGCGGGCCTTTCGTCGCGGATCGGATGCGGACCCGATAGCAGGGGCGGGCGCGAGTTCAAGCCGGTGCCGGTGCGGCGCGGGGTGGCGCCGCGCGCCCTGCGGGGGTTATCGTCGCGGCGCGGAGGCGGCCAGGAGCGGGGATCGGCATGGACGGAGCGGAGCGGGCGATGGCCCCGAAGACCCGGGCGGACGCGCCGGTCGGAAGCGGCGGGGCCTTCGCCGAGCAGGCCGCGCGGCTGGCCGCGGCGCTGGTCGCGCTCGAGGGGCGGCTCGCGGACGAGGGCGGGGCCGGCGCCCTGGCCGCGGCGCGGGCCGAGGCGGCGGACCGGGCGGCCGAATGCGCCCGGCTGCGCAGCTCGAACGAGGCGCTGCGCGCGATCTGCGCCGAGATGCGCGAGGGGGGCGGCGACCTCGACGCCGCGATCACCGCCGAGCTCGAGGCCGTGGCGGCCCAGCGGGCGGCCGAGCGGGCGGAGATGGACCGCCTGATCCGCGCGCTGGACGCGCTCGTGCAGGACGCCGCCTGATGGCCGACGTGATGGTGGAGATCGGGGGGCGCAGCTTCCGCGTCGCCTGCGAGGCGGGGCAGGAGCCGTTCCTGCAATCGGCGGCGGCGATGCTGGATGTGGAGTCGCGGGCACTCGCCGAGGCGATGGGCCGGCTGCCGGAGGTGCAGATGCTGCTGATGGCCGGGCTGATGCTCGCCGACAGGACGGCGGATTCTCGCCGAGAAGCTGCGCGTGGCGGAGGACCGGGTGCGCGCGCTCGAGGACCGCCCGCCCCCCGCGCCGGAGCGCGTGGAGGTCGAGAAGGTCGTCGAGCGGGTGGTCGAGGTCGAGGTGCCGGCGGTGCCGGAGGACGCGATCGCCGGGCTGCGCGACCTGGCGGACCGGGCCGAGGCGCTGGCCGCGCGGGCGGCCGAGCGCGGGCGGGGCGGCTAGGACCCGGCGTTGTGGGCGCGGATCTGGTCGGCGGCGCCCTTGTCGAAGGTCAGGCCCTTCTCCTCGAGGAGGGCGTCGAGCTCGCCCGAGAGGGTCATCTCGGTGATGATATCGCAGCCGCCGACGAACTCGCCCTTGACGTAGAGCTGCGGGATCGTGGGCCAGTCGCTGTAGTCCTTGATCCCCTGGCGGATGCCCTCGTCGGCGAGGACGTTCACGTCGCGGTACTCGATCCCGATGAAGTTCAGCACGCCCGCGACCTTGGAGGAGAAGCCGCATTGCGGCATCTCGCGGGTGCCCTTCATGAAGAGGACGACGTCGTTGGCGCGCACGGTCTCGTCGATGGCGGTCTTGGCGTCGGCGGTCGGGACGGGGGCGTCCATGCTCATGGTCGGTCCTTTGTTCGGTGGCCACGGGGCACGAAGGCCCTGGCGTAGTCCTGTGGGTCGCGCGGCACGGTGAAGGTGGCGTGGTGGCCGCCGCCGCCGCCGCCGGAGAGGTAGCTGGCGTCGATCACGTGATGGCCCGTGCCGGGCGGGGAGCCGCGCCGGGGGCGGGGCCCTTCGCGGCGTATGACGGCCCACGTGCGCAGCGCAAGCACAAGGAGGATCGCGGCGGCGAGGGCGGCGATGGTGCCGCCGGCGTCCACGGTCAGCGGCGCGGCCCGCGCGGCGGCCCGGCGCGCACGGGGATCGGCACCGGCTGCGGGGCGGGGGCGCCCAGGAGGCGGTCGAGGAAGTCCGTCAGGGTGCTCATGTCGGGGCTCCGCTGGCTGTCTCGGGTATCTTGGTGGTCAGGGCGAGGGCGTGCAGGTCGCCATGCGCCCCGTCCATCCGGCCCTGGAGCGCGGCGTAGACGGCGCGCTGCTGCTGGACGCGGTTGAGGCCGCGAAAGCTCTCGTCTGTGATCTCGGCGGCGTAGTGGTTGCCGTCGCCCGCGAGGTCGGAGATCACGATCCGCGCGTCCGGGAACCGGGTCCGGATGAGCTCCTCGATCTCGCTGGCCTGCATGGGCATCGGCGTCTCCGCATGTGTCGATGCCAAGTTAGGGTGCCGCTCCGCGATTGCCAAGCCGGGCGGTCAGCCGAGGGCGGCCGCGAAGGCGCCGCGCCAGAGGGCGGCGAGGGCCTCCAGGGGGGCGGACCCGTTCCCCAGGCGGACGTCCGTTCCGCCGAACGTGCCAAGGCTGCGGGCGGGGATCCCGGCGGCCTCGGCCGCGCGCAGGAGGAGGGGCGCGTCCGCGGGGCGGGCCGCGACGAGATAGCGCGCCTGATCCTCGCCGAAGAGGGCGGGGAGGTCGCCGTCCAGGGCCAGGCCGGTGCCGGCGCGGACGGCGAGCTCGAACGCGGCGAGGGCGAGGCCGCCATCCGAGAGGTCGGTGCAGGCGGCGATCCGGGCCCGGTGCTCGCGCACGAACGCCCCGTGCGCGCGCTCCGCCGCGAGGTCGACGGGCGGGGGCGGACCCTCCTCCCGGCCGAGGGCGGCGAGGAGCGCGCTGCGCCCGAGATGGCCGCCGGGGGCGCCGATCAGGATCGCGTGATCGCCGGGTTCCGCGTCGCCGTCGATCGCGCCCGAGAGGTCCGCCAGCAGGCCGACCATGCCGATCGTGGGGGTGGGCAGGATGCCGGCGCCGTCCGTCTCGTTGTAGAGCGAGACGTTGCCGGAGACGATGGGCGTGCCCAGCGCGGCGCAGGCGGCGCCGATGCCCTCGATCGCGCCGACGAGCTGACCCATGATGCGCGGCTTCTCGGGATTGCCGAAGTTGAGGTTGTCGGTCGCGGCGAGGGGGGTGGCGCCGACCGCGCACAGGTTGCGGAAGGCCTCGGCCACGGCCTGCATGCCGCCCATCACGGGATCGGCGACGACGTAGCGGGGGGTCACGTCGGAGGTGAAGGCCAGGGCCTTGGACGTGCCGTGGACGCGCACGATGCCGGCGCCCCGGCCGGGGGGCACGGCGGTGTCGGCCATGACGGTGTGGTCGTACTGCTCCCAGATCCAGGCCTTGGAGGCGTGCTCGGGCTGGGAGATCAGGAGGCGCAGCGCGTCCATCGGCGCGATGCCCGGGACCGGCCCGGTGGGCCCGGGCGCGGGGGTCGCCTCGTGCGGGCGGTCGTATTCGGGGGCGCTGCTGGCGAGGGTCGAGAGGGGGAGGTCGGCGACGGTCTCCCCCCGGTGGACGATCACGAAGCGGTCCTCCGGGATGGTCTCGCCGACGATGGCGAAGTCGAGCTCCCATTTCGCGAAGACGGCACGGGCCTCCGCCTCCTTCGCGGGATCGAGGACCATCAGCATGCGCTCCTGGCTTTCGGAGAGCATCATCTCGTAGGCCGTCATCGCGTCCTCGCGCACCGGAACCGCGCCCAGGTCGAGGCGGATGCCCAGCCCCCCCTTGTCGCCCATCTCCACCGCCGAGCAGGTGAGGCCGGCGGCGCCCATGTCCTGGATCGCGACGACGGCCCCGGTCGCCATGAGCTCGAGGCAGGCCTCGAGGAGCTTCTTCTCGGTGAACGGGTCGCCGACCTGGACGGTGGGGCGCTTGGCCTCGATGCCGTCGTCGAACTCGGCCGAGGCCATGGTCGCGCCGCCGACGCCGTCGCGCCCGGTCCTGGCGCCGAGATAGACGACAGGGCGGCCGACCCCACTGGCCGCGGAGTAGAATATGGCGTCCGCCCGGGCGATGCCCGCGGCGAAGGCGTTCACGAGGCAGTTGCCGTCATAGGAGCGGTGGAAGCGGACCTCCCCGCCGATGGTGGGCACGCCGAAGGCGTTGGCGTAGCCGCCGATGCCGGCGACGACGCCGTGGACGAGGCGGCGCGTCTTGGGATGTTCCGGGCGCCCGAAGCTGAGCGCGTTCATGGCGGCGACGGGGCGCGCGCCCATGGTGAACACGTCGCGCAGGATGCCGCCCATGCCGGTCGCCGCGCCCTGGTAGGGCTCGATGTAGCTGGGATGGTTGTGGCTCTCCATCTTGAAGACGACGACGTCGCCGTCCCCGATGTCGACCACGCCGGCGTTCTCCCCCGGGCCGCAGATGACCTGCGGGCCGGTGGTGGGCAGGGTTCGCAGGTGGCGCTTGGAGGACTTGTAGGAGCAGTGCTCGTTCCACATGGCCGAGAAGATGCCGAGCTCGGTGAAGCTCGGCGCGCGGCCGCAGATCGCCTCGATCCGGGCGTATTCCTCCGGGGTGAGGCCGTGGGCGGCGACGAGGGCCGGGGTGATCGCGGGATCGGGCACCTAGCGCGAGAGGCGGGCCATGGCGGCGCGGTCCCCCGGCAGGACGATGCGCCCGTCCGACGCCGTGCCGGCGGGCAGGCGCACGTAGAGGAAGCGGCCGCCGGGCAGGCCCGGGGCGAGGCCGATCACGAGGGTCCGGGCGCCGTGGGGGCCGGCATAGACCTCGTCCACCGAGCCGAAATAGGCGCCCTCGGCGGAATAGACCTCATCGCCGAGGAAGCCGGGCGCGTGGCCGGGGACGCGCCGGCCGGCGCCGCGGAAGATGCCGTAGCGCGCGCCGTCCGAGACCATGGCGCCGGAGATCGCGGCGCGGGGGGCGCCGGGCACGTCGTCCGCCCGCAGGGTCAGGGCGGCGGCGGGCGCGGCGAGGAGCGCGGCGGCGAGGGTGGCGGCGAGAAGGCGGGGCATGGGCGTCTCCTTGATGGCTCGGGGGCGGCTCGGGGGCGGCTGCGGCCGATCTGGGCCGAGGGGGGCGGGCCTGTCCACCCGTTCGGCGCATCAGGCGCGGGCGGCCGCCGTGGGCTGGCGCCTGGTCTCGCCGATCTGCTCGATGACGAAGTCGCGGAACGCGGCGATGCGGCGCGACTGCCGCAGCTCCTCCGGATAGGCGAGGTAGACGGGGACGTCGCCGCTCTCCACCTCCGGGAGGACGCGCACGAGGCCGGGCTCGTCGAGCTCCATGTAGCCGGGCAGCACGCCGATGCCGAGGCCGTTCATCACCCCCTGGAGGACGCCGAAATAGGTGTTCACCAGGAGGCGGTTCGGGATCTCCTCCATCATCAGGCGCTGGATGAGCTGGGCGCCGGAGGCGACCTGGATCGCGCGCGGGTTCTGGCAGATGAGGCGGTGGGCGCCGAGCTCGGCCAGCGTGGCCGGCGCGCCGTGCGCGTCGACATAATCGCGGGTCGCGTAGAGGCGCATGCGGATCGTCATCAGGCGGCGGCGGATCAGGTCGGCCTGGCTCGGCTCCTTGAGGCGGATGGCGACGTCGGCCTCTCGCATGGGCAGGTCGAGGACGCGCTCCTCGAGCATGAGGTCGATGTTGAGGTCGGGGTAGCGGTCGTAGAGGTGCTGCAGCCGCGGCGCGAGCCAGAGCGAGCCGAAGCCGACCGTGGTGGTGACGCGCAGCTCGCCGAACACCTCCTCCTCGCTGTCGCGGATGCGGGCGGAGGCGGCGTCGAGGCGCTTGGACATGGAGCGCGTGGCGTCGAACAGGAGCTCGCCCTGCTCGGTCAGGATGAGGCCGCGCGCGTGGCGGTGGAAGAGCGTGGTGGAGAGCGTCTCCTCCAGGCCGCGGATCTGCCGGCTGACGGCCGATTGCGACAGGCCGAGGGACTCGCCCGCATGGGTGAGGGAGCCGGCGTCGGCGACGGCGTGGAAGATGCGCAGCTTGTCCCAGTCCATCATGTGATTCCGTGCTGCGCCGCCCCGCACATAGGCCGCCGGGGCGCGCCGTGATACCCATGAGAGCGCGATCGGGGAAAACGCCCTTGGTAGGTCAGCGAACCTGACTTATATCGAGGCGAACAGCACGGGAGGTCACGTCATGGGTCTGCAGGATGTCTCGCTCTCGGACCGGTTCGACCTGTCGAAGTCGCCGGTCCTCCTGAACGGCACGCAGGCGCTGGTGCGGCTCGTGCTGGCGCAGAGGGCGCGGGACGCGGCGGCGGGGCTCGACACGGCGGGATACGTGACCGGCTATCGCGGCTCGCCTCTGGGCGCCGTGGACCTGCAGATGGCGCGGGCGGGCAAGCTGCTGACGGCGGGCGGGATCACCTTCCAGCCGGGGCTGAACGAGGACCTGGCGGCGACGGCGGCGTGGGGCACGCAGCAGGCGGAGCTTCGCGGCGAGGGGCGCCACCAGGGGGTGTTCGCGCTCTGGTACGGCAAGGGGCCGGGCGTGGACCGCTCGGGCGACGTGATGCGGCACGCGAACATGGCGGGCACCTCCCCCCATGGCGGCGTGATCATGGCGATGGGGGACGACCACACGGGCGAGAGCTCGACCGTGCTGCACCAGTCGGACTGGGCGATGGTGGACGCCTACATGCCCATCGTCTCCCCGGCGGGGGTGCAGGAGATCCTCGATTACGGGCACTACGCCTGGGCCCTGTCGCGGTTCGCGGGGGTCTGGGTCGGGCTCAAGACGATCAAGGAGAACGTCGAGGCGACCTCGGTCGTCGACGGGGACCCGCATCGGATGCGGTTCGCCCTGCCCGAGTTCGACATGCCGCCGGGCGGCCTCAACATCCGGCTCGGCGACACGCCGATCGCGCAGGAAGCGCGGATGATCGACTTCAAGCGGCAGGCGGCCGAGGAGTTCGCCCATGCCAACGGGATGGACCGGCGCATGGTCGGCAAGCCGGGGGCGAAGATCGGCTTCGTCGCGGCGGGCAAGAACTGGCTCGACCTGATGCACGCGTTCGAGACGCTGGGCCTCGACGAGGCGGAGGCCGGCCGGCTCGGGATCACCGCCTACAAGGTCGGGCAGCCCTGGCCGCTCGACATGGACGGGTTCCACGACTGGGCCGAGGGGCTCGACCTGATCGTGGTGGTCGAGGAGAAGCGCAAGCTGATCGAGGTGCAGGTCAAGGAGGCGATCTTCGACGACCGGCGCGGGCGGCGCGTCTATGGCTGGCGCAAGGGCGGGCCGCATGCCGAGGAGCTGTTCCCGACGCGCTACCAGCTCGACCCCACCATGATCGCCGAGAAGGTGGGCGGCATCCTGATCGAGGAGGGGCGCGGGACCGACCGCGTGCGCGCCGGGCTGGCCCGGCTGGCCGAGGCGCGGCGGGCGGACAACGCGCCGGATCTGGCGGCGCGGCTGCCCTATTTCTGCTCGGGCTGCCCGCACAACACGTCGACCAAGGTGCCGGAGGGGTCGCGTGCCTACGCGGGCATCGGGTGCCATTACATGGTGCAGTGGATGGACCGGGAGACGACCGGCTTCACCCAGATGGGCGGCGAGGGCGCCAACTGGATCGGGGAGGCGCCGTTCAGCACGCGGGGCCACGTGTTCCAGAACCTGGGCGACGGGACCTACAACCATTCGGGGATCCTCGCGATCCGGGCGGCGCTCAACGCCGGGACGACGATCACCTACAAGATCCTCTACAACGACGCGGTCGCGATGACCGGGGGGCAGACGAACGAGGGCGGGCTGCGCCCCGAGCGGATCGCGGCCGAGCTCCTGGCCATGGGCGTGGGGCGCGTGGCCGTGGTGCACGACGAGAAGGAGGCCTACGACACCGGGCTCCTGCCGAAGGGCGTGGAGGTGCACGAGCGGGCCGAGTTCCCGGCCGTGCAGGAGAGCTTCGCCGGGACGAGCGGCGTGAGCGCCATCGTCTACGTGCAGACCTGCGCGGCGGAGAAGCGGCGGCGGCGCAAGCGCGGGAGCTTCCCGAAATCGGCCAGCCGGGTCCTCATCAACACGGACGTCTGCGAGGGGTGCGGCGATTGCGGGGTGCAGTCGAACTGCGTGAGCCTCGTGCCGGTGGAGACGGAGCTGGGCCGCAAGCGGGCGGTGGACCAGTCGTCGTGCAACTTCGACATGAGCTGCCTCAAGGGGTTCTGCCCCAGCTTCGTGACGGTCGAGGGCGGCGAGATCCGCAAGGAGCCGACGGCGGACGTGGACGTGGGCGACCTACGGGAGCCCGTGCTGCCGGCGATCGAGGGGACGCATAACGTGGTCATTACCGGCGTGGGCGGCACGGGTGTGGTGACGATCGGCGCGGTCATGGCGCAGGCGGCGCAGCTCGACGGGCTGGGCGCGGGCATGATCGAGATGGCCGGATTGGCGCAGAAGGGCGGCGCGGTGCACATCCACCTGCGGATCGCGCGGCGGCCGGAGGACATCACGGCGATCCGGGTGGCCACGGGCGAGGCGCACGCGGTGATCGGCGGCGACCTGGTGACGACGGCGGGGGCGAAGACGCTCGGCCTCATGGCGACGGGCGCCACGGGCGCGGTCGTGAACGAGCACGACATCACGACGGGCGAGTTCACGCGCGACACGGCGTTCGCGCTGCCGGTGGACCGGCTCAAGCTGTCGCTCCAGGCGCGGCTGGGGGACCGGCTGACGATGTTCGACGCCTCGGAGGTCGCGCGGGCGGTGCTGGGCGATAGCATCTTCTCCAACATGATGATCCTGGGCGCGGCCTGGCAGATGGGGCTCGTGCCGCTCTCCGGCGCGGCGATCCGGCGGGCGGTCGAGCTCAACGGACAGGCGGTGGAGGGGAACCTGCGGGCGTTCGAGATCGGGCGCTGGGCGGCGGCGAACCCCGAGGCGGCGGGGCGCGTGGGGGCGCCGAACGTGGTTCCGATGCCGCAGACGCTCGAGGAGCGGATCGCGTTCCGGGAGGCGCATGTGCGGCTCCATTCGGGAGGCCGGGCGGCGCGGAGATACCGCGCTGCGGTGGACGGCGTGGCGGAGCCGAGGCTCCGCGAGGCGGTGGCGCTGGGATATCATAAGCTGCTGACCTACAAGGACGAATACGAGGTCGCGCGCCTCTTGAAGGGCACGCGGGCGAAGGCGGAGGCGGCGTTCGCGGGCGATCTGAAGCTGACCTATCACCTCGCGCCGCCGGTGGTGTCGCGCGAGGGGCCGGGCGGGCGGCCGGCGAAGCGGCGGTTCGGGCCGTGGATCGAGCGGGCCTATCCGGTGCTGGCGCGGTTGAAGGGGCTGCGGGGCACGCCGCTCGACCCGTTCGGGCGGACGCAGGAACGGCGCATGGAGCGCGCGCTGATCGCGGAGTACGAGGCCGACCTGGACGAGGTGCTGCGCCTCGCGCCCGGGAACCCGGCGGCGGCCGTGGCCTGGGCGGAGGTGCCGCTCTCGATCCGGGGGTTCGGGCCGGTCAAGGCGCGGGCCGCGGCGGAGGGGGCCAAGCGGCGCGAGGAGGCTATGGCGATGCTGCGCGCCCCGGCGCGCCGGGACGCGGCGGAATAGGTCATCGGGCCGTCACGTTCGGGCGGCATGACCGCGCCATCGGCGCCGCGGCGCCATTGGGGGACGCGATGGCGGGACGGCGGGCGGGCGTGGCCCGGGAGATCAGCTATGCGCACGCGGCCGCCACCGGGCCGGGGCGCGCTTTGATCCGCGGGGTCGAGAATGCGAGCGGGCGGCTCCGGCTGATCCGGCGGGCGGCGGGCTACGAGGCGGAGGTCGCGCGGGGGCGGGACTTCTGGGAGGTGATCGCCGGGCGCTACGGGCTGACGCTCGACATCCGGTCGGGGAGCCTCGACGCGGTGCCGCGGACGGGACCGCTCATCATGGTGGCGAACCATCCCTACGGGATCCTGGACGGGCTCGCGATGGGGCTGGCGCTGTCTCGGGCGCGGGGGCCGGAGGGGTTCCGCATCCTGGCGCACCGGGTGTTCCGGCGGGCCGAGGCCCTCGAGCGCGTGATCCTGCCGGTGGATTTCGACGAGGGGCGGGCCGCGCAGGCGGCGAACATCGGGGCGCGGCGGGACGCGCTCGCGCATCTCGGCGCGGGGGGCGCGATCGGGATCTTCCCCGGCGGGACGGTCAGCACGGCGCCGAAGCCCTTCGGCGCGCCGCGCGATCCGATGTGGCGAGCCTTCACCGCCAGGATGGTCGCCCGGTCCGGCGCGGTCGTGGTGCCGGTCTTCTTCGAAGGGGCGAACAGCCGCACGTTCCAGCTCGCGAGCCACCTGCACTCCACATTGCGCATGGCGATGCTGATCCGGGAGTTCAGGGCGCGGGTGGACGCGCCGGTGCGGATGCACGTGGGCGCGCCGATCGGGCGGGACGTGCTGGACGCGGTGGCGGGGGACGCGCGGGGGATGATGGATTTCCTGCGGCGGAGGACCTATGCGCTGTCTCCTATGCCGGTGCCGGAGGGGCACGGGCACGAGTTCGAGGCGCGCTATCGCTAGCCGCCGGAAGGGGCGGTCATGGCGGTGGGCATCTTCGACAGCGGTCTGGGCGGGCTGACGGTGCTCGATGGCGTGCGCCGGGCGCTGCCGGACCTGCCGGTCATGTATTACGGGGACACGGCGAACGCGCCCTACGGGGTGCGCGACGCGGACGACGTGCACGCCCTCACGGCGGCGGCGGTGGAGGCGCTCTGGGCGCGCGGGTGCGACCTCGTCGTGCTGGCGTGCAACACGGCCTCGGCGGCGGCGCTGCGGCGGATGCAGGAGGCCGGCGTGCCGGAGGGCAAGCGGGTGCTGGGCGTGTTCGTGCCGCTGATCGAGGCGTTGACGGAGCGCGAGTGGGGCGACAACTCGCCGCCGCGGGAGGTGGCGGTGAAGACCGTGGCCCTGTTCGCGACGCCGGCGACGGTGCGGTCCCGGGCGTTCCAGCGGGAGCTGGCGTTCCGCGCGATCGGCGTGGACGTGGAGGCGCAGGCCTGCGGGGGCGTGGTGGACGCGATCGAGGACGGGGACATGATCCTGGCCGAGGCGCTGGTGCGGTCCCATGTCGACGCGCTGCGCCGGAAGATGCCGGAGCCGGACGCGGCGGTGCTGGGCTGCACGCACTATCCGCTGGTCGAGGCGGTGTTCCGCGAGGCGCTCGGGCCGGGCGTGGCGGTGTATTCGCAGCCGGACCTCGTCGGGGCCTCGCTCGCGCATTACCTGGAGCGGCATCCGGGGATGGCGGGGGGCGGGTCGAACCTGTTCCTGACGACGGGGGACCCCGGGCGCGTGTCGAGCCGGGCGACGCAGTTCCTCCGGCGAGAGGTGACGTTCGAGGCGGCGTGAGGAACGTCGCGCAACGTACCGTCATCTCAGGGGGAAGATCATGTCGAAGTCTCATTCCGTCGCCATCCTGGGCGCGTCCGGCTATACCGGCGCCGAGCTGATCCGGTTCGTCGCGACCCACCCGGACCTGCGGATCGGCGCCCTGACCGGGCATGCGAAGGCGGGGCAGCCGGTGGGGGCGGTGTGGCCGCATCTGGCGCATCTGGGGCTTCCGGACCTCGCGCGGATCGAGGAGGTCGATTTCGGGTCGGTGGACCTGGCGTTCTGCGCCCTGCCGCACGCGACGTCGCAGGGCGTGATCAAGGGGTTGCCGCGAGATTTGAAGATCGTGGACCTGTCGGCGGACTTCCGGCTGCGGGACGCGGCTTCCTACGCCAAGTGGTACGGTCAGCCGCATGCGGCGCCGGAGCTGCAGCGCGAGGCGGTCTACGGCCTGACCGAGGTGTACCGGGGCGAGATCGCGCGGGCGCGGCTCGTCGCGGGGACGGGGTGCAACGCGATGACGGGGCTGTTCATGCTGCGGCCCCTCGTGGCGGCGGGCGTGGTGGACCTGGACGACATCCAGCTCGACCTGAAATGCGGGCCGTCGGGGGCGGGGCGGTCGCTCAGGGAGCATCTGCTCTACGCGGAGCTGGCGGAGGGATCCTCGGCCTACGCCGTCGGCGGCACGCACCGGCACCTGGGGGAGTTCGACCAGGAGCTGTCGCTGGCCGCGGGGCGCGAGGTGCGGATCGGGTTCCAGCCGCATTTGGTGCCGATGAACCGGGGGATCCTGGCGACCGCCTACCTGAAGGGTGATCCGGCGGCCGTTCACGCGGCCCTCTCGGCGGCCTATGTGGAGGAACGGTTCGTGGACGTGCTGCCGTTCGGGGCGGTGCCGGCGACGCATCACGTGCGGGGGTCGAACCGCTGCGTGATCGGGGTCGCGGGCGACCGGCGGCCGGGACGGGCGACAGTGGTGGGGGCGCTCGACAACCTCGCCAAGGGCTCGTCGGGGCAGGCGGTGCAGAACGCGAACCTGATGCTGGGCCTGCCGGAGGCGGCGGGGCTCGATCTGGTGCCGATGTTCCCTTGAGGGGTGTGCGATGCGATCGTTGAAGAAGCGCCGGCGGGTCCAGGTGATCGCGTTGGCGTCGGTGCTGCTGACCGGGGCGACGGCCCTGATCGGCTACGCGATGCAGGACGGGATCAACTTCTTCCGCTCGCCGAGCCAGATCGCGGAGGCGGCGCCGCCGGAGGGCGAGACGTTCCGCGTGGGCGGGCTCGTGGAGGAGGGCTCGCTCACCTCGGAGGGCGAGACGGTGCGGTTCCTGGTCACGGACGGGGCGGCGGCGGTGCCGGTGGTCTATACCGGGCTGGTGCCGGACCTCTTCCGCGAGGGGGAGGGCGTGGTCGCGCTCGGCAACCTGCGGGCGGGCACGTTCGAGGCGACCGAGATCCTGGCGCGGCACGACGAGACCTACATGCCGCGCGAGGTGGTCGACGCGCTCAAGGCGCAGGGGGTCTACCAGGGGGAGTGAGGCAACGCCCGGCGCGCGGTCCGCTCGGCCGGCGTTAAGCATCTAAGCGCATCTTCGCGTCCGTTCCGAGGGGCGGGGGATGGTGATGCAGGACGTCAGGCAGATCGCGGACGAGATCGTGGCGCGCGAGGGCGGGTTCGTGGACGACCCGGACGATCCGGGCGGGGCGACCAAGCACGGGGTGACGATCGGCACCCTGCGCCGGCTGGGGCTCGACCTCGACGGCGACGGGGACGTGGACGTGGGAGACGTGCGGCGGGTGACGCCGGCGATCGCGCGGCAGGTCTTCCTGCGTCATTACTATCACGGGCCGGGGATCGACCGGCTGCCGGAGCCGCTGCGCGCGAGCGTGTTCGACATGTACGTCAACGCGGGCACCCATGCGGTGCGGATCCTGCAACGGCTCCTGAACGAGATGGGCGAGGCGCTCGAGGTCGACGGGCGGATCGGGCCGCTCACCCGGGCGGCGGCGGCGCGGTGCATGGCGGCGGCGCCCGGTCACCTGGCGGACGCCTACGGGATCGCGCGGCGGACGTATTACTACGGGCTCGCGGACGCACGTCCGCAGTTGCGGAAGTTCGCGCGGCGGCGCGATGGCGGCAAGGGCGGGTGGATCGTGCGGGCGGAGGAGTTCACCTCGGCGCGCTATCACCTGACGCGGGCGCAGCACGACCGGAGGGTGGCGGCATGGGCGTGATCACGGGGGTGCTGGACGCGGTGTTCGGCGGCGGGCGCAACGTCGTCGCCGAGACGGCCCAGGTGTTCCGCGAGAACGCCGAGGGGGCCTCGGCCCGCGCGCACGAGGCGCAGGCGGGCGCGCTGGCGCAGTTCGGGGCGGAGTTCGGGCCGCGCGAGCGGGGCCGGTTCGACCGGTTCATGGACGGGCTCAACCGCGTGCCGCGCCCGGCGCTGGCGCTGGGGACGCTGGGGCTGTTCGTCTCGGCGATGGTCGATCCGGTCTGGTTCGCGAGCCGGATGGAGGGGGTCGCGCTGGTGCCCGAGCCGCTGTGGTGGCTGCTGGGGGCGATCGTGAGCTTCTACTTCGGCGCGCGGCATCAGGCGAAGGGGCAGCAGTTCCGCCTGTCGGTCGCTGAGACGGTGGCGCGGGCCAAGGCCCTGCCGGCGGCGGCGCCCGAGGGGGAGGTTCAGGAGGGCAACGCGGCCCTCGCCGACTGGCGCCGGGAGGCGGCGTGATGGACGGGGCGTTCGTGGAGCTGGCCCGCGAGGCGGGGCCGTGGGCGGCGCTGGTGTTCTACCTGCTGTGGCGCGACCTGCAGAAGGAGGCGGCGATCCGGGAGGCGCTCAAGGTCAACACCGGGGTCCTGACGGAGATGACGACGATCATCCGCGAGCGGATGCCGCGGGGGTCGCCGTGAGGCGCTGGCGCCGCCTCTGGGCGACGGTGACGGGCGCGCGCCTGCGCCGGGCGAGGAAGCGCCACAGGCGGGCGGCGGCCGAGCTCGACGCGGCGCTGCGGGCGGTGGTCGACGGGGGGGACCGGATGCCGTCCGGCGCCGAGGCCCTGCCGGTCCCGAAGGGATGAGGGGGGCGGTCCTCATGGTCCTGGGGGCGCTGGCGGCCTATGGCCTGGCGGAGCGGCGGCTGGGCGCGGAGGCGGCGAGCCTGGCCGCGATGCGCGGCGCGGCGGGGCTGGCGGCGCCGCTCGCGGCCGCGTTCGCCTGGCTCTGGCTCGAGCGCGCGACGCCCCTGGCGCTCGGTCTGGCGCTGGCCTGGGCGGGGTCGGGCGCGCTCCTGGCGGACTGGCCCGCGGGGGGCGCGGCGCGCGGCGCGCACGTGTTCGCCGCGCTCTACGGGGTCGGGGCGGTGCTGCACCTGCGGGTGGTCGCGGGGGTCACGGCCTGGCCCGGGACCGTGTTCTGGGGCGGGATCGCGGCGGGCGCGGCGGCGGCGGTCGCGCGGCTCTGACGAGCGGGCTGGCGGGGGCGGGCGGGCTTTGCGATGGTCCGCCCGACCCCCCGCCCCAGGAGCCGCCCGACATGGACTACGAGTGCATCAAGTTCGCGATCCGCGACGACGTCGCCATCGTCACGCTGGCGCGGCCGGAGGTGATGAACGCGCTCAGCACGCAGATGCGCGCGGAGATCACGCATGCGGTGCGCGCCGGCGGGCGCGAGGCCCGCGCGGTCGTCCTGACCGGGCAGGGGCGGGCGTTCTGTTCCGGGCAGGACCTGGGCGACCGGGCGAACATCGCCAACATCGACCTGGAGCGCACGCTGCGCGACGAGTACGTGCCGATGCTGCGCGCGATCGTGGATTGCCCGGTGCCGACCATCGCGGCCGTGAACGGGGCGGCCGCGGGGGCGGGCGCGAACCTGGCGCTGGCCGCTGACGTGGTGATCGCGGCGCAGGGCGCGGTGTTCATCCAGGCGTTCACGCGGATCGGGCTCATCCCCGATGCGGGCGGGACGTACGCGCTGCCGCGCTCGATGGGCTCGGCCAAGGCGATGGGGGCGGCGCTCTTCGCCGAGCGCATCACGGCGCAGCAGGCGGACGACTGGGGCATGATCTGGGAGGCGGTGCCCGACGAGGCGTTCGCCGACCGGTGGTGGGCGCGGGCGCGGCACGTCGCGAGCGGGCCGACGGCGGCCTATGCCGGCCTGAAGCGGGCGATGCGCGAGAGCTGGGACAACGACCTCGAGGCGCAGCTGGCGGCGGAGGCGCGCGAGCAGGGGCGGTGCGGCGCCACGCGGGACTTCAAGGAAGGCGTGGTCGCCTTCATGGAGAAGCGCCCGGCGGCGTTCGAGGGGCGCTAGTCGGTGACGAGGCGCCACGCCTCCAGCTCGGCGCGCACGAGGACGTAGAGCTCCGACGGGGGGGTCTCGAGCGCGGGGGCCATGAGGCGCAGGTCGATGCCCATCGCCTCGAGATGGCGGGCGACCCGGGCCTGGCCGCGCTGGATGTCCTGCGCCGCCAAGGCGGCGGGCAGGATCGTGCTGGCGCCGAACGCGTGCTGGTGCACGCCCAGGGCGGCGTCCGGCGCGACGGTGCGCGCGGTGCCGCCGGCGAAGGCGTAGGGGCACGCGCTGTAGCAGACCGCGCCGGGGGCGAGGGCGGTGGCGAGACCGGCCTCGCGGATCGCGGCGCCGATGCGCAGCGCGTCGTCGACCGAGCCGCCGGGGCTGTCCAGGACGACGCGGGCGGCGTCGGTGCGGGCGATCTGGGGCAGGACGCGCTCGGCATCGCCGGGGGCGATGGCGCCGGTGAGGGTCAGGGCGCCGCCGCGCGTCTCGGCGAGGAGGCGGCGCGGCATGTCGGGGTCGATGCCGGGGCCGGGGCGCGCGGGGTCGCGGGGGGCGTAGCGCCGCGTCTGGTCGCCCGGCGCGACGGGCGCGTCGAGGGCGGGCGCGTCGGTGCCGCGCAGCAGGTCCGGCAGGGCCGGTGCCAGGTCGGCGAGGACCAGCAGCCCGGCGATCAGGACCTGCGCGCCCAGGAGCCAGCGGACGGCGCGGCCGGGGCTGGCATCGGGGGCGTGGCGGCTCACTCGGCGGCGTCCCGCGGCCGGTCGCGCGGCAGATTCCGCGGGACGGAGGGCCGGGGCGGCGGGGCCTCGTCCGGGCGCGCCCCGCCGCGCATCTCGTCGATCGCGGCGAGGGCGGCGCGCAGCTCGGCGACGGTCATGCCGGCCTCGGCGCCCGCGGGGCGGCGGCCGGAGCGGATCGCCGCCTCGGCCACGCAGAGGATGAGGACGAGGACCCCGGGCAGCAGGTCGATGGCGATCGCCCCGGCCCAGGACGGGGCGAAGTCCGAGGCGTAGCGGATGACCGCGTCGGCGGTGCTGATCGGGGTGTAGGTGACCTCGGCGGGCGGCTCCTGAGCCATGATTCCGGCGGCGGCGGCGCGCAGGGTCTCGGCGCGCTGCGCCAGCACGCCGAGCACGCTGTCGACGGTCTCCGCCTGGGCGGCCTGGGCCGCGCCGGTGCGCCCGTCCAGCGTGGGCAGGACGACCGAGGCGGAGAGGTCGCGCGCCGCGCGCTCGACCAGGGGCGCGACCGAGAGCTGCCGCAGGCGAGTGACGATGCCGGCGAGGCGGACCGATTCCTCGGAGAACTCCAGCGAGCGCGCGTCCACCGGGCCCGGCGCGACGGTGAGGGCCCGCATCCGCGACAGGATCTCGTTGCCGGTCGCGAAGGCGGCCTCGACCGGCGCGTCCTGCGCCGCGATCTGCGCCTCCAGGGCGGCGAGCTCGTCCGATTTCTGCCGCAGGACGCGGAAGACGGCGCCGCGCCCCGCGAGGCCCGAGAGCCCGCCGGCGGCCTCCTGCTCGGAGAGGTCGGCGAAGGATTGCCGCACGCGGGCGACGTCGCGCTGCAGTCCCTGGGCCGCGATCGTGCCGGCATGGGCGCGCTCGAGGCTCGCCTGGTAGTCCTGCACGGTGCGGGCGAGGTGCTGCTCCACGGCGGCCGAGCCCGCGAGCGCCGCGGCGTTGAGCCAGGAGGACATCGCGACGATGGCCATCGAGCCCAGGACCATGGCGGCCGCGAGCCCCAGGCGCGTGGGCCCCGAGCGCATCGCGGGCAGGAGGCGCATCAGGAAGGACCAGAACACGAAGATGCCGACCGAGACGGCGATGGAATAGGCCGCCGCCGCGAAGAGCGACAGCGCGCCGCCCTCGTCCAGGAGGCCGCGCACGCCGAGATAGGTGTAGATGCCGGAGGCGACAGCGAGCACGCCCAGGGCGGCGGAGGTGAAGCCCGCGAGCCAGTCGAGATGGCCCTCGACCTCGCGGGCGTGGCGCAGGCCCTCGGATACCTCGGGGGTGGGTGCGGTCATGGGCGGTCCTCGGGCGCGGCGGCGACCGGCATGGCATGGCGGCCCCGGGAAGCCGAATCGCGCCGCCCGGAGATCACGTCCGGAAGGCCGGGGTCGGGGGAGAAGGTAGGCGGGCCCGCACGCAGCCGTCGAGGGAATGCATTCCCGAGGACCTGATATATCAGGTGGGAGCCAGTTAACCGGACCAGGGTCCGGACAGGGCCAGCCCCCTCGGATGTGCGTAAGGCCACTGGAATAGCGCCTCGGCACGCGAAGGGCAGAACCCGCCTGATCGGATAGCTAGGGCCGGGGGCCGTCGCCCGCAAGGGCCTTGCCCCCCGTTCGCCCTCCGTTCATGATTCGCGGCATGGGACGCATCTTCGATCACGGCGCGGACGACACGGTGCGCCTCCCGGCCATGCAGCCGGGGCAGCGCCTCGCGCGCGGGGTGATGCGGCACCTGGCGGACGCGCACGGCTTCGCCTGCCTCGAGGAGTTCCGCCCGGCGCCGGGCCTGCGCGTCGACGTGGCCGCGCTCGGGCCGAAGGGCGAGCTGTGGGTGGTGGAGTGCAAGTCCTGCCGCGCGGATTTCGTCGGCGACGCCAAATGGCAGGGCTATCTCGACTGGTGCGACCGCTACTTCTGGGCGGTGGACGCGGACTTCCCGGCGGAGCTGCTGCCCGAGGGCACGGGCCTCATCCTCGCGGACGCCTGGGGCGCGGAGATCGTGCGTCCGGCGCCGGAGGCGAAGCTCGCCCCGGCGCGGCGCAGGAAGCTCGTGCAGGACTTCGCCCGATGCGCCGCCGGACGCTGGGCGCGGGCGAGCGATCCGCGGCTCTGAGGCGGCTCCGACGGCGGCGGCGCCCCGTCAGCGGCGGGGGGCGGCCCCGCGGGCCCGGACGGCGGCGGCGCGGATCTCGTCGGCGATCTCGTCGGCCTCGTCGGGCTCGAAATCCATCGGCACCTCGATGCCGCGCCCCTCCACGAAGAGGCGCACCATGCCCGCATCGGTCGGCCCGATCTGCAGGTTCGCCTCGACCTCGCGCTCGTCGTTGATGCCCATCGGGTCCTCCTCGCGCCATTGATGCCACGGCGCGCGGGCCCGGTCCATTCGCGGCGGGGCCTTGCGAGCGGCGGGCGCCGTCGCTATCCGCAGGGGCGTGCCGGCGTAGCTCAGTTGGTTAGAGCGCCTGATTGTGGATCAGGAGGTCCCCCGTTCGAGCCGGGGCGCTGGTACCATTCCCCTAGTCGACCTCGACCTCGATGGTCTGCCGCAGCGTGCCGCCGAGGTCATAGATCAGGATCGCGTCCGCTGTCGCGACCGCGAGCCAGTCCGGACCGCGGGTGAAGGCGGTGGGCACGGCGCCGTCCGGCAGGGTCAGGCCGTCCGGCAGGGGGACCGAGCCGTCCGGCAGGCGGGTGACGAGCAGCGCCACGAGCGCTATCACCCCGAGCGCCATCACCGCCGCCAGCGCGGTCACGAGCGCGCGCAGATAGCGCACCGTGCCCAGCGCCTCCGCCTCTCCGGGAGCCTCCGTCATGTCCGCCCCATCCAGGATCGTGCGCGTCGTGATCGGCCTAGACCCGCCCCCGCGGCTCGACAAGGCGCTGGCGCGCGACGTCGACGCCGGCGAGGCGCTCTCGCGCAGCCGGATCGCGCGCCTGATCGAGGACGGCGCCGTGAGCCGGGACGGGGCGCCCGAGCGCTCGGTCAAGGCGCCCGCGACGGCCGGCGAGCTCTGGCAGATCGCGGTGCCCCCGGCGGAGGGCACGGCCATCGCGGCGCAGGACATCCCCCTCAGCGTGGCGTGGGAGGACGCGCACCTCATCGTGATCGACAAGCCCGCGGGCATGGTCGTGCACCCGGCGCCCGGATCGCCGGACGGCACGCTGGTCAACGCCCTCATGCACCACCTGGGGGAGGACATCTCGGGCGTCGGCGGGCGGGCGCGTCCGGGGATCGTGCACCGCATCGACAAGGACACCTCGGGCCTGCTGGTCGCGGCGAAATCGGACGCCGCGCATCACGGGCTGGCCGCCCAGTTCGAGGCGCATGGCGTGGACCGGCTCTACCGCGCGCTCTGTCACGGGGCGCCGGACGCGGCCGACCCGCGGCTGATGGGGACCCGGGGGGTCCGCGCGGAGGACGGCTGGATACGCATCGAGACGCGGCTGGACCGGCACCGCACGGACCGCCAGCGGCAGGCGGTCCATTTCGACCGCGGGCGCTTTGCCGTCACGCGCGTCCGGCGGGTGGAGGCGTTCGGGGCCGCGGCGCTGGTGGAGTGCCGGCTCGAGACCGGGCGCACGCATCAGATCCGCGTCCACATGGCCCATGCCGGCCACGCCCTGATCGGCGATCCGGTCTATGGCGGGCGGCGCCGGGCTCCGGCCGCGCAGCCCGGCGCGGCGGCGGCGGCGGCCTTCGCCCGCCAGGCGCTCCATGCGGCGGTGCTGGGCTTCGTCCATCCGGCGACGGGGGAGCCGATGCGCTTCGAGAGCCCGCTGCCGGAGGACATGGCGGCCCTCGCGGCGGCGCTTGCCGGGCGGGCGCCGCAGGCGATACGATGAAGTCTTCCGAGACCGCGCGACCGGCCGACCGGCACGGGCGCCTCCGGCCTCGCGGCGGAAGAGGCGCGCCCATGTCCACGAGATCGGCCGGCTACGTCGCCTTCGCGTTCCTCTTCGGGTGGTTCGGCGGGTACGAGATGGCGAAGCTCGCGAACGGGTTGCCGCCATCGGGCGCCGCGACCCTCATCCTGGGCGGGGCGGCGATCCTCGGCGGCCTCCTCGCGACGCGTCTGCTGCCGGACGAGCGGCCGCGCCCCGGGCCGCGCCGCGGCCGATGACGGACGGGCGGCGATGCCCGATCACGTGGGAATGACGATGACTTGTGCGATCCACGCGCACCGACTGGCCCCGCGGCCCCCCATCGACTTGAACCGAACGGTTCAGTTCGCTATATGAGGTCCAAGCCCCTCTCCCGGGGGACCATCCGACAAGAGGGACATGACACATGGCGAGCTACGCGAACCTTCCGGCCCCGTCTCCCGAGCAGGGGCTCAACCGCTACCTCCAGGAAATCCGCAAGTTCCCGATGCTGGAGCCCGAGGAGGAGTACATGCTCGCCAAGCGCTGGGTCGAGGAGGAGGACACCGGCGCCGCGCACCAGATGGTGACCTCCCACCTGCGCCTCGCCGCCAAGATCGCCATGGGCTATCGCGGCTACGGCCTGCCGCAGGCGGAGGTCGTCTCCGAGGCGAACGTGGGCCTCATGCAGGCGGTCAAGCGCTTCGATCCGGAGAAGGGGTTCCGCCTCTCGACCTACGCGATGTGGTGGATCCGCGCCGCGATCCAGGAATACATCCTGCGGTCCTGGAGCCTGGTGAAGCTGGGCACGACCTCGGCGCAGAAGAAGCTCTTCTTCAACCTGCGCAAGGCGAAGAACCGCATCGGCGCCCTCGAGGAGGGCGACCTGCGCCCCGAGAACGTCAAGCGCATCGCCACCGACCTCGGCGTGACCGAGGAGGAGGTGACGAGCATGAACCGCCGCATGGCCGGCGGCGACGCCTCGCTCAACGTGATGGTCGGGCAGGACGGCGAGTCCAGCACGCAATGGCAGGACTGGCTCGAGGACGAGGACGCGGACCAGGCCGGCGACGTCGCCGAGCGCGACGAGCTCGACACCCGGCGGCAGATGCTCGCCGCCTCCATGGAGGTGCTCAACGAGCGCGAGGCCGACATCCTGGCCCGCCGGCGCCTGGCGGACGAGCCCGAGACGCTCGAGGACCTGTCCAAGGTCTACGGGGTGAGCCGCGAGCGCATCCGGCAGATCGAGGTGCGCGCGTTCGAGAAGCTCTCCGGCCGCATGCGCGCGCTCGCCGCGGAGAAAGGCCTCCTCGAGACCGAGGAGGCCTGACGGCCCGTCGCGCCGAGGCCAGGGGGCCCCCCCGATCGCGGCGCCAACGGCTCCGCGCGCGGCTCGAGCGCCAGCAGCTCCGCGTCGAGCCGGTCGTGCTCAGCGCGCCAGACCGGGAGGGCCGCGCCGAGCAGGGCGCGGCCCTCCGGCGTCAGGGAGAGGCGCCGACGGCGACCGTCGATCCGCGCGCGGACGAGCCCCCGCCGCTCCAGCGGCTTGAGCGCCGCCGTCAGGCTGGTGCGATCGATCCCGAGGACGGGCGCCACCTCGCCGATGCTGTGCGGCTCCGGCCGGTTCAGCGACATCAGCAGGGAGAACTGCCCGTTGGTGGTGCAGAAGGGCCGGAACGCGGCGTCGAAGCGCCGCGCGAGGACCCGCGCCGCCCGCTGCGCCCAAAGCACAGGCAGCGGGCGCCGACCTCCAGGGTGGACTCGGACAGATCGGTCATGCTCGTATGTTTGGTATCAACTTCTCCGCCGCCAAGGCGGGTGGGTGGGGAGGGATCCATGTCCTACTACGCAGGCTTCGTCGCGGCGGTGCCCGACGCCAATCGCGACGCCTACATCGCCCACGCCAAGGCCGCGTGGGAGGCGATCTTCAAGCCGATGGGCGCGCTCTCGGCCGTGGAGTGCTGGGGCGACGACGTGCCGGACGGCGAGGTCACGTCCTTCCCGATGGCGGTGAAGGCCGAGCCGGGGGAGTCGGTGGTCTTCGCGTGGATCGAGTGGCCCGACAAGGCGACCCACGACGCGGCGAACGCGAGGATGATGGCCCCGGACTTCGCGCCCGACATGGAGGAGGAGATGCCGTTCGACGGCAAGCGCATGATCTTCGGCGGGTTCGACCCGGTCGTGACCATGCGCGCCTGACACCCTGCCGGGCGGAGCCCGAGGCCCGCCGGGCCTCAGGCCGCGTCCATCGCCTCCAGCTCGTCGATGAAGCCCTCGATCATCGACAGCCCCTTCTCCCAGAACGCGGGGTCCGCCGCGTCGAGTCCGAAGGGCGCCAAAAGCTCCTTGTGATGCTTGGACCCGCCGGCGCGCAGCATGTCGAAGTACTTGTCCTGGAAGCCCTCGGGCGCCTCCTCGTAGACGGCGTAGAGCGCGTTCACGAGCCCGTCGCCGAAGGCGTAGGCGTAGACGTAGAAGGGCGAGTGCACGAAGTGAGGCACGTAGGCCCAGAACGCCTCGTAGCCGTCCATGAACTCGAAGGCCGGGCCCAGGCTCTCGCCCTGCACGCTCATCCACAGCTCGCCGATGTCCTCGGGGGTCAGCTCGCCCTCGCGGCGCGCGGCGTGGAGCTTCACCTCGAAGTCGTAGAACGCGATCTGCCGGATGACGGTGTTGATCATGTCCTCGACCTTGCCGGTCAGCAGCACCTTGCGCGCGTTGGCATCCGGCGCGGCGGCGAGCATGGCGCGGAAGGTCAGCATCTCGCCGAAGACGCTCGCCGTCTCCGCCAGCGTGAGGGGCGTGGAGGACAGGAGCTCCCCCTGATCGGCGGCCAGGACCTGGTGCACGCCGTGGCCGAGCTCGTGCGCGAGGGTCATCACGTCGCGCGGCTTCCCGAGGTAGTTGAGCATCACGTAGGGATGCACGTCCGTCACCGTGGGGTGGGCGAAGGCGCCGGGGGCCTTGCCGGGCTTGACCGGCGCGTCGATCCAGCCCTCGTCGAAGAAGGGCGCCGCGATCTCCGCCATGCGCGGGTCGAACCCGGCATAGGCGTCCATCACGGTGCGCCGCGCGTCCGCCCAGCCGACGAGGCGGTCGTCCTCCATCGGGAGCGGCGCGTTGCGGTCCCAGACCTGCAGCTTGTCGAGGCCGAGCCACTTGCGCTTGAGCTCGTAGTAGCGGTGCGAGAGGCGCGGATAGGCCTTCACCACCGCGTTCCGCAGGGCCTCGACCACCTCGGGCTCGACGTGGTTGGACAGGTGGCGCCCGGTCTGCGGGGTGGGCATCTTGCGCCAGCGGTCCTCGATCTCCTTCTCCTTGGCGAGGGTGTTGTGCACGCGGGCGAAGGTGCGCGCGTTCTCCCCCATCACGCGCGCGACGGCGCGCGCGCCCGCCTCGCGCTTGGCGCGGTCCTTGTCGGAGAAGAGGTTGAGCGCGCCCTCCAGGCCCAGCGCCTCGCCGTCCACCTCGAAGGTCAGGCCGGCGATCGTCTCGTCGAAGAGGCGGTTCCAGGCGGCGGCGCCGACGGCGGACTGGTCGTGCAGGAAGCGCTCCAGCTCGTCCGAGAGCTGGTGCGGCTTCATCGCGCGCATCCGGTCGAGGACGGGGCGGTAGCGCGCCAGGTCCTCGTCAGCGCCCATCAGCGCGGCGTAGTCGTCATCCCGGATGCGGTTCATCTCCAGGGTGAAGAACACGAGCGGCGTCGTCGCCTCGGTCAGGGCGTCCTGCGCGTCGGCCATGAACTTGGCGCGCGCGGGATCGACCGTGTCCTGATAGTAGCGCAGGCCGGCATAGGACATCAGGCGCCCGGCGGTGCGGTCGATCGCCTCGTAGCGGCGGATGCATTCGAGCATGGCGGCGGCGTCCAGATCGCCGAGGTTGCCCTCGTAGTCGGCGGCGAAGGCGGCGCAGGCCTCCTTGGTGCGGGCCATGTCGGCGGCGAACTCCGGCGCGTCGGGGGCGGCGTAGAGGTCGGTCAGGTCCCATTCTGGCAGGTCGCCGAGATCCTCGGTGCCGTGGGTCGGGTTCGCGTCGTGCAGGAGCATGGGGGGCCTTTCGTTGGTCGAGGGCGAGATAGTCGCGCGCGGCGGGCGCCGCTAGCCGTGGGCGGCGAGCATCTCCTTGAGGTCGGCGAGGGTGTTCGCCTCCTGCGCGGGCTTGTCGTGGCGCCAGCGGGCCATGCGGGGGAAGCGGAGCGCGACGCCGGACTTGTGGCGCGGGCTCTCCTGGATGCCCTCGAACGCGATCTCGAACACGTGCTCGGGGCGCACGTGGCGGACGGGGCCGTAGCGCTCGAGCGTGTTGCGGCGGACCCAGTGGGTGATGCGGCGGAACTCCGCGTCGGTCAGGCCGCTATAGGCCTTCGTGAACGGGATGAGCTGGTTGCCGGACCATACGGCGAAGGTGAAGTCGGTGAACAGGCCGGCGCGGCGGCCGTGGCCCTGCTGGGCGTAGACCATGACCGCGTCGATCACCAACGGGTCGGTCTTCCACTTCCACCAGTCGCCCTTCTTGCGCCCCGAAAGGTAGGGGGAGTCGCGGCGCTTGAGCATCAGGCCCTCGGCGCCGATCGCTCGCGATCCCGCGCGAAGGGTGGCCAGGGCGGGCCAGCTTTCGGCCTCGAGGGCTTCGGACAGCTTCAAAGGCGCGCCGGAAGGTATTGAAGACACGAGTGTCTCGAGGAGGGCGCGGCGGTCGGTGAGGGGGCGGTCGCGGATGTCCGCGCCCCGCCATTCGAGAAGGTCGTAGGCGCGCAGGATGGCGGGCGCCTCGGTGAGGAGCTTCTTCGGGACGGTCTTGCGGCCGATGCGGGTCTGGAGCCTGGCGAACGGGAGCGGGATGGCCTCCGCGCGGTTCCAGGCGAGGACCTCGCCGTCGATGACGGTGCCGTCCGGGACGAAGTCCCGCAGGCCGGAGAACTCGGGGAAGCGGTCGGTGATCAGCTCCTCGCCGCGGGACCACAGGTGATGCTCGCCGCCGCGGATCACGAGCTGGCCGCGGATGCCGTCCCACTTGAACTCCGCCTGCCAAGCCCCTGCGGGGCCAAGCGTTTCCCCCATCCATTCGGCCGTGCGCGGCCCCTCGTCGGAGCCGGAGGGGGGCTCGATCTGGTAGGCGAGGTAGAAGGGATAGGGGCGCGACTGGGCGGCGGAGGGGTCCGGGGCCTCGATCAGGGCGTGCCAGGTGGCGGTGTCCGGCGTCCAGTCGCCCATGAGGCGCAGGGCGATCTCGGGCTCGGGGGTGTCCGTGGCCCTGGCGAGGGCGCGGGACATGAGCTTGCGGCTCACGCCGACGCGGAACTGGCCGGTGATGAGCTTGGTGAAGAGGAAGCGCTCGGTGCCGCCGAGCGCGTCCCAGGCGGCGAGGATGGCGGCCTTGCGCTCGGGCTCGTCGACCTTGGACAGACTGCGGATCGTGTCGATCCAGTGAGTTAGGGAGCGATCCTCGAGCGTCCGGGGCGCGGGCAGGACGAGGGAGATCGTCTCGGCGAGGTCGCCGACGATGGGGTAGCTCTCCTCGAACAGCCAGAGGGGGATGCCGGCGCGCTCGGCGGCCCATTCGCGCAGGCGCGTGGCGTTGACGGTGCGCTTGGGACGGCGGCCGGAGAGGAGGGCGACGGTCCAGAGCTTGTCGGCCGGGTCCGCGTCACGGAAGTAGGCCTCCATCGCGTCGACCTTCGGGTTGACGCGGGTGGTCTCGTCCAGCGCGCGGAAGAGCTCGGCGAAGCGCCTCATGTGCGGGCGTGCGGATGCACGGTCCATGCACATGCCATGCACGGGCCATGCGCATGGGGTGCGCACCGATCCGCGGGGCCCCGGATCGGGTCCGGGGCGGCGAGGTTCGCGGCGGTCATGCCGCTTCCTCCTCGCCGGCATCCGCTCCCTCGACGGTCTCGCCCTCGTACTCGGTGGCGACGACGTGCGCGTCGTAGCCCCGCTCGCGAAGCCAGCGGGCGAAGATCGAGGTGTAGCCGTGGGTGACGAACACCCGCTCGGCGCCGGTCGCCTCGATGGCGGCGTTGAGGCCGGGCCAGTCGGCGTGGTCGGACATGACGAACCCGCGGTCGGCGGCGCGCCGCCGGCGCACGCCGCGCATGGCCATCCAGCCGGAGGCGAAGGCGGTCGACGCGTTCGGGAACCGCTTCATCCAGGGGCCGCCCATCGCGCCGGGCGTGGCGAGGACGAGGGCGCCGGGATGGTCCCTGGCCTTGGTGTCCGCAACGACGCGGATCGTGTCCGGCAGGGCGATGCCCTGGGCGCGCAGGATGGCGTTGGTGTTCTCGATCGCGCCGTGGGTGAGGATCGGGCCGATGGACGGGTCGAGGTTGGCGAGGATGCGCTGCGCCTTGCCGAGCGCGTAGGCCCCGATCACGGCCGGGCGGCCCGCGGCGGCGCACGCGCCCCACCAGTCGTCGATGGCGGCGTTCTCGGCCTCGAAGGGGCGCCATTCGAAGACGGGGAGGCCGAAGGTCGATTCGGTGATGAAGGCGTGGCAGCGCACGGGCTCGAAGGGCTCGGACAGGCCGTCGGGCGTGGTCTTGTAGTCGCCGGAGGCGACCCAGACCTCGCCGCCGACCTCGACCCGGATCTGGGCGGAGCCGGGGACGTGGCCGGCGGGGTGGAAGCTCACGGTGGCGCCGCCGATGGTGCGGGCCTCGCCGTAGGGGCACGTCTCCAGGTCGATGTCGCCCAGGCGGTGGCGCATGACGGGGGCGGCGGCCTCGGTGGCGAGGTAGCGGCGCATGCCGTCATGGGCGTGGTCGGCGTGGCCATGGGTGACGAGGGCGCGGTCCACGGGGCGCCAGGGGTCGATGTGGAAATCGCCCGCGGGGCAGTAGAGGCCCCTGTCCGTGAACTCGATCACCGCCATGGGCGGACATGTAGGGGCGCGGCGCGGCGCGGCCAATCGGGCGGCCTCGCGGGTGGGGGCGATTCGTGGTAGGCGCGGCGCCGACGCGGGCCCAGCGGGGCCGGGAAAAGGGACGTGACATGAGCAAGAAGAAGCGCGAGTTCGAGATCGGCGACGCGGTCGTCTACCCCGCGCACGGGGTCGGGCGGATCACGGGGGTCGAGACGCAGGAGGTGGCGGGCACGGAGCTCGAGCTCTTCGTCATCGACTTCGCCAAGGACAAGATGATGCTCCGGGTGCCGACCGCCAAGGCGACCGCCGTCGGCATGCGCCCCCTCGCCGGGGACGACGTGGTGAGCCACGCGTTCACCACCCTCAAGGGCAAGGCGCGCGTGAAGAAGGCGATGTGGTCGCGCCGGGCGCAGGAATACGAGCAGAAGATCAACTCGGGCGACCTCATCGCGATCGCCGAGGTGGTGCGCGACCTGCACCGCGCGGACGACCAGCGCGAGCAGAGCTACTCGGAGCGGCAGCTCTACGAGGCGGCGATGGAGCGCCTCACGCGGGAGATCGCGGCGGCGTCGGACATCTCCGAGGAGGAGGCCGGGGGCAAGATCGAGGCGGTCCTCCAGAGCCGGGCGCCGGTGGCGCCGCCGGCCGCCTAGGCCGAGGGGCGGCGCAGCGCCAGCCAGAGGAGCGCGCCGCCCGCCAGCGCCAGGAACGGCGCCATGGCGAGGTTCACGGCCGTCCAGCCCTGGACCACGTCGCCGCCAGAGCAGTTCATCAGCCCGCCCGAGGCCAGGGAGGCGACCGTGACGAGGCCGAAGACCATCGCGTCGTTCAGGCCCTGGACGCGGCCGCGCTCGGAGGGGGCATGGGCGCGCGAGAGCATGGTGGTGGCGCCGATGAAGCCGAAGTTCCACCCCAGGCCGAGGAGGATCAGCGCGCCGAAGAAGTTGGTGAGCTCGACCCCTTCGAGGGCGACGAGCCCGGCGGCGAGCAGGATCGCGAGGCCGATGGCGACGATGCGCTCGGCGCCGAAGCGGGCGATGAGGTGGCCGGTGAAGAAGCTCGGCGCGAACATCGCGAGGACGTGGGCGGAGACGACGTCCGAGGCGCGGCCCGTGCCGAAGCCGCAGCCGACGACGGCCAGCGGCGTCGAGGTCATCACGAGGTTCATCAGCGCGTAGGAGACCATGGCGCACAGGACCGCGACGAGGATGGCGGGGTTGCGCAGAAGGTCCATCCGCGAGCGGCCGCCATCGGCGCCGGGGACGGGCGGCGGGGGCTTGGGGATGTCGAGGGCGAGGAAGAAGGACATGCCGACGAGGTTGATCGCCATCGCCGCGGCGTAGGTGCCGAGGAAGGGGATGACGGTCGCCTCGGCCGTGATCTTGACGAGCTGCGGGCCGATCAGGGCGGAGACGAGGCCGCCGGCCATGACGTAGCTGATGGCCTTGGGCTTGAAGGCGTCGGACGCGGTGTCGGTCGCGGCGAAGCGGTAGAATCCCTGCGCGGCCATGTAGATGCCGGTGAGGTAGGAGCCGGCGAGGAAGACGTAGAAGTTGGCGAGGAGGAGGCCGAGCATCGAGACCGCGCCGCCGAGCAGGCCGCCGGACGCGCCCACCAGGAAGCCGAAGCGCCGGCCGCGCGCCTGCATGAGCGAGGACATCCAGGGGGCCGAGGTCATCGAGCCGAAGACGATGAGCGAGATCGGCAGGGTGGCGAGGCAGGCGATCGGGGAGAGCTGCTGCCCCGCGAGGCCGCCGATGACGAAGATCATGGTGATCTGGCTGCCGAGGAAGGCCTGCGCGCCGACGAGCACCCACAGGTTGCGGATGGTGCGCGGGTCCTCGCGGGGTGTGGCGGCCGGGATGGGGGCGGCGGCGTCGGTCATGGGGTCGGGCTACGCCCGCGCGGGCCGCTTGGGAAGCGGGCGCGGTGTATTGGCACGCCGGCGGGGCCGGGGCAGGGTGGCCCGATGCGGCGGATCGAGACGATGGAGGACGTGGCGGCGGGCTGCGACTGGCTGGCCGGGGCGCATCCGCGATGGGCGTTCGCGCTCGAGGCGACGGGGCTGCCGCCGCTCAGGCGCCGGCCGGACGGGTTCGAGGAGCTGCTGCGCGCGATCACCGGCCAGCAGGTGAGCGTGGCGGCGGCGGACGCGATCTTCGGCCGGCTGAAGGCCGCGCGCCTGACCGGGCCGCGCAAGGTGGCCTGGGCGAGCGAGGCGGAGCTGCGGGCGTGCGGGCTGTCGGGGCCGAAGGTGCGCTATGCCAAGGCGCTGGCGGCGGCGCGGATCGACTTTCCGGCCCTCAGGGACGCGCCGACGCAGGAGGTGGTGGCGACCCTGGTGGAGGTGCCGGGGATCGGGGCGTGGACGGCGGAGGTCTACGCGATGTTCGCCCTCGGGCATGGGGACGTGTTCGCGCCGGGGGACCTCGCGCTCCAGGAGGGCGCGCGGATGCTGTTCGCGATGGAGGCGCGGCCGCGGGAGCGGGAGATGCGGGCCTGGGCGGCGGCGTGGTCGCCCTGGCGCGCCGTTGCCGCGCGGGTGCTCTGGGCCTACTACGCCCACGAGAAGCGGCGCGAGGGGATTGCCTGATGCTCGACTACACGGTGCGGGGGCCCGAGGACGCGGCGCGGCTGGTGATCTTCCTGCACGGCTACGGGGCGAACGGCGCGGACCTGATGGGGCTCGCGGACGTCCTGATGCCGCACATGGAGGGGACCGCCTTCGTCGCCGTGGACGCGCCGGAGGAGAGCCCGAACCCGGGCGGGTTCCAGTGGTTCGGCATCCCCGAGTTCGACGGCACCTCCGAGGAGGCGCGGGACGAGGCGATCCGCCGGTCGATGGGCGATCTCGACGCGTTCCTGGACCACGTGCTCGCCGAGCGGGACATGGTGGAGGAGCAGGTCGTGCTGCTGGGCTTCAGCCAGGGGGCGATGATGTCGCTCCTGGTGGGGCCGCGGCGGGAGGACGCGCTGGCCGGGATCGTCGCGATCTCGGGGCGGCTGCTGCTGGGCGAGGACCTGGCGAGCGAGGCGACGGCCAAGCCGCCGGTCCTGCTCGTGCACGGGGACATGGACGACGTGGTGCCGCCGCGGCACATGCCGGAGGCGGCCGAGGGCCTGGGGGCGGCGGGGTTCGAGGTCTACGCCCACGTGATGAAGGGCACGGCGCACGGGATCGCGCCGGACGGGCTCCAGGTGGCGCTGGCGTTCATGCGCGACCGGCTCGGCCTCGACGCGGCGGTGGCGCCGGCGGACGAGGACTAGGGCGCCGGCCCCGGGGGCCGGTCCCCGAGGCGCCACGCGCTCTCGAGGAGGCCCCCGTCGAGATCCGGGTCCGCGCAGGCGCGGGGGTGGGCGGCGGCCGCGCCCCGGCGGAAGGCGGCGTCCCGCGCCGGCAGGGGCAGCGGCATGACGGGGCCGGCGCGCAGGGGGTCGCGGCCCCAATGGGGCGCGGCGAACGGGTCGGCGTCGAAGAGGTCGGCAGGGGCCGCGGGATGGCCGGCGCGGGCGGCGATGACGCCGGCGAGGCAGTCGGCCTGCGCCTCGACGCGGGCGCGGAGCGCGGCCTCCTCCCGGGGGGAGCGGCGGATGGCCCGCAGCGCCCGGTCGGCGACGCCTTGGGTGACGTGGGCGGCGTGGGCCATCAGGTGCGCGGCGCGGTAGGCGGCCGCCGGCGCCCGGCGGGCGGCGGGGGTGATCAGGACCTCGTTCGTGGTGGTGCAGTAGGCGGCGGCGGGGTCGACGGCGGCGTCCGCGCCGCAGGCGCCGGCGATGCGCGCGGCCTCTCGCAGGGCGGGCATGCCGGGCCATGCGGCCTGGGCGGCGCGGGCCACGGCGGCGGCGGGGTCGGCGGCTGGATCGGAGGCGGGGCCCGCCGCCGCGGGCGGCGCGGCGGGCAGGGCCGCGAGCAGGAGGACCGCGAGGCGCATCGCGCGCGATGCTAGGGCAGGGGCCGGGCGCTGTCACGCGCTCGTCACCGGCGGCGCGGCATACGACATCTAGCGGGGCTTGCCGGGCTGCGGGCCGCATGTATGTTCCGGGACGCGGATGGGGCGGTCCCCGCCCCGGAGCCGGCCGCGCCGGCCCCGCCGGGTGGAGGAGCCGTCACGATGCAGACCGAGACCGCCGCGAGCCGCCCCGTCCCGGATTTCCGGAACACGTTCGTCCGCGAGCCGACGGCGCTGCGCCATCATCCGGCGCTGGTCCTGAACGCGGACTACCGGCCGCTGAGCTACTATCCGCTCTCGCTCTGGCCTTGGCAGGAGGCGGTCAAGGCGTCCTTCCTCGACCGGGTGGACGTGATCGCGACCTATGACGAGGTGGTGCGCTCCCCGTCGGTGGAGATCCGCATCCCCTCCGTCGTGGTGCTGCGCGACTACGTGAAGCCCTCCAAGCGGGTGGCGTTCACGCGGTTCAACCTGTTCCTGCGCGACGAGTTCGCGTGCCAGTATTGCGGCAGCACCGGAGAGCTCACCTTCGACCACGTGGTGCCGCGGGCGGCGGGCGGCGTGACGAGCTGGGAGAACGTCGTCGCGGCCTGCGCGCCGTGCAACCTTCGCAAGGGGTCGCGCTCGCTCCGGCAGGTGGGGTTCCACCTGCGCCGGCCGCCGCGCCGGCCGGGGGCGAGCGAGCTCCATTCCCAGGGGCGCAAGTTCCCGCCCGGCCACCTGCACGAGAGCTGGACCGACTTCCTCTACTGGGACGCCGAGCTCGACGCATGAGCGGCGCGGCCGATGGCCGTGCGGGGGGCGCGCACGACCCCCTGGCGCGATTCGAGGCGGGGGAGGTGGCGCCGTTCCACCAGCGGGACGACGTGTTCTCCCGCGCGTTCTGGGACCCGGCGGTGGCGGGCGCGGAGGCGGCGGCGTTCTTCGCCTCCTATCGCGCGGGCGCCGAGCCGCGGCGGGGCGAGGGGTTCGGGCAGAAGGACTTCGCGCTCAGGAACGCGGCCTGGGCGATGTCGGACATCCTCAGCGAGCGGAGCGCGGCCGAGGGCGTCCGGGAGGGGTTCCAGGGCGCGATCCGCGACGACACGGAGGTGGCCGCCGAGCGCTGGGAGGTCGCGGACCCGGAGGCCGAGGCCGCGGAGCTCAAGTCGGTGGCGCGGTTCCTGGGCGCGGACCTCGTGGGGATCTGCGCGCGCGACGCGCGCTGGCACTATGCGAGCCGGCCGGACGTGCGCGATTTCTCGGACGTGCCGGCGGCGGCGGAGGCGCCCTGGCCCGGGCAGGACACGGTGATCGTCATGGGCCACGAGATGGACGGCGAGCTGACCGACGCCTATCCGAGCGCGCTGGCGAGCGCCGGGCCGGGGCGGGAATACAGCCGCGAGGCGGGGGTGGCGATCGCGCTGGCGAGCTATCTGCGCGGGCTGGGGTGGCGGGCGACGGCGTCGATGAACGACACGGCGCTGGCGGTGCCCTACGCGATCCTGGCGGGGCTGGGCGAGTACGGGCGCCACCAGATGGTGATCACGCCGGAGTTCGGGCCGCGGGTGCGGTTCTCCAAGGTGTTCACCGACATGCCGCTGGCGGTGGACGCGGCGCGGCCCATGGGCATCACCGACTATTGCGAGGGCTGCACGATCTGCGCCGACGCGTGCCCGCCGAAGGCGCTGCCGCATGGGGAGCCGGCGGTGGGCACGTTCGACGGGTCGGGGAGCCCGTCGACGATCGGCGGCGTGCGCAAGTGGTCGGCCAATTGCGAGGCGTGCTTCGGCTACTGGGCGAAGCTGCGCAGCGACTGCGCGATCTGCATGCGGGTGTGCCCGTTCAACCGGGACGGCTCGCGCGAATCGCGGCTCTGGTACCGGCTGGCGACGGGGGAGCGGGGGGCGCGGGGCGTGGCCCTGGCGCGGCGATGGGCGCAGGGCGCGGGGGCGCGGCCGAGGCGGCGCCCCCGCGACTGGTGGGCGGCGGCGCGCGGGAAATGAGAACCGCGCGCCGCCTGGCGCATCAGCCGTTCTCCTCGTCCTCGTTCTCGCCCGCGTTGGCGTCCTCGGGGAGGTCCTGACCGACGGGCGTGTCGCCGACGACGCCGCCGCCGCCGCCGCCGGTGGCGCAGGCCGCGAGGGTGGCGAGGAGGAGGGCGCTCAAGGCGAGGCGGGCGGCTGCGGTCATGTGGATGGCTCCGTGGTCAGGGGCGCGGCGCAGGGCCGCCGCCGGGTCAACGACCTGGGGGCGGCCTGGTTTCATGCTTTCGGGTCGTGGCCCCAGTTCATCAGGCTGTAGCGCCAGGCGGAGTGCTCCATGTCCTCGTCCGGGCCGCCCTGGGCGAGGTGGCGCTTTATGTAGCCGACGACCTTGCCCATGTGGTCCCAGTCGTCGTCCGAGAGGTCCGACTTGTTCGTGTCCAGGATGTCGACGATCCGGCGGCCGGAGGCGTGGCCGGTGGATTCGCCCCCGTCGGACTGGCCGACGGACTTGGAGGCGTCCGTCTCGAGGAAGTCCTGGAGCTCGGAGCGGGTCATGTTCACCAGGTCCTGCCACTCGTCCCAGATCTCGTCGTGCGATTTGGCCATTGGGTCCTCCTGCCGCGCGGCTGCCCGGGCGAACGGCGGCCGCGCGGCGGAGGTTCCCCGCGCGCCTCAGCCGTCGGTGGGGGTCTCGGCCTCGGGGGTGACGATCACGGCGTCGCCCTCGACCTCGCCGACATCGCCGGCCTCGTCGCAGGCGGCGATCGGCAGGAGGAGGGCGGCGCCCAGGAGGACGGGGATGGCGCGTTCGAGGGCGAAGGTCATGGCGGAGTTCCCTTATGTGGTCAGGACATCCGCATAACGCGCCGCGGGGCGCCGCGCCTCACCCCGAGCAGCTCGCCCCCCCCAGCACGCAGAATTTCGCGCAATGGGGATGGTTGAGCTGCACGGCGCCCTCGGCCTCGGCGAGCGAATGGCCCAGCTCGAACTGGGGATCGTAGGGCAGGAGGGTGCAGGCGATCACCGCCGGCGCGTCGGCGCCCTTCCGCTTCACGACCATGCGCGAGGAGGCGCACATCGGCGTGGTCGGCGGAATCCCGAGGATGGACCAGCACTCGGTGGTGATCTCGGGCACGTCGGCGGCGGCGTCCATCTCCGGGAAGAGGACGCAGGCGGCGGGATTCGCGGCGTCGATCGGGTAGCCCCGCCCGGCGAAGAGGGCGGCGTAGCCGGCGCGGGCGTCGCCCTCGCTCTCGGCCATCTCGACCCGTCCGGCGACGGCCAGGGGGGCGCCGATGGAGGCCAGCCAGTCCATGCCCGCGAGGGTGAGGGCGTAGCTGCCGGGGCCGCGCTCGGCGTCGTGGACCGCCGCCGACCAGTGGTCGAGGCTGATGCGCAGAGTGAGGCGGCCGGGGTACCGGGCGAGGAGCGCCTCCAGCCCGGCCTTGACGCGCGGGCGCATCATCGGGCGCATCGCGTTGGTGAGGATCAGGACCTCGTAGCCTCCGGCGAGGGCGCGGCGGGTCATCTCGATCATCTGGGGGTTCATGAAGGGCTCGCCGCCGGTGAAGGCGATCTCCCGCACGCCCCAGGCGCGGCCCGCGAGCTGCTCGAGATAGTCCGACACCTCGTCCGCCGTGATGTAGGCGAGGGCGTCGTTCTCCGGCGAGCTCTCGATGTAGCAGTTGGCGCAGGCGATGTTGCACAGCGTGCCGGTGTTGAACCACAGCGTGCGGGCGTCCGCGAGGGCGACCGAGGCGCGGCGCTCGCCCTTGGCGGTCACGTAGGGGTCCTGGAACTTCCTCGAATGTCCGCCGTCCATGCGCGTCGCTCCCCCGGTGATCGCGGGGGACCTAGACCGGGGGCGCCCGGAGGGCGAGGGGCCATGGCGCCGTTGTGAAGGGCGCGCGGGCCGCTAGACTGGAGGGCGCGCCGGCGCTAGGCCGCCCGCGTTCCGTTCCGCCGCAGGAGGCCCGCCATGGTCAGCCGCGTCATCCCAGTGCCCGCCTTCGACCTCGTGCTGTTCGGAGGCACGGGGGATCTGGCCCGCCGCAAGGTGATCCCGTCGATCTATCGCCGGTTCCTGGCCGGGCAGATGCCCGGGGAGGCGCGCCTGATCGGGGCGGCGCGCTCGGAGCTCGACGACGCGGGGTTCCGCGACCTGATCCGCGAGGGGATGGACGAGTTCGCGCCGGACATCGACCGCAGCCGCCTGGACGAGTTCCTCCAGATGGTGAGCTACGTGCCGGTGGACGCGCGCGGCGACGGGGGCTGGGCCGAGCTCAAGGGGAAGGTGCGGGGCGACGTGATCTCCGCGTTCTACTTCTCCGTCGCGCCGTCGCTCTTCGGCGACCTGGCGCGCGGCCTGGAGGCGCACGGCATCCTCGACGAGACCAGCCGCGTGATCGTCGAGAAGCCGTTCGGGCACGACCTGGCGAGCGCGAAGGCCCTCAACGCGCAGCTCCGCGAGGTGTTCGAGGAGAGCCAGATCTTCCGCATCGACCATTTCCTGGGCAAGGAGACGGTGCAGAACCTGATGGCGGTGCGGTTCGGGAACACGCTGTTCGAGCCGGTCTGGAACAGCCATTACGTCGACCACATCCAGATCACGGTGGCCGAGAGCATCGGCGTGGGCGGGCGCGGGAGCTACTACGACGGCGCGGGCGCGATGCGCGACATGGTGCAGAACCACCTGATGCAGCTCGTGTGCCTGATCGCGATGGAGCCGCCGGCGAAATACGGCGCCGACGCGGTACGCGACGAGAAGCTCAAGGTGATCCGCGCGCTCATGCCCGTGGCGCCGCACCACATCGTGCGCGGGCAGTATCAGGCGGGGCCGGACGGGCCGTCCTACCGGGAGGACGCGGAGAACCCGGCCAGCCGGACCGAGAGCTTCATCGCCCTCAAGACGCAGATCTCCAACTGGCGCTGGGCGGGCACGCCGATCTACATCCGCACCGGCAAGCGCCTGAAGGCGAAGGCGAGCGAGATCGCCGTGTTCTTCAAGCGGCCGCCCCATTCGGTGTTCTCGGACGAGGACGTCCCGCACCAGAACGTGCTCTCGATCCGGCTCCAGCCGAACGAGGGCATGACCCTCGACGTGACGATCAAGGAGCCGGGGCCGGGGGGGATGCGCCTCATCGACGTGCCGCTCGACATGACCTTCGCGGACGCGGTGCCCGGCGGCGAGGCCCCGGAGGCCTACGAGCGCCTCATCATGGACGTGATCCGCGGCAACCAGACCCTCTTCATGCGGGGCGACGAGGTGGAGGCGGCCTGGGCCTGGACCGACCCGATCATCGAAGGGTGGGAGGCGCGGGGGGACGCGCCCAAGCCCTACGAGGTCGGGCGCGCGGGGCCGGAGGACGCCAAGACGTTGATGACGCGCGACGACCGCGCCTGGCGCATGATCGCGGATATCCGCGAGGACGCGATCAAGGCCGATGCGGAGCGCGCGGGACTGGAGGCGGCGGAATGAGGCTCGAGACGTATCCCGACCGGGAGATGATGTTCATAGAGCTCGCGCAGCGGATCGTCGGGGATCTCGGGACGTGCCTCGCGACGCACACGCACGCCTCGATCGCGGTGCCGGGGGGATCGACGCCCGGGCCGGTGTTCGACGTGCTGTCGGCCGCGGATCTCGACTGGTCCCGCGTGCACGTGGTCCTGACGGACGAGCGCTGGGTGCCGGAGGATCACGAGCGGTCGAACACGCGGCTCATCCGCGAGCGGCTGCTATGCGGGCGGGCGGCGGCGGCGCGGCTGGTGCCGATGATCACCGGCGACGCGCGGCCCGAGGACGCGGTGGAGGGCCTCTCGCGCGGGCTGGACGGGGAGCTGCCGCTGTCGATCCTCCTGACGGGGATGGGGGAGGACATGCACACCGCGTCCCTGTTCCCCGGCGCGGCGGAGCTGCCGGCGGCGCTGGACCGCGAGGCGCCGGTGGTGATGGCGGTGCGCCCGCCGGGGCAGGAGGCGCGGGTGACGCTCACGGCGCCGGTGCTGGCGGGGGCGATGACGAAGCACGTCCTGATCGCGGGGGCGGCCAAGCGGAAGGCGTTCGAGGCGGCCAAGGACCTGCCGCCGGAGAAGGCGCCGATCGCCGCGATCTGGGAGGGGGCCGTGGTCCATTGGGCGCCATGAGCGGCGGCGCCGCGGACCGCTGGGAGGCGCTGCGCGCGCACCGGGCGGCGCAGGGGGACCTGCAGATCGCGGACCTCATGGACGAGCAGCGGGCGGGCGAGTTCGCGGTCGAGGCAGGCGGGCTCAGGCTCGACTGGTCCAAGACGCATGTCGACGTGGTGGCGCGCGACCTGCTCGTGGGCCTCCTGTGGGAGGCGGACGTCGCGGGGCGGCGGGACGCGATGTTCGCCGGGGCGGCGATCAACGAGACGGAGGGGCGGGCGGTGCTGCACACGGCGCTGCGCGCGCCCGAGGGCGCCGTCGTCGAGGTGGACGGGCGGGACGTGATGCCGGGCGTGCGCGAGACGCTGGCGCGGATGCGGGCCTTCGCGGGCGACGTGATCTCGGGCGCGTTCGCCGGGGCCGGCGGCCCGATCGCCGACGTGATCAACATCGGGATCGGGGGGTCCGACCTGGGGCCGAAGATGGCGGCGATCGCGCTGCAGCCGTACGCGGTGGGCCCGCGCGTCCATTTCGTGAGCAACGTGGACGGGGCGGACGTGGCCGGCGCGATGGCGGCCTGCGATCCGGCGACGACGCTGGTGATCGTCGCGTCCAAGACGTTCACCACGATCGAGACGATGACCAACGCGCGCACGGCCTGGGCGTGGATGGCGGCGGCGGTGGACGATCCGGCGGCGCAGTTCGCGGCGGTGTCCTCGGCGGCGGAGCGGACGGCGGAATGGGGCATCCCCCCGGCGCGCGTCTTCGGGTTCGAGGACTGGGTCGGGGGGCGCTACTCGATGTGGGGGCCGATCGGCCTCAGCCTGATGATCCGGATCGGGGCGGAGCGCTTCGACGAGATGCTGGCCGGCGCGGCGGCGATGGACGCGCATTTCCGCGAGGCGCCCTGGGCTTCGAACCTCCCCGCCGTGCTGGCGATGTCGGGGCTCTGGCACAACCAAGTGTGCGGGCACGCGGCGCGCGCGGTGCTCCCCTACGAGGAGCGCCTGTCTCGGCTGCCGGCCTACCTGCAGCAGCTCGAGATGGAGTCGAACGGCAAGGGCGTGGCGATGGACGGCGCGGCCCTGGCGGTGGATTCGGGACCGGTGGTCTGGGGCGAGCCGGGGACGAACGGGCAGCACGCGTTCTACCAGCTCATCCACCAGGGCACCCGCGTCGTGCCCTGCGAGTTCATGGCCGGGCGCGAGGCGCACGAGCTGCCGGAGCAGCACCGGCTGCTGGTCGCCAACTGCCTGGCGCAGGCGGAGGCCCTGATGACCGGGCGGACCCTGGCGGAGGCGCGGGCCACCCTCAAAGGGCGATACGAGGGCGAGGAGCTCGAGCGGCAGGCGGCGCACCGGGCGTTCCCCGGCGACCGGCCGTCGGTGACGCTGCTCTACCCGCTCCTGACGCCGTTCGTGCTGGGCCAGATCGTGGCGCTCTACGAGCACCGGGTGTTCGTGGAGGGCGCGGTGCTGGGGATCAACAGCTTCGACCAGTGGGGGGTGGAGCTCGGCAAGGAGCTCGCGAACGCGATGACGCCGATCCTCGCCGGGGAGGCGAGCGCGGCGGGCAAGGACGCCTCGACCCGCGCGGCGGTGGGCTGGCTGCGGGGAAGCTGACGGGCCGCGATGCGGGCACCCTCCGGCCGGGCCGGAGGGTCTCCGGCCGCGGGGACGGACCGGGGGGCGGGAGATCCTCGGATCGAGTCCGAGGATGACGGGTTCGCGGGCGGGCCCGTGGTGGCGGGCCCGTGGTGGCGGGGCCGGGGCGGCGCGGCCCGGGGGGGTCAGCCCCCCATGGCGGCGCGCATGGCGTCCGTCAGGGGCGCGGGTCGGCCGCCTCGGACCATGACAACGGTGCAGGTGCCGGTGGCGGCGAGGCCGCGGGCGGCGTGGACCTCGTAGGATTGCTCGAAGCTGGTGCGGCCGATGCGGGTGGTGGCGGCGGTGACCGCGTAGTCGTCGTGGAGCTTGAGCTCCGCGCGGTACTCGGCGTCGAGGCGGCGGACGACGAAGCCGGGATCGTCCGGGCGGTAGGCGGTGAGGCCGAACGTCAGAAGGTAGCGCACGCGCACGGCCTCGAACCAGGCGAGGTAGGCGACGTTGTTGACGTGACCGAGCGGGTCGAGCTCGGCGAAGCGGACGCTGTCGGCCCAGCCGACCTGACCCGGCAGGCCGCGCGCGCGCAGGGCGTTCGCGTCTAGGAGCATGAGGCGGCTGGGGCGGCTGGGGCGGCTAGGACGGCTGGAGCGGGTGAAGGGAATCGAACCCTCGTCTTAAGCTTGGGAAGCTCCTGCTCTACCATTGAGCTACACCCGCGTCGTCCGGAGCCCGCAGGTATTCGGCGCGGCGCGCGCCGTCAAGCGAGCGCGGGGCCGGCGGGCCGCCCCGTGGGGCGGCCCGTCCGCCGGGCGGGCCGCTTAGGGTCGGCTGCCACGGCGCGGCGGGGGCGGGCGTGATCCCCGTTGCCCCGCCGGGATCACGGCACGACCCGCCAGGGTCGCGCCGCGAGCGTGCGGCGATCGAGGCGCGATCGCCGATCGATCACTTCGGCAGGAGCACGCCGTCGACCACGTGGATGACGCCGTTGGACTGCATCACGTCGGCGGTCGAGACGGGGTAGGCGTTGCCGCTCTCGTCGTAGACGACGACCGCGCCGTCGCGGACCGCGACGGACAGCGCGTCGCCGGAGACCGTGGTGAGGTTGTTGAACCCGTCCGAGCCGATCCCGGCGATCAGCGTCTCGGCCGTGAGCGTGCCCGGCACGACGTGCGCGGTCAGGATCTTCTGCAGGGTGGGCAGGTTCTCCGGCATCAGCAGCGTCTCCACGGTGCCGGCGGGCAGCGCGGCGAAGGCGGCGTCGGTCGGGGCGAAGACGGTGAACGGGCCGGGGCCCGACAGGGTCTCGACGAGGCCGGCGGCCTGCACCGCGGCGACGAGCGTGGTGTTGATCGGCGAGTTCACCGCGTTCTCGATGATGTTCATGTCCGCCATCATCGGCGCGCCGCCGACGGTGGGGTTGTCCTGCGCGACGGCGGCGCTGCCGCCGAGGAGGGCGATGGCGAGGGCGATGGTGCGGGGGGTGGTCATGTCTGTCTCCGATCTGCGCCGCGGTCCTTCGCGGCCTGTGCGGGCAGACACGGGCGCGCGGGGGGAGAGTTTCGCCCCCCGCGCGCGAAATCTCGGGTCAGGCGCGGGCCCGGCGGCGGCGGGCGCGGGCGCCGTCCGCGGCGTGGGCGCCGAAGGCGACGTCCGGCAGCGCGACCTCGCCCGCGAGGTGCGGATAGGGCGCGCTGGCGTGGGGGATCGCGTTGGCGGCGACGAAATGCTCCTGGAACCGCGGCTCGATGGCGGTCTCGACCTTGTGGATCGTCCGCACGAGGGACTCGACGCGCGCGCGCATCCCGCGGTTGAGGAGGGCCATGCGCGCGCCGGTGCCCGCGGCGTTGCCGGCGGAGGTTACGGCCGCGAGCGGCGCGTCGGGGATCATGCCTAGGACCATCGCGTGGAGCGGCGAGATATGGGCCCCGAACGCGCCGGCGAGGACGACGCGGTCGACCGTGTCGACGCCCATCTCGTCCATCAGGAGGCGGGCGCCGGCGTAGAGCGCGGACTTGGCGAGCTGGATCGCGCGCACGTCGCCCTGGGTGACGGCGATGCGGCGGCCGTCCTCGCCCTCGTGGATGACGTAGGAATGGGTGCGGCCCTCGGGCACGCAGCGCGCGGACCCCGTCGCCTCGGCCGAGCCGATGAGGCCGGAGGGGTCGAGGATGCCGGCCATGCGCATCTCTGCCACGGCCTCGATGATGCCCGAGCCGCAGATGCCGGTGATGGCGGCGTGGGCGGGGAAGGCGGGCTCGTCGGACCAGGCCTCGCGGCCGATGACGCGGAAGCGGGGCTCCTTGGTCACGGGGTCGATCTCGATCCGCTCGATGGCGCCTGGGGCGGCGCGCTGCCCGGCGCTGATCTGCGCGCCCTCGAAGGCGGGGCCGGTGGGCGAGGAGCACGCGAGCGTGCGGGTGCGGTTGCCCAGGAGGATCTCGGCATTGGTGCCGACGTCGATGACGAGTGTGGTCTCCTCTCGGGACCCCGGGTCCTCGGCGAGGGCGACGGCGGCGGCGTCTGCGCCGACATGGCCGGCGATGCACGGCAGGAGGTAGGCGCGGGCGGAGGGGTTGACCGAGGCGAGCCCGATCTCGGCGGCGCCGAGCTCCAGCGCGCCGGAGAGGGCGAGGGCGAAGGGGGCCTGGCCGAGCTCGACCGGATCGATGCCGAGGAGGATGTGGTGCATGACCGGGTTGCAGACGATCGTCGTCTCGACGATGTCGGCCGGGTCCGCCCCCGCCTCGGACGCGATCTGGAGGGCGAGGGCGTCCAGCGCCTCGCGGATGGCGGCGGTCATGCGGGCGGCGCCGTCCGGGTTCATCATGGCGAAGCTGACGCGGCTCATCAGGTCCTCGCCGAAGCGGATCTGCGGGTTCATCACGCCGGCGGAGGCGCGGACCTCCCCGGTGGCGAGATCGCACAGATGGGCGGCGACGGTCGTGGAGCCGAGGTCGATGGCGAGGCCGAGGAGCGGCGCCGCGCGGTAGCCGGGCCAGATGTCGATCAGGCGGGGCGCGCCGCCCTGCGGCGTGTGGATGGCGGCGGTGACCTGCCAGCCGCCGCGGCGGAGCGCGGTCTGGAGCTTGGCGAGGACCGGCAGGCCGGCCTCCGGCCGGGCGATGCCCCATTGGGCGGCGAGCGCGTCCGACAGGCGTTCGAGATCGCCGGAGGGCTCGTGCATGTCGGGCTCGGCGACGTCGACGAGATGGAGGCGCGTGGCCGGGTCCATCGGGATCACGACGTCGGCGGCGTCCTTGCGGACGACCTGCCGGTGGACCTGGCTCTCGGGCGGGACGTCGATGACGGCGTCGCCCAGGATGCGCGTCTGGCAGCCGAGGCGCCGGCCGGGGCGCAGGCCGCGGACGCGGTCGTAACGGGCCTCGACCTCGTTGGGGGGGCTGAGGGCGGCATCGTCGCCGGCGGGGGCGACCTGGCAGCGCGAGCAGATGCCGCGGCCGCCGCAGACGCTGTCGAGATCGACGCCGAGGCGGCGCGCGGCGTCCAGGATCGTGGTGCCGGGCGGCACGCGCCCGCGCTTGCCCGATGGGGCGAAACGGACGGACGGGCCCGTCTGGTCGGTCATGGCGGCGATCCCCTTGGGCGGCTGGCACGGGGGTAGAGGGCGCCGCGGGGGCGCGCGCGCCGGGGCGCGGCAGGCGAGGGTGCGAAGGCGACCCCCGGACGCGAAACGGGCGCCCCGAGGGGCGCCCGCTCCGTCATGGACCGAAGCCCGAGACTTAGGCTTTGCGACGGCGGGCCGCGGCGCCGAGGCCGAGCAGCGCGCCGCCCAGCAGGAAGGCGCCGGCCGGAAGCGGGATGATCGCGACCGAGATGCTGCCGATCCGGGCGTCGAGGTCCTGGATGCCGTTGGCGCCGGCGACGAACTGGAGCGAGCCCAGGTTGGTCAGGTCGGCGGTGCCCACGAAGTCGGCGAACGAGCCGGTCACGAACTGGTTCGTGATGTCGCCGGGCAGGACGGTCATGAAGGTCGAGGAGCCGCCCATCATGTCGGTGACGTTGACCGTCAGGTCGAGCTGCGCGTCGGCGGAGATGACTTCGTAGATGAAGCCGGTGCCGAAGCCGCCGAAGGTCAGGTCGAAGCCGCCGAGGCCGTTCGACGTCAGGACGTTGGCGAGGTCGTCGCCATCATAGGTCAGGGTGCCCGAGCCGGAGGTGCCGGCGATGTTCGAGAACCGGAGCGAGCCGCCCAGGACGCGAAGCTCGGTGGCGTCCTCGAACCCGTCGTCGTTGGAGGCTTGCAGGTCGCGGAAGCCACCGGGGGCACCGGCGACGGGCGCCTGATTGAACGACGTCAGCGAGCCCGAGGGCACGTCGATCGCGCGCTGGGTGCCGTTGAAGTCGTCGATCAGGACGCTGGCGGCGCTGGCGAGGCCGGGGGCCAGGGCGGCGACGGCCGCGGTGGCGATGAGGATACGCTTCATGGGAAGTCCTTTCAAAACGTGTGTGTAGGCGTGGTCACAGGGACAATTACCGCGACTCGTAGCCTTCGTTCGGGGCTATAACACGGCCTTGCCCATCCGGGTCCAGTCTAAAAGCCTTCTCGGTATACTGTTTCTTACCGGGAGACAGATACCGGGCTCCATCCGCTCATGGATCGGTCATCGAACGTCGCCGGCGCCGAAAAGTTCGACGATCGCGGGGCCGCCGAGCCAGATAAGCAGGGGAACCGGCGCCGTGGCCGCGATCAGCGTCGCGATCGTGGGCAGGGGCGCGAAGAGCCGCGTGTAGCCCGCCATGAGCGCCAAACCGCCGCCGCCGCCGATCACGGAGGCGCCGGGGACGTTCACCATCACCGCCAGGAGCGCGTAGCGGCCGGCCCCCGCGAGGGGCGCGAGGCGGGGCGGCAGGAGCCCGCGCATGTAGCTCAGTCGCGTGTCGGGGGGGCGGGTCATCAGGGCGGCGACCGCGGCGGCGGCGCGCCTCTGCCGCAGGCGGGCGAGGAGGGCGGCCAGCGCGCCCGGCGGCGTCGCGCGGCCCGCGGCATAGGCGAGGAGGAGGCCGCCCAGCGTCGCCGCCCAGACATAAGGCATCACCGAGGGGCCGTTGAGCACCAGGAGCGGGACGACGATGGCGATACCCGGCACGAAGGGCAGGGCCATCAGGATCGCGTAGACGACGAGGACGATCCCGAGGCCCAGCGTCTCGGCCGCGCCGTCGAAGCGCTCCATCAGGCGCAGCACCGCGAAATCGGCGGCCACCGCGAGGGCGGCCATGATCGCGATCAGGGCGAGCGCGGCGCCCCAGCCGGGGCGCGGACCCGCCGGCAGGCGGGCCGCCGGGCCGGGCGCCCGCCCGCCGGGTGGCGCGCCGGGCGCCGGGCCGGGTGCGGGATCGGGAGGGTCGAGGGGGATGGGCGGGCTCCTGCGCCGGGCGGCCCGCCGGCATGGATCGCGCGCCCGGGCGCGGTCAACCCCGGCGCCGGACGGGCGGGCCGGGGCGTGGCGCGGCGGCGCGGCTCAGGCGCGCCTGCGGCCGCCGCGGCGCCCGCCGGTGCGCGCGCCCCCTTCGGCCGCGGCGCGGGCGGCCTCGGGGAAGGTGGCGCCGGCGGCGACGGCCTCGCTCACGCGGGAGAAGCCGATCCAGGCGCCGCCGTTCGGGTCGTGCCCCATGAGGAAGTCGGCCGCGCGGATGGCCTCCATCTCCTGGTGGCGGACGGGGTTCATGATCGCCGACGTCATGCCGGCGGCGATCGCCATGGGCAGGAACGCGCCGTTGATGCCGTGCCGGGCGGGCAGGCCGAAGGAGATGTTGGAGGCGCCGCAGGTCGTGTTCACCCCGAGCTCGCCGCGAAGCCGCCGCACGAGGGCGAAGACCTGCCGCCCCGCGGTGGCCATGGCGCCCACCGGCATCACCAGCGGGTCGACGACGATGTCGTGCGCGGGGATGCCGTAATCGGCGGCGTGGCGCACGATCTTGCGGGCGACCTCGAAGCGCACGTCGGGATCCTCGGAGATGCCGGTCTCGTCGTTGGAGATCGCGACGACGGGCAGGTGGTGCTTGGCGCAGAGCGGCAGGATCGCCTCGAGCTTCTCGAGCTCGCCGGTGGTGGAGTTCACCAGGGGGCGGCCCTCGACGACCTCGAGCGCGGCCTCGATCGCGCCGGTGACGGAGCTGTCGATGCACAAGGGCACGTCGACGATGGCCTGCACCCGGCGGATCAGCTCGCGCATGAGCGGCGGCTCGACGAAGTTGTTGTCGGCGTAGCGGGGATCCTGGGCCATCAGGTTCTTGAAGACGGCGCCGGAGTTCACGTCGAGCACGGAGGCGCCGCAGGCGACCTGGGCGATGGCGTCGGCCTCCACGGTGGAGAAGTCGCCGGCCTCGAGCTCGGCGTTGAGCTTGGAGCGCCCGGTCGGGTTGATGCGCTCGCCGATGACGCAGAACGGCTCGTCGAAGCCGATGGTGACGGTGCGCGACTTCGATTCCAGGACGGTGCGGGTCATGCGGAGGCCTTGCTGTGCTCGGCGGCCCAGGCCGCGTTGGTCACGATCCCGCCGAGCGGGAAGAAGTGGACATGGGTGACCGCGAAGCCCGGATGCGCGGCCTTGCGGGCGGCGAGGGCGGCGACGATCTCGGTCGGCTCGTAGGGCAGGAGGAGCTTGGTCACGTCCAGCGCGCGCTTCTGGAGGACCTTGAGCGAGGGGCCGACGCCGCAGGCGATGGCGAACTTCAGGAGCGTCTGGAGCTTGGCGGGGCCGGCGACGCCGATATGGACGGGCAGGTCGATGCCGGCCTCGCGCAGGCCGTCGGCCCAGGCGATGACGGGCGCGGCGTCGAAGCAGAACTGCGTCGTGATCGCCATCGCGGCGTCGGTGCGCTCGGCGAAGCCCTGCTTCCAGCGCAGCGCGTCCGAGACGGCGTGCACGCCGCCGTCCGGGTCGATGTCGCGATTGCCCTCCGGGTGGCCGGCGACGTGGAGACGGGTGAAGCCGGCGCGGTCGAAGAGCCCGGTCTCCAGGAGCTGGGTGGAGGCGTGGTACTCGCCCGCGGGCTCGGGGACGCCGCCGGCGAGGATCAGGCCCTGGGTCACGCCGGCCTCGCCCTGGTAGCGGGCGATCCAGTCCTCGAGCGTGGCGCGGTCCGCGATCAGGCGGGCGGGGAAATGGGGCATGGGCTCGAAGCCCTCGGCGCGCAGGCGGGCGGCGGTGGCGACCATCTCCTCGATCGGGGTTCCGTCGAGATGGGCCACGTAGACGCGCGTGCCGGGCGGCAGGAGGGGGCGGAAATCCTCGATCTTGGCGGCGGTGCGGGGCATCACCTCGATGGAGAAGTCCCGTAGGAGGGCGGCGGTCGCTTCGCGGAACGGGCGCGGGCGCCGGGGCCTCGCGGCGGGCGAAGTCGAAGAGGGCCATCAGGACGCCTCCCCGGCGGGGGCGCGGCCCTCGGCGGCGATCATGGCGCGCAGCACGTCGTCCGGGTGCTCGGCCTCGAGCCGCGCGGCGACGGAGGCGGCGGCCTCGGCGGGGTCGCCCTCCGCCTCGCCGGACTCCTCTCGGCGCCATTCGGCGAGATAGGCGTCGTCCCCCCGGGCGCCGCATTTCATCGCGGCGCGGTCGATGGCCTGCTCGAAGCGCTCGGGGAGCTGGACCTTGGCGGCCGAGCGGCCCTTGCCGACGATGACCTGGGCGGGGATGTCCCGCCAGCGGACGATGGTGATGCGTGCCATGGCGCCCTCCTGCTGGCCGGTGCGGGGAAGGTGCCGGCGCGCGGCCGCCCCCGGCCCGACCGGAGCGACATGTGGCGCACCCGGCGCGACCTGCGGCCCGGGGGCGGCGGGGTGCGGCGGGTGCGGCGGGGTGCGGCGAGACACCGTTTGATAAAAGACATGCGCGCGCCTAGGTTCGTGTCGAACCCATTCGGAGGGCGCGATCATGGCGTCCAGGCGCCCCACCAGCGCGGCGACCTATCCCCGGCCGGCCCCGGCGCCAGCGCATCCCAGGCCCGACACGGACGCCCTCTACGCGGCGCTCGACCTCGGCACGAATTCCTGCCGGATGCTCGTGGCGCAGCCCAAGGGCGCGCAGTTCCACGTCGTGGACAGCTTCGCCAAGTCGGTGCAGCTCGGGCAGGGCCTGGAGGCGTCCGGGCGCTTGAGCCGCGCCGCGATGGCGCGCACGGTGCAGGCGCTGCGGGTGTGCCGGTCCAAGCTGGAGCGGCATGGCGTACGCCGGATGCGCCTGGTCGCGACCGAGGCGTGCAGGCGCGCCACCAACGGGGCCGAGTTCATGCGATGGGTCCGCCGGGAGACCGGCCTCGACCTCGAGGTGATCGCGCCGGAGGAGGAGGCGCGCCTGGCGGTGATCTCCTGCGCGCCGCTGGTCTCGACGCGCACCGAGCAGCTCCTGGTGGTGGACATCGGCGGCGGGTCGACCGAGCTCGTGTGGATCGACGTCTCCAAGGTGCCGCCCGCCGAGCGGCCGCGCGCGATCATGCGCCTGCACAAGGGCTTCGTCAGCGATCCGGGGCCGTTCGTGGCCGCGCGGGTGGTGGACTGGATCTCCATCCCCCTCGGGGTGGCGACGCTGCGCGACCAGTTCGACGACGTGGAGGACGACGCCGCGCGCTTCGCCCTGATGAGCTGGTACTTCGAGGAGAACATGCAGGGGTTCACCCCCTACGGCGCCGAGCAGGCGCGCGCGGGATTCCAGATCGTCGGCACCTCGGGGACGGTGACGACGGTCGCGGCGTCCCACCTGGGCCTGCGGCGCTACGACCGGTCCAAGGTGGACGGGCTGCGCATGACCTCGGACCAGATCGACCGCGTGATCGAGGACTACCTCCGGATGGGCCCCGAGGGGCGGCGCGCCGACCCGCGGATCGGGCGCGACCGGCAGGCGCTCATCATGTCGGGGGCGGCGATCCTCCAGGCGCTGCTGCGGTCCTGGCCGACGGACCGGCTCTCGGTCGCGGACCGGGGCCTGCGCGAGGGGCTGCTCTACGCGCAGATGTCGGCGGACGGGGTGCTGGAGGACGGGCTGGTCTAGGCGCGCGCCGAGGGGTAGCCCGGAGGGATGGCACGCAATCCGGACGGCACCAGGAAATCGAGCGGGCGGGGGCGCCGCGACCTCACGGTGACGGTGAAGACCGCGCGCGGGAGGAAGGCGAGCTCGACGCGCTGGCTCCAGCGGCAGCTCAACGACCCCTACGTGACCGCCGCGCAGGCGGACGGCTATCGCGGGCGCGCCGCCTACAAGCTCATCGAGCTCGACGACAAGTACCGCTTCCTCGTGCCCGGCGCGCGGGTGGTCGACCTCGGCTGCGCGCCGGGCGGCTGGCTCCAGGTCGCGAGCGCGCGGGTGGACGCCCTGGGGGAGCGCGGCGGCAAGCGCGGGCGCGTCCTGGGCGTGGACCTGCAGGAGGTCGACCCGGTGCCGGGGGCGGAGGCGCACGTCCTCGACTTCCTGGCCGAGGGCGCGGACGCGGCGATGGTGGACTGGCTCGGCGGGCCGGCGGACGTGGTGATGTCGGACATGGCGGCGGCGGCCTCGGGGCACCGGCAGACGGATCACATCCGCATCGTGGCCCTGTGCGAGGCGGCCGCGGCGCTCGCCTTCGACGTGCTGGAGGCGGGGGGGACCTTCGTCGCCAAGGTCCTGGCCGGCGGCGCGGAGGAGGGGCTGCAGCGCGACCTCAAGGCGCGGTTCGCCAAGGTGGCCAACGTGAAGCCGCCGGCGAGCCGGTCCGACAGCGCGGAGAAATACGTCGTGGCGCAGGGGTTCCGGGGGCGCGGGGCCGGGCCGCCGTCATCGTGACGGGCGGGCTCGTGTGCGGCGTTGACGGCGGCGGCAGCGGGTGCCGGGTCGCCATCGCGCGGGCGGACGGCACGGTGATCGGCCGGGCCGAGGGCGGCCCGGCGAACGTGGCGACGGACCTTCGCGGCGCGCTCGCGGGCGTGACGGCGGCGGCGCGGGAGGCGGCGGGGCGCGCGGGGCTGGACGCCGCGGCGCTGCGGGGCTGCGCGGCGCATGCCGGGCTCGCCGGGGTGCTGGAGGCCCGGGACGCGGCGGCGGTGGCGGCAGGCCTGCCGTTCGAGGCGTGCGGGGTGACGGACGACCGCGCGACGTCCGTCGCCGGGGCGCTGGGCGCGCGGGACGGGGCGGTGCTCTCGGTCGGGACGGGGAGCTTCGCGGCCCTCCGGCGGGGGGGCGCGACGGCGTATCTGGGCGGCTGGGGCGCGGCGCTGGGCGATCAGGCGTCCGGCGCCTGGCTCGGCCGGGCGGCGCTGGAGCACGCGCTCCTGTGCCAGGACGGGCTGGCGGAGGCCGGAGCCTTGAGCCGGGCGGTGGCCGAGCGGATCGGGGGGCCGGCGCGGATCGTGGCCTTCGGGCGCGGCGGGGCGCGCGATCTGGCGAGCCTGGCGCCGATGGTCCTGGCGGCGGACGACCCCGCGGCGGCGGCGATCCTGCGGCGGGGGGCGGCCTATCTGGCGGCCTGCCTGGAGCGGCTCGGGCTCGGCGACGGCGACGTGCTGTGCGTGGTCGGCGGGCTCGGGCCGTCCTACGCGCCGCTCCTGCCGCCGCGCGCCCGCGAGCGGGTGCGCGCGGCGCAGGGCGATGCCCTCGCCGGGGCGTTGCGGCTCGCCGCGGCGCGGCCGGCTGTGGAGCGGCTGGCCGCGGAGCGGGCGCGGTGAGCGCGCCGAGCCGGATGCGTCGCGAGATCGAGGAGATCCCGGCCGCGGTGGACCGGCTCCTGACTCTCGGGGGGGCGGAGACCGCGGCGGCGGCGGAGATGCTGCGCGCGCGGAGCCCCGCGGTGATCGTGACCGTGGCGCGGGGATCCTCGGACCACGCGGCGACCTACCTGAAATATGCCTGCGAGACGCTCGCGGGGGTGCCGGTGGCGTCGGTGGGGCCCTCGGTCGCGTCGATCTACGGGGGGCGGATGCGGCTGGAGCGCGCGGTCTGCCTCGCGATCTCCCAGTCGGGGAGCGGCCCGGACGTCGCCGCGATGGCGGCGGCGGCGCGCGCGGGCGGGGCGCCGGCGGTGGCGATCACCAACGATCCCGTCAGCGCGCTGGCGCGGGGGTGCGACCACGTTCTGGAGCTGCACGCCGGGCCCGAGCGGAGCGTGGCGGCGACCAAGACCTTCGTGACCTCGGCGGTGCGGGGGCTCTGGCTCCTCGCGGCGTGGACGGGGGACGCGGCCCTGCTGGCGGCGCTGCGGCGGCTGCCGGAGGCGCTGGAGCGGGCGCTGGCGGCGGATTGGGGGGCGCTCGGGGCCCTGGGCGGGCCGCTCTTCGTGCTCGGGCGGGGGCCGGCCCTCGGGATCGCGGCGGAGGCGGCGCTCAAGTTCAAGGAGGTGCTGGGGGTGCACGCGGAGGCGTTCTCGGCCGCCGAGGTGATGCACGGGCCGGTCGCGCTCATAGGCGGCGGCTTCGGGGTGCTGGCCCTGGCGGCGCAGGACGCGGCGGAGGAGGCGGTGGCGCGGGTGGCGGACGATCTCGCGGGGCTTGGCGCCGCGGCCTTCGCGACGACGGGGCTGGCGCGGCGGGCGGCGGTCCTGCCGGCGGCGCGGACGGCGCACCCTCTGACCGATCCGCTGGCGCTCGTGGTCACGCTCTACGCGGCGGTGGAGGCGGCGGCGCGGGCGCGGGGGATCGACCCGGACGCGCCGCGCCACCTGTCGAAGGTGACGCGGACGCTATGACGCGCCGGGCGCTGGTCGGGGCGGACGTGTTCGACGGGGAGCGCCTGCGACCCGGCGCGGTCCTGCTGGACGGCGAGGTCTATCGCGGGACGGTGCCCGAGGCGCGCGTGCCGACGGGCTATGCGCTTCGGCGGCTGGCGGGCGGGATCCTGATGCCGGGCTTCGTCGATCTGCAGGTCAACGGCGGCGGCGGCGCGATGTTCGGGGACCGGGCGAGTCTGGAGGCGATGGCCGAGGCGCATCGGGGGCTGGGCACGCGGGGGTTCCTGCCGACCCTGATCACGGACACGCCCGGGCGGACGGCGGCCGCCCTGGACGCGGTCGAGGGCGCGATCCGGGACGGCGTGGCGGGGGTGCTCGGCGTGCATCTGGAGGGGCCGCACATCGCGCCGTCGCGGGCGGGGGCGCACGACCGGGCGCTGATCCGGCCGATGCAGGACGCGGACGAGCGGCTCCTGCTGGACGCGGCGGACCGGCTGCCGAACGTGATGGTGACGCTGGCGCCCGAGGCGGCGGGCACGGCGCGGATCGGGCGGCTGGCCCGGGGGGGCGTCTCGGTCTCGCTCGGCCATTCGGAGTGCGGCTACGACATGGCTTGCGCCGCGTTCGACGCGGGCGCGCGCTGCGCCACGCACCTCTATAACGCTATGAGCCCGCTGCGGCACCGCGAGCCCGGCCTCGTCGGCGCCGCGCTGGACCATGGCGGGGCCTCGGCGGGGGTGATCGCGGACGGGGTGCACGTGCATCCGGCGGCGCTGCGCGCGGCGCTCGCGGCCAAGCGGGGGCCGGGCGCGCTGTTCCTGGTGACGGATGCGATGGCGGTGGCGGGCACCGGCGCGTTCGAGTTCCGGCTGGGCGGGCGCCGGGTCCTGCGCCGGGACGGGCGGCTGACACTGGAGGACGGCACGCTGGCGGGCGCCGACCTCGACATGGCGGCGGCGGTGCGCGTGGCGGCGCGGGCGGGCGCGTCGTTGGCGGCGGCGCTGGGGATGGCGACGAGCGGGCCCGCGGCGATGCTGCGGGCGCCCGGCGGGGCGGGGCGGCTGACGGTCGGAGCGCCCTGGCGCGGCGTCCACCTCGACGCGGGCGGGCGATACGCGGCGCCGCAGCCCTAGGGGCGGATGGCGGAGAGACAGGGATTCGAACCCTGGGACCCCGTGAAGGGTCAACGGTTTTCGAAACCGTCCCGTTCGACCACTCCGGCACCTCTCCGCGGGGGTCTGCGGGAGGCATCTGCCCGATCGGCGCAGGCGCCGCAAGGGTGGCGGATCGGGCCCGGCGCCATATCTGAGGGGCTCCCCGCCCCCATGAGGTCCCGCCCATGTTCCGCGCCGCCCTGATCGCCCTCGCGCTCGCGCTGCCCGCCCTGCCGATGCCGGCCCTGGCGCAGGCGGACGCGGAGGCGCGCGCCGACGCTCGCGTCTTCGAGCTCATAGAAGGCGAGCGCATGATCGGCCTGATGCGCGCCGAGGGGCTGGCCTATGGCGAGACGCTGGCCGCGGACCTGCTCGGCCGGCCGGCGGACGCCGCCTGGGCGCAGGCGATGGCGCGCATCTACGACCTGCCGCGGATGCGGGCCCGCTTCGAGGAGGCGCTCGGCGGCGCGCTCACGGCGGAGGAGGCGGCGCCGATCGCCGCCTTCCTGGAGGGGGAGCTGGGCCGAAAGATCGTGGACCTGGAGCTCGCCGCGCGCGAGGCCTTCGCCGACCAGGCGGCCGAGGACGCCGCGCGCGCCGTCTGGGCGGAGGCGGAGGCCGCCGGCGAGGCGCGCGCGGCCCAGATCGCGCGCTTCATCGAGGCGAACGACCTCCTGGAGGAGAACGTGGCCGCGGGGCTCACGGCGAATTACGAGTTCCTGGCCGGGCTGGCCGAAGGCGGCGGGATGCCGGGGCTCGAGACGACCGACGACGCCCTGATCGCGCAGGCCTATTCGGCCGAGCCCGAGCTGCGCGCCGAGAGCGCCGAGTGGCTCGGCGGCTATCTCAACCTCGCCTACGGGCCTCTGAGCGACGAGGAGCTGGAGCGCTATATCGACTTCAGCGCGACGCCGGCGGGTCGGGACATGAACCGCGCCCTCTTCCGCGCGTTCGACGCGATGTACGACGGGATGAGCCGGGCGATGGGCGTGGCCGCGGGCGTGCGCATGGCGGGCGAGGACATCTGAGCCGCGCTTGACAGGGGGCGCGGCGCGGGGCATCTGCGGCGCTCCGCAGGGCGCGCCCGCCGCGGGGCCATAGTGAAATCCGCCCTCCGGGGCGCGCTGTCCGAGGCGGGGCGAGGCCCCCGGAACGCCCGCGAGGGGGCCGCAGGGACGCGGGACATGAAGGAAGACGCGATGTACGCGGTCATGAAGACCGGCGGCAAGCAGTATCGGGTCGAGGCGGGCGATGTGCTCCGCGTCGAGAAGATCGCTGCGGATGCCGGCGAGACGGTCCAGTTCAACGAGGTCATGATGGTCGGGGGCGACGGCGCCCCGTCGATCGGCGCCCCCCTGGTCGACGGCGCGGCCGTGCAGGCCGAGGTCATGGACCAGATCAGGGGCCCCAAGACGATCAACTTCGTCAAGCGCCGCCGGAAGCACGGCTCCAAGCGCACCAAGGGGCACCGCCAGCAGCTCACGCTCCTGCGGGTCACGGAGATCGTGGCCTCGGGCGGCGCCTCGACCGGGGTGAAGGTGGCGATCGGCGGCGCGGGCATGATCCTCGCCGGGGCGGCCGCGGCCGTCGCGACCGTCGCGGCCGTGAACACGCGCGCCGCCGCCAAGGCCGCGGGCGCGGTCGCCGGCGCGGTGGAGGACGTGGCGGGCGGTCCGGGCGAGAAGCCCGCGAACCTCATGTCCTCGGCGCCGGCCGGCGGGGGCGACGACCTCAAGCGCCTGTCCGGCGTCGGGCCCAAGCTCGAAGGCAAGCTCAACGAGAACGGCGTCTACACCTTCGCGCAGATCGCGGTGTGGACGCCCGAGGAGGTCGAGTACATGGACGACCAGCTCTCGTTCAAGGGCCGGATCGGCCGCGACGACTGGATCGGGCAGGCCAAGACGTTCGAAGCCGAGCAGGCCGGCGGCGCCGGCGAGGAGGAGTAGCACCATGGCACACAAGAAGGCTGGCGGCTCGAGCCGCAACGGGCGCGACAGCGCCGGCCGGCGCCTCGGCGTCAAGAAGTTCGGCGGCGAGGCCGTGATCCCCGGCAACATCATCGTGCGCCAGCGCGGCACGAAGTGGTGGCCGGGCGCGGGCGTCGGCATGGGCCGCGACCACACGATCTTCGCCACCGAGCAAGGGTCCGTGACCTTCCACAAGGGGCTCAAGAACCGCACGTTCATCTCCGTGACGCAGGTGGCCGAGGCCGCCGAGTAACGCCGGACCCCGCGCCCCCGGGCGCATTCGGAGGACCGGCCCCGCGCCGGTCCTTCGTCGTTCGGGGACCGGCGCGGGGCGCCTCCGCGACGATGGAGGGCCCATGATGAGCCCGATATCCACCGAACGCCTGATCCTGCGCGCCCCGGCCCCGCCGGATGCGGCCCTCGTCGCGCTGCATTGCGCGGAAGCCCGAATCGCCATGATGACGACCCGCATTCCGCATCCGTATCCCCCCGGCGCGGCCGAAGCCTTCGTCGCTGGCGGGACGGGTGCGGACCGCGCGCTCACCTTGGCGATGGACGGGACCGGCGCGGGCCTGCCGCCGCTTTGCGGCATCGTGTCCCTGAGCCCTGCGAGCGCCGGGATGGAGCTTGGCTACTGGGTCGCGCCGCCGCTCTGGCGCCAGGGGCTTGCATCCGAGGCGGTGCGCGGGCTCTTGGACGCCAATCCGCACGACCTGGACGCCATCGAAGCCAGCGTCTTCCAGGACAACCCGGCCTCCGCCGCGGTCCTGGTCGGCGCCGGCTTCGTGCGGACCGGAGACGACAGCTCGTTCTCGGTCGCGCGGGGCGAGACGGTCGCCCGGTGGCGGTATCGGTGGAGGCGCGTGAGGATCCAGGCGCCCCGGCTGGTGATCGACCGCCTCGCGCGGGCCGACGAAGGGGCGCTCGCGCGCATCGCCGGCCATCCCCGCGTCGCCCCGTCCGCCAGAGAAGGCGGCCGAGGTCGTCGCCCGGTCGCAGGACGTCGCGCGGCCCGGCTTTCGCCTCGCGCTCCGCCATGGCAACGCCCTTGCCGGGACGGTGGACCTATCGCCGGTGCCGGAGGACGGCGGGCCGACGATCGCCTGTTTCCTCGACCCTGCGCTCTGGGGCCGGGGCCTGATGCGCGAGGCGGTGGAGGCGTTCCTGCCGGCGCTCGACGCGGCCTTCGCGCCGTCCGCGATCGAGGCGTCGGTCGTCACGGACAATCCCGCCTCGGCGGCGCTCCTGCGGGGCCTGGGCGTCGTGGAGGTGAGGCGGATCGAGGAGGCCCCGGCCGCGCGCGACGCGCTCGGGCCCTCGATCGTCTTCCGGCGTGCGGCGCCGCTTGAACTGACCCCGGCCGGCGGCTAGGGCCGCCGGCATGAAGTTCCTCGATCTGGCCAAGGTGTACGTGCGCTCGGGGTCGGGCGGGAACGGGGCGGCGTCGTTCCGGCGGGAGAAGTACATCGAGTACGGCGGCCCGGACGGCGGCGATGGCGGGCGCGGCGGCGACGTGATCGTCGAGGCGGTGGACGGGCTCAACACCCTGATCGACTTCCGCTACGCCCAGCACTTCCGGGCGCAGAACGGGCAGGGCGGCATGGGCCGGCAGCGCACGGGCAAGGATGGCGACGACGTCGTGCTCCACGTCCCCGTCGGGACCGAAATCCTCGAGGAGGATCAGGAGACGGTCGTGGCCGACCTCGCCGCCCTCGGCGACCGGGTGGTGCTGGCGGGCGGGGGCAATGGCGGCTTCGGCAATCTGCACTTCAAGTCCTCCACCAACCAGGCGCCGCGCCGGGCCAATTCCGGGCAGGACGGCGTCGAGCGCACGCTCTGGCTGCGCCTCAAGCTCATCGCGGACGCGGGGCTGCTCGGGCTGCCGAACGCGGGCAAATCGACCTTCCTCGCGGCCACGTCCAACGCGCGGCCGAAGATCGCGGACTACCCGTTCACCACGCTGCACCCGAACCTGGGCGTCGTCGGCGTGGACGGGGCGGAGTTCGTCGTGGCGGACATCCCCGGCCTGATCGAGGGCGCCTCGGAGGGGCGGGGCATCGGGGACCGGTTCCTCGGCCATGTCGAGCGCTGCGCGGTCCTGCTGCACCTGGTGGACGCCACGTCCGAGGACGTGGCGGGCGACTGGCGCACCGTGATCGGCGAGCTCGAGGCCTATGGCGGGCCCCTGGGGGCCAAGCCGCGCATCACCGCGCTGAACAAGGTGGACGCGCTGGACGCGGACCTGCGCGCGGAGCGGCGCGCGGCGCTGGAGGCGGCGGCGGGCCCGGTGATGGAGATGTCGGGCGCCACCGGCGAGGGCGTGACGGAGGTGCTGCGCGCGCTCAGGGCGCGGATCGCGGCGGACGTGCCCGCGGCGGAGGACGAGGGCCCGTGGCGCCCCTGACGGACGCGGCGCTGGTGGTGGTCAAGGTCGGCTCGGCGCTCCTGGCGGACCGGAGCACCGGGGCGCTGCGGGCCGGGTGGCTGCGCGCGCTGGCGGCGGACATCGCGATGCTGCGCGGGCGGGGGCAGGGGGTGATCGTGTGCTCCTCGGGCTCGATCGCGCTCGGGCGCGCGGCCCTCGGGCTGGGCGCGGCGGAGCTGCCGCTGGAGCGCTCGCAGGCGGCCGCCGCCGTGGGGTCGATCCGCCTCGCACGGGCGTGGGAGGAGGCGCTGGCGCCGCACGGGATCGTGGCGGCGCAGGTGCTCCTCACGCTGGACGATTGCGAGGACCGGCGGCGCCACCTCAATACGCGCGCGACGCTGGGGACGCTGGTGGGCCTGGGCGCCGTGCCCGTGGTGAACGAGAACGACACCGTCGCGACGGACGAGATCCGCTACGGCGACAACGACCGGCTCGCGGCGCATGTCGCGGTCACGGCGGGGGCCGGGGCGCTGGTGCTCCTCTCGGACGTGGACGGGTTCTACACCGCGCCGCCGGGCGTGCCGGGCGCCGTGCGCATGGACCGGGTGGAGGAGATCACCCCGGCGATCGAGGCGATGGCCGGGGATGCGGGATCGGGCCTGTCCAAGGGCGGGATGCGCACCAAGGTGATGGCCGCGCGCACCGCGACGCAGGCGGGCTGCGCCATGGCGATCGCCGACGGGCGGCCGGACCACGCGCTGCGCGCCCTGGCCGAGGGCGGCACGGCGACCTGGTTCGCGGCGCGCGGCGATCCCGTGGCGGCGAGGAAGGCCTGGATCGCGGCGATGAAGCCGCGCGGCGCCCTGGAGGTGGACGCGGGCGCGGCGGCGGCGCTCGCGGCCGGGCGCTCGCTCCTGCCGGCGGGGGTGACGGGGGTGGCCGGCACGTTCGGGCGCGGCGACGCGGTGATCGTGCGCGGCCCGGGCGGCGAGCTGGCGCACGGCCTGACGCGCTACACCGCCGCCGAGGCGCGCGCCGTGGCGGGGCGGAAATCGGGGGACATCGAGGCGATCCTGGGCTATCCGGGCCGCGCGGCGCTCATCCACCGCGACGACATGGCGATCTGAGGAGGGCGGGACATGCTGGACGACACGGGCCTGCCGGCCCTGATGGCGGATATGGGGCGCCGCGCGAAGGCGGCGGCGAAGGTGCTGGCCACCGCGAGCGCCGAGCGCAAGCACGCGGCCCTGATCGGCGCGGCCGAGGCGGTCATGGAGCGGCGGGACGCGATCCTGATGGCCAACGCCGAGGACCTCGTGGCCGCCGAGGGCAAGGGCCTGACGCCGGCGATGATCGACCGGCTGACGCTCGACGACGCGCGCCTGCGTGGCATCGCGGACTCGCTGCGCGCCATCGCGGCGCAGCGCGACCCGGTGGGCGAGGTGATCGCCGAGTGGACGCGGCCGACCGGCCTGCGCATCCGGCGGGTCCGCACGCCGCTGGGCGTGATCGGCGTGATCTACGAGAGCCGGCCTAACGTGACCGCGGATGCCGGCGCCCTGTGCCTGCAGGCGGGCAACGCGGTGATCCTGCGCGGTGGGTCCGAGAGCCGGGCGTCCTCGGCGGCGCTGCACGGGTGCATGGTCGCGGGGCTTGAGGGCGCGGGCCTGCCGGCGGACGCGGTGCAGCTCGTGCCGACGCCCGACCGCGCGGCGGTGCGCGAGATGCTGACCATGACCGGCGCGATCGACGTGATCGTGCCGCGCGGGGGCAAGTCGCTGGTGGCGCTCGTGCAGGCGGAGGCGCGAGTGCCCGTCTTCGCCCATCTGGAGGGCGTGTGCCATGTCTACTGCGGCGCGACGGCCGACCTCGAGAAGGCCCGGGCCGTGGTCGTCAACGCCAAGACGCGGCGCACGGGCATCTGCGGCGCGATGGAGTGCCTGCTGATCGACGCGGGGTTCCTCGCGGCGCACGGTCCGGTCCTGATCGAGGACCTGATCGCCGCGGGGGTGGAGGTGCGCGCCGAGGGCGAGCTCCTGAAGGTCGAGGGCACCGTGCCGGCGGGGCCCCAGGACTGGGGGCGCGAGTTCCTCGACATGACCTGCGCCGTAAAGCTCGTGGACGGGCTCGATGCGGCGATCGCGCATATCGAGCGCTTCGGCTCGCAGCACACCGACGCCATCCTGACCGAGGACGACGCGGCCGCCGAGGCCTTCTTCGCCCGGCTCGATTCGGCGATCCTGATGCGCAACGCCTCGACCCAGTTCGCCGATGGCGGAGAGTTCGGCATGGGCGCGGAGATCGGCATCGCGACGGGCAAGATGCACGCGCGCGGGCCGGTGGGCGCCGAGCAGCTCACCAGCTTCAAGTACCTCGTCGAGGGCGACGGGACGATCCGGGCCTAGAACGCGATCTCCAGCCGCTCGTCGCCCCGCTCGATCGAGAGGGGGCGCCCCATCTCGAGCGCGAGCCGCGGGGCGAGGGCGAAGTGGACCTGCGCGGCGGCGGGCAGGATCGGGTGGTCGGCCTCCGCCAGGGCGGCCCAGAGAGCCTCGTCATAGCGCAGGCGCGGGGCCTTGGCGGCGAGGCGCAGGCCGCGGGCGGTGCGCGTGGCCTCCATCTGGGCGCCGGTGGCGGCGGCCGATTCGACGCAGGAGATCAGCAGGAGGAGCAGCTTGCCCTCCCGCCGCGAGAGGCTCCCCTCGATGCGCCAGGACAGCGCCACCCGGGAGCCGCGCTGCGGATCGCCCGCGATGGCGCCGACCTCCCGCGCGGGCACCGTCTGCCCGTCCTCGGCGCCGCCGAAGGCGAGGCGGAAGAAGCGGATGCGCGCGGTCGCGTTCTCGACGCTCTCGGTCACGAGGTCCATCTCGGCGCCGGCGCGCCCGGTCATGGCCAGGAGCTCCATCCCGTTGCCGATCGCGCCCAGCGGGCTGATCAGGTCGTGGCAGATGCGGCTGCCGACGAGCGCGGCCAGGTCGCGGTCGATGTCGGTGGCGGTGTCTTGCATCGGGCGGTTCCTGTTCTCATGTCTGGGGCGATCCCGGGGAGGACCGCAACGTGGACGGACTGTTCGAGCCCGGGATGATCGTGCGCCACCCCGCGCGGGGCGACTGGGGGCGGGGGCAGGTGCAGTCGGCGATCGGCCACCGCATTACGGTGAACTTCGAGGACGCCGGCAAGGTCGTCGTCGATTCGCGCATCGTCGACCTCGTGCCGGTCTTCGACTGATCCCTCCTCGTGTCCCTGCATGGCCCGCCAATCGCTAACGTTCGCTTAACGATGACGCCGGCTTGCCGCGCGGTTGCCGGCCGCGCCCGCGGGTCCTAGAGCCGCACCATGATCCGCGGCGCTCCGACCCTGACAGTGCGCCTCGCCGCCGGCGAGGACGACCGGATCGCGGCGCAGCGGCTCAGATACGACGTGTTCGTGACCGAGCTCGGCGGCGACGGCCCCCTCGTGGACCACCGCGCGGGCCTGGAACGCGACGCGTTCGACCCGTATTTCGACCATCTCGTGCTGGCCGACGACACCCGCCCGCGCGGGCGGCACGTGCTCGGCGTCTACCGCGTGATGCGGCGCGAGGCGGCGGAGGCGGGGCTCGGGTTCTATTCCGCCGGAGAGTACGATCTCGGCCCGCTCCTGCGCGCCGGGCGGGGCGTGGCCGAGCTCGGCCGGTCCTGCGTCGCGCGCGAGATCCGAGGCGGGCCGGGCATGTTCCTCCTCTGGGGCGGGCTGTCGCGCTACGCGGCCGAGCACGGGGTGGAGATCCTCTTCGGCGTCGCGAGCTTCCACGGCACGGACCCCGCGCCCCTGGCGCTGCCCCTGGCCTACCTGCACCATCACCACCTCGCGCCGCCGGAGCTTCGCGTGCGCGCGCGCGCGGCGGCCCGCGTGCCGATGGACGGGCTGCCGCCCGAAGCGGTGGACCGCGCGGCGGCGATGGCCCTCATGCCGCCGCTCATCCGCGCCTACCTGCGCGCCGGCGGACGGGTCGGGGACGGCGCGTTCGTCGACCGGGCGTTCAACACGATCGACGTCTGCCTGGTGATGGACGCCGCGCGCATGAGCGCGTCGGCCCGCGCGGCCTACGCCCGGCGGCGATGACCCCCTGGTCGGCGAAGGCGGAACCGGAGGCGGCGCCCCTCGGCCCGGCGGGCTGGGCGCGGGCCGCCTTGCGCGCGCCGCCCCTGGTGGCGCTGGTCTTCGGGGGGCTCGGCGTCCTCCTCGCGGTGCGCCTGGCGGAGCGGCCGCTGCACGGGGCGCGGCGGCCCTGGACGCCGTGGATCACCGTCGCCGTGTGCCGCGGCGCGCTCGCCATGCTGGGCATCGCGCGCCGCACGGTGGGCGCGCGCGATCCGGGCGCGGGCGCGCAGGTGGCCAACCATTCCTCCTGGCTCGACATCTTCGCGCTCAACGCCGCGGGCCCGCTGGTCTTCGTCTCCAAGGCCGAGGTCGCGGGCTGGCCGGGCATCGGCTGGCTCGCGCGCGCGACGGGGACGGTCTTCATCGAGCGACGGCGCGCCGAGGCCGGGCGCCAGCGCGAGGCGCTGCGCGCGCGGCTGGCGGGAGGCGATCTGGTGACCGTGTTCCCCGAGGGCACGTCGAGCGACGGGCGACGGGTCCTGCCGTTCAAGTCGACGATCCTGGCCGCCTTCGCCGAGGCGCCGGACCTGCGGGTGCAGCCGGTGACCGTCCTGTGGCACGCGCCGCCGGGCGCGCGGGCGGACGCGCATGGCTGGTGGGGGGAGATGTCCTTCGGCGCCCATGCTCTCCTCATGCTGGCGGCGCCGCGGGGCGGGGCGGTGACCCTCGTCCACCACGCGGCGGTGGCGGTGGCGGACGTGCCGGACCGCAAGCGCCTCGCCGCGGCGCTGCAGGGCGCGGTCGCCGCCGGGATGCCCTGGAACGAGGGCTAGCGCATCGCGGCCTGGAGCGCGCGCAGGGCGGCGGCGGGATCGGGCGCGTCCCACAGCTCGGGGCCGAGGGCGAACCAGTCGGCGACGGGCGCGAGATCCGCGATCACCGCCTCGGTCAGGGCGCCCTCGGCGACGACCGGCAGCTCGATCATCTCGGACCACCACTCGAAGACCTCGCGCGGGGCGCGGGCGTCCGTCAGGGGGTCCGCCCCGGCCGGGCCGAAGGCGACGTAATCGGCGCCGAGCTCGCCCGCGACCATCCCGTCATGCCGGGAGGTGCCGCAGCCCGCGCCCAGGATCGCGTCCGGCCCCAGGTCGGCGCGCAGGCCGCGCACGGCCGAGGCCGGTCCGGTCCAGTGCACCCCGTCGAGGCCGAGGCGCGCGGCCAGGGCCGCGTGCTCGCGCAGCACGATCGCCACGTCGCGCGCGTGGCAGGCCTCTCGCGCGGCGTCCGCGATGCGCGTCAGGCGCCCCTCGTCGCGCGAGGAGAGGTCGAGCCGCAGGCACGCGACCTCGCCCGCGTCGAGAAGGCGGCCGAGCGCGTCCGCGAAGCCCGCCGGGTCCGGGTCGGGCGGGGAGATGAGGTAGGTCTGCGGCAGGTGGGGCGCGTCGGTCATGGGGGCCTCGGGTTGGGTCGGGCGGGGCCTACGCGGCCGGGCGGGGCCGGGCAAGGCGCGCCGCCACCGGTCCCGGTTGCCGGCCGGGCGGCGCCGCGCTAGGCGCCGGGGCGTGAGCGAGATCGTGCCCCCCGCCTTCGTCCTCGTGCGCCCGCAGATGGGCGAGAACGTCGGCGCCGCGGCGCGCGCGATGCTCAACTTCGGGCTCGACCGGATGCGCGTCGTCGCCCCGCGCGACGGCTGGCCGAACCCGAAGGCGGCGGCCATGGCCTCCGGCGCGGGGCGGGTCCTCGACGCGGCCGGGCGGTTCGACGACCTGCCCGCCGCGGTCGCCGATTGCGAGGCCGTGTTCGCGACCACCGCGCGCTCGCGCGACCTGGCCAAGACGGTCGTCACCCCCGAGGCCGCGACCGCGCGCCTCCGCGAGATGGCGGCGCAGGGCCGGCGCGCGGCCGTCCTCTTCGGCCCGGAGCGCACCGGGCTCGAGAACGCCGACGTCGCGGTGGCGAACGCCATCGTGACGGTGCCGGTGAACCCGGATTTCTTCAGCCTGAACCTCGCGCAATGCGTCCTCCTGATGGCCTATGAATGGGGGCGGCAGGGCGGGGCGCCGGCGCCGGCCGCGCCGGAGCCGGCCCTGGCCGGTCAGGCGGAGGTCGAGGCGCTGGCCGCCAACTACGAGGCGCGGCTCGACGCCGCGGGGTTCTTCTTCCCCCCGGAGAAGGCGCCACATATGAAACGGAACGTGCGCAACCTCTGGTCGCGGATGCCGCTCGAGCGCGGCGACGTTCAGATCCTGCACGGCATGCTGCGGCAGCTCGTGCGACGGGACGGGTAGGGAGGGCGCCATGGCAGGGTCCATCTTCGAGGAGGTCGGCGACGCGCCCGGCGCCCGGCGCGCGCCGGTCAAGGTCGCGATCGGCCGCCCGCCGGGCGCGCGCCGCGGCGTGCGGCTCTGGCTCTGGGCGCTGTTCGCGCTCGTGGTCCTGATGATCGCGGTCGGCGGGCTCACCCGGCTCACCGATTCGGGCCTGGCGATCACGCAATGGGCGCCGATCCGCGGCGCGGTCCCGCCGCTCTCCGCCGCCGACTGGGCGGCCGAGTTCGACGCCTACCGCGCGATCCCGGAGTACCAGCTTCAGAACAGGGGCATGTCCCTGCGGGAGTTCCAGACGATCTACTGGTGGGAATGGGGCCACCGGCAGCTCGGCCGCGTCATCGGCCTCGTCTGGGCGGCCGGGTTCCTCGGCTTCCTCGCGGCGCGCAACGTGCCGCCGGGCTGGACGGGCAAGCTCCTGCTGCTCGGCGCCCTCGGGGGCCTGCAAGGGGCGATCGGCTGGTGGATGGTGTCCTCGGGCCTCACGGGCACGGCGCTCGACGTCGCGTCCTACCGGCTCGCAGTGCACCTGGGGCTGGCCTTCGTGATCCTGGGGCTCATCGCCTGGTTCGCGTTCCGCCTGTCGCGGAGCGAGGCGGAGAACATCGCCGCCCGGCGGGAGCGGGACGGGCGCGCGCGGCGCCTCGGCGCGATCTGGATCCCGCTGACCTTCGGCCAGATCGTGCTGGGCGCCCTCGTCGCGGGGATCGACGCCGGGCGCACCTACACCGACTGGCCGCTGATGGCGGGGGGGCTCCTGCCGCCGGGGCTGTTCGAGCTGACGCCGCTCTGGCGCAACTTCTTCGAGGATCCGGGCCTCGTGCAGCTCATGCACCGCGTCTGGGGCTATGCGCTCCTCGCCTTCGCGATCTACGCTTGGCGGGCCGGGCGCGCGTCATCGAACAATAACGTGCGCGCCGCCTTCATCGCCGCCTTCGCGATGACCCTGGTTCAGATGGCGCTCGGCATCGTCACCGTCCTCCTCGCCGCGCCCTGGTGGATCGCGATCGTCCATCAGGCGGGGGCGGTCTTCCTCTTCGTGCTCGTCATCCGCGGCTGGCACGTCGCGAGCGCGCCGAGCCGCGTCTCCGTCCGATCCGCCCGAAAGGCCACCGCATGACCGCCTATGCCGAGATGATGGCCTTCCAGCGCCGGACCGAGGCGCTGTCGGAGGTGGCCGGCCGCCTCGGCTGGGACCAGGAGACGGTCATGCCCCGCGGCGCCGCCGCCCAGCGGGCCGAGGAGAGCGAGGCCCTCGAGGCGGTGCTGCACGCGCGGCGGACCGATCCGCGCCTGGGCGACTGGATCGCCGCCGCCGAGGGCGAGGCCGCGGGCGAGGTGGAGGCCGCGAACCTGCGCCTGGTGCGCCGGAGCTTCGAGCGCGCCTCCAAGGTCCCGGCGGAGCTCGCGGGGGAGATCGCACGCGCCACCTCGCTGGCGCAGGGCGTCTGGGCGCGGGCGCGCACCGAGCAGGACTGGGACGCGTTCGCCCCGACGCTGGAGGAGGTGCTTGGCCTCAAGTGCGCCGAGGCGCAGGCCATCGCCGGGGACGCGGACCCCTACGACACCATGCTGGACGACTACGAGCCGGGCGCGACCGCCGCCTCCCTCGAGGGCATGTTCGGCGCGCTGCGCCCGCGCCTATCGGCCCTGCGCGCGGCCTGCCTCGATCGCCCGGCGCCCGCCCCGGTGACGGGCGACTTCCCCGAGCAGGCGCAGCTCCTCCTCTCCTCCGAGCTCGCGGTCGCCTTCGGCTACGACATGGCGCGCGGGCGGATCGACCTCGCGGTGCACCCGTTCTCCTCGGGTTCGGGCCGGGACGTGCGCATCACCACGCGCACGAGCGCGGACGATCCGTTCAACTGCGTCTACTCCACCATCCACGAGGTCGGGCACGCCGCCTACGAGCAGGGGATCGACGACGCGCACCTCCTGACCCCCCTCGGCCGGGGCGTGTCGATGGGCGTGCACGAATCGCAGTCCCGCATCTACGAGAACCAGATCGGCCGCGGGCGCGCCTTCGCCGGGCACCTCCACGAGCGCATGACCGCGATCTTCGGCGATCTCGGCGTGGACGGGCCGGACGCGTTCCACGCCGCCGTGAACCGCCTCGCCCCCGGGTACATCCGCACCGAGGCCGACGAGGTGCAGTACAACCTCCACGTCCTCCTGCGTTTCGACCTGGAGCGCGCCCTGGTCTCGGGCGACCTCGCGGTCGCGGACCTGCCCGGCGCCTGGGACGACCGGTTCGAGGCCGATTTCGGCATGCGCCCGGACCGGCCGTCGAACGGCTGCCTGCAGGACGTGCACTGGTCCGTCGGGCTCTTCGGCTACTTCCCGACCTACACGCTCGGCAACGTCTATGCCGGCTGCCTCCACGAGGCGCTGCGCCGGGACGTGCCGGATCTCGACGACGCGCTGGCGCGGGGCGACACGTCGCCGGCGACCGGCTGGCTGCGCGAGCGCGTCCAGCGGCACGGCGGCCTGCGCCCCCCGCGCGAGACGATCCGCCACGCCGCCGGGGCGGAGGTCTCCGAGGCGCCGCTGCTGAGCTACCTGGAGGCGAAGTTCGGCGCGATCTATGGGCTCTGATCGCCCCAGGCGGGCGGGCGCTTGGCCAGGAACGCGTCGATCCCCTCGGCGGTGTCGGGCTCGGCCAGGTTCTCGGCCATGACGCGGCCGGAATAGACGTAGGCGTCCTCCACCCGCATCTCCGCCTGCGCGTAGAAGGCGCGTTTGCCCACGCGGACCGCGCTGCCGAGCTTGCCCGCGATGGTGCTCGCGAGGTCGCCCGCGGCCTCGGCCACGTCCTGCGCGACGCGGTTCACGAGCCCGAGGCGCATCGCCTCGTCCGCGCCGACGAGGCGGCCGGTGACCAGCATCTCGAACGCGGCCTTGCGCCCGATCGCGCGGGTCAGCGCGACCATCGGCGTGGAGCAGAAGAGCCCGATGTTGACCCCGTTCACCCCGAAGCGCGCGTCCTTGTCCGCCACCACGAGGTCGCAGGTCGCCGCGAGCTGGCAGCCGGCCGCGACCGCCACGCCGTGGACCTGGGCGATCACGGGGCGCGGGTGCGCCTGGATCGCGAGCATCATCGCGGCGCAGCGCTCGAACAGGTCGCCATGCGCGCCCGCCCCGCCATCCGGGGCCTGCCGCGCGGCCTGCATCTCCTTGAGGTCGTGCCCGGCGCAGAAGGCGCGGCCCTCGCCCTCGACGATCACCGCGCGCACCCCGTCATCGGCGGCCGTCTCGTCCAGGCGGGCGTGGAGCGCCGCGATCATCGCGTCCGACAGGGCGTTGAGCCGGTCCGGGTTCGACAGGATCAGGCGCGCGACCCCGCCCTCCCGCTCGAGCTTCACCAGTTCCGCCATCTTGCCCTCCGCCGCCGTTCGCGCGCAGCCTAGGGCCGCGGGAGTGGGGTGGAAATGGACATCGAAGCGCTCATGGCGTTCCTGGAGGACGCGTTCCCCCAGGTGCGCGGCGACTTCGCCGTCGAGGCGCTGGCGGAGGACGGCCTGACCGTGCGGCTCCTGGTGGGAGAGCGGCACCTGCGGCCGGGCGGCACGGTCTCCGGCCCGTCGATGTTCGCCCTGGCCGACGTGGGGGTGTACCTCGCGATCCTGCGGCGGCTCGGCCCGGTCGCCCTGGCGGTGACCACGGGGGCGACGATCGACTTCCTGCGCAAGCCCGCGGCGGGCGCGGACCTGCTGGGCGAGGTGCGGCTCCTCAAGCTCGGGCGCGTCCTCGCGGTGGGCGACGTGCTCATCCGCTCCGAAGGGGACGCGGCGCCGGTGGCGCGCGCGTCGTGCACCTACTCGATCCCGCCCCGCCGCTAGCCCCGCCAGAACGGCTTGGCGCATTCCGCGGCGACGAAGGCGGGGGTGAGGCCCATGTCCTCCAGATGGCAGGCCAGCGTCCGTCGCAGGCGCGCCCGCTCGCGCGCCCGCCGGTCCCATTCGATCAGGACGGGTACAATCCCCGCGCCGCGGATGCGGGGGCCGAGCGGCGCGTATCCGCCCATCGGGCGGGCGAGAGTGGCTAAGACGGTCGACATGGGGCGGGTCCTGATTGTACCGATGACAAACGGAGCGGGGGCGATCGAGCGGGTCCGTTCCGTGGGGGCGACCATAGGGGGCGGGCCATGCGCACGGCCAACGCGGAGTTGTGATGCATACAATCTGGTCCCCCGATCTGTCATCCGTCCGAGGGCCCAAATACGCGGCCCTCGCCGCGTCGATCCGGGGCGCGGTGCGCGACGGATCGCTCGGCACCGGCGCGCGCCTGCCGCCCGTGCGCCGGCTGGCGGACACGATGGGCGTGACCCCCGGCACGGTCGCGCGCGCCTATGCCGAGCTGACCGGCGAGGGGGTGCTGACGGCGGCGGTGGGGCGGGGCACGTTCGTCGCCCCGCCCGATCGGGGCGCTCCGGCCGAGCCCTACCTCGTCGCCACGACCGAGGCCGGGGAGGTGAACCTGCGCACCGCCCTCGTCCCCGACGTCGGGCAGGGCGCCATCATCGCCGACGCGCTCCGGCGCACCGCGCGGGAGGATGGCTGGTCCCTCTATCCCACGCCGGCGGGCGACCTGCCCTTGGCCGAGGCGGTGCTGGACTGGTGCTCTGAGGCGGAGATCGGGCCGGCGGACCCCTCCCACGTGGTGCCGGCGCTGGGCGCGCAGCACGCGCTCACGATCGCGATGCAGGTCGCCCTGCGCGGCACCCGCCCGCGCGTGGTGGTCGACGAGCTTGCCTATCCCGGCTTCCGCCACGCCGCCGGCCTCGCGCGGGCCGAGATCTCCGGCTTGCCCTGGGACGAGGACGGCCCGATCCCGGACGCGTTCGAGGCGGCGTGCCGGCTCGGCGGGGTGCAGCTCTACTGCACCTCCGCCGAGGTCGCGAACCCGACAACGCGGCGCACCACGCCCGCGCGCCGCGCCGAGATCGTCGCCGTCGCGCGGCGCCACGACGTGCAGATCCTCGATGACGACTGCTTCATCTCGGGCGCGCCGGAGACGCCGCTCTACCGCGGCCTCGCGCCCGAGCGCGTCTGGCACGTCGGCTCGCTGTCCAAGCGGCTCTCGCCGATGCTGCGCTTCGGCTACCTGATCGCGCCGGAGGGGCGGGGCCGGGAGGCGCGGCTGGCGCTGCAGCACCAGGCGTTCGGCCTGCCGCGCCCGGTGACGGACGTGGTGCTCGACCTGCTGCGATCGGGCGCCGCGCAGGAGGTGAAGGAGCGCGTGCGCGCCGCCAACCGCAGCGCGGTCGCCCTCGCGCGCGAGGCCCTGCGGGGCCAGGATTTCGAGAGCCGGGACGAGGTGCCGCTCATCTGGCTGCGGATGCCGCGGGGGTGGCGCGCCTCCACCTTCGCCGCGGCGGCCAAGGCGCGCGGCGTGCTGGTCAAGCCCGCCGACCTCTTCGCGCTGCCCGACGGGCGGGCGCCCAACCGGGTGCGCATCGCCCTCAACGGGGCCGTCGAGCCCGGCGTGTTCCGCGGCGCGCTCGGCCGGCTGGGCGCGCTCCTCCAGGAGACGCCGATGGACCTCGAGATATGACGCCGCGACTGGGGTAATCGGATACCTAATTCCCAGGCCACTGTTATTCCTGCCCTATCTCGCTCCGTCCGCGCTTGACGCCGCCCGGAGGCGCGGTAGAAGCGCCCCGACGCAACCGACATGCAAGGGACGGCAGCGATGAAGACCTTCACCGCCACTCCGGCCGACATCGAGAAGAGCTGGGTGGTGATCGACGCCGAGGGCGTCGTCCTCGGCCGCCTCGCTTCGATCGTCGCGATGCGCCTTCGCGGCAAGCACAAGGCCACGTTCACCCCCCATATGGACATGGGCGACAACGTGATCGTGGTGAACGCCGACAAGGTGCAGATCACCGGCAAGAAGCGCACCGATCGCCACTACTATCGGCACACCGGCCATCCGGGCGGCATCAAGTCGACCACGGCCGACGAGATCCTGGCCGGCAAGTTCCCCGAGCGGGTCGTCACCATGGCCGTCAAGCGCATGCTGCCGGGCAACAAGCTCTCGCGGCAGGTGATGACCAACCTGCGCGTCTATGCCGGGGCCGAGCATCCGCACGAGGCGCAGTCCCCGACGCCGATCGACGTCGCGGCGATGAACTCCAAGAACACGAGGTCCTGAGCAGATGGCCGACGAGATCAAGAGCCTGGACGACCTGAAGGACGCGGTGAGCGGCGACGTCGCGGGCCGCCTCGGCGAGGACGGCGAGAGCGCCGAGGCGCCGGTCATCCATCGCGAGCCCGTGCGCGACGAGCTGGGCCGCTCCTACGCCACCGGCAAGCGCAAGGACGCGGTCGCCCGCGTCTGGATCCGCCCCGGCTCCGGCAAGGTGAGCGTCAACGGACGCGAGTTGAACGCCTATTTCGCGCGCCCGGTGCTGCAGATGATCCTGCGCCAGCCCTTCGAGCTGACCGGCACGCTCGGCGAGTTCGACGTCATGGCGACGGTCAAGGGCGGCGGCCTCTCGGGCCAGGCCGGCGCCGTGCGCCACGGCGTCAGCCAGGCGCTGCAGCTCTACGAGCCCTCGCACCGCCCCGCGCTCAAGGCCGCGGGCTTCCTCACCCGCGACAGCCGGGTCGTGGAGCGCAAGAAGTACGGCAAGCGCAAGGCGCGCCGGAGCTTCCAGTTCTCCAAGCGCTGACCGCCGGCGCCGCCGCGACCCGAGGGCCGTCCCGAGAGGGGCGGCCCTTTCGCCATCTGGCCGCGCGGTCCGATCCGACGAGGGCGACGCCGAGCACGCGCGCGACCTCGGGGGCGAGCCGCCGCTCGACCCCGCCCTCGCGATTGTCGACGGGACGGCGATGGCAGAGATTCTGCGCCCGAAGAGCGAGGATCACCGCGTCGTAGCCCGCGCGCGCGGGATGCGCGTCGATCGCGTCCGCCACGGCGTCGCAATCATGGCCCGTGGGGGCGACGCCCCGCACCGGCGGGCAATCGCCCGCGGTGTACTTCGTCACCTCGTAGCCCTGGCTCACCAGGGCGGGACGCAGCCCGGTCGCGAGCGCGCCGGCATGGCCGTCGGCCACGATGCCGATGCGCTCGATCGCACGGCCGGATGGAGCGTGGGTGCACTGCGCCGCCGCGCGGGGTGGTGGCGCTCGTCCCCGATCCTTCGTCCATCGGCAGGCGGAGCGGAGGGAATCGTGATCCTCGGAGGCGGCGGCGAAGGCCGCGACGGAGGCCGGCAGCTGGCCGGGCGCCCCGTCCGACGAGACGAGCCCCGCGGCGAGCGGCGCGAATGCCGCGAGGCCGCCATCATCGGGAGCGGGAAGACGACGTGGAACGGCTCCTCCACGGTCAGCGACCAGGTGTGCGGGAGCGGCTCGAGCTCGGCGGCGTGCGCGGAATACCCGCTCTCGCGCCGGAAGAGGACGTTGGAGAGAAGGTCGCGGTCGCGAGCACGCTCCGCCCGAAATCCGCCAGGTCCTTCGACAGGAGCCAGGCCCAGGCGAAGGGCAGGGTGCAGAGGACGACGAAGGTGAGGGCCGGAAGGATGCGCCGCGCGCGCCGTTCGCCGAACCGCAGGATCGAGAACTTGCCGTCGGCGAGCTCGGCGGCGATGATCCCGGTGATGAGATACCCCGACAGCACGAAGAACACGTCGACGCCGACGAAACCGCCGGAGAACCCCGGGATGCCCGCGTGAAGGAGGATGACCGGCAGCACGGCGACGGCGCGCAACCCGTCGATCTCCGCCCTGCAGGAAATCGCCATCTGCCGCTCGCCCCGCCTCCGCGGCGGCGGTACGTGACCCGCGGTCGCGTGGTGCTTGCCGCCGGGCGGGGGCTAACAGGGCCGGGGGAGGCCTTCGATCCCCTCGATTCGGGACGAATCGTTTCCACGGGGCCCGCCCGGTGAGCGCGCGCGGCGGCGCCCTCCTGCTCGCCCCGCCGGCGGTCTACGCGCTGGCGCTCCTGGCGCTTCCGCTCGCCGGGGTCGTCGCGTTGAGCTTCTTCACCCAGGACCGGCTCGTCATCGACACCGCGCCGACCCTCGCCAACTACCGCGAGGCGGCGGGCGGCGCGATCTACCGCGAGCTCCTCGGCCGCTCCCTCGGGATCGCGGCGGCGGTCACGGCGGTCACCGTGCTGCTGGCCTTCCCGATCGCCTATTTCGTGAGCTTCCACGTCGCGGACCGGCACAAGAGCCTCTGGCTCTTCCTCATCACGATCCCGTTCTGGACCAGCTACCTGATCCGCGTCTTCCTGTGGAAGGTGATCCTGGGCTTCAACGGCGTGGTGAACGAGACGCTGATGAACCTCGGCCTGATCGACGCGCCGATCCAGGCGATCCTCTACAACCCGACCGCCGTGGTCGTGACCCTCGCCCACGCCTTCGCGCCCTTCGCGATCCTCCCGATCTTCGTCAGCCTGGAGAAGATCGACCGCTCGCTCCTGGAGGCCTCTCGCGACCTGGGCGAGGGCGGGCCGCGCACCTTCGCCCGCGTGACCCTCCCGCTCGCGATGCCGGGGGTGACGGCGGCGGCCCTGATCGTGTTCATCCCGGTGATCGGGGACTACGTGACGCCGCGCCTCGTCGGCGGGCCGGGGGGGCTGATGATCGCCAACATGATCCAGACGCAGTTCCTGCGCCTCAACAACGCGCCCCTCGGGGCCGCGCTCGCCGTGATCTCCATGGCGTCGGTCGCGCTCATCGCGTTGGCCTTCGTCGCGCTCACGCGGCGCCTGGCGCGGGGGCGGGGGTGACCGGGCGCCGTCCGCTCGCGGTCTACGCGGCGCTCTACATGGCGTTCCTCTACGCGCCGATCCTCCTCCTGCCGATCTTCGCCTTCAACGATTCCACGGTCATCGCCTTCCCGCTGGACGGCGCGACGACGCGCTGGTTCACCGAGTTGACGACCGAGCCGGCCCTGCGCGGCGCGCTCGTCAACTCGCTCCTCGTCGGCGCGATCTCCTCGGCCCTGGCGACGCTCCTGGGCATCTGCGCGGCGCGGGCGTCCGCGGGCGCGGCGTTCCGGGGCAAGCGCGCGATCATGGGCGGCATCATGCTGCCGCTCGTCCTACCGGAGATCATCGTCGCGGTCGCGCTCCTCATCGCCTTCGTGCAGCTCGGCCTCGGCATCGGCCTCTGGGCGGTGATCGCGGGCCATGTCCTGATCTGCACCCCCTTCGCCATCGCGATCCTCGCCGGCGCGTTCGGCGCGCTCGACCCCGCGATGGAGGAGGCGGCGCAGGACCTCGGCGCGGGGAGGTGGGAGGCGTTCCGCACGATCACGCTGCCCCTCGTGATGCCGGCGGTCGTCTCGGCCGCGCTCATCTCCTTCATCATCAGCCTGGACGAGTTCATCATCGCCTTCTTCCTCACCGGGGCCGAGCCGACGCTGCCGGTCTACATCTGGTCGCAGTTCCGCTTCCCGGCCAAGGTGCCCGTGGTCATGGCGCTCGGCACCATCCTGGTCGCGGCCTCCATCCTCCTCCTCGTCGTGGCGGAGCTCTTCCGCAGGCGCGGCCTCGCGCGCTCGGGGCAGCGGGACCGGGGGGGCTTCCTGTGAGCGGCATCGTGGAGATGGCCGCCGGCCAGAAATGGTACGGCGACTACCACGCCCTGCGCGGCATCGACCTCTCCATCGCGGAGGGGGAGTTCTTCTCCCTCCTCGGCCCGTCCGGTTGCGGCAAGACCACGCTCCTGCGCGCCATCGCCGGGTTCGAGGCGCTGTCCGAGGGCCGCCTGCGCATCGCCGGGCACGACATGGCCGGGGTGCCGCCCAACCGCCGCCCGACCAACATGGTGTTCCAGTCCTACGCGATCTTCCCGCACCTCACCGTCGCGCAGAACGTCGCCTACGGGCTCCGGTCCCGGCGGGACGTCGACGCGGCCGCGCGCCCCGCGCTGGTGGAGGACGCGCTGGACATGGTCGGCCTGGGCGGCTTCGGCGCCCGCGCGGCCCACGCGCTCTCCGGCGGGCAGCGCCAGCGCGTGGCCCTCGCCCGCGCGCTGATCCTCAAGCCCAAGGTCCTCCTCCTGGACGAGCCGCTCTCCGCCCTCGACCGCAAGATGCGCGAGACGATGCAGGGCGAGCTCCGGCGCCTTCAGCGCCAGGTGGGCATCACCTTCGTCCTCGTCACCCACGACCAGGAGGAGGCGCTCATCATGTCCGACCGGGTCGCCGTCATGTTCGAGGGCGCCATCGCGCAGCTCGCCCCCCCGCAGGAGCTCTACGCCCGCCCGGCGACCCGCGCCGTCGCCGATTTCATCGGGGTGATGACCTTCCTGCCCGCGAGCGCCCGCGGCGCGCTGGTGGAGATCGCGGGCCTCGGCGCCTGCGAGGTGGACGCCGCCCAGATGCCGTCGGGCCCGCCCGCGGGCGCCGCGGAGGCGGGGCTGCGGCCCGAGGCCCTGACCATCCTGGCCGGCCCCGCCGCGGACGGGATGCGCGTCGCCGAGGGGCGGGTCGGCGACCGCGCCTATTACGGCGACATGACCTATTACATGATCGACCTGCCCGGCGCGCCCGAACGCCTGACCGTCTCGATGAAGAACATACCCGGCCGCGAGGTGCTCGAGGTCGGCGCCCCCGCGCGCGTCGGCTGGGATCCGCGCGCGGTCCTGGTGTTCCCGGCCTGAGCGGCCCTCAGGCGTCCTGCGGGATGAGGCCCAGGCCGCGCAGGTACACGCCGATCCCGCTCTCGAGGAGGTCCTCGGGCGCGTAGGGGCTCTTCGTGCCGGGGCTGCCCCGCGCGAAGAGCTCCACCACCCCGTGCGACATCGCCCAGACATGCGCGCTCACCATCTGCGGCGGCGGGCGGCGCTCCGGCGGGATGTGCGCCGAGAGCGCGCTCGCCGCCCGCTCCAGGACCGACGAGCCCTTCGCCGCCGCCGCCGCGAGCGCGCCCGAGCGGTTCACCCCGATCCCGCTCTCGAACATGGCGACGTAATGGCCGGGGAAGCGCCGCGCGAACGCGAGATAGGCCCGCCCGGTCGCGGCGAAACGGCCCAGATCGGTGCCCCCTCCGGTCTCGTAGGCATGGGCCATCAGGTCGCCGAAGATCGCGTAGCCCTGGAGCGCGGCCTCCGCGATGAGGTCCTCGCGCCCCTCGAAATGGCGGTAGACGGCGGCCGGCGTGACCCCGGCGGCCTTGGCGGCCTCCGCCAGGGTGAACCCGGTCGGCCCCTTCTCCTCGATCAGGGCAAGCGCGGCGTCCACCAGGGCCTGACGCAGGTTGCCGTGATGGTAGCCGCGCTTGGGCATCAGCCGTCCGCCCAGATCTCCGGCCCGCCGGCGATCTTCGGATCGGGCGGGCACACGAGCGCGTCGTCCCGCCCGTCATAGTCGATCCCCGACAGGATCGCCCGGATCGTGGCGATGCGCGCGCGGCGCTTGTCGTCGGCCCGGATCACCCACCACGGCGCGGCGTCGGTATGGCTGCGCTCGAAGGTCTCCTGGATCGCCTCCGAATAAGCGTCCCAGCGCGCCAGCCCGTCGACGTCGACCTTGCTCAGCTTCCATTGCTTGAGGGGGTCGCGCTCGCGCGCCAGCATCCGCCGGAGCTGTTCGGCGCGCCCGACGTTGAGCCATATCTTGCGCAGGTGCATCCCGTCCTCGACCAGCATCCGCTCGAACGCCCCGACCTGCCCGAAGAAGAGCTCGCGCTCGGCGTCCGTGGCGAAGCCGAACACGTGCTCGACCACGCCCCGATTGTACCAGGAGCGGTCGAACAGGGTGATCTCGCCGCCCGCCGGGAGGTGCTGGACGTAGCGCTGGAAGTACCACTGCGTCGCCTCGGTCTCGTTCGGGGCGGGCAGGGCGACCGTCTTGGCGCGCCGGGAATCGAGGTTCATGCGGATGCGGCTGATCGCCCCGCCCTTGCCGGCGCCGTCGCGCCCCTCGAAGAGGACGCACACCCGCGCGCCGGTCCCGATCACCCAGGCCTGGAACTTGACCAGCTCGACCTGCAGCGCGTCCAGGGTCCTCTCGTACTCCTTCTTCTTCATCCGGTCGTCGTAGGGGTAGGCGTCCGACAGCACGTCCTTGTCGCCCCCGTCCTCGATGGCCTCGCGGACCCGGTCCGGGGCCTCCTCCTCGAAGTAGCGGCTGATCCCGCCATCGAAGGGCAGGTCGTGGTGGTCGGTCATGGGGCGGCCCTCGCGGCGATGCGGTCGATCGCGGCGATGCAGGCCGCGGGAGCCACATGATGCGGCATGTGCCCGACGCCGTCCAACTCCGTCAGCGACCAGCCGTAGCGCGCGGCCGCCGGGCGGGCGTGCACCTCGATCGGCACGGTGCGGTCGGCGGTGCCGTGCACGATCTCCACCGGCACGGCGATCTCCGGGTAGCGGCGCGCCATCGCCACCACGTGCGGGCGCAGGGTGTTCACCTGCCGGATGTTGGCGCGGAAGCTCTCGGGCCGCAGCGTGAGGCGCGCGCCGATATGGTCGGCATAGCCCTCCGGCGCGCGCTGCGGCGCGAAGGTCTCCTCGACCCGGTCCTTCACCACCGAGGCCGGCACCAGCGCCGAGATCAGCGGCACGAGCGCCACCCCGCCGAAGGCGCTGCCGTTGACGGTGTAGTAGGCGCCGAGCTCGCCGGGCCAGGGCAGGGTCACGCCCGCGAGGGAGAGCACCCCCGAGGCCGCGGCCGGGGAGGGCGCGTCCAGGTCGCCGAGGGCCCAGGCATAGGCGACGATCCCGCCGAAGCTGTGCCCCGCCACGATCGGGTCTCGCAGGCCCAGCGCCTCGGCGGCGCCCTTGAGGAGCGCGGCCTGCTGCGCCGGGCTCTCGCCGTCGGTCGCGGCGGGGCCCGTCGCCACGCCCGGCGCCCGGCCGGTATAGCCGAGGCCCGGCCGGTCGAAGGCCGTGACCGTGTAGCGCCCCGTAAGGCGGCCCATGAAGTCGAAGGTGAAGTCGCGCAGGTTGCCGCCCGCCCCGTGCAGCAGGACCACGTCCGGCCCCGACCCCGCGCGCACGTAATGCACCGGCACGCCGTCCACCTCCACGAACCGGCCCGAGGGCGGGTAGCGCGCCTCGGCCCGCTCGGCGCGCAGGCTCGCGCAGCCGGGCACGGCGGCGGCGGCGGCCCCGAGGGCGAGGAGGCTAAGCGCCGATCTGCGAGAGGTCATAGGGCGTCGTCTGATATATCTGGTTGATCCAGTTCCCGTATAGGAGATGGGCGTGGGAGCGCCAGCGATTGGGCGGCATCGCGTCCGGATCGCCGCCCGGGAAATAGTCGAGCGGCAGGCGGATGCCGCCCCCGCCCTGGCCGCCCCCGGCCCTGTCCCGTACGTACTCCTCCGCCAGGGTCCCGCTGTCGTACTCGAAATGGTTGAACACGTAGAGCGCCCGGTTCGCGTGGTCCTCCACGAGGCAGGGCCCGACCTCGTCGCTGGCCAGCAGCGTCGTGAGGCCCGCGCGCGCGTCGATCTCCTCCTGGCGCACCTCCGTCCATCGGCTCACGGGCACCACGCAATCGTCCGAGAACCCCCGCAGGTAGGGCGAGGCCGGATCGAGGTTGACGTGCCGGTAGAGGCCGAAATGCTTCGCCGGCAGGAGGTGCTTGTCGATCCCGTGGAAGCGCCGCATGAGCGCCATCGCGCCCCAGCACACGCCGAGCGTCGAATGCACGTGGGTGCGCGTCCAATCCATCACCCGGGTGAGCTCGTCCCAGTAGGTCACCGCCTCGAAGGGCAGGTGCTCGATCGGCGCGCCGGTCACGATGAGGCCGTCGAACCGCTCCCCCGCGACCTCCGCGAAGGGGCGGTAGAAATCGCGCATGTGCTCGGGCGGCGTGTGGCGCGATTCGTGCTCGGACATCCGGATGAGCGTGAGCTCGATCTGGATCGGCCCCGCCCCGATCAGCCGCGCGAACTGCGTCTCGGTCGCGATCTTCATCGGCATCAGGTTCAGGAGCCCGATCCGCAGCGGCCGGATGTCCTGCCGCGCGGCGCTGTCCTCGCCCATGACCGCCACGCCCTCGGCCCGGAGGATGTCGTGCGCCGGCAGGGCTTCGGGGATGCGGATGGGCATTGTCGGCCTCGCGGATGGGGAGGGGCCGCCTATCGCCCCTCGGGCGCGCGGTCGATGGCGCGCGCGATCAGCGCGTCGAATCCGTCGGGTTCCGCGACCGCGGCGGCCTCGCCGGCCGTGACGGTCACGCCCCTGGCCGCCAGCGCGGCGTAGAGCGGGCGGCGCAGCCGGATCGCGCGGCCGTAGGCGTCGCGGGCGAAGGCGGCGGGGTCCACGCCCGCCGGATCGCCGCCTGCCCGCTCCAGATGCTCGGCCCAGATCGCCCCGGCCACCTCCGGGCGGTAGTACATCGGCTTGGGCGCCCGCTCGAAGCGGGCCGCGAGCGTGTCGGCATGGTCGTCGTCGCCGTCGATCCACACCAGGAGGTGATCGAGCGCGAGCCGGTTCACGAGCGCGTCGCCCGGCGCCGCGACCTCGCAGAGGCTGCCCGAGGCGTCGCACACGAAATGCGGATAGCCGTAGAGCGCGGCGGCGCGCTGCGCGAAATGGCGCGTGTCCTCCATCGCCGCGATCTCGGCCGCGCGGTGCAGGTCCTGCCGCCGGCGCCACTCCTCCCAGGGCAGGCCCCCGCGCGCGGGGTCTCCCGGCATCCCGACCCAGGCCGAGAGCGGCGCCAGGTTCTCGAAGGTCAGGTTCGAGGCGACGTAGATCGAATCGGACCGCAGGAGCGTCGCTAGCCGGGGCACGCGCATGGCCTCCGACTTGAACTCGTCCGCGATGGCCTCGCCGAGATAGCGCGTGCCGATGCGGTAATCGGCCGAATAGTGGAACCACGCGCCCGTGCCGCGCAGCATCGCCGAGAGGTGCGTCTTGCCCAACCCCGACATTCCGAACAGCAGGACCCGGCGCTGCGGGGCGGCCAGGTAGTCGGCGCCGGTGGGGTAGGGCGTGCTCATGCGCCCCGGTTATCCGCGCGGCCGCGCCGCCGCCATCCCCGCAGCGCCCGCCCGTCGATCACCATCAGCCCGAGCGCCAGGAGCGCGAAGCCCGCCCAGGCCGTGGCGCCAAGCCGCTCGCCCAGCACCAGCGCGCCCAGCAGGATCGCGATCGGGGCGATCAGGAGGGTGCACAGCATCAGGTTCGCCGCCCCCGCCAGCCGCAGGACGCTGTAATACAGCAGGTACGCCCCCGCCGTCGCCACCAGGGAGACATGCGCTAGGGCCATCACGGTCCGCCCCTCGAGCGCCGCGGACGGCACCCCGTCCACCACGATCGCGGCCGGCACCAGCATCGCCGCCGAGCAGGTCAGCATCCCCGCCGCCGCCACCTCGCCGGGCAGCCCGGCGAGCCGCGTTCGCCCCCACACCCCGGCGAACGCGTAGCAGAACGTGGAGCCCACGACCGCGAGCTGCGCCAGCGAGCGCAGGTCGAGCGCCGCGAGGTTGCCCGCCCCGATCGCCGTGACGACCCCCGCGAGCCCGAGCGTCGCGCCCAGGAGCCGCCGCGCCGTCAGCCGCTCGTCCGCCAGGAAGACCGCGGCGACGAGGAGGCCCGTGATCGCCGTGCCGGCATTGAAGATCGCGACCAGGCCCGAGGGGATGTGGAGCTGGCCCCAGGCCTGGAGCCCGAAGGGCAGCACGTTGTTGAGGAGCCCCATCACCGCGAGCGCGGCCCAGACGCGCGGCTCCCGCGGCATCCGGTGCCCCCGCAGCCGCACGACGACCCAGAGCACGAGCGCCGCCCAGAACACCCGGTGCGCGATCACCGTGACGAAGCCGAGCTCGTCCAGCGCCACCCGCACCGAGAGGAACACGCCGCCCCAGACGGCCGAGAGGAGGAGGAGCCGGCCCCAGGCCGCGCCGGTGAGGGTGCGCTGCGTCGTCATCGCGCCGGCCTAGGGCGGAGGAGGTCCCGGCGCGACCCGCATCTTGCGCCAAGGGCCCCGCCGGCGCGCGGCGGGGCCCGAGGCCCGAGGAGCGGGGGATCAGAAGCGGTAGCCGACCTGGAGCCCGACCGCGTAGGCGTCGTTGTCGTCGAAGGTGCTCGCCGTGGTCCCCTCCGGCAGGCTCGAGATCGTCGTCTGCGTGTCGAGGAGGCGGATGTAGCGCAGGCCGCCCGTCACCTCGAGCGCGCCCAGCGTGTAGGTCGCGCCGAGGCCGACCGAGTAGTTCCCGTCCGTCGGGCCGAGATTGGTCACGAAGGTCGCGTCCCCGGGCTCGTAGCCGAGCGTCACCGCGCCGGACCAGTTGTCCGTGAACCGCCGGCCGACGCCGAGGGAATAGGTGATGTAGTCGTCCTCGTAGCCGACGAGCGGGATGCCCGAGACCGCGGTGAACGTCGTCGGGGAGATGTCGAAATCGTCCCAGTCGACCCAGCGGATCGTGCCGAAGAGGAGCGTGTCCGGCGCGATGCCGCTCTGGAAGTCGAGGTTGACCGATTGCGGCGTCTCGATCTCGGTGTCCGAGACCTGGGTGCCGGCCGCGAAGGCGCTGTCCTCGCTGGTGCGGATCGAATGCTCGATCTCCGATTGGTAGGTGAGCGCCACGCGCAGCGCGATCTCCGGCCGCTCGTAGGCGATGCCGGCGGTGTAGCCGATGCCGCCGTCGGTCTCGCCGTCCGCCTCGTAGGGGACGCCCGCCGTCGGGCCGGCCGGCGCGGTCACGAACGGCACGAAGGCGCTCGCGCTGATCTCCTGGTAGCGCAGGCCGCCATGGACCGAGACGCCGCCGGCGAACTTGTAGCGCAGCAGGACCGACACCGCCTCCGAGTTCGAGCTCCGCCGTCGAGCCCTGGCCGAAATAGCCCGTGCCGCCCGCGTAGTCGACGTCCGCGCCGAAGGGCTGGTCGAAGATCACCGCGTAGGAGAGGCGCGCGTTGATGTCGTTCTTGAACGCGAAGCCGAGCTGCGAGAACGAGTCGAGCGCGTCCCCCGAGCCCGTGCCGGCCGTCGAGGCCGCGCCGAGCGTGAGCCGCTGCGTGCCCGAGACGTCCGGCGAGACGTAGCCGTAGGAGAACTCGATCCAGCGACCGTCCTCGAAGAGGGGGGCGACGGATTGCCCCGAGCGGTCGAGGCCGCCCGCCTGCGCCGCGCCGGCGCTCAGGAGGGCGGCGAGGCAGGTGGTCGTGAAGCGCATGGTCGGTGTCTCCCGGTGGTCGGTGGGTGGGTCCTGGACGATCCGGCAGGCGCCGGCTCCCCGGTCCAAGGACCCTCTTTCGGTTAATGGCGTATTGACGGCGGCGAGATCGCGTCAACGCGGACGCCGCGTAGGATCCGCGGCGCGCCCGTCGTTTGTGACCGCGAGATGACGATGCGCGACATTTTTGCACCGCTCAGGCGCGCCGCCGCGCCTCTCCGCGCAGGCCGGCCCAGTTCGCCGCCAGGATGATCGCCGCCCCGACCGCGAGCGACGCCGTAAGCGCCTCGCCGTAGAGCAGCGCGCCCAGGACCGCGATCACCGGCAGCCGGGCGAAGTCCACCGGCATCACCACCGCCGCCGGCGCCAGCGACAGCGCCTTGGTCAACGACAGGTGCGCCGCCAGCCCCGTCACCGCCACCACGACCGCCCAGCCGGCGAGGTCCGGCGGCGGCAGGGACACGTCCCCGTCCCAGCCCGCCATGACGGCGCCGAACGCCACCTGCATCGCCGTCAGCCACAGCATGATCGTCGCCAGCGGCTGATCGCGCGTCAGCCGCCGGGTCAGGACCGCCGTGAGCCCGAAGAACACCGCCGCCGCGGCCGCGAACGGCACGCCCGGCGCCATCTGCGTGCCCGGCTGCGCCACGATCACCACGCCCGCGAATCCCGCCAGCGCGACCGCCAGCCGCCGCCAGGTGAGCCGTTCCGCGAGCACGAACGGCGCCAGCAGCAGCGCCCAGATCGGCGACATGAACTCGAGCGCGACGACCTGCGCCAGCGGGGCGGCGGAGATCGCGTAGAACCACAGGTTCTGCCCCGCGAAATGCGATAGGTTGCGCGCGGCGTGCAGGCCGAGCCGGTCGGTCCGCACGCGGGCCCCGCCGGTCGCCGCGATCCAGGCACAGACGATCCCCAGCCCGATCAGCGACCGCCAGAGCATGATCTCGAAGGTGTCGAGCGCCGGCGCCAGCTCCCGCCCGCCGATCGCCATGAGGGAGAAGGACGCGATCGCCCCGCCCATCCACGCCGCGACGCGCAGCATCTCGCGCGCCTCGGGGGTCACGGGCTCACCGCCGGGCCCGGCCCTCCGCCGCGCGGGCCCAGACCCCCAGCAGCGCCTGGAACGCGCAGCCGTAGATCACGCCCAGCGGGATCGAGAGCGCCACCCCGACCATCACGAACGCCTGGGTGCGCGGCCACAGGAGGCTCCGCGCCCCGAGCCGGGCGTCCGCCGCGCCCGCGCTCACCGCGAGGAAGACCCCCGCCGACAGCACCACGATCACCACCTTCAGGGCGACGAACACCGCCGGCAGGCTCGGCGAGCCGTCCACCGCGCGGCGCAGGTGCCAGGCGATCACGATGGCCGAGAGCGGCGCGGTCAGGAACACCATCAGCCCGCTGAACTGCACCTGCCCGGCGAAGCTCACCAGGCTGCGCTGCCCGCCCGCCCAGATCCAAAGCGGCGCCCAGGCGAAGATCGCGAGCAGCAACGCCGCGGTGTGCAGATACGCCCGCGCCGGCGACCACCGGCCCACGAGCGGCGCCAGCCGGCCATAGCTCGGCAACGGATCGATCATGTGCGAGGCGGCTCCATGCAACCCGCGGTAGCATGGCCGCATCCGCGATCATACGGCCCGCGCGCGCGCGCTCATTCCCACTCGATCGTGCCCGGCGGCTTGGAGGTCACGTCGTAGGTGACGCGGTTGATCCCCGGCACCTCGTTGATGATCCGGGTGGACGTCTCGGACAGGAACTCGTGGGTGAACGGGTAGGCCTCCGCCGTCATCCCGTCGACCGAGGTCACCGCCCGCAGGGCGCAGGCGTGGTCGTAGGTCCGCGCGTCGCCCATGACGCCCACGGTGCGCACCGGCAGGATCGCGGCGAAGGCCTGCCAGATGTCGTCATAGAGCCCGTGGCGCCGGATCTGGTCGATATAGACCGCGTCCGCCCGGCGCAGGATGCCGAGCTTCTCGCGCGTGATCTCCCCGGGGCAGCGGATCGCGAGGCCGGGGCCGGGAAAGGGGTGGCGCCCGACGAAGGCGTCCGGCAGGCCCAGCTCCCGGCCGAGCGCGCGCACCTCGTCCTTGAAGAGCTCCCGCAGGGGCTCCACGAGCTTGAGGCCCATCTTCGCCGGCAGCCCGCCGACATTGTGGTGCGACTTGATCGTGACGGACGGGCCGCCGGAGAAGCTCACGCTCTCGATCACGTCCGGATAGAGCGTGCCCTGCGCGAGGTATTCCGCCCCGTCGATGAGCGCCGCCTGCTCCTGGAACACGTCGACGAACAGGCGCCCGATGATCTTGCGCTTGGTCTCCGGGTCGGAGACGCCGTCGAGCTCGGAGAGGAACCGCTCCTCCTCGCGCGCGTGGACGAGGGGCAGGTTGTAATGGTCGCGGAACATCGCCGCGACCTCGGCGCCCTCGTTCTCCCGCAGGAGCCCGTGGTCCACGAACACGCAGGTGAGCGCGTCGCCGATCGCCTCGTGGAGCAGGACCGCGGCGACCGACGAATCGACCCCGCCGGAGAGCGCGCAGATGACGCGCGCGCCGCCCACCTCCTCGCGGATGCGCGCCACCGCCTCCTCGCGATAGGCGCCCATGGTCCAGTCGCCGGTGAACCCCGCGATCCGCACGAAGTTCTCGTAGAGCGTGCGGCCGTTCGGCGTGTGGTGCACCTCGGGGTGGAACTGCGTGGCGTAGAGCCCGCGCGCCACGTCGGCGACCACCGCGAAGGGCGCCCCCGGCGAGGTGGCCAGCACCTCGAACCCGGGCGCGAGGCGCGCGACGTGGTCGCCATGGCTCATCCAGACCTGCTCGCGCGCGGTCCCGTCCGGGTTGGTCGCGAACCAGCCCTTCAGGATCGGGTCGCGCCGCGCCTCGGTCACGTAGGCGCGCCCGAACTCGGCCGTGCCCTCGCCGCGGCGGACCTCTCCGCCGAGGGCGGCCATCATCGCCTGCTGCCCGTAGCAGATGCCGAGCACCGGCACGCCCATCTCCCACAGCGCCTCCGGCGCGGCCGGCGCGCCCGCGTCGAGCACGCTCGCCGGCCCGCCCGACAGGATCACGGCCCGGGGGTCGAACGCCTCGAGGAACCCGGCCGTCACGTCCTGGAAGGGGTGGATCTCGCAATACACGTTCAGCTCGCGCAGCCGCCGCGCGATGAGCTGCGTCACCTGGGAGCCGAAATCGACGATCAGCAGCCGCTGATGCCGGGCGCGTGTGGCGGCGATGTCCATGCCCCGCCCGGTAGCCGCGCGCCGCCCCGCCCGCAAGCGAAGTCGGTTTCGCGCGGGCAAGCATCGGTTTCGCGGCGAGGCGCGGCCCGCGCGGCCCTAGGGTCCGGGGCACCGCAGCGAAGGAGCCATGCCATGCCAGACGGGACCCCGCGACGGAGCCGCAGCGGAGGCGGCGCCGCCCGCCGCGCCGAGCGCGCCGCCCTGCGCATCGACGCGCCGACGCCGCTCGTCCGCCGGGTCCCGCCGGCCCGCATGCTGGACGACGCCGCCATCGCCGCCGTCGAGGCCGGCGCCGAGACCGTCCTGGCCGAGATCGGCGTCGAGTTCCCCGACAACCCCGCCGCCCTGGACCGCTGGCGCGCCGCCGGCGCCAGCGTGGAGGAGACCCGCGTGCGCCTCCCGCGCGGCCTCGCCCGGCGCCTGTGCGCCACCGCGCCCGCCAGCTTCGAGCAGATCGCCCGCAACCCCGAGCGGAGCGTGACCATCGGCGGCGACCACATGGTCCTCGCCCCCGTCTACGGCCCGCCCTTCGTGCGCGACCTCGCGGGCGGGCGCCGCTACGCCACGATCGAGGACTTCCGCAACTTCGTGCGCCTCGGGCACATGTCCCGCTGGCTGCACCATTCGGGCGGCACGGTCTGCGAGCCCACCGACGTGCCCGTCAACAAGCGCCATCTCGACATGCTCCACGCGCACATGACCCTCACGGACAAGCCGTTCATGGGCTCGGTCACCGAGCCGTCCCGCGCCCGCGATTCGGTCGACATGTGCGAGATCCTCTTCGCCGAGGACGGGGGCCTGCGCGGCCGCTGCGCGATGACCTCGCTGATCAACGTCAACTCGCCGCTCACATTCGATTCGACGATGATGGGCGCGCTCGAGGTCTACGCCGCCGCCGGCCAGGCCTGCATCCTGTCGCCCTTCGTCGTCGGCGGGGCGATGGCGCCGGTCTCGGTCATGGGCACCCTGATCCAGGTGCTGGCGGAGGTCATGGCCGGCATCGCCTATTCCCAGCTCGTGCGCCCCGGCGCGCCGATGGTCTTCGGCGCCTTCGTCACCTCGATCGACATGAACTCCGGCGCGCCCACCTTCGGCACCCCCGAGGCCTCCCAGATCCTCATGGGCGCGGGCCAGCTCGCGCGCCGCATGAACCTCCCCTTCCGCTCCGGCGGCGCGCTCACGGGCGCCAAGCTCCCCGACGCGCAGGCCGCCTACGAGAGCGCGAACACCCTGAACGCGGCCGGGATGGGGGGCGTGAACTTCATGCTCCACGCCTGCGGCTGGCTGGAGGGCGGGCTCGTCGCCAGCTTCGAGAAGTTCGTCCTCGACGCCGATCAGCTCGGCGTCCTGCACCGCACCCTCGCCGGCGTCGACGCCTCCGAGGAGGCGCAGGCCCTGGACGCGATCCGAGAGGTCGGGCCGGGCGGGCACTATCTCGGCTGCGCCCATACCGAGGCGCACTACCAGTCCGCGTTCTGGCGCACCGACCTGCTGGACTACCGCCCCTTCGAGACCTGGGAGGATGCCGGCGCCCCCGACGCGCAGGCCCTCGCGGCGGCCCGCGTGGCGCGGCTGCTGGCCGGATACGAGGCCCCGCCGATGGCGCCGGCGACGCGCGCCGCGCTCGACGCCTTCGTCGCCGAGCGCAAGGCCGCCGAGCCCGACGCCTACGCCTGAGGCGCGGCCCCCCGGCGATCCTCCAGCATGATCGCGGTCACCGCCTCGACATGCGCGGCGCAGGCATAGGCCGGGTCGCGCGCGGTCCGCATCGCCTCGAGCTCGGCCTCACGGTCCAGCAGCAGGGCCAGCGCCTGCGAGGAGCCCGGCGCGGGCGCGCGCTGCCCCCGCAGGACCCGGCGCAGCAGGCGGGTACGATCCGGCCCCTCCGCCACCCCGTGCCGCGCGGCGGCGACGAGGATGGCAGGACGGCGGAGGGCGGTCAGTCTGCTGGCGGCGTCGATCATCGATGTGTCCCCGTGATTGTATCTCTGCGTCCAGTTAGGCGCCGGCCAGCCGGTGTTGCCTCCCGTGCGTCGCGGGCGAACGGTGCCGGACGGGACCGTTTACACTTTTGGTACAATTATCGGTACGCGGCCGGCGGCTTAACGACCCGGTAACCATTGCAACTACAGGTTGACGTGAATTGTCCGGGTCGGCCGCGCCGCGGGACCGAACGCCAACGCAGATGAGGGGAACGCCCATGTGCCATGAGAGCCGAGTGACGCCGCAGACCGCCGAGACCATGCCCGACGCGGTCCGCATCTATCTCGGCCATGTCGCGGACGGCGCGTCGATCCGCGCGATCGCCCGCGAGCGGGGCGTGCACGCCTCCACCATCCTGCGCTCCGTCCGGCGCGTCGAGGCCCGGCGCGACGACCCCCTCGTCGACGAGGCGCTCGGCCTGATGGCCCAGGACCGCCCCGAGGGGGCCGCCGGCCCCGCGGCGGCCGCCGGCCCCGGGGGGGACGCGCCCGGCCGGTCCGCCGGCAATGAGGAACGCCGCGTCCTGCGCCGCCTGTGCGAGACCGGGGCCGTCCTCGCCGTGGCCCCCGGAATGGAGAACGCGGTCGTCGTCCGCGAGGGCGGCGCGGAGGGGGACGCGGCGACGCGCACCGCCGTCACCCCGCGCGCCGTGGCCCGCGCCCTGGCCCTGCGCGACTGGATCGAATGCCCGCCAGAGGCCGATCGCGCGCCCGCCGGCCGGCCCCGCGTCCTGCGCTACCGCATCACCTCGCCGGGCCGCGCGGCCCTGCGCCGCATGCTGGCCGAGGAGACCCTGCGCGGCGGCATGGAGGAGGAGGGCGCCGCCTTCGCGATGCAGCACCGCGAGGAGGGCACCCGCGCGGACCCGGACGCGCCCGGCCGCCGCATCCGCTGCAACCTCGCCGAATCCCCCCTGGCCGCGCTGGCGCGCCGTCGCGGCCCGGACGGCGCGCCCTTCTTGCCAGATGCGCTCGTCTCCGCCGGCGAGCGGCTGCGCGAGGATTTCGAGCTCGCCCAGATGGGCCCGCGCACCGCCCAGAACTGGGAGAACTTCCTCACCGGCGGCGGCGGCCGCTCGGGCGGACCCTCCGATCCGATCCGCGGCCCCGAGGGCGCGCGCGGCCGCGTCGCCGCCGCGCTGGCCGATCTCGGCCCGGGCCTCGGAGACGTCGCCCTGCGCACCTGCTGCTATCTCGAAGGGCTCGAATCGGCCGAGAAGCGCATGGGCTGGTCGGCGCGCTCGGGCAAGATCGTCCTGCGCATCGCCTTGCAGCGCCTTGCGTTGCACTACGAGCGCCTGGGCGAGGCCGGCAAGATGATCGGCTGACGGCACCCGGGGCAGCGGTGGGGACCGGGGCAGGGAGGCTCCCGCCCCCTTCGGCGCCTTCGGCACCTGCCAGGGGTTGGGCCGGGCCTCGCTGCGCTCGGCAGGCCCCGCCCGCCGCAGGCGCGCCGAAGCCGTCAGGCGAGGCCCGGCCCAACGGGACGAGGCGCCGCCAGGCGCCGAGGACGGGCGGGAGCGCCCCCGCCTAGCGGAAGGCCAGGCCCACGGCGAAGGCCACCACGGCGCAGGTGCCGCCCACCAGCAGCGTCTCGCCCAGGCACCGCGCCAGCCCCTCGTCCCCCGCGCGCCAGCGCAGCAGGCCGAGCGCCGCCATCGCCCCCGCGGTCGCCGCGCAGGACAGCGCGAACACCGACGCCCCGCCGCCCAGCGCGATGTAGGGCAACAGCGGCACGATCCCGAAGACGACGAAGCTGCCGAAGGTCACCAGCCCGTTGAGCCACGGCACGTCGCCCGTCGTGTCGGGCAGGCCGATCTCGTACTGCATCATGAAGTCGGCCATCATCTCGGGGTTGCGCGACAGGATCGCGGCCATCTCGGCCGCATCTGCCGGGCTCACCCCGCGCGCCTCGAGGATCTCGACCGTCTCGGCGATCTCGGCGGCCGGGTTCGCGTCGATCTCGCTCCGCTCGCGCGCGCGGATCGCCCGGTACACGTCCCGCTCCGAGCGCGCGCTCAGGAACTCGCCCAGCCCCATCGCGGTGCCGTCCGCCAGGAGGTTCGCCAGCCCGAACAGGAGGACCGCGATCACCCCGACCTCGGCGGTCCCCTCCGCCGCGAGCCCGGCGAACCCCGCCACCACCGCGAAGGTCGTGACGATCCCGTCGTTCCCGCCGTAGACGATCTGCCGGATGTGGTCCTGGAGCGGGCTGATCCGATGCTCGTCCCGCCGGTGGCGGGCGAGGTCTCCCCCGCCCGCCTCGCCGCCGCTCACTCGGCCGCTTCGACCTGCGTGTCCTCGGTGATCGGCACCGCGTTCACGTCGCTGTCCGAGGTCTCGTTCGCCCGGCGCACGCCGGCGGCGTAGTCCGGATGCACCCGCTCCAGGACCGCGTACCACCGCTCCTTCACCGCGTCCGAGCAGGGGCCCATGGCGGCGGCGTAGTTGGCGTACATGCGCTCCTTCTCGTCGTCCTCCAGCACGTGGAGGAACAGCTCGCGCACCTGCACGAAGTCCTCGTCCGTCACCTCGACCGGATGGCGGAACGCGTCCGCGTCGATGCGGAGCGGCGGCTCCATCGCGGTGGGGTCGGCCACCGGCCCGCCGTACTGGTTGGGCTCGTAATAGGCGTCGGGGTTGCCGAAGTCGTTGGTGAAGAACCGCATCGCGCCGTCCTTGTGGTAGTGCTGCACGCGCGCGGCGTGCGGCGCGTTGGCCGGCAGCGCCTCGTAATGCGTGCCCAGCCGGTAGCGGTGCGCGTCCGCGTAGGAGAACACCCGCGCCTGCAGCATCTTGTCGGGCGAGAAGCCGATCCCCGGCACCACGTTCGACGGCGAGTAGGCCGCGTTCTCCACCATCTGGAAGTAGTTGTCGGGGTTGCGGTTCATCTCCACCTCGCCGACCTCGATCAGAGGGTAGTCGCCATGCGGCCACACCTTCGTCAGGTCGAACGGGTTGTAGGACTGCCGCCCGGCCTCGGCCTCCGGCATGACCTGCACGAACATCGTCCACTTCGGGAAGTCCCCGCGGTCGATCGCGTTGTACAGATCCTCCTGGTACGCCTCGCGGGTCTTCCCGATCAGCTCCTCGGCCTCCGCGTTGACGTAATGCGCGTGCCCCTGCTGCGTCTTGAAGTGGAACTTGCACCAGAACCGCTCGCCGGCCTCGTTCCACAGGCTGAACGTGTGGCTGCCGTAGCCGTTCATGTGCATCGGGTTGGTCGGGATGCCCCGGTCCGACATCAGGATCGTGACCTGGTGCACGCTCTCGGGCTGCGCGGCCCAGAAGTCGAACATCGCCTCCGGGGATCGCATGTTGGTCTTGGGGTGGCGCTTCTGGGTGCGGATGAAGTCGGGGAACTTATACGCGTCGCGCACGAAGAAGATGGGCGTGTTGTTGCCCACCATATCCCAGTTGCCGTCCTCGGTGTAGAACTTGAGGGAGAAGCCCCGCACGTCCCGCTCGGTGTCCGCCGCGCCCGACTCGCCGGCCACCGTGGACCAGCGCGAGAGCACGTCGACCTTCGTGCCGGGCCTGAACACTTTGGCGCAGGAGTACTTCGTGATGTCGTGGGTCACGGTGAACGTGCCCTGCGCGCCCCAGCCCTTGGCGTGCACCACCCGCTCGGGGATGCGCTCGCGGTTCTGGTGGGCCAGCTTCTCGATGAGCTGGTAGTCCTCCAGCAGGACGGGGCCGCGCGGTCCGGCCGTGCGGCTGAACTCGTTGGACGGGACGGGCGCGCCGGCGGTCGTCGTGAGGGTGGGCTTGTCGGTCATCTGGGCTCTCCGTCCGGGGGCTGCGTTTGGAATCGTTCTAAACCCGCGGGGCCGGCTTGCCAACGCCTTGGACATCGCCGGCGCGCGCCCCTAGATCGGGGCGAGAGGAGCCCGCCCATGCCCCGCGACATCGCCATCCCGGCCGAGCGCCACCCCGAGAAGCAGCGCCGCCCCGACGCGCCCCAGCCGAAGAAGCCGGACTGGATCCGCGTCAAGGCGCCCACCTCCCAGGGGTACCGCGACACGCGGGACGTCATCCGCGAGCACCGCCTGACGACCGTCTGCGAGGAGGCCGGCTGCCCCAACGTGGGCGAGTGCTGGTCGCAGGGCCACGCCACCATGATGATCATGGGCGAGGTCTGCACCCGCGCCTGCACGTTCTGCAACATCGCGACGGGCCGCCCGCCCGAGGCGCTCGACGCCTTCGAGCCCGGCCGCGTGGCCGACGCCGTGGCCAAGCTCGGCCTCGCCCACGTCGTGATCACCTCCGTCGACCGGGACGACGTGTCCGACGGCGGCGCCGCCCATTTCGCCCAGACCATCCGAGCCATCCGCAAGCGGGCCCCCGCCACCACCATCGAGATCCTGACCCCCGACTTCATCCGCTGCGACGCCTCGGCGCTGGAGACGGTCGTCGAGGCTCGCCCCGACGTCTTCAACCACAACCTGGAGACCGTGCCCGGCCTCTACCCCGAGGTCCGCCCCGGCGCCCGCTACTTCCACTCCCTGCGCCTCCTGCAGCGCGTCAAGGAGCTCGACCCGTCCATGTTCACCAAGTCCGGCATCATGGTCGGCCTGGGCGAGGACCGGCAGGCCGTCCTCCAGGTCATGGACGACATGCGCGCCGCCGAGATCGATTTCCTGACGATCGGCCAGTACCTCCAGCCGACGCCGAAGCACCACCGCGTGGACCGCTTCGTCACGCCCGAGGAGTTCGCCGCCTACGAGCGCGCCGCCCGCGGCAAGGGGTTCGGCATGGTCTCCGCCACGCCGCTCACCCGGTCGAGCTACCACGCCGGCGACGACTTCGCCCGCCTGCGCGCCGCCCGCGCTCAGTCGCTCGGCGCCGCTGCGGGCTCCACCGGCGCCAGCCCCGCCACGTAGGCCGCGATCGCCGCCAGGTCGGCCTCCGGCAGCGCCTTCAATCCCGCGATCACCTCGGCCATCGACCCGCCCGCGCTGTCGAAATCGGGCGTCAGGCCGGTCGAGAGGTAGTAGGCCACGTCCCCCTCCGACCAGTCCAGCGTCGCCGGCGTGATCCCCGGGATGCGCCCCGCCCCCGACGGGTTCGGCGCCCCCGCCATCCACCGCGACCGGTCCAGCCCGCCCACCGCGTCCCGCGGCGTGTGGCACTCCGCGCAATGCGCCAGCGCCTCGGCGACGTACCGCCCGCGCTCGGCCTCCGGCCCGGCGGCCGGCCCCGTCCAGCCGTCCGGCAGGTTCAGGAGGTTCCAGACCCCGACGCCCAGCCGGACGTTCCACGGGAACCCGATCTCGTGCGCCGCCGACGGCGCGTCCGAGGGCGGCAGCGTCCGCAGGTGCGCGATGATGTCGGCCACGTCCCCCAGATCCGCCAGCCCGTAGGCCGGGTAGGGGAAGGCCGGGTAGTAGTGCGCCCCGCGCGGCGAGGTCCCGTGCACCACCGCGCTCGCCACCTCAGCGTCGCTCCAGGACCCGATCCCCTCCAGCGGGTGGGACGAGATGTTGGGCACCACGAACGTCCCGAACGGGGAGTCCAGCCGCCGCCCGCCGGGCAGCGACGCCCGGTCCTCGGACCCCGGCGCCATGTGGCAGGAGGCGCACCCCGCCGCGGCGAAGGCCAGCGCCCCGCGCGCCGCGTCCCCGGCGGGCAGCTCGGCCGCCGACACCGTCAGCGGCCGCGTGATCCAGAGGCCCGCCGCGCAGGCGGCCGCGACCGCCGCCGCCGTCCCCAGGAGCGCCCTCACCGCTCGCCGCGGAACGCCTTGTGGCAGGTGCCGCAGGCCGCGCCCGTCGGCCCGAACGCCGCCTGCATCTCCTCCAGCGATCCGCCCGCGGCCCCGGCCAGCGTCGCGCTCGCCTCCGCCAGCCCGGCGCGCGCCGCCGTGAACTCCTCCGGCTGCGCCCAGATCGCGGGCAGGGCGCGGCTGCCCTGCGCCTCGCCCTGCGCGGTGCCCTCGACCCAGTATCCCTCCTCGGACTGCGCCGCGAGGCTGGCCAGCGCGTCGGCATGGCCCTGCGCGACCTCGGCGTCGTAGGCGACCTCGCCCTTCGCCATCGCGCCCAGCGCGCCGAGGTTGAAGCTGTAGAGCGTCATGTGCGCGTTGCGCGCCGAGACGGCCGGAGCCACCTCCTGCGCGGCCGCCGCGACGGGCAGGGCGGCGGCGAGGGCGGCGAGGGCGAGGGGAACGAAGCGCATGGCGGTCTCCTGTGGGACGCGGCGATGCGCCCAGCCTAGGCGCGACCCCCCCCTCGCGCCACCGATTTGTCGCCGGGGCGGACGCGTTCGCCATCCATCGTCTGCCGCCACGGCAATCCATGCCGCCGATCGGAGGACCGCGGAGTTCGCCGCCGGCCGGGATCGCCCGCATCGAGGGAAACCCATGAGGCGACGGCCGACATCCCGGGCGTCGCCGTCGACCTGGGCGGCATCCTCGCCGACGCGGCCGTCACCCCGCCGCCCGGCATCGGCGTCGCGTTCGGCCGCTTCGAGGGCCGCTCGATCGACCTCTCGGGCGTCGGCCCCCGCCCCGGCCAGGCTTCCCTGGACGCGCAGGTCGCGGAGCTCGCGCCCGTCGCCCTCTTCGACGGGTCCTTCTCCCTCGGGGGCGCCGCCTCCTCGGGGGCGCCGCGCAGGTGGCGAGCGCGCGGATGGCCTTCGCCCCGCCGATCCCGCGGCCGCCGGCGCTGGCGCAGTCGCGCCGCGTGACCGGTGCGCCGGGCGCCGTTGATCGCGGGGCCGGGGGGTGCTAGCCCCCGAAGATGCGGACGCTCGTCCTCGCCTTCGTCCTGGCCCCCGCGCTCTCGGCGGCGCAGCCCTTCGAGTCCATCGACGGCGGCACCATCGACATCGCCGCCCATGACGGCCCGGTCCTCCTGGTCAACACCGCCTCGCTCTGCGCCTTCACCCCCCAATACGACGCCCTGCAGAAGGTCCACGAGGCCTATGCCGATCGCGGCCTCCTCGTCCTCGCCGTCCCGTCGGACGATTTCCGCCAGGAGCTGGGCTCCGACGCGGAGGTCGCCGCCTTCTGCGACGCGACCTTCGGCCTGACCCTGCCGATGACCACGATCACCCATGTCCGCGGCGCGGACGCGCACCCGGTCTATGCCGCCCTCGCCGACGAGGGGTTCGCGCCGAGCTGGAACTTCGCCAAGGCCCTCATCGTGGACGGCGCCCTGGTCGAGGGCTGGCAGAGCGCGCAGACCCCGGACGGCCCCGCCGTCACCGCCGCGATCGAGGCCGCGTTGCGCTGAGCCGCCCGCGCCGCGCGCTCCATGCGCATGGGTGGTGCATGCCCCGTGCATGGGCGGTGCATGCCGCGTGCGGGGTCAGGTGAAGCGCACCTTGCCGATATGCGGCAGGTTCCGATTCCGCTGCGCGTAGTCGATCCCGTAGCCCACCACGAACGCGTCCGGGATCTCGAACCCCGTCCAGTCGGCCCGGATCGCCACCTCCCGGCGGGTCGGCTTGTCGAGGAGCGCGATCGTCTTGAGCTTCCTCGGCCCGCGCGTCGCCAGCAGCTTCGTCACCCGGTCGAGCGTGAACCCCGTGTCCACGATATCCTCCACCAAGAGCACGTCCTTTGCGTGAATGTCGCCCCGCAAGTCCTTGAGGATACGCACCTCCCGGCTGCTCTCCATCCCGTCGCCATAGGAGGACGCCTCCAGGAAATCGACCTCCACGGGCAGGTCCAGCTCGCGCACGAGGTCGGCGATGAACACGAAGCTCCCGCGCAGCAGCCCGACGACCACGAGCTTGTCGGTGCCCGCGTATTCCGCCGCGATCTCCTTGGCGAGCGCCTCGACCCGCGCGGCGATCGCCTTGGCGCTGATCATCTCGTCGATCACGTAACCCGTCATGCCCCGGACCCCCTTGCCACTGGGAGCGTTGCCTAGTCCAACCGCGCCGATTAGCGAAGGGAGGACCCGCATGCCCAGCCATTCCGAGACCCGCGTCCTGCCGTACACGCCGCAGCAGATGTACGACCTGGTCGCGGACGTGCGCGCCTATCCCGAGTTCCTCCCCTGGACCGCCGCCGCGCGCGTGCGCTCCGAGACGCCGGAGGGCGACGCGGTGGTCATGCTCGCGGATTTGGTGATCTCCTTCAAGGTGTTCCGGGAGCGGTTCGGCAGCCGCGTCGTCCTCCACCCGGACGAGCGGCGGATCGAGACGAGCTATATCGACGGCCCGTTCCGGCACATGGACTCGGTCTGGACCTTCGCGGATGCGCCGGGCGGGCAGGTGGAGGTCGAGTTCGACGTCGATTTCGAGTTCAAGTCCAGGCTCCTGCAGGGCGCGGCGGGCATGTTCTTCAATGACGCGATGCAGCGCATCGTGCGCGCCTTCGAGCGGCGCGCGGCCGTCCTCTACGGCCCGCGGGCCGGCGCCTAGACCGCGGCGCCCAGCATCCGCAGCGCCTCGGCCACCGAGGCCGCGCGCACCGCGCCCCGCCCCCGGGCGCCGAACTCGACCGTGCGGGCCGAGACGTCGTCCGCCGTCGCCAGCCCGAAACAGACCCGCCCCTCCGGCTTGGCGCCGGACCCGCCGGGCCCCGCGATCCCGGTGATCGACAGGGCCAGCGACGCGCCCGAGCGCGCAAGGGCGCCCGCCGCCATCTCCGCCGCGACAGCCTCGCTCACCGCGCCATGGGCGTCCAGCGTGGCCTGCGCCACGCCCAGCGCGTCCACCTTGGCGGCGTTGGAATAGGTCACCCAGCCGCGGTCGAACACGTCCGACGCGCCGGCCTCCTCCGTGAGCGCGGCCGCGAGGAGGCCCCCGGTGCAGCTCTCGGCCACCGCCACCGTCGTGCCCGCGGCGCGCGCGGCGTCGAGGACGACGGCCGGGCTCACGGCAGCACGTCCAGGAAGACGACGTGGTAGAGGATTGCCAGCGCGATCACCGCGAGCGCCGCCAGCACCCCGGCGGCCACGTCGTCCAGCATCACGCCCCAGGGCGTGTGCCGGCGGTCGAAGACCCCCACCGGGCCGGGCTTCCAGATGTCGAACAGGCGGAACGCCGCGAAGGCCGCGATCCAGCCGGGCCAGAGCGCGAGGATGTCCGCGCCCGCGAAGATCGCCCCGTAACTGATCGGCAGGAGGGCGATCCACTGACCCGCGACCTCGTCGATCACGGCCTCCGACGGGTCGGGGTCGGGCCCGCCCATCGCGCCCACGGCCCAGGCCCCCAGCGGCAGCAGGACGGCGATGCCAATGGCCAGCGCGATCCAGCCGCCGAGCGCGTGCAGCGCCCAGGCGAGCGGCAGGGCCGCGGCGCTGCCCCAGGTGCCCGGCGCGGGGCGCAGGAGCCCGACGCCGCCCACGGTCGCCACCGCGCGCGCGGCGTTCACGGCGCCACCAGCGCGGCGGTCGCGATCGCGGCGATGCCCTCCTCGCGGCCCGTGAAGCCGAGCCGCTCGGAGGTCGTCGCCTTGACGCTCACGCGCCCGGCCTCGATGCCGCAGATCTCCACCACGCGGCCGCGCATGGCGTCCGCGTGCGGCCCGATCTTCGGCGCCTCGCAGACCAGCGTCAGGTCCAGGTTGGCGATCCGGTAGCCCCGCGCCGCCACGCGCCCGGCGGCATGGGCGAGGAACGCGTCCGACGCCGCGCCCTTCCAGCGCGCGTCGCTGGGGGGGAAGTGCCGGCCGATATCGCCCTCGGCCAGGGCGCCGTAGAGCGCGTCGGCCAGGGCGTGCAGGCCCACGTCGGCGTCCGAATGCCCCTGCAGGCCGCGCCCGTGGGGGATGCGCAGGCCGCACAGCACCACGTGGTCGCCCGGCCCGAAGCGGTGGACGTCGTAGCCATTGCCGAGGCGCACGTCCATCGCGGCTCCCTCCCTCGCGGCGAGGATCGCGCCGGTGCGGGCGAAGTCCTCGAAATGCGTGATCTTGCGGTTCTCCTCGTCGCCCGGAACCGGGGCCGCGTCCAGCCCGGCGGCCAGCGCCACCGCCACGTCGTCGGCATGGTCCCGCCCGGCCTCGGCGGCATGGGCGGCGCGGATCGCCGCCGTCCGGAACCCCTGCGGCGTCCGGGCCCTCCGGAGGCCCGCCCGGTCGCGCAGGGCGATGACGCGGCCGTCCGCCCCGGCCCAGGGCGCCTCCGTCACCGGCAGGCCCGGCGCCGCGCACGGCGCGGCGGCGAGGATCACGGCGGCGGTCGGGCGGTCCGTCAGGGCGCCGCGCTACGGCGCTACGCCGAACCGGACGAGCCGCGCGGGCGCCTACGGATCGGGCATCCGCACCGCCGCTCGGGCCGGCGGCCGCCCGCGCCCGTTGCCGCAAGGGCGCGGGGCGTCTACGGAAACGGCGAGACTGCCCGCAAATGAGGCACCGACGCCACGTGACCGCACCCACCGCCCCCGACGTCCCCGACGCCGCCGACCGGCTGCGCGCGCTCGGGATCGCCTCTCCGGCGCTCCTGGCGCCGATGGCGGGGATCACGGACCTGCCGTTCCGGCGGGCGGTGCGCCGCTTCGGGGCCGGGCTCGTCACCTCGGAGATGGTCGCGAGCCAGGAGATGGTCCAGGCCCATCCCGGCATCCGCGCCCGCGCCGAGCACGGCGCGGAGGAGGGCACCTCGGTCCAGCTCGCCGGGCGGGACCCGCGCTGGATGGGCGAGGCCGCGCGCATGCTGGCCGATCGCGGCGCGCGGATGATCGACATCAACATGGGCTGCCCGGCCAAGAAGGTCACCGGCGGCTGGTCCGGCGCCGCCCTGATGCGCGAGCCGGACCGGGCGCTGTCGCTCATCGAGGCGGTGGTGGCCGCCGTGGACGTGCCCGTCAGCGTCAAGATGCGCCTCGGCTGGGACGACGGCGACCGCAGCGCCCCGGCCCTCGCCGCACGGGCGGAGGGCGCCGGCGCGGCGATGATCGCGGTGCACGGGCGCACGCGCGCGCAGGCCTATCGCGGCCGCGCGGACTGGGCCGCGGTGCGCGAGACGGTGCGCGCCGTGCGCATCCCCGTGATCGTCAACGGGGACATCGCCGACGGCGCGTCGGCCGAGGCCGCCCTCGCCGCGTCGGGCGCGGCGGCGGTGATGATCGGGCGCGGGGCGCAGGGCGCGCCCTGGCGCGTGGCGCAGGTGGCCGCGGCCCTGACCGGGGCGCCCGGCCCCGCCCCGCCGCGGGGCGCGGCCCTGGCGGCCCTCGTCGCGGCCCATCACGAGGAGGCGCTGTCCTTCTACGGGGCCGAGCTCGGGCTGCGGGTGATGCGCAAGCATCTGGGCTGGTACCTGCCGGATGCGCCCGCGCCGCTGCGCCGGGCGATCCTGACGGCGCGGACGCCCCAAGCGGTGCGCGCCCTCGTCGCGGAGGCCTGCGCCGGCGATGCGTGCGAACCCGCGGCGTGCGCCGCGTGACCCCCCGGCCGCCGGGGCCGCCGGGGCCGCCGGTCCTGCCCGACGGGCCGGGCCTCTGGGCCGCGCTGCCCGTGCCGGCGTTCCTGTTGTCGCCGGAGGACCTGATCGAGGCGGCGAACCCGGAGGCGGAGACCTTCCTCAACCGCGCGGCGCGGTCCCTGCGCGGCCGCCCGCTCGAGGACGCGCTGCGCTTCGGCACGGATCTCGGGGATGCGATGGCCCGGGTGCGCGCCTCCCGCGCGCCGGTCCTGGTGTCGGACGTGGAGGCCGGCGCCAGGGGGCGGTCCCCCGTGCCGGCGGACGTGACCATCGGCCCGCTCGACGCGCAGGCGCGCAGCGGGCGCCTCGTGATGCTGGTCGTCCCGCGGGAGATGGCGTCGCGCGCGCGCCGGGGCGGCGGCTCGGCCCGCGCCGCCATCGGCATGGCCGAGATGCTGGCCCACGAGATCAAGAACCCGCTCGCGGGCATCACCGGGGCGGCGCAGCTCCTGAGCATGAACCTCTCGAACGGCGACCGGGAGATGACGGACCTCATCGTCGCCGAGAGCCGGCGCATCGTGAAGCTCCTCGAGCAGGTCGAGCAGTTCGGCAACGTGCGCCCGCCCGAGCTGCATTGCGTGAACGTGCACGACGTGCTGGCCCGCGCCCGGCGCTCGGCGGCGCTCGGCTTCGGGGCGCACATGACCTTCCGCGAGGATTTCGACCCCTCCCTGCCGGACACTGACGCGGACGCCGACCAGCTCACGCAGGTGTTCCTCAACCTGATGAAGAACGCCGCCGAGGCCGCGCCGGGGGGCGGCACGATCACGCTGCGCACCCATTACGACGGGGCGCTGCGCCTCACCCGGCCGGGCGGGGACCGGGTGCGCCTGCCGCTGCAGGTCGACGTGATCGACGACGGGCCGGGCCTGCCGGACGCGCTGCGCGACGGCGCGTTCGAGCCCTTCGTCTCGGGGCGGGAGAACGGCACCGGGCTCGGTCTCTCCCTCGTCGCCAAGATCGTCGCCGACCATGGCGGCTGGATCGCCCTCGAGAGCGCCCCCGGGCGCACGATGTTCCGCATATCGCTGCCCGTCTCGGGTCAGCCGCAGGAGGACTGACATGGACGGCACCGTTCTCGTCGCCGACGACGACCGCACGATCCGCACCGTGCTCACGCAGGCGCTCACGCGCGCGGGCTGCCGCGTGCACGCGACCTCCTCGCTCACGACGCTCGTGCGCTGGGTGAACGAGGGCAAGGGCGACCTCGTGATCACCGACGTCGTCATGCCCGACGGCAACGGGATCGAGATGCTGCCGGCGATGGAGGCCGCGCGCCCGGGCCTGCCGGTGATCGTGATCAGCGCGCAGAACACCATCATGACGGCGATCCAGGCCAACGACGCCAACGCCTACGACTACCTGCCCAAGCCCTTCGACCTGCCGGACCTGATGAAGCGGGCCTCTCGCGCGCTCGGCGCCCGGCGCGAGCCCGCCTCCGCGCCCGCCCCCGCCGCCATCGCCCCGCCGCGGGCGGAGGACGACCTGCCCATGGTCGGGCGCACCGCGGCGATGCAGGCGCTCTACGCGCTCGTGGCGCGGGTGATGAACACCGACCTGCCGGTGCTCGTCACCGGGGAGAGCGGGACCGGCAAGTCCCTCGTCGCGCGCGCGATCCACGACCTCGGCGACCGGCGGGCGCTGCCCTTCGTGGTCGCGCCCGCGGCCGCCTTCGAGGGCGCGGACGGGCCGGCGAGCCTCATCGCGCGCGCGCGGGGCGGCACGATCGTGTTCGAGGAGGTCGGGGACCTCTCCGCCGACGCGCAGGCGCGCATGGTGCGGATGATCGACGCGATGCGCGAGGAGGAGGCCGCGCCGCGCGCGCTCGCCACCAGCCAGGTCGACCTCGAGGCCCTGATCGGGGACGGGCGGTTCCGGGAGGACCTGTTCTACCGGATCGGGGCGGTGTCGGTCCACGTGCCGCCGCTGCGCGAGCGGGTCGAGGACATCCCCCTCCTGGCCGAGCATTTCCTGGCGCGGGCCGACCGGGAGGGGCTCGGCGCGCGGCGCCTGAGCCCCGAGGCCTCCGAGCGGGTGCGCGCCTTCACCTGGCCGGGCAACGTCCGCCAGCTCGAGAACGCGGCCCGGCGCCTCGCGGTGATCGGCGGCGCCCCGGTGATCCCTCTCGCCGAGATCGAGGGCGTTCTCGGCGGCGCCGGACCCGCCATCGCGCCCGCCGACGCCATCGCCGCGACCCGCCGCGAGGAGGGGCGCCTCGCGGACAGCGTGGCCCAGCACCTGCGCCGGCATTTCGACCTCCATGCCGGGCAGCTTCCGCCGCGCGGCCTCTACGCGCGCATCCTGCGGGAGATGGAGATCCCGCTGATCGAGATCGCGCTGGACGCGACCGCGGGGAATCAGGCCCGCTGCGCGGAGCTCCTGGGGATCAACCGCAATACCCTGCGCAAAAAGATCACCGACCTCGGAATTGAGGTGACACGACGCCGGAAACTGTCGTAATTTCAGCCCAGCAGCGTTGTCCTCGGGGCGCGCTGCCGGGCGGGTGCCGCGAATTCAGCACGTTGCTCGGCGGCTTTGAGGCAACACATCAAGAGCGGACTCCGCCCGCCCCGCACGAGCCGCGACAAGCGGCCGGGGGCATCGCGGCAAACGGCGGGTCCTTGAGGTCGGAGGGGCAGCTCCTTGGCGAGCCCGATGAGGCATCTCGGCTGGGAGACCCTGAGCCGCGTGCGCCGCACGCGCCGGGCGCAGACCGGCGCGACCGTCGGCCTCGTCGTGCTCGGCCCCGTGCTCGCCGCCCTCACGCTCTACGTGCTCGGCCCGCTCGACGGCGGCGCCACCTCCACCACGCTGCGCATCGTGATGCTGGCGGACCTCGTCTACGTCATCACGGTCGCCGCGCTCGTCCTCCAGCGCGTCGCGCGCTCCATCGCCGCGAGCCGCGCGCGCTCGGCCGGATCGCAGCTCCACCTGCGCCTCACGGGCGTGTTCGCGACCGTGGCCTTCGTGCCGACCGTGCTCGTCGCGGTGTTCGCCGGGCTGACGGTCAACGTCGGGCTCGAGGGCTGGTTCTCGGACCGGGTGCGCGCGGTCGTCGGCTCCTCGCTCTCCGCCGCGCAGGCCTACGAGGAGGAGCAGCGCGCCGGCCTGCGCGAGGACGCGGGCGCGCTCGCGGCGTTCCTGGGCACGGCCGCGGCGCGCGGCGGGCTCTCCGACGGCGACCTGCGGCAGGTCCTCGCCCAGGGGCAGGGCCTCATCCAGCGCGGCCTGCGCGAGGCCTACGTCATCGATGGCGCCGCGGAGATCCAGGCCCGCGGCGAGCGCTCCTACCTCTTCGACTACGAGGCGCCGTCCCCGGAGGAGATCGCCGCCGCCGCCGACGGGCCGGTCGTCATCGAGGACTGGGACAACAACGAGTTCCGGGTGCTGATCGCGCTCGCCGCCCCGGCGGACCGCCTCCTCTACCTCTCGCGCACCGTCGACGGGGAGATCCTGTCCCTCCTGGACGAGACGCAGGAGACGGTCGCCCTCTACGAGCAGCTCGAGCGCGACCGCGGGCGCATCCTCTTCGATTTCGCGCTCCTCTATCTCGGCTTCGCCGTGATCCTGATCCTGGGCGCGATCTGGCTGGCGCTGGGCTTCGCCGAGCGGCTCTCGCGCCCCATCGGGTCCCTCGCGGGAGCGGCGCAGCGGGTCGGCGCCGGGGATTTCGACGTCCAGGTCCGCGAGGAGGCCGGCGAGGACGAGATCGCCCTCCTGGGCCGGCTCTTCAACCGCATGACCCGGCAGCTCAAGAGCCAGCGCGAGACCCTCCTGGAGAACACGCGCCAGATCGAGCAGCGGCGCCGCCTCTTCGACAGCGTGCTGTCCTCGGTCACCTCCGGCGTGGTCGGGATGGACGCGGGCGGGCGCGTCACCTTCGTCAACCGCGCCGCCGAGCGCCTCCTGGAGATCGGCGGCGATCCCGTGCCACTCGAGGTCGCGATCCCGGAGTTCGGGCCCCTGGTCGAGGAGCTGCGCGCGGGCGCGCCCGTCGTCCAGCAGGAGGTGCGCCTGTCGCGGTCGGGCAAGCTGGAGAACCTCCTGGTGCGCATGGCCCGCCGCACCGGGGAGGACGGCGCCGCCGAGGGCTACGTCGTGGCCTTCGACGACGTCTCGGACCTCGTGGCGGCGCAGCGCATGGCCGCCTGGGGCGACGTCGCGCGCCGCATCGCGCACGAGATCAAGAACCCGCTCACCCCGATCCAGCTCTCGGCCCAGCGCATCCAGCGCAAGTTCTCCAAGGTCGAGGGCGTCGATGTCGAGGCCCTGACCCAGTACACCGACGTGATCGTGCGGCAGACCGAGGGCCTGCGCCGGATCGTCAACGAGTTCAGCCGCTTCGCCCGCATGCCGGAGCCGGATCGGAAGCCCGCGGACCTGCGCGCCCTGGTGCGCGACGCGGTGATCCTGCAGCGCGAGGGGCAGCCCGAGGTCACGATCGAGGCCGACCTGCCGGGCGGGCCCGTGCGCGCGGACCTCGACGAGGGGATGATCGCGCAGGCGCTCACCAACCTCATCAAGAACGCCGGCGAGGCGACGCAGACCCTGCGCGAGCGCGGCGCCCCGGAGGGTTGGTCCCCGGCGATCCGCATCGCGCTGCGCGAGGCGGACGGCACGGCCGTCCTGACCATCGCCGACAACGGAATCGGGCTCCCGGAGGACCGCGCGCGGCTCTTCGAGCCCTATGTCACCACCCGCGACGAGGGCACCGGACTGGGGCTCCCGATCGTCAAGAAGATCATCGCCGAACACGGCGGGACATTGGAACTGCGCGACGCGGCCCCGTTCGGGGGCGCGGAGCACAAGGGGGCGGAGGCGGCGATAACGCTCCCCGCCCTGGCGCCGGAGGGGCAGGCCGCCACTCCCGGGGCCGACGACCAAAAACAATAATCGGCGGCGCGAGCAGAGGCAGAGCAGCATAATGGGCGACATTCTCATCACCGACGACGAGCGGGACATCCGCGAGTTGATCTCGGACATCCTGAAGGACGAGGGCTACACCACCCGCCTCGCCGGAACCTCGGACGAGTGCATGGCCGAGATCGAGCGCGAGGCGCCGAGCCTGATGATCCTCGACATCTGGCTCAAGGATTCCGCGATGGACGGGATCGACATCCTCAAGCAGGTCAAGCGCGACCATCCCGGCATCCCGATCGTCATCATCTCGGGGCACGGCAACATCGAGATCGCGGTCGCCGCCATCAAGCAGGGCGCCTACGACTTCATCGAGAAGCCGTTCAACATCGACCAGCTCATGGTCGTGATCGGCCGCGCGATGGAGACCTCGCGCCTGCGCCGCGAGAACGTGGAGCTCAAGCGCGGCGGCGGCGCGGCGCCCGAGATGCTGGGCGCCTCCGCGGCGTTCAAGGGCCTGAAGGGCCAGCTCGACAAGGTGACCAAGTCCAACGGGCGCGTGATGCTCACCGGGCCCGCGGGCTCGGGCAAGGAGGTCGCCGCCCGCTACGTGCACGAGCACTCGCTGCGCGCGGACGGGCCCTTCGTGACGGTCTCCTCCGCTTCGATCGAGCCCGACCGCATGGAGGCGGTCCTCTTCGGCCGCGAGGGCGGCGAGCGCGGCGTGGAAAAGGGCCTCCTCGAGCAGGCCAACGGCGGCACGCTCTATCTCGACGAGGTCGCCGACATGCCGATGGGCACGCAGTCCAAGATCCTGCGCGTCCTGACCGAGCAGAGCTTCGCCCGCGTCGGCGGCGCGACCAAGGTCAACGTCGACCTGCGCGTGCTGAGCTCCACGACCCGCGACCTCGCGGTCGAGGTCGACGAGGGCCGCTTCCGGCAGGAGCTCTACCACCGCCTCAACGTGGTGCCCGTCGCGGTCCCCAGCCTCGAGGAGCGCCGCGAGGACGTGCCGCTCCTGTGCGCGCATTTCATCGAGGCGTTCAACCGCACCCAGGGCCTGCCCCTGCGCGAGGTCGCCGAGGAGGCCGAGGCGCTCCTCCAGACGATGCGCTGGCCGGGCAACGTGCGCCAGCTCAAGAACGTGATCGAGCGCGTGCTGATCCTCGGCGAGGGGACCGGCCCGATCACGGCGCGCGAGCTGCCGGGCAACGAGGCGGGCACCGAGAGCGAGGAGGGCCGGGTCGTCCTCTCCGGGAGCCTGGCGACCCTGCCGCTGCGCGAGGCGCGCGAGCTCTTCGAGCGGGAGTATCTCCTGACGCAGATCAACCGCTTCGGGGGCAACATCTCGCGCACCGCGACCTTCGTCGGGATGGAGCGCAGCGCGCTGCACCGCAAGCTCAAGAGCCTCGGCGTGGTGACGACGAACCGCGCCGGCGCGCGGGTGGCGCACCTGGAGGAACCGCTGCGCCAGAGTGCCTGACGCTCTGGCGGGACCGGACGAGGGCGGCATCCGCCGGCGCCTTGGCGCCGTCCGGGGCCGCCGCGCGACATGGCTGGAGGCGGGCGCGGCCGATGCGCCGCCCGTCCTCCTCCTCCACGGATCGGGGATCGACGACGCGGCCTGCGCGTGGACCCCGGTGATGACCCTGCTGGCGGGGCGGGCGCGCCTCATCGCGCCCGACCTGCCGGGATACGGCGGAACGGACGCGCTGCCCGGCCGGGCGGGCATCCCGGAGATGCTCGACTGGACGGCCGCGTTCTGGGCGATGCGCGGGTTCGGCCCGGCGGTGGTGGCCGGCCTCTCGATGGGCGGCGCCATCGCGATCGGCCTGGCGCTCGACTGCCCCGGCGCGGTGCTCGGCCTCGTGCCCGTCGCCACCTACGGCGTGACGGACGCGACGCCCCTTCATCCGCTGCGCTACGCGCTCGGGCGCGCGCCGGGGGCGGCCGCGGCGATCGCGGGCCTGGCGGCCGGCGCGGAGGGCGCGCGCCGGACGCTCGCGGCGATCTACGGCGATCCCGCGCGGATCGACGCGGCCACGATCGCCGCGTTCCGCACCGCCGCGGCGCGCCAGGCCCGCGCGCCGGCCATGCCCGGCTTCCTGCGCGCCGAGATGGGCCCCGCGCGCTTCGCCACCAACTACGCGCCCCGCCTCACGCGCATCGCGGCGCCCATCACCTTCGTGCACGGCACGCGCGACCGGATCGTGCCCGCCGCGGCCATCCGGATCGCGGCCAACGCCTGCGGCGCCGCCCGCCGCTGGACCGACGCCGGCCACTGGCCCAACAGGGAGACGCCCGCCGCCGTCGCCCATGCCGTGGCGGCGCACCTGCCCGCCGGTTGAACGGCCCAGCCGGGCGTGCGATGCGGGCGGCAGGCCACGCGCGGGACACCCATGAAGGTCATCATCTGCGGCGCGGGCCAGGTCGGCTGGCAGATCGCGCGGCACCTCTCCACGGAGCGCAACGACGTCACCGTGGTCGACCTCAGCGCCGATCTCGTGCGCCGCGCCACCGACAGCCTCGACGTGCAGGGCATCGTCGGGCACGCCTCCTATCCCGACATCCTCGACCGGGCGGGCGCCGCCGACGCCGACATGATCATCGCCGCGACGCATTCGGACGAGGTGAACATGGTCACCTGCCAGGTGGCCCATTCGATCTTCGCGATCACCACCAAGATTGCGCGGCTGCGGGCGCAATCCTACCGGAACGCGATCTACTCCGACCTCTACCGCCGCGACCACATGCCGATCGACGTGGTGATCTCCCCCGAGCGGGAGGTCGCGGACGCCGCCCTGCGGCGCCTGAACGCGCCCGCCGCCTTCGACACCGAAGCCTTCCTCGACGGGGAGGCTCGCCTCCTCGGCCTGATGCTCGACGCGGACTGCCCCGTCCTGGGCACGCCGCTGCGCCAGCTCTCGGAGCTCTTCTCCACGCTGCGCGCGATCGTCGTGGGCGTGCGCCGCGGCGGCGCCCTCTTCGCCCCCGAGCCCGGGGACCAGCTCTTCGCCGGGGACGCGGTCTACGTGATGACCCATTCGGACGACGCCGGCCGCACGATGGAGATCTTCGGCAAGCGGGAGGTGCGCACCGACCGCGTCGTGATCGTCGGCGGCGGCAACGTGGGCCTCGCGGTCGCCGAGGCGCTCGAGGCGCGCGAGGACCGGGTGCGCGTCAAGATGATAGAACGCAGCCGCCCCATCGCCGAGCGCGCCGCCGACCGCCTCGAGCGGACCATCGTGCTCAACGGCGACGGGCTCGACGGCGACCTCCTGGAGGAGGCCGGCGCCGGCCGGGCGGGCGCGATCCTGTGCGTGACCGACGACGACAAGACCAACATGCTCGCCGCCGTGCGCGCCAAGCAGATGGGCAGCCCGATGGCGATCGTGCTGGTCAACGACCCCACGCTCGGCACCCTGATGGAGCCGCTCGGGATCGACGCCTGGATCAACCCGCGCGCCACCACGGTGAGCTCGATCCTGCGCCACGTACGCCACGGGCAGGTGCGCGCCGTCTACTCCATCGGCGACGCCGAGGCCGAGATCATCGAGGCGCGGATCATGCGGACCTCGGTCATGGCCGGCAAGCAGGTGGCCGATATCGACTTCCCCGAGGGCGTGCTCCTGGGCGCGGTGCGCAAGGGCGGGCGCGTGCGGCGCCCCACCGGCGACATGCGCATCGAGGAGGGCGACGTCGTGGTCCTCTTCGCGCTCGCCGGCGACGTGCCGGAGGTCGAGAGCCTGCTCCAGGTCTCGATCGACTTCTTCTAGCCGTGGCGAGCGCACCCCGCCGCGCCGCCCGCCGCCGGGCGCGACATGCCGGGCCGGTCGGCCCCTCCTCGGGCCTGCGCCGGCGGATCGAGCGCCTGCCGCTCCTGATCCTCTTCGCCGCGATCGGGGCGGCCGCCATGCTGGTGCCCGCCGCCTTCGCCTTCGCCGGGGGCGACGCGCGCATCGGGCGCGCCTTCCTCCATCCGGCGCTGTTCTTCGGCTTCCTGTGCTGGGTCGTGGCGGCGGCCTCGGCCTCGCGGCGCATGCGGCGGCCCGCCCGCGTCCAGCTCCTGTCGCTGCTGGGCGCCTACGCGCTCCTGCCGGCGATGCTCGCGGTCCCGTTCTGGATCGCGGTGCCGGCGACGTCCCCGGTCAGCGCCTGGCTCGAGATGGTGTCGGCCCTGACCACGACCGGCTTCGCGCTCTACGAGGCGGACCGGCTGCCGGGCGCGCTGCACCTCTGGCGCGCGCTGGTGGGCTGGCTCGGAGGCCTGTTTCTCTGGGTCACGGCGGCCGCCATCCTGGCGCCGATGAACCTCGGCGGGGTGGAGGTCGCCTCCGAGGCGCCGACGGGGGAGGGCGCCACCCGCGCCTCCCAGATCCTGCGCGTGAACGAGCCGTCCGAGCGCCTGACCCGGTACGGACGGCAGCTCGCCCCGATCTACGCGGCGCTCACGGGCGTGCTCTGGGGGCTCCTCCACGCCGCGGGCGTGCCGCCGCTCGAGGCCGCGTGCCTCGCGATGTCCACGCTCGCGACCTCCGGCATCTCCTCCGAAGGCGGCGCGCTGACCACCGGTCCGCTCGCGGAGGTCGCGATCGCGGCGTTCCTCGTCTTCGCCCTGAGCCGCGGCACCTTCGCCGACGACGCCCGCGGGGGCGTCTCTCGCCTGCGCCGCGACCCCGAGCTGCGCCTGGCGGCGTGGATCGTCGCGGGGGCGGCCGGGCTCCTCTTCGCGCGCCACTGGATCGGCGCGGTCGAGGTCTCCGAGGGGGACGACCTCGCCGCCGCGGGGGCGGCGCTCTGGGGCGCCGCGTTCACCTCCCTGTCGTTCCTGACGACGACCGGGTTCGAGAGCGCGGCCTGGCAGGGCGCGCGCGACTGGTCGGGCCTGCCGGCGCCGGGCATCGTGCTGATGGGCCTGGCGCTCGTCGGCGGGGGCGTGGCGACGACGGCGGGCGGGGTTAAGCTCTTCCGCGTCCATGCGCTCGCGGCCCACGCCTCGCGGGAGATGGGGCGCCTGGTGCATCCCTCCTCGGTGGGGCGGGGCGGGCTCTCGGGGCGCGACGTGCGCCGCCGCGGCGCGCAGATCGCGTGGATCTCGTTCATGCTCTTCGCCTTCTCGATCGCGGCCCTCACCCTCGGCATCGCCGCGGCCGACGTGCCCTTCGAGGACGCGCTCGTCCTCGCCGTCGCGGCGCTCGGCAATGCCGGGCCGCTGGCCGCCGGGATCACGGCGCTGGAGATCGACCTCCTGACCCTGCCGGGCTTCGCCAAGGGCGTGATCGCCGCGGGGATGATCCTCGGCCGGATGGAACTCCTGGCGATCGTGGCGCTTCTCAATCCCGACCTCTGGCGCGGCTGACGCCCACCCAGAATGGGGTGGCGGGCTTCCGGCCCCGGCGCCATATTGCGCGGATCCGGGCGGACGCGCCGCACCGGCCCGCGCATCCGCGCGCAACGATAAGAAAAGGGCGGGAGACCCCATGGCCGACAAGCAGAACCTTCAGGACGCGTTCCTCAACCACGTCCGCAAGACCAAGGTCCCGGTCACGATCTTCCTCGTCAACGGCGTCAAGCTGCAGGGCGTCATCACCTGGTTCGACAATTTCTGCGTCCTGCTGCGCCGGGACGGGCAGTCGCAGCTCGTCTACAAGTCCGCCATGAGCACCATCATGCCCAGCCAGCCCATCAGCCTTTACGACGGCGAGGAATGAAGGCCCCGGAGGCGACGGCGCGGCCGCGCACCCGGGCGCTCGTCCTCCACCCGCAGCTCGACCGGCGCCTCGACGCGGCGCCTCGCCTCGCCGAGGCGGTGGCGCTGGCCCACGCGCTGCCCGAGCTCGACGTGCTGGGCGGCGAGGTCGTGGCCGTGCGCGACCCGCGCCCGGGCACGCTCTTCGGCCCCGGCAAGCTCGACGAGATAAAGGCCCGCGTCGCCGGAGAGGATGTCGCGCTCGTGCTCATCGACGGGGCCCTCACCCCGGTGCAGCAGCGCAATCTCGAGAAGGCCTGGTCGTGCAAGCTCCTCGACCGGACGGGCCTCATCCTGGAGATCTTCTCGGACCGCGCCGCGACGCGCGAGGGCGTCCTCCAGGTCGAGATGGCGGCGCTCGCCTATCAGCGCACCCGCCTCGTGCGGGCCTGGACGCACCTGGAGCGGCAGCGCGGGGGCTTAGGCTTCGTCGGCGGCCCCGGCGAGACCCAGATCGAGGCCGACCGCCGCGCCATCGACGACCAGATCCTGCGCCTCAAGCGGCAGCTCGGCAAGGTCACCAAGACCCGCGCCCTGCACCGCGCGGCGCGCGCCAAGGTGCCCTACCCGGTGGTCGCGCTGGTGGGCTACACCAACGCCGGCAAGTCCACCCTCTTCAACCGCCTCACGGGCGCGGACGTCCTCGCCAAGGACATGCTCTTCGCCACGCTCGACCCGACCATGCGCTCGGTGCGCCTCGACATGGTCGGCGACGTGATCCTGTCGGACACGGTCGGGTTCGTGTCGGACCTGCCGACCGAGCTGGTCGCCGCGTTCCGCGCCACGCTCGAGGAGGTGCTGGCGGCGGACCTGATCCTGCACGTGCGCGACGTCAGCCACCCCGAGACCGAGCGCCAGGCGCGCGACGTCGAGGGCATCCTGGCCGATCTCGGCACGCCCGAGGCGACCCCGCGGATCGAGCTCTGGAACAAGATCGACCTGATGGACCCCGAAGCGCGCGCTGCCCTGGCCGCGCAGGCCGAGCGGCGCGCCGACGTGGTGCCGATCTCCTCGGTCACCGGAGAGGGGCTGGACGCCATGCTCGCGGCCTGCGCCGACGCGCTCGGCGGCGCGCGCGAGGACGCGGAGGTGACCCTCGGCGCCGCAGAGGGGCGCGCGCGCGCCTGGCTGCACGAGGCCGGCGTGATCGAGGAGGAGGCGGCCAGCGAGGACGGCATGGCGACGCGCCTGCGGGTCCAGTGGACCCCGCGCCAGCGCGCCGAGTTCGAGGCGGTGCGCGCGGGCTAGTCCGCGGGCGCGGGCGTCGGCCGGATCGTCACGATCCCGTCGGCCCCGGCGCGGGCCAGCTCGGGGTCGAGGGTCATCGGGATGTACTCGCCCCGCCGCCACAGGCCGCCCAGGTCGTCGTAATGGCGCGAGAGGGGATGCCCCGACTGCCCCGTGGCGATGACGAAGACGCTGCTGTCGGGGTCCGAGAAGTCGTAGACCCCCCGGTAGCCCGCCGCGTGCACGTTGCGGAACGGCTCGGGCCCGTCGCCGGCCGTGCGCCCGCGCATCAGCGTGTGGTCCCCGCCCGACGTGCTCTGGCGGATGTTCACCAGCCAGCGCACCAGGGGCACGTCGCCCAGGATCGCATGGTCGTGCGCCGCCTCGTGCGCGTCGCCCCAGCGCAGGCTCTCGAGCGCGTCGCCCCAGCCCTCACTGATCCACACGAGCGCGTCGTCGAGGGCGATGCGCGCGAGGTCGTCGCAGGTCTCCACCGGGGCGGACTGCACCACGTCGCACCACGCGTCCGCGCCGTCCGCGCCGCGGAACACGGCCTCGATGAAGAGGGGATCGGGATGCGCGAACTCCGCCGCCAGCGGCCCGATCTCGTCGCGGATCAGGCGCCGCTGCAACGCGCGCATCCAGGCCGAGTAGATCAGGGGCTCGGGCCGGTGCTCGCTCATCTCGCCGTTCCACTCGGCCAGCAGGTCCAGCGCGCGGCGGCGCTGCGCCTCGGGCGTGCCGGGGGGCGCGGCCTCCGCGGTGAACCACAGCTCGCGCCCGACCAGCGGCAGGAGCGAGCGCGCCGCCGGGCTCACGATGTCGAGCTGCGCCTCGATGAAGCTGCCGCGCGTGTGCACCTGCCGCGACTGCATCAGGCGCCGCCAGCGCAGGACGCGCTGCGTGTCGCCATAGCGATGGCTCACGTGCCGCGGGAAGGGCCGGTCCGAGGCCTTGTTGTTCGTGTTCCCGACGATCCCGCCATCCGACGCCCGGAAGGTCGGATTGTCGGCATAGGGCAGGCGCCCGCGCCATCGGTTCGCCTCGATCCAGCCGGGCGCGGGGATGCGGCCCTCCGACTGATGGGCGGGGTCGCGGTCCGGCATCGCGCCGATCGTCTTCATCGCGACGCCGTCGCGGTCGGCGACGACGAGGTTCTGCGAGGGCGCGAGGAAGCCCTCGGCCGCGGCCAGCGCCGCGCCGGTCGTGCGCGCGCCCATCAGCCGGCGCGCCGCGGTCATCGACGTGTCCTGCCGCGACAGGCCGGTCCAGCCCAGGGTGGCGACGTGCCCCGGCGGCGTGATCGAGCCCACGCCGTGATGCGCCCCGGGCAGGACCGGGCCGTTGCGCGTCCACCGCAGGTCGACGGTGACGGGCGGCGCGCCGTCGATCTCGATGATGGAGGGGCGGGCCTCGAACGGGACGAACCGCTCGCCTGACAGGTATCGGGACGGGTCCTCGGGATCGAGCCGCTCGATGAAGATGTCCTGATCGTCGAGATAGCTCGACGTGATCCCCCAGCCGAGCGCCTCGCTCCGGCCCAGGAGCACGACGGGCATGCCGGGGATGGTCGCGCCGATCACCCCGCCGGCGGCGAGCTCCAGGCGAGCGAGATACCAGATCGAGGGCGCCGAGAGCATCAGGTGCGGATCGCTCGCGAGCAGGCTTCCGCCCGCCGCGCTGCGCTCGGGGGCGGCGGCCCAGGCATTGGACGCGCCGGCGAAGGGCCGCCTGGCCGCGGGGCTCAGGGCGTCGGCGCGGGGCAGGGCGGCGTGGCTCGGGCGCGCGCCAGGCACGAGGGCGGCGTAATCGGGCAGGGCCGCGATCCCCGGCCCCGGATCGGCCGGCATGAGCTGGCCCGCGCGCTCCGGCCCCAGCATCAGCGTCAGGCGCGCGAGCAGGACCTCCCCCTCGGCATGGCCCGAGAGCTGGAGCGCCATGACCTTGAGGATCGCCAGGCTGTCGGCGGGCGACCAGGGCTCGATGCGCGGCTCGAAGAGGAAGAACTCCGGCGCCCCGCGGCCGAGCGCGTCGGTCGCGACCTGCCCGATCCAGGCGTTCACGCCGGCGGAATACGCCTCGAGCATCGCAAGCGTGCCCGCGTCCTGCGCGCCGAGGGAGGCGCGCGCGGCCCCCGCGAGGTCGAGCCGGCGCATCAGCTCGTCCACGCCCAGCGTGCGGTCCCCGAAGATCTCCGACAGTCGCCCCTGGGCGGTGCGGCGCAGGATCGTCATCTGCCAGAGCCGGTCCTGCGCATGCGCGACGCCGAGCCCGAAATAGACGTCCGCGTCCGATCCGGCGAAGACGTGGGGCACCGCGGAGACGTCGCGCACGATCTCGATCGGGCCCTCGGGGCCGGCCATCACGTAGTCGGCCGACGGGTCGGTCAGGCTGCGCGTGAGGAAGAGCCAGAGGATCGCGAGCGCCACCGCGCCGAGCGCGGCCATGACGGCCAGGAGGCGCAGCAGCCAGCGGAAGATGAGCGCCATGCCGTGCCCCGTGCCTCGCCGCCGTCGCCCGCCGCCGTTGACGGCCCCCGCGGGCCGCGTCATCGCGGTGGTCTAGTCGCACATCCCCGGAGGTGAAAGATGGCCGCGATCGCATTTCTGGGACTGGGCGTCATGGGCGCGCCGATGGCGGGCCACCTCGCCAAGGCCGGGCACGAGGTCGCGGTCTGGAACCGCACCCGCGCCCGCGCCGACGCCTGGGGCGACGCCAACGGCGGGCGCGTCGCCGCCACGGCCGCCGAGGCGGCGCGGGGCGCGGCCTTCGTGATGGCCTGCGTCGGCGACGACGACGACCTGCGCGCCGTGTGCACCGGGCCGGACGGCGCCTTCGCCGGCATGGACGCGGGCGCGATCTTCGTCGACCACACCACCGTCAGCGCCAAGGTCACGCGCGAGCTCGCCGAGCTGGCGCCGGGCGGCTATGTCGACGCGCCCGTCTCCGGCGGTCAGGCGGGGGCGCAGAACGGCGTCCTCTCGATCATGTGCGGCGGCCCGCAGGAGGCGTTCGACGCCGCGGAGCCGGTCATGGCCGCCTATGGCCGGACCGTGCGCCGCATCGGCGGGACCGGCGCCGGCCAGACCGCCAAGATGGTCAACCAGATCGCGATCGCCGGCCTGCTGCAGGGCCTGTCCGAGGCGCTGCGCTTCGCGGAGGCCGCCGGCCTCGACGGGCGCGCGGTGGTGGACGTGATCCGCGGCGGCGCCGCCGGGTCCTGGCAGATGGAGAACCGGCACGGGACCATGCTGGACGGCGCGTTCGAGCACGGCTTCGCCGTCGACTGGATGCGCAAGGACCTCGCGATCTGCCTCGCGACGGCCGACGAGATCGGCGCGCCCCTGCCGAACACCGCCCTGATCGACCAGTACTACGCCGACGTGCAGGCGATGGGCGGCGGGCGCTGGGACACGTCCTCGCTCATCGAGCGGCTGCGCCGGCTCACGGGATGATGCGCGTGTACTTCGTCCCCTCGAGAGAGGCGCCGGCGATCAGCCCCGACTGACCGAACACGGCGCCGATCACGGGGGTGAGGGTGGTCACCGTGTCGGCCCCGGCGTTGAGGCCGCGGTTGTCGATCGCGTATTCCACGTCCGCGCCGGCGGCGAACCCCGGCGAGACGCGGAAGTTCTGCAGCGCCGCGTCGGTCATGAAGAAGAGGACGTGCGCGTATTGCTGCGCGCCGATCTGGATGCCGAGCGTCGCCTGGGCCGCGGAGTAGTAGTCCACCGTCGCGCCGCCCACGACGAGCGCGCCGCGCCCGTAGCTGCCGCCCAGGCCGAAGGACGCCTCCGTCACGAGGGGCATCACCAGGAGGCCCACCGCCTTGCCCGACAGGTCCTGGGCCGAGGGGTAGTTGCCGTACATGAAGTTGAGCGTGCTGGCGACGCGCGCGTCGATCACGTCGGGGCCGGGGCTCCCGACGCCGTTGGCGCAACCGGCCAGCACGGCCGCCGCGCCCATGCCGCAGAGGAGGGCGCGCCGCGAGGGCGCGCGCGAGTGGGTGTCCATGATGCCGGTCCGCCTGTGATTATGCCGCTCCGCTCCCTGTCCCGGAAGCTTGGGCGCACGCTAGCAGGGCCGATTCGCGCTGTCATGGCCCGTCGGCCCGCGCCACGCGGTTGCGCGGCCTCCTGCCGTCATTCGGACAACAGTCTCGCGGCGGCGGGCGCGAAATAGGTCAGGATCCCGTCGCAGCCCGCGCGCTTGAACGCGATCAGGCTCTCCATCATCGCGGCGTCCCCGTCGAGCCAGCCGGCATCCGCCGCCGCCCGCAGCATCGCGTACTCGCCCGACACCTGATAGGCGAAGGTCGGCACGGCATAGCGGTCCTTCACCCGGCGCACGATGTCGAGATAGGGCATGCCGGGCTTCACCATCACCATGTCCGCGCCTTCGGCCAGGTCGCGCTCGATGCAGCGCAGCGCCTCGTCGGTGTTGGCGGGGTCCATCTGATAGGTCTTCTTGTCCCCCGTCAGGCGCTCGGCCGCGCCGACCGCGTCCCGGAACGGCCCGTAGAAGGCGCTCGCGTACTTGGCCGAGTAGCTCAGGATCGCGACGCCCGAGTGCCCCGCCGCCTCCAGCGCAGAGCGGATGGCGCCGATGCGGCCGTCCATCATGTCCGACGGCCCGAGGATGTCCGCCCCCGCCGCCGCCTGCGCCAGCGCCATGCGGGTCAGGGCCTCGACGCTCTCGTCGTTCACGATCTCGCCGCCGCGGACGATCCCGTCATGCCCGGCCGCGTTGTAGGGGTCGAGCGCGACGTCGGACATGAGCATGACCTCCGGCACGGCGGCCTTCATCGCGCGGAACGCCCGGTTGGCGAGGTTGCCGGGGTTCCACGCCTCCTCGCAGCCCATCGTTCGCGCGGCGGGGTCGACATAGGGGAAGACGCAGATCGCCGGGATGCCCAGGTCCCGCGCCTCGCGCGCGGCCGCGACGGCCCGGTCGATCGTGAGGCGCTCGACCCCGGGCATCGACGGCACCGGGGTCGCCGCGTCCTCCCCCTCGCGCACGAAGATGGGCCAGATCAGGTCCTCGGCGCGCAGGCCCGTCTCGCGCACCATGCCGCGCAGGGCGGGCGTGCGGCGCACCCGGCGCAGGCGCGCGGCGGGGAAGGGGGCGACGGTGGGGCGCATCGGCGGGCCTTTCGCGGGCGGGCGGGCCGTCATCCCAAGGCCCGGGCCCGCGCGCAAGCTCTGCGCCGCAGGACGCCGTGCGGGAGCGCCACCGCGCCGCGCCGCGCGAGATCACCACCGCGCCGCGCCGCGCGAGATGTCTGTCGCGCGGGCCCGCGGGAGGCCGCCGCTGGCCCCCGGCGCCCGCCGCCGCTAGGGGTTGCGCGCATCGGCGCCCCGCGCCGCGGTGGGAGGCGCGCGTCTTGGACTTCTTCGGCATCGTGCTCGAGGTGATCGACACGCGCTCCTTCACGTCGATCTGGTACTGGCTGGCGGTCGCGGCGGCCTGGTCGGCGGCGACGCGGCGCGTGCTCGGCGTGCCCTGGGACCTCCTGGAGCGCGCGCGGCGCGACGAGGACGCCGCCGCCGACATGCAGGACCTCGCCCGCGTCACGGTGAACCGGCTGCTGCGCGCGGCGGGCTCCGCGGGCGCCGTCCTCCTGGGGGTCGCCTCCGGCATCCTGACGCTGCTCGCGGTCATCGGCTTCGCCTACGGGGCGGAGTTCGCGCAGGCCGTGTTCCTCCTCCTGGCGCCGCTGAGCGCCTGCGCCCTCCTGACGGTCCGCGCGGCGCGGGGGATCGCGGCGCACAGCGCGTCGGGGGCGGACCTGCGGACCCGCCTCGCGCGCCTGCGCTGGCAGATCCAGGGGGTCGCGGTGGTCGCGATCTTCGTCTCGGCGGCCTACGGCATGCTGTGGTCCCTCCGGGCCGGGCCGTTCGGTTGACAGCCGCGCCCGCGAGCGTAGGTCGCGCGCCATGACACGGCAGGACGCGCCCGGCGCGCAGATCATCGTCGGCGGCGCGCCCGAGGGGTTCGACGCCCGCCTGCTGGCGCAGGAGCTCTCCCGCGGCGCGCCGGTCGTGCATGTCGCGCGCGACGCCGCCAGGATGGAGGCCATGCGCGCCGCCCTGCGCTTCTTCGCGCCCGAGGCGGCGGTCCTCGACCTGCCGGCCTGGGACTGCCTGCCCTATGACCGGATCAGCCCCTCGGCGGCGGTCGGCGCCGCGCGCATGGCGACGCTCTCGGCGCTCGCCGGCGGCCTGCCGGGCGCGTTCGTCGTCCTGACCACGATGAACGCCGCCACGCAGCGGGTGCCCGCCCGCGCGACCCTGCGCGAGGCCGCCTTCGCCGCCCAGGTCGGCCGGCAGGTGGACGAGGCCGCGCTGCGCGCCTTCCTCGTGCGCATGGGCTACTCCCAGGCGCCCAGCGTGGTGGAGCCGGGCGATTACGCGGTGCGCGGCGGCATCGTCGACGTCTGGCCGCCGGGGGAGGGGGCGCCGATCCGCCTCGACCTCTTCGGCGACGTGCTCGACGACCTGCGCCGGTTCGATCCCGCGACCCAGCGCACGACGGACCGGATCCGCCGCCTCGACCTCGCCCCCGTCTCGGAGGTGATCCTCGACGAGCCCGCGATCACCCGCTTCCGGCAGGCCTACCGCATCGAGTTCGGCGCCGCGGGCACGGACGATCCGCTCTACGAGGCCGTGAGCGCGGGGCGCAAGCATGGCGGGATCGAGCACTGGCTCGGCTTCTTCCACGAGACGCTGGAGACGGTGTTCGACTACCTGCCCGGCGCCACCGTGATCCTCGACGACGCGATGCACGCCGCCCGCCTCGCCCGCTGGGAGGGCGTCGCCGACCAGTATCAGAACCGCCGGGAGGCGATGCGCTCGAAGGCGCGGCTCGACAGCGTCTACAAGCCCGCCCCGCCGGGAATGCTCTATCTCGACGACGCGGCCTGGGACGCCGCCATCGCCGGGCACCGGACGCTCCGCCTGCATCCGCTGGCGCAGGCGCCCGGGCCGGGCGTGATCGACGCGGGCGCGCGGATCGGGCGCGACTTCGCCCCCGAGCGCCAGCGCGAGGAGCTGTCCCTCTTCGGCGCGCTCGCCGCGCACGCCAAGGACCGGATGGCGCACGGCCCCGTCGTCGTCGCCTCCTATTCCGAAGGCGCGCGCGAGCGCCTGTCCGGCCTCATCGCCGACGAGGGGATGACGCCCCTGCCCATCGGCGACGCGCGCGAGGTCGAGGCCGGGCTGAACCTCGCGGTCTGGGCGCTGGAGCACGGGTTCGAGGCGCCGGGCCTCACGGTGATCTCCGAGCAGGACGTGCTCGGCGAGCGCCTGATCCGCCGCGCCGCCAAGCGCCGCCGCGCCGAGAACTTCCTGACCGAGACGCAGAGCCTGAGCCCCGGCGACCTCGTGGTCCACGTCGATCACGGGATCGGCCGCTATCACGGGCTGGAGGTCGTCACCGCGCTGGGCGCCGCGCACGAGATGATCCTGCTGGAATACGCCGAGGGCTCCAAGCTCTACCTGCCGGTCGAGAACATCGAGCTCCTCTCGCGCTACGGCCATGAGGAGGGGCTGCTCGACAAGCTCGGCGGCGGCGCGTGGCAGGCCAAGAAGGCCCGCATGAAGGAGCGGGTGCGGATCGTGGCCGACCGCCTGATCCGCGTCGCCGCCGAGCGCGAGCTGCGCCGCGCGCCCATCCTCGAGCCCCCGGGAGGCATGTGGGACGCGTTCTGCGCGCGCTTCCCCTACCAGGAGACGGACGACCAGCTCTCCGCCATCTCGGACGTGCTCGACGACCTCGATTCCGGCCGCCCGATGGACCGCCTCATCTGCGGCGACGTGGGCTTCGGCAAGACCGAGGTCGCGATGCGCGCCGCCTTCGTGGCCGCCATGTCCGGCAAGCAGGTCGCGGTGATCGCGCCCACGACGCTCCTCGCCCGGCAGCACGCCAAGTCCTTCGCGGACCGGTTCCGCGGCTTCCCGCTCGAGGTGCGCGCCCTGTCGCGCTTCGTGCCCGCCAAGGCGGCGTCGGAGACGCGGCGCGGGATCGCCGCCGGCACGGTCGACATCGTCGTCGGCACGCACGCCGTCCTGGCCAAGGCGGTCAAGTTCCAGGACCTCGGCCTCCTCGTCATCGACGAGGAGCAGCGCTTCGGCGTGCAGCACAAGGAGCGCCTCAAGGAGCTGCGGTCGGACATCCACGTCCTCACCCTCTCGGCCACGCCGATCCCGCGCACGCTCCAGCTTTCCCTCACCGGGGTGCGGGATCTCTCGATCATCGGCACGCCGCCCGTCGACCGCCTGTCGATCCGGACCTACGTCTCGGAGTTCGACCGCGTGACCATACGCGAGGCCCTCCTGCGCGAGCGCTACCGCGGCGGGCAGAGCTTCTTCGTCGTGCCCCGCATCTCCGACGTGCCGGAGATCGAGGCGTTCCTGCGCGACGAGGTGCCCGAGGTCAGCGTCGTCACCGCCCACGGGCAGATGGCGGCCGGGCAGCTCGACGACCGGATGAACGCCTTCTACGACGGCAAGTACGACGTGCTCCTCGCCACCACGATCGTGGAGTCCGGCCTCGACATCCCGAGCGCCAACACGATGGTCGTGCACAAGGCCGACCTCTTCGGCCTGGCGCAGCTCTACCAGATCCGCGGCCGGGTCGGGCGGTCCAAGACGCGCGCCTACGCCTACATGACGACCGAGCCGCGAAAGAAGCTCACCCGCACCGCGGAGAAGCGGCTCAAGGTGCTGGGCACGCTCGACAACCTCGGCGCGGGCTTCACTCTGGCGAGCCAGGACCTCGACATCCGCGGCGCCGGCAACATCGTCGGCGAGGAGCAGTCCGGGCAGATCAACGAGGTCGGCTTCGAACTCTACCAGTCGATGCTCGAGGAGGCGATCGCGGCCATCCGGTCCGGCGACGCGTCCATCGCCCCGATCGACGAGCAATGGGCGCCGCAGATCAACCTCGGCGTGCCCGTCCTCATCCCCGAGCCCTACGTGCCGGACCTCGACACCCGGCTCGGCCTCTACCGGCGGCTCTCCGGCCTCGGGACCAAGGTCGAGCTGGAAGGGTTCGCCGCCGAGATGATCGACCGGTTCGGCCCGCTGCCGAAGGAGGTGAACACCCTCCTCCTGGTCGTGCGCATCAAGGCGATGTGCAAGCGCGCGGGCATCGCCGCGCTCGATGCCGGGCCCAAGGGCGCGACGATCCGCTTCCACAACGACAAGTTCGCCTCGCCGGCCGGCCTCGTGGAGTTCGTCGCCGATCAGGGCGGGGCCGCCAAGGTGAAGGACAACCGGATCGTCGTCGCCCGCGACTGGCGCAAGGCCTCCGACAAGATCAAGGGCAGCTTCGAGATCGCCAAGGACCTCGCCGCGAAGGTCGCCGACCACAAGCGCGGGCGGCAGGCGGCGGAGTAGCGCGGCCCGGGCGAGGGCGGTATCGGGCGCGAATGCGCTTCCTGACGATCGGCGCCGCGCGGGCCGAGCCCGCCGGGCGGCTCGCGGAGACCGAGACGTTCCTGCTCGCGCGGTCCTTCACCCGTTCGGGGACGTCCTGCGGACGGATGGCGAGCTGCGCGGAGGCCTGCCATGCCCGCCTGATATCCTGCCACGCCCTCCTGATATGCGGCGAGCGCCGGCGGGACGGCGACGGCATCCCCTGCGACTCCCTGTGCGGCGCCCGCTGCTGAACGGAACCGAAGGGCGCCGACGGGGTTCGCAGGCATGCCCGACCTGGCGACCCTCGATCCCCGCGACCTCGTCTACGGCGCGATCGGCCTCGCGCTCCTCGGCCTGACGTTCCAGCCGGTGCTCTCGCGCTACCGGCTCGTCAACGTGCCGCTCTTCTACATCGGGTTCGGCGCGCTGCTCGCGGGCATCGGCCTGCCGGTCATCGACCCGCGCGTCGGCGGGCTGGCGACGGCGGTGATCGAGCACGCCTCCGAGCTCATCGTCATCATCTCGCTGGCCGGCGCGGGCCTCGCGATCGACACCCGCATGACATGGCGCAACTGGCAGCCGACCTTCCGCCTCCTGATGATCGCGATGCCGCTGACGATCGCGGCGGTGGCCGTCCTCGGGGTCGCCTGGCTTGGCCTGCCGCTCGCCGCCGCGCTCCTTCTGGCGGCCGCGCTGGCGCCGACGGACCCGGTCCTCGCCCGCACCGTCCAGGTCTCGCCCCCCGGCCGGGACGAGGCCCCGATGGAGGTCGCGCTCACGGCGGAGGCGGGCCTGAACGACGGGCTTGCCTTCCCGTTCGTCTACCTCGCGATCAGCGTCGCGACCTATGGCTGGGTCGCCGGCGAGGGCGCGCTGCCCGACTGGTTCGCCGGCTGGCTGACGTTCGATTTCGCCTATCGCGTCGTCATGGGCTGGCTCGGCGGCTACGCGGTCGGCTGGGCGCTCTCACGCGTCGCGATGAGCCGCATCGGAGACGGGCGCAACGGGGCGTGGAACGCGATCGTCATGGTCCTGGCGGCGACGCTCCTCTCCTACGGCCTGACCGAGGCGGTGGACGGCTACGGCTTCCTCGCCGTCTTCGCCTGCGCGCGCGCGGCGCGGGCCACGACCCAGGGCACGGACGGCGAGGCCTACGACAAGTTCGTCCACCACGGGGCGGACCAGCTCGAATCGATCATGCTGGCGCTGATCCTGCTGTGGTTCGGCACCTTCCTCGGCCTCGGCGGGCTCGCCGGCACGACCTGGACCGAGGCCGCGTTCGCCCTGGCGCTGATCCTGATCGTGCGGCCCGTCAGCGGCTGGCTCGCGCTCCTGGGCGTGCGCTGCGACCGGCTGGAGCGCGGCAAGGTGGCGTTCTTCGGCGTGCGCGGCATGGGCTCCATCTTCTACATCGCCTACGCGCAGAACCACGCCGACTTCGCCGAGATCGACGCCGTCTGGCGCATCGCCAGCTTGGTGATCATGGCGTCCATCGTCGCGCACGGGTTCGGCGCCAACTTCGCCATCGGGCCCAAGGACGAGGACGGGGGGATCGACCTGCACCCCCTCGAGGCGCAGGGCGGCGCGCTGCCCAAGACGCGGCGCGCGCCGGCGGAGTGATCCCCCCTGCGATCACTCCGGCCGGATCGCCGCGGCGCCGGCCGCCGCCAAGGCCGCGCAGGCCGCGATGCCGAGGGCGACGGGCGTGACCGTGCCGTCGAAGCTCATGCCGATGGGGGCGGCGACGGCGACGGCGCCGACCGTCGAGACGGAACCGATGACGCTCGCCGCGAGCCCCGCGATATGGGGCAGGGGCTCCATCGCCATCGCGTTGACGTTGCCCATCACCAGCCCCGCGATGAAGAAGACGCTCGTCGTCCAGACGAGGTAGAGGGCGAAGAAGGGCGTCTGCGCCAGCCCGCCGGCGCTCGCCGCGGCGCTCGCCCCCGCCAGGGCGACCTGCGCCAGTAGGGCCGCGAGGACGATGCGCCGCATCTCGAACCGCCCCACGAGGCGCGCGTTGAGGAACGCGCCCGTTCCCGCGACGAGGGAGATGCCGCCGAACCAGAATGGGAAGCTCGCGGCGCGGTCGAACACCCCGTCGAAGACGTAGGCCACCGTCGACAGGACGGAGAAGAGCATCGCGAAGGCCAGCGTCTGCACGCCGATCGCCAACACGACCGTGCGGCGGGAGAAGACCTCGCGCACCGCCGCCGCGACCCGGCGCGCCTCGAGCGGCCGGCGCGCCTCTGGCGGCAGGGTCTCGGGCTGGCGCAGGAGGAGCCAGGTCACCGACACGGCGGAGAACGCGACGAACCCCCCGAAGACGCCGCGCCAGCCGGCGAAGGCGATGATGCCCGCGCCGATCAGAGGGGCGACGGCGGGCACGAGGCTGAACGTCATCATCACGAAGGAGATGATGCGCGCCATCGCCGGGCCGGAATGAAGGTCCCGAACGAGGGCGACCATGGTGACCCGCGGGCCCGCCGCGCCGAGCCCCTGGAGGACGCGGCCCGCGAGGAGCACCTCCATCGACTGCGCGGTGCCGGCGACGAGCGCGCCGGCCATGTACAGCGCCGCTCCCCCGACGACGACCGGCCGGCGGCCCACCGCGTCCGAGATCGGGCCGGCGAGGAAGGTGCCCACCCCCATGCCGAGGACGAACGCGCCGATGACGAACTGCGCCCGCTCCGGCGCGGCCGGCGAGAGCGCGGCGCCGATCTCGGGCAGGGCGGGCAGCATCGCGTCGATGCTGAACGCGACCGTCGCGGCGAGCATGGCCATGAGAGCGATGAACTCGGCCCGCCCCAGGGGCGCACGCGCGCGCGCCGGGGCGGCGTCGTTCAAGCGCTGCCGCCGGGATGCGTCGGCGTGGGGAGGCCCGCGAGTTCGTCGATGACCTCGAGCCACAGATGGGCGGGCTGGGCGCCGGGCACGGCGTGCCGATCGCCGACGACGAACGTGGGCACGCCGGTGACCCCGCGCTCGCGCGCCGCGGCGTCCCGGGTCCGGACATCGTCCAGATCGGCGTCGCTCGCCAAGAGGCGAAGGATCGCCTCGCCGTCCATCCCGGCCGCGTCACCGATCGCGGCGAGCGTCGCGGCATCGCCGATATCCCGGCCCTCGAGGAAGTAGGCGGCGAACAGCCCATCGACGACCGGCCCCTGGAGATGCTCGATCCCCGCCCAGTGGATCAGTCGGTGGGCGTCGATCGTGTTCGGCGTGCGCGCGATCGCGGCGAGATCGAGCTCGATCCCAGCCTGGCGGGCGGCGGCGTCGATCCGCGCATAGACACGAGCCGCGGCCTCCTTCCCGCCGAACTTCGCCTCCAGATAGGCGCGCCGGTCCATTCCGGCCGCGGGCATGTCCGGGTTGAGCTGAAACGGATGCCACGCCGGGACGAGCGGATGCCCCGGCCGCTGCGCCAGGGCGTCGTAGAGCTGCACCTTGCCTATGAGACACCACGGGCAGATGGGGTCGGACAGGATGTCGAGACGGATCATGCCCCGATCTACGCCGATCGCCGCGTCACGCCAAGCTGCGGAACTTCCCCGACCCCCATGGCGGAGGGGAAAGGGCCGGGCTCGGGGAGCTGAAGCCCCCCTCGCCCGGCCCTGCGAGGGGCGCTGCCCCTCCCGCTCCCCGGGATATTTGCGTCAAGATGAGGGGGCAGGAGAAGACGTCGGACCCGCCCCCTCATCTTGATCCAAGTATCCCCGCCGGAGGCGCACCTCCGTCCAAGGCGTTCCCGCCCCAAGGACGCCCCCCGCCAGCGCAGCGGCCGCGCCGACGTCGCGCAGCGACGAGGCGCCCGGCCCAACCGCGCGAGGCGCCGCAAGGCGACGAGGGCGGGCGGGAGCGCGCCCTTCGTCTAGGACGTTCGGCCCATGGGCCGGTCCGGCACGTCATCGTCGCCGAAGGCGCCATCGTCGGAGTACACGTCCTCGCCGACCGGAATGAAGCGTCCGGCCTCCGCGATCTGCTTGTCGTCGCGGGTCTCGTCCATCATCGCGTCGAGGGGCACGCCCGCCTCGAGCCATTCGCGGATCTGCTCGTCGACCGTCTCCGCGTCGTCTCCGGTCGTCTCCATCACGTGCCTGCGGAAGGCGCCGCGATCGCCGTCCATGTCCTCGACCGTCTCCTGGTCGACCTCCGGCCAGGTCGACATGATGCTCTCTATGAAGGCGGGCCAGTCGGCCGCCACGGTGGACCATTTCATCGCGCCATTCCTTCTGTCCGGGACGCCTGCCGTCCCCTCGCGCCGACAAGGCGCGGGGGCGCCCATGGGTTCCGCGCCCCCGCCCGCTACTCGGCCGCCTGCCACCACACGTCGGGTTGCCAGCCGATCCAGTCGCCGTAGAGCGGCACGTAATCGGGATGTTCGAGCGTGTCGTAATAGGCCAGGCGGCTTATGTTCCACTGCCAGATCGGGATCGCGTAGCGCCCCGTCGTCAGCACCCGGTCGAGGGCGCGCGCGGCCGCGAGGAACTGCTCCCGGTCCTCCGCCGTGACCAGCGCGTCGATCATCGCGACCGCCGCCGGACTGTCGATGCCCGGCAAGTTGGGCGCGCCGGGCTCGGTCACGCCCTCCGGCCCCCAGTAGAGGTACTGCTCGTTGCCCGGCGAGAGGGACAGGCCGCGCCGGTAGTTCGTCATGTCGAAATCGTAATTGTCCTCGCGCTCAGCGTACTGCGCCGGATCGACCACCTCGATCGTCGGCGTGATCCCCAGGCGCGCCAGTCCTTCCGCGTAGATGTCGACGACCTGCTGGAACTCGGTCTCGCGCTGCTCGATCAGGATCTCGAGCTCGAAGGGCGCGCCGTCCGCATCCCGCAGCACCCCGTCCTGGACCGTCCATCCCGCCGCGTTGAGCTGGTCCATCGCGGCGCGAAGGTTGTCCCTGTTGCGCGCGTCCGGCGCCACCGGCAGGGCGTAACCCTCGAGGGCGCCCGGCAGCAGCTCGTCCGCGAAGGGCGCGAGCAGCTCGCGTTCGAGGCCCGTCGCCGGCCCGGATTCCATGCCCAGCGGCGAGTTCGAGAAGTAGGACGTGATCCGCGGGATCGCGCCGGCGTTCAGGGCCTCGTTCATCACCTCGAAGTTGAACGCGTGGATCAGCGCGTCGCGCACGCGCCAGTCGTCGAAGGGCGCGCGCCGGGTGTTCATCGCGAGGCCGGTGATCCCCGAAGGCCGCTGGTGCGCGACCTCCTCCAAAACCACGTCGCCGCGCTCCACCGCCGGGAAGTCGAACTGGGTCGCCCACTTGCCGGCGTTGAACTCGCGATGCGTCGTGACCTCGCCGGCCTTGAACGCCTCGAACGCGGCCACGGCGTCACCGAAATACTCCATCCGGATCTCGTCCAGGTTCGCCTGCCCGCGCATGAACGGCAGGTCCGCGCCCCAGTAGTCGGGGTTCCGGCGCAGGGAGAGGAAGCGGCCCGGGTCGAGATCGTCGACCACGTAGGGGGCCGAGGTGATCGGCACGGTCAGGCCGCTCTCGGTGAAGTCCTGGTCGTCCCATTGCGCGGCTTTCAGGATCGGGCGCATCGCGGCGATCAGGGGCAGCTCACGGTCGATCGTGGCATCCTCGTTCGGCTCGAACTCCATGCGCACGACGCCCTTGCGCGGCGCGGTGAGGCTCGCGATCTTGTCCGTCAGGCCGAGATACCGGGGATTGCCGATCGTGCCGAGCGTCTCGAACGACCAGAGCACGTCGTCCGTGGTGACCGGCGTGCCATCCGAGAACCGAGCCGCGGGGTTGAGGGTGAACTCGACCCATGAGCGGTCCTCCGCCGTCTCCACCCGCTCGGCGAGCAGGCCGTAGAGGGTGAACGGCTCGTCATAGGAGCGGCCCATCAGGGATTCGACCGCGAGGAAGCGAAGCTGCCAGGGCGGGCTGCCCTTCAGGATGAAGGGATTGAGGCTGTCGAAGCTGCCGGTCTCGCCGGTGACGATCCGCCCGCCCTTGGGCGCGTCGGGATTCGCGTAGGGAAGTCCGTCGAAATCGGCGGGCAGGGCGGGCGCGCCGTACATCGCGATGCCATGCCCGTCGGCCCAGCCCGGCGCCGTCGAAAGACCCCAGAGCAACGCCGCCCCGCAGGCCGACCCCGTCCACTTCCCCCACCCTGGCGCCATGTCGTATCCTCCATCCCGACCTCGCCCCCCACGGGCGCGATGCATTCACCGAGGGTATCCATCCTTCGCTTGCAAATCAAAAGGCTGGACTGGACTTCTGATGTCCGCCGCCCTACAACAACAGCACTGCTCGATAGGTTTCTTGCCTGTATGAAACCTGCCTCATGACTCCAACGCCCGCCTCGTGCGGGCGTTTTTTTTGCCGCTCGCCCGCGCATCCCGTGATTCCCTTGCAATCGAGCGCCGCCCGCGCCCATTGCGGCAGCGCAGCATGGATGTCACCTCCGCCCGGCGGAGGCCCGCCGCCCGGACGAGAATCGGGGGGGCTGGCGGCGCCGTGCCGCGCGCATCGACAGGATCGAGGGAGTTCACGAATGGATGATCAGACCAAGGCCGGCGCCCTGGCGGGCCGCACCGCGATCGTCACCGGGTCGACCTCGGGCATCGGCCTGGGCATCGCCCGGGAGCTCGCCGCGGCCGGCGCGGACGTCGTGCTCAACTCCTACACCGACTCGCCGGAGGACCGCGCCCTCGCCGAGGAGATCACCGCCGCCGGCGGCGGGCGCGCGCGCTTCGTCTCCGCCGACCTCTCGGACGGGTCGGCCGCGCGCCGCCTGGTGGAGGAGGCCGGCGCCTGCGACATCCTCGTGAACAACGCCGGCATCCAGCACGTCGCCCCGATCGAGGCCTTCGCCCCCGCCAAGTGGGACGCGATCATCGCGATCAACCTCTCCTCCGCCTTCCACACGGCGGCCGCGGCGCTGCCCATGATGCGCGCGGGCGGCTGGGGCCGGGTGATCAACGTCGCCTCCGCGCACGGGCTCACGGCCTCGCCCTACAAATCGGCCTACGTCGCGGCCAAGCACGGGATCGTCGGCCTGACGAAGGTCATCGGCCTGGAGACCGCGCGCGAGCCGATCACCGCCAACGCGCTCTGCCCGGGCTACGTCCTCACCCCCCTGGTCGAGGCGCAGATCCCCGACACGATGAAGGAGTACGGCATGGGCCGCGAGGAGGTGATCGAGAAGGTCCTCCTCGAGCGCCAGCCGTCCAAGCAGTTCGCGACCACCGCGCAGATGGGCGCCACCTGCGTGTTCCTGTGCTCGCCCGCCGCCGACCAGATCACCGGCACGACGATCAGCATCGACGGCGGCTGGACGGCGCTTTGACCGCGCCCAAGCGCATCAATCTCGCGCTGCAGGGCGGGGGCGCGCACGGCGCCTATACCTGGGGCGTGTGCGACCGGCTCCTGGCGGATGGGCGCGTCGAGGTGGCGGCGATCTCCGGCACCTCCGCCGGCGCCCTCAACGGGGCCGCGATCAAGGCCGGCCTCGCGCAGGGCGGCCCCGCTCTCGCGCGCGAGAACCTCGCCTGGCTCTGGGGGGAGGTCGAGCGCGGCTCCTCGGCGCTCGCCAACTGGTTCGCGGCCACCGCCACCGGGACCGGCGCCTTCGCCGCCGCGCTGGAGGCCTCCCCGGGCTACCAGGCGCTCGACGCCGCCAGCCGCATGGTCAGCCCCTACGCCTGGGGCCCGCTCTACGCCAATCCGCTCGAGCCCATCGTCTCGCGCTTCTCCTACGACGCGGTGTGCTCGCCCGGGGGCCCGCGACTCTTCGTCAACGCGACCAACGTGCGCACCGGCAAGGTCCGGGTCTTCGACGAGGCCGCGATCCGGCCCGAGGTGCTGATGGCCGCGGCCTGCCTGCCCACGATCTTCCAGGCGGTCGAGGTCGACGGCGAGGCCTACTGGGACGGCGGCTATACCGGCAATCCGGCGCTCTTCCCCCTCTACGCGCCCGACCTGCCGGACGACGTGGTGATCGTGAACATCAACCCTCTCACCCGGCTCGAGGTGCCGCGCACCGCGCAGGCGATACAGAACCGGATCAACGAGATAGGGTTCAACACCTCACTCCTGCGCGAGCTGCGCGCGATCCATTTCGTGCACCGGCTCGTCGCTCGGGGCACCATCCCCAAGGGCGCGATGAAGGACGTCCACGTCCACATGATCGCGGACGACGCGCTCATGCGGCGGCTCTCGGTCGCGACCAAGGTCGTGCCGACGCGGCGCGTCATCGGCGAGCTCTTCGCGGCCGGGCAGGCGGCGGCCGACGCCTTCCTGAACCGCGACCTCGCGGATGTCGGCACGCGCGGGACCGTTGACCTCCGGGAGATGTTCGACTGAAGGTGAAGGCCGGCCCGCAACGCCCCGGAAGGATACGCCGAATGACGCACCGCTCGACCCTGGGCCTCGCCCTGATCGCGCTCGCCGCCCTGGCCGCCTGCGCGCCCTCTGGCCCGGTCATCACGCCCGGCCCTCCGAACCAGGGCCCGCTCCTGCCGACCCCGATCGTCGAGCCGGCCTAGCTCGCGCTCCGGATCAGCCCGGCCGCGATGGTCCACATGACCGCGCCGATGATCGTGTCCAGCACCCGCCAGGCCCGGGCCGAGCGCATGACCGGCGCCAGCAGCCGCGCGCCGTAGCCCAGGAGCGCGAAGAACAGCGCGCTCGCGGCGACCGCGCCGAGGGCGAAGGCGACCTTGGCGGGTGCCCCCTCGAACCGGGTCGAGATCGCGCCGAGAAGGGCCAGCGTGTCGAGGTACACATGCGGGTTGAGCCAGGTGATCGCGGCCGCGACGCCGATGACGCGCCCGAGGGAGCCGCCGCCACCCTCCTCCTCGGGCGCGTACTCGCCGCGCCAGGCCGCCAGGAGGCGCAGCCCGCCGTAGACGACGAGGCAGGCCGCGCCGCCCAGGACCAGCGCCCGCGGGAGCCAAGGCACCGCCTCCGTCACCAGGCCGAAGCCCGCGACCCCGGCCGTGATCAGGATCGCGTCCGAAAGCGTGCAGAACAGGACCAACGGCCCCACATGGCGGCGCAGCAGGCCCTGGCGCAGGACGAACGCGTTCTGCGCGCCGATCGCGAGGATGAGCGAGGACGACGTCGCGAACCCGGTCAGGGCGGCGCCCAGCATCAGGCCGCCGTCCGCCCTCGCAGGGCCTCGGGGGCGCGCCCGCCGCGCTTCTCCTCGGCGGACTTGCCGTTCGGGTAGACGAGCCCGGCCGAGATCACGAGCTTCGCCGCGTCCTCGACGCTCATGTCGAGGCGCACCACGTCGCTCTCGGGCAGGAATAGCAGGAACCCCGAGGTCGGGTTCGGCGTGGTCGGCACGAAGATCGACAGCATCGCCTCGCCGGTCGTGTTGCGCGCCGCGATCTCGCCCTTGGCCTCGGTGGAGATGAAGGCGATCGCCCAGGCGCCGCGGCGCGGGTACTCGATCAGGCAGGCGGTGTCGAAGCTCGTGTCGGACTGGGCGAACACCGTCTCGGCGATCTGCTTGGCGCCGCCGTAGATCGAGCGGACGATCGGCGTGCGGTCGACCAGGCTCTCGCCCCAGCCGATGACCGCGCGGCCGATCACCCCCTTGGCGACCCAGCCGATCACGACGGTGAACACCAGGAAGAAGATCACCCCCACGCCGCGCAGGTTGATCCCGATGTATTGCTCCGGGCGCATCCGCTGCGGCACCAGCGGAAGGACGAAGGCGTCGATCCAGCCGACGACCGTCCAGAGCAGCCAGATCGTCAGGGCGACGGGCGCGACGACGATCAGCCCGGTCAGGAACGAGCCGCGCAGTCGAGAGAAGAGGCCCGATCGCCGCGGGCGCGCCCGCAGGTCGAGCGGTTCTCTGGGAGAGGTCATTGGCGGGCCGTGATGGGGACGTCTCGGGCGGAGAACCTATGCGTCCGCGGCCCGGGGCGCAACGCGCGGCGGCCTAGTCCCGCGGCATCACGGCCAGCGCGGACGCGATATCCGCCGCCAGCGCCGCGTTCGCGCGCACCAGCGCGACGTTCGCCTCCAGGCTCGCGCCACCCGTCAGCGCCTCGATCCGCGACAGGAGGAAGGGCGTGACCGCCTTGCCCGCGATCCCCCGAGCCTCGGCCTCGGCGACGGCTTGCTCGATGAGGGGGGCGAGCGTCTCCTGCGGGATCTCGTCCGCCGCCGGCACCGGGTTCGCGACCATCTGCCCGCCCGGCAGCTCCAGCGCCCAGCGCAGGCGGTGCGCCAGCGCGATCTCGCGGGCCGTGTCCGAGCGCAGCGGCGCCTGCAGGCCGCTGTCGCGCGACCAGAACGCCGGCAGCGCGTCCTGACCGTAGGCGATCACCGGCACCCCTAGCGTCTCCAGGACCTCGAGCGTGCGGGGCAGGTCGAGGATCGCCTTCGCCCCCGCGCACACCACCGTCACAGGGGTCTGCGCGAGCTCCCGCAGGTCCGCCGAGACGTCCCAGGTGCCCTCGCCGCCGCGATGCACCCCGCCGATCCCCCCCGTGGCGAAGACCTCGATCCCCGCGAGGCGGGCGGCGATCATGGTCGCCGCCACCGTGGTCGAGCCCGTCGCCCCCCGCGCCATGCAATGCGCGAGGTCCGCGCGGCTGAGCTTGGCGACGTCCGTCTCCCGGGCGAGGTCCTCGATCTCGTCCTCGCGCAGCCCGACCTTCAGCCGGCCGTTCAGCACGGCGATCGTCGCCGGCACCGCGCCGCGCGCGCGCACGACCGCCTCCACGCCGAGCGCCGTCTCGAGGTTGCGCGGCCAGGACATGCCGTGGGTCAGGATCGTGGATTCGAGCGCCACCAGCGGCGCGCCGTTGGCCAGCGCGACCGAGGCCTCGCCGCCGATGTCGAGGGGCAGGGCGGTCAAGGCGCGTCTCCTCCGGCCACGTATTGCGCCGCGGATCGCAGCGCGGTCTCGAGCGCGGCGGCGGGCCCCTCGCCGCGCAGCTCGGCGGCGATGTGCGCCGCCATGAACGTGTCCCCCGCGCCGGTCACGCGCGTCACCATCACCGCCTCCGGCCGGCGCGCCACGCGGCGCTCCGCCGTCGCCTCGCAGGCGCTGCGGCCCCCGTCGGTCACCAGGACGCGCGCGGCGCCCATCGCGATCAGGGCGCGCGCGGCCGCCTCGCTGTCCTCGGGCACGGTCTTGGTCAGCAGCCCGGCCTCCTCGAGGTTCACGTAGAGCGTGGCGCGCGGATGGCGCAGCAGCGGCACCAGCCGCTCGGCCTTGCCAGGGGAGGCCGGCGCCACGCGCAGGTCGGCGGCGGCGAAGAGCGGCGAGCGCGCGATCTCCTCGAGGAGGGCGGTCGTCAGGTTCCCGTCGAGCGCCACCAGCCCGGCATAGGGCTCGGCCGCCGAGCCGAAGCGGCCATCCGCCAGGGGCCGCAGGATCTTGTCGCCCGCGGCCTCCAGGGAATGGGCGTCCGCGACGGCGGCGATGAGGCCGTTGGCCCCCTCGATCGCCATGTAGCGATCCGTCGGCAGGTCGTCCGAGCGGTAGAGCGCCGCGCCGTCCAGCCCCCGCGCGGCACAGGCCGCCACCAGCTCGTCGCCCTCCACGTCCCGCCCCACGGCCGAGAGGAGCGCGGGCGACAGGCCGAACCGCCGGAGCGTCATCGCGATGTTGAGCGCGACGCCGCCCGGCACGCGCGCGATGCGCCCCGGCACGTCGTTGCCCGCGCGCATCGGCACCGGGGCCCGGCCGATCACGTCCCAGAGGACCGATCCGATGCACAGGATGTCGGGGCGGGGCGGCGTCTCCATGGCCCCCATGTGCGCGGCCCGCGCGGCGCGCGCAACGGCCCTCGCGCGACGGCCCTTGCGCCCGGGTCCGCCGGCCGCTACCGGGGCGCCACTTCGCAGGCGGGGCTCGGGCCGCGTGGGGGAGACATCCCCACGGGTCCTCCGGTCGGAACGCCCGTTCCGTCTCCCCGCTCAGGCATAACCGGAAAAGGAATACGGCATGGCTCTTCCCGAGTTCTCCATGCGCCAGCTTCTCGAAGCGGGCGTGCACTTCGGCCACCAGACGCAGCGCTGGAATCCCCGCATGGGCGATTACATCTACGGCGCGCGCAACGGTATCCACATCCTCGACCTGACGCAGACCGTCCCGATGCTGGACCAGGCGCTGCAGGTCATCCGCGAGACGGTCGCCAAGGGCGGCCGCGTCCTCTTCGTCGGCACCAAGCGGCAGGCGGCGCAGCCCATCGCCGACGCCGCCGAGCGCTGCGCCCAGTACTACATGAACCACCGCTGGCTCGGCGGCACCCTCACCAACTGGAAGACCGTCAGCCAGTCGATCAACCGCCTCCGCGAGATCGACGAGCAGATGGAGCAGGGCTTCGAGGGCCTGACCAAGAAGGAGCGCCTGGGCATGGAGCGCGACCAGCAGAAGCTCCAGGCCTCGCTGGGCGGCATCCGCGAGATGGGCGGCGTGCCCGACCTCCTCTTCGTCATCGACGTCAAGAAGGAGGACCTGGCGATCCTGGAGGCCAAGAAGCTCGGCATCCCGGTCGTCGCCATCGTCGACACGAACTGCTCCCCCGACGGCGTCGACTACATCATCCCGGGCAACGACGACGCCGCCCGCGCCATCGCGCTCTACTGCGACCTGGCTAGCCGCGCCGCCCTCGACGGGATGAGCGCGCAGCTCGGCGCCGCGGGCGTCGACCTCGGCGAGATGGAGGAGGTCTCCGAGGACCTCGAGGCCGATCCCGGCGCCGCCGAGGAGCCCGCCGCCGAGCCGGCCCTCGCCGCGAAGGGCGCGCCCCAGGATCCGCAGGGCGCCACCGGGAACGAGGCGCTCTCGGACACCGCCGCCGCGCCGGCCAACTCGGCCGTGCAGAAGGACGGCCCGATCGAGGGCATGGAGAACTCCGAGCCCGGCGAGAAGGTCGACTGAAGGATCGCGGCGCGGGGCAGGGGCCCCGCGCCCACGTGCACATTCAAATGAGGTGACACCATGGCCGTCACGGCTGCTCAGGTGAAGGAACTCCGCGACACGACCGGCGCGGGCATGATGGACGCCAAGAAGGCCCTGACCGAGACGGATGGCGACATGGCCGCCGCGCAGGACTGGCTGCGCACCAAGGGCCTCGCCAAGGCGGCCAAGAAGTCCGGCCGCACCGCCGCCGAGGGCCTCGTCGCCGTCAAGGTGGAGAAGGGTCATGGCGTCGTCGTCGAGGTCAACTCCGAGACCGATTTCGTCGCCCGCAACACCGACTTCCAGGAGCTCGTCGCCAAGGTCGCCGAGACCGCGATGACCGTCTCCACCGTCGAGGCGCTGTCCGAGGCGCCCGTCGGCGGCACGACCGTCGGCGCGATGATCACCGACAAGATCGCCACCATCGGCGAGAACATGTCCGTGCGCCGCATGGCGAGCCTCAAGGGCGACAACGTCGTCGCCTACGTGCACGGCGCCGTCACCCCGACCATGGGCAAGATCGGCGTCCTCGTGGCCGTAAAGGGCGAGAACCTCGACTTCGCGCGCCAGGTCGCGATGCACGTCGCCGCCGCCAATCCGGCCGCCCTGGACGAGGCCGCCCTCGACCCCGCCTTCGTCGAGCGCGAGCGGAGCGTCCTGACCGAGCAGGCGCGCGAGAGCGGCAAGCCCGAGCAGGTCATCGATAAGATGATCGCCGGCCGCATGGGCAAGTTCCTGGCCGAGAACACCCTCCAGGGTCAGGCCTTCGTCGTCGATCCCGACAAGACCGTCGCCCAGGCCGCCGAGGAGGCGGGGCTCGCGATCACCGGCTTCGTCCGGCTCGAGGTCGGCGAGGGCATCGAGAAGGCCCAGGAGGACTTCGCCGCCGAGGTCGCGAAGACCGCCCGCGGCGACGGCTGACCGCCCCCGGGACGGCGCCCGCGCCGTCCCGGCCCTCCGGGACTTTACCCGCGGCGTAACCTCGCGTCATCCTTTCGGAATTGACCGAGAGGATTTTCGCCATGGGTTATCCCGTCAACATCGTCACGCGGCGCGACAAGATCGACGCCGCCGCCAAGCTCGGCACCACGCTCGAGGTGGTCGAGGCCGTCACGGCCGTCGAGTCGAGCGGCAGGGGCTTCATCCCCGACACCGACTGGCCGGTGATCCTATTCGAGGGCCATAAGTTCCACGACTTCACCGATGGGCGGTACTCCGACGACGCGCCCACGATCAGCTACCCGCGCTGGACCAAGAAGCACTACCGCGGCGGGCGCGGGGAGTACGACCGCCTGACCTCGGCGCTGGCGCTGTGCGGGGACGATCCGTCCCCGGCGCTGCGAAGCTGCTCCTGGGGCATGTTCCAGATCATGGGGTTCAACCACGAGGCCACGGGCTTCGACGACGTGACGGAGTTCGTGAACGCGATGGCGACCGGCGAGCGCCAGCAGCTCATGGCGTTCTGCGAGTTCGTCCTCGCCAACTCCAAGATGACCAAGGCGCTCCGCGACCACGAATGGGCGGTCTTCGCGCACCATTACAACGGGTCGGAGTACCGGCAGAACCGCTACGACATCAAGCTCGCCTCGGCCTTCGCCGCCGCGCGCCTGGCGGCGTCCGATCCGGGCGCGGTCCTCGCCAACGAGCAGCGCGACCGCATGGCGCAACTGCAGGTCGCGCTCAACGCCGCCGTCTCGGCCGGCCTCGCGCCCGACGGATGGATCGGGCCGAAGACGCGCGCCGCGATCGAGGCGTTCCAGAAGGAGATGGACCTGCCGGTCACCGGCGATCCCGACGCGGCGACCCTCGAGGCGCTGCAGCTCACCGGCGACTACCGCTTCGCCCTCCATGGGGAGGACTGAGCCATGGCAATCCCGATGCTCCTCCCGTCCGCCATCGCCATCGCGGCGGAGTTCTTCCCCATCCTCGCCACCCGCCTGGGCGGGCGGAACGGCAAGCGGGTCGCCGAGCAGATCGTGCAGGTCGCGGCCACGGTCGCCGGCACGCCGAAGGATGCAGAGCCCCGCGAGATCCTCGCCAGCCTGCGCAAGGACCCGGCGAAGGCCGACGCGCTGCGCCTGCGCCTGTCCGAGATCGACCTGCAGACCCACGAATCCGAGCTGAAGGACCGGGAGAACGCCCGGCAGTATCAGCTCCGCTCCGGCAGCGGGGGATGGTTCGGCCGGGGCAACATCATGCTCCTGGGCGTGATCTTCGGCCTGATCGCCTGCGTCTTCGCCGCGGCCACCGAGGCCGGCACGACCGACGACCCGAACCCCGCGCTCCTCGCCCTCGTCACGACGATCGCGGGCGCGCTCCTCAAGATGCTGTCGGACGCCTTCGCCTTCGAGTTCGGCTCGTCCTCCGGCTCCAAGGACAAGGCCCAGCAGATCGAGCGCTTCCAGAAGGTCCTGCTCGACGCCAGCAAGGGGCGGCTGACGAAGCCCGCCGCGCGCGCCGGCACCGGGCCCGGCGATGAGGACGAGGAGGAGGACGATCCCAACACCACGATCATCGCCGACGGCCCCGTGATCACCGGGGATGCGAACGTCGTCGAGACGTCGGACGGCGGCACTGGCGCAGGCGCCGCCTCGCGACCGGCGCCGCCCCGGGACTTCGTGCTCGAGCTGCGGGGCATGGCCGGCACCGGATGAGGCCCCCGGGCCCCGGCCCGGACCGCGGCACGGCACCGGGCGGTTGGATCGGGCTCGCGTTCTGAACATCGTCGAACGAGGCGCGATCCACCGTGCCCAGGGCGCCGCCGGCCCACCCGGCGAGGAGCGATCGCGGACCGCCTGGAGCCCCGTCCGGCGGACGTGTCGGTCTCGTGCGACGTCTCGGCGCTCAGGACCCGGAAGGTCATAGGAGCGCCCTCATCGCCGGTGGCGGCAGGCGACCGGAGGCCCGCCGCGCGGGGCGAGCACGCGCGCCCCTGCAGTGGAGCCATCGGCGCGTCTCGGGGGCCATCGCGACCCCCGGCCACCCCCATAATCGCGCCGATGCGCTCGTCGGCATAGTTCCATCCCTTCATCCGCCGGGATGGTCGCGTTGGAAAACCTATGGGAACGCGCGACCTGTTCGACCGATGCGATGCTCGGCGCCGATGGCGACGGCCGCAGCGGCGTGGATATGGGCCGGTCGGTGCAAACGGCCGTCCGAGCCTTCCAGCCCATGCACGCGGGTCCGTCGTGCCGACTGGTAATCCGAAGTCCGCCAGGTGATGCCGCCGGCGATAGCCCCGCGGCAAGCCGACGAAGACCGTCACGCGTTCGGCATGCGGCATCCCTTCGCGACGGTGGCATGGCGGCGATGTGGCTCGCGGCCGCGTTGCCGCGCGTCGAGATGGACCTCGGTCGAGAGGTCCAGATTCCACCCGTCGGGCAGGGGCCGGTCCAGCACGTCCGAGAACGCGCCCCCGGTCGCCTCGCCGAACCGTACCGCCCGCCCGCCCGCGCCAATCGTGCCCCGCCCGCCGGGCACGTCGCGCAGGACCCGATCGTTCCAGTGGGTGTCCCGGAAGCGGAACCCGGGGGGCGGCCTGCATGCCCGCCGCCCCTCCATCACGGCGCGGGCCATGCGGCTGCGGCCGGGCGCGGCGATCCGGTCCAGGCCGCCCACCCGCCCGCGCAGGGCGAGGTGCCCGTCGTCCGGACCGCCCAGTATCCCCGCCATCGGGTCGAAGAGCGCCCCCTCCGGCACCGAGGGCAGGACGCGGGGACGCGCGGCGTCCACCCGCGCGGGCCAGTCCACGCCATGGAGATCGAAGAAGGCGTAATGCGCGTCCATCGCCTCGGCGAAGGCGGCGAAGACCTCGGGCGCCGTGCCGGCGGTGCCGGTGAGGCAGCGCTCCGGCAAGGTGGCGATGCGCCCGGCCCTGACGGGGTGCGCCGCCCCCGCCTCGCGCAAGCGCATGGCGCGGCCGCCCTCGGTGGACTGGATGTCCCGGCGACGAAGGACGGGCCCGGCATGATCGAGCCGCCCGGACCGGACGCAGGTCGTCCTCGTCACGTCATGGACGGCCACGCTCCGTGCGCGGATGTCCGGGATGCGGCCGTAGCCGTCGGTCATCCAGACCCCGCGGGTCCCCGCCGGGGCGTCGAAGAGGCCGGAGAGGATCGCGGCGCACGGGAGGGCGGTCGCGGCGACGCGGGTTCGAACGCGCGCCATCACAATTGCCGCAGGGGGCCGGGCGCGACGTCCGCCGAGCCGAAATCATGGGTCAGGGACAGCGCGCCCCCGATCCGGTCGTCCCGGTCGAGCCCGGCGAAGAGCGCCGTGCCCGGAAGGTCCGGCGTCCCGTCGCGGACCAGGGCCGCCGAGAGCGCCGTCTCCGCGCCCGTCCAGAGCGCGTCGTCGAGGCTCCCGCCGGGACTAGCCGTCAGGGCCCCATAGGTGATCGCGACGTCGGGGTAGGGCTGGCGCTCGTCGTGCTCGCCGACATGGACGCCCGAGACCCCGGCGAGGCCGGCTCCGTAGGCCCGATCGACACGGTCCCGGATCCCCTCCGCGGCCGCCGCCTGCGGCGGGAGGGCGAGCGGGAGGCACAGGGAGCGCATCGCGGCCCTCATCGGCCGGGCCCTCCGCACGGCGCCGGGCGGGAGAGCAGCGGGGCCGCCCCGTCCGGTGCGAGGGCCCGGGCGATATCGGCCCGGCGGGAGGTCCGGACGAACCCGTCCTCCGGGTCGGTGCGCAGCCAGGTGCTGGCCGCCAGGGTGGCGGGCACCGGGCCGCTCGTGCAGCCGCCGACGATCTCGATGGCGAGCACGCCGTCGCCGCCCGTGACGTCGGCGCGCAGGGCCCGTATCCTGGCCTGCGCGTCCGCGATCCGGGTGGCGGCCGCGGCCGAGAGGGTGGCGACACGGACCGTCTCTAAGGGGCCGGTCGGCGCGGGGGCCGCGTGCCACCGGGGCGGACCTCGAGCGGCACGGTCACGTCCACGAGGGCGCGCCGCCCCTTCCCGAGAAGGGCGATCCGCAGCGCCGCGTCCCCATCCGACAGGCGCACGTCCGACGACACGCCCACCGCCGCCACGATCCCGCCCGGGGGCGTGTCGAGCGGATCGAGACGGCTGGCGGCGAGAAGGCGATCATCGGCCGGGCCATGGCGATCAGGCCGCGCATCCCGATCTCCGACGGACCCACCAAGGGCATCGACGTCCGCACCAAGGCCGAGATCTACCGCATCACCCGCACGCTCGCCTCCGAGGGCGTCGGCATCGTCTCCTCGGAGATGGAGGAGCTCACCGCCTGCGCCACGCGGATCGTCGCGATGCCTGCGGGGCGCGTCGTCGAGCCCTTCGACGCCTCCGAGGCGCCGCGGGAGCGGATCGTCGCGGCCATCTTCAGAAAGGAGGCAGCTCACGCCTGACGCGGCTCGACACGGCGCGGCGCGGCGGGATCGTGCGGAACCAGGTCGCCGGGGCCGCCGCCGCCTCGCGGCGATCTGCGTCGTCTCGGCTCTGATCTCGCCGTATTTCCTGACGGGCGACGACCTGATCGTCCTGTCGCGGGGCCTCGCTTTCGTCACGCTCATCACCATCGGGCAGGCCTCGCTGATGCTGCTCGGGGAGCTCGACCTGTCGCTCGGAACCATCGGCGGGCTCTCGGGCGTGGTCTCGGGCATGCCGGTGGTCCAGGCGGGGTTTCCGCCCTGGGCCGCGATCGCCCTCGCCATCGCCTTGGGCGCCCTCCTGGGAATGACGAACGGCCTCGTGCGGGCCATCGGGACGGCGGGCCTCTTCGGAGGCGCGATCCTGGGCGCCGCCATCATCGCCGTCATCGTGAACGTCATGGTCCTGACCGGCGTCTCCCCCTGCTGGCAGAGCGTCGTCAGCGGCCTGGTCGTCGTGCTCGCCATCTCCTTCGACAGCCCGTCGCGCCGCGTCCTCCGGCGCGAAAGACGCCCGGCGAACAACGGATCACGACCCTGAGCCGCAAGCTGATCAACGCCCCCGAGGCGATCACCCCGGAGCTCATCGACGGATTCGTCGCCGCCTGGCCGGACCTGCTGACGGTCGAGGGCCCGACCGGCCGCGCCCTCGTGGCGCGCGACGGCCCGCGCGACGGCGAGGTCGGTATCGTGATCGGCGGCGGATCGAAGCACGAGCCGGCCTTCGCGGGCTATCTCGGCCGGGGCCTCGCCGACGCCGCGGCCATCGGCGACCTCGATGGCGTGACCGCCGCCGCGCGGGCCGCCGACGACGCCACGTGCTCGATGGGCGTCGCCCTCTCGGCCTGCTCGATGCCGCAGACCGCGGTGCCGAACGTCGAGGTGCCCGATGGCCAGATGGAGGTCGGGATGGGCCTCCACGGCGAGCCGGGCGTCGCCGTTGCCGATCGGCGGCTGGACCCGATCCTGGGCGGGCTGGGACTTCCGCGCGGGGTCCGGGTCGCGGCGTCGATGAACGGCCTCGGCGCAACGTCCCAGTTGGAGCTCCTGATCCTGTGGCGCCGCGTCTTCGCCCGGTTGGCGGAGGCCGGGGCCGAGATCGGGCATCGCTGGGTCCGGGAGTACGCGACCTCGCTCGATGTGGCCGGCGCGTCCCGCACGGTGATGGCGCTCGACGGCGCGATCGGGGAGGGCGATCACGGCGTCACCATGGAGCTCGGCAGGAACGCCGCCGAGGCGGCCCTGCGCGCCTTGCCCGAAGAGAGCCCGCCGGAGCGCATATGCCGGACCGCGGCCGATGCGCTCCTGAACGCGGTGGGGGCATCGTCGGGGCCGCTCTGGGCCTCGGCCCTGACGCGGGCCGCGACGGCGGGGGCCGACCGGCGCAACCTGGACGCGGCGGCTTTGAGCGTCTGGATCGGGGGCCCGCGCGACGGGGTCCGCGGCCCCGGCGGCGCGGCGTCCGGCGAGACGACCATGATGGACGCCCGGGACCCCGCGGCGAAGGCGGCGCGCTCGGCGGCCGAGGGGAGCGCCGCGCCGGCGGTGGTCCTCCGGGCCGCGGCGATGGCGGCGGCCGACGGGGCCGGGACGACGCCCTCCTGCGACGACGCTCCGCTGGAGCCGCTCCGAACGTCGCTGCGGCCGATCGCGTCGAGGGCGGCCGATCGTCGAGCGCGCGTCCCGAGGATCGAAACGGTCCGGTTCGGGGAGCGCGCGCCGGTCGGAGCAGGCTTGGAGATGGTGGCCAGCTATGCCACACGTGACGCCACGTGAAATCCAGACAGCCTTCGTGCGGTGACGCCCCTCCGACCGCTCGACGAGCGGACCGAGGGCGCCGGACCGGACAAACGGATTTCCATGACTCGCTTGGGACGCTCGAAGATGATGGCGACTGCACCATGACGCGGCGAATGCGGCCCGGCGGACACGCCTCCGGCGCACGGGCGGCGATCCTGCTCACTGCCGTCGCCGGGTTCATGATCGGCGTGGAGATGATCCCGCTGGACTGGGGCGTGAACGAGATCAACTATTTCGACCTCGCCCGCCGCCAGGTCCTCCCCGAGGCCTACGGTCCCGCCCATTCCGTCTTCGACAACTCCGACGCCCGGATCGTCAGCTTCGCGCTCATCGGCTGGACGATCGAGCGGATCGGCTTCGACGGTGCGAAGACGGCCTTCGCCCTGCTGTGCTGGCTTCTCTACGCGATCGGCTTGGCGGCGCTGGCGCGTTCGATGCGGGTCTCGGCGCCCGCCCTCGCGGTCGCGCTGCTCGCGTTCCTCGCCATGGGGCAGTCGCTCGCGGCCGGCGAGTGGCTCTTCGGTGGCATCGAGGCGAAGGTGTTCGCCTACGTCGTCGTCCTCTTCGGCCTCGTGGCGGCCCTGAAGGGCCGGTTCGCGGTCGCCATCGGCCTCATGGCGCTGGCCACCTACCTCCACTTCCTCATAGGCGCCTTCTGGTGCCTCGCGGCGCTCGCGCTGCATCTCCTATGGCGTCGGCGGGTCGGGGCGGCCGCCTTGCTCGCGGCGGCGTTCTCGGCGGCGGTCCTCCCCATCGTCGCGATCCTGGCGCTCGAGCGCCTCGGCGCGCCCGTCGACATGTCCGGGCTCGACCGGAGCCTCGCGGACATCTACGCCGAGTTCCGCAACCCTCACCACGTCGCCCCCTTCGCGGGCGGGGCGAACGGCTTCGTCTACGGCTGGCTGCCGGCGATCCTCCAGCACGGGGCGTTCGCGGCCCTGTTCGCCGTCCTGCACCGCCGGGGCCGGGAGGAGGGCGGCCCCCCGGTCCACCTCTGGCTCGCGGTCCTCAACGGCTACGTCCTCCTGGCGATCGCGATCGCGTTCGCCGACCGGTCCGCGCACGCGCTGGCGCCCTTCTACATGTTCCGCCCCCTCTCGCTGATCCTGCTGCTGTCCTGCATGGCCGCCGCCGCGTATCTGTTCTCCCGGGCGACGGAGCTGCACGGCGCCGCCGCCGTCCTGGTGACCGCGGCGGCGGGCGCCGCGGTCCTGCCCGACCTCACCGACCGGGCCTACGATTCGCTGCGCGACGGGTGGGACGGACGCATCGAGCGTCAGCGCGACGCGGCCGAGGCCGATCTCGCATCCTGGATCGAGGCGAACGTCGGCCCGGACGACGCCGTCCTCCTGGAGCCGCCAGGCCCGATGGGCTCGCTGGCCGAAGGCACTCCCGCCCTCGCCTCGCTCGAACGCACGACGGGGCGGCCCTTCCTCGTCAACTTCAAGTTCGTGCCCACGTCCAACCCCGACATGGCCGACTGGTACGCCCGGCTGAGCGAACGCGCGGCCTTCTTCGCCGGCGACTGCGACGCGGGGCGCCGCCTCGGCGCGCGGATCGTCGTCTATACCAGCGCCGCCGCCCGCGAGAGGACCGCGCCGTGCACGACGCTCCTGCACGAGAACGCGCGCTTCGCGGTCGCGGGCCTGGGTCCGGCCGCGCGGGCCGCGCGATGATCGTGGGAGGCCGCCAGTGACCACGACGATCAGCCTCGTCACCCCGGTCTATTGCGGGGAGGACTATCTGCGCGATCTCGTCGCGGCCGTCGACCGGCTCCGTGACGGGCTCGCCGAGGACGGGGCGCCGTTCGCCGTGGAGGAGCTGATCCTCGCGGACGACGACGCGATCGACGGATCGCCCGGGATCGCCGACGCGCTGGCGGCCGAGTTCCCATGGGTGACGGCGCTGCACCTGTCGCGCAACTTCGGCCAGCATCCGGCGACCATCGCCGGGATCATGCACAGCTCGGGCGACTGGATCGCAACGCTCGACGAAGACCTCCAGCACCCGCCCGCGCGCATCCCGGAGATGCTGCGTCATGCGATCCTATCAGGCTCGGACATCGTCTACGCGCGCCCCGAAGGCGGGGTCCACAAGAGCCTTCTGCGGGACATGCCGTCGCGCGGGTTCAAGCGGCTGATGCGGACGCTCACCGGCAATCCGTCCCTGCAGGACTTCAACTCGTTCCGCATGGTCCGCGGCTCCATCGGCCGGGCGGCCTGCGCCGTCATCGGACACGACACCTATCTCGACATCGGCCTGTCCTGGTTCACCAAGCGGATCTCGTCGGTCGAGATGGCGATGGAGGATTCGCGCTACGTTCAGACCGGCCGCAGCGGGTACACGCTCAAGGCCCTGTTCTCGCACGCCTGGAGGATGCTGTTCTCCAGTCAGATCAAGGCGCTCAGGCTCATGTCGCTGGCGGGGTTCGCGGTGGCGGTCGCCTCGTTCCTCGGAGCGGCTTATTTCCTGGCCCTACGCGTGCTGCGGCCCGAGCTGATCGCCGTGCAGGGATGGACGTCCCTGTTCCTGGCCGTGAGCTTCTTCGGAGGCTTTCTCGCCATGATGGTCGGGATCGCCCTGCAGTACCTGTCGACCCTCGTCCTGAAGGCGCATGGCAAGCCGACCTTCTTCGTCGTCGACCGGTCCGGCGACGCTCCCCTCGCCGAGTGGTTCGGGAACCGGCCGGGATGATCGCGCTCACGCTCGAGCGGGCGGGAGGCGATCACGTCGTGCTCGCCTTCGGGATGGGGCTGATCGGCTCGGCGACGCTGCGGGCCCTGTCGCCCGCGATCCGGCGCCGGCGCACGATCCCCTACGATTGGGCCGACGGGACCGCCCGCGCCCGCGCGCGCGACGCGATCGCGGCGCAGATGCCCCCTCGACCCGCCGCCGTGTCGGTCGTCTGGACGGGGGGGCGCAGCGGGTTCGGCTCGAGCGTCTCGGAGATGGACGAGGAGGCGGCGCTCCTGCAGGAGGTCCTCGACCTCGCCGACGCGCTCAGGCGCGCCGCGCCCGAGGCCACGCACGCGATCCATCTCGCGAGTTCGGCGGGGGGGCTGTTCGAGGGGCAGAGGTTCTGCGACGCGCGGACCGAGCCGGCGCCGATGCGTCCCTATGGCGAGGGCAAGTTGCGCCAGGAGGAAATGACCCTGGCACGCGGCGCCGAGGCCGGCGTCCACGTCTATCGCCCGAGCTCCGTGTACGGGCCGCCGCGATCGGGCCGGGTCGGGCTCGTCACGGCGTTGATCGGCAATGCCCTGCGCGGCGCGACCACGCGGATCGTCGGGAGCGCGAGCACGCTGCGCGACTACGTCCACGCCGATGACGTCGGCCGGTTCATCGCGGGGCGCGTCATGGCGGGGCAGGGGCCCGATCCGGACCGGTCGCCGTTCCTCCTGGCCCGGGGGAGGTCGGCCACGATGACCGAGGTGATCGCCCACGTGGAGGGGGCGCTCGATGCGAGGCTGCGGCTCCAGTTCGCGGCGATGCCCGAGAACGCCCGCGACATGAGCTTCCGCCCCTCGGCGCTCCCCGCCGGGTGGCCGCAGATCGACCTCGCCACCGGGATCGCCCGGATCGCCGGCGAGATGCGGTCGAGATGGGCCGAACGTGCCTGACCGCGACGGGGCGTTGCGCTTCGCTCGGTTCGTGGCCGTGGGCCTCACGTCGACGGCCATCTACTTCGTCGTCCTGATCGCGCTGGACCGATGGATCGCGCGGGTGTGGCTGCTCACGAGCGTGAGCTACGCCATCAGCATGGCGTTCAACTACCTCGCCCAGGCGCGCTACACCTTCCGGGCCAGCGCGTTCTCGGGCGCGAGCGCGCGGCGCTACCTCGCGATGCACGGGGCCGCGATCGCCGTGAACGCCGCGGCGATGACGGCGCTGGTCGCGCGGGGCGCGCCGCTCCTCGGCGCGCAAGTCCTCGTGACGGGGGTCGTCACGCTCGGGGTGTTCTTCGCGTCGCGCTACTGGGTCTTCCCCTCCGGCCGGGGCGACGCCGCGCCGGACCTCTGACGACCGGCCGCCCGGCCCGCCGTCCCGCCGCGCGCGCCAGCGCCGTCCCGGCCGCGCGGGCGTCCGCAGGACGAGCACCGGCCCATCCTCAAAGGCAGCTTCGAGCCCCTCGCGCCCGAGACCCGCCGCGCGCCGGTTCCGGGCCGGATGCGCCGGCACGGCCGAGGCCCCGGAAGGGACCCGTTCCTCCAAAGCGGACGACGCGCTCGCGCTCGTCCCGCGGACGCGAGACCGCGGTGTCCGGTCGGCCGCTCATGCCAAATGCCGCGAGCGAGCCCGTCGCCGGCCCGCGCGAGGCCAACTCGTTCGGCGGTGCGGCCCCCAGGGACCTCCGCCCGCGGCACCGGCGCCATCATGTTACATAATGCCGCTTATCGAGCCGAGCGAGCGGCTGCGCCGCGGCCTACCCCTCGCGGCCTACCCCAGCGCGTATCCCGCGCCGCGCACGGTCCGGATCGGGTCCTCGTGTCCGTGGGCGCCGAGCGCCTTGCGCAGCCGGCCCACGTGCACGTCGACCGTCCGGCTGTCGACGTAGATGTCGCGCCCCCACACCCGGTCCAGGAGCTGATCGCGCGACCACACGCGCCCCGGCTTCTCCAGGAGCGTCGTCAGGAGCCGGAACTCCGTCGGCCCGAGCTTCACCGGCGCGCCGCCGCGGGTCACGCGGTGCGTCTCCGCGTCCAGGACGATCCCCTCGAACTCCAGGAGCTCGCCCACGCTCGCCGCCCGCGTCCGCCGGAGCTGCGTGCGCACCCGCGCCATCAGCTCGGCCACCGAATACGGCTTGAGGACGTAGTCGTCCGCCCCGGTCTCGAGCCCGCGCACCCGGTCGAGCTCCTCGGTCCGCGCCGAGATCATGATGATCGGCACGCCCTTGGTCTCCGCGCGTCCGCGCAGCCGGCGGCACACCTCGATGCCCGACAGCTTCGGCAGCATCCAGTCGAGCACCACGATGTCCGGCGCCGCCTCGCCCGCGCGCTCCAGCGCCTGCTCGCCATCCTCCGCCTCGATGACCTCGAGCCCCTCGGCCGCGAGATTGTAGGCCAGCACCTCGCGCTGCGCCGGCTCGTCCTCCACCAGGAGGACGCAGGGCCGCGGCCCGGTCACGTGAGGTCCGCCGCCAGAATCCTCGTGCGAGGTCCGGTCCGCCTTGGGCCGCGTGTCCTCGGGCATCGCGCCCGTCGCGAGGTAGATCGTCTGCTCGGCGATGTTGGTCACGTGGTCCCCCATGCGCTCGGTGTTCTTGGCGATGAAGTGGAGGTGCATGCACGCCGTGATGTTGCGAGGGTCCTCCATCATGTAGGTCAGGAACTGCCGGAACAGCGCGTTGTACATCTGGTCCACGTCGCGGTCGCGCTGGCGCACGCTCTCGGCCAGCACGTCGTCGCGCTGCACGTAGGCGTCCAGGGCGTCCTTGAGCATCTCGCGCACCTGCCGGCTCATCCGGCGCAGGGCCGAGGCGCTCTCGCCCACGGGCTGCATCTGCGTCAGGACGCTGGTCCGCTTGGCCAGGTTCTTGGCGTAGTCGCCGATCCGCTCGAGGTTGCCGGCGATCTTCATCACCGTGAGCACCGTGCGCAGGTCCCCGGCCGTCGGCGCGCGCAGCGCGATGACCCGCGCGCATTCCTCGTCGATGCGCTCCTCGAGGCGGTCGATCGCGGCGTCCCCGCGGCGCACCGCCTCGGCGGCCTCCTCGTCGCGCTGCTCGAGGGCGTTCGCCGCCTCCAGGATCGCGGATTCCACGAGCCCGCCCATCTTCATGATCATCGCCTGGATCGCCTCGAGATCCCGGTCGTAGGCCGACGCGATGTGCTGCTCGTTCATTACCCGATCCGCCCGGTGATGTAGCTCTCGGTCCGCTTGTCGACCGGATTGGTGAAGATCGTGCCCGTCTCGCCGTATTCGACGAGGTTCCCGAGATGGAAGAACGCCGTCTTCTGGCTCACGCGCGCGGCCTGCTGCATCGAGTGGGTGACGATCACCACCGAATAGCTCTGCCGCAGCTCGTCGATGAGCTCCTCGACCTGGGCCGTCGCGATGGGGTCGAGCGCGGAGCACGGCTCGTCCATCAGCAGGACCTCGGGCGCCGTGGCGACGGCGCGCGCGATGCAAAGGCGCTGCTGCTGACCGCCCGAAAGCCCCGTGCCGGGCTCGCGCAGGCGGTCCTTGGCCTCGTTCCAGAGCGCCGCGCGGCGCAGCGACTGCTCGACGATCTCGTCGAGCTCGGCCTTGTTGCGCGCGAGCCCGTGGATCCGGGGCCCGTAGGCCACGTTGTCGTAGATCGACTTCGGGAACGGGTTGGGCTTCTGGAACACCATCCCGACCTTGGCGCGGAGCTGCACCGGATCGACCCGCCGGTCGTAGATGTCCTCCCCGTCGATCGAGATGTCGCCCTCCACGCGGCACACGTCGATCGTGTCGTTCATCCGGTTGAGGCATCGCAGGAAGGTCGACTTGCCGCAGCCGGACGGGCCGATGAACGCCGTCACCGTGCGGTCGGCGATGTCCACGTCCACGTCCTTGATGGCGTGCGTGTCCCCGTACCAGACCTGCACCCCTCGGGCGGAGATCTTCGTGTCCTTGAGATCCACCGCGCGCTCCGTCAATCGCATGTCGTTCATGATGTCGTCCCTACCAACGGCGCTCGAACCGGCGGCGCAAGAGGATCGCGACCGCGTTCATGATGAGGAGGAACCCCAGCAGGACGATGATGGCCCCGGAGGCCCGCTCCACGAAGGCCGGATCGCTCCGCTGCGTCCAATTGTAGATCTGCACCGGCAGCGCGCTCGCCGGGTCGAACAGCCCCTCGGGCGGCGCGTCCGGATACTCCGCCACGAACGCCACCATCCCGATGAGGAGGAGCGGCGCCGTCTCTCCCAGCGCCTGCGCGAGCCCGATGATCGTGCCCGTGAGGATGCCGGGCGCCGCCAGCGGCAGCACGTGGTGGAACACCGATTGCAGCTTGGACGCCCCCACCCCCAGCGCCGCGTCACGGATCGACGGCGGCACCGCCTTCAGCGCGGAGCGCGTCGCGATGATGATCGTCGGCAGCGTCATCAGCGTGAGCACCAGCCCGCCCACGATCGGCGCCGATTGCGGCAGCCCCGCGAAGTTGATGAAGATCGCGAGGCCCAGGATGCCGAACACGATGGACGGCACCGCCGCGAGGTTGGAGATGTTCACCTCGATCACGTCGGTCCAGCGGTTCCGCGGCGCGAACTCCTCGAGGTAGATGCTCGTCGCGACCCCGATGGGCAGCGCGAGGCACAGCACGACGAGCATCATGTAGAGCGAGCCCAGGATCGCGACCCCGAGGCCCGCCGCCTCCGGCCGCTGATCGGACGCGTCCGCCTGGGTGAAGAAGCCCCAGTTGAAGCGCGTCTCCATCGACCCCGCCTCGGTGAGCGCCTGCGCCAGCAGGAGCTGGTCTGGCGTCACGTTGCCGTCCAGGACCGCGCTCTGCGCCGTCACCCGGCCCTTGAAATAGCCGTCGATCCGCCCGTTCGCCAGGAACTCGAACTCCTGCGTGGTCCCGATCACCTCCGGGTTCGCGTTCAGGAAATCGCGGAACGTGCTCGCCGCGTCCCCCGACAGGATCGCCGCGATGTCGCCGGGATCCATGGCCTCGGGCACCGCCCCGCCCTCCCCGACCTCCGCGATCAGGGCCGCGGCCAGGATCTCGCGGTAGCGGGCCGTCTTCACCAACGACGCCTCGGCCGCCGCGATCGGTTCCGCCTCGAGGGCGACGGGGAACGCGACGAACGTCTGCCGGAAGCTCGAGAGCCCGTTGCCGAGGATCGAGGCCAGCAAGATCGCGAGCGCCGCGACCCCGAGCCCGATGGCCACCATCCCGTATATCTCGAAGCGCTTCTCGGCCGCGTTGCGCTTCTTCATGCGCGCGTCCTCGACCAGCAGCGACTTGCGCGCCGGCAGGGGGTCCGCCTGCCCGGCCGCGGGAAAATCCGTCATTCGTACTGCTCCCGATACCGCCGCACGATCCACAGCGCGAAGACGTTCAGGCACAGCGTCATCACGAAGAGCGTCAGCCCCAGCGCGAAGGCGACCAGCGTCTCCGGGCTCGCGAAATCCGTGTCCCCCGTGAGCTGGCTCACGATCTTGACCGTCACCGTCGTCATCGCCTCGAACGGGTTGAGGTCGAGCCGCGCCGCCGCCCCCGCGCCCAGGACCACGATCATCGTCTCGCCGATCGCGCGGGACGCGGCCAGCAGGATCGAGCCCACGATGCCCGGCAGGGCCGCGGGGATCACCACCTGCCGGATCGTCTCCGAGCGCGTCGCGCCGAGGCCGAACGAGCCGTCGCGCATCGCCTGCGGCACCGCGTTGATCACGTCGTCCGACAGCGAGGACACGAACGGGATCAGCATGATCCCCATCACCAGACCCGCCGTCATCACCGAGGAGGCCGAGTTGCCCAGGCCCATCGGCTGCGCGAAATAGTCCCGCAGGAACGGCCCCACCGTCACCAGCGCGAAGAGCCCGTAGACGATGGTCGGGATGCCGGCGAGGATCTCCAGCAGCGGCTTGGCCACCGAGCGCACCCTCGGGCTTGCGTACTCCGACATGTAGATCGCCGCCAGGAGGCCGATCGGCACCGCCACCAGGAGCGCGATGAACGAGATGTAGAGCGTCCCCCACAGGAGCGGCAGGATCCCCAGATCCGAGTTGCCGCGGAAGTTGGGCGACCAGTTCGTCCCGAAGAAGAACTCCGAGGCGGGATACTGGCGGAAGAAGTTGATGCTCTCGAACAGCATCGACAGCACGATCCCCGCCGTCGTCAGGATCGCGATCGAGCTCGCCACGATCAGGACCGCCATGATCCCCCGCTCGACCGCGTTGCGCGCCCTGAAGGCGGCGTTCGTGCGCGACCACGCCCACGCGAAGCCGCCGACCGCCACCGACAGAACCAGCGCCGTCATCGCCGTGCGCGCGGCGCCGTCGGCCCGGCGCAGCGCCCGCGCCGCCTCCACGATCCCGGCATCAACTTCCGAGCCCACGATCACGCCCGCGCCGCGCAGCGCGTCCACCACCGCCTCCGCCGGGGCGCCCCGCGCCTCCTGCGGGGTCAGGGCGCCGGCCCGCACCGCGAGGCCGATCCCGTCCGCGGTGCGCCGCACGTCCGACATCAGCAGGCTGAGGTCGCCGGTGCCTTCGTAGCGCGCGCCGTCGATCATCCCCGACACCCGCGCCTCGACCACGATCGGCTGGACCACCGACCAGACCACCATCACCAGGAGCGCCGGCACCGCCGCCATCATCGCGACGTTCAGCCCGTAGAACCGCGGCAGCGAGTGCAGCGCGCGCGAATCGCCCCCGGCGGAGGCCATCGCCCGCGACCGGCCGAGCACGAGCCCCGCCGCGCAGAGGGCGGCGATCAGGGCGATGATCCACACGATCGGCATTCGAGGACGTCCCATTCCAATAGCGTCGGCCGGGGCGCGCATGAGCGCGCCCCGGCCCGGGTTCAAAGGCCGATCAGGACGCCTCGCCGACCATGTTCACCTCGTCCGCGATCGTCTGCTGGACGGCGCCCAGCTCCGGGTCGGAGACCAGGCCGTAGTTCGCCAGCGGCCCGTTGGGCCCCGCGACCTCCTCGGCCATGAAGAACTCCGCGTACTCCTTGAGGCCCGGGATCACGCCGATATGCGCGCCCTTGATGTAGAAGTAGAGCGGCCGGGACACCGGGTACTCCCCGGTGGAGATCGTCTCGGTGGACGGCGCCACGCCGTTCATCGTCGCGACCTTCAGCTTGTCCTGGTTGTTCTCGTAGAACGCGAGGCCGAACACGCCCACGCCGTTCGCGTTCGAATCGATCCGGCTCAGGGTCTCGGTGTAGTCGCCGTCGATGTCCACGGACGCGCCGTCCGTGCGCACCGCCATGCAGGCCTCCTCGGCCGCGTCCTCGTCCATGCCGGCGGACATCATGCGCTCCATCGCGCCCGAATCCTCGCAGCCCTGGAGGAGGACCTTCTCCTCGAAGACCTCGCGCGTGCCGTGCTTGGTGCCGGGGATGAAGGCGATGATCTCGGCGTCGGGCAGCGCGCCGTCGACCTCGGACCAGTTGGCGTTCGGGTTCGCCATCATGGCGCCGTCCTCGCCCGGGATCTCGGCCGCGAGCGCCTGGTACCATTGCGTCGGGGTGAACTCGGTGAAGGCCGGCCCGCCCTGCTGGCTGGCGAAGACGATCCCGTCATAGCCGATGCGCACCTCAATGATGTCGTCCACGCCGGCGGCGACGCAGGCCTCGACCTCGGCCGGACGGATCGCGCGGCTGGCGTTCGCGATGTCGATCGTGGTCTCGCCCACGCCCTCGCAGAAGCGCTTGAGGCCGGCGGAGGAGCCGCCCGATTCGACGACCGGCGTCGGGAAGTCGGTGTTCTCGCCGAACGCCTCGGCGACGATCGTGGCATAGGGCAGGACCGTGGAGGACCCGGCCACCTGGACCTGGTCGCGGGCGGCGGCGCCGGTGGCGGCGAGCGCGCCCAGGGCGCAGGCCATGGCAGTCGTGCGGGTGAGGGACATCGATATGCTCCGTCGTTTCTTGCGGGATCCGGGCGTTCCCCGCCCGGCTGGCGCCCGCCTACCGGGGCCCGCCCCCCGTTTTGATGACGGGTACGTAACATGCCGATGACAAGCGTCCCGCCGTCACGCTTCCCCGTCCGCCGGCAGGTCCACGATCACCTGCGTGCCGCGCCCCGGCGCGCTCTCGATGCGCATCCGCCCCCGGTGCCGCGCCACGATGTGCTTGACGATCGCGAGGCCGAGCCCCGTGCCCCCCTCCGCCCGGCTGCGATGCGTGTCCACGCGGTAGAACCGCTCCGTCAGGCGCGGCAGGTGGTGCGCCGCGATCCCCGCCCCCTCGTCCGCCACCGTCAGCCGCCGCGCCGGCCCCAGGATCATCGCCTTCGGCCCCGCCTCCCCGACCTCCACGCGCACCGCGCCGTCCTTCGCCCCGTATTTGAGCGCGTTCTCGATCAGGTTGCTCGCGACCTGCGTGAGCTGGTCGAGGTCGCCCCGCACCGGCGCCGCCTCGATCCGCAGCGCGACCCGCTCCTCGCCCTCGCCGCCGCCGCGCGCGCGCAGCACCCGCGCGGCCGCCCGCGCCGCGTCCGCCAGGTCGCAGGTCCCGCGCGGCCGCACGCGGGCATCCCCCTCGACCCGGCTGAGCGACAAAAGGTCCGAGACCAGCCGGCTCATCCGCCGCGCCTCCCCCTCCATCACGCCCAGGAACCGCTCGCGGGCCGCCGCGTCCCCGCGGGCCGGGCCGCGCAGCGTCTCGATGTAGCCCAGGAGCGCCGTCAGGGGCGTCTTGAGCTCATGGCTCACATTGGCCACGAAGTCGCGCCGCAGCTGGTCGATCTCCGCCCCGCCGGTCCGGTCCTCGAAGGTCAGGAGCGCGCCGCCGTCCGGCAGGGGCGCGGCGCGCAGCTCCCAGCGGGTGTCGCGCCCGGCCTCGCTGCCGCGCCATTCCCCGATCGCCCCCTCGCCGCCGAGCGCGCTCTCGACCGCGTCCACCGCGCGGGGCTGCCGCAGGGCGGTGACGAAGTTGCGCCCCGCGATCCCCGCGCCCAGCAGGACCTGCGCCGCCCGGTTCACGTCGGCGATCCGCCCGTCCCCGTCCAGGAGGACCGACGGGCCCGGCATCGCCGCCAGCAGGTCGGACGCGTCCGTCATCGATCCCCCTCCCCGCGCCCCCCGGATGCAACGCAACGCAAGGCGCGTGCCGCGACGCACTTGTCAAGGCACTGTCACGTTCGGCACATAATGTCCGATGGCGCGCGACGGCCCGGCCGACAGGCGCCGGCAGGAGGGTGGACCGATGAGGACCCAGTCGACGGCTCGAAGCGCTCCCGCGCCCGGCACGGCGCCGCCGCGCGCGCGCGCGCCGCTGGGCGCGCGAGCCGCCATGCCTCTCCCCCTGTGGGACGAACGGGTCCCGGCCGCGTCCGCGCCCGGGCCCCGCCTCGGCGGGACCGTCCTCGTGATCGGCCAGTCCGGGTCCGCGGGCGTCTCGGTCGGCGCGGCGGAGCGCGTCGTCTTCGCCGCCTATGCCGACGTCTCGCCGGCCCTCCTGGCCCGCGTCGCCCCGGACGTCGTGCTCTCCTCGGTGATGACCCCCCTCTTCGACGCCATCGACCTCGCCGAGCGGCTCCACGGCGCCGGCTATTCCGGCCCCTACCGCGCGCTCACCCCGCCCCTGCCCGATCCCGGCCTCGTCCGGCGGGAGGTCTCGAGCTGCGCCCCGGGCCTCGACTTCGACCTCCTGCTCCTGCGCGCGGACCCCGCGGCCTAGCGCCCCGCGCCCCGCGCCGCCGCGACGGCCCGCTCGAATCGCTCCGTGAGGTCCCCCGCCTCCTCGAGCCCGACCGACACGCGGAAGAACCCCTCCCCGATGCCGAGCCGCGCCCGCCCCTCGGGCGTGAGCGCCCGGTGCGAGGAGCTCGCCGGGTGCGAGAGCGTCGTGCCCACGTCCCCCAGCGTCGGCGCGAAGGCGATCCCCTCCGCCGCCGCCGTCAGGGCGTTGGCCGCCGCCCGGCCGCCCTCCACCTCGAAGCTCACCATGTTGCCCCAGCGCCCGCGCAGGAGGGCCGCGGCCCGCGCGTGGTCCGGATGGTCCGCCCGGCCCGGATAGACCACGCGCGCCACCCCCGGCATCGCCGCGAGCGCGTCCGCCAGGGCCGCCGCCGTCGCGCTCGCCCGCTCGAACCGGAGCGCGAACGAGTGCACCCCCCGCTCCGCGAGCCAGCAGTCGAACGGCGAGGGCGTGAGCCCCAGGGTCACCGCCGTCGCCTCGATCCGCGCCATGATCCCGGGGTCGCGCGCGCACACCCAGCCCGCCATCGCGTCCGAATGCCCCGCCAGCAGCTTCGTCACCGAATGCAGCACCACGTCCGCGCCGTGCGCGAAGGGCGCGTAGGCCGCCGGCGTCGTGAACGTGTTGTCCACCACCACCAGGGCCCCCGCCTCCCGCGCCGCGGCGATGATCCCGTCCATGTCCGCGACCCGCAGCGCCGGGTTCGACACCGCCTCCACCAGCACCAGCCGCGCGCCGCCCGCGAGCGCGCGCCGGAACGCCCCCGCATCCCCCGGATCGGCGAAGGCCGCGGCGAACCCCATCCGCGGCAGATCCTGCGCCATCAGCCGGAGGGAGCGCCCGTAGAGCTGATCGCCCCCCACCACCCGGTCCCCGGCCTCCAGGAGCGCGAACAGGACGGCGGTGATCGCCGCCATCCCGCTGCCCGTCACGATCCCGGCGCCCGGCGCGCCCTCCAGGGCCGCGATCCGGTCCGCCAGCACCGAGGCGTTCGGATGCCCCTCCCGCGAATAGGTGTAGCCGGGCGCGCGCCCCTCGTATTGCGCGTCGAGCCCGTCGGGCGTGTCCGCGGCGTAGACCACGGACATGTTGAGGGGCGGCGCCACCGGCCGCCCCGCGCCCGCGGGCCAGTGCATCCTCGGCGGCGTGGTCCTCGTCATCCCGGCATCTCCTCGTCGGCCCGAGGGCCCGATGCCGCAGCCCGCCGTGCCGCGCAAGCCGGCCGGCGCGCGCCTCAGACCTCGCGCAGGCCCGCGCGGAACCGCGCCGCGTTCGCCACGTATCCCGCCGCGCTCGCGATCAGGGCCGCGCGCGCCGCCTCGTCGAGCGCCCGCACCGCCCGGGCCGGCGCCCCCAGGATCAGGCTCCCGTCCGGGAACGCCTTGCCCTCGGTCACCAGCGCCCCGGCGCCCACGAGGCACCCCTCCCCCAGCACCGCGCCGTTGAGGACCGTCGCCCCCATCCCGATCAGGCACCCGTCCCCGAGCGCGCACCCGTGCAGGATCGCGCCGTGCCCGACCGTGCAATCCGCCCCGACCGTGAGGGGGAACCCGATGTCGGTGTGCAGGACGCAGCCCTCCTGCACGTTCGAGCGCGCGCCCACCGCGATCCGCTCGTTGTCCCCGCGCAGCACCGCCCCGAACCAGACCGAGGCCTCGGCCTCCAGCAGCACGTCGCCCACCACGTTCGCGTCCGGCGCGACCCAGGCGTCCGGCGCCACCTGCGGCGCCACCCCGTCCAGCTCCCAGATCATCGGCCCCTCCCCTCGAACTCGGCGTTGAGCGCCCGCACCCGTTCGGCGAGCCCCAGCCGACGCTCCCGGCGCAGCCGCTCGGCGGTCACGATCGCCACGACCTCGCGCGCGCAGCGGTCCAGGTCGTCGTTCAGCAGGACGTAATCGTACTCCGCCCAATGGCTGATCTCGTCGCGCGAGCGCGCCATGCGCCGCGCCACGATCTCGGGCGGGTCCTGGTCGCGCGCCACCAGCCGGCGCTCGAGCTCCGCGATCGAGGGCGGCAGGACGAAGACGCTCACCACGTCGCCGGCCAGCGCGCTGTTGCGCACCTGCTGCCCGCCCTGCCAGTCTATGTCGAAGAGCACGTCGCGCCCCTGCCCCAGCGCGGCGGCGACCGGCGCCAGGGGCGAGCCGTAGAGGTTCTGGAACACCTCGGCGTGCTCGAGCATCCCGCCCGCCGCCACCATCTCCTCGAAGGCCGCGCGCGTGACGAAATGGTACTCGCGCCCGTCGGCCTCGCCGGGCCGCGGCGCGCGCGTCGTCGCGCTGACCGAGAAGTCGATGCCGGGGTCCCAGTCCCGCAGACGCCGCGCCAGCGTCGACTTGCCCGCCCCAGACGGGGAGCTCAGGATGATCAGCAGGCCGCGCCTGTCCATGCGCCCTCCCAAGGCGGGGTCCGGTGCCGCCGGGTGCCCGCCGCGCGCCGCCCCGTCAAGGCGCCCGGGCCCCCCGCCGCCGCCGGCGGCCCCGCGCGACACACCGTTGCCGTCCGCATTTTCGGAGAATTGCGCGCAAACCGTGCTATGGTGCTTCCATCCGCGCCCGGTGCGCGCGACAGGAGCGAGCATGACCCATCGCGGACCGGACGATGGCGGGGAGGACCGCCTGCGCGACCTCGGCGCCGCCGCCGCCGTCCTGGCGCAGGTGGAGGCCCACTGGGAGGCCCTGCGCGGCGACCGCCTCCTGCCCCTGCGCGCCGATGTCGACCCGCGCGCGCTCGGCGCCGCCGTGGGCGGCCTCTTCGTCGTGCAGCGCATGGCCCCGGCGCCCGCGCGCATCCGCATGGCCGGCGGCTACGCCGACGACCTCATGGGCATGGAGGTGCGCGGCATGCCGCTGACCGCGCTCTTCGCGGTCGCGGACCGCCCGCGCCTGGGCGCGCTCGTCGACGCGGTGTTCACGGGGCCCGAGATCGTGCGCCTGTCGCTTCGCGCGCCCGCCGAATCGGGCCGCCCGCCGCTGCGCGCCGCGATGATCCTGCTGCCGCTCCTGAGCGACCTCGGCGACGCGACCCGCGCGCTGGGCTGCCTCGCCGGCGAGCCCACGGGCCGCGGCGCCCCCAGGCGGTTCGAGATCGCGGGCGCCGCGCGGCGCGACCTGGCCGCGGAGGGCCGCACGGACGAGCGCCCCCCCTCGATCGCCCCGCCGCGCCCGCGCGCTCCGGGCCGCCGCCCGGCCGCGCCGCCCCCGATCCGCCCCGTCCGCCCGGCCCTGCTCGCCCGCGGCTTCGCCGAGGACGGCCCGCCCCCGCTCCGCCCCAAAGGCCCCCCCCGCCTGCGCATCGTCCGCGACGAGGGCGAGGGCGACGGCGGGAGCGGGGGCGACGGCGGGAGCGAGGGCGGGGGCGGCGAGGCCTAGCCCGCCAGCGCCGCCCGCTCCGAGCCCCGCCGCGCCGAGAGCTCCTCGGCCACCAGGAACGCGAGCTCGAGCGATTGCGACGCGTTCAGCCGCGGATCGCACGCCGTGTGGTAGCGGTCCGAGAGGTCCTCGTCGCTCACCGCGCGCACGCCGCCGGTGCATTCGGTCACGTCCTGCCCCGTCATCTCGAAATGCACGCCGCCGGGCACGGTGCCCTCGGCGCCGTGCACCTCGAAGAACTCGCGCACCTCGCGCAGCACCGAATCGAAGGGCCGCGTCTTGTAGCCGCTCGGCGACTTGATCGTGTTGCCGTGCATCGGATCGCACAGCCAGGTGACCTCCGCCCCCTCCTCGCGCACCGCCCGCACGAGGCGCGGCAGGTGCTCGCCCACCGTCCCCGCCCCGAACCGCGCGATCAGCGTCAGGCGCCCGGCCTCGTTGCCCGGGTTGAGCGCCCGCATCAGCGCCTTGAGGTGCCCGCCCGTCATCGTCGGCCCGCATTTGAGGCCGATCGGGTTCTGCACCCCGCGGCAGAACGCGACATGCGCGCCCTCGGGATCGCGCGTGCGGTCCCCGATCCAGATCATGTGCCCCGACCCGGCGAGCCAGCGCCCGGTCGTCGTGTCCACGCGGGTGAGGGCCTCCTCGTATTCCAGCAGCAGCGCCTCGTGGGAGGTGTAGAAGTCCACCTCCCGCAACGTGTGCGCCGCGTCCCGGCTGACCCCGGCGGCCCGCATGAAGTCGAGCGTGTCGCCGATCCGCTCGGCCACCTCCGCGTAGCGCCGCATCCCGCCCTGGTCGGTGGACCCCAGCGTCCAGCGATGCACCTCGTGCAGGTCCGCGTAGCCGCCCGTCGAGAACGCGCGCAGCAGGTTCAGGGTCGCGGCCGCCTGCGTGTAGGCGCGCAGCATCTTCTCGGGCGCGGGCGTGCGCGCCTCGGGCGTGAAGTCCAGCTCGTTGACGATGTCGCCCCGGTAGGAGGGCAGCTCGACGCCGTCCCTCGATTCCGTCGGGGCGCTCCGGGGCTTGGCGAACTGCCCGGCCATGCGCCCGATCTTCACCACCGGCACCTTGGCCCCGTAGGTCAGGACCACGGCCATCTGCAGCATCACCTTGAACGTGTCGCGGATGCCGTTGGCGCCGAAGTCGGCGAAGCTCTCGGCGCAGTCCCCGCCCTGCAGGACGAACGCCTCGCCACGCCCGGCCTTGGCCAGCTCGCCCTTCAGGCGCCGCGCCTCGCCGGCGAACACCAGCAGCGGGTACCGGCGCAGCTCGGCCTCGACCTCGCGCAGCGCGGCCTCGTCCGGGTAGTCCGGCATCTGCACCCGCGGGCGCTCGCGCCATTCGTCCGGCCGCCAGCCCGCCTCCCCGCCCACCACGTCCGTCATGTCCCGTCCCCTCGGCGCTGCGCCCCGGGGACGCGTTCGGTTGGCGCGCCTATCATCCGGGCGCCCCGTCGCCAACGGCCGAATCCTTCGCCTGCGGCCGATTCGCCCGCGCCGGGCCGCCGTTCGCGCTTGCCCGCCTTCCCCCGGGGCGCTAGGCGGCCCGTCACGCCGCGCCGTCGGAGCGCGCGGCGAGCCCTTGGGGAGCCCTATGGCGGGCATGTCAGGCCAGTTCCGCGGCGCCGCCGCCGCCCGCACGTCCCGCCTTCCGGTCCCGGACCGCCCCCGGCGCTTCGTCTTCGTGCTGATGCCGCTCTTCTCCATGCACTGCTTCGCCTCGGCGCTCGACTGCCTGCGCATCGCCAACCGCATGTCCGGCGCCGACCTCTACGCCTGGCGCCTCTTCGGCGACGGCGGCGTCACCGTGACCTCCTCCTCCGGCGTCACCGTCGAGGTCGACGAGGACCTCGTCGCGCTCCAGCGGGACGACGCCCTGATGCTGTGCGGCGGGCTCGACGTGCACCTCGGGACCACGCGGCGCCTCCTTGGCTGGCTGCGCCGGGAGGCGCGCCATGGCGGGCTCGTGGGGGGGCTGTGCACCGCCGCCTTCGCGCTGGCCCGCGCCGGCCTCCTGGAGGACCGCCGCGCCACCATCCACTGGGAGAACCAGGACAGCTTCGCCGAGGAGTTCCCCGAGACCCAGCTCACCAAGTCGATCTTCGTCGTCGACGGCAACCGCCTGACCACCGCCGGCGGCACCGCCTCCATCGATCTCATGCTCAAGATCATCGCCGACGACCACGGCGAGGAGCTCGCCACCCTCGTCGCCGATCAGCTCATCTACAACTCCATCCGCACCGACCAGGACGTGCAGCGCCTCTCGGTGCCCACGCGCATCGGCGTGCGCCACCCCCGCCTGAGCCAGGTGATCCAGCGCATGGAGGCCAATATCGAGGAGCCGATCAGCCCCTCGCTCCTCGCGCGCGACGTCGGCATGTCCACCCGGCAGCTCGAGCGCCTGTTCCGCCGCTATCTCGACCGCTCGCCCAAGCGCTACTACATGGAGCTGCGCCTCGGGAAGGCACGCAACCTGCTGATGCAGACCGACATGTCGGTCATCAACGTGGCGCTCGCCTGCGGCTTCGCGTCGCCCTCGCACTTCTCCAAGTGCTACCGCGCGCATTACGAGACCACGCCTTACCGCGAGCGCGGCGCCCAGGGATCGCGCCTCTCGATCTGAGCCGGGGCGCCCGGCCCGCCGCCGCGCTTCCCATTCGCGCGCCCGGCCCATAACGTCGCGCGTCAGGACGACAAGATCCGCCCAAAGGGAGACGACCATGACCAGATTGCTCGCCACCGCCGCCGCGCTCGCCCTCACCGCCGGCGCCGCCGGCGCCCAGGACACGCTGGACGCCAAGATCGGCATCCTCGTCGGCTTCACCGGCCCGATCGAGAGCCTCGCCGGCCCGATGGCCGACGCCGCCGAGCTCGCCATCGACGAGGTCAACGAGAGCGGCCTGATGACCGTCGAGGCCGTGCGCGGCGACACCACCTGCATCGACAACGCCGCCGCCCAGACCGCGGCCGAGCGGATGATCGCGGACGGGGTGAACGCCATCGTCGGCGGCGACTGCTCCGGCGTCACCGGCGCGATCCTGCAGAACGTGGCCATCCCCAACGGCATGGTGATGATCTCGCCCTCGGCCACCTCGCCCGCCCTCTCCACCGTGGACGACCAGGACCTCTTCTTCCGCACCGCGCCGTCGGACGCCCGCGAGGGCGAGGTGATGACCGAGGTGCTGATGGACCGCGGCGTGCAGTCCGTCGCCCTCACCTACACCAACAACGACTACGGCAAGGGCCTCGCGGACGCGTTCCAGTCCTCCTGGGAGGCCGCGGGCGGCGAGGTCACCATCTCCGCCGCGCATGAGGACGGCCGCGCCGACTACTCGGCCGAGGTCGGCGCGCTCGCCTCCGCCGGCGGGGACATCCTCGTCGTCGCGGGCTATCTCGACCAGGGGGGCCTGGGCATCATCCGCTCCGCCCTCGATTCGGGCGCCTTCGACCGGTTCGTCCTGCCCGGCGGCATGGTCGGCGACAGCCTGCCCGAGAACGTCGGTCCCGACCTCGACGGCTCCTACGGCCAGATCGCGGGCTCGGATTCCGAAGGCGCCGGCATCCTCGCGGAGATGGCCGACGACACCTTCGACGCCACCTCCGCCTACGCGCCCGAGAGCTACGACGCCGCCGCGATCTTCATGCTCGCCATGATGGCCGCGGGCTCGACCGACCCGGCCGACTACCAGTCGCAGATCCTCAACGTCGCCAACGCGCCCGGCGAGAAGATCCTCCCCGGCGAGCTCGCCCGCGGCATGCAGATCCTCATGGACGGCGGAGAGATCGACTATGACGGCGCCACCTCCGTCGAGCTGATCGGCCCGGGCGAGAGCGCCGGCCGCTACCGCGAGATCGAGGTCCGCGACGGCGTCATCGAGACGGTCGGCTTCCGGTGAGCCGGCGGCGCCGGCGGGCCCACGGGTCCCGCCGGCGCGCCAAGCGGGGACGCGCATGATCGAAGCCCAGGACATCGTGATGCGCTTCGGCGGCTTCCGGGCCGTCGACGGCGCGTCCCTCACCATCCCCGAAGGGTCGATCACCGGCCTCGTCGGCCCCAACGGCGCGGGCAAGACCACGCTCTTCAACGTCATCGCCGGCAACCTGACGCCCACCTCCGGCCGCGTGCGCATGGCCGGCCGCGACATCACCGGCCTCACCCCGCACGAGCTCTTCCATCTCGGCCTCCTGCGCACCTTCCAGATCGCGCACGAGTTCTCCACCATGACGGTGCGCGAGAACCTGATGATGGTGCCGGGCCAGCAGGCCGGCGAGAGCGTCTGGAACGCCTGGTTCCGCCGCGGCCGCATCCGCGCCGAGGAGCGCGCGCTGGCCGAGCGCGCCGACGAGGTGCTCGACTTCCTCACCGTCTCGCACCTCGCGGACGAGCGCGCCGGCAACCTCTCCGGCGGCCAGAAGAAGCTCCTCGAGCTCGGCCGCACCATGATGACCGACGCGCGGATCGTCTTCCTCGACGAGGTCGGCGCCGGCGTGAACCGCACCCTCCTCGCCACCATCGGCGACGCCATCGCGCGCCTCAACGCCGAGCGCGGCTACACCTTCTGCATGATCGAGCACGACATGGAGTTCATCGGCCGCCTCTGCGATCCGGTCATCGTCATGGCCGAGGGCCGCGTCCTCGCCGAAGGCACCATCGACGAGATCAAGGCCAACGAGCAGGTGATCGAGGCCTATCTCGGCACCGGGCTCAAGAACCGCACCGCCGCCATGGAGGCCGCCCAGTGATGCGCGCGCCCTGTGCATGGCCCGTGCATGGGATGCGCATGGGATGTGCATCCGCAACGGCGCACATGTCCCATGGCTGACGGCGGCGCACGTGCGCCCGTGCAGGCCCTCCTCGGCGCCGGCATGACCGGCGGCTACGGCGCCTCGGACATCCTGCACGACTGCTCCATCGGCGTCGCGAAGGGCCAGATCGCCGTCATCGTCGGCCCCAACGGCGCGGGCAAGTCCACCGCGATGAAGGCCGTGTTCGGCATGCTCCCCCTGCGCGCCGGCACCGTCGCCCTCGCGGGGGAGGACATCACCGCCCTCACCCCGCAGGACCGCGTGGCGCGAGGCATGGCCTTCGTGCCGCAGACGAACAACGTCTTCAAAGCCCTTACGGTGCAAGAGAATCTCGAGATGGGCGCCTATCTCCGGCAGGACAGCCTCCGCGCCACCATGGCCGAGGTCTACGACCTGTTCCCGATCCTGCGGGACAAGCGCCGCCAGCCCGCCGGCGAGCTCTCGGGCGGCCAGCGCCAGCAGGTCGCCGTCGGCCGCGCGTTGATGACCAAGCCCTCCGTCCTGATGCTCGACGAGCCTACCGCCGGCGTCTCGCCCATCGTGATGGACGAGCTCTTCGACCGCATCATAGAGGTCGCCCGCACCGGCATCTCCGTCCTCATGGTCGAGCAGAACGCCCGCCAGGCCCTCGAGATCGCGGATATCGGCTACGTCCTCGTCCAGGGCGCCAACCGCTACACCGACACCGGCGCCGCCCTCCTCGCCGACGCGGACGTCCGCCGCGCCTTCCTCGGCGGATGAGGCCCCCCGCCGAACCCGATGTTTCGCATGCGAAACACGCCCTCCGGAGACGCGCATGGACACCCTGAACGCCCTCGTCGCCCTGGCGAACTTCGTCATCGTCCCCGGCCTCGCCTACGGCGCGCAGCTCGCGCTAGGCGCGCTCGGGGTCACGCTGGTCTACGCGATCCTGCGGTTCAGCAACTTCGCCCATGGCGACACGATGGCCTTCGGCACGATGGCCACCATCCTCGTCACCTCACTCCTCACCGGCGCCGGCATCACCTTCGGCCCGCTGCCCACCGCGCTCCTGGCGCTGCCCTTCGGCATCGCGATCACCGCGCTCCTGCTGCTGGGCACCGACCGCCTCATCTACCGCTTCTACCGCCGGCAGAAGGCGGCGCCGGTGGTGTTCGTCATCGTCTCCCTGGGCGTCACCTTCGTCATGAACGGGCTGGTGCGCTTCATCATCGGGGTGGACGACATCCGCTTCGCCGACGGGGAGCGCTTCATCGTGCGCGCCCGCGAGTTCCAGGAGATGACCGGCCTCGACGAGGGCCTGGCCTTCCGCACCACGCAGGGGATCACCCTCGTCGTCGCGGCCATCGCGGTGGCGCTCCTTTTCTGGTTCCTGAACCGCACCCGCACCGGCAAGGCGATGCGCGCCTATTCCGACAACGAGGACCTGGCCCTCCTCTCGGGCATCGACCCCGAGCGCGTCGTGCGCATCACCTGGCTCATCGTCGCGGCGCTCGCGACCCTGGCGGGCGTGCTCTACGGGCTCGACAAGTCGTTCAAGGCGTTCACCTACTTCCAGCTCCTGCTGCCGATCTTCGCGGCCGCCATCGTCGGCGGGCTGGGCTCGCCGGTGGGCGCCATCGCCGGCGGCTTCGTCATCGCGTTCAGCGAGGTCACCATCACCTATGCCTGGAAGAAGGTCGCCAACTACGTCCTGCCGGAGGACCTCCAGGCGGATGGCCTCCTCCAGCTCCTCTCGACCGACTACAAGTTCGCGGTCAGCTTCGCGATCCTGATCGTCGTCCTCCTCTTCCGCCCCACCGGCCTCTTCCGGGGGCAGCAGGCATGAGGGCCGCGCTCCTCTTCGCGCTCCTCGCCGGGCTCCTCGTCCTGACGGGCGTGTACCAGGGCTGGAACACCGCGCTCACCATCGTGAACATGGGGCTCGTGAGCGCCATCATGGCGCTGGGCGTGAACCTGCAATGGGGCTTCGCGGGGCTCTTCAACATCGGCGTCATGGGCTTCGTGGCCCTGGGCGGGCTGGCGGCGGTCATCGTCTCCATGCCCCCCACGGAGGAGGCGTGGGCGGCGGGCGGCCTGCCCGTGCTGGCGGCGCTCGCCGTCGGCGCCCTGACCGTCGCGGCGGCGGTCTGGACGTGGACGCGCTCTGGCCTCACGGGCATCCCGCACGGGCTCGCGGTGATCGTGGTGATCGTGGGGGGGTTCTTCGCGTTCCGCGCCCTGTTCGACCCGGCCGTCGCCGCGATCGAGGCGGTGAACCCCGCCGGCACGGGCTATCTCGGCGGCCTCGGCCTGCCGGTCGTGCTGGCCTGGCCCGTGGGCGGCCTCTTCGCCGCCGCCGCCGCCTGGCTCATCGGCAAGACCGCGCTCGGCCTGCGCTCGGACTACCTCGCCATCGCCACGCTCGGCATCGCCGAGATCGTCATCGCCGTGATGAAGAACGAGGACTGGCTCGCCCGCGGCGTCAAGAACGTCGTCGGCATCCCCCGCCCCGTCCCCTACGAGGTCGACCTCCAGGCGGACCCCACCTTCGTCGAGCGCGCGGCGAGCCTCGGCCTGGACCCGGTGGAGGCGTCCACCATCGGGGTGAAGCTCGGCTACACGCTCCTCTTCGCCGCCGTCCTCCTGGTCATCCTGGTGCTGGCGCAGCTCGCGCTCGCCTCGCCCTGGGGCCGCATGATGCGCGCCATCCGCGACAACGAGACCGCGGCGGAGGCGATGGGCAAGGACGTCAAGGGCCGGCACCTGCAGATCTTCGTCCTGGGCTCGGCCGTGTGCGGCATCGCGGGCGCCATGATGACCACGCTCGACGGGCAGCTCACGCCCGGCACCTATCAGCCCCTGCGCTTCACCTTCCTCGTCTGGGTGATGGTCATCGTGGGCGGGTCGGGCAACAATTTTGGCGCCGTGCTGGGCGGCTTCCTCGTCTGGCTCCTCTGGGTCCAGGTCGAGCCCGTCGGCCTCTACGTGCTGGAGCTCGCCACCGCCGGCCTGCCCGAGGGCAGCGCCCTGCGCGCCCACCTCGCCGACAGCGCCGCGCACATGCGCCTCCTGACCATGGGCATCCTCATGCTCCTGGTGCTGCGCTTCGCGCCGCGCGGCCTGATCCCCGAACGCTAGGCCGCGCGCGCCGCGCCCGGCGCGGCGCCGCGGAGCCGCTCCACGTCCGCCGGCTCGTCCAGCGCCCGCTCCGATCGCCGCATGGCGATCGCCGCCTGGTGCCGCGCCGCCGCCGCCAGCGCGGCGTCCGGATGCTCCGCCAGCCGCGCCAGCGCCTTGAGCACGTGCTCCTGCACCTCCACATGCGCCGCCGCGTCGCGCGCGATGGGCGCGAACGCGTCCTCCACGCAGCCCGCCGCCGAGACCGGCGCGACGAAGACGAGCGGATGGCGCGGCGCCTCGGCCGCCCGCCCCCCGAAGTCGAGCATGGCCCGCAGCAGGCGGCCGACGATCTCGATCGCGGTGCCAGGATCGTTCACCCCCGGCGAGAGCGCCCGCTGCGCGACCTCCGACAGCGCGACGAGGCCGAAGCGCGGGTCCTGCGCGTGGTCGCGCAGCTCGGCGATCCGCACGGCCGCGACGAGGGCCTCGCCCATGTCCGGCGGCGCCATCCCGATCGGCGCCCCGGCGGCGACGAAGCGCCCGACCGGCGCCGTGACGTGGACCGGCACGCCGCGCGCCGCCGCCTTCTCCCCGAGCGCGTCCACGTCGATCCCCGCGACCCACCCCGTCACCTCGGCCAGCACGCGCACGTGCCCCTGCGGGATCGCCACCCCCGGCGTCAGGACGCTCCCCCCCAGCCCCGGCTCCCGGTTGCGCAGGTCGATCCCGTCGCGCGCCGCCCGCTCGATCAGCTCGCCCGTCTCCTCCAGCGAGCCGAGCGAGGTCAGGTGCACCGCCCAGCGCACCAGCACCACCACCAGGAGCGTCAGGACCATCACCGTCGTCACGAACAGGACCGCGCTCTCGTGCCGCGCGATCAGCCCGGCCTCCCGCAGCGCCAGCCCGGCCAGGGCGTAGACCCAGCCGCCGATGAACACCGACACCGCGTTGAGGGTCACGTTGTCCTGAACCATCAGGCGGTGCGCCCGCGGCGTCCACGAGCCCGCCACCGCCCGGTGGACCGTCACCATGACCGACAGCGTGAACACGATCGCCGCCAGCATCGAGCCCGCCATCACGTCCAGCAGCCCGTCGACCGCGCCCTTGCCGACCCATTCCGTCAGCCAGCTCGGCACGAACGGCCCGAGCAGCCGCGTCAGGCCGACCGCCACCAGGGCCATGCCCGCGATGGCGGCGATCCGCACCCACATCCGGCGGGTGAACGGGATGATGCTCGACAACAGGATGGGCATATGGCCTTCGGGCGCGGGCGGACCGCCCGGCGTCGTCTTTCTGCTAGGCGCGGGGGTCGTTCCCGGCGCAACCTGCCGGAAACCTAGAGCGAGGGGACGGGGATGAAAGAGACGGCGCGCGTCGTGGTGATCGGCGGAGGGGTCGTGGGCTGCTCGGTCCTCTACCACCTGACCAAGCTCGGCTGCACCGACGTGATGCTGCTCGAGCGCTCGGAGCTCACCTCGGGCAGCACCTGGCACGCGGCGGGCGGCTTCCACACCCTCAACGGCGACACCAACATGTGCGCGCTGCAGGGCTACACCATCCGCCTCTACCGCGAGCTGGAGGCGCTGACGGGCCTCTCCTGCGGCCTGCACCACGTGGGCGGCGTGACCCTGGCGGCCGACCGCGACCGGATGGACATGCTCGTGGCCGAGCGCGCCAAGCACAAGCACATGGGCCTCGACACGCGCATCGTCTCCCCGGCCGAGATCGCCGAGCTGGCGCCGGTGACGAACGTGGACGGCATCCTGGGCGGGCTCTACGACCCGCTCGACGGGCACCTCGACCCCTCGGGCACCACGCAGGCCTACGCCAAGGCCGCGAAGATGGGCGGCGCGGCGATCGAGCTGCACACCATGGTCACCGCGACCACCCCGCGCGCCGACGGCACATGGGACGTCGTCACCGACCGCGGCACCATCCACGCCGAGCACGTCGTCAACGCCGCCGGCCTCTGGGCGCGCGAGGTCGGGCGCATGGCGGGCGTCGACCTGCCGCTCCACCCGATGGAGCACCAGTACATCGTCACCGAACCCGTCCCGATGATCCGCGACCTCGGCCGCGAGCACCCCCACGTCATGGACCCCGCCGGCGAGAGCTACCTCCGCCAGGAGGGCCAGGGCCTGTGCATCGGCTTCTACGAGCAGGCCGCGCGCCCCTGGGCCGTGGACGGCACGCCCTGGACCTTCGGCCACGAGCTCCTGCCCGACGACTTCGACAAGATCGGCGACTCGGTCGCGTTTGCCTATAACCGCTTCCCCGCATTGGAGACCGCCGGCGTGAAGTCGGTGATCCACGGCCCCTTCACCTTCGCCCCCGACGGCAACCCACTTGTGGGTCCCGTTCCCGGGCTTCGTAACTACTGGAGCGCTTGCGGCGTCATGGCGGGCTTCTCCCAGGGCGGCGGCGTCGGCCTGATGCTCGCGCAATGGCTGGTGGAGGGCGAGACCGAGCGAGACACCATGGCGATGGACGTCGCGCGCTACGGCGACTGGGCCGGGCCGGGCTACACCCTCCCCAAGGTGATCGAGAACTACCGGACGCGCTTCTCCGTGGTCTATCCGAACGAGGAGCTGCCCGCCGCCCGCCCCCTCAAGACCACGCCGATGTACGACGTCTGGGACGCGATGGGCGCCGTCTGGGGCCAGCAATACGGGCTCGAGGTGCCCAACTACTTCGCCGCCGAGGGCGAGCCGCGCTACGAGGAGCCCAGCTTCCGCCGCTCCAACGCGCACGGCGCGGTCGCGCGCGAGGTCGCGGCCGTGCGCGGCGCCGTCGGCGTCAACGAGGTGCAGAACTTCGGCAAGTACGCCGTCGACGGCCCCCGCGCCCGCGAGTGGCTCGACCGGATCATGGCCGGCCGCGTGCCCCAGCCCGGGCGCATGTCCCTGACCCCGATGCTGTCCGAGGCCGGGCGCCTCATCGGCGACTTCACCATCTCCTGCCTCGCGGAGGAGGAGTTCCGCCTCACCGCTTCGTATGGCGCGCAGGCCTATCACACCCGCTGGTTCGAGCGGCACGCGCAGGACGGCACCCGCGTCCGGAACATGTCCGACCGCTGGACCGGCTTCCAGCTCGCGGGGCCGCTCGCGCGCGACGTGCTCGCCGCCTGCACCCGCGCGGACGTCGCCGCGATGCGCTTCATGGACGTGCGCCGCATGATCGTCGGCATGGTGCCCTGCGTGGTCCAGCGGGTCAGCTACACCGGCGATCTGGGCTACGAGATCTACTGCGAGCCGATGATGCAGCGGGCCCTATGGACCGTCCTCTCGGACGCGGGGGCCCCGCACGGGATGCGCCCGTTCGGGATGCGGGCGATGATGTCGCTGCGGCTCGACAAGTTCTTCGGCTCCTGGCTCTCGGAGTTCTCCCCCGACTACACCGCCGCCGAGACCGGGCTCGACCGCTTCGTCTCCTGGAAGAAGAACACGCCCTTCATCGGCCGCGAGGCCGCCGAGGCCGAGCGGGCCGCGGGCCCCGAGCGCCGGCTGATGCCCTTCGAGGTCGACGCCGAGGATGCCGACGTCACCGCCTACGAGCCCATCTTCGTCGGCGGCGAGGTGGTGGGGTTCTGCACCTCGGGCGGCTTCTCGCACCATGCCGGCAAGTCGGTCGCCATGGGCTTCCTGCCCACGGAGATCGCCAACGAGGGTCAGCGCGCCGAGATCGAGATCCTCGGCCGGATGCGCCCCGCCACCGTGCTCGGCGCGCCCCTATTCGATCCGGACGGCGCGCGCATGCGTGGCTGAGGGGGCCCGCCCCCCCGGACCCGTCATCCTGATCCTCGCGGCCGGCGCCTCCTCCCGGATGCGCGGCCGCGACAAGCTCCTGGAGGATGTCGGCGGCGAGCCCCTGCTCGCGCGCCAGTGCCGGATCGCCGCGGCCACGGGCCGGCCCGTCCACGTCGCCCTGCCCCCGGCGCCGCACGCGCGGCGCGCGCTCGTCGGGCCCGCCGCCATCGTCGACGTGCCCCGCGCGGCCGAGGGGATGGGCCGCTCCATCGCCACCGGGGTGGCCGCCCTGACGCGCGCCCCGGCGATCCTCCTCCTCCTCGCCGACCTGCCCGAGCTGGAGACCGCCGATCTCGTGGCCGTGCTCGCGGCCGGCCCCGGCCTGGCGCGTGGCGCCACCGCGCCTGGCGCGCCCGGGCACCCGATCCTGATCCCGCGCGCCGCCTATCCGGACTTCCTCGCCCTCGAAGGGGACGATGGCGGCCGCGCCGCCCTGGCCGGGCGGGACGTGACGCTCGTGCCGCTGCCCGCAGAGCGCGCGCGCCGCGACCTCGACACGCCCGAGGCGTGGGCGTCCTGGCGGGCGGAGCGCGGCGGTACCCGTGGCCGGACTCGAACCGGCAAGCCGTGAAGCGGGGGATTTTGAATCCCCTGTGTCTACCGATTCCACCACACGGGCGCCCGGCCGCGCCCGCCGGACTACCCCGCCAGCCGGCGCCCTTCCAGCCCCGCCGGCGCCGCCAGCGCCTCCGCCACGCCCGAGAGCGGCGCCCCGCCGGCCAGCGCCGCCACCGCCGCATGCAGCGCCCCGGCCCGCGCCGCCCCGAGCGCCGGCGCGGCCAGCGCGTCGTACTTCGTGCGCAGCTGCGCCCCGTCCAGCGGCGTCTCGGGGTCGCCCCGCGCCTCAGCGTCCCCGCCCTGATGGACGGTGCCGTCCGCCATCGTGATCCGCGCCCGCGCGATCCGCCGCATGGGGAAGGCCGCGTCGTGCGCCGCGTCGCGCACCGGCCGCACGCGCGCCGCCAGCGCCAGGACGTCCGCGTCCCCGAGCCCCTCGGTGATCTCCCGCAGGCCGACCGCCCCGCGCAGCAGCGCCGCCGCGACCGGGAAGCGCAGCGCGTACTGCGCCTCCTCCGTGGTGGCGGGCGCCGCGCCGTCCAGGCGGCAGGCCTCGTGGAAGGTCGCGACCTCGACCTCCGCGATGTCCTGCGCCCGCAGCCCGTGCGCCCGCCGCACCGCCAGCGCCGCCTCCACCGCCGGCTGCGCCCAGCGGCAGACGGGCATCAGCTTCACGTATTGCTCGTGCAGGTACCAGCGCGCGCCGAGGTCGTCGAACGCCGCCTCGCGCAGCGTGATCGCCGGCGCCCCGGTGAACCCCGCGCCCGCCAGCGCGGCCGCCGAGAGGCCCGCCATCGCGCCCCAGCCCGACCCGTCCTTGAGCATGGTGGGGTGGTCGATCACGCGCATCATCTGGCTGCGCGGCCCGTGATACTCCGCGATGCCGAGCGCGTGCTCCGTCGCCTCGCGCCCCAGCCCCGCCCCGCGCGCTCCGATCGCGGCGGCGGCCAGCGCGATCCAGGCGCCCGAGGTATGGTAGTCCGGCACGCTCCCGTGGAGCGCGATGCCCGCGCGCGTGCCGACCTCGTAGGCCATCGCCAGCGCGGTCAGGGCCTCGGGCCCGCCCGCCGCCGGCATCGCCGCCAGAAGCGCCGCGGCCGATCCGCAGCCCACGTGCCCCTTGGTCGGCTTGGACCCGTCATGCGCGTCCACCGCGTCGATCGTCATGCCGTTGGCCAGCGCCGCGCCCGGCGCGGAGACGCCGCGCCCGTCGAACCAGATCGCGCCGCCCGCGCCGCCGAAGCACGCCGCCGCATGGTCCCGGATGATCCGCGAGAGCGCCGTGCCCTGCCCCGCCGCGGCCACGCCCAGCGTGTCGGTCAGCGACAGCGCCGCCTGCCGCCGCTCGGCCGGCCCCAGGTCGGACCAGGACAGCTCGTGGATGTAGGCGGCGACGTCCATCCGCGCAGCATGCGCCGCCGCCCCGCCCTGCGCTAGAGCGTCGCCGCCCCGAACGTGTCGCATCGCGACATGTCCCCGGTCTCGTATCCGCGCGCGAACCAGCGCTGCCGCTGCGCCGAGGTGCCGTGGGTGAACGTGTGCGGCTGCACCGTGCGGCCCGCCTCGCGCGCCAGGTGGTCGTCCCCGATCATCCGCGCGGCGTTGAGCGCCTCGTCGAGGTCGCCCGGCTCCAGCACGCCGAAGCGGTCCCCGGCATAGCGCGCCCAGATGCCCGCGTAGCAGTCGGCCTGCAGCTCGAGGCGCACCGTGATGGCGTTCGCCTCGACCTCGGTGCCCGCCGCCCGCGCCCGGCTCGCCGCGCCGAGGGTGCCCATCTCGTTCTGGATGTGGTGCGCGACCTCGTGCGCGATCACGTAGGCCGCCGCGAAATCGCCGCCCGCGCCGAGCCGTCGCTCCATCGTCACGAAGAAGTCGGTGTCGAGATAGGCCCGCTCGTCCGCCGGGCAGTAGAACGGCCCCGACTGCGCCGTCGCCCCGCCGCATCCCGATTGCACCGCGCCCTTGAAGAGGACGAGCTGCGGCGGCTCGTAGGGCTGCCCGGTCTGCGCCGGGTAGACCTCGCCCCAGACGTCCTCGGTGAAGGCGAGGACCGTGGAGGCGAACGCGCCGCGCTCCTCGTCGGCCGCCGTGACCTGCTGCGAGGCCTGCGGCGCGAACCCTCCGCCCTGCGAGCCGCCCAGGAGCGGCGTGAGGTCGACCCCGAAGAGCCAGCCGATCACCAGGATCGCGACCAGGCCCAGCCCGCCGACGCCGCCCAGTCGGGCGCGCCCGCCTCTGGGCATGCCGATGCGCCCGCCGCCGCCGCCGCGCCGGCCCCGCGCGTCGATCACGTTGCTGCTCCGTCTGCCGCCTCTCCAGCGCATGCGCGTCCCTCCGGGGTCCCTCGATGTTGACCCCAACGCCGCCCCATGTGACCGGGTTGCGCGGCGCGGAGGACAAACATGCTCAGGCGGACCTACGACTGGACCATGGCCCAGGCCGAGAGCCCGCACGCCCTGTGGGTGCTGGCCGCGGTCGCCTTCGTCGAATCGTCGGTCTTCCCCATCCCGCCCGACGTCCTGATGATCCCGATGGTCCTGGCCGCGCCGCGCCGGGCCTGGCTCATCGCGCTGGTCGCGACCGTCTCGTCGGTGCTGGGCGGGATGCTCGGCTACGCCATCGGCTCCTTCGCCTACGACACGATCGGCGAGCCGATCCTCACCGCGCTGGGCAAGGCCGATTCGATGGCCGAGTTCGGCACGCGCTTCAACGACGTGGGCTTCTGGGCGGTGCTGGCCGCGGGCGTGACGCCCTTCCCCTACAAGGTCATCACCATCATGTCGGGCGTCACCGCCATGCCGCTGGCCACCTTCGTCGTCACTTCGATCGTCGCGCGCGCGCTGCGCTTCTTCCTCGTCGCGGGCCTGCTGGCCGCGTTCGGCGCGCCGGTGCGCGCGTTCATCGAGCGGCGGCTCGGCCTCGTCTTCACCCTCTTCGTGATCCTGCTCGCGGGCGGGTTCTACGCGATCCGCTTCCTGTGAGGCGGCTCGTCCTCCTCGCCGGCGGCGGCTCGGCGGCGCTCCTGGCCGGCGCCTTCGCCTTCCAGGCGGCCGGCTACGCGCCCTGCGCGATGTGCATCTGGCAGCGCTGGCCCCACGTCGCCGCGATCGCGCTCGCCGCCCTCGCCCTCGTCCTCGCCCCCCGGCTGATGGCGGTCCTGGGAGCCGGCGCGGCCCTGACGGCGAGCGGGCTCGGCCTCTTCCACACCGGGGTCGAGCGCGGCTGGTGGGAGGGGCCCTCCTCCTGCACCGGCGGCGGGCTGGGCGGCCTCTCCGGCGCGGACCTCCTGTCCACTGACGGCCCCGCGCTGGTCATGTGCGACCAGGTGGCCTGGGCCTTCGCCGGCCTCTCGATGGCGAGCTGGAACGCCGCGCTGTCGCTGGTCCTGGCCGCGATCTGGCTCGCCGCGGCGACGCGCCGGGCCTGACCGCGCGGTTGTTCCGGCGCTTGTGGCAGGCTATATGGAACCCAACAAGATATAGCGTTTCCGCACCCGAGGCCGCCCCATGACCGACACCCCCGACACGCCCGAGACCGACGACGAGGACGGCGCGGGCCCGGGGCACGTGGTGATGGCGCATGACGGCCCGACCGTGAACATCTCCGACGAGATGACGTCGAGCTTCCTCGACTACGCGATGTCGGTCATCGTCTCCCGCGCCATCCCGGATCTGCGCGACGGGCTCAAGCCCGTGCACCGCCGCATCCTCTACGGCATGCACGAGGCCGGCAACACGCACGACAAGGCCTACCGCAAGTCCGTCCGCCCGGTCTCGGACGCCATGGGCAAGTACCACCCCCATGGCGACGGCGCGATCTACGAGGCGCTCGTGCGCATGGCGCAGCCCTTCTCGATGTCCGTGCCGCTGCTCGATCCGCAGGGGAACTTCGGCTCCATGGACGGCGACAACCCCGCCGCCATGCGCTACACCGAGGTCCGCATGCGGCAGGTCGCGCAGGCCCTCCTCGCGGATATCGACAAGGACACCGTCGACTTCCAGCCCAATTACGACGGCAAGGACAGCGAGCCCGTCGTCCTGCCCGCGCGCTTCCCCAACATGCTGGTCAACGGCGCGGGCGGCATCGCCGTCGGCATGGCGACCAACATCCCGCCCCACAACCTCGGCGAGGTGATCGACGCGACCCTCAAGCTGATCGAGGCGCCCGACACCTCGACCGAGGAGCTGATGGAGATCGTGCCCGCCCCCGACTTCCCGACCGGCGCGATCATCCTGGGGCGCTCGGGCGCGCGGCGCGCCTATACCGAGGGGCGCGGCTCCGTCATCATCCGCTCGAAGACCCGGATCGAGGAGGTGCGCCAGGGCCGCTTCGCCATCGTCGTGGACGAGATCCCCTATCAGGTGAACAAGTCCACCATGGTCGAGCGCATCGCCGAGGCGGCGCGCGACAAGCGGATCGAGGGCATCTCCCACGTGGCCGACGAATCCGACCGCGTCGGCGTGCGCGTCGTCGTCGAGCTCAAGCGCGACGCGACGCCCGAGGTGGTGCTCAACCAGCTCTTCCGCTTTACGCCCATGCAGGTCAGCTTCGGGTGCAACATGCTGGCGCTCGACGGCGGGCGCCCGCGCACGCTCACTCTGCGCGAGTTCCTCACCGCCTTCGTCGCCTTCCGCGAGGAGGTCGTCGCCCGCCGCACCGCCTATGAGCTGCGCCGCGCCCGCGAGCGGAGCCACGTGCTGTGCGGCCTCGCCGTCGCCGTCGCCAACGTGGACGAGGTCGTGCGCACGATCCGCGCCTCCGCCGACGCCGCCGAGGCCCGCGCCAAGCTGATGGAGCGCCGCTGGCCGGCCGAGGAGATCGCGCCCTTCATCCGGCTGATCGACGATCCGTCCCACACGATGAACGAGGACGGTACCTACAACCTCTCCGAGGTCCAGGCCCGCGCGATCCTCGACCTGCGCCTGCAGCGCCTGACGCAGCTCGGCGTCAAGGAGGTCACCGACGAGCTCGAGGAGCTGGCCGGCCGGATCGAGGACTACCTCGCCATCCTGCGCAGCCGCGCGCGGATCATGGACATCATCCGCGCCGAGCTCCTGGAGGTGCGCGAGCAGTTCGCCGTGCCCCGCCGGACCGAGATCGCCGACTGGTCCGGCGACATGGACGACGAGGACCTGATCGAGCGCGAGGAGATGGTCGTGACCATCACCGCCTCGGGCTACGTCAAGCGCACGCCGCTGGGCGAGTTCCGCTCGCAGCGGCGCGGCGGCAAGGGCACGCAGGGCATGAACACCAAGGACGACGACGTGGTGACGCGCCTCTTCGTCGCCAACACGCACACGCCGCTCCTCGTCTTCACCACCGCCGGCATGGTCTTCAAGCTGAAGACCTGGCAGCTGCCGCAGGGCGGGCGCAACGCGCGCGGACGGCCCCTCCCGAACGTCATCCCGGCGATGGATCCCGGCGTCGGCGCCGCCGCCATCATGCCCGTCGACCGCGACGAGGATCACTGGGACGACCTGCAGATCGTGTTCGCCACCTCCGCCGGCGACGTGCGGCGCAACCGCCTGTCGGACTTCACCAACGTCATGCGCAACGGCAAGATCGCGATGAAGCTCCCCGATAGCGTGCGGCTCGTGAACGCGCGCATCGCCTCGGAATCCGACGACGTGATGCTCGTGACGCAGCAGGGCCGCGCGATCCGGTTCCCCTCGACCGCCGTGCGCGTCTTCCAGTCCCGCGATTCCACGGGCGTGCGCGGCATCCGACTCGGGGACGGCGACGCGGTCGTCAGCATGTCCATCGTGCGCCATTTCGAGGCGTCCCCGGGCGAGCGCGTCGCCTTCCTCAAACGCCGCCGCGCGATGGAGGGCGCCTTCGAGGAGGAGGCCGCCGCCGAGGTCGAGGAGGAGGACATGGCCGCCGAGGCCAGCCTCTCGACCGAGCGCTACGCCGAGATGTCGGCCGCCGAGGACCTGATCCTCACGATCACCGCGCAGGGCTCGGGCAAGCTCTCCTCGAGCCACGACTACCCGGTGCGCGGCCGCGGCGGCCAGGGCGTCATGGCGATCGACAAAGCGATGCGCGGCGGCCCCCTCGTCGCCTCCTTCCCGGTCGCGCACGACGACCAGATCATGCTCGCCACCTCTCGCGGGCAGTCGATCCGCGTGCCGGTGGCCGGCATCTCCTTCCGCTCGCGCAGCGCCGGGGGCGTGCGCGTCCTCGACGCCGGGCCGGGCGAGGAGGTCGTCTCCGTCGCCTGGATCGCCGAGGCCGGGGAGGAGCCGGGCCCCGAGGCGCCGCCGACCGGCGAGGGCGCGGATGGCGGCCCGGTGGTGGAGCCCTGACCTTCCCAGGCGGCCCCCGCGCCGCTATCTGCGGGGGATGACCCAAACGCTCAACATCATCGGCGGCGGCATGGCCGGGTGCGAGGCCGCCTGGCAGGCCGCCGCGATGGGCGTGCCCGTCGTCATCCACGAGATGCGCCCCGAGGTCGGCACCTTCGCCCACCGCACCGGCTCCCTCGCGGAGATGGTGTGCTCCAACTCCTTCCGCTCGGACGATGACGAGCAGAACGCCGTCGGCCTCCTCCACTGGGAGATGCGGGCCGCGGGCGGGATCATCATGGCGACCGCCGACCGGCATCGCCTGCCCGCCGGCGGCGCGCTCGCGGTGGACCGCGACCCGTTCGCCGCCTCCGTGACGGAGGCGATCCGCGCCCACCCCCTGATCGAGATCCGCGAGGGCGAGGTCACGGACCTGCCGCGCGAGGGAAGCTGGATCGTCGCCACCGGCCCCCTCACCGGCTCCGCCCTCGCCGCCTCCATCGCCGAGGAGACGGGCGAGGGCGCCCTCGCCTTCTTCGACGCCATCGCGCCCATCGTGCACTTCGACAGCATCGACATGTCCCGTGCGTGGTTCCAGTCGCGCTACGACAAGGGCGAGACCGAGGCCGAGCGCACCGCCTACCTCAACTGCCCGATGGACCGGGCCACCTACGAGGCGTTCATCGACGCGCTGCTGGCGGCCGACACCGCCCCCTTCAAGGACGGAGAGACCGCCGGCTATTTCGACGGATGCCTGCCCATCGAGGTCATGGCCGAGCGCGGCCGCGAGACCCTTCGGCACGGACCCATGAAGCCCGTGGGCCTCACCAATCCGCACCAGCCGGACGTGAAGGCGCACGCGATCGTCCAGCTCCGCCGGGACAACGCGCTCGGCACGCTCTACAACATCGTCGGCTTCCAGACGAAGATGAAGTACGGCGCCCAAGCCGATGTCCTGCGGACGATTCCCGGGCTGCAGGACGCGCGCTTCGCCCGCCTCGGCGGCATCCACCGCAACACGTTCCTCAACGCGCCCACGCTCCTCGACGCACAGCTCCGCCTGCGCTCGCGCCCGAACGTCCGCTTCGCCGGGCAGATCACCGGCGTCGAGGGCTACGTCGAGAGCGCGGCCTCGGGCCTCCTCGCCGGACGCCTCGCCGCCGCCGAGATCCTGGGGCGGGCCTTGCCCGAGCCGCCGCGCGACAGCGCGCACGGCGCCCTCGTCCACCACGTCACCGGCGGCGCCGAGGCCAAGACCTTCCAGCCGATGAACGTCAATTTCGGCCTGTTCCCCCCGGTCGAGGTGGCCCCCGGCACCAAGTCCGGCCGCCGCGGCCGCCCCGCGCGCTACCTCGCCTACACGGACCGCGCCAAGGCCGCCTGGACCGGCTGGCTCGCCGCCGATGAACGGCGCGACGCGGCATGATCGGCTTCCTCGGCCGCGCCTACGATCTGTCCTCCACGCAAGAGACGCGCGCCCTCTACGACGAGTGGGCCGACGGCTACGACGCCGAGGTCGCCGAGAACGGCTACGCCACCCCCGCCCGCTGCGCCGAGGCGCTGGCCCGCCACGCGCCCCTGATCGAGCCGGTGCTCGACATCGGCTGCGGCACGGGGCTCTCGGGCGTCGCCCTGCGGGCGCGCGGCTTCGGCGCCATCGACGGCGTCGATCCCAGCCCCGGGATGATCGCCCGCGCCGAGGCGACGGGCGCCTACCGGACCCTGCGCCGCATCGATCCGGACGAGCCGTTCGAGCCCGGCGCCTACCGCGCCATCGCCGCCGTCGGCGTGGTCGGGACCGGCGCCGCGCCGCCCGAGCTCTTCGACCGCGCCTGGGCCGCCCTGCCGGACGGCGGCCTCCTGTGCCTGTCGCTGAACGATCACGCCCTGGCCATCCCGGACTTCACCTCGCGGATCGAGCCGCGCCGGGACCGCGTCCTCTTCGAGGAGTACGGCCCTCACCTGCCGGGCATCGGCATGATGAGCCGGGTCTACGTCCTGCGGAAGTGAGGGCGCGCGCGCCCGGCGGGGTCGTCAGCCGCTTCGCGCCCTCGCCGACCGGGCCGCTCCATCTCGGCCACGCCCTCTCGGCGCTCACCGCCGAGGGCGTGGCCCGCGCCGCGGGCGGTACGTTCCTGCTGCGGATCGAGGACACCGACAGCGGCCGCTCGCGGCCCGAGCACGAGGCCGCCCTCCTCGCGGACCTCGCCTGGCTCGGCGTCCGCTGGGATGCGCCGCCCCGCCGCCAGTCCGACCACCGCGCCGACTACCTCGCCGCCGCGGACTCCCTCGCCGCGCGGGGCCTGGCCTACCCCTGCTCGTGCACGCGGCGGCAGGTCGCCGAGGCCGGCGCGCGACCCGGCCTCGACGGGCTGGTCTATCCCGGCACCTGCCGCGGCCGCCCGATCACGGACCGCCGCCCCGGCGACGCCCTGCGCCTGGACCTCGCATCGGCGCTGCGCGGCGCCCCGCCCCTCGCCTTCGCGGAGGTCGGCCCCCTGCATCCCGGCCGGCACGCGGTCGACCCCATGTCGCTCCTCGCCCGGGCCGGCGACCCGGTGCTGATCCGCAAGGAGAGCGGCGACCCCGCCTACCACCTCGCCGTGACCCATGACGACGCGGTCCAGGGCGTCACCCATGTCGTGCGCGGCGACGACCTCTGGTCCGCCACGCCGCTGCACGTCCTCCTGCAATGGCTCTGCGGGCACCCCACCCCGACCTACCACCACCACGACCTGATCCGGGACGAGGACGGCCGGCGCCTCGCGAAGATCGACGGCGCGCGGGCGCTGCGGACCTATCGCGACGCGGGGCTCTCCGCCGCGGAGGTCCGCGCGCTCGTCGGCTGGGACAGCTCCACCTCCGCCCCTTCCCGCACCGCGGTGTAGAAGCACGACCGCCGCCCGGTATGGCAGGCCGGCCCCGTCTGCCGCACCACCAGCAGGAGCGCGTCGCGGTCGCAGTCGACGCGCATCTCGACCAGCGCCTGCGCGTTGCCCGAGGTCTCGCCCTTCACCCAGAACGCCTGCCGCGAGCGCGACCAGTAGGTCACGCGCCCCGTCGCGAGGGTGCGCGCCACCGCCTCGGCGTTCATCCAGGCCAGCATGAGGACCGCGCCGCCCTCGTCCTGCGCGATCGCCGGGAGGAGGCCGCCGGGGCCGTAGCGGAGCGTGCCGGGATCGAACGTCGCGGCCATGGGCTGTCCCTCGCCGTGCGGGCCCCTATCTAGGGGGCGAACGCGGAGTGTAGCCGATGTCAGCCGAGACCGACCTGATCAAGCTCTATTCGGCGCGCATCCTGGCGCTCGCCGCCGACATGCCCCGCGCCGGCCGCCTGCCGGCGCCGGACGCGAGCGTCACGCGGCGCTCCCCCCTTTGCGGCTCGAGCGTGACGGTGGACGTCGCGATGACCGAGGGCCGCGTCGCGGACTACGCCCAGGAGGTCAAGGCCTGCGCCCTGGGCCAGGCCGCCGCCGCCGTCACCGGCGCCGCCGTGATCGGACGCACGCCCGAGGAGCTCACCGCCGCGGCGGCCGCCCTGCGCGACATGCTCAAATCCGGCGGCCCGGTGCCCGCCGCGCCCTGGGACGGGTTCGAGGTGCTGATCCCGGCGCGCGACTACCGCAACCGCCACGCCTCCATCCTGCTGGCGATCGAGGCGGCGGCGGAGGCGGCCGCGGGCGCCGGGCGCGCCGTCCGCGCCTAAAAGGACGCCGCGAGCCCGAAGGGACCCGCGGCGCCAAGGTCGCGCATCGACAGGCCGGGCCGTTCGAAGCGGGGGGAACCGCCGGCCGCCCTCGAGGGCGGGCCCGCCCGGGCCGGGGATGGCCGGGACGCGAACGACCCGCCGATGCGCGGGCAGAACCGGGATGGCCGAGGCTCAGCCGCCCGGCAGGAGATGGAGCATCGCGACGAGCGCGCCGCAGATCGCGGCCAGCGCCGCCGCCTCCCCGAGGATCGTCGTCCGTTCGGTCCGCATGACCCGAAGCACGTCCGCCATGGTCGATCCCCCTTCGTTCCTCGTTGACCTTTTGTTCGCACATCCGGTCACGCATTGGCAAGAACTTTAGGAGAACATGAACGATCCTCACCCCACCTTCAGCAATCTCAACGCCTTGTCCTGCTCCATCAGCCAGAGCAGCGCCCGCGCCGCCGTTCCGCGCGGCTTCTCCAGCGCCGGATCGTCCGTCAGCAGGAGCCGCGCGTCCGCCATCGCCATCGCCAGGAGCGCGCCCTGCGATTCGAGGTTCGCGATCCGGAACCGCGGCAGCCCCGATTGCGCCGTGCCCAGCACGTCCCCCGCCCCGCGCATCGCCAGGTCCTCCTCCGCGAGGCGGAACCCGTCCTCCGTCTCGCGCAGCAGGGTCAGCCGCCGCCGCGCCGCCTCCCCCATCGGCGCCTGGTACATCAGCACGCAGGTCGAGGCCTCGGCCCCCCGCCCCACGCGCCCGCGAAGCTGGTGGAGCTGCGCGAGCCCGAAGCTCTCGGCCCGCTCGATCACCATGATCGTCGCCTCCGGCACGTCGACGCCGACCTCGATCACCGTCGTCGCCACCAGGACCTGCACCCGCCCCGCGGTGAACCCCTCCATCACGGCGTCCTTCTCCGCCGGCGCGAGCTGCCCGTGCACGAGGCCCACGCGCCCCTCCCCGAGCGCGGCGCGCAGCGTCTCGAACCGCTGGCGCGCGGCCGTGAGGTCGCTGGCCTCGCTCTCGGCCACCAGCGGACAGACCCAGTAGGCCCTCCGCCCCTGGGCCACCGCGCGGCGCAGGCGGTCCACGACCTCCTCCATGCGGCCCATCTCCACCAGGGCGGTCGCGATCGGCCGCCGCCCGGGCGGCTTCTCGTCCAGCACGCTGATCTCCATCTCGCCGTATTGCGCGAGGCTCAGCGACCGGGGGATCGGCGTCGCGGTCATCACCAGGACGTCGGGCCGCGCACCCTTGTCGCCCAGGGCGAGCCGCTGCTGCACGCCGAACCGGTGCTGCTCGTCCACCACCGCGAGCCGCAGGTCCGCGAAGGCGACGTCCTCGGAAAACACCGCATGGGTGCCCACGAGGATGCCGATCGCGCCATCCGCGAGGGCCGCGAGCTTCGCCCGCCGGTCCGCCGTCCGGTCCCGCCCGGTCAGGATGTCGAGCCGGACGCCCGCCGCCTCGGCCAGCGGGCGCAGCGCGGCGAGGTGCTGGCGCGCCAGGATCTCGGTCGGCGCCATCATCACGCCCTGCCCGCCCGCCTCCACCGCCGTGAGCAGCGCCATCAGCGCGACGAGCGTCTTGCCCGCGCCCACGTCCCCCTGGAGCAGGCGGTTCATCCGGTGCGGCGCGGCCATGTCGGCCGCGATCTCGTCCATCGCGCGCGTCTGCGCGCCCGTCGGCCGGTAGGGCAGGGCCGCCAGCACGCGCCGCCGCAGCGCCCCCGCCCCGTCGGTGCGCCGCCCCCTGGCCGCCCGCCGCCGCGCGCGGGAGATCGCCAGCGTGATCTGATGGGCGAGCAGCTCGTCATAGGCGAGCCGCCGCCGCGCCGGGCTCTCAGGCGACAGGTCCGCGGGCCCCTCCGGCGCATGCGCCGCCGCCAGCGCCGCCCGCCAGGACGGCCAGCCCTCCCTGGCCAGGAGCGACGGCTCGATCCACTCCCCCAGGTCCGGCGCGCGGGTCAGGGCCGCGGCCACCGCCCGCGCGATCCCCTTGCCCGTCAGCCCGTTCGCCATCGGGTAGACCGGCTCGTAGGGCGCGAGCGTCCCGGCCTCCTCCGGCGTCAGGATGCGGTCCGGATGCGCCATCTGCGCGACGCCGTCATAGAGCTCGACCCGCCCCGACACGATCCGCCGCGCGCCCACCGGGAGCTGCCGCTCCAGCCACTCGGCCCGCGCGTGAAAGAAGACGAGGACGAACTCGGTGGAGGCGTCGCGCACGAACACCCGCGCCGGCCGCGCGCGCGAGGGCGCCGCGACATGGCGCAGCACCTCGACCTCGACCGTCACCACGCCGGGCAGCGCCACGTCCCTCACGGACGGCTTGCGGCTCCGGTCGATCCCGCTCGCCGGCAGGGTGAAGACGAGGTCGCGCGGGCTCTCCACCTTGATCCCGGCATAGGCCGCGGCGGATTTCGGCCCCACGCCGTCCAGCGTCTCGAGCCCGGCGAAGAGGGGCCACAGCGCTTCGGGCCGGCCGCTCACGTCCCGCCGATCAGGGCCAGCCAGCCGTCCTCGTCCAGCGTCCGCACCCCGAGCGCCGCCGCGCGCTCCGCCTTGGAGCCCGCGCCCGGGCCGGCGACGAGGATGTCGGTCCGCGCGCTCACGCTGCCCGAGACCTTGGCGCCCATCGCCTCGGCGCGCGCCTTCGCCTCCGCCCGCGTCATCCGCTCGAGCGTGCCGGTGAACACGACCCGCAGGCCCGCCACGGGCGAGGCGTCGGCCCGCGCCTCGGGCGCCTCGATCTCGAGCTCGGCGACGAGCGCGTCGATCGCCGCCCTCTCCTCGGGCGCGGCGAACGCGTCCGACAGCGCCAGCGCGAGCGTCGCGCCGATCCCGTCCACGCCCACGAGGTCGTCCCACGCCTCGCGCGCGCCATCCGGCAGGGGGTCCGCGGCCCAGACCGCGTCCGAGGCCTTCTTGCGCGCGGCCCGCCGGCCCTCCGCGGCGGCGGCCAGCGCTTCGGCCTCGGCCGCGGCCTCCGCCTCCCGGTGGCGCGTCGCGGCGGAGCGCGCGGCGTCCAGCGCGCCGGACATCGCCGCCCAGTCGCCATGATGCCGCGCCAGGAGCTGCGCCGCGACCTCGCCGACATGCCGGATCCCGAGGGCGAAGATCACCCGCGCCATCGGCTGCCGCCGCGCCCTCTCGATCGCGGCGAAGAGGTTCGCGGCCGAGAGCTCCGCCCAGCCCTCCAGCGCCGCCAGCTCCTCGCCGTGCCGGGCGCGCAGCGCGAAGACGTCCGCCGGCGCGCGCAGCCAGCCGAGGCCGTGGAACCGCTCGACCTCCTTGTCGCCGAGCCCGTCCACGTCGAGGGCCGCGCGCGAGACCATGTGCTTGAGCTTGGCCGCGATCTGCGCCGGGCAGATCAGGCCCCCGGTGCACCGGCGCACGCTCTCGCCGGGCTCTCGCGGCGCGGGGCTGCCGCAATCGGGGCAGGTCCCGGGGAAGGCGAAGGGCACGGGGCCGCGGTCCCCGGGGTCCACGTCCGCGACCTTCGGGATCACGTCCCCCGCGCGGTAGACCTGCACCCGGTCGCCCACGCGCACGTCGCGCCCGCCCCGGATCGGCGCGCCGTCCGCCCCGCGGCCGGCGATGTAATCCTCGTTGTGCAGCGTCGCGTTGGACACCACGACCCCGCCCACCGTCACCGGCTCGAGCCGCGCGACGGGGCTGAGCGCGCCGGTCCGCCCCACTTGCACGTCGATCCCGACGAGGCGCGTCCACGCGGTCTCGGCCGGGAACTTGTGCGCGATCGCCCAGCGGGGCGTGGTCGAGCGCAGGCCGAGCCGCGCCTGATACCCCAGGTCGTCGACCTTGTAGACCACGCCGTCGATATCGTAGCCGAGCGCCGCCCGCCCCCGCTCGATCTCGGCGTAATGCGCCAGCATCCCGGCCACGTCCGCGCACCTCCGCGTGCGGTCGTTCACGGCGAAGCCCATCGCCGCCAGCCGCTCGAGCGCGCCCGACTGCGTCTCCGCGAGAGGCGCCGAGGTCTCGCCCCAGGCATAGGCGAAGAAGCGCAGAGGCCGCCGCGCGGTCACGGCCGGGTCGAGCTGCCTGAGCGAGCCCGCGGCCGCGTTGCGCGGATTGGCGAAGGTCCTCTCCCCGGCCGCCTCCTGCGCGGCGTTGAGCGCCGCGAAATCGGCATGGGACATGTAGACCTCGCCGCGCACCTCGAGCACGTCCGGCGCCCCGTCGATCCGCTCCGGGATGTCCCGGACGGTGCGCGCGTTGCGCGTGACGACCTCCCCGAGGGCGCCGTCGCCCCGCGTCGCGGCGAGGCGCAGCACGCCCCCCTCGTAGCGCAGCGCGAGCGACAGCCCGTCGATCTTCGGCTCGGCGGTGAAGGCCAGCGCGCCCTCCGCCCCCAGGCCGAGGAAGCGCCGGATCCCCGCCGCGAACTCGGCCACGTCGCCCTCCGAGAACGCGTTCGCGAGGGAGAGCATGCGCACCGCGTGCCGGTGCTTCTCGAACCCGTCGGCCGGCGCCGCGCCCACGCGGGCCGTGGGCCCGTCCGCCGGCGCGAGGTCGGGGAATCGCGCCTCGATCTCCGCGTATCGGCGCCGCAGGGCATCGTAGGCGCCGTCGTCGATGACGGGCGCGTCGCCCTGGTGGTAGGCGATGTCGGCCTCCGCCAGCCGCCTGGCCAGCGCGGACAGCTCGTCCGCCGCGGCCGCCTCGTCCATCCCCGCGATCTCGTCCGCCACAGGCGCCTCCCGGCGCGACGCGCCCGCGCACCGTCTAGGATCGACGCACCGCCCCGTCCAGTTCGCCGGCGGGCCCCGCCGCGGCCGGCGGGGGGCGCCCCGCCACCCTCGGACCGCGTCCCATCCCGCGGCGTCCGCCCGACATTCCGGGACCACCGCCGCCGGCGACCGGCATCAAGGGCCCGTCCACATCCCCGGCCGCCTCCTCCGCAGGCTTCCGGACGCGAGCGGCCGCGCGCCCACCCGGCCCCGTGCCCGGCGACCGCGCCCGCCCGATGAAATCCACTCCCACCGACGCGATACGATGGACCGAGGGGCCGTGGCGCCGGATCGAGCGCTCACGGTCGGCATGGCGAACGCGGCCTCGCCTCGCCCGTCCAGCATCGCCGTGCCGTCCTCGGAGGTGCACGGCGCCCGCGATCCGATCGCCGCCCCGCGCCCCGACGTTCACGCAGCATGCCGCCCGGGCGCAGGGCGGAGGAGCGGGCAAGGTCGATCATCCAACGGCCCCGAGCTTTCGACACGAGCCGCGCTCCTGGGCCCCGGGCCGCGCCGGGGCGAACGCCCGCGGTCGGCATATCCCTACGCCCTCGATCGTTCCGGGGACCTTCCCCGATCGTCCGCGCACCGGACATCCCCCGGCCCGGCCCCGTCCGAACTCTTCCATCACCTCCCCGCGACCACATGCCTGCCACGCCGCCGGTCAATGGCGTGGCCCCCAGGATCGGCGGGCCCGGTGCCTCCGTCCGCCTTCCGCATCGGCGCTCACCGCCGACGCGTCCGCCGCCCGTTAGCCTCGGCTTCGGGCCCGATCAATCCCGACGCGCCACCTCCGGACCGGGCGCACCCCCGACGACAGGCACCCCCCGGCGTCCGGCGGCCGCGCGCCGCGGATCAGGCGCCGAGCGCCATGCGTTCCTCGCCCGCATCCGCGACCGGATCGCGCAGGACGTAGCCGCGGCCCCAGACCGTCTCGATATAGGTCTGGCCGCCCGTCGCCTCCGAGAGCTTCTTGCGCAGCTTGCAGATGAACACGTCGATGATCTTGAGCTCGGGCTCGTCCATACCGCCGTAGAGATGGTTGAGGAACATCTCCTTGGTCAGCGTCGTCCCCTTGCGCAGGCTCAGGAGCTCCAGCATCTGGTACTCCTTGCCCGTCAGGTGCACGGGCCGCCCGTCCACCTCCACCGTCTTGGCGTCCAGGTTCACCGCCGCCCGGCCGGTCACGATGACCGACTGCGCATGCCCCTTGGACCGCCGGATGATCGCGTGGATCCGCGCGACGAGCTCCTCCCGGTGGAACGGCTTGGTCATGTAGTCGTCCGCGCCGAAGCCGAAGCCGCGGATCTTGTTCTCCGTGTCGTCCTCGCCGGTCAGGATCAGGATCGGCGTGTCCACCCGCGCGAGCCTGAGCTGGCGCAGCACCTCGTGCCCGTTCATGTCCGGCAAGTTCAGGTCGAGGAGGATCAGGTCGTAATCGTAGAGCTTGGCGAGATCGATCCCCTCCTCGCCCAGATCCGTCGTGTACACGTTCAGATTGGCATGGGTCAGCATCAGCTCGATGCTGCGGGACATGTTCGGATCGTCTTCCACCAGAAGGATGCGCATGTCGGTCTCTCCCTAAGCGGGCCTTGGCCCCGTGGCCGGCCGCATCGCGGCGTCAACCCAATGTGCACGATGATTCGTTAACGCACCGTTACCGGTTAACAAGATGGGCTCAAGGCAACCTGTGGTTGTTGGCCGCCCGCGGCTCCGAGGCGGGATCGCGATAGGCCTTGATGCGCGTGACGCGCAGCGCGTCGACGCCATGCGCCTGCTCCGCCGCGATCCACCCGTCGAGCTCCTCCTCGGAGAGGGCGTAGCGCGCGATCGCCTCCTCCCGCGTCAGGCGGTCCCGAGCGATCGCGTCCACCACGGCGGCCTTGCGGGACGCGACCCAGCGCACGGTCCCGGCCGGCGGCAGCTCGTCATCCCCGCGGGGTTTGCTCGCTCGCTTGCCCATGTCCGGCCCTTCCATCTGCATAGCCCCCGCCACGCACCTGCGTGATGGGGATTAACAGGGCCTGAACGTGCGGCTTGCGGATGCGGGGCATTTTACTATGTGGGCGGGACCCGCACCCCCCCGGAGAGCCGGCCATGCCAGACGGCGCGCGCCCCGCCCTGAACTCGCTCGGCTTCGCCAAGCCCCCGGCCGACACGCGCGTCGTCGTCGCGATGTCGGGCGGCGTCGACAGCTCCGTCGTCGCCGCCGAGCTCGCCGCGGAGGGCTACGACGTCGTCGGCGTCACGCTCCAGCTCTACGACCACGGCGCCGCGCTCGCCCGCAAGGGCGCCTGCTGCGCCGGCCGGGACATCCAGGACGCCGCCCGCGTCGCGGAGCGCATGGGCTTTCCGCACTACGTCCTCGACTACGAGAGCGCCTTCCGCGAGGCCGTGATGGAGGAGTTCGCCGACGCCTATCTCGGCGGCGCGACCCCTGTGCCCTGCATCCGCTGCAACGAGCGCGTCAAGTTCCGCGACCTCATGGGCACCGCGCGCGACCTCGGCGCCGACTGCATGGCGACCGGCCACTACATCCGCCGACGCCCCGGCGCCCGGCGCGCCGAGCTGCACATGGCCGCCGACCCCGTCCGCGATCAGAGCTACTTCCTCTTCTCCACCACGCAGGCCCAGCTCGACTACCTCCGCTTCCCCCTCGGCCACCTCGCCTCCAAGGCCGAGACCCGCGCCCTCGCCGCGAGGCACGGCCTGCCCGTCGCCGACAAGCCCGACAGCCAGGACATCTGCTTCGTCCCGGACGGCGACTACGCGACGGTCATCGAGCGCCTGCGCCCCGGCGCCGCCCAGCCGGGAGAGATCGTCCATGCCGACGGCCGCGTCCTCGGCGCCCATCCCGGCGTCATCGGCTACACGATCGGCCAGCGCCGCGGCCTCGGGATCGGCGGGCTCGACGAGCCGCTCTACGTCGTGCGCCTGGACGCGGTGGCGCGCCAGGTCGTCGTCGGCCCGCGGGAGATGCTCTCCGCCAGCCGCGTGCCCCTCGGGGACGTGAACTGGCTCGGCGACGCGCCCCTCGAGGGCACCCACGAGATCGCCGTGAAGATCCGCTCGACCCGCCCCCCGCGGGAGGCCGTCCTGCGCGTGTCCGGCGGCCGCGCCGAGGTCGAGCTCATCGCCCCGGAGGCCGGCGTGTCGCCCGGCCAGGCCTGCGTGTTCTACGCCCCCGAGGGCACGCGCGTCCTGGGCGGCGGCTGGATCACGCGCTAGCGCGCCGTCAGCCGCTCCACCGCCGACAGCACCGACCGCGCCGCCCGCATCCCTGGCGCCTCGCCGTCCGCGCCCAGCCGCTCCATCGTCAGGCGCATCGCCTCGGCCTGGGCCGGATCCCCGCGCGCCGCGCGCGCGACCGCCGGCGCGATCCGCCCCGGCGTGCAGTCCGCCCCTATGAACTCCGGCACCGCCCGCGTCTCCGAGACGAGGTTCACCAGCGTCACCGTGTCCACCCGCGCCATGCGCCGCATCACGAAGCGGCTGACCGGATGCACGTCGTAGGCGACCACCATCGGCACCCCCGCCCGCGCCAGGTCGAGGCTCACCGTTCCCGACGCCGCGAGCGCCACGGTGCCGGCGCCGAAGGCCGCGCGCCGGGATTCGGGGTCCGACATGTCGACCAGGATCGGGTCGAACGTCCAGCGCGAGGCCATCTCGCGCGCCTCGCGCAGCCGCCCCGGCGCGACCGGCACCACCGGCGTCAGGTCCGGCCGCCCCTGCAGCACAAGGGACGCCGCGATCCCGAAGATCGGCCCCAGCCGCGCGATCTCCCCCCGCCGCGATCCCGGCAAGATGAGGAACGCGCCCGTCCCCACCCCCCGCGTCCGCCGGAAGAGCGCGATCTCCTCCGCGCTGGCCAGGTCCTGCTGCGCCGCCGGATGGCCGACGAAATCGCAGGTCATGCCCGCCGCCTCCATGTAGGGCGGCTCGAACGGCAGGAGCGCGAGCACATGGTCGACATGGCGCGCCATCCGCGCCGCGCGCCCCGGCCGCCACGCCCAGACCGAGGGCGCGACGTAGTGGATCACCGGCATGTCGGGCCGCGCCGCCTTGACCCGCTTGGCCACGCGCAGGCAGAAATCCGGGCTGTCGATCGTCACCAGCGCGTCCGCGCCGCCCTCGATCGCGGCCTCCGCGACCTCGGCGATCCGCCGCTTGAGCGCCCGGTAGCGCGGCAGCACCTCGACCAGGCCCATCACCGACAGCTCGTCCATCGGAAAGAGGCTCACAATGCCCCGCGCCGTCATCTGCGCGCCGCCCACGCCCATCCGCCCCGTGCCGGGCGCCAGCGCGTCGATCCCGCCCAGCAGCGCCGCCCCGAGCGCGTCGCCGGACGCCTCGCCGGCGACGAGGAACAGCTTCACGGCCGCCCCCAGAGGAACAGCCCCGCCGCGTCCGCCGCCGCGACCGCCGCCTCCGGGTCGATCACCTGCACCGCCCCGGCCTCCACGGCGATGCCGTGCAGCCCGGCCGCCGCCGCGGCGCGCACCGTCTCCGGCCCGACCGCGGGCGCGTCCATCGTGAGGTCCTGCCCCGCCTTCGCCCGCTTCACCAGAACCCCGCCATCCGCGCCCTGGCCGAGAGTGTCCCGCGTCCGAGCGACGAAGTCCAGGAGCGCGTCCGTCCCCTGCACCGTCTCGATCCCCAGGACGCGCCCCGAGGCCACCACCGCCGCCTGCCCCACGTCGAGCGCCGCCAGCGCCGCCAGCACCGCCTCCCCCCGCTCGGCATCCGCCGCGTCCCGCGCCCCCGGCCGCCGCGCGCCCAGCACCCCGGCGCCGGCGCGCAGGTCGATCACCTCCTCCGCCGCCACCAGGGTCAGCCCCTCCGCCTCCAGGAGCCCGCGCACCGTGCGCAGGAGCGCGTCGTCCCCCCGCGCCAGCGCCGGCAGGAGCCGCGGCAGCCAGCGCAGCGCCGCTCCGTCGAGCGCCCTCGGATCGAGCCGCGGCCGCGCCACGCCCCCGGCCATCACCACCCGCGCGCAGCCCGCCCGCCGCAGCGCCGCGAGGATCGCGCCCACCGCCGTGATCGGCGCCCGCTCATGCGGATGGTCGGCGGCCCACTCCCCCGCGAACCCCTCGAGCGCGATCACCAGATAGGGCGCGCCCTGCGCCGCGCGGGCCTCCGCGATCCGCCGCGGGAGGGCGCCGCGCCCGGCCAGGATGCCGAGCGCCCCGGCGGCCGGGCTACTTGGGCACAAGGAAATGCCGGCCCGTGTCCGCCAGGATGAAGTCGCACACTTCGCGCACCATCGCGCTGTCGGTCTCCTCCGCCAGCCGGGCCGTCCGCTCCATGAACGACCCCTCCCCCTGCTTGAGCATCGCGTAGGCCGCCCGCAGCGCGTAGATGTCGGGCCGGCTGGCCCCGCGCCGCTTGAGCCCCACGAGGTTGAGCCCGTCCAGCTCCCCCCGCGGCCCGTGCACGAGGGCGTAGGGCATCACGTCGTTGGTCACCATCGTGACCGCCCCGATGATGGCCCCCCGCCCGACCCGCACCCATTGGTGCACGCCCGAAAGCCCGCCCACCACCACGTCGTCCCCGATCTCGCAATGGCCCGCGATCGCCGCCTGGTTGGCGAAGACGCAGCCCGATCCGATGCGGGCGTCGTGGCCCACATGCGCGCCCGTCATGAAGAGGTTGTCGTCCCCCACGCGCGTCTCGCCCCCGCCGCCCGCGGTCCCGATGTTGAGCGTCGCGCCCTCGCGGATCGCGTTGCGCGCCCCGATCCTGAGCCGCGTCGCCTCGCCCGCGTATTTGAGGTCCTGGGGCACCTCGCCCACCACCGCGCCCGGGAACACGGTGCACCCCTCGCCCAGATGCGTGTCCCCGGTGATCACCGCATGCGGCTTCACATCGCAGCGATCCCCCAGCACCACCTGCGGTCCGATCACCGCGAAGGGCCCGATCCGGCACCCCTCCCCGATCGTCGCGCCCGCCTCGACCACGGCCGCCGGGTGGACGCTCACGCGCCCTCGCGCGCGATCATCGCGGTGAACTCCGCCTCCGCGGCGAGCTCGCCCTCCACCGTCGCGCGCCCCTGGAACTTCAGGACCTTGCGCCCCGGGCGGATCACCTCCACCCGCATGCGCAGCACGTCGCCGGGGCCGACCATGCGCCGGAACTTCGCCCGCTCGATCGACATGAAGTAGATCAGCGCCCCGGTGTCGAGCAGCCCCTGCGAGAGCCCCACCAACACGCCGGCCGTCTGCGCCATCGCCTCCACGATGGTGACGCCGGGCATGATCGGGCGGGACGGGAAATGCCCCTGGAAATGCGGCTCGTTCGCGGTCACGCATTTGATCCCGGTCGCGGCGCGGTCCGCCTCGATCTCCACCACGCGGTCGACGAGGAGGAACGGGTAGCGATGCGGCAGGATGCGCCGGATCATCAGGATGTCCGCCTCGGCCGGGACCTCCCGCACGTCGTCCTCGTCCATCTCCGTCTCCCCGGCCGCCTCGCGTGGCGGCCTGCCTAGCCGCGCCCCACCGGCCCGGCAAGCCGGGCGTCAGTCCCCAGGCGCCGCCCCGGCCGGGGCCGCCGCGTCCAGCCGCGCGATGAGCTCGGACGTCACGTCCACCTCCGCCGCCGTGAGGAACACCGACCCCCGGTCGAGGATCACCCCCGCGCCGCGCTCGGCCATGATCGCGCCCAGCACCGGCAGGACCTCCTCCCAGAACCCGTCCGCGAGGGCGTCCCGCCGGTCGAGAAGGGCGCGCGTCTTGGCGTCCTGCGTCCGGCGCAGGGCGGTGACCCGCCGGTCGAAATCGTCCGCCTCGGCGCGGAACGCGTCCGGGTCGAGGTCCGGCCGCCGCCGGGCCAGGTCCGCCTCCTCGGCCGTCAGGCGCGCCTCGATCTCGCGGTTCTCCGCCGCCAGGCCCGCCTCCGCCTCTCGGATCGCGGCCAGCCGCGCCTGGCCCTGCCGCGATCGCACGAGCACGCGCTCGCGGTCGATCACGAGGATGCCGGCCGGCCCCTGCGTCGCCCGCCCGAGGGAGAACCCCCCCTCCTGCGCGGCCGCGGGCCAGGGCCCGGCCAGCGCGGTCAGCGCCGCCGCGACGGCCAGCCGCCGCACCTTCAGAACGTCGTCGCGATCGAGAAGTTGAAGTTCTGCTCGCGGTCGTAATCCTCCTTCTCGATCGGGGTCGAGAAGTCGAACCGCAGCGGCCCGATCGGGGAGCGCACGATGAGGGACACGCCCGCCGCCGAGCGCAGGTCGAACCCGTCATCCACCCCCTCCGCCGCCGCGTCGAGCGACCAGACCGAGCCCAGGTCGAGGAACGCCCCGCCCGTGAGCCCGTACTCCTCCGGCACCGGCAGGGGGAAGCTCGCGTCGAACCGCACCGTCATGTAGGCGTCCCCGCCGAGCGGGTCGCCGTCCTCGTCGTTCGCCTGCCGCGGCCCGATCCCGCGCGATTCGAACCCGCGCAGGTTGGAGTTGGACGTGAAGAACCGGTCCGTCACCCGGGTCTCGTAATCGCTCAGCGGGTTGATCACCCCGCCTTCCAGCTCGGCCTTGAGGAACACGTCGCTGCGCTGCAGGCGCGTCTCGGCCGAGGCGGTCACGCGCGAGCGGACGAACTGCGCGTCCCCGCCCACGCCCGCGAAATCCTGCCCGAAGCTCAGGAACACGCCCGCGTCCGGATTGAGGCCCGTGCCCCGCGTGTCGTAGCTGAGTGTGTATCCCACTGCGCTCTCGATCTCGCTGCCCCGCTCGGCCTCCGCCAGGAGCGTGGGCGAGGTGCCGAGATCGTCCTCGTCCCCATCGTCGTCGTCGTCGTCATCGAGGCTCAGGTTCGTGAACCCGAGCGAGTAGCGCACCGCGATCCGCCGGTAGCGCCCCGCCGGGAAGTCGAGCGCCGCCGAGACGCCCCCCTCCTCGGTGTCGAAATCGGCGTTGAAGCTGTCCGAGGTCCGGTAGAACGCGCGCGCCCGGAACCCCAGGTCCCGGCCGAGCAGCGCCGGCTCGTAGAAGCTGATCGCGCTGTTGTTGTTGTCCGAGGTCGTCGAGAGCGAGAACGCCACCGTCTGCCCCCGGCCGAGGAAGTTGCGCTCCTGGAACCCCAGCGAGAGGCCGAACCCGGATTCCGCCGAATACGCCCCGCCGAAGGTGAGCGAGCCGGTCTCCTGCTCCTCGACGTCCACGTCGACCAGGACCTGATCGGGCGCCGAGCCCTGGCGCGTGTCGATCGCCACGTCGCGGAAGAAGCCGAGCGCCCGGATCCGCGCCGCCGCCTCGCGCACCGCGCGCGGGTTGAACGGGTCGCCCTCCACGGTGTCGAACTGCCGCCGCACGACCCGGTCGAGCGTGGTCGCGTTGCCCTCGATGTCGATGCGCTCCACGAAGAGGCGCGGCCCCCGCACCAGGGCGAACGTCACGTCGAGGGTTCCGGCGCGCGGATTGCGGTCGATGCGCGGCTCCACCCGGACGAAGCTCTGCCCCTGGCGCGTCGCAAGGCGCTCGAGCCGCTCGATGTTCCCGTCGATCAGGAGCGGCGAGTAGATCGCTCCGCGCCGCGCCTCGACCTCCTGCGCGAAGGCCGCCGCGTCCAGCCCCGCGATCTCCGAGACCACGTCCACGTCGCCGAGCCTGAACTGCTGCCCCTCGCGCACGTTGAACGTCACGAAGAAGCCGTCGCGCTCGCGGCTGAGCTCGGAGTTGACCGACAGCACCTCGAAATCGGCATAGCCCCGGTCGCGGTAGAAATCCGTCAGGACGCGCCGGTCGAACTCGATCCGCTCGGGCACGAACCGGTCGCGCCCCACCAGCACGCGCAGGAGCCCCGCCTGCTTGGTCTCGAGGACGCGGCGCAGGCGGCGGTCGCTATAGGCCCGGTTGCCCACGAAGCTCAGGCGCTCGATCTCGACCACCCGGGTCTCGTCGACCTCGAACACGAGGTCCACCCGGCCCTGGTCCCGCCGGATGATCCGCGGCCGCACCTGCGCCGAGAGGCGCCCCTCCTGCCGGTAGGCCGCGGCGATCGCCTCGGCGTCGGCCTCGGCCAGCGCCGGATCGAACACCCGCCGCTCCTGCGAGCGCAGGACCGTGGCCAGCGCCTCGTCGTCGAGCCGCCGGTTCCCCTCGATGGAGATGACCCCGATGACCGGGTTCTCGACCACGCGGATCACCAGCGTGCCGCCCCGCGGCTCCACCTCGACCGACTCGAAGAGCCCCGACCGCAGGAGGTTCTGCAGCCCCGCGTTCACCTCCGCCGCGCTCACCGTCCGCCCGCGGGGAATGCCCGCGGTGGTCAGGATCGTCGCCGGCTCGATGCGCGCGTTGCCCTCGATCCGCACGTCGTCGAAGCGGAACGCCTGCGCCCAGGCGGGCCCGGTCCAGGTCGGCACCGCCGGCACCGCCACCGCCGCGACCAGTCCCAGGGACGCCGCCCGAAGGGCCCTCGCCGCCCGCGCGCGGCGCGGCTTGCGCTTCTCGACCATCGGGTCCCCCGTCCCTGTCACCGGCACGCGCGAGGCGGCCCCGCAAGACGCCTACCGGCTGCCGATGGTCCTGTCAAAACGGGCGTGCCCCGCCCCCATCAGGGACAGAACAGGTCGTTCGTCACCGCGAACGCCATCAGCGTCAGGATCGCCGCCAGCCCGCCCGCCATCAGCACCCGAAGCGCCTTGTCGGAGGGCGGCCGCCCGCGCACCGCCTCGTAGGCGTGGAACACGAGGTGCCCGCCATCGAGCACCGGCACCGGGAAGAGGTTGATGAGCCCCACCGCCGCCGACAGCATCGCCAGGAAGTAGACGAAGTCCCGCGCCCCCTCGGACGCCATCGCGCCGGACGCCTCCGCGATCCCGATCGGCCCCGACAGGTTGCAAGAGGAGATCGCCCCCGTGACGATCGACCAGAGCCCGTCGAGCGAGGACCCGATGAGGAACCACAACTGCCGCGCGCCGCTCGCCAGCGCGTCGATCGGCCCCATGCGCACCGTCGCCGGCTCGAAGGCGAGCCCGCCGACGATCCCCGCGAGCCAGCGCGTCTCGAACCCGCCGCCCGGCTGGGGGATGTCCGTGCGCCGCGGCGTGAGCGTCGCCTCGAACGCCTCGCCCTCCCGCACCACGCCCAGCGTGATCGCCCGCCCCTCGGACGCGCCCACCAGCGCGCGCAGCTCGTCGAACGTCTCCACCGCCGCGCCGTCCATCGACACGATGAGGTCGCCCTCGCGGATGTCCGTCTCCGCCGCCGCCGAGAGCGGCGAGACCGCCGTCACCACCGGCGGGAACGGGTGCGGCCCCGCGACCTCGCGCACCGCGCCGCCGCGCTCCACCGTCCACGTCAGAGCCCGGTCCGTCGGCAGGGCATCTCCGCCGCGCAGGTCCCCGAGCGTCGCGATCTCGCGCCCCTCGACCGCCAGCAGGACGTCGCCGGGCAGCAGGTCCCCCTGGGCGCGCATCTCCCCGACCGTGAGCGGGTCCGCGACCTCGCCCTCCCAGAGCGCCATCCCGGCGAAGATCGCGATCGCCATGACGAAGTTGAACGCGGGCCCGGCCGCGACCGTCGCCGCCCGCGCCCAGAGGGGCGCGGCCTGCATCGTCGTGCCCGCGACGGACGGATCGCCCGCCCCCTCCGCCGCCCCGACCGAGGCCGCGTTCGCGTCGCCCTTGAACTTCACGTAGCCGCCCACCGGCAGCGCCGCGACCTGCCACTGCGTGCCCCGCCGGTCCGTGCGCGAGAAGATCACCGGCCCCATCCCGACCGAGAACACCTCCGCCCCGATCCCCGTCAGCCGCCCGACGATGTAATGCCCGTACTCGTGCACCGCGACGATCACCGAGAGCGCGACGACGAAGGCCGCCAGCGTCCACAGGAGCCCGCCCGTGCCGTTCAGGATCGTGTCGATCATGCCGCGCCCCCCGCGATGGCCGTGGCCCGTTCGCGACACATCTGGTCCATGGCCAGCGCGTCATCAAGGCTTCCCACGGGTGCGGCGAAGCCGGGTTGCCCCGATGCCCATTCCAGGACCTCCTCCACGACCTCCGCCATGCGCGGGAAGGCGACGCGCCCGCCGATGAACGCGTCCAGCGCCGCCTCCTTGGCCGCGTTGAACGCCGCGCCCGCCCGGCCGCGCGCGGCCATCACCTCGCGCGCCAGGCGCAGCGCCGGCCAGCGCCCCTCGTCGGGCGCCGCGAAGTCGAGCCGCCCGATCGCCGCCAGGTCGAGCCGCTCGACCGGCAGCGGCCCCCGCTCCGGCCAGGCGAGGGCGAACCCGATCGCGTGGCGCATGTCGTGCGGGCCCAGATGCGCCATCATCGCCCCGTCGCGGAAGCCGACCAGCGCGTGCACGAGGCTCTGGGGGTGGATCACCACCTCGATCGCGCCCGGGTCCACGCCGAAGAACTCGCGCGTCTCGATCACCTCGAGCGCCTTGTTGAACATCGACGCCGAATCGATCGTGATCCGCTGCCCCATGTCCCAGTTGGGGTGCGCGCTCGCGTCCGCCACGCTCGCCCGCGCGAGCCGCTCGACCGGCCAGTCGCGGAACGCCCCGCCCGACGCGGTGATCACGATCCGCTCGACCGCCGCCAGATCCTCCCCCGCGAGGGCCTGGAACACCGCCGAATGCTCGCTGTCCACCGGCAGGACCGTCGCCCCGTGCGCCGCCGCCTCGCCCATCAGGAGCTGCCCCGCCGCGACCAGGCTCTCCTTGTTGGCGAGCGCGAGCGTGCCGCCCGCCCGCACCGCCGCCAAGGACGGCGCCAGCCCCGCCGACCCCACGATCCCGTTGAGCGTCACCCCGTCCGGCAGCGCCGCCGCCGCCCCGAGCGCGTCCGGCCCCTCCACGCGCAGCCCGCTGCCCGCCAGCGCCGCGCGCAGCTCCGGCAGGGCCTCCTCGAAGGCCGTCACCACGAGGCCGGGCCGATGCTCGAGCGCCTGCTCCGCGAGCCGGGCCACGTTGCGCCCCCCGGTCAGGGCCGCGACCTCCCAGTCCCAGCGCGAGACGACGTCGAGCGCCTGCACCCCGACCGAGCCCGTCGAGCCGAGGATCGCGATCCGGCGCACGGCACTCCGCCACGACGATCGCCGGGCGCGGCCGGGCACCGGCACCGGCGGGAAGTCCACCACCGATTCCACGATCAGGAGGAGCAGCGCCGCGCCCAGCATCCCGTCGAACCGGTCGAACACGCCCCCATGCCCCGGCAGGAGCGAGGAGCTGTCCTTGACCCCCATCTTCCGCTTCACCGCGCTCTCGGCGATGTCGCCCATCTGGCTCGCCATGCTGAGCGCGACCGAGATGCCGATGATCTGCGCGCTCACGTCCATCGCCGCCCAGAACGCCGCGCCCACCGCCGCCGCCGCGACCCATCCCGCGATGGTCCCCGACCACGTCTTCTTGGGCGACACCTTGGGCCAGAACTTCGGCCCCCCGAACTGCTTGCCGGCGAAATACCCGAACACGTCCGTCGCGATCACCACGAGCGCGAGCCACAGCATCCACTCGAACCCGAACGTGACCCGGAGGTCCGACAGCCCCCACCCCGCCAAGAGGATCGCCACGCCGAACGGCATGAACACGCTGCGATTGTGCTGCAGGAGGCTGATCGCCGCGATCCCCGGCGCCAGCAGGATCGGCAGCGCGAACCCCGGCGGCAGCACGAACGCCGCCAGCAGGGCGCCGCCCCCCAGCCCCGCTAGGATCAAGGGCCCCGCGCCCTTCGCCGGCCCCACGTCCCGCCGGGTGGGCACCTCGCGCATGCGCCGCACGGCCGGCCCGTCCGAGAGCATGCGCGCGATCTCCCAGATCATCACCGCGCAGATCCCCGCGATCGCGATCCGGAACACCCAGCCCCCGACCGCCAGCGCCGCCAGAGCCAGCAGCCCGATCACGCTCGCCACCCCGAAGCGCAGCGCGAGGTCGCCCCAGCGGTCCGGCGCCTCGCCCGTGGGGGATTCGCCCGGCACCGCGCTCAGGCCGCCGGCGCCGCCGGCGCCCCACGCCGCCGAACCGCCGCTCGCGCGCGCCGTAGCCGCGGACCACGCGCCCGAACTCCTCGGCCGTGAAATCCGGCCAGAGCGTGTCGACGAACTCGTATTCCGCATAGGCCGACTGCCACAGCAGGAAGTTGGAGATGCGCGCCTCGCCGGAGGTGCGGATCACCAGGTCGGGGTCGGGCAGATAGCGCGTGTCGAGATAGCGGGTGAACGTCTCGTCGTCCACGTCCTTGGGGTCGAGCACGCCGTCGCGCACGTCGTAGGCCAGCCGTCGCGTCGCGCGCGCCACCTCGTCGCGCCCCCCGTAGTTGAGCGCGATCGTCAGGTGCACCCGGTCGTTCCCCGAGGTCAGCAGCTCGAGCTCGTCCATCAGCGCGACCAGCTTGTCGTCGAGCCGCACCCGGTCGCCGATGAAGCGCACCCGCGTGCCCTCCTCGAAGAGCGCGCGCGCCTCGCGGCGGATGTAGCGCCGGAAGAGGCTCATCAGCCCCGCCACCTCCGATTGCGTGCGCCGCCAGTTCTCCGTCGAGAAGGCGAAGATCGTCAGGTGCTTGACCCCGACCCCCGGGCAGGCGCGCACGATCTGCCGCACCCTCTGCGCGCCGGCGTGGTGGCCCACGATCCGCGGGCGCCCCCGCTGCGTGGCCCAGCGGCCGTTCCCGTCCATGATGATGGCGACGTGGCCGGGGCCGCCGGCCCTCGGCGCGTGGATCGCATTGGTCGATGTCATGGTCGAATCCCGCCGCTCGTTAATCTCCGCCTCCGCCTCCTCACGCCGGAATGCGGCGCCAATCCGGCGGTCAGACCTGCATTATCTCGGATTGCTTCGTCTCCAGCGCTCCGTCCACCGCCTTGATGTGCGAATCCGTCATCTCCTGGACCTCGCCTTCCCAGAGCTTGGCGTCGTCGTCGGACATGCCCGCGGCCTTGGCCTTGCGGATGCTCTCCATCCCGTCGCGGCGCACGTTGCGGATCGCGACGCGCGCGGCCTCCGCGTGCCCGCCGGCCATCTTGGACAGATCCCGCCGCCGCTCCTCGTTGAGCTCGGGGACCGGCAGGCGGAGGGTCGTGCCGTCCATCACCGGGTTGAGGCCGAGCCCCGCGTTGCGGATCGCCTTGTCGGCGGCGTTCACGTTCTGCTTGTCCCAGACGCTGACCGAGAGCATGCGCGGCTCGGGCACGTTGATGCTCGCGATCTGGTTGAGGGGGGTGGGCACCCCGTAGGCCGGCACCATCACGTTGTCGAGCATCGACGCGCTCGCCCGCCCGGTCCGCAGCGCGGTGAACTCGCCCCGCATCGCCGCCAGCGCGCCGTCCATCCGCTTCTGCAGGTCCGCGGTGTCGATCTCGATCTCGGTCTCGCTCATGTCCGGCCTCGGTCCGTTGCGGTGCGCGCTCCGGCGCGGGGATACCCGTTGGCGGCGCCGCCCGCAACGCGCGGGGTCCGCCGGCCCCTAGCCGCCGACGGTCGTATAGGTCCCCCGCCCCTCCAGGATCCCGCGGAACCCCCCCGGCTCGTCGAGGGAGAAGACGATGATCGGCAGCCGGTTCTCCGCCGCCAGCGCGATCGCGGTGGCGTCCATCACGCCCAGGTGCCGGGCCAGCACCTCGTCATAGGTGATCGTCTCGTAGCGCACGGCGTCGGCATGCATCTTGGGGTCCTTGTCGTAGACCCCGTCCACCTTGGTCCCCTTGAACACCGCCTCGCAATGCATCTCGCTCGCGCGCAGCGTCGCCCCGGTGTCGGTCGTGAAGTAGGGGTTCCCCGTCCCCGCCGCGAAGATGCAGATGCGCCCCTTCTCGAGGTGCCGCACGGCGCGGCGGCGGATGTAGGGCTCGGCCACCTCGTTGATCGTAAGCGCGCTGATCACCCGGCAATGCGCGCCCGTCTCCTCGATCGCCGACTGCATCGCCAGCGCGTTCATGATCGTCGCCAGCATCCCCATGTAGTCGCCCGTCGTGCGCTCCATCCCCTGCGCCGAGAGGCTGAGCCCGCGGAAGATGTTGCCCCCCCCGATCACCAGGCACACCTCCACCCCCATGTCCCGGACGGACACCACCTCCCGCGCGATCCGCTCCACGGTGGGCGGGTGCAGCCCGTAGCCGAGGTCGCCCATCAGCGCCTCGCCGCTGATCTTGAGCATCACGCGGGAGAATCGGGGCGCGGCGGCACCCTTCGCGGCGATCTGCGCGTCGGCCATGGCGTCTCTCCCGGGGGGCTGCGGCGCCGGCTCTGGCGTCCGGGCGGTCCATGCCCGAAAACCGGCGCCGGGATCAACGCCGGACGAGTCGGGAGAGGAGGGCGCGATGCCGGACGGCGCCGATCCGGGCAGGCTGGACGCGCCCCCCGGCCGCCCGGTCCTGATCGCCGGGCCCACCGCGAGCGGCAAGAGCGCGCTCGCTCTGCGCCTCGCGCGCGCGCAGGGCCGCGCGATCGTCAACGCCGACGCGCTCCAGGTCCACTCCTGCTGGCGCGTCCTGACCGCCCGGCCGAGCGCCGCCGAGGAGGCGGCCGCGCCCCACCATCTCTACGGCCACGTCCCCTGGCGCGCGCCCCACTCCACCGGGCACTGGCTGCGGGAGGTGGCGCCCCTCCTCGCCCTGCGCCCCGCGCCGGTGATCGTCGGCGGCAGCGGCCTCCTCTTCGCCGCCCTCACCGAAGGGCTGGCCGACATCCCGCCCGTCCCCCGCGCCGTCCGGGACGAGGCCCGCGCCCGCCTGCGGGAGGCGGGCCTGCCCGCCCTCCTCGCCGAGCTCGACCCCGCGACCGCGGCGCGCATCGACCGCGCCAACCCCGCCCGCGTGCTGCGCGCCTGGGAGGTGCTGCGCGCCACCGGGCGCGGCCTCGCCGAGCTGGCAGGACGCGACGCCCCCGCCCCTTTTGCCCCTCGCGGACGCGTCCCCCATCGTCCTCAACGCGCCCAGGGACTGGCTGACCCCGCGCATCGCCGCCCGGATGGACGCGATGCTCGCCGGCGGCGCCCTGGAGGAGGCGCGCGCCCTCCTGCCGCTCTGGGACGAGGCGGTCGCCGCCGGGCTGCCCGCGATCCGGGCGATCGGCGCGGCCGAGCTGGTCGCCCATCTGCGCGGCGATCTCCCCCTGGAGCGCGCCCGCGACGCGGCCGTGATCGCCACCCGCCGATACGCCAAACGCCAGCGCACGTGGTTCCGCGCGCGCATGGCCGGCTGGCGGAGCCTGCCCGCCGCCGCCGCGGCCGATGTCGCGATCGGACCGGGCTGATGTCGCGATTGGGAACTCCCCGGGCGTAAACCGCCGTTGACGATGCCGGGCATCTGGTCCCTCATGCGGGCGTCCGGGGCGACGACGCCCCGCAAGACATGACCGAGGCCCCCGCCCATCGCGGCGAGCGGGGCCCGGCAAGGGAAGGGACGACGACATGACGATCCATCAGACACCGAGCACCGGGACCGTGCACCCCGCCGCGCTGCAGCAGGCCGCCGACCACCTCGCCGGCAAGATCGACCGCCGCGAGTTCCTGACCCGCACCACCGCGCTGGGCGTCTCGGCCGCCGGGGCCTACGCCCTGATCGGCGTGGCGCAGCCCGCCCACGCCCAGGCCGCGATCGCGTCCGGCGGCACCATGCGCATCCAGCAGGACGTGCGCCCGCTCAAGGATCCGCGCACCTGGGACTGGAGCCAGATCGCCAATTTCGGCCGCGGCTGGCTCGAGTACCTGGCCGAGTTCCAGGTCGACGGCACCATCCGCGGCATGCTCCTCGAGAGCTGGGAGGTGAACGACGACGCGACCGTCTACACCCTCAAAGTCCGCCCCGGCGTGACCTGGAACAACGGCGACGCGTTCACCGCCCAGGACGTGGCCGACAACATCGCCCGCTGGTGCGACAAGTCCGTCGAGGGCAACTCGATGGCCTCGCGCATGGGCGACATGGTCGACCCCGAGACCAACGTGGCCAAGGACGGCGTGATCGAGATCGTGGACGACATGACCGTCCGTCTGAACCTCCCCTCCGGCGACATCGCCTTCATCGCCAACGTGACCGACTACCCCGCCGCCATCGTCCACTCGAGCTACGACAACGGCGACTTCACCGGCGAGGGCCAGGCCATCGGCACCGGCCCCTACCTGCCCGAGAGCTTCGAGGTCGGCGTGAAGGGCGTGCTCGTCCTGAACGAGGACCATACTTGGTGGGGCACCGAGGCCGAGGGCTGGGGCGGCCCCTATCTCGACCGGGTCGAGTTCATCGACTACGGCACCGACCCGTCGGCCTGGCTCGCGGCCTTCGAGGCCGAGGAGATCGACATGACCTACGAGTCGGTCGGCGAGTTCGTGGAGATCATGGACGCCATCGGCCTGACCCGCTCGGAGGCCGTGACCGCCAACACCATCTGCATCCGGCCCAACCAGCAGGCCACCGTCGACGGGATGCAGCCCTACGCGGACGCCCGCGTCCGCCGCGCCCTCCAGATGGCGGTCGACAACAACATCCTGCTGGAGCTCGGCTATTCCGGCCTCGGCATCCCGGCGGCGAACTACCACGTCGCCCCGCTGCACCCCGAATGGGCCGACGTGCCGCCCGTGCCCTTCGACCCCGCCGGCGCCCTCGCGCTGATGGAGGAGGCCGGCATGGCCGACTACGAGCACGAGCTCTTCTCCATCGACGACGACTGGCGCAAGAACACCACCGACGCCGTCGCCGCCCAGCTCCGCGACGCCGGCATCAAGGTCAAGCGCACGATCCTGCCCGGCAGCACGTTCTGGAACGACTGGGCCAACTACCCGTTCAGCTCCACCAACTGGAACCAGCGCCCGCTCGGCGTGCAGGTCCTGGCGCTGGCCTACCGCTCCGGCGAGGCCTGGAACGAGAGCGGCTACGCCTCCGAGGAGTTCGACAGCCTCCTCGCCGAGGCGATGGGCATCATCGACGCCGATTCCCGCCGCGTCGTGATGGAGAAGATCGAGATCCTCATGCAGGAGGACGGCGTCTCGATCATCCCGTTCTGGCAGTCGGTCTACCGCCACCACACCCCGGAGGTCGTCGGCGCGAAGATGCACCCGACCTACGAGATCCACCTCTACCAGCTCGGCTTCGCCGCCTAGGCGGGCCGCGCCTCCGGGGCCGCCGGCACGTCCGGCGGCCCCCTCACGACCACGCGGGGGGATGCCGTCACGGGACGGCGCGCCGCGCGGGGCCTCCCGTGACGGGACGGCCCCGGCCGCCAAAAGGGACAGCCATGGGCCTCTTCATCCTCCGCCGGGTCGGGGTCATGATCCTCACCGCGATCTGCCTGACCTTCATCGTCTTCTTCCTGACCAACCTCTATCCCAACCTCGAGAAGCTCGCGAAGTCGCAGGGCAACGTCCGCATGTCGGACGCCGAGGTCACCTCCCTCCTCCAGCGGCAGGGCTACCTCCAGCCCCTGCCCGTCAAGTACGGCCAGTGGCTCGGCGTCCTGCCCGGCCACGTCTTCGAGGTGGTCCCCGCCACCGCGGAGGCGCCCGCCATCTACACCGGCCGCTGCTTCGACGGCCGGGCCGACATCTCCACCGTCGACGCCGCGCCCACCTTCTGCGGCGTCCTGCAGGGCGACTGGGGCTACTCCACCGTCTTCCGCGAAGGCGCCGGGGAGATCATCGCCAAGCGCCTCGCCCTCACCGGCAAGCTGATGTTCTGGGTCATGGTCCTCATGGTCCCCTCCGCCCTCATCGTCGGCGTCCTCGCCGGCATGAAGGAGGGCTCCAAGCTCGACCGCTCCCTCTCCACCTTCTCCATCGCCACCACGGCGACGCCCGAATACGTCTCCGGCGTCCTCTTCATCGCGATCTTCGCCTCCTCGGCGGTGGGCCTCAAATGGTTCAAGGGCACCGCGACCTCCGCCATGGAGGACGCCAACTTCGAGAACTTCTTCCTCCCAGTCCTCACCATCGCGCTCTACGGCATGGGCTACATCGCCCGCATGACGCGCGCCTCGATGACCGAGGTGATGACCGCGCAGTACATCCGCACCGCCCGCCTCAAGGGCGTCGCCTTCCGCGACATCGTCATGAAGCACGCGCTGCGCAACGCGCTCATCGCGCCGTTCACGGTCATCATGCTGCAGTTCCCCTGGCTCCTGAACGGCGTCGTGATCGTGGAGACGCTGTTCAACTATAAGGGCTTCGGCTGGACGCTGGTCGCCGCCGCCTCCAACAACGACATCGAGCTGCTGCTGGGCTGCTCCGTCGTCGCCGTGGTCGTCGTCCTGGTGACGCAGCTCATCTCCGACATCGGCTACGTCTACCTCAACCCCCGGATCCGGATGGCATGACCGTGCCCGTCCTCGCCATCACAGGAGTCCGCTGACATGGAACCGATCGGCTTTCTTGAGATCACCATCCGCATCCTGGGCCGCTTCCTGCCGGTCTGGATCGCGCTGATCGCCACCTTCGCCGTCTCCATCGTCTTCAAGCGGCGGCTCGGCCTCTACGGCAAGCTCTTCGACAGCCCGATCGGCATGATCGGCTTCGGCCTCGTCATGTTCTGGGTCTACACCGCGATCTTCGGGGCGATGGGCTTCGTCGTCACCCATGGCGCGCTGCTGCAGGTCTCGGGCCTCAAGAACGAGCCGCCGGGCGCGGCGGTGCCGAACGCGCTCGAGGACGGGCTCTACCCCTACTACCTCCTGGGCGGCGACAACCTCGCGCGGGACGTCTTCTCCCGCATGGTCGAGGGCTCTTGGGAGGTGATCAAGATCGCCCCCTTCGCCACCCTCTTCGCCTTCATGGTCGGCATCGTCCTGGGCCTGCCGGCGGGCTATTACGGCGGCAAGCTGGACACCTTCCTGAGCTTCCTGGCCAACCTCATCCTGGCCTTCCCGGTGATCCTGCTCTTCTATCTCCTCGTCACCCCCGAGATCGTGGAGACGGGCATCCCGATCTACATGGCGGCGGTCCTCTTCCTCTTCCCGATCGTGTTCCTCGTCATCCTCTTCAACAGCCGGTTCCACACCGACCCCCGGAAGCGGAACATCTACATCGCGGTGACGGTGCTGATCGGCGGCTGGTTCTATCTCGGCATCGCCTGGGACGCGGACCCGCTCGGCATCATCTCGATGCCGGGGAACCTCTTGGTGGTGTTCGTCTCGGTCGTGTTCGTGAACTCGCCCACCGTGTTCCGGATCGTGCGCGGCATCGTGCTCGACATCAAATCCCGGGACTACGTGGCCGCCGGCCAGACCCGGGGCGAGGGCGCGTGGTACATCATGCTGTGGGAGATCCTGCCCAACGCGCGCGGCCCCCTCATCGTCGATTTCTGCCTGCGGATCGGCTACACGACGATCCTCCTCGGCACGCTCGGCTTCTTCGGCCTCGGCCTCTCGCCCGAATCCCCCGACTGGGGCTCCACGATCAACGACGGGCGCAAGCTGCTCTCCATCTACCTCCACCCGGCCCTGCCGCCCGCGCTCGCGCTGATGAGCCTGGTCCTCGGCCTGAACCTGCTGGCCGACGGCCTGCGCGAGGAGAGCCTGAGGGATTGATGACCGGACCGCACGGGCCATGCGCATGGGATGTGCATGGCCCGTGCATGGGATGCGCATCCCCGGTGACGTAGGAAATACTTGTCCGAAGGGACCCCCCGATGACCGACACGATGACCGCCCCGGCCGCCGATCCCGCCGCCGCCGCCCGCGCCGCGAACGCCTATGACGGCCCCATCCTGGAGATCGACGCCCTCTCGATCAGCTTCTTCACCCGCCTGCGGGAGATCCCGGCGGTCATGGACTTCTCCTGCAAGGTCATGCCCGGAGAGGCGATGGGCCTCGTCGGCGAATCCGGCTGCGGCAAGTCCACCGTCGCGCTCGGCGTCATGCAAGACCTTGGCGTCAATGGGAAGATCGTCGGCGGCTCGATCAAGTTCAAGGGCCGCGACCTCGGCGCCATGTCCGCCGAGGAGCTGCGCGGCATCCGTGGCTCCGAGATCGCGATGATCTACCAGGAGCCAATGGCCTCCCTGAACCCCGCCATGCGGATCGGCCGGCAGCTCATGGAGGTGCCGATGATCCACGAGGGCACCTCCGCCGAGGACGCCCGCGCCATGGCCCTCCAGGTCGTGACCGACGTAAAGCTCCCGGACCCCGAGCGCATCCTGGAGAGCTACCCCCATCAGCTCTCCGGCGGCCAGCAGCAGCGCATCGTCATCGCCATGGCGTTGATGTCGAAGCCCGCCCTGCTCATCCTCGACGAGCCGACCACCGCGCTCGACGTCACGGTCGAGGCCGGGATCGTCCAGCTCGTGAAGGAGCTCGGCGTCAAGTACGGCACCTCGATGCTGTTCATCTCGCACAACCTGGGCCTCATCCTGGAGACCTGCGACCGCCTGTGCGTCATGTATTCCGGGGAGGCGGTGGAGACGGGCCGCATCGCCGACGTGTTCGACGACATGAAGCACCCCTATACCCAGGCCCTGTTCCGCTCGATCCCCCTGCCCACGGCGAACAAGACCTCGCGCCCGCTCGTCGCCATCCCCGGCAACTTCCCCCTGCCGCACGAGCGCCCGCCGGGCTGCAATTTCGGCCCCCGCTGCGACTACTTCGAGGCCGGCCGCTGCGACGCCAAGGACATCCCGATGTACGACGTCCCCGCCGGCGACCGCCACGGCACCCGCTGCCTGCGCTGGGACGAGATCGACTGGAACGCGCCGATGGCCGCCGCGATCACCAGGGAGAAGACCGAGCCCGGCCGCGTCGTCCTCAAGATGGAGGACCTGCGGAAATACTACGAGGTCTCCGCCAACGCGCTCTTCGGCGGCAAGGACAAGAAGGTCGTCAAGGCCAACGAGACCCTCAGCTTCGAGGCCCGCGAGGGCGAGACGCTGGCCATCGTCGGCGAATCCGGCTGCGGGAAGTCCACCTTCGCCAAGGTCCTCATGGGGCTGGAGACCGCGACGAGCGGCGCCATCACCCTCGACAACCGCTCGATCGAGGACGTCGCGATCCAGGACCGCGACACCCAGACCATCGCCGACGTGCAGATGGTGTTCCAGAATCCGTTCGACACGCTCAACCCCTCCATGACCGTCGGCCGGCAGATCGTGCGCGCGCTCGAGATCTTCGGCATCGGCGACAGCGACGCCGCCCGCGAGACCCGGATGCTGGAGCTCCTCGACCTCGTGAAGCTGCCCCGCGAGTTCGCGACCCGCATGCCGCGCCAGCTCTCGGGCGGGCAGAAGCAGCGCGTCGGCATCGCGCGGGCCTTCGCCGGGGACGCCCGCATCGTCGTCGCGGACGAGCCGGTCTCCGCCCTCGACGTGTCGGTCCAGGCCGCGGTGACCGACCTCCTGATGGAGATCCAGCGCGAGCACCGCACGACGCTGCTCTTCATCTCCCACGACCTCTCGATCGTGCGCTACCTCTCGGACCGGGTCATGGTCATGTATCTCGGCCACGTCGTCGAGCTCGGCACGACCGATCAGGTCTTCGCCCCGCCCTATCACCCCTATACCGAGGCGCTCCTCTCCGCGGTCCCGATTGCCGATACGTCAGTCAAGAAAAAGCACATCGTCCTCGAAGGCGACATCCCCTCCGCGATGAACCCGCCCCCCGGCTGCCCGTTCCAGACGCGCTGCAACTGGAAGTCGCGCGTGCCGGGCAATCTGTGCGAGACGGAGGTCCCGCCGCAGAAGACGCTCGCCGCCGGCCATCAGATCAAGTGCCACCTGTCCGACGCCGAGTTCGCCGCGATGGAGCCGGTCATCGAGATCGTCGCCGAATAGGGCGCCGGCCCCCGCCCGCCGCAGGCGCGCCGATGCCGGAGGCGAGGCCCGGCCCAACCCTCGCAGGCCGGAGGCCGAGAGGGGCGGGAGCGCCTAGGCCGCGCGCAGGGCCAGGACCGCGTTGAGCCCGCCGAAGGCGAAGGCGTTGGACAGCGCGACCTCCACCCGCGCCTCGCGCGCGACGTTCGGCACAACGTCGAGGTCGCAGTCCGGGTCGGCCGCGACATAGCCGACCGTCGGCGCGATCACCCCGTCCCGCAGCGCCATGATGCAGGCCAGGAGCTCGACCGCGCCGGTCCCGCCGATCAGGTGCCCGTGCATCGACTTGGTCGATGACACCATGAGCCGATCGGCATGCGCGCCGAACACGCCCCGGATCGCCGCGCATTCGGTGCGGTCGTTCGCCGCCGTGCCGGTCCCGTGCGCGTTGACGTAACCGACCGCCTCCGGCGCGACGTCCGCGTCCCTCAGGGCGCCGTCCATCGCCCGCCTCGCGCCCTCGCTCGCCGGCATCACTACGTCCCCGGCGTCCGACGACATCGCGGACCCCGCGACCTCCGCCAGGATCTCGGCCCCCCGCGCCATCGCCCGGCCGCGCTCCTCGAAGACGAACACCGCCGCGCCCTCGCCCTGCACCATGCCGGACCGCGTGGCGCAGAACGGGCGGCATCCGTCCGGGCTCATCACGCGCAGACCTTCCCAGGCCTTGATCCCGCCGAAGCAGAACATCGCCTCCGATCCGCCGGTCAGCATCGCCGGCGCCGCGCCCGAGCGCACCAGCGCGAAGGCCTGCGCCATCGCGTGGTTCGAGGAGGCGCAGGCGGTAGACACCGTGAACGATGGCCCCCTCAGCCCGTGCTCGATCGAGACGTGGCTGCAGGCGGCGTTCGCCATCAGGCGCGGCACCGTGAACGGGTGCACCCTGTTCTTCCCGCCCTCGAAGACGGCGCGATAGCTCTCGTCCTGCGTCGTGAGCCCGCCGCCCGACGTGCCGAGGACCACGCCCGACCGCTCGGCCAGCTCGCCCTCGAAGGTCAGTCCGGACTGCGCCACCGCCTCCGCCGCCGCGATCAGGGCGAACTGCGTGAACCGGTCGTAGAGGGCCAGGCGCTGCCGGTCCCAGATGGCGCCCGGTTCGTGCCCGCGCACCTGCGCGCCGATCCGCGTGGTCAGGCGCTCGACGTCGGGGACGTCGAGCGGGCCGATCGCGCACCGCCCTTCGCGCAGGGCCGCCATCGTCGCCGGCACGCCCCGGCCGAGCGGGTTGATCGTGCCCGCCCCGGTGATGACGACGCGGTGCACCTAGGTCCGGTCGCCCCGCAACCGCCGCACGCCATCGACGATCCCGGCCACGGACGAGACGTCGAAGGCCGCGTCGCCGGGCAGGTTGGCGTTGAACGGGATCTCGATCCCGAAGGCCTCCTCGATGGCGAAGATGCTCTCCATCAATCCGAGGCTGTCCATGCCGAGCCCCTCAAGCGAGGCATCCGCGGAGACCTCCTCCGGCGCGACCATCGCGTGCTCGGCGAGGATCTCGCGCACGCGGGCGCCGGTCTCGTCGGCGAAGGGGTCGGCGGGCATCGCGGTCATGGCCCGCGATCTAGTCGCCCGCGGGAGGCTTTTGAAGCGCCTTGAGCGCGGCGACGTCCGCGAACAGCCGCGGCAGCCTCCGCAGGCCCTTGTTGATCGCGATCTGCTGCTCGATCCTCACCGCCGGCGAGCCGAGGATGGCCCGCCCGGCCGGCACGGTGGTGTAGATGTTGGTCCCGCCGCCCGCGACGACGTCGTCGCCCACGACGATGTTGTCGCTCACCCCGACCTTGCCGCCCAGGACGACCCGGTTGCCGATCCGGGTGCTGCCCGCCACGCCGACCTGGCTCGCGAAGAGGCAATCCTCGCCGACGGTCACGTTGTGGCCGAGCATCACGAGGTTGTCGATCTTGGTGCCGCGGCCGATGCGCGTCGCCCGGATCGTGCCGCGGTCGACGGTCGCGTTGGCCCCGACCTCGACGTCGTCGCCGATCTCCACCGAGCCGAGCGAATGGATGCGGGTCCAGCTCTGCTCGGCGGCGTCGGCCTCGCCGAGGGCCTCGCGCATCGCCTCGACGCGCGAGCGCTCCGGCGTGACGAAGGAGAACCCGTCACCGCCGATCACCGCGCCCGGCTGCGCGACGAAGTCGTCGCCGATGCGCACGTCCCGCCCGATGCGCACGCCAGCGTGCAGGAGGCATCCGTCCCCGAGGCTCGCGCCCGCGGCGATGGAGGCGTGCGGCCCGATGCGCGCGTCGCGGCCGAGGCGCACGCCGGCGCCCACGACCACGAACGGCCCGATCGCCGCCCCCTCGCCGATGCGGGCGGAGGGGTCGATCACGGCCGTCGGGTGCACGCCCGGCGCGATGTCCGGACCGGAATCGAGCGCGCGGGTCACCCCCGCCATCGCCACCCGCGGCCGCGGGACGAAGAGCGCGCCTTCCAGGCCGTAGGCGGTCCTGTCCGCGCCGTCCCAGAGGATCGCGGCGCGCGCCCGGCCCTCCCGCAGGCCTTGCGCGTAGCGCTCCGACATCGCCATGGCGAGGTCGGTCGGTCCGGCCGAGGCCGGCTCGGCCGCGCCCGCGATGGGGATGTCGCCATCGCCCTCGAGGCGGGCGCCGAGCGCTCGCGCGATCTCCGACAGCGGCCGGGCGGCGGCCACCCGCCTCAGCCCGCGCGGCCCGCCGGCGCGGCGCGGGCCAAGAGGAGGGGGTCCACCCCCTCGGCGCGCAGGGCGTCCAGCACCTTGGCATCCCGGCCGTAGACGTCTGGCCGGAAATGCAGCCCGCCCTTCGCGTCGGTGAACGCCGTGCGATAGACGATGTGCACCGGCACGGGCGCGTCCAGATCGACGCGCCGCTCGGCGCCCGTGTTCAGGATGCGCGCGAAGGCACCTTCCGGGTCGTCCTCCTGCGGGGCGAGGAGGGCGTGCGCGAAGTCGAATGGCCGGTGCAGCCGGATGCACCCGTGGCTGAAGGCCCGCACCTCGCGGTCGAAGAGCGACTTGGACGGCGTGTCGTGGAGATAGATGTTGTACTTGTTTGGGAACATGAACTTCACCAGCCCCAGCGCGTTGCCCGGCCCCGGCGGCTGCCGCATCGCGAAGGGAAAGCTGCGCGCCGTGTACTGCGCGAAGCCGGCGCCGCGGTTCGCCGCGCGCCCGTTCCGGTCGGTCAGGCGCATGTGCGAGAGCGCGCCGGGGTTCGCGCGGAGCTGCGGCAGATACTCGTTCACGACGATCGAGCGGGGCACGTACCAGCTCGGATTGACGACCATATGGGTCATCTCGTCGGAGAACTCGGGCGTGTAGCGCCCGGCCTCCGCCTTGCCGATCACGGAGCGGGTGCGGAAGGTCTCGATCCCGTCGTCGAGGATGGTCGCGCTGAAATCGGGCAGGTTGACCCAGATCACGCGGCCGTCCCGGGGCGCGTTCATCCAGCGTTCGCGCTCCATCGCGACGAGGACCTGGCCCATGCGCGCCTGCGCGGGCACGTTGATCGCGCGGATCGTCTCCGGCCCGGCGACGCCATCGACCCGGAGGCCGGCGGCGGACTGGAAGGAGGCTACCCCCGCGGCCAGCGCCGCGTCGAAGCGGGGCGAGACGGACCGGCCCATGTGCCCCATCGCGCGCAGCCGGTCGCGCAAGGCCACCACCTGCGGCCCCGAGGCGCCCTCGTCCAGGCGGTCGGCCTCCACCGCCGGACCCCAGCCGCCGCGGCGAACGGCGGTCGCGAGGCGCTTCTTATGCCCCATCAGGCGGACGTATTCCGGCGAGCGCGGCGCGAGATCGCGCAGCGCCCGGACCGGATCGCCCCCCTCCATCCGCCGCAGCAGGAGAGCGGGGTCCCGGCGGATCACCGAGCGCACCATCACCGTGCCGTCGATCCGGCCAGGGTCGGTCAGGCCGGAGGACAGCGCGCCCGCGAGCGCGAGATAAGCCTGCGTGATCTCGACCTCTAGCGCGCCGATCTCCGCCCCCGTGCGGGCGCCGACGATGCGCGCGCGCAAGGCCTCGGGATCGAATCGCGCGGCGGGCAGGCCGTGATCGGGCGCGCGGGACATCGCGGCGAGCAGGGCGCCGAGGCGCGCACGGCCCGCGTCGTCGCCCGTGGTCCAGAGCGGCTCGAAACCGCGCGCGCGGTAGAAGGCGGCGACCGCCTCGCCCCGCTCGCCGGTGCCGCGCCCCACCCCTTCGGCGACCGCCAGCTTGTACCCTGTCACACCTGCGAGCAGGGCCCCCTCCGCGAAGGCGGGCCCCGCCGCGACGAGGGCCGCGAGCGAGAGGCTGCGAAGGAGGGACAGAATCGGCATGCGGCGGCGCTCCGGCGGTGTAATCGAATCGAACACTGACGCGCGGCCGCAACGGTTACCACGCAAACCGACGTCAATGGCTGGCCCGCGACAGAAAAGCCACACCCGCGCAGGGACTTGTCCAACGATAGCAGCGAACCATGGCGCCATCCAGGCGGAGTTCCGCCAATCTCGGCGGAAATTAGGAACCATTTTAACCCTCCGGTTCCGGGACCGCGGGGCTCATGCCATAAATCCCCTATCGAGCGACTGCGGCGCCGAACGCGAACACGCGCGGGGCCGTGCGGGGAACACCGACACGGGGACAGGCATACCATGACTTCGATGACGAGACGGGGCCTTCTCGGAGCCTTCGCCGCGACCGCCGTGATGGCCGCGCCGAACTACACCAACGCGGCGGGTTTCCTGCGCGGGGCCGGAGATATCCGCCGCGTGCGGATGCACAACGGCCGGACGGGCGAGACGATCGACACGATCTACTGGATCGAGGGCAAGTACGTCCCCGACGCCATGGCGGAAGTGAATCACCTCATGCGCGACTGGCGTCAGAACGCCGTCATCGAGATGGACCGCCGGACGATCGACATCATGGCCGCGGCGCACCGCCTGCTCGATTCGGACGAACCCTACACCCTGCTCTCCGGCTACCGCTCGCCCAAGACCAACGCGATGCTGCGCGCCCGGTCCGGCGGCGTCGCGCGCAACTCCCTGCACATGAAGGGCCAGGCGGCGGACCTGCGCCTCGGGTCGCGGTCGGTCAATCAGCTCTTCAAGGCCGCGAAGGTCTGCTCCGCGGGCGGGGTCGGGCGTTATTCGGGCTCGAACTTCGTGCACATGGATTGCGGGCAGGTCCGCAGCTGGGGCCGCTAGTCTGGGCGGCAGGCCATTGCTCCCTGCCGCGCCCCGGTCTAGCAGGGGCGCACTGGACCGTTAGCTCAGCTGGATAGAGCGCCGCCCTCCGAAGGCGGAGGCCAGAGGTTCGAATCCTCTACGGTCCGCCACCCGCCTCACGCCAGGAGGTCGTGGCACAGCTCCAGCGCGTCGATCAGCACGTCCACCTCGCCAAGGGTGTTGTAGGCCCCGAAGCTCGCGCGGCACGTGGCCGGCTGACCCAGATGCGTCATCAGGGGCTGGCAGCAATGGTGCCCGGCCCGGACGGCTACGCCCTTCTTGTCGAGCACGGTCGAGACGTCGTGCGCATGGGCCGTGCCGTCGAGCACGAAGCTGAAGATCGCGCCCTTGCCCGGCGCGTCGCCCTGCACCTGGAGCCAGTTCAGGCCGAAGAGCCTTTCGCGCGCGTAGTCGCGGATGCCGGCCTCGTGGGCGGCGATGTTCGCCATGCCGAGATCCATCATCCAATCGAGGGCGGCGCCCAGCCCGATCTGTTGGACGATCCCGGGCGTGCCGGCCTCGAACTTCATGGGCGGGTCGTTGAACGTCACCACGTCGCGGCCGACATCGCGGATCATGTCGCCCCCGCCCATGAAGGGGCGCATCTCCTCCATCCTCTCACGCCGGATGAAGATCGCGCCAGAAGCGCTTGGCCCGTAAAGCTTATGTCCGGTGATCGCATAGAAGTCGACGCCGAGATCCGCGACGTCCACGGGCATGTGGACCGCGGCTTGGCTGCCATCGGCCAGCACGGGCACGCCGCGCGCCCTCGCCTCGGACGCGATCGTCTTGAGGTCCACCACGGTGCCCAGCACGTTGGACATGTGCGTGAGGGCGATCAGCCTGGTGCGCGGCCCGACCGCGTCCATCACCGCCTGCGGGTCGAGCGATCCGTCCGCGGCCGGCTCCACCCAGCGCAGCACGACGCCCTGCCGCTCGCGCAGGAAGTGCCAGGGCACGATGTTGGCGTGGTGCTCCATCACCGAGAGGACGATCTCGTCCCCGGCTTCCATGCGGGGCATGGCCCAGCCATAGGCGACCGTGTTGATCCCCTCGGTCGTGCCGGTGTTCATCACCACCTCGGCCGGGCTGACGTTGAGGAACCGCCCGATCGTCTCGCGCACGGCCTCGTAACGCTCCGTCGAGATGGTGGAGAGCGTATGCAGCCCCCGGTGGACGTTGGCGTATTCCTCGGCATAGCCGCGGACGACGGCGTCGATGACCGCCTGCGGCTTCTGCGCGGAGGCGCCGTTGTCGAGATAGGTCAGCGGCTTGCCGTTCACGTCGCGCGCCAGGATCGGGAACTGGGCGCGCACGGCGTCGACGTCGTAGGACATGGCGATTCCTCAGGCGGGCGTGACGGAGATCAGCAGCGTCAGCGCGATCGACAGGATCAGGGAGAGACCGAGCATCGCCGCCGCCAGCCCGACGAAAGTGCGCGCGAGGCTCTCGAACCCGTGGAGCTCGGCGGCGAAGTTCGTCAGCAGCCACAAGAGGAACCCGACCGCGACCAGCGCCAGCGCGCCCCCCGCGCCCGGTAAGGCCAGCGCGATGAGGAGCTCGACCGCCTGCAGGCAGGTCATCAGGAACTGCGCCCATAGCACGAGGAGCATCGCGTCGCGCACGTCCCCCGTACCGCCGAAGAGGCGCCCCCCCAGATGCAGCACGAAGGTCAGCAGCAGGATGGAGGCCCCGACGAGCGCGGCGATGATGAGGCCGGTGATCCGCGGCGCGTCCTCCGGCGCGTCCTGCAGCGGCAGGAGGATCAGCGTGAGCTGCCCGAGGGCGCCGGACAGCGCGATCACGAGGAGGAAGATCTCGAAATGGCGGGCCCGGTCGATCCCGGAGTCGAGGATGGCCCGCGCGGCGGTCCGCGGCGCGCGCAAGGTCAGCCCGGCAAGTGCGGCTATGTCCATCACGCCGCCCTAGCCGGGCCCGCGCCGGAGGCCAAGCGCCGCGCGGCGATCAGGCCCGCGATCCAGAACGCCGCGAAGGCGCCGAACGCCGCCGCGCCCACGATGCCGAGCGCCGTCCCGGGCCCGACCATCGCCGCGGTCAGCGCCTGCAGCAGCCAGAGCGGCAGGGCCGCGACGAGCGCCCAGAAGAGCGCCATCCGGGAGCCGAACGCCCCGACCGGTCGGCGAAGGGCGCGGCCGCCCTGCGCGACGATCCAGCCGAGCGCGTAGAGGACGACGGGCATGATGAAGACCCAGGCCATCAACGCGCCGCCGATCAGCGGCTCGAGCGCGACGTCCTTGAGGTAGGCCTCCCGCGCCAGGCGGGGCCACTGTCCGACGAAGATCATCACGCAGGCCAGCATGAGGTAGATCAGCGCCAGGTCCTCGCGGCCGCTGGCGATCTTCTCCTCCTGCACCCGGACCGGGCGGCGGTAGGTCGCCGCGATGTCGGGCACAAGCGCCATTCAGCGGCGGCGCCGGCCGAGCCAGTTGGCCAGGCGGGCGCGCAGGTCCTCGGCGATGGCCTCGTCGGCGATCTCGTCGAGCGCCTCGGCGAGGAAGGCGAGCGTCAGGAGATCCTGGGCCTCGGGCGTGGGGATGCCGCGCGAGCGCAGGTAGTAGAGCGCCGTCTCGTCGATCGCGCCGGTGGTGGAGCCGTGCGAGCAGATGACGTCGTCGGCGTAGATCTCCAGCTCCGGCTTGGCCTGGAACGTCGAGTCCCCGTCGAGCAGCAGGGCCTGGCTGATCTGGTAGCCGTCGGTCTTCTGCGCGCCCTCCTTGACGAGGATCTTGCCCTGGAACACGCCGGTCGCGCCGTTGCGCAGGACCTTCTTGAACACCTGCCGGCTCTCGCAGCGCTCGGCGTCGTGGGTCACGAACACCGTGTCGTCGTGGAGGAAGGCCGGCCCGTCCCCGAGCGCGGCGCCGGCGACGTGGGCGCTGGAATCGTCCCCGGTCATCGTCATGACCACCTCGTTGCGCGTCAGCACGCCGTTCGCCGTCAGGGTGAAGGACTTGAACAGGCTGCGCGCGCCGAGCCGGGCGAAGACGTGGGTGACCGCGCGGCGCTCGTGGTCGCGCCCCTGCGCGCGGACGTGGTGGAAGGCCGCGTCGTCGGCGACCTCCACCTCCATGCACTTGTTGAACCGCGCGGCGGCGGGCCCGTTCTCCAGCACCGTGAGCGAGGCGCCCGCCTCCACCCGGATAACGTGGTGCAGGACCGCGTCGCTGCCCTCCGCCGAATGGCGATAGATGAGGTTCACGGGCCGCGACGCCGCGCCGGTCGCGCGGATCAGCAGGCCGTCGGTCGCCATGGCGGTGTTCAGCGCCGCGAGCGGGCGGTGCACCGGGTCCTGCGCGGCGGCCTCGAGCGTGCCGTACGCGCCCTGCGCCCAGTGGATGTCGGCGCCGTCGGAGAGGCGCCCGATCTCGACCCCGGACATCTCCAGCGGGTCGGAGGCCTCCGCGTCGAACACCCCGTCGACGAAGACGACGCGCAGCCGGTCCACGGCGTCGTAGAGCGGCGCCTCGTCGCTGTCGTCGAACACCGCGGCGGGCACGGTCTGCGCGGCGTGCAGGCTCGCGGGATCGGTCCAGCGCCAGTACTCGTCCCGCCGCATCGGCAGGCCCATCGCGCCGAGCCGCTCCATGGCGGACGCGCGCGCGGGCGCGGCCCAGGCCGGGCCGTCCGGCGGCGTCACTCCGGCCAGACGCGCGGCCGTCGCATCCGCCTTGGCCTGCGCCAGTTGCGCCCGGCGGGCCATCAGGCGGCCTCCCCGACGATGCCGGCATAGCCGTTCGTCTCGACCTCCAGCGCGAGGTCCGGCCCGCCGGATTTCACGATGCGGCCGTCGGCCATGATGTGCACCACGTCCGGGCGGATATGGTCCAGAAGCCGTTGATAGTGGGTGATGACGAGGAAGGAGCGGCCCGCGTCGCGCAGGGCGTTCACCCCCTTGGAGACGAGCTTCATCGCGTCCACGTCGAGGCCGGAATCGGTCTCGTCCAGGATGCACATCTTCGGCTCGAGCATCGCCATCTGAAGGATCTCGTTGCGCTTCTTCTCGCCCCCCGAGAAGCCGACGTTGACCGGCCGCTTGAGCATGTCGGCGTCGATGTCGAGCTCCTTGGCCTTGGCGCGGATCGTCTTGAGGAACTCGGTCGAGGACATCTCCTCCTCGCCGCGCGCCTTGCGCTGCGCGTTCACCGCCGTGCGCAGGAAGGTCATGTTGCCGACGCCCGGGATCTCCACCGGGTACTGGAACGCCAGGAACAGCCCCGCCGCGGCGCGCTCCTCCGGCTCCAGCCCGAGGATGTCGGCGCCCTCGATGGTCGCGGACCCGCCGGTGACCTCGTAGCCGTCGCGCCCCGACAGGACGTAGGACAGGGTCGACTTGCCCGACCCGTTCGGCCCCATGATGGCGTGCACCTGCCCCGCGCCCACCGTCAGGTCGACGCCCTTCAGGATCGCCTTGTCCTCCTCCGCGAGAGAGGCGTGCAGGTTCTCGATCTTCAACATTCGGTATTCTCCTGAGCCGGATGCGGGGCGCTCTTCACGCGCCGCCCGGCCTTGTGCATCAGAGGCTCAGCCCACGGACCCTTCGAGCGAGATGGCGACGAGCTGCTGGGCCTCCATGGCGAACTCCATCGGGAGCGCCTGGAGCACCTCCTTGCAGAAGCCGTTCACCACGAGCGCCACGGCCTCCTCCTCGTCCATGCCGCGCTGGCGGCAGTAGAAGAGCTGGTCGTCGTCCACCTTGGAGGTCGTCGCCTCGTGCTCGACCCGGGACGAGTTGTTCTTCACCTCGATATACGGGACCGTGTGCGCCCCGCACTTTCCACCGATCAGCAGGCTGTCGCATTGCGTGTAGTTGCGGCTGTCCACCGCCTTGGGATGCATCGATACCAGCCCGCGATAGGTGTTCTGCGCCCTCCCGGCCGAGATTCCCTTGGACACGATGCGCGACTTCGTGCGCTTGCCGAGGTGGACCATCTTGGTCCCGGTGTCCGCCTGCTGGGCGTTGTTGGCGATGGCGATGGAGTAGAACTCGCCCTGACTGTCGTCGCCGCGCAGGATGCAGGACGGGTACTTCCAGGTGACGGCCGATCCCGTCTCCACCTGCGTCCACATCACCTTCGCCCGGTCGCCCCGGCAGTCGGCGCGCTTGGTGACGAAGTTGTAGATGCCGCCCTTGCCGTTCTCGTCGCCCGGATACCAGTTCTGGACGGTCGAGTACTTCACCTCCGCGTCCTCGAGCGCCACGATCTCGACCACCGCCGCGTGGAGCTGGTGCGTGTCGCGCTGCGGCGCGGTGCAGCCCTCGAGATAGCTCACGTAGGAGCCCTTCTCGGCGATGATCAGCGTGCGCTCGAACTGGCCGGTGTTCTCGGCGTTGATGCGGAAATAGGTCGACAGCTCCATCGGGCAGCGCACGCCCTCGGGGATGTAGACGAAGCTGCCATCGGTGAAGACGGCGCAGTTGAGCGCGGCGAAGTAGTTGTCGCCCTGCGGGACCACGCTGGCGAGGTACTTCCGCACGAGCTCTGGGTGGTCCTGGATCGCCTCGGAGATCGAGCAGAAGATCACGCCCGCCGCCGCCAGCTCCTTCTTGAAGGTCGTGCCCACGCTGACGCTGTCGAACACCGCGTCCACGGCCACCCGCCGGTCGCCGTCGCCCGGCTCCACGCCGGCGAGGATCGCCTGCTCCTTGAGGGGGATGCCCAGCTTCTCGTAGGTGCGAAGGAGGTCGGGGTCGACCTCGTCCAACGACTTGGGCTTGACGTCCATGCTCTTGGGCCGGGCGTAGTAGTACTGCTCCTGGTAGTCGATCTTGGGGTAGCGGACCATCGACCAGTCCGGCTCGTCCATCTCCAGCCAGCGCGCATAGGCCGCGAGCCGCCACTCCAGCATCCACTCCGGCTCGTCGTTCTTCGACGAGATCAGGCGCACGATGTCCTCGCTGAGCCCCTTGGGCGCGAACTCCATCTCCACGTCCGTCGCCCAGCCGTGCTTGTACTTGCCGGCCAGCGCCGCGACCGCCTCGACGGTGTCGCGCTCCACGCCCTCGCGGACTTCGATCTCGTCCAGGCTCATGTCCGTCTCCTCATGCGGCGCGTCTCGCCGCCCTGCCTCTCGCGGTCCGCCACGCATCCGCGAAGCGCCGCACCTCGTCGATCGTCGTCGCGGGGCCGATGCTGATCCGCACCGCGCAGGCCGCGTCCTCCGCCGAATGGCCCATCGCCGTCAGGACCCGGCTCGCCCGGACCTTGCCGGAGGAGCAGGCCGACCCCGCGCTGATCGCGAAGCCCGCCAGGTCCATGGCCATCACCTGCGTCTCGCCCTTCCAACCCGGCGCCAGCGCGCACAGCGTGTTGGGCAACCGCGGCGCCCCTTTCCCGACAGAAATAGTCCGGTGGTCCCCGTCTTCCAAGAGGGATTCTAGAACGTTTCTAAGTTCGGCAACCCCCTCCCAGACGCCATCCGCCAGATCCCGCGCTGCCGCCTCGGCCGCCGCGCCGAATCCCGCGATCGCCGCGACGTCCTCGGTCCCGGCCCTGCGGCCCATCTCCTGGCCGCCGCCGCGCAGGATCGGCGCCGGGTCCTGACCCTGCCGCAGGAGGAGCGCGCCCGCCCCGCGAGGCCCCCCGATCTTGTGCGAGGAGAGGAGCGCCATTCCCGCGCCGGACCAGTCGAACGCGACCGGCAGCTTGCCGAACGCCTGCACCGCGTCCGTGACGGCGACCCCCCGAGGCACGTGCTGGGCGACGCCGGTCTCGCCGTTCGCCGCCTGCAGGGCGCTCTGGTCCGGCGCATCGACCGCCACGGCCCCGGCGCAGGACACGGCGAGCGCCCCGTCCGTCCAGGCACCGACGCAATCGTGCTCCACCGCCGCGGAGGCGAGCCCCCGGCCCCGCAGCGCGAACGCCGCGGCCTCCGTCGCGGACGCGGTGAACACCACCTCGCCCGCCGCCGCTCCCGCGGCTTCGGCGACCTGCGCCCGGGCGCGCGCCACGATCCGCCGCGCCTCGCGCCCCTCGGCATGGACCGAGGACGGGTTCCCGACCACGTCCAGCGCGTCGATCACCGCCGACCGCGCCTCGGGCCGCAGAGGCGCGCTCGCGTTCCAGTCGAGATAGGCGCGGCTCATGATCCGGGCGCGGCCCAGCCCCCGCCGGAGGCGCCGCCGAAGCCGGAGGCGAGGCCCGGCCCAACCGCTGGCAGGCGCGCAGCGCCGAAGCGGGCGGGAGCGCGCGCGATCCCCGAGACGCCGGCCATCAGTCGACGACCTCCAGGAGCAGCGGCACCGCCGGGCACGGGCTCAGCCCGTTCGCGACGACGTCGGACAGGCGCGTCTGGTGAAGGAACACGTAGACATGCGCGCTGAGCCCTTCCCAGAGCCGGTTCGTCATCGACTGGGCCCGGCTGCCCGACATCCCGCCCGAGGCGCCGGCGCCGGGACGCATCGCGTCGATCCGCTCGTCCACCGCGGCGAGCACGTCCGCGACGCGGATCTCCGTCGCCGGACGCGCAAGACGGTAGCCCCCGCCCGGCCCGCGGACCGAGACGACGAGCCCCGCGCGCCGCAACCGCGCGAAGAGCTGCTCGAGATAGGCCAGGCTCAAGTCCTGCCGCTTGGACAGCTCGGCGAGCGGCACGAGCGCGTCCTCCCCGCGCAGCGCGATGTCAGCGAGCGCGACCATCGCGTAGCGGCCCTTCGTGCTGAGCTTCATCTGCGGCCCTCCCGCGGCATGGCGGCCGCGCCGGCGCGCGTTGCAACCGCGGCCGAACGGACATACCTCCCGGCGATCCGGCCCGCCCGGCCCGAACTTGGAATCGTCCTAGGTTCCGCCGCCGCGCCCGTCAACGAAAGCCCGCGCCGAGGCGCAGTGAGGACACCCGCATGCCCGAAGTGATCTTTCCCGGCCCCGATGGCCGCCTCGAGGGACGCTACCACCCCCAGAAGGAGAAGGACGCTCCGCTCGCCATCGTGCTCCATCCGCATCCCCAGTTCGGCGGCACGATGAACAACAAGGTCGTCTACAACCTCCACTACGCGTTCCATAAGATGGGCTTCACGGTCCTGCGCTTCAACTTTCGCGGCGTCGGACGCAGCCAGGGCGATTACGACCAGGGCGTCGGCGAGCTGTCGGACGCCGCGAGCGCGCTCGACTTCCTGCAGGCGATGAACCAGAACTCCAAGCACTGCTGGGTGGCCGGGTTCTCGTTCGGCGCCTGGATCGGGATGCAGCTCCTGATGCGCCGGCCCGAGATCACGGGGTTCATCAGCGCCTCTCCCCCCGCGAACATGTACGACTTCACGTTCCTGGCGCCCTGCCCGTCCTCGGGCCTCATCATCAACGGCACCGCCGACCGGGTCGCGCCGCCCAAGGACACGCAGGCCCTGGTCTCCAAGCTGCACGATCAGAAGGGCATCACGATCACGCATCGCGAGATCGAAGGCGCCGGCCATTTCTTCGAGGAGCCGCACATGGACACGATGATCGGCGACGTCACAGCCTATGTCGGCCGCCGACTGACGGAGACGACGCGCTAGGCGTCCGTGCCCTTCGGCGTCAGGCGCCGGATGAGCTCCGCCATCATCGGCGCCACCACCTCGTCCATCAGGCGCTCGGAATCCTCCGGCAGGGCCGGTGCGCCATGTGGCAGGCCCGCGTCCGGGAGGGGCTCCGCGAAGAGGTCCTCCCGCCCGAAGCGGCGCCGGGCCAGCGCGGCGTTGCCTTCCGCGTAGCCCTCCATCACCGCCCGCCTCTCCGCCGGCGACATCAGGTGCCGGGGCCCGCGCCCGTGCCGCGCCTGCCAGGCCTCGTCGGCCGCCTGACAGGCATTGGTGATGTGCGCGCGGAGCTTCGGGGCCGCGGCGTCGAGGGGCATGCGGCGCATGACCTCGCTCATCATCGGGGAGAACCCGTGGTTGAGCGAGGGAAGCCGCCCGTAGCCGGCCGGATCGTCGATCCCCACGATCCGGGCGAAGGCGGCCACCGGACCCTCCGGCATCAACGCCCGGTCGAACACCGCGACATGCGCCTTGTCGGCGCCGAAGAGCCCTTCGAGCCGACGGACGGCCGCGTCGTAGTGGATCCAGTGGAACGCGTCCCGCCCGGCGAGGAAGTCGGGCCAGGGCCGATGGGCCAGGGTCGCGTCCCACTGCCACTTGACGTTCTGGGAGAACCAGCTCTCCAGCCACAGATCCTGCCGACGCACGAAGTACACCGGCCGCACGTCGAAACGCTCGGCCAACGCCTCGATCGGGGTCAGATCCGTCCGCTTGCACACGTCCTCCTCGCTCAGGACGACCGTGTGCGCGCCCGCCGCCTCCGCCTTGCGCTCCAGGGCCTTGGCGACGATCGAGCCCTCCTTGAGCTCGAGGGTCCGGTGCATGATGCCGAGATGCCGGCGCACCCCGTTGGGATAGAGGACGCCGCGGCGGGCGAGCGCGGCCGCGTTACGGTGCATGAACGCCTGGATCGACGTGGTGCCGGTCCGATGGGTCCCGACATGGACGAAGAGCTTGCGCATTCCCGGGGCTCCGGCCTGACCGCGGCCTGTGCGGCGACCCGGGGCAGGTGCCACGCCCCCCACCCCGATGCAACGCCGGCCCCGCCGGGGCCTCAGGTGATGAGCTTGGCCGTCGCCTCCACCAGGCGCCGCGCCTGGAAGGCGATGGACGCCGCGTTCATCTCCTCCCCCTGCGCCATCGAGTAGCCGTAGGGGTTGCCGCCATCCTCGAACTTCACCGGATCGGCGTAGCCCGGCGGCACCAGGTAGCAGCCCCAGTGCGACGCCATCTTGGTGAGCGCCTGCAACGTGCCCTCCTGGCCGCCATGGAGGCTGGACGCGCTGCAGGTCGCGGTGAACGCCTTGTCCGCCAGCTTGCCGCTCGACCAGAGGCCGCCCGTCGTGTCGGTGAAGGCGAGCATCTGGCTCGGCGGCAAGCCGTAGCGCGTTGGCACCGAGACGAAGTAGCCCTCCGCCCATTCGAGGTCGCCGAGCGCGCACTCCTCGATGCCCGCCTCCTGCATCTTCTCGAGCGTCGCGTGCCACTTCTCCTGGCTGCGCACGACCTCCATCGGCGCGATCTCGGCGAAGCGGCGCAGGCGCACCTCCGCGCCGGCCTGCGTGGCGGCCCGCTCCGCCTCGCGCGCGATCCCGAGATTGGTGCCGGTCGACGTGTAGAACATGACGAGGATCTTGGGTGCGGGCATCGCGGCCTCCTGGGGTGCTTCGACGTGGCCACATAGCCGGACGCGGGGGCGCGTCACCCCAGGCTCCTTCACTTCGTCCGGCCTGCGCGGTAGGGCCGCCGCACCGCCCACGCCCCCCGGAGGACCACATGGCGAAGATCAAGGTCGAGAACCCGGTCGTCGAGCTCGACGGCGACGAGATGACCCGCATCATCTGGGACTTCATCAAGCAGAAGCTCGTGCTGCCCTATCTCGACGTCGAGCTCCTCTATTACGACCTCGGGATCGAGGTCCGGGACGAGACCGACGACCAGATCACGATCGACGCCGCGGAGAAGATCCTCGAGGTCGGCGTCGGGGTGAAATGCGCCACGATCACCCCCGACGAGGACCGCGTCGAGGAGTTCGGCCTCAAGAAGATGTGGCGTTCGCCCAACGGCACGATCCGCAACATCCTGGGCGGGGTCATCTTCCGCGAGCCGATCATCTGCTCGAACGTGCCGCGCCTGGTGCCGGGCTGGACGCAGCCCATCGTGGTCGGGCGCCACGCCTTCGGGGACCAGTACCGCGCCACCGACTTCCGCTTCCCCGGCCCCGGCAAGCTGACGATCAAGTTCGTCGGCGAGGACGGCGAGACGATCGAGCGCGAGGTGTTCGACGCCCCGGGCAGCGGCGTGGCCGTCGCGATGTACAACCTCGACGCGTCGATCCGGGACTTCGCGCGGGCCTCGCTCAATTATGGGCTCGGCCGCGGCTACCCGGTGTACCTCTCGACCAAGAACACGATCCTCAAGGCCTATGACGGGCGCTTCAAGGACATCTTCCAGGAGGTCTTCGACGCCGAGTTCGCCGGCGAGTTCAAGGCCAAGGGCATCACCTACGAGCACCGCCTGATCGACGACATGGTCGCGGCCTCGATGAAATGGTCGGGCGGCTACGTCTGGGCGTGCAAGAACTACGATGGCGACGTGCAGTCCGACACCGTGGCGCAGGGCTTCGGCTCGCTCGGCCTGATGACCTCGCAGCTCATGACGCCGGACGGCAAGATCGTCGAGGCCGAGGCCGCGCACGGCACCGTCACGCGCCACTACCGCCAGCACCAGAAGGGCGAGGCGACGTCGACCAACTCCATCGCCTCGATCTACGCCTGGACCGGCGGCCTCAAGCACCGGGCCAAGCTCGACGGGAACGAGGCCCTCGCGACCTTCGCCGCGACGCTCGAGCGGGTCGTGGTGGAGACGGTCGAAGCCGGGCACATGACCAAGGACCTCGCGCTGCTGGTCGGCCCCGACCAGAGATGGCTCACGACGACCGGGTTCCTCGACAAGGTGGACGAGAACCTCCAGGCCGCCCTGTCCTGACCGATCCCGCGCCGCCCATCATTCGGGCGGCGCGCCGACATCCACGCCGTTTCCCGCCGAGACCCGATTTGAGGGTTTACGCATCATTGTCGTCTGCTATCGGTTCGGTTGAGTACCAATCGATGACAATCCGCCTTGCGTGTGGCGAACGGTTCCGTCTCCGGCGCCGTTCCCCGATCCGCCCGGCGGAGCGGGGCGCGGACGATGCGGATCGGCCAACTCGACAGCATGCGGGGCGTCTTCGCGCTGCTCGTCGTCGCGTATCACACGCCCGTCACGCATCTCTTCATGGATGCGCAGATCGTTCGCAACGGCCATGTCGCGGTCTACTTCTTCTTCGTGCTCAGCGGGTTCGTGATCACGCTGGCCTATGGTCGGCGGATCGCCTCGAGGGTCGACGCGGCGCGCTTCGTCGTGGCCCGGATCGGCCGGCTCTGGCCGTTGCACCTCTTCGTCATGACGATGCTCGTCGGCATCGTCGCGATGCGCGTCATAGGCGACCGGATGGGCGCGGTCCCATACGGGGCCGGCGGCGCGGGCGATCCCCTCGCGCTGCGCTTCCTCGTCCAGGGGCTCATGCTGCACGCCTTCTCCAACGAGGCCACGGGAGAGATCAACTCGGTCTCCTGGTCGATCGCGGTGGAGTTCTGGCTCTACCTGCTCTTCGCCGCGACCCTGCTCCTGGGCGGCCGGCGCATCGCCGTCGCCGCCACGCTGGCGGCCATCGCGCTCGGCTTCGCGGCCCTCGCCGGCCTCGTGACCATGCCCTTCGGCAACGCCCGGATGGGCTTCTGGCTCGCCCTCTTCTACTTCCCCATCGGCGTCGTCGGCTACCGGGCGTGGGACGCGCTGCGAGCACGGGGCGGCCGCGTGGGCACCTGGGTCGAGCTCGCCTGCGTCGCGAGCTTCGCCGCCCTGCTATGGGCTTGGGACGACCTCCCGATGCCGCATCTCTGGGGCGCGCTGTGCTTCGGTGGGGGGATCGTCCTTTTGGCCCTGGGGGACGGCGCCGTCTCGCGCGCGCTCAACGCGCCGATCATGACGATGCTCGGGGACCGATCCTACTCGATCTACATGATCCACATGCTGGTTCTCATTCTGTTCGGAATCACCCTTCGGATCACCGAGATCGCGACCGGTTGGAGCCTCTACACGATGGGGGATTTCGACGGCGCCACGATCCCCCTCGTGACCCTGGGCGGGGCGCTGGGCGCCAATCTCGGCTTCGCCGGGCTGCTCCTGCTTATCGTCTACCTCTCCGGCCTCACCTATCGATATGTCGAGCTGCCCGGGCAGCGCTTCGCCCGCCGACTGACCGGAGCCCGCCCTGCGCTCGAGGGCGGGCCCGCCGCGGAGGCCCGCACGGCCTGACGCTGCGTCGCGACCTGCGCGGCGCGCGCTCGCGGAGGCTTGCCGCAGCGCGGCGGACCGCTTAGCTGCGCCACATCCCAATCTCGCGCCACGGCGCCCCGAACCCCGAGGTGCCGGTCATGGACCTGCGTAACATCGCCATCATCGCCCATGTCGACCACGGCAAGACGACGCTCGTGGACGAGCTCCTCAAGCAGTCGGGCACCTACCGCGAGAACCAGGCCACGACCGAGCGGGCGATGGACTCGAACGACCTCGAGCGCGAGCGCGGGATCACGATCCTCGCCAAGTGCACCTCCGTCGAGTGGCACGGCACGCGCGTCAACATCGTCGACACGCCGGGCCACGCCGATTTCGGCGGCGAGGTGGAGCGCATCCTCTCCATGGTCGACGGCGTCGTCCTCCTGGTGGACGCCGCAGAGGGGCCGATGCCGCAGACCAAGTTCGTGACCTCCAAGGCGCTCGCCCTCGGCCTGCGCCCGATCGTCGTCCTAAACAAGGTCGACAAGCCCGATGCCGAGCCCGACCGCGCGCTCGACGAGGTGTTCGACCTCTTCGCCGCGCTCGGCGCCGACGACGATCAGCTCGACTTCCCCGTCCTCTACGCCTCCGGGCGCAACGGCTGGGCCGACACCGAGCTCGACGGGCCGCGCGAGAGCCTGGACGCGCTCTTCGACCTCGTGGTCGAGCACGTCCCCGCCCCGCGCCAGGCCGCGCAGTCGGGCAGCACCTTCCGCATGCTCGCGACGACCCTCGGCGCGGACCCGTTCATCGGCCGGCTCCTCACGGGCCGGATCGAGAGCGGCACCGTCCGCACCGGCGACCAGGTCAAGGCCCTGACCCGCGAAGGCGAGCGGATCGAGGCGTTCCGCGTCTCCAAGATCCTCGCCTTCCGCGGCCTCGGCCAGCAGCCCATCGACGAGGCCATGGCCGGGGACATCGTCTCCCTCGCGGGCATGACGAAGGCGACCGTGGCCGACACGATCTGCGAGCCGTCGATCGACGTGCCCCTGCCGGCGCAGCCGATCGACCCGCCGACGATCACCGTGACCTTCGGCATCAACGACAGCCCCCTCGCCGGCCGCGACGGCAAGAAGGTCCAGTCCCGCGTGATCCGCGAGCGCCTGATGCGAGAGGCGGAATCCAACGTCGCGATCAAGGTCACAGACACGCCAGGCGGGGAGGCGTTCGAGGTCGCCGGCCGCGGCGAGCTCCAGATGGGCGTCCTGATCGAGAACATGCGCCGCGAAGGGTTCGAGCTCTCGATCTCCCGTCCGCAGGTCCTGTTCCAGGAGCGGGACGGCCAGCGGCTCGAGCCGATCGAGGAGGTGACAATCGACGTGGACGACGCCTTCTCCGGCGCCGTGATCGAGAAGATCACCGGCCCCCGGAAGGGCGAGCTCGCCGAGATGAAGCAGTCCGGCACCGGCAAGACCCGCATCGTCGCCCACGTGCCGTCCCGCGGCCTCATCGGCTACCACGGCGAATTCCTGACGGATACCAAGGGCACCGGCGTCTTGAACCGCGTGTTCCACGAATGGGCGCCGCACAAGGGGCCGATCCCGGGGCGGCGCGCGGGCGTGCTGATCTCCATGGAGGCGGGCACGGCGGTGGCCTACGCGCTGTGGAAGCTGGAGGACCGGGGGCGCTTCTTCATCGGGGCGCAGGCGCCGGTCTACACCGGCATGATCATCGGCGAGCACAGCCGGGAGAACGACCTGGAGGTGAACCCGCTCAAGGGCAAGCAGCTCACCAACGTGCGCGCGTCGGGCACCGACGAGGCGGTGCGCCTGACGACGCCGATCACCATGTCACTGGAACAGGCCATCGCCTATATCGACGATGACGAGCTGGTCGAGGTGACGCCCGCCGCGATCCGCCTGCGCAAGCGGTTCCTCGACCCGCACGAGCGCAAGCGCGCCTCGCGCGCGGCGAGCTGAAGGGGGGCTCCCGCCCCTCTCGGCCTTCCGGCCTGCGAGGGTTGGGCCGGGCCTCGCCTTCGGCTTCGGCGCGCCTGCGGCGGGCACGGGCGGCCGCGCTGCCTCGGGTCGATCAGCCTGGGTGCAGGGCGTCCCCGATCGCGATGCGCCCCGGTTCCAGCACCGTCGCGCACCATCCGCCATGCCCACGCACGGCGTTGTAGCCGCCCGGACCGAGCGCCTCCTCCATTCGGCTGCATGGATGGCGCGGACCCGTGATCTCGATCCGCGCGGTGCCGATGCGGAGGGGCACGCCCTTCAGCGCGAGGAGATTGATGCCAGAGACCACGACGTTGCGGCGCAGCGCGTCGGGCGGGGCGGCCCGGCCGACGAGCGCCGCGATCGCCGGGAGGTGCTCGCCCTGGATGAGCGTCACCGCGCGCATACCCGGACGGGCATGATCACCGACGAGACCGTCGCCGGTCAGGACCGCCGTTTCGACCGCGGCCATCGGCGCCCGGCGCGCCGGGCGCAGGCCGATCCAGTCGACGCGGCCGGCCGCCGCATGGGTCGCCCGCATAGCCGCGAGAGTGCGCACTTAACCGGCGGTTTCCACGATCACCAGCTCGCGCGTGGCCGCCCCGGCCGCGATGGCGACGGCGTCTTGGTAGCGCGCGCTCTCGTAGCAGGCGACGGCATCCTCGAAGCTTCGGAACCGCGCGACGACGTTCCTCGGGCGATCCGGACCCTCCATTTGACGGTAGCGGCCGCCGCGTGCCTCGAAGACGCCGCCATGAGCGGCGATCGCCTCGGTCGCGATGGCGGCATAGCGGCCGTAGGCCTCCTCGTCATGAACAGCCACATGGGCGATCCAGAATGCGCCCGCCATCACGCTACCTCCAGGATGGCGGCGACGGCTGCCAGGGCGTCCTCCGCGCGCTCGGCGGATGGGCCGCCCGCCTGCGCCATCTCGGGGCGACCGCCCCCGCCCCGCCCGCCCAGGGCGGCGGAGGCCGCGCGCGCCAGGTCGACCGCCGAGACCCGCCCCGTCAGGTCCCCCGTCACCCCTGCGGCCACCGCCGCCTTGCCGCCCGCATCCGAGACGAGCACGATGACACCCGAACCCAGCCGCGCCTTCAGCGCATCGACGAGCGGGGGCAGCTCCTTCGCGCCGACTTCGCTCAAGACTTGAAGGACGGCTCTTATTCCGTTAATTTCACGCACTTCGGCTTCGCTCGCCACGTCACGTTTGAGCCGGGCGACCTCCGCTTGCAACGCTTTGCGATCACTCAGGAGCGCCTCCACCCGCGCCGTCATCTCGGCCGCCGGGACCTTGAGGACGGCCTCGAGCTCGGATAGCCGCCGGTCCCGTTCGCGCAGAAGAGTGAGGGCCCCCTCACCCGTCACCGCCTCGATGCGGCGCACCCCGGACGAGGAGGCCGATTCGGAGACGATCGCGAAGAGCCCGATCTCCCCGGTGCGGCGGACATGGGTGCCGCCGCACAGCTCGATGCTCCAGGTGCGACCGTCCGCACCCCGGCCGGTGTCGCCCTCGCCCATGGAGACGACCCGCACCTCGTCGCCGTACTTCTCGCCGAACAGGGCCTGCGCCCCGAGGGCCCGAGCGTCGTCAGGTGCCATCAACCGGGTGCCGACGGCGGAGTTCTGACGAATGACGCGGTTCACCTCGCGCTCGACCGCGCCGCACTCCTCGGGCGTGAGCGCCCGGCCATGGTTGAAGTCGAAGCGCAGCCGATCGGGGGCGTTGAGGGATCCTCGCTGCGCGACCCCGCCGCCGAGCGCGTCCCGGAGGGCCTGATTCAACAGATGCGTCGCCGAATGATTCGCTTCGATCCGTGCCCGGCGATCGGCATCCACGGCGAGGCGAACGGCATCGCCCACCGATACGGTGCCGTCCGCGATCCGGGCGACGTGCATCCAGACCCCGGCTTGCTTGCGCGTCCGTGAAATCTCGATCACCGCCGTGTCGGTCGTGCCGGTTCCGGCATCCCCGACTTGTCCGCCGGCCTCGGCGTAGAACGGCGATTGGTTGACGACCAACATCAGATCCTGCCCCGCCTCGGCCGCCTCGACCCGCACGCCATCCTGCACGATGGCGAGCACCTGCGCTTCGGCCTGCAGGCTGTCATGACCGAGAAAATCGGTCACGCCGATCTCCTGTGCCAGGTCGAACCATAGCGCGGCCTCGCCCGTCTCGCCGGTTCCGGTCCATGCCGCCCGGGCCTGGGTGCGCTGCGCGTCCATCGCGGCGTCGAACCCCGGAAGGTCGATCTGCCGACCCTGCTCTCGCAGCGCGTCCTGGGTCAGATCGAGCGGAAAGCCGAACGTGTCGTAGAGCTTGAACGCCGCCGCGCCCGGAAGCGGCTCGCCATCCGCCAGCGCCGCGACCTCCTGGTCGAGGAGGGTCAGACCCCGATCGAGCGTGGTTCGGAACCGCTCCTCCTCAGAGCGAAGGGTCTCCTCGATCAGGGGCTGCGCCTGCCGCAACTCGGGATAGGCGTCGCCCATCTGGCGGACGAGCTCGGGCACGAGGCGGTGCATGACCGGATCGGCGGCGCCCAGGAGGTGCGCATGCCGCATCGCCCGCCGCATGATCCGGCGCAGCACGTAGCCGCGCCCGTCCTTTGCCGGCAGGACACCGTCGGCGACGATGAATGAGGTGCTGCGCAGGTGGTCGGCGATCACGCGGTGATGGGTCGCTCCCGGCCCGTCCGGATCGCTCGAGGTCGCGTGCGCGGACGCCTCGATCAAGGCACGCATCAGATCGGTCGAGTAATTGTCGTTCGTTCCCTGCAGGAGGGCCGCGACCCGTTCGATGCCCATCCCGGTATCGATCGATTGGTTCGGCAAGGGCATGCGCGAGCCGTCCTCACGCTGCTCGTACTGCATGAAGACGAGGTTCCAGATCTCGACGAACCGGTCGCCGTCCTCCTCCGGGCTTCCCGGAGGGCCGCCCCAGTGCTCGGGGCCGTGGTCGTAGAATATCTCGGTGCATGGGCCGCAGGGACCCGTCGGGCCCATCTGCCAGAAATTGTCCGAGGTCGCGATCCGGATGATCCGCTCGTCCGGCAGTCGAGCGATCTTGCGCCAAAGCGCCGCCGCATCCTCGTCGTCGTGATAGACCGTCACCAGGAGCCGAGAGGGATCGATGCCGAGCTCACGGGTGACCATCTCCCACGCGAAGAAGATCGCATCGGCCTTGAAATAGTCGCCGAAGCTGAAATTACCCATCATCTCGAAGAAGGTATGATGCCGGGCGGTGTAGCCGACATTGTCGAGATCGTTGTGCTTGCCGCCTGCGCGCACGCATTTCTGCGCCGTCGTCGCACGGACATAGTCGCGGCTCTCGACCCCGGTGAACAGGTTCTTGAACTGCACCATTCCCGAGTTCGCGAACATCAACGTCGGGTCGTTGCGCGGCACCAGCGGGCTCGACGCGACGCGCGCATGGCCCTGCGCTTCGAAATAGCCGAGGAACGTGGAGCGAATGTCGGCGAGGCTGGTCATGGCGATCCCGGGATGCGTGTCAGGCGGCACGTCCCCGGTTACGCGCGAGGCCGCCGCCTGTCCACGGCGGCCCCGGGTCGGTCAGGTCTCGACGAGGTCGTCGCCATCGTCGACGATGCGCTCGGTCTTCGGCATCTCGAAATCGAGGCCATGCGCGGCCCTGATCTTGTCCTCGATCGCGAGCGCGATGCGGCCGTTCTCCTTCAGGAAGGTCTTGGCGTTCTCACGCCCCTGCCCGATCCGCTCGTCGCCATAGGAGAACCAGGCCCCCGACTTGTCGACGACGCCGGCCTTGACCCCCAGGTCGAGGAGCTCCCCCATCTTGGAGATCCCCTCTCCGTACATGATGTCGAACTCGACCTGCTTGAAGGGCGCCGCGACCTTGTTCTTCACGACCTTCACGCGCGTCGCGTTGCCGACCACCTCGTCGCGATCCTTCAGCGCGCCGATGCGGCGGATGTCGAGCCGAACGGAGGAGTAGAACTTCAACGCGTTGCCGCCCGTCGTCGTCTCGGGCGAGCCGAACATGACGCCGATCTTCATCCGAATCTGGTTGATGAAGATCACCATGCACTGCGAGCGGCTGATCGAGCCCGTGAGCTTTCGCATGGCCTGACTCATCAGGCGCGCGTGAACCCCGACCGAGCTATCACCCATATCGCCCTCGAGCTCGCTCTTCGGGGTCAGGGCCGCGACGGAGTCGACGACCACCATGTTGACCGCGCCCGACCGAACGAGCGTGTCGGTGATCTCGAGCGCCTGCTCGCCGGTGTCGGGCTGCGAGATCAGGAGCTCGTCGATGTCGATGCCCAGCTTCTTGGCGTAATGGGGATCGAGCGCATGCTCGGCGTCGACGAAGGCGCACACGCCGCCCTTCTTCTGCTGCTCGGCGATGCAATGCAGCGTCAGCGTCGTCTTGCCGGAACTCTCGGGGCCGTAGATCTCGATGATGCGGCCCATGGGCAACCCGCCGATCCCGAGCGCGATGTCGAGACCGAGCGAGCCTGTGGACGAGGCGGCGATGTCCTGGATCGCGCCCTCGGCGCCCAGCTTCATGATCGAGCCCTTGCCGAACTGCCGCTCGATCTGCGCGAGCGCGCTGTCGAGGGCCTTCTGCTTCTCGGCGGATTTGCGGTCGGTCATGTCGAGGAGGTTCGCTGTAGCCATGGGGTCAACCTCTTGTTGCACGGCCAAGGGGAAGGCCGCAACGGATGGAACATGTTCATGCCTTGTTCCTGTCCTCACATGGAGCGAGAATCGGCCGGATGCAAGATGAACTCGCCCCAAAGACTGGGCCTCGACGGTTAATGAAAGATTTACATCGGCGCCCGTGACCTCAGCCGCGCGCGTGGAGCGCGTCGCCGACCGTCTTGGACAGGGCGCTGAGCGAGAAGGGCTTGGGGAGGAACATGCTGCCGGGAATGGTCTCGGAGGCGCCGTCCAACGCGTCTTCGGCGTATCCGGAAACGAAGATCACGGGCGTGCCCGGCCGGTCCGTCAAGGCGCGGCGCACCCAGGTCGGCCCGTCCATGCCCGGCATGATCACATCCGTCACGAAGATGTCGATTTCGATCTCCCGATCGTCCGCGATCTCGAGCGCGGCCTCCGCATCCTCCGCCTCGATCACGGTATAGCCATGCAGCCGGAGGGCGCGCGACGCGAAGGCGCGCACCGGCGCCTCGTCCTCGACGAGGAGGACGACCCCCTGAGGCCCCTCTTCCACCGCCGCGGGCCGCGCCGGCGCGGCCTTGGCGACCTGCACGGGCGCCGCCGCCGCGTGGGCGGCCGGGAAGTAGAGCGTGAACACCGTCCCCACACCCAGAGTGCTATCGACGAAGATGAAGCCCCCCGTCTGCTTCACGATGCCGTATGCCGTCGACAGGCCAAGGCCCGTGCCCTCCCCGGTACGCTTGGTCGTGAAGAACGGCTCGAAGATCTTCGGCACCTGGGAGGGCTCGATCCCCATGCCCGCGTCCCGGACCTGAACCTTCACGTAGCGGCCGGCGGGGACCTCGACGCTGTCGCGTTCGAGCGGGGCCGCCAGCCTGCAGTTGGACGTGACGATCCCGACCTCGCCGCCATCTTCGCCCAAGGCGTCGCGCGCGTTGACCACGAGGTTGAGGATGACCTGCTCGAGTTGGCGCCGGTCACCGCGCATCGGCGAGAGTGCGGGGTCGTGATGGAGCTGGAGGCTCACCTTCTCCCCGACCAGCCGGTTCAGGAGATGGCCAAGATCCGCGAGAGTCTCGCGCAGGTCGAGCGTCTCGAGCTGCTGGGTCTGCTTGCGGCTGAAGGCCAGGAGCTGGCCGACGAGCGCGGCGGCGCGGTTCGCGTTCTGGGAGATCTGCGACAAATCCGCGAAGTCCGAATCATCCTTGTCGTGGCGCAGCATGAGGAGGTCGCAATGCCCCGAGATCGCGGTCAGCAGGTTGTTGAAGTCATGCGCCACGCCGCCGGCGAGCTGTCCGATGGCCTGCATCTTCTGGCTTTGGACGAACTGCGCCTCCAGCGTCTTCAGCTCGGTCGCGTCGTTCAGGACGGCGACGAGGGACGGGCCGTCGGGAGAGACCATCCGGCCGAGGGTCACCTGCAGATGCGTCTCGACCGTCCGGCGGCGCGCGCGCAGGGTCTCCGGATGGCCGAGGCCCATGCCGGCGAGGCCGTCCGCGACCCAGCCGTCGATGCTGCGGCCGAGCCCCTCCACCAGGTCGTCGAGCGCGATCCCGTCCGGCAGGTCGCTCCCGGTGAGATCGCGGGCCAGGCGGTTGCCCGCGATCACCGCGCCCCCCTCCCCGATCCGCAGGAGCCCGACCGGGAGCGCGTCGAAGAGATCATCGGTGCCCGGGGCGGCATGCTGGCTGGGCGGCAGGACGTAGATCTCCCGGCGCCCGCCACCGCCATCCAACTCGCGCAGCTCCACGTCGACGGGCCCGTCCTCGCCACGGAGGCGCGGGGCCGCGGCGTCCGGGCCGAACAGCTCCTCGAGCGTGCGGGGGCGGTGGCCGGCGAGGCGGCGCAGGGGCTCGTTCATGAACAGGATCGTCCCGGCCGCCGTCGCGGTCAGCATCGGCAATCCGCCGTCGACGGAGGCGTCCCGCGCGCTGTCCGTCAGTCGCCAGAGAACGAGTCCCGGCCCCGCGCGATGGGCCGCCAGGCCGAGCCCGCCCGCGCGCGTGGCCGGCATGGCGCCGGCCCCATCCTCCGCGACGCGGCCGAGTAGGCTGCGCACCGTGCCCTCGGGGTCCGCGAGCCGAGCCGCCAGAGCGCCCGCGAGCGGCGTCCCGTCCGGGGCGCGACCGTCCAGGACCGCCATCCCCGGCGCATTGGACCCGATCACGAGGCCCGCCCCGTCCGTGAGGACGCTCGGAGCCGGATCGGCCGCGATCGCACGGATCGCGGCCTGCCCCTCCTCTCGATCGCCGCGGTGGGCCCGGGCACGCAGCACGCCGATCCCGATCAGGACCGCGCAACCGGCGGCAAGCGCCGCCCAGGCCGCGTCCCGCACGGTCCCTTCTGGGAGGATCGCGGCCCCCGCCGCGCCGAGCACGAGAGCGGCGGCGAGGATCGGCAGGCCGCCCGCGATGCCGCGTGCGAAGGCGCGACCCTCCGAGGTCATGGGTGCCGGCATCGTCTCTCCCCCGTACCGCATCCGAACCGGCATCGACCGAAACGATGAACGGCAGGTTAACTCACCCTATCCGGGTGCGCCGACATATGCATCGCCCTCCCGGACGAGCGGCTCAGGAGGGATGCGTGAAAGCCATCCCCGCCATCGAGCGGCGTGAGATCGAGGGCCCGAACGACCGCGAAATCGTGCGTCCTGGCGAAGGCCCCGACGACGCCGGCATTCTCTCGCGGCAAGAGCGAGCAGGTCGCGTAGACGAGCAGCCCGCCGGGCGCGAGGGCGGATGCGGCCGCGCCCAGGATCGTGGCCTGCAGCTCCACGAGCTCGGCCAGCCGCGCCTCGGTGAGGCGCCATTTCGCCTCGGGCGCGCGGCGCCACGCCCCGCTGCCCGAACAGGGCGCGTCCACCAGGATCACGTCCCATCCGCCGCCCGTGCGCCCCGGCGGCACGAGGCGCACGTCGGCGCCTGCCCGGCGAGCCCGCGCAGGCAGGTCGCGCATCCGCCCCGCATCGATGTCATGCGCCCAGATCGTCCCGCCGGACCGCGCCGCGAGCGCGAGCGCCTTGCCTCCGCCGCCGGCGCACCAGTCCAGGACGCGTGCCCCTGGGCGCAGGGGCACGGCGTCCGCGACGGCCTGGCTCGCCGCGTCCTGCGGCTCGACCTCGCCGCCCGCCAGCGCGGCCGAGGCGCGCAGCGCCCGCGCGCCGTCCACGACCTCCAGGGCGGAGGGCGAGAGCGGATGCGCCCGTGTCCCGATCCCTTCGCGCGCGAGCGCCGCCGCCGCCGCCGCCCGCGAACCCCTCGCCATGTTGACGCGCAGGTGCACCGGCGCCCTGTCTCGCATCGCCGCGCAGATCGCCGGGAGGGCCTCGCCGTGGGCGGCGCGTAGCTCGGGCAGGAGCCAGCCGGGCATGTCGAGCGCCTCCTCGGCGCTCGGCGCCCGCATCGCCGCGATCTCGGCCGGGGCCATCGGCGCCGGCGCGTGCCCTTCCCCGTCGAACGACGCCGTCGCCGACCCGTCCTCCGCCAGGAGCCCCCAGAGCACGGCCCGCCCGGTCATGCCCCCGCCGCGCGCCGCGCTCGACCGAAGCCGCCGCAGCGCGGAGAACACGAGGTCCCGCACCGCCGCCCGGTCCTTCGAGCCGGCGTACCGCGCCCCGCGGGCCCATGCGGTCAGCTCGCGCTCCGCCGGCGCCCCGGCGAGGACCGCGTCCATCACGCCGATGGCGGCGGCGACCCGCGCGCCCGGGGTCACCTAGCCGATCCGGTAGTTCGGCGATTCCCGCGTGATCTGCACGTCGTGGACATGGCTCTCGCGCAGGCCCGCGCCGGATATCCGCACGAACTCGGCTCCGTGCATCTCCGGGATCGTGGCCGCGCCGACATAGCCCATCGCCGCGCGCAGCCCGCCGACGAGCTGATGGATCACCGCCGCCGCCGAGCCCTTGTAGGCCACCTGCCCCTCGATGCCCTCCGGCACGAGCTTGTCGCTCGCCGCGTCGTCCTGGAAATAGCGATCCGCCGAGCCGCGCGCCATCGCGCCCAGCGAGCCCATGCCCCGGTACGACTTGTAGCTGCGCCCCTGGTAGAGGATCATCTCGCCCGGGCTCTCGTCGGTGCCCGCGATCATGCTGCCCACCATCGCCGAGGCCGCGCCGGCCGCGATCGCCTTGGCGAAGTCGCCCGACAGCTTGATGCCGCCATCCGCGATCACCGGCACGTCCCCCGCGCCGCGCGCCGCGTCCATGATCGCGGTGAGCTGCGGCACGCCCACGCCCGCGACCATCCGCGTGGTGCAGATGCTGCCCGGCCCGATCCCGACCTTCACCGCGTCCGCGCCCGCATCGATCAACGCACGGGCGCCCTCCGCCGTCGCCACGTTCCCGGCCACGATCTGCACGTCGTTCGACAGGCGCTTGGCGCGCGCGACCGCCGTCGCGACGCCCTCCGAATGGCCGTGCGCGGTGTCGATGACGATCACGTCCACGCCCGCGTCGACCAGGGCCTCGGAGCGCTCGTAGCCGGCATCCCCCACGGTCGTCGCGGCGGCGCAGCGCAGCCGCCCGAGCCCGTCCTTGCAGGCGTGCGGGTTGAGGACCGCCTGCTCGATGTCCTTGATCGTCAGGAGCCCGGTCAGGCGTCCGTCCGCGTCCGTCACCAGCAGCTTCTCGATCCGCCGCGCGGCCATGATCCGGCGGGCCTCGCCCAGGTCGGCGGGCTCCTGCAGGATCGCGAGGTCCTCCGAGGTCATCATCTCCGAGACCGGCGTCGACGGATCGACGGCGAAGCGCATGTCCCGATTGGTGACGATCCCGACGACGCGGCCGTCGCGGACCACCGGGAAGCCGGTCACGCGGTAACGCTCCTGGAGGGCCATGGCGTCGGCCAGGCTGTCGTCGGGCGCCAGCGTGATCGGGCTGTGGACCACGCCGCTCTCGAAGCGCTTGACCCGGCGCACCTCGCGCTGCTGCGCGTCGACGCCGAGGTTGCGGTGGATGACCCCGATCCCGCCCGCCTGCGCCATGGCGATCGCCATGCGGGCCTCGGTCACCGTGTCCATGGCGCTCGACAGGAGGGGGATGTTCATCCCGATCCTCCGGGTGAGCCGCGTGCGGGTGTCCGCCGCGCCCGGCAGGACGGAGGAGGCGGCCGGCACCAGCAGCACGTCGTCGAAGGTCAGGGCTTCGCGGATCTGCATCGGGTCCTCCGGCGGCGGGCGGGTGCCGCGCCATCGCACGCCGCCCGCCGTCCGGGCAAGGGCACGCCGGTCGGCGGCCCCGCCGAGCGCAGCGAGGCCCGGCCCAACCGGACGAGGCGCCGGCAGGCGCCGAGGACGGGCGGGAGCGCCCGCTCCCCCCCGCTACCTGTAGAGGAGCGAGCGCCCGTCGGCGAAGACGTGGACCTTCTCGGGCGCCGCGCCCATCCGCACCGTCTTGCCGCGCAGGTCGGCGTGGATGCCGGGGAGCTTGCCGATCACCGACACGCCGCTCGCGCCGGGCTCGAAATAGAGGAGCGTCACCTCCCCGAGCGCCTCGGTGATGCCGACCTTGCCCTCGTACATCCAGGGCGCCTCCGGCCCTTCGACCTCGAGGAAGTCCTCGGGCCGCACGCCCACGTTGACGGCCTTGCCCATGTCGGCATCCGTCGTCGGCACGCTCGAGACCGCCGTGCCGCCACCGGCCAGCGCCACGGTCGTGTGCGCGCCCGTGCCGGTGATCTTGCCCGACAGCAGGTTCATCGCCGGCGAGCCGATGAACTGCGCGACGAACTCGTTCTCGGGCCGCTCGTAGAGCGTGAGCGGCGAGCCCACCTGCGCGATGCCCTTGTTGGCGAGGACCACGATCCGGCTGGCCAGGGTCATCGCCTCCACCTGGTCGTGGGTCACGTAGATCATCGTGCTGTCGGGCATCGATTCCTTGAGCTGCGCGATCTCGATCCGGGTCGCGACGCGCAGCGCCGCGTCGAGGTTCGAGAGCGGCTCGTCGAAGAGGTAGACCTTGGGGTCGCGCACGATGGAACGGCCGATCGCCACCCGCTGTCGCTGCCCGCCCGAGAGCGCCTTCGGCAGGCGGTCGAGATACTCCTCGAGCTGCAGGATGCGCGCGGCCTTGCTGACCGCCGCGTCGATCTCCTCGGGGGTCTTCTTGGCGATCTTGAGCGCGAAGGTCATGTTGTCCCGCACGGTCATGTGCGGGTAGAGCGCGTAGGACTGGAACACCATCGCGATGCCGCGCTGGCTCGGCGGCACGTCGTTGACGACCATGCCGTCGATCTCCAGCGTGCCGCCGGAGATCTTCTCGAGCCCGGCGATCATCCGGAGCAGCGTGGACTTGCCGCAGCCGGACGGGCCGACGAACACGATCAACTCGCCCCGCTCGATGTCGAGATTGATGTCCTTGAGGACCTCGACGGTCCCGCCATAGACCTTCTCGACGTTGGTCAGCTTCAGATCGGCCATCAGGCCCTCCCTCGTATGTCCGTCCCGCTTCGCGGCGGGATCTGTCGTGCGGCGCGCCCCGGCGGGACGCGCCGGTCTCAGTCGGCGCGCTCGAGCAGGCAGGGCTGCCATGGCCCCAGGTGGACGCGCGCGCCGTCGGGCCCCGCGGTGCCGAGCTCACGCGCGACCTGCCGCCAGTCGCCCGGCGGGAGGTCGACGATCGCCTCGCCCTCCCCGAGGTTGAACAGGCACGCGACCTCCCGGCCCTCGTGCGTGCGCGTGAAGCGCAGGACGTCGCCCTGCACCTCCATCCCGGCCTGCGCGCCCTTGGACCAGATGTCGTCGCCCGCACGCAGGCCGATCGCGCGACGGTAATGGTGCAGGAGGGCCGTGGGATCCCGCTCCTGCGACGCCACCGACATCGACAGATGCTCGGGCGCGACCGGCAGCCAGGGCCGCTCGGCACCCGAGGTGAAGCCGCCCAGATCGTTGGACGGCTCCCAGACCATCGGCGTGCGGCATCCGTCGCGGCCCTTGAACTCCGGCCAGAACTTGATCCCGTAGGGGTCCTGGAGGTCCTCGTAGGCGACCTGGGCCTCCGGGAGGCCGAGCTCCTCACCCTGGTAGATGCAGGCCGAGCCCCGCAGGCACATCATCAACGTCGTGAAGCACCTCTGCGCCGCCGGTGACAGGTTCCAGCGGCTGGCATGGCGCATCACGTCATGGTTCGAATAAGCCCAGCAGGCCCAGCCGTCCGGGGCCGCGCGCTCCAGACGGTCGAACACCCCGGCGACCCTCTGCGCCGTCAGCTGATCGGAGGCCAGGAACTCGAAGGCGTAGCACATGTGCACGCCGGTCTCGCCGCGGGTGTACTCCCCCAGCAGCTCCAGCCCCCATTGCGAGTCCCCTATCTCGCCGACCGCCGCGGCGGCCGGATACTCGTCGAGGAGCGCGCGGAACCGGGCGAGGAAGGCGAGGTTCTCCGGCTGGTTCTTCGAGTAGAGATGCTCTTGGTAGTTGTACGGGTTCACCGCCGGGGCGATCGTCGCGTTGCGGTATTCCGGCGCCAGCGGCGGATTGTCCCGGAGTTGTGCGTCCGCGAAGTAGAAGTTGATCGTGTCAAGGCGGAACCCGTCGACGCCCCGGTCGAGCCAGAACCGCGTCACGTCGAGCAGCGCGTCCTGCACCGCCATCGAATGGAGGTTCAGGTCCGGTTGCGAGATCAGGAAGTTGTGCAGGTAGTACTGCATGCGGCCCGGGTCCCATTCCCAGGCGGACCCGCCGAAGATGGACAGCCAGTTGTTGGGCGGCGTGCCGTCCGCCTTGGGATCGCCCCAGACATACCAGTCGGCCTTGTCGTTCTCCCGGTCCGCCGAGGACGCGGCGAACCAGGGGTGCTCCGACGCCGTGTGCGACAGCACCAGGTCGATCATCACCTTGAGGCCGAGCGAATGGGCCGTCTCGATCACGCCGTCGAAATCCGCCAGCGTTCCGAACATCGGGTCGATGTCACGATAGTCGCTGACGTCGTAGCCGAAATCCTTCATCGGTGAGGTGAAGAACGGGCTGATCCAGATCGCGTCCACCCCGAGGGAGGCCACGTAGGGCAGCCGGGCGGCGATCCCGGCGAGGTCGCCGACGCCGTCGCCCGAGCTGTCCTGGAAGCTGCGCGGATAGATCTGGTAGATCACGGCGCCGCGCCACCAGTCCCGGTCCGCCGCGACGCTCGGCGCCGCGGCTTGTCTGGCGGAAGCCGCCTGGTCCATGGCCATCGAGGTCGTCCCTTGCCCGAGCCTTACTTGACGGAGCCCGCGAGGAGCCCGCGCACGAGGAATCGCTGCATGGAGAAGAAGACCAGCAGCGGCACCGCGATAGAGACGAAGGCCGCCGTCGCCAAGATGCCCCAGTCCCCCCCGCGCGATCCCAGGAGGTCGTCCGCAATCTTGCGGGTCATCACCATCGACGCCTCGCCATCCGGCAGGAAGACCTTGGCCACCAGGAGGTCGTTCCAGGTCCACAGGAACTGGAAGATCGCGAAGCTCGCCAGGGCCGGGAAGCTCAGCGGCAGGACGATCTTCGTGAAGACCTGGAAGTCGGTCGCGCCGTCGACCTTGGCGCTCTCAATGATGTCGCGCGGCAAGCCCACCATGTAGTTGCGCAGCAGGTAGATCGCGAGCGGCAAGCCGAACCCGGTATGCGCCAGCCAGACGCCCACGAAGCTGCGCCCGATGCCGATATCCGTGTGCAAGGTGAGGAGCGGCACCAGCGCGAGTTGCAAGGGGACCACCAGCAGCCCGACCACCAGGGCGATCAGGATACCGCGCCCCGGAAAGTCCATCCAGGCGAGCGCATAGGCCGCGAAGGCGGCGATGAGGATCGGGATGATCGTCGCCGGTATCGTCACCGTGAGCGTGTTGATGAACGCCTGCCCCATGCCGCCGGCGGTGATCACCTCGTCGTAGTTGTCCAGCGAGAACTCCGGCGCCGTCTCCGCCGCGAAGTAGATGCGCTCACCGCGCGATCCCGGCTCCTCGACCGAGGTGAGGACGTAGTCGCCGTTCGCCGCGATGGTGAGGGAGGCGCCGTCCCCGAGATCGGCCGTCGTGCCGGCGGGGAACTCGGACGGGGCGGTCGCCCGCACGCCGAAGGCGTTGAGCGAGCCGGACGCCTCGTTCTCCTCGAAGATGTTGCCGTCGATGACGAAGCCGTCCCCGTCCGGGGCGAACTCGGTCCCGGCGCGGGTGCGGTAGGTCTGCTCCACCGAGAAGGGCGCGAGCCACCAGCCGGTCGCGCTGATCTGATCGCGGTCCCGGAAGGAGCTCACGAAGAGGCCCACCGTGGGGATGATCCAGAGGAGCACCATCGCGATGACGGCGATGTTGATCGCCCAGCCGAGCGAGGTCTTCTGGCCGGCCATGCCGTCATCGTCCATGGGAGAGGCTCCTTTCGGTGACGTGCGAGTCGGTGACGTTCGGGAAGGGCATCAGCGCATCTCCTTCCGGGCCTGCATGATGTTCCAGATCATCACCGGCAGGACGATCAGCATGATGACGAAGGCCACCGCGGTCGCACGGCCGTCGTCCCGGAACATGAACTCGAACATGTAGCTCGGCAGGATCTGCGTGCCGAAATTGCCGCCGGTCATCGTGTAGACGATATCGAAGACCTTCAGCACGAGGATGGTGATCGTGGTCCAGACCACGACGATCGTCCCCATGATCTGCGGCACCTTGATCTTGAAGAACACCTGAAGCGGCGAGGCCCCGTCGATGATCGCGGCCTCGATCGTCTCTTCCGGGATGCCGCGCAGCGCGGCCGAGAGGATGACCATGGCGAACCCCGTCTGGATCCAGATCAGGATCAGCATCAGGAAGAAGTTGTTCCAGAACGGTATCTGGAGCGGGTCCACCGCGCTGTCCGCGCCGAAGAAGAAGCGGATCGCGTTGATGAGGCCGATGTCCCCGTCGTTGGCGTAGACGAACTTCCAGATCAGCGACGCGCCCACGAAGCTGATCGCCATGGGCATGAAGATGATCGACTTCGCGATGTTGCCCCAGCTCAGCCTGTCCGTGAGCTGCGCCGCGACGAGGCCGAAGAAGGTGGCGCCCGCGGGCACGACGATCGCCCACATGATGTTGTTGAAGACCGAGGTCCGGAACTCGCTATCCGCCGCCAGGCTGGCGTAGTTGCCCAGGCCGACGAACTCGTTGCCCGAGCGGTCGTAGAGGCTGCGCACGAAGGAGCCGACGACCGGGTACATCAGATAGAGGCCGAGCGCGGCGAAGGCCGGGAAGATGAACAACCACGGGCGGATCTGGTTCGCGCGGTTGATGTTGCGCCCGGCGTTCGGCCCCTCGGGGCGGAACAGCACCTTGTCCAGCACGAGGTTGGAGGCCCAGAAGTAGCCGACGCAGCCTCCGACCCCGATGAGGATCGTCAAGAGGCCCTGTAGTACCGGAGACATGCCGTCCCTCCCCTGGTGCGCCGGACCTTTGCGGCCTCTTGCGCGTGGGGCGGCGCCCGGGTCGGGCGACGCCTCTCATGGTGCCGGGCGGAGGTTCCCCGCCCGGCGCGTCGCATCACTGCATGGAGGACCAGCGCTCCTGGATGCCGGCGGCCACCTCCTCGGCGGGGGCGCCGGTGACGTAGTCGACCATCCCGGTCCAGAACGCGCCCGCGCCGATCTCGCCGGGCATCAGGTCCGATCCGTCGAAGCGGAACGTCGTCGCGTTCAGCAGCACGTCGTTCAGGGCGCGCTGCGTGTCGTTGGCGAAGAGCTCGGTGTTCACCGACTGGAACGGCGTCAGGAAGCCGGACTGCGCCATCCAGATCTCGTGCGCGATCTCCGTCTGCAGGTACTCGATGAAGGCGGTCGTCGCCTCGTTGTCGACCGAGCGGGCGAAGGTCGTGCCCGCGCCCAGCACCGGCTGGCCGAGGTCGCGGCCCTCGTAGGCCGGGAAGTAGAAGAAGTCGACGTCCAGGCCCACCTCGGTCCCTTCCGGGAAGAAGGTCGGGATGAAGCTCGCCTGCTTGTGCATGTAGCACTCGGGCGGGAACTGGAACAGGCCGAGCGGGCTCTCGCGGAAGTCGGTCGAGGCGACGGCCGAGGACCCGCCGTTCACCCAGTCCTCGTTGCGCGCGAACGCCCCGAACTCCTCGATCGCCTCCACGACCTTCGGATCGTCGAAGGCGAGCTCGTTGCTCACCCAGGCGTCGTAGTCCGCGGGCGACTGCGTGCGCAGCATCATGTCCTCGACCCAGTCGGTCGCCGGCCAGCCGGTCGCGGCGCCCGAGCCGAGCCCGATGCACCAAGGCGTGCCGCCATCCTCGACGATCTGATCGGACAGGGCCTTCAGGTCCTCGAGCGTCTCGGGAACCTCGTAGCCGGCCTCCTCGAAGGCCTCGGGGACGTACCAGACGAGGCTCTTCACGTCGACCTTGTAGAAGAAGCTGTAGAGCTCCCCGTCGACGGAGCCGAGGTCGACCCAGGACTGCCCGGCGGCGTAGTTCTCGCGCAGCCAGTCGGCGGCCCCCTCGGGCATCGGCACGAGGTTGCCCGCGCGCGCCATGTCGGCCATCAGGCCCGGCTGCGGGAACACCGCGAGGTCGGGCGCCGAGCCCGCCTGCGCGGCGATGACGAAGTCGCTCTCGAAGCTGTCGGAGCCGGAATACTCGACCTGCGCGCCGGTCGCGTCCTCGAAATACGCGATCACGCTGTCGAACAATTCCTTGTCCGCGCCGGTCCAGGGACCGGTGATCGAGATGGATTGACCGGCCAGGTCGTGCGCGTCCGCGAAGGTGGACAGGCTGTCCCAGTTGAAGTCGCCCTCGCCGATGGCGAAGGGCATGTCCTGGGCCTGCGCGCCGATCGTCAGGGCGATCGTGGCGGCGCCGGCGTAAAGAGCCGTTTTCATGGTGTTCCTCCCGGTGTCGCGACCCGTCTGCGCGGGCCGTCGAATGCGTGGTCTGAGCGCAGCCCGGCCACCGACCGGCGGACGCGAAGCTGCATTGGACCGGGCAAACGTCGCGCGGGCCCACGGCGAAGTCAATGCGGGGATCCCGCTGTTTCCGCCTCGTTTCGGGGCGCCTCCCCGCCGCGGCGCGGCATCGCCGGCGCCCCTTGCCACCGGCCGGCGGGTGGGGCAGCCGCTCGGTGAGCGGCCCCGGCCGCCGATCCCGCCCCGGAGCACCGCCATGGACTTCACCCGCGCCGACTTCCCCGACGGCTTCCTCTGGGGCGCCGCCACCTCCGCCTACCAGATCGAGGGCCACCGCTTCGGCGGCGCCGGGCAGACGCATTGGGACAGCTTCGCCGCGACGCCCGGCAACGTCGTGCGCGCCGAGGACGGCGCCCGCGCCTGCGAGCACTACCTGCGCATGGACGAGGACCTCGACCTGATCGCCGCCGCCAACCTCGACGTCTACCGGTTCAGCACCTCCTGGGCCCGCGTCCTGCCCGAGGGGCGCGGCACGCCGAACCCCGAGGGGCTCGACTTCTACGACCGCCTCGTGGACGGCCTGCTGGAGCGCGGCATCAAGCCCGCCGCCACGCTCTACCACTGGGAGCTGCCGCAGCCGCTCGCGGATCTGGGCGGCTGGCGCAACGCCGACATGCCGTCCTGGTTCGCCGACTTCACCACCACGGTCATGGGCCGCATCGGCGACCGCGTCTGGTCCGCCGCGCCGATCAACGAGCCCTGGTGCGTGGGCTGGCTCTCGCACTTCCTCGGGCAGCACGCCCCGGGGATGCGGGACATCCGCGCCACCGCCCGCGCGATGCACCACGTCATGCTGTCCCACGGCGCCGCGATCGGGGCGATGCGCGCCCTCGGCATGTCCAACCTCGGCGCGGTCTGCAACTTCGAGTACGCCGAGCCCGTGGACGACACCCCCGAGGCCGCCGCCGCCGCCGCGCTCTACGACGGCTACTACAACCGCTTCTTCCTCCAGGGCATGTTCCGCGGCACCTACCCCGCGAACGTCATGGAGGGGCTGGAGCCCCACATGCCCGCCGGCTGGCAGGACGACTTCGCCCGCATCGGGCAGCCGCTCGACTGGCTCGGGGTCAACTATTACACTCGCAAGATCGTCGCCCCGACCGGGGGGGCCTGGCCGGGCCATGGCGAGGCGCCGACCCGCCTGCCCCTGACCGAGATGGGATGGGAGATCTACCCGGACGGCGTGCGCCACTTCCTGAACCTCGCCCACGAGCACGCCGGCGGCCTGCCGATCTACGTGACGGAGAACGGGATGGCCTCCGCGGACCGGCTCGTGGACGGCGCCGTCCACGACGACGCCCGCATCGCCTACCTGAACGCGCACCACGCCGCGGCGCTGGGCGCCGTCGCGGACGGGGTGCCTCTGGCGGGCTACTTCGTATGGTCGCTGCTGGACAACTACGAGTGGGCGCTCGGCTACGACAAGCGCTTCGGCCTCGTCCACGTGGACTTCGCCACGTTGCGCCGCACGCCGAAGGCGTCCTATCACGCCCTCGCCGCCGCCCTCGCCCGATAAGCGGCCCGCGGAAGGGATCCCATGCGCGACGCCGACATCTACACCCTCGTCGCCGATTTCGGCGGCACCAACACCCGCGTCGCCCTCGCGCGCGGCGCCGCCGTCGACGGGAGCACGATGCGCCGCTACGCCAACGCCGAGTTCCCCGGCGCGGCCTCGGTGCTGGAGCGGTACCTGGAGGACGTCGGCGGCGTCGACTGCGCGGGCGCCGCGATCTGCGTGGCCGGCCCGGTGCGCGACGAGGTCGGCGCGCTGACCAATCTCGACTGGCGCATCGACAAGCCCGGCTTGGCGCGCGCCGCGCGGGCCGAGCACGTCGCCATCCTCAACGACCTGCAGGCGCAGGGCCAGGCGCTAGGCGCGATCGACCCCGCCTGCGTGCGCACGGTGGTGGACGGGCCGGACGCACACGCCCACGCCGCCAAGCTGGTGATCGGCATCGGCACCGGCTTCAACGCGGCGCCCGTGTGGGAGGCCGAGCAGGGCCGCCTCGTCCCGCCGTCCGAATGCGGCCATGTCAGCCTGCCGATCCGCACCGCCGACGAGCTGCGCCTGTGCGAGTACGTCAGCACGGCCCACGGCTTCCCGGCCGTCGAGGACGTGCTGTCCGGCCGCGGCCTCGAGCGCCTCTACGCCTGGCTCGGCCACGAGGCCGGCGATCCCCGCGAGCTGCGCGCCGCGGAGGTCATGGCCGGCGCCGCCGCCGGTGACGATCCGCGCGCCGAGGACGCGGTGCGCCGCTTCGTCGGCCTGATGGGGACGGTGGCGGGGGATCTGGCGCTCATCCACCTGCCCTTCGGGGGCGTGCACCTCGTCGGCGGCGTGGCCCGCGCGATGGAGCCCTACCTGGCGCGGTTCGGCTTCGCCGAGGCGTTCCGCGACAAGGGCCGCTTTGCGGGGTTCATGCAGAACTTCGCCGTGCGCGTGATCGAGGACGACTACGCCGCGCTCACTGGCCTCGCCGCGCATCTGGACCGGACGATTCGGGCCGCCTGAGCCGGCGCGAGTGGCGGTGGGACAGGGATTCGAACCCTGGAGACGGTTCCCCGCCTACACACTTTCCAGGCGTGCGCCTTCGACCACTCGGCCACCCCACCGTCCGGCTCCCCCTATCGACCGGCCCGGCGCCGTTCAAGTCCCGCCGGGCGCCCCGCGCCGCCCCCCGCAGGCGCCCCCCGCAGGGGGCCGAATTGCGCAGCAAGAGGCCCGGCCCAACCGGCCGAGGCGCCATTGGGCGCCCGAGGGCGGGCGGGAGCGCTACGCCCCGGACGGCTCGGCGGCGGAGCGCATCCAGACATCCGTCTGGGGGAACGGGATCTCGATCCCCTCGCTGGCGAAGCGTACCGCGATCGCGTGGTTCAGGTCGGAGTGGACCGCCATGACCCAGTTCACGTCGCGCAGGATCGCCCGGATCTCGAAGTCGAGGGAGGACGCCCCGAAACCCCGGAACAGGATCGAAGGCGGCGGCGTCAGTGTGACCATCGGGTGCGCTTCCGCGATCTCGCGCAGGATCGCCTCGACGCGCTTGGTGTCCGTGCCGTAGGCCACCCCGACCGGCGCGATCAGACGCCCTATCAGGTTGCCGCGGGTATAGTTGGTCACCGTGCCCGCGATCAGGTCGGCGTTCGGCACGATCACGTCCGAACGGTCGAACGTCTCGATCCGGGTCGAGCGGACCGAGATCGCACGCACGTAGCCCTGGTTGCCGCCGACGTCGATCCAGTCCCCCTCCGAGATCGGCCGCTCGATCAGGAGGATGATCCCCGAGACGAAGTTGCTCACCACGTTCTGCAGGCCGAAGCCGATGCCGACGGAGAGCGCGCCGAAGATGAAGGCGAGGCTCGTCAGGTCGATCCCCGCCCCGGTGATCGCGATCAGCCCGGCCAGGAAGATCCCGATATAGCCCAGCCCGGATATGATCGCGGTGCGCCCGCCGATGTCGATCTTGGTCCGCGGAAGGATCTGCGTGCGCAGCGCGCCCTGCACCAGGCGCGTGATCGCGAGGCCGATGACGAAGAGGAGCGCGAAGGCCAGGATCGCGCCGGGGGAGATCACGGTCTCGCCGATGGTGAACCCCTGGCGCACCCGCGACCACAGCTCGGTCAGGTCGGAGACCCGCGCCCCCCACAGGAGCGCGAAGACCGGCAGCGCGCACAGCGTGAGGCCGAAGCCGATGAGGACCGGCAGGAGCGCGTCGTCCGCCCCCTCGTCGAGCCCGCGCGCGAGCGCGTAGAGGTCGCGCACGAACTGCTGGAGCGTGACCAGGATGCCGATCAGCGCCAGCGACAGGACCGCCGGATAGACCAGGCCGGTCGCCGCGGCGTTGTAGCCGAACGCCGCCAGCAGCGGCCCGGCGATGCCCGCCAGCATGGCCGCGCGCCCGATCTGCTGGGTGACGAAAGCGCCGAACGCGCCGACCTCGCCGGGGCCCTTCTCCCCCATCGGGTCGGCCCCGGTCCGCGCCCCGCGCGCCAGCACGCGGCCCATGCGGAAGAGGATCACCCCGATCAGCGCGACGAACGGCGCGTTCAGGACGGCGAAGGTCGCCTCGGACCAGCCCATCGCATCGGGCGGGGCGAGGGCCGCGAGGATCGCCGCGAGCGCGAAGACCGCCCCCAGGATCGCGGCGTAGGCCCGCCCCTCCGCGCGCGCCCGCGGGGGCAGGTCGATCGCGCGTGACCATCTGTCGGACCGCGAGAAGAGCCACGATCCGAGCCAGAGCGCGCCGAAGAACTGGAGCGCGGCCCGCGGCGCGACCTCGAGGAGGTCCTCCCAGGCAGGCCCCGTCAGGCCCGACGCGGCGGCCGCCCGCGCCAGGAGCGCGGCGCCGATCACGGGGAGCAGGACCTGCCCCAGGGAGATCGCGAACACCGCCGCGCCCTGCGCCCGCGGGGGCAGGCGCATCTCGGCCCAGCGCATCGGCGTCCGGAGCCACCGGCGCGGACCCAGGAGCAGGACCGTGCCCAGGGCCGCCACCGCCACGAGGGCGAACGCGCTCGGACGAAGGCCGCCGGCGGTCGCCAGCCGCTCGCGTGGCTCGGCGATCAGGACGCGCCCGGCCTTCGCCAGGTCGGCGGCGGCGGGCCCCCAGTTCGCGGGATTGAGGGGCGACGGCCCGGCCGCCCTGATCTGCGCCGACTGCCGCTCTCGCAGCGTGGCGTCGATCTCGTCGATGAGGCCCTGCGCCCGGCTCAGGGCCTCGGAGGCCGCGCGCCTCGGCGCCAGGATCGCCTCGCGCTGCTCCTCGAGCTCGGCGCGCCGGACGGCGACGTCCTCGGGTTCGGTGCCGCCCTCCTCCGGCACGGGGCCCAGGGCGTCGATCTGGGCCTCGACCGTCTGCAGCCGTCCGGTGTTGGCGTCGCGCTGGGCCAGGAACGTCTCGCGGAACCGCGCCACCTCGCCGCGCAGGAGCTCGAGCGCGTCGTTCGACACCTCTCCGTTCGCGAGGGCGCGCTCGGCCCGGCTCGCGGCGGCGTCGAACTCGCCGGGCTCCGGTGCCTGCGCGGGCGCCGCCCCGGCAAGGAGCGAGAGGATCAGGCACGCCGCGAGGGCCGCACGGACGATGGCGCCGGTCATGCCCCCTCGAACGCCGTCGGCAGGTCGGCGGCCGGCCCGTCCAGCCAGTCCGGCACCGGCAGGCCCTTGGACCGCAGGAACGCGGGATTGAAGATCTTCGACGCGTAGCGCGTGCCGTAATCGCACAAGATCGTGACGACGGTGTGCCCCGGCCCGAGATCCCGCGCCAGCCGGATCGCGCCGGCCACGTTGACCCCCGAGGACGCGCCGAGCACCAGCCCTTCGTCCCGCAGGAGGTCGAACACGATCGGCAGGGCCTCGGCGTCGGGGATGCGGTAGGGTCGGTCGACCGTCAGCCCCTCGAGGTTGGCGGTGATGCGGCCCTGCCCGATCCCCTCGGAGATGCTGGACCCTTCGGAGCGCAACTCGCCGTGGGCGTAGAAGTCGTAGAGAGCGGCGCCCTCTGGATCGGCCAGCCCGATGGTCACGCCGGGCTTCGCGGCGCGCAGCCCCCGGGCCACGCCCGCGAGCGTTCCGCCGGAGCCGACGGCGCAGATGAAGCCGTCCACCTGGGGGCAATCGCGCAGGATCTCCACCGCGGTGCCCTCGACATGCGCCTGCCGATTGGCGGTGTTGTCGAACTGGTTGGCCCAGATCGCCCCGTTCGGCTCCGTCTCGTCGAGCTTGGCGGCCAGCCGGCCCGAATAGCGCACGTAGTTGTCCGGGTTTCGATACGGCGCGGCCGGCACCTCGACCAGCGTGGCACCGGCCAGGCGGATCATGTCCTTCTTCTCCTGGCTCTGCGTCTCGGGGATCACGATCACCGCCCGGTACCCGAGCGAGGCCCCGACCAAGGCCAGGCCGATGCCGGTGTTGCCCGCCGTGCCCTCCACGATGGTGCCGCCGGGGCGCAGGGTGCCGTCCGCCTCGGCCGCGCGGATGATGTAGAGCGCCGCGCGATCCTTCACCGACTGGCCCGGGTTGAGGAACTCGGCCTTGCCCAGGATCTCGCACCCCGTCGCGTCCGATGGGCCGCGCAGGCGGATGAGGGGCGTGTTGCCGATGGCCTCGGCGAGGTCCGCGCGGACCGGGATGGCGGGGTGCATGGCGGGCTCCTCGAACGGCGGCGCCCGGCCTACGACGGCCCCCCGTCGCCGGCAAGCCGCGCGCGCAGGGCCGGCGCCTCGAGCGCGAGCCAGAGCGCCAACAGGGCCAGCGGCGTGTTGTCGACGCGCCCGGCCCGCGCGTCGGCGATCAGCGCCTCCTCCGCCACCAGGCGCCCGGCGATGTCCTCGCCCTCCGAGGCGAGGCCGCCGAGCCCGGCCGCGCCATCCGGCAAATCGCAGATCGCGACGAAATGATGGTGCCATTCGGTCGAGTTGCCCGGACTCGGATAGGCCGCGCCCACGGCGATCATCTCGCCGGCCTCGAGGCCGGCCTCCTCCATGAGCTCGCGGCGGGCGGCCTCCTCGGGGGATTCGTCCACGTCGATCAGGCCGGCCACCGGCTCCACCGTCCAGGGGTCGGCGTCGCCCCGCGCGAATGGCGCGATGCGGAACTGCTCGACCAGGAGGACGCGGCGGCGCGCCGGATCCCAGGGCAGGACGATGACCGCGTCGTAGCCCTGGAACACCTCCCGACGGAGGGTCTCGGACAGGCCGCCGCGGGCGAGGCGGTGGCGCAGCTCATAGGCCTCGAGGTTGTAGAACCCGGCATGCAGGCGCTCGCGCGATTCGACCGTCACGTCGGCGCGCCGGTCCAGGCCGCCCCGCGCGCGCAGACGGGCCTGCGCCCGGCGCAGGATGCCCGGCATCCGCGCGGCGACGTCCTCCGGCGGGGCGCCGAGATGGTCCATGATCTCCACCGCGGCGACGAGCGCGAGGTCGCCATGCCGCAGACGCCATTTCTCGAGGGACCAGTCCGGCCGGTCGAACATCGCCGGGAGCGGGACATAGACCTCGACCTCGACCCCGTCGATCAACCAGGCGGGACCTCGCGAGCAGCCATGCACCGCCGTGTAGAAATCGAGCCGCGCGAGCGCCTCCGGATCGGGCTCCACCAAATCCACGGGCATCCCGTCCCCGGGGCCGAGCGACGGGCCGGTCGCCTCGTCGACGTCGATCGGGCGGTGGAAGGGCAGCATGCCATGCCGGGCGGGCAGCGAGCCCGCGGCGACCAGATGGCGCAGGGGCTCCCAGCGGAGCGTCCCGCCGAGGGCTACCGGACGATCCGTCACGTGAACCGCCGCTGCATCGCGTCCGCCAGCAGCCCGCAGGCGGCCGAGCCGACCGCCGCCGCGATGAGGGGAGCCGGCGCCGCCAGGAGGACGGCGTAGCCGGCCATCAGCTCGAAGACGGCGGCCAGCCCGTCGAGCGCCCCATCATAGCGGCGCCGGAGCGCGAGCTCGATCATCCGCGCGCCGGAATGGGCGAAGAGCGCGGCCGCCACGATCGCCGCGCCGGCGGTCAGGCCCCGGGCCGCCGATTCCGCGGCGCCCGACCCCGTGTGAAGGCCGACGATCCGATAGCCGAGCACCGCCCCGAAGCCCGCGTTCCACAGCGGCATCAGGTCCAGGCGCAGGTTCTCCGGCAGGAGCGGGACGACCATCAGCGAGACGCCGAAGGCGAGGGCCGCGAAGGCGGCCGCGGCGGTGGCCCGGCCCGCGGTCGGCATTCTCGTCGCGGCCATGGCGTGCTCCTGTGCGTGGCGGGTCGCGTCATGCCACCCTCGCATGGCGAAATTCGGGCGGCGCGCTTCCGCCCGCGAGCGATCAGGCCGGCCGCGACAGCGTGATCTGGGTCACGTCGCAGGCGCCCGACCGGAAGGCGGCCGCGCAGGACGTAAGGTAGTATTCCCACATCCGGCGGAACCTCGCGTCGAAGCCGAGGGCGGAGACCTCGTCCCACCGCGACTGGAACGCCTCGTTCCAGCGGCGCAGCGTCTGGGAGTAGCTTACGCCGAACTCGTCGCTCCCGTCCACGAGCAGATCGGCGCGCGCGGCCTGCCGCCGGAGCACCGACGGGCTCGGCAGCATCCCGCCCGGGAAGACGTGCTTCTGGATGAAGTCCACCGAGCTGCGATAGGCCTCGAAGCGCGCCTCGGCGACGGTGATGATCTGCAGCGCCGCGGCGGCCCCGGGCTTGAGCCGCTTGCGCAGCACGTCGAAATAGACCGGCCAGTAGCGCTCGCCCACCGCCTCGAACATCTCGATGCTCGCGATGCCGTCATAGAGCCCCGTCTCGTCGCGATAGTCGCGCAGCGCGACCTCCACGCGCCCCGAGAGGCCGGCGGCGGCGATGCGCGCGGCGGCGTAGTCGTGCTGCGCCTGGCTGATGGTCAGGGCCGTGACCCGCAGGCCGCGATCGCGGGCGGCGTACTCGGCGAAGCCGCCCCAGCCGCAGCCGATCTCCAGCACGTGATCGCCGGGCTCCACGCCCATCCGGTCCACGAGGGCCGCGTACTTCGCGGTCTGCGCGCGCTCCAGGCTCTCCTGCCCGGTGACGAACAGCGCGGAGGAATAGGTCATCGTGTCGTCGAGCCAGAGCGCGTAGAACTCGTTGCCCAGGTCGTAGTGCCGGGCGACGTTGCGCGCCGCCTGCCCGCGGGTGTTGCGCTGCAGGCGGAAGCGCAGGCGCTCGATCGCGCGCAGGATCGCCATGCCCGGAAAGCCGAACTCGACGCCTCGGCCGGCATCGTAGGCGAAATCCATGAAGGACTGGAGGTCGGGCGAGCTCCAGCCGCCGTCGAGATAGCTATCGGAGAGACCGAGATCCCCTTCTCGCACGATCCGGGCGAAGAGGCCGGCATCGGCCACGCGGATCTCGGCCACGTGGCCCGGCGCCGTGCCCTCGGCCCGGAACCGGCGTCCATCCGGCAGGACGACGTCGAGCCGCCCCCGGTCCAGCCGCGAGAGCGTGGCGAACACGGTCGCGAAGTAGCGGGGGAGGCCCCCCACCCCCCTGGTCGTCGTCAGTGCACTCGTCATGTCGCCCCGCCCCGCGTCCTGCGCGCGGACCCTACGGCGCTGGACCGGGTCCGCAACCGGGCGCACACGCGCGCGCGAGCGGCGTGTCAGAAGTCACGCGCCTCGTAGGCCTCGAGCGCGCGGGCGCGCCCCTCGGCGGCGCCCACGACCGGCTCGGGGTAGTCGTCGCCCGGCGAGAGGTCCCAGGCGAGGGGGACGGCGTCGTAGAAGGCCGCGGCCTCCGCCGGGGGCGCCGCCTGCCCTTCCGCGATCCACCGATCGGCGTAGAGGCCCTCGGGGTCGAACTTCGCGAGCTGCCCCTCGGGGTTGAAGACCCGGAAATAGGGGGCGGCGTCCGGCCCGCAGCCGGCCACCCATTGCCAGCCGAGCGCGTTGTTCGCCACGTCCCAGTCGATCAGGTGATCGGCGAAGAAATCGTGCCCGAGGCGCCAGTGCGTCATCAGGTGCTTGGTCAGGTAGGAGGCCACGATCATGCGCCCGCGGTTGTGCATGGTGCCGGTCACGTGCATCTCGCGCATCGCCGCGTCGACGAAGCGCATCCCCGTGCGGCCGCGCCGCCAGGCCTCGGCCTCGGGGTTGTCCCCGCGCCAGGGGAAGCGCTCCCATTCGGGGCGCCAGGACGTCTCCGGCAGGCCAGGCGAGTGGTGCAGCAGGTGGTAGGCGAACTCGCGCCAGACGATCTCCTTGAGGAAGGTCTCCTCCCCCTCGCCGAGGGCGCCGGGATCCCGCCCGTCCAAGGCCGCGTGCCAGACCGTGCGCGGGCCGATCTCGCCATAGGTCAGGTTCTCCGACAGGCCCGAGGTCCCCGCCGTCGAGGGGATGTTCCGCGCGCGGTCGTAGGCCCCGATCCGGTCCGCCAGGAACGCGCCCAGCCGGTCGCGCGCCGCGGCCTCCCCCACGTGCAGGTGGGGCTCCACGACCGCGGCGCCCCGGCGCATCGCGGCGCCCATGCCCCAATCCGCGATCGCCTCGCCCTCGGGCCAGGCCTCGGGCGCGCGCAGGCTCTTCGGCGCGGGCTCCGGCGCGTCCACGGTCCGGCCGCGCACGGCGCGCCACATCGGGGTGAAGACCTTGTAGGGCCCGCCGGTCTTGGTCTCCACGGTCCAGGGCTCGAACAGGAGGTGCCCGGGCCACGCCGTCGCGCCGAGCCCGGCGGCGTGCAGCGCGTCGGCGACGGCCCGGTCGCGCGCCTTGGCCTCCGGATCGTAGAGGCGCGACCACCAGATGTCCGCGGCGGCGGTCTCGCGCGCGAGCGCGACGAGCACCTCGGCCGCCGGCCCGGCGCGCAGGATCAGGCGCGAGCCCACGCCCTCCAGCGTCCGGGCGAAGCGCTCCACCCCCAGGCCCCAGCGCCATCGCGGCGCCGCGGGCGCGTCCGAGACGACGCCGTCGTGCACGAACACCGGGATCAGCGGCCGTCCCGTCGCCGCGGCCGCCGCCAGCATCGGATTGTCGGAGAGGCGCAGGTCGCGGCGGAGCCAGAGGATCAGGGGGGCGTCGTCGGTCATCGGGGGCGAGCTAGCGCGGCGCCGGGACGGCCCAAGGGCGGGCGCCGTGATGGGCGGCCGGCGCGTCCGTCGCCTCCGAGAGCGCGCCGATGAGGCGGTCGACCTCGGCCGCGGTGTTGTAATGCGCGAGGCTCACGCGCAGGACGCCGCGCGCTGGGTCGACCCCGAGCGCGCCCAGAGCCCTCCCGGCGTAGAAATCCCCCGCCCCGACCATGACGCCGCGCCGCGCGAGCCCCGCCGCGAGCCCGGCGGGATCGGCGCAGGCGAGCGCGAAGGTCGGCACGCGGCCGCGCATCTGCGCGGGGCCGAGCAGGGTCAGGTCCTCACGGTCGGCGATCCAGTCGAGGAGCGGCGCGGCGATGCGCGCCTCGTGGTCGCGCATCAACTGGCCGACGACCTCCGCCCGGCCGGCCCCGTCGCGCCCGGCGATCACGTGATGGTCGTAGAGCGCGTCGACATAGTCGGCGATCCCGGCGCAGGCCGCGATCTGGGCGTGGTCCGGCCCCGCCGGCGTCAGGCGCCGGTGGAGGATCCCGGCGTTGAAGTGATGCCCCTGCGCGGGCAGCTCGGTGCCGAAGGCCCGCCGGACGCCCATCAGCCCCTGGTGCGGCCCGTAGGTCTTGTAGGTCGAGAAGAGGTAGGCGTCCGCGCCGAGCTTGCGGACATTGGGCAGGGCGTGGGGCGCGTGGCTGACCCCGTCCACCACCGTGCGCGCGCCGGCGCGGCGGGCGATCCGGCAGATCGCGGCGACGTCGTTCACCTCCCCCACGACGTTCGAGGCGTGCGGGAAGGCGACGAGCCCCACGCCGCCATCGGCCAGGAGCGCCTCGAGCGCGGCCGGGTCGAGCCGCCCCTGCGGGTCCATGCGCCACTCGCGCAGCTCGATCCCGTCAGCGGCCAACCGGCGCCAGGGACCGGAGTTCGCCTCGTGGTCCTGATCGGTGACGACGATGCCTGGGGGCGCGCGGCCGGCCGCGATCCACTGCCGCACGGCATTCGCCAGGACATAGACGTTCGCGGTGGTCGAGGGTCCGAAGGACAGCTCCTCGGTGTCGAGGCCGAGCATGGGCGCGAGGCGCCAGCGCGCCTGATCCATCTCCTCGCCGCCGGCGTCCGAGACGGGATAGCCCATGTAGGGCTGCACCTTCCGCTCGCGGTAGAAGCGGTGCAGGCGCCAGATCACGTGCCGGCAGGGATAGGATCCGCCCGCGCTCTCGAAGAACGCTCCGTCCCGCAACGCCGGTTCCTGGAAGGCCGGGAACTGGGCGCGGACGTAGTCGAGGTCGAGGCGCATGGGTCACGTCCTATTGGCCGAGCCGCCCGGTATGGATGCGGCATCCCGCCGCGTGCCTAGATCGGCAGCGCCATCGTCGACTTGATCTCCTCCATCGAGAGGAGCGCCGTGACGTTGGCGATGCGCACCTCGGCGATCAAGGCCTGGTAGAAGGCGTCGTAGGCGCGGGCGTTGGCGACGCGCACCTTGAGGATGTAGTCGATCTCCCCGGCCAAGCGGTGCGCCTCGAGCACCTCGGGGCGGCCGCGCAGCGCGCGCAGGAAGTCGGCCTGCCACGCGGCCTCGTGCTCGGCCGTGCGGATCAGGACGAAGAAGCACGCCTCGAACCCCAGGGCCTCCGGGTCGAGGCGCACCGTCGCCGGTCCGACCACGCCCGCGGCGCGCAGCTTGCGAATCCGGTTCCAGACCGGCGTCTTCGAGGAGCCCACCCGGCGGGCGATCTCCTCGAGGGACTGGCCGGCGTCGCGCTGCATCTCGCCGAGGATCTTCCGGTCGAGAGCGTCGATGCGGGCGGGCGTCCGCGCCTCGTCGATCATGTGGAACGCTCCATCCGAAATCGCCCCCAGCAAGGACGCACGTCCCTGATACCAGCCAGCTCATGCCATTCAACGGGAAACTGTCCTATGTCGGCGATCAGCAAAGAGGGCGCGGCATGCAGCATTTCCCCATCTTCCTCGCCGTGGCCGGGCGACGGATCGTCGTCTCCGGCGGCGGAGAGGCCGCGATCGCCAAGCTGCGCCTCCTCCTCAAGACCGAGGCGCGACTGACCGTGTTCGCGCCGGACCCCGCGCCCCTCGTCGCCGGCTGGGCCGCGCATGGCCGGCTCCGCCTCGTCCGCCGGGCCATGGCCCCCGGGGACGCGCTGTGCGCCGCGCTCTTCTACGCCGCGGACGGGGACGCGGCCGAGGATGCGCGCACCGCCGCCATCGCGCGGGCGGACGGCGCGCTGGTGAACGTGGTCGACGACCTCGAGGGCAGCGCCTTCATCACGCCGGCCATCGTCGACCGAGACCCGGTCACCGTCGCCATCGGGACCGAGGGCGCCGCCCCCGTCCTCGCCCGCGCGATCAAGGCCGACCTCGAAGCGCGCCTTCCCGAGCGCCTCGGTCCGCTCGCGCGGATCGGCAAGGCGTTCCGGAAGTCGGCCGGCGCGCTGCCGATGGGCCGGGCGCGCCGCGCGTTCTGGTCGGATTACTACTTCAAGATCGGTCCGCAACTTCCCGATACGGATGTCGATACCGTTCGCTCCGCGCTCGGCGCGCTCCTCGCCGATCACCTCGCGCGCAGGCCGGAGGACGGGCGCGTGACCTTCGTCGGCGCCGGTCCAGGCGATCCCGATCTGCTCACGCTCCGGGCCCGCCGCGCCCTCGACGACGCGGACGTCGTCCTCCACGACCGGCTCGTCCCGCCGCCCATCCTCGAGCTCGCGCGCCGAGAGGCCGTGGTGATCGAGACCGGCAAGACCGGCTTCGGCCCCGCCATGCCGCAATCCGAGATCGACGCCCTCATCGTCGCTCATGCCCGCGCCGGCGCCCATGTCGTGCGGCTCAAGTCGGGGGATCCCACCGTCTACGGCCGCCTCGACGAGGAGACCGCGGCCTGCGACGCCGCCCGCATCGCCTTCGCCATCGTCCCGGGCATCACCGCCGCGAGCGCGGCCGCCGCCTCCATCGGCCGGTCCCTCACCTCCCGCGGGCGCAACTCCGACCTGCGCTTCCTGACCGGGCACGACACCGACGGCTTCACCGATCAGGACTGGCGCGCGCTGGCCGCCCCCGGGCAGGTCGCGGCGATCTACATGGGCCGCCGCGCCGCGCGCTTCGTGCAAGGGCGCCTCCTGATGCACGGCGCCGACCCCGGAACCCCCGTCACCGCGGTCGAGAACGCCTCCCGCCCCGGACAGCGCATCGTCGCCGCCACCCTCGGAACACTTCCCGCGGCGCTCTCGGACCTGAGCGGCGCGACCGTCCTCCTCTTCGGCCTCGCCCCGCGCGCGGCCGCGCCCGCGATCCCCGCCCTCATGGAGGCCGCCCGATGAGACGCCCGTTCACTCCCAAGGTCGTCACCGCGAACGCGTTGCTGCGCGGCGACGCGGTCTACCTGCGCGCCGACGGCACCTGGTCGCCGCATCACCACGAGGCCGAGCTGATCGAGGATCCGGGCCGCGCCGAGCTGCGCCTGCATGCCGCCGACGCCGCGCCCGGCCTCGTCGTCGGCGCCTATCTCGCGGACGCGCGTCCCGGCCCGCACGGTCCCGAGCCGGTCCATGTCCGCGAGGCGTTCCGCACGCGCGGCCCCTCCAACTACCCGCACGGCAAGCAGTCGGAGGGCGCCTGATGTACGCCTATGACGACTTCGACGCGGCCTATGTCCGCGAGCGCGCCGCCCAGTTCCGCGCCCAGGTCGCGCGCCGGATCGACGGCTCGCTGACCGAGGAGGAGTTCAAGCCGCTGCGGCTGATGAACGGCCTCTACCTCCAGCTCCACGCCTACATGCTTCGGGTCGCGATCCCGTACGGGACGCTCTCCTCGGCCCAGATGCGGCAGCTCGCCACGATCGCCGAGCGCTGGGACCGGGGCTATGGCCACTTCACCACCCGGCAGAACGTGCAGTTCAACTGGCCCGAGCTGCGCGACGTCCCCGACATGCTCGACGCGCTGGCCGAGGTGGGGATGCACGCCATCCAGACGAGTGGGAACACCGTGCGCAACGTGACCGCCGACCATTTCGCGGGCGCCGCGACGGACGAGGTCGCCGACCCGCGCCCGGTGGCCGAGCTGCTGCGGCAATGGTCGACCGACCATCCCGAGTTCCAGTTCCTGCCCCGCAAGTTCAAGATCGCCGTCACCGGCGCGCCCGACGATCGCGCGGTGATCCGCGCCCATGACATCGGGATCGAGATCGTCCGGCGCGCCGGTGAGATCGGCTACCGTATCTTCGTCGGCGGCGGGCTCGGCCGGACGCCGATGATCGGCCTCGTCATCAGGGACTTCCTGCCCGAAGCCGACCTGCTGCCTTATGTCGAGGCGATCGTCTCGGTCTGGAACCTGCTCGGCCGGCGCGACAACAAGTACAAGGCGCGCATCAAGATCACCGTGCACGAGCATGGGATCACGGAGATTTCTCGCCTGGTCGAGGAGCGGTTCGCGCTCCTGCGCCCCGCGTTCCAGGGTGCCGACCGCGCGATGCTCGCCCGGATCGAGGCGCAGTTCGCGCCGCCCGAATGGGACGTCCTGCCCCTGCCCGACGTCCCGAGCGACGCCGGCTACCGCTCCTGGACCCGCACGAACACCGAGGCGCACCGCAATCCCGACTACGCGATCGTCTCCATCAGCCTCAAGAAGCACGGGGCGACGCCGGGCGACGCGACGGCCGATCGGATGCGCGCGATGGCCGACCTCGCCGAGCGCTACGGCCATGACGAGCTGCGCATCAGCCATGAGCAGAACGTGGTGCTCCCGCATGTCCACCGCGCGCACCTGCCCGCGATCCACGAGGCGCTGCGGGCGGCCGATCTCGCGACCGCGAATATCGGGCTCGCGAGCGACATCATCGCCTGCCCCGGCATGGACTACTGCGCGCTCGCCACCGCCCGCTCCATTCCGGTCGCGCAGGGCATCGCGACCCGGATCGACGCGCTGAAGATCGAGCACGAGGTCGGCGCGCTGAAGATCAAGATCTCCGGCTGCATCAATGCCTGCGGGCACCACCATGTCGGCCATATCGGCATCCTCGGCCTGGACCGCGCGGGGGTGGAGACCTACCAGATCACGCTCGGCGGCGATCACACGCATAGAGCCGCCATCGGCGAGCGGACCGGCCCCGGCTTCGCCTATGACGACATCGTGCCGGCGGTGGAGCGGATCATCCTGACCTATCTCGCGCTCCGGGGCGGGCCGGAGGAGCCGTTCCTCGCCGCCTATCGCCGGCTCGGCGCCGCGCCGTTCAAGGCGGCTCTCTACGGGGACCGGGAGGTCGCGGCATGAGCGTGATCGTGACCGACGCGGGCTTCGCGCCCGATGGCTGGGACGGGGCGATCGCGGACCTGCCCAGCGACGCCGGCATGGACGCCGTCGAGGCGTTGGCGCAGGCGCGGCCGCCCTTGGTGCGCATCGCGTTCCCATCCTTCGCGGACGGGCGCGGCTTCACCCTCGCGCGCGTCCTGCGGATGCACGGCTATGCCGGGCGCCTGCGCGCGCACGGCCACGTCATCGCCGATCAGTACGCGATGGCGCGGCGCGCGGGCTTCGACGAGGTCGAGATCGACGAGGCGCTCGCCGCGCGGCAGCCGGAGGCGCAGTGGCGCGCCCGCGCCGACTGGCACGCGCACGACCACCAGGCGCGGCTCCGCGCCCCACTCCCGGCCGACGCCGACATGCTGTAGGAGGCGGGCCGACGCCCGCAGGACGAGATGACCGACATGAGCACCGCCCCGGCGAGGATGACCACGCCCGACGCGCAGACCGTCACCCAGGTGACCCACTGGACCGACCGGCTGTTCAGCTTCCGCATCACGCGCCCCCCCTCGCTCCGCTTCCGGTCGGGGGAGTTCGTGATGATCGGCCTCGCGGGTGACGGGCCGAAGCCGCGGCCTCTCCTGCGCGCCTATTCCATCGCCTCCCCGTCCTGGGACGACGAGCTCGAGTTCTACTCGATCATCGTGCCGGACGGCCCCCTGACGTCCCGCCTCCGTCACATCTCGATCGGGGACGAGGTGATCCTGCGCCCCAAGCCGGTCGGCACCCTGGTGCACGACGCCCTCACGCCCGGGCGGCGGCTCTGGCTCTTCGCCACCGGCACGGGCATCGCGCCCTTCGCCTCCCTGGTGCGGGACCCCGAGACCTACGAGCGCTTCGAGGAGGTGATCCTGACCCATACCTGCCGCGACGTGGCAGAGCTGGCCTATGGCGAGCGGCTGGTGGCGGAGGTGCGGGAGGACGAGGTGCTCGGCGAGCTCCTGGAGGGCCGGCAGGACCGGTTGCGCCACCTGCCGACGACCACGCGGGAGACGAGCCCCCGCATGGGGCGGATCACGGACCTCCTGCGCTCCGGCGAGGCGCAGCGGGCGCTCGGCGTGGACGCGATCGGCCCGGAGGGCGACCGGGCGATGGTCTGCGGATCGATCGGGCTGAACACGGACCTCAAGGAGATCCTCGAAGGGTTCGGCCTGCGCGAGGGCGCCAATTCCGACCCGGCCGAATACGTGGTCGAGAAGGCCTTCGTCGGCGACGGCATCTAGCGGGCGCCCGAACGCCGAAGGGCCGCCCCGAAAGGCGGCCCCCGAGGCGACGCTCGCAGTGCGATCACTCGGTCCCGACGAGCTCCCGGACCTGCTCCAGGAGCTGCGCGAGGCGCTCGGGATCGTCGCGCGCCGCGTCCAGGCCCGCGACGATGGTGATCTTCTGCGTCGCGCTGATGTCGTCGCGGCCTTCGACGAAGGTGGTCAGCCTCTGAACGCCCTCTTCGTCGAGGACGAGGTCGTCGAAATCGGTCATCGTGAGTTCGGAGCCGGAATCGATGCCGTCGGTCCCGACGTCGTTGGTCTCCTCGACCATCTCCTCCTCGGTGGCGTCGGCGTCGACGCGCGCCTCGGCGTCGATCTCGCCGTCGGCGGCGTTGAGGGCGGGGTCGACGTCGGCGACCGTGACGTTGGTCTCGAGCTCGATCATGCCGTCGTCGGCCTCGGCCTCGGCCGCGCCGCCCTCGACGACGACCACCTCCTCCTCGTCCACGGCGGCGGCCTCGGCGGCCTCCTCCGTCGCGATCTCGGCCTCGGCGGAGGTCATGTCGGCGGCCTCCTCGGCCGGGGACTCGTCGCTCGCGACGAGGCTGGCCGTGCCGCCGACCGTCTCCTCGGTGTCGAGCGTCGCGATGTCGGCGTCCTCGAGGACCTCCTCGTCGGAGACGTCGGTGACGTCGGTCTCGAGCTCGATCGGCGCGTCCTCGGTCACCGTCTCGGAGACGACCAGGTCGACCTCCTCGGCCTCGACGACCTCGGCCTCCTCGACGATCTCGGCCTCCGGGGCCACGACCTCCTCGGTGACGACGACGGCATCATCGGCCGCCACCTCGTCATCGTCGCCGCAAGCGGCGAGCGCGCCGGCGGCGAGCACCAGGGTCATCGCGGTGGTCAATCGAAGTCCCATGTCGGGCCTCCTCCATTCGTTGAGTGCGTATCGGAGCGGATCGCTCCCGTTCGATTGGCAAACACGCGATGGCGGTGACTGGTTCCCTCGTCCCCCGGGCGCGCGCCCCGTTGCGGGGCGAAGCGGGGCGGCCTATGATGCGCGCCCGGGTCCGGCCCGCGCCTCTGACGGGTGCCCGCCCGCCCGGGAAGGCCCGCCCACGATCCGAAGGAACAGTCAGATAGCCCGCAGACCCCACAACGCCCCGCCGCAGCGGGACACCGGCCCCCGCGTGAACACGCGCATCCGCGCCCCCGAGATCCGCCTGATCGGCGCCGAGGGCGAGAACGTCGGCGTCGTCACGCCGGAGCGGGGCATGGCCCTGGCCGAGGCGGCCGGCCTCGACATGGTCGAGATCAGCCCCAACGCCGTGCCGCCCGTGGTCAAGATCATGGATTTCGGCAAGTTCAAGTACGACACGCAGAAGCGCGAGGCCGAGGCCAAGAAGAAGCAGAAGACGATCGAGGTGAAGGAGGTGAAGTTCCGCCCCAACACCGACACGCACGATTACGACGTCAAGATGCGCAACGTGTTTCGCTTCCTCGAGGACGGGGACAAGGTGAAGGTCACGCTGCGCTTCCGAGGCCGCGAGATGGCGCACCAGAACCTCGGCCGGGACCTCCTCAACCGGGTCGCCGACGACACCAAGGAGATCGGCAAGGTCGAGAGCCTGCCGAAGACCGAGGGCCGTCAGATGGTGATGATGATCGGGCCGATCCGGAACTGACCGCCTGCGCCGGGGCCGTACTTGGGCGGCCCCGGGCTCGGCGGGTCAGTCCGCCGCGGCGCGGACCTCCTCGAGCGGATAGCCCATCGAATCGCTGTCCTCGAAGGCCGCGTGGCAATCATGGCAGAACGACTGGCTGATGCGCATCGGCTTGCCGTTTGGCTGCACCGCCGAGTAGAGCCAGTCGCCGTACTCGCCCGCGTCCTCGACCTTGGTCATCACGAAGAGCGGGCCGACGCGCGCCGTCCCCTCGCGCACCGCGATCGATTCCTTGGCGATCACGCTGCCGACCGGCATCGCGAACCCGCCCCGCTCGAAGGCGAGATACTGCGCCGCGCCGGCCTCGTTGACGAAGGTGTTCAGCAACCGCTCGCCATGCGGGCCCGCGACGGCCGGCCGCGTGCTGGCCTGCGTCCAGCCGCGGAACGCACCGGCCACCGCGTCGCCGTCCCTCAGATAGCCCTCCAGCATGCGCGCCGACATGCAGTCGTAGAGCGCATCGATCCCGGCGGCATCGAGGTCCCAGGCCGTCCCATCGACGGTGCAGGCCTCCTGCGCCGCCGCGGGGGCGACGGCGAGGATCGCCAGGGCGGCGGCGGAGCGTAGGGAGCGCATGGGGTGTCCTTCCGAGATTGCACGCCCGGACCCTTCCCACGCCCGCCGCGCGGGTCAAATGACGCACGGTCACGCGCCCGTGCGCGTCACCCCAGGGCGGCGGTCACGGCCCGGCTCGTCATCACCCCGCAGAGATGCCGCCGGTAATCCGCGCTACCGTGCAGGTCCGAGATCATCGGCACCTCGGGCAGGGTCGCCGACTTGGCGGACATCGCCGAGAAGTCCGATGACAGCGCCGCCTCGGCCGCGGTCCAGCGGAACACCCCCTCCTCGGACGCGCCGGTGATCGCGACGCGCACGCCGCCCTCGAACTTCGCGACGAAGGCGGCGACGAGGGGGAAGCGCGAGGCCGGCTGGATCATCTTCTCGTAGGCCGCGTGGCTCGGGACCGGGAACCGCACGGCGGTGACGATCTCGCCCTCCTCGAGCGCCGTGGTGAACATGCCGAGGAAGAACTCGTCCGCCGCGATCTCACGCCCGTCGGTGACGATCGTCGCGCCCGACCCGAGGGCGCCGGCCGGCCAGCAGGCGGAGGGGTCGTCGTTCGCGATGGACCCGCCGATCGTCCCGCGGTTGCGCACCGCCGGATCGCCGATCCGGCTCGCCAGCGAGGCGAGCGCCGGATAGCTCCTCGCGGTCGCGCGGGCGGCCTCGGCATGGGTGGTCCCGCCGCCGATGACGATGGCGCCGCCCTCCTCGCGCACGCCCTTCATCTCCTCGATCCCGGTGAGGGACACGAGGACCGACGGCATCGCCAGGCGCTGCTTGAGCGTCGGGATGAGGGTCTGCCCGCCGCCGAGGAAGCTGTCATCCTCCCCGCGCAGGGCCTTGGCCTCCGCCACCGTGGCGGGGCGCTCGATCTCGAATGCGTACATGGCTCGTCTCCCTCAGAGGTTCGCCGCGGGGCCGCCGACCGTGCGGTCCTGCGTGGTCCCGGCGGTGTGCGCGGCGGGCTGCTCGGCGCCCGTGTTCGGCGCCGCGCCCTGGATCGCCGCCCAGACGCGGCTTGGCGTGAGCGGCATGTCGATGTGCCGCACCCGGTGCCCGCCCGAATGGAGCGCGTCGATCACCGCGTTGACCACCGAGGGCGGCGAGCCGATGGCCCCCGCCTCGCCGCAGCCCTTCACCCCCAGGGGGTTGTGCGAACACGGCGTCTGCGCGCTCTCGCTGTCGACGGTGAACATCGGCACGTCGTGCGCCCGCGGCATCGCGTAGTCCATGTAGGAGGCGCTCAGGAGCTGCCCCTCCTCGTCATAGGCGCAGCTCTCCAGCAGCGCCTGGCCGATGCCCTGGGCGAGGCCGCCATGGACCTGCCCCTCGACGATCATCGGGTTGACGACGTTGCCGAAATCGTCGGCGGCGGTGAACTTCTCCACGGTGACCTTACCGGTCTCGGGGTCGACCTCCACCTCGCAGGCATAGGCGCCGGCGGGGTAGGTGAAGTTGTTCGGATCGTAGAACGCGGTCTCCTCCAGCCCGGGCTCGATCTCCGCCAGCGGGTAGTTGTGGGGCACGTAGGCGGCCAGGGTCACGTCGCCCCAGGCGACCGACTTGTCGGTGCCCGCGACGGTGAACCGCCCGTCCTTGAGCTCCACGTCGCCCTCGGCCGCCTCCATGAGGTGAGCGGCGATCTTGCGCGCCTTGGCGATGATTTTCTCCGTGGCGCGGACGATGGCGCTGCCGCCCACCGCGAGGGAGCGCGAGCCGTAGGTGCCCATGCCCATCGGCGAGCGGTCGGTGTCGCCATGGACGATCTCGACCTGGTCGTCACTGAGGCCGATCATGTCCGCGACCACCTGGGCGAAGGAGGTCTCGTGCCCCTGCCCGTGGCTGTGCGAGCCGGTCATCACCACCAGCCCGCCGGTCGCGTTCACCCGGACGGTCGCGCTCTCGTAGAGGCCGGCGCGCGCGCCGAGCTGCCCCACCAGGGACGAGGGCGCGATGCCGCAGGCCTCGATGTAGTTGTTGATCCCGAGGCCGCGCAGCTTGCCGTTGGCCTCGCTCTCGGCCCGCCGCGCTGCGAACCCGCCCAGGTCGGCGTGCTTCTCCAGCGCGTCCATCACGGCGTGGAAGTCGCCGGTGTCGTACTCCACCGCGACGGGCGTGGCGTAGGGGAACTCGGTCACGTAGTTCTGCCGCCGCAGCGCGATGGGATCGACCCCGAGCTCGCGCGCCGCGCAGTCGATGACGCGCTCGAGCTGGAACGTGGCCTCGGGCCGGCCGGCGCCGCGATAGGCGTCCACCGGCACGGTGTTGGTGAACACCGCTTTCACGTTCACGTAGATCAGGGGGGTCTTGTAGTTCCCCGCCATCAGCGTCCCGTGCAGCCAGGTCGGCACCGAGGGCGCGAACGTGCTCAGGTATGCGCCCATATTGGCGTAGGTCGCGGTGCGCACGGCGGTGAAGTTGTGCTCGGCGTCGAGCGCGAGCTCGATCTTGGTCACGTGGTCGCGCCCGTGCGCGTCCGACATGAACGCCTCCGAGCGCGAGGACGTCCACTTCACCGGCCGCTCGAGCGCCTTGGCGGCGAAGGTGCAGAACGCCTCCTCCGCGTAGTGGAAGATCTTCGTGCCGAACCCGCCGCCCACGTCCGGCGCGACCACGCGCAGCTTGTGCTCGGGGATGTTGAGGACGAACGCGCCCATCAGCAGGCGGATGACGTGCGGGTTCTGCGAGGTGGTGTAGAGCGTCGAGTGGTCGTCATGCCGGGTGTAGTCGCCCACCGCGACCCGCGGCTCCATCGGGTTCGCGATCAGGCGGTTGTTCACCAGTTCGAGCGTCGTGACGTGCGCCGCGGAGGCGATGGCCTGATCGACCGCGTCCTTGTTCTCCTGCACGAGGCCCCAGTCGTAGCACAGGTTCGACGACAGGTCGTCGTGCACGAGGGTCGCGCCCACCTTCACGGCGGCCTTCATGTCGATCACGGCCGGCAGCTCGGTCAGGGACAGGACGATCGCCTCGGCGGCGTCGCGCGCCTGATCGTGGGTCTCGGCGACGACGGCGCAGATCGGGTCGCCCACGTGGCGCACCTTGCCCTCGGCGAGGATCGGGTGCTTGGGCTCCTGCATGACGGTGCCGTCGATGGACGTGATCTGCCAGCCGCAGGGGATGCCGCCCACGCCGTCGAAATCCTTGGCGGTGAAGATGCGCACCACGCCCGGCATCGCGGCCGCGGCTTCGGTGTCGATCGCGTCGATCCGGGCGTGCGCCACGTCCGAGCGCAGGAAGTGCACATAAGCTTGGCCAGCCACGTTGATGTCGTCGGTGTAGCGGGCCTTGCCGGTGAGGAAGCGCGCGTCCTCGCGGCGCTTCGGGCTCGCGCCGATCCCTGTGTCCTTGGGCATGTGTGGTCCTCCCGTTCGGTGCCCCCTGCGCTCTCGCGGCGCTCGGCGGGCGATTGTGCCGCGTCAGTCTCCGGCCGCGCTCACTCGGCGGCGATGGCCCCGCCCGCGGGCTGCTCGACATGCTGGCCGGAGGCCGCGAGCACCGCCTTGACGATGTTGTGGTAGCCCGTGCAGCGGCAGATGTTCCCCTCGAGATACTGGCGCACCTCGTGCTCGGTCGGCTTGGGGTTCTCCTTGAGGAGGGCGGCCGCGGCCATCACCATCCCGGGCGTGCAGAACCCGCATTGCAGGCCGTGATGCTCGCGGAACGCGTCCTGCACCACGCCGAGCGAGCCGTCCGCGTTGCCCATGCCCTCGATCGTCGTGACCTCGGCGCCGTCGCACTCGGCCGCGAAGATGGTGCAGGCCTTGACCAGCTCGCCGTTCACATGGACCGCGCAGGCCCCGCATTGCGAGGTGTCGCAGCCCACATGCGTGCCGGTCAGGTGCAGGCCCTCGCGCAGCATGTCGACCAGGAGGGTCCGCCCCTCCACCGCGGCGGTGCGGGCGCGCCCGTTCACCGTGATCGTCACGTCCGTCATCTCGTCTCTCCCCGGTCTTTTGCACGCAGCGTGATGCGCGGCGCGGCCCAGCGCAAGCCTTCCCTTGGGCGCCATCGTCGCAGGGTCACAGGCCGCGAGGCCGCCCGCGCGCCGGGCTCTCCTTGAGGAGGCCGCCCACGCCCATCGCCGCGATCTCCGCGTCCCCGCAGGGCAGGCCGGCGAACACGCGGTCCATCACCCAGTCGGCCCCGTTCAGGACCGGCGAGCGCGCGCAGCCCGGCAGGCCGATCACCGGACGGCCCCGCAGGTCCCCGACGAAGAGGAGGTTGCCCGGATCGACCGGCATGCCGAAGCGGGCGACGGTGCCTCCGGCCGCCCGCACGCCCTCGGGCGCGGTGTCGCGGATGTCCGAGGTCGCGCTCGCCGTCAGGACGAGGAGCGCGGCGCCCGGCGCGCGGGTCAGCGCCTCGGTGATCGCGCCGCGCGCGTGCGGGACCCGGATCGTCGCGGCGAGGCGCGCGCCGATCGCCTCCAGCCGCCCGGCGATGGCCGCCTCGGCCCGCCCGGTGGGCGACGGCGCGCCGGGCAGCTCGGTCACGATGAGCGCCGCATCCGGCAGGACGGCGGAGAGGACCACCGGGCGGATCGCCGCCGCGGCCGCGCAGGCCGCCCGCAGCGTTGCGCCCGGAACGGCGTAGGGGATGATCTTGGCGGTCGCCACGATCTCGCCCTCGGCCACGCGGCGCACGGGGGCCCGCAGCGCCAGGGTGATCCCCGGGTCGACGGCGTTGAGGCGATGCGCCGCCCCGGCGTCGTAGGTGAGGATGCCGCGCCTGACGGCCCGCAGGTTCGCCCGCCCCGTCGCGGCGCGCGTCGCCTCGAGGCCCTGCGCGCCGCGCAGGATCGCCTCGGCCAGGGCGGCGGCGGCGGCGTCCTCGCCCACGTCGCCGGCCTCGAGGCGCGCGACCGTGAGCGTCGCGATCCCGGCCTCCTGCGCCGCGCGCGCGTCGTCCTCGTCCAGGACCCGGCCCTTGCGCAGCCGCCCGCCGGGCAGGTCGAGCGAATGGGCCAGGATCGCGCCCGCCGCCTCGCCGGCCGGCACCTCGCCGAAGCGCATCAGCCGACCGCCGGCGCGCGCCCGCGCAGGACCGCGACCGCCTGCGCCAGGATCGCGGCCGCGATCTCCCCCGGCGTGGCCGCCCCGATGTCGAGCCCGACCGGCCCGTGGACGCGCGGCGCCTCGGCGCCCAGGCCGGCGGCCTCCAACCTCTGGATCCGGCCCGCATGGGTGCGGCGCGAGCCCAGCGCGCCGATATAGAACGCCTGCGTCGCCAGGGCGGCGCGCAGGGCCGGATCGTCGAGCTTCGGATCGTGGGTCAACGTCACGACCGCGCTGCGCGCGTCGGGCGCGAAGGCGCGCAGGGCCTCGTCCGGCCAGTCGTTCGAAAGCGCCACGCCGGGGAAGCGGGCGGGGCTGGCGAAGGCCTCCCGCGGGTCGATCACGGTGACGTCGAAGCCCGCCAGCGCCGCCATCCCCGCCAGCGCCTGCGCGACGTGCACGCCGCCGATGATCGCCATGCGCAGCGGTGGGTTGTGGACCACCGCGATGCGCGCGCCGTCCGTGCCGGTCCGGTCCTCCGCGGCCCGCGCCGCCAGGTCCCCGGTGAGGTCCGCGCCCGAGAGCACGGCCCGCGTCCAGCCCTCGGTCTCCACGGTGTAGACCGCCCGCTCGCGCGCCGCGCGCAGGCGCACGATCTCGGCCAGCGTGCCCTCCCCCATGGCCGCCACGGGCTCGAGCAGGATGCGGATCGTCCCCCCGCAGGCGAGGCCGACGGCGAAGGCGTCCCCGTCGCTCACCCCGTATTGGAGGATCGCGGGCGCGCCGGATGCGATGGCGTCCGCCGCCTCGGCCGCGACGGCCCCTTCCACGCAGCCGCCGGAGACCGAGCCCTCGATCTCCATCTCCCCCGATATTCCCATGAGGGAGCCGGCGCGGCGCGGCGCGCTGCCCCAGGTCTCGATCACGGTGGCGATGGCGGCGCCGCGCCCGGAGCGGTGCCAGCGCAGCGCCGCCTCGGGCGCGCCGTCTCTGGGGGTGGGACCGGTCATCGGCCGGACCCTATCCCGCGACGGCGGCGGCTCCTAGCCCGCCCGGCGGGCGCGGGTCAGGAAGCAGTTGTTCCGCGCCGAGCGGATATCGACGAAGGCGATGCCGTCGCGGTCGAGCAACTCGGCGCAATACGCCTCGATCTCGCCCGCCGGCACGATGCGCCCGGTCCCGTAGACGATGCGCTCGTCCGCTCCGTAGCCCTTCACCAGGTAGTCCGGGGATGTCGCCAGGATCGGTGGGACGCCCGCTCCCGCCCAGCGCTCGCAGGGCTCGGCATGAAGGAAGATCGGCCCGGTCTCTGCATAGGGGTGCCTGCCCTCGAAGGGACGAGCGCCAAGGATCAGCATCGGCGCGCCCTCCCCGATGTCCCCGAGGCAGGACCGGCAGGGGTTGCCCTCACCGCGCGCCAGGGCGCGCTCGGGCGCCATGCCGTTGGCGTCGGCGCCGCCGCCGCGCCAAAGGGCCACGGCGGCGGGATCGTATGCTTCGAAACGTATGGTCATCGGGGCACCTCCTGCCCCGACATGCCGGGCCGCGCGGGGCCCGCGCGACCCGAAACCTGCGCGATCAGGTGCCGGAGGTGAGGAGCGGCGTGATCCTCCGGACCGAGGCGCGGCGGTTGGCGCGCTCGGCCTCGCCGGTGACGACCTTGAGCGTGGACTCGCCGTAGCCCTGCACGACCATGTTCTCCGGCGGCACGTCGAAGAACTCGGTCAGCGCGAGCGCCACGGATTCCGCCCGCCGGTCCGACAGCGCGAGGTTGCTCGCCGCGCTCCCGACCGCGTCGGTGTGGCCCTCCACGAGGAACACCTCCGCCGGGTTGAGGCGGATGGCCTCGCGCATCGCCTCGCCGATGTCCTGCAATTCCTCGGCCTGGCTCGCGCGGATGGCGGAGGAGCCGCTGTCGAAGGTCAGGTCGGTGAGCTCGATCTGCGGGACCAGCTGCCGCACGGCGCGGATCTGCCGGATCTGCTGGAGCGAGTAGGCCCGGGTCGAGACGCGCGCGTCCTCCCCGCCGAGCGCCGCGCGCAGGTCGTCGATCTCCCGGTCGCCGGCCGTCAGGTCGAGGTCGGCGACGTCCACCGGGTCGATCTGCGCGGTGTCGTCGAACAGCACCGTCTGCCGGCCGTCCGCGTCGATGACCGTGCGGCGCAGCACCTGGCCGTTGGCGGCGCGCACGGTGATGACGCGGCTGCCGTCCTCGCGGTCGACGGTCGTGAGGGTGGTGCCGTCGTCATAGGTGCGGGTCGAGACGCGCGCGCCGGCCTGGAACAGGAGCTCGTCGTCGTTCTTGAGGACGCGCAGGTCGTCGCCCTGGCGCACGACCACGCGGTCGCCGCTGTCCTGGACGACCTCGCCCTGCCCGCGCAGGACCGTGCCGACCGCGACCGCGCCGAGGCCCAGTAGGAGGGCGCGCTGGAAGGTGCTCATGTCGTCGTCGTCGGTGTCGGCCGCGGCGGCGGGGCGCGTGGCCTCCTCGGTGGCCGAGCGGGCGGCCTCCTCGGTGAGGGTCACGGTCTCGGCCTCGGGCCCGCCCGCGACCTCGGTCTCGGTCGCCCCGGTCTGGATGCCGGCGGCGGAGAGGGCGGCCCCGAGCACCCCCTCGGCGATGGAGGGCGCCTCGTTGGCGGCCTCGGTGGTCTCGGCGGTGTCCTCCTGGGGCGCTTCGATCGCGGGCGCCGCCGCGACCTCGGCGGTCTCGGCCTCCGGCGTCTCGACCTCGTCCATCAGGCCGTCCGAGGCCTCCTCGATGTCTGCCTCGACCTCGCCGCCATCGGCCTCGACCTCGGCCTCGATCTCGGCGGCCTCCTCCGCGAGCGGGCTCTCGACCTCGGCCTCGGGCTGGGCGATCTCGGCATCCGCGGAATCCTCGGCCTCCTGGACGGCCTCGTCGACGTCGATCCCGGTCTCGGCGATCTCGTCGGCCGTGGGCACCTCCTCGACGGCCTCTTCGATCGCCTCCGGCTGCTCCGGCGACGGCATGTCGGCGGCCTCGACCTCCTCGGTCGTCTCCTCGATCGCGGCGTCGACCTCGTCGGCGACCGCCTCGACCTCGGCCTCAACGGCCTCCGCCTCCGCGGCGATCTCCGCCTCGACCGCCTCGGCGGCCTCCTCCTCGGACGCCTCCGCCTCGGGCGCCGCCTCCTCGGGCGCGGCCGGGGTGGTCTCCTCCGCGACGTCCTCGGACGCGGGCTCCTCCTCCATCGCGCCGCGCGCGCCGAGCGCGTCCGCGATCGCCAGGGCCTCGGCCTCCGGCAGGACCTCCGCACAGGTCAGGTTAAGGCCGTCCATCGCCCCCTCCGGCACCTCCGCGAGCCTCGCCTCGAACGCCTCCGGATCGCCGGCGGCGGCGGCCAGCGCGGCGCAGAGCTCGGCGTCCTGCGCGGCGGCGAGCCCGGGCGCGGCGACGGCGAGGAGCGCGGCGGCCAGGGTGGTGGAACGGGTGCGGGTCATGTCGGATCTCCGGGATTGGGTCGTCGTCCAACGGGCTCCCGCCGCCCGGGGTTCCGGCGCCTCCCGATCCCGTGACCTCAGAGGAGCGCGCGGCGCAGGCGGCGCAGCTCGCCATCGTCGGCCGGGGCGCCGAGCGCTTCGGCCAGGCCGCCCAGCGCCGCGACCGAATGCCCGGCCCGCAGCTCGTCCACATGCGGCAGGAGCGCGCGCATGCCCGCGGCGCGCGGCGCGAACCCGTCCCATCGCAGGAGCGGGTTGAGCCAGACGAGGCGCCGCGCCGTCCGCCCCAGCCGCGCGGCGGCGGCGCCCAGCGCGTCCGCGTCCCCCCGCTCGAGCCCGTCGGTCACGAGGAGCACCGTCGCCCCGCGCGGAAGGACGCGCCGCCCCCAGTCGCGGTTGAACGCGGCCAGGCATTCGCCGATGCGCGTGCCGCCCTCCCAATCCTGCGCCTGCGCCCCGGCCGCGGCGAGGGCGGCGTCCGCGTCCCGCGCGCGCAGGTGCCGCGTCACGTTGGTGAGGCGGGTGCCGAAGGTGAAGGCGTGCACCTCCGCCCACCCCCGGCCGGGCCGGTTGGAGAGCGCGTGCAGGAGCTGGAGCACCGGGCGCGAATAGGCCGACATGGAGCCCGAGATGTCGCAGAGCGCCACGAGGTCGGGCCAGCGCACCGCCCGGCGGCGATGGCGCAGCGCGGTGACCTCCCCCCCCTGTCGCAGGGCCGCCCGCAGCGTCGCGCGCGGGTCGGGCCGGCCCCGCGACGCCGGCGCCCGCCGCCGCGAGGGCAGCGGCCGCACCGGAAGGGCCAGCCGCGCGATCATCCGCCCGGCCGCGCGCGCCTCGGCGGCCGACATCTGCTCGAAGTCCAGCGTGCGCAGGCGCTCGTCGCCGCTGGCCGTCGCGGCGGCATCGATCTCCACCTCCTCGCCGTCCGCCTCGGGCAGGTCCGGCGCGTCCCGCTCCACCCCGTCTAGGAGCGCCTGCGCCGCGCGGGCCTCCGCCGGCCGGACGGCGCGCTCGGCGGCGGTGCCGCGCATGGCGGGCATCATGAACGACATCATGTGCTCGAGATAGCGCGGGTCGCGCCAGTAGAGGCGGAACACTTGGTCGAAGACCGCCCGCTCCTCCGGGCGCCGCACCAGGGCGGCCATCAGGGCGGCATGGACATCGCCCCGCGCGGTCAGGCCCGCGGCCGCCACCGCGCGCACCGCGTCCAGGGTCGCGGCGGGCCCGAGCGGCAGGCCCGCCGCCCGCAGCGCGCGCACGAAATGCCCGATGTTGCGGACCAGCCGGGGATCGTCCGGCAGCGCCGGCGCCGCGGGCCCGCTCACCGCGCGCGCCATGCCAGCGCAGCGCCGCCGACGTCGCGCAGCGACGAGGCCCCGCCCAACCCTCGCAGGCCGCCAGGCCGAGAGGGGCGGGAGCGCGCCGTCACGCCGAGAGCCCCGCGCGGACCTCCTCGAGGAGCCGGCGCGCCTCGGAGCCCTCGACCTTCTGGATGTCGTCCTGATACTTGAGGATCGCGCCCAGCGTATCGGCGATCACCTCCGGCGACAGGTCGATGACGTCGAGCGCCAGCAGGCACTTGGCCCAGTCCACCGTCTCCGCCACGCCGGGCGACTTGAAGAGGTCCTCCCCCCGCAGCCGCTGCACGAAGCCCACGATCTGCCGCGACAGGCTCAGCCCCGCCTCCGGCACCCGGGCCTCCAGGATCGCGAGCTCGCGCGCGGCGTCCGGGTAGTCGACCCAGTGATACAGGCACCGCCGCTTGAGCGCGTCGTGCACCTCTCGCGTCCGGTTGGAGGTCACGATCACGATCGGCGGCTCGGGCGCGCGCACGGTGCCGCGCTCGGGGATCGTCACCTGGAACTCCGAGAGCGCCTCAAGGAGGAACGCCTCGAACGGCGCGTCCGTCCGGTCGAGCTCGTCGATCAGCAGCACCGGGGGCCCCGCCGCGCGCGGCCGCATCGCGGAGAGGAGCGGGCGCTCCACGAGGAAGTCGTCGGAATAGAGGTCGGGCGCCTCGGCCCGTCCCTCGGCCGCGCGGATCGCGATCATCTGGGCCGGGAAGTTCCACTCGTAGACCGCGCTCGCGGCGTCCAGCCCCTCGTAGCATTGTAGACGGATCAGGTCGCGGCCCAGCCCGGCGGCGAGGGCGAGCGCGATCTCGGTCTTGCCCGTGCCCGGCTCGCCCTCCAGGAGGAGCGGCTTGCCGAGCCGCAGCGCGAGGAAGGTCGCGACGCCGAGCGGCCGCGGGCAGACGTAGGACTGCCCCTCCAGCATCTCGATCGTGGCGTCTATGTCGGCCGGTATCCCGGTCATGCGTCCCCCGTCGCCGCCCGGCTCGATGGGCGCAGGCCCGCGCGGGATCGTCAAGTCGCCGCCCGCGCTTCCGCGCGGCGCCCCCCGCGTGATAGGATGGCCCCCACAGCCCCGCCGAGGAGTGCCGCCCCATGAACGTCGCGCCCAGGATGCCCGCCTCGAACGCGGCCCCCGCTTCCAATACGGCCCCCGCCCCCGATACGGCCCCCGATGACGGCCACGGCCACGGCCCCGCCCTGGCCCGGCTCGACTGGGCCGACCCGTTCGCCCTGTCGGCGCAGCTCACCGAGGAGGAGCGCCTGCTCGCCGAGGGCGCGGCCCGCTTCGCCGCGGACGTGCTGGCCCCGCGCGTCACCGCCGCCGCGCGCGACGGGACCGTCGACCGCGAGGTGTTCCGGGAGATGGGCGCGCAGGGGCTGCTCGGCGTCACCATCCCCGAGGCGCATGGCGGGCTGGGCGCGGGATACGTCGCCTACGGCCTCGTCGCGCGGGAGATCGAGCGCGTGGACAGCGGCTACCGCTCGATGATGAGCGTCCAGTCGAGCCTCGTGATGTACCCGGTCCACGCCTACGGCTCGGACGCGCAACGCGAGAGATACCTGCCCGGCCTCGCCTCGGGCGAGCTCGTCGGCTGCTTCGGCCTGACCGAGCCCGACGCGGGATCGGACCCCGCGGGGATGAGGACGAAGGCCGAGCGCACGGCCGGCGGCTACCGGATCACCGGCTCGAAGACGTGGATCTCCAACGCGCCGATCGCGGACGTGTTCGTGGTCTGGGCCAAGCTCGACGGAACGATCCGCGGCTTCGTGCTGGAGAAGGGGATGGCCGGCCTCTCGGCGCCCGAGATCGGCGGCAAGCTCAGCCTGCGGGCCTCCGTCACCGGGGAGATCGTCATGGACGGCGTCGAGGTGCCCGAGGACGCGATCCTGCCCGGCGTCCAGGGGCTCAAGGGCCCGTTCGGGTGCTTGAACCGGGCGCGCTACGGCATCTCCTGGGGGGTGATGGGCGCGGCGGAGGCGTGCTGGCATGCGGCGCGGAGCTACGGCCTCGACCGCAAGCAGTTCGGCCGGCCGCTGGCGCAGACGCAGCTCTTCCAGCGCAAGCTCGCGGACATGCAGACGGAGATCGCGCTGGGCACGCAGGGCGCGCTGCGGCTCGGCCGGATGATGGACGAGGGGACCGCCTCGCCCGAGCTAATCTCCCTGATGAAGCGTAACAATTGTGGGAAAGCGCTCGATGTCGCGCGGCTCGCGCGGGACATGCACGGGGGCAACGGCATCTCGGACGCGTTCCCGGTGATGCGCCACATGGTCAACCTCGAGACGGTGAACACCTACGAGGGCACGCATGACGTGCACGCCCTCATCCTGGGGCGGGCGCAGACGGGGCTTCAGGCGTTCTTCTGAACGCCCGAAGCCCCGCCCCCGGCTCCGGCCGGGGCCCTCCGCCCGGGGGGCCTCCGCCCGGGGGGGCCGCCGCTCCGCTCGAAGGCCACGCACCGGCCATGCACGGCGCATGCACATCCCATGCACGAGCCATGCGCATGATCGGCTCGCCCCCGTCACCGATCGTAAGGGAGACCTCATGCCGCTCGACACCTGGCTCGCCCTCGTCGCCGCCACCTGGATCGTCTTCGCGATCCCCGGGCCGACCGTGCTGATGGTCGTCAGCCTCGTCTCCCTGCGGGGCCGGCGGGCGGCGCTGGCGGCGGCGGCCGGGACGGCGGCGGGGGACCTGACGTCGAGCGCGGTGGTGCTGGCGGGGCTCGGCGCGCTGATCCTGGCCTCGGCGACGGCGTTCGCGGCGCTCAAGTGGATCGGGGCGGCCTACCTGATCTGGCTCGGCATCGGCATGCTGCGCGGCGCGGGCCGGCACGTGGCGGCCGCGACGCCCCCGGAGGGAGGCGCGGGCACCGTGTTCCGGGACGTGTGGCTGGTCACGGCGCTCAACCCCAAGAGCCTCGCGTTCCTCGTCGCGTTCGTGCCGCAGTTCCTCGACCCCGCCCTGCCGGCGGTGCCGCAGGTGGGGATCACCGTCGCCACGATGACGGCGATCGGGTTCGTGAACTCCGGGGCCTACGCGCTGCTCGCGGCCTCGCTGGACGGTCTGGCGCGCCGGCCGCGGGTGCGGCTCTGGCTGGCCCGGATCGGGGGCGGGTCGATGATCGGGATGGGCGCCGCGGCCGCCCTCGCCCGCCGGGGGGGCTAGGCCCCGGGACGGGAGGCCGGGCCCTAGGCCGCCGGCGCGCGCAGGGTCAGGCCGCCCTCGCGGACCAGGTGATCCGCGACCGCCTCGGCGCCCTCCCCGGTGCGGAGCCGGGCCAGGACATGGGGGCGGCCGGCGCGGGCCTCGGCGATCTCGGCCTCGTAGAGGGCCATGTCCACGCCGACATGGGGGGCGAGGTCGGTCTTGTTGACGACGAGCACGTCCGAGCCGGTGACGCCGCGGCCGCGCTTTCGGGGGATGTCCTGTCCGGCGGCGACGTCGATGACGTAGACGGTGAGGTCGGCGAGCTCCGGCGAGAAGGTCGCGGCGAGGTTGTCGCCGCCGCTCTCGATCAGGATCAACTCCAGGCCGGGGTGCGCGCAGTTGAGGTCGTCCACGGCGGCGAGGTTGATGCTCGCGTCCTCGCGGATGGCGGTGTGCGGGCAACCGCCGGTCTCGATGCCGCGGACGCGGTCCGAGGGGAGCACCTGCGCGCGCACGAGCGCCTCGGCGTCCTCACGCGTGAAGATGTCGTTGGTGATGACGGCCATCGAGAGCCGCGGCGCGAGGAGGCGCGCGAGCGCGATGGTCAGCGTCGTCTTGCCGGCGCCGACCGGGCCGCCGATGCCGACGCGCAGGGGGCCGTGGGGGCTCAACTGATTTCCGCCAACCGTTTGGGGTCGAGGCTCACCGTCATCTCCACCTCGTCGAACGTCGCATCGATGATACGGTAGAGGCCGATCCACTTCGCCACGACGGTCCCGTTCCGAGAGCCGTCCATAACACCCTTGCGGATCGCCGCGACGCCGCCCTCCGTCAGCGCCGCCTTCCAGTCTGCCCGGCGCGGGGTATTCCACCACTGAGCGGGTTCGTCCGTGGCAAGGCTGTATGCATCCGCCCGATACATGCCGCGCGGTGCGTCGAACTCGCTTCGGCCCTCGGGCCAAAGACGCAGCACCGGAACGGGCTCTTCGGTGATCTCGCGCGCGGACGCATTCGAGGGCTTGGCGAACCATGAGCCGCGGCCCTGCTTCATCATCACGGTGAGAGGGCGTCCGGTCACGTCGCGAACACCTTAGGTTGCAGGGTCTCATGGCGCATCGCGGCGATGGCGGCGCCGATGTCGCAGGTGGCGATGCGGGCGGGGTCGCCATGGGCGGCGGCCTCGGCGGCGGCGCGGATGGCGGGGGCGAGGGCGGCGAGGACGCCCTGCCCCGCCGCCTGCCCGAGCGGCATGGCGCGCAGGGCGCAGGAGACCTGATTCGAGGCGAAGGACTGCAGGTAGAGCGCCGCGACGGTGACGGGGGGCAGGCCGAGCGGGCGGGCGGCGAGGCCGAGGGCCACGGGCAGCGGGTGCGGGGCGTGCGGCGCGCCGGTCATCGACGCGCGCGTGCGGGCGAAGGCGGCGCCCATCTCGTCGGTCTCGCGGCGGCGGGTGGCGGCGGGGCTCAGGGCGCGCGCGGTGGCGGCGGCGGCGTCCGGGTCGCCGCCCCCGAGGACGTGGACGAGGAGGACGGCGTCGGACTGGCCGGAGCCGTGGGCGAGGAGGCCATCGATCCAGGCCCGGAGCGCCTCAGCGCCGGTGACGTGGCCGGCGCCGATCGCCGCCTCCAGCCCGTGGGAATAGGCGTAGGCGCCCAGCGGGAAGGCCGGGGAGAGCCACTGGGTCAGGGTGAGGAGCCCGGCGGGGGCGGCGTCATCCATGGTGGTGGGCGTGGGCATGGTCATGGGCATGGGCGGGGGCGTCGTCCGGTCCGTGGGCGTGGCCCATCGTGCGGCCGTGGCCGTAGGCGCCGCCTTCGGGGACGAAGGGCATGGTGGCGGGCGCGAGGGTGGCGCCGAGCCCGCGCAGCATGCCCGCCATCACCGGGTCGTCGCGGATGACGAGGCGGGCGGCCTCGATCGCGCAGGGCGTGTGGCGGTTGCCGACATGCCAGGCGTAGCGCGCGACATGGGGGCCGGTCACGACGAGGCAGGGCTCGGCCGCGGCGAGGACGCGCACGGCGGCCCCCGCCCCGACGAGGACGTCGCCGTGATCGAGGGACGTCGCCTCCGGGAGGTCGACGAGGGCGTGGCCGCCGCCGTCGAGGGCGAGGCGGCGGCGGCGCAGGAACCGGCCCTCGTAATCGAGGGTGACGGTGGCGGCGGGGGCGGCGTGGGGGTCTCGGCGGGTGAGGGTGATCATGTCTCGGGGGCTTTCGGTAACGAGGCGTTAAGCAGAATCGGGGACATGGAACGCATGATGAACGCGCGTGACGCCGACCGTCGCGCGGAGACCCGGGGGCTCGGATGGGAGGGGCGGGACGCGGCGGAGCAACGGCTCGGGGTGGGTGTCCCGGACGGGCGCCCCGCCCGCGCATGGGCCCGGGGAGGGGGAGGAGCGGCCGCCGGTCGCGGTGACGGCGGTGCCTCCGCCGGGATGGGCGCCGGGGTTCGCGCGCGGCGGGACGGTGGGGGGCATGCGTCAGTAGAGGAAGTAGCGCTGCGCCATGGGCAGCTCGGCGGCGGGCTCGCAGGTGAGGCGCTCGCCGTCTGCGCGGACCTCGTAGGTCTCGGGGTTCACCTCGATCCGCGGGAGGGCGTCGTTGTGCACCATGTCGGCCTTGGTCAGGGCGCGGGTGGAGGCGATGGGGATCGCGGACTTGCGCAGGCCGAGATGGTGGAGGTCGGCGCCCTCGGAGACGAAGTGGACGGAGGAGGCCTCGAGCGCGCGGCCGTAGCTCGCGAACATGGGGCGGGAGTGGACGGGCTGCGGCGTGGGGATGGAGGCGTTCGGATCGCCCATCTGCGCGACCGCGATGGAGCCGCCGACGAGGACCATCTCGGGCTTCACGCCGAAGAAGGCGGGGTGCCAGAGGACGAGGTCGGCGCGGAGGCCGGGCGCGACGGAGCCGATCTCCCCGGCCATGCCGTGGGCGATGGCGGGGTTGACGGTGTACTTGGCGACGTAGCGCCGGACACGGAGGTTGTCGTTCTCGCCCGGCTCTTCGGGGAGCCTGCCCCGTTGCACCTTCATCTTGTGGGCGGTCTGCCAGGTGCGGATGATCACCTCGCCGACGCGGCCCATGGCCTGCGAATCGCTCGCGATGATCGAGAAGGCGCCCATGTCGTGGAGGATGTCCTCGGCGGCAATGGTTTCCTTCCTGATGCGGCTCTCGGCGAAGGCGACGTCCTCGGGGATGGACCGGTCGAGGTGGTGGCACACCATGAGCATGTCGAGATGCTCCTCCAGCGTGTTCACCGTGTAGGGGCGCGTGGGGTTGGTGCTGCTCGGGATGACGTTCGGCAGGCCGCACACGCGGATGATGTCGGGGGCGTGGCCGCCGCCGGCGCCCTCGGTGTGGAAGGCGTGGATGGTGCGGCCGCCGATCGCGTCGATGGTGCTCTCCACGAAGCCGGATTCGTTGAGCGTGTCGGTGTGGATCATCACCTGCACGCCGGTGGCGTCCGCCACGTCGAGGCAGGTGCGGATCGCCTGGGGCGTGGTGCCCCAGTCCTCGTGGAGCTTGAGCGCGCAGGCGCCGGCGCGGACCATCTCCAGGAGGGCGTCCGGGCGGGACGCGTTGCCCTTGCCGGCGAGGGCGAAGTTCATCGGCAGCCCGTCGAGCGCCTGGAGCATCCGGCCGATGTGCCAGGGGCCCGGCGTGCAGGTGGTGGCAAGCGTGCCGTGCGCGGGGCCGGTGCCGCCGCCGAGCATGGTGGTGACGCCCGAATGGAGCGCGTCGTCCACCTGCTGCGGGCAGATGAAGTGGATGTGGGCGTCGAAGGCGCCGGCGGTGAGGATGCGGCCCTCCCCGGCGATGATCTCGGTCCCCGGGCCGATGACGATGTCGACGCCGGGCTGCGTGTCGGGGTTGCCGGCCTTGCCGATGGCCGCGATGCGCCCGTCCCGGAGGGCGACGTCGGCCTTCACGATGCCGGAATGATCCACGATCAAGGCGTTGGTGATCACCGTGTCGGCGCTGCCTTCGGCGCGCGTCGCCTGCCCCTGCCCCATGCCGTCGCGGATGACCTTGCCGCCGCCGAACTTCACCTCCTCGCCATAGGTGGTGAGGTCGCGCTCGACCTCGATCCAGAGGTCGGTGTCGGCGAGGCGCACGCGGTCGCCGGTGGTGGGGCCGTACATGGCGGCGTATTCGGCGCGGGAGATCGTGGCGGGCATGCGGGTCTGCGCTCCTTGGACGGGGACATTGGGCCTTCCGAGTGGCGCCGCGTCAATCTATCACGCGGCGGGAAGGCCGTGCGCGCGCCCGTCGCGGCGCGCGAACGGTCGCCCCGGGCCGAGAGGAGCTCCCATGCTGCGCGCCGCCAAGGATTTCGCCTACAGGTTGATGCCGATCCGCAAGCGGTTCGAGCGCATCCACGCCAGGAACCAGTGGGGCAGCGAGGAGAGCGTCTCCGGGGTGGGCTCGACCCTGGCGAACACCGCCGCCATCCGGGCGGAGCTCCCGGCCCTGCTGGCCGAGCTCGGGGTGCGGAAGATCGTCGACGTGGCCTGCGGCGACTTCAACTGGATGCCGGAGGTCGTCGCGGCGTCGGGCGTGGAGTATCAAGGCTACGACATCGTCGAGGCGCGGGTCGCCCTGAACCGGGAGCGGCACGGGAGCGACCGCGTCCGGTTCGGCACGTTCGACATCACGGCCGGCGTGCCGGACGACGCCTGCGACCTCGTCCTCTTCCGCGACTGCATGCTGCATCTGAGCTTCGCGGACGGGCTCGCCGCGCTCGCGAACATCGCGCGGATGGACGCGGCGCACGTCCTCCTGTCGACGACGCCGGGCGCCGGGCCGAACGTCGACATCGTGACCGGGCGCCACCGCTCGATCGACCTGACGGCGGCGCCCTACGACCTGCCGCCCCCCGTGCGGGCGATCCACGAGACCCAGCGGGGCAAGCTCCTCGGCCTCTGGCGGGCGGCGGCGCTGGCGCGCGCCGGATAGGGACGCGCCATCCGCATCGGATTCGGGGCGGCGGGCGTCCGCCCCTCGCAAGCGGGGGGGCCGCGCCGCGGCATCGGCGGCCGTCAGGGCGCGAGCGGGCCCATGACCTCCCCGCGGAAGCCGACGACGCGGCGGGCGCCGCCATAGGGCACGAGGGCGACCTCGCGCTCCTGGCCGGGCTCGAAGCGCACGGCGGTGCCGGCGGCGATGTCGAGGCGCAGGCCGCGGGCGGCGGCGCGGTCGAAGGACAGGGCGGGGTTCGCCTCGGCGAAGTGGTAGTGGCTGCCGACCTGCACGGGCCGGTCGCCGGTGTTGGCGACGGTGAGGACCGTGGCCTCGGCGCCCTCGTTCAGCGTGACGTCGCCTGGGACGACGACGATCTCCCCTGGTCGCATGGGCGGCTCCTTCCGGTCGGGGGGTGGCGGGGTCACGGGGCGCGGCCCTCGAACGCGGCCATCCCCCTGGCGTGGAGCGCGGCGAGATCGGGCGCGGCCCCGGCGCAGACGGCAACGTGGGCGGTGCCGGCGGCGTCGTCCTGCGCCCCGGCGCGGGTCCGGCCGGCGGGGAGGCGCGCGACGTCGCGCAGGTCGCCGATCTGGCCCGCGATCTCGATGCGCCGCGCCTCGGGGGCGGCGCCGGCGAGGTGGGCGGCCTGGAGCCGCTTGCCCTCGGGCCGCGGGAGCCTCGCCCAGCCCGGCCGGTCGGTGAGCGCCCGGACGAGGGCGGCGACGCGGGCGCCGGACGCGGCCTCGATGCCCTGCGCCGTGGCGGGCGTGTCCTGGGCCACGTCGTGCAGGAGCGCGGCGACGGCCTCGTCCTCCCCGCCGCCATGGGAGGCGACGAGATGGGCGACCTCGACGACGTGGGTCAGGTGAAGCGCCTCGCCGCCCTTGCCGGTCTGCCCGGCATGGGCGCGGGCGGCGTGCGGCGCGGCGCGGCGCGGGCGTTCGGTCACGCGGCGCCGGGATCGGCGGCGTCCGGCGCGGGGGCGCGGATCGGGTGGTGGACGGTGACGAGCTTGGTCCCGTCGCGGAAGGTCGCCTCGACCTGGACGTCGCGGATCATCTCGGGGATGCCGGGCATGCAGTCGGCGGCGGTGACGACGTGGGCGCCGGCCTCCATCAGGTCGGAGACGGAGCGGCCGCCCCGCGCGCCCTCGACCACGAAATCGGTGATGAGGGCGATCGCCTCGGGATGGTTGAGGAGGACGCCGCGCCCGCGCCGGTCGCGGGCGACCATGGCGGCGAGGCTGACGAGCAGCTTGTCCTTCTCGCGGGGGGTGAGGTTCATCGCGCGCTCCGCATCATCGTGGCCAGACCCGCGGCAAGGGTAGCAGCGCCGCGAGGGCCAGCGCCAGGGCGCGGCGCAGGGGGGCGGGTTCGGGCGCCCGCATTCTGAGCAGGGCGCGGCCGTCCCAGGCGGAGGCGCCGTGCTCGACGCCCTCTAGCGGGGCGAAGCGGATGCCGTCCGCGCCGGGGCCGATCACGTAGAGCGTGGCGAGCGCCGAGGCCCCGCCGAGGAGGACCGGGGCGGGGCCGAGGGCGCCGGGGGTCAGGGCGAAGGGCTCGATCCACAGGGGCGCGCCGGCGACGCGGACCTCCCGCCGGTCGAGGAGGCGCAGGCGCGCGGGGCGCTCGCCCATGGCGCGGCGGCCGAGGACGAGCATCTCGCAGCCGACGAGGGTGGCCCCGTGGGCGAGGTGGGCGGTGGTCGTGCGGTGGAGGTGGCTGTCCTCGAAGAGGATCGTCTCCTGCGGGAGCCAGGCGAGATGGGCGCCGGGCCCGACATGGAGGGTCACGTCGACGCGCGCCGCGCCGCCGGGGGAGGCGTAGGCGCGCTCGGCGGTCTGGGTGGTGCCGGTCGCGGCGCCGTGGGTCAGGGCCAGGTCGTAGGTCAGGCGGTCGCCGCCGGTGACGCCGCCGGCGGTGTTGAGGAACACGGCCTCCGGCCGGCCGCCATGGACGGCCGGGAGCATCGCCTTGGCCGAGCCGCGCTGCGACAGGCGCTCGAGGCCCGCGGGGCCGAGGCGGACGGACGCGGCGCCGTCGACGCGCTGGAATGTGCCGTCCATGGGGCGATGGTGGCGGAGCGCGCGGGGGGCCGCAACGGGGGCGGCGCGGCGCCGAGAGGCGGATTGCCCCGCGCGGCGCCGGCGGCTAGGCCCGGGCGCGATGCAGATCACGATCCGCCGCCCCGACGACTGGCACCTCCATCTGCGCGACGGGGAGATGACGCGCCGCGTCCTGCCCGCGACGGCGGCCCATTTCGCGCGCGCGCTGGTGATGCCGAACCTGGTGCCGCCCGTCGTGACCGCGGCGCAGGCGGCCGAGTACCGCGACCGGATCCTCGGCGCCAAGCCGCGGGGGAGCGCGTTCCGGCCTCTGATGACGCTCTACCTCACGGAGGAGACCGAGGCGCGGGACGTGCGCGCGGCGGCGGAGATCGGGCTGATCTCGGCGGTCAAGCTCTACCCGGCGGGGGCGACGACGAACTCCGGCGCGGGGGTGCGGGACCTCAACCGCGTGCGCCGGGTGCTCGAGACGATGGCGCAGAGCGGGCTGCCGCTCTGCGTGCACGGGGAGGTGACGGACCCCGAGGTCGACATCTTCGACCGGGAGGCCGCGTTCATCGACCGGGTGCTGATCCCCCTGCGGCAGGACGTGCCCGACCTGCGCGTGGTGATGGAGCACATCACGACCGCGGAGGCGGCGGAGTACGTGCTGTCCTCGGACCGGGTGGGGGCCACGATCACGCCGCAGCACCTGATGCTGGACCGGAACGACCTCCTGGCGGGGGGTCTGCGGCCGCACAACTACTGCCTGCCGGTCCTCAAGCGGCGTCGGCACCGGGACGCGCTGCGCGCCGCGGTCGCGACGGGCGATCCGCGGATCTTCCTCGGGACGGACAGCGCGCCCCATCCGGTCCACGCCAAGGAGGCGGCGTGCTGCGCGGCGGGGTGCTTCTCGGCGCCGGTGGCGCTGGCGGCCTACGCGGCCGTGTTCGACGAGATCGGCGCGCTCGAGCACCTCGAGGGGTTCGCCTCGCTCAACGGGCCGAACTTCTACGGGCTGGAGCCGAACGACGGGTCGGTGACGTTGGTGCGCGAGGAGGGCCCCGCGCCGGACGCGCCCGATGGCGTGACCGTCTGGGACCCGGGCCGCCCCCTGCCCTGGCGCGTCGCCGCGTGAGGACCCGGGCGCCCCGCCCCGGCCGGCGCGCGACGGCGGACGCGTCCGCCCGCGGCGGCGGGGGCGGGATGCCCCCGGCGCCGCGCCCTCCCCACAGGAGACCGACATGATCCCCACGAGCTTCCCCCCGGCCGAAGAGATCGCCCGCCTCGCGGCCGGCGCGCTGATCGAGACGGAGTCGATCCACTTCCGCCCGGACGCGCCCTTCACCCTCGCCTCCGGGCTGCCCAGCCCGACCTATATCGACTGCCGCCGCCTCATCGGGTTCCCGCGCGCGCGCGCCATGCTGATGGACCATCTGTGCATCACCGCCATGCGCGGCGCCGGGCTCGAGGCGTTCGACGTGATCGCGGGCGGGGAGACGGCGGGCATCCCCTTCGCGGCGATGGTGGCGGACCGGCTCGCCCTGCCGATGGCCTATGTGCGCAAGACGCCCAAGGGCCACGGCCGCGGCGCGCGGATCGAGGGGCCGATGGGGGATGGCGACCGGGTGCTGCTGGTCGAGGACCTGACGACCGACGGGGGCTCGAAGCTCTCCTTCGTGGACGCGATCCGCGAGACGGGGGCCACCTGCGCGCACACGGCCGTGATCTTCAGCTACGGCATCTTCCCGCAGACGCAGGAGACGCTCGGCGATCACGGCGTGACGCTGCACGCCCTGTGCACGTGGTGGGACGTGCTCGCGGCGGCGCGCGAGCGGCGAGCGTTCGACGCGGCCGTGCTCGACGAGGTCTACGAGTTCCTGGACGATCCCGACGGCTGGCGCGCGGCCCGCGCGTGAGGCGGCCGCGCGTGCCGGCCGGGCGGCCGCGCGATCCACAGCTTATACAGTTTGCCCTCCCGCGGCGGGCCGCCTAGACCCTCCGGATGCGGGGGAACGGGCCATGAACGAGATCGCGACGAGCACCGCCGGCATGGCCGTCGCGGGGATGGGGGACGTCCCCGCCCTGCCCCACAACATCGAGGCCGAGCAGCAGCTCCTGGGCGCGATCCTCGTCAACAACGACGTGTTCGACCGGGTGTCCTCGCTCGTGACGCCGGGCCATTTCTTCGAGCCGGTGCACGCGCGCATCTTCGAGATCGCGGCCGCGCGGATCCAGAAGAACGCGCTCGCCTCGCCGGTGTCGATCAAGCCGTTCCTCGAGGACGAGCCGGGCTACAAGGCGCTGGGGGGGGCCGCGTATCTGGCGAACCTCGCGGGGGCCGCGGCCGGCGCGTTCGCGGCGCGCGACTACGCCCGCCTGGTGCACGACCTGGCGGTGCGGCGCGAGCTCATCCAGCTCGGGCGGGACGTGTCGGCCAAGGCCGGGACGGTGGACGTCGAGTCGACCCCCGAGGAGCAGATCGTGGAGGCCGAGCAGGCGCTCTACCAGCTCGCCGAGGCGGGGCGGAAGGAGGGCGGGTTCCAGTCCTTCCTCTCCGCCGTGACGGACGCCGTGAAGATCGCCGCCGCCGCCTACAAGCGGGACGGCAAGCTCTCCGGCGCGGCGACGGGGCTCGTGGACCTCGACGCCAAGCTGGGCGGGCTGCACCGGTCGGACCTCCTGATCCTCGCGGGGCGCCCGTCCATGGGCAAGACGTCGCTCGCCACCAACATCGCGTTCAACATCGCACGCGCCTACCGCAAGGGCCCGCTGGAGGGCGGCGGCGAGGGGGCGGTGGACGGCGGCGTGATCGGCTTCTTCTCGCTGGAGATGTCCTCGGAGCAGCTCGCGGCGCGCATCCTGTCGGAGGCCGCCGAGATCCCGTCCGAGCAGATCCGGCGCGGCGACATGACCGAGGGCGAGTTCCGCCGCTTCGTCGAGGCCGCCAAGACCCTCGAATCCTGCCCGCTCTTCATCGACGACACGCCGGCGCTCGCCATCGCGCAGCTCGCGGCGCGGGCGCGGCGGCTCAAGCGGACGCACGGGCTCGACGTGCTCATCGTGGACTACCTGCAGCTCCTGCGCGGCAACGGGCGCAACGAGAACCGGGTCAACGAGATCAGCGAGATCACCCAGGGGCTCAAGGCGATCGCCAAGGAGCTCGACATTCCCGTGGTGGCGCTCTCGCAGCTCAGCCGGCAGGTCGAGAACCGGGAGGACAAGCGGCCGCAGCTCTCGGACCTGCGCGAATCGGGCTCCATCGAGCAGGACGCGGACGTGGTGATGTTCGTGTTCCGCGAGGAGTACTACAAGGAGCGCGAGAAGCCGGGCGAGCATGAGGTCGAGCGGATGGCGACCTGGATGGGCGAGATGGAGCGCCTGCACGGGCGCGCCGAGGTGATCATCGGCAAGCAGCGCCACGGCCCGATCGGCACCATCGAGCTCAGCTTCGAGGGCAAGTTCACGCGCTTCGGCAACATCGCGCGGGCCTGGCAGGGCGGCTGAGACGGCAGGGCGCGCTCCCGCCCCTCTCGGCCTGCGGCCTGCGAGGGTTGGGCCGGGCCTCGCCGTCGGCTTCGGCGGGGCCGAGGGGGAACGCGCGCGTCGTCCGCAGGACGGTTCGGCCGGGATGCGCCGGACATCTCCGCAGGGCATCCGGGACAACGGCCGAAGTCGGTGCAGCCCCCCGGGCGCGGCGCGCGCCTGCTCGCCCATCGCCACGCCGGGGGACCGTCTTCGCGGACCGCAGGAAGGGTTCCCACCCTATGCGGCGCGCCGACCTTCGCCCCCCGAGGTTAAGGACCGCCTAACGCCCTCTTTGCGGTCCAAATATCCCCTAGGGGTCCGGGGAGCGGAGCGTCCCCGGGCGGCGGGCGACGGGGCCGGAGGCTCCGTGAGCCCGCCGCCTCCCTACTCGGCCGCGAGGGCGCGCCCCCCGAGCATGGGGGCGAGGTATCGTCCGGTGTGGCTGCCCTCGATGGCGGCGATGTCCTCCGGCGTGCCGGTGCCGACGACCGTGCCGCCGCCGTCGCCGCCCTCGGGGCCGATGTCGATGACCCAGTCGGCGGTCTTCACCACGTCGAGGTTGTGCTCGATCACGACGACGGTGTTGCCGCTTTCCACAAGCTCGTGAAGGACTTCCAGGAGCTTCCTCACGTCCTCGAAATGGAGGCCCGTGGTCGGCTCGTCGAGGATGTAGAGCGTGCGCCCGGTGGAGCGCTTGGCAAGCTCCTTGGAAAGCTTCACGCGCTGCGCCTCCCCGCCGGAGAGGGTCGTCGCCTGCTGCCCGACCTTGATGTAGCCGAGGCCGACGCGCATGAGCGCGTCCATCTTCTCGCGGATCGACGGCACCGCCTTGAAGAAGCCCTGCGCGTCCTCGACCGTCATGTCGAGGACGTCGGCGATGGTCTTGCCCTTGAACCGGACCTCCAGCGTCTCGCGGTTGTAGCGCGCGCCCTGGCAGGTCTCGCAGGTGACGTAGACGTCGGGCAGGAAGTGCATCTCGATCTTGATGACGCCGTCGCCCTGGCAGGCCTCGCAGCGGCCGCCCTTGACGTTGAAGGAGAAGCGCCCGGGCTTGTAGCCGCGGGTCTTCGACTCCGGGAGGCCGGCGAACCAGTCGCGGATGGGGGTGAAGGCGCCGGTGTAGGTCGCGGGGTTGGAGCGGGGCGTGCGGCCGATGGGGCGCTGGTCGATGTCGATGACCTTGTCGAGATGCTCCAGCCCGCGCACCGTCTCGCAGGGCGCGGGCGTCTGGCGCGCGCCGTTGAGGGTGCTGCTCGCGGTCTTGAACAGCGTCTCGATGGTCAGGGTGGACTTGCCGCCGCCGGACACGCCGGTGACGGCGACGAACTTCGCCAGGGGGAAGTCGACGGTGATGCCCTGGAGGTTGTTGCCGACCGCCTTGACGACGGTGAGCTTCTTCTTGCTGCCCTTGCGGCGGGCGGCGGGCACCGCGATCTCCCGCCGGCCGGCGAGGTAGTCGCCGGTCACGGAGGCCTCGTTGGCGATCAGCTCCTCGACCGTGCCCTCCGCCACGACCTGCCCGCCATGCACGCCGGCGCCCGGGCCGATGTCGAACACGTAGTCGGCCTCGCGGATGGCCTCCTCGTCGTGCTCGACCACGATGACGGTGTTGCCCTGGTCGCGGAGGTTCTTGAGCGTGGTCAGGAGGCGGTCGTTGTCGCGCTGGTGCAGGCCGATGGAGGGCTCGTCGAGGACGTAGAGCACGCCGGTCAGGCCGCTGCCGATCTGGGATGCCAGGCGGATGCGCTGCGACTCGCCGCCCGAGAGCGTGCCGGCGTTCCGGGAGAGCGTCAGGTATTGCAGGCCCACATTGTTGAGGAAGCCGAGGCGTTCGCCGATCTCCTTGACGATGGCGCGGGCGATCTCCCGGCGCTGGGGGGAGAACGTCTCCATCACGCCGCCGATCCAGGCGAGGGCCTGGGCGATCGACATCTCGACCACCTGGCCGACATGGAGCCGCTCCTCGGGGGCGCCCGCGGCCGGGCCGATCTTCACCGCCAGGGCCTCGGGGCGCAGGCGGTAGCCCTCGCAGACATGGCAGGGGCGGTTGTTCTGGTAGCGCTCGAACTCCTCGCGGACCCAGGCGCTGTCGGTCTCGCGGTAGCGGCGCTCCATGTTGGGGATGACGCCCTCGAAGGCGCGCGTGACCTGGTAGACGCGGCCGCCCTCGTCGTAGCGGAACAGGATCTCGTCCTCCCCGGAGCCGTGGAGGAAGAGCTGGTGGACGTGCGGGGGCAGGTCCTTCCAAGGGGCGGACGCCTTGAACTCGTAGTGCTTGGCGATGGCCTGGATGGTCTGCAGGAAGTAGGGCGACTTGCCCTTGCGCCAGGGGGCCAAGGCCCCGTCGGCGAGCTTGAGCGCGGCGTCGGGCACCACTAGGCGCTCGTCGAAGAAGAGCTCGACGCCCAGGCCGTCGCATTCCGGGCAGGCGCCGAAGGGGGCGTTGAACGAGAAGAGGCGCGGCTCGATCTCGGGGATGGTGAAGCCGGAGACCGGGCAGGCGAACTTCTCGGAGAAGGTGTGCCGCTCGGGCGCCTCGCCCTCCCCCGCCGCGGTCTCGAAGATGGCGATGCCGTCGGCGAGGTCGAGCGCGGTGCGGAAGCTGTCGGCGAGGCGCTGCTCCATCCCCTCGCGGATCACGACGCGGTCGACGACGACGTCGATGTCGTGGCGCAGCTTCTTGTCGAGCGCCGGGGGCTCGTCGAGGTCGTGGAATGACGCCGTCAACCTTGACCCGCTGGAAGCCGGACTTGCGCAGCTCCAGCATCTCCTTTCGGTACTCGCCCTTACGGTCGCGGACGATGGGGGCGAGGAGGTAGCCGCGCGTGCCCTCCTCCATGGCCATCATGCGGTCGACCATGTCCTGCACCTGCTGGGCCTCGATGGGGAGGCCGGTGGCGGGGGAGTAGGGCTGCCCGACGCGCGCGAAGAGGAGGCGCATGTAGTCGTAGATCTCGGTCACGGTGCCGACGGTGGAGCGGGGGTTCTTGGACGTGGTCTTCTGCTCGATGGAGATCGCGGGCGAGAGGCCCGAGATGTGGTCGACGTCGGGCTTCTCCATCATGTCGAGGAACTGCCGCGCGTAGGCGGAGAGCGATTCGACGTAGCGGCGCTGCCCCTCGGCGTAGATCGTGTCGAAGGCGAGGGACGACTTGCCCGAGCCGGAGAGCCCGGTGATCACCACGAGCCGGTCGCGCGGGATGTCGACGTCGATGGACTTGAGGTTGTGCTCGCGCGCGCCGCGGACCTCGATGAACTTCTGCTCGGCCATGGTCCCACCCCGATAGGCGCATCCCCGGCAGATAGAGGACCGGCCCGCGGACGCAAGCCGGACGCGGGAACGTGCGCGGAACATCGCGGAATACGGAAACAGTCCGTTCCTCGTATGACATTGCCATCAAACGTGAAACCGGCGCGGCCCGCCCTAGAACCACCACGATCATTCGTCAGGTATTTTATCGAACGGTCCGATCGCGGACCTCGACGAATGGAGAGACCGAATGACCAAGACGACGACCCTCGCCGCCCTCGCGATCATGCTCTGCGCCGGCACGGCCGCGACCGCGGGCCCGGTGTCCTTCGCCGCAGACTGCGCCAGCGACGCGCCGCGCGGCACCACCCTGTCCTCCGGCACGGCCGTGTGCAGCCCCGAGGCGGCGCGCAACCTCGTCGGCAACATCGAGGTGTTCGAGGACGCGGCGGCCCTCATGGGCGACGACGATTTCTTCTCGCTCGGCCTGGGCGGCACGCTCGTGATCGGGTTCGACCCGGCCTTCACCGGGCCGGCCGTGGCGGTGGAGATCACCAACGGGCGCGCCTCCTCCAGCCATGACGAGGCGGCCGAGGTCTACGGCTCGGTCGACGGGGTGACCTTCGACCTGCTGGGCACGATCGACAACCAGGTCGGCGCCGCGACCGGCGGCCGGGGCACGCGCTCGACCCTGGCCTTCACGCAGGCCTATTCGTTCCTGGGGTTCAGGGACGTCTCGCGGGAGAGGTTCGCCGGCACGCGGTCGCAGGACGGGTTCGACCTCGACGCGATCTCGGTGGCGGCGATCCCGCTGCCGGCGCCGGCGCTGATGCTGCTCGGGAGCCTGGGCGGGCTCGGCGCGATGCGCGCGCGTCGCCGCGCCTGAGGGGCGGCCCTGCGGGGCCGTCGGTGATGGACGGACGCCGCGGGGCTCAGGCTCCGCGGCGTTCGCGCGTGGCGCGGCCGTAGACCGCCGCCGAGGCCAGGGCGCCCGCGGCGCAGATCGCAGCCGACAGCGCGAGGAGGCCGAGCGCGCCGCCCGCCGCGTGCGCCGCGATGAGGAGCGGCGTGCCGGTGAAGGTGCCGACATTGCCGAGCTGCGCCATGGCGCCGTTGGCGCGGGCCTGGTCGGCGGTCGCGGGGTTGAGGGCGGGGACGGCCGCGAAGCCCGCGCCGGCGACGAGGCCGGTGGCGGCCATCGCCGCGAGCGCGAGCGCGGGGGCGGCCCCGCCGGCGAGCGGCAGGAGCGCGAAGAGCGCCGCCGAGGCCGCGAAGCCCGCCACGACGAGCCGGCCGGGCGCGACGGTGCGGGCCAGGACCCCTGCCCCGAACGTGCCGGCGAGATTGGTGACCGGCAGGGCCGCCGCCAGCCAAAGCGCGCCGAGCGCTCCGGGAAGCACCGCGACCAGCGCGATGAAGAGGGAGGTGTAGATGCCGTGGCCGACCGCCGGGGCGATGCGCGGCGCGGCGCCGTAGACGGCGCGGTGCGCGGCGACGGCGCGCGGGACCGGCCCCTGCCCCGGCGGCGTGCGGGGCAGCACCCGCCAGAGGACCGGCCAGAGCGCCAGGAGCGCCAGCCCATGCGCCGCGAAGACCGCGCCGGCGCCGCCCAGGCGCGCGAGCGGCGGCACGGCGAGGGCCGTGAGCGCGAAGCCGACGCCGAAGAACGTGCCCCAGAGGCCCATCACGACGGGCCGGGCCGCCGTGCTCGAGGAGGCGGCCATGAGCGTGGGCAGCGCGACGACGAGGGCGAGATGGCCCGCCCCCTCCAGCCCGCGCAGGGCCATCAGGGTCCAGAACCCGGGCAGCGCGGCCTGCGCGAGGGAGAGCGCGCCGGAGGCGGCGACGGCCGCGAGGATCGCGGGGCGCGGGCCGACGCGCGCGACGACGGCGCCGGCCAGGACGCCGAGCGCGATGCCCATCGCCGCCACGGCGGAGACGAGGAAGGCGATGGGCGCGCCGCGATAGCGGACGTGCAGCAGGTCGAGGGTGAGCGAGACCTTGGCGAACTGCATCGCCGCCAGCAGGCCCGCGACGAAGAGGAGCGCGACGAGGCCCCAGCGAGTGCGGATCATCGGCGCGCGCACGCGGAACGGGCCGCCCCCCGGCTGGGGGACGGCCCGTTCGAGACCTCGGGATCGGAGGCGTGGATCAGAAGCCGACGCTCATCTTGAGGGAGAGCGTGTTGTAGTCGATGTCGGCGTCGGTGTCGTCGAAATCGTTGAAGCCGTGGTAGTTGTACTCGGCGCCCAGCGCGACGCGCTCGGTCACCTTGTAGGAGACGCCCAGGCCGGCGGCGAGGCCGGTGTCGCTGAGGTCCTCGTCGCCGGCGTCGACGTCGAGATAGGCGAGGCCGAGCGTCCCGTAGACCAGGGTGCGGCCGCCGAAATCGTAGCCGGCGCGGCCGACGAGGCGGCCACCGTAGTTGATCTCGGCCTTCTCGGTGCCGAGGTCGTTGCCGGTGTCGTCGTCGATGTCGGTGTTGATGTCGCCGCCGCCGCCGAAGATCGCGACCTCCGGGCCGAAGACGAAGGCGCCGCGCTGGACGTTGTAGCCGGCATGGGCGGAGTAGGCGAAGCCGCTGTTGTCCTCGTCGACGCCGTCGAAGACCTCCTCGAAGGCGTTGTCGTCGTCGCCATCGTCGTCGTCATCGTCGTCGTCGTCATTGGCCGGGTTGTCGAGGCCGAAGGTGCCGCCGCCGATCGCGGCGCCGCCATAGGCGCCGCCCCAGCCGAGGGAGACGGGCGCGGTCACGATCGGGGCGATGACCGGCGCCTCGATGATCGGCTCGGCGACGCCGCCCGCGAAGGCGGGCGCGGCGAGGACCGTGACGAGTGCGGCGGAGGTGAGGAGGTGCTTCATGGCCATGGCTTCCCAATTGTGCGTGCGCGCCGTGCTTCGGCGATGACCGGCAGTTATGCCTCCCCCGGGGGTCCGTCGACGGATCGATGCAAAGACGAACCCGTGGTTGCATCCGTGCAACATGACACGCCTTCGTGATGGCGGAGGGCCGCCGCGGACTTGGCGACCTTCCGCCGGCCGACTTTAGAAATGGATCGCCCGGCCGTCGGCGTCCAGGACGCTCTCGTGCATCATCTCGCTCAGCGTCGGGTGCGGGAAGACGGTGTGCGCCAGGTCCTCCTCGGTGGTCTCGAGCTGGCGGCCGATCACGTAGCCCTGGATCAGCTCGGTGACCTCGGCGCCGATCATGTGCGCGCCGAGGAGCTCGCCGGTCTTGGCGTCGAAGATCGTCTTGACCATGCCCTCGGGCTCGCCGAGCGCGATGGCCTTGCCGTTGCCGACGAAGGGGAAGTGCCCGACCTTGATCTCGTAGCCGGCCTCCTTGGCCTGCGCCTCGGTGTGCCCGACGGAGGCGACCTGCGGGTGGCAGTAGGTGCAGCCGGCGATGCTCCCGGGGCGCACGGGGTGCACGTCGTTGCGGCCCGCGATCAGCTCGGCGACCATGACGCCCTCGTGGGAGGCCTTGTGCGCGAGCCAGGGGGCGCCGGCGATGTCGCCGATGGCGTAGAGCCCCTCGACGCCGGTGCGGCAGTACTCGTCGGTCACGACATGGGATTTCTCCACCTTCACGCCGGCCTCCTCGAGGCCCAGCCCCTCGACGTTGCCGACGATGCCGACCGCGGCGATGACGGTGTCGAACTCGTGCGTCTCGGCCTTGCCGTTCGACTCGATGGTCGCGACGACCTTGTCGTCATGGCGCTCCAGCCCCTTGACGATGGCCTTGGGCAGGATGGTCATGCCCTGCTTCTCGAACTGCTTCTTGGCGAAGGCGCTGATCTCGGCGTCCTCGACCGGCAGGATGCGGTCCATGACCTCCACCACGGTCGTCCGGGCCCCCAGCGTGTTGTAGAAGCTGGCGAACTCGATGCCGATGGCGCCGGAGCCGACGACCAGGAGGTCCTTCGGCATGTGAGGGGGTTGCAGGGCGTGCTTGTAGTGCCAGACGCGCTTCCCGTCGGCCTCCAGCCCCGGCAGGTCGCGGGCGCGCGCGCCGGTCGCGACGACGATGGCGGGGGCGGTCAGGGTGTCGGTGCCCTTGTCGGTCGTCACCTCGACGGTGCCCTTCCCCGCGATCCGGGCGGCGCCCATGATCGTGGTGACCTTGTTCTTCTTGAAGAGGTGCCCGATCCCGCCGGAGAGCTGCTTGGCGACGCCGCGCGAGCGCTTCACGACGGCGTCCAGGTCGTAGGAGATGCCCTCGGCCTTGAGCCCGAACTCCTTGGCGCGGTGCATCAGGTGGAACACCTCGGACGAGCGCAGCATCGCCTTGGTCGGGATGCAGCCCCAGTTGAGGCAGATGCCGCCCAGGTGCTCGCGCTCGACGCAGGCGACCTTCATCCCGAGCTGCGCGCCCCGGATCGCGGCGACGTAGCCGCCGGGCCCCGCGCCGATCACGATCATGTCGTACTTGGTCTCGGCCATGGCGGCGCTCCCTCCCGCGGTTGCCCTGCCCCCGCGTCTAACGCGGACGGGGCCGGGAACGGAAGGGAGGCGCGCCGCGGCGGATCAGCCGTCGTGGTCCGGGTCGTAGCGGTCGTCGCCCGGTCCGCGGGCCGCGCGGGCGCGCACGATCCAGCTCCAGATGAAGCCCGCCACGCCGACGAGGATGATCGCGTAGCCCAGGGGCGCGAGCCAGAGCGGCGCCTCGCGTGTGGCGGGATCGCTCAGGAGCGCGGGGAGGAACGCGACCACGACGAAGCCGAGGGCGATCACGAGGAGCCAGAGGCGCCGGCGGGTCATGCCGCCGCCCCGCCCTGCAGCTCGCGCAGGGTCGCGCCGTAGCCGCCGGCCTCGGTCCAGGCGGCCTCCTCGGGGCGGGCGGCGCGGCCCAGCGCGGCGTTGCGGTAGGGGAAGCGGCCGAAGCGGCGGATCACCTCGCGATGGGCGCGCGCGTGCTGGAGGTTGGAGGACGGGTCCTCCCCGCCGGGCAGGCGGTCGGCGATCAGGCGCACGGAGCGGTCCTGATGGCGGGGGCATTCGGCGTGCATGAACGGGAGGTAGAAGAACTGCCGCGCGGGCGCATCGATGCGCTTGTCCCAGCCGTGGCGGATCGCGGCGTGGGCGGCGCCGAGGGCGAGCGCGTCGGTGGCGAAGGCCCGCGCGTCGCCGCGGTGGACGTTGCGGGGGAACTGGTCGGTGACGATGCAGTAGGCGAGCGCGCCGGAGGGGTGGGTCAGCCAGAGCGCGAGCGCGCCATCGGCGGCGGCGGCCATGGTCGGGCCGAAGAGCTCGGCGATGCGGGCATCGAGCCCGGGGCCGCCGCCGTACCAGCCCTCGGGTCCGGTCTCGTCGATCCAGAAGCTCAGCACCTCTGCCGCGTCGCGGGTCATCTCTCGCCTCCTGGCCCGTGGCGGGCCGCCGCAGCCTAGGCCCGGGCGGGGGCGTCGGGCAACGGGGATCGCCCGGGCCGGGCGCGCGTCAGGCCCTGGCAGGGGCCTCGGTCGCGGCGGCGTGCTCCATGTCCTCGGCCATGACGTCCAGCGCGACCGCGGAGGCGGCGCCGAACACCGGGGCGTAGGGGGACGTCGCCTCGACCGGGGTGGCGGCGCGGCGCGTCATGCGCCAGGCCGCGTAGCACGCCAGGGCCGCCAGGAGCGTGCCGACGAAGCCCCAGAACGCGCCCGGCCCGATGCTTTGCATCAGGGCGCCGAGGATCATCGGGCCCAGGATCGCGCCGGTGCCGTTGATGAAGAGGAGCCGCCCGGAGGCGCCCGGCATGTCGTCATAGTCGATGGCGTCGTTCACGTAGGCGATGAGGAGCGCGTAGAGCGGGTTGGACACCCCGCCGACGACGAAGGCCGACGCGAGCGCCACCGGGTAGGACGCGCCGCCGAGGGCGCCCAGAACGGCCCCGCCCACGCCGACCGCGGACGACCCGAAGATCAGGATGCGCCGGTCCATCCGATCCGAGAGCCAGCCGATCGGCACCTGGAAGATCAGCGCGCCGACGTAGAACATCGACACCAGGAGGCCGATCCGCGCGACGCTCAGCCCCGCCTGGGTCCCGTAGACGGCCGACATGCCGAACTGCGCCGCGAAGACCCCGCCGGTGAGGAACATGCCCATGCAGCCCAGCGGGGAGATGTGCCAGATGCGGCGGAACGACATCGGCTTGGCGCTGGCGAAGGCGGGGGCCGGCGCGACCGAGAGCAGGATCGGCGCGAAGGCGAGGCTGACGAGGACGGACGGGATCACGAAGAGGATCCACCCCGCCGGGTCGCCCAGGGTCAGGATGCCCTGCGCCGAGAGGATGCCGGCCATCTGCACCAGCATGTAGAGCGACAGGGCGCTGCCGCGGTTGGCGCTCGTGGTGGCGTCGTTCAGCCAGCTCTCGGCGGTGATGTAGACCCCGCAGAAGCAGAAGCCGAGCACCGCGCGCAGGAGGGTCCAGGCGACGGGGTCCGCGATCGCGGGGAAGAGGATCACGACGGCGGAGATGAGCGAGCCGAAGGCGGCGAAGACGCGCACGTGGCCGACGCGCCGGATGATCGCCGGGGTGACCCCCGAGGAGACCAAGAACCCGGCGAAATAGCCCGACATGACGATCGAGATCTGGAAGGTCGAGAAGCCCTCGATCTGGCCGCGCACGCCCAGGAGCGAGCTCTGGAGGCCGTTGCCGACCATCAGGAGGCCCATGCCAAGGAAGAGCGCCCAGGAGCCGAGGAGAACCTTGATCATGCTGCCCCCGCCCACTCGCCGCGCCGCCGCCGGATCATGGCCGCCGCATCATGGCCGCGCCGCGGCCGTGCCACCGCCCGTAGACCGGCGCGCGGCGCGGCGCCATCCCGTCCGCGACCGCGGCGGGGCCGTTCGCGATGGCGCGGCGGGAGGCCGCCGCCGGAGGCCGCGCCGGCGCCCGCCGATGGCAAGTGATCACGTGCTTGCGTTACGTAAGGTTTTAAGTAAGACGATGCCGGAGCCTTCCAACCGGAGCACTTCAGATGAACGCATTCCACCGCGCCGCCCTGCTCGGCGGCGCCGCATTGCTCGCCCTGGGGACCGCGCCCGTCCGGGCGCAGGTCTCCCCGGGCGATTACGGGAACACCTACGCCCTCACGACCGGCGGCGGGGAGGGCGACATCCAGGTCTTCCTCGACATCTTCGGCGGCAGCTCGAACGGGACCTACGACCCGATCGGGCCGGTCGGCTCGGCGGACGTGATCTTCTCGTCATCGGTGCTGCTCACGCAGGGCGACCTGCTCTACGACCTGTCCCCGAACGAGGGCAACGGCTCCTTCGGCGGCGGCTTCGACGGCGGCGAGGACGACGGCGACTTCGACGACGACTTCGACGACGGCGGCTTCGGTGGCGGCACCCTCCTCGAGGACGTGTCCCTGATCAGCGCGTCGGGCAGCGAGCTCGTCAGCCGCTTCTCGGTCAACCAGCTCCGCTTCGACCTCACGCAGACGGTCCTGCCTACGGCGGACGAGGACGGGCGCATCGGCTCGGTCCTGGAGCAGAGCTTCGCGATCACCAACCTGACCGACGTGCCGGTCAGCTTCGGCCTGCAGCGCTACTTCGACGGCGACCTGAGCTTCGACGGCACGCTGATCGACGGCGGCGGCGTGATCCTGGGCGGCGCGACGCCCGTCCTGTTCGAGACCGACGCCACCGGCGACGCGAGCGACGCGGACACGTTCGTCGGCATCACCTCCACCGGCGGCACGGTGCCGGCGGGCGCGGGCTACGGGCTGGTGCGATGCTGCGGCGTGGTCTCCCCGCTGTCGAACCAGGTCGAGAACGACACCGACGGTGACGGCTTCGTCGACGAGCCCTTCGACATCACCCTTCAGACGCGCAACGACTTCCTCGTCGAAGTCGGGCAGACGGTGTTCTACACCACGCGCACGCTCTTCGGCCAGGGCGTGCCCACCGGCGCCGTCGTGACGGTGGACGGCACCTCTGAGGACGATCCCCTGCTGCCGACCGGCGGCGGCTCCGGCGGCGGCTCCGGCGGCGACGGCGGCGGCGGCTTCACCTTCGCGGTCTCGCTCGACATCTTCGAGGCCTTCGGCATCGATCCGGACTCGTTCCTCATCGACCCGAGCCTGATCACGCCGACGATCTTCATCGATCCGGTCATCGCCACGGGCTACACCTACACCGTCGAGGGCTCGGACTTCGCCTCCGTCACGGCGCCGACGGTGGCGGCGGTGAACGACGCGGACGGCTACACCCTGCTCGTGGGCGGGACCGCCTACGCGCTGGCCTCCGGCGAGGAGTTCGTCTTCTCCACGGTCGGCCTCTCGGGCGTCCAGTCCTTCGAGATCACGGGCATCGACACCTCGCTCATGCTCGACCCGGAGAACCCGCTGGCCTTCGTCACCGGCATCGCCTTCACCAACGTGACGAGCGCCGCGCTGACGGTGACGCAGACGCCGATCACGTTCGACACCGACGACGACGGCGTGATGGCGCCGATCCCGCTGCCGGCCGGGGCGCTGCTGCTCGGCTCGGCCCTGCTGGGCTGCGGCGCGCTGCGCCGTCGCCGCGCGCGGACTTGACGCCGCGGCTCCGGGCGGGGGCGCTGGCCTCCGCCCTCGGCCTCCTGCCGCTGGCCCCCCTCCCGTCCTCCGCCGAGGACGCGGGCGGGCGCTTCGCGGTCGACGGCGTCGGGCGCGTGACCTGCGCCCGGATGCTTGAGCTCCGCTCCGGCGAGGGCGCCGAGGCGCGCCTCGGCCGGGCCTCCCTCGCGGCCTGGGTGGACGGGTTCCTCTCGGCGGCGAACCTGCTGACGCCGGACACCTACGACCTGACCCCCTGGCAGACGACCGAGGTGGTCGAGGCGATGATCGCCTCCCACTGCGCGGCCAACCCGGACGACGCGATCGCCCTGGCGGCCGGGCGGCTAACGCGCGCCCTGGCCGGGCAGCGGGCGGCCGAGGCGCAGGAGACCGTCTCCCTGCGCGCGAACGGCCGGGCGGTGAACCTCTACCGCGGGACCCTCGAGGCGGTGCGCGAGGCGGTCGCCGCGCGCGGCCTGCCGACCGGGGCGGTGGGCGGCTACGACGAGGCGTTCGCCGCCTCCGTCGCGGCGGTGCAGGAGGAGGCGGGCCTGCCCCCCACCGGCCTGCCGGACGTCCCGACGCTGGTGACGCTGCTGCAGTCGGCACCGTAGTCCGGTCAGGGGACCAGGAGGCTCGAATCGCCGTAGCTGAAGAAGCGGTAGCGCGCGGCGATCGCGTGGGCGTAGGCGGCGCGGATCCGCTCGGGGCCGGCGAAGGCCGAGACCAGCATCATCAGGGTCGAGCGCGGCAGGTGGAAGTTGGTCATCAGCGCGTCCGAGGCGCGGAACTCGAAGCCGGGGCGGATGAAGATGTCGGTCGCGCCCTCCCAGGGCTCGACGGCGCCGGAGTGGGCGGCGGTCTCCAGCAGGCGCATGGCGGTGGTGCCCACGGGGATCACGCGGCCGCCGGCGGCGCGCGTGGCCCCGATCTCGGCGGCCGCAGCCTCGCTCACGCGGCCGCGCTCGGCGTGCATCCGGTGGGCGGCCAGGTCCTCGCCCTTGACGGGCAGGAAGGTGCCGGCGCCGACATGGAGGGTCACGTGGGTGAACTCCACGCCGCGGGCGCGCAGGGCGGTCAGCAGCGGCGCGTCGAAATGGAGGGAGGCGGTGGGCGCGGCGACGGCGCCGGCGGCGCGGGCCCAGACGGTCTGATAGTCGGTCTCGTCGGCGGCGTCCGGCGCGCGCCGGCCGGCGATGTAGGGCGGCAGGGGCATGGCCCCGGCCTCGGCCAAGGCCGCGTCGAACGCCGTGCCGTCGGCGTCGAAGCGCAGGCGCGCGCGGCCGTCCTCGCCCTTGGCGACGAGGGTGGCGGCGAGGCGCTCTGCGAAGCGGATCGTCTCGCCCGGGCGGAGCTTGCGCAGCGGGCGGACGAGCGCGTCCCAGTCGCCGTCCGGCCGGGCCTCTAGGAGCGTGGCCTCGATCCGGGCCTCGCCGGCGCCGGGCGCGGAATCGCCGGTGGCGCGGCGGCGGATGCCGGTCAGGCGCGCGGGGATCACGCGCGTGTCGTTCAGGATCAGGCGGTCGCCCGGGCGCAGGATCGACGGCAGGTCGGTCACGCGCCGGTCGCGCAGCGCCCCGCCCTCGCAGTGCAGCAGGCGCGCCGAGGAGCGCGGGCGCGCCGGCCGCAGGGCGATGAGCGCTTCGGGCAGGTCGAAATCGTAGGCGGCGAGGCGGGTCCAGTCGGTCATGGCGGGCGGCTTGCCCGCGAGGGCGCCGCGCATCAAGGGTGGGCGCGGCGGCGCGGGCGCCCTGCCCTGCCCGCGGCAACGACGAGGAGCGACGCGATGAGCGATACCATGACGGACGGGCCGCGACCGGGCGATCCCGCGCCGACATTCGTGCTGCCCTCCCCGGGCGGGGAGGTCGGCCTGAGCGATTTCGACGGGCAGAGCGTGGTCCTCTACTTCTATCCGCGCGACGACACGCCGGGCTGCACCGCGGAGGCGAAGGATTTCACCGACATGGCGGCCGAGTTCGACGCGGCGGGGGCAAAGGTGCTCGGCGTCTCGAAGGACACGGTCGAGGCGCACGCCAAGTTCGCCGCCAAGCACGAGCTGGGCGTCACGCTCCTGTCGGACCCGCAGGGGCAGGTCTGCGAGGCCTACGGCGTGTGGGTCGAGAAGAACATGTACGGCAAGAAGAGCATGGGGATCGAGCGCGCGACCTTCCTGATCGACGCGATGGGGGACGTGCGCGAGGTCTGGCGCAAGGTGAAGGTGCCCGGCCACGCCGAGGCGGTGCTCGAGGCGGCGCGGGGCCTGCCGCGATGACGGCCGAGCGTGGCGGAGGTGCCGCAAGCGGCGGGGATTGAGCGAGATTCTGCCGAGCGGGGCGCGACGGGCGGTTGATCGCCGCGATCGAAGCGGGCTCGGTTGCCGCGCCGGAGGAGCGTCGATACGCACCGGCAGGGGCTCCGCCGCGGGGGACCGTCCGTCCGCGGGCGGCGCGGCGCGGCCGGGGTAACGGGGAGCGCCGCACACGTGAGATCAGCCATCGCCTATCGCCTGAGCGCCGCGCTCGAACGCCGCCTCCCCGAGCGCCGCGTCTTCCTCCGGACCGATGGCGACACGCGCTTCGTGCGCCTGAGCCCCGCCGCGCAGCTCGGCGGGCTGGCCGGGACGTCCGCCTTCGTCGCCTGGGGGATCGTGGCGACCGCGATCGTCCTGATGGACGGGGTGGGCTCGGGCAGCCTGCGCGACCAGACGCAGCGCGAGCAGGCGGACTACGAGACCCGGCTCGAATCGATGGCCCTGGAGCGGGACGTGCGCGCCCACGAGGCGCGCGGCGCCGAGGAGCGCTTCGACGAGGCGATGGACACGCTGGGCCGGATGCAGACGACCCTCCTGGAGGCGCGCACGCGCATCGCCGAGCTGGAGGCCGCGTTCGAGGTCGCGGCGGACCGCACCCGCGGCGCGCGCCGGGCCCTCGGCGAGGCCGAGGCGCGGCTGGCGTCGATCGAGGCCGGGGACGCCGCGCCGTCGGCGTCGGACGGCGCGACGGTCGACGTCCTGGCCGCCGCCCTGGGCGCGACCGCCGCCGAGCGCGACGGCCTCCAGGTGATCGCGGAGGGCGCCGAGGCCCGCGAGGCGCAGCTCCTGGCCGAGGCCGAGGCGACGGCGCGCGACCACGACCGCATCTTCGCCCAGCTCGAGGAGGCGGTGAACGTCTCCGTCGCGCCGCTCGAGCGGATGTTCGCGGCGGCCGGCCACGACCCCGATTCGATCCTGCGGACGGTGCGACGGGGCTATTCCGGCCAGGGCGGGCCGCTCACGCCGATCGTCTCGACCATGGGGCCGACCGACATGGTGGCGTCGCGCGCGAACGCGATCCTCCAGAGCATGGAGGAGATGGACGCCTATCGCCGCGCGGCCGAGCAGCACCCGTTCGCCGACCCGGTCCCGTCCGAGGCCTACCGCCAGACGAGCGGCTTCGGCCCGCGGCGCGACCCGTTCGGGCGCGGCTCGCGGATGCACAACGGGCTCGACTTCGCGGGCGGCCACGGCACCGGCATCCACACGACCGCCGACGGGCGGGTGACGCGCGTCGGGCGGATGTCGGGCTATGGCAAGGTGATCGACGTCGACCACGGGAACGGCTACCTGACGCGCTACACGCACCTGTCCTCCTTCGACGTGAGCGTCGGCCAAAGGGTATCGCGCGGCGAGCGGATCGGTGGTATGGGCAACACCGGCCGGTCGACCGGCACGCACCTGCACTACGAGGTGCGCAGGAACGGCGAGCCGGTGAACCCGATGACGTACATCAAGGCGGCCCGCGATGTTTTCTAAGAGCAAGATCAACGACCCCGCGCCCGCCGGCAGCGGCTCCGCCCCGGCCAAGCCGGGCGCCGAGTACAAGCCCGCCCCGCCCGCGGCCGCGCCCAAGGCCAAGCCGCCCGCGTCCACGCTGTCCTCGGACCTCGTGATCACGGGCAACGTGCGCACCTCGGGCGACATCCAGGTCGAGGGCGAGATCGAGGGCGACATCCGCGCCCACCTCCTGACGGTCGGCGAGGGCGCCACGGTCAAGGGCGAGGTGATCGCCGACGACGTGGTGGTCAACGGCCGGATCGTGGGGCGCGTGCGCGGGCTCAAGGTGCGGCTGACGGCGACGGCCCGGGTCGAGGGCGACATCATCCACAAGACCATCGCGATCGAGAGCGGCGCCCATTTCGAAGGGTCCGTGCAGCGGCAGGACGACCCGCTCCAGGCGAAGGTCAAGACGCCGCCGCCCCGCCCCGAGGGCTGACCGGCGCGCGGCGGGTTCCGCGGCGAGGGCCGCCGGGGTTCGGAAAATGCGTAAAATGCGGCGGAGTTCGGCGCGGGGTCGCGGCGTCCGCGTGCCCCCGGAGGGGCTCGAACCCCCGACCCCCTGATTACAAATCAGGTGCTCTGCCAGCTGAGCTACAGGGGCGCGCGCCCTGCCGTAGCCGCCGGCGCGGGGCGCTTCAAGCCGGGCGCGCTCCCTTGTGCGGCGAACGGGCGCCGCGTTAGTCAACCTGCGATGGCCAGAGGGTGGCCGCGAAGGGAAGGCCCGCACGCGCCGATGTCAAATCTCGCCCCCGACAAGCCGGAGCTCGTCCCGCAACCCCTGCCCTTCCCGGTGGTCGGGGTCGGCGCCTCCGCCGGCGGCCTGGAGGCGTTCGAGAACTTCCTGAACGCGATCGACCCCACCTTCCCCGCCGCCTACATCCTCGTGCAGCACCTCGACCCGACGCATGAGAGCCTGCTCGCCGAGCTCCTGGCGCGGCACACGAGCCTGAGCGTCACGCAGATCACGGACGGCACGGTCGTGCGCGAGGGCGGGGTCTACATCATCCCGTCGGCCTCGGCGCTGCAGATCCTCGACGGGGTCCTGAGCCTGGTGGAGTTCGACGCGCCGCGGGGCTTCCGCCGCCCGATCGACGACTTCTTCGCCTCGCTCGCCGTCGACCAGGGGCCCAACGCGGCCGCGATCGTCCTGTCGGGGACCGGAGGCGACGGCACCGTCGGCATCCGCGCGATCAAGGAGGCCGCGGGCCTGACTCTGGTGCAGGACCCGGACGAGGCGGCCTATGACGGCATGCCGACGAGCGCGATCCGCACCGGGCTGGTGGATTTCGTCGCCCCCTCGCGGGAGATGCCGGCGGTGCTGCGGCGCTATTTCGACGCGCGCGACCGGATGGAGGCGCCCTCGGTCCAGGAGCGCGAGCTGATGCTCACGCGGGTGCTCGACGCGGTGCGCGCGCAGTCCGGGCACGATTTCGGCTCCTACAAGGTCAACACGATGACGCGCCGGGTGCGCCGGCGGATGCAGGTGCTCGATCTGGACGACGCGGACGACTACGTCTCCGTGCTCAAGCGCAGCCCCTCCGAGGGCGACGCGCTGCTCCAGGACCTCCTGATCAACGTGACGAGCTATTTCCGCGATCCGGAGGTCTGGGACGCGGTGGCCGGGCGGGTCATCCCGCAGATCGTCGCGCAGGGCGGGCGCGACCGGCCGATCCGCGTCTGGGTGCCGGCCTGCTCGAGCGGGGAGGAGGCCTACACGGTGGCGATCCTCTTCGCCGAGGCGCTCGACGCCCTGCCGGACGAGGCGGCCCGCGCGGCGCCCGAGGTGCAGATATTCGCGACCGACATCGACGAGGAGATGCTGAGCCGCGCGCGGCGGGGGTTCTACCAGGCGTCGGCCCTGGCGGACGTGCCGCCGCACCTCGTGGCGCGGCATTTCACCGCTCACGAGGACGGCTACGAGGTCTCCAGGCGGGTGCGCGGCATGGTGCGCGTCTCGGCCCATTCGCTGATCAAGGATCCGCCCTTCTCGCGGCTCGATCTGATCTCCTGTCGCAACCTCCTGATCTATTTCGACGCGGCGCTGCAGGCGCGGGTGCTGCCGCTGTTCCACTACGCGATGCGCCCCGATGGCTGGCTCCTGCTCGGCTCGGCGGAGAACATCGGCGGGCGGGACGACCTCTTCGAGGCGGTCGCGCGCAAGGAGCGGCTCTACAAGAAGGTGCCGCGCTCGACCTCGAACTTCATGCTGCCGCTCATGCCGCGCGGCCGGTCGACGGCGCCGCGGCCGGCGAACGACGTCGCCCGGGAGGCCGCCGGCGCGCGCGAGGACCGCGAGGCGCGCATCGCCCGGCGCATGGCCGAACGCTACGCCCCGCCGCACGTGATCGTCGACCGGGCCGGGTGCATCGTGCACGCATCGCCGCGCACGGCGCCGTTCCTGCAGCTCTCGGTCGGCGAGCCGTCGACGCGGCTGCTCGATCTGGCGCCGCCGGGGCTGCGCACGGCGCTGCGGGCGATGCTCGGCGCGATGGCGGAGCGCCGGCGGCGGGTGATCCGCCGCGGCGTGGAGTTCCGCACCGACGCCGAGCAGTTGATGAGCGTCGACCTCATCGCCGATCCGATCGATTCGCTCGAGGTGATGGTCGTCTTCCGCGAGATGGCGCGCCGCGACGAGGACGAGAACGACCTCGACGCGGACGTGGGCGATTTCCGGGCCGAGCAGCGCATCGAGGAGCTCGAGGACGAGCTGAACGAGATGCGCATGCGCCTGCGCACGACCGTCGAGGAGCTCGAGACCTCCAACGAGGAGCTCAAGAGCTCCAACGAGGAGATGATGAGCATGAACGAGGAGCTCCAGTCGGCGAACGAGGAGCTCTCGACGGTCAACGAGGAGCTCAAGACCAAGCTCGACGAGCTGGCCGAGGCCAATGCCGACATCCTCAACCTGCTGGAGAGCACCGGCATCGCCACCGTGTTCGTGGACGCCGCGATGCGCCTGCGCTCGTTCACGCCGGTGGCCAAGCGGTTGTTCCGCTTCAACGAGCGCGACCGCGGGCGCCCCATCACCGATGCGCACGGCGTGATCGACATCAGCGGGATCGAGGAGGCGATGGCCCGCATCCTCGCCGGGGAGGAGCTGGTCACCACGCGCATCGAGATCGAGGGCCGCGCCCACGCCTTCCGGGCGCTGCCCTATGTCGACGCCGCGGGCGTGCCGGACGGGGTCGTGCTCGTCTTCGACGACGTCTCCGAGCTCCTCGACGCGCAGCGGGTGGCGCTGGCCTCCGAGCGCGAGGCGGCGGCCTCCCGGCGGGAGATCGAGCTCCTCTACAACCACGCGCCGATCGGGATGGCGCTCTTCGACGCCGAGCAGCGCTACCTTCGGATCAACGACTTCCTCGCCACGTATAACGGCCGGCCCGCCGCGGAGCATCTCGGCCGGACGATCACCGAGGTCCTGCCGGAGATCGGCCCGAAGCTGCACGACCTCGTGGCGGGCGTGTTCGAGACCAAGGGCGTGGTGCGCGACCACGAGCTGATCGCCCACGACCCCAAGGACCCGGGCCGGCCGGAGGTCTTCGAGCTCGACGTCTATCCGGTGCCCGACCCCGAGGGCGAGATCGAGGCCGCGGGCATCGTGGTGCGCCGCGTGACCGACGCGCGCGCGATGCAAGGCGAGCTGCACCGGGTGATGTCCGAGCTCCAGCACCGGGTGAAGAACAGCCTCGCCACCGTGCTCGCCATCGTCGGGCAGACGGTGCGCACGACCACGGACCGAGAGGGGCTGGCGGCCGCGTTGACCTCGCGGATCGGCTCGCTCGCGGCGACGCACAACCTCCTGACGCGGGCGGACTGGCGGCCCGTGGGCCTGCGCGAGATCATGGATCAGGAGTTCGCGCCCTATGTCGGCGACCGGCGGGTGGACGTCGCGGGGCCGGGCGTGGCCTGCGGGACGAAGGGCGCCCTGACGATGGCGATGGTGGTGCACGAGCTGACGACCAACGCGGTCAAGTACGGCGCGCTCGCCGGGCCGGATGGCGCGCTCGACGTGACCTGGACCCTGAAGGACGGGGCCCTGGACCTGCGTTGGGCGGAGAGCGGGCCGAATATCGCGGAGCCGGATTCCCGGGGGTTCGGGCTGCGCTTCATCGAGCGCTCGCTCCGATACGACCTCGATGGATCGGCACAATTCGATTGGACGCAGGGGGGCATGACCTGCGAGGTTCGGATTCCGATGACCAAGCTGGGAGCCGACATCCGTGACGAGTGAGCCCGCCGCCATCCTCCTCGTAGAGGACGAGGCCCTGATCGCCTTCGAGGCCGAGGACATCCTCCAGGACCTCGGATACGCCGAGATCGAGACCTGCGCCACGTTCCGCGCCGCCGAGGAGGCCGTCGACGGGGGGCGCTTCGCGGTCGGGATGTTCGACCTGAACCTCAACGGCGTGATGAGCACGCCGCTCGTCGAGCGGTTCACCGCCGCGGGCGGGCGCGCGATCCTGACCACCGGATACGAGGTCGAGGCGGCGGAGATCGCGCGCCTCGGCGCCGTCCACGTGCGCAAGCCCTACACGGCGCGGGACATCGCCGCCGCCCTCGCCGCGGCGTGCCGGGACCGGGACGCGTCGGCCGCCTGACCCCGGGGCGCGCTCACATGCCGAGCGCCTCCTTGTACATCTCCAGCACGGCCTCCTCCTCGGCGAGGTCGTCCTTGTCGCGCTTGCGCAGGGCGATGACGCGCCGCAGCACCTTGGTGTCGTAGCCCCGGCCCTTGGCCTCGGCCATGACCTCCTTCTGCGCGTCGGCGATGTCGGCCTTCTCCTGGTCGAGGCGCTCCCAGCGCTCGACGAAGGCGCGCAGCTCGTCGGCCGTCACGGAATAGGTGTCGTTCTCGATCACGTCGGCCATGCCGTCCCCCTCGGATTCGTCCCGCGCAGGTAGGCGCGGCGGCGGCGGCTCCGCAACGGCGCTGGCGCTCCTCGGCCGCGCGCGTTACCGCGCCGCGACGGTGGAGGGCGCGCGATGGAATGGCTGGTCTGGCTCGGCGCCGCGATCACCCTGGCGGGGCTGGCCGGGCTCGTCGCGTCGATCTTCCGCGTGCGGGCGGCGCGGCGCGACGCGGCCGGGGACGAGGACCTGCGCGCGCGCCTGGCGAGGGTCATCCCCCTCAACCTCGGGGCGCTCCTCCTGAGCGTGCTGGGCCTGATGCTCGTGGTGACGGGCCTGCTACTGGGGTGAGGGCGGGGTGCGCTCGCCGCGGTCGTAGGCTTCCCAGCCCTCGCCGGCGAACACGTCCACGCCGAGCTGGGCCAGGACGTGCGCGAAGTCGACGTTGACCCAGTTCTCCGCGATGCGCCCGTCCTCGACGCGCCAGAAGTCCATGTAGCGGATCTCGACCCGCAGGCCGGTCGGCTCGACGCCCATGAACCGGCCCGAATGGGTCGCCTCCTGGCGGCCGAACGCGGCGGCCCACTCGCCCATGTAGAGGCGGGCCTCGTCGATGCAGACCTTGTCCGAGAACGCGGCCTGGAAGGGCTTCTGCCAGTTGTCCTGGAACGCGCGCAGGCCGATCTTGGTCCCGCAGCCCCGGTTGCCGCGCCAGGCGAGATCGGCCGCGAAGTACTCGCCGATATCGGCGATGCGGTGGTCGTTGAGGCCGTCGACCATGCCCTCGATCACCGCCCGGGTCTCGTCCGTGCGCGTCAGGTCGACGTCCTTCGTCAGCGCGGCCTGCTTCGGCCTCGATCCCTTCATGCGCCGTCCCTCCATGGACAGGGGCCGCGCGGCGCGGCACATCGCCCTGCATACGCATGCATCGGAGCGGCCATGTCCAGCGACCTCGAGATGAAGCGCGCGGTGCGGGACCTCCTCCACGCCTTCGCGGCCGGCGCGCCCGCGGGCGAGGTCTACGGGCCGGGCGCGCGGATGGACGCGGGCGCGCCCTGGGGCTGGATCGAGGGCGCGGCGGCGATCGGCGCCTGGCGGGACGAGCTGCGCGCCGCCATCCCCGCGCTGACGCGGCGGGACGTGATCCTGATCGGCGGGGAGAACCGGCCCGATCCGCGATTCGACCGCAATGTCGGGCGGCCCCGCGCGCCGCGGATCGTCGCGACGCTGGGGCATTATTCGGGGGTGATGGCGGGGGCCCTGCGCGGCATCCCGGCGACGGGCGCGCCGGTGATGCTGCGCGCCGCGGAGGCGCATTGGCTCGAGGGGGACCGCCTGGTGGAGAGCCGGGTGATCCTCGACCTGCCGGACCTGATGCGCCAGTGCGGCACCTGGCCGCTGCCCCGGTCCTACGGCGTGGAGGGGCTCTGGCCCGGCCCGGCGAGCCAGGACGGCATCCGCCTGCCCGGGCCGGACTGGGACGGGCCGGATGCGCTGGCGACCGTGTTCGCGATGCACGGCGCGCTCCTGGCCTTCGACGGGCGGGACATGGCGAGCATGGACCACGACCGCTACTGGACCGACGATTTCGCCTATTACGCCGCCGGCGGGATCGGGACGACGCGGGGGCCGGAGGGGTTCCGCGCGCACCATCAGCTCCCGTTCCTGCGCGCCTGGCCCGACCGCACCGCCGAGGGGCATTTCATCCGGGTGTCTGACGGGAACTACGCGGTGACGGGCGGCGTCGTGACGGGCACGCACACGGGCGAGTACCTCGGCATGACGCCCACGGGACGGCGGATGCGAATGCCGGTGATGGACTTCTACCGCCTGGAGCCGGACGGGCGCATCGCGGAGAACTGGCTGCCGGCGGACGTGACCGGCCTCGCCGCGGGGCTGGGCGCGGACCTGCTGGCGCGGGGGGCGCATTACGCGGGCGCGCCGCGGATGGACCTCGGGCGCGCGGGCCCGTAACCTGGACCGCATGGACATCAGGCCCCTCGTGGACGGCTACGCCGTCGCTCCGCAGATCGCGCCCGAGGACGTCGCGGCGTTGCGCGCGCGGGGCTACGCCCTCGTGATCTGCAACCGGCCCGACGCGGAGAACCCGCCGGGGCTGCGGGCCGAGCGGATGGCGGCGGCGGCGGCGGCGGCCGGGATCGCCTTCGAGGCCCTGCCCGTGACGCACGACACCCTGGCGGCGCAGGCGGCGCGGCACCGCGCCCTGATCGACGGCGCGGGCGGGCCGGTCCTGGCCTATTGCGCGTCCGGCACGCGCAGCGCGGTGATCTGGGCGCTCGGCCAGGCGGGCGACCGGCCGGCGGAGGAGATGATCGAGGCCGCGGCGCGCGCGGGCTACGACCTCGCGCCGATGCGCGGCGCGCTCGGGGGCTGATCCGTCACTCGGCGGCGCGCGCCGCCGGGGCCGGGAGCGGCATCGTCACGCGGAACGCCGCCCCGCCCCGTCCGGGCAGGTAGTCCACCGACCCGCCGAGGCGGGCCGCGATCTCCCGGCAGATGGCGAGGCCGAGCCCGGCGCCCCCCGCGGCCGCCGAGTCCGAGAGCCGGCTGAACTTCTCGAAGATCACGGCGCGGTCGGCCCCGGCGATCCCCGCCCCGTTATCGGCGAAGTCGACCTGGACGCGCGCGCCCTCCCGCCGGACCGAGATCGTCAGGACCGGCGCGGGCGCCTCGCAATACTTGGCCGCGTTGGCGATCAGGTTGATGAACACCTGCTCCAGGCGCCCCGCGTCCGTCATCAGGGGCACGTCCGCCGGGCCCTCCCGCACGACGCGCAGCGCGCCGGTGGGGGCGGCGCGCAGGGCCCGGTCGATCACCTCCCCCAGCGAGACGTCCTCCAGGCGCAGGGCGACCTGGGCGCCGCTCTCCAGGACGCTCATCTCCAGGAGGTCGTCGAGCAGGCGGGTCAGGCGCACGCCCTCGTCGTGGATCACGCCGGCATAGCGCTCGCGCTCGGCGGGGGCGAGGTCCGCGCCCGTGCGCAGGATCTCGGAGAAGGCGCGGATCGAGGTCATCGGCGTGCGCAGCTCGTGGCTGACCTGGCCCAGGAACGCGTCCTTCTGGACCGCGAGGCGGCGCAGCTTCTCGTTGGCCTCGCGCAGGCGCCCGGCGGCGAGGCGGAGCGCCGCCTGCTGCGCCTCCAGCCGGGCGGAGTACTCGCGCAGCTCGGCGCTCTCGTCGGCGACGGCCATGAGCTGCCGGGCGGTGACGGCGCCGCCGCCGCCGACCTGCTCGACCATGGCCTGCGCGGTGGCCGCGCCGACCGTGCCGGCGAGCTGCCGCTCGAGCCGGTCGACGAAGGCGGGCGTGATCCGCGGCAGCGTGCCGGGCGCGCCCTGCCGCGCGGCCTCGGCGGCGAAGAGGGCCTGCGTCTGGGCGCCGCCCAGGAGGCGCTGCGCCATCACCAGGAGGTCCTCGGCGCCCGCGTCGCCGATGGTGGCGGCGCCCGCGGCGCGCCCGCCCTCGATCGAGAGGACGAACTGCGCCCCCTGGAGCCGCTCGGCCGGGGTCGGGAAGGTCAGGAGGGAGACGAGGACGAAGGCCGCGAGGTTGGCGCCGATCGACCAGGCGATGGCGGAGACGAGGGGATCGCCCCCGACGAGGGGCATGATTCCGGCGCCGAAGGAGCGGCCGGGCAGCAGCGCGGGGCCGACCAGCATCCACGCCCAGAGCGCGAAGCCGATCCCTAGGCCCGCCGCCGCGCCCCAGCGCGTCGCTCCGCGCCAGAGGAGGCCCCCGACCATGGCGGGCAGGATCTGCGCCACCCCGGCGAAGGAGACGAGGCCGATCGCGGCCAGCCCCCCGCCCCCGCCCGAGACCCGCAGGTAGAGCCAGCCGAGCGCCGCCACCCCGGCGATGGTCAGGCGCCGCGCGGTGATGGTCACCGAGCGCACGTCGCCCGCCACGCTCGCCCCGCCCCGGCGGCGCGCCAGCCAGAGCGGCACGACGATCTGGTTGGACACCATCGTGGCGAGCGCGATCGACGCGACGACCACCATCGAGGTCGCCGATGAGAAGCCGCCGAGGAAGGCCAGCATGGCCAGGCCCTCGCGCTCCTCCGCGAGGGGCAGCAGGAGGACGAAGAGGTCCGGGTCCGCGCCGGCCGGCAGCCGTTCGAGCCCGATGGCGGCGATCGGCATGACGAAGAGGCTCATCGCGAGCAGGTAGAGGGGAAAGGCCCAGGACGCGGCGCCGAGCGCGCGCTCGGACGGGGTCTCGACCACCGCGACCTGGAACATGCGCGGCAGGCAGAGGAAGGCCGCGCCGGAGAGGAACAGAATCGCCGTCCAGCGCGCGGGCTGGACCGCCATCTGCCCGACCGAGGAGGCGCCGACGCGGGCCAGCGTCTCGGCCGCGCCGCCGCCCAGGCCCCAGACGACGAAGGCGCCGACCGCCAGCAGGGCGACGAGCTTGACCACCGCCTCGAGGGCGACGGCGGCGACGACGCCGTGATGGCGCTCGCCCATGTCGAGCGAGCGGGTGCCGAAGAGGATCGCGAAGGCGGCCAGCCCGCCCGCGACGAGGGCCGCGCCGCCCGCGCCGCCGGGGTCCCAGCCGGCGAAGGCGGCGGCCGAGACGGTGATCGACTGGAGCTGGAGGGCGACGTAGGGCGTGGTGCCCAGGACCGCGAGCGCGGTCACCATGACGCCCAGGAGCGGCGACTTGCCGTAACGCGAGGAGACGAGGTCCGCGATCGAGGTGACCCGCTGCGCCCGGCCGACGCGCACGATCCGCCGAAGGAGGGCCCACCAGCCGATCATCACCAGGGTCGGGCCGAGATAGATGGTCGCGAACTCGATGCCGGAGCGGGCCGCGTATCCGACCGCGCCGTAGAACGTCCACGCGGTGCAGTAGACGCTCAAGGACAGCGTGTAGACGAGGGGCGAGCGCAGCCAGCCGGCCCGCCCCGCCCGGGCGCGCGCCTCGGCGAAGGCGGCGATCGCGAAGAGGAGGCCCGCATAGCCGAGCGAGGCCGCGATCAGGAGGTTGGCGCCGCCGCTCATCGCTCCGGCGGCCCGGGCAGGTCCGCGTCCGCAGGGGCGGCGCCCGGCCCCGGAGGCGCGCCGCGGCCCAGGAGCGCGGCCAGGACGGCGGCGAGCGCGATCAGCCCGCCCCAGGCCGCGAAGAGGTAGACGAAGGCGCCCGCCCCGGCCGGCACCGCGCCGGTCGCCGGCAGGAGGAACAGCGCAGCGCCCAGGACCGGCAGGACGCGCGCCGCGTCGCCCAGGCGGCGGCGCCGGTAGAGGCGGCGCGCGAGGAAGACGGGCGGCGGGGCCACCGCGTCAGCCGCCGCCGCCCGGCGGCGCGGGCGGTCGCATCGCGCGCAGACGGGCCAGGAGCGCGTCGTTGGCGAAGGGCTTGGTCATGAAGGCGCTGGCGCCGAGCTCGAGGGCCAGGTCGCGATCGCGCGTCTGGCCGCGGGCGGTGAGCATCAGGATCGGGACCGGGACCGCGCCGGCGGCGGCCTCCCGCGCGCGGACCTGGCGCAGGACGTCGAGGCCCGAGAGCCCCGGCAGCATGACGTCGAGGACGACGATGGCCGGGGCGGCGCGCGCGATGCGTTCGGCGGCCGTCGCGCCGTCGCCGTGGACCGCCACGCGCCAGCCGTCGCGGGCGAGGATGAAGCGCATCGCCTCGCGGATGTTGGGCTCGTCCTCGACCAGCAGGATCTCGGGGGCGGCGACGTCGTGGGGTGCGGGGGCGGTGGTCATGCGGGTGAGCCCCCTCCCAAGGACGCCGCCGGGCGAGCGTCATCATGCGGCCGTCGACGGGGCGCTGTCAAAACGCGTTCGGGCCCGGCTCGCGGCGGGCGGCGCAGTCCGGCGCGGGGCACCTCGCGCAGCCGGCCCCGACGGTGCGCGCCCCCCGCGCCCGCCCGCCCGGGCGCAGGAGCATGACCGCCTGCGTGAGCGCCGGTGCGTGGAGGCCGCCGGGCCGTGACGTCTCCGCCGCTGCGACGCAGGACCACGGGCCGCCCCCGCCGGCCGGGGCGCACGGGGCGGCGGCGATGCCCGCGCCGCGCGCCTCGTGCAGCGGCCAGAGCGGACACGCGGCGGCGGCGGCGGCGAGGCGAGGCGGCATGCCGGCGGGCGGTAGGACCAGCGTGGGCGTGCCGGAGGCGTCGGCGATGACGAGGCCGCAGTCCGGGCGGCCGAGGACGCCCAGCCGCCGGAGGACGTGCGCGATGGGCGCGCCGAGCCGGTGGGCGGCCGCGGCGGGATCGTCGCCGGACGACGCCATGGCGCCGCGCAGCCGGGCGGCCGGCAGATCCGCCGCGTCCGCCGCGAAGCGCTCCAGGATCGCCCGCGCGAGCGCGCCCGCCGCGCCCGTCGGCGCGCCGCCGCCGGAGCCGCGCTCCAGCGCCTCGGGGCCAAGGCCGGCGAGCCACTCGGAGGCCGCGGCGACCGGATCGCCCGCGGGCGCGTCGCCGCCCATCCCCTCCAGCCAGCGCGTGAGGGCGCCGGCGCCGTCCGAGAGGCGCTCGCCGTCCTCGCCGATGTTGCGGGCGAAGCGCCGGCGCCAGTTCTCGTCGAGCCCCTCCTCGGCCAGGATCGCGGCGGAGGCGCGGATCGCGGCGACGGCTCCGACGACCTCGTGCAGGGCCTCGGCGAGGCGCGGGTCGCGCGCCATCGGGTCGCGCAGGTCGCGGACCTCCCGCTCGAGGGCGCGCAGGCGCGCGGCCTGCGCCGCGACGAGGGCCGCCCAGCCGGGATGCGCCTCCGCGAAGGGGCGCGCGGGCCCCGCGGCCTCGGCTCCGGGCGCGTCCCGCAGGCCGGCGAGGAGCGCGCGCGGCGCACCGTCCGTCAGGCGGGCGGGCGGCACGCCGAGCGCGGCCGCGAGGCGCAGGAGGAGCGCGCCGCCGATGGGGCGGCGGCCCTTCTCGATCAGGAGGAGATAGGAGGGCGAGATCGCGCAGGCCCGGGCGACGGCGACCTGCGATCGGCCCGTCGCGAGGCGGCGGGCGCGGACCCTGGCACCGGTCGCGGCGGCCCCGTCGCTCTCGTCCATGACGCCCTCCTGTCGATAGATAGACAGACACGGACCGCGTTTGTCAACGTCTCGACATGATCGGGGGCGGGGTGCGACGAACGCGTTGCCGACCGCCGGCCTTGCGCGCACCGTTCCCGGAGGGGCCGATACAGGCTCGCTCCGGACGATCCGGAGGCTCGCGCCATTCCTGGGGAGGGGCGGCGCGGGCATCAAAGGGAGGACATCATGACCAAGCATCTGACGCGCCGCGGCGCGATCAAGACCGGTGCGATCGCGGGCGGCGCGCTCGCCACGCCGACGCTCTTCACCGGCGCCGTCTGGGCCGATGCCCATTCCGGCTTCACCAACGCGCCGCAGGGCGACACGGTGACGCTGGGCTTCAACGTGCCCCAGTCGGGCCCCTACGCGGACGAGGGCGCCGACGAGCTGCGCGCCTACCAGCTCGCCGTCGAGCACCTCAACGGCGAGGGCGACGGCGGCATGCTGTCGACCTTCAGCTCCAAGGCCCTCGACGGCACCGGGATCATGGGCAAGCGGGTCGAGTACGTCTCCGGCGACACGCAGACCTTGTCCGACGCCGCGCGCGCCTCCGCCAGTCCATGATCGAGAAGGACGGCGCGATCATGATCACCGGGGGCTCGTCCTCCGGCGTCGCGGTCGCGGTCCAGGCGCTCTGCCAGGATGCCGGGATCATCTTCATGGCGGGCCTCACGCACGCCAACGACACGACCGGGAAGGACAAGCGGGCCAACGGCTTCCGCCACTTCTTCAACAGCTACATGTCGGGCGCGGCGCTGGCGCCGATCCTGATCGACCAGTACGGGAACGACCGGAAGGCCTATCACCTGACGGCCGACTACAACTGGGGCTACACCACCGAGGAGGCGATCCGCGCCTCGACCGAGGCGCTCGGCTGGGAGACCGTCAACTCGGTCCTCACGCCGCTGACGCAGACGGACTTCTCGTCCTACATCACGCCGGTGCGGCAGTCGGGCGCCGACGTGCTGGTCCTGAACCATTACGGCGGCAACATGGTCAACTCGCTGACCAACGCGGTGCAGTTCGGGCTGCGCGAGGCGCAGGCCAACGGCAAGCAGTTCGAGATCGTCGTGCCGCTCTACTCGGAGCTGATGGCGCGCGGCGCGGGGGCCAACATCAAGGGCATCCTGGGCTCGCAGAACTGGGACTGGAAGCTCGAGAACGAGAAGGGCGCGCGCTACGCCGGCACCAACGCCTTCGTGCAGAGCTTCGGCACCAAGTACGGCTTCCCGCCGAGCCAGGCCGCGCACACCTGCTACGTGCAGACGCTGCTCTACGCCGACGCGGTGACGCGGGGCGGCTCGTTCAACCCGTGCGCGGTCGACGAGGCGCTGTCGGGCTTCGAGTTCGACGGCCTCGGCAACGGCCCGACGCTCTACCGCGCCGACGACCATCAGTGCTTCAAGGACGTGGTCGTGGTGCGCGGCAAGGAGAACCCCGAGAACGAGTACGACCTCGTGGAGATCGTGGAGGTCACGCCGGTGGAGCAGGTCACCTATCCGGCCGACCACCCGCAGTTCGCGGGCGGCCAGCTCGGGACGTGCAACCCCGGCGCGTGAGCGCCCGGGCCCCGGTCCGGGGCCCCGATCCGACGGGCGCGCCTCCCACGCGGGGCGCGCCCCATCCCGACCGCCCCCACCATCATCCCGAGGGAGACCGATGGAAGGCTTCATCCTCCAGATCCTCAACGGGCTCGACAAGGGCAGCGCCTACGCGCTGATCGCCCTGGGCCTGACGCTGATCTTCGGCACGCTCGGGGTGGTCAACTTCGCCCACGGCGCGCTCTTCATGCTGGGCGCGTTCTGCGCCGTCACGTTCAGCCGCATCCTCGCGGCGAGCCATTCCGTCATCGACGAGAGCCGGACCGACTTCCTCGGCAACCCGATGAAGGTGGACGTGTTCTACGTGCAGGAATGGTTCGGCGAGGCGGCCGGCGCCGCGATCATGGACTGGTCGGTCCCGCTCAGCATCCTGTTCGCGATACCGGTCATGATCGCCATCGGCTTCGCGATGGAGCGCGGCCTCATCAAGCATTTCTACAAGCGGCCGCACGCGGACCAGATCCTCGTGACCTTCGGGCTCGCGATCGTGATCCAGGAGATCGTGAAGTACTTCTACGGCGCGAACCCCATCCCGACGCCCGCGCCGAGCGCGTTCCGCGGCAGCTTCGACTTCGGCATGCTCGTGGGCTTCGACGCGGGCACGATCATCTATCCCTACTGGCGGCTGGTCTACTTCGCCTTCGCCGCCGTGATCATCGCGGGCGTCTTCGCCTTCCTCCAGTTCACGACCTTCGGCATGGTGGTGCGCGCCGGCATGGCCGACCGGGAGACGGTGGGCCTCCTGGGCATCAACATCGACAAGCGGTTCACCATCATGTTCGGGGTCGCGGCCGCGGTCGCGGGGCTGGCGGGGGTGATGTACACACCGATCAACTCGCCCAACTACCACATGGGCATGGACTTCCTCGTGCTGAGCTTCGTGGTCGTCGTCGTGGGGGGCATGGGGTCCCTGCCCGGCGCGGTGCTGGCGGGGTTCCTCCTGGGAATCCTGGAGAGCTTCGCCTCGATGGGCGCGGTGATCGACCTGATCCCCGGGATCAACCAGGTGATCATCTACCTCGTCGCGATCGTCATCCTGCTCACCCGTCCGCGGGGCCTCATGGGCCGGCGCGGCGTCATGGAGGAATAGGGCCATGGCCGACCAGACCGCCAACACCGGGGCGCGCGCGCCCGCGGCGCCGGCCGAGACGCGCTCGAGCGTCCTCGGCCTCACCTCGGGGGATTTCGGGCTGCTGATGGTCGTCGCGGGGCTCACGGCGTTCGCGCCGTTCCTGCTCAACCCGTTCCCGGCCGGCTCGGAGCTCGCGCAGTTCAACGCCGGCTACCCCGACCTGATGCAGCGCTTCGTGATCTTCGGCATCTTCGCGATCGGGTTCAACATCCTGTTCGGGCTGACGGGCTACCTCTCCTTCGGGCACGCGGCCTTCCTCGGGGTGGGCAGCTACTCGGCGGTGTGGATGTTCAAGCTGCTGAGCATGAACGTGATCCCGGCGATCCTGCTGGCCGTGGTCGTGGCGGGGCTGTTCTCCCTCGTGATCGGGTTCATCTCGCTGCGGCGATCGGGGATCTACTTCTCCATCTTGACGCTCGCCTTCGCGCAGATGTCCTTCGCGCTGGCCTATTCGGTGCTCACCCCCCTCACCGGGGGCGAGACGGGGCTCCAGCTCTCGGCCAACGATCCGCGCATCCTCGGGGACTCGGTGACGGCGACGGGCAACCTGCCGGTGCCGGGGCTCTTCGGGATCGAGATGCGCGAGACCGCGACCGTAACGATGGGCGCCTGGGAGTTCCAGTTCAACGCCGGCTACTATCTCTGCGCGGTGGTGATGCTGATCTCGTTCTACATCGCGATCCGCATCTTCCGCTCGCCCTTCGGCCTCATGCTGCGGGCGATCAAGTCCAACCAGCAGCGCCTCAACTACACCGGGCTGTCCTCGCGGCCCTACACGCTCGCGGCGTTCGTGATCTCGGGGATGTACGCGGGGCTCGCCGGCGGGCTGATGGCGTCGATGGACCCGCTGGCCGGGGCCGAGCGCATGTTCTGGACCGCCTCCGGCGAGGTCGTGCTGATGACGATCCTGGGGGGCGCGGGCACGCTGATCGGGCCGATCCTGGGCGCGGGCTTCATCAAGTACATGGAGAACATCGTCTCCAAGATCAACGAGACGATCCTGAACCAGTGGTTCGCCTTCCTGCCCGACGGCCTGCAGGACGTGGTCGTCTCGATGATCTACCCGTTCATCGGCAAGGGCTGGCACCTGACGCTGGGGCTCCTGTTCATGCTCGTGGTCATCTTCCTGCCCGGCGGGCTGGTCGAGGGCGGGCAGCGCGTGGGCCGGGTGTTCCGGCGGCGCGACCGCAAGGGGCTGTCGGCCGAACCGGGGGCGGCGGACCGGCGCCGCCAGGCGGGGGAGTGAGCGCGATGGGCATCCTCGAGGTGAAGGGCGTGGGCAAGCGCTTCGGCGGCCTGCAGGCCCTGGGGGACGTGAACCTCAGCGTGGCGGAGAACACCGTCCACGCGATCATCGGGCCCAACGGGGCGGGCAAATCGACGCTCCTGAACGTGCTGGTCGGCAAGCTGCTGCCCGACACCGGCTCGGTCACCTTCGACGGGCAGTCGGTCCTGGGGCGCAAGCCGCACGAGATCTGCCAGATGGGCATCTCCCGCGTGTTCCAGACGCCGGAGATCTTCGCCGACCTCACCGTGCTCGAGAACGTGCTCATCCCCTGCTTCTCCAAGCGGGACGGGTCCTTCGCCCTCAACGCGATGCCGTCCGTCAGGTCGCAGCGCGACGTGCACGAGAAGGCCCGCGGCATCCTGCGGGACGTCAACATGACCGGGCAGGAGGACAAGGTCGCGTCCTCCCTGAGCCGTGGCGACAAGCGGCGCCTGGAGATGGCGATGTGCCTCGTGCAGGATCCGCGCATGCTCCTGCTGGACGAGCCGACGGCGGGCATGGCGCGGGCGGACACGAACAACACGATCGACCTCCTCAAGGAGATCCGGGACACGCGGGACATCACCATCTGCATCATCGAGCACGACATGCACGTGGTCTTCTCGCTCGCGCAGAGGATCACGGTGCTCGCGCAGGGCACCCCGCTGGTCGAGGACGTGCCGGAGAAGATCAAGGGGCACCCCAAGGTGCGCGAGGCGTATCTCGGGGATGCGCACGCCGCGTGAGGGGCCCGCACCACCCATGCACCGGGCATGCACCGGCCATGCGCATCCCATGCGCATGGACCCTGCGCCGGCGGAGGACATCATGAACGAACGGCCCGCGATCGACCGCAATGCCAACCACGCCACCACGGCGCCCGCCTTCCTGAGCGTCTGGGAGATCGAGGCGTATTACGGCGAGAGCTACATCGTCCAGAACGTGAGCTTCAACGTCCACGAGGGGGAGATCCTGGCGCTGCTGGGCCGCAACGGGGCGGGCAAGACCTCGACCCTGCGGACGATCGCGCAGATCGGCAGCCCCGAGCTGCGCCACGGGGAGGTCTGGCTCGACCATCAGCCGCTCCACAAGATGAAGAGCTACGAGGCCGCGGCCGCCGGCATCGGCCTGGTGCCGGAGGACCGGCGCATCATCGCCGGGCTCACGGTGGAGGAGAACCTCAAGCTGGCGCAGATCGCGCCGCCGGTGGGCTGGTCGCTCGAGCGGGTCTACGAGCTCTTCCCGCGCCTGGGCGAGCGCAAGCGGCAGGAGGGCACCACCCTCTCCGGCGGCGAGCAGCAGATGCTCGCGATCGCGCGCGCGCTCTGCCGGGAGATCAAGGTGCTCCTGCTCGACGAGCCCTACGAGGGGCTGGCCCCGGTGATCGTCGACGAGATCGAGAAGACGCTCAACGTGATCCGCGACCAGGGGCTGACCACGATCCTGGTCGAGCAAAACGCGATCCGGGCCCTGAAGCTCGCGGACCGGGCGGTGATCCTCGACACCGGCTCCGTCGTCTTCGACGGCACCGCCGAGCAGGTCCTGAACGACGAGGCGCTGCGCGGCGAGTACCTCGCGATCTGACGGCGCCAACCCCCGGAGCTCACCGAACGCCCCGGGGCCGGAACCGTTCCACCATTCGCGCGGTTTCCGCACGGTATTTAACATAGGTCAAGACTTCGTCGTTTTCCCGCATTTCCGCCGCATTCCTTGGGGGGAGACTCGGAACATGACGCTCCGCCGCCGGTTGCACGTCCAGACAGACGTAACTGGAGGAACCTCCACATGAAGACCACGACCCTACTCGGCACCGTCGCCATCGCCGCCCTGCTCGGCACCGCGAGCCTCGCGCAGGGGATGCTGACAGACACCGAGGGCCTCGAGCGGCTCGAGTTCCAGATGGACGGCGACACGCAGGTCATGGATGACGCGGGCTCCGTCATCGTGCTGCGCTCGGATGGCAGCCGGGTGCCCGAGGGCGAGTACGGCCTCGACGCCGAGGGCACGCCCTACCTCCTCGCCCAGGGCGACGCGGCCGTGGGCACGCAGGTCGAGGGCGCGGTGGTCCAGGGCACGGCCGGCGCGACCATCGGCGGCGGCGAGCTCGTCGTCGAGCAGGGCGAGCCGACCGTCGACGTGACGATCGCCGACCCGCAGGTCACCGTGGACCAGGCGACCCCCGAGGTCACGGTCACGCAGCCGCAGCCCGAGATCGTCGTGACGCAGTCGCCGCCGCGCGTGTCCGTGCAGCAGCAGGCGCCGATCATCACCGTCGAGCAGGACCAGCCGGTCGTCACCGTGACGATCCCCGAGCCGACCGTGACGATCATGATGCCGCAGCCTGACGTGAACGTGGCGCAGGCGCAGCCGCAGGTCTCCGTCCAGCAGCCCGAGCCGATCGTGCGCTTCGTGCGGCCCGAGCCGGAGATCCGCATCGAGGCCGCCGAGGCGCAGGTGAACGTCGAGCAGGCCGAGGCCCAGATCGACATCAACCGCACCACCCAGGCCGACGTGACGATCGAGCAGGCCGAGGCCGAGGTCGTCGTCCAGGAGGCGGGCGAGGCCCAGGTGGCCGTCGAGACCGCCGAGGCCGAGGTCGAGGTCGTCGAGGCCGCGGAGGCCGAGATCGCCGTCGAGCAGGGCGACGCCGTGATCGACGTGCAGGAGGCCGAGGGCGCCGACATCCGGACCACGCAGCTCGCCGACACGTCGACGATGCGCCTGGGCAACGTCGCGGGCTACGAGACCTTCTACGAGAGCCGCGTGGACGAGATCGTCGGCATGGACGTGCTGGCCGAGTCCGGCGAGGACGTCGGCGAGGTCGACAGCCTGGCCGTGATGGGCGACCGCCTGATGGCGATCGTCGGGATCGGCGGCTTCCTGGGCCTCGGCGAGCACGACGTCGCGGTGCCGCTGGAGAGCTTCACCATGACCGAGGAAGGCCTCCTCCTGGCGATGTCGGAGGAGCAGCTCGAGGGCATGGAAGCCTATGACAGCTCGCAGGTGCAGTTCCTGCCGGGCGACAACATGGTGGGCGACATCATCGAGCGGTGATCGTCGCGCCAGGACCTAGACCGGGGGGGCCGCGCAACGCGCGGCCCCCCCTTCGCATGCCCGGGGGGCGCGGCCTTCCCTGCCGCCGCGGCGTGGGATAAGGCGCGGGAACCCGATGCCTGCGAGGCCCCCTGCATGACCGACGACACCACCCGCGCCGAGGACGTGGCTTTCATCGAGGCGCTGGCCCGGCTCCTGCGCGAGCAGGACCTGTCCGAGATCGAGGTGGACCGGGAATACGGCGAGGACGACACGCTGTCCGTGCGCGTCGCGCGGGGCGGCCCGCCCCCCCTGCCCGCCCCGGCGCCCGCGCCGGCCCCGGCGGCCGCGATCGCGCCGCCGCTCGAGGCGCCCGCCCCGGGCGCGAGCCCGGCCGAGCACCCCGGCGCGGTGACCTCGCCCATGGTCGGCACGGCCTACCTCTCGCCGGAGCCGAACGCGGCCGCCTTCGTGCAGGTGGGCGCGCAGGTCGTGGAGGGGCAGACCATCCTCATCCTCGAGGCGATGAAGACGATGAACCAGATCCCCAGCCCCCGCGCCGGCACGGTCACGCGCATCCTGGTCGAGGACGGCACCCCGGTGGAGTTCGGCGCGCCTTTGATGATCGTCGAGTAGATGTTCGAGAAGGTCCTCATCGCCAACCGCGGCGAGATCGCGCTGCGCGTCGTGCGCGCCTGCCGGGAGATGGGCGTCGGCTCCGTCGCGGTGCACTCCACCGCCGACGAGGGCGCGATGCACGTGCGCATGGCCGACGAGGCGATCTGCATCGGCCCGCCGGCCGGAGCGCAGAGCTACCTGTCGATCCCGGCGCTGATCTCCGCCTGCGAGATCACGGGGGCGCAGGCGATCCACCCCGGCTACGGGTTCCTGAGCGAGAACGCCGAGTTCGTGCAGATCGTGGAGGATCACGGGCTGACCTTCATCGGCCCGTCGGCGGCGCATATCCGTATGATGGGCGACAAGATCACCGCCAAGGAGACGATGCGGACGCTCGGCGTCCCCTGTGTGCCGGGCTCCAAGGGCGGCGTGCCGGACGTGGAGGCGGCGCGCGAGGTGGCGGGCGAGATGGGCTATCCGGTGATCGTCAAGGCGACGGCGGGCGGCGGCGGGCGGGGCATGAAGCTGGCGCGCTCGGAGGGCGAGATCGAGACCGCGTTCCGCACGGCGCGCGCCGAGGCCAAGGCCGCCTTCGGCAACGACGAGGTCTACATCGAGAAGTACCTCGCCACGCCGCGGCACATCGAGGTGCAGGTCTTCGGCGACGGGCGCGGCGGGGCGGTCCATCTCGGCGAGCGGGACTGCTCGCTCCAGCGGCGGCACCAGAAGGTGCTCGAGGAGGCGCCGGGGCCGGCGATCGACGCGGCGACGCGGGCCGAGATCGGGGAGATCTGCGCCAGGGCGGTGGCGGGGATCGGGTATTCGGGCGCGGGGACGATCGAGTTCCTCTTTGAGGACGGGCGGTTCTACTTCATCGAGATGAACACCCGCCTGCAGGTCGAGCATCCGGTGACGGAGGCGATCATGGGCGTGGACCTCGTGCGCGAGCAGATCCGGGTCGCCGCCGGGCTGCCGCTCGAGTTCCGGCAGGAGGACCTGCGCGTGAACGGCCACGCGATCGAGGTGCGCATCAACGCCGAGAAGCTGCCCGACTTCCGGCCCTCCCCGGGGACGGTCACGGCCTATCACGCGCCAGGGGGCCTGGGGGTGCGGATGGATTCGGCGCTGTTCCAGGGCTACAGCGTCCCGCCGTATTACGATTCGCTCATCGGCAAGCTCATCGTGCACGGGCGCGACCGGCCCGAGGCGCTGGCCCGGCTGCGGCGGGCGCTCGGCGAGCTGATCATCGACGGCATCGACACGACCATCCCCCTGTTCCGCGAGCTGCTCGCCGATCCGGCGATCCAGGCGGGCGCCTACGACATCCACTGGCTGGAGGGATGGCTGGCGGAGCACGCCCCGGCTTGAGCGGGCCGCTCACCCCCGAGCGCATGGTCCAGGCCTATGCCGCCGGCGTGTTCCCGATGGCGGAGGACGCGGGCGACCCGGACGTGTTCTGGGTCGATCCGCGGCGGCGGGGGGTGCTGCCGCTGGGGGGGTTCCACGTCTCGCGCAGCCTGCGGCGCTCGATCCTCTCGGGCCGCTGGGACTGGACGGCGAACGTCGATTTCGAGGGCGTGATCGACGGGTGCGCGGCGCGAGAGACGACCTGGATCAACCGGCCGATCCGCTCGCTCACCCTGGCGCTGCACGGGGCCGGGCTCGCCCATAGCCAGGAGGTCTGGCAGGACGGCGCGCTCGCGGGCGGGGTCTACGGGGTGGCGCTGGGGACGGCGTTCTTCGGGGAATCGATGTTCTCCGCGCGGCGGGACGCGTCCAAGGTGGCGCTCGCGGTGCTCACGCGGCGGCTCTGGGCGGCGGGGTTCACCCTCTTCGACACGCAGTTCGTCACGCCCCACCTCCAGACCCTGGGCGCCACGGAGATCAGCCGGGCCGATTACCGCGCCCGCCTCGCCCACGCGATGTCCGCCGGGGCGCTGCCGCTCGGCGGGGCGATGCCGACTCCTCAGGAGGTGGTGCAGCGCAGGACCCAGACGTCGTAGCGAGGATGGTCGAGGGCGCTGAGCGCCGGGGCGCTGGCGATCATCCAGCCCTGGAACACCGCCTCGCCGGAGGCCGTGTCGCGCACCCGCAAGAGGGCATAGGCGTCCCCGGAGGGGTTGCCGGCGGGATAGCGGCATTCGGCGAGGTCCACCGACATGCGCCCGAACCGCGCGGTCGCGGCGTTCGGCAGCGTCACGTCGCGCGTGTCGCCGGTGAGCTTGTCGAGCGCGCGGATCACCACGCCGGTGCCCGTCGCGGCCTGCGGCTGCGCGCCGGCGGACCCTGCGAGGGCTGCGAGCCCGGCGAGGGCTGCGAGCCCGGCGCGGGCTGCGAGCCCTGCGAGGGCCGCGGGCCCGGCGCGGGCGACGCGTCCTGCGCGGGCGGCGGCGGGGTGGCGCGCTATTCCGGGGACCATGCCTCGTAATCCGTTCGCGCCTCGGGGGTGGCCCGGCGCAGGGAGCCCGCGGGGGCGTAGGCGGCGGGCGTGCCGGTCATGTTGGGCCGGTGCGGCTTCTCCCAGGGCTTGTTGGGCACCGGGCGCACGGTGGGCGGCTCCGCCCAGATGTGGTGCAGCCAGCCGTGCCATTCGGGCGCGACCTTCGACGCGTCGGACTCGCCGAGATAGATCACCCAGCGGCGGGCCCCGTCCTGGTAGTAGATGTTGCCGAGATCGTCGCGGCCGACCTCGGTCCCGCGGCGCCAGGTCCACAGGCGCGTGCCGATGGTCTGGCCGTTCCACCAGCTGAGGGCTTGCTTGAGAAGGCTCATGGCCGTCGCTCCATCCAGGCGGGGCCGTCATGCGCCGATCCGGCGCCCGCGTCCAGCGGGCGCCGGGGGCCCCGTCACTCGGTGACGGTGACGGAGGCCATGCGGTCGGCCTCGCCGGAGACGGCGCCGCTCTGCCCCTGCCCCCGCGTGATCGCGTCGACCACGTCCATGCCGTCCGTGACCTCGCCCACGATGGTGTACTGGCCGTCGAGGAAGGGCCCGGGCGCGAACATGATGAAGAACTGCGAGTTGGCCGAATCCGGATCCTGCGAGCGGGCCATGCCGACGACGCCGCGCTCGAAGGAGAGCTCGCCGGAGAACTCGGCCGGCACGTTGGGCAGGTCGCTGCCGCCCATGCCGGACTGGGGCGTGACGGCGCCGCGGCCGAACTGCACGTCGCCGGTCTGGGCCATGAAGCCGTCGATCACCCGGTGGAACACGACGCCGTCATAGGCGCCCCGCTCGGCGAGCGTGGTGATGCGCTCCACGTGCTGGGGGGCCACGTCCTCGAAGAGGTCGATGGAGACGGTGCCGTTGGCCCCGGGGCCCGCGATCTCGACCTCGAGGCCGGTGGCGAGCGCGGGCGCCGCGGTCAGCAGGAGGATCAGGGCGCTACGCATCGGCGGCGACCTTCATGCTGACGATCTTGCCGGGGTCCGCCGGCGGCTCGCCGCGGGGGATCGCGTCGACATGCTCCATGCCCGAGGTGACCCGCCCGTAGACGGTGTACTGACCGTTGAGGAAGTCGTTGTCGGAGAAGTTGACGAAGAACTGCGAGTTCGCGCTGTCGGGGCTCTGCGAGCGGGCGGCGCCGATCGAGCCGCGCGCGTGCGGCAGCTTGGAGAACTCCGCCGGCAGGTCCGGATGCTCCGAGCCGCCGGTGCCGGCGCGGGAGGTGTTCCCGCCGGCCTTGCCGTGCTCCACGTCGCCGGTCTGCGCCATGAAGCCGTCGATCACGCGGTGGAAGACCACGTCGTCATAGGCGCCCGCGCGGGCGAGCGCCTTCATCCGCTCGGCGTGCTTCGGGGCCACGTCGGGCAGGAGCTGGATGGTGACGGTGCCGCCCTCCAGCTCCATCAGGATCGTGTTCTCGGGGTCGTCGGCCATCGCTGGGGCTCCTCTCGCGTTCGTTGGGCAGGGACGTAGGGTGCGCGCCGGGCGAGGGAAACCCCTTGCGCGGGCGCCCGCCGGGGCGGCACATGGCGCCGCATCTCGGGGGAGCGCGCGCATGGCCTGGAAGACGTTGGACGACATGGACCTCTCCGGGCGGCGCGTGCTCGTGCGGGTGGACATCAACGTGCCCATGGCGGACGGGCGGGTGACGGACGCGAGCCGCATCGCGCGCGTCGCCCCGACGATCCGCGACATCCGCGCGGCGGGCGGGATGCCGATCCTGCTGGCCCATCTCGGGCGGCCCAAGGGCAAGGTCGCGCCGGAGCTGTCGCTGCGCCAGCTCGTCCCGGCGCTGGAGGCCGCGTTCGGCTGCGAGGTGCGCTTCGCGGACGGGGCCTACGCGGCGGCGGTGGACGCCCTGACCGACGGGGACGTGCTGCTCCTGGAGAACGTGCGCTTCCATCCGGGCGAGGAGAAGAACGACGCCGCCTTCGCCGGGCGTCTGGCGAGCCTGGGCGACGTCTACTGCAACGACGCCTTCAGCGCCTCGCACCGGAGCCATGCGAGCGTCGAGGCGATCGCGGGGCTGATACCGTCCTGCGCCGGGCGGCTGATGGAGGCCGAGCTGCGCGCGCTGGAGGCGGCGCTCGGCGATCCCCAGCGGCCCGTGACGGCGGTGGTGGGCGGGGCGAAGGTCTCCACCAAGCTGGAGCTCCTGGGCAACCTCGTGGGGCGGGTCGACACGCTGGTGATCGGCGGCGGCATGGCGAACACGTTCCTCGCCGCGCAGGGGCTGGACGTGGGCCGCTCGCTCGCCGAGCGGGAGATGGCGGAGATGGCGCGCGACATCGCGGCGAAGGCGGCGGAGGCGGGCTGCGCGATCCTGCTGCCGCGCGACGTGGTGGTGGCGCGGGAGCTCGCGGCCGGGGCGGCGAGCGAGGTGGTCATGGCCGAGGACTGCCCGCCGGACGCGATGATCCTCGACGCCGGGCCGGACAGCGTGTTCCACGTCCGGCAGGTGCTGGAGGCGTCGGCGACGGTGGTGTGGAACGGGCCTCTCGGGGCCTTCGAGGTGGCGCCGTTCGACGCGGCGACGAACGCGGCGGCGCGGGCGGCGGCGGAGCTGACGCGGGCGGGAAAGCTGGTCTCGGTCGCGGGCGGCGGCGACACGGTGGCGGCGCTGGCGCATGCCGGGGTCGCGGAGGACTTCACCTACGTCTCGACCGCGGGAGGGGCGTTCCTCGAATGGCTGGAGGGCAAGACCCTGCCGGGGGTGGCCGCGCTGGGGTGAGGATCGCGCCCGGCGCGCCCGCGGGACTTTCCGCAACGTCATTATGGAGGCTAGGGTGTCGTGCCGCCGGCTCATTTCGCCGGGGGCCGACGCAATCGTCCCCATGGAGGCATTACGATGACCGTATCGACCGAGAGCGCAGCCGAAGCCGTCACCCAGGGCGGGACGAACTACGCCACGCTGGCCAAATCCCTGACCCACGACATCACCGAGACCCTCACCGCGCGATCGGGGCGGACGCGCACGCTGCTCATCACGATCGCGGCCCTCTTCGCGACCTTCCTCACCTCCATCCTGGGGATCGTGACGCCGCTCCTCATCAACAAGGAGGTCCGCGCGGTAGTCGACGAGGAGATGAGCGAGCTCACCTTCATGCGCGACCTGATGACGCTCGAGTTGATGATGGCGACCCTCAATCCGTCGAGCGGCGGGATCGCCGCCGAGCTCGACGAGATCGCCTCAGTGGTGGAGTTCATCGACGAGGAGTACCTGTCGGAAGGCCTGGGCGCGACGCGGCGCGGACGGGATTTCCGGGCGCAGATCGCGAGCCGACGCGACGTCCTGTTCGGCGAGTTCGCCCGGCGGGGCGATCCCGGCGACCTGGCCGTCTTCGCCACGACGCTCTCGGCGTTCACCAGCTTCGACACGACGGACATCCGCGAGGCGGGGATCGCGCTCGGGCGCGAGATGCTCGGCGCCCAGGACGGCGCGGCGGCCTGGATGGCGGACGGTGGCTCGCTGGTGGCCTTCCTGCCGATCTACATGGCCGCGATGGACCGGGCGCCGCGGCAGAACTTCCCAGAGATCCGCCTCGCGTTCGAGCTCGTGCGCCTGCACATGGAGGACGCGGACCACCCGGATATCCCCCGCCTCATCGCGGAGATCGACGACCTTGAGATTCCGGACATTCCCGGACTTCGCATGCTCTTCACCGAGTTCCTGACCGAGAGCTGGCGCGCCCGGCCGGACGCCTATTCGGGGCGCGTGCGCCGCAACGCCGAGGCGTTCCTCGCGGACCATGGCGGGAGCCATCCGATCTTCGCGGAGATCGAGGGCGAGGTCGCCGCGATGCGATAGACGGTCCGGGCGGCGCCGGCGCCGGGCGCGCCCGCGCCGCCCTGGTGGCGCTAAACGGGTTGCCGAGGGGGCGCGCGCGCGGCCATGACGCGTGCGAACCATCGAGGAGCGTCCCATGAAGGCCACCCGCACCATCGCGTCGATCCTGCGCCATTACGAGGGCGAGACGCCCGGGGTGAAGGCGAACCTGCACCGGATGCTGATGGCCGGGAAGCTGTCGGGCACCGGCAAGATGATCATCCTGCCGGTCGACCAGGGCTTCGAGCACGGGCCGGCGCGCAGCTTCGCGCCGAACCCGGCGGGCTACGATCCGCACTACCACTACAAGCTCGCGATCGACGCGGGGCTGAGCGCGTTCGCCGCGCCGCTGGGGATGCTCGAGGCCGGGGCCGACACGTTCGCGGGCGCGATCCCCACGATCCTCAAGGCGAACAGCGCCAACTCCCTGATCCCCGAGGAGAGCCCGAAGAGCCAGGCGATCACCGCCAGCGTGGACGACGCGCTGCGCATCGGGGCGGGCGCCATCGGGTTCACGATCTATCCCGGCTCGTCCTCGGCGCTGCAGATGTTCGAGGACATCGCCGAGATGCGCCGGGAGGCCGCCGCCAAGGGGATCGCCACGGTGATCTGGAGCTATCCGCGCGGCGAGGCGCTCGACAAGGACGGCGAGACGGCGATCGACATCGCCGCCTACGCGGCGCAGATCGCGGCGCTGCTCGGGGCGCACGTCATCAAGATCAAGCTCTCGACGGACCATCTGTCCCTCAAGGAGGCGAAGAAGGTCTACAAGGACGAGAAGATCGACATCGCCGACCAGGCCGCGCGCGTGCGCCATTGCGTCCAGTCCGCCTTCGCCGGGCGGCGGATCATGGTCTTCTCCGGCGGCTCGAAGAAGGGGGCCGAGGGCGTCTACGACGACGCGCGCGCGATCCGCGACGGCGGCGGCAACGGCTCGATCATCGGGCGCAACAGCTTCCAGCGCTCGCGCGAGGACGCGCTCGGGATGCTCGGAAAGCTGGTGGACATCTACAAGGGGCGGGAGGCCTGAGGGACCGCCCGGGTGGGCCGCGCGGACGGCGGGGCCGCCGACGATTCGCGGATTGTTCGCCACACTGATTCGCCAATCGCGAATCGGGCGGGCTCCGAGGTTCGCGGATCGGGCCCGCCATGCGAGGCACGGGTGTCGACGCCCCGCAACGAGGGCGCGGCCATGAGGCGGGGGCCCATACATGGCGCATCCACGCAAGGCACCGGGGCTGGGCGCGTTCGCCGCTGTGGCGACGTTCCTGGTCCTGGCCTCCTATTTCTCCTTCGCCGCGGTCCGGGGCGATTTCGGCATCGCGGCCCGCGCGCAGGTCACGGCCGAGATACGGGTCCTGACCGCCGAGCGGGACCGCCTGCGCGCGGAACTGGCCGGGATGCGCATCCGCGTCACGGGGCTGTCGGACGGCACGCTGGACGCGGACCTCCTGGACGAGCGGGTGCGCGACGTCCTGGGATACGTCCGCCCGGACGAGATCGTGCTGCGCTGACGCGGGCGGCGCGCGGGTCTGGCGGCCTGGGGACGTATCGGCTAGGCCTCGGTCCGACCGGTACTCCAGATCGAGGGGGGCGCGCCGATGGCGACCCGCAAGACCGCCGAAAAACCCAACGTCTCCAAGGACGAGCTCCTCCGCCACTACCGTGAGATGCTGCTCATCCGCCGCTTCGAGGAGAAGGCCGGCCAGCTCTACGGCATGGGCCTGATCGGGGGGTTCTGCCATCTCTACATCGGGCAGGAGGCGGTCGTCGTCGGCCTCGAGGCCGCGGCCGCGGAGGGCGACAAGCGCGTCACGTCCTACCGGGACCACGGGCACATGCTGGCCTGCGGAATGGACCCCAAGGGGGTGATGGCCGAGCTGACGGGCCGCGAGGGGGGGTATTCGCGCGGCAAGGGCGGCTCGATGCACATGTTCTCCAAGGAGAAGCACTTCTACGGCGGGCACGGGATCGTGGCGGCGCAGGTGCCGATCGGCGCGGGGCTGGCCTTCGCCGACAAGTACCTCGGCAACGACCGCGTGACCTTCGCCTATTTCGGCGACGGCGCGGCCAACCAGGGGCAGGTCTACGAGACCTACAACATGGCCGAGCTCTGGGACCTGCCGGTCATCTTCGTGATCGAGAACAACAACTACGCGATGGGGACCTCGACCAAGCGGTCGACCAAGTCGCCCTCCTACTGGGAGCGGGGCGCGGCCTACGGCATCCCGGGCGAGGAGGTCGACGGGATGGACGTCCTCGCGGTGAAGGCGGCCGGGGAGAAGGCGGTGGCGCACTGCCGCGCAGGGAACGGGCCCTATATCCTGGAGGTGAAGACCTACCGCTATCGCGGGCATTCCATGTCGGACCCGGCCAAGTACCGCACCCGCGAGGAGGTCCAGGAGATGCGCGAGAAGCGCGACGCCATCGAGCACGTGCGCGTCATGCTGCTGGACGGCGGTCATGCCGGGGACGACGAGCTCAAGGCGGTCGACAAGGAGATCAAGGAGATCGTCAACGAAGCCGCCGAGTTCGCCAAGGAGAGCCCCGAGCCGGACCTGGCCGAGCTCTGGACCGACATCTACGCCAAGGAGCTGCCCCAGGGCGAGCCGGAGCTGGCGTGATGGCGGAGCCCCACGACCTCATCCTGGATCACCTCAAGTCAATGCGGAAACAGCTGAGCGATATCAGGGAGGCGATCTCGGACCTGTCGACCGACATGCGCGGCGTGAAGGGGCATCAGGCCGGCTTCATGCAGGCGGAAGTCGCGCAGGACGGCCGGATCGCCGACCCGACCACCCGGCTCGAGCGCATCGAGTCCCGCCTCGAGCTGAGGGAGCAGTAATGGCCACCGAGATACTCATGCCCGCCCTCTCCCCGACGATGGAGGAGGGCACGCTCGCCAAGTGGCTCGTCAAGGAGGGCGACAGCGTCGCCTCCGGCGACATCCTGGCCGAGATCGAGACCGACAAGGCCACGATGGAGTTCGAGGCCGTCGACGAGGGCACGATCGGGAAGATCCTCGTGGCCGAGGGCACCGAGGGCGTCGCGGTGAACGCGCCCATCGCCGTGCTGCTCGGCGAGGGCGAGACGATGGAGGACGCAGAAATCTCCGGCGGCCAGCAGCCGGTGCCGGAGAAGAAGGACCTCTCCTCCGAGGACACGCCTGCGCAGACGAAGGAGCGCCCGGTCCCGGCCGCGCCCAAGGTCGACCGCTCGCCGGACTGGCCCGAGGGCACGGCGATGAAGGAGACCACCGTCCGCGAGGCCCTGCGCGACGCGATGGCCGAGGAGATGCGCCGCGACGAGCTCGTGTTCCTGATGGGCGAGGAGGTGGCCGAGTACCAGGGCGCCTACAAGATCAGCCAGGGGCTCCTGGCCGAGTTCGGGGACAAGCGGGTGATCGATACGCCGATCACCGAGCACGGCTTCGCCGGCATCGGCGTGGGCGCGGCCTTCGGCGGCCTGCGCCCCATCGTGGAGTTCATGACCTTCAACTTCGCGATGCAGGCGATGGACCAGATCGTCAACTCGGCGGCCAAGACGCTCTACATGTCGGGCGGTCAAATGGGCTGCCCGATCGTGTTCCGCGGGCCCAACGGCGCGGCGGCCCGCGTGGCCGCCCAGCACAGCCAGGACTACGCCGCCTTCTACGCGCAGATACCCGGGCTCAAGGTCGCGATGCCCTATTCGGCGGCGGACGCGAAGGGCCTCCTTAAGAGCGCGATCCGCGACCCGAACCCGGTGATCTTCCTCGAGAACGAGATCATGTACGGCCAGACCTTCGAGGTGCCGGACCTGGACGACTTCACCGTGCCCTTCGGCAAGGCCCGCATCTGGCGCGAGGGCACGGACGTGACCATCGTGAGCTTCGGCATCGGCATGAAATACGCCCTCCAGGCCGCCGAGGAGCTGGCCAAGGACGGCGTGGAGGCGGAGGTGATCGACCTCAGGACGCTGCGGCCCATGGACCTTCCGACGGTGATCGAGAGCGTGAAGAAGACCAATCGCTGCGTCACGGTCGAGGAGGGCTTCCCGGTCGCGTCCGTGGGCGGGCACATCGCCAGCCAGATCATGCAGCAGGCGTTCGACTATCTCGACGCGCCGGTGATCACCTGCACCGGCAAGGACGTGCCCATGCCCTACGCCGCGAACCTGGAGAAGCTGGCCCTCACCACCACCAAGGAAGTCCTGGATGCGGTCAAGGCCGTGACCTACCGCTGATGCGGGTCGAGGGCCTGGATCCCGCGGCGGGCGCCTATCGGATCGCCGTGGAGCGGGGCGGGCGGACGGTGCGCGCCCTCGTGCCGGAGCACCTGCTCGGGGGCGCCGACGTCAGGCCGTCCCATCAGACGGCGCACGAGGCGCTCGCGCAGCGGGCCCTCGCGATCGGCGCGGCCATCGACGACCTGGGCGCGGGCCGCACCCCGCGCCCGCCCTACGACACCCTCACCCTCTGCGGGGAGCCCGCCTGATGCCCATCGAAATCCTCATGCCCGCCCTCTCGCCGACGATGGAGGAGGGGACGCTGGCGAAATGGCTGGTCAAGGAGGGCGACACCGTGTCCTCGGGCGACCTGCTGGCCGAGATCGAGACCGACAAGGCCACGATGGAGTTCGAGGCCGTCGACGAGGGGACCATCGGGAAGATCATCGTGCCCGGCGGCACCGAGGGGGTGAAGGTGAACGCCCCGATCGCCGTCCTCCTGGCGGAGGGCGAGAGCGCGGACGACATCGGGGAGACCGGCGGCGCGCCGAAGGAGGGCGCGTCCTCCCACGCCGCGCCCGCCGAGCCGACCCCCGCGACGGAGCCGCAGAAGGGCTACGGCCGCGAGGCGGGCGGCGCGGACGAGGTCGCCCGGAAGGACGCCGCGGACGATGGCCCGGGGCCCGCCGGGGCCCGCGTCTTCGCGACCCCGCTCGCCAGGCGGATCGCCAAGGACAAGGGCGTCGATCTCGGGGACGTGAAGGGCACGGGCCCTCGCGGCCGGATCGTGAAGGCCGACGTCGAGGGCTTCGAGCCCGGGGCGGCCGCGGCGCCGGCGGAGGCGCCCAAGGCCGAAGCGGCCGGGGCGAAGACCGAGGGCGCCAAGCCCGCGATGCCCGCCGGCATGAGCGCCGACCAGGTCCGCCGCATGTACGAGGGGCGCGAGACGCGGGAGATCCCCCTCGACGGGATGCGCCGCACCATCGCCGCGCGCCTCACCGAGGCGAAGCAGACGATCCCGCATTTCTACCTGCGCCGCGACATCCGGCTCGACGCGCTGATGGCCTTCCGCGGGCAGCTCAACGAGCAGCTCGGCGCGAAGGGCGTGAAGCTCTCGGTCAACGACTTCATCATCAAGGCCGCCGCGCTCGCGCTGCAGGAGGTGCCGGAGGCGAACGCCGTCTGGGCCGGCGACCGGATGCTGCGCCTCTCGCCCTCGGACGTGGCCGTGGCGGTGGCGATCGACGGCGGGCTCTTCACCCCCGTCCTGAAGGACGCGCACCTCAAGTCGCTCAGCGCCCTGTCGGCCGAGATGAAGGACCTCGCCGCGCGCGCGAAGTCCAAGAAGCTCGCGCCCCACGAGTATCAGGGCGGCAGCTTCGCGATATCCAATCTCGGGATGTTCGGCATCGACAATTTCGACGCCGTCATCAATCCGCCGCACGGGTCGATCCTCGCCGTCGGCGCGGGGGTCCGCAAACCGGTCGTCGGCGCGGATGGCGAGCTGACCTCCGCCACGGTGATGAGCACGACGCTGAGCGTCGATCACCGCGTCATCGACGGTGCCCTCGGCGCGCGGTTCCTCGACGCGATCAAGCGCAACCTCGAGAATCCGTTGATGATGCTGGCCTGATCCCGCGGGGTCAGGCCGCGCCCGACCCCGCCGCCGTCAACAGGTGGTTCATCGACTGCGAGGGCTGCGAGCAGCCGGCCTCGCCGACGATCCGCGCCGGAACGCCGGCCACCGTCTTGCATGGCGGCACCTCCTCGAGGACGACGGACCCGGCCGCGATCCGGCTGCAGTGCCCGATGCGGATGTTGCCGAGGACCTTCGCCCCCGCCCCGATGAGGACGCCGTCCCCGATCTTCGGATGCCGGTCCTCGTCCTCCTTGCCCGTCCCGCCGAGGGTCACGGAATGCAGCATCGAGACGTTGTCCCCGACCACCGCCGTCTCCCCGATGACGATCGAATGGGCATGGTCGATCATGATCCCCTTGCCGATCCGCGCGCCGGGATGGATGTCGATCCCGAACGCCTCGGACGTGCGCATCTGGATCACGTAAGCGAGGTCCCGCCGGCCGGCCGACCAGAGGTGGTGCGCGACCCGGTGCGCCTGGATCGCCTGGAACCCCTTGAAGTAGAGGAGCGGCTGCAGGAGCCGATGCGTGACCGGATCCCGGTCGAGGACCGCCACGAGATCCGCCCGCGCCGCCGCGCCGAGCTCCGGATCGGCCGCGTAGGCCGCGTCGGCGATCTCCCGAAGCATCTGCTCTCCGATCTCGACGGAGGCCAGCTTGCCCGCGAGCCGGAACGCCAAGGCGTCCTCCAGCGCGCCATGATGGAGCACCGAGGCGTGCACCATGCCGCCGATCATCGGCTCGGCGTCGATGGCGTCCTGCGCCTCCTGCCGGATGCGGTCCCAGACGGGGTCGACCCGGACCGGATCCCTCGCGGTCATCGCCATGGCGCGGTCCTCCTGCGGTGCTCGCCCCCGTGGAGATAGGTCGCCCCCCCGCGCCGGGGAACCCCCGAGCGCGCGCAGGACCGCGATGAGCGCGATCCTGAACGGACCGGAGGTCAGCGTCGCCGGCACCCGCCCCGGGACCGGCACCGCGCCGATGGGCCAGGTCCCGGCCACGGCCTGCGCGGCCATGCGCATCGCGAGCCACTCGCGCTCCCCCGGCGGGGCGGCGCCGGCCACCCGCGCCATGTCGACCGCGTCGGCCAGCAGGATCCGCCGCATCAGCCCGTCGGCCCCAGCCGCGCCCAGGTTCCGGGGCCGAACCGGTCCGAGACCTGCGCCACCTCGATCCAGGCGCCCGGCCCGTCATCGTCCCGATCATGGGCGAGGTAGGTCCAGGCCGGCGCCGTCACCTCCTCCCGCCGGAGCACCTCGCCGCCGCGCACGACGCGCACGGCGTAGCGTTCGGCCGCCTCGGCCAGGGGCACGTCCGCCTCGCCCCAGGGGTCGCCGTCGATCCGCGTGCGCCGGATCCAGGAGACGAAGAGGTCGCCCGCCCCTTCCCGGCCGTGCAGGTGCGCCGGGGCATAGGGCCGAAGCCCGATCCCGTCGAACGTCACGACGTCGTGGCGGTAGATCGGGTCGTCCAGCGGCCGCGTCCCGGGCCCCGTCCGGTAATGCCGCTCGATCCCCCGCGCCCGTGCCGGCAGATCGAGCACCTCCGCCGCCGCGTCGAGGAGGACCACCCGCGAGCCCACCGGCCATTCGGCGGGCATCTCGCCCTCCGTGCCGAGCTGCCCCCGCAGCCGGAGCGAGACCGCCCAGACCCCGTCGCCGATCGCCTCGGCTCCGCGGAACTGCACCACCTCCCAGCCCTGCGCCCCGCCCTCCCCGATCGCGAGGACGTTGGCCCCGTTCAGCACCGCGCGGGCGTCGGCCGAGGCCAGTCCGGGCCGGCCCATCCGCACGAGGAGCGGCGCGCCGCGGTCCCACACCCCGGTCGCCGCCGCGGCCAGGGGCGTCAACGTCACCCCGACCGTCGCCGGACGCCTCAGGATCTGCGCGGCCCCGTATCCCGCATCCTCGTTCGAGGCATGGATCGCCACCGTACCGGGCCAGGGCCGCGCCGCCACCGCGATGCGCGGCGCATGGCTGGGCTCCTCGCCCGTGATCATCGGCAGGTCCATGAACACCGGCAGCACGGGCGCCGCCGGCGTGATCGCCCGCACGGATCGCACGGTCTCCTCGCCCCCGACTTGACGATAGGCTGCGGGGTCCACGCGCACCGCGGTGACCTGCCTGGCGCCGGCGACCTCGACCCGGTCGATCCGCCACGCCCCGTCCCGGTCCTCGAAGCGCACGACGTCGCCCGCGCCCAGGTCCGTGCGCGACGGCCCGACCCCGAAGCGGACCGTCTCGCGCCCGATCCGGCTCTCCGCCAGCCAGCGCTCGGCGGCCGACCGCGCCTCCGTTTCGGTCAGGGCGAGTGGCAGATCGCCTTCCGCCACGCTGTCCTCCGCGACGCCGGGAAGGCGCGCATCGGCGACCCGCGTCTCATAGGCCAGCTCGCCTTCCACGTAGGTCAGCCGGACCCGCTCGGGGAGCTGCGCCCGCGCGGCGCGCGTCACCTCGCGATCGCCCGCGTCGTCGGATCGCACCAGGAACCCGGGGTCGAGCGCCGCACGGGCCACCCCGTCCCGATGACGGAACGCGAGCCGCCCGTCCCGTTCCACCGCATCGACGCCATAGGCCAGGAGCAATGGCTGCAAGGCCGCCCGCGCCGTGCCCACGTCGTCGACCAGGTACCCCCGTATGAGCGTCGCCAATCCGGAGACGTCGACCTCATCCACCCCGGCATCCGCGCAGATCTCCGCCACGACCGAGGCCAGCGTCCGCGCTGCCGTTCGCCCGTTGAGCCAGTGCCCGCGCGCGTAGTTCGCCCCGTCCGTCCACAGGTCCGTCCGCCCGGGGAAAGCCGGCCAGGGCCGCGCATCCCAGGCCCATAGATGCGCCCGCCCCATGTCGAGCATCCGCCCGCCATAGACCCCACTCACCGGGTTGCGCGCGGGATCCGCCCAGAAATCCGTGACCGCGCGGATGTACTGATGCTGTATGAGCTCGTCGCGCCGCCCGGTGCTCGCGCGCGGCAGCCGGCTCTCGGACGACTTCGGATCGAGGAACACGTTCGGCTGGTTCGTCGCCTTGTCCACCGCCGCGCAGCCGTACTCCGTGAACCGGATCGGCTTGCCCTGCGGCACCCAGGCCGTCGGCGCCGCCTGCCGCACGCCGTCCACCCGGTCGTGATGCGCGTGCTCCCACCACCCGCGCAGGTCCTTGACCCGCCAGATCCACGGCTCGCCCTGCCCGTCCGTGATCGGCGTGCGCCGCTGCGCCGCCATGTCCGCGTCGTCCGCGTAGAACCAGTCGTAGTACTCGCCCCCCGCCACGCCGGATTTGAGGTAGGCCATGTCGTGCACCCCGCCGGCCGCCTCGTCCGCATGCCCGGGCTCGTCCCGCCAGTCCGTCAGGGGCAGGTAGTTGTCGATCCCCACGAAATCGCACTCGGCGTCCGCCCAGAGCGGGTCGAGGTGGAAGCGCACGTCCCCCGGCGCGTCCTCCGGCCGGTGGCCCGAGTACTCCGACCAGTCCGCCGCGTAGCTCAGAGCGCAGTCCGGCCCGAGCACGCCGCGCACCTCGCGCAGCAGGTCCCGCATCCGCTCCACGGCCGGGTAGCGCCCCCCCGCGCCCCGGATCCAGGTCAGCCCGCGCATCTCCGAGCCCACGCAGAACGCGTCCACGCCCCCCGCCGCGCGGCACAGCCACGCGTAGTGCAGGATGAAGCGCGCGTAGCCCTCGTCCTCGATGCCCGCGTAGCGGACCTCCTCCCCGTCCAGCGAGAAGTCCGCCGCCCGCGCGGCGCCGAAGAACGCGTCCACCTCCGCCGCCGCCGCCGCCGTCCCGTCCGGCGAGCCCGCCACCCCCGGCGCGAGCGAGGTCGTGATCCGCCCCCGCCACGGCAAGGGCGCCTGCCCCGGCGCGCCGCTATAGGGGTCCGGCAGGACGTTGCCCGCCTCCGGCTCCATCAGGACGAAGGGATAGAACATCGCCTCGATCCCGCGCCCGCGCACCTCGCGGATCGCCTCGATCACCGACGCGTCCGCAGGCGTGCCGCCGTAGACCGGCCGCCCCTGCGCATCGCGCCCCACCGTGCCGGCGGCCGCACGCGAGCGTCCCGCCACGCGCCAGTCCATCTCCGCCGCGCCGCCGTCCGAGAACTCCACCTTGGGCGCCAGCCGGCACTCCCCGCAGCGGAGATCGGAGCCGAACCAGGACACCACCAGGCTCACCGAGCCGACATTCGGCAGCTCCTCGACCAGATCGTCCATGGAGGCCACGAAGTCCGGCACCCCCCGCGGCGTCGACACGTTCGCCGCGCGCATCTCGCCCGGCCCGACCGCCACGTTGAGCTGCCGGGTGGAGAGCCCGTACTCCCCCGTCCCGGGCACCATCGCCACCGCGCGCACGGCCTCGACCGGCGCGGGCGGGCTTGCGCCGAACTCCGGGCGCAGCACCTCGAACGTGAGCTGCGGGACGCGGTTGCCGAACCGGCCCAGGTCCAGGTCCTCGATCACCACATAGGCCAGGCCCCGATAGGCCGGCACCTGCCCCGCGCCCTCCACCGCCTCCATCTTCGGGTCGGGCCCCTGGTCCCGCGTCCCGCGATAGACGCTTATCGACAGGTCACGGCGCGCGATCTCGATCCCGTCCGCCCAGATCCGACCCACGCGGGAGATCTCGCCCTCGCAGAGCGCGATCGCCAGGCTCACCGTGTACCCGAACTCGCGCAGCTCCGGCCCGCCGCCGCCCTTGCCGCCGGCGCGCGACGTCTCGACCGTCTCGAGGAACCGCGTCGACCAGATCACCTGCCCCGCCACGCGCATCCGGCCGAACACCCGCGGGATCGCCGCGCCCTCGGACGCGCCGACCAGCCGGAACCGGTCGACCCGGCCCGCCTCCACCGCGTCCGATCCGGCGCCTAGGATGCGCTGATCCACGATGCGCCCGAGCGTCGCGCCCGCCGCGCGCCCGATCACCGCCGTCGAGAGGCCCAGGACGGATCCGCCCAGGGAGGCGCCGACGGCCCCGCCCGCGGCCGAGAGAAGGATGGTCGCCATGACGCGCCTCCGCAGTTCGAGTGAAGTTCAGGCGGCCCCGAAAGAGGGCCAGCCGTAGCGCGCCGCGATCCGGCGGGCCCATGGCGCCGTGAGGGCCGATTCGACCACCTGGTGCCCGCCATAGGCATGCACGAAGGTCGCCCCCGGCCCGGCCCGCGCGACGATGCCCAGGTGCTTGGCCACGCCCCGCGCCCGCATCCGGAACAGCAGCACGTCGCCGGCGCGGGTCGGCTCGTCCGCCCCCCGCCGGATGAGGTGCCGGTCCGCCGCCTCCATGAGCCGTTCCTCGCCCGAAGGCTCGGACCAGTCCGGCGTGTACGCCGGCACCGCCTCGGGCGCGCCGCCGATCACCTCGGCCCACACCCCGCGAACCAGGCCGAGGCAGTCCGCCCCCACCCCGCGCGCCGCCGCCTGATGAAGGTAGGGCGTGCCGATCCACCCCCGCGCCGCCGCCACCACGGCGGCGCTCATGCCCGGAGGCTCCCGCCGTCGTTGCCGCCTTCGCCGACCGGATAGGCCGTCAGCCAGTCCTCGCCGGGAATGTCGGGGAAGCCGCCGAACCGAGCGCCGTTGTCGAACTTCGTCCGGCACGTGACGAACCGCTTGTCGCAACCCGCCTCGAGCCGCACGCGGTCCCCTGGCGCGGGCGGGGTCGCGAACGCGGCCCAGAGCTCGATCCGCCGGCCCGCACCCGATCGTACGTCCCGCCGGACCGCCGCGCTCGACCCCGCCGCCGCGCCGTCGAGCATCACGGCACGGCCCCGCTCGAACCAGCCCGCCTCGAACCCCTCGAACGCGCGCCAGCTCAAGAACCCGTCGCCCGCTTCGTCCACGGTCGTCTCCGCCCGGAAGCGCGCGCGGGATAGGTCCGCGCCGCAGGACGCATCCCCCAGCACCCAAGGGCATCCCTCCTGGAACACCCGCCCCCGCGGCCGGTTCAAGGCCTCCGACAGCCCCCGCAGCTCGACCTCGAAGGCGCCCGCCCCGCGGGTGACCTCCCCGAACGTTCCGCGGAACGTCATCCGGCGGCGTTCCGGCGCGGTCCAGTCCGCGTTCCAGGCCGTGACCTCCGCGCCGTCGAAACGCCCCGCCGCGATGTCGTCCTCGGTGATCCCGTCATCGGACAGGGCGCCGGCCGCCATGGCGTTGTCCACCGACAGCCCCGAGGATCGCTCGAGCGCGCCGGCGGAGAGCCCCGTCCCCGCGCGGAACGTCACGCCCTCGACCTCCAGATCGCGGTCGTGGTCGGTGAACCCGAACACCCGCCCGTCCCGCCGGACCACGGACCAGAGCCGCGCCCGCGTCGTCGCCGCGCCGCTCACGCGCGCACCTCGACCACCGGCACGTCCGGCACCTGCCCCGCCTCGAAGGACGCGAGCGACACCGCGATACGGTCCGTGTCGAACCGCACCGGCACGTCGAACTCGAAGCCGGCGGTGATCGCCGCCCCCGCGGCCGGCGCGGACGCGAACGTCACCACCCCGCTCGCATGGTCGCAGGTCCACCCCCCCGCCTCCGCGCCGTCGATCGCCACCCGCACCGTCCCCGGCACCGGCTTCGTCACCGCCCGATCGTAGCCGTAGGGCCCTGACGCATAGCGCTTGACGAGCGGCCAGGCCGCCCGCGTCCCGTCCCCCGTCCCGATCCGCTGATCCGACGCGCCCGGCGCGCAGGACGGCCGGCACGAGCGGTAGTCGGCCCAGTCCTTCCACCGGAACGAATGCAGCGCCCCCGCCCGTGCCTCGAAGAACCCGGTCAGCTCGGCCATGTCGTCCAGCGACCGCATGCCGAGCCCGGCGTCATAGCGGCGCAACGAGTCCGCCCAGGGCGTGTTGCGCTCCTCGTGCCCATTCGCCAGCGTCACGATCTCCGTGCGCCGCTCCGGCCCGCCGACCGAGCCGAAGCTCAAATCCGCGGGAAACCTAACATCATGGAATGCCATCTTTCCCTCCCTCAGCGGTTGCGCGCGCCGGCGCTCAGGGCGCGGCCCATCTGCGCCGCGATCTGGCTGCGCGAGCGGCTGAACCCCGCCACGTCGGGCGTCGTGATGTTCATCACCACGGTCGCCCCGCCGCCCGAGCCGCGCACGCCCAGCGTGCCGTCCGCCCCGCGCGTGAGCGGCATGATCGCCTCCGGCCCCGCCTCGCCCATCACCCCGGTGCCGCCGGCCATCGGAAACGTCGTCGCCCCGGACACGACGCCCCCCTTCGCGAACGGCGTGATCGCCCCCGTGAGCGCGCCGACCCCCTGCGAGACCAGCCCGCCGAGATGGTCCGTCACCGGCCGCGTCGCCTGCGCATAGAGCGTGTCGACAAGGCTCGCCCCCACCTGACGCAGCGCGTCCGACGCCCGCGCCCCGTCGAAGACCAGCCCGTCGAGCGCCCGCCCGAGCGAGCGCGACAGGTTGCGCGACAACGCCCCCGTCTGCACTTCCGCGCCGGCCAGCGCCCCGCCCAGCCCCTGCAGCTCGCGCGCGAACGCCGCCGCCGCCTCGCCCGCGCCGTCGATCTCCCCGTCGAACTCATCCATCCGCCCGCTCCCCGTCCGGATACGCCGCCGCCAGCTCCTCGAGCCGCGCGCGCCCCATTCCCGCCGGCCCGCCCGAGCGGCCCAGCACCACCATCAGTTCCGCCGGCGTCAGGGCCCACATCTCGCCCGGGCGCAGGCCCCGCGCCGCCGCCGCCCGCAGGAGCCCCGCGAAGTCCATCAGGCCTCCGGCAGCGCGAAGGCCCGCGCCAGCAGCCGCGCGGCCACCCGCGCCGCCTCCATCGGTCCGCCCCCGATCTCGCAGGCCATCAGGTCCGCATGGTGCCCGCCCCCGCGGAGCCCCGCCCGGATGACCGCGGCGACGTCGGCGGCGCGCACCGCGCCGCCGTCGAACCGCCCCGCGATCTCCATCAGGCTTCCGGCGCCCAGCTCGCCCTCGAGCTCGGCCAGCGCCCCCAGCGTCAGCCGCAGCGCCAGGGGCCGCCCGTCCACCGTCAGGGCGACCTCCCCGGCCCAGGGATTGGCGCTCATCCCGCGTCCGGCGCGAAGGTCAGGGCTCCGGCCGAGGCCAGCGAGACCTCGAACGTGGCCTCCCCCTGGATCGCCCCGGCGTACTCGATCCCGGTGATCTGGAACGCCCCCTCGATCACGCCGAACTCCGGCACGATCACCCGGAAGCGCGGCGCCACCCCGTCGAAGAACGCCTGCCGCACCCGCTCGTCGCTCTCGCCGTCCCGGAACACGCCCGAGCCGCTGATCGAGGCCGAGCGCATGCCCGCGCCCGCCAGAAGCTCGCGCCACCGCCCCGCGCTCGCCACGTTGGTCACGTCGACCGTCTCGGCGTTGAACGCCAGGCGCGTGGCCCGCAGCCCGGCGATCGTCTCGAACCGCCCCGCCCCGTCGATATCGCATTTCAGCAGGAGGTCCCGCCCGCGTTGCACGCTCATGTCGCCACTCCCTCGAAGTCCATCCTGGCGCGGAAGATCATCTCGATCCGCCGCCGCCCGCCCACCTGCCGCGCCCGGCTGCGCCGGAACTCGACGCTCACCAGACCCGGCACGCCCAGCGGCGCCTCGAGCGCCGCCAGGATCGCCCGCGCCACGCCCTTCGCCGCCGCGTAGGACCCGGGCACGCTCTCGATCCAGATCTTGATCATGTGCTCGGCCCCGTCCGCGCTGGCGTCGTCCGCCGCGCGCACCTCCTCCTCGCCGACATGCACCCACATCTCGGGCCGCGCCCCCGCCGGCGGCGCGTCCCAGACCGGCACGTCGAGCGCGAGGTCCAGGACCCCCCACACGGCCGTCTGCAACTCCCCCGACGCCCTCATGCCGCGCCCTCCTCGTAGGCGTAGCAGACGAGGAACCGCGCGGCCGGATCGTCCTCCGTCACCGCGTGGATGCGGAAGAGGCGCCCGCCGTCCCGGAACCGCTGCTCCGCCCGCGGCCGCGACGGCGCGCCCACGGGGGCGCCCCTCACGTAGATCCGGTAGTGCACCGAGGAGATCACCGCGAAGCCCGCGGGCTTCTCGCGCCCCATCCCGGGCTTCACCTCCGCCCACATCTCGCCCAGCGGCACCCAGGTCTGCCGGTAGCCGCCCGCACCGTCGGGCACCCGGTCGGGCGCCTCCAGCACCAGGCGCCGGTTCAGCCGCGGCACGCTCATGCCCCGCCCCCCACGCGCAGGCGCCGCCACGGCGCCATCAGCGCCGCCGCCCCGCCCGGCATCTCGGGCGCCGCGCCACCGCGCGCCTCGTAGAACGCCGCGCCGATCAGGATCGCCGCCTGGCGCAGGTCCGCCGGCACGTCCGCCCAGGCCCCGAAGCCCAACGTCAACGACACCTCCACCGCGCCCTCGCCCGCCGCCGCCGGCAGCCCGGTCATCCACTCGCCCGTCAGGCGCCAGCCGCCCGCGGCCTCGCGCGCCCCGTTCGCCACGATCTCGACCGCGTCCACCGACGCGACCGGCATCAGGGGCACCGAGCCCGCGCAGCGCAGCGGCCGCCAGACTAAGCCCCGCGCGATCAGGGCGCGCCCCGTGCGCCGCTCCACCACGGAGAGGGCCGCGCGGATCGCGCTCTCCACCCCCGGCATCTCCAATCCGTCGTCGGCGAACCCCGTGCCGAGCCGCAGGTGGCTCGCCAGCTCCGCCACCGGCAGCACCGCGGCGTCCAGCGGCGCCGTTTCCGTCAGTTCCATCGCCAAACCCCCGCCACGATCAGGAAATCGGACGGACGCCCGCCCCGCCGGCACCGCTCGTGCGGAGGGTGCAGCTAGACGACACCGGCTCGACCGGTGCGCGCGTCCGTCCTGGCCGCGCCCCCTAGTCGGGGACGCGGATCACGCTCCGCCTCAGGCGGAGAACCGCAGCAGCTTGATCGCCGCGAAGTCGGTCACGTCGCCGCCCACGCGCTTCGTCGCGTAGAACAGGACGTTGGGCTTGGCGCTGAACGGATCGCGCAGGATCCGCAGGTCCGGGCGCTCGGCGATCGTGTAGCCCGCCGCGAAGTCGCCGAAGGCGATCGCGACGTTGCCGGGCGCCGCGTCCGGCATCGCCTCGGTCACCACCACCTGGTAGCCCAGCAGGCGCGCCGGCTCGGCGGCGGCCAGGCCGTCCGACCACAGGAACCGCCCGTCCGCGTCCTTGAGCTTGCGCACCAGGCCGGCGGTCTTCGAGTTCATCACGAAGGCGCCGTTGGCCCGGTAGCGCGCGCCCAGCGCGTAGACGAGGTCCACGATCCGGTCGGGCGAGCCGATCCCGCCCGCCACGCCGGTGTCGAGGCGGCCGAGCGTGCCCCAGGGCAGCCCGGCGCCGTCCGCGGCCTGCGGATGGTTGAGGAACCCGCGCGGCTTGTCCACGCCGTTGCCGCTCACGAAGGCGGTGGATTCCGCCAGGGCGAAGCGCTCCGCGATGCGGTTCGCGAGCCAGCCCTCGATGTCGAACGCCGCGTCGTCCAGCAGCCGCTGGGACGCCTTCGGCAGCGCCGAGAGCTCGTGCAGCGTGATCGAGATGCGGTCCACCTGCGGCGTGCCCGTCTCGCCGAACGTGCCCGTCTCCGTGGCCCAGCCCGAGTCCATCACGCCGTGGTCGACCAGCACGTCGTAGGAGGTCGCCTCGACGTTCACGACCGTGGCGACCGCGCGGATCGACGCGGTGCTCTTCATCACCGAATGCACCGTCTCGGCGGTGACCGGGTCCACCAGGTAGCCGCCATCGGCCGCCACGGCGGTGGAGAGGGACTTGCCCTCCAGGTCGAGGCCGCGCATCGCGTCCTCCTCGCCGGCGCGGACATAGGCGTCGAACGCCCGGCCGTGCATCGCCTCGCCGGTCTCGGCCTGGGTCGAAAGGGGCGCGCGCGGGGCGCGGGACTTCGTCGACAGCATGCTCATACGGTCCTCCTGCTTGTTCAGTCGCTCGTGAAGCTCGGCGTGCAGCCCCTTGACGTCGCTCACGAAGCCCTTCAGCTCCGCACGCAACGCCGCCGCACCGCCGGCCTGCCCGGCAGTCTCGTCACTCATCCTGCTCTCCTTGGATTAAGGGGGCCCGAGCCCCCCGACCGGTGCTACCGGCCCTTCGGCAACGCCCCCGCCGCCAGCTCCCGGCGCGCGTCGCGGAACGCGCGCGCCAGATCGTCGGCGGACGCCGCGGCGCCCTCCGATTTCGCCGAGGCCCGGGCCAGTCCGAGCATCGGGAACGTCACGAGCGAGACCTCCCAGAGGTCCACCTCCAGGAGCCGCCGCCGCCCGGCCGCGTCCTTCTCGGCGCGCACCGTCCGGTACCCGATCGACAACCCGTCGATCGCCCCCGCCGCCAGCAGGGCCGCCGCCTCGCGCCCCTTCGCCACCGCGTCCAGCAGCCGGCCCGACACCTTCAGCCCCCGCGCGTCCTCGGACACCGCGTCCCAGATGCCGATGGGCTGCGCCGGGTCGTGCTGCCACAGCATCTTCACCCGCCGTCCGCCTGCCGCCAGCCGCGCCAGCGAGGCCGCGTAGGCCCCCGGCGCCACCACGTCGCCGCCGCCGTCCACCTCGTCGAACACCGACGCGTAGCCCGTCAGGCGCGGCGCCGCCTCGTCGCTCGCCTCCACCGCGTCCAGCGCCATGAACTTGCGCTCCAACTCCTCACCCACCATGCGAACCTCCATTCCGAACCCCCTGACAACGCGTCATTCCGCGAGCCCCAGCATCGCCCGCTTCTCGCCATCCGTGAGGAACTCCGCCTCCGCGATCCGCCGCCACCGCGCGTCCCGCTCCACCGACAGCGCCGGCACCGCGTCGAGGTCCACCGACAGCCTCACCGGCTCCCCCGACAGCCCCGAGAGCCACCCGCCCAGCCGCGCCGCCACCCGCTCCGCGAGCGGCAGGACCGTCAGACGGAAGAACGCGCGGTTCGCCTCGGCGTAGTTGGCGAAGGTCGCCTCGCCGGGGATCCCCAGCATCATCGGCGGCACGCCGAACGCCGTCGCGATCTCGCGCGCCGCGTCGCGCTTGGTCTCCTGGAACTCCATGTCCGACGGGCTGAACCCCATCGGCTTCCAGTCCAGCCCGCCGTCGAGCAGCATCGGCCGCCCCGCGTTGCGCGCGCCCTGGTGGTAGGCCTCCATCTCCGCCTGGAGCCGGTCGAACTGCTCGCGCGACAGCTCCGCGCCCTCCGGCCCCCGGTGCACGATCGCCCCCGAAGGCCGCGCCGCGTTGTCCAGCAGCGCCTTCGACCAGCGCGAGGCCGCGTTGTGCACGTCCACCGCCGCCGCCGCCGCCTGCATCGGCGAGAACCCGTGATGGTCGTCCTGCGGGTGGAAGCTGCGCACGTGGCACACCGCCTCCGCCCGGAAGCGCAGCTTGCGCCCGCCCACCCGGTAGTCGTAGCCCACCGGCCAGCCGTCCGGCCCCGGCACCACCGCCATCCGGTCCGAGCGCAGCACGTGGAGCTCCGCCGGCATCCCCTCGCCGACCGCCTCGACATAGCCGTCCCCGGTCAGCAGCATCTGCGCCACCAGCGCCTCGATCAGCTCCGCGCGCCCCTGCTCCCCGTTGGGCCGCGCCAGCAGCGCCAGCGCCGGATGCTCGATTACCCTCCCGCCATCCGCCACCACCGGCAGGGCGGCGACCGACTCGGCCACCAGCTTCACCGCCCGGAACCCGACCGGGTTGCCCGCGAACCCCGCCCGCGTCAGGGCCCCCGTCTCGCGCGGCGTCCAGCTCGTGCCCCGCCCACCGGCCAGCACCCGGCCCGCGGCCGACGCCTTCGCCTCCGGAGCGACCTCCGATTTCCTCGTGAACCAGCCCATCCGTCTCTCCCGCCCAAAGAAAAAGGGGGCCGCCAGGCCCCCCTCAGGTCGCATCGCTCAAAGGAGCCGCAATCGCGGGACGCCCCTCGGCACCCCGGATATCAGCAGCTCCGTCACCGCCCAGACGAGCGCGTCCACCCGGTCCGGGGAGCCCGTCCCGCGGAACCCGCCCGCCGTCATCGCGCCCATCTCGGCCTCCAGGTCGTCGAACACGCCCGCATGGCGCACCCGCCCCCGCTCGTAGAGCGCCGCCACCGGCTCGGCCCGCGCGACCTTCCCGCGCGACGCGTGCACCGCCTTGTAGGACGCGGCCGGGTCCACCTGCCGGATCACCTGCTCCACCAGGTCGCCGCCATTGTTCACCTCCGCCACGATGCGGTCCGCCTCCCAGCGCCGCCCGGCCTCGACCGCCGCCGCCGCCCAGGCTGCGGGCGACGCGCCGGACACCGAGGCGTCCTCGAGCACCACCGCCTGCCAGTCCCGCGGGTCCGGGGCGCGCAGCAGCCCGCACACCACGATCCCGCACGCGTCCGACGACGCGCGCCCCGTCACCGGCGGGTCCACCGCGACGATGATCCGGTCCAGCGTCTCGGGCCGCGCGATGCGTCCCGCCTCGATCACCCCGGCGGGCCAGAGCGCGCCCTCGACGTCCTCCAGGAGCTCGCCGTCCAGCTCCTGCCGCGCCAGCCGCGTGCCAGCATAGCGCGTCCGCACCTCGTTCAGGAACGATTCCGCCAGCCATGCCCGGTTCGCCTCCGTCGCCGCCCGCGTCACCACCGTGGACTTGCGCCCCAGCAATTCGGTGAGCACCGGCGCCGCCTTCGGCGTCGTCGTCACGCACGCTCGCGGCGCGTCCCCGAGCCGCAGCGCGAACTGCAGCATATCCCAGGGCTCGCGCCCCCGGCGCCACTTGGCCAGCTCGTCGCACCAGGCCGCGTCGAACTGCGGCCCCCGCATCGCCTCGGGGTCGGACGCGCTGAACGTGCGCGCCTCGGCTCCGTTGGGCCAGCGCAACGTGCGCGTGCCGGAGATCCAGTCCGGCCGACGATCGGGCGGCGAGCACGCCAGGATCCCCGAATCCCCGAACACCATCACGTCGCGCGCCTGCTCGTAGGTCTCTCCCACCAGGGCCACGCGCCGGCATGCGCCCCGGTCGACGGGCCGCGGCCCCTCCACCACCGAACGGACCCATTCGGCCCCCGCCCGCGTCTTGCCCGCGCCGCGGCCGCCCATCACGACCCAGCTGCGCCAGTCGCCCTCGGGGGGCAGCTGGTGCGCCGCCCCCCACATCTCGAACATGTAGGGAAGGGCCCGCAGCACCTCATCCGGCAGGTCGGTGATTGCGTCCTCGCGCTCACGCGGCGCCCGCGAGGCGAGCCAGGCGCCCCATGACCTCGACCCGCGCGGCGGCGAGGTCCATCGGGGGCTCGCGCCCGGGCACGCCGCCAGCGACGTCGATCTCGTACTCATAAAGCTTGCACTCCACGCTCGCGAGCTCGGGGATGGCCTTGACCGCCGCCCGAACCGCCTTGACCATGTCGTCTTCGGGCACGCGTCCCCAGTCGAGGTCGCGCGCCATCGTCTCCAGTCCCCTCAGCATCCGATCCAGAACCCGGCGCATGCGGCGCACCCTCTTCGCCGCATCGCCGTCCTTCCGCAGTGTCTGCCCCATCCAGCCGTGCCTCCCGAGCGGTGTCCCCTCCGCACGAGTGAAACGAAAAGACGGGCCGCGGGGGTATGCCCCCGGACCCGTCTGCCCACTTCTCCTAGCTTGCCCGAAGGTATACCCGGGACAGTGCGCCGAGTCAATCCAAGTCGCGCCAGGGTTGCGGCGCCCTGCCGTTCAGCCCGTTGATATCGAACGACGATCTCGCACCGCGCGGTCCTCGCGCCGCGCGCAACACCCTATTGCCCCGCCGCCTCCGCCGCCCGCTCCGCCTCGATCTCGCGCCAGCGCGCGACGTTCGCGTTGTGCTCGGCCAGGGTCGCGGCGAACGCGTGCCCCCCCGTCCCGTCCGCCACGAAGAACACGTTCCGCGTCTCCCCCGGCCGCACCGCCGCCTGGATCGACGCCGCGCCCGGATTGGCGATCGGCGTCGGCGGCAGCCCGTCGATGACGTAGGTGTTCCACGGCGTCTCGGCGTCGAGCTCGGACCGCCGCAGCCCCCGGCCCAGCACCCCGCGCCCGCGCGTGACCCCGTAGATGACCGTCGGGTCCGTCTGGAGGCGCATCCCCTGGCGCAGCCGGTTGGCGAACACCCCCGCCACCTCCTCCCGCTCCTCGGCGACCGCCGTCTCCTTCTCGATGATCGACGCCAGGATCAGGGCCTCCTCGGCGCTCGCCAGCGGCACGCCCTCGTCCCGCTCGGCCCAGGCCGCGGCCAGGATCTCCGCCTGGCTCTCCTCCATCGCCGCGATGAGCTCGCCGCGGTCCGTCCCGGGCCGCACCTCGTAGCTGTCGGGCGCCAGCGTGCCCTCCGCGGGCAGCGATCCGACCTCCCCCGCCAGGAACTCCGCCGCCCGCAGCGCCTCGGCCACTTGCCAGGAGGTGACGCCCTCGGCCACCGTCACCCGGAACCGCGTGTCCGCGTCCGCCGCGATCTCCACGTATTCCGCCGGCGCTTCGGTCCCGGCGTCGAACTCCGCCACCCGCTCGAACCGCCCCGACGCCGGGTCGAGCTCGCGCACCACCACGTCGGCCTTCGCCACCCCGATCCGGAAGTTGATCTCGGTGCCGCAGGTCGACGGCCCGCCCAGCGTGATCGTCCGCGCGATCTCCGACATCGAGGCGCCCTCCGGCACCAGGAAGGAGCCCGCCTTGAGCCCCGGCAGGTCGGCGTAATCCGTCCCCGCCCGGAACAGGGCCGGCCGCGCCACCGCCCCCTGCGCCGCGAGGTCGCTCGACACCCGGCTCATGTTCGACCCGCGCTCCACTTCCAGGCAGATCGCGGTCCCGAGCGGCCCCGGGGCGGTCCATTCCCGCTGCGCCCAGGTCACCGCGGCCGCGAAGGCGACCAGCGCCACGATCGACAGCCCCAGCGCGTTGGAGGCGACGCCCCGCCACATCAGACCCGGCCCATCACCAGGCTGGCGTTCGTGCCCCCGAAGCCGAAGCTGTTGGACAGCACGCGCTCGAAACGCCCCTCGACCGCCTCGAGCGGCGCGAGGTTCACCTTCGTGTCCGGCCCGTCATGGAGGTTCAACGTCGGCGGCGCGACCCCGTCCCGCATCGCCAGGATGCAGAAGATCGCCTCCACCGCGCCGGCGGCACCCAGAAGGTGTCCGATCGCGCTCTTGGTCGAGGACATCACCATGCCCGATCCGCACACCCGCTCCACCGCGCCCAGCTCGATCGTGTCCGCCATCGTGGAGGTGCCGTGCGCGTTGACGTAGTCGATCTCGCTCCCGTCCAGCCCCGCGCGCTTCAACGCCGCCCGCATCGCCCGCTCCGCGCCCTCGTGGTCCGGCGGCGGCGCGGTGATGTGGAACGCGTCCCCCGACAGGCCGTAGCCCAGCACCTCGGCCAGGATCGCAGCCCCGCGCGCCCGCGCGTGCTCGTACTCCTCGAGCACGACCACGCCCGCGCCCTCGCCCATGACGAATCCGTCCCGATCCGAGTCCCAGGGGCGGCTCGCCGCCTGCGGATCGTCCGCGTATTTGGTGCTGAGCGCCTTGCACGCGTTGAACCCCGCCACGCCGATGGCGCTGATCGGGCTCTCCGTCCCGCCGGCCACCATCACGTCCGCGTCGTCGAGCGCGATGAGGCGCGCCGCGTCCCCGATCGCGTGCGCGCCGGTCGAGCACGCCGTCACCACCGCGTGGTTCGGCCCGCGGAACCCGTAGCGGATGCCCACCTGCCCCGAGACGAGGTTGATGAGCGCGCCGGGGATGAAGAACGGGCTCACCCGTCGCGGGCCCCGCTCGTGGATCAGGACCGCCGTGTCCGCGATCGAGTTCAACCCGCCGATCCCGGAGCCGATCATCACGCCGGTGCGCAGCTTGGCCTCGTCGGGCAGGTCCGCGATGCCCGCGGCGCGCACGGCCTCCTGCGCCGCCGCCATGCCGTAGAGGATGAAGTCGTCGACCTTGCGCCGCTCCTTGGGCTCCATCGCCGTCCCCGGATCGAACGCGCCCTCGCCCTCACTGGGGATCTCGCAGGCATACGTGGTAGCGAACCCGGTCGCGTCGAACCGCGTGATGGGCCCCGCGCCCGAGCGCCCCGCGATCAGGCGCGACCAGGTCGCCTCGACCCCGTCCGCCAGCGGGCTGACCATGCCCAGCCCGGTCACAACCACTCGCCGCATGCGCGTCCTCCCGGTCCGCAGGCCGGCGCCCCGGGCGGGCCGCCAGCACGATCCCGCCTCTTAGACCGCCGCCGCAGGGTCGAAAAGGGCGGCCCGCCCGCCATCCCGCGAGGCCCCGCCGCACCGTGCGTCCTAAACCTCACGTTAACCCGCGTGCGGCCACATGCGGTCATTGGATTGAGTCACGGAGGACCCGACATGTCGCTGCGCCGCGCCCTGCGCCACCCCGTTCGAACGGCCGCCCGCCTCGGCCTCAAGATCGGGGAGGTCCCCGTGACGGTCACCGACATCAGCGTCGGCGGCGCCCGGCTGGCGCTCGCGCCCTCCATCACCTCCGTCGCCGTCGGCGACCGCCTCACGATCGAGGTCGCCGGCGCCTCCATCCGCGCCGAGGTGCGCTGGCGCCTCGGCCAGCAGGCCGGCGTCGCCTTCGACGCGCCGATCCCGGCGGAGCTCTACGCCCGGATCAACGCGGATTCCGGCTGCACGGCGCAAGCGAAGCGCCGCCCGGGCCGCAAGGGCGCACCGGCCCCCACCATCGCGACGAGCTGATCCGCGCGCGGCGCGCGGCGCGAGCCCGAACGACGAACGGCGCCCGCGATGCCGCGCGCGCCGTCATGGCTCCCCGCCGGGATGGGATGCCGTCCCGCTCGGCGTCAGACGGCCGCCTTGATGAACTTCACCGCGTCGCCGAAGGTCTGGATCGTCTCCGCGGCGTCGTCGGGGATCTCGATCCCGAACTCCTCCTCGAACGCCATGACCAGCTCGACGGTGTCGAGGCTGTCCGCGCCCAGATCGTCGATGAACGACGCGGAATCGACGACCTTGTCCTCCTCGACGCTGAGGTGCTCGACGACGATCTTCCGAACGCGATCCGCGATGTCGCTCATGTGCTGGTCTCCAGTCCTGATCCGGGCGGTGCGCCCTGCCGTTGGCCCCTCCCAGGGCGCGCGCGGCGTCTGGGGAATAAAGGGGAGCCGGGCGCTCGTGACAAGCGGCCCTGGCGTCCGGCGCGGCCTATATCACGGGGCGGCCGGGGGGCAAGCGCCGGCGCGGCCCGCCCGCCGCCCTAGATCATCGCCATGCCGCCGTTGACGTGAAGCACGGCGCCGGTCACGTATCCGGCCTCCGGCGAGGCGAGATAGAGCGCCGCCGCCGCGATCTCCTCGGCGGTGCCCATGCGCCCGGCCGGTATCTGCCCCAGGATCGCGCCCGACTGCTCGGCGCTCAGGGCCCCCGTCATCGCCGTCTCGATGAACCCCGGCGCGATCGCGTTCACCGTGATCCCCCGGCTCGCCACCTCGTAGGCGATCGACTTGCCCATCGCGACCAGGCCGGCCTTGGCGGCGGAGTAGTTCGCCTGCCCCGGATTGCCCGTCGCCCCGACGATGGAGGACACGTTCACGATCCGCCCCCAGCGCGCCCTCATCATCCCGCGCATCACGCCCCGCGAGAGCCGCATCGCCGCCGTGAGGTTCACGTCGAGCACCGCCTGCCACTCCTCGTCCTTCATCCGCATGAAGAGCTGGTCGCGCGTGATGCCGGCGTTGTTCACGAGGATGTCGACCGCCCCCATCGCCTCCGCCGCCCGCTTCGGCAGGGCGTCGACCGCGGCCGCGTCCGACAGGTCGCACGGCAGGACGTGCGCGCGGTCCCCGAGCTCGCCGGCCAGCGCCTCGAGCGGCCCCTCGCGCGTGCCCGAGAGCGCGACCTGCGCCCCCGCGCCGTGCAGGGCGCGCGCTATGGCTCCGCCGATCCCCCCCGACGCGCCCGTGACCAGCGCCGCCTTCCCGCTCAGATCGAACATCGGTCGTCTCCCTTCCCGCGCCGCCGGGCGCAAAAATCTTGATCAAGATTCTTCCCGCCTCCTCGCGGAGGCGGGCCGCTCACCCGCCCAGGGACCGCGCCGCCGCGGCGACCTCGTCCGGCGTGCCGACGTTCCGCGTGACGATCGCCCTGTCGATGCGCCGGATCATGCCCGTCAGGGCCCGGCCCGCCCCGATCTCCCAGACCTCGTCGACGCCGTTCTCGCCCATGTGCATCACGCTCTCACGCCAGCGGACCGGCGCCGTGACCTGCCGCACCAGGAGCGTGCGGATCTGCGCCGGATCGGACTCGCCGCAAGCCAGGACGTTGGTGATGACCGGGACCGCCGGACGCTCGATGTCCACCTCGTCGAGCGCGTTCGCCATCACCTTCGCCGCCGGCTCCATCAACGCGCAATGGAACGGCGCGCTCACCGGCAGGAGCACCGCCCGCTTCGCGCCGTGCGCCTTCGCAACCGCCAGCGCCCGCTCCACCGCCGCCCGCGCGCCGGAGATCACCACCTGCGTGGGATCGTTGTCGTTCGCCGCCTCGAGCACGTCGCCCTGCGCCGCCTCCGCCGCGATCGCGCGCGCCGTCTCGAGGTCGACGCCCAGGAGCGCCGCCATGGCCCCCTCGCCCACCGGCACGGCCGACTGCATCGCTTCGCCTCGGGTGCGCAGGAGGCGCGCCGCGTCCGCGACGCTCAGCGCCCCGGCCGCGCAGAGCGCCGAGTACTCGCCCAGCGAATGACCCGCGACGAAGGCCGCGTCGGCGATGCGCACCCCCTCGGCCTCGAGCGCGCGCATCGCCGCCATCGAGGTCGCCATCAATGCCGGCTGCGCGTTCGCCGTCAGGGTCAGCGCCTCGGCATCCTCGCCCCAGATCACGTCCGTGAGGCGCTCGCCCAGGGCCGCGTCGACCTCGTCGAACACGGCCCGCGCGGCCGGATAGGCCTCCGCCAGGGCCCGGCCCATGCCGAGGGCCTGCGCCCCCTGCCCGGGGAAGACGAACGCGCGGGTCATGGCACCTCCTGCGGCAACGGTGCCGCGGCGTAGCGCGCCCCGTCCGCCGGCGCAAACGCGCGGCCCGCCGCGCCCCTCGCGCCCCGCCGGTGTTCACCAGGGCGCAGCCCCTGCGCGCGGCGGGCGGTTGCCGCGGCGGCCCCCCATCCGCATCTAGGTCCGCGGATGGGCCGTGCCCGCCGACCGCAACCCGATGGAGACGCCCATGAGACTCGCCGCCCCGATCGCCGCCGCCGCCACCTTGCTGGCCGCGATGCCCGCCCTCGCGGAGCCGACGCGCTACGCGCTCGATTCCTCGCACAGCCAGGTGATCTTCAACTACGACCATCTCGGCTTCTCGACGACCTACGGCATGTTCTCGGGCTTCTCCGGCGAGATCATGTTCGACGCCGAGGACCCGGCCGCCTCCTCGGTCAACGTCTCGATCCCCGTCACCTCCATGTTCACCGGCTGGGAGCAGCGCGACGGCCACTTCATGTCGCCGGACTTCTTCGACGCCGCCGCCGGCACACAGGAGGACAACATGGTGACCTTCGCCTCGACCTCCATCGAGGTGACGGGCGAGGACACCGGCCTCATCACCGGCGATCTGACGATGAACGGCGTCACCAAGGAGGTCGTCCTCGACGCCACCCTCAACCAGGCCGGCGCCAACCCCATGAGCCAGGTCCCCGCCCTCGGCTTCGACGCGACGACCAGCATCCTGCGCTCGGATTTCGGGGTCGGCGCCTTCGCCCCCGCCGTCTCCGACGAGGTGCAGATCTTCATCTCCCTCGAAGCGCTCGCCGAAGGCGCGTGACGTCGCCGCGGGCGGCGGGCCCGGCGCCCGTCCGCCCGCAGCGCGCGCGGCGCGCGCGATTGTGTCCGCCCTGGGGGGTAGTCATAGTAAATCCGGTAGGCTAGCGGGCTTCCATTGACGGTTCCGGAGGACCCGACCCATGACGACCTACACACACACGCAGACCACCATCTTCCGCAGCGGCCCCGAGGAGGAGACCACCCTCTCCATCATCGCCGATTCGCGTCCGATCGACGGCGGCGACTTCATCCTCGGCTTCGGCGACATCGTCGTCGACGGGGACGGGAACGTCGTCGGAAGCCTCTTCGAGTTCGACCCGGGTATCCTGCAGGACGTCCTCGTCGACGGGCGCAGCACCGTCGGGGACGACGGCCTCGATGAATGGGACCTGCTCGCCTACAATTCGACCTGGACGTTCGCCGGGCAGGACCAGGGCGGCCTGGTCCTCGAGATGAGATACGATCCCGATGGCGACTCGGACGACCGCACCTTCCTGATCTCCGTGAGCGGCGATCCGATCCCCCTCGACCGCGCCGGCATCGCCGAAATCAACGGCACCGTCGAGTTCGGCGGGCGCCCGACCGGCGCCGTCACGATCGAGGCCGGCGCCCTGCCCACCCCGTTCGAGGTGGACGAGGCGGACGTCCTGCGCGGCACCGGCGCCGCCGAGGTCTGGCGCCTGGGCGACGGGGACGACGTCGCCTATGGCCGGGGCGGCGCCGACCGCATCTTCGGCGAGCGCGGCGCGGACACGCTCTTCGGCAATGGCGGCGCCGACCGGCTCGTCGGGCAGGCGGGCGCCGACACGCTCTTCGGCAACCGCGGCGCCGACGCCCTGATCGGCAACAACGGGCGCGACTTCCTGCGCGGCGGCGGCGGGGACGACGTCCTCAGGGGCGGCCGGGGGATCGACACGCTCCTGGGCAACCAGGGCCGCGACAAGCTCTTCGGGCAGTTCGGCAACGACGTCATGAACGGCGGCAACGGCAACGACCGCCTGCTCGGCGGCAACGGCTCGGACGCCATGAACGGCGGGCGCAACGCCGACGTCCTCAAGGGTCAGGGCGGCTCGGACACGCTCAACGGCGGCGGCGGGCGCGACACGCTCGTCGGCGGACGGGGATCGGACGTGTTCGTCTTCTCGCGCGGCCGCGACGTGGTGCGCGACCTGGAGTCGCGGGACATCGTGTCGATCCGTGGCGATTACTCGCTCGAGACGAACCGCGCGGGCGACGTCGTCCTCGTCGGCAAGGGCGGGCGCATGGTGTTCGAGGGCATCGAGGACGAAGCGTTCGTCGCCGCCGCGATCGTGGACGACCTCTCGTTCTGACCTCCCGGGCGGCGCCCCGGCGCCGCCCACGCCCCCGGCCTTCGTCCCGCCGGCCCGGTCGCCGCACGTCTCGCGGCGATCAGGCATGACGAGCGGCGCCGCCACCGCGCGGGACGCCTCCCCGCAGGAGGACGGGCCGGTGATCGCGATCACGCCGTCACGCGCGCCGTCGACGGCGGCGGCGGCCGCCGCCATCATGTCGGCGAGGCGCCCGGGCGAAGACGACGCAGCCTTCGATCGCCTCCCGGACGTCGACGTCGGACCGCGCGAGGCGATCCCCCGCAGACGCCGCCGCGGTCTTCGCAGGGGACTCGGCCGCACTCTCACATCCTCGAATGACCGGGAGCGGATGGCGGGCCGTCCGCGGCATCGGTCTTCTCGCCGATCCATGGACCGTCCCCGATCGGCGAGCCGACCGAAGGGGTCGTCCTCCCCGCCATCGTCGATCCGCTTTCGATCACGCGAGACGGCGAAGGCGCCCTCGCCGCGCCGATGATCGTCGGCGGTCGTCACCCACGGGCCGGCTCACCGAGCCGTTTCGCGAATGAGGTGGCGAACCCGCCGCGGTGACCGAGGCCCGCGTGCTCGCGGGCTCTCGCACGTCCATGCCCCCGGACCTCGCGGCCGGGAACACCCCCCTCGAATACGGCACGAGCGATGACCCGACGCGGAGCGGGCGACCTCCCCCACCCTGGCCAAGCCCATCGTCCGCGGCATCGCCGGACCCGCCCCGCGGCTCAGGGCGCGGCGCGCGCCGCCCGGAGGTCGAAGCCGATCTCCACCGCGAAGGCGAGGCTGCCCTCCCCCGGATAGGCGGCGCCGATGCCGAAGTCGCGGCGGTCCACCGTCACCAGCCCCTCGGCCCGCGCGCGGTCCCCGTCCGGGAACAGGCGGAACGGCATCTCGATCGGCACCTCCACGCCGCGCAGCGTCAGGCTGCCGCGCAGCACGTAGGCGTCGCCGTCCCCTTCGGAGAAGTCTGCCCGCCGCCAGATCGTGCCGCTCACCACGGCGGCCGGGCTCGTCGCGGTATCGAGGAAGTCCGGCCCCATCGCCTGGGAGGAGACCGTGCCGAGGGCGATGGAGGCGAGGTTCACGCGCACCTCGACCTCGCCATGCGAGCCGCCGGGCCGCGCCGCCTCCTCGAAGTCGATGCGGGCGGTCCAGTCGGCGAACCCCCCCTCGACCCGGCTGCCGAGCTGCGTGACCGCGAGCGTCAGGGCGCCGTCCTCGACCGTCCAGCCCGAAGCGGGCGCCGGCGCCGCGGCCTCCAGCGCGGGGGCCGCCGCCGGGGCGGGCGCGCCCGACAGCCAGGCGCCCAGGCCCAGGGCCAAGGCGTAGACCGCCACCGCCGCCAGGGGCGCGGCCGCGCCATGCCCGGCCCGGGGGTCCCGGACCGCGGGCGCGCGGCCCCCCGGCAGCATGCGCCGCAGCGTCCCGTCCCGGTCGACGAGCGCGTGCTTGGCCGCGCCGGCCAGGTGCAGACCGATCGCCCCGAGGAGGACGTAGCCGAAGACCGTGTGCAACGTGGCGGCGACGTGCTCGACCGCCGCGCTCTCGGGCACCAGTGGCAGGTCCTGCCCCAGGGGCCAGAGGATCGGCGCGAACCCCGTCGTGGCGGCGTGCGCGGTCCAGCCGCTCAGCGGCATGAGCACGAGGGAGGCGTAGAGGATCCAGTGGACCATCCCGGCCGCGAAGGTCTCCAGCCGCCGCTCGGGATGGAGCGGCGCGGGCCGCGGCTGCGCCAGCGCCCAGGCGATGCGCGCCAGGGCGACCGCGAAGATCGTCACGCCGAGCGTCTTGTGGATGGAGAACAGCGTCACCGCCCGCGCGATCGCGCCGGGGTCGCCGTCGACGAGAAGGGCGTCCGAATGGGCGATGCGGCTGGCGACCACGCCCAGCGGGATCATCGCCAGGATGCCGAGGCCGACCGTCCAGTGGAACGCCTTCGCCACGGCACCGTACTCGGCGGCGGTGTTGCCGAGGCGGGGCTCGCGGCGGGCGGTGGCGGTCATGGCGGGGCTCCTGGCGCGGCGGCTGACGCCCTGATACGCCCCGGGCGCCGGCCCGGTCCAGCGCGCCACCGCACGGCTCCGGTGCGTTGCGCCGCAGGCGCGCCGGGGCTTGCCGCCGCCGCCCGCCCGGGCTAGGGCGCCGGCTCCCCCGCATCGACCCGTTCGGCGCGGCCTCTCGTGGCGGGAGGCGGGGGATCATCGCCCGCCTATGAAACGCGCCCATGAGTGAACCCGGAGGCGGACATGCCGCTCTACGAGCATACCTTCATCGCCAGGCAGGACCTGTCGAACCAGCAGGCCGAGGGCCTGATCGAGCACTTCTCCACGGTGCTGTCGGACAATGGCGGCGCCGCCGTGATGTCCGAGTACTGGGGCGTCAAGACGATGGCCTACAAGATCAACAAGAACCGCAAGGGGCACTACGCCTATCTGCGCTCGGACGCGCCCGCCGAGGCGGTGCAGGAGATGGAGCGCCTCATGCGGCTCCACGACGACGTGATGCGCGTGCTCACGATCAAGGTCGACGCCCACCCCGAGGGGCCCAGCGTCCAGATGCAGAAACGCGACGAGCGGGACGACCGCCGTCCGCGCCGGCCCTGAGGGAGTAGAGAGCCATGGCAAGCAAGCCCTTCTTCCGCCGTCGCAAGACCGACCCGTTCGCGGGCGACAACGCGCCGACCATCGACTACAAGGACACGCGCCTCCTGCAGCGCTACGTCTCCGAGCGGGGCAAGATCGTGCCCAGCCGGATCACCGCGGTCGGCGCCAAGAATCAGCGCCACCTCGCCAAGGCGATCAAGCGCGCGCGCTTCCTCGCCCTCCTGCCCTACGCCGTGAAGTGAGGAGACGACCATGCAAGTGATCCTCTTGGAACGCGTCGCCAAGCTCGGCCAGATGGGCGAGGTGGTGAACGTCAAGGACGGCTACGCCCGCAACTACCTGCTGCCGCAGAACAAGGCGCTCTGGGCCTCCAAGGAGAACCAGGCCCGGTTCGAGGGCCAGAAGGCCCAACTCGAGGCGCAGAACCTCGAATCCAAGGCCGAGGCCGAGGTCATGGCCGGCAAGCTCGACGGCGAGCAGTTCGTCGTCATCCGCTCGGCGTCGGACGCCGGCGCCCTCTACGGCTCCGTCAGCACCCGAGACGCCGCCGAGGCCGCGACCGCGGCCGGCTTCACGCTCGACCGCAAGCAGGTCGCGCTCAAGGCGCCGATCAAGGAGCTCGGCATCCACGAGGTGTTGGTCCGCCTGCACCCCGAGGTCGAGGCGACGATCGAGCTCAACGTCGCCCGCTCCCCCGAGGAGGCCGAGCTGCAGCGCGCCGGCAAGTCGATCCAGGAGATGGCCGCCGAGGAGGAGGCCGCCGCCGAGTTCGAGATCGCCGAGCTCTTCGACGACATCGGCGCGGCCGGGCTCGACATGGACGACCGCGGCGACGCACCGCGCGATCCGGAGGGCTCCGAGATGGCCGATCCCCGCGACGGCATGGACGATCCCCGCGAGGAGGAGTGATCGCCTGACCGGCCGCCGCTCTGCGAACGATGTCGATGAGGGGCCGTCCGAGGCATCGGGCGGCCCCTCCGCGTCTCCTGCGCGGACCCGCCCTCTCTCGCGCCATCGCCTCGACCGGAGGACCCCTTGCCGCGAGCCTCCCCCGCCGGGGACGGCGGCATCGCGTCGCTCGCGATGCCGGGCGCCTGCTCGGCCGTGATGTGACTGGAGGGCGCGGCGACCTAGGTGCAGGGGCACGCGCACAGACCGGAGAGCCGCCATGCCCAAGAACGCCTTCCCCCTCGCCGCCGCCCTGACGGCGCTCGCCCTGCCCTCCGCGGCGCAGGAGTTCACCTATGGCGAGCGGAACACCGACCTGCAGCCCGTCTCCGCCGATCAGTTCCGCGCGCCCCTCACCCCGTCCGGGCTCTCGCTCGAGACGACGGTCCTCGCCGGCGGGCTCGAGCATCCCTGGGGCATCGCGACCCTGCCGGACGATGCCGGCTGGCTCGTGACCGAACGGGCGGGGCGCCTTCGCCATCTCGGCCCGGACGGCGCGCTCTCGGCGCCGATCGCCGGCATCCCGGAGGTTCTCGCCCGCGATCAGGGCGGGCTTCTCGACGTGGCGCTCGGGCCCGACTTCGCCGACGACCGCATGATCTACGTCACCTATGCCAAGCCGATGGGGGGCGGGCTTTCGGCCACCGCCGCGGCGCGCGGGACGCTTTCGGAGGATCTCGCAGAGGTGACGGGCATGACCGACATCTTCGTGCAGGACCCGCCCGACGACACCGCCAAGCACTACGGCAGCCGCATCCTCTTCCCCGGCGACGGCACCGCGGTGATCACCACGGGCGAGCACTCCTCGATGGAGACGCGCGTCTACGCGCAGGATCTCGACAAGACCTACGGCAAGGTGATCCGCGTGAACCTCGACGGGTCGATCCCCGAGGACAACCCCTTCGTCGGCCGGGAGGGCGCGGTGGACAGCATCTGGTCCTACGGCCACCGCAACATCCAGGGCGCGGCCTATGACGAGGACGGCACGCTCTGGACCATCGAGCACGGCCCCGCGGGCGGCGACGAGCTCAACCGCCCCGAGCCCGGTTTGAACTACGGCTGGCCCGTCATCTCCTACGGCGAGCAGTACTCCGGCGGCCCGATCGGCAGCGGCGAGGCAACGATGGAGGGCATGGAGCAGCCGGTCTACTTCTGGGATCCCGTCATCGCGCCGGGCGGAATGGATTTCCACGAGGGCGAGGCCTTCTCCGAGTGGAACGGCGACGCGCTGATCGGCTCGCTCTATCCCGGAGGCGTCGTCCGCCTCGGCTTCGAGGACGGCCGCGTCGCCGAGGAGGAGCGCCTGCTGCGCGATCTCGGCCGCGTGCGGGACGTAGAGATCATGGACGACGGCACGTTCCTCGTCCTGACCGATTTCGAGAACGGCTCGGTCGTCCACGTCACCCCCGGTTCCTGACGGCGCGCGCCCTCATCTTGATCCAAGTATCCCCGCCGGAGGCGCACCTGCGCTACGCGCGATCCCACGGGCCGGACGCGCCATGCCAGCGCAGCGTGGGCCGATGCCGAAGGCGAGGCCCGGCCCGACGCTCGCAGGCCACCGGCCGAGAGGGGCGGGAGCGGGCCTCCGCCAGGCCAGCGGGCGGAACGCCGTGACCGGCCCGATGGGCGACCTCTGGAGCCTCGCCCGTGCGCGGGTCGCCGCGGGCGATTGCTTGGCTTTCGGGGTCGCCCGCCTCGCGCCCGGCGGTCGCGCGGCCGCTTTCCTGCATGGCCGTCACGCGCCCGGCGCGCCGGTCCGTGAACTGAACCCCGCCCGCCGCCTGCGCGCCGCCTCGATCACCAAGGGCGCGCTGGGGCGGCTCGCCGCGGTGCTCGAGGCGCGGGGCGTCCTAGATCTGGACTCGGCCCATCCCCTGCCCGGAGGTCCGCCGGTCACCCTCGCGGCCCTCCTGTCGCACACCGCCGGCCTGCGCGACGCCGCCGGCTACCTGCCGCCGCCCGGCAAGACCCCGCGAGACCTCGCCCTTCTCGCCCGGGTCGCGCCGGGCGGCTTCTTCTATGCCAACCTGAACGCCCTCCTCGCCGCGCAGGTCATGGAGGAGGCGACCGGCGAGCGCATCGACAGGCTCCTGGCCGCCCACGTCCTCGCCCCCGCCGGGATCGGCGGCGGCCTCAACTGGAGCGGCGTCGCCGAGCGCGCGCTCCGCCTGCCGCTCTGGCAGCGCAGGGGCGCGTCGCAGGCCCCGACCGCCGACGGCGACGACTGGCCCTGGGACGCGGGCGCCATCGCCGGCGGCGAGGCGGTCGACCTGCCCGCCTACCGCCCCGGCAGGGACACCGCCCTCCTGTCGCCGCATGCCGGCCTGCGCGCCTCCCTGCCCGAGCTCGCGCGCCTCGCCCTGGCCTTCGGCGCGGACGATCCCGCCGGCGCGCGCCAGCGCCGGACCCTCTGGACCGCCCCCGCGCCGGACGCGCCCGAGGCCGCGGGCGGGCTGTTCCCCGCGATGGCCCTGTCGCTCACCCCCTTCCACCGGCACGAGCGCGTGCCCGGCGATCTCATCGGCCATGCCGGCCATGCGCTCGGGTTCTCGGGTGGCGCCTGGTTCGACCGGGCCACGGGCGGCGCCTTCGCCTACGTCCTCACCGGCGTGGCGGACGCGACCGAGGGCTCGGACCGTGAGGCGTTCTTCCCTCCGGACGAGCTCGCCGTGTTCGACGCCTTGAGCGGCGCGGATGCCGCGTGAGGCCGCATCGGGGCGATCGGCCCGACGATTGACGCCATGGTAAATGGCGCCGGGGCTTGCACCCCGCCGCGCCGCCGTCAGGATGGCACGCCATGATCCGCCGGCATCAAGACCGGCCGCGACCAGTCAGGGAGTCCCACATGATCCATCTCCGCCGCCCCGCCCTCGCCCTCGGCGCGCTGCTCCTGAGCAGCACCGCCCTCCTGGCGCAGGCGACCCACCCCGTGACCGGCGAGACCCTCGCCGAGGACCAGACCTTCAGCTACCGGATGCTGGACGAGTGGAAGTCCATCGATCCCCAGCTCGTCGAGGAGACCGCCGGCTACCACGCCGTGCGCGACCTCTTCGAGGGGCTCTACAACTCCGCCCCCGACGGCACGATCGAGCCGGGCGTCGCGCTCAGCCACGAGACGTCCGAGGACAACAAGACCTACACGTTCACCCTCCGCCAGGACGCGAAGTGGTCCAATGGCGATCCGGTCACGGCGAACGACTTCGTCTATGCCTGGCGCCGCGCCGCCGACCCCGCGACCGCGTCGAACTATGCCTGGTACGTCGAGCTCACCACGATCGAGAACGCCGCCGAAATTATCGCCGGCGAGATGGACCCGTCCGAGCTCGGCGTGCGCGCCGTGGACGACCACACCCTCGAGGTCACGCTGACGGAATCGCTGCCCTATTTCGCGTCGATGACCGCCTACGCCACCCTGTTCCCGACGCACCAGGCCACCATCGAGGCGCACGGCACCGAGTGGACCCGCCCCGAGAACATCGTCGGCAACGGCGCCTACACCCTGAGCGAGCACGTGATCGGCGAGCGGCACACGCGCACCAAGTCGGATACCTACTGGAACGCCGACAACGTCATCATCGAGGAGACGACCGGCCTCGTGATCAACGACGAGAACCAGGCCCTCACGCGCTATTTCGACGGCGAGGTGGACATGGACGAGCCCCTGCCCGCCGGCCGCTATCCCGAGCTCGAGGCCGAATACCCCGACGAGGCGCATTCCAACCCGCGCCTGTGCACCTACTACTACGCGCTCAACCAGTCCGAGGGCGGGCTCGAGCAGCTCAAGGACCCCGACGTCCGCAAGGCGCTCAGCCTCGCGGTGGACCGCGACGTGATCGTGGACCAGATCCTCAAGGGCGGGCAGGAGGCGGCCTACTCCTTCGCCCACTGGGCGACGGCGGGCTTCACCGCGCCGGAGATCGAGTACGCCGGCATGACCCAGGCCGAGCGCGACGCGATGGCCGTGGAGCTCCTGGGCGACACCGAGCTGCCGACCCTCGAGCTGATCTACAACACGTCGGACCAGCACAAGCAGATCGCGACCGTCATCTCCCAGATGTGGAAGCAGAAGCTGGGCGTGGAGACCGAGCTCGCGAACTTCGAGTGGCAGACCTATCTCGACGTGCGCGGCGGGCAGAACTTCGACGTCTCGCGCTCGGCCTGGTGCTCGGACTACAACGAGGCGTCCAGCTTCCTCGACCTGATGACGTCGAACAACGGCAACAACGACGGCAAGTTCGCCAACGACCAGGTCGACGCCCTGATGGACGAGGCCCGCACCGCGGAGGATCCGCAGTCCCTCTACACCGAGGTCGAGCAGATCCTCGCAGAGGAGACGGCGATCATCCCGATCTACCACTACGCGCTGGCCTTCATGCTCAAGCCCGACGTGAAGGGCTGGCCGTTCCAGAACGCCGAGAACAACTGGTACTCGCGGCAGCTCTACCGCGTGGCCGCCGAATGATCGGGCCGGGGGGCGGCGCGCCGCCCCCCGCCATCCGCAGCGGCGACGCGACATGACCAAATACGTGATCGGCCGCATCGCCGTCGCGATACCGACGCTGCTGGCGCTCATCGTGCTCAGCTACCTGCTGATGTACGCGGCGCCCGGCGGGCCCTTCGCCTCCGAGCGGGTGCTGCCGCAGGCGGTGATCGACAACGTCAACGCCCGCTACGGGCTCGATCAGCCGCTCTGGCGGCAGATCTGGACCTACGTCACCGGGATCGTGCTGCATTTCGACTTCGGCCCGAGCTTCCTCTACCGCGACCGCACGGTGAACGAGATCATCGCGCAGGGCTTTCCCGTCACGCTCACCTACGGCTCGCTCTCCTTCGTGCTGGCCGTCGCGGTCGGCGTGCCGCTGGGCGTGATCGCCGCGGTGCGCCACAACACCTGGATCGACTACCTCGCGGTGGGCGTCTCGGTCGGGGCGCAGGTCCTGCCGAACTTCGTCATGGCGCCGATCCTGGTCCTGATCTTCACCGTGTGGCTGGGCCTGCTGCCCGCCGGCGGCTGGAACGGCGGCGCGGCGGAGAACCTCGTGCTGCCGGTGATCGCGCTGGGCACGTCCTTCATGGCCTCCATCGCGCGGCTCACCCGGTCCTCGATGCTCGAGGTCCTCAACCAGGGGTTCGTGCGCACCGCGCGGGCCAAGGGCCTGCCGATGCGCGCGGTGGTGCTGCGCCATGCGCTCAAGCCGGCGATGCTGCCCGTCATCTCCTATCTCGGACCGACCTTCGTGGGCATGATCACCGGCTCGGTGGTGATCGACTACTTCTTCTCCACCGGCGGGATCGGGCAGTTCCTCGTCAACGCGGCCTTCAACCGCGACTACGCGGTGATGATGGGGATCACGATCCTCACCGGCGCGCTGACCATCTCCTTCAACCTCCTAGTCGACGTGGCCTACGCCTGGATCGACCCGAAGATCAGGTACTGAGATGACCGACCGTCCCGACGCCCCGCGCCGGCCCGCCCCCGGCATCGCCCGCGCCGCCGCGGCCGAGCCCCTGATCGCCGCGGCGGAGGCCGGGCGCCTCGCGCCCCATGAGGAGGGCGGCGGGCGCTCGCTCTGGGCCGACGCGCGGCGGCGGTTCCTCGCCAACAAGGTCGCGGTCGCCTCGCTCGTCGTGCTCGCGCTGGTCGCCGCGATGTCCCTGATCGGGCCGCTCGTCGCGCCCTGGGACAACGAGAGCATCGACTGGGGCGTGCTCGGCAACGTCCGCGAGGGCGGGCGGCCGTCGCTGGAGACCGGCCACTGGTTCGGCACCGACGAGCTCGGCCGCGACCTCTTCGCGCGCACCATGCAGGGCACGCAGATCTCCCTCCTGGTCGGCGTCGTCGGCGCGCTGGTCGCGGTGGTGGTGGGCACGCTCTACGGCGCGACGGCGGGCTTCGTCGGCGGACGCACGGACGGGGTGATGATGCGCATCGTCGACGTGATGATCGCCGTTCCCTACATGTTCGTGCTGATCCTCCTCCTGGTGGTGTTCGGCCGCTCGATGGGGATGTTGTTCCTCGGGATCGGCCTCATCTCCTGGCTCGACATGGCGCGCATCGCGCGGGGGCAGACGCTCACCCTGAAGGGGCGCGAGTTCGTGGAGGCCGCGATCGCCACCGGCGTGCCGACCTGGCGGATCGTCATGCGCCACATCGTGCCCAACCTCCTGGGCGTGGTCATCGTCTACGCCACGCTCCTGGTGCCGAGCATGATAATCTTCGAGAGCTTCATCAGCTTCCTCGGCCTGGGCGTGCAGGAGCCCCTCACCTCCTGGGGCGCGCTCCTCAACGAGGGGGCGCAGACGATGGCGCAGAGGCAGCTCTGGCAGATCGGATTCCCCCTCTTCTTCTTCGTCGTCACGCTCTTCGCCTTCTTCTTCATCGGCGACGGCCTGCGCGACGCCCTCGACCCGAAGGACCGATAGGGTGGCGCCTCTCCTCGAGGTCCGGGACCTGACGGTCCGGTTCGACACGCCCGGCGGCGCGGTCACCGCCGTCGACGGGCTGAGCTTCGCGCTCGAGCCCGGCGCCGCGACCGGCGTCGTCGGGGAGAGCGGCTCGGGCAAGTCGCAGACCGCCTTCGCGATCCTGGGCCTGCTGGCGCGCAACGGCCGCGCCACGGGCTCGGTGCGCTGGGACGGGGAGGAGCTGCTCGGCGCCCCCGAGGCGCGCCTGTCCAAGATGCGGGGCAACGCGATGAGCATCGTGTTCCAGGACCCGATGACTTCGCTCAATCCCTACATGAAGATCGGCCGACAGATGGCCGAGGGCCTGATCCACCATCGCGGGATGTCCCGGCGCGAGGCGGCGCGCGAATGCGCCGCGATGATCGACGCGGTCCGCATCCCCGACGCGGCCTCCCGTCTGGGCATGTATCCGCACGAGTTCTCCGGCGGCATGCGCCAGCGGATCATGATCGCGATGGCGCTCCTGAACCGGCCCCGCCTCCTGATCGCAGACGAGCCGACGACCGCGCTCGACGTGACGGTCCAGGCGCAGATCATGGATCTGCTAGCCGACCTGCGGCGGGAGATGGGGATGGCGCTCATGCTGATCACGCACGACCTCGGCATCGTCGCGGGCGCCTGCGACGACGCCATCGTCATGTATGGCGGCCGCGCGATGGAGGCCGGCCCGGTGGACGCGCTCTTCGCGGCGCCCACGCATCCCTATACCGCCGGGCTCCTGGCCGCCGTGCCGCGGATCGACGGCGACGACGCCTCCCTGCATGCGATCCCCGGTGATCCCCCGGACATGTCCCGCCCCATCCCCGGCTGCCCGTTCACCCCGCGCTGCCCGCTGGCGCACGCGCCCTGCCCCGGCACGCGCCCGCCGCTCGAAGGCGCCGAGGGCCGCCCATTGCGACGCGCCTGCCACGCCGGCGTCGAGGCGGTGGAGGGCATGCGCCTGCCCGAGGCCGCGGCGTGACGGGGCGGCTCCCGCCCGTCCTCGGCGCCTGCCGGCGCCTCGGCCCGTTGGGCCGGGCCCTCGCCGGCCGCGCCGGCATCGGGCGGCCGCTGCGCTGGCGGGGCGCCCGGTGAGCCTGCTGGCCGTCAGGGACCTGGAGGTCACCTTCCCCGTGCGCCGCCCCGGCGCCTGGCCGTGGGAGGCGCCGGACCTGCTGCGCGCCGTCGCGGGCGTGTCCTTCGACCTCGCGCCCGGGGAGACGCTGGGCGTGGTCGGCGAGAGCGGATCGGGCAAGTCCACGCTGGCGCGCGCCATCGTCGGCACGATCCCGGCCACGGGCGGCACCGTCGCCTGGGAGGGGACGGACCTTCGCTCCATGGCGCCGCGGGCGCGCCGGGCGCATCGCGCCGAGGTGCAGATGGTGTTCCAGGACCCGCTCGCCGCGCTCAATCCCCGCATGACCGTCGGCGCGGCCATCGCCGAGCCCCTGCAGACCCACCGCCCCGCCATGGACGGCGCCGAACGCCGGCGCATCGTCGGCGAGACCCTCGAGCGGGTCGGGCTCTCAGCCCGGCTCGCCGGGCGCTACCCGCACGAGTTCTCCGGCGGGCAGTGCCAGCGCGTCGGCATCGCGCGCGCGCTCGTCCTGGGGCCGAGGCTCATCGTGGCGGACGAGCCGGTCTCGGCGCTCGACGTCTCCGTCCAGGCGCAGGTCGTGAACCTGCTCAAGGATCTGGTGGCGCAGACGGGGACCTCGCTCATCTTCATCGCCCACGACCTCAGCGTGGTCCGCCACGTCTCGGACCGCATCGCGGTGATGTATCTGGGCCGCCTGATGGAGGAGGGCCCCGCGCGCGCCGTCACTGACAGGCCGGCCCATCCCTATACGAAGGCGCTGATCTCCGCCGTGCCGATCCCGGACCCCGCGCGCGAGAAGGCCCGCGCCCGCCTGCTGATCGAGGGCGACCTGCCCTCGCCGCTGTCGCCGCCCTCGGGCTGCGTGTTCCGCACCCGGTGTCCGGTAGCGAAGCCCGATTGCGCGGGCGAGCGTCCGTCCATGATGACCGTGGCGCCAGGCCACGCGGCCGCCTGCCTCTATGCCGACGCCGGCGCCGCGGCGATCGCGGAGGGGGAGGCACCCCCCGTCTGAGCGGCGCGCGGGGCTGGCCGAACGACATCGGCTCGGGGCGGAGCCGGGCCGGGGGCCCCGCCCGAATTCGCCGGAGGCGGAGAGGGCCCGGCCCAAGCGTCGAGACCGAAGGTCGAGACGCGCGGGAGGCGCTCCTAGCCCCGCGCGATCCGGGCTCGGGTGCGGGCGTCGACCACCTCCCGAAGGGCTGCCAGGAGCGGGGCACGCGACGTCGCGTCCACGCCGTAGCCCAGATTCCAGGCGTAGTCGAAATCCGGCGGGTTCGCGCCCTCGACATGCGTGAGCATGGTCTCGCACTTGTCGAGGCCTTTCGCCATCACCGCCTCGGGCGTCGCGGCGGCGGCGTACTCGTCCCAAAGGGCGAGCATCCGGGCCCGGACATCCCGCGGGAGCGGCGTGCAGAGCGCCGCGAGGTCCGCCCGCTCCCGTGCGGCGCGGGCATCGCCGGGCACCTGCCGGATCGCGGGCACGTCCCCGCCGATCGCCTCGCCGAGATCATGCACCAGGATGAGCGAGAGGAGCCGCCCGAGATCGACCCCCTCCATGTCCTCCGACAGGAGGAGGGCGAGCAGCCCGAGCCGCCAGCTATGCTCAGCGACGCTCTCGGGCCGTCCGGCCGGGGTGAACCCGCTCCGCAGCGTGTCCTTCAACGCCGCCGCGCCCGCCATGAACGCCGCGACCGCCTCCAGCCGGGCCGGAGGCGGGGCGCCCGTCACTCCTCCTCGAGCGCCTCGACCGCGGCCTCGAGCTCGGCCTTGGTCACGGTCTTCTCGGAGACCTTGGCCTGCGCGATCACGTGGTCGACGACCTTGTCCTCGAAGAGGGGCGCCTGGATCTGCTGGCGCGCCTGGGCGTTCTGCTGCACGAACTCGAAGAACTGCCGCTCCTGCCCGCGGTACTGCCGCGCCTGGTTCATGACCGCCTGGGTCATCTCGGCGTCGGTCACCGCGATCTCGTTGCGACGGCCGATCTCCGCCAGGAGGAGGCCCAGGCGCACCCGGCGCTTGGCGAGGGTCACGTGCTCGTCGGTGGTCTCGATCTCGGGGTGGTCGTGGCCCTCCACCTCCGGGTGCTCCTCGTGCCAGAGCTGGTGCGCGATCTGCTTGGCCTCGGCGTCCTGCAGGCTCGGGGGCAGGTCGAAGTCCACGCGCTCGTCCAGCGCGTCCAGGAGCTTGCGCTTCATCACCGCGCGGGCGGCGCCGGCGTACTCGGCCGTCAGGCGCTCGCGGATCTGGGTCTTGAGCGCGGCGAGGTCCTCGGCGCCGAACCGCTTGGCGAGCGCGTCGTCCACGGCGGCCTCGGACGGGCCCTTCACCTCCTTGACGGTCACGGCGAACACCGCGGCCTTCCCGGCGAGGTGGGGGGCCTGGTAGTCCTCGGGGAAGCTCACCTCGACCGACGTCTCCTCGCCGGCGGTGAGGCCGACGAGCTGCGGCTCGAAGCCGGGGATGAAGCTGTTCGAGCCGAGCACCAGGGGGAAGTCCGTCGCCGAGCCGCCCTCGAAGGCCTCGCCGTCCACGGAGCCCGCGAAGTCGATCACGACCTGATCGCCGTCCTCGGAGGCGCCGTCCTTGGCCTCGAAGGTCTTGGCGGTGCCGGCCAGGGAGGTCAGCGCCTCGTCCACGGCCGCGTCCTCGGGCTCGACCACTAGGCGCTCGAGCTCGACATCGGTGAGGTCCAGCTCGGGCACGTCGGGGAGCTTCTCGTAGCTCATCGTGACCTCGACGTCGTCGCCCTCCTTCCAGGCGTCGTTCGTCATCTTGACCTCGGGCTGCATGGCCGGGCGGTCGCCGCTCTCCTCGAAATGCTTGGACATCGCGCCGTCGATGCTCTCCTGCATCGCCTCGCCCATGATCCGCGGGCCGAACTGCTTCTTGAGGAGGGCCAGCGGCACCTTGCCCTTGCGGAAGCCCTTCATCTCGACGGTGGGCTGCGCCTCCTTCAGCTTGGCCGTCACCGCCTGCTCCAGCGTGGCGGCGGGAAGGGTGATGGCATAGCCGCGGCGGAGGCCGTCGCTGAGGGTTTCGGTGACCTGCATGTCTGTCGTCTCTCCCCGGGCCGCGGCCCGTCTGTCCTGATGGCCCAGGGGGGCTCGATGGTGCGGGTGAAGGGACTCGAACCCCCACGCCTCGCGGCGCTTGGACCTAAACCAAGTGCGTCTACCAGTTCCGCCACACCCGCTCGGCGCCGCCCCGGACGGGGCGCCGCGAAATCGCGCACGCCTTATCCCGGCGGGGTCCAGCCTTCAAGCCGCGCCAGCACGCGCGGCAGCATCTCCGGCAGGTCCTCGGCGATCAGGCCGGGGCCGAATGCGCGCGCGCACTCGACATGGAGCCAGGCCGCGGCGCAGCCGGCGTCGAACGGCGCCCATCCGCGCGCCATGAGGCCCGCGACGAGGCCCGCGAGCACGTCTCCCGACCCCGCCGTCGCGAGCCAGGGCGCGGCCCGACCGTAGGCCGCGGCGTGGATCGCGGCGCGCCCACCGGGCTCGGCGATCACCGTGTCCGGCCCCTTGAAGAGCAACGTACAGCCCGCGCGCGCCGCGGCCTCGCGCGCCGCGTCCACCTTGGAGTAGCCGCGGCCCGCCTCGTCCGGGGCGTCCAGCCGCGCGGCGATGCCCGGAAACAGCCGCGCGAACTCGCCGGCATGCGGGGTCAGGACGCAGGCCGGGTGCAGGGCGCCGAAGATCTCCGCGTCGGCGGAGAGGAGCGTGAGCGCATCGCCGTCGAGCACCGCGGCCCGGCCCGCACGCAGCGCCGCCCGCAGCAGGTCCGCCTCCCGCGCCCCCGTGCCGAGCCCCGGCCCGAGGCAGAGCGCGCTTATCCGGCCGTCCTCCAGCAGCGCGCCCAGCGCGCCCGCGTCCCGCACCGCGCGCAGCATGACCGCGTCGAGCCGCGCCGCGTTCTCGATCAGGGCGGCGGGCGGCGGCGCCACCGTCACCAGCCCCGCCCCCACCCGCAGCGCCGCCCGCGCCGCGAGCCGCGCCGCGCCCCCCCGCCCGACGCCGCCGGCGAGGACGAGCGCGTGGCCGTGGTCGAACTTGTGGCCGGCGGCCTTCGCCATCGCCGTGGGCCGATCGACCTCGCGCACAACGTCCCGCGCGAGATCCCGCCAGGCGGTCGCGAGGTTCGATCCGCCATGCAGGCCCTCGCCGACCCAGGCCTCGACGGTCCCGGGCGGGACGGCGGCCTCCCGGGAGTACGGATCGCAGCCGATGGGGACCACCACGACCCGCCCGCACGACCCCGGGCCGTCCGCGAGGCGATGGCCGACCTTCGCCCGCTCGAACGTCACCGTGAGGTCCGCCTGCAGCACCATGCCCAGCACCCGGCCACTGTCGGCGCACAGGCCGCTGGGCACGTCGACCGCGACGCGGCGCATGGGTGGGCGGCCCGCGGCCCCGACCGCGTCCATGCCATCGAATGAGGTGCCGGCGCCGCCGGTCCGAGTGGCCGGCGCGTCCGCGTCCGGAAAAGCGATGGCGCCGCAGATCGCCTCGACCGACCCGAAGGCCAGCGGGCGGGAGAGGCCGGTGCCGAAGAGCGCGTCGACCATGAGGTCGATCGGGCCGTGCCCTCGGATGGCGTCGATGGTCTCCGGATGGGGCGCGACGGGCCCGAGATCGCGCCACCGGTCGTGGTTCGTCCTGGCGTCGGGCGGCAGGCGGTCCGCCTCCCCCATGAGATGCACGCGGACCGCCCATCCGCGGCGTCGCAACAGCCGTGCAACGACGAACCCGTCGCCGCCGTTGTTGCCGGGCCCGCACAGGACGACGGCGCGGTGGGAACCGTCCGCGAGCTCGGGCCATTCGGCGAGGATCGCCCCCACCGCGCCCGCGCCGGCGCGCTCCATCAGATCGAGACCGGTCGCCACGTCGCTCCCGATGGCGGCGTGTTCGATGGCACGCATCTGCGCGGCTGTCAGGAGCTGTGTCATCGGTCCCTCCATGGTGCCCCGTGATCGTTCGCAGCGCGCCTCATTATTGGGCGCCCCGCCCGCGACGTAGGCGGTGCCCGCCGATTCGGGATTGCTCCCGGCGGCGGGTCCCCCCTACCCCTGTGGCCATCGAGCGGGGCCTCTGTTGCACCGAGCGCCGATGCCGGGGGAGGCCACATGAAGAAGATCGAGGCGATCATCAAGCCGTTCAAGCTCGACGAGGTGAAGGAGGCGCTCCAGGAGATCGGCGTGCAGGGCCTGTCCGTGGTCGAGGTCAAGGGCTTCGGCCGTCAGAAGGGCCATACCGAGCTCTATCGCGGCGCCGAATACGTGGTCGACTTCCTTCCCAAGGTGAAGATCGAGTGCGTGATCGCCGACGATCAGGTCGACCACGCCGTCGAGGCGATCGCCGCCGCCGCCCGGACCGACAAGATCGGGGACGGCAAGATCTTCGTCTCCGAGGTCGCGCAGGCGATCCGCATCCGCACCGGCGAGACCGGCGAGGACGCGCTCTAGCGCCCCCGCGCCGCCCCGCCACACCCCAGGTCAAGACCGGCCCGCGAGGCCGACCGACAGCGAGGAACACCACGCCATGAGCAACAGTGCAGTCCTGAAGCAGATCAAGGACGAGGAGGTCGTCTACGTCGACATCCGCTTCACCGACCCCCGCGGCAAGCTCCAGCACGTGACGGTCATGTCCGACCAGGTCGACGAGGACTTCCTCGACGAGGGCTTCATGTTCGACGGCTCCTCCATCGCCGGGTGGAAGAGCATCGACCAGTCCGACATGAAGCTCATGCCCGACACGACGAGCGCCTATCTCGACCCGTTCTACGCCGAGAAGACGCTGTGCCTGCACTGCACCGTGGTCGAGCCCGACACCGGCGAGAGCTACGACCGCGACCCCCGCGGCACCGCGCTGCGTGCCGAGGCCTACCTCAAGTCCACCGGCATCGGCGACACGGCGTTCATGGGTCCCGAGGCGGAGTTCTTCCTCTTCGACGACGTCAAGATCGACGTCTCCATCAACAAGGTCGGCTACGAGGTCGACGCGCTCGACGCCTCCTGGAACGGCGGCACCGACTACGAGATGGGCAACATGGGCCACCGCCCCGGCGTGAAGGGCGGCTACTTCCCCGTGAACCCGGTCGACGAGGGGCAGGACATCCGCTCCGAGATGCTGAGCACCATGAAGCGCATCGGCATGAAGGTGGACAAGCACCACCACGAGGTCGCGTCCTGCCAGCACGAGCTCGGGCTCATCTTCGACAGCCTGACCAAGCAGGCCGACGAGCTTCAGAAGTACAAGTACGTCATCCACAACGTCGCGCACGCCTACGGCAAGTCGGCGACGTTCATGCCCAAGCCCATCGCGGGCGACAACGGCACCGGCATGCACGTCAACATGTCGATCTGGAAGGACGGCGCCCCGATCTTCGCCGGCGACAAGTACGCCGACCTCTCGGACGAGGCGCTCTACTTCATCGGCGGCATCCTCAAGCACGCCAAGGCGCTCAACGCGTTCACCAACCCCGCTACGAACTCCTACAAGCGCCTGATCCCCGGGTTCGAGGCGCCCGTGCTGCGGGCCTACTCGGCGCGCAACCGGTCGGGCTGCGTCCGGATCCCGTGGGCGGAATCCCCGAAGGCCAAGCGCGTCGAGGCGCGCTTCCCCGACCCGTCGGCGAACCCCTACCTCGCGTTCTCGGCGCTGCTGATGGCCGGGCTGGACGGGATCCAGAACAAGATCCACCCCGGCGAGGCCAACGACAAGGACCTCTACGACCTGCCCCCCGAGGAGCTCGCCGGCATCCCCACCGTCTGCGCGTCGCTGCGCGAGGCCCTCGACGAGCTGGAGAAGGACCACGCGTTCCTCCTGGCGGGCGACGTGTTCACGGCCGACCAGATCGCCGGCTACATGGAGCTCAAATGGGAGGAGATCTACGCCTACGAGCACACCCCCCATCCGATCGAGTTCAAGATGTACTATAGCTGCTGACCGGCCCGGAAAGCGGCCTGGGGGCGTCCTTCGGGGCGCCCCTTCGCGTTCAGGGGATCGGCGTCATGTAGGTGCGGATGGTGAACAGGGCCGGCCCGCCGCGGCCGGGCCCGAGGCCCATCAGGCACTGCCGCTCGCGGCGCAACCACCGCGCGCCGAGCGCGCGCGCCTTCGGCTCGGCCTCCCTCCTGGGCGCATGGCGGTGGCCGGCATCGTGGCGGTGCGCGTTGGACCGCTCCAGAGGGCTGCCCGGGCGCAGCCCGTCGAAGAGGCGCTGCACCCGCCTGGCGATCGCCGGATCGTAGGAAGCCACGGGCGCGTGGATCGCCGGGAGGCCGCGGCCAAGCTTCTCGGCCAGCGTCCACTCCGAAGGGAAACACAGCGCGGCCGCCACGAGCACGTGGACGCCCTCCTCCCCGCGCTCCATGACGCACACGTCCTCCTGCACCGCGAGGGCGAGCACCTCGAGCGGATCGGCCGAGAGGTCGACGCGCCCGCCGTCCGGGCGGACGAGATCCTCGGGGCCGATGGCGTAGCCCGGCATGCGGCGCAGCTCCTCCAGCACGCGGGCGAGAGCCGCGCGCACGGCCGCCTTCGATCCCGGCATCGCGCCCAGGACGGCGTCGCGGCGATCCGCCACGAGCTGCGCGCGCAGCGCCATCGTGCCGGCGAAGTCCCCATCCGCCCGCAGCCAGTCGCCGGGCCGCATGGGCCGGACGCCGGGCAGGCCGGGGGGCGCGACCTCGATCTCTCGCCGGTCCGGCGCGGGCTCCTGCATGGACACGTCACTCCCGCAAAACGACGCCGGCTCCGTTGACGATCGGGCGGGCGGACCCCTCCACTAGCCGCGACCCCGGACGCCGGGCGACCGCGCCGATCAACCGGCATCTAGGCGTTCCGCGCAAGATCGATCCGAGCCCGAGGGCGCGACTTGGGCGACGGGGCCGCGGATGACGGCGGCCGCGCCGAGATCGGGCCGCCCGCCCGCGCCCGCGCCGAACGCACCGCCGCGGGGCGTCGCGAGGCGGAGCTCGCGCGATGCCCTCCTTCCGGTTGGCGCGCTTGACGGCGCCCGCGGCCGCACGGGGTCTCGATGCCCTGATCGTGTTCGACCCGCCCCAGGGTCGCGCCGCGCCCGATTCGGACGACATGCAGCTCTCGGACGGCCGCACTCCGGTCCGCGCCGGCGCGCACCGCGCGGACGGGCGCATGACACCCTGAAATCCCTTCGACGCGGTGGTCTCGTCCGCGCGCCCCCTCGTGGCGGAGGTCCGCGCCGGCGCGGGCATGATCGTCATGCCGGACCCGATGGGATGGACGCCCGCGGCAGGACCGCGACCGAAGGCGACGGGGACGCCCCGCTCCATGAAGGCCCGGCGGAGATCACGGCGATGGGCTCCGCGGCCCGTGCCTGCGAGGCCTCGATGACGAAGATGGGGACGTTCGCGCGCGCGGAGATCCCCGGCCGACACTTGACCGAGGACGACATCCGGGCCGTGCCCCACGCGGCGAACCCCCGGCGCGGCGGCGAGGGGGTCGAGACGCGGCTCCTTGCCCCCGGCCCGCGGACGACCCCCTGGTTCGGGACCGCGATCCGCGCAGGATGCGCCCGGGCGGGATCGTCGCCTTCGACAGCGGCCCGATCGATGCCGACGGCACCTGCCGCGATATGAGACGCACCCGGTCGATCGGCTCGGGCGCGCCTCGGCCCGACATGGTGAATGCGACGGGCCTCGGGCATGGGCACGTGATGGAGGACATGGTGACGCCGCGTCGCAGGGCGTTGACCCCGGAGCCGAGCGCGGGCGCGCATATCCTGCGCCCCTAGCTCCTCGCCCGGACGCAGGGCCGCCCTATGCGCGGCGTCGGCCAAGGCGACGAGTGGCGCCTCCTGGCCTATCCGGGCCACGCGCTGACGGGCGCGTCCGGCGGGTCCGTCCAGGCCGGAACGGTCCCGCGCGTCGAGGCGCTGGCATCCCCGGCGGGCGAGGACGTCTCCATCAGGCTGCAGGATCAGGTCACGACGACGCAGGCCCGGCACCAGAGGCTGTCGCGCGATCCGTTCGATGCAGCGCCGTTGCCGGAGGGGAAGCTCCCGCGCGGCTCGGCCTTCGGCCTGCGCCCCTTGGGCCGGGCCTCTTGCCTGGCGGCAATTCAGCGCCGATGCCCGGGCCGAGGGGCGGTCCCGGACGGGCGGGGGATCGACCGCCCGCCGATGCGCCTCCGGCGGGGATACTTCGATCAAGATGAAGAGCGAAGAAGCGCCCTGCCCCGAGGGATTGGACAGGGCGCCCTCACCTTGAGCGGTCATCGGCGTCCCCGCCTATACCACCCCCGACCCTTCCCACGCGGATGGTTAAGGGCGCCTTAACGCCCCCTCATCTTGACGAAAATATCCCGGGGTCCGGGGCAGCGCCCCGGGTCTTCGGCCAACGCAGCCCTCCAGGTTAGCGCGCGCGCCAGGGCGGCGATTGAGGGACCGCGATTCGATATCGCGGGTTTCGGACGGTCGTGCGGCGAGCTCAGGAACCCCACCAGTCGAGGACACGTCGTCAGCCTCGCCCGAGCCGTCGAGGCGCCACGGGCGGGGGGCCTCGGCTCGTGGCTTCCGGTCGGCGCGGATGCCCGAGGTGCGCGGCGCCGCCGCGATCGATGCGACCTTCGATCCCGCGCCCGTCCCGGAGCGGTCCGGCGCCTCGATCGAGGGGACCGAGCGGGACCGCGCTGCGGAGGTCTTCCCCCGGGGCCGGCCGTTCACCGACCCGCGCGCCATTGTGGGCGACGACCCCGAGGTCCGCAGGGCGGGGGCGCCGCGGAACCTGAGCGCCGCGCTCCAGCCCCTGCACGCCCCGTGGACGAGATGGCCGGAAGCGACGAGGCGAACGGCGTGTGCCTCGCCGCGCATCACGCGACGGGCCTCGCGGCGCTCGGCGATGCGCACCACCTTCCGGCCCGGCCGGCGGACGCGGCATGCGCCGTGGGGTGATCGCCGCCCGGTCGAGGCGCGACGGGACGCGTCCTGCAGGACGTCCCACCCGGGCCGCGCATGCGCTGCGCGCCGGCGAGCCGGCGGCCATGGCGGGACCGACCGGAGCCCTGCCCCGCGCGCTGCGCGCCGCGAGGGTTGCGGCCCTCCCATCGACGGCGATCCGGCTCCACCCCCGCCGCCGGGGCCTCGTGCCTCGGGCCGCGTCCGTCGACATGATCCACCTTTCGGCACCTGCCGCGGACGCGAAAGGCGACGCCCTGACGAGCGATCCGTCTCGCGCGTGATCCACATGCGCGGCGCGCCGACGGAGGACGAGCGCGCCCGCCTCCTGGGGATCGCAGGCGGGTGCCGCGTCCTTGGACCGATGGCGCGCGGCGCCTTTCGGACGACGGCATCATGGACCTCGCAGCGCCTCGCCGGCGTTCGACCCAGAAGCAGGGAGGACGGCGCATGGCGAAGGACGGACGCGGGTGGCTGGACTGGGTGCTGCCCGTGATGCGGGCGGGCTATGCCGGGCGCGGCCTGACCTACGTCATCGTGGCCGGGATTTCGCTCTGGGCGATCTGGCGCGGGGGCCAGGCGCAGGGCACGGCCTCGGCGATGGCCGCGCTCTCGGATCAGGCGCTCGGCCGGGCCGCGGTGATCGCGGCGGCCGTCGGCCTCGTCGCCTACGCGATCTGGCGGCTGATCGACGCCGCCTTCGACCTGGAGGCCTATGGCGCGCAGGCGAAGGGCATCGTCGCGCGCCTCGGAATGGTGGTGACCGGGCTGGTCCACGGGGCGCTCGCCTTCGGGATCGCGGGGGTGCTCGGCGGACCGGGCTCCGAGGATGGCGGCTCCGGGGGCGGGGGCGTGGCCGGAGCGGTGCAGGCCGTGCTCGAGATGCCGGGCGGGCGCTGGATCGTGATGGCCGGCGGCCTGCTGACGGTCGCCGCGGGGGTGTACTACGCGCGCAAGGCCTGGACGGCCGAGTATCGCGACCACCTCTTCGCCAACGAGGCGACGCGCCGGTGGAACGGGGTGCTGCGGGCCGGGGTCGCGGCGCAGGCGGTGCTGGTGACCGTCGCCGGCGGCCTCCTGGCGCTGGCCGGCCTGCGGGCCGATTCGAGCGAGGCGGGCGGCATCGGGAAGGTGTTCGAGTGGCTCCAGTCGCAGCCCTTCGGCCAGGTGCTGGTGGTGGCCATGTGCGTGGGCCTGCTGGGGTTCGCGGTCTTCTGCCTGGTGAACGCGGCTTACCGGATCATCCCGGTGCTCCACGACGGGGACGGACCGGAGACGCTGGGCGATTCGCTGCGCGCGGCGCGCTAGCCGAGGATGGCGCGGACGTAGCCCTGGGTCTCGCGGTAGGGGGGGATGCCGCCATGGCGCTCCACCGCGCCGGGGCCGGCATTGTATGCCGCGAGCGCGAGACGCCAGGTGCCGAACGTGTCGTATTGCATGCGCAGGTAGCGCGCGCCGCCGTCGAGGTTCTGCGCCGGGATGGTGGGATCGACGCCGAGGCGGCGGGCGGTGCCGGGCATGAGCTGCGCGAGGCCGATGGCGCCCTTGTGGCTCACGGCGGCGGGATTCCACCCCGATTCCTGCTGGACGAGCCGTGCGAAGAGGTCGGCGGGGATCCCGTGGCGTCGCGCGGCGGCCTCGGCGAGCGCCAGATGCGGGCCGGCATAGCGGCCCGCATAGCTCGGGATCGCGGGCGCGACGATCGTGGTGACGGGGCGCAGGCGCGCCGAGGCGGCGTATTGCGTCGCGCCGCGCCGGTCGAGGACGGAGAACTGCGAGCCGATCTCCGCGCGGCCCTTGGTCGAGAGGTTCAGCCCCTCCGCCGCCGCCGGCCCGCCCGCGCAGAGCGCGATCAGGAGGGCGGATCCGAACCCGCGTGCCGTCATCGCCGATCGCCCTACGTGATCCCGTTCGCCGCCATCCGTACAGGACGGGGGCCCATCGGGGAAGCCGCGCCCCTCGCGCTCGGCGGGGGGCCGCGATAGATGGTGCCCGACGACAGGCAGGGAGGGGCGCGCGATGGCGGGCGTGAACAAGGTGATCCTGGTCGGCAGGCTCGGGCGCGACCCCGAGGTGCGGACCTTCAGCAATGGCGGCAAGGTGGTGAACCTGCGCCTGGCGACGTCCGAGAACTGGAAGGACAAGTCGACCGGCGAGCGGCGCGAGAAGACCGAATGGCACGCGGTCGCGATCTTCAACGAGCCGATCGGGCGCGTCGCCGAGCAGTACCTCAAGAAGGGCTCGGAAGTGTATATCGAGGGCCAGCTCGAGACGCGGAAATGGCAGGACCAGTCGGGCAACGACCGCTATTCCACCGAAGTCGTCGTGCGCCCGTTCACCGGCAACATGACCCTGATCGGCGGGCGCGGCGGTGACGGCGGCGGTAACGGCGGCGGCGGCGGGGGCGGCGGGGGCGGCGGCGGACGGTCCGGCGGCGGCTATGGCGGCGACGACCGGGGCGATTACGGCGGCGGGTCGGGCGGGGGGTCGGGCGGCGGCGGGCGGTCGGATTACGGCGGCGGCGGCGGGCTCGACGACGACGAGATCCCGTTCTGAGCGAGGCGCACCGGCGGAGGGAGGCGCTCCCGCCCCTCTCGGCCTGCGGCCTGCGAGGGTTGGGCCGGGCGCCGCGCCGCTGCGCGGCGGCGGCGCGGCCGCTGCGCTGGCGGGGGCTGTGAGGCCAACGGCGCGGGCCTCTCTTCCCGGGCCCGGCCATCGAGGCGGCGGGCCTTCTCGAGGGGGCCCTAGGGGCGGGCCTCCTCCAGGACGGCGCGCAAGGCCTCCATCGGCACGTCGTCCGCGACGAACGCCGCCCCGATCCCGCGCGTCAGGACGAAGCGGAGCCGGCCGCGCTCCACCTTCTTGTCCTGCCCCATGAGCTCGACGAGCGCGTCGGTGCCGGGCAGCGCGCCGGGGATGTCGGCGAGGCCGCGGGTCATGCCCATGGCCGCGAGGTGGGCGGCGTAGCGGGGCGCGTCCTCCTGGCTGCCCGAGCCCAGCCGCGCCGAGAGGTCGAGGGCCAGACCGCAGCCGATCGCCACCCCCTCGCCGTGGAGGAGCCGCTCCGAGTATCCGGTGGCCGCCTCCAGCGCGTGGCCGAAGGTGTGCCCGAGGTTCAGGAGCGCGCGCTCGCCGCCTTCGCGCTCGTCGCGCAGCACGATCCCGGCCTTCATCTCGCAGCACCGCTCGACCGCCCGGGCGCGCAGGTCGGCGTCGCCGGCGGCGAGGGCGGGCCCGTTCGCCTCGAGCCATTCGAAGAAGGCGGCGTCGCCGAGGAGGCCGTACTTCACCACTTCGCCGTATCCCGCGAGCACGTCGCGGCGCGGCAGCGTGCCCAGGAGGCCCACGTCGCAATAGACGGCGGCGGGCTGGTGGAAGGCGCCGATCAGGTTCTTGCCCTGGGGCGCGTTGATGCCGGTCTTGCCGCCCACGGAGCTGTCGACCTGCGCCAGGAGCGTGGTCGGGACCTGCACCAGGCGCACGCCGCGGCGCACGATGGCGGCGGCGAAGCCCGCGAGGTCCCCGATCACCCCGCCGCCGAGCGCGATCACGACGCCGCCGCGCTCGATCCGGGCGTCCAGGAGCCACAGGGCCGTGCGCTGCAGCTCGGCCCAGCACTTGGTGCCCTCCCCGGGCGGCAGGACGAGGGCGGGCGCGTCCACCCCCTCGGCCGCGAGGGCGGCGCGCAGGGCCGGCAGGTGGAGGGCGGCGACGGTCTCGTCGGTGACGATCGCCGCGCCGGCGCCGGCCGCCATCGCGGCGATGTCCCGCGCGGCGAGGGGCATGAGCCCCTGCCCGATCCGGATGTCGTAGGCGCGGCCCGGCAGGGGCACGCGCACGGTGCGGGGCGCCGCGCTCACGGCGCGGCCCGCGCCAGGAGGGCGCCGAGCGCGTCCTGCGCCGTCTCGGCCACGCCGCGGCCCGGGTGCGAGTCGACGACGAGGTCCGCCAGGGCGTAGCGGTCCTCCCGCTCGGACATGAGCCGCGCCAGGACCGAGCGCCCGTCTGCGCCGCGCAGCAAGGGGCGGTGCGAGCGCCCCCGCACCCGCGGCCAGAGCGTGTCGAGATCGGCGCGCAGCCAGACGGAGACGCCGCGCGCGGCGACGAGGGCGCGGACCTCGGCGCTCATCCAGGCGCCGCCGCCGGTGGAGAGGATGCCGGGCGGGCCGGCGAGGACGCGGGCGACCACCTCCGCCTCGCGGGCGCGGAAGAACGGCTCGCCGTCGCGGGCGAAGATCTCGGGGATGGTGGCGCGGGCGGCGGCCTCGATCTCGTCGTCCGCGTCGAGATGGAGGCGGCCGGTGAGCGCGCCCAGCGCGCGGCCGACGGCGGACTTGCCCGCCCCCATCAGGCCGACCAGCACGACCCAGCGGCCCGGCGCGGGATCGGCGGCCGGCGCGGGGCCCGAGAGCGGCGGGATCGGCATGGCGCGGGTCACGGCGTGGCTCCCTTCCGGCAGGATGAGACGAATGCCCCGGCGCGGGCTTGGATGCCATATCGAAATGCGTCATCCCGGCGGGGCGCGGCCCCGGCGGCCGCGCGTCCGGGGCGATGGGGGCAGGGTCCGTATGGTGCGACTGCTGAAGGTGCTCTTGGTGCTGGCGGCCCTCGGGCTCGCCGCGCTGGCGGCCTATGCCTATCTCGGCGACATGTCGCCCCAGACCGGGGAGCGGCGCGTGCCCGTCGACCTGGACGCGGCCGGCGCGCCCGCCGCTCGCCCATCGGACGACGCGCCGGGCGACGCGCCGGACGGGGCGCCGGACGGGGCGCCGGGCGAGGCCGCGGGCGACGGTGGCTGATCGCGCGGCGTCCCGTCCCCTCGCGATCGCGGCGGCCCTGGCCGGCGCGATGCTCGCGGACGGCGCCCGGGCGCAGGGGGCCGAGGCCCCGGTGACCGGCGGGGTGCGCACCGGGACGGTGACCGTCGCGCCGCTCGGCGCGGCCGGCACCGGGTCGGCCGGCATCCTGCCCCCGGCGGTGACCGGGCTGCCCAGGGACCTCTGGGCCCGCTCGGACGCGGACGCCCTCGCCCGACGCATCGCCGCCCTGCCCGAGGACGGGCCGCGCGCGGCCATCCTGCTGGAGCGCGCGGCGATGCTGTCGGAGGCCGATCCGCCCACGGGCGGCGCCGACGCGCTCCTGGCCGCGCGGCTCGCGCGCCTGACCGCGCGCGGCCAGCTCGACGCCGCCGCCGCCCTGGCCGACCGGACCGGCGCGCGCACGCCCGCCCTGCGACGCGCGGCCTTCGACGTCGCGCTCCTGCTCGGGGACGAGGCCAGGGCCTGCCGCAACGTGGACCCGGGGCCGGACAGCGAGGGCGACTACGCACGGCGCGTCTTCTGCCTCGTGCGGGCGGGGGACTGGCCGGCGGCCGCGACCGTGTTCGACGGGGCGCGCGCGCTCGGCCGGCTGGACGCGCTCGACGCCGAGCTCCTGGCCGCCTTCCTCGACCCGGACCTCGCGGGGCCGCCGCCGCCCGCGCCCGGCCGGCCCACGCCCCTCCAGTTTCGGCTCTACGAGGCGCTCGGCGCGCCGATCCCGACGCGGTCGCTGCCGACGCCCTTCGCGCGCGCGGATCTGCGGGCCCTGTCGGGGCGCAAGGCGCAGCTCGAGGCGGCCGAGCGCCTCGTGCGGGCCGCGGCGCTCGAGGGCGCGCGCCTCCTGGATCTCTACACCGCCCAGCGGGCCTCCGCCTCGGGCGGGGTCTGGGACCGGGTGCGGGCCGTTCGCGCGCTCGATGCCGCGCTCATCGCGGACAATCCCGACGCGGTGAGCGCCGCGCTGCCCGAGGCGGTGGGCGCCCTGGAGCGCGCGGGCCTCCTACCGGGGATGGCGGACGCGCTCTACCCCCTGATCGCGCGGCACGAGCTGTCGCCCGGCGCGCACGAAGCGGCGCTGACGCTCGGCCTGCTGTCGGCGGAGTACGAGGCCGCGGCGGCGGCCTGGCCCGCGGCGGGGGGCGCCGGCCTGGACGCGGCCCGCCGCGTGGCGCGGGGGCTGCCGCCCGAGGGCGCGACCCTGGACGAGGTCGGCGCCGCCTTCGCCCCCGCGGCCCAGGTGCCCGAGCGGCTGGCGCTCCGGGCGCGCGAGGGGCGCCTGGGCGAGGCGATCCTCCTGGCGCTGGAGGATCTGGCGCACGGGGCCTCGGGCGACCGGCGGCGCCTCACCGGCGCGCTGGCCTTCCTGCGGGCCAACGGGCTGGAGGGCGCGGCGCGCCGGGCGGCGCTCGAGCTCCTGATCGGCCGGGACGCGGCATGACGGCGCCGGGCACGCCAGGCCTCTGGATCGCGACCTTCCTCGACGCGCAGGCGGCCGAGGCGGGAGCGGCGCGCAACACGCTCCTCGCCTATGGACGAGACCTGAAGGACTACGCCGGCTGGCTCGGCCGGCGCGGCGCGTCCCCCGCCACGGCGGAGCGCGGCGCGGTCGAGGGCTACCTCGTCCATTGCGAGGCGCAGGGCCTGGCGCGGGCCACGCGCGCGCGGCGCCTCGCCTCGATCCGCGCGCTCCACCGTTTCGCCTTCGAGGAGGGCTGGCGCGGGGACGATCCGGCCATCCGCATCAAGGGCCCCGGCCGGGCGCGCCGCCTGCCCCGCACCCTGGACGAGGACGCGGTGGCGCGCATGCTGACCGCCGCCGAAGGGCACGGCCCGACCGACGCCGCGCGCGCGCGCAACGCCTGCCTCCTTCACGTCCTCTACGCGACGGGCCTGCGCGCGACGGAGCTCGTCTCGCTGCCGGCCGCGGCGGCGCGGGGCGATCCCCGGATGCTCCTGGTGCGCGGCAAGGGCGGTCGGGAGCGGCTCGTCCCGCTCACGCCCGAGGCGCGCGCGCATCTCGCCGCCTGGCTGGCGCTGCGCGACGCCGCGGCCGAGCGCGCGCCCACGCCGTTCCTCTTCCCCTCGCGCGGCGCGGCGGGGCACCTGACGCGGCACCGGTTCCACGGCCTCGTCAAGGAGATCGCCGTCGCGGCCGGGGTGCCACCCGGCGAGGTGACGCCCCACGCCCTGCGCCACGCCTTCGCCACGCACCTGCTGGCGCGGGGCGCGGATCTCCGCTCGATCCAGACGCTGCTCGGCCACGCCGACGTGGCGACGACCGAGATCTACACCCATGTCCTGGAGGCGCGGCTGCGCGAGCTGGTCCTGACCCGCCATCCGCTCGCGACGGGACGATGAGCCGTCCCTTGCCCGTCGGGGGCCCCGCGCGGTAACGCTGCCCCTCGCGGGATGGAGGACACATGGACGCCGCCTTCTGGATCACCTCGGGCGCGATCGTCCTCCTCCTGGTGCTGTCGGGCTTCTTCTCGGGCTCGGAGACGGCGCTCACGGCGGCCTCGCGCGGCAAGCTGAAGTCCCGCGCCGACGCGGGCGAGGCCGGCGCCGTGCGCGCGCTCCGGATCACGGAGGACAACGAGCGCCTGATCGGCTCGGTCCTCCTGGGCAACAACCTGGTGAACATCCTGGCCGCGTCGCTGGCGACCGCGCTCTTCACACGGGTGTTCGGCGAATCGGGCGTGGCGCTGGCGACGCTGGTGATGACGCTGCTGGTCCTGATCTTCGCGGAGGTCCTGCCGAAGACCTACGCGATCACCAACGCCGAGCGGGCCGCGGCCCTCGTCTCCGGGCCGATCGCGGTCGTGGTGCGGGTGTTCGCGCCGGTCGTGGGCGCGGTGCGCTGGCTGGTGCGCGGCATCCTCTACCTCTTCGGCGTCGCGACGGACCCGGACGCCGACGTCCTCGCCGTGCGCGAGGAGATCGCCGGCGCCCTCCAGCTCGGCCATTCCGAGGGCACCGTCGAGAAGGAGGACCGCGACCGCATCCTGGGCGCGCTCGACCTCGCGGACCGCACCGTGGAGGAGGTCATGCTCCACCGGTCGGGGATCGAGATGATCGACGCGGCCGGCGACCCGCAGGCGATCCTGACCCAGTGCCTCCAGTCGCGCCACACGCGCCTGCCGGTGTTCGACGGCGAGCCCGAGAACGTGATCGGCCTCGTGCACGCCAAGGACCTCCTGCGCGCCGTCGACCGGCTCGTGCGGGGCCCCGACGCCTCGCCCTCCGGGCTCGCGGCGTTCGACGTGCGCGAGGTCGCCCTGCCCCCCTATTTCGTGCCCGAGACGACGACGCTCGACGACCAGATGCGGCAGTTCCTGCGCCGGCACACGCATTTCGCGCTCGTGGTGGACGAGTACGGCGCGCTGCAGGGGCTCATCACGCTCGAGGACATCCTCGAGGAGATCGTCGGCGAGATCACCGACGAGTACGACGAGGTCGGGGGCGACGAGCTGCGCCGCCTGGCGGACGGCACGCTGGTGGTGGACGGGGCGATGACCATCCGCGACCTGAACCGCGCGGCCGATTGGACCCTGCCCGACGAGGAGGCCAACACCGTCGCGGGCCTCGTCATCCACGAGGCGCAGACGATCCCCGCGAGCGGCCAGGTGTTCAGCTTCCACGGCTTCCGCTTCGAGGTCGCCGAACGCATCGCAAACCGGATCACGCGGCTGCGCATCCGGCGCCTCTGATCCGCTCCGGCGGAGGCCCCGCGCCCGGGCGCCATGCCAGCGCAGCGGCCGGCCGATGCCCGCGCAGCGGGCAAGGCCCGGCAGGGCGCGCAGGCCGCGGGGCGGCGGGACCGCCCCCTCGCGTTCCGCCCCGCTTGGTGGGAGAAGACGCGGGCGGTCGACGACGGAGACGCCCATGCCCCCCCGCCCGATCCTCATCGACACCGATCCCGGCCAGGACGACGCGGTCGCGATCCTCCTGGCGCTCGCCTCGCCGGATGAGATCGAGGTGCGCGCCATCGTGGCGGTGGCGGGCAACGTGCCCCTGGCCCTGACGGAGCGGAACGCGCGGATCGTGCGCGACCTCGGAGGCCGGCCGGACGTGCCCGTCCACGCGGGCGCCGACCGGCCCCTCGAGCGGCCCCTGCGCACGGCCGAGCACGTGCACGGCAAGACCGGCCTCGACGGGCCGCCCTTGCCCGAGCCGCGCGGCCCCCTCGATCCCGAACCCGGAGTGGACGCCATCGTGCGGCACCTGCGCGCGGCGGGGCCGGACGGGCTCACGCTCTGCGCGCTGGGGCCGCTGACGAACCTCGCGCTGGCGTTCCGCGCGGCGCCCGAGCTCCTGCCCAACGTGCGGGAGGTCGTGCTCATGGGCGGCGCCTATTTCGAGGTCGGCAACATCACCCCGGCGGCCGAGTTCAACGTCTACGTCGACCCCGAGGCCGCGGCAGAAGTCCTCGCCTGCGGGCGCCCGATCACGATCATGCCGCTCGACGTGACGCACAAGGCCCTGACGAACGCGGCGCGGGTGGAGGCGTTCCGCGCGATGGGGACCGAGGCGGGCCGCATGGTCGCCGCCTGGACCGACTTCTTCGAGCGCTTCGACAAGGAGAAGTACGGCAGCATCGGCGCCCCGCTGCACGATCCCTGCGTCATCGCCTGGCTGCTGGCGCCGGAGCTGTTCTCGGGGCGCTTCGTCAACGTGGAGGTCGAGACCGGATCCGACCTCACCCGCGGCATGACCGTCGCCGACTGGTGGCGGGTCACGGACCGCGCGCCCAACGCGACCTTCGTCGGCGACGTCGACGCGGACGGATTCTTCGCCCTGCTCGTGGAGCGGATCGGGAGATTGTGACCGGACCGCGGCTTTTCTCGACGAGTGGCGAAACTCTCGATGTCACGCGATCGCGCCTCATGGTGCCGTCGGTCTCCCGCCAGTCGCATCGCGCGACCGGGCGGGCCGGCGCACACCGAAATGGCAACGACAGGAACGACATCATGATCAGGATCATCACGGCGGCGACCCTCGCCGCCCTCGCCGCGACCGCGGCCGGCGCCGATCCGGTGGACTTCACGTTCACGGACATGGCCTTCGACAATGGCGGCACGGTCAACGGCGGCTTCACCTACGACGCCGACGAGAATCTGTTCTCCAACGTCAGCGTGCAGACGACGGCCGGCTTCGGCCCGTTCACGCCGGGCCAGAGCTACATCGCGGTCGATCCGTCCTCGGGCGCCGACGAGATCATCTTCTCGGCGGTGAGCGGGTTCGCCACGTTCGTGTTCCGCACGGTCGATGACCTGTCGAACACGAGCGGCTTCTTCGCCACCGAGAGCGGCGACGAGGACCCGTTCTTCGGCGCGGACCGGAGCCTCCTCGTGCAGGGCGGCGTCACGGGGGTGCCCACGGTCGCGGCGGCCATCCCGCTGCCCGCCGGCCTGCCGCTCCTCCTCGCCGGCCTCGGCGGGATGGCCGTCCTCCGGCGCCGCAAGGGCTGACCGGCGAGCGCGGCCCGGTCGGCGCCCCCCGCGGAGCCGACCGGGCCCGGCCATTCGAGACGGCGACCCTCGGGCGGGCGCGCGGCGTGCCCCGGTGGCGCGCCCGCCGCCGCCGCCTTAGGTGGAGGGCATGGACCCCATCGCCCTGCCACGTCTCGCGCCCGCCCGTCCCGCCGACCAGCCGCGCCTCGCCGTGGCGGTGGACCCGGTGCCCGTCGCCGAACCCCGCCTGCTGGCCCTGAACGAGGCGCTGGCGGGCAGGCTCGGCCTCGACCCCGCGACGTTGCGGGCGCATCCCGGCCTCTTCACCGGGAACGTCCCCTGGCCCGGCGCCGAGCCCGTCGCGGCGGCCTATGCGGGGCATCAGTTCGGGGGGTTCGTCCCGCAGCTCGGCGACGGGCGCGCGCACGTGCTGGGCCTCGCGGAGGGGCCGGACGGACCGGTGGAGGTCGTGACCAAGGGCTCGGGGCGCACGCCCTTCTCCCGCGGGGGGGACGGGCGCGCCGCGCTCGGCCCGGTGCTGCGCGAATACGTCCTGTCGGAGGCGATGCACGCGCTCGGCGTGCCGACGACGCGGGCGCTGGCGGCGGTCGCGACCGGCGAGCGCGTCCTGCGCGAGGACGGCGCCCTGCCCGGCGCGATCCTGGTCCGCACCGCGCCCTCGCATCTGCGCGTGGGGACGTTCCAGTACTTCGCCGTGCGCGGGGACGAGGAGGCGCTCCGAGCGCTGGCCGACCTCGCCATCGCCCGCCACCACCCCGGGGCGCAGGGCGCGGCGGGCCTCCTGCGCGCCGCGGTGGACGCGCAGGCCCGGCTCGTGGCGCGGTGGATGTCGCTGGGGTTCGTGCACGGGGTGATGAACACCGACAACGCCCATGTCGGCGGGATCACCATCGACTACGGGCCCTGCGCCTTCCTCGACGCCTACGACCCGGCCAAGGTCTTCTCCTCGATCGACATGGCCGGGCGCTACGCCTACGGGCGCCAGCCCTCCATCGCGGCGTGGAACATGGCGCAGCTCGCGACCTCGCTCCTGCCGCTGATGGGCGGGGAGGCCGGCATCCCCGAGGCGCAGGCGGCGGTGGACGGGTTCGCGCCCGCCTACCGGGCCGAGTGGCTGCGCCTGTTCCGGGCCAAGATCGGCCTCGTGGCGGCGGAGGACGGGGACCTCGCCCTCATCGAGGGGCTGCTGGACCGGATGGCGGCGGCGGGGGCCGACTTCACGATCACCTTCCGCGCGCTGGCGGCGGACGAGGCGCCGGAGGCGCTCGCGGACTGGCTGCCCGGCTGGCGCGCGCGGCTGTCACGGGAGGGGGGCGATCCCGGCGCCTCGATGCGCGCCCATTCGCCGGCGGTGATCCCGCGCAACCACCGCGTGGAGGCGATGATCGCCGCGGCCACGCGGGGCGACATGGCGCCGTTCGAGGCGCTGACCCGCGCCCTCGCGGCGCCCTACGAGGACGGGCCGCTCACCGCGGACTACGCCCGCCCGCCCGCCCCGGGCGAGGAGGTGCGCGCGACCTTCTGCGGCACCTGAGCGGCGGCGGCCGGCCGGGCCGGACGGTTCACCAGGACCAGCCCCGCGACCACGAGGGCGCCGGCGACCAGGATCGACGGGCCCACCTCCTCCCCGAGCAGGCCCCAGCCGAGCGCGACGCCGAAGACCGGGGCGAGGAAGCCGAACGCCGCGACGCCGGAGGCCGGATAGATCGTCAGCAGCCAGAGCCAGAACAGGAACCCCAGCGAGGAGACCGCGACGAGCGCCGCGACGGGGGCCGCCATCCACGGCTCGAACGCGCGCAGCCAGGGGCCGAAGGCGAGCGAGGCCAGGAGCAGGATCGGCGCCGAGACCGCGAGCTGCCACAGGATCTGCAGGTCGGGGGGCACCTCCCGGAAGCGGGTGCCCCGCGCGATGAGGGCGATGCCCGCCCAGCACAGCGCGCCGCCCAGCGCGAGGACGTCCCCGGCCAGCGAGCCGCCCGCGCCCGTGCCGCGCATCGCGATCGCCCAGGCCACCCCCGCGAAGGCGAGCGCGAGGCCGAGCGCCTTGGCGCGCGTCATCGCCTCGCCGGGCAGGACGACATGGCCGATCACCGCGAGCCAGACCGGCATGGAGTAGAAGATCACGCTCGTGCGGGTCACGGTGGTGAGATCGAGCGCGAGGAAGAGGCACACGAACTCCGCCGCGAAGACCGCGCCGATGGCGAGGCCGGGGCCCAGGTGCCGCCGGCCGAACGCGATCCGCCGCCCGCGCGCCGCCATCAGGAGCGCGATCACCAGCGCCGAGAGGACGGAGCGGATCCCGGCGAAGAACACCGGCTGCAACCCCCCGTTCACGATCGCGATCAGCACCTGGTTGAGCGCCAGCACGAGCGAGAAGAGCGTCAGGGACGCCGCGCCGAACGCGTCGATGGAGGGACGGGGCCGCATGGGCCCGGTCTCCGGCCCGGGCGCGCGGGTTGCAAGGGGGCGTGCGCCGCGGCGCCGCGCGCGCTAGGGCTGCGCGCGCATAGCCGAAGGCCCGCCCATGACCCTGTTGCAGATCGCCTCCCTCCTCCTCGTGCTCGCGGGCCTGTTCGGGGCGGTGAACCACCTGTTCCTGCGCCTGCCCACGGCGATCGGGATCCTGGTGGTGAGCCTCGCGGCCTCGATCGTCCTCCTCGGGGTGGACGCGCTCTCCCCGGCGCTCGCGATCGGGCCGGCGATCCGGGCGCAGGTCGACGCGCTCGAGTTCTCGGACGCCCTCCTGGAGGGGATGCTCGGGCTCCTCCTCTTCGCGGGCGCGCTGCACGTCAAGCTGCGCGACCTGCGCGAGAACTGGCGCGTGGTGTTCCTCATGGCGACGCTGGGGGTCGCGCTCTCGACCGCGCTGGTGGGGGTCGGCTTCTCCTGGATCACCGGGGCGCCGCTCCTGGTGGCGCTGGTGTTCGGCGCCATCGTCACGCCGACGGACCCGGTTGCGGTGCTCGGCGTCCTGAAGGACGCGGGCCTGCGCCGCAGCCTGGAGACCAAGATCGCGGGCGAATCGCTCTTCAACGACGGGGTCGCCTACGTCGTGTTCCTCGTGCTCGTCGGCCTCGCCTTCCCGGGCGGGGACGCGCACGGCGGCGAGCACGCCGCGGGCGGGGGCGCGATCGAGGGCGCGGCGATCCTCTTCGTGCAGGAAGCGGGCGGCGGCGCGGCGCTGGGCCTCGTGCTGGGCTGGCTCACCTATCGCCTGATGCGGCGGATCGAGGACTATTCGCTCGAGGTGCTGCTCACGCTCGCGCTCGCCTTCGGCGGCTACCAGCTCGCGGTCCTCCTGCACGTCAGCGCGCCGATCATGGCGGTCTGCGCAGGGCTCCTGATCGGGGACGCGACCGAGCGGCGCGGCGGCGTGTCGCAGAACGCGCGCGCCTATCTCGACGCGTTCTGGAAGCTGATCGACGAGATCCTCAACGCCGTCCTGTTCCTGATGATCGGGGTGGAGGTCTTCGCCGTCGCCTTCGAGCTGGACTTCGTGATCGCGGGCGTCCTCTCCATCGGGCTGGCCCTCCTCGGGCGCCTGACGGCGGTCGCGGTGCCGGTGATCATCCTCAAGCCGTTCCGCGGCTTCTCCCAGGGGGTGATCCCGATCATGACCTGGGGCGGGATCAAGGGCGGCATCTCCATCGCGCTGGCCCTCTCGCTGCCGGAGGGGGAGTGGACGCCCCTGATCCTGACGGCGACCTACGTGGTCGTGATCTTCTCCATCCTGGTGCAGGGCCTGACGGTCGCGCGCGTCGCCCGCCGCTTCGGGGCCGAGCCCGACCTCCTGTGACGCGCGGGCCATGACGCGCGGGCGGGGGCCGCGGGCCGTATCCATACGCCGCCGGCGCTGGACCGGGGCGCGGGGCGGGTCCATGCCGGCGCCATGACCGCCCCGGCCCGCCATACCGACAACCCCCGCGGCATCGCCCTGATGCTGCTTGCGATGGCGGCCTTCGCGCTCGAGGACGCGGCGATCAAGGCGCTCTCCGGCACCTATTCGACCGCGCAGGTGATCCTGGTCCTGGGCGCCGGGGGCACGGCGGTGTTCTGGGCCCTGGCCGCGCGGGCGGGCGCGCCCCTCCTCGACCGGCGCGCGCTCCACCCCACCGTCCTCATCCGGTGCGGCGCCGAAGCCGTCGCGGGCTTCCTCTTCATCAAGGCGCTGGCGCTGGCGCCGCTCGCCACGGTCTCGGCGATCCTGCAGGCCGCGCCCCTCGTGCTGGTGGCGGGAGGGGCGTTCTTCCTCGGCGAGCGGGTGGGCTGGCGCCGCTGGAGCGCGGTCATCGCCGGGTTCGCGGGCGTGCTCCTCATCCTGGCGCCGTGGTCTACGGCGTTCGATCCGGCGCTCCTCCTGGCCGTCGGCGCGACCTTCGCCCTCGCCGCGCGGGACATCGCGACGCGCATGGTGCCGGACGAGGTCCATTCCCTGCAGCTCAGCGCCTGGGGATACCTCGCGATCCTGCCGGGCGGGCTGATCTACCTGGCGCTGGGCGATCCGCTGCGCGCGCCGCCGCCCGCGGACTGGCCGTCCCTGGCGGGGCTCGTCGTCCTGGGGACGGTCGGCTACTACGCGGTGACCGTCTCGATGCGGGTGGGAGAGCTCTCCGTCGTGGCGCCGCTGCGGTATTCGCGGCTCGTGTTCGCGGCGATCCTGGGCATCGTCCTCTTCGACGAGTTCCCGGAGCCGATGGCTTGGACGGGCGCCGCGCTGGTCATCGGATCGGGCCTCTACGCGATGGTGCGCGAGCGGCGGCGGCCCGTCGCCTCGGCGGTCGCCGCGCCGCGCTAGCCGCCCGCGGCGCCGCGGGGTATGGGAGCGCGAGCCCCGCAGGAGGACCCCATGACCGCCATCATCGACATCCACGCACGCGAGATCCTCGACAGCCGGGGCAACCCCACGGTCGAGGTCGACGTCACGCTCGAGGACGGCTCCATGGGCCGCGCCGCCGTGCCCTCCGGGGCGAGCACCGGCGCCTACGAGGCCGTCGAGCTGCGCGACGGCGACGCGGAGCGCTATGGCGGCAAGGGCGTGCGCGGCGCCGTGGACGCGGTGAACGGCGAGATCGCGGAGGCCCTGGTCGAGTTCGACGCCACCGAGCAGGGCGCCGTGGACGCCGCGATGATCGAGCTCGACGGCACGCCCAACAAGTCCCGCCTGGGCGCCAACGCGATACTGGGCGTCTCGCTGGCGACGGCCAAGGCCGCGGCGGAGGCGGTCGGGCAGCCGCTCTTCCGCTACGTGGGCGGCACGTCCGCGCATGTCCTGCCGGTGCCGATGATGAACATCGTCAACGGCGGCGAGCACGCGGACAACCCGATCGACATCCAGGAGTTCATGGTGATGCCCGTCGGCGCGCCGACGCTCTCGGAGGCGGTGCGCTGGGGGTCGGAGATCTTCCACACCCTCAAGAAGGCGCTGACGCAGGCCGGGCTCTCGACCGGGCTCGGGGACGAGGGCGGGTTCGCGCCCGACATCGCCAGCACCCGAGAGGCGCTCGACTTCGTGCTGCGCGCGGTCGAGACGGCGGGGTTCGCGCCCGGCGAGGACGTGATGCTGGCACTCGATTGCGCCGCCACGGAATACTTCAAGGACGGCGCCTATGTCCTTGCCGGGGAAGGAAAGACCCTCACCCCGGAGGAGAACGTGGCCTATCTCTCGGCGCTGGTGGACGACTATCCGATCCTGTCGATCGAGGATGGCTGCGCCGAGGACGACTGGGACGGCTGGGTCGCCCTGACCGAGGCGCTGGGCGGGCGGGTGCAGCTCGTGGGGGACGACCTCTTCGTGACCAACCCCGAGCGCCTGATCACCGGGATCGAGCGGGGAGCGGCGAACGCCCTCCTGGTGAAGGTGAACCAGATCGGCACCCTGACCGAGACGATGGCGGCGGTCGACATGGCGCACCGGGCGCGCATGACCTGCGTGATGTCGCACCGCTCCGGGGAGACCGAGGACAGCACCATCGCCGACCTCGCGGTGGCGACCAATTGCGGGCAGATCAAGACCGGCTCGCTGGCGCGCTCGGACCGGCTCGCGAAGTACAACCAGCTCATCCGGATCGAGGAGATGCTGGACAGCACGGCGGTCTATGCCGGGCGGTCGATCCTGCGCTGAGGGCCGGCACGATGGATGCACCGGACATGCACGGGTCATGCACATCCCATGCGCATGAGGCGTCCGGGGCGTGCACCCTCCCGAAAGGGCTGCACCGCGTGCCGGCGGGGCACCTCGCGGCGGTCGTGACCTATCTGGAGATGCGCGCGCCGCCGGCCGCGCGCGGGGAGGACCGGCCGACCGGCGCCGGGATCGGCCCGGAGGAGATGGCGCCGGACGCGTTCCGCGCGCTCTTCGCGGAGGTCGGCACGCCCTGGCTCTGGTCCGGCGCGCTGGAGCGGCCGGAGGCGGACCTGGCGGCCGAGCTGCGTGATCCGGCGGTGGTCACCCTGGTGCCGCGCCGAGACGGACGGGCGCTCGGGATGATGCAGCTCGACTTCCGGCGCGCGGGGGCCTGCGAGATCGTCTATCTCGGCCTCGTCCCGGAGGCCGTCGGCGCGGGGCTCGGCCGGGCCCTGATGGCGGCGGGGATCGCGCGGGCCTTCGCCGGCGGGCCGCTCCGGCTGCACGTGCACACCTGCACGCTGGACGCGCCGGGCGCGCTCGACTTCTACCTCCGCTCCGGCTTCGTCCCGGTGCGGCAGGAGGTGGAGGTCCGCCTCGATCCCAGGGGCCGGACCCTGCCGGCGAACGCCGCGCCCCGCATCCCGGCCGCGAGGTGACGGGATGACGGGGGGCCGCGCGCCGGCGGGCCGGGTCGGTCCCCGCACGAGAGGAGGGGGCGGAGCCACCCCGGCCCCGCCCCCCGTCATGCGCTCGGCTGGCGGATCAGTCGAAGAAGCCTTCGTCGACCGAGGGCAGCTCCTCGAGCTGCTCCTCGCTCAGCCGGGTGATGTAGCTGAGGTTGGCGTCGTCCACCGCCGTCAGGCGGATGTCGGCGACCGGGACCATCACATGCTTGTCGCCGATGTCGAGGAAGCCGCCGACCTCGGCGACAATGCCGACCATCTGCCCGTCGCGGTCGAGGATCACGTCCTCGATCTCGCCGATCTGGCGGAAATCGGTGCCGTAGCCATAGGCGTTGTAGTCGTAGGGGTCGACGTCGCCATAGGTGCCCCAAGTCGCGTCGTCATAGCGGTCGGAGACGGAGTAGACCGGCCCGCCGGTGATGTCGCGGGTGCGGATCAGGTCGGTCATGTCGGCCATGTGGGCGTCGGCCAGGACGGGGCCGGCGACGATCGTGGACAGGGCGGCGGCGGTGAGGATGCGGATCATGGAGAGATCTCCTTGTATAGCGTCTGGGTATGAAACGCGTGGCGGCACGGGGTTTGTTCCATGACGGGTGACGAGGCGGACCGCCTGATCGCGCATCTGGCGCTCGAGCCGCATCCCGAAGGCGGGCATTACCGGCAGACATGGGCCGGGCCGGAGATCGGCGGCCGGGCGAGCGGGACGGCGATCCTGTTCCTCCTGCGGCGGGGCGAGCGCAGCCACTGGCACCGGGTGGACGCGGACGAGATCTGGCTCTTCCACGCGGGCGCGCCGCTCGTCCTGAGCATCGAGGCGGAGGGGGGCGCTGCGGACCACGCGCTGGGACCGGACCCGCTCGGGGGGCAGTCGCCGCAGCTCCTGGTCCCGGCCGGGCGCTGGCAGGCGGCGCGGGCGCCCGGCGGCTGGGCGCTCGTGTCCTGCACCGTCACGCCCGGGTTCCGGTTCGAGGGGTTCGAGCTGGCGCCGCCGGGGTTCGACCTGCCCCGGCGCGCGCCGGAACCGCGGGGCTGAGGCGCCGTTCCTCCCCGGCATGTCCAGCGTCAACGACATCCTCGACGACCTCAACGGCGCCTCCCATGGCGGGAAGGTGACGCTCTCGGAGATGGCCGAGGCGTTCGGGCACCGGGGCGCGGCGCCGTTCCTCATCGTGCCGCCGCTCCTCGAGATAAGCCCGGTCGGGGGCATCCCGGGCGTGCCGACGGTCCTGGCGCTGGTGATCGCGATCTTCGCCGTGCAGATCGCGGCCGGGCGGGAGGAGCCGCACGTTCCGGGCAAGCTCGGCCGGCGCGGGGTCGACGGCGACACGCTGCGCGCCGCGATCGAGAAGCTGCGCCCCCTCGCCCGGCGGCTCGACGGGTGGTTCCATGGGCGACTCTCGCCCCTGACGGGGCGGCCGGCGCGGCGGGTGGCGGCGGTGATCGTCCTGGCGCTGTGCGCCACCGTGCCGCCGCTCGAGCTGGTGCCGTTCGCCTCCACCCTGCCGATGTCGGCGATCCTGGTGTTCGGGCTGGCGTTCCTCTTCCGCGACGGCCTCCTGATGCTGGCGGCGTTCGCGGGCTCGGGCCTGGCGGCCTGGGGGCTGTGGGAGGTCGTTCCCTGGAGCTGGCTCAGGAGCGCCCTGGGCGGGTGATCCGGCCGCCCGCCCGGGGCGCGGCGACGCCCGTGGTGCCCGGGAAGGTGATCGGGAGCCCGGCATCGACCCGTGCGGCGAGGAAGGCGAAGGCCTGCGCCTCGAGCATGTCGCCATTCAGGCCGACCTCCTCCACCGGGATCACGGGAAGGCCGGCGCGCTCGGCGATCATCGCCATCATCGCGGCGTTGCGGCGCCCGCCCCCGGCGACGAGGAGGCGGTCCGGGCGGGTGGGGCAGAGCGCGACGCCGGCGGCGATGCCCGCCGCGGCGATGGCGGTGAGCGTGGCGGCCGCGTCCGCGTCCGGCAGGTCGTCCGCGCCGCGCGCGATGTCGGCGAAGTCGTCCCGGTCGAGGGACTTGGGCGCCGTCCTTGACAGATAGGGCGAGGAGAGGAAGCGCTCCACCAGCGGCTCGTGGACGGTGCCGGCGGCGGCGAGGCGGCCGCCCTCGTCATGGGGGCGGCCCAGGCGCCGGCGCATCATGTCGTCGAGGGGGGCGCCGGCGGGGCCGGTGTCGAAGGCGAGCATGGCGCCCGGGTCCTCGGGCGTCTCGGCGGCGCCGTCGATCCAGGTGAGGTTGGCGACGCCGCCGAGATTGAGGATGGCCGCCGAGCGGAGCCCGGCCCAGCGGGCGGCGGCGAAGTGGAAGGCCGGGGCGAGCGGCGCGCCCTGCCCGCCGGCGGCGACGTCGTCGGTGCGGAAGTCCCAGGCGACGGGGCGGCCGAGCGCGGAGGCTAGCCTCCCGCCGTCCCCGGCCTGGTGGGTGCCCCTGCCGGCGCGCCCCCCCGCGGGGGGGTCGTGGGCGAGGGTCTGGCCGTGGAAGCCGACGAGCTCGCCCGGCATGTCCGCGAGGAGCGCGGCGTGCGCGTCCTCGACGATGCGGGCGGCCTCGGCCACGCCCGGATCGCCGGGCCAGCGCCCGGCGGCGGCGGCGATGGCCGCGCGCTCGGCCGGGGCGTAAGGGCGATACGCGCTCGGTCCGAAGGTGCCGATGGCGCGCCCGTCGGTGGTGAGGACGGCGGCGTCGACCCCGTCCATCGACGTACCGGACATGGTGCCCAGGACCTCCCGCATCGCGCTTCCCCTCCCCCGGCCGCGGCGTTATCCCGGCGCGCAGCCTCAGGACGATAGCCCATGACCTACGCCCCGCGATCCGAGTTCACGCGCACCATGCAGGAGCGTGGCTTCCTTGCCGACTGCACCGACATGGAGGCGCTCGACGACGCGTTCCGCGCCGGGATCGTGCCGGGCTATATCGGGTTCGACGCGACGGCGGCCTCGCTGCATGTCGGGAGCCTCATCCAGATCATGATGCTGCGCTGGCTGCAGCGGACGGGCGGCAAGCCGATCGCGCTCATGGGCGGGGGGACGACGAAGATCGGCGACCCGTCGGGCAAGGACGAGGCGCGGCTCCTGCTGACCCCGGAGGGGATCGCAGCGAACATCGCGGGGATCCGCGGGGTGTTCGACCGCTATCTCGACTTCGGGGAGGGGCCGTCCGGCGCGGTGATGGCGGACAACGCCGAATGGCTCGACGCGCTCAACTACGTCGCGTTCCTGCGCGATTACGGGCGGCACTTCACGGTGAACCGGATGCTGTCCTTCGAGAGCGTGCGGTTGCGGCTCGACCGCGAGCAGCCGCTCACGTTCCTCGAGTTCAACTACATGCTCCTGCAGGCCTACGACTTCATGGAGCTCAACCGCCGGCATGGCTGCGTCCTGCAGATGGGCGGGTCGGACCAGTGGGGGAACATCGTCAACGGCATCGACCTGACGCGGCGGATCGCGGGGGCGCAGGTGTTCGGGCTCACGACGCCGCTCCTGACGACGGCGGACGGGCGCAAGATGGGCAAGTCGGTGGACGGGGCCGTGTGGCTCAACGCCGAGATGCGCTCGCCCTACGAGTTCTGGCAATTCTGGCGCAACACGATGGACGAGGACGTAGGGCGGTTCCTCCTCCTCTTCACGGAGCTGCCGGTGGAGGAGTGCGGGCGCCTGGGCGCGCTGGGCGGGGCGGAGATCAACGAGGCGAAGGTACGGCTCGCGAACGAGGTCACGGCGCTCGCGCACGGGGCGGAGGCGGCGGCGGCGGCCGAGGGGACGGCGCGCGAGGTGTTCGAGCGGGGCGGCGCGGGCGAGGACCTGCCGACGGTGGTGCTCACGCCCGAGGAGGCGGCGGCGGGGGTGAGCGCCGCGCAGCTCCTGGTGCGCGCGGGGCTGGCGCCCTCGGGCAAGGAGGCCAAGCGCCTGATCGAGGGCGGGGGCGCGCGGCTCGAGGGCGAGCCGCTGACGGACGGGGGACGGATGATCGGCGCGGCGGACCTGACCGCGCCGATCATGCTCAGCGCCGGGCGCAAGCGCCACGCGCTGGTGCGGCTGGGCTAGGTCCCTGCGGGACGGCGCCGGCGCAGGGCGAGGCCGCCCAACCCGGCGACCAGGAGCCAGCCGGCGGCGGGGAGCGGGATGGGGGCGGGCGGCAGGCCGAAGCCGGAGCGCAGCTCGGCGGTGGTGAACGTGGCGTCGTCGAACACGTAGCTCTCGAAGCGCGCGAGGTCGAAGAAGAGGGACGGGGCGCCGAGGCCGAGCCCCTCGTCCAGGCCGAAGGTGAGCAGGCCCCCGGACGCCCCGAGGTCCAGGATGTCGGCGACGACGAACCCGTCGAACACGGCGGAGTCGAACCCCGCGCCCCCGTCGAACAGGCCGAAATCGTTGGCGCCGTCCAAGGTCGAGGTGAGGGTCAGCAGGTCGTCGCCCGCCCCGAGATCGCTGATGCGGGTGCTGGCCATCTGGTCCGCGACCCGGAGCGAATCGTCCCCGCCGCCGAAGGACACGTCGCCGAGGATGCCGAAGTTGACCATGGTCTGGACGCTGGTGTTGGCATCGCCGCCCTCCACGAGGACGGCGTAGTCGGTCCCGACGAGTATTCCCTCGAACCCGTTGTCGATGTTCGTGACGCCGCTCGTGCCGGTGATCCGCAGCCCGACGCCGCCGGCCCCGAGGCCGGTGATGGCGGACTCGGAGAAGAAGCTGCCGCTGCTCAGTTCGACGCCGGTGCCGGGGAATCCGTCGCCGCTCGTCCGGCCGACGATCGTGCCGCCGGCTCCGACCGCGAACGACGAGTTCTCGCCGAGGACGACGGCGCTGCCGCCTTGCGACTCCAGGTCGGCGGAGGAGGTGAGCCCCGGACCGGAGAGCGAGACCCGGCTGTCGTCGCCGAAGTCGATGGCGCGGAAGCTGCGCTGCACGATCAGCTCGGCGCCCGACAGGGTGGCCCCGTCGCCGCCCCGGATCGCGGTTCCACGGACGTCGAAGAAGGCGCCGAACGGCACGGTCACGGCCAGATTGCGGGCGTCGCCGACGTCGATGCCGTTGCCGCCCGTGATCGCCGGAGTCTGGAGGGTGACGGCCAGATCGGGACCACCGAGGATCGCGGTGCCTCGGTCGGCACTGATCTCCCCCAGGACCGTGACCTGGTTGCCGGTCCCGCGGATGACGAGCCCGTCGGTGATCAGGGGGCCGTCCTCGATGATCCGGAACACGGTGATCGACAGGCCGTCGCGCGGGTCGGTCAGGCCGGCGGAGGTGGACGGGCCGCCGGGGCGGGGGGTCCCGTCGCAGGAGAACTGCTTCGATCCCGGAGAGCTCTCGACGCAGTCGGCCAGCGCGGGGCCCGCAAGGGCGGCGGTGGCGAATGCGGTGGCGAATGCGATGGCGGGGCGGCGGGTCATGGCGCTCTCCTCAAATGCGGATGCGCCGACCCTCGCACGGGACCGTGCGGACGCCCGCCGTATATCTTCAGGTCGACCGAAGGCTCGGCGCGATCGCGCTCATGCGAGCGCGTCGAGCTCGATCTCGATGCGGTAGCGGGGGTGGACGAGGGCGGCGACGATCATCGTGGCGGCGGGGGGGTGGGGGCCGAAGACCTCGCGCAGGAGCGGCCAGCAGGGCTCGAACTCCGCGGGGTCGGGCAGGACGTAGCGAACGCGCAGGGCGCGGGACCAGTCGGTGCCCGCCTCCGTCAGGGCGGCGCCGATGACGCCCAGCGCGCCGCGGCACTGGTCGACCACGCCGGGCGGTACGTCCGGGCCGGGGTGGACGGTGCCCGAGACGTGGACCATTCCGTTCGCGACGACGGCGCGGCAATAGCCGACGCGGTCCTCGTAGGCGCCGCCGGAGCCGATGCGGCGGATCACGCCGCGCCCCCCGCCCCGCCGGCCCCCGCCTCAACCGGCGGTGGCGGGCTCGGCGGCGTCCTCGTGGATCATCAGGGGGGTGCCCTCGCCCACGGCCTCCTCGTTGACGACGACCTCGCGCACGCTGTCCTGGCCGGGCAGGTCGAACATGGTGTCGAGGAGGATGTCCTCCATGATGGAGCGCAGGCCGCGGGCGCCGGTCTTGCGGGCGATGGCACGCTTGGCGATGGCGCTGAGCGCGTCCTCGGTGAAGGTGAGCTTGGTGTCCTCGAGCTCGAACAGGCGCTGGTACTGCTTGACGAGGGCGTTCTTCGGCTGGGTCAGGATGGTGACGAGCGCATCCTGGTCGAGGTCCTGCAGCGTCGCGAGCACGGGCAGGCGGCCGACGAACTCGGGGATCAGGCCGAACTTCAGGAGGTCCTCCGGCTCGAGCTCGGTGAACACCTCGCCGATGCCGCGCTCCTCCTCGGACTTCACGTCGGCGCCGAAGCCCATGGCCGAGCCCTTGCCGCGGCGGGCGATGATCTTCTCCAGCCCGGCGAAGGCTCCGCCGCAGATGAAGAGGATGTTCGTCGTGTCGACCTGCAGGAACTCCTGCTGGGGATGCTTGCGCCCGCCCTGGGGCGGCACGGAGGCGACGGTGCCCTCCATGATCTTGAGGAGGGCCTGCTGCACGCCCTCCCCGCTCACGTCGCGGGTGATGGAGGGGTTGTCGGACTTGCGCGTGATCTTGTCGACCTCGTCGATGTAGACGATGCCGCGCTGGGCGCGCTCGACGTTGTACTCGGACGCCTGGAGGAGCTTGAGGATGATGTTCTCGACGTCCTCGCCGACATAGCCGGCCTCGGTCAGGGTGGTCGCGTCGGCCATGGTGAACGGCACGTCGAGGATGCGCGCGAGCGTCTGGGCCAGCAGCGTCTTGCCGCAGCCGGTGGGGCCGATCAGCAGGATGTTGGACTTGGCGAGCTCGATGTCGCCCTTGCCGGCGTGGTTGAGGCGCTTGTAATGGTTGTGCACCGCGACCGAGAGCACGCGCTTGGCGTGGATCTGCCCGATGACGTAATCGTCGAGGACCTCGCAGATCTCCTTGGGGGTGGGCACGCCGTCGGCGGCCTTCATGCCGGAGGCCTTCGTCTCCTCGCGGATGATGTCCATGCACAGCTCGACGCATTCGTCGCAGATGAACACGGTCGGGCCCGCGATCAGCTTGCGGACCTCGTGCTGCGACTTGCCGCAGAAGCTGCAGTAGAGCGTGTTCTTGCCGTCGCCGCCGGTCTTCGTCGCCATGGCTCGGTCCCTTCCCGGACGTGTGCGGCGCCTCGTCCCGGCCAGCGCGGCCGAGGGTCGTCGGCGCCGTGTCAGCGGCGCGCCCCCGCCAATCCCGGGAGGCGCCGCGCCGACCCGGCGATCCTATGCCGGGGGCCGGACGCCCGCAACGGGGCGGCGGCAAATCGCCCGGCGCGCGCGGCCGGGCGGTCGCTCAGGCGGCGGCGCCGGCCTCGCCCCGGCTCTCGACGATCTCGTCGATATGGCCCCATTCCAGGGCCTCCTCGGGGGTCATCCACTTGTCCCGGTCGAGGGCGGTGCGCACGGTCTCGTAGTCCTGCCCGCTATGCTTGACGTAGAGCTGGTACATCCGCTCGCGCGTCTGCTCGATGGACTTGGCGGTGATGAGGATGTCCTCGGCCGTGCCCTGGAAGCCGCCGGAGGGCTGATGGACGAGGAACTGCGAGTTGGGCAGCGAGTAGCGCAGGCCCTTCTCGCCGCCGATCGCGAGCACCGAGCCCATGGAGGCCGCGAGGCCGCACACCAGGGTGGAGACCTTGGGGCGGATGTACTGCATCGTGTCGTAGATGCTCATCCCCGCGATCACCGACCCGCCGGGCGAGTTGATGTACATCGAGATGTCCTTGGACGGGTTCTCCGCCTCCAGGTGGAGGAGCTGCGCCACGATGAGCTGGCTCATGCCGTCATGGACGGGGCCGTTCACGAAGATGATCCGCTCCTTCAGGAGGCGGGAGAAGATGTCGTAGGCGCGCTCGCCGCGGCTGGTCTGCTCGACCACCATGGGCACGAGGTTCATGTAGGTCTCGACGGGATCGCGCATGTGCCGCTGCCTCTCGCTACGGATGGCCGGGGCCCGGTGGGGCGGCCGGCGGGCGGCACGACGGGGGCGCGTGCCGAAGCGCGAACCTAGGGGCGCGGCCCTGGCGCCGCAAGGCGCGGTGGCGCGCCGCGTGTCCCCCGGGGCGCGGTTGATCGGGGCGCCGCGCGGCATAGCTCCCCCTGCCGGAGGATCGCCCATGCCGCTCGACCTGCCACCGACCCGCGCCGCGGGGCTGGACCGCCTCGAGGCGTTCGTGCCGATCGCCGGGCGCGACTACGCCGGGATGCGCAACCACGACCTGGGCCACGAGGGGCATCCGCACGTCTCGGTGCTCTCGCCCTATATCCGCCACCGGATGGTGACCGAGGAGGAGGTCCTGCGCGCGATCCTCGCCGCGCACGCGCCCTCCGCGGCCCACAAATCCGTGCAGGAGGTGCTCTGGCGGACCTACTGGAAGGGCGTGCTGGAGCTGCGCCCCGGCATCTGGTCCGACTACCGCGCCGGCCTGCGCGCGGCGCTGGACCGGGTGGCGACGGAAAGCGGCCTGCGCCGGGGGTGGGAGGACGCCTGCGAGGGGCGCACGGGGATCGACGCGTTCGACCACTGGGCGAGCGAGCTGACCGGCACGGGCTACCTGCACAACCACGCGCGGATGTGGTTCGCCTCGATCTGGTGCTTCACGCTGCGCCTTCCCTGGGAGCTCGGGGCGGACCTCTTCCTGCGGCACCTGCGCGACGGGGACCCCGCGTCCAACACCTGCTCCTGGCGCTGGGTGGCGGGGCTCCAGACGGCGGGCAAGACCTACCTCGCGCGGCCCGGCAACATCCGGCGCTACACCGGCGGGCGGTTCGACGGGAGCGGGATGCTGGCGGAGGAGGCCGAGCCGGTGGACGGGCCGGCCAACGCGCCGGTGCGGCCCCTCGCCCTGCCGCCGGACCCGTCGAGGCCCGAAGGGTCCTGGGGGCTGCTGGCGCACGAGGACGACCTGACGCCCGCCCTGCCCTGGGACGGGACGCCGGACGCGGCGGCGGCGATGCTGGCGACGGGCGAGCGCTCGCCCCTGGAGGTGGCGCCGGGCGTGCGCGCCTTCGCCCGCGGCGCCGCGGAGGACGCGGCCGGGCGGATGGGCGGGGGGCCGGTCCTTGAGGGTGCGGAGGCGGTCGCGGACTGGGCCGAGGGCGCGGGGCTGGGTACGGTGATCGCGCCTTATGCGATGCGCGGGCCCGTGCGCCCGGCGCTGGATGCGGCCGAGGCGGCGCTGGAGGCGCGGGGGATCGCGCTGCGCCGCGCCGTGCGCCCGTTCGACGCGGCGGCCTGGCCGCACGCGACGGCCGGGTTCTTCAAGTTCAAGGCGATAATCCCCGAGCTGACCGCGCCCTTGATGCCGCAGGACGCCTAATCGGCGGCGGGTATGTCGAAGATCTGGCCGGGGTAGATCAGGTCGGGGTCGCGGATGCGGCCGCGGTTGGCCTCGAACACGCGGACATAGGAGAGGCCGCTGCCGTAGCGGTCCTCGGCGATGGCCCAGAGGGTGGAGCCCGGCTGCACCGTGACGACCGCGGCGCCGGCGCCGGCGACGAGCGCGGGCGTCTCGCGGCGGAACGGGGTCTGGACGCGGGCGAGCACGCCGCCATCCGCGGCGAGGCTGTCGACGCGCAGGGTGTAGTCCCCGGCGGCGAGCCCTTCGAGGGCGGCGGACCAGGCGCCGCCCGGCGCCATGGGCGCCTCCAGCACGGGCGCGCCGTCGAGGTAGACGCGCACGCCCTCGGCCCGGCCCGGCGGCGCGCGGCCCTCGAGGCGCACCCCGCCGTCCGCGCCGTAGGCGATGGTGTCGATCTCGACCCCTCGCGTGAGGGGCGGCGCCTGCACGGTGCGCACGCCGTCCGCGCCGGCGACGACGACCTTGGGCGGCGCGGCCGCGGCGGGCGGGGCGATGGCGAGCGACGGGACGGGTGGCGGCGCGGGTGGCGGGGCGGCGGGATCGCGGGCGGCGTCCGGCGGGGGGCCCACGACGCGGGGCGGCTCCGGCGAGGGGGCGGCGGCGGGGCGGGCCGGGGGCTGGACGATGATCGTCCGGGTGCCGGGGCGGCCGGCCTCCGAGAGCTCGATCGCGCGCGGGCGCTCGGACGGGCCGAGGGCCGCCATCGCGGCGAACGCGCCGCGCGGGCCGGCGGTGGCGCGGGCGATCTCGACGCCGCCGGAGCGCAGGACCAGCTCGGCGCCGCGGGACGCGCGGCCGGCGATCTGCGCCCGCCCGTCCCGGTCGATGCGCACCAGGTCGATGGCGGGTCCGGCCGAGGCCGCGGCGGCGGGGGGATCCCGCGGCGCGGAGGGGCGGCCGGGGTCCGCGCCCGGAGCCGCCGCGAGGATGTCCTCGCCCGGCGGCGGCGGGACCTCGGCATCGGCGGGCCGGGCGGGGGTCGGGGCGGCGCGGTCCCCTGCCCCGGTCGCGGCGCCGGGCATGGGCTCGCGGGGGCCGGACGCGGGATCGCGCGCGCCGCCTCGGGGCGCGGCCTCCGCGGCGTCGATCGGGGCGGCGCCGGGTCCGCCCGGGATCGAGGCGCCGCCCTGGGGGGACGGCGCCGCGTCCTCGACGGACCCGGACGCGGCGGCGGACCGGGGACGCGAGGCCGGGATCGGGGCGGCGGAATCGGCCGGGGGGGCCGCGCTCGAGGGGTCGGCCGGGAGGGCCGCGCTCGAGGGGGCGACCGGGCGGGCCGCGCCCGAGAAATCGACCGGGCGGGCCGCGCCCGAGGGAGCGACCGGGCGGGCGGCGCCCGAGAGATCGACCGGGCGGGCGGCGCCCGAGGGATCGGCCCGCGGCGCGGGCGCGGGGGCGCCGTCCGCGGCGGGGGAGGACCGGGGCGCGCGCGCCGTTCCGGAGGACGGGCCCGGCGCGGCGGCGGCGGGCCCGGTCCCGGTCTCTGTCTCGGTCGCCGGGCGCGCGGAGGCGGGAGGCGGCGACGCGGGGCTCCGGTCGGCGGCGACGAGGGCCCGGACGGGATCGTCCGGCCCGAGGCGCTCGCCGCGCAGGGCGATGGCGGCGAAGAGGACGAGCGCGAGGACGATGCCCGCCGCGATGCCGCGCCCCGATCCGCCCATGCTTCCCCTCCCGGCCGTCATCCGCGTCCGCGCGGCGCGGGCCGCGGCCCGGCGGACGCGGCGCCCGACGGTAGACGGTTCGCGTGAAATGCGAAAGTCCGCGGCCCGCGGGCGGATCGGGGGCGGCGGCGCGGGCGCGACGGAGCCGGGCGCGGCGCCCGGCCGGGCGCCGCCCGCGAGGACCGCACGGTCCGCGACGACGCGGCCCGGGCGCGCCCGGTTCCCCAGGGGGCATTCTGCCCGACGAGGGCGTCGTGCCGGGGGGTCAGGCCAAGCGGCGCACCCCACCGGCATGACAGAACACGACGACCTGCCGGCCGTCGGTGATCGCGGTGTAGCCAAGGCGCTCGACCTCGTCCTCGAAGGCGCTCAGGCCGACGATGGTCTCGATGTCGCGGAGGCGGCGGCGCACGACCCCGCCGGTCTGCGCCGACTTGGCGGCGAAGAGCTGCCGGAGCCAGACATTGGCCTCGGACGCGCCGTCCTCCTGGTGTGGCGGGGTGCGGGCGGCGCAGGGGCGCCGGCTCGGGGGCGCCTTGGGGTCCAGCCCCGCCACTCCCGGCGGCGGGACGAACGATTCGGGGGGCACGATGCTGTTCATGTCACGAGTGTGACGCCCCAATGGTTAACGAGTGGTGAACGTCAGGCGGGCATCCGGCTCGCGACGTTCTCCCAATCGACGAGCTCGTCGAGGAAGTTCGTGAGGTAGGCCGGCCGTTTGTTGCGGAAATCGATGTAGTAGGAGTGCTCCCACACGTCGCAGCCGAGGAGCGCGGTCTGGCCGAAGCAGAGCGGGTTCACCCCGTTCTCGGTCTTGGTGACCTCGAGCGCGCCGCCCTCGTCCGCGACGAGCCAGGCCCAGCCGGAGCCGAACTGCCCCGCGCCGGCGGCGGCGAACGCCTCCTTGAACTTCTCCACCGAGCCGAACGCGTCGGTTAGCGCTCGCTCAAGCTCGCCGGGCATGGCGGCCCCCGAGGGGCTCATCATCTGCCAGAACTGGTTGTGGTTCCACATCTGGCTGGCGTTGTTGAAGAGGCCCGACTGCGCGACGGCGCCGGGCTGGTAGGTGCCGCGCACGATCTCCTCCAGCGGCCTGCCCTCCCACTCGGTGCCGGCGGCGAGCTCGGCGCCCTTGGTGGCGTAGGCCTTGTGGTGGAGGTCGTGGTGGTACTCCAGCGTCTCCTTCGACATCCCCCGGCCTTCGAGCGCGTCGTGGGCATAGGGCAGGTCTGGCAGGTCGAAGGACATGGGGGCTCTCCTGAAGATAAGTCGGCTCGTGGTTAACTGCGGCGGCGCCCCTGCCCGGTCAAGGTCGCGGGAGGCCGAGGCCCGGGCCGGCGGCGGCGGCGCGCAGGATGTCGAAGGCATGGCGCGCGTGGGAGCGGAAGCAGAAGACCGTGGCGCCCCCCTCCTCGATCCGGATGGCGGCGGGGATCTGCGCCAGGCGCGTGCGGCGGAACGCGCCGGGCGGGGCGGCGGCGGGGGTCAGGTCCGCGGGCGAGAGCTTGGCGAGGACGTCGCGCGCGCCCTGCCCCTCCACGGCGAAGGCGGCGCGCATGTCGGAGACCGTAGCGACCAGCGCGTGCCGGCCGGGCAGCGCGCCCCGGATCGCGGCGGCGAGGGCGGGCGCCTCGTCATAGCTGCAGGTCGCGAGGAGCTCGTCCGGCGACATCCAGCCGAGGCCGCGCGCGCCCCGCCCCTCGAAGCGCAGCGGCTCCGGCAGGGGGACGCCGACGGCCTCCGCGATCGCGGCGCCGTCCGCGGACAGGTCGGCGCGGATGGCGATCATGCCCATCGGCGCGCGCTCGCGGATGGCGGCGAGGCCGTCGAAGCGCGCGCCGCCGGCGGGCCATGCGGGATCGGCCGGGGCGCGGTCAGACATCGGGCTTGGCCCCTTCGGGATCGTAGAACACCGGGGAGACGATGCGCGCGCGCATCTCGCCGCCGCCGATGGTCGGGAAGGCCAGCTCCTCGCCCATGCGGTCCGGGCCGCGATGGACCAGGCCCATGGCGATGCCGCGCCCCAGCGTCGGGGAGAAGTAGGTGGAGGTGACGCGCCCTTCGGTGAGGCGCTGCCCGGCGGCGTTGGTGCCCGGCAGGGCGGCGTAGGCGCCGTCGGGCAGGACGGCGCCGTCCGGCGTCTCGAGCCCGACGAGGCGCCAGCGGCCCTCGCCCGCCATGAAGCTGCGCTCCTGCGCGCGCTTGCCGATATAGTCGTCCTTCTTCCTCGAGATCGCCCAGCCGAGGCCGAGGTCCTGGGGAATCACGGTGCCGTCGGTCTCGTCCCCGATCATGATGAAGCCCTTCTCCGCGCGCAGGACGTGCAGCGCCTCGGTGCCGTAGGGCATGGCGCCGAGGTCGGCGCCGATGGCGTGCAGGCGCTCCCAGAGCTCCAGGCCCCGGCCGGAGGGCACGGCGACCTCGAAGGAGAGCTCGCCCGAGAAGCTGATGCGGAACACGCGGGCAGGGATGCCGGCGAGCGCGCCCTCGGACCAGGCCATGAACGGCAGCGCGTCCTTCGAGACGTCCATGCCGCCCAGGGCCTCGAGCGCGCGGCGGGCGTGGGGGCCGACGACGGCGACCTGGGCCCATTGCTCGGTCACGTTGGCCGTCCATACGCGCCAGTCGGTCCATTCGGTCTGGAGCCACTCCTCCATGTGCTGGTGGATGTGCTCGGCGCCGCCGGTCGTGGTGTGGCAGAGCCACTCGTCCTCGCCGATCCGCGCCACCACGCCGTCGTCGATCAGGAACCCGTTCTCCGAGCACATCAGGCCGTAGCGGCAGCGCCCCGGTTTCAGGGTGCTCATCATGTTCGTGTAGAGCATGTCGAGGCACCGGCCCGCGTCGGGGCCCTTCACGACGATCTTGCCGAGGGTCGAGGCGTCCAGCAGGCCGAGGGCGGTGCGGGCGTTCCTCACCTCGCGGTGGACGGCGTCCTCCGGCGTCTCCCCGTCGCGGGGGTAGCAGTAGGGGCGGCGCCACTGGCCGACCGGCTCCCAATGGGCGCCGTGGGCGGCGTGCCAGGCGTGGAGCGGCGTCTCGCGGACGGGCTGGAACCGCTCGGCGGTGGCGGCGCCGGCGATGGCGCCGAAGGTGAGCGGCGAGTAGGGCGGGCGGAAGGTCGTGGTCCCGGTCTGCGGGATCGGCTGGCCGAGCTGGTCCGACAGGATGGCGATGCCGTTGACGTTGGAGAGCTTGCCCTGGTCGGTGGCCATGCCGAGCGTGGTGTAGCGCTTGGCGTGCTCGACGCTCTCGAACCCCTCGCGGGCGGCGAGGCGGACGTCGGAGACCTTCACGTCGTTCTGGAAGTCGAGGAAGGAGAGCGATTGCAGCGCGCCGCCGGCCCGGGCGGGCATGGACCAGACGGCCGTGATCGGCCCCTCGGGGGCGGCGTCCGCGGTGGGGGCGGCGCCGGGATCGCCGGTCGCGCCGGCGCGGCGGGCGGCCTCTGCGCCGGCCCCGTGCGCGTCCGCGAGCGCGCGGGCGGTGTCCAGGTGCCCGTTCGCCGTGCCGCACACGAGGGTGCTGGGCGCGCCGTCATGGCCGACGGGGCCGCGGGCGGCGTCGGGGCGGAACATGGCGCGCGCCTCGTCCCAGGTGAGCTTGCCGCCGGCATGGGACCAGAGGTGCACCGCGGGCGACCAGCCGCCGGACATCGCGACGGCGTCGCAGTCGATGCGCGCCTCCACGGCGGCGCCGGCGCCGTCCTGGGCGCAGATCTCCACCCCGCGGACGCGCTTGGTGCCGAGGACGCGCAGGACCCCGCGGCCGGGCAGGACGCGCAGGCCCGCCGCGCGCGCCGCGGCCACCAGGGGCCCGGCCGGGGCGGGCCGCGCGTCGAGTATGGCCGGCACCTCCAGCCCCGCGGCGTGGAGCGCGAGGGCGGTGCGGTAGGCGTCGTCGTTCGCGGTGACGACGATCGTGCGGCGGCCAGGCGCGACGGCCTGCGCGTCCAGGTAGTCGCGCACCGCGCCGGCGAGCATCACGCCGGGCAGGTCGTTGCCGGCGAAGGCGACGGGCCGCTCGATGGCGCCGGCGGCGACGACCACCTGGGCCGCGCGCACCTTCCACAGGCGCTCGCGCAGGACGCCCTGCCCCTCCAGCCGCTCGGACATGAGGGCGGCGCCGTGGTCGTAGACGCCAGCCACCATCGTGCGCGGCATCAGGCGCGCGCCGAGGCGGCGGAGCTCGGACAGCGCGGCCTCCACCCAGTCGGCGGCCGGGCGTGCGTCGATCGCGGCGCCGTCGGCCACCGCGCGGCCGCCCCAGTGCGCGGTCTGCTCGGCGAGGATCACGGAGGCGCCCGCGCGCGCGGCGGCGAGCGCGGCGGCCAGCCCGGCGATCCCGCCGCCGGCGATCAGCACGTCCGCGAAGGCGTGCGCCTGCTCGTAGCGGTCGGGGTCCGGCCCCTCGGGCGCGCGGCCGAGGCCGGCGGACCGGCGGATGACCGGCTCGTAGACATGCTTCCAGAACGCCTGCGGCCACATGAACGTCTTGTAGTAGAACCCCGCCGGGAGGAGGGGCGCGAGCCGCGCGTTGATGGCGCCCGCGTCATGGTCGAGGCTCGGCCAGCGGTTCTGGCTCGTCGCCACCAGCCCGTCCGCCAGGGGGACGGTCGGGGCCTTGGCGTTGGGCTCCATGCGGCGCCCCTCGCCGAGGTTCACCAGCGCGTTGGGCTCCTCCCCGCCGAAGGCGACCGTGCCGCGGGGGCGGTGGTACTTGAAGGACCGGCCCACCAGCATCCGGTCCGCGGCCAGGAGCGCGGAGGCGAGGCTGTCGCCCGGGTGGCCGGTCATCGCGCGGCCGTCGAAGGTGAAGCGGATCGCGCGCGACCGGTCGATCCGGCGCCCGCCGCGCGGCAGCCTCAGGCCCATGCCTGGTCCTCCCCGGTCCAGTGCGACATCCGCCAGTCCGGCCGCTCGGCCCGGATCGTGTCCACCACCTCGGGCGGCGGCGCGAGGTCGCGGGCGGGATAGGTGCCGTAGACGCGCAGGGTCACGGTGTCGCGCGCGGCGTGGAACCACTTGCCGCAGCCCATGGCATGTCGCCAGCGCTCGAAATGCACGCCTTTGGGCGCGCGGCGGGAGAAGAGGTAGCCCTCGAACGCCGCGTCGTCCGCGCCGGGGCCCTCGCGCTTGAGGTGCGCCTCGCCGCCGGGGGCGAGCTCGGTCTCGTCGGCGAGGACGCCGCAGGCGGGGCACCGCAGGATCAGCATGGGCGGGCGCCTCTACTCGACGATGTAGACCTGCCGCGGCGGGCCGTCGGGCTCGTGGAACACGACCTGCGCGATGCCCCAGCCGAGGAGGAGGAGGATAACGCCGGCGGCGAAGCCGACGAGCCGGGGGTGGGGGATGTCGTCCATGCGCGCGCTCCGGTGGTTTGGCGCAATACGCGCGAGGCGGCGGGGCGGTTCAAGGGAGGATCGGCATCGGGTGTGGACAAAGGCGGAACGTCGGTGTAGGAACGAAGGCGGAACACCTTGGAGGCGGCCTCATGCGGATGGATGGCGGATACGGCGCGATGCTGCGCGCGGCCCTCGACGGCGCCCATGTGATCGACGCCGCGGCGCGCCGACGCGCGGCGGCCGCCGAGCATGCGTGGCTGCACGCCGGCGCGCCGGACGCCCGCGAGGCGCATGGCACCCGCGGGGCGCACGGCGCCCGCGAGGCGTTCCGCGCCGCCCATGCCGCGCGCTGCGCCGCCGCGACCGAGGCCGCCGAGATCGAGGGCGAGCTCGACTTCCCCGAGCTGCTGGACGACCCCGACGCGGACTTCCCAGAACTGGCCAACTGAGGCGCCGCGGGGGCTCGCCCCTCCGGCGCGCCCGCCCGGCGGCGGGCCGGCCGTCCGGACGCAGCCGTCATGCGGCGCCCGCGGGGTGGCGGCGTGGGGCGCGAGCGCCCTCAATGCGCCACCCCCGCCGCGACGCTCTCGTCGATGAAGCGGCCCTCGCGGAAGCGCTCCAGGCCGAAGGCGGCGGCGAGGGGGCCCGGCGCGCCGTTGGCGATGGTCTCGGCCGTGGCCCAGCCGCCGCCGGGGATCGCCTTGAAGCCGCCGGTGCCCCAGCCGCAGTTCATGTAGATCCCCTCGACCGGCGCCTTGCCGATGATCGGCGAGCGGTCGCCGGTCACGTCCACGATACCGCCCCATTGGCGCAGCATCTTGAGGCGGGAGATCATCGGGAACGTCTCCACCAGGGCGCGGATCGTCTCCTCGATGTGGTGGAAGCTGCCGCGCTGGGCGTAGTTGACGAACCCGTCCGTGCCGCCGCCGATCACCATCTCGCCCTTGTCGGACTGACTCATGTAGCCGTGGACGGTGTTGGCCATCACCACCACGTCCATGCAGGGCTTGATCGGCTCGCTCACCAGCGCCTGGAGCGCGACCTGCTCCATCGGCATGCGGAAGCCCGCCATCTCGGCCAGCACGTTGGAGTGGCCGGCCACCGCCAGCCCCAGCTTGCCGCAGTCGACCGGCCCGAGCGTCGTCTCCACCCCCATGACGCGGCCGTTCGAGGTGCGCACGCCCGTGACCTCGCATTGCTGCACGATGTCCATGCCCATGTCCGAGCAGGCGCGCGCGTACCCCCAGGCGACCGCGTCGTGCCGGGCGGTGCCGCCGCGCGCCTGCCAGAGGCCGCCCATAACCGGGTAGCGGGGCCCGGAGAGCTCGATGATCGGGCAGAGCGCCTTGACCCGCTCGGGGCCGATGAACTCGGTCGTGACGCCCTGGAGCGCGTTGGCGTGCGCGGTGCGCCGGTAGCCCCGGACCTCGTGATGGGTCTGCGCGAGCATGACCACCCCGCGGGGGGAGAACATGACGTTGTAGTTGAGCTCGCGGCTCAGCCCCTCGTAGAGGGAACGCGCCTTCTCGTAGAGGGCGGCGGACGGGTCCTGGAGATAGTTCGAGCGGATGATCGTCGTGTTGCGCCCGGTATTGCCCCCGCCGAGCCAGCCCTTCTCGATCACGCAGACATCGGTGATGCCGTGGTTCCTGCCCAGGTAGTAGGCCGTCGCAAGCCCGTGCCCGCCGCCGCCGACGATCACGACCTCGTAGCGCCGCTTGGGCTCGGGCGAGCGCCAGGCGCGCTCCCATCCGTCATGGTGGCGGGCGGCCTCGCGGGCGATGGCGAAGGCGGAGTAGCGTCTCATCGGCCGGTCCCCGGGGTGGATGACTGCGTATGCACCGGGCGCGTCCCTGCCCGCCGTCTCGGCGCGGCACAAGGGGCGCGCGATGCGACACGGCTTCACGGCCGCCCCCCCGCGCGATATGGCGGCGCCATGGTCCTCGACGACGTGCCCGCCCTCGCCGCCGCCCTGCCCCGCACGGGCGCGCTGATGGGGCTCGACCTCGGGACGAAGACGATCGGCGTCGCGGTGTCGGACGCGATGCGCGTGGTGGCGAGCCCGCTCGAGACGATCCGCCGCACGAGGTTCACCGCCGACGCGGCCGCGATCCTGGCGCTGACGGGGCCGCGGGCGGTGACGGGGATCGTGCTCGGCCTGCCCCGGAACATGGACGGCACCGAGGGGCCCCGCGCGCAGAGCACGCGGGCCTTCGCGCGCAACCTCTCGCGCCTCACGGACGTGCCGATCGCGTTCTGGGACGAGCGCCTCTCCACCGTGGCGGCCGAGCGCGCGCTCCTCGAGGCGGACGCCTCGCGCCGGCGGCGGGCGGGGGTGATCGACCATGTCGCGGCGGGCTACATCCTGCAGGGCGCGCTCGACCGGATGGGCCACCTGTGAGCGTCTGGGAGCGGGCCGAGATCGAGAGCCCCTGCGTCAAGATATGCGTGATCCATCCGGCGGAGCGGATCTGCGCGGGGTGCCACCGCAGCATCGAGGAGATCGGCGCCTGGTCGCGGATGACGCCAGAGGCGCGCGCGGCGGTGATGGCGGAGCTGCCGTCCCGGGCGCCTCGCCTCGCGCGCCGCCGGGGCGGGCGCGCGGCGCGGCTAGAGAAGCCCTAGCGCCTCGGCGCCCATGTTGAGGGCGACGAGGAAGAGGAAGGCCGCGAACACCCGCTTGAGGGGCCCCGGGTCCATCCGGTGCGCGAGCGCGGCGCCGTAGGGCGTGGTCAGCAGGGTCATCGCGATGACGAGGGCGAAGGCGGGCCCGTTCACCGAACCCAGCGTCCAGGGCGGCGCGCCCCCCGCCGGGGCGAGGAGGAAGCCCGCCGTGGCCGGCACCGCGATGGCGAGGCCGAAGCCCGCCGCGGTGCCGACCGCGCGGTGGATCGCCATGCCGTAGAGCGACATGGTGGGCACGCCGAGCGAGCCGCCGCCGATGCCCATAAGCGTGGAGAGGAGGCCGATGGCGGCCGAGGCGCCGGCCCGCTCCGCCCCGCGCGGCATGGCGGGGCCGAAGCGCAGGCCGCCCGCGCCGAACGCCATGTAGAGCGCCACCACGAGGGCGAGCGCGGCGAAGATCGCCTGCAGGCCCCGGGTCTCCAGCACGGTGGCGAGGGCGGTGCCGGCGAGCGCGCCGACCACGATGCCGGGCGCCCAGGCGCGCAGGACGGCGCCGTCGACCGCCCCGCGGCGGTGGTGCGATTGCAGCGAGCGGATGGAGGTGACGACGATGGTCGCGAGCGAGGTCGCCACGCACACGCGCATCAGGTCCGGGCCGCCGAACCCCAGCGCGCCGAACGCGTAGAAGAAGGCCGGCACGAGGACGATCCCGCCGCCCACGCCAAGGAGGCCGGCGAGCACGCCCGCGACCGCCCCGATGGCGAGGATCGCGGCGGCGAAGAGGATGAGGTCCAAGGGCGGGGCTCCGGGTGGGGGGCGTCAGGCGGCGACGCGGCCCGTGGCGGCGGCCAGCGCCTCGTCGAGGAGGGGCAGGCCCGCATCGGGGCGATTCGCGCCCTCCGAGAGGAGGCGCCGCCAGGCGCGCGCGCCGGGGCGGCCGGCGAAGAGGCCGAGCATGTGCCGGGTCCAGGCGTGCAGGCGGCCCCCCGCCGCGAGGTGCGCGGCGATGGCGGGGCGCATCGCGTCGGCGGCGTCCTCCGGCGCGGGGCCCGGGCCGCCGCCCTGCAGCGCGTCGGCGCCGGCGAGGAGGTCCCAGGGGCGCTGATAGGCCGCGCGGCCGATCATCACGCCGTCCATCCCGGCGGCGAGGTGGCCGCGCGCCTCGGCGAGGGAGGCGATGCCGCCGTTGATCCAGAGGTCCAGCCCCGGGAACTCGGCCCGCATGGCGTGGACGAGCGCGTGGTCGAGGGGCGGCACGTCCCGGTTCTCCTTGGGGGAGAGGCCGCGGAGCCAGGCCTTGCGGGCGTGGACGATGACGCGGCGCGCGCCGGCCTCCGCCACGTGGCGGACGAAGTCCGGCAGGACGGCCTCGGGGACCTGCTCGTCCACGCCGATGCGGCACTTGACCGTCACGGGCGCGCCGCAGGCGGCCATCGCCTCGACGCACCGCGCCACCAGGGGCGCATCGCGCATCAGGACGGCGCCGAACGCGCCGGAGCGGACCCGGTCGGACGGGCAGCCGCAGTTGAGGTTCACCTCGTCGTAGCCCTCCCCGGCGCCTATGCGCGCGGCCTCGGCGAGCTCGGCCGGATCGGCGCCGCCGAGCTGGAGCGCGACGGGATGCTCGGCCGGATCGAAGCGCAGGAGATGGCGGGCGCCGCCGCGCACCAGGGCGGGGGCGGTGACCATCTCCGTGTAGAGGAGCGTGCGGGAGGAGAGCGCGCGGTGGAGCTGCCGGCATTCGGACGTGGTCCAGTCCATCATCGGCGCGACGGCGATGCGGGGGAGTGGCGGCACGGCCCTACTCCCCGAGTTGCGCGGCGAGATCCGCGAGCGCGGCGCGCTCGGGCGCGCCGTCCGGCAGGGCCTCCACCTGCGGGCGGGCGCGGGCCAGGGCGGCGCGCGCGGCATCGGCATCGCCGAGGACGGCGCGGGCGCGGGCGAGCTGGAGCCAGCCGGCGGGGTCGTCCGGCGCCGCCTCGAGCCGCGCGGCGAGGCCGCCGACCATGTCGCGGATCATGGCCTCGCGGTCCTCGGGGGCCATGTCCTGCGCGGCCTGCGCCTGCTCGGCCGTGGGGCCGCGGCGCAGGAGGCCGGCGGGCGCGCTGCCGACGAGATCGGCCGCCCGCGCCGGGGGCAGGTCGAGGCGCGCGCCGATCCGGTCGATCCCGGCGAGGAAGGCGGGCGCCCAGGGCGGGACCTCCGGCTCCACGGAGAGGCGGCGCACGAGCACCTCGCGCGCGGCGGGCAGGTCGCCCTCGGTCTCGAGCGCGTAGGAGAGGTAGAAGGACGCCGCGGGGTTGAGGGGGTCGGCGCGCACGGCGCGGTCGACGGCGGCGCGCTCGGCCGGGCCCATCGCACCGTCCGCGGCGGCGAGGCGGGCCTCGATCCACAGGGTGATCGCGCCGGAGGGCGCATCGGCGCGCGCCAGGACGGGGGCGAGCGCGTCCGCGGCCTCGGCCGGCCGGCCGAGCGAGGTGAGGAGCTGCGCCAGCCGCGCGCGATCGGCGGGTTCGGCGGCCGCGCCGGCGGCGTCGATCCGGCGCGAAAGGGTGGCGGCCAGGCCCTGGGCGCGGACCATGCCCTCCCGCTCGGCGGCGCGCTCGGCCAGGGTGACGGAGGCCACGTCCGGCGCGCCGGTGAGCGCGTAGAGCGCGCCGCCGGCCAGCGGGACGAGGATGGCGGCGACGAGGATGGCGCCGCGGCCGCCGCCCGCCCGCGCCGCGGGGGACGAATCCCGGCCGGCGCGCAGCATCCGGCGCTGGACCTCGATGGTGGCGGCCTCCGCCTCCGGCCCGCCGATCAGGCCGCGGTCCCGGTCGCGCTCGATCTCAGCGAGCTGGTCGCGGTAGACGGCGAGCGCGCCCTCGGCCTCGGGCGCGGGCCGGGACGGGCCGCCGCGCGCGCCGAGCGCGACGAACAGGCCCGCGATGATCGCGAGGGGGATGGCGAGCGCCCAGAACATGCGCCCGCACGTAGGATGGCGCGGCCGCGAAAGCCAGCCGCGAGGGCGCCGCCGGCCCCCTCGCGTGCCGCACTACTCGGTGAGCGCCGCGTCCGTCACCACGGAGGTCCAGGCCCCCTCCGGCTCCGCGGAGATCACCGGGTCCGAGCCGCCGGCCAGGAGCGTGTCGACCGTGCGCTGATAATCCGTCTCGTCCAGCGAGCCGTCCGAGCCCGCGGTCAGGAGCGCGATCTCGCGGACCATGCGCTTCTGGTGCGCCTCGGACTGGGCGCCGGTCTCGTCGTATTCGAGCACGATCTCGGCGGCCTCGTCGGGGTTCTCCTCGGCGTACTTCCACCCCTCCATCGAGGCGCGCACGAAGCGGGCGAGCTTGTCCACCATCTCGGGGTCCTCGAGGTTCTCCTCGAGGGTCCAGATCCCGTCCTCGAGAGTGGCCACGCCCTGGTCCTCGTACTTGAAGGTGACGAGCTCGTCCTCGGAGACGCCCGCGTCCAGCACCTGCCCGTACTCGTTGTACGTCATGGTGGAGATGCAGTCGGCCTGCCGCTGCAGGAGCGGATCGACGTTGAAGCCCTGCTTGAGGACGGTCACCCCGTCCTCGCCGCCCTCGGTCGGGATGCCCTCCTGGCTCATCCACGACAGGAACGGGTACTCGTTGCCGAAGAACCAGACGCCGATCGTCTTGCCGCGGAAGTCGGCGGGCTCGGTGATGCCGGTGTCCTTCCAGCAGGTCAGCATCAGGCCGGAGGACTTGAACGGCTGCGCGATGTTGACGACCGGCAGGCCCTTCTCGCGCGCGGCGAGCGCGCTGGGCATCCAGTTGAGCATCACGTCGGCGCCGCCGCCGGCCAGCACCTGCGGCGGCGCGATGTCGGGCCCGCCGGGCAGGATGGTGACGTCGAGCGCCTCCTCCTCATAGTAGCCCTTGTCCAGCGCGACGTAGTAACCGGCGAACTGGCCTTGGGTGACCCACTGGAGCTGGAGCGTCAGCTCGTCCATGTCCTGCGCCGTGGCCGGCGCGGCGAGCCCCAGCGCGAGCGCTGTCGTCGTGAGCAGTCTCATGTCTCTCTCCCCGTGATGTCGGTCCATCATCTCTGCGACGGATGCCAGAAGCAAACCCGGCGCTCTGCGAGGGCGACGAGGGCGTAGAACCCCGACCCCGCCAGCGCGGCGACCGTGATCTCCGCCCATACCATCGGCAGGTTCAAGCGCCCGACCTCGGTGCTGATGCGGAATCCCATGCCGACGGTCGGGCTGCCGAAGAATTCGGCGACGATCGCGCCGATCAGGGCCAGCGTGGTCGCGATCTTGAGCCCGTTGAAGACGAAGGGCATCGCCGCTGGCAGGTCGAGGTAGCGCAGGCGCGCGGCCTCCGCCCCGTAGGTGCGCATCAGGTCGCGCTGCATCGCGGTGGTGTCCGCGAGGCCGGCGACCGTGTTCGTCAACACCGGGAAGAACACCATGATGACGACGACCGCGGCCTTGGATTCCCAGCCGAAGCCGAACCACATCACCAGGATCGGCGCGGTGCCGACGATGGGCAGCGCGGCGATGAGGCTGCCCACCGGGAGGAGCCCGCGGCGCAGGAAGTCCGACCGCGCCACCAGCAGCGCGGCGCCCACGCCGGCGGCGCAGCCGATGACCCAGCCGGTGAGCGCGCCGAGCACCGCCGTCTGGACGAAGTCGGCCCAGAGGGTGGGCAGGTTGGCGGCGAAGGCCTGGCCGATCTGGGTCGGCGCGGGCAGGATGACGGTGGGCACGTCGTAGAGGCGGACGGTCATCTCCCACAGCATCAGGAGGGTGAGGCCGAACACCGCCGGCACGACGACGCCGCGGCCGGGGACGTCCGCGCCGGCGATCCATCCGTTGATCGTCCAGAGCAGGCCCCAGGTCAGGAGGATGGTGCCGAGCCGTGTGTCGATCAGCATCGACGCGGAGGCCGCCATCATCACGACGAAGGGCGCCGGGATGCGGACCCGGCTCATCGCGCGAGGCCCATGCGGCGCAGGGTGGCGCGCTCGATCAGGGCGACGAGGCCGACGAGCAGGCCCGCGACGAGGGCGGCGGCGAAGAGGGCGGACCAGATCTGGATCGTCTGGCCGTAGTAGCTCCCGGCCAGGAGGCGTGCGCCCAGGCCGCGCACGGCGCCGGTGGGCAGCTCGCCGATGATGGCGCCGACGAGGGCGGCGGCGACCGCGATCTTCAGCGAGGCGAAGAGGTAGGGGAGCGAGGCCGGCAGGCGCAGCGAGAGGAGCGTGCGCGCGGCGGACGCGTTCCAGGTGCGCATGAGGTCGAGGTCGGCGGCGCCGGGCGCGCGCAGGCCCTTCACCATGCCGACCGTCACCGGGAAGAAGGAGAGGTAGGCCGAGATGATCGACTTCGGCACCAGCCCCTGGAGCCCGACGGAGTTGAGCACCACGATGATCATCGGCGCGATGGCGAGGATCGGGATCGTCTGCGACGCGATCGCCCAGGGCATCACGCTGAGGTCCATGAGCCGCGAGTGGACGATGCCGACGGCGAGCGCGATCCCGAGGACCGAGCCGATGGCGAAGCCCAGGAGCGTGGGCGCGAGCGTGATGCCGGCGTGGAAGACGAGGGAGCGGCGCGAGGTCGGCTCCTGCAGGGCGACCGTCTCCCAGAGCTCGACCGCGACCTGGTGCGGCGCCGGCAGGCGGGGGCGGTCCTGGGCGAAAGCGCCCCCCATGGCGGCGGCCGGCGCGAGGGCGACGAGGGAGAGGCCGCCCATGTCCCGGCGCTCCGAGGCCGGCCGGGAGAAGGCGGCCCCCGCCCGCTCCGCTGCCGTGATCGACGCGGCCGCGTTCATCGGCACGCAGGCGATGTACCACAGCGCGAGCAGCCCCGCGACGACCGCGAGCACCGGCCCCGCCGCGTGACCGACGCTCCGCGCGGCGCGGGACGCGCGGACCGTGCCGCCGACGGCCGCACCCGGCGCGGAGATGGGCGCGTCGGTCAAGACGCGCCGCCCGTCCCCGCCGTCATCCTCGGGCTGGACCCGAGGATCTCCGGACCCATGGGTGCGACCGGGTTGGGGGAGATCGCCCGGTCGAGCCGGGCGATGACGAGGGGCCACGGGCCGCTCATGCCGGCTCCACCCCGTCCTCGATGCCGGCGCGCAGCCCCTCGCGCACGCGGTGGGCGACGGCGAGGAACGCAGGCGTATCGCGGATGTCGAGGGGGCGATCCCTCGGCAGCGGGCTGTCGATCACGTCGGCGATGCGGCCGGGGCGCGGGGACATCACGACGATGCGGGTGGAGAGGTAGACCGCCTCGGGGATCGAGTGCGTGACGAAGAGGATCGTCTTGCCCGTGCGGCCCCAGAGCGCCAGCAGCTCCTCGTTCAGGCGGTCGCGCACGATCTCGTCCAGCGCGCCGAAGGGCTCGTCCATCAGGAGGATGTCCGCGTCGAAGGCGAGCGCGCGGGCGATGGAGGCGCGCTGCTGCATCCCGCCCGAGAGCTGCCAGGGGTAGCGGTTGGCGAAGTGCTCGAGCTCCACCAGCTCCAGCACCCGCTCCATCCGCCGGAGCCGCTCGGCGCGCGGATACCCCATGATCTCCAGCGGCAGCGTCACGTTCCGCCCGATCGTCCGCCACGGATAGAGCCCCGCCGCCTGGAACACGTAGCCGTAGGCACGGGCCCGGCGGGCCTCGTCCGGCGTCATCCCGTTTACGGAGAGGGTGCCGCCCGTGGGCGTCTCCAGCGCGGCGACGCAGCGCAGGAACGTGGTCTTGCCGCAGCCGGAGGGGCCGATGAAGGAGACGAACTCGCCCTCGGAGACGGTGAGGTCGATGCCCGAGAGCGCGTGAACGGGGCCGTCCGGGGTGGGGAAGGTGAGGTCGAGAGATTGGGCGGAGACTACTGCCATGGATACATATCAGGTCCCAGTTGACTTGTTACGAGACGGTTTCTCACCAGTCTAAAGCCACTACTAGAGGCATCTAGAGGCTCTTCTCCGGGAACCTCGATAGTATCATAGTCGGCCAATATCAGTCATTTTACGTCTTAACAGTATCGTTATGCGGGACAGGTTGGCGCGAGGTGCATCGGCGGTTCGGGCTTCATGTTGCACCATGACAGTTTCAAAGACTACCGGTGGCCGAAGGCGCCCATCGTGTAAGACGACCTCCTCTCCTATTCTTGGTAGAGAGATAAAGGAGAATACAGCACATCCAAAATTGTCGACCACCTCGGAGAGGTTTTCGGGAGAGACCTCATACACTTCCGCTGCTATTGTGGTCACCTAATGCCCCATAGTGAGCCGATTGCCTTCTCTTGAATCAGACTGAAGCCAGCGGGTCGATACTTGAGTAGTCCCCGGGACAGCACTACACCCCCGCGGGGATGTTCATCGGATCGCGCTCGATCTTCCTCGGCGTGTTCAGCGCCTTCCACTTCGACAGCGCCGTCGACGCGCTGGCGAACGCCGGCCGGCGCACGAACTTCCCCCGGCCCGGCGTCGGCTGGCTGTTCTGGCCCCAGGCCCAGATGACCTCGCCGCGGGAGAGGGTGTAGCGCGGCTGGGCGGTCAGCTCGCGGCCCTCGAAGACGTTGTAGTCGATGATCGACTTCTGCGTCGCGACCTCGACCGTCCTGGTGATCGTGGGGTCCCAGACGACGACGTCCGCGTCCGCGCCGACCGCGAGGTGGCCCTTCCGGTCCGCGATATTGAGGATGCGGGCGATGTTGGACGAGGTGACGGCCACGAACTCCTCGGGCGTGAGGCGCCCGGTCTCGACGCCGTATGTCCAGAGCATCGCCATCCGCTCCTCAAGCCCGCCGGTGCCGTTGGGGATGCGGGTGAAGTCGGACGCTCCCATGCGCTTCTGCTCGTCGCTGAACGCGGCGTGGTCGGTCGCCACGACCTGCAGCGAGCCCGCGGCGAGCCCGGCCCAGAGCCCGTCCTGATGCGCCTTGGAGCGGAACGGCGGGGACATGACGCGGCGGGCGGCATATTGCCAGTCTTGCCCGAAGTACTCGCTCTCGTCGAGCGTCAGGTGCTGGATCAGGGGCTCGCCGTAGACGCGCATGCCCTTCTGGCGGGCGCGGCGGATGGCCTCGTGCGCCTGCTCGCAGGAGACGTGGACGATGTAGAGCGGCGTGCCGGCGGCGTCGGCGATCATGATGGCGCGGTTGGCGGCCTCGCCCTCGACCTCGGGGGGGCGGGAATAGGCGTGGCCCTCGGGGCCGGTGATCCCGTCGGCCAGCAGCTTCTCCTGCAGGGCGGCCACGATGTCGCCGTTCTCGGCGTGCACGAGCGGCAGCGCGCCCAGCTCAGCGCAGCGGCGGAAGGAAGCGAACATCTCGTCGTCCTCCACCATCAGCGCGCCCTTGTAGGCCATGAAGTGCTTGAACGTGTTGACGCCCCGGTCGCGCACGACGGCCTCCATCTCCTCGAAGATGCGCTCGTTCCAGCCGGTGATCGCCATGTGGTAGGAGATGTCGCAGCAGATCTGGTCGCGGCTCTTGCGGTCCCACTCGTCGAGCGCGGACAGGAGGGAGCCGTCCTCGCCGGGCAGGCAGAAGTCGACCAGCATGGTCGTGCCCCCGGCGGCGGCGGCGAAGGTGCCGGATTCGAAGGTCTCGGCGGCGGTGGTGCCCATGAAGGGCATCTCCAGATGCGTGTGCGGGTCGATCCCGCCGGGGATGACGTAGGCGCCCTCCGCGTCGATGGTCTCGTCGCCTCTGAGGTTCGGGCCGATGGCGGCGATGGTCTCGCCGTCGATGAGCACGTCAGCCTTGAACTGACGCTCGGCGGTGACGACGGTGCCGCCTTTGATGACTTTGGTCATGCGATGCCCCCTTCTTCCGACGCCGCCCCGGACTTGATCCGGGGCCCCGCGCCATCGTGCGCTACGGTATCCAAGCGGTGACGTCCTGCCATTGCGGGTTCGCCTCCTCGATCAGGTCGTTCTTCCAGGCGCGCCGCCATCGCTTGAGCAGGCGCTCCCGCGCGAGAGCCTCGGCGTAGCCCGGATGCTCCTCGAACCAGACGAGCGTACGGATGCGGTAGCGCGCCGTGTGCCCCGGGACCGCGCCGGACCGGTGCTGCTCGACGCGGCGCCGGAGGTCGTTCGTCGAGCCGATGTAGATCGCGCCGTGGGGACGCGACGCGAGGATGTAGGTCCAGTAGGGCACGGCTACGCGTCATTCCGCGGGGCCCCGGATCAGGTCCGGGGCGGCGTCGGGCTCGGGACGGCGGATCACCCCACCACCCCCGCCGTCTCCACCACGGCGTGCAGGAGCACGTCGGCGCCCGCCCGCGCCCACTCCTTCGTGATCTCCTCGGCCTCGTTGTGGGACAGGCCGTCCACGCAGGGGCACATGATCATGGCGGTGGGCGCGACGCGGTTGATCCAGCAGGCGTCGTGGCCGGCGCCGGAGATTATGTCCATGTGGGAGTAGCCGAGGCGCTCGGCAGCGGAGCGCACGGCGCGCACGCAGCCCTCATCGAAGGTGACGGGGTCGAAATGGCCGACGGGCTCGATCTCGATGCCGAGGCCCAGGTCCGCGGCGATCCCCGCGGCCTCCTCCTCCAGCCGCGCCTTCATGCCGTCGAGCTTGGCCTGGTCGGGCGAGCGGAAGTCGATGGTGAACACCGCCCTTCCCGGGATCACGTTGCGCGAGTTGGGGTAGACGTTCGCCTGCCCCACGGCGCCCACGGCGGCGGGCTGCGCGTCCATCGCGATGCGGTGCACGGCCTCGGTGATGCGCGCCATGCCGAGGCCGGCGTTCACGCGCATCTCCATCGGCGTCGATCCGGTGTGCGCGTCCTTGCCCGTCAGCGTGACCTGCAGCCACCAGAGCCCCTGCCCGTGGGTGACGACGCCGATGTCCTTCCCTTCCGCCTCCAGGATCGGGCCCTGCTCGATGTGCAGCTCGAAGAAGGCGTGCATCCTGCGCGCGCCGACCTCCTCCTCGCCGCGCCAGCCGATGCGGTCCAGCTCGTCGCCGAAGCGGGCGCCGGCCGCGTCGGTGCGGTCCTCGGCCCAGGACTGCTCGTGCATCCCGGCGAAGACGCCCGAGGCGAGCATGGCGGGGGCGAAGCGGGTGCCCTCCTCGTTGGTCCAGTTGGTGACGACGATGGGATGCTTGGTCCGCACCCCCAGATCGTTGAGCGAGCGCACGATCTCGAGGCCCCCGAGCACGCCGAGCACGCCGTCGTACCTGCCCCCCGTCGGCTGGGTGTCGAGATGGGAGCCGACGTAGACCGGCAGCGCGTCCGGGTCGGTCCCCGGCCGCTCGGCGAACATGTTGCCGAGGGCGTCGAGCCCCATCGTGCAGCCCGCCGCCTCGCACCACTCCTTCAACAGCGCGCGGCCCCGCGCGTCGTCGTCCGTCAGCGTCTGCCGGTCGTTGCCGCCCGCCACGCCCGGGCCGATCTTCGCCATCTCCATCAGGCTGTCCCAGAGACGGTCGGCGTCGATCCGCATGTTCTCGCCCGCGGCGGGCGCGCCGTCCGTCATTCGGCGGCCACGCGGGTCGCGGGGTTGTTGGGGTGGGTCGTCCAGTCGGCGGGCTCCGCCCGGACCGTGTCGCCCGTGCGCTCGTCCACCGTGCCGGGGGCCAGGGCCTCCATGGTGATGCAGTCCTCCACCGGGCAGACGTCGACGCAGAGGTTGCAGGCCACGCATTCGGCGTCGATCACCTCGAACACCCGGCCCGGGAGCATCGCGATCGCCTGGTGCGAGGTGTCCTCGCAGGCGGCGTAGCAGCGCCCGCACTTGATGCAGGCCTCCTGGTCGATGCGCGCCTTGGCCACGTAGTTGAGGTTGAGGTGCGTCCAGTCCGTCACGTTGGGCACCGCCCGGCCGGAGACGGCCATGACGGAGGCGTGGCCCTTCTCGTCCATCCACTGCGAGAGGCCGGACTTCATCTCCTCGACGATCTTGAACCCGTAGGTCATCGCGGCGGTGCACACCTGGACGTTGCCGGCGCCAAGGGCCAGGAACTCGGCCGCGTCGCGCCAGGTGGTGATGCCCCCGATGCCGGAGATCGGGATGCCGCGGCATTCGGGGTCGCGCGCGATGTCGGCGACCATGTGGAGCGCGATGGGCTTCACCGCCGGGCCGCAATAGCCGCCATGGGTGCCCTTGCCGTCGATCGTCGGCTCGGGGGCCATCGCGTCGAGGTCGACGGACGTGATCGAGTTGATCGTGTTGATGAGGCTCACCGCGTCCGCCCCGCCGCGGACGGCCGCGCGGGCGGACTGGCGCACGTCGGTGATGTTGGGGGTGAGCTTCACGATCACCGGCATGCGGGTGATCTGCTTGCACCAGCGGGCGACCATCTCGACGTATTCGGGCACCTGCCCCACCGCCGAGCCCATGCCGCGCTCGGACATGCCGTGCGGGCAGCCGAAGTTGAGCTCGATCCCGTCGGCGCCGGTCTCCTCCACGCGGGGCAGGATCGCGCGCCAGGCCGCCTCCTCGCAGGGGACCATGATCGAGGCGATCATCGCGCGGTCCGGCCAGTCGCGCTTGACCGCCTTGATCTCGCGCAGGTTCACCTCCAGCGGGCGGTCGGTGATGAGCTCGATGTTGTTGAGGCCGAGCACGCGCCGGTCGGCGCCGTGCACCACGCCGTAGCGCGGGCCGTTGACGTTGACGACCGGCGGGCCCTCCTCGCCGAGGGTCTTCCACACGACGCCGCCCCAGCCGGCCTGGAACGCGCGGCGGACGTTGTATTCCTTGTCGGTCGGCGGGGCGGAGGCGAGCCAGAACGGGTTCGGGCTGCGGATGCCGACGAAGTCGGTGGTGAGGTCGGCCATTCAGGTGCCCTTTCTCGGATGGTGTCGGTCGATGGGGACGCCGCGGGCGGCTTCGGGGGCGCCGACGCCCGCGCAGCCGCGACATGTCATGGACGGGCCGCCGCGATCATGCGGCCGCGAAGTCGGCGGGGTCGAGGCCCGCGCCCTCGATCCGTTCGTTCGAGCGGGCGACGGCCTCCTCGCTGAAGCGGCCGGCATGGCGCAGGACGACGGCCTCGGCCGTGAGCGCGGGGTAGCCCTTCTCGATCAGCTCGGCGAAGCGGTCCGACGGGCCGGGCTTGGAGACGAGCTTGTCCATCGCCGGCACCATGCCGATCTTCTGGATGTCGCGCCGCAGGTAGCTCAGGCGGATCGTCTTGCCCGCGTCGATGCGCTTCATCTCCTCGATCGCGTTGATCGCGGTCCACATGTCGCGCTCGGCGGTGCCGGCCTCGCCCTCGCCCTGCACGTCGGCGAGGCGGCGGAAGGCGGCGTCGTAGACGGCCGGCACCTCGAGGCGCTGCGCGTTGGCCATCAGGGCGCGCAGCTTGTCGGGGTCGTCCATCCGCTCGACCTGCGACAGGGCGGCCTCGTCGCGGGCCTTGATGCGGGCGGCCTCGGCGGCGGCGTCGGTCTTCTTCGGGGTCTTCATCGGTCGGTCCTTCCCCGGCCCGCGCGGGGCCGGCGGGCATCAGGGCGTCGTCAGCAGGACGGCGTTCCCCTCGCTGTCGCGCAGGATGGCGCGGCTCATGTCGGGATTCCATTCCGCGGTCGACGGCTCGGCCACGATCTCGCCGCCCCGCTCGGCGATGGCCGCGCAATCGGCGTCGAGATCGGTGGAGATCAGCACCAGCACGGGCTTGGCCGGCGCGCCGGCCCCCTCCGGGCGCTGGTCGAGATGGATGCGCGTCTCCGAGCCGTCCACGCCCAGCATGATCCAGCGGCCGAACGGGCCCTTCTCGTCGGAGACGACCTCGAGGCCCAGGACGTCGCGGTAGAAGGTCATCGCGCGCTCGGGATCGCCCACGGGCACCGAGACGAAGGAGATGTGGCTCAGCATCGCCCTACACCGCCAGCGCGGCGTGGATGTCCATCGCCGCGTCCCGCCCCTGCGCCACCGCCGTGACCGTCAGATCCTCGCCGGTCGCGGTGCAGTCGCCCCCGGCCCAGACCCCGTCCATCGAGGTGCGCCCCGTCGCGCCGGCCGCGATCTTGCCCCGGTCCATCGCCAGCGCCTCCGGCAGGCCCGCGCCGACCTGCCCGATGGCGCGCAGGAGCTGGTCGCAGCGCAGCGTGAGGCGCTCGCCGGTCGGGCTCATCGCGTCGTCCACCCGGTCGAGGACGACCTCGCGGACGCCCCCCTCGCCGCGCACCTCGCTCAGGACCACGTTCGGCAGGATGCGCACGCCCTTCGACGTCGCGAGATCCTGCTCGTACCGGCTCGCCGGCATGCGGTCCTGCCCGCGGCGATAGGCGATGGTGACGGTGTCGGCGCCCAGGAGGCGCGACTGCACGGCGGCGTCCACCGCCGTCATGCCGCCGCCGATCACCACGACGTCCCGGCCGACGGGCAGCGCGCCGAGGTCCGAGGCCTGGCGCAGGTCGGCGATGAAGGAGGTCGCGTCGCGGGCGCCCTCCGCGTCCCCGCCCGGCACGTCCCAGGCGTTGGTCCCGCCCAGGCCCATCCCGAGGAACACCGCGTCGAACTCCGAGCGCAGCCCGTCCAGCGACAGGTCCTCGCCCAGCGCGTGGCCATGGCGCGTCTCGATCCCGCCGATCGCCATGACCCATTCGGCCTCGCGGGCGGCGAAGTCCTGCGGGGTCTTGTACGCCGCGATGCCGTATTCGTTGAGGCCGCCGGGCTTCGGGCGCGCCTCGAAGATCACCACGTCATGGCCCAGCATCGCCAGCCGGTGCGCGCAGGCGAGGCCGGCCGGCCCCGCCCCGACGACGGCGACGCGGCGGCCCGTGGGCGCGGCGCGCTCGAACGGGTGCACGCCGGCGGCCATCAGGGTGTCGGTCGCGTGCCGCTGCAGGCGCCCGATCTCCACCGGACGGCCCTCGCCCTCCATGCGCACGCAGGCCTCCTCGCACAGCGTCTCCGTCGGGCACACGCGCGCGCACATGCCGCCCAGGATGTTCTGCTCGAGGATGGTGCGCGCGGCGGCCTCCGGCGTGCCGGTCTGGATCTGCCGGATGAAGAGGGGGATGTCGATCTCGGTGGGGCACGCGGCGATGCAGGGCGCGTCATGGCAGAAATAGCACCTGTCCGCGGCCACGGCGGCCTCGTGCGCGTGATAGGCCGGGTGGAGGTCCGCGAAGTTGCGCGCCAGGGCGTCCGGCGTCAGGCGCCCCGCCCGGATGCCGTCCAGCCCGCCGATCCCGTTCCCGTCCGCCATGTGGCCCCCTCGCGCGTGAAGCCCTCAGCGTGGCCGCCCCGCGCGGGCCGCGCAAGAGGCGATCCGCCTCACCCGGGGGTGACGCCGCGCAGCCGCTCGGACCTTCGGCGCAGGAGCTCGACCGTGGCGAGGAGCGCGATGGAGACGACGACCAGGATCGTCGCGACCGCCAGGATCGAGGGGCTGATCGCCTCGCGGATGCCGTTCCACATCTGCCGGGGGATCGTCTGCTGGTCATGGGCGGCGACGAAGAGGACGACGACCACCTCGTCGAAGCTGGTGACGAAGGCGAAGAGCGCGCCCGAGATCACCCCCGGCAGGATGAGGGGCATCGTGATCCGGAAGAAGGTAGTGCGGGGGTTGGCGCCCAGGGAGGCGGCGGCGCGGGTGAGGGACTGGTCGAAGCCCACCAGCGTCGCGGTGACGGTGATGATGACGAAGGGGATGCCCAGCGTCGCGTGCGCCATGACGATCCCGGGATAGGAGTTCGCGAGCCCCGTCGCGGAGTAGAAGAAGAAGAGCCCGGTGGCGACGATGATGATCGGCACGATCATCGGCGAGATCAGGATCGCCATGATCGCGCGGCGATAGGGCATCTCGGGCCGCGATAGGCCGAGGGCCGCCAGGGTGCCCAGGAGGGTGGCCAGGAGGGTGGAGAACGCCCCGATCAGGAGCGAGTTCTTCGCCGCCGTGATCCAGGCCGAGTTCGACCAGGCGTCCGCCCACCAGGACGCGCCGCGCTCGCCGCCCGCCTCGTTCATGCCGCGGGTCAGGAGGGCGTCGTACCAGCGCATCGAATAGGCCGCCGGATCGAAGGCGAGCATCCCGTCGGTGAAGGTGAAGTAGGGCTCGGCGTTGAAGCTCAGCGGGATGACGATGAGGATCGGCGCGACGAGGAAGAGGAAGATCAGCGCGCAGAGCACGAGATAGACCGCGCGCCAGACGCGCTCGAGCGGGGAGGCGTGGATCGGGAGCGCCATGTCAGCGGATCCTCCGGATGGGCCGCACGGGGGATGCATCGCGCATGCACGGCGCATGCACATCCCATGCGCATGGGGCGTGCGCGCCGCGGGCCGGGGGCGCAACGGGCGGGGCTTCGAGGCCGGCGGCGCGCCGGGCCGGGGCGCCGCCCCGCCCCGCCGCCATCCTCGGGCTCGACCCGAGGATCTCCGGCCGCCGGGGCGCGCCCCTCGGCCGGCGGGCGGCGGGCGGGAGGGCCGGGCCCCTCATCCGAGCTTCAGGTTGTCGATGCCCACGAGCCGGTCGTAGAGCCAGTAGAGGATCAGCACCCCGAAGAGGAGGAGCGCGGCCAGCGCGGCGGCGAGCGACCAGTTGAGCGAGCGCTGCATGTGGAACGCGATGAGGTTCGAGATGAGCTGCCCGTCCGAGCCCCCGACCAGGGCCGGCGTGATGTAGTAGCCGACCGCCAGGATGAAGACGAGGAGCGCCCCCGCGCCGATGCCGGGGATCGTCTGCGGCAGGTAGACGCGGCGGAACGCGGTCCAGGAGGTCGCGCCGAGGGACCGCGCGGCGCGCACGTAGCTGGGATCGATGGGCCGCATCACCGAGTAGAGCGGCAGGATCATGAACGGCAGCAGGATATGCGTCATCGCGACGATGGTGCCGGTCTGGTTGTAGATCATCTGGAGCCGGCCATCGTCGTCGATGATGCCGGACGCGACGGCGAGGTCGTTCACCACCCCCTGCGATTGCAGCAGGACGATCCACGAGGTCGTGCGCACCAGGAGCGAGGTCCAGAACGGCAGCAGCACGAAGATCATCAGCAGGTTCGAGTAGCGCAGCGGCAGCGTCGCCAGGAGATGCGCGACCGGGAAGCCGAGGAGGAGCGTGGCGCCGGTGATCACGAGGCTCAGGATCAGCGTGCGCTCGAAGAGCATCCGGTAGACGGCGAAATCCTCGCCGACGCCCTCGATGGTGCCGTCCGCCCCGCGCTGCAGGTCGAGCGCGGCGAGGTAGAAGGCGGCCGTGTAGCGGTCCGACGCGCTGCGCATCGCCTGCCAGAGGACGGGGTCGGCCCAGTCCTCGTCGGCCTCCAGCACGGCGTCCGTGAACGGCGCCTCCATGCGGTCCGCCCGCCGCGCGGTCGAGGTGAAGAGCGAGCGCGAGCCCGGCGCGTCGTAGTTGACGCGCGTGCCCACGTTGCCCTGGGCGCGCAGCTCGCGCAGCACCACGAGGTCGGAGACGAGCGCGGCGTAGGCGGCCTCGTCCGGGGCGGTGCCCTGGGGGTTGGCGTCGAACCAGGCGCGCACCCCGGTCATGACGGGCGTCGTCTCGTCGGTGACGACGTCGGTGTGCTCGATGAAGCGCGGATCGGTGATCGAGCGCAGGAGCATCTGCCCGATCGGCGCCACGAACGTCATCAGGACGAAGGCCAGGAGCGGCAGCACCAGGAGGAACGCCCGGCGGCGCGACCGGGCGCCGGCGCGCGCCAGCGCCGCCTTGAGCGGGCGGCCGTCCGCCGTGGTCAGCGGCGCGCCGCCCCCCGCGGCCAGGGCGGCGACGTGCGGGCCGGGCGCGGCCACGGCGCCTCGAGAATCGGCCGCGGAGGACATCAGACGCCTTCGACCAGGACGATGTCGGAGGAGGCGGTGCGGTGCCGGATCTTCACGACCTCCTGGTATTCGGCGGAATGGTAGGCCCGGCGCGCGTCCTCGAAGCTCGGGAACTCGATGACGACGTGGCGGTCCTTCATCGGGCCCTCGGGCGCCTCGGAGGCGCCGCCGCGCACGATGAAGCGGCCGCCGAACCCTTCGAGGATCGGGGTGTCGCGCTCGACGTACTCGCGGTACGCGTCCGCGTCGTTCACGGTGATGTGGCCGATGATGTAGCCCTTGGGCATGGCGGGCTCCGGTGCGTGGCGAGCACGCACCCTACGGGCGTGCGGGTGGGAGGTCGGGACGGGCGCCGGAGCGCCCGTCCCTCACATCTCGGTCGGGGCGACCCGGGGGCCGCCCCGCAGGGGCTCCTACTGCGAGAGCCAGGCGTTGAACCGCTCGTTGAGCTCGGCGTCCCGGTCGGTCCAGAACTCCACGTTCGAGACGACCGCGTTGGTCAGGTTCTCGGGGGCGGTCGGCATCTGCGGGCCCATCTCCGTCACGCCGTCCTGGTAGAGCCCGACGAGCGAGGAGGAGGACTGGCGCGCGGGGCCGTAGCTGATCCACTTGGCCTGGTCGGCGAGGCGCTGGGTGTCGGTGGCGAAGGCGATGTACTGCATCGCCGCCTCCATGTTGGGGGCGCCGCGCGGGATGACGAACATGTCGAAATCGTAGATCTGCCCGTCCCAGACGATCTCGAACGGCTGGTCCTCGCCCACGGCCGCGTTGAAGATGCGCCCGTTATAGGCGGAGGTCATCACCACCTCGCCATCCGCGAGGAGCTGCGGCGGCTGGGCGCCGGCCTCCCACCAGACGATCTCGTCCTTGATGGTGTCGAGCATGGCGAAGGCCCGCTCGACGCCCTCGTCGGTCTCCAGCATGTCGTAGACCTCGGCCGCCGGCACGCCGTCGGCCATCAGGGCGAACTCGAGGAGCGCCTTGGCGTTCTTGCGCAGGCCGCGCTTGCCGGGGAAGGCCTCCAGGTCGAAGAAGTCGGCGGCCATGGTCGGGCCCTCGCCGTCGAAGGCCTCGGTGTTGTAGGCGAAGATCTGCGACCAGACGATCGAGGCGACCGAGCAGTCGCCCAGCGCGCCCTCGACGAAGTCGTCCGCCGCCGGGGTGCCGTCGGGCGCGGCGGGCAGCATCGAGGCGTCGAGCGGCTCCAGCAGGCCCTCGTCGCACAGGCGGATGGCGTCGGCGGTCTCGACGTCGGCGACGTCGACGGTGACGTTGCCGGCCTCGACCATCGCCTTGATCGGGGTGGCGGGGTTGTCGGCGTCGACCATGGTGACGTCGATGCCCGTCTCGGCCTCGAACGGCTTGTTGTAGGCCTCCTCCTGGGACTGGCCGTAGGCGCCGCCCCAGGACATGAGGGTCATCTCCTGCGCGGAGGCGGCGCCGGCGGCCACGAGGGCGGTGGTGAGGATCAAGGTGGTCTTCATGTGCAAACTCCCTGTCTGCATGCGGGGCCCGGGTTCGTTCCCGGCCCTCGGTTCAAGTCGGCTGCGAGGGCGCGCGCGTCCGCGGCGGCCCATCCGATGCGGATGCGCTCCCCGGGCACGAGGCGCCGCTGGCCGGCGGTGTTGCGGCATTTCATGACGAACTGGTCGTCGCCGGCCACGCGCAGGCGGGTGCGGAAGATGTCGCCCATGTAGACGAACTCCAGCACCTCGGCGTCGATGGCGTGGGCGCCGGCGGGCATGTTCGCGGGCTTGTACTCGACCCGTTCGGGACGGACCGACACCAGCGTCCGGTCGCCCGGCCGGCAGGAGAAGATGGGCGTGGCGTCGATGACCTCGCCGTCGCCCAGGCGCACGGTGCAGCGGTCCCCGGACGCCTCGAGGACGGTGCCGGGGAGCTTGTTGTTCTCCCCGATGAAGCCCGCGACGAAGGCGTTGCCCGGCCGCTCGTAGAGCTCGTCCGGCGGGGCGAGCTGCTGGATGCGGCCGTCGTCGAAGACCGCGACGCGGTCCGACATCGTGAGCGCCTCGGTCTGGTCGTGGGTGACGTAGACCGTGGTGATGCCGAGCTCGTGCGCGAGGTTGGTGATCTCGAACTGGAGCGATTCGCGCAGCTGCTTGTCGAGGGCGCCGAGCGGCTCGTCCATCAGCACGAGCTCGGGCTCGAACACCAGCGCGCGGGCGAGCGCGATGCGCTGCTGCTGGCCGCCCGAGAGCTGCGCCGGGCGGCGGGAGACGAAGTCCTGCATCCGCACCATACCGAGGGCGCGCGCGATCTTGGCCTCCCGGTCGGCGCGCCCGACGCCGCGGACCTCCAGCGGGAAGGCGAGGTTCTCGCCCACCGTCATGTGCGGGAAGAGGGCGTAGTTCTGGAACACCATGCCGATGCCGCGCTTGTGGGGCGGGACCTCGTTGATCGGGCGGCCGTCGAGGAGGATCTGCCCGTGGGTGGCGGTCTCGAAGCCGGCGAGCATCATCAGGCAGGTCGTCTTGCCGGAGCCGGACGGGCCCAGCATGGTGAGGAACTCGCCCTTCGCGATCGAGAGGTTGAGGTCCTTCACGACGAGCGTCTCGCCGTCATAGCTCTTCTGCACCCGGTCGAAGACGACGAAGCCGCCGGACGCGGCGTCCGGGGCGCCTACGGGCGAAGTCTGGGCCAGGTCCTTCAAACGCGCGTCCCTCACGTTGCGGCCGCGCGACCATGACAGCGTGCGCCCGGAGGTAAAGCCCCGTGCCGCCCGGGCGGTGTCTCGGCGGCGACGGGCGACGCGCAAACGGGCGGCGGCGCGCGGCGAGGGGGAGGCGGTGCGCTCGGGCCCCGTCCGGGGCCGCTCGCGCCCCGCCGCGGGGACGGGGCCCCGCGGTCCCGGCGGGGCGGCCGGGCGGAGGACCGGGAGCCGGCGCCCGCCGCAGGCGGCCGATGCCGAAGGCGAGGCCCGGCCCAACGGCCGGCGGCGCGGCACGCGCCAGAGGCGGGCGGGAGCGCCCCCGCCTCAGAGCTCCACCGCCCGGCCGGTGCGCGCGCTCTCCTGCGCCGCGTGGCCCATGCGCACCGCCCAGGCCCCGTCGGCGAGCGTCACCTCCGGCGCCGCCTCCCCGCGGACGACCCGGGCGAAGCGCTCGTGCTGGTAGAAGGTCGCGCCGTTGTGATCCCCGGCCTCGAGGAGGTCGGCCGGCACCGGCACCGGCGTCGCGACCGGCCCGCGCGGGTCGCGCGGGCTCTCGATCACCATGGGCACCGGGGGGGCGCCCAGATGCGCGGGCCAGAAGCGGCCGGGGCCGATCACCTTGGCCTCGATCTTGCCCGCGGGGCCCACGGCCGACAGCTCCTCCTGGTACTCCGCCCCTTCGGCGAACATGCACAGCTCGAGCATCGCCCGCGCCCCGCCGGCGAAGTCGACGATGACGTAGCCGTTGTCGATCACGTCGGCCTCTCCGAGCCGGTTCACGTCCTGCGCCGCCGACGCCATCACCCGCACCGGATCGTCCCGCAGGATCAGGCGCATCAGGTCGAAGAAGTGGCAGCACTTCTCGACCATGGTGCCGCCGGTGCGGGCCGAGGAGCGGTTCCAGAGCCCGACCTTGTCGAGGAAGGGGAAGCGGTGCTCGCGGATGGTGAGCATGCGCACGCCGCCGGTCGCCGCCCCGGCGCGCTCCAGGAAGCGGGCGACGGGCGGCATGTAGCGGTATTCCATCGCCACCCAGACCGGCGCCTCCGTCTCCAGCGCCGCCATGCGGGCCGCGTCGTCCGGGTCGGTGTAGAGGGGCTTCTCCATCAGGATCGGCAGGGGGCGGCGGGCGAGCGCGTCGGCGAGCTGCGCGGCGTGGAGGTCGTTGGGCGAGGCGACGACGAGCGCGTCGATGCCCGCGTCCAGGAGGGCCGCGAGATCGCCGACGCGCGCCGCCCCCGGGGCGCAGCCCAGCGCGAGCGCGGCCATCGCGTCGTCGGGGTCGCAGATCGCGGCGATCGACGCGCCCGGGAGGAGGGCGACGTTGCGGGCGTGCTCCTGCCCCATCATCCCGGCCCCGAGGAGCCCGTAGCGAAGATCGGTCATGCGCGCGCCCTCCCCGGCGCCGGATCGCGGGGCGGGGGCAGCGTGCGCCCGGCCCTGTTGACGTAATGCGCCGCGCGGGCGTCGAACCAGGTGCGCGAGACCTCGCGCCGGGCGCCCGCCCGGTCCCGGCCCAGCCGCAGGACGTGCGCGCAGGGGGCCGGGGGCCCGAGGTCCGGCCCGTCCGTCAGGCCCTCGGCCCAGGGGGGCGCCGTCGAGAGGCCGACCCGGTCCTCCACCGCGTCGATGCGGATGTCGAGGAGGCGCAGCGCGTCGAGATAGAGGCTGTCGCCGAACTCCGCCGCCGCCGGCACGCGGGGCGCGGCGCCGAGCCACACCTCCTCGAGCGCGACGGGGACGCCGCCCAGCGAGCGGATGCGGCGGATGCGCAGGGCCGGCTCCGCCAGCGGCGGCAGGTCCGGGGGCATCGCCGCGCCCCCCGCCGCGCCCCCCGCCGGGCCCCCCGCCGAGCCCGCCACCGAGAGAGTGCGCGCCGTGGGCAGGCCGGGCGCGGCGGGATCGGCGGGCTCCAGGCGGAAGAGGCCGTAGACCTGCGCGCCGAGCCCCGCGGCGCGCACGTAGTTGCCGCTTCCCTGGCGCCGTTCGAGGAGGCCCCGCCCCTCGATGTCCGCGAGGGCGCGGCGCAGCGTGCCGACGGCCACCCCCAGCCCCGCCGCCATGTCCCGCTCGGGCGGCAGGCGCGCGCCGTCGGGCAGGCGGCCGGCCGCCATCTCGGCCAGGAGCGCGGCCGCCGTCGCCTCCCAGAGGGGGGCGGTCACGGGCGGGGGTCCCTGATGTGGTGGATGTCGCGCCTCCCGGGTCGGTGCGGGGTCGATTGATACAGGATTGATACATGGCAGGCGCTCTGCTAGTCCAGCGCCCATGAGCATCGTCCCGATCACGTCGCCGGACCTGCGCGGCGCCGAATACGCCTGGTTCTCCGCGCTCTGCTCGGACGATTACGCGCAGCTCGGCGTGCCCGAGGGCGAGCTGCGCTCCTCCTGGGCGCATTGCCGGGACATCGGGCTCGAGGCCGAGCGCCAGGGGTTCGGGAACATCCTGTGCCCCTCCTCCTATCAGGTCGGGCAGGACACGCTCAGCTACGTCGCCGGGATGGCGCCGCTGACCGGGCGGATAAGCTTCCTCGCCGCGATCCGCTGCGGGGAGATGCAGCCCGTGATGCTCGCGCGCACGGTGGCGACGCTGGACCACATGCTCGAGGGGCGGCTGACGCTGAACGTGATCTCCTCGGACTTCCCCGGCGAGGTCGCCTCCTCGGAGCACCGCTACAGGCGCTCGGCCGAGGTGGTGGAGATCCTGCGCCAGGCGTGGAGCCGTGAGACGATCGACTTCGAGGGCGAGGTGTACTCGTTCCAGGGCGTGCCGACCGGGCCGGCCGCGCCCTATCAGACGGGCGGGCCGCTGCTCTACTTCGGGGGCTACTCGCCCGCCGCCTTGGACCTGTGCGCGCGGTTCTGCGACGTGTACCTGATGTGGCCCGAGACGAAGCCGCAGCTCGCGCAGCGCATGAAGGACGTGGCCGAGCGCGCTGATACGCATGGCAGAACGCTCGACTACGGCCTGCGCGTCCACGTCATCGTGCGCGACACGCAGACCGAGGCGCGCGAGTACGCCGAGCACCTGACCGCGCAGCTCGACGACGAGTACGGCAAGCTGATCCGCGACCGGGCGCACGATTCGATCTCCCTCGGGGTGGCGCACCAGGCCAAGGCGCGCGAGCTCGCCGACAGGTTCGGCTACGTGGAGCCGCATCTGTGGACGGGGATCGGGCGGGCGCGCTCGGGCTGCGGCGCGGCGCTGGTGGGCTCGGCGGACCAGGTGCTCTCGGAGCTGGAGGCCTACCGCGCCATGGGCATCCGGGCGTTCATCCTCTCGGGCTATCCGCATCTGGACGAGTGCCGGCAGTTCGGCCGCCTCGCGATGCCGGAGCTTGCCACCGCCTCCCTTCCGCGCGCCTATGGGCGCGTGCCGGACGGCGCGCCCGCCACCCCCCTCGGAACAGGACCCCGCGCATGATCCCCCGCACCACCCTCGGCGACCTCGAGATCAGCCGCATCGTCTACGGCATGTGGCGGCTGGGGGATGACGGGGACACCTCCCCCGAGCGGGTGCGCGCCAAGATGGACGCCTGCCTCGCGCAGGGGATCACCACCTTCGACCAGGCCGACATCTACGGCGGCTACGAGGCCGAGGCGATCTTCGGCGCCGCGCTCAAGGCCGACAAGGGGCTGCGCGACCGGATCGAGATCGTCACCAAGTGCGACATCGTCGCGCCGATGGGCCGCCATTCCGCCGTGCGGGTGAAGCATTACGACACGTCCGAGGCGCATGTCCGCGCGTCGGTGGAGAGCTCGCTGCGGGACATGGGGATCGAGCGGATCGACCTCCTGCTGATCCACCGCCCCGACCCCCTGATGGACCATTACGAGACCGGCGGCACGCTCGACGCGCTGATCGCCGAGGGCAAGGTGCGCGAGGTCGGGGTGTCGAACTTCCGGCCCTGGGACTGGGAGCTGCTGTCGGCCGCGACCGAGGCGCCGCTCGTGACCAACCAGATCGAGATCAGCCTGGGCGCGGTGGAGCCGTTCTCGAACGGGGATCTGGCCTTCCATCAGCGCGCGGGCGTGCATCCCATGGCGTGGTCGCCGCTCGGCGGCGGTGCCCTGATGGCCGGGGACGACCGGATCGCCGCGGCCTGCGACGTGGTGGCCAGGCGCGACGGCGTGGACCGGGCGGCGGTGGCGGTGGCGTTCCTGCTGGCGCATCCCGCCGGCATCGTGCCCGTCATGGGCACCAACACCCTGGCGCGGATCGAGACGTTCTCGGACGCGATGCGCGTCGAGATGGACCGCCAGACCTGGTTCGAGCTCTACGAGGCCGCCCTGGGCCGCGAGGTCCCGTGAACGCGGCCTTCGATCCCGCGGGCGACCCGCTCGCCTTCCGCGCCGCGCTCTCGCGCTATCCCACGGGCGTGACGGTGATCACCTGCGCGGGGCCGGACGGGCCGGTCGGGATCACGGCCAACAGCTTCGCCTCGCTCTCGCTCGACCCGCCCCTGATCCTCTGGTCGCCGGCCAAGTCGTCGCGCCGGGCGGCGGCCTTCGTCGCGGCGGAGCGCTTCGCCGTGCACGTCATGGGCGCCGAGCAGCGCCCCGCCGCCGACGCGTTCACCCGGAGCGCGGACGCGTTCGGCGGCCTGGACTGGCGCGAGGCGGACGGCCTGCCCCTGATCGACGGCTGCCTCGCGCGCCTGACCTGCGCCACCCACGCGGTGCACGACGCGGGCGACCACCACCTCATCCTCGGCCGCGTCACCGCGGCGCAGGAGCGCGAGGGCGCGGCCCTGGTCTTCGCCGGGGGGCGCTACGGAGAGCTGGCCGCGGCCTGAGGCCGAGGCGGGCCGCGCGGCCGGGGGGCGACGCCCGGCGCGCGGCGACATCGGGGAGGGAGAAGGCATGTCCATGACGGCATCGCCGCTGCTGGCGGTCCTGCGGCCGCTCGCGGCCCTCGTCACCGCGATCCTCGCGGTCGCGCGCTGGGGGGCGATCCTCCTCCTCGGGGTCATGGTCGCGGTCATCCTGGCGCAGGTCGTGTTCCGCTACGTGCTGGGCGACGCGCTCAACTGGACCGAGGAGGCGGCCCGCTTCGGGATGCTCTGGATGACCGGGCTGATGGCGCCGCTCGCCTATCGCCGCGGCGGGTTCGTGGCGATCGACATGCTCGAGCGCGCCCTGCCCCGCGTCGCCGCCGGGCTCCTGACGCTGGCGCTGGCGGGGGTGTCGCTCGTGGTGCTGGTCTACGCGCTGCCGATCGCGTCCGGGCACGTGCAGTCGGGCTGCCTGTTCCGGTCGTCGACGCTGTGGCTGCCCTTCACGCTGGAGTTCTCGCTGCCGCTGCTGCCGGACGCGCTGGGCGGGCTGGACCTGACGCTCTGCTCCGGCGAGGGGCCGGCCTTCGGGGTCGAGGGCGGCTGGACCAAGATGCCGCTCGCGGTGATGTACGCCTCGCTCTATGTCGGCGTGCAGCTCCTGATCTTGGTCAATGTCGAGCTGGTCCTGCGCCTCGTGATCTCGCTCCTGGGCGAGCGCGAGCGCCTCCCCTTCATCCCCGAGACCGACGCCGTGAGCGCCGAATGAGGGGGCCCGCTCCCCGGCCCCGCCCCGGATCCGCGCCCCCCCCGGACCGGCGGGAGGCGCGCCGCGCCCTCTTTGCGGCCCCAATATCCCCGCCGGAGGCACGCCGCGCCCCGCGCGGCGCCCGGCCCAACCGCTGGCAGGCGCGCAGCGCCGAAGCGGGCGGGAGCGCCCCCCTTCGCCGCCGCGCCGCCGGCCCGGGGAGCGCGGCATGCTGATCTGGTTCCTTCCGCTCTTCCTCGTGACGCTGATGATCGGCCTGCCGGTCGTCTTCGCGCTCCTGGCCGCGCCCGGACTGATGCTCTGGGCGACCGGGGCGGAGCGCGACATCACCCTCATGTACCGCAACGTCTACAACGGGATGGACAGCTTCCCGCTCATGGCGCTGCCCTTCTTCATGCTTGCGGGCGAGGTCATGAACCGCGGCGGCATCACCGGGCGCATCGTCGAGTTCTCCCAGGCGTTCATGGGCCATCTGCGCGGCGGGCTCGCGCATGTGAACATCCTCTCCTCCATCCTCTTCGCGGGCCTCTCGGGCTCCGCCGTCGCCGACACCTCGGCGCTGGGCTCGACCCTCATCCCGGCGATGGAGCGCAACGGCTACACCCGCCGCTTCGCCGCCGCGATCACCGCGGCGAGCAGCGTCATCGGCCCGATCATCCCGCCATCGGGGATCATGATCATCTACGCCTACGTCATGGGCGAGAGCGTGGCCGCGCTCTTCCTCGCGGGGATCGTGCCCGGCGTGCTCGTGGGCGTCGGCCTGATGGTGATGGTGCGGCTCCTCGCGGACCGCTACGACCTGCCCAAGGCCGAGCGCATCGTCGCCAAGGCGCGGGACATGCGCCCGACCGAGTACTGGGCCTCGTTCGCGCTCCTGCGGCTCAACCTCGCCTTCGTCCTCCACCTGATCGCGATGGGGCTGCTGTCGCTGGCGGGGATCGGCCTGGCCGTCGAAATCTGGCTCGCGCTCGCGATCTTCGCCCTGCCCGCGCACCTCCTCCTGATGCGCTACCGCCGCGCCGTGAGCCACGAGTTCCGCCTCGTGTGCAAGCGGGCAGTCGCCCCTCTCCAGACGCCGATCATCATCCTGGGCGGCATCCTCGCCGGCGTGTTCACCCCCACGGAGGCGAGCGCCATCGCCGTGGCCTACGCGCTGGTGGTGAGCTTCTTCGTCCTGCGCTCGATGACGGCGGCGGACCTGCCCGGGGTGCTGGCGCGCAGCGCGATGGCCTCCGCGGCGGTCCTCCTCCTCGTCGGCGCGGCGGTCGCGTTCAAGACGGTGGTCTCGCTCTCCCACGCGCCCGAGACGATGAGCGCGTTCATCCTGGGCCTCTCGGAGAACCCGCTGATCCTGCTGTTCCTGATCAACGTCCTCCTCTTCGTCGTGGGCATGTTCCTCGACGCGGGGCCGGCGATCATCATCCTGGGCCCGATCCTCGGCCCGGTCTTCGTCGATCTCGGCGTGCACCCGGTGCATTTCGCGATCATCATGTCCGTCAACCTGACCGTCGGCCTCGCGACGCCGCCCATGGGGCTGGTGCTCTTCGTGGCCTCCACCGTCTCCGGCGAGAAGGTGGAGGCGATCTCCAAGGCGATCCTGCCCTTCCTCGCGGTGGAGGTCGCGGTCATCTTCCTCATAACCTACGTGCCGGCGATCTCGCTGACGGTTCCGCGCCTCGCCGGCTTCGTGCAATAAGCGATCCGCAATCCAGGGAGGATTCCATGCTCAAGACGACCCTCGCGGCCCTCGCGGCCACCACCGCCCTCGCCGCCCCCATGGCGGCCCTCGCGCAGGACATCACCCTGCGCGCCACCGCCAACTCCAACGAGAACGACGAGGACTACGACGGCCTCGTGGTGTTCAAGAACTACGTCGAGAACGCCTCCAACGGCGCGATCGAGGTCGAGCTCTTCATCGGCACGCAGCTGTGCGGCAACGGCGCCGAGTGCATCCAGGGCGTCGCCGACGGCTCGATCGACATCTACGTCACCACCTCGGGCGGCGCCGCGAGCGCGTTCCCCTACATCCAGATCTTCGACCTGCCCTACCTGATGAGCGACGACCGCATCGCCGAGGAGGTCCTCACCGGGGGCACGATCACCCAGGAGCTGCGCCAGCGCATGCTGGAGGATTCGGGCGAGACGATCCGCCTGATGACCATCGGCAACACCGGCGGCTGGCGCTCCTTCGCCAACACCGAGCGCCGCGTCGAGGCGCCCGGCGACATGGACGGGCTCAAGCTGCGCACCATCGAGGCCGACCTCGCCATCGAGCTCACCGAGGCGCTGGGCGCCTCGCCCACGCCGATCGCCTGGCCCGAGCTCTTCACCTCGCTCCAGACCGGCGTGGTGCAGGGCACGGCGAACGGGATCACCGACATCATGTCGATGAAGTTCCCCGATGCCGGGCTGCAATACCTCACCCTCGACGGGCACAGCTACATGGGCGCCATCTGGGTGATGAACAACGAGCGCTTCGCCTCGATGGACGACGACATGAAGCGCGTCGTGGTCGACGGGTTCGCGGCCCTGCAGCAGGCGACCTTCGCCTCGCCCAAGCGCAAGTCGATCCAGGCCTACGAGGACTTCACCGCGGGCGGCGGCGACATCTACGTGCCCACCCCCGAGCAGAAGCAGGCGTTCCAGGAGGCGGCGCAGCCGGTCTACGAATGGTTCGCCACCAGCGTCGACGGCGGCGAGGAGATCCTCGCGACCTTCCGCGAGGCGATCTCGGAGGCCGAGGCCACGGTGAACGCCCGGCGCGACGCCGAGATGAACTGAGGCCCCGCGCTCAAGAGACGGGGGCGGCCCGCCGGCCGGGCCGCCCCCTCCCGGATGCGCTCAGCATTCGTTTACCAATCGGGCCTAGACGGACCCCCGAGGCAATCGCGCCGGGGACCCGCACCGAATGACCCATCACGACATCACGCTCAGCCCCGCGGCGATCCGCCTGGCCGGGCGCTTCCGGCGGCCGTCGTTCTCGGCGCCGCAGCTCGCGCTCGCGGCCGCCTCCATCGACGCGTTCCTCCTCACGATCGCGACCTGGGCCGGGCTCTTCGCGGGCGCGCCGCGGCTGGAGTTCGCGCCCGTCGCCGCGCTCGCGGCGGCGGCGGCGACGGCGCTGCTGGGGGTGATCGCGCTCGCGGCCTCGGGGGGCTACGCGATCCGGTCGCTGCGGCGCCCCGCGCCGACCTCCCCGGTGCTGGCGCTCCTGCCATCCGTCGGCCTGGGGATCGTGGTCGGCGCGGCGGTGCCGGGCCAGTCCGCCCTGATGACGATCAGCGTGGCGCTGGGCACGGGCGTCCTCCTTCTGGGCGCCGTGCGCGCGGCGCTGGCCGCCATCCTGGACTGGGCGGTCGAGTCCGGCCTGACGGAGCGCCGCGCCGTGCTGGTGGGCGGCGGCGCGGGGGCGCACGCCCTCATCCGCGGGCTGGAGGACCGGCCGGGCAACGACGTGCGCATCTGCGCCATCTTCGACGACCGGTCCGACGAGCGGGCGCCCGACCTCGTGCTCGACGTGCCCAAGATCGGCCGCTTCGACGAGCTCGTGGCCTTCGCCCGGCGGGCGGAGATCGACATGATCATCATCACACTGCCGCCCACGGCGGACCAGCTCATCGCGCGCCTGATGCGCAAGTTCTCCGTCCTGCCGGTGCCGGTGCACCTCTCCGCCTTCACCCAGGACTTCGCCTTCGGCTCCGGGCGCGCCAGCGGCCTCGTCAAGATGGCGGATGGCAGCTTCTCCGCCCGCCGCCGCCTCGCCAAGCGCCTCCTGGACCTCGGCATCGGCACGCTGGCGCTCATCCTCCTCGCGCCAGTGATGGCGCTCGCCGCCCTCGCCATCCGGCTCGAGGGGCCGGGGCCGATCCTCTTCCGCCAGGCGCGCTCGGGCTTCAACGAGCGCACGGTCGAGGTCCTGAAGTTCCGCACCATGCGCGACGATCCGCAGGACCCCGAGGGGCGGTGCGTCGTGCGCCGGTCGGACGAGCGGGTCACCCGGGTGGGCCGCCTCCTGCGCAGATCGTCCATCGACGAGCTGCCGCAGCTCTGGAACGTGCTGCGCGGCGATCTGAGCCTGGTGGGGCCGCGCCCGCACGCGGTCGGGGCGGTGTCCGCCTCGCAGCAGACGTTCGAGGGCCTGGTGGAGGGGTACTCCGCCCGCCACCGCCTGCCCCCCGGCATCACGGGTCTCGCGCAGGTCAACGGCTTCCGCGGCACGATCGAGGACCCCGAGCAATTGCGCGCCCGGGTCATGCACGACCTCGCCTATATCGAGAACTGGTCCCTCTGGCTCGACCTCAAGATCATCGCCCGCACGCCGCTCAGCCTGCTGGACACGACGAACGCCTACTGACCGCCCTCACCGGAACGGGTACATCCAGGGGCGGTAGTCGTCCACGAGCACCTGCGCCGCCGCGATCTGCTCGGGCGTCATGCGGCGGGCGATCTCCTCGAGGCTCATCGCCGCGTCGGGATCGCCCCCGATCGTGGAGAGGACGTACCAGAGATAGGCCCGCACGAGGTCCGGCGCCGGCATCCCGAGCCCCTCCTCGTAGTACCACGCGACGCCCGATTGCGCGCCCGGGTGCCCTTTCATGGCGGCGCGCATGTACCATTCGAACGCGCGACGGTCGTCCTCTGGCACGCCGAGCCCGAGCGCGTGGAGCACCCCGGTCAGCTCCTCGGCGTCCGCGTTGCCGGAGCGCGCGTAGAGCTCGAGGCGCTCGCGGGCCTCCTCGAAGCGCCCCGCCTCCATGAGGTCGCGCGCGTCCTCCACGTCCGCCGCGGCGGGGCTGGACAGCGCCGCCGTCATCGCCAGGATCGCCGCATGCACCGCGCGCTTCATATCGCCCTCCTCCTCGCCGCGCCCGCCTGGGCCGAGCCGCTGCCCGCCCCGATCTCGCCGGCCGACTTCGCGCCCCAGGACGCGGCGCAGGTCGAGCTGGGCCGCCTCCTCTTCCACGACAAGATCCTGTCGGGCAACCGCAACATCGCCTGCGCCACCTGCCATTCGCTCGAGCACGGCACCGCGGACGGCCTGTCGCTGGGCATCGGGGAGGGCGGCGTCGGGGTCGGCCCCGAGCGCACCGCCGGGACGGGCCGCGCCCGCATCGCCAAGCGCGTCCCGCGCAACGCGCCCGGCCTGTGGAACCTCGGGCACCGCGAGGTCCGGACGATGTTCCACGACGGCCGGCTGGAGGCCTCCGACCTCTACGGCACCGGGTGGAACTCCCCGGCGGAGGAATGGCTGCCGCCGGGCCTGACCACGCTCATCGCCGCGCAGGCGCTCTTCCCCCTCACCGCGCAGTTCGAGATGGCCGGCAACCCCGGCGAGAACGAGATCGCCGGCGCCGCCCATGACCGGATCGACGCCGCCTGGCCGATCATCGCCGCGCGCCTGCGCGGGGTGCCGGCCTATGCCGCCGCCTTCGCGCAGGCCTTCGAGGAGGTGGACGCGCCGGGCGAGCTCAGCATCGTGCACGTCGCGCGGGCCATCGGCGCGTTCACGGCGGAGGCGTTCGTCTCGCACGATTCCCCGTTCGACGACCACCTCGCCGGCATCCCGCTTGACGGCGCCGCCGCGCGCGGCCTCGCGCTCTTCTACGGCCCCGCGGGCTGCGCCGGCTGCCATTCCGGCCCCCTCCTCACGGATCAGGGCTTCCACGCGCTCGGCCTGCCCGCCTTCGGCCCCGGCCGAACGCGCGTCTTCGACCCCGTCCCCCGCGACGTCGGCCGCATGGGCGAGAGCGACCTCGCCGAGGACGCCTACCGCTTCCGCACCCCCGCGCTGCGCAACGTCGCCCTGACCGCGCCGTATGGCCATAACGGCGCCTACGCCACGCTGGAGGGGATCGTGCGCCATCACCTCGATCCCGCCGCCGCCCGGGCCGCCTGGCGCGCGGCCGACGCGGCCCTGCCCGCCGCGCCCTGGCTCGCCCCCGGCGACTTCGCCATCCGCGCCGATTCCCGCGAGATGGCGCGCCAGGACGCGGCCCTTGACATCGCGCCCGTCCCTCTCGGCGATGCGCAGGTCGCGGACCTGGTCGCGTTCCTCCACGCCCTGACGGGGCGCACCGCGCGGGACGTCGCCCGCCTGAAGCCCGCCTCGGTCCCCAGCGGCCTGCCCGTCGACTGACGCCGCGCGGCCCCGCCCGCGCCGGGCCGGGCGAGCGGCCCCCTCGCGGGGCCCGAGCCCGGCCCGCCCCCCTTCGTGATCGCGCGCCCCTCGCGGCGGGCCCGCCGCGGGGCTAGGCACCGCGCATGACGCCCGCGATCCCCCTCACCCGCGACCTCGTGCTGGTCGGCGGCGGCCACGCCCACGCGCTCGTCCTGCGCCGCTGGGGCATGGACCCGCTGCCGGGCGCCCGGCTCACGCTCGTCGATCCGAACGCGTCGGCGCCCTATACCGGCATGCTCCCGGGCCATGTCGCCGGCCACTACGCCCGCGCCGAGCTGGAGATCGACCTCGTGCGCCTGGCGCGCTTCGCCGGCGCCCGCCTAGTGCGCGCCCGCGCCACCGGCCTGGATCGCGCCGCCCGGCACGTCCTCGTCGAGGGGCGCCCGCCATTGCCCTACGACGCCGTGTCGCTCGACGTCGGCATCACCTCCGCCATGCCGGGCCTGCCGGGCTTCGCCGAGCACGCCGTCGCCGCCAAGCCGCTGGGCGCCTTCGCGGACCGCTGGGCCGCCTTCGTCGCGGCGGGCGGCGGCGACGCGGCGGTGATCGGCGGCGGGGTCGCGGGGGTCGAGCTCTCGCTCGCGATGGCCCATCGCCTGGGCCGGGCCGGGCGCGTCACCGTGATCGAGGCCGGGCGCGCCCTCGCCGGCCTCTCCGACGCCGCCGAGGCGGCCCTGCGCGCCCGACTGGACCGCGCCGGCATCGCCCTGATCGAGGGCACCGCGGTGGAGGAGGTCACGGCCGGCGGCCCCCGCCTCGCGGGCGGGCGCACCGTGCCGGCCGCCCTCACCGTCGGCGCCGCGGGCGCCCGCCCCTGGCCCTGGATCGCGGCCACCGGCCTGCCCTGCACGGAGGGCTTTCTCGACGTCGGCGCGACCCTCGCCTGCCCGGACGACGCCCGCATCTTCGGGGCCGGCGACTGCGTGCACCTGCGCCACGCGCCGCGGGCCAAGGCCGGGGTCTACGCCGTGCGCGCCGCCCCGATCCTCGAGCGCAACCTGCGCGCCGCGATCATGGGCCGGGGCGCCCGCCGCCGGTTCGATCCGCAGGGGGCCTTCCTCAAGCTCGTCTCGCTCGGGGGGCGGGAGGCCATCGCCGACCGGTCGGGCCGCGCGGTCACGTGGCCCGCGGGCCCGATCTGGCGCTGGAAGGACCGCATCGACCGCCGTTTCATGGCCCGCCTGACGGACCTGCCCGCCATGCCGCCGCCCGCCATCCCGCGCCGCGCGGCCGAGGGCGCGGCGCGGGCCGTGACGGACGCGCCCGCCCCCTGCGGCGGCTGCGGCGCCAAGGTCGGGCCGGACGCGCTCGCCGCCGCGCTCGCCGCGCTGCCCGCGCCCGCGCGGGGCGACGTCCTCGCCGCGCCGGGGGACGACGCCGCGATCCTCGCCATGGGGGGCGCGCGCCAGGTCCTGACCACCGACCACCTGCGCGCCTTCACCCTCGATCCCTGGCTCCTGTCGCGCATCGCCGCGATCCACGCGCTGGGCGACGTCTGGGCGATGGGCGCCGCGCCGCAGGCCGCGCTCGCCTCGATCGTGCTGCCGCACATGTCGGACCGGCTGCAGCGCGAGACCCTGCGCGAGATCATGGCCGCCGCCGCGGACATCTTCGGCGCCGAGGGCGCCGCCATCGTCGGCGGGCACACCACCCTGGGCGCGGAGGCCATGATCGGCTTCGCCGTCACGGGCCTCGCCGAGACGCCGATCACCCTCGCCGGCGCCCGCCCGGGCGAGGCGCTCGTCCTGACCCGGGCGATCGGCTCGGGCACGATCCTCGCCGCCGAGATGGCGGGAGGCGCGCCCGGCGCCGCGGTCGCCGCCGCGCTCGACCTGATGGCCACGCCGCAGGGCGAGATCGCGCGCGCGCTCGCGCCCCATGCGACCGCGATGACCGACGTGACCGGCTTCGGCCTCGCCGGGCACCTCGCGGGCCTGTGCGCCGCGAGCGGCGTGACCGCGCGCGTGGACCTCTCCGCCGTCCCCCTGATGCCCGGCGCGCGCGCCCTCGCCGCCGCCGGGGTGCGCTCCAGCCTCCACGCCGCCAACGGCGCCGCCCTCGTCGGCCGCGCGACGATTCCCGAGGGGGACGCGGGCGCGCTCATGACCGATCCGCAGACCGCCGGGGGCCTCCTCGCCGCCGTGCCGGAGGCCGCCGTGCCCGCGCTCGAGGGCCACGGCGCGGTGCGCATCGGCGGCGTGGGGCCCGCGGGCCCGGGCCCCATCGTCACCTTCGACTGAAAGGCGCGCCTAGAGCCGCGCCACCAGCGCGTCGACCCGCGCCGCCGCCGCCGCGATCGACGCGTCGTCCGGCCCGGTCAGGGGCACGCGCGCCACCGGCACGGCCCCCTCGCGCATCTTGGCGCGGGCGTAGCGGGGGTCGTAATGCCGCTCCATCAGCTCGCCGGCCAGGACCTCGTGCGCCCCCGCATCCGCCATCTCGCGCCAGCGGGCGACGACCGCGCGGCCCTGAAGCGGCACGAGCGCCTCCAGCCGGGCGGCGAGGGCCGCGGGTTCGGCCGTCACGTCCGCATAGGCCCGCGCGAGATAGGCCGCCCGCACGGGCAGGTCCGCCTCCACCCGCAGCCGGGGCGCCGCGCGCATCGCGGCCCAGAGCGCCGGCGGCAGGGTGATCTCCCCGATCCGGCTCGATTCCGCCTCCACCACGGTCGGGCGCGCCGGGTCGAGCGCGCGCAGCGCCGCCGCCAGCCGCCCCTCGAACATCTTCTGCGAGGGCTGCCCCCCCGCCACGCCGCCGAACACGCTGCCCCGGTGCGCGGCCAGCCCCTCGAGGTCGAGCGACTGCGCGGAGAGGCGCTGCAGGATCGCGGTCTTGGCCGTCCCGGTGTTGCCGTCCAGGAGGATCAGGCGGTGCGCCAGCGCGGGTCCGTAGAGCGCCTCCGAGATCATCCGCCGCCAGGCGCGGTAGCCGCCGTCGACCACGCCGACGCGCCAGCCGATCTGCGCCAGGATCACGGCGAACGCGCCCGAGCGCTGGCCCCCGCGCCAGCAGTAGACGAGCGGCCGCCACCCGCCGCCGCGATCCCGGAGCGCGCCCTCGATATGGGCGGCGGCGTTGCGCGCGACATGCGCCGCCCCGATCCGGCGGGCGCGGAACCGGTCCTCTCGGGTGTAGATCGTGCCCACCTCGGCGCGCTGCGCGTCGGTGAGCACCGGCAGGGAGATCGCGCCCGGCAGCCGGTCCTCGGCGAACTCGGACGGCGAGCGCACGTCGATCACGTCGTCCCAGTCGCCGCTCCCGAGCGGGTCGATGCTGCCGAGCGCCACCTTCATGCCCGGCCCCTAACGCGCGAGCAGCGCCGCCGCCATGGCCCGCCCCGAGCGCACGGCCGCCGCCGCGCCGCCCGCGAGCGGGTGCGCCAGCCCCGCCCGCGGCCCCGGCGCCCAGTCGCCGCCCAGGAGCGCGCCCCCGGCCGCGGCGAAATCCGCGCCGAGCGGGCGGGCGCAGGCCGCGAAGCGCCAGCGATGCGCGCGCGCCCAGAGCGGCGCCGGCAGCGGCCCGCCGGCCAGCGCGCCGAGCCGCTCCAGGAGGGGCGCCACCGCGTCGGCGCGGTCCGTCTCGAGCATCGCGGCGCTCGCCCGCGCGCCGACCTGCAGCGTCCACCGCTCCGGCGCCGGCGCCCGCCCCGGCTTGGCGTGCTCCGCGATCGCCCGGTCGCCCGGCGCGGCCCGCGCGGGGTCGATCCCCGTCGCCCCGCCCCACGCCGCCATCAGCGTCCAGCAGGGCAGCATCCGGGCCGCCGCCAGGGCCGACGCCGCCGCCGGGAGGAGCGCCGCGGCCTGCGACGGCGGCACCGTGAGGATCAAGGCGTCCGCCTCGAAGGCCGCCTCCCCCGCCAGGACGCGCCAGCCGCCCGGCCCGCCCTCGATCCGCGTCGCCGCGACCCCCTGCGCCGGGGCGAGCGGCGCGGCCAGCGCATCGGTCCAGGCGCCCACGCCCCCCGGCGCGACACGGCGGCCCGCCTCCCAGGGCGCGAACCCGTCGAAGGGCGCGCCCCGCGCCTCCGCCCCGACCCAGGGCAGCCCGTGCTCGAAGGCGCCGACGCCGTCCGCGCCGCGCTCCGCCGCCCGCCCGCCGGGCCGCCGCCCCTTGTCGAGGAGGATCACCTCCCGCCCCGCCGCGCGCAGCGCCGCCCCCGCCGCGAGCCCCGCGAGGCCGGCCCCGACGATCAGCACGCTCACGGGCTCAGCCATCGGCCGGCCCCGCCCGCGCCCCACGCCGCGCGCCGGTGCCCCGCCTCGGCCAGGAGCACCGCGTCGATGCCGCGCACCTCGCCGATCAGGGCGGCGAACCCCTCCCGCGCCGATGGCCGCTCCCAGTCGTCCGGCCCCGGCACGGGCGTGCCCGGCGGCGGCACCGCGCCGTAGTTCCACCGCGCGGCCTCCGGCATCGCGGCCCAGCGCCCCGCGTCCCCGACCACGATCCGCACGTGGAGGGACAGGCGGATCTGCAGCGCCTCGCCCGGGTCCCACAGGAGCACCGCCGCCCGCGGATCGGCCCGGAGCGCCGCCACCTTCGCCGCCCGCGCGTCCGAGGCCATCTCCACGCGCCCGGCCGCCCGGTCCGCGCGGCGCAGGACCACCGTGCGCGCCTCCGGCCCGTCCGCGCCGCAGGTCGCGAGCGCCACCTCCCGCGCCCGCGCGAGGCGGTCCCAGATGCCGTCCAGCGCCGCCTCCAGCGTCCCGCTCAGGGGCGCGCTCATCCCGCCTCCGCCGCGTAGCCCGTCATCTCCAGGTACCCCTCGCCGCGATGGCTGCCCGTCACGCTCACCGGACCCTCCCAGTAGGGCACCGAAAGGTCCATCCACGCCGCCGGGTTCACCGCCGCGACCGTCACGTCGACCCCCCGCGCCGGCAGGGTCACGCGCCAGCGCACGGGCACGTCGCGCCCGGCCACGCGCGCGGTCTCCAGCGGCTCGGCGGCGAGCGCGCCCTCCGGCAGGGGCGCGGGCGTCCCGCCCGGGTCGATCCAGGTGGCGGAGGTGTAGTCGCCGCCCTCGTCGCGCAGGCGGAAGCCCATCATCTTGGCGCCCGGGGCGTCCCGCGCGGCGCCCGGGATCGCCGCGGTGCCCGGCCCCTCGTCGAGATGGAGCGAGAACCAGTCCCAGCCCGTCTGCCCCTCCGAGAGCGGCTGCGAGGACCATTCCCGGTCGAGCCAGGCCCGGCCCGTGACCGGAACCTCCCGCACCGCGCCGCCCTCCGCGAGCAGGAGCCGGCCCGAGGCCGCGTAGAACGGCTGCGAGTAGTAGCGGGACGCCTGTCCCTCGCGGGACTTGACCGAATAGCCCCCCTCCCCCTGCGGCGTGAACGGGCCCTGCGCCACGAGGGAGAGGTCGAACCCCGCCGCCTCCCCCGCCGCGCGCATCCGCACGTCCGAGAGCGCCCGGCCGGCCATCGACCAGTCGTCGATCCACGCCTCGAACGGGGCGGCGCGCACGCCCGCCTGCCCGATGCCGCCGCGCCCGATGCGCTCGGAGGCCACGTGCCGGTCCGGCAGGGTGACGCCCATGTGACCGAGCCAGACCTGCGGCGAGGTCCAGCCCGCATCCGCCCCTTCGGGGGCCAGGGCGCTGCGGAAGAGCGTCCACTGAACCCCGCAGGGCGTGCCGTCCGCGGTGCGCAGGTTGGCGGTGACGTACCACCATTCGATGCGGAAGTCCGGGTGCGGGCCGTGATCGCGCGGGAACTCGAACGGGCCGCGCGCCGGCGTGCCGAACCCCGCGGCCGGCGCGCCCATGTTCGCGAACCCCTGGGCGCCCGCGCGGCGCGCCAGGACCGCGGCGGCCGAGGCCGCGAGGAAGGCGCGCCTACCTCTCACCGGCGAACACCTCCAGGAGGGCGCGCGGCGGCACGCTCGCCAGCCGCCGCGCGGGCCAGGCCGCCGCCAGGGCCGCCGCCAGCGCCGCCGCGCCGATCAGGATCGCCCATTGGCCGGGGAACACGCTCATCGGCAGGCGCCAGCCGAAGGCCTGCACGTTCACCACCGCGAGCAGCGTCCAGGCCAGCACCAGCCCCACCGGCAACGCCAGCACCGCCGTCCCCAGCGCCAGCATCACCGTGCGCGCGAGCTCCAGCCGCGCGAGCCGCCGCCGCGTCATCCCGAGCGCCCAGACCGGCGCGAGCTGCGGCAGGCGCATCGCCGCCAGCGTCAGGAGCGCGGCCAGCATGGCGAAGCCGGCGACGGCGAGGGTCAGCACGTTGAGCACCCCCGTCACCGCGAAGGTCGCCTCGAAGATCGTCAGCGACAGCGCCTTGATCGACGCCTGGTCGATCAGGCCGCCGGGCGCCAGCCCCGCCGCCACCAGGGCCGCGCGCACCGCCTCGGGCGAGTCGGTGCGCACCCCGAACCGCAGGCGCGGCGCGTCCGGATAGCGCGCCCCGAGCGCGTCCTCGCCCACGAGGGCCTGCCCCTTGGGGTTGCCGTAGTCGGAATACACCCCCGCCACCGGCAGCGACCAGCCAGGCGCCAGCTCCACCGGATCGCCCACGCCGAGCCCCATCCGCCGCGCCGACTGCTCGTTGAGGAGGGCGCCGCGCCCCTCGGCGAGCGCGTCCCAGACGTCCGGCGCCGCGGACAGGAGGGGCCAGTTGTCCCGGTAGGTCGCGTGGTCGCGCACGGCGAAGAGGTCGCCCGGCAGCCCGCCGATCCGCGTCTCCACCGACCAGATCGGCAGGACCGCGTCCACGTCGCCCCGCGCCTCGAGGAGGGCCACCGCCTCGGCCGCCTGCGCCGGGGTGGCGGCGCTCACGTAGAGCTCGGAGGCGAGGCGCTGGTCGAGCCAGCCGGTGAACGTGCCGCGGAAGCTCCCGACCATCGTGCCCACGCCGATATTCGCCGCCAGCGCCAGCATCAGCGCCATGAGCGCCATCGACAGGCCCGGCAATTGCTGGCGCGTGTCCGCCAGGAACCAGTGGAGGAGGGGCCCGCGCGCGCGCCCTTCGGCGAACGCCAGCAGCGCCGCGAGGACCGGCGGCAGCAGCAGCGCCGAGCCGAGGAGGAGCCCGCCCAGCGCCGCGAAGCCCGCGCCGATCCCGGTCCCGAACGCCCCCGCCGCGAGGCCGGCCAGCAGGAGCGCGGCCGCCCCCGCCGCCTGCCAGCGCAGCCGCGCGGCGGACGCCATCGCCCAGGCCCGCGGCTGGCCCGCGCCCAGCACCGGCAGCCGCGCCAGCGACCAGAGCGCGCGCGCCGAGGCCGCCCAGGTGCCCAGGACGGCGATCCCCAGCCCGGCCAGCGCCCAGGACGCGCGCAGCCGCAGCGCCCCCTCCACCTCCGCGCCGTAGAGGCCCGAGAGCGTCGCCGCGACCCCCGGCAGCAGCGCCGCCGCGATCGCCCAGCCCAGGAGCACCCCCGCCGCGCCCGCGATCAGGGCCAGCGCCGTCATCTCCGCCGCGACGATCGCCACGAGCCGCCCCGCCGGCACGCCCAGCGCCCGCAGTGTCCGCATCATCGGCCGCCGCTGCTCGAAGGCGAGCCCGATGGCCGCGTGCACGATGAAGAGCCCGACCGCGAAGGACAGCAGCCCGAACGCCGTCAGGTTGAGGTGGAAGCTCCGCGTGAGGCGCACCACGTCGCCCTCGTCCTCGGGCTGGCGGACCGCCCGGCCGGGCAGCACCGCCTCCAGCGCCGGGCGGTCCAGCGATCCGCCCGGCAAGACCACCACCCGGTCGAGGGTCGCCCGGCCGAGGAGGTCCATCGCCCGGCCGATATCGGTCGCGGCCTCCCCCGGCCCCAGCGCGGCCGACAGGCGCACCTCCCCCAGGCCGGCGCCCTCCAGTGCCGCGAACGCCTCCGGCCCCGCGAGGATGGGGGGCGCCGCAAAGGGCACGCCGCCCTCCACGAACGCCGCCCCGAGGGCGCCCGGCGGCGCCGTGAGCGGCTCGAACCCCGTCAGGCGCAGCGCCGCGCCCTCGACCCGGAGCGTCCCCTCCACCACCGGGGAGACGCGCCAGCCCGCCCGCCGCAGCGCCACGTACTCGTCCACCGTCAGGGGCCCGTCGATCACCGGCAGCTCGGACTGCCCGAGGGCGCCGGACGCCTCGGCATAGGAGGCCCGGGCCTCCGCGTTCACCGCCTGCACCCCGGTCCAGAGCGCGGTGGCCAGCATCAGCCCGACGAGGAGGGTGCCGAGCTGGAGCGGCCGCCGCCGCCAATGCGAGGCCAGCGCCGCGAGGACGGCCCCCGTCACGGCAAAGCCCCCGTCACGTCGAGGCCCCCGTCATGCGGACGCTCCCGTCACGCCGCCGCCCGCGGCGCCGCGATCCGCCCCGAGGACAGGTGCACGCGCCGGTCCATCGCCGCCGCCAGCCGCTCCGAATGCGTGACCACCAGGAGCGCCGCGCCCGTCTCGCGCACCAGGGCCAGCATCTCGTCCATCACGGCGGCCCCCGTCGCCTCGTCGAGGTTGCCGGTCGGCTCGTCCGCCAGGATGAGCGCCGGCCGCGCCGCCAGCGCCCGCCCGATCGCCACGCGCTGCTGCTGCCCGCCGGAGAGCTGCTCGGGATATTTCGCCATGTGCGCCGACAGCCCGAGCCGCTCGGCCAGGGGCGCCACATCGGCCTCCCGCCCGGCCAGCCGCGCCTGGAACCCCAGGTTCGCCGCCACGCTCAGCGACGGGATCAGGTTGAACGCCTGGAACACGAGCCCGATGCGCCGCAACCGCAGCCCCGCGCGCCCGGCCTCGCCCAGGGCCGCGAGGTCCTCGCCCTCGACCTCCACCCGCCCGGCCTCCGGCGCGTCGAGCCCGGCGGCGAGGTTGAGGGCCGTCGACTTGCCCGACCCGCTCTCCCCGGTCAGGGCCACGCTCTCCCCGGCCGCGAGGTCGAGCGACAGCCCGCGCAGCACCGCCGCCGGCCCGTCCGCGCCCGGATAGCTCTTCTCGACGTCGATCAGGCGCAGCAGCATGGACGCTCCGGTGTGGCGTGCCCCCGGACCTAGCGCCGCGGCGCCCCGCGGGGAGGGTCGTTTTCGGGCCCTCCCCGGCGCGCGCGGGCGTGACGTCGCGGCGCGGGAGGGCCAACCCTGCGCCATGCGCCTCCTCATCTCCTTCGCCGCGCTCTTCGCCGCGATCGCCCTCCTCCAGCTCTCCTCGGGCGGCGTCGGGCCGCTCGACGCAGTCGTCGGTCGCGCCCTCGGCTTCACCAGGGGGGAGATCGGGCTCCTCGGCTCGGCCCATTTCGCGGGCTTCTTCGTCGGCTGCTGGCTCGCCCCGCGCCTGATGGGCTCGGTCGGGCACTCGCGCGCCTTCGCCGCGTGCACCGCCGTCGGCGCCATCGGCCTCCTCGGCCACGTCCTGACCGAGGGGCCCATCGCCTGGGCGCTCCTTCGGGTGATGTCGGGCCTGTGCACGGCGGGCTGCTACACGGTGGTCGAGGCGTGGCTCCACGCCAAGGTGACCAACGCCACCCGCGCGCGGGTCTCGGGCGCCTACCGGGCCGCCGATCTGGGCGCCTCGCTCGCCGCGCAGCTGATGATCGGCCTCCTGGCGCCGCTCGACCTCTACATGGCCTACACGATCCTCGCGATCCTGTGCTGCGCCTCGCTCCTGCCTCTGACCCTGACGACGGCGCGGCAGCCCGACCTGCCGGCCGCGCCGCGCCTGCGTCCGGGCCTGGGCTGGCGCAAGTCGCCGCTGGCGGCGATGGCGGTGATGGTCGCGGGCCTCACGGGGGCCAGCTTCCGCATGGTCGGGCCGATCTACGGCGCCGACACGGGCCTCGGCCCCGAACAGATCGGCCTCTTCCTCGCGGCCTTCGTCGGCGGCGGGGCGGCGGGGCAGATCCCGGCCGGCTGGATCGCGGACCGCTGGCCCCGCCGGCACGTCCTCACCGGGCTGGGCCTGGCCGGCATCCTCGCCTGCGGGGCGATGGCGGCCTCCGCGGGCGGAGGGCCCGGCGCCGCCTACGCCGCCGCCTTCGCCTTCGGGCTCCTGACCTTCCCGGTCTACTCGGTCGCCGCCGCCCACGCACACGACTTCGCCGACGCCTCCGAACGGGTCGAGCTGTCGGCCGCGCTGATGTTCTTCTTCGCCGCCGGCGCCATCGCCTCGCCGCTCCTGGCCGCGCGCCTGATGACGGCCTTCGGCCCGGCCGCGCTCTTCGCCCTGGTCGCCGCGGCCCATGCCGGGCTCGTGATCTTCGCGATCGCCCGCGGACGGGTCCGCCCCGCCCGCACCCGCACCCCTTACGTCTACACCCCGCGCACCACGATGCTGATCGACCGCCTCATCCGCCGCAACCGGCGCTGATCCCGCCCATCCCGTCGGCGGCCGCGATGAGAATGCGGGCATCGCCGAGGGTCCGGTCCCGCAGGCGCGCGGCTTGCGGCAAGACACGCTCCGGGAGATGTGCCAGGCCTCATGCAACCCGGAGGCGGTCGGCCCGACCCGTCCCCCGGGGACCCCATCACAGGACACCCATGCCAATGATGCAGATGCTCAAGGCCGGCGCCCTCGCCGCCGCGCTCCTCTGCGCCGGCGCCACCGGCGCCCTGGCGATCACCGTCACCGACCCCGACACCCTGGGCACGCCCTTCGCCCTCACCGCGGACGCGAACGGGGCGCGGTTCGGCATCATCCGCCCGACCACGCCCGGCACCTCGCAGAACGTCCTCGTCTTCACCTTCGTGGTCGCCGAGGCGCTCGTCCTGCCGGAGTTCTCGATCGTCGGCACCGGCTCGGGCGCCAACGGCCGGGCCCTCCAGGACATCCAGGACGTGCGATTCGGCCTCGGCCTCACCGGCCCGTTCGAGGGCCGGTTCACCCCCTTCCCCGTAAGCCCCTCGGGCACCACGCGGCAGGGCGGCGGCTTCCTGACCGGCGGGACCTATGCCGCCGGCGACGTCATCTCGGTCAGCATCCTCGACGGGATCCGCAACCCGGTCGCGATCGGCGTCTCCTTCCAGACCGAGGCCCTGCCCCCGCCGCCCGTGCCGCCCGTGCCGGAGGTGCCGGTGCCCGCGGCGGGCGGGATGCTGCTCCTGAGCCTGGGCGCGCTCGCCGTCGCCGCCCGGCGCCGCGCCGGGGCCTGACGGCGCCCGCCCGCCCGGCGCTGGCCAGCGCGGGGCGGGCGGTCTAACCCTCCGCTCGCACCCCCCACGCGATCGGATCCGATGGCCCGCATCCTCATCACCTCCGCGATCCCCTACATCAACGGGGTCAAGCACCTGGGCAACCTCGTCGGCTCCATGCTGCCGGCGGACCTGCACGCGCGCTACCACCGCGCCCGCGGGCGCGAGGTCCTGTTCCTCTGCGCCACCGACGAGCACGGCACCCCGGCCGAGATCGCGGCCGCCAAGGCCGGCCAGCCAGTCGCCGAGTACTGCGCGGCGATGCACGCGGTGCAGGCGCGCCTGGCGGAGGGGTTCCACCTCTCGCTCGACCATTTCGGCCGCTCCTCCTCGCCCCAGAACCGCCGCCTGACCCAGCATTTCGCCGCCCGCCTGGCCGAGAACGGCCTCATCGAGGAGCGCGCCTCCCGGCAGATGTGGTCGCGGACCGACTCGCGGTTCCTGCCCGACCGCTACGTCGAGGGGACCTGCCCCAATTGCGGGTTCGCCGACGCGCGCGGCGACCAGTGCGACGAGTGCGGCAAGCTGCTCGACCCCGAGGACCTGATCGAGCCGCGCTCGGCCATCTCCGGCGCGCGGGACCTGGAGCTGCGCGAGACGCGCCACCTCTACCTCCTGCAATCCAAGCTCGCAGGGGAGATCGAGGCCTTCGTCGACAGCCGGGAGGGCTGGCCCGTCCTCACCACCTCCATCGCCAAGAAGTGGCTCCATGACGGCGACGGCCTCCAGGACCGCGGCATCACCCGCGACCTCGACTGGGGCGTGCCGGTGCGGCGGGGCGACGCGCCCTGGCCGGGGATGGAGGGCAAGGTCTTCTACGTCTGGTTCGACGCGCCGATCGAGTACATCGCCTGCGGCGAGGAGTGGTCGGAGGCCAATGGCGGCGCGGACTGGCGCCGCTGGTGGCGCCGGGACGAGGGCGCGGAGGACGTGCGCTACGTGCAGTTCATGGGCAAGGACAACGTGCCGTTCCACACGCTCTCCTTCCCCGCCACGCTGATCGGCTCGGGCGAGCCCTGGACGCGCGTCGACTACCTCAAGTCCTTCAACTACCTGACCTACGAGGGCGGGCAGTTCTCCACCTCGCGCGGGCGCGGCATCTTCCAGGACGCGGCGCTGGAGATCCTGCCGGCGGACATCTGGCGCTGGTGGCTCCTCTCCCACGCGCCCGAGACCTCCGACGCCGAGTTCACCTGGGAGGCGTTCGTGGCGGACGTGAACAAGGACCTGGCCGACGTGCTGGGCAACTTCGTCAGCCGGATCACCAAGTTCTGCCGCTCCAAGTTCGGCGAGGCGGTGCCCGAGGCCGGCGAGTGGGGCCCGGCGGAGGCGGCCCTGGCCGAGCGGCTAGAGGCGCTGATCCGCCGCTACGAGGCGCAGATGGAGGGCATCGAGATCCGCCGCGCCGCCGCCACCCTGCGCGAGATATGGACCGCCGGGAACGAGTACCTGCAAGCCGCCGCGCCCTGGACGGCGTTCAAGACCGACCCGGCGGCGGCGGCGACGCAGGTCGCGCTCGGCCTCAACCTCGTGCGTCTCTACGGCGTCCTCTCGGCGCCCTTCGTGCCGGGGATGGCCCGCGACATGCTGCGCGCGATGGGCGCGGACGACGCCTGGCCCGCGGACGCCGCCACCGCCCTGCGCGCCCTGCCGGCCGGCCACGCGTTCACCGTGCCCCCGAACCTCTTCGCCAAGATCGACGACGAGACCCGCGCCGAGTGGACGGACCGTTTCGCCGGCGGAGACGGTCCATCTGCGCGATCTTAAGGTCTCGTTAGGTTTCTCCGGGGCAAGGTCGTTCATCGAAGGGACGCAGCCCGCCGTCCCAAGGGAGGATCGAATGAAGACCTGCCTCGCCGCCTGCCGCCAGATCAACGATTGGGAGTCCCGGATGTCGGACTTCCAGCACGACGCCCGGACGCCGCTCAACGCCATGATGGGCTTCGCGCAGTTGATGGCGCTCTCCGACCTGCCCGCCGAGATGGCCGAGCAGGCCGAGGCCATCGTCTCCTCCGGCCTTCAGATGCTCACCCTCATCGAGGGGCTCCAGGTCGCGGCCAACCACGATCAGGCCCTGTCCTCCGCGACCCCGTCCCTCGCGGTCTCTCGCGGCCGGGGCTGATCCGGCCCACGGGCCGGCCCGCCGCGGCCTCCGGCCGGGTGGTGCTGGTGCGGGCGGCGGACACGATGCTCCAATGCGGAGAGCTGCAGCGGGGTTCGGCCAGTCGATATTCTCTCGTAGAATGTTCGCAGATTTGGTCTGGTTGGTGTCGGGAGTCCTATCGACGTGCAGCGCCGCGAAGGCCGATTCGTGAAAGGGTCGGCGGACGATCGGCAGGGGTCCCGCTCGCTTCAGGGAGGCGCCCATGCTCACCGACATCCGGATCAGGCCCTCCGAGCCGTAGAGCGCGTTCGCCGGGCCCACGGGCTCGCGATCGAGGTCTCGCCCATTGGGCGCAAGCGCCGGCGGCTAGCCTATCGCCTGGCGGGGCGGCGGACGACGATGCGTCCTGGCGAATATCCCAATATATGGCGCGTCGAGGCGGCGAAGGCCGAGCTGCGCGCGGGACGCGATCCCGAGATGTCCCTCGCGCCGGCAGGCCATGGAGCAGGGGCAATGGTGTCGGCGAACGCCGACGTCGAGCCGGGCAGCCCCTCATCCGCCGCCATGGCCGAGGCCTCGTCCGGCCCCATCGCCCGCGAGGGCCGCGCCGAGCAGACGAAGTGAAAGAAGGCGTGGCTCCTCGAGGTCCTGCGTCGGAAGGCGGCCGGTCTCATAGACATCCCGGTCCGCACGATCCGGCGCCGGCACGTCATCCCCGCCATGCGCTTCGAGAGGCGCGTCCTGCGGCGCACGACCTCCGCGCGTCCGCCTCGCGGGTGATACGCGGGTCGGGATGGCTCGGTCGTCGGCCGCATCGAGCCGAGCCGGGGCGGTCCGCGCGGCCTGCACGCCCGTCACCCCACGAGCATCCAGTTCGCGACGCCCACCATCACGGCGGCGGCGCCGAGGGTCAGGACGCGGGCCGTCTCGAGCTCGCCCCGCCGGGCGGTCATGCCGTCGCCCGGGGCCGCGCAGAGGGTGAACGCACCGCGTCGGCACGCTTGAGGACGGCCGCGATCCACGGCACGCCGGCGAGCCGCGTGAACACCGGAGCGACGACGAGATGCGCCTCGGGGTTCGGCGGGAGCGGCACCACGCCGCCCGCGAAGCCCGCCGGCCGGGCATCGACCTCGTCGGACAGGACGCCCGCCCGCGCGAGGCCCCATGCGAGCCGGGGGACATGGGCAGCCCCCGCGTAGCGGATGGGGACGAGCGACGGCGGAGCCGCGCGTGGGATTCGACCGAAGCCCAGCCCGATCAGGATCGTCACGACCGGCGTCGCGGCATGATGGCCGAGGGTCGCGGGCGCCCTCGCACGGAACGCGCAGCGCGCCCCGCCCGCGGCGAAGTACCGGCTCCCCGGCCCCGGCGCGCAGGCCAGGGGCGCGAGGACCAGCACGAGGGCGAGGGCGAGCCCGATCATGGTGCGGGTGCGCCATGCGCAGGCGGACGCCGTAGACTCCGACGATGCTGTATCGACGGAGCGAACCAGTCAGGCGCGCCCTGGCCGCGCGTCCGGCCCGTTCCGGATGGGTGTCATCGTAAGTGGACGTACACCTCTCGGCATGTCGCGACAGGACGGTACGGCTGGGGTAAACCGAAGGTCCGCTCCGAGCCCAAAACCTACCAGTCTTGAAAGGCAACTTCTTATCCGCTTTTTGTAGATAGGGCGTGGAGGGGCTAGCTAGAATGGATGTCGTTTGGGGTAGCATCGAATGGGAATGGCATGACCATCCTCAACCAGACAAACGAGCGTTGAGTAGAGCCACTGAATTGTTAAGGACGGCAAAGGAAGCGGACGTCTTTCCTGAATCGGCAAGTTCTGGCAAGTTCCCAACAATCCGTCTTTTTTGGCGACGTGGGCGAGTTGAAGTTGAAGTATTTTCCGACTCCTACGAACTCTACATCCTTCCAAAAGCCAATGAAGATGAGATGTTTTCGATTGTAGAGTTCGACGCCAATTCGCCCGATACGCTGCCTCTAATTATCGAAAAAATCATGGAAGCAGTTTCAGGGTCAGGCGACTAGAGCGAACGGCAGCTTTGTCCCGCTTCCGGTCCGGTCCCCAGATGAGCTCGGCCGCGCCCGTCAGATCAATCCGATCGTGGCCATCCTTGGGGTCGACCTCGGCGGCGGCGTGGACGGTGGCCTGCGGCCAGGCGCCGGCGTCGAGGCCGGGACTGTCCCGGCCGCCCGGTTCGGGCGTGATCTCGGAGGTGCAGGCGCCGGCCCCCGCGACCGGAGCCGCCGCGCCCGCGCAGGCGGGGTCGAGCGGGGCGCGGTGCACGACGAGGCAACGCCGACCTCCGTCCGTGACGGCGACGAGCTCGCCCGCGCCGTCCGTGATCTGCGCGATCACCCCGCCATCGCCCATCCGCCGGCGGCGGGTCCGAGTATATTCGAGGCCGGCGTCGTCCGCCTCGACGTCCATGGCGACGAGGCCGACCACGAAGGGCCGCGTCGCCCCGAACGCGGAGCTCTCGGCGTCGGACGACCGCCCGGTCTTGACAGGGACGGAGTCCCCGGCGACCCGAACGCCGTCGATCCGCATCTCGAACCGGTCGCCTGCGCGGATCTCGGCGGAGAGGGTCTCCGCCTAGAGCGCCGTGGGCGAGAGCCCGGGGAGGGCCAGGGCGGCGATGGTGGGTCTCATGGGCGGTCCTTTCGATGGGCCGGCCATGGCGAAGGCCTGACCGGACGCGAGGGTCAGTCCGTCGCGCCCGAGAACGGGCTGGGGTTCTCGGCGGGGATCATCTCGAGCACGCCGAGCGAGCTTAGCCCGCCGAGGACCGCGTCCACGGCGATGGTGGCGAGCACGATCCCCATGACGCGCGAGATCACCGAGGCGCCGGTGTCGCCGATCAGGCGGTGGACGAGGCCGGCGACGAGGAGGAGCCCGAGCGTCAAGGCGAGGACGAGGATCAGCGCCGCCGCCGTCGTCGCCTGCTGCGCCCAGGTGTTCGCGCCGTTCTCCGTCAGGAGCACGATGGCGAGCATCGCGCCCGGCGAGGCGATGGAGGGGATGGCGAGAGGGAAGACCGCGCCGGCGAGGTGGTCGCGCTCGGCCTCGGCGATCTCGGCGCGGGGTTTCGACTCTCCGAAGATCATGCTCAGCGCGAAGAGGAACAGCACGATGCCGCCGGCGATCTGGAACGAGCCGAGCCGCAGGCCCAGCGTCTCCAGCACGACCTGGCCGAACGCGAGGAAGGCCAGCAGCACCAGCGTGGCGATCGCCACCGCGCGCAGGGCGAAGCGGCGGTGCAGGTGCCGCGGCGCGCAGATGACGGCGTAGAGGTAGACCGGGATCGTGCCCACGGGGTCGATCACCACGAGCAGCGTCACGAGCTGGCGTAGGAGCGCGGCCCAGTCGGGGGCGAGGGGGAGCATCTGCCGCGCGTCGCGATCAAGGCCGCTGCGGCGACGGAGGCGGGGCGTCGCGCAGCGCGGCCTCCGCGACGCCGAGCCGGGCCGCGACGGCGGCGAGGTCGGCCTCCGGCGTTCCCCGCGGGGCGGGCTGTCCGGCCTGCGGCGCCTCGGCCCGTCGGGCGGCGGCGCCGGACGGAAGCGCCGCGTCGGTGGAGAAACCGGCGAGCAGCAGCGCGGCCAGGATGGTTCGGTCCATGTCGGGTCTCATTTGAAAGGGGCGGTGAGGTCGGATCGGGATCACGGCCGCCGTGGCGGCGCGGCGCGGACGGTCCCTTCATCCAGCCCGGGCGAGGCCGTGCAGGATGAAGGGCCGTCCGTCACGCCGATAGTTCGCGTGCTAACCTATGCCGGGTCGCGAGGGAGCGCGATCACCCGCGACGGCCGCGGTCGGCCGGGCTGAGCGCGCCGTCGTCGTCGCGGTCCAGGCGCTCCACGACGTCGCCGAAGCGGGCGTCGATCTCGTCGGTCGTCACCGTGCCCGACCCGTCGGCGTCCAGGGCCTGGAAGGCATCGACCATGCGAGGACGCGTCCGGTCCGCGAAGACCGGCTCGAACTCGTCCAGCGCGATCGCGCCGTCGCCGTCCAAGTCGGCCTCGGCCACCCTGGCCGCGAGGTAGTCGTCCACCTCGGCCTGGGTGATCGCGCCGTTCCCGTCGGCGTCGAGCTCCGCAAGCATCTCGCGTGGGCCATCCGGACCGAAGGCCCCCAAGAGGGCGCCGCCCGGTCCGCCCCGGCGCGCGCCGTCGGCCCGGCGTCCCCGGCCATGATCGCCGTCCCCGCGGGCCTGCGCCGGCTCGACGCGGGCCGCAGTCTCGGCCGGGTCGGCGGGCGCGCCGATCGCCGGCGCGGCATTGGTGGACGGTTGGCCCTGGGCGAGGGCGAGCGACGCGCCCCCGAAGGTCAGGATCGCCGCGGCGGTGGCGAAGCGAAACAGGTTGGTGCTCATCGTGTCTCTCCTGTGATGGGGCGGGGGAGCGTCCCCCGGTCTCCCGTGTCATCGACATGGAAGCGGCTCGCACGGGTCGGGAGGTGCGGGCGAGCCCGGGCTTGTCGCGAGCGGTCGCAGCGGCGATGCCCGTTACATCTCGCGACAAGGTTCCGGCGCCGTCGGGGCGACGGGCGGTTCGCGTCGCTCCGTCGACGCGCTACACGGCGATCATGACCGACGCGTCCGGCCCCCTGATCCTCGTCGTCGACGACGCGCGCGACATCCGCGAGCCGCTGGCGCTCTACCTGCGCCGCCAGGGCTTCCGGACCCGGCTGGCCGCGGATGCGGCGGCCGCCCGCGCGTCGCTCGCCGAGACGCGGCCCGACCTCGTCGTGCTCGACGTGATGATGCCGGGCGAGGACGGGCTGTCGCTTTGCCGTCATCTCTCGGGCACGGGCGGCCCGCCGGTCATCCTGCTGACCGCGATGGCGGGCGAGACCGACCGGGTCGTGGGGCTCGAGCTCGGCGCGGACGACTACGTGGTCAAGCCCTTCGCGCCGCGCGAGCTGCTGGCGCGCATCCGCGCCGTCCTGCGCCGCGCGCCCGCGCCGGCCGCGACCGTAGAGGGCGCTACGCGTGCCTTCGCCGGCTGGCGCCACGACCCGGCGGCCCGCACGCTCGCCCACGCGGACGGGCGGCAGGCGGGGCTGACCTCCGGCGAGAGCCGGCTGCTCGGCGTCTTCCTCGACGCCCCGCGCACGGTCCTGTCGCGCGACCGCCTGCTGGCGGCGACGCAGGGGCGGGACGCCAAGCCCTACGACCGGGCCGTCGACAACGCGGTCGCGCGCCTGCGCCGCAAGATCGAGGACGACCCGGCCCGCCCGCGCCTGCTCGTCACGGAGTGGGGCGGCGGCTACGCGCTGGCCGCCGACGTCGAGCGGGCGTGAGACGCCTGCTGCCCGACGGGCTGGCCGCCCGGATGATGCTGCTGCTCGCGCTCGCGCTGATCGTCGCGCTGGCGGCGGCGATGGCGGTGCTCGCGACGCAGCGCGAGGCCTCCGGGCGGGCGGTGCTGCTCGAACGAGACGTGGCACGGCTCGCGGCGCTCGTGCCGGTGATCGACGCGGCGGGGCGGGCCGAGCGGGACGTCCTGGCGGCGGGGGCCTCGCGCCGGGGGGGACGGCTCCGCGTCGTGCGGCGGACGGCCCTGGCGCCGACCTCCGATCCGCGCGGGCGGGCGCTCGCAGCGCGCCTGTCGGATGCGACCGGCGGGCGCGAGGTCCGGGTCGGGCCCGCCGGGCGCGGGCCGGGCGCGGTCGTCGCGGTGGCGCTGGCGGACCCGCCGGGATGGATCGAGGCCGAGCTGCGGGGCCGCCCGGACCGGGTCGACGTCGCGCCGTTCCTGCCCTGGCTGCTGGCGCTGACCTTCGCGGCCGTGCTCGGCGCGGGGCTCTTCGTCGCACGGCAGGTCGCGCGCCCGCTCGCGGCGCTCGAAGGGGCGGCTCGGGCCGCCGAGGGGGGCGACCGCGCGGCCCGCGCGCCCGAGGACGGCCCGCGCGAGCTGCGCCGCGCCGCGCGGGCCTTCAACGACATGCAGGCGCGCATCGCCCGCGAGGAGGCGGAGCGGGCGCGCCTCGTCGGCGCGCTCGGCCACGACCTGCGCACGCCGATCACGAGCCTGCGCATCCGCGCCGAGATGCTGGACGAGGCCGACGGCGCGCCGATGATCCGCACGCTCGACGAGATGACGGTGATGGCCGACGGCCTGCTCGCCCATGCCCGCGGCGAGGCCGAACCCGAGGCCACGGTGGCGACGGACTTGGCGGCCCTGCTGCGCGACTTGGCCGACCTGCGAGGCGCCCCGGTCGGACCGCTGGCCGCCATCGAGGCTCCGGTGCGCCCCGTCGCCCTGCGCCGCGCCGTGGGCAACCTCGTCGACAACGCGCTGCGCTACGCGGGCGACGCGCGGGTGACGCTCTCGCGCGAGGGCGCGGAGGCGGTGATCGCGGTGGAGGATGACGGCCCCGGCATCCCGGCCGAGCGGCTGGCCGACGTCCAGGAGCCGTTCGTGCGCGGCGAGGCGTCGCGTTCGGACGGCACCGGCGGCGCGGGGCTCGGCCTCGCCATCGCACGCGCGGTCGCCCGGGCGCATGGCGGGCGGCTCGTGCTCGCGAACCGCGCGGGTGGCGGGCTGCGGGCGGAGCTGCGGGTGCCGGCGGCGGCGTGACGAGGCGTGGATGACGGCCGCCGCGCCGAAATCACGACGGAGCCCGGACGTTCAGTCCGCCCTGACGACGCGGACGGTCGAGGCGATCGGCTCGCCGCCCGACGTCCATTCGCTGTGGTCGTTCGCGTTCAGCGTCACGCGGACCTCGTTCTCGCCGGCCCGGAACAGGGCGGCGGGCAGGTGGACCCAGTCCCCGTAGACCCGGGCGATCTTAACGCCTTTGACGTAGACATGCGCGTGGCCCTCGTTCTCGCGCACCTCGCGGTCGATCGCGGCGGGCGCGAAGGCGAAGTCGCGCGCGAGGATCTGCACGTCGTAGCCGTCCATCGCGTCCGGGAAGACGAGATGCGTGACGCCCGGAGCCCGTGCCCCCGCCGCGACCTCCCGCGGCGGATGCCGGTGGTCCGCCCCCATGGCCGCCGTGTCCGCGACGGCCATGTCCCCCCTGCCCGTGCCCGCCATCGCGGTCCGGTCCATGGCGGCCGTCGTCTGCAGGGCGACGGTCAGGACCACGCCGACGGATCCGCCGATGACGACGTACGCGATCCTCTCCATGGCCGCGGGCCTCATTGCGGCGGGGCGGGCATCGCGGCCCGGAGGTCGCCGGCGTCGATCCCGAGAGCCTCGGCGGCCGCGTCGAAGTCGGGCGGCATGGTCGTGCCGAGCGCGTTGATGAGATCGGCCGCCTCGATGCCAAGCGCCCCGGCCATGGCCGCGAAGTCCGGCCCGCCGCCGCCCGGCCCCATCCGTGCCGTGACCTCGATCTCGCCGTGGTAGCAATCGACCATGTAGGGCGCTTCGTCGGCCGTCCGGTGGTAGTGGTAGATCCCGTCCGGGAACTCGGGCGTCGCGCCGAAGTGGCCGCTGCACGCGTCGAGGTCGGCGTTCGTCACCGTCGCGCCGCCCTCGCCGTGGTCGCCGTAGACGGGGAACCCGTCCTCGAGCACGCCGATCATCACGGAATGGGCGCCGGCCGGGTCGAGGCCCTCGGTGATGCACACGGGGATGCCGTGGTAGTGGTAGTCGCTGCCGTTCGCCAGCGTGTGCCCGTTGCACTCGTCGAGGAACGCCACGTGGTCGTGGATCACCTGGTCGTCCTGCGCCACGACCGTCCGCTCGGGGTTCTCGTAGTCGTTGAAGAGCTGCGCGCCCGTGATCGCGACGCCGATGCGGCCCAGCGGCGTGTCGGTCGGGGTGTCGGCATAGGCGGGCCGGGTGGTGATGGTCGCGTCGACGGGGGACACGGTGAAGTACTCCGCGGACTCGACGACCTCGAAGGCCGACGCGGGCTCGTCCGCGAACGGCTGGTCGGCGGGGTCGATCGGGATCAGGTACCGCTCCGCGAAGCCGTGGCTCGGAATCCCGTCGGACTCGAAGCGGAACGTCCGCGCGGCCTCGTCGATCGTGATGGTCACGTTGTCGCTCCAGCCCGCGGCGGCGACCGCCGGGGCCGTGTCGACGCCGTCCGCGCCGAGCTGGCCGGCCTGCTGGGCGCTGACGGACGTGGGCGACAGAAGGGGCGCCGCGGTCAAGGCGAGGACCGCGGTCAGGGCGCAGGCCGCCGCCGTTCCGTAGAGGGCCGTTGTCTTCATCGCATGCTACCTTTCGACCGGATGTTCGTTGGTGGGGGTGTCGTCGGCCGGTCGTCCGGCCGATGCCGGCTCGGCCGCGCCGGCGCCGGGCACCCGCCCGCCCAGGCCGTCGCGCAGCGCGCGGGTCAGGCGGCTCAACGTCTCCGCCGCCTCCGCGCCGATCCGCTCCGCGATGAGCCGGTCCACGTCGCGCCAGGCCGCGTGGATCTCCGATAGCAGCCCGCGCCCGCGCGGCGTGAGGCGCAGCAGGTTGCTGCGCGCCTCCTCGGGGTCGACCTCGCGGGCGACGAGGCCCGCCTCGATCAGCCGGGCGGTCATGGTGCTCATGGAGGCGGGCGTGATGTCGAACGCGCGGGCCAGCGCCACCTGCGACGCGGGTTCCATGCGGGCGAGCGCGTCGATGATCCGCGCCTGCCGGGGCCGCATGTCGATCCGCGCGAGCCTCTGGCGCAGCGCGACCTCCACGAGATCGGCGGAGTGCAGGACGTGATGCAGGGTGTAGGGACCAGTTGTCATGCTGACAGTTCGTATGCTAATATAATCGTGACTGCAAGGGGCGGCGTGGATTTCCGGGAGGCGAGCATGGCGATGGCGGAGCAAGGCGCCCCCCGGCGCAGGGGCGCGGACGGATCGGTCCTCGGCGGGCTTGCGCGGATGGTGCCGACGCTGACGCTCGTGGGGGTGCTGTGGTCGGCGTCGAGCTGGTGCTATTACGCCCTCGCGGGCGCCCTCGGCCTCGAGGCGGGCTACGACGAGGCGCCGATCCTGTTCGCGGCCTACTACCTCTGCTGGACGGCCGTCGCCGCGCTCCTCTTCCACGGCCTCATGGCCGAGCAGATCACCCGGCCGCGCCTCGTCGGCCACGCGGTCGCGCTGACCCCGGTCCTGCTGGCCTTCGCGGCCTTCGTCGCGCTCGTCCTACCGCTCCTGCCCGACGTGTCGACGCTGCGGGCGCCACCGGACCCGCCCGAGTTCATGTTCGCCTCGGCCTGGTACTACCTGCCCAAATCCGCCGACATCCTGTTCCAGCAGACCCTCGTGGCGATCATCGTCCGCCGCGCGGCGCGGGCGGGCCTCACGCTGGCCGCGAGCTCGGTCCTCCTCGCCGCCCTCTTCGGCGGCTTTCACCTGACGCTCGCCCTCGACGGCTTCACCGGCCTCTACGTCGCCCGCTTCACCCTCGCCGCGACCCTGTTCGGCGCGCTGGCCCCCGTCCTCTATCTGCGCACGCGGCACGGGTTCCGCTGGGCCTACGGCCTGCACTGGTCGTTCTACGCGCTCGACGCGGCCGTCACCCACCTCGTCCTGGCGGTGCCGCCCTGGGCATGAGCGCAGGATCGCCAGTCGCGCGCCCTGGGCTGCCGGACGCCGTCATCCGCGCGGGCGATCGAAGGGCGGCTCCGTGCCGTGCCGCAGAGCGCGCCGGGCCGGTGCTAGCGCCGAGGAGCGAACGCGCCGCGCTCCCGTTCGACATAGGCTTCGAGCGTTCCGGCCACCCGTCCCGTGAGCCGTTCGAAATCCGGCGACACCGGAGCGGCGCGCCCGAGCCGCTGCACGGTGTAGAGCGCCGACATGACGAGCGCGATCCCGGCGGGGCGCCCGCGGCGGACCTCCTCGGCGACGAAACGCATCGCGGAGGTCGCGCGGTAGCGGACCGGCCGCCCGAGCACCCGGGTCAGGGTGCCTGCCACCTCTTCGAAGGTCAGCGCCTCCGGGCCGGTCAGGTCGTAGCCCCGCCCGGCATGCGCGCCCGGCGCGGCGCGGATCGCGGCGCAGGCATGGCCGACATCCTCCACGTCGAGGAAGGCCGAGCGCCCCTGCCCCGCCGGCGGCGCGATCTCGCCCTCGCGGATGCGCGCGGCATGCACGTCGGCGAGGTTCTGCATGAAGTCGGCGGGGCGCAGGAAACCTTGCGGCAGGCCGCTCTGGCGCACCGCGGCCTCCATGTGCCGGTGGGGCAGCACGCGCGAGCCCCCGGCCCCGAAGACCGACGCGCAGACGACATGGGCCACCCCCGCCTCGCGCGCGGCCGCCATGAGACGGTCGAACGGCGCGCGGCGGAGGGCGGGCGGCGGGCGCATGACGAACATCGCGCCGCAACCGGCCAGGGCCCCGGGGAAGGTGCCCGCGTCGTCGAGGTCGAAGCGCGCCGTCTCGGCCGCCCCCGCCACCGGCGCGCCGCTCCGCGTGCCCGCCCGCACCGGCCCGCCGGCATGCCGCAGCACCGCCCCTCCCATGCGCCCCGTGGCGCCCATCACGAACAGCATCGCGCCGTCCTTTCCCGCCATCGCATGCCCAGGGTCGCGGCGCCCCGCGTCAAGCTTTAGTCGCGACGAGGTCGATCAGGGCCGACGGGCCCGAATGGCCCCGGCCCTCCTGGATCTCACGGTCGTAGCTCTCGAGGCGCAGGATCCGCAAATCGCCGAACGCTTCGCGCAGCAGCGCCTCGGTGTACATGTTCGCGGCATGGGGCGGCCCGCCCGTGCCGAGGGCGATCTGCTCGGGGCGGTAGCCGTGCAGCATCAGGACGCCGCCGGGCTTCAGGGTGCGCCGCATGCCCTCGAAGAGACGGGCGCGCAGGGGCGGGTCCGCGAACTGAACGAAGATCGCGACCACCGCGTCGAAGGCGTCCGGGGCCCAGTCCCAGCCATCCACGTCGGCGACCTCGTGGCGGACCGTCACGCCCCGCCCGGCCGCGAGGGCGCGCGCCTTCTCCACCCCGACCGGCGAGGGATCGAAGGCGGTGACGTCGTGCCCGAGCTCCGCGAGGAAGGCGGAGTTGCGGCCCTCGCCGTCCGCGACGGCGAGGACGCGTCCCGCGTCCGGCAGGTCGCCCGCGCGCTCCACGAGGAACCGGGCGGGCTCGGTCCCGAAGAGGTAGCCCGGCTCGGCGTATCGGTCGTTCCACATGGTCCGTCCCTCCGTTCGGCGAAGACCATAGCCCAGGCCCAGCCGGAAGCGGATGCCATGAACTACGATCCCCAGGTCGAGGATCGAGCCGAGCCGGAGGCCGGCGAACCACGCCAGCCGGACGGGGAAGCGCCAGGGCGCTTAGTTCCCGGCGCGATGGTCCGGTCGGTTCATCTGCCGCGTCGGCGATGCCCCGCCTCGGGGTCCACCTCCCCTCGGAACGCCCGGTCGGCATGGGCCGTGTGGGCCAGGATCGCCGGGAACGGGGCGCCCGCGCCCACGATCATGAAGTGCTGGCTCTCGTATGGGGCGGCGGCGTCCCGGAGGGTGATCTCGGTCGGCACGGTGTGGGGGACCACGCAGATCCCAGGGCCCATGAGGCGCAGGACGACCATCGCAAGCGCCCGGACGAGCGGCCAGCGGCCCTGGCCGCGGACCGTGAGGGCGCGGAACATCGGCCCTGCAATCACCATCACCGCGACCCCGGCCGCCCGCGAGAAGGGCGTGAGCCGGCCCCACGATCCGCCCGCGTGGCGGCGCGCGGCCCTGTCGATGGCGATCCCCTGCAGCAGGCCCCCCAGGGCGATGCCCTGCGGGAGCGACGCGAGCGCCGAGCCCCCGATGAAGGCGATGTCCCGGACGCCCCGCCAGCGCTCGGCGGCGAGGAGCATCCCCAGCCGGAGGTCGAACCCGCCCAGGATCACGTAGGCCAGGACGGCGAAGGCGATCTGGAAGCCCCACACGAAGGCGAGGTCGAAGGAGACGCCGTCTGCGATCGGCATGTCCCTTGCTCCCCCGCTTGAACGGCGCCGGGCCGGCGTGTAGCGTCCTCCGGCGTGGGGTGATGCCCACGGTCCGGATCGGGCCCTTGGTGTCGTCCTCGAGGCGCGGCTCGTCGAAGACGGGCGTGGGGGCGGAGTCCGCCTCGCCCTCCCCTCCGAGCAGATCGTCGTCGGCGACATCGTCCGCCTGACCGAGGGGGACATGGACGTGGCCGACCGCTTCGACCCCGAGACCACCGCCTGCCCGACGATCGGCAACGGCCGCCTGTCGCGCGCCGTCCAGGAGGCGACGGCCGCCGTCATGGCGGTGCCGGGCGATCTCGGGATCGCCGACATCGCGCGGGGCGAGGGGCCGCCGGCGGCCCGGATCGACGCGAGCCTCGCCGGGCCCGAACCCGAGGCCGCTCCGTGACGGAAGATCGTCCCCAGGGGGAATGGATCGACCGCTTCCCCGGCCTCGCCGCCCTCGCGCCCGAGATTCGCGATCGCCTGACCGGCGCGACGACGGTGATCGAGCTGCCCGCCGGCACGGTGATCTTCGGCCCCGGCCATCCGCCCGATAGCCTGCTCCTGCTGCTGGAGGGCCGCGTGCGCGTGCAGCAGGTCACCGAGGGCGGGCGCGAGATCGTCCTCTACCGCGTCCATTCCGGCGAGAGCTGCGTGATGACGACCGCCTGCCTGCTGGCCTTCGAGGACTACACGGCCGAGGGCATCGCCGAGACGGATCTGCAAGCCGCCGCCATCCCCCGTGCGACGTTCGACGACGGGATGGCGGTCTCGCCCGCGTTCCGCCGGTTCGTCTTCGCCGCCTATTCCAAGCGGATCACCGATCTGTTCCTGACCATCGAGGAGATCGCCTTCACCCGCCTGGACGCCCGGCTCGCCGCCAAGCTGCTGGAGCTGTCGGACAACGCCGGGACCCCGATCCTGAAGGCCACCCACGGCGCCCTGGCGAGCGAGCTGGGCACGGTGCGCGAGAGCGTGTCACGGCAGATGGCGGAGTTCGCGAGGCGCGGCTGGGTGGAGCAGAGGCGCGGCGCGGTTGTGCTGGCGGACCGGGACGCCCTGCGCGCCTTCGCGGAGGCGAACCCGGCCTGAGGCCGGGGCGGTCGTCCGCCGGTAACATCGTCACCGAAGGCCGCGCGATTCAGACGTATGTTCGAGCCGAACCACATGGGAATCGTCTCGATGCGCAACGAAGGCACCTTCGACCGCGGTCTGCGCGGCCTCGCCGGCCTGGCCCTCCTCGGCCTCGCCCTCCTCTCCGGGCTGTCCCTCTTCGGCGGCGTCGCCGCCGCGGTCGGCGCCGTCCTCCTGGTCACCGCCGCGACCGGCTTCTGCCCGGCCTACCGGATCCTCGGCCTCAAGACCCGCTCGGACCGCTGAGGATGGAGACCGCGTTCACGCCTCTCGCCTCCCTCGGCGGCGGCCTTCTCATCGGCACGGCGGCCGTCCTCCTGATGGCGTCCCTCGGGCGCATCCTGGGCGCGACCGGGGTCCTGGGCGGCCTTCTCCTGCCCGCCTCGGGGTCCGAGTTCGCCTGGCGCGCCGCCCTGCTGGCCGGGATGGTCACGGCTCCGATCCTCCTGTCGCTCGGCGGCGCGCCGGTGGCCGTCGACGTGCCCGCCGGCACGCCGATGCTGATCGGTGGCGGGCTGATCGTGGGCTTCGGCGCCGCGATGGGCTCGGGCTGCACCTCGGGCCACGGGGTCTGCGGCATGGCGCGGCTATCGCCCCGCTCGATCGCCGCCACCGCCACCTTCATGGCTACCTGCGCCGCGACCGTCTTCCTCGTCCGCCACGTGATCGGGGCCTGACGTGAAGCTGATCGCCGCCTACGCCATCGGCCTGATCTTCGGCCTCGGGATATCGATCTCGGGGATGTCGAACCCGGCCAAGGTCCTCAACTTCTTCGACGTGGCGGGCACCTGGGATCCGTCGCTGGCCTTCGTGATGGGCGGGGCGCTGATCGTGGCCGCCATCGGATACCGCCTCGTCCTGCGCCGGTCCGCCCCGGCCCTGGCCCGGACCTTCCGGATCCCCACCGCGCGCGACCTCGACGGGCGCCTGCTGGGCGGCGCGGCGCTCTTCGGGATCGGCTGGGGCATCGCCGGCTTCTGCCCCGGCGGCGCCCTGCCGGCTCTCGGCACCGGTTCGCCGGAGGTCTTCGTCTTCGTCGCCGCCGCCAGCGCCGGCATCCTGCTGAAACGCGTCGTCGCGTCGCGACCCCCGACACGGGCCGCGTGACGACGCGCCGCCGCGCGGTGATCGGGGCCGGGGCCGTGGCCGCCATCGCGCCGCCGGCCGGCGCGGGCGTCGCCACCGGCCCCATGACGGGCGGCAGCCGTGGGCATGGTCACGGCAGGGCCGGACATCACGACGAGGCGACGATGCCCGGACTGCGGGGCGAGAACGCGTCGGCCACGAAGGGCGCGGAGATCGCGACCCAGGGCGCCACCCGGGGCCCCGTCTTCGTGCGCGGCGACGGGATCGTCTCGAACGTGGACCGGGCCGATGCCGGCACCGTCCCGGTCCACATCTCGGCCGATCCGGAGATGGTCCGCCCCCTTGCCGTGCATACAGGCGAGGTCACCGACATGGCCGGGCGGGGCATGTGGGCTGCCCCGGGCGAGGAAAGGCCCCGCGACGACGGACATCCCCCCACCCCGAGGTCGAGGCCTTCTCCGCCGCCGCGACGGACACCGGTCGCTGCATCGTCGAGGATCCCGGCCCGGATGCCTGCCCGCCGGCGAGATGCCGACCGACGAGGCCGGCAATCCGGTGACGAAGGTGCCGGACGGCGGCGGGCTACGACATGGCCGTCGTGGTGCGCCGCGGCGCGGATGGCGGCCGCATCCCGGACGAGGCCGAGGACGCGCGCGCCACGGGATCGCCGATCCCGAAGGGCGTGCGCGGGATCGAGGCCGCCGTCGCCGCGTTCGATTCGGGCCGCGATCTGGCGGCAGTGATCGTGACGATCATGCCGGTGCCGCGATCGCCGGCCTGCGCGGTGCCGTCGGGGCTGCCGCCAGAGGCGGGGCTCCACGCCTCGATCGTGCCCATCGCGCTCCAGGCCGTCTTCGGCACGTCCCGTAGCCTCGCCGTGGGGCCCGTGGCGGCGGTGTCGCTGCCGACCGCGTCCGCCGGGGGCGAGGTCGCCGCGACCGGCACGGCGGGCCATGCCGTCGCCGCGCCGACGCTCGCGGGAATGTCGGGGCGCTTCCTCGTGGCGCTCGGGCCGCTGCGCCCGGGGTTCGTCGCCGATTTGCCGAACCGCCCGGTGATCGCGGGCTTCCTCACGGCCTCGGGGATCTTCATCGCCGCGAGCCGGCTGCGCCATCTGCCCGGGATCGAGGCGCATGGGCATACGCTGATCGAGAGCCTTGGCTCGCTCCTTACGCATCCGTCTCGAACGAACTGGATCACGCTCGTCCTCGGCGCGACCGCGACGGCCTTCCCGTCCTGGGTGCGCCGCGGCCAGAAGCCCGCCCTGCGCCGCGCCGCCCAGACGGCGCCGCATCTCGTGACCCTGCGCGTCTACGAGAGCCTCCATCTCGCCGATGCCCGCGTCCTCGAAGACCTCGCGCGGGCCAGCGTCACCGACGGCTGCGGAATCACCGACGTCGTGCTGGTGGTCTCGGCCGTGAACGAGGCCGACCTCTCCGCGCTCGAAAGCCTGGAGGTCATCGACGCGCGCCTGACGGACAGGGGGGTGCGCCTGCACCTGCCGGAGGCGAAGAGCCCCGTCACGGACGGGCTCCCGCGCTCGCCCGTCCTCGATCATAACGGCGGGCGGGGTGTTCCCGAGCCGGCACGACGCCTTAGCCGGCCTCGCCGCCGCCCCTCTCGCCGACGCAGCCGAATAGGAGACGGACCATGATGAGGATCAGCGAGAGCACCGGCCCCGGCAGCCCCCGCGTCGCGGGCTTCCACGAGCCGGATACCGGCTCGATCCAATACGTCGCGGCCTGCCCCGAGACCGGGCGTTGCGCGCTGATCGACGTGGTGATGGGCTTCGACCCCAAATCCTTCGCCACCGACATGGCGCCCGCCCAGGGCGTGCTCGACTGGGTGCGCGCCGAGGGGCTGGACGTGGCGTGGATCCTCGACACCCATCCCCATGCCGACCACATGATGGCCTCCGCCTGGCTGAAGGAGCGGACCGGCGCGCCGAACGCCATCGGCGACAAGGTGCGGGACATCGCCGTCCTCTGGCGCGATCTGTATAATATGCCCGATCTCGATCCCGAGCCGCAGTTCGACCGCCTCTTCGCGGAGGGCGACACCTTCCGAGTGGGCGAATGCGACGTCTCCGTGATGCTCAGCCCCGGGCATACGCTGGGCTCGATCACCTACGTCGTCGGCGATGCCGCCTTCGCGCACGACACGTTCATGCAGCCCGACGCCGGAACCGCGCGCGCCGACTTCCCCGGCGGATCGGCGGCCGATCTCTACGACAGCCTGATGGCCATCCTCGCCCTGCCGGATGCCACGCGCGTCTTCATCGGCCACGACTACGGGACCAGGACGCGCGAGCGGCCCGCATGGGAGAGCACCGTCGGCGAGCAGAGGGCCCGCAACGTCCATGTCGGCGGCGGCACGTCCAAGGCGGACTATGTCGGGACGCGGCAGGCCCGCGACGCCACGCTCGCCCTGCCGAACCGGATGCTCGCCGCCCTGCAGGTCAATCTGCGCGCGGGACGCCTGCCGGACCCCGACGGGGACGGGCACCGATACCTCAAGATGCCGCTGAACAAGTTCTGAGGACGGAGAGGCCGGCGACCGATCCCGAAGGCTGGAGCCCGGCGCGCGTGAAGGCGCGATGGAGGGATGCCGACATCCTCCTTCGATGCCGGCCCCCTGCCGACCCAGGACGGCACGCGCATCGTGCTGCATCGCGGCTCCGGGGCCCGCTTAGGCGCGGTGGCGGGGCAGGCCGCGATGGAGGCGGCCGAGGCGATGTCGGCGCGGGCGGGCGAGGTGGACGCCCCCGACCTGCGAGGCGCGGGCGCCGCCGACGCCCTGCCGATCCCAGGCCTGACGAGGGCGCGTTCCTTCGCCGCGGGCCCCGGGGCGGGCGCCATGATCCGGATGGTGGTCGCCGCGCCCTTCACGGACGCGCTGGACGGAACGGACCGGGGGCGCGGCGGCGGCGATCGTCACGCCGGGCTTCTCGCCCATGCTGGCGGTGCGGTTCTCGCTCCTCGCCGATCGATGGCGTGATCGCCGCTCGCCCTGCCCCGATCGCCGCCCTGGCGGTCTTCATCCCGCCGGATGGGGGCCGACGCGGCCCCCACGGTCCTCGCGCCGGGCTCGCCACATCACCGGGTGCGGCATAGCGGTCGCGCGGTCGGCATCCGGAAGCTCTCCGCACGTCGTTCCGCCATCGCGCGGCCGAGCCTATCGGGCACCGCACGTGACCGTGCCGCCTCGTCGGACCGCCACCTCTTCGGGCTGCATGGCAGCGTCCTCCCGAGGACCCTCGATCGCCTGGGGGAGGTCATCGGACCCCGCGAGCGACCCGTGCGGGCGCCATCGGGTCACGGTTGGGCGCATCCGCCCCCTCCATCCCGCGCGGCCGGGCGAAAGGCGGCTCGATGGCGAGGGTCGCGGCGCGAGGCCCCGAAGACGAGGCGTTCGCCGTCGCGCGATTGCCTTGCGGGCCGACCGGGCCAGTTCACTCCGGGAAACAAGGAGGCGCGCATGCAGGATTCCGCGGATGGGGCCGCCGCGCGGCGCGCAGGCGCGACTGAGGATGACGCGGACGGTCCGCGAGATGCCGACGCGGGCGTCCGGCCCGGTGCCGGCGCGGGCGCCTCCCTCGACACCGACGTCAGCGCGCCCTGGGACGCGGGCGACCAAGCCTGGTGGGACCGGGATGTGTGCCGCCTCGGCGACGACGGCGAGATCACGGAGTTCGAGGCCGCCCCGCCCCTGCCCGACATCCCGCTGCCGGACGCCGCGGCGGTGATGGCCGAACGGACCGCGCTGGCCGGCACCTACGACGCCGTCCGCGCGCGGGCCGTGGACGCGCCGACCATGGCGTCGGGCGACTGGCGGACGCCCATGCCGGGCGCGGGACCCGGGGCCCCGGCGGCGAGCCCGCTCGACCCGATCCGTGGGCCGGCGCCCGCGGGCGGCGCCAGATGACCGACATCCTGAGGCGCTCGAACGCGCATTGGTCCGAGGCCGGGCGCGGGGGGATGGACGCGTTCTACCGCCTCGCCACCGACGACTACCGCCATCTGGCGCTGGCGCGCGACTGGCGGGCCACGCTCGAGGACATGCAGGCGCGGGCGGAGGACCGGCCGCTCCGGCTCCTCGACGTCGCCTGCGGATCGGGCAAGTTCCCCAACGCGCTCGTGCGCCATGCGGGGCTCGCCGAGGCTCGCATCCGCCCCATCGAGACCGCGCTCCTCGACCCGTCGGCCTTCTCGCTGGCGGAAGCGCGCGCGAACCTGCCGGCGCCGTTCGTCCCCGTGGCCGAGCACGAGACGACCTTGCAGGACTTCGAGCCGCCCGAGGATGGCTACGACGTGGTCTGGGCGACGCACGCGCTCTACGCCGTGCCGGAGGCGGACCTGCCCGCCGCGATGGCGCGCTTCGCGGAGGCGCTCGCGCCGGGCGGCCTGGGCGTGATCGCCCACAGCGCGGCCGCGGGGCACTACATCGAGTTCCATCGCCGCTGGCTGGCCGCCTTCGAGCCGGAGGGCGTCCCCTACGTCGCCGCCGAGGCCCTCTTGGACGCGCTGCGCGGCACGGGCCTCGCGCCCGAAATCCGGCCCGTGCGCTACGACAGCGTGGCCGCGCCCGCCGACACGGCCGCCGTCGAGGGCTACCTCCAGCGCTGCGTCTTCGACGACCGCGCGGGGCTCGACGCGATGGAGCGGACGGAGCCTGTCGCCGCCTACCTCGCGGGATGCCGCGACGCGGACGGATGGCGCTTCGCCCAGGACGTGTCGCTCATCACCTTCACCCGCTGAACGGCCGCCGCTGGAGGGACCGGTCACGACGCCGACCCCGGGCATCCTCGCCGTGCGCCGCGAGATGCGTCCACCGCGCCGTCTCGGGCAGCCGGCGGATGCCCTCCGCGGGATGCTCGCCCCGATCCTGGGCGACGTCGTCGGGCGGACCGTCGACGCGGCGGCGCGCGGGATGCGAGCGGCTGACATCCGGGCCGACATCGGCAGGCCGGGCCGGGCGGTGACGAGGCCCACGGACGGAGCGTCATCGGCGTCCGGGTCGTCCGGGTCGACGAGGGACATGCCCCCCATCGACCGCAGCTCTCGCATCCTCGACCCCCGAGGCGGTCGTCCAACCCATCGGGCCGCGAGGCCGCGGACGAGGATCGACATGTCGAAGACCACGGCCGAGTTCGCCGGACGTCCGAACATGGGCCGCGTCGCACGAGCGGCAGATCGCTGGACCATCGCCCTGCCCGTGATCGCGGGCTCTCGGCCCCTCCGCGAGCGGAGCGAGGACGGACGAACCTCTCCCCGAGATCCGACGGACGCCGCGCGCCCGCCCCCGGCGGCATCTTGATCGTCCCGATCACGACGCCGTTCCCGGGCCCGTCCGAGGACTCGGCGCGCGGGACGACCGCCACGCCGGTCGTCGACGCAGGCGCCCTGTTCGGCCACGCGCCGCAGGGTCGATGAATGCCGCAGCACGGCATTCAGACCTTGGCGGGCCCCGGGCGCCGATGCGCCGAGACGTTCTCCCCGGCGCGGACATCGACCCCGCGGCCGCAGTCGCAGGCGCGGTCGCGCGCCCCTCCCGCGCGGCCCTGCAGGGCATCACCGAGCGCCGGCGCTTCGGCGAGCTGCTGCGCGCCTGCCGCGCCTATGGCGGCATGCCGCAGACCCGGGCGAGGCTGCTCCTCTCGGCCGACCTCACGCCCCGCAACACCGAGTCGCGCGGCATGCGATGGGACGAGATCGACGTCGGCCGGGCCCGCTGGAACGTCCCCGGCGTGCGGATGAAGAAGCTCGACCACGTCGTGCCCCTGCCCCGGCAGGCGCTGGAGGTGCTGCAACGGGTTCGGCCGCATACCGGAAACCGCGATTTCGTCCTGCACGGCGGAGAGGGCACTCGCAGCGCCATGCTGTCGGAGATCACGTTCGATAGCGCCCTGCGCCGCATGGGGTTCGGGCGGGGCGGGCACGTCCACCACGGGCTGCGCACCTCGTTCTCGACCTTCCTCGACGAGGACGGCCGGAGCCGCGACTGGATCGAGCGGCAGGTGGCGCACGTGGAGGGCAAGACCGTGCGCGGGGCGTACGGCAAGGCGCTCCATCTCCCAGGCCGCACGGAGATGATGCGGGCCTATGCCGACACGATCGACGGGGATAGGAACGTAGGCCATCTCATGTTACTTGTGTTAACGCCCACCGGTCCCTCGACTAGCGATCAGCAGCTCGCGAACTGCCTTGGCGAGCCGTGTCCGTTCAACTTCATGGACCTGCGCCGTATCCCACCGAAGCGTAACGTGGTCCCCGGCCCATCTCAGCTTCGGATGGAGTTGGAGCTGGAATTGCCCTAGTTCGCATCGGTTCGTACGCCCGTTCGGGGCACTCGCCAACCAAGCCGTAGCCTTTGCCAAGATGTCTCTTTCTGGCGCAGATGGCGGTACTCACGGCGCAAGCGAGCAAGCTCCTCGCGCACGGCCGCCGTCATCGTGCCGGGGCGCTTGCCATTCGAGGCATCCGCCCGGCGGGCCCAGCCGGCGATCGCCTACGCGCTCGGCTCGAACTCGCGCGACAGCTCTACGGGGGTTCGGCCAGATCGGACCAGTTCGACCATCCGGCGCCGTAACTCCGGTGGAGAGGCAGGGCGGTAACGCGTCATCGGGGCACCTCCGGAAAAGCTCCCGAGGTGTCCACGGAAGCGGGGCGACTCCAACTGCAGCCCGCTCTGCATGCACGTCCGGTGGAGCGGCGAGCCGTTCCTCCTTGTCTACGGCGAAGTCCTGGCCCGCTTGCCGGCATCGGGGATAGAATGTCGGGGCGATCCCCGGTCGCGTTCAAGCGACTGATGTGCATACTCGTTCGGGCTGAAGCATGCCACCGCGAGGATCCCGGAAATGGCAGGGTTGGACGATCTGGTGACGGTCCAGGGCCTTTCGATGGGCCTTGCCGAGGGTGCCCACTCCACCGAGGAAGTCATGGAGGCGATGTGCGCCGCCATCGGTCGCATCCGGATGACCTGCATCGACGTGGCGTACGAACAGCGATCGAGTAAACTCGGCGGATATGTCCGGGTCGATCCCGAGCTCATGGCTATCGTCGAACGAGACTACATCACCGCCGAGACCAACCCCGCGATCGAAGCCCTGCCCAGGATGGCGCTGCGCTCGCTCGATCACTTCGAGCGCTACGACACGTGGGAGCACATCCGATCGATGCCCGTCTATGCGGATTTCTGGATCCCCTCTCGGGTAGGTCATGCCGGGACCGCTCTTTATCCCATCGCCGGGGGCGGGGCGCTGCTCTTCTCGATCGGTTGCGACCTGGGGGCGAACTACCTCGACCGGGACGAGACGCGTTGGCTCACCGCCGCCCTCGACGCCTTCACCCGCGGCGCCGCCTTGCGTATGGCCGTCGACGATGCCCGGGCCCTGGAGGATTTGACGGCGGATGTATCGGCATCCTGCATGATGCTTCTCGACTGGGATGGGAGGGTCCTCAAAGCCAGTGCGACGGCGGAGGCCGTCCTCGCGAGTGTCAACTGCATTCTGCTGCGCGCTGACCGGGTGGAGGCCTCCACGGACGCTTTGCGTGTCCAGCTCGATGCGGCGATCGCGTCGGCCCGGCACGGGGGATCGACCATTCTCACCGCGCTTGCGCCGAACGGCCCGGTACGGATCGAGGTCTCGCAGGGTCCGTCCTACCGCCGGCAGGCCAGTATTCTCCTCGTGGTCCGATCTCCTCATCCGCCCCGTTGGGATCGGACGACGCTCAGGCAGGCATTCGCCTTGACCCCCCGCGAGGCGGACGTGGCGCTCAAGCTCATCGAAGGGCTTTCGGCGGCTGAGATCGCAGACGCGCGCGGCCTCGCCACGAGCTCCGTGCGCCTCTACATCAAACGCATCCTTGCCAAGACCGACACCCACTCGCAGGCGCAACTGGTCTCATCCCTTCTGGCGCCGTGAGCTTACGAGCCGAGATCAGTGTTTGGACCGGTCACGCCGGGAGAAGGGGTGGGCGAGCTTGCCGAAGTGTCGGTCACAAGGCAAAGGTATCCCAATGCAAACATATATATTCAGAGTTCATTGGCATAGGTTCTTTTATGCTGTTTTAATACGCCTAGTGAGTTTCTGCGGTTCCCACAAGTGGCCATTCATGCTGGCTACAGCGGAGGTTCGCTCGGAGCCCTATTCACCGAATGCTGCGCGACGTTGGAACGACCGCTCCACTGCAATCGCGCCCTTCCCGTCAATGAGCGTAAGATGAAAATACGTGATGAAGTTCCAGGAGACGAAGCCTCGATCCACGAGCTGACAAAGATTGCCTTCGCGCCTGTCGACATGAGCGACGGCAGCGAACCGCGCATCATTGATGACCTCCGAGAGATAGGCGACCTCACCTTTTCGCTCGTCGCCTTGGTAGACGAGGAAATCGTCGGGCACGTCGCCTTCTCTCCCGTGACCATAGCGGATGCGGACGGAAGATGGTTCGGCCTTGGGCCAATCTCTGTGCGCCCGGATCAGCAACGAACGGGTATCGGACGACAACTGATCGAGGACGGTCTGGAGCGGCTTCGATCTCTTGGCGCTACCGGCTGCGTCCTTCTAGGCGATCCGACTTACTACGAGCGTTTTGGTTTCCGAACACATGGCAACCTTACATACGGCGACGTTCCCACGGCGTATGTACAAGCGATTTCTTTCGGAAATGAACGGGTCAAAGGCGAAGTGCGCTACAGTCCCGCATTTGGGGGTTAGCGGCCTCATACGAGGTCCCTAGATCGACAAGATTTCCAAAACTCGGCACGTCTACCGGCCATTCCACATGCCGCAGCGGAGGCCCGGTCCATCCCGCATTGCGGACCTAGCCACGTCCCGCGGGGAGGGTTCGTATCCAATTCGCCCCGGGGTGCGGAGATCGCCATACGAGCGGCCCCGATCGGTCAGGCTGCAGCGCGAACAACCTTAGATCAAACGGCGATCCTCAGGCCGATCCTTGGAATGGAAGGTTTGCGTGACCATAGCAGGAGAAACCGCGCCGCTACTACAACATGGCGGTGACGCTACACATCCCGACTATTGACTAGAAACGGGAGAAATACCGAGGGGTGCTCGAACTCTGAATGATCTCATCGTTCGGCTTGGAGGAGGAGGCGAACTTCGCGGAAGGTTTCGTCGAGGAGACGAAACTCGGCGGTGGGCGGCTGGCCCCGCGCACCGTCAACCGACTGGAGGCGGGCTTCCAAGCGCCCGTCTCCAACGGGACCTTCTGCCCGCACGATATCTCGATCGAGCGAGCTTGCACTACTGGCTGCGACGAACTCTTTCTCGAGGACGACCGTCGTCGTTCCATTACGCAGGAGTGGTGCGAGCCGCGAGCAGATCGGGTCTGCTCCATCGCCACAATCGTTTCCCTCGCTCTCGAACGTCACCGCAATGTGTCCGTCTGGACTAATCTCGGCGGTAATCGAACCGTCTTCCGTCTCTCCCCGATACGGCGTTGCCAGGAGAAGCTCCGTAAGCTGCGACGGGTGGCTCATCACTCCTCTGACCCAGGTCTCCCAGAAACCATTCACATCGAAGCTCATCGTCTCGCCGGCGATCTTGGCGTTGCCGTCCGGCTCCCACCAGTTCCCACCGGTGACCGCGCCGAGTTCCCCGATGGCCGTTCGCGCGTCGATCATTGCTTCGAAAGGTCCTCCCGGCTCGTCCTCGAACGCCGTGAACCTCAGAACGCCATCTTCGACCGTACCATATCCCCAGGCAGGAGCGTCCTCGTAGACACAAGGACCCTCTCGTCCGAAACAGTACGGCCTACTCGAGTCCGCTGTAAGCCCGATACGGACATCGTTCCCGACCTGATCGATCGTCATCCGTGCTATATCGGTGGCACGTCGCGGCCCTTCGAAGTAGACCGAAACCAACGGCGCTCCATAATCGATTGGGATCGCCAGCTCATCGTCTGAGATGGACCAATCGAGCCCATCATCTGGGCCTGAAGCGTTCCCGTCCCCATCAGGGAAGGTCCCGGGTTCCGCGCCACCATCTGCGATGGCGCTGGCCAACGCAGCGGTCTCCGTGCTGCCGTCGAGCTGCAATGCCATGGAACACGTGCGCCAATAGAAGGCCTCCGCGCCCAGGAGCTGAGCGGCGAGGCAAAGGAGCGCCGAGGCGATGGAGGGTTCGCCGGGAAAGAAGAGAGTCGCACGAATGAACTCCGCGCGCGCCACGTCCGCCCGGACCGCCGCAGGCATCGCGGCAGCTTCCGCGGCTTGCCTCGTCGGGAAGATGCGTTCGAACCCGGTCTGCGCCTCGACGAGGTTGCCGCCGTTGAAGTCCCGGACGACCGCGTCGATCTCACTCGCCCGCTCGGGGTTCTCCTCGCGGAGCTGGGCGAGATCGGCGTCGACGCGCGCGATCTGTTCGCGCAGCCAGTCGGCTTCCCCGACGGCCACGAGGCCCTGCGCTTCGGCCAGGGCCAGCACGACGTCGCGGTCGATTTGCACCGGATCGTCCCGGAACGCCCAGGTCGTTCCGATCACGGCGGCGATGATGATGGCGACACCCCCGGCCTTCAGACCCGTCGAGCTCCGGATGTGTATGTCCCGTCCGGCCGAGGCCGTCCCGATCGACGGGCCGGCCGGCGATGTCGTGCCCGCTCGGCCGCCTTGGCGCCGCGCGGTAGCGGGCGCCGAGACGTCCTTGAACGATATGTCCTTACCGGCTGTCGCGGACTTCGCCCGCACGCCTTCGACATTCTCGAAGGTGAGTGAGCGGCCAGCGCGGATACGGTCGATATCGACGGCGTATGTTGCCTGAACCTCCGCTGGAAGCGCTTCGATGGAAGCGCGAAGGGTCTCCGCGAGCGCTCGGATATCTTGGTCGTATTCGACCTCGGGGCGGTCGAGGTCGGCCTTGATGGCAGCGGCGAAAGCATCTTCGCCGTTCGATTTCTCGAGAAGGGGAAGCGAACTCACGTCATGCCGGTCCGCGAGCAGGCTCTTCAGTTTCTCGAAAGCCGCCTTGCCGGCCCCCTTCGAGAACTCTGCCGCCGCTGCCGACGAGGCGACTTTCGCCGCGGAAACAAGAATGGCGACGAGGAGCTCGATCATGAGTATGTACCCATTTCGTTCACAATTACCCCGGCAGTATCGGACCGCAACGTCCATCGAGCACACGCAAAGGGGGGATCCTTACCTCTCGAGTGCCGATCGGCCGTGTTTCCCGGACAGCGGCCATTCACCGTCCGAGGAGGCCCAGTCGGCTCGGGCTCGAAGAGGACCATCGAGCGGTCACGACCGAACGTCACGGTGAAACAAATTCGAACGAGACACGTGAACATTCGCGGCTCGAAGTCGAATCGCTGGTAAGTCCGCGATGCGGACTATCGGTCGCATGTGTCGAATGTCCCGTCCGGGCATTTCTAGGCAACAGCTTAAGGCGAATGACTGCCCCGAACTAAATCGAAGGCCTGGCGCCGCTTCGCCGGCGGCGCAGCCCCGCCAAGACAAGGACGCTCAACGCTGTCATCGGCGCTGATCCCGGCAGGGGAATTGGCGCGATACCCTGAAGCGTCACCACGCCCTGGTACTCTGCGGCTCCGCCCGTGATCAATGCGGCCAACGCGTCATCACCGAAGGACGGCAGACCGAGGTCGATCGTGATCAGCGCGCCGGAGCGGAGGGTTCCGAACGGTTCGGTCCTGAGCTCGATCAGTCTCGTAGTGGCTCCGGCCTCGACGATTGGGACGATCCGCCCCCCCAGATCGACGAGCGACGGGAGCGTCGCTTCCGGGTCGAAGAAGATCGCGGCCTCGAGGCCATCGACCGGCCCTCCGGCCAATGCGATCCCGAACGCGCTGAGTTCGCCGTCGTCCGGCAGGAAATCGAACAGGCCCGTGCCGGTGCTGATCGGCCCGGCGGTGGGCAGGTTCAGACTGGCGGCGCCGGCAGGGGATATCCACAGGAGGGCGGCGAGGGCGGCACCGACGGTGGAGACCGTCCGAAGGATGCGGGTGTCGTTCATGATAGGAACTCCTCGTTCACCACGGTGATGGCGCCCGGTGCCACGGAATCGCCCCGGACGTAGATGAGGTCGCCGTCGCCGCTCAACGTCAGGACCACGCCGCTGGAGATCGCGTCCTCCCGCACGACCGAGATGCCGTCGGAAAGCACGATCCGGTCCCCCTCGGCCGCGTCGTAGTCGAGCACCACGTCGCGCTCCCGCCGACCATTGGCGGTCTCGGGGCCGAAGACGAAGTCGTCGGCGCCGCCGCCGCCGGTCAGGCGGTCGTAGGCGCCGGCGAGCGGCACCAGCGCCTCGTCGGCCGCGGTGCCGGACAGGCTGTCGGAGGCGTCGGTGCCACGGATCACCGCCCTGTCGCCGGTGCCGCCCTCGCCCACGTCCAGCACCTCGACGCGGACCTCCCGCGCCGCCTCGGCCACGCCGTCGCCGGCGATCACGGTCAGCTCGTAGACGTTGTCGGCGTCCCCGTCGGCGGGCGCCTCGAAGTCCGGCGGTGCCAGGAACGACAGTATTCCGGCCGCGTCCACGACGAACCGCGCGCCGTCATCGCTCTGGGCGATCCGGTAGCTCACCGGATCGCCTTCCGGGTCGGAGGTCGAGACGTCGAACGCGCCGAGCACGTTCTCCGGCGTGGACACCCGCAATGCCGCCCCGGCGACCGGCGCGTCGTTCACGCCCAGGACGGTGACCACGACCTCCCCGTCGTCGGCCGCCTCGCCATCACTCACGGTATAGCTGAACCGCAGTTCGGCGGTCTCCTCGGATGACAGGGCATCGAAGAAGCCCCCCGCCTGGAACTCGAACCGCCCATCGGCGCCCACCCGCACCGCACCGAGGCCTCCAGCGAGCGCGGTGTCCTCGCCGGCGCCGACGGCGATCGTCTGAGGACCGCCGGCCTCCTGGAACACGAGCGAGGCGACGCCCAGCGGGTCGCCGTCGAGGTCGGTGTCGGCGCCGGGCCCGGTCAGCAGGTCGATCGCGCCGCGCGCGTCCTCATCGAGGGCGAGCGCGTCGTCCGCCGCCACCGGCGGCGCGTTGGGCGCGGGCTCGTCCAACGGTGCGAGGAAGATGGCGGTGTCGAGGAGGCCGTCGGCCTCGTCCGAGACGAACACCTCGACGACGTTGGTACCCGCCAGGATAGGCCCCGACACGGTGTAGGCGGCGGTATAGGCGTCGGCTCGCAGGGTGTCCGACAGGGGGCCGTCGCCTGCCGGGTTCAGGGTCAGGCTCGGGTCGAAGCCGCCCAACGGCGAGACGGCCAAGGTGTCCATCGTGACGGCGGCGCCGGCCGCGGAGATGATCGCGTCGACGCCGTTGACGCGCACCCCGAAGAGGTCGGGAGACAGCGCGCCGCCTCGCTCGGGGAGCTCCTCGGTGGCGATCACCACCTGGAAGAGGTCCGCGAAGGAGAACTCCGGGAAGTCCGGCGCGGGGCCGTCCAGCGCGTCGAACGCGACGTCGAAGGTCATGGTCAGGCGGGCCTCGTCGTCCTCCGCGCCCGGTCGGCCGAGATCGGTGGACAGGTCGCCCGCCACCGCGATCGGGTCCGAGGAGACCCGCACCACGCCGTCGAGGTTCTCGACGCCGCCAGCTTCGACCACGTAGAGGAAGACCGGATCCCCGGCGCTGGACCGCACGGGCGCCGTGAGGTCGAAGCCGAGCGATCCGCCCTCGCCGAGGCTGACGATGCCGGCCGGGTCATCCGTCATGCCGCCGGTGTTGTCGGCGAGATCGAGCCGGGCCACGGCGAGGTCCACGAGGCCGTTGACCGAGCCGACCAGGTCGCGGTCCTGGAACCGGCCCGCCCGCTGGACGCCCGGTTCGAAGAACACCGAGCCCTGGGCGAAGTCGAACAGCTCTAGGCGCGAGAGGGCGTTGAACTTCGACTGATCTAGGCCCGCGGTCGTCTCGACCAGCTCTCGGCTCATGGCGATCGCGTCGAGGTCGAAGGCGCTGAACCGTCCCTCGGCGCCGCCAAGGTAGTCGCCATCGTCGTCGATCCGGATCGAGGCGATGCCGCCGGTGACGTCGGGGAGCTCGGCGCGGTAGAGCGTGCCCTCGCCCAGGGGCCCCACCTCGGTGAAGTCGAGCGCCGTCTCGAGGCCCGGGCGCGGGCCCGTGACGCCCTCGCCGTCGACCGCGTTGCGGCCCGGGATCTCGGCCACGCGGCCGGTGGAGAGCACGGCGCCGGACGCAAAGCCGAAGGCATCCGCGAAGGTGCCGGCGGCGGCCGCGCCGCCCTCGTAGCGCCCGCCGGTCACCGTCCCGAAGGCGGAGACCCCCGTCGACAGGATATCGAGGGCGGCGGCCACCGGGTCGGCGGTCTCGACGGAGAAGGCCGGTACGCCGACCGTCGCTGCGACCGCCTCGCCCTCGATCGAGGGCGCCGGACCGCGGGGGCCGAGCGCCCGCACGAGCTCGCCGTCATCCACGAGGCCCGCGCGCCATAGTGGCAGGGCCAGCTCCACCTCGCTCGACGCCGGCGCCTCGAGCGCCGCGAGAAGCGCCGAAGCGCCGTTCGCGCCGCCGGGGCTGAAGGCTCCAGAGACGTTGACGAGCAGGTCGTCGGCACGCCCCGGGGCGAAGTCCACGACGGGTGGGCTCGTCTCGATGATCGGCACTTCGGAGACCGGGGGTTCTCCGGCAGTAGCCGGATCGATGTCGTAGACGAACTCGGTCCCGTCGGCATCCAAGATTTTGCTGGAGATCGCTCTGGCGATCACCCGGCCGGCCTCTCCGTCCGCGTCCGCGAGCGCGATCTCAATCCGGTACGAGTCGCTGGTGAGGAGGCTCCATGTGACGACGTAGTCCTCCGGCCGCCCCGTAAGCGCGATCCGGTCTCCCTCGAACGGATCGAAGTCGAGGATCGAGGCCCGGTCCTCGGCTCCGTCGTAATGCAACCCGAGGGCGGTGCCGAGCACGAATAGGTCGCCACCCTCCCCTCCGGTCAACAAGTCGGTCTCCTCCTCGTCGCCTCCCCGCAACGCGCCGACCAGCGTGTCGTCGCCCGCGCCGCCGTCGAGGGTGTCGGCGCCTTCGCCGCCGCGCATCAGGTCGTCGCCCGCCCGGCCGAAGAGGACGTCGTCGCCGCCCCGGCCGTCCAGTCGATCGCCTCCGCTCGGAGCGTTCTGACCTTCCGACTTGGTGTCGGCGCCGACCAGCTGGTCGCCGCGGTCCGTCCCGGTCAGGAACAGGCGCTCGAACTCGCGGTGGGTCACCGCGGCGAGGATCACGTCGCCGTCCGCGAGGCGGACGATGTCGTTCGGCGATCCGTCCGGCGCGCTCATCCTGCCGATCGCGGCCGTCGAGTAGTCGACCACGAGGATGTCGCGATCCTCGACGAAGCCGCCCAGCACGTCGTTGCTGAACGGGAGCAAGTCGGGATCGAAGACGTCGGAATTGCCCCCCGTGGCGACGTCGAAGCCGAAGCCGGTGGTCACCACGTCGACGCCCGCGCCCGCGTGGAACGTGGTGTCGACGTCGCCAAGCTGTCCGAGCGCGTCGTCCCCCGACCCCGAGATCACCTCGACAAGGGTCTCGAAATTTCGCGCGACGCCGCCCGCGGCGGTGCGGATCTCGATCGTGCGCCCCTCGTCCGGATCGCGTCCGAACAGGGTCACGTCGTCGGTCCGGTAGGAGAGGTCGAGGCCGAGGCCGTCCACACCCTCCCCGCCGTCGAGCAGGAAGCTCGCGTCGAGGCCCAGCAGCGCGACGCGGTTGCCGTCCGCGTCGAGCCCGGCGGTGCCCAGCCGGCGCACCACGTCGTCGCCCGCCCCGGCGAAGATGGCATCGAGCCCGACGCCGAAGGAGAGCGTGTCATCGCCCCCACCCGAGCGCACCACGTCGTCGCCCCCGGCGGAGCTGGAGAGCCTGTCGTCGCCTTCCCCGGTCGTGACCTCGACATCCTCGATGCCGGTCATCTCGACCAGCAAGGTCCCTTCGGCGACCCGCCGGAGGAAGCCGTCGCCGTCGGCGCCAAGCGCCAACCTGAGATTCGGCGCGCCTGGCAGCGCCGCGTAGTCGAGCACCGCCGTGTCGGTCCCGGCGCCACCTTCCATCACCTCGGATCCGGGGCCGGCATTGCCGTTGGGGTCGAGCCGGTTGTCGCCCGCGTCGCCCACCAGGACGTCGCGGAACCGGGAGCCGCGCAGGTCCTCGATGCCGTCGTAGGAATCGCCCGTCGCGTGGCCGAACGCCCCGAGCCCCACCGCCAGGTTCGCGATGACGCCATCGGGCGAGGCGTCGTAGTCCACCAGGTCGATGCCGCCGCCGCCGGTGAGCGCGTCCCCTCCCGATCCGCCGATCAGCGTGTCGCGGCCCTCTCCGCCGTCCAGCGCGTCGTCGCCCGCGCCGCCCTCAAGGACGTTGCGCCCGTCGTCGCCGGTGATCGCGTCCGCGAAGCGCGAGCCGCGGACGTTCTCGAACGAGCTGAGCCTCGGCCCCTGGTCCGGGTCGCGGTCGACCACGGCGCGCCCGCCGCCCTCGTCGAGGCCGATCGCCTGCGCCCGGAGGATGACGTCTTGGCCGCCACCCCCCGTCGCGGTGCCCGCGATCAGGTTGACCGTGACCGGCGCGGCAGCGGCGGCGTAGGACAGCCAGTCCTGGCCCGGGCGGAAGTTCCAGTACCCGCCGCCGTCGAGCGTGTCGCCGTCGAGCCCGCCCTCGACCCGGTCGTCGCCGAGGCCCGCGAGGATGGTGTCCGCCCCGCCGCCGCCGTCCACCGTGTCGTCGCCGTCATAGGCGTCGATCAGGTTCGCCGCGTCCGTCCCGACGAACCGGTCCGCGAAGCGCGTGAGCTGGAAGTCCTCGATGCCCTCGAAGCTGTCGCCCGTCGCCTCGCCGCCCAGCGCGAGGTCGGACGGCAGGATCACGATCACCCCCGCCGGGCTGAACACGTAGGAGGCCGCGTCGTCCGGCGTGTCCGCCTCGCCCGCGCGGTTGCCGCGGAAGGTGTCGGCCCCCGCGCCGCCGATGAAGAGGTCCGGCGCCGCGCCGCCCACGAGCAGGTCGTCGCCGGCGCCCCCCTCGAACGTATTGGTCTGCGTGGCGCTGCCGAAGAACGTGTCGGAGAACGCCGACCCGATGAAGTACTCGACGCCTCGGACGGTATCGCCTTCGGCCTCGCCGCCGGATCCCACGATCAGCAGCGGGTCGCTTACCGACGGGGCGAGGCTCACGCCGACCCCGGAGCCCGAGTAGTCGATCTGGTCGAACGCGCCCTCGCCGCCGTCGATCGCGTCCCCATCCGCGCCGCCGACGAGTATGTCGTTGCCCGCGCCGCCTTCGAGGATGTCCTCGCCGGCCCCGCCGCGCAGGACGTCGTCGCCCGCGCCGCCATCCAGGACGTCCGCGAGCGCGCCGCCCTCCAGCGTGTCGCGTCCGGCGCCTCCCGACAGATCCGCCGAGATCGCGAGCCCGGCGGCGAGCGTGAGGGCATCGTCGCCGCCCCCCCCTTCCGCCACCACTTGGGTGACCGGAGCCGCCGTGCCGTAGCGCCCGAAGACGCCGAAGGCGTTCACGGCGACCTCGCCGGGCGCGGCCGGATTGTCCTCGTCCTCGGGTGGCCGCGTGACGGCGAAGACCTCGTTCACGGCCGGCGTGCCCGTCGGGTCGCCGTTCTCGTCCAGCGCCGCGTCGGCGTCGTCGGGCAAGGCGCGCAGGTCCGCCCGGTCGCCGACGTTCAGCGTCAGCGTGCCCGCGTCGTCGTCGAAGGCGAGGCCGCTCATGTCGATCTCGATGGCGCCGTTCACGTCGGTCGGCGGTGGGTTGCAGGGGTCGATGTCGAACTGCGCCAGCGTCACCTCGGCCAGGCCGACGCGCTTCTCCACGCTGAAGATGCTGAAGCCGATCTTGAACACCACGTCGAGCCCGACCGTGAGGCGGCCCGCGATCTCGTCGATGAAGCACCCGGCGACCTCCGAGAGCCGCACCTTGCCGCCGTCCTCGTCCGCGCCGCCGAGGAACAGCTCGACCGTCCCGAGGAGCCCGCCCTCGACCGAGGCGCGCGCCACGAGGATGTCGAGGCCCCCCCCGGCGAACGCCCCGAGCGAGACCGATCCCACGGGCTGCTTCAGCTCGGCCTCGTCGCCCGGGCCCGCCGGGACCGCCGGCAGGTCCGGGGAGATGAAGAAGCCCTCGGCGAAGTCGAAGCCGTCCGCGAAGGCCGCCGTGTCGTAGCCGACGTTGAAATCGACCTTCCCCGTGAACTCGCCGCCGAAGTAGCCGACGAACGGCGACAGGACGACGGGGATCTCCTTATCGACGCTGAAGGAGAGCTCCGGGAGGTCCGCCTCGACCAGCGTCACCGGCGGGGCGTCGAACCCGTTGAACAGGATCGAGGCGAGGGCCTCCGCCAGCGCCTCCGGGCTCTCCAGGAACGGGAAGAGGAACCGGAACGCGTCGTCCGCCGCCTCGGCGGCCAGGGGCGCGATCGTGAAGGGCGTGCCGCCGGCGCCCCCGTCCTCCCGCAGGCCGACGATGTCGGCGAAGGCGCCCAGCTTTTCGATCAGCGTGCCCAGGGCCAGCAGATCGCTTCCCGGGGCGACGATCGGTTGGCTGTCCGGGATCGCGTCGCCGTCCAGGATGCGCTGCGCCGCCCCGTCCGCCACCATGAGGGTGCCGACGTCGAGCGTGGCCTCCCCCTCCAGGCCCCCGGCGAGCTCCTCGACCGCCTCGATCACCTCCGCCAGCGTGACCACGGCGTCGAGGAACCCGAACACCGCGTCGCCGGACCCGGCATCGAGGAGCGTGATCACGTCGCGCAGGCTGATCTTGCCGTCGTCGTTCACGTCGACGAAGTCCGGCGCGATGTCGTCGATGACCGGCAGCCGCTCCGTGAGCAGGTCGACGATCTGGCCGATCGGGAACGTGTCGACGATGCCGTCGACCGTGCCGAGCACCCGGCCGAGCACGTCGGCCAGATCATCGAGCCTGAGCCGGACGTCCTGCAGTGCCAGCGACAGGTCCGCTTCGGCCGCGCCGGGTCCCGTCAGGGACGCGTCGGCATAGGTGAACTCGGCCAGCAGGACCGCTTCGATCCCCGGCAGCACCGGCACGACGGGGACGGCCGTCTCGATCCGGGCATCGATCGCGGCACGCCCGTTCAGCGTCACCTCCGAAGGAATGCCGTCGCCCTTGAGGTCGAACGTGAGATCGAGGTCGACGTCGGGCGGCGGCGCGGGCTCGCCTGGGCTAGGCTCCGGCGCGTCCGACACCGAGATATCGAGGAAGCCCAAGGCTCCCATGGCGTCGGCGGCAAACGTCGAGATCTCCTTCCAGCGAAAGGCCGAACTCCTCGCTCACCGCGTCTGCGTCCACGGACACCGAGCCGTCGTCGCCATCCACCAGCAGCGCCAGAGAGAACCGCGCTTCCGCGTCCAGGATCAGCGACGCATCCAGATCGATCGCATCCGCGGCGAACCCGACGCTTCCGGCTGCATCGAGCGTCGCCGTGATGGTCGTCGCGGCCTGGTGGTCCAGCACCAGCGCAAGGTCGTCGCCTACGACCGACGCGGTGAGCACGTCCCCGCCGCCCAGGAACGTCGTCGTATTGATCAGGTCGGCGAGGGCCTGGAGGTTGGCTGGCGTGCCGATGGGTATCGACCCCCCCAACGCAGCCGTGATCTCGGTCTTCAGCGCCTCTAGGTCCGCCAGCAGGCCCTCGGCCTGGGCGATCAACTGGTCGGCGACGAATGGAATATTGGATCCCAGCACCTCGTTCTTGATCCGGTTCGCATAATCATCGATCGCCGCGTTGACATCTCTTGTATCAAGCATCGGAGGTCCTCACGGTTGGCGTTCAGTCGCCGCGGCACGCAACCCACTGCAATCGGCGGGCCGTGCGGCCAGATTCTAAATAGCAAAGTCGAGACGTACGGCTTATGGATTGCTGACCAAGTGGATTGGCCCCACAAACTCACGCATTCGCAAGACTTGTGGGGTGTGTGATCGGGCGCGACCTATCCGTACAAGGCCCGTCGAGCGTCGGGCACCGCAGCAAGTCACAGGCTCAGCGGAAGAGAATGCTGACGACCACAGAAGGATATGAGCCATCCTTATTGCTTCAAATATTAACTCAATTGATGAAGCATCATCGAACCCATACCCGCTATACCCATATGGGTACTATTGGGTCGACGACGGGCGGTTCGGTTCCACGAAGCGCAGGCTTTCGATGCGATCGTACCAAATCTTGCTTCTTCGAAGGATCGTCCTGACGCGCCGACGTCCTTGGCAAGCCCTTTCATACGCCGTGGCTCGCGGGGTCGTCTTCGGACCGACCACGAGCGATGCTCGCATGGATCTGCGTTCGACCGTCCTCGTGCGCATGGCCGCCCGGCTTGCCGGGGATCGACGTCTAAAGCGACACGCCGGTCGTCCGTGACGGGATAGTCCTGAGGAACCATTGTCCGAAACCCCAGAGACTCGCGCTCGTACGCTTGGCGGGTGCGCCGCCGATGCCGGGAACGACGACCTCGAGGAACGCTTCCTGTGGGTTGATCCAGATTATGCCCGATGCGGACTTCACCTCGAAGGTGAAGCCGAGATGGGTTCCGACGCTGCCGCGACGGGCGAGCTTGGCATTGGATTTGCCGCCTTCCTTCGGATCCCATCCCCAGATGTAGGGGAACGAGGAGTTCGAGACGTTCCACCCGGTGCGCTTATGGAGGTACGTGCCGGGCCTTGACGGATCTTCTCCCTGCAAGAACGTGACCGGTTGGTAGTGAGCCGTCACGGGCGCGAACGGTCCCGGAAAGCTGAGCGCGTCGAACCAGTAGGCCGGGTCGCCATGGCGCGTGCCATGATCGGTCCACCACGCGCCGGCGTACACGCCCGCCCAACGAGCGAGACCCTCGCCGGTGGCGTAGCCGGTGCGGTCGGACAGCGCGGCAATGACGGTGTCGACCGTGATCGCCCCCGGACCCAGGCCGAGGAACGCCTCGTTCGTGATGGGAGGCGCACTCGGCGGCGGGCTGGCGGCGCCGGCGACGCTCTCGTGCCGGCTGACGAGGGCCTCGGCCAACGCCCGCAAGGTGTAGAGGTACGGACCACCGCCGACCTTGGCGGCGACCACGTCCTCGTCCGGAATGTCCGTGCTGGCCAGGAACTGCCTGCGCTCGAGAAGGATGCGCGCTCCAGGCGCCGCCGGGTCGGTGCCGGCCGAATGGGCCTCCGCCGCCTTGTAGACGCGCGAGAGCATGTCGTCGCGATGCCTGACGTAGCCGTCGCGCTCGTAGAGATCCCATGCCACTTCGGGGCGCAGGGTCATCGCCTCCTCCTCTCAATTGTCCGAGGGTAGGGTCAGCCGATCGTGCGCCAGGCCGGACCCCCCCGTCTCTCGCGCGGCCGAGATGTCGCGCGCGATCCACATTACGGCCCGGCCGGACAGGTCGCGCCCCATGGCCCACCGCCGGGTCAGGGTCAGGCCCCTCATCGGCACGCGCCCGCGGTCGAGGTCGCGCACCGTCGTGCCGAAGAGGCCCGCCGGCGCTGCCCGCCCCCGACCGGGGATCAGCAGGGGCCGCATCTCGAACCGTCCCCCGCCGGTCAGGCTCATGGGATGCCAGTGCGGCGGCGGCGGGCGTTGAAGCTCGTAGGTCGGCGTCGTCGCCGTGGCAGGTGGCGGGACGCTCGCATCGCGCGCGACGCCGCGGCCCATGGCGTCGGGCAGGACGCGCTCTATCAGCCATAGCAGGTTCGCCGCGTCGTCCGGCGCGAGCACCGTCGTCTCGACTGGATCGCCGAGAAGAGGCACGCGCTCGGCAAAGGCGTTGAACCGGTCGGCGCCCTCCTCTCCCACCGCGACCCACAGGCGCAGGGCCGGATCGTTGGTCGCGGGCCGAGGCCGGGCCTCGCCCCGGCCGAATCCGTCGCGCAAGGTGACCTCTTGCACGCGCACGCGGCGGTTGCGTCCGGCGGTGACCGGGACGACGAACCAGTCCGCTGACTGCGACAGCATCGCCTGGCCCGCGACGACGCGCACCAAGTCGGCCGGTCCCGCGCTCGCCCCAACCCAATCCGCGCCGCGCTCGTCGAGGGACCAGAGCCGCTCGGGTGGCTTGCCGGCGAAGGACAACCTCGCGGGGACCAGCGTGCGCGCATCGTCGCCGGAGGATGGCTCCTCGGAGCTCTCCGGCGCACCGAGCCGGTGCCAGGCTAGTCTCGCGTCCCGGTCGTCCGGCGCCAACGCGACTTGGAACTCGCTTCCGTCGGCATTCGCCATGGTCAGTTGCGCCCGGTGGCCGAGGGCGACCGGGTCGAACGCGTCCGCCTCGGACGACGGCGGCTCCGGCGCCCTGGGGATCTCCTCGCGCTCTCGTTCCCGTTCGCGTTCCAGCATGGGCCTGACAAGCTTCCCCGCGCGGTCTTCCAGGTCGTGGCGCGATGCGAACTCGCGCCGGCGGATCCGCTTGGGGTTGAGGAGGCGCCTGATCCGACCGGCTGCCCGATCCGAGACGAGGCCATGCCGCTCCGGGCTTCGTTCGAGCCGGGGACGCGACGCCGGCTCCGCGACATCCTCGATCTCCTCGATCTCCGCGCCATCCGCGACGGCCCAATCGCGCAGCAGGCGCCAAAGCGGGCCCGCGCGCAGCTCGTCGTCCCGATCATCCATCGTGCGGCGCAGCGCGATGCCGTCGAACGCGCTCCGGTCGCCGGCCGCCACGCGCAGGCGCACCAGGCGCGCGTGCTCGTCGTCGCCCGGGGCGAACCGGGCGATCAGTTCCTCGAACGCCGCCCCGATCTCTTCGCGCTCGCCCGCATCTGCGGCGTCGAGGGCTCCCGCCACGAGAGCCGCGACTTGGCTGGCCAGGTCCGCGGCGGCGCGCGGATCGCGCCCTTCCCCGGACCTCACGGGGGGCTCAGCCAACGGCTCCTCGGCCCGCTCGGTGCCGTCCAAGGCCTCTCGCGTGCCCGATCCGTCCCGGATCGCGACGGGGGCGGCCTCGTCGACCTCCAGGCTCACGGCGATCGGCAGGCCACCCTCCACGTGCCGGAACTCGCCCGCCCGCCATTGTTGCGCCAGCATGAACAAGGGATCGGCCAGCCTACCACGCGCGCCTTCAGCGACCGTCAGCGCGCGCGCATCGGGCTCGAGGGCGGTCCAATTCCGAAAGCCGGGCAAGGTCACGGACATGGCGTCGTCTCCGTCAGGGAACCGGGCAGGTAGGTCATTCGCCATCATCCCAGGGCGGCCCGTGCGCGAGCCAGAGGAGCGGAAGAAATCCCCCGAGATCGCCGAAGGGCGCGTCTCGCGCCGGTCGTCCAGGAGCCGCCGGCGGCAAGTCGGCGAGGGTCAGCGTCCGCGCCTGCATCTGCGCGAAGGCATGGCGGGTCACCTCCTCGAGGTGATCCGGATCGGGGCCGTCCTCGTCCGGCACGCACAGGAGCAGGACGTTTGCCGCCCGCCCGGGAGGCACCTCGCGGCGCACCGCGAGGCCGAGCTCGAGGGTGTTCTCGGGCAGCTCCTCGCGCCACCCGTCGATATGGAACCCGGCAATCGTCGCGCTCGGAGGATCCCCCGGGTGGACGATGAGCGCGGCGTCGAACGTTCCCTCCAAGAGGCCCGGTGGTTGCCGAAGGGCGAGCCAGGTGTCCGGCGGGGCGCCCTCCTCGGCACGCTGGACCGGCGTCGTCCTGAGGCGCCTGTCCGCCCCGGCGGCGAGCGCGTCGGCGAGAGGCCCCAGCCGCGGGCGGACGCGCTGCATCCGGCCGAGCCACTCCGCGCCCGCGCCTGGCGCGTGCCCTGCCGGCACCCCGCCGTCCGGGATCACGTAGGGCAGGACGGGGGCGATCGGCAGACCCCGGAAGACTGCGTCCAACGGGTCCGTGCCTTCCGGCGGGCGGCGGGCGGCGGCGGACCATTCTCGCAGCTCCGCCGAGATGTCTGCGGCCGATCCCGCATCCTCCATCAATCGCGCGGCCTCCCCCCCGCGGCCATGTACGGCGAGGAAGAGGGCGAGGGCGGCCGGCTGGGACGGGCCTGCGATCGCCGCATCGATGGCGTCCAGCAGGGCGGTCGCCGCCTCGGCGCGCCCGGCCGGGGCCCCGTCCGTTCCCCGGATGCCGTGATCGGCCGGCGTCAGCGGCCGGGCCTGAGTCAGGGCGGCGCCCGCCCGCTCGCAGAGCCAGAGCCAGTCCTCCGCATCGAGCCAGGGCCGGACCTGCCCCATGGCCCGCCCCTCGCCGGCCGCGTCGAGCGCCGCACGTGCCGCAGGGCGCAGGGCGTCGATCCACCGATGGCCGGGGCGGGCGGCCATCGTCCATTCGAAGGGCGTGAGCGGGAGATCGGCCAGTCGGATCGTCGTGGACTCGGGCCGCCCGCCGGACAGGAGCTCGATGCTCACCGTTCCCGTCGGGCGGCCGACGAGGGCCGCAGCGAGCTTGGCGGCCACGGGAGCGATGCGGTCCAACCCGGTCTCGTTCGACGCGGGCGCCGGATCCGCCACCGCGAGCGCCACCATGTGCGAGACCGCCGCAGCGGCCGGGGCGATCTCGGTCACCTCGAACCGGTCCGGCGGCAGGCCACCGCCGGCCATCGCCTCGAAGGCGCCGTGGGCGGCTTCCGCGCGACCGTTCGCGAGAAGATGGATCCCCTCGGCCATGTGCAGGTCGTGATAGGCGTCGATCGCCTCGGCCAGCAGAGGCGCGATGGCCAGGACGCCGCCGTGAAGAGCGACGTCCGCGGTTTCGTCGAGGCCGCCGCCGCGCCGTGGAGGCAGGGTGCCGGAGCGGACCGCCGCGAGCAGGCCGAGCCCGTCGAGCCGCGGCACCCCGCCCGATTGCGGCAGCGCTCCCTCGCGCACCCCGTCGCGCAGCCCGAACCGTTCGGCCAGGGCGGGGACGAGGTCGGCGTGGCCCGCACGCGCCAGGGCGTCCAGGGCCATGGCGCCCAGGGCTTCGGCGATGTCGCCTCCTTCGCGGAGATGATGTGCGAGATCGAGGGCGAGGGCGGTGCGCTCCGCAGAGAGGTCGATGGGCACGACCGGCATCCCGTCCGCGCGCGCATCGTCCGCCGCCTGCTGGAGGAGCGCGCCGGTCGCGGCATGGGACAGCGAGGGCGCGAGGCGAAACACCGGTGCCACCGACCCCATCCGTTCGGACCCTTCGAGGCGGGCATGGGCGGAGAGGTGCACTCCCCGCCCGCCCGCCGTCCGCAGCGCCTCCAGGGCGCGCGCGGCATCCGCCTCGTCCCAGGCGTCGATCCGGTGCGATGCGGCGTCGAGGGCCGCCGGAAAGCAGCGTGCCAGGAGGGCGGGCGCCGCGTCGTCCAGCGCGGCGACCACCTTGTAGAGCCGCACGAGTTCCTCCGTGGCTCGGCGCTCCGGCGCCCGCGAGGGAGGGGCGGCACGGTCGAGCTCGGCGACGAGGTCCGCCACGCCGACCTCGCGCCATTCCTGGTGGAGGCGAGCCCGAAAGCGCGCGCGCAGGTCCGGCGGGTCCTCGATGTAGTCGGTGAACCGGCCGAGGATGCGCGCGACCTCGTCCTCGTCCCGCGCGCCGGTGGCGGCGGCGAGCTCGCGCACGCCCTGCGCCAGGGCGGAGCGGCAGAGCAGCTCCAGCACCGAACCGTCGCGCTCGGGGGGGATGAAGAGGTCGCGGAGCGGGCCCTTCAGGAGGTCGCCGACCCGGGGACCGGAGCCGGGGGCGGCGTCCTCTCCCGCCGCGGTGACCATCGGTCCGTCGAACACCCGCGCATGAGGGTCATGAAGGACGTAGAGGGCCGCGCGGCGCCCGTCCTCGGGCCGCCAGAAGCCCAGAAGCTCGGCCCGGCCGGCGCGGACGGCGGCCGCTTCCGCCAAGGTGCGGGCGGAAGAGCCCGAGGCGTTGAGAGCGAGATTGAGCGTCGCCATCAGAGGATGGGCCCGGCGCGACCGCATCGCCACAGAGGTCGCCGGTCTGGCCAGGACCTCGATCAGCGCCTCGAAGGGCCCGAGGCGCGCCCGGGCCTCGTGAAGGTCGCGCGCGTGGTCCGCAAAACGATCGACGGCGGAGGCCGCGAGCTCGGCGAGCGGGTCGCGGCCGCGCGCCTTCGGTCCCCGCATGACGTGGACCCCGTAGGGCTGCGCGCCCAAGGCGATCACGGGGTGGCGGCCGGCGGGACGGACCTCCTGCACGAAACGCCGCCGCCAAGGCTCGAGATCCGACAGCGGCGCGGCGAGCCTCCCGTCGGGGTGCACGAGCCAGCCGTCGATCAAGGCCGGCCGGATGGCGGCGGACCAGACGAGCTCGGCGCACAGCGCCTGCACGCCGTCGATCCCGGCCCTGTCCCCGGATGGGAACGTGCCCGCCGCCAGCCCGAGCGCGCGTTCGAGGCCGGGTCCGCCGCGATCGCTCCCACCGCCAGGTTCCCGCGGCCCCTTGGTCGGCGTGCCGATCCGCATCAGGTCGACGCCGCCCGACCCGACATGGGCCTCGACGAGCGATTGCAGGCGCGCGCCGTCGGCCTCGGCGTCTCCGCGCGGCACGCCCACCACCTCGACGGCGGTGATCCTGTCCCATTGGGTGCCCGCGTCGAGGGGCAGCTCGACCGAGGCGGCCATGCCGAGCGCCACGGCATGATCGAAGTCGGTGAGCCACCGAACGGGATCGCCGGCCTTTCCAGTGAAGGCGAGGCCGCTGTCGTCGTCGAGCGGGGGGGCGACCGGGAGCGGCTCGTCGATGGGCGCCCCGAGGGTGGAGCGCGTGCCGATCCCGCGCGCGGTCACCAGGAACCGCAGCCGGGCGGGAAGGCCGCGCGCGACGGGGGGCACGTCCGAATGGCCCCCGTCGGCCGGCAGGTCCCGGTGGCGCCCGCCCTCGACCAGCCACCGCGCGCGTCCCGCGCCCATTTGCCGGGAGAGGCGATCGGTCGCGCCCCGTCGCCCCGCCGCGACCTGCGCGTCATGGTCGTCGAGCAGACGCCGTTCCTCGGCCGAGACGGAGCGCCGCAGGGCGTCCACGTGGATCTGGTCCGGCCAGGCGCGGACGTGCAGGATCAACCGACCGCCATCGCCTTCGGTCATGCGGGTCTCGATCCGCAGGGGAAGGAAGAGGATGGGCGCGTCCATGGCCTATGCCTCCACGAGATCGCTGAGATGGACGGCGTAGGTAAACGCCCGCTCCGAGGCGATCGCCGCGACGCCCGCTCCAGTCGGAGCGACGCCGAACCGGCCGGCCGCCCGCACCATGGCAGCCGCGTCCATCGTCGGAACGGCCTCGGTCCAGCCGGCCTCGTCCCATCGAAGGTCGTCCGCCGCTCCCGACGGCGCGCGGCCGGGGTCCGGGGCGTCGAAGCCGAACGTGTTCTCGTCGCGGGGCCCGTGGAACACGAGGTAGTACCCCGCCGCCCCGCCCCGCGCCCCGGCCAGGGCGCCCGGAGAGAGGTCGAACCCCATATAGGCCGCGTCCGGGGGCAAGGCGCCGCGGATTCGCCCGACCTTGACCGCCCCGGCGTCGAACGCGCCGAGGCGCCGTTCCGGGCGCCGCGTGCCGTTCCGCCCGTCCTCCCATTCCGCCGGCGCCAGGAAGGCGATGACCTTCGGAAAGATGCGGAACAGGGGCGTGCGCAGCAGGATCACCGTGCCCGGCGCGCCGAGGATGTGGCTACCGGCCGGTCCGCGCCATTCGGTCATCGGCGGCGTGTCGCGGTCCCGAGGAGCGCTTCCGTTCGCCGCTCCGGGGCCCGCGCCGGTCCCCTCGACCCTCTGATCGGGGAACATGCGGCGCAGGGGCGACATGGACAGGTCGCCCGGGAACCGCCGCCAGAGAAGCTCGCGCATCAGCTCGTGGTTGGCGCCCGCGAAGAGCGCCTCGCAGAACGGCGCGTCGAGCTCCAGCAGGGTCGCGCTGTCGGGTGGCATCTCCGCCAGGGCCGGCGCGACCAAGGCGGGGGATATCGCGGCCAGCGCCTCCACCAGCGGAAACGGCAGCGGCGGCTCGAGGCGCACGGGGCCGAGCGGATCCCCGGGACGGTCGGGAAGGCCCGACACGAGCGGGCGGATCCGCGCGGGGATCGCGATGGCAGGGTCGACCGCGCGCAGGATTTCTTTCGCGAGCGCCGCCGTGTCGAGGGCCGGCACGGCGCGCGGCTCCATGTAGGCGGCGGGCCCGTCCACGACGCGGCGCAGGGCGTCGCCGAGGCGGGCGGGCGGGCGGGCGTCGAGGTCGATCCCGTCGAAGCGCATCTCGAGGAACTGCGCGAGGTCCTCGATCTCCGCCACGGCCTCGGGCGGAAGGTAGCGGGGCCTGGCGTCGAGGCCGGCGCCGAAGTCGAGGATGGGCCGTCCCCGCGGGACGAATCCCGCACCGTGGCGGTCGGCGACCGCGGCCGCCGCGGAGGGCAGCCCGCCCGCCGGGCCGCGTGCGCCGCCGCGGGCGCGCGCGGCCCGGCGCAAGGCGACGCGCGCGGCCGGCATGGCCGCATCGCCCACGGGCGTGCCGGCCATCGCCTCGGCATAGGAGATGCCTCCCCGGCGGGCGGTGCGCGCCATCAGCGGGGCGAGGACCGCGAGCACGGCATGAGGATGCTGGGCGGCCACCGCGCCGTGCGACCGGCGGGCGGCGGCCACGGCGGCGCGCCCGCGCGCGAGCAGGAGGTTCGCCGCCTCGACCTCGCCGGCGTGATCCCAGGCGGCACGGGCCAGCTCCTCCTGTCGCTCGCGGACGATCCGCGCGCCGTGGCCGGCCGCCATCCGGAGCGCCGGATCGTGGTTGATCTCGTCCCGCCACGGGACCGTGGCCGACGCCGGCGCATGGCGAGCGCCCCAGAGCGGCGGGCCGATCGCGTCCGCGTCACCCGTCAGGGCGGCCAGCCGTGCGCGGGTGGCGGCGCTCGGCAGCGGTACCGGCGTGCCCGGCGCACGCAGGGCGGAGCGGATCGGCACGCGCGGCACGCCGATGGTCTGGGCCGTCGCGAACTCGGCCTCGGCCCAGACGGTCTCGGCGGCAGCGACGTGCGGACGGAGGCGCTTCACCACGTCCTCGAACCGGGGCAACAGGCTCGTCGAGAAGCGCCACGTGTCGTAGGCCGGGAGCTCCAGCGTCTCTCCCGGGAGGCTCGCGGCGGCCGGACCGAACGCCTCTCCCCTCGCCTCGCCGGGATCGCGGCCCAGGCCGCGCAGCCGTCCCGCCTCGGTCGCGGGCACCAGGGCGGCGATCCACCTCCGCCCGCCTTCCAGCCTGCGGGGCGACAGGAGGCGCGAGAGGGCGGAGGCCTTGTCCCCGGGCACGCCGCCATCGGGCACGGCGCCGGGCCTCGCCTCCACATGCGCGTGCGCCCATCCGTCCGCCGCCGCGTGCAACCGCGAATGGGCGGCATGGCGCAGGGTCAGTACCGGGAGGGGCGTGCGCGCGGGCGAGAGGACGGCGTCCTCGTCCTCCTCGACCACCACCAGCGCCAGCCACGGTCGGAGCCGCGTCGACGTGCCGAGATCCGAGAGCGCCCAAGGCATGTCGTCGTCGGTGAACTCGAGATAGGGCATCGTGCCCGCGCGGGCGTCCACGCTGCCGGGCGCGGGCCAGCGGCGCGCGATGCGCGAGGGCTCGATCCCCGCGACGTCGCCGGGCCCGAGAAGGACGAGATCGCCGGCGAAGCTGCGCGGGCCCATATCGGTGGCCGCGTCGACCGCCGCCCGCAGGACGCGCCCCGTTCCACCGGCTACGTTGAGGCCGCGCCGGCGCAAGGCGACGAAGTGACGTGCTTCGGGCTTCATGGGGCCTCCGAGCTTCGGTGGACCGGGCCGCCGCCGGCGCGCTCGCGCGCCTGGGCATGGCTTTCGTCGGGCATGTCGCTGCCGGGCGGGCCCGCGCGCCACGTCTCCTCGTGGACGGCGATGAGGCGGCGTTTGACCGCCTGCCGCTCGGCCACGAACCAGTCGGGGACGGACCAGCCCGGCTGCTCCGCCGAGATCGCAGGTCCGCCGGGGCGCGCGTCGATCCGCACCACCCGCCGGCGCGCGTCGTCGGCGACCGGGCCGATCGTGACGACCGCGTCCGGCGCGGCCGAGACGCCGGAGGGCAAGCGGTCGAACGCCGGCGCGGCGAGACGCGCGGCCTCATCGAGATCGGTGAACTGCGCGGGCGCGAAGGCCTCCGTTGGGGACGGCCCGAGGGCCTGCGCCGCACCTCCCAGCCGCAGGCCCGTGACGTCGAACCGCACGGGGCCGTCGATCTCGCGCCCGCCCAGATGATCGAGCGTGAGGGCGAAGGGCACGTCCTTCTGAGAGAAGACGATCGGCTGCGACGGATCGAGGGCCGCGGCATCCGGCGCCAGGACGAAGCGGGCCGACGGCGCGCCGATCCAGTTGCCGGCCGCGCGCGCGGCCGCCTCCAGGAGCCGCTCGGCGGAGAGCCGCTTGGCGGGCACGTCCTCGGCGCGGCCGAACTGCTTGTCGAAGGGGATGTCGACGTCGACCCAGAATATCTCGAACGAGGCCTTGCCGCGCACGTGCCACGGGTTCGGCCCCGTCAGGCGCGCGCGCACCGAGAGCTTCATCAACGTGCGCCCGCGGGCGAAGATTCGGGCCGACGCGCGCAGCTCGGCGTCCAGCGAGAAGGGATCGAACACGATCAGCGCGTCGAACCCCGCCTGGAACGACAGGCCGAACTTCGACACCCTCGCCATGAGGTCGACCTGTGCGCCGAGCTGCAGCGTGTTGGAGGTGATCGCGAAGTAGCCGGCCAGCTGGAGCGAGAAGTCGCGCGATTTCGCCAGGCTCACGCCCGCGCGGGGCACGAGCGGAAACCCCTCGGGCGGCACGAATCCGGGATGAAGCCCCCCCACCGAGAACGCGAACCCCGCCCGGCCGCCCCAGGAGGTGCGCAGCGCGAAGCCTCCGGTGATCGGAATGCCGACATAGGTCGAATCGACGAGGCGCCCCTCCGCCTCGAGCGTCCCGGCGGAGAGGTCGAGCACCCCCGCCACGTCGATGTTGAGCGAGATGATCCCGACCTCGGGTGTCGGCAGGGCGGCCCGCACGCGGCCCATCAGGAGGACGCGAAGCGGCTCGGGCAGGGTGAGGGCGAGCGCGAGGTCGAGGGTCACGATCTCGGCCGGGGCGCCCCATCCGAGCCGCAGCGTGGGGCCGAAGACGTGCCGGCCGGAGCGCAAGGGGAACATCCGCTCGGCCTGCTCGAGGAGGCGCGGCGCGTCCCGGACGGGATCCTCCGGCGATAGCAGGTCGCCGATCGTGCCCGCGCGCACGGCCTCGAAGACGGCGCCGGCGTCGATGCCGCGGTTGATCCCGAAGAGGCCGCCGACCGCGTCGAGGGTGAAGCCGAAGCCCAGCGGGACGGGCGCGAACTCGCCGCGAACGAAGGCGAGAAGGGAGAAACCGTCCGCACCGTCCGGCATCCGCGTGACGACGACCCCGAAGGCCGACAGGCCGATCGATTCCGCCTTCAGGGCGAGGGCGCCGGCATAGCGGCGCGCCGGCTCGTCGAAGGAGACGAAGCCGCCGCCGCCCACCGGGCCGAGCTCGAACATGAGGCCGATGCCGGTCGGGGGGCGGAAGCCGGCCGCTGCCGCGAGATCCCCCAACCGCTCCATGCCCGGGCGGGCGTCGCCCGCGCCCACGCGCGCCGCGACGTGGCCCGCGAACCCGTCCTCCGGGGCGGCCGAAAGGCGCGCGAGGGCGCCGCGCAGGCCGACCCTCTCGATCGTGGTGCGGAAGGGGCCGAGCGAGGCGGCGCCGGTGATCGCGACCTCGGCGTCGATCCCGGCGGTGCCGAGGCGGGCCGAGACGTGGAGCATGTCCAACCGCAGCACCCCGCCCAGGTCCACGGTCAGCGGTCGGTCGAAGGACAGGCCCACGTTCCCGTCCAGATGCAGCCCGCCTTCGGTGTCGAACCCGCCGGATAGGGCAAAGGGAGCCTCGATGCCCTTCGCGGGCAGCATCCGGGCGAGGAACCCGTCCGCCTCGACGCCCCCGATGCGCACGGTGCCGCCCTCAAGCCCGGCGGAGAGGCCGGCGGTCAGCTCGCCCTCCGCGTCGAACCAGGCCGACAGCGAGACGCCGGAGGCCGACACGCCGCCCATCTCGCCGAAGGCGAGGACGTCGAACCGGCCGGCCCGGCGCAGGTCGGCCCGGAACGCCGCATCCGCCGGCGTGCCGCCGGCGAAGGTCACCCCGGCCTCGCCGTCGCGGGCCACCGTAACGACGGGCACGCGCGCGGCCTCGAAGCTCCCGTCCAGGGAAAGGGACCAGGGGGGCGCCGAGCGCTCCGTCCGCCAGTCCCCGTCCGCGGCGAGCGTCGCCGCGAGGCCGCCCGCCGCCGGCACGAAGAGCCGCGCTTCCACCGACGCGCCGCCGCTGGCATCCCCGACGCCGACGAGGGGGATCGCGACGTAGGGCGTGGGATCGTCGGCAGGCCGGTCCGGGGTCGGCGGCCCGATCTCGACGGAGGTCTCGATGCCCAGCCGGCCGAGGGCCGCGTCGATCTCCAGCAGCAGGTCCAGCTCCGGGACGGGATCGTCCGGATCGAACGGCGCATCCCAGCCCCACGTCTCGGCGAGGACGGCGGCGGGATCGGACAGAAGGCGATCGATCCGGTCCAAATCGACGTCGGCCGGTCGCGCGATGCCGGGGATCGCCGGCCTCGCGATGCCCAGGACCTGCGCCGCGGCGAGCCAGCCGGGGCCGCGGCGGTCGAGATAGGCGACCAGCATCCTGTCGAGGAATGCGCGCGACGCAGCTTCGGGATCGAGCGCCACCGCGGGGTTCGGGGGCCTCCGGGTCAGCAGTCGGCGCAACTGGACGTAGAGATCCGACGCCTCCTCGATCCGGACGCGCAGCTCCCGGACGGAGGTCGGCACGTCCCCGCTGAGGGCATCTATGCTGTCCGCGATCCTGCCGACGTCGCCCCTGACGACGTCGAGCTCGCCGAGCTGCGCGACCGGGTCGATCCCCGCGTCCGCGAGCAGCAGGAGGAACCGGTCCAGACGCACTTGGTCCGCATCGCGGACGATGCCGAACGCGGCGGCCTCGGCCGGGGGGACGCCGAACGGATCGGCGTCCTCGACGATCGAGGTCAGGGGCCTGAGAAAGGCCCGAAGCTCCGCGAGGAATGTCCTGAGGAGCGCCTCCATCCCTATGCCGCCGGGGCGCGTTCGACGAGGGTGAGCATCTCCGGCGCCGTCGTCGAACGCACCCCGTCGAGGAGCGCCGCCAGCGGCGAGGTCGCGAGCAGGGGCCGCGCGGTCGTCGTGCGGCATTCGGCGGCGCCCGGGAACGCCACCTGTCGAGACTTGGTCGTCGCGGGTATCCGGGTCCCGATGGGGCGCTCGATCATCCCCTGGATGGCGTGGAAATGCGCCTCGCCCGAGGGCAGGCGGTCGACCTCGACCGGGGACATGCCCCGCACCGCGTCGGGCCCGAAGGCGAGATTGAAGCGATGCGCGTCCGGTTGGCCCGGCGTGACGTCGTAGAGCGTCACCCTCGTCTCCGGTGGCAGGAAGTAGCTGTCGGGAAGCTCGGTCCCGTCCACCGCCCTGGGGCGGTCGGTCATGATCGCGGCGGGCGGGACGTAGGCGCTCGCCATCTTGCGGACGCTGTCGAGCCTCACCTCGTCGCCGTCGACCTCCATCGAGAAACCGATCCCCGAGACGAGGCCGTGGATCGTCCCGATCTGCCGCCCCCAATCCTCGATGACCTGGCCGCCCACCCTCCGCGCGAAGCCATTGGCGGGATGATCCACCCGGGGGTTGACCGTCATGGGGTCGATGACGGCGTCGAGGCGCGGCAGGGCCTCTGGCGGGGAGAGCGCGCAGCCGCGGATCACCGCCTTGATCCTGCCCTCCAGCTTGCCGGCCTCGTACACCGTCACGATCAGCTCGCCCGTGATCGTCAGGCCGATCCCCGCCACGAACGCGATCCAGCCCGGCGGACCGAGGGCGGCGAACTTCGGCGCCAGAAGAAGCAGGACCGACGAGGCCAGCAAGCCTGCCGCGCCGACGGCCTTGACCCCGAGGCCGACGGTCAGCCCGATGTTCTCCCCTGTCATGTCGATCGCGGCGAAGGCTCGATAGGTATCGACGCCGCCCATGACGATCCCGAACACCGATAGCGCGCCCTTGACGCTCGTCCGCCCTGCGATGGCGGCGGCCTTGGCCAGGCGGCTCGAAGTCTTGAACGCGGCGGCGTTGCGCTCCAGGATCGCCTGGGTCGCGGCGGCGACCTCGCCCATTCCGGCGAGCATGTCGATTAGGGCAGCCTCCCGCTGCGCGTCGGTGAGGGTCGTGCCGCCCGCGCCGAGCGTCGTCGCCGCCACCCGCCCCTTCATCGCCCCGACCGCGAGCGTATAGGCCATCGCCGCTTGGCTTAGACTGCTCGACTTCGCCAGTCCGCGCAGGCCCTGCCAGGCGGGCAGCTTGGTCTGGAAGCTCGTGTAGATCGGCCCGGGTCTGGAGAGGTCGTCGGTATCGGGCACCGCGGCGATCGCGCCCGCGTACTCGAGGTAGAGCCTGATGACGGGATCCTTGGCCCTGGCGGCGAACGTGGCGGACTTGGAACCCTCCGGAGCCCCGGACGCGATCAGCCTCAGCGCCTCCGGGGTCCCGCGCAGGTCGAACTCGTCGAGGAGCCCCGCGAGCCGGACGGGATCGAGGAGGGTGTCCTTCAACGCCCCGCCGGTCAGGTGCGCGCGGCCCGCCTCCGTCTCGGTCATCAGGACCATGAGGTCGACCAGGATCCGCATCCGCGATTCGTACTCGCCGGCTTCGAACCGCGTGACGAACTCCGGGCTGGTCAGCAGGCCGTCGGCGATCAGGAACGTGGCGAACCCTTCGAGAGCGTGTCCGAACGGGCAGGCCGACATGGCGTACTGGACGACGCGCGTCCAATTGCTTCCGCACGCATCCCGCACGACCGCCTTGTCCAAGCGTTCGAAGGACCCGCCCCGGACGGCGGCGTCGACGGCCATGATGGACCGGGCGAGGGCGATCTTGTGCGGCCTGCCGGGATCCGCTCGAAGGTAGAACGCTTCCGTCGATCCCCTGGCCGGGGCGCCGGACGGGGTCTCGAAGGCGGGGCCGCCGTTCAGCCAGGCGTCTCTCCCGGCCCGGGCGTGGCCGGCCTCCCTGAGGACCTCGACGAGGCGCACCCGCGCATCCGTCGTCCACCCGGGGATGTCCGGGGTGGTGGTGGTGAACCTGGTGTACCGCTCGAACTCGAAACCCATGCTTGCGAACCTTTCCCGATTGGCGCCGCGCCGCGGCTTCCGTCTCGCGTCCATTGGCCTAGGACGTCACGGTACGGCGATCCCGGCGATCAGCTGGGGTCGTCCGGCTCTTAGTCGTGCGGCGCACGGGTATGGCGGCATCATGTTGCGCGCCCAGCATTGGGTCGGGAGGCAGACGCCCTCTAGGTCCTCGTAGAGCTCGCCGGAGGTGAGGCCCGGCCCGGGACGCTTGATGTAGTGATCCACGAAATACGCCCCGCAGTCGCCTTGCACGAACTTGCGATGCCGGCGCACGGAGTCCGACATCCCCCCCTCGTCCATGCCCTCCAGGCGATCGCAGAACGTCTGCCTGAATGGTTCCACATGTGGGATGAACGCGGCGCAGGCCGCGCTCCGGTCGCAGTCGCCCTCGTCGACGCAATCGAAGAGGGCGAGGTGCCACCGGTTGAGGATGTCGAAGCTTTCCGGCTCGGCGTCCAGAACACGCGTCACGAGCGCGTCCGCGCGCTGCAGGTCGGCCTCCATGGTCCGGCACCTCGGCGTGGGTAGCTCGCCGTCGCAGCCGTCGGCACGGGCCGCCTCCGCCTGCGCGGAGGCGAACCGCGCCGTGATGGCCAGCCTCGCCTGGGCGACGGCAGTCTCGCGTCCCATCATCCGCGGTGCCTCGCCTCCCTCGTCGGCGCCACCCCGATACTCCGTCAGCATCCGCTCGACCCGCAGCTCGCCGTCATCGACGACGAGCGCGGCGGGCGAGAAGAAGTAGAGGATCACGAAGACCGCGAACCCCGCCGTGGCCTTGATCAGCCCGTTCCGCATGAGGGGAATCCGTACCTCCATCTGCCCGGTGAGGGCGACGGCGAAGCCCGCGCCGCCGAGCGCGATGACGATGCGGTAGATCTGGAACTGCTCGGGGCTCGGCGCGCCGCCGAGGACCGTGATCAACAGGATCAGGAGGACGAACACCGTCCCCATGACGAACGGCCAGAGCAGGGGCAGGCCCTCGGGCGGCCCCGGAGCGTCGCCCCGTGCGGGCGGCGACGCATCCACCGAAGGTGCTTCGCCTTGCTCCCCCGTCATTGCGCAAGCGGCCCTGCGCAGCAGCCGCACATCATACAGATGTTGGGGAACTGGAACCTCTCGTCGAAGAGGGTGTCGCTCCTCACGTCGAAGGGAGTTCCCGCGACGCTCGCGAGGCCCTCTCCCTCTCTCCAGCCGCCTTCCCCGGGGATCAGTTCGATGACCGTCCCGGCGGCGTCCTCGAACTCGGCGCGAAGCGGCGCCTCCGAGCGGGCCAAGTCGACCCGAGTGATCTCGTCGACGCCCGGGACCCCGCATTCCCTCAGCGCGTCCCGGTCGAGAGGTTCGGGCGCGATGACCGCGACGGCCTGGCCGGAGCTGGCGACCTCGCATAGCATTTCGGTCGTCTGGTCAGAGCCGCCGGTGCCCATCCGGTCGCCGATCCCGAGCTCGCCCAGGCGTTCCGCGAAGAGCTCGGCGCCCGGCGTCCGGTCATCGACGATGACCGTCGTCTCGCCCTCCTGCGACAGCGCGGGGAAAGCGGCGATGATGGCCAGGGCGCATCCCAACAGGGTGGTCCGATAGCGTGGTCCATGGGTCATGTCTGTCTCTCCCGTAATGCGTCCGCCCTCCGGCGGGACCTTTCCCGAAGCTCGTCTCCGTGCCGTCTCCTCACCCCGCGGCGGGGATCAGGCACGCGGTGCGCACCCATCCCGACCGGCAGGGACCGTCATAGGGCCGCCGCGCCTGCTGCGGCCCGGACACGCCGCACGCCGTCAGATCGCCGTCGGGGCGGTAGACGACCCCGGTCCATGCCTCGCGGTCGTCGCAGAGATACACGCGTTGGCCGGCCGCCAGCCGATCGATCGCCGGCCGCCGGTGGGCCGGTTCGGCCGAGACCATGATCTCCCGTGATCCGTGATCAGGCGCCATGCCGACGACGCCGACGCCGAAGCACGCGTCGAACCCGTCCGAACCGCCCACCATGACCGGCATCCCGGGCGCCGCCTCGTTCTCGGGCGCGATCGTCCCGTCCGCTCGGGCCGCCGCGGGCTGGGCGAGCATCGCCGCGACGAGGAGCCCGTGGATGCCCGCGCGGATCGGCGTCATGTCACCTGCCCGCCCGCGATGGCGGACACGATTGGCAGCTCGGCCATGTGCCGATGCGGCGGCAGGGGGTGTTCCTCGGGCCACCTATAGGCGGACACGCCCCAGGACGATCCGCGCTCGACGTCGTACTCGGCGATCGTGACCGCGTCGGCCTGATTCCCGCCAAGGCATACGATCCGGCCCGTCGTGCTGCGGCCGATGACGAAGGCCACGTGCCCGGTCTTCGAGTCCCGGCCTCCCCGGAAGAAAGTGACCACCGCGCCGACGGCCGGCCCATCGAGCGCGCGCCCCCAACTTTCCCACGCCCGGGCGCGGGCGCCATCGCGCGCTAGGATCGGCACGCCGGCCTCGGCGAGGACGCCGCCGACGAAGGCGCCGCACCACGGCGTCTCGTCGTCGTCGAACCAGCCGGCGTTGATGTCGGACCACCAGGAGACGATCTGCGGATGATGACGCGCGCCGGGGATCTCGCGCAGGCCGAGATACCCCCGCGCGATCGCGAGCCAACGAGGCGCGTCCCCTCCATCGTCCTGCGGATCCATCATGAGGACTTCTTCGGTATCGAGCCCGACATACGGCCGAGGGCGCAGGTTGCGGCTCGCCTTGAACCTGATGAGCGCGCCGTCCGTCATGTCTCCCCGCCGGCCATCGATCGGACCGGGGTCGAAACCGTGCCGCGAAAGGCGCTTCTGGATCTCGCTCCAATAGCGTTCCGAACTGGCAATTCGCATGACGACCTCCTGCGCTTTATTAAATGAACTCTCCAATACGTCATCGACGTCGACGCGTGGGACGTTCCACGCACCCCAAATTACAAACGGACGACGCCGATCGTCCTCATTTGCGGGGAAAACCGCCCAATGCGACGTCCCGCGGACCGTATCACCTCCGTCGATACTTCATCGACGGGCACTCTCGCGATGAGCTATGTAGCGGATCGTCTCCCGAGCATTTAACTCTTCGTCGGATCGCGCTATCCCCATATGGTATCGGTCGACCGGGCGCCGCGGTGGCCTTCTATTCGCTCGATAGGTTGGCCTCAGCCGCGCCATCGGACGCCGTTGGCCTGCTCACCAGCCACACGCTCGTCCGGCTGATCCCGAGCTGACGGGCGATGGCGCTCGGCCGAGCCCCTTCGTCGACCAGGCGCCGAACCTCGTCTACGTTGATCGACGCCTTCCGGCCTCTGTAGACGCCGCGGGCCTTCGCCTTCGCGATCCCCTCCATCTGCCGCTCGCGTCGCAGGTTCGTCTCGAACTCGGCGAAGACGCCCAGCATACCGAGGAACGCCTTCCCGGCGGGGGTGGACGTGTCGATCGGTTGCTCGGTCGCGCGCAGGGTGGCGGCCATCGCCTTCAGCTCGCGAATGATGTCCTGAAGGTCGCCCATCGACCGGGCGAGCCGGTCCACGCGTGTGATTACGAGCTCGTCGCCGGGGCGGATGAAGTCGAGCAGCGTGTGCAACTCATCCCTGCCCCGCACGAAGGTGCCAGAGACCTTCTCGGCCCGGATCACTCGGCATCCTGCCCTTTCGAGCACCTCGTACTGAACGTCGAGATCCTGGTCGGTGGTCGATACCCTCGCGTAGCCTTAACCGCTGCCGGGTGGGATGGGGGCTTCCTACCCATTCCATGAGATGCTCATCGAGTTCTCCTCTGCTGGTGAACCCGGATCGCCTTGCCCTTTGCGGCTTCGAACTCGCATCGGTCGCCGGACGCGTGTATCGTCGCGGCATGTCGAACCACACGCCATCCCAGGCCCTTCGCGACGGCCGCGACGTGATCCGAGCGCTGGCAACTCGCCATCGCACGGCGAACCCACGCGTCTTTGGATCGGCTCTGGCTGGGCGAGACGATCCGGGCAGCGATCTCGACCTCCTCGTGGAGCCGACGCCAGAGACGACCCTATTTGATCTCGGCGGCCTTCAGGACGCTCTAGAGGAGGCGCTGCGCGTTCGTGTGGACGTCAAGACGCCTCTCGATGTTCCGCCGCACATCCGCGCCCGGGTGCTCGAACAGGCCATTCCCGTTTGAACCGCAAAAGTCGGCTCGCGGACTACCTTCGGCAGATGATCGAAGGGTCGCGGGATGCTTTATCGTTCGCCGACGGCCTGGGTCGCGCCGACTTCATCGACGACCTACGCACGCAACGCGCCGTCATCACGAGCCTGATGATCGTAGGAGAGGTGGCCGCTCGAACGCTGTCCGAGTATCCCGACTTCGCGAAAGGCAACCCGGGCATTCCTTGGCGCAGCATCCGCGGCATGCAAAACCGCATCGCGCACGGCTACTTCGACGTAGATCTTGCCGTCGTCTGGAGCACGGTCCACTCGGAGCTTCCCGGGCTCGTCGAACGGCTGGAAGACATCGAGACCTGAAATCTCGGCGCCGAAGGGTATACCCTAACAATTTGAGACGCTTTCGACGAGTGCGAGGACGGCCATCTTCAGTGGCTCGGACAGGGCGTCGTAGTGGACGGCCATCCGCATCGACAGGGCATCGGACATGTCCATGGGAGCATCCGGCGCGCCAGCGGGAACCGAAGGCCGCTCGAAGCGCAGACCGTCGAAGAAGTGGCTGGCGGGCACGTTCAGGATGTTGGCCGTCTTGAGAAGCCGCGCCCCGCTGATGCGGTTCGACCCGTTCTCGTATTTCTGAACCTGCTGGAAACTTACGCCGATGCGGTCGGCCAGCCCCTTCTGCGTCATGTCGCGGGCACGTCGCAGCGCCCTGACGCGCCTGCCGATCGCGGCGTCGATCTCGTCCATCTCCGCGATGATCGGACCCCTGCTCTCGGCCCTTCGTCCGAAGCCGAGGCCCAGGCCGGCATCGCGACTCGCGCCGGATTTCGATGACCCCCGAGCGTCCGGGCACGGCGATCGATGTCCACCGCCCCGGCGGGCCGGCAAGGATCGGATGCGAAGGGTCAAGCCGACGACGGCCCCACCGCGAGAGCAGGCGGACCGGACGGGATCGCCGGGCGAGCCTCCGCCGAGAAGCGCATGACGAAGAGGATGTGATCCCACCTGTCCGAGACCTCCATTCTCCACCTGTCGCCGTCCCAGGACCGCGGATCGATATCGCAGAGAAGCTCGCCGCTCGTCCGGATCGCCTGCGCCCGGGCGGCCTGGATATCATGCAGGACGACGCCTTCCGTGTCCGGGAGCGAGGCACCGTCATGGATGTTGAAGAAGAACCGAGGCATGGACCTGCTCCTGCTGGGAGGCGGGAGCACGCAGCGTCTCTCGGCCGGCAACGCCCCGAAGATCGCGGCTGCCGATGCAAGGCACTTGGGTACGAAGGACCCTGATTGCGAACGAACGCCTCCAGCTCCGGCCCACACGTTCCTAGACGACGTCGCTCGATGTGGGATCCGACCCGGTTTCGAAGGAAGCTGGCCGATGCGGAATGGCGGGAGATCACCGGGGGTTTGAATGTGGTGCACCCGGGCGCGACGTGTGGTGCGACATCGATGGCCGGCGGATATAGGTCGCGTTGGGTCCTTCGCCGCGATATGGAACGTCCGCCGGCGCGGACCTAGAGCCAAGCGCGACATACTCTTGACCGGGCATCCGCCATCTTGCATATGTAATTATCATATGCATGAGGTGACGGTATGACGGTGCTTCCCTCCCGCGAGGCCCGCCTGTTCCGTAACAACCGGTCCCAAGCCGTGCGCATCCCGGCCGACTGGGAGCTGCCCGGCGAGAGCGTCACCATCCGCCGCGACGGTGAGCGGCTGATCCTCGAGCCCGTGCGCCCGCGCGGGCTGCTGGGCCTGCTGTCGTCCTGGGAGCCGATAGACGAGGCGCTGGCCGATCCGACGGATCCGCCCCCCACCCCAGAGGACGTGCTGTGACGGGCTATCTGCTCGACACCAACATCCTGTCGGACCTGATGCGCGACCCCGCAGGGCCGGCCGCCCGGCGACTGGCCGAGGTGGGCGAGGACAGAGTAGCAACCTCTATCGTCGTCGCCGCCGAGCTGCGCTACGGCGCCGCGCGGCGTGGCTCGCCGCGCCTGACGGCCCGGGTGGAGGCGCTTCTGCGGGAGTTGCCGGTGTTGGCGCTCGAGGTCCCGGCGGACGTGCGCTACGGCGCGCTGCGGGCTGCGCTCGAGGCGGCCGGCACGCCGATCGGCGGCAACGACATGCTGATCGCGGCCCATGCGCTGGCCTCGGGACGCACGATGGTGACGGCCAACCGCCGCGAGTTCGACCGGGTGGAGAGCCTCGTTGTCGAGAACTGGCTGGAGGACGGCTGAGCCATGCCCCGCTACGGCTACGCCAGGGTCTCCACGACCGAACAGGATCTGACCCTCCAGCGCGAGGCGCTTGAGCGGGCGGGCTGCATCGTCATCCGCGAGGAGAAGGTGTCTGGCACGTCCCGGCAGGGGCGCGAGGAGCTGCGCACGCTGATGTCCTTCCTGCGAGCGGGCGACGAGCTCGTCGTCACCCGCGTCGACCCGCTGGCGCGGTCCATCGGCGACCTGACAGGACATCGTGCGCGAGCTCAGGACGCGCGGCGTCGCCCTCGTCGCCACCGAGCAGCCGATCGACACGGCCACCGCCGCTGGCAAGGCGTTCCTCGACATGCTGGGGGTGTTCACCGAGTTCGAGACCAACCTGCGCCGCGAGCGGCAGATGGAGGGGATCGCGAAGGCAAAGGCACGGGGCGCCTACAAAGGCAGGAAGCCGACGGTGGACGCTGCCGAAGTGCGTCGCCTGCGCGACAAGGGCCTTCGCTCGAGCGAGATCGCCGCCCGGATGAGGGTCAGCCGGAGCACCGTGTGGAAATGCTGAGACCGGATTACCGATCATGATCGAGTATGCCTGGGCCAAGCTGGACGATGATCGGGCGCTTCCTCTCGTGGACCACGCGGCCGACGTTTCGGCGGTCTTCGCCGCTCTTTTGAATGCGGGGTGGTCCGATCGTTTTGCACGGTGCCTCGACCGTCCGCTTACGCCAGGAGAGGCCGCATGCATGTGCGCCGCCGCCCACCTCCACGACTTGGGCAAGGCCAATGCCGGATTTTGGCGGCGGCAGGATCGAGGTGCGCGGCGGGTCGGCCATCTGAAGGAGGTTCTTGCCTGCCCCGATTTACAAGGGCGGCTCGGCGCCTATGCTGAGGGGTTCGGGGCAGACCTAATCTGGGCGATGCTGGCGCATCACGGCCGCCCCGTACCTAAGGATGCCGCCCGAAGTGAGGATGCCGGATACTGGCATCCGGTGGACCGCTATGACCCGACGGCGCAACTGGACGCATTGCTGGACCGGACGCGGACGCTTTTTCCGCTGCAATCGGTACCGGATGCGCCCCTGCCACCCCGCGCCGCCGCTCTCTTCGCCGGCCTCTTGACCCTCGCCGACTGGATCGGCTCCTCGGCGCGGCGGTTCGGGATTGACGGCGTGACCGGTCCAGAGCGCGAGACCCGTTCGCGCCAAGTCGCCAGCGCCGCGATCCGGAGCCTGGGCCTCGGCGGGGATGCGTCGATGCGCGCAGCGGCGGACGTGACCTTCGAGGCGGCGTTCGGCTTCGCGCCGCGCGGTCTACAGGCGACCGCCGGCGAAGGTGGCGGGCGGCTGACGATCCTGGAGGCTGAGACCGGCTCGGGCAAGACGGAAGCCGCGCTTTGGCGGTTCCTGCGGCTCTTCGCGGCGGGGGAGGTGGACGGGCTCTACCTCGCGTTGCCGACCCGCACGAGCGCGGTGCAGATGCATGGCCGCGTCGGCCGCGTCCTTGGCCGTGTGTTCGGCCCCGCGGCCCCGCCCGCCACGCTGGCCGTGCCGGGCTACCTCAAAGCGGGCGATGCTGAGGGCACGCGCCTGACCGGATGGGACGTGCTCCGGCCCGACGATCCCGCGGACGCGGCGCGCGACGCGCGCTGGTCGGCCGAGCAGGCCAAACAGTTCCTCGCCGCGCGCGTCGCCGTGGGCACCGTGGACCAAGTCCTGCTGTCCGGCCTTCAGGTGCGCCACGCTCACCTGCGCGCGGCTTGCCTGTCGCGGTCCCTCTTAGTGGTGGACGAAGTGCATGCCTCTGACGCTTACATGACCGAGGTGCTGGCACAGGTGCTTGAGAACCATCTGAATGCCGGCGGTCATGCGATGCTGCTCTCGGCGACGCTCGGATCGTCCGCACGGGCGCGCCTGACCGGGGGACGCCAGGCATCGCCGCCGTCCCTGACCGAGGCCGAGCGGCTCCCCTACCCTGCGCTGCACGGAGTCGCGGGCGCGCTGTCCGATCCCGAATCCGACAAGGTCGTGATGCCGGAGTTGGCAGGCACGATCGACGACGCGCCCGCCATCGCGGCGCGGGCCCTCAAGGCCGCGGGGTGCGGGGCGCGCGTCCTCGTAATCCGCAACACGGTCGCGGGCGCCATCGCGGTACAGGAGGCGCTGGAGGCGCAGAACGGCCCGCTTTGGCAGGTGGGCGGCGGCCGAGCGCTTCATCACGGGCGCTTCGCGGCCGAGGATCGCAAGGCGCTCGACAACGGGATCGAGACGGCCTTCGGTAAGGCGCGGGGCGGCGGTGGCCTTATCGCCGTAGGAACGCAGACGCTGGAGATCAGCCTCGATCTCGACGCCGACCTAATGATCACGGATCTCGCGCCGATGGACGTGCTGCTGCAGCGCCTGGGCCGCCTGCACCGGCACTCGCGGAAGCGCCCATCTGGGTTCGAGGCCCCGTGCGCGGTGATCCTGACGCCTGCCGGCCGCGACCTGACGCCGTTCCTGGACCGGGTGGCCGGACGTCACGGGCTTGGCCCGTCGAGCGACACGATGGCGGGCGTCTATCCCGACCTCGCCGCACTGGAGGCGACTTGGGCCACCCTCGAGTGGCGCGCAGCGCTGCACCTGCCCTCGGATAACCGCATCCTCGTCGAAAGGTCGCTGCACCCCGAGGCGCTAGAGGGCGTCGTCGCGGCAAAGAGATGGGGGACTTTCGACGCCAGGCGGCGCGGCGCCAGGAGCGCCGACATTCGGCTGGCGCGGAGCGTCGCGCTCGACCTGTCAATTCCGTTTGCGGATCTCGACCCCTTCCCCGATGCGGAGGAGGCCATCGGCACCCGCCTCGGTGCCCGCGACCTCATGCTGCGCCTGCCCCCCGGCACGCCGGGCGCCTTCGGCCCGGTGTCGCAGATCAGGGTTCCGAGCTGGCTGGCCCGCAACGTCGTGTTGGACGCTGAGCCGGAGGTCGAGCGCCGTGAAGGGGGGTTCCTGCTGACCCTGCCCAGTGAGAAGGGGTCAACGGCTCTGACCTACGATCGGTGGGGCCTGCGGGGGCGAAATGACTCGAAGTCTTCGCGTCCGCAGGAATCGTAGGACAACTAGGTCAAGCTATGCGTGCGGTCCATTGACGAGTGTTTCTGGCCTGCCTAGCGTCACCCTTGAAGACGAAGCCCCTCAAGCCTTGCTGGGCTTGAGGGGCTGACCAGACCCGCGGCCTGACGGTCCGGGCATGGGTGCACTCGTGCAGTTCCTGTGTCCTGCGCCCCGTCGTCTTCGTCAAGCTGCACGATGCAGGGAGGTCCCATGGGACGTTGTCAGAAGTATTGATCGGACGGCTGGCGCTGGCGCTACATTGTCAGCAACGGGCGAATCATCTCGATGTCGTCAGAGGCATATGTCGCTGAGGCCGATTGCGACCGGTCCATCGTGATCATGAAGGGGTCGGGCAACGATCCCGTTGACTGAGCCTGACCGATTGCCGGGGGTCGCGTGGCCCCCGGCCCCGCCCTGCGGGGATCGCCCTTAGGTGAAGCCATGCGTCACAGAGGCGTGGAACGCTCCCCCGCCCCCGCGGGGATATTTCAGGAGGCCAGATGAGAATTGTCCATCTCGACCGCTCCGGCACGTTGCAAGCCGCCGATCTCTTCGGCACTCTCGCAGCCCTCGTCCGCGACGAGATCGAGGACTTTTCTGCTCTCCGCGCCCATCAGCGCCATCCGTGGCACGCCTTCACGGTGCAAGTGGCCGCCTTGGCGATGGTCCGGGCCGAGCGGAGCGCGCCGCCGGGAGACGGAGAGGACTGGCGCGGGCTGCTGCATGCCCTCGCACCAGCGGCCGCGTGGGAACTGGTGGTAGACGACTGGTCCAAGGCGGCGCTGCTGCAGTCGCCTGGACTAGAAGCAGGTCTGAGGTCCAAGGGAAAGCGCGTAGCCACGCCCGATGCGCTCGACATGCTGCTGACGGCGCGCAACCACGACCTAAAGGGCACGCGCATGGCGCAGGCCGCCGAAGAAGATTGGCTCTTCGCCCTGATCAGCTTGCAGACCCAGGAAGGGCAGATGGGTGCGGGGAACTATGGCATCAGCCGCATGAACGGCGGCTACGGCGCGCGCGTGGCCCTGTCGCTGCGCCCAGTCGAAGATCGGCCCGGCACGGCCTTTCGTCGGGATCTCGCGCGGCTTCTAGCCATGCGCCCGCAGGTGGAGCGGGAGGCTGCCTCGCTCGGCGACGTGACCCTCGTGTGGACGCTGCCCTGGGATGGGGCAGCCTCCCTACCCTTCGACCGGCTCGATCCGTGGTATGTCGAGATCTGCCGCCGCGTCCGCCTCGTGCGGGAGGATGGCCGGATCGAGGCGGTGCTCGCCAATTCCAAGGCCGCACGGATCGAGGCGAAGGCGCTCAAGGGCGCGACCGGCGATCCCTGGGCCCCGGTGGAGGCGGGCGGCGCCAAGAGCTGGGGCGTCTCCTCGCAAGGCTTCGGCTACCGCAAGATGGTGGACCTGCTTGACGGTGCGAAGGTCACACCCTCCCCTCTCGCACGGCCCGATGCCGCAGATGGCGAGACCGGCCTGACGCTGCGCGCCGCCGCCGTGGCGCGCGGTCAGGGCAAGACGGAGGGCTTTCACGAACGGGTCGTCCCCGTGTCCTCCGCTGGTGTCGGAATGCTTAGGCGGTCGCCGGACCGGGTGGCGACCGTTGCCAGGGAACGGCAGGCGCGCGCGGGGGAGGCGGCAAGCATCCTGCGGCACGCGTTAAGGGTGCTGGCCCAGGGCGGCCCCGAAAAGGCACGCGCCGACGACGACGTGACCAACGCGCGCATCGCCCGGTTCGAGCGCCTGTTCGACCGGGACGTGGACGCCGTCTTCTTCGAGGAGGCGTTCTGGGTGCACGCCGCCACGACCGGCGAGGATGCTGCGCATATGACCGCCTGGCGCGCGCATCTGTCGGACATGGCCCGCATGGCCTTCGACGGCGCCGTGCGCGCGGTACCGCGCTCCGCGATGAAGCGGCTGCGGGCGGAAGCGCGCGCGCGTTCCGTGCTCGACGGCCGCCTTCGGCGGTTCCGCGATCCCGATGCCGTGGCAGGAGCGTCCGCATGACCGAGACCCCCAGATCCCACATCTTTGCCATTGCCGAGGAGTTCGCGCGTCCGGTCCATCACCGCGGCGCGCTGCCGACCGGGATTAGGGCCTCCATGCGCCGGATGTCACCGGAGCGATGGTCGCTGCGGACGGCTGAACTGCTGCCGGTCCTCGTGCGCAGCAGGATTCGCGTCGATGCGCTCGATCCCGACAGCGCCGCCCGCTGGGCCGCCCTCGTCCACCTTGTCGCCGTGCTGTCAGGCACCTCGAACGAGCGTGCCCACGCCGATCGCCGCCGCACCGGCGCTGTCCTGCTCGAGGCAGGATACTCCGAGGCGCGGCTCTCCAGGCTGCTGAGCGCGCGCGGCGCGGTCCTGCGGATTCAGGTCGCCCGCCTCGCCCGCTTCCTGCGTGCCAAGGGGGGGCAGCCGCTCGACCTGCGGCCGCTCGCCGAGCTCGTCCTGAACGAAGGGCGCGACGAGGCGAAGGCCGAGGAGGCCCGCTTGATCATCGCCCGCGGCTACTACGCTGCCGCCGACCGTGCCGCCAGAGAGGATGCCGAATGACCGCGCCCCGCTTCCTGCAGATCCACTTCCTCGCCTCCTATCCTGGCGTCCTTTTAAACCGAGACGACGCGGGGCTTGCCAAGCGACTGCCCTTCGGCGGAGCGATCCGCACGCGCGTGTCCTCGCAATGCCTCAAGCGGCACTGGCGGATGGCGGACGACCCGCGTGCCATCCACCGCCTCGCCGAGGCGGAGGGGGTGCAGGCCGAACGCTCCAAGGAGACGATCGAGAGGCTAGTCACCAAGCCCCTGCGCGGCCAAGGGCGCGACGAGGTAGTGGACGCCGTCGAGGCCGAGCTCATCAAGGCGGTCTACGGGACCAGGGCGGGCGACAAGAAGTCCCGGCAGGCCCTCCTCCTCGGGGCAGCCGAGATCGCGCATCTCGCCGCGCTTGCCCGCGATCTGGTCGACGGGGCGGAGGACGCGAAGGCGGCGGAGGAGGACGCGCAAGTCGCCGTCAAGGACCAGAAGGCCAACATCGCCCAGCTTCGCGCGCAGAACGCGCTCGCCGCCGGTCTGGAATCAGCCCTATTCGGGCGCATGGTCACCTCCGATCCCGCCGCCAATACCGACGCCGCCATCCACGTCGCCCACGCTTTCACCGTCCACGAGGGCGAGCCCGAGCAGGACTACTTCACCGTGGTCGACGACCTCACGGGGCGATCCGAGGAGAACGAGGCAGGCGGCACCGGCGCGGCCGGCGTGTTCGACACCGAGCTGACCTCCGGCCTTTACTACGGGTATGTGGTCGTCGACGTGCCGCTGCTGGTGTCGAACCTCACTGGCGTGCGCCGGGCCGCATGGGATGCCGAAGGGACCGAACGTGACCTTGCCGCGCGCGTGGTCGAGAACCTCGTCCATCTGATCGCCACCGTCTCGCCGGGCGCCAAGAAGGGATCGACCGCACCCTATTCCTGGGCCGAGGCGGTGCTGCTGGAGGCGGGCGACCGGCAGCCGCGCACGCTGGCCAACGCGTTCCGAGCGCCCGTCCCCCTGGGCAACGGCGATCCAGGCGTGCGGGCCATGTCCGCGATGGCCGGCCTCCTGTCGGAGTTCGACGCTATGTACGGCCCCGGCGAGGCGCGCCTGCTGGCCGCGACGGGGGCGCTGCGCTTCGAGGGCCCGCAGGCCGCCTCCCTGCCCGATCTCGCCGCCCGCGCGGGGGACATGGTGCGACGGGCGGCGATATGACGGCGCACCTGATTCTGACGCTCGAGGCCCCGCTGATCGCTTTCGGCGGTGAGGCGATCGACAATCGTGGCGTGGTTCGCGACTTTCCCGCCCGGTCCATGCTCACGGGACTGATCGCCAACGCGCTTGGCTGGGACAGGACCGAGGGCGCGCGCCTCGATGCGCTTCAAGCGCGGATCGACTTCGCCGCGGTGCGCCTGCGCGAGGGGGCGCGGCGGCAGGACTATCAGACGGCACGCCTGTTCGAGGGCGATGCCGGCTGGACCACGCACGGCTTCCCCGAAGGCCGTGCCAAGAGCCCCTCCTTCTCCTGGGATCGCAATTGGGAGGGCGCCCGCGGCGCCCGCGCAAAGAGCCTGACCCATCAGCGCTTCCGCGATTTCGATGCCGATGCGCTCGTGCTCGTGGCGCTGGCTCTGACCGAGGGGGGCGATCCGGGCCTCGACGCGGTCGCCGCCGCGCTTGCGCGCCCCGAGCGTCCCCTTTTCATCGGACGCAAACCCTGCCTGCCTTCCGGCCCGATCTGCGGTGCGGCGTCCATCGAGGCGACCTCCCCCATCGGCGCGCTATCGCGCCATCTCGTCGAGGCGGGCTGGCACGGCGCGGCCCCTGCGGCTTGGCAGCCCATCGGGACAGACACGCCAGGCGCTGCCCGCATGGTGGGAGATCCTCCGTTGTCCGGGCACCTTACGATTCAACGGCGAGACCGCGTCGCCGACGAACGGCGCCACCGCACGGGCGTCCACGGCGGCAGCCGGGAAGTGGCCGAGGGGATCCTCACGGTGGAGCCGTATGCATGATCGAGGCTCCTCCCCTCCACCTCGTGCGGACGCGCATCGACGCGCGGGCGCTGAACCTCTTTGCGGCGCACACGGGGACGTTCGACGACGATCTGGGCTATGCGCTCCACCTCGCATTGCGCAGGCGCTTCGGTACGGCCGCGCCCCAGCCCTTCCGCCTCATGGACCCCGAAGAGAGCCGCCCTCATCACCCCGTCCTGTTGGGGTACGCTTCCGACCCGGACGCTTTAGCGCTCCCGCCGGCCTTACCCGATCCGGGTGCGGGCTGGTCGGACGATCCCGCGCCGTCCGGCATCTTCCCATTACCTTTCGAGACTCGGCCAATGCCGCCGGACTGGCCCGTCGGCACGCTCCTGCGCTTCGAGGCCCTTGTGCGTCCCGTCCGGCGGCACGGCCCGAAGGCCCGCGCCGCGCGTCGGAAGGATAGCCGCACCGACGGCCTGGGGCGGGCCCTTCGCACGGGCGCCTCCGAACGGCGAGGCTCGTTGGAGTTCGATGCCTACGAGCTTGCTACCGAGAAACTCGAATGTGCAGATATCAAACCGCACAGGGCGGATGTCTATGCCGAGTGGCTCGCGCAGCAACTCGGCAGTGCAGCAAGTCTGCATGGGGAGGCACCCGAACTGATGTGCTTCCGGCGGTCGCGCGTTTTGCGCGGCGCGGGGCGGGGCGCAGGCGCAAAGGGTGGCACTGGCCGCGGCATCGGTGGCCGCGGTATCGAAGGGCCCGAAGCCCTGCTCTATGGCACTCTAGAGGTTGAGGACGGACCCGCATTCGCAAAGCTCGTCGCCCGCGGGGTGGGCCGCCACCGTGCGTTCGGTCTCGGAATGCTCCTCCTGCGCCCCGGCGGCCGCGCCTGATGCTGCGCGGTCGTCTCGGCCTTGAGACGGCGCGCGTTCCCCATTCGGATCGCAACGGACTCGTCTGGCTGGAGCGGGGCGCCCTAAAGGTGGAGGATGGATGCCTGCGCTTCGTCGCCGCGGCCAGCGCAACGCTCGCGGCTGGCGACTACCAGGTGCCGCACCAGTCCATCTCGGCCGTGCTTCTCGGTCCGGGCGCCTCGGTCACCCATGATGCCCTGCGCCTTCTGGCCCGGCACGGCTGCTGCCTGTGCGCGGTCGGCACGGATGGCGTACGTCTCTACACCGCGCCGCCACTCGGACCCGATACCTCCGCACTCGCGCGCAAGCAGGTTGAACTGTGGTCCGCCAAGATGACGCGCCTGGAGGTGTCGCGCCGAATGTACGCCCTGCGCTTCGATGAGATCGTCCGCACCCGCGACATCGAGGTCTTGCGCGGCATGGAGGGTGCTCGCATCAAACGGGCTTACGTGCTTGCCGCTCAGAAGCATGGCATCGTATGGCGCGGCCGGCGCTACGACCGCGCGAACCCCAGTGCGGCGGACCTGCCGAACTAAGCGCTGAACCATGCCGCGACGACGGTGCAGGCGGCAGCGGCGATCGCCGTCGCGGCTACGGGAACAATCCCGCAGCTCGGCTTCATGCATGAGGATTCAGGGCAGTCCTTTGTCCTCGATATCGCCGACCTACGCCGGCATGATCTGGTGCTCGACATCGCTTTCGGCGCGGCGCGCGAGGCCGAGAGCTCCACCTCGCCCGTTGATAGCATCGTACGCCGGCGCGCGGCGCGGGCGTTCCGCAAGGGCGCGGTGGTGAGCGGCCTCATCGACGCGATCAAGTCGGTCTTGGACCATCGCAAGGAGACAGAGGGTCAGCCCGCAAGCGAAACGGCATTGCCCGAAGCCCTTGCGCCGCCCGAGCGTAAGGAAGGCTGAGTATGCCGCTCTGTATAGTCGTGACCCGCGACGTGGAGGAGCGCTATCGGGGCTTTCTCGGATCGGCAATGCTTGAGCTTGCACCGGGCCTCTACGCGCAGCCACGCATGAGCGCCGGCGTCCGCGAGCGGCTCTGGACGGTTGTGGAGAGTTGGCATGGCATCTTGCGGCGCGGAAGCATCGTGATGGCCTGGAGCGAGCCCCGCGCCTCCGGCTCATTGGGTCTGCGAACGCTCGGCGAGCCGCCGAAAGACGTCGTCGAGCATGAAGGAATACTTCTTGTTCGACGCACCATCCCGAATGCAGTAGATGCAGCTCAGGACTCCCGCTCTTTGAAATCGTAGGCATCGCAATACCCTGGCCGTCAGAGGCTCCCCCGCGCCCGCGGGGATCGACCCAGTTGGGTGTTCGGCCCGGATGGCGAGTGGCGGGCTCCCCCGCGCCCGCGGGGATCGACCCCGCATCGGGCCATGGGCCATGATGAGCATCGGGGCTCCCCCGCGCCCGCGGGGATCGACCCGATTCTGGCCTGGGCAAGCTGACGCTCAACGGGGCTCCCCCGCGCCCGCGGGGATCGACCTCTCGCGCACGCCGATCTCGCGGGCGCCAATCTGGCTCCCCCGCGCCCGCGGGGATCGACCCTTTCACCGGATCGGGAGACCCGACGAACCCCCGGCTCCCCCGCGCCCGCGGGGATCGACCCCGCCGCCGATGCTCTTGTCGCGGCCGTCTCTAGGCTCCCCCGCGCCCGCGGGGATCGACCCCCGAGCGGGTTGGCCCCGTCCGCGGCGCCCACGGCTCCCCCGCGCCCGCGGGGATCGACCCGATCCGGACTTCGGACGGACGGACGGGGGCACGGCTCCCCCGCGCCCGCGGGGATCGACCCCATGTGAGGACGGGCACGTCATCTACCTTCGCGGCTCCCCCGCGCCCGCGGGGATCGACCCAATACCGGGCGCAGCATCCAATCTCACACCGTGGCTCCCCCGCGCCCGCGGGGATCGACCCGCGATCGGGGCGGACGCGCCGCGAGAAGCCTCGGCTCCCCCGCGCCCGCGGGGATCGACCCCTCCCGCCACGGCGGCGCATCACGCGCTGCTCGGCTCCCCCGCGCCCGCGGGGATCGACCCTCGACCGTGATCCGCTACATCAAGAAGCGGGTCGGTCATCGGCTCGTCCGTCCGTGTCGATAATCTCCCGGCGCTTCACCTCCCAATGCAGAGTGGCCCGGCTGACCCCGAACGCCCGGGCCACCTCCGCCTTAGACCGCCCGTCCGCTAGGGCGGCCGCGACCAGTTCCATCTTTTCGTCCGAGATCGCCCGCGGTCGCCCCCCAACCCTGCCCCGCTTGCGCGCCGCCGCCAGTCCCGCGTTCACCCGCTCGCGAATCAGCGCGCGCTCGAACTGCCCCAAGCTGGCCACCATGTTGAACAGCAGCTCCCCGGAAGGCGTCGTGGTGTCCATGCCCTCGGTCAGCGAACGGAACTGGACCCCCCTGCCCCGCAGCTCCTCGAGCAGCGCGATGAGATGCGGCAGCGAGCGCCCCAAGCGGTCGAGCTTCCACACGACGAGCACGTCGCCCACGGTCAGGTACTCGAGGCACCGCGCCAGCCCCGGCCGGTCGACCTTCGCCCCGGAGGCCATGTCGTCGTGGATGTTGCGCGGATCGATGCCGGCAGCGACTAGCGCGTCGCCCTGCAGGTCCGTCGACTGCCGGGTCTCGGAGGTGGAGATGCGCATGTAACCGACGAGCATGACCAGAAACCCCCAAGCGACGTTCTGCGACGGGGCAGCTTCCGATCAGGGATTCTGCAACGTCTCGGCGAACCGTTCGCAGCCGCGCCGAGCATGCGTATCATAAACAGGTGATTGTTGGCGTCCTACGCCATCAGTGATGATCGATGGCATGTCCCGCCTCGTGGGCATCGACCTACCCGCCCCTGACCTCGCCCCCCCCCGGGCTAGCCTCTCCCCATGTCACGCCCCCTCCTCTCCAACCGCAATGCGCGCCGCCTCTTCCTCGACCGGCACCTTCTCCTGCGTCCGGGATCGGGGACTGGCCGGGCGGGCGATCTTGAGAGCGTGCTGAACGCCCTGGGCTTCGTGCAGGTGGACAGCGTCAACACGCTCGCCCGCGCGCACGACCTGATCCTGTGGGCGCGGCGCGGGCGCTACCGGCCCGCGGCGCTGGAGCACCTCGTCGCCCGGCGCCGCACCGCGTTCGAGCACTGGACCCACGACGCCGCCGTGATCCCGATGGCCTCCTATCCGATGTGGCGCCTCAAGTTCGCCCGGGGCGAGGTCCGGATGCGCCGGCGCTGACCCGCCGCGCGGCGTGCGGGCTGGACCGGCGAGCTGGGTGCCGTGCTTCGGCACGTCGCCGATCACGGACCGACCTCCTCGCTGGATGTCGGCACGGACGAGCCGAAGGGGTCCTCGGGCTGGTGGGACTGGCACCCGTCCAAGACGGCGCTCGAGTTCCTCTGGCGGTCGGGGCGCCTGGCGGTCTGCCACCGGCGGGGCTTCCGCAAGTACTACGATCTCGCCGAGCGGGTGATCCCCGAGGCGCAGCTGCGCGCCCGCGTCTGCGAGGGCGAGACGATCGACTGGGCCATGCGCTCGGCCCTGGACCGGCTCGGCTTCGCCACCTCCGGCAAGTTGGCCGCGTTCCACGAGATCGCCATGCGCGACGAGGCGATGGCGTGGTGCGCGAAGGCCCTCGCGGCGGGCTGCATCAGGGAGGTGGACGTGGAGATGGCGGACGGCGCCCGCCGGCGCAGCGTCACCACGGAGGCGATCCTCGACGCCGTCACCGCCCTGCCCACCCCCTCCGGCCGCGTCCGGCTCCTCAGCCCGTTCGACCCCGCGCTGCGCGACCGGGCCCGTGCCGAGCGGCTGTTCGGCTTCCGCTACCGCATCGAGATCTTCGTGCAGGCGGCGAGGCGGACCTATGGCTACTACGTGTTCCCGGTCCTGCGCGGCGACCGGCTGGTCGACAGGGTCGACGCCAGGCGAACGGGCCCCGCGCTGCACGTCCGGGCGTTCTGGCCCAAGCTGGGGGTGCGCGCGGGCAAGGGCGTCCTCCAGGGACTGTCATTGGAGCTGGACCGGGTGGGCATCATCGCTGGAACCGAGGGGATCACGTTCGAGGATGGATGCGGGGTGAGGTGCGATATCCACCGACTAGACGGGACCGGGGCGAAGCAGAGGTGCCCCAAATAGGCGTTCCATCACCCAGACTCTCGTATACGCGAGCCGTCTGCATGCAACAGAGCGGGGGTGACACGATGCCAAAACTACGCCATATTTTACCTTACGTAAACACAGGCGTAACCGATGAATGCCATTCGTCTGATCACGAACATGCCCTCGGCCATGCGACGGGCGATCCTCGGGATCGTCGAAAGATCCGCGACGCTTCGCGGGCTCGTGACCCGGCTGGTCGTGAACCGCTACGGATACTCCGCCCGAACGCGGCCGCGACCGTACTCGATGGCCGCCTCCTATACCACGTGGCCGGGCCTCGTCGATCGGCGGTACTCCGGTCGTCACCTGCCGGTCGCCGAGGAGGACGCGCCCGCGCACCCCGATCTGGATGCCATCGCCGAGCTCTTCGAACGGACCGAGTTCCGTCCGGCGGCCGACACCTCGATCCTCTTCGCATTCTTCGCGCAGTGGTTCGTCGATGGTTTCCTGCGGACGAAGTGGGAGGAAGGCCCCGAGCGGCGGTTCCGCGAGAACGAGAGCAACCACGAGATCGACCTCAATCAGATCTATGGCTCCGGCGAGGCCCAGACGCGGATGCTCCGGCTGATGTCCGAGGAACCAGGACTGCGCGGGCGCCTCGGCACCGAGGAGATCGACGGCCAGGACTGGCCGCTCCCTCTCTTCGATATCCGGGACGGGCAGATGATGCTCGCCGAGCGCTTCGCTCCCGGTCCTGAGCACCCGGGCCTTTACAGTCCGGCCAATTTCGATCGCACGGTGGGCAAGCTGCCGGATTCGGCGAAGCGCCACGCCTTCGCCGTCGGCCTCGAGCACGGCAATTCGACGATCGGCCAGATTGCTATGAACGTCCTATGGCTCCGCGAGCACAATCGCACGGCGTACATCTTGTCGGGCGCGCATCCGGACTGGGACGACGAGCGCGTGTTCCAGACGGCGCGAAACGTGACGATCGTCGTCCTCCTCAACATCGTGATCGGCGACTACATCGTCCACATCGCGCCGGTGCCGATCGCGCTGCAGGCCCTCCCCGGCATGGCCGAGAGGGAGGCGTGGTACCGCGCCAACCATATCTCTGTCGAATTCGCGCTGCTCTACCGCTGGCACGATCTGATTCCGGATCGGCTGGTGCTCCCCGACGGGGCGATGGAGGGGGCCGGGTTCCTGCACGCGAACAAGCGCCTCAAGGCGATTGGGCTAGAGGCCGTGCTGGAGGCGGCCTCGGCGCAGCGGGCGGGGCGGATCGGCCTGCGCAACACCGCGCCGTTCCTGCTCACCAAGGCCGAGGACGGCGGGCGCGACGTTAAGCGCGCGAGCGTCGCGATGGAGCGGAGCTGCGGGCTCGCCTCCTTCAACGCCTACCGTATCCACTATGGCCTCGAGCCCTATCGCAGTTTCGAGGACCTGACCGGCGAGCGAGCCGACGCCGCGCGCCTCCGGGATCTCTACGGTCACGTCGACCGTCTGGAATGGTTCGTCGGCCTTTTCGCCGAGAAGCACGCGGAGGGCGCCATGATGGGCGACCTGCTGACCACCATGGTCGCGAACGACGCGTTCACGCAGGCCCTGACGAATCCGCTCCTCGCCGAGCACGTCCACACGGCGGACACCTTCTCCGAAGAAGGACTGGAGATCGTCCGCACAACACGGACGCTCGCCCGCGTCATCGCACGCAATACCGAGATCGCGGACGAGGCGAGCCTCGGTTTCGCTACCGGTCCGGGCAGGCCGGCGTCGTGATGCAGACCGCTACCGCGCTCCGTCGACCCGCCCACGCGTCCGATCCCATGTGCTCCGGACGGCCCATGCCGTCAGCTATCCCGAGGTCCAAGATATCGCGGCCGGCCGGCTATCGGCTCGCGAGATCGCATCGTCTCCCCATCGTTCTCAGCCGAGGCGTCGGCCCTTCGGCATCGCGCTTCGAACATGAACCCATCGGCTGCCGAGCCTCGGACCCCGGGTCGTACGACGTAGCGATCGCGATCGAAGCGGAACGTCCATGACCGACAGCGCCATGGCCAGCCTCTTCACCGTCTTCGCGACCTTCACCCTTCTCCTGACGGCGAACGCGGTGTCTTTCATCCAGGGCGGCCCCGCCTTCGGAGAGAGCATCGCGGAGGCCAAGGCGGTCGCGGCCTTCTTCGGCATCTTCATGTGCGGCGTACCATCGATCGCAACGCTGCTCGTCGCCGGATGCCATGCCAAACAGCATGTCCGACGCGACAGATGGGATCGCCTCCCGTTCTTCTGGCTCTCCGAGAAGGACCATGGTCGCCAGGACCGGAAGGCACCCGAGGTGCGCCTCTTCCTCGTGGCCGGGGTCGTGATCTTCCTTCTCGCGCCGATCTACGGCATCGGTCACATGCTCGACACCGTGTTCGAGGATGGGCGCATCGGGAACCGCGCGACGGGGCTCGACGCGCGCATCGCGCCGATCACCGCGCTGCCGTTCGTGGGGTCGAACTGGCATCATCCCGTGATGACGACGCGGGATCGGGGAGCCGTCCGGCTCCGCTATCATGCGCCAGGTCCGGACGGCGCCGACGTCTCGATCGACTGGCTGAGGTACGCGACGCCGGCCGGGTTCCTTGCGATCTGCCTCGGCATCCTCGGATCGCTCGGATGGGTGATCGTGCTGCTGGCCCGCCCGGCGGTGCGGTCGATCCCGCCGGCCGATCAAGCCGATTGATGTCAGGAGGAGGAACATTTTATGAAGAGCTCAACCGCCGCCATCATAGCTATTCTGACATCGATCTCGCTGCAGGCCCACGCGGAGGGCTGGCCGCTCTCGAGCGTCGCCGTCACCGTCGAGGTGCCGCTCGCAGGTTTGGAAGGACACCTCGACCGCCAGCTGCCGAACCCGCTCCATGCGCGCCGCCGACCTGGCCAGATCTGTGTCGAGAAGGAAGAACTCTGCACGAAGATCCCGGAGTTCCGGGGCTTCAAGATCTACTCGCGCATGGAATGCGTCGACATCTCTCCGCGCATACGCTGCGACGTCTTCGAGAGCGTCTCCCGCGAGGGACCCCTGACGCTGGAGGGCGACGGCGGCACGCTGGAGGTGGTCCAGGGCGCTCGTGCATCGGTCACGGCCCAGGGCACCGGCGAACTCGGACGGAACATCCGCCAGACGGTCCGCGCGGCCGCGGAGTTCACGCTGACCGTCTCGCCGTCCATCTCCGCGGACTGGACGCCGCGCGCCGACGTCGACCTGCGGTATCGCTGGATCGACGCCCCGGAGTTCCGGCTCTTCGGCCTCATCCCGATCACCATCCGCGGCGAGGTCGAACCCGAGTTCGACGCCGCCATCGACAGGCTCGAGCGCGAGCGCGTGCCGGAACTCCTCTCCGGCCTTGGCCTCCGGGATCGCATGGCGACGCTGTGGGCGAACGTCCAAGAGCCTCGCGACATCTCTCCCGGCGAGGGCCTGCCGCCGCTCCACGTTCACTTCCGGCCTGAGACGGTCGCCATCTCGGGGATCGACTTCTCCGACGGGATAGCGCGGGCCGCGATCCGGATCGACGGTCGGACCGCCGTCACGGACACGCCCATAGGTCCCTGGGGCGCGCCGACGCCCCTTCCCGACCTCGACGCGCTGCCGACGGAGCCCCGCGGGTTCGAACTCGAGGTTCCGGTGCGGCTCGGCCCCGGGACGCTCACGGAAGCGATGGGCTCGACCTTGCCCCGCACGTTCCGCATCGAGCGGCCCGTCGCGGGGAACGTGACGGTGCGGAGCGGCCGGTTCGAGCCTGTCGAGAGAGGTCTCCGGGTGGCCCTGGACGTGACCGCCACGCCCGACGCCGCTCTCGTCCCCGGCTACGAGGGGGTGGTCACGATCGACATGCGGCCGGTCTACGACCCGGCATCGAAGGCCGTGCGCCTCGAAGCCCTCGCCTTCGCGCCGGAAACGCCCGCGGCGGTGCGGCGCCTCTTCGCCCTCGCCGTGGCCCTCGGCGCGATCGACGATTTTATAGTCGTGCCCCTCGCAGGGGAACTCGACGCAATGCATGTCGCGCTCGAAGCCGCGCTCTTCGCAGCGGACGCCCCGGGAATCGGACGTTCCGGCGGCATCGACGTCGACGTGGTACGCATCGGCGCGGATGCCGATGGCCTATCCGTAGACCTTCGAGCCGTCGGAACCCTCGACCTGCGCATCGGACTGGCCCGATGAGCGGGCGCGTCGGCGACGGCCTCTCCGATGAGCAGAAGGCCCTTATCGCCGAGATCGCCCGGGACGCCACCGCAGAGAGCTCCCATCGCATCGCTGAACGCGCCATCGCGAACTGGGAGGAGACGCGGCCCAAGTGGTACGACGTCCGCAAGCGCCTCGACGCCGCAACGGCGCTCGTCATCGCCCTCGGACTGGTCGGCACCGTTGTGGTGAACCTGTTCGTCTGGCGCGACAGAAACCTCCTCCAGGAGGCGCCGCATTACCTCCTGAATACGGATGGCCGCATCATGACCGCGGTGGAGGGGTGGGCGGCATCCGACAAGTTCCCAAACCACACGCGCGTGGCCATCGCGCGGATCGCGGCGGATCCCCCGGACGACGAGCCTTCGCCGCTGACCGATCTCGTCAAAACGACTTTGGCCTCGAACCCGGTCATGGTCTTCCGGGGAAGCATGACGTTTCGCAAGTCCGAGAAGGTCACCGCGATCGACCAAGGCTGCTTCGCGATCGTCTCCTACTTGCAGCAGCTGGAGATTGACGGCGCGTCGGACCCGATCGGCAGCGACGGGGCGGTGGGTGCCCGCGACGATGCGGCAACTCCCTTGCATGGCGATTGTCAGGTGTTCGCGTCGCTCATGTCGGGCACGGTGCTTGACGTGCCCTTCATCGCTCGCCTCAACGGGAGCGACCGGAACCGGCAGGACAACGTCACCCTCGTCCTGCAGGTCAGGCGCAAAATCGAAGGTGAGAACGACGCGGAGGTCGAGGATCTGCGCAGCACGTTGAATGGCCTCGTCGTCGAATACGATTCCCTCGATCCGAACTTGCAGGATGCCGGCCCATTCGACGTCCCTAGGAGTCGGATCACGAACCCCAACGGCTTCACCAAGCAGAACGACGGCTTCTGGAAGGCATCCCTCAATGGAATCACCGCGGGGGTGGTGATCCAGTCGGACGATGACAAGACGTTCGAACACTACCACGTGGTGTCGGTTAAGCTCGACGAGGGAGCCCGATTCCTTCCGAACGAGGTGATCAGCGTCACCGCATTCATATTCGTGAACACCCGCGAGGCGGAATGATGGAACCGTGTCCGCGCGACGGCTAGTCGCGTTCTACAGGGAGATCTCATGGATATTCTGGTCGAACACGGTCCACATTCAGACATTAGACTAACCAGTACGTACCCTGCTTCCCGTACCACCTTTGTATCCCGCCCAGACTTCCTGACAGCTCTACCCGATGAAGGCGGAAGCATCACCTCGTCCGCCTTAGCGCCTCTCTTCGCGCACCCCGCGAAGCACCGTTCGGCGTCCGGCGCAGGGGGCGCCGCCACAGCAGCACGAGGGCGTTCGACGCGACGAGGAGCGGACCGGCGTTCTCGAGGACGTGGTTCATCCGCATCCCGCCTACCGGCACGTTGAGGAGCGCGCCGACATGCGCCCAGCTCGCCGCGCGCACCAGCACGAACCCCGCTACGAAGCCGGCGCCGATCAGAGCCGCCCAGCTCCGGGCCAGATGACGGCGCATCGTGGCGGCCAGCAGGACGAGCCCGACCAGGGAGACCGCGCCCACGGCCAGCGTGAAGAGCGCCTGCACGCCGCGGCGCGCGTCGTACCAGCCCTGGCCCTGGGCCACGCAGCGGCCCATGGCCGTGAGGGCCGACTGCAGGTCGAGCTGTTTGTTGACCGCGAGCGCCGCCATCAGGAGGGCGAGCGCGATTCAGAGCACCCGCTCGGGCCGGCCCTTCGGTGACGCCGCCAGGAGCGCGCAGAGAATCGCCGCGACGGCGAACGCGCCCACGGTGGCCCAGCCGTAGGTCGTTGGATCGCCGATCCCGGGCGACCACCTCGCACCCGCGCATGTCAGTATCTCGTGAATGGCGCTGCCTCGCACGGTGCATGGGTTCTGCCGGCATGACGGCGCCATAGCGCCGGGCACGCGGCCGGACCAGTTCGCCCGTCTCGACGAGGTCGCCGGCGGCGGGTAATGCCGGACCGATCCCGAGGAGGCGTCCTTGGGCTCTGAGCTCGCACCGTCCGATTCGTGTTTCTCGAAGCTTCCTCATTCTTCGAGGGTCGGCCCGCCTTCTGTCATACCGAGCCCTGCTGGCGAGAACGGCACTGAGCCAAGCTCTCGTTTGAACGGCGTGGAACAGTTACATGAGTTCCGAAAAGCAGTTGGGGCGGCGTCGCAGTTCCAGGAGCCACCCGCGCTTCCCTCACCCGCCTCGTGCAACCCCTTCCACGACAACCATCGGATCACCCGTCCGACCGTCCGCGAGCACGGTCGCGGTAACGTGCCCCATCCCCGCCGCCTCGAGGTAGCGCGCCACGAGCCCGGTTCGCCCGCGCATGTCCAGCGCGAGCCACGCCGCCACCGCCTTCGTGGGGAAGCACCGGTTCGAGTAGGACACGATCACCCGCCCGCCCGGGCGGAGAACGCGGGCCACCTCCGCAAACGCCTCGACCGGCCGCTGCAGGTACTGCACCCCGACGCAGGCCAGCACCGCGTCACGCGACGCGTCCGGCAGCGGCAGCACCTGGTCGCGGTCGAGGTCCTGCACCCACCACCTGTCCAGGCGCGGGTTCGCCGCCAGCTCCTCGGCGTTCATGCCGTGGCCCAGCACGTGGCCGACCGGCGCGTCCTCCAGCGCCGGCAGGTGGCTGACCCAGGAGGACATCAGGTCGAGCACGTCGGCGCCGGGCGCCAAACGCTCCGCATAGTGCGCGATCAGCGCCCGCACCGCGACGTCGTCGATGTGATGGACCAGCCGGGCGGGCCGGTAGAACAGCGCGTCGTCGCTCGGGTCCTCCTTGGCGAGAGCCTCCGATGGCAGGGCGAGGGATGGGGCGGCAGGCATGGGCGGACTCCTCCTGCGGGGCTGCCGTAGGATAGCGCCAAGGCAACGAAGGACGAACGTCCCTCGCCGTCGGACCGGGCAGGTGACGGGCCCCTGCCCCCGCCTACGGTCCGGCCATGGCGATCTCCCTCGCCCTCGGCGTCACCGACCACGACCGGCACGCGCACCTACGTGCCGGCACACGTTGGTCCGACGTGAACTTCTGGTCCCCAGAACCGCGGTCGTTCCGCACCCTCCGCCCGGGCGAGCCGTTCCTGTTCCAGGCCAAGGCGCCCGTGAACCTTATCCTGGGCGGGGGCGTCTTCGCCCACGCCGCCGACATGCCCTCCTCCTTCGCCTGGGAGGCGTTCGGCGAGGCCAACGGCGCGCCGTCCCTGAGGGAGATGCGCGCGCGGATCGCCCGTTGCCGCAGGGACGGCACGCGCGGCGACTTCCCCTTCGCCGCGCGCGCGCTGGTCGAACCGACGTTCTGGCCGGAGGAGACATGGTTCGAACCGTCGACCTCGTTCGGCCGGCAGATCGTCGGCTTCGAGGGGTTATGGCATCGGCGCTCAGAAGGGCCTCGCGCTCTGGGAGGCCGCGGCCGACCGCATCGCCGCGTGCTCCGCCGATCCCGCCGAGGCGTCCGCCCGGTTCGGCACGCCACGGCCTGTCCGGCCCCGCCTCGGCCAAGGCGCGTTAACGACGAGGAGGCGTTCCTGGCATGAGCGATGATGGGAGCAGCGGCCAGGGGGCCGGCTCGCGCGGCCGACGATGCCCTGCGGCTCGCCGCCTTCGCCCAAGTCCGCCGCTTGGTTCTGCTCCACGGCGGGCTGACTCCGGACCATCTCGCGGCGGGCTTCCAGGTCAGGGGCGATCGCGTGCCCTCGGTCGACCCGCAGCGGGCGATCTTCGAGCCACCGGCTCCTGTCCATCCGCACCGCCTAACCGCGCTCGGGGGCGAAGGTCCCGTACGACGACCAACGAGAGGTCCCCACGCAGGTCTATGGCGGCTCGGACACGGCCGATGACGCGCTCATGGGGACGAGCCCCCGACGCCGCCGACGATCGCGGGCGGCGCGAGAAGTATGACGAGGGCGTGCCGATCCTCGACGTCCGGGGCACCTCGCCGGGCCGCTATCGGGCGCTGCTGCCGACCTACGTGGTCGGGTGGGACGGTGCCGGCCTCACGGCATCGCTCGCCTCCGGGTCGCTCGGCCGAGGCCGCCCTCATCGCGCGCGATCCGCCGGAGACCGCTGGCGAGCGGCGCTACGGGCTCACGCTGGCGAAGCGCCGCCTGCACCAGGCCTCGTTCCGCACCGCCATGCTCGACGCCTATGGCGGGCGCTGCGCGCTCTCGTGCCTGCCCGAGGCGCGGGTTCTCGATGCCGCTCACATCGCGGCGGATGGCGACGCGGCCTTCGGCCAGCCTGCGGTGCCGATCGGCGTGCCGCTCTCGAAGATCCACCACGCGGCCTTCGACGCCCATCGGATCGGGATCGACCCGGACGACCGGCTCCACGCGTCGGACCCGCTCATGGCGCAGGACGACGGGCCAGTGCTCGAGGCGATCGACGGCCTTCGGGGGAAGTCGATCCACCTGCCCGGGCGCGAGCGGCGCCGCCCCGACCGGGACCGGCTGGCGCAGCGGTTCGAACTCTACACGGCGGCGGCGTGAACGGATGAGGAGCGGATCACGGGGCTGCCATCGGGCTATCGGTTCGCGGCTCCATGTTCGACGGCGCGAGATCGCGAACCCGCCCGGCCAGCTCCAGCCGCACGCGAATGGCCCGGACGCGCTCGGGCGGCAGCGCGCGCTTCGGCCGACGATGCGGCCGCGGTTCCAGGCGCGCGGGCTCGGCCGCGGGACGGGCAGGTCGGTGATGCGCATGGGGCATCCTCCGATCCCCCATCACCACCCTGACGCCCGCAGGATGCCGGCAGAGGACCGTACCACAGGAGGCGGACGACCGGCCGCTCCGAGCCCTCTTCGACCGATGCCACGAGGCGATCGAATGTCGGCTTCTGCGACGGTCAGCGAGGCAGGTCCCGGTAAGGGCAGACGTCGTCCTCGAACGGCACGTGACGCGGCTTGAACGTCGCGCCGTGGATCACCTCCGGTTCGGCTATGCGGTCCATCCGGAAGTGTCGGAAATCGCCTCGCGCGGGATCCCATCCGACAAGATACCACAATGGCGGAAGGATGAGCATCGCCTGCGGTTCGACCTCGCGGCGGGTCCGGCGCCCTTGCGCATCGCGGTAGCGAAACCGTAGCCGCAGCCGCTTCAGAAAGGCGGTCTCGAACGTGGGCAGGAGCGCGGCGTCCATCGCGCCCATGTCCGAGATGTCCTGCCGCGGCGAGAGCCGTCCGACATGCAGGCAGTCGAGGAACCGGCGCAGGTCGCGCAGCTTGTCCGGAGGAAGCGCCCCCTCGATCCTGGCGAGCCCGCTATCGGCGAGATCGGAGAACGGCAGGCTGCGCGCCGCCCGCATCGCCGCGACGCCCAGGATGAGGGCGAAGACCTCGGGGACCGAGAGCCGCGCCGTGGTCTGCACCGACTGGGGATCGAGCCCCACGCCGCCCCCGCGTCCGGGCTCCGAGTGGATGAGATAGCCCTGCTCACGCAGCGCGCCGATGTCGCGCAGGACTGTCCTGCGAGATGCGCCGACCTCCTGCGCCAGATCGCCGACGGTCGAGGTGCCGTTGCGGCGCAGGCTTCGCACGAGGGCGTCGTGGCGAAGGCGAATGTCCATTGCTCGACCATGGCAGGTTCGGTGACAGAAAACGGCACCGTTTCACAACATGCAGTCCGCACGCAACGCGAAAGGGACGACTGGACATGCAACGCACTGCCGTGAACCCGTGGGACTGGTCGCTGAGGCTCGGCTACAATCAGGCCGAGATCGTCGACGGCGACACGCGCCAACTGATCTGCGCGGGCCAGGCCGCCGTGGACGCGGAGGGCAACCCCAAGCATCCCGGCGACATGCGCGGCCAGATCGGCCTGGCCCTGGACAATCTGGAGGCGGTGCTGACCGCTGCCGAGATGGGCCTCGGCAACGTCGTCCGGCTGGGGGTGTTCGCCACCGACGTGGACGAGGCGCTTGCGAACTTCGACCTGCTGGGGATGCGCTTCGGACCGACGGGCAATGCTCCACCGATGACGCTGCTCGGAGTGAACCGGCTCGCGATCCCGGGCCTGTTGTTCGAGATTGAGGCGCTTGCGGTGGCTTGAGCGGCGGGGCAGGTGCGGCGGCCGCTCGTGGCACGAAGCCGGACGTCCGCTCCGTCCGCGCCGAAGACCAGTTCGGGGATGTCGTCGAACGGCCGGTCTGGCGATCGGACCCGATCTCGCCGCATCGGCCGAAGTCCTGGCGGCGCGCGCCCGTCGCGGCCGATCGACGCCCAGTCTCCTGGAGTTGACCCGCGTTCATGGACAGTTTTCGGGTTCGGGCGCGCCCGTCCGGACACGGTGGGGTCGGCGGGCGGCTTCGAACTCGGCGGATGACATGCAGCGGATGGACGAGTGCCGGCGCGACGGGTCGTAGAAGCTCTCGATGAAGCGGAACACGGCGATCTGGGACGCGGCCTTCGCGGCGAAGCGGTGGCGGTCGATCTGCTCGCATTCCAGCGTGGCGAAGGAGCTCTCGCACATGGCGTCGTCGAGAGCGCCGCCCGCGGGGCCGGTCGACGGCCGCACGTTCGCCGCCCGGCAGCGGTGCCCGAAGGCCCAGGATGTGGACTGCGACCCCTTATCGCTATGATGTATAACGCGTTCGGGCTTGCGTGACGCGATGGCCATGCCGGGCGCATCGAGGACCGGGCGGATTTTCGGGTCGTGGCTGAAGGCCCGCTAGGCGATCCGTCTGGACCGGGCATCGAGGACGACGGCGAGGAAGAGAACGCCCGCGGCCGCCGGACCGAAGGTGATGTCCGCCACCCGTAGCGCGCCGAGACCGTCAGCGCCGACGTCGCGCCGAACGAGATCCCCGGCCGAGATCCGCCGCGCTGCGCGGATCGTCATGGCGACGGCTCGGCGCCTGCGGCTTACCGCCGTGATCCCGGCCTCGCGCATCGGCCGGGCGACACGCTCGCGCCCAATCTCGAGGCCCTCGGCACGCCACTCGGCATGAGCGCGCGGTGCACCTAATATCTCATGCGAGACGGCGTGACCCGTTCGGATACGACGCGGCAGGGCGGCATCGCGTCCTCGCCGGTCCGACGGTCGGCCGTCGCGCCAAGCGTAGAAGCCGGAAGCGGCACCGCCCGACACGCGGGCCATGATTCGGACGGGACGAATGGCCCGCCCGGTCCGCTATCCGGCTCGCACGCCCGTCCGGGGCCGCCGCGAACGAGGCCTTGGCCTCTGCCGAGACATCGCGCTCCTGCCAGTTCTCACGGCGCAGGCGCGCGAGCTCGTCGCGCTCGGCGTAGGCCATCACGTCGGGCCGCGTGCCGTCGTCGGCATCGCCGCGCTGGACCCGGCCGGCGATCGACGCGGCACGCGGTTCGAACCCACGAGGCAACTCATCGGGCGTGCGGCCGGATCGGACGAGATCGACCATTCGACGCCGAAACTCCGGCAGGTCGGCAGGGCGGGAGCGGGTCATCGGAAACACCTTCGGCTGAACCGTCAGGATGTCCGTGAAAGCGGGTCGACCCCGGCTCCAGGCTGGACCTTCGCCCTGCCCGTGGTCTCCGGCGCTCGGCCCCTCGGCGTCCTGACCGCGGATGGAAGGACCTGCCTGCCGGACCTGACGGACGCCGCGCGTCCCGCCCCCGGAGGCCTGCCGATCGCCGCGATGACGACGCCGCCCCCCGGCGCGTTCGAGGATGCGGCAGGGGGAGGGACCATCGCGCCAGTCGCGGACGCGGGTACCCTGATCGACGGGTCGTGAGCCGACCGATGCGGGACGAGGTTCTAGGTTCGGTCTGGCGGTTGCTCGGAGCCGGTACTCGGACGTCCTGATCTTCTCGGCACGGCCGATGTCCAACGCGGTCGCGTGACCTGACGCACGTCCCGAAGTGCGACTGCAAGCGAAGGAATTGCCGGCCCCGGACCCGATGTTCGATCGTTCGCAGCCGGATACGGTGCCTGAATGCCTGCCCGGCAAACGGGGGACGTCTACCCGTCTCGGAGTGCAATCCTGGGATCCATCTTGCGGATGATTGGTGGACGGACGGTCTAGAATGCGGGGGCTATGAGAGAAAGCCTGTAGATGGTGCGGGCGGCGGGACTCGAACCCGCATGGCCTAGGCCGACGAATTTTAAGTTCGGTGTGTCTACCGGTTCCACCACGCCCGCATCCCCGGCGGACTAGGCCCCTCGTCCGTCCCGGGCAAGCGGGCGGCCGGACCGCGCACCGGACCGGGCCCGTTCCGCGCCGACCCCGCCCGGCATCGCGCTCCCGCGCGGCCGGCGCCTCCACCCCGGGGACGCGGCGGCCGACGCCGCGAGCGGCGCCCGGACCGGAAAGGCTCCCGCCCCCGGCCGGCGCCGGGCGGCGCCGCCCGGCGTTGGGCCAGGCGCCGGGCGGTGCCCGGCGCCGGCAACGCCCGGCCCGGAGCGACGCTCCCGAATGGGCCGGAACGCCGCCGGGGCACCCCCGACGCAGCGCCCGCGCCCGCCGATCGCCCGCCGATCGCCCCCGGCCGGCACGCCGCCGGGCTAGAGGTCCACGGCGTTCCGCTCCCCCTCCGGCAGCAGCGCGCGCTCGGCGAGCCACGGGTTGAGCCGCAGCGCCTCGCGGATCGTCTCGTGCGCCTCCGCCTCCCGGCCCAGCCGCATCAAGGTCATCCCCCGGCCCGTCAGCACCCCCAGATGCCGCGGCGAGAGCGCCCGCGCCCGGTCGAGGTCGCCCAGAGCCTCGGCGAGCCGCCCGGCCAGGAAGCGCCCGAACGCCCGCTGGTTCCAGCCTTCGGCATAATCCGGGCAATACGCCACGAGCCGTTCCAGCGCCGCCTCCGCGCCGATCAGGTCCCCGACCCGGATCGCCGCCATCCCCCGGTCCAGGAGCGCCTGCGCCGCCTCGTCCGGCGCCCGCGTCCAGAGCCGCCACAGCTCCGACGAGAGCCGCCCCGCCGCCCCGGCATCCGGCGCCGCGCGGAGCGCCTCGTGGAGCGGATCGGCCTCTGGCGCGATGGCGGGCGCGGCGGGGCAGTCCTGCGCCGAGGCGGCGGCCCCGGCCAGGAGCATCGCGGCGGTGAGGAGCATCGTTCGCATGACCCGCAAGGATGGCGCGTCCGCCGCCCCGGTCAAGCCGCCCGCTTGACGCCCTCGCCGCCGCGCGCCACGTCGCGCCCCATGTTCCCGATCCGCGACCACAACCCCTCGCGCGGCACCCCCTGGGTCGTCTGGACGCTCATCGCCCTCAACGCGCTGGCGTTCCTCGCCTATGCGGGCTCGCTGAACGACCCCCGCGCGCTCTTCGCCGTCTGGGACGGCTACGCCCTGATCCCGGCGGAGGTCGCCGCCGGCCTCGACCCCTGGACGGCGCTCACCTCGATGTTCCTCCATGGCGGCTGGATGCACATCATCGGCAACATGCTGTTCCTGTGGATCTTCGGCGACAACATGGAGGACGAGCTCGGCCATCTGGGCTTCCTCGGCTTCTACCTCGGCACCGGGCTCGCGGCGGCGGCGGCGCACGTCCTGTCGGACCCGTCCTCCCCGGTGCCGACGGTGGGCGCGTCCGGCGCCGTCGCGGGCGTGATGGGCGGCTACCTCCTGCTCTTCCCGCGCGCGAAGGTGGACGTCCTCTTCATCATCGTGATCCTGATCAAGATCGTCCCGATCCCCGCCTGGATCGTCCTGGGCGCCTGGTTCGGGCTGCAGCTCCTCAACGGCGCGATGACCCCCACGAGCGGCGGCGGCGTCGCCTACTGGGCGCATGCGGGCGGCTTCCTCGCCGGGCTCGTCGCCACGCTGCCGGTCTTCGCGCGGCTGGGCGGCCCGGCCTTCTGGCGCCGCACGCACGGGCACCCGGACCATCCGCAGGCGGTCTACGTCCGCAGCGGCGTCCCCCGCGTGCCCCGCCGCTAGGCCGCGCGGATGACCCTGGCGAACTCGTCGAAGAGCGGCTCCGCGCAGGCGATCACCGCCCCGCCCGAGAGCATGTCCGCCCCGGGCTCCAGCGGCTCGACGAGCGCCCCGGCCTCGCGCGCGATCACGATGCCGGCGGCCATGTCCCAGGCATGGAGCCCGCGCTCCCAGAACCCCTCGTATCGACCCGCCGCCACGTAGGCGAGGTCCAGCGACGCCGCCCCCCATCGCCGCACCCCGGCCGTCACCGGCAGCAGCCGCGCGAGGTCCTTGAGGGTCGCGGGCAGCTCGCGGCGCCCGCCGAAGGGCAGGCCGGTCGCGAACACCGACTCGATCATCCGCCGCCGCCCCGACACCCGGATGCGCTTCTCGTTGAGATAGGCGCCGAGCCCCTTCTCGGCGACGAAGGTCTCGTCCTTGGTCGGATCGTGGATCACCCCGGCGATCACCTCGCCCTTGTGCTCGAGCGCGACCGACACCGCCCAGTGCGGCATCCCGTGGAGGTAGTTCGTCGTCCCGTCGAGCGGGTCCACGATCCAGCGCCGCGTCGGGTCCGTGCCGGCGATCTCGTCCTCCTCCTCGCCGAGGAAGCCGTAGTTCGGGCGCGTGCCCAGGAGGTCCTCGCGCAGGATCTTCTGCGCGGCGATGTCGGCGCGGCTCACGAAGTCGCCCGGCCCCTTCACCCCGACCTGGAGCTGCTCGACCTCGCGGAAATCCTTGGACAGCGAGCGCCCGGCGCGGCGCGCCGCCTTTATCATCACGTTGAGGTTCGCGCTGCCGTGCATCGGGGTCTCTCCGCTCCGCTTCGGCGGCCGCCCTAGCGCCGGGGCCGGACGATGACCATACGCCCCCGCCCTGGCGCCCGCCGGCGCCGCGGGGCATATCCCCGCCATGCCGATCCGCTTCGCCCGAGGCCCCGCCGACCTCCTCCCGCCGGAGGAGGCCGCCGCGCTCGCGGGCCTCGCCTTTCTGCGCGGCATGATCGAGGGCCGCCACGCCGCCCCGCCCATGGCCGAGGCGATGGGCCTCGCCCTGACGGACGTGGCGGAGGGCCGCGCGACCTTCCGCGGCACGCCCCGCTGGGGCCATGTCAACCCGATGGGCACGGTGCACGGCGGCTGGTACGGCGCCATGCTCGACAGCGCGATGGGCTGCGCCGTGATGACGACCCTGCCCGCCGGCGCGGCCTACACCACCCTGGAATACAAGGTGAACCTGATCCGCGGCATCCCCCTGGACGTCGAGGTCGAATGCACCGGCACGGTCGACCATTCCGGCCGGTCCACCGCCGCCGCGCGGGCCGAGATCCGCGCCCTGGCGGACGGCTGCCTGCACGCGACCGCCTCCACCACCTGCCTCATCCTGCGCCGCTGACCCTGCCGTCCCGACCGATCCGGGCGCCGCCCCGCGCCCTCCCGTCCGGAGCGACGCCCGGCCTCGGCCCGGCGCCGGCGCCGCCTACTCCGCCGCGATCCGTTCCCCCTCGCCGGCGCGCAGGGCCTCCCACATCCGCACCGGGGTGAACGGCATCTGCACGTCGCGGATGCCCAGCGGCGCCAAGGCGTCGGCGACCGCGTTGGCCACGGCCGCCAGCGCGCCCACGGTCCCCGCCTCGCCGCAGCCCTTCATTCCCAGCACGTTGGCGGTCGACGGCACCGGCTCGGAATAGAAGGCGATCATCGGCACGTCATGGGCCCGCGGCATCCCGTAATCCATGAAGCTCGCGGTCAGGAGCTGGCCCTGGTCGTCGTAGACCACCCGCTCGGTGACGGCCTGCCCGATCCCCTGCGCGACCCCGCCATGCACCTGGCCCTCGGCCAGCATCGGATTGATGAGGTTGCCGAAATCGTCCGCCACCACGTAGCGCACGACCTCGACCTGCCCGGTGTCGGGGTCGATCTCCACCTCCGTGAGGTGCGCGCCGTTGGGATAGGACCGCCCCGGCAGCTTGGTGCGCTCGGCCCGGTCGAGGAGGTCCGTGCGCCCGGCCTCGCGCGCCATCCCGGCCGCCTCCATCATCGTCGGCGCGAGGTTGCTCCCCGCGATCCGGAACCGCTCGTCGTCGAACTGGACCTCGCCGGCCTCCACGCCCTCGCGCTCCGCGAGGAACGCGCCGAACCCCTCTCGCAGGACCTCCGCCGTGCGCAGCGTCGCGGTCCCCTGGACGGTGACCGAACGCGACCCCCCGGTGCCGCCGCCCCGCGCGATGATGTCCGAATCCCCCTGGATCACGTCGATGAGGTCCATCTCGATCCCCGTGTGATCGGCCAGGAACCGGGCGTAGACGGTCTCGTGCCCCTGCCCGTTCGACTGCGTGCCGACATGGAGCTGCACGCGCCCGTCCTCCCCGAAGACCACCCGCGCGCCCTCGCTCGGATTGCCCAGGATCGACTCGATATAGTAGCACAGCCCCTGCCCCAGCAGCTTGCCGCGCCGCTGCGCCTCGGCCCGCCGCGCGGGCAGGCCGGCCGCGTCGGCCTCCGCGGCGACGCGGTCCATCACCCGCGGGAAGTCGCCCACGTCGTAGGTCTCCCCCGTCGCGGTCACGTAGGGGAACTCCCGCACGAAGCTCCGCCGGCGCAGCTCCCAGGGGTCCACCCCGAGCTCGCGCGCCGCGAGATCCATCATCCGCTCCATGACGTAGATCGCCTCCGGCCGCCCGGCCCCGCGATAGGCGTCCACCTGCACCGTGTTGGTGAACACGCCCCGGCAGCGCATGTGCGCCGCCTGCACGTCATAGGCCGCCGTAAGCACCTTGGCGAAGCACTCCGTCTGCACGCCCTGCCCGTATTCCGAGACGTAGGCGCCCAGGTTGCACAGCGTGTCGACCCGGTAGCCGATGAGGCGGTCCTCGGCGTCGAACGCCATCTCCGCCTCGCTCACGAGGTCCCGGCCGCCATTGTCCGACAGCATCGCCTCCGTGCGCTCCGACATCCAGCGCACCGGCGCGCCCACGCGCCGCGCGGCCTCCGCGATGAGGAAGTACTCCGGATAGGCCGGCGCCTTCATCCCGAAGCCGCCGCCGACGTCCGGGTTCGTCACCCGCACCCGGCCCGCGTCGATCCCCAGGACCCGCGCCAGCTCGCGCTTCAGGCCCCACACGCCCTGCCCGTTGAAGCACAGGTGCACGCGCCCGTCGGCCCCCCATTCGGCGTAGGCGCCGCGCGGCTCGAGGGAGGCGGCGATCACCCGGTTGTCCTCGATCCGCCCGCGCACGACGCGCGCCGCGCGCGCGAAGGCCGCGTCCGTCGCCGCCCGGTCGCCCATCTCCCAGTCCATGCAGACATTGGCGGGCGCCTCCTCGTGGAGCGCCTCGCCCCCCTCGGCCACGTCCATCTTCACCGGCAGCTCGTCATAGTCGATCACGACCGCCTCGGCCGCGTCGCGCGCCTGCTGGAGCGTCGCCGCCACCACGAGCGCCACCGGCTCGCCCACGAAGCGCACGCGCCCGCGCGCCAGGAGCGGCCGCTCCGGCGCCGCCGAGGGCGTGCCGTCCGCGTTCTCCATCGCGTAGAACGACATCGTCCCGTCGATCCCGCCGAGATCCGCCCCCGTCAGGACGCAGGCCACCCCCTCCATCGCCGCCGCCTCGGCGCCGTCCACGCCGCGCAGCGCCGCATGCGCCACCGGCGAGCGCACGACCATCGCATGCAGCGCCCCCTGGGGCGCGATGTCGTCCACGTACCGCCCCGCCCCGCGCAGGAAGCGCAGGTCCTCGGTCCGGCGGACGGCCTGGCTCTTGCCGAAACTCTGCATGTCGCGCTCCTCGTGGTTCCCCCGGCGATCTAGGGCGCGCGGCCCCGGCGCGCCAGCGGCATGGCGCCACGACTTCCAATGCCCCCGCGCCCGCGCTATCCGGCCCCGCCCGTCCTCCGCCCCAAGGTCCCGCCATGCCGCTCGAGAAATCCCACGATCCGGCCGGCGAGGCCGCGACCTACGCCCGCTGGGAGGAGGCCGCCGCCTTCGCCGCCGGGGCCGGCGCGCGGCGCGAGGAGACGTTCAGCGTCCTCATACCGCCCCCCAACGTCACCGGCGTCCTGCACATGGGCCACGCCTTCAACGCCACGCTGCAGGACGTGCTGACCCGCTGGCACCGCATGCGCGGCTTCGACACGCTCTGGCAGCCGGGCACCGACCATGCCGGCATCGCGACGCAGATGGTCGTGGAGCGCGAGCTGGCCAAGGAGGGCGTCAAGCGCACCGACATGTCCCGCGACGAGTTCACCGCCCGGGTCTGGAAGCAGAAGCGGGAGAGCCGCGGCACCATCATCGGCCAGCTCAAGCGCCTGGGCGCGTCGTGCGACTGGTCGCGCGAGGCGTTCACCATGTCCGGCGCCCCCGGCGCACCCGCGGGCGAGGAGGGCAACTTCCACGACGCCGTCATCCGCGTCTTCGTCGACATGTATCACAAGGGCCTGATCTACCGCGGCAAGCGCCTGGTGAACTGGGACCCCAAGTTCGAGACCGCGATCTCCGACCTGGAGGTCGAGAACGTCGAGACGCCCGGCTTCATGTGGCACTTCAGGTATCCGCTCCAAGGCGGTGAGACCTATGAGTATATCGAGCGCGACGAGGACGGCGCCGTCACCCTTCGGGAGACGCGCGACTGGATCTCCATCGCCACGACGCGGCCCGAGACCATGCTCGGCGACGGCGCCGTCGCGGTCCACCCGTCGGATGAACGCTATGCGCCGATCGTCGGGAAACTCGTGGAGATCCCGGTCGGCCCCAAGGCGCACCGCCGGATGATCCCCATCATCACCGACGAGTACCCCGACCCCGCCTTCGGCTCCGGCGCCGTCAAGATCACCGGCGCCCACGACTTCAACGACCACGGCGTCGCCACCCGGAACGGCATCCCGCTCTACGCCCTCATGGACACGAAGGGCGCCATGCGCGCCGACGGCCTGCCCTACGAGGAGGCCGCCGCCCGCGCCCGGGCCATCGCCGAGGGTGCCGAGGCACCGGCCGACGTCACTGAGATCAACCTCGTCCCCGAGCACCTGCGCGGGCTGGACCGCCTCATAGCGCGGGCGAAGGTCGTCGAGGAGATCACCGCGGAGGGCCTCGCCGTCATGGTCCCCGAGACCGACCCGCGCCTCGGTGCCCCGAAGAGGGCCGAACCCGCGGCGGCATCCGCCTCCCCGGCCGCGTCGTCCCCCGCCGCCCCGCCGTCGTCCCCCGCCGCCCCGCCGTCATCCTCCGGCTCGACCGGAGGATCTCCCGGTCCCGACGCCCGCCCGGGCCGTGGAGATCCTCGGATCGAGTCCGAGGATGACGGCCCGGCGGGCAGCGCGTCGACCATGCCCCCCCTCGCCCCCGAGGAAGGCGGCGAAATGCGCACCGAGCCGGACGCCCTCGTCCCCCTGGTCGAGCCCAAGCAGATCATGCAGCCCATGGGCGACCGCTCGAAGGTCGTCATCGAGCCCATGCTGACCGACCAGTGGTTCGTCGACACCGCCAAGATCGTGGGACCCGCCCTGGACGCGGTGCGCTCGGGCGAGATCACCATCCTCCCCGACCAGGACCGCAAGGTCTACGAGCACTGGCTGGAGAACATCGAGCCCTGGACCATCTCCCGCCAGCTCTGGTGGGGGCACCGGATACCGGTTTGGTATGGGCCAGATACCCAGCCGTCGGGTGGGGATTATGGTGGCACCAAGCGGTTCTGTTCCTCAACCGAAAGCAACGCGATCCGTTTGGCCCAAGACTACTATCGCGAAGCATTAGGGGCACCCGTCTCAGTCCACGTTGTCCAAAGGGAAGACTATGTCGATCTCATCGAGCGTTCGGCATCGCGCGATGGGACGGCTCCGGGGAGTATTCCTGCCGCCGTGACATGGGAGGATGGGTCGTACCAAGTCCTCCTTTATCAAGACCCCGACGTCCTAGACACCTGGTTCTCCTCCGGCCTCTGGCCCATCGGCACGCTCGGCTGGCCCGAGGACACCGAGGCGATGGCCAAGTACTTCCCCACCTCGACCCTGATCACCGGCTTCGACATCATCTTCTTCTGGGTCGCCCGGATGATCATGATGCAGTACGCCGTGGTCGGGCAGCGCCCGTTCGACACCGTCTACGTCCACGCCCTCGTCCGCGACGAGAAGGGCGCCAAGATGTCGAAGTCGCTCGGCAACGTGCTCGACCCGATCGACCTCATCGACACCTACGGCGCCGACGCGGTGCGCTTCACCCTCGCCTCCATGGCCGCCATGGGCCGGGACTTGCGCCTCTCGACCAAGCGGATCGAGGGCTACCGCAACTTCGCAACCAAGCTCTGGAACGCCGCCCGCTTCGCCGAGCTCAACGGCGCCTGGGATGCGCATCCCATGCGCATGGATCGTGCATCGGATGTGCAAGGATTGTGCCCGGTCAATTCCTGGATCGTCGGGGAGACCGCCCGCGCCTTCGCCGCCCACGACGCGGCCCTCGAGGCCTACCGGTTCGACGACGCCGCCCGCGGCGCCTACGCCTTCGTCCGGGGCACGGTCTGCGACTGGTACCTGGAGCTCTCCAAGCCCCTCCTCACCGGCGAAGACGCTGATCTCAAAGCGCAAACGCAGGCCACCCTCGCCTGGGTCATCGACCGCTGCCTGATCCTGCTGCACCCGGTCATGCCCTTCGTGACCGAGAGCCTCTGGTCCAGCCTCGCCCCCCGCGACGCCATGCTCGCCCTCACCCCCTGGCCGGAATTTGCCGGCGATCTCAACGATGAAGCCGCCGACGCGGAAATCGCCTGGGTCGTCTCCCTCATCGAGGGCATCCGCTCCGTGCGCGGCGAGATGAACGTCCCCGCAGGCGCCATCCTCCCCCTCGTCGCGACCGAGCGCTCCGCGGACGCGGCCCGCTACGAGGCCGGGAATTTCGCGCTTCTCCAACGCCTTGCCCGGGTCGAGAGCATAACCGAGGGCGCAGCCCCCAAGGGCGCCGCCACGGTTCCCGTCGCCGGCGCGACCTACGTCCTGCCCCTGGCCGGCGTCATCGACGTCGCAGCCGAGAAGGCGCGCCTGGACAAGGCCCTGGTCAAGCTCGCCAAGGAGCTCGGCGGCCTGCGCGGCCGCCTGGGCAACCCCAGTTTCGCCGTCTCCGCCCCGCCCGAGGTGGTGGCCGAGACCGAGGCCAACCTCGCCGCCCGCGAGGCCGACGAGGCCCGCCTCGAGGCCGCCCGCGCGCGCCTGGGCGAGATGACCTGAGCGGGGGGCGCGGGGGGCGGCGGCCCCCCGCCCGGCCCAACGGGAGGAGGCGCCGCAGGCGCCGACGACGGGCGGGAGCCGCCCCGCCACGAGGCCGCCACGAGGACATCATGCACCGACTGACCGACATCGCCGCCGCCCTGCCGCCCACCGTGCCCTTCACCGGGCCCGAGACCCTCGAGCGCCGCCGCGGCGCGCCCTTCGCCGCCCGGCTCGGCGCCAACGAGAGCGTGTTCGGCCCCTCCCCGGCCGCCCTGGACGCGATACGCAAGGCCGCCGCCTCCGCCTGGATGTACGGCGATCCCGAGGCGCACGACCTGCGCGGCGCCATCGCCGCCCTCCACGGCGTGCCGCCCGGATGCGTCGTCGTCGGCGAGGGGATCGACGGCCTCCTGGGCACGCTCGCGCGCCTGACCATCGCGCCGGGACGCACCGCCGTCACCTCGGCCGGCGCCTACCCGACCTTCGCCTACCACGTCGCCGGCAATGGCGGCACGCTCGCCCGCGTCCCCTACGACGGCGACCACGAGGACCCGGACGCCCTCCTGGCCGAGGCCGCGCGGACCCACGCGGCGCTGATCTACCTCGCCAATCCCGACAATCCGATGGGGTCGTGGCACCCCGCCGGGCGGATCGAGGCGATGATCGCCGCGCTCCCCCCCGGCGCGCTCCTGATCCTGGACGAAGCCTATGCCGACACCGCGCCCGCGGACGCCATCCCGTCCTGGGACGTGTCGAACCGCCAGGTCCTGCGGATGCGCACCTTCTCGAAGGCGCACGGGCTCGCGGGCCTGCGCGTCGGCTATGCCATCGGGCACCCGGACCTGATCGCCGCCTTCGACCGGGTGCGAAACCATTTCGGCGTCGGCCGCGTCGCGCAGGCCGGGGCGATGGGCGCCCTGTCGGATCCCGGGCACCTGGCGCGCACCGTCGACGTCATCGCCGCCGCGCGGGACCGGATCGGGGAGATCGCTGCGGCGAGCGCCCTCTCGACGCGGCCGTCGGCGACCAACTTCGTCGCCGTGGACTGCGGCCGGGACGGCGCCTTCGCCGCCGCGGTCCTGCAGGCGCTCGCCGCCGAGGGAGTCTTCGTGCGCATGCCGGGGGCCGCCCCGCTCGACCGGTGCATCCGCATCTCCGCCGGCACGGGGCCCGATCTGGACCGGCTCGCCGCGGCCCTGCCCCGCGCGCTGGCGGCCGCGGCGCGCGGCTGACCTTGGCAGGGCGCGCCTCCCGGCTATGCTGAGTCGGCAGGAGACCTCGGAGGCCGCATCATGCAAGACGACCGACCGGGCGTCGCGCCCGACTACCGCGCCGCCTGCGTCGTCTCGATCGGCGCGGTGATCGCGATCGCGCTGATGACGCTCTGGGTCGCCGCGGGCTTGCCGGCCGCGCTCGTCGCCGCCTGGGCCCTGGACCGCGCGATGGTTCTGGGCCAGCGCGCCCGCGCCGCCGCCTAGGCCCGCGCGACCACCGCCGCCGCCGCGTCCAGCGCGCCGGCCCCCGCGGGCAGGCCGAGCGCGCGCAACCCCGCGTCGATCACCCCGAGGGTGCCCAGCAGCATGTGCGCGTCGAGATGGCCCATGTGCCCGATGCGGAACATCGCCGGCCGCGCCGCCCCGGGCTCCGCCAGCCCGATCCCGAGGGTGAGGCCGGCGCGCGCCTCGGTCCAGGCGCGCAGCTCGGCGGCCCGCTCCATCGCGAAGGCCGTGACCGCCCGGCTCCGGTGCGCCGGGTCGGCCACGACGAACGACATCGCCCCGCCCTCGCACCACATGTCGGCCGCCGCCCAGACCGCGCGCGCCAGGACCTCGTGGCGGCGCCAGGCGGCCTCCACGCCCTCCTCGTGCACCAGCATGTCCAGCGCCTCGCGCAGGCCGTAGAGGTGGTGCGTCGGCGCCGTGCCGTTGAAATACTCGTAGAACCCCTTCGGCCGGGCGCGCGGGCGCCAGTCCCAGTAGCCGCTGGCGAGGTCGGCATGCTCGCGCGCCGCGTCCGCCCGCTCGTTGAAGAACCCGAAGCCCAGCCCCGGCGGCGTCATCAGCCCCTTCTGCGAGCCGGTGATCGCGACGTCGACGCCCCAGTCGTCCATCTCCAGCCGGTCGACGCCGAGGCAGGCGATGCAGTCCGCCATCAGGAGCGCGGGATGCCCCGCCGCGTCCATCGCGTCCCGGATCGCCGAGAGGTCGCTGAGGACCGAGGTCGACGTGTCCACTTGCACCGCCAGGACGGCGCGGAAGGTCGCGCCGGCATCCCGGCGCAGCGCGTCCTCGACCAGGGCGGGATCGACGGGCGCGGCGCCGAACTCCAGTGTCTCGACCTCGATCCCCAGGCGCCGCGCGCTGCCGGCCCAGCCATGGCCGAACCGCCCCGTCGCGAGCGCCAGCACCCGGTCCCCGCGCGAGCAGGTGTTGGCCAGCGCCGCCTCCCACATGCCGTGCCCGTTGGCGATGTAGATCGCCGCCTCCCCGGCCGTGCGCGCGGCGGATTTGAGGTCGCGGACGATCCCGGGCACCATCTCGGTGAGCTCGCCGTCGTAGATATTCGGGGAGGCCCTGTGCATGGCGCGCAGGACGCGGTCGGGCACCACCGAGGGGCCGGGGATGGCCAGGTGGCCGCGGCCGCGGGCGAGGGTCATCGGGCCAATCTCCATGGTCGGGCCGCGCGGGCCTAGCGCCGGCGCGGGGGCCGGTCCAGCCCCGCCTTGCCCGGCGGCGGGTGCCGCGCTACCCGGGGGCGCCGCGATTGGGCGGTCCGGGACGCCGCGCATGACCACCGCCGAGACCGCCCCCGATCCGCGCTACCGCACCGGCCCGCTCTTCGCCCGGCTGTTCCGCGGCTACCTGCGCCCGCACCTGCCGCTCCTGGCCGTGGCCGCGCTCTTCATGGTGCTGGAGGGCGGCGCCCTCGGCGCGGTGAGCTGGATGCTCCAGCCGCTCTTCGACCGCGTCTTCGTCGCCGGGCAGACCTCCGCGATCCCCTGGGTCGGGGGCGCGATCATGGGCCTGTTCCTGCTGCGCGCGGTCTCCTCGGTGGTGTCCAAGCTCCTGCTCACCCGCGTCTCGCAGACGAGCACGACCGCGATGCAGGGCGACCTGCTGGCGCATCTGATGACGCTGGACGGGGCGTACCTCTCGCGCACCAACCCCGGCGCCCTGATGGAGCGGGTGCAGGGCGACACCACCGTCCTGCAACAGGTCTGGCGGACGATGATCACCTCGGTCTTCCGCGACGTGATCGCGCTCGTCTCGCTGATGGTGGTCGCCATCGCGATCGACCCGCTCTGGGCGGGCCTGGCGCTCGCGGGGGTGCCGCTCCTCCTGCTGCCGGCGATCGTCCTGCAGCGCTACATCCGACGCAAGTCGCGGCGGATGCGGATGATCGCCGGCGACCGCTCGACCCGGCTGGACGAGATCTTCCACGGCCTGCGCCCGATCCGCCTCAACGCGATGGAGGCCTATCAGCTCGCGCGCTTCCGCCGCACCGTGGCCCGCATCGTCGACGGGCAGATCCGGCTCTCGGGCTCGACCGCGATGCTGCCGGCACTGATCGACGTGATCACCGGGATCGGCTTCGTCCTCGTCCTGGCCTTCGGCGGGGCCGAGGTCGCCTCGGGCGAGAAGTCGCTGGGCCAGTTCATGGCCTTCTTCACCGCGATGGCGCTGGCCTTCCAGCCGCTGCGCAAGCTCGGCGGCGTGGCCGGCGCGGTGCAGACGGCAGCCGCCTCGCTCGAGCGGGTCTACCGGATGATGGACGAGCGCCCGCGGATCAAACCGCCCGCCGCGCCCCGCCCCCTGCCCCCCGGCGCGCCGGAGATCGCGTTCGAGGACGTGCACCTCTCCTATGGCGCGCTGCCGGTCCTGCGGGGGGCGACGTTCACCGCCCCGGCCGGGCGCACGACCGCGCTGGTGGGCGCGTCGGGGGCCGGCAAGTCGACGCTGTTCGACGTGCTCACGCGGCTCGCCCTGCCCTCTTCGGGGCGCGTGACCATCGCCGGCGTGCCGGTCGAGGAGGTGGACGTGCCGGCCCTGCGCGCCGCGATCGGCGCCGTGAGCCAGGAGGCCCTCCTCTTCGACGAGACCCTGCGCGAGAACGTGACCCTCGGCCGCGAGGTGGACGAGGGCGCCCTGGCCGCCGCGCTGGAGGCCGCGGCGGTGACCGAGTTCCTCGTCCGCCTGCCGCTCGGCCTCGAGACGCCGGTGGGCCCCCGGGGGGCCAACCTCTCCGGCGGGCAGCGCCAGCGCGTCGCGATCGCGCGCGCGATCCTCAAGGACGCGCCGGTGCTCCTGCTGGACGAGGCGACGAGCGCGCTCGACACCCGCTCGGAGGCGTTGGTGCAGGCCGCGCTCGAGCGGGCGTCGGAAGGGCGCACGACCCTGGTGATCGCGCATCGGCTCTCCACCATCCGCGGCGCCGACCGGATCGTGGTCCTGCACGAGGGGCGCGTGGTGGAGGCCGGCCGCCACGAGGAGCTGCTGGCTCTGGGCGGCGCCTATTCGGCGCTGCACGCGGCCTAGCGGCGATAGCGCGCCGCGAGGTCCTCGGGCGAGGCGCCGGCCGCGTGCCGCGCCATCAGCGACAGGTTCCGCGCGCCCCGGCGGGTCCACCCTTCCCGCTCGTAGCGCTCTGCCGAGGTGGTCACCGTGAGGTCCATCTCCCGCAGCCGTCCGCGCAGGCGCCGCGCGAGGCGCACGTCCTCCATGAGGGGCACGTCCTCGAAGCCGCCCGCCTCCGCCAGCATCGCGCGCGGCAGGAGCAGCCCCTGGTCGCCATAGGGCAGGCCGAGGCGCCGCGCGCGCCAGTTCGCCCAGGCGGCCACGCGCCGCGCCGCCGGGGCGTCCGACCGGAAGGCCAAGCGCGCCCAGCCCGCGCCGCCCCGCCACAGATGCGCGGCCGCCGCCTCCGACCAGCCCGGGGGCAGCCCGGTATCGGCATGGAGCACCCAGATCCAATCGCCCGCCGCGGCCGCGCAGCCGCGCGCGATCTGCCCCCCCCGGCCGGCCGCGCCCTCCACCACGTCAGCGCCGGCCCCCAGGGCCGCCGCCACGGTCCCGTCCGCCGAGCCGCCATCCGAGACGATCACCTCGCGCAGGAGGTCCGCGCCCGCCACGAGATCCGCCAGGAGCGAGCCCAGCGCCCCTTCGGCGTCCAGCGTGGGGATCACCACCGATATCGGCGCGCGCGCCATCGCACCCTCCTGTCGCTGGGCCGCCTGGACGCCTATATCGGGCGGCGCCGTAGGAGGGCAGAGCATGACCGACACGCCAGCGCGCATCGTCCTCGCCGTCACCGGCGCCGACCGGGTGACCTTCCTCCAGGACCTGGTGACCAACGACGTGGGCGGCCTGGAGCGGGGGCCGGTATACGCCGCGCTCCTGAACGCGCAGGGCAAGTACCTCGTGGACTTCCTGATGGTCCCCGCGGCGGACGCGATCTGGCTCGACGTGGCGACGCCCGCGGCCGAGGGCCTGGCGCGGCGCCTCGCCATGTACCGCCTGCGCCGCGACGTCGGCATCGCGCCCACGGACGTGGCGGTCCGGACCGGCCAGGGCGACGCGCCGGAGGGCGCCTTTCCCGACCCGCGCGCCGCGGCGCTCGGATGGCGCCTCTACGGGGCCGCCGCCGGGCCGGACCTGCCGGATGCGCTGCGCGTCGAGCACGCCGTGCCGGCGACGGGGATCGAGCTCATCCCCGAGGAGAGCTACGTACTCGAGATGGGCTTCGAGCGCCTGCGCGGCGTGGACTTCCGCAAAGGCTGCTATGTCGGGCAGGAGGTCACCGCCCGGATGAAGCACAAGACCGCCCTGCGCAAAGGCCTCGCGCGCGTCGGGGTGGCCGGTCCGGCCGAGCCCGGCGCCGCGATCGAGCGGGACGGCAAGGCGGTCGGCACGCTGCGGACCCGGGCCGGCGACCGGGCCCTCGCCTACCTGCGATTCGACCGCGTGGGGCCGGGAATGACGGCCGGACCGGCCGGGGTGACGGCCGAGCCCGGATGACGACGCGACGTCATGCCCGCTCGGAATATTCCATCGTCTCGGTGTTCACGACCACCCGCTCGCCCTGCCCCACGAAGGGCGGCACGCTGATGCGCACGCCGTTGTCGAGGAGCGCCGGCTTGAAGCTGTTGGCGGCGGTCTGACCCTTCACCACGGGCTCGGTCTCGACGATCTCGCAGGTGACCTTCTGCGGGAGCTGCGCGCTCAGGGCCTCGGCCTCGTGATACTCGACCTGGATCACCATCCCGTCCTGGAGGAAGGGCCGGCGTTCGCCCAGGATCTCGGCCGGGATCTCGATCTGCTCGAAGCTCTCCTGATCCATGAACACCAGCATCCCGTCGGATTCGTAGAGGAATTGCTGGTCCTTCTGCTCCAGGCGCACGCGCTCGACCTTGTCGGCGGACCGGAAGCGCTCGTTGAGCTTCGAGCCGTTGCGCAGGTTTCGCATCTCCACCTGGGCGAAGGCGCCGCCCTTGCCGGGCTTCACGTGATCGACCTTCACCGCGGACCAGAGGCCGCCCTGATGCTCGAGCACGTTGCCGGGCCGTATCTCGTTACCGTTGATCTTGGGCATTCACGAGCACCGCCAGGCAGGATTTGGAGAAGGTGGCGGGGCTATATCCCGCGCCCCCAGCCCGGGCAACCGCCACCGGTTGAGGGAACCCCGGCGGGCCGGGGCCAGTTCGCATAGGAGGTATGCATCTGCGGCATAGCAGAAGCGTCACCGATGTGACATGTAGAGCGACGCAGCCCGGCAAGCACGCCCCGGCCCGTCCACGGGCCAGCGCACGGCGTCGCACCGGCGGAAACATACGGCGCGGCCTTCGGGGTCGCCGCAGGAACAGCAACGGAGAACCACCTATGGCCGATCTCGTCGATGGTACCGCATACAATCACGAGCAGGGCAACAGGGCGCGGAAGCTCTTCGCCGCCGTGGTGCTGGCGGCGCTCGATGACGCCATCGCGGACGACAAGAAATACGGCAACGGACCCGATCAGATCGCCCGCTGGGCGCGCTCGCGCGACGGCCGCGAGGTGCTCTCCTGCGCCGGGATCGATCCCAACGAGCGCGTCGTCGGCGGGCTGATGGACTTCGTCGGCCGCGGCGTGCGCACCTCCGTCGCGCTGTCGCGCGAGGAGAGCGAGCGCCGCAACGCCGCCGCCCAGGCCGAGGCGGCCTGACGCGCGGCCCGGCGGGCGGGCTAGTCCTCCGGCTCGCCGGGCGGGCTAGGCCTCGTCCGCCGGGCGCTCCAGGGCGCGGGCGGCGAGCTCGGTCTCGATCTCCTGCCGGACCATGCGCCGCACGTTGCGGGTGATGCGCTCGCCGAGCGCGCCGCGCAGCTCCTCTCGGACGATCTCCGCAACCATACCGCGCAGCTCGGGGCCCTGCCGGAATCTCCGGCTCCGGTTGCGGCACGCCGGGCCTGGGCGACGCGCCCGCCGGCCGGAAGGCCAGCACCGCCTCGCGCCGCCGGGCGAGCTCGGCCTCGTCCACCTGCGGAACGGGCCGCGAGGCGCCTGCCACCCTCTGCCCCTCCGTCAGGAGATAGGGCGCCTCCTCGCCCAGCGCCTCCTCGGCCGCGAGGCGCCGCACGGCGGATCGGATCCCGGCATCGCGCTCGTTCATCGCCGCGCTCCTATCGGTCGAGGTTGAGGCTCTTGATGACGCGGTCGAGCGCCTGGCCCTGCGGCGAGACGTAGACCGGAGCGTCCTTCACCGCGTCGTAATAGGCGGCCGGATCGTAGGTCGGGATGCCGAGCCGGAGATAGTCCACCGTCAACAGGCCCTGCGCCGCCAGGAGGGCGTATTGCGCCACGAACTGCTGCGTGATCGCGGTCACGACGGTGGTGCGCGCGTCCAGGAGGTCCTGCTCGGCGTCGAGCACGTCGAGCGTGGTGCGCGCGCCCAGGGTCGCCTCCTCTCGCGTGCCCTCGAAGGCCTGCTGCTGCGCGACGACCTGCCGGCGCGAGCTCTCGAGCACGGCGCGCGAGACGAGGAGGTTGGCGAACGCGTTGCCCGCCCGCTGCGCGATCTGCTCGGTCGTCAGCAGGAGGCCCGCGCGCGTCGCCTCGGACTGCGCGACGGCCTGGCGCACCAGGCTGTCGATGCGCCCCGCCTGGTAGACCGGGCCGCCGAAGGTGAGGCTGAGGTTCCGGCGCGTGCGCTCGTCCACGCCCGGGGGCAGGTCGTCGACGGTGGCCGAGAGGCCGGCGCCGAGATTGAGCACGGGGTTGCGCGAGGCGTCGGCCCGCGCCGCGTTGATCTGCGCGACCGTGACCTCCCGCTGGGCCCGGCGGATGGAGGGGTGGGCGCGCACGGCGCGGGCCCTGGCCTCCTCCACGGTGACGGCCGGCAGGGGCGGATCGTCCGGCTGGCGCAGATCGCCCGGGAAACGGCCGATGGCGCGGTTGTACTCCTCGCGCGCGATGGCGAGGTCCCCCTCGGCGCTGGCGAGCTGGCTGCGCCCGAGCGCGAGGCGCGCCTCGGCGAGGCTCACGTCCGTGCGGGTGATCTCCCCGACCTCGAACCGGTCGCGCGCCGCGCTCAGCTCGCGGCCGATGAGGCGCACGTTGCTCTCGCGCAGGCTGACGATGCCGCGCGCGTTGAGCACGTTCATGTAGGCGCTCACCGCGTCGAGGAGCACGTTCTGCTCGGCGACGACGAGCCCCTCGCGAAGCGCGAGCACGTTCTCCTTGGCGGCGTCGATGGCGAGGCGGTTCGCGCCGCCGTCCCAGAGCGTGAGCTGCGCGGTGAGCCCGAGCGAGGTCGTCAGGGTGTCGTTCGCGGGCTCCGTGTAGTCGGAGGAGATCTGCCAGTTGAGGACCGGGTAGAGGGCGGCGACCGCCTGGGCCACGTCCTCGTCCGCGGCGCGCAGCAGGGCGCGGTTCTGGTCCAGCAGGCCCGAGGTCCGGTAGGCCGAGATCAGGGCGTCGGTCAGGGTCTCGCCCGCGGCGGGCGCGGCGCCGAGGGCGAAGGCCGCCGCGGCGAAGGCGGCGCGCAGCCGCGCGGCATATCGACGTCCATGGCGCATCTGGCGGTCCCCTTGCCGCGCGGACGTCCGTCCGCTCCCTCGCTCCCCGTCTACGTGACCCATCGCGGCGGGAATGTGAACCGTTCGGTTCGGCGTCACAGCCGGAATGCCGGCACCGTTGCGAAGCCGCCCAGCACCGGCGCCCCGGCGTTGAAGATCGGGCGCCAGCCGACATGCCCGTTCGCCGCCACGCGGCCGAGGCGGACCTCGCCGTGCTCGCCGGACATGAAGAGGGCCGCGATGCGCCCGCCCGGGCGGACCTGCGCGGCGAGCGCGTCCGGCAGCGTCTCGATCCCGCCCTCGATCAGCATCGCGTCATAGGGCCCGTGCCGCGGCGCCCCCTCCGTCAGGGGGCCGCGCTCCGCGATCACCGTGTCGGCGCCGCTCTCGGCCAGGGCGGTCTCGGCCTCGGCGGCCAGGGCCTCGTCCTCCTCGAGGGCGACGACGGCCGCGACGAGCCGCGCCAGGACCGCGGCCGAATAGCCGGATCCGGAGCCGACCAGGAGCACGAGGTCCTCCGGCGCGAGGTCGAGCGCGTCGAGCATCTTGGCCAGCGTGCGCGGCTCGAGCATCACGCGGCCGCCGCCCAAGGGCAGGTTCTCCCCGAGATAGGCCGCGCCCTGCAGGCCGGGCGGCACGAAGCGCTCGCGCGGCACGCGCAGCAGGGCGTCGATGATGGGGAACTCGGTCACGTCCGAGGGACGGACCTGCGTGTCGACCATGTTGCGGCGCAGGGCGGCGAAATCGGTCATTGGCATCCCTTCGGCCGGGGGCCCGTCATCGCCCGCCGCCCCGTCCTCTGCCATGCGGCGGCGCGTCCCGCAATGCGGCCCCGGGCCTTGCGCGGCCCGGCGGCGAGCCGTATCCCCGCGCCATCCCGGCCGGCGAGTTGGCGGAGTGGTTACGCAGCGGATTGCAAATCCGTGCACACCGGTTCGATTCCGGTACTCGCCTCCACCCCGCGCGGCCGCTCGGGGCCCGGGACCCGGGGGCCGCGGCCGATGTGGAACAACCTCAGGCTCGGCGCCGACGCCGATATCGGCGCCACGCTGGCCCGCCTGCGGGCGCTCAGGCGCACCCTCCCGGTCGGCAACGCCACCACGATCCTGACCGGTGCGGCCCTCGACATCGACCCCGCGGCGGTGGCCTCCGGCACGATCGAGAGCGTGCGCGGCGAGATGTTCGCCCTCACCCTCGAGACGGCGGGCGCGGACCCGCGCTGGGTCTCGGCGGTCCTGCGCATCGGGCCGCAGGCACTGGAGGGCGCGGGGGCGGTCGTCCTCGTCGCGCGCATGTCGGCGGCGCGCACGATCACGCTGCGCGCCTGCCTGCGCTCCCATCCGGATGGCGGCTTCGTGGACACGTTCTTCCCCAAGCGCATCGTCGCCGTGACCCAGCCGAGCACCCATCTCGACGCGATCGACCTCTCGGCCGCGACGGACGTGCCGGCCGGCGCGTGCGAGCGCGAGCTCCTCCTCTTCTTCGACGCGCCCCGGTTCGAGTTCCGCCTGCTCGACCTGCGCCTCGCCATCGTCTGAGGATGGCGCGCGACCTGGCGATCGCGATCCCGGTGCGCGACGCGGCCGAGGACCTGGACGCGCTCCTCTCGGAGGTCGGGCGCATGGGCCTCTTCACGCAGGTGGTCGTCTCGGACGACGGCTCGGAGGCGCCGTGCGAGCCCGACCCGGCCCTCCTGCCGGGCATCCGCCTCGACGTGCTGCGCGCGGCCACCCCCGGCGGCGCCGGCGCCGCGCGCAACCGCGCCCTCGACGCGGTCGTCACGCGCGACGTCCTCTTCTTCGACGCGGACGACCGGCTGCGCGGCGCCCTGCCCGGCATCGCCGCGCTCCACGAGGCGCAGGCCGCGGACTTCACCATCTTCCGCCATGCCGACAGCCGCGTCGCGGACCGCGAGGGCAGCTTCGCCCATGACGAGGCGCTCTGGGACGACGCCGCGCCCGAGGACGGCGCGCTCGCCCGCCCGCGGGCCGCGCGCCTCGCCCGCGTCGCGGCCTATCCGTGGAACAAGATCTACCGCGCCGACTTCCTGCGCGAGCGGGGGATCGCCTGCTCCGAGACGCCGGTGCACAACGACATCCTGCTGCACTGGGCGGGGTTCCTGCACGCCGGGCGCATCGCCGCGAGCCGGGCGGTCGGCGCGCTCCACGTGATCGACCCGGCCCGTCCGCACGTCACGCGCCGCATCGGGCCCGAGCGGATGTGCCTCTTCGAGCCTCTGGACGACGTGCTGGCGCTCCTGCGCGCGGCGCCGGACCGCGCCCTCTTCACCCCGCCCTTCGTCTGGTTCGCGCAATCGGTGATCGCGTGGAACCTGCACGTCCTGCGCGGCGAGGTGCGCGGCGCCTTCGCGGGGCACGCGCGGGGCTGGCTGGGCGCCCTCGCGCCGGCGGAGGTCGCGGCCCACGCGGCGCGCCGCCCGGAGGAGGCCGCCCGCCTCGCCGCCTTCCTCGGGGGGGCGGACGCGCCGTGAGCACCGCCTTCGTCGTCACCACCTTCGACGTCGCGCCCTATGTCGGGCGATGCCTTGCGAGCGTGGCGGCCTGCGCGCGGCCCGGCGATCAGGTGATCGTGGTCGACGACGGATCGACCGACGGGACGGACGCGGTCGCGCGGCAGGCGCTGGACCGGCTCGCAGCGGGCGTCGCCGGCGACCTGATCGCGCTGGGCGCCAACACGCCCGGCGGGGTCGGCACGGCGGCGAATATCGGGATGGACGCGGCGGCGCGCGATCACCTCGTGTTCGTGGACGGGGACGACTGGATGGCGCCGGGGGGCTACGCCGCCGCCATGGAGGTCGCGCGCCGCACCGGCGCGGACGTGACCATCGCCGACTACCGCGAGCATCACGAGGCGACCGGGGAGAGCCGCCGCCCGGCCGACAGGGCGCTCTGGTCCGTGGCCGCGCCCGACGTGCCAGATCGGCTGCGCGCGCTGCGGCATATCGCGGTGCCCTGGCGGAAGGTCTACCGCTCGGCCTTCCTGCGGGAGGCGGGGCCGCGCTTTCCCGAGGGGGACTTCTTCTACGAGGACAACCCGTTCCACTGGCGCGTGTGCCTCGCGGCGGAGCGTTTCGCCTTCGTCCCCGCGGTGATCGCTCACCACCGCATCGGCCGCGCCGGGCAGACGATGGGCGCGTCGGGGATCGAGCTGACCGCCTTCTTCGGGCACTACCGCACGATCCAGGGGGCCCTGCCCCCGGCCGAACCCGCGCTCGCGGTCGAGGCGCTGGGCTGGCTCCTGGAGAACATGGCCTGGCAGCTCGGGCGCCTCTCCCCGGAGGCGATCCTGCCCTACGCGGCGGCGGCGGCCGAGTGCCTGGCCGAGGTGCCCGGCGCGGTCTGGGACGCTCTGCCGCCGGGCGACGACGGGACGCGCGGATGCCGGCACCGTTGCGGTGGCCGGGCTGCTGCGCCGGGGCGAGCTGGCGGCGGTGGTCGCGGCGCTCCATGGGCGATCCGTCGCGCGCGACCTCGCGGCGCTGCGCGCGGCGGTGGACGCGGCCGGCGACGACGCGAAGGAGGCGCGCCGGCTGGCGACGGGCCTGATGGCCGCGGCGGAGTTCGCGGCCCTCTCGGCGCTCGGCCCAATGAAGCCCGGCGGGTGAGGGCGCCGCTCTCGCTCGCGGCCTACGGGCTCGCCGCGTCCGCCCTCGCGCCGGCCTTCGCCGCGGCCACGCTGCCGGCGGGGCGGGGCGGACCGACCGCCGTGCCCGAGCGGTTCGGCCATGGCGCCCCGCGCCTGCCCGGCCCCCGGCTCTGGCTGCACGCGGCCTCCGTCGGCGAGGCGGCGGCGGCGCGCGGCGTGCTGGCGTCCTGCCTCGCGGCGGCGCCGGGCCTGAACGCCCTCGTGACGGCGCACACCGCCGCGGGACGCGACGCCGCCCGCCGATGGGAGGAGCCGCGCGCCGAGATCCGCCTCGCCCCCTGGGACGTGCCCAGCGCGCAGCGGCGGCTCCTGCGCGCGTGGCGTCCGGCGGCGCACGTCTTCGTGGAGAACGAGCTCTGGCCCGCGCGCCTGATGGCCTGCGCGCGCGCGGGCGTCCCGGTGCTGGCGGCGGGGGCGCGCATCTCCGAGCGCAGCGCCGCGCGCTGGTCCCGGAACGCCCCGCGCGCGATCGCCGCCCTCCTGGGCACGATCGCCTTCCTCTGCCCGCAGGACGCCGCCTCGGGCGCGCGCCTCGTCGCGCTCGGACTGCCCCCGGAGCGGCTGGGCCCGGCCGAGACGCTCAAGGCGGCGCTGCCGCCGGCCCCCGCCCTGCCCGATGCCGGGGCGCTCGCGGCGGCGCTCCCGCGCGGGCGAACCGTGCTCGCCGCCTCGACCCATCCGGGAGAGGAGGCCCTCGCGCTCGCGGCCTTCGGCATCGCGCGGCGCGCGCGGCCGGACCTGCGCCTGATCCTTGCGCCACGGCATCCGCGCCGCGCCGCCGAGGTCGCGCGCGAGGTGCGCGCGGCGGGCCTGCGCCCCCTGATGCGGAGCGACGGCGGCACGCAGGGGCTTCACGATCCGGGCACCGTCTACGTCGCCGACACGCTCGGCGAGCTGCGCGCCCTCTACGAGCACGCGGCGCTGGCCTTCGTCGGCGGCTCGACCACCGACCTGGGCGGGCACACGCCCTTCGAGCCGGTCGCGGCCGGCTGCGCGGTCGTGCACGGGCCCGACGTCGCGAACGCCGCCGAGCCCTATGGCGCGCTCGGCGCGGCCGGGGGAGCGATCCGGGTGGCGGACGCGGACGGCCTCGCCGCCGCCTTCGCCCTGACGGACGATCCGGCCGCCCTCCGCGCGATGGCCGCCCGGGCGCGCGCCGCGCTGACCGGTCCGGCCCCGGTGGTGCCGGGCCTGATCGCCGCCCGGGTCGCGGCCCTCCTCTAGGCGCGGCCGGAGAGGCCCGCCCGGCGGCGCAGGGCATCGATCCGATCCTCGACCGCCGCGCCCGCGGGCACGTCGCGCGGCGCGTCGAGGAGGGTCCGGAACCAATGCTCGGGCTTGTCGCGCGACAGGCGGTGCCCCTCCCACGGCACGGCCCGCAGCACCGCCTCGGCCGCCGGAGGGAGCGCCTTCGGCATCGCGCGGCCCGCCATGGTGCCCCAGATCGCCGTCCACAGGCGCGCGGTGGAATACGGATTGTAGCCGCCGCCGCCAAGCACGAGGAGCCGCGGCGCCCGCTCCATCACGTGACGCAGGACGCGCAGATAGGCGCCGTTCGTCGCTCGCAGCCCCGAGAGCGGGTCCTCCTCGACCGAATCCGCCCCGCATTGCAGGACGACCGCGTCCGCCCCGTGCCGCGCCAGGAGCGGCGCGATCAGGCCCGCGCGCGCCGCGTCGAACGCGCCGTCCCCCGACCCGCGCGGCAGCGGCAGGTTCCAGACGTTGCCCGCCCCCGCCTCCTCCAGGGCCCCGCTGCGCGGCCAGCGCCCCTCCTCGTGGAGCGAGATCAAGAGGACGTCCGGCTCCGCGGCGAAGGCGTGGACGACGCCGTCGGGATGGTGCGCGTCGAGGTCGACATAGGCGACGCGCCGCGCCCCGAGCGCCCGGAGCCGCAGGATCGCCAGCACCGGGTCGTTGAGGTAGCAGAACCCGCTCGCCCGGCCGGGCAGGCCGTGATGCGTGCCGCCAGCGGGGTTGTGCACCCGGCGCGGCCCGCCCGCCGACATCAGGAGGTCGGCCGCCAGAAGCGAGCCGCCGGCGGCGGTGGCGGGGCGGCGGTACATTTCGGGGAAGACCGGGTTCGAGGGCGTGCCGAGCCCGTGCCGCGCGCGCACCGCGTCCGTCACCGCGCCGTCCCGCTCGGCGGCCTGGAGCGCCGCCAGGTAGTCGGCGTCGTGCCAGGCGCGCAGGGCCGCGGGTTTGGCCGTGGGGGCCGCGCGCCAGGCGCCGGGCGGCAGCCAGCCGAGCGCGGCGCAGAGGTCCCGGACGGTCGAGACGCGGGGGATGCGCAGGGGATGCCAGGCGCCGTAGGTCGAGCGGCGGAAGATCTCGCCTCCGAGCTGCACCGCCGCCGGCGACCCTCCGCCGTCCTGCCCCATTCGCACCGCCGGTCGATTTCGCCCGCCTTGGCCCTAGCCCCAGGGGCCGCCGACGTCTATCGTCCCCCTATAAAAAACAGGCGCCGCCGCGTGCGTAGCGAACCCGGCCGGCGCGCGGGCATCCCGGAGGCGAATGACGTCATGAAGGCGTTCGGCATCAGGCAGCTGCCGCTCTCCATGGCCGGGGCGCGCAAGGGAGAGGTGCGCATGCAGCTCGCCGCCCTGCCGTGGCGCCTGCGCCGGGGCAAGGTCCAGGTCCTGCTGATCACCTCGCGCACCACGCGCCGGTGGATCGTGCCCAAGGGGTGGCCGATCGACGGGCGCACCCCCGCGCAGGCCGCCGCCACCGAGGCCTGGGAAGAGGCGGGCGCGCGCGGCGCGGCCGCCCCGATCTGCATCGGCATCTACAGCTACACCAAGGGGATGGAGGCCGATCCGGACCTGCCCGTCATGGTCGCCGTCTACCCGTTCGAGGTGCGCGCCCTGGCGGCGGGCTGGCCCGAGGCGGGGCAGCGGCGGCGCAAATGGCTCAGCCGGCGCAAGGCCGCCGCGCGGGTGGACGAGCCCGAGCTCGGCGCCCTGATCGAGACCTTCGACCCCGCGCGCCTGTCCTGAGCCGCGCTTGCCCGATGGGCCCCCGCCGCCTATGCGGTGGGGATGGTGCGATACGCCCTCAGGTGCGCGGCCGGGCACGGCTTCGAGAGCTGGTTCGCCGGGTCGGACGCCTATGACGCGCTGCAGGCGCGCGGGCTCGTGACCTGCCCGGAATGCGGGACGGCCGAGGTGGGCAAGTCCCTCATGTCCCCGCGCGTGCGCGGCGGCCGTCCCGCCGACGCGCCGCCCGAGGCCGCCGCCGCGCCAGCCCCGCCCCCCGAAGGGAGGCCCGCGCCCAAGCGGATCGCGGTGACGGACTCGGAGGCCGCAGCGGCCCGCCTGCGCGCGAAGATCGAGGCCACGACCGACTATGTCGGCCGCCGCTTCGCCGCCGAGGCCCGCGACATGCACGAGGGGCGCGCCGACCGCCGCCCGATCTGGGGCGAGACCACGCCCGCCGAGCGCCGCGCCCTGGCCGAGGACGGCATCCCGGCCCTGCCCCTGCCCTTCGGCCCGCGGGCGAAGTCGAACTGATGCGCACGGTCATCACCGGCGCCTCCCGCGGGATCGGCGCGGCCCTGGCCGCCGCCCTGCCCGGCGAGGTGGTCGGCACGTCCCGGGCGGGCGGCAGGGGACTCGTCCCCCTGGACCTCGCCGATCCTGACTTCGCGCCGCTCCGCGAGCGCCTGGACGGCCGCCCGCTGGACGCGTTGATCTGCAACGCCGGCGTGTACGAGGACCGGAGCGAGGCGATCGGGGACGGCTACCCGCCCGCGATGTGGGCGCGGGGCTTCGCGGTGAACGCGGCCGGGCCCTTCCTCACCGTGCAGGCGCTCCTGCCGAACCTGCGCGCGGCGCGCGGCAAGGTGATGATCGTCTCGAGCCAGATGGGCGCTTCGGACCATGCCGGCGGCGGGTCCTACGTCTACAAGGCGTCCAAGGCCGCGGCGATCAACCTCGCGATGGGGCTCGCGGCGGACCTGCGAGCGGACGGGATCGCGGTCGGCGTCTACCATCCGGGTTGGGTCCGCACGGACATGGGCGGCGGCGGCGCCGCGATCTCGCCGGAGGAGAGCGCCGGCGGGCTCGCCGCGCGCCTCGCCGCCCTGAGCCTGGCGACGACGGGCCGGTTCGAGACCTGGGACGGGCGGCCGCACGCGCTCTGAGGCCCGCGCCCGCGCGCCTTGCCCCCCCACCCCCGCGCGACTAGACGCGCGGCCATGTCGATCCTCGTGATGAAGTTCGGCGGCACCTCCGTCGCCACCCCGGACCGCATCCGCCGCGCCGCCAAGCGCGTCGGCCGCGAGGTCGCGGCCGGGCACGACGTGATCGTCATCGTCTCGGCCATGTCGGGCAAGACCAACGAGCTCGCCCGATGGGTCGAGGAGACCTCCCCCCTCTTCGACGCGCGCGAGTACGACGCGGTGGTCAGCTCCGGCGAGCAGGTGACGGCGGGCCTCATGGCCCTGACCCTCCAGGGGATGGACGTGCCGGCCCGCTCCTGGCAGGGCTGGCAGGTGCCGCTGATGACCTCGGACGCGCACGGCGCCGCCCGGATCGAGGCGATCCCGCGCGAGAACCTCGAGCGCAAGTTCGCCGAAGGCTTCCGCGTCGCGGTCGTCGCCGGGTTCCAGGGGGTCAGCTCCGAGGGCCGGATCACCACGCTCGGACGGGGCGGATCGGACACCACCGCGGTCGCCTTCGCCGCCGCCTTCGACGCGGTGCGCTGCGACATCTACACCGACGTGGACGGCGTCTACACCGCCGATCCGCGCATCGCGCCCCGCGCCCGGCGCCTGGCCCGGATCGCCTTCGAGGAGATGCTCGAGCTGGCCTCCCTCGGCGCCAAGGTGCTCCAGACGCGCTCGGTCGAGCTGGCGATGCGCTACGGCGTGCGCCTGCGGGTGCTCTCCTCCTTCGAGGAGGGCGAGGAGGGCGGCACGCTCGTCTGTCCAGAGGAGGACATCGTGGAACAATCCGTCGTCTCCGGCATCGCCCATTCCAAGGACGAGGCGAAGATCACCCTCATCGGCGTGGACGACACGCCCGGCATCGCCGCCGCCATCTTCGGACCCCTCGCCGAGGCGGGCGTGAACGTCGACATGATCGTGCAGAACATCTCCGAGGAGGGTCAGACCGACATGACCTTCTCCTGCCCGGTGGACCATGTCGCGCGCGCGCGCGCCGCGGTCGAGGCGGCCGCCGCCCTCCGCTTCGGCCGCATCGAGGTGGACGACGGCGTGGCCAAGGTCTCGGTCGTGGGCATCGGCATGCGCTCGCATGCCGGGGTCGCCGCGCGCATGTTCGCGGCCCTGAGCGGCGAGGGCGTGAACATCAAGGTCATCACCACCTCGGAGATCAAGATCTCCGTCCTGATCGACCGCAAGTACACCGAGCTCGCGGTCCAGGCGCTGCACGACGCCTTCGCGCTCCACGCCGCGCCGCGCGCGGTGGCCGAGGGCGCGCCCCGCGCGGGCGCGGCCTGATCCGATGCCCACGAGCGGCCGCGAGAGCGAGAGCCGGAGGCTGCTGGGCAGCCTGCAGGAGACCCTCGCCGCGGGCGGCGGCGGGCAGGCTCGGCTCGACCGGATCGCCACCCTGGTCGCGGACTCGCTCCGGGTCGAGGTGTGCTCGATCTATCTCGCGCGCGGCGCCGACATGCTGGAGCTCTGCGCGACCCGCGGGCTGAACCCGGACTCCGTCCATCACGTGCGCATGCGGCTGGGAGAGGGCCTCGTCGGCCGCGTCGGGCGCTACGGGCGGGTCGTGAACACCGCGGACGCGCCCTCGGAGAGGGGCTTCCGCTACTTCCCCGGGACCGGCGAGGACCGGTTCAGCAGCTTCCTCGGCGTCCCGATCCGGCGGCAGGGCGAGGGGCTCGGGGTCCTGGTGGTGCAGTCGCGCGCCGCGCGCGACTATTCCGAGGACGAGGTCTACGCCCTCGAGGTCGTCGCGATGGTCCTGGCCGAGATGACCGAGACGGGCGTCTTCGCCGCCGAGGAGGGCACCGGGCTGCACGCCGCGCTCTTCCGCGGCCGCTGCGCGCAGGAGGGCACCGCCCGGGGCGCCGTCTGGCTCCACGATCCGCGGGTCGCGGTGCTCAACCCCATCGCCCAGGACCCCGAGGCGGAGAAGGCGCGCCTGACGGCCGCGATCGGCGAGCTGCGCGCCGGGATCGACGCGACCCTCGACCGCCTCGCTCCCGGCGCGAGCGACCAGAGGGCGGTCCTCGAGGCCTACCGCATGTTCGCGGGGTCGCGATCCTGGGTGCGCCGGATGATCGCAGACGTGGAGAGCGGCCTGTCGGCGGAGGCCGCCGCCGAGAAGGAGCAGATCAGCGCCCAGGACCGGATGAGCCAGGTGCCGGACACCTACCTGCGCGAGCGGCTCCAGGACCTCGACGACCTCTCCAACCGCCTGCTGCGCATCCTCACCGGCCAGGGCGAGGAGACCGGCGCGACCATGCCGCCCGACGCCGTGCTCGTGGCGCGCAACATCGGGCCCGGGGACCTCCTCGACTACGGCCGCAAGCTGCGCGGGATCGTCCTCGAGGACGGCTCGGTGGGCAGCCACGCCGCCATCGTCGCGCGCGCGCTCGCGATCCCCCTCGTGATCCAGGCCAAGGGCGTCATGACCGCCGCGCTCAACGGCGACCGGATCCTCGTCGATGGCGACGAGGGCGTCGTCCACCTGCGCCCGGACGACACCGTGGAGACCGCGTTCCGCGACAAGCTCGCCATGCAGGCCGCTCAGCAGGAGCGCTACGCCTCGGTCCGGTCCCTGCCGGCCCAGGCCCGCTGCGGCTCGGTCGTGGAGCTGCACATGAACGCCGGGCTGATGGCGGACCTGCCGAGCCTCGAGGGCTCCGGCGCCGAGGGGGTGGGCCTCTTCCGCACGGAGCTCCAGTTCCTGGCCCGTGCCGGGGTGCCGCGCAGGGGCGAGCTCGCCGCGCTCTACGGCCGGGTGATGGGCGCGGCGCGCGGCAAGCGCGTGATCTTCCGCACGCTCGACATCGGCTCGGACAAGATCCTGCCCTTCATGAAGCGGGAGGTGGAGCCCAACCCCGCGCTCGGCTGGCGCGCGATCCGCGTCGGCCTCGACAAGAAGGGCGTGATGCGCATGCAGCTCCAGGCCCTGATCCGGGCCGCGGCCGGGCGTCCGCTCTGGGTGATGTTCCCCTTCGTCGCGCAGTTCGACGAGTTCCGCGAGGCGCGCCAGCACCTCCTGGACGAGCTCGAACGCGAGGCGAGGCTCGGGCACGTCCTGCCGCCCGAGACCAAGATCGGCGCCATGCTGGAGACGCCGAGCCTCGCCTTCGCGCCGCGTCAGTTCTTCGAGATGGCCGATTTCGTCTCCATCGGCGGCAACGACCTCAAGCAGTTCTTCTTCGCCGCCGACCGCGAGAACGAGCGCGTGCGCCGCCGCTATGACACGCTCAACGTCAGCTACCTGACCTTCCTCGGCCATATCGTCGGGCGCTGCGCGGAGACCGGCACGCCGCTCTCGTTCTGCGGCGAGGACGCGGGCCGCCCGCTCGAGGCGGTGGCCTTCGCGGCGATGGGGCTGCGCGCGCTCTCGATGCGGCCCGCCTCGATCGGGCCGGTCAAGACGATGCTGCGGTCGGTCGACCTGGACGCGGCGCGCGCGGTGATCGACGAGGCGGCCGAGAGCGGCGCGCAATCGGTGCGCCCGGCGCTCCGGGACTGGCTGCGGAACGCCGCCGCGAGCTAGCAGATCGCGAGGGCGCGGAGCCGGGTCATCCGGTCGCCCTCGTCGTCCTGGCTGGTGAGCTGTGCGTCGACCGCGGCCTCGCTCCCGAGGCAGGCGACGGCCTGCGCGTAGAGCTCCTCTTCGGTCTGGGCGGCGGCGGGGATCGGGGCCGCGAGGGCGGCGGCGAGGGCGATGGCGGCGATGCGGGTCATGTGTCTCTCCTGGCGGACGATGGGCATCGGTGGAACGGACGCGGCCCGGGCCGGGTTCCCGCCGCGCGTCACCGCACGGCCGGCGCCTCGGCGAGCATCTCGCGGAACGTGGCGACCAGGGCGGGGTGGTCCATGTCGCGGTCGCGCGCGATCGCCCTGAGGCCGAAATGCACGCGGGCCATGTCCTGATAGTAGGACGTGTAGACCCAGTTGACCGCCGCGCCCGCGACCGCGCCCAGGATCGGCACCGCCTGCGCCGCCAGCTTGCGTCCCATTGTCACCGCGAAGATCGGCGCGACCCGGCCCACGAGCGCCTTCATCCCCGGCCCCGCGAGCGCCAGGCGGAGGGTGAGGAACCCCGCCTCCCCGCCCTCGTCCCCGGTCAGGGGGCCGGCGGCGGCGAAGACCTGCAGGCAGTCGAGGCGGGTGTCCTCGCGCGCGGGATCGAACCCGTGCTCGGCGGCGATGGACTGCATCGCGCGCATCAGGACCGTCGTGGTGACCGGGATCTCCGCCATGGCGGAGGGCAGCCCCCCGACCCCGCCGGCCGCGCCCATCGCGCTCGTCATCGCGGTGGTGAGCCAGTCGGCCGGGTCCGGCAGGCGTCCGCCGCGCGTCGCCTTGGCGCCGGCATAGCTCAGCTCGAGCGCGCGGGCGGCGGTGGACTCGAGCTGCCCGCGCACCGGCCCGGGGATGCGCTCCACCAGGGAGCCCGCCTGATCGCCCAGCAGCGACAGCAGGCGCATGCCGGGACCGGAGGCGCCGCGGTGCACCGCGACGAGCGCGCGCAGCTCGGCGTCCAGGGTGACGTCCTGGGGCACCTCGGCGCCCTCGTCGGTCGCGGGGCCTTCGGCGGCGGGATCGGTCATGGGGTGTCCTCCTCGGCGGGGGGAACGCCGGCGGCGGCCCCGGGGTTCGGCGTCACGGGCTCCGGCGTGACGGGCTCCGGCGTGACGGGGCCGGAGACGCCGTCCCAGGCGCCGGGCGCCAGGGCCCGGCCCAGCACGCGGGCCGGATCGGTCGGCGGCGGCATCACGGCGCCCGGCAGGAGCGCGAACCCGAAGCGGCGATAGTAGCCCGCATCGCCGACGAGCAGAACCCGCGACCATCCCGCCGCGCGCGACAGCGCCTCCTCGACCAGCATCGCGCCCAGCCCCTCGCCCTGCCGCGTCGGATGGACGGCGATGGGGCCGAGGAGGAGCGCGCGCGCCCCGCCCACCCGCACCGGCCAGAACCGGATCGCGCCCGCCAGGATGCCGCCCGCGTCGCGCGCCACGTGGCAGAGGGCGGCGATCGGCGGGCCGGTCCGCAGGCGGTAGGAGGAGAGCGCCGCGCGCCCCGGCGCGAACGCGGTGTCGAGCAGGGCCTCGACCTCCCAGCCGTCATCGGCCGTCTCGCGCGCGAGGCGGTAGCGCTCCATCGGTCCCCCCCACGGCCGCCGCGCAGGCATCTCCCGGCGCGCGCCGGCTTTCAACCCGCGCGCGGCGCCGCTAACCCCGGCGGCGGACCAGGAGGAGACCGCCCCGATGTTCTACCGCCCCGCGGACGGCCACGGCCTGCCCCACGACCCGTTCGGCGCCATCGTCGCGCCCCGGCCCATCGGATGGATCTCCACGCGCGGTACGGACGGATCGGAGAACCTCGCGCCCTACAGCTTCTTCAACGCGGTCGCCTACGTGCCGCCGCAGGTGATGTTCGCCTCGACCTCCGCCAAGCCGGACCGGGACGGCACCAAGGACACCGTCGCCAACATCCGCGAGACCGGAGTCTTCTGCGTCAACGTCGTGGCCCACGCGATGCGGGACGCGATGAACGAAAGCTCCGGCCCCTGGCCGCGCGAGACAGACGAGTTCGAGCGGGCCGGCGTCGAGCGCATAACCTGCGAGACGATCCCCTGCAGCCGCGTCGCCGAGGCGCCCGCCGCCCTCGAATGCCGCCTGACGCGCGTCGTGACCCTGCCGGGCAAGGCGAACCTCGTCGTCTTCGGGGAGGTGACGGGCGTGCACCTCGCCGAGGCGAGCCTCGTGGGCGGGCGCTTCGACGTGACCCGCCACGTCCCCCTCGCCCGGCTGGGCTATCGCGACTACGCCGCCGTGCGCGAGACCTTCGAGCTCGAACGGCCGGCATCCCCCGCTCGTACAAGTTAAGTTGGGCGCGATCGCCCCTTTCAGGTCGACCGAGGGGCCGCTAGGGAGCGGGCGACGGCATGACGCAAGGACAGGTTTCCATGGTATCGGTGTCGATCGCCTTAGCGTCGTATAATGGCGCGCGCTTCATCGGCGAACAGCTCGCGAGCCTCGCGGCCCAGACCCGCGCACCCGACGAGGTCGTGGTCTCCGACGACGGCTCGACCGATTCGACCCCCGAGATCGTCCGCGCGTTCGCCGCAGCGCACCCCCGCCTCGGCGTACGGCTGATCGCGAACGCGCGGACCGGGGGCTACACCGGCAACTTCACCTCCGCCTTCGCCGCCACGACTGGCGATGTGGTCATGCCCTGCGACCAGGACGACGTATGGCGCCCCCGCAAGGTCGAGCGGATGCTAGCCCATCTCGCGGCGAGCCCATCCTGCCAGCTGGTCATGCACGACCTGGAGTTCGCCGACGCGAGCATGCGCCCCCTGGGGCAGACCAAGCTCCAGCGCATCCGCGCCTTCGGTGATCCGATGCGTTACTACACCGTCGGCATGGCGATGGCGGTCCGGCGCCCGTTTCTCGCCGCCGCGACCTCCGGCTTCGAGGTTCCGGGCCAACCCTACGACAACCACATCGCCCGCCGCGCGCTGTGGCTCGGGGCCAAGGACATCATCGACGACGTCCTCGCCGACTACCGCCGGCACGGCGATAACGCGAGCCAGTCGGAGCTCTTCCAGTCGACCAAGGTCACGACCGGGCCGGCCCTCTGGATCGCCTACGTCCGAGGCCGGATGATGAACCTCGCGCCCGGCGGCGACCTGATCACCATGGTGCAGGCGCAATCCGAGTTCATCGCCTGGCTCGACGCCCGCGAGGACGAGCTGCGGCGCGCCGGTATTCTGGGCGCGCCGATCGCGGCGGCCCGCTCGCTAGTCCGGGAGGAAGCCGCGGCGGTCGATCGCCGGCTCGCCCTGCGCCGCAAGTCGCGGATGATCCGCCTGCCGGGGGTGCTTGGTCTCTATGCGTCCGGCGGCTATCGGCGGTTCAGCGGCGCGAAGGCGGCGATAAAGGACCTCGCCCTGCCCCGCCTCCCGGGCTGACGCCCGGACGCGGCGGCGCCCGCGGACGCCTCAGTGACCGCCGGCCAGCCGGCCCGTCCGGACGCCGTAATCCACCGCGATCTGGTAATCTGGATCGTCCCCCGAATCGACCATGAGCTGCCCCGCATTGGTCAGGAGCCGGTGGCACTCGCGCGTCAGGTGCCGGAGCTGCACCGACTTGCCCGCGGCCTGGTAGCGCGCCGCGACCGCCTCGATCGCGTTGAGGGCGGACTGGTCGGCCACGCGGCTCGCCTCGAAGTCGATCACCACGAGGGACGGATCGCCCTCCACGTCGAAGAGCTCGGCGAACCCCTCGGCCGAGCCGAAGAAGAGCGGCCCGTCCACCTGGTAGACCTTCGCCCCCTCCGGCGTGCGGTAGGTGCGCGCGTGGATGCGGCTCGCGTTCTGCCAGGCGTAGACGAGCGCGCTGACGATCACGCCGACGACCACGGCCACCGCGAGGTCCTGCCAGACCGTCACCACCGTCACCAGCACGATGACGAAGGCGTCCGTCCTCGGCACGCGGCGCATGATGCGGAAGGAGTTCCAGGCGAAGGTGCCGATCACCACCATGAACATCACGCCCACGAGCGCGGCGAGCGGGATGATCTCGATCACCGGGGAGGCGACGAGGATGAACGCCAGCAGGAACAGCGCCGCCGAGATGCCCGACCAGCGCGTGCGCCCGCCCGACTTCACGTTGATCATCGACTGCCCGATCATCGCGCACCCGCCCATGCCGCCGAAGAAGCCGGTGACGGTGTTGGCCGCGCCCTGGGCGATGCATTCCTGGGACGCGCCGCCCCGCTCGCCCACGATCTCGCCCACGAGGTTCAGCGTCAGGAGCGACTCGATGAGGCCGATGGCCGCGAGGATGATCGCATAGGGCAGGACGATCTCCAGCGTCTCCCAGGTGAGGGGCACCATGGGCACGTGGAACGGCGGCAGCCCGCCCTCGATGCTGGCGAGATCCCCGACGCGCGGCACGTCGATGCCGAACGCGATCACGATCAGGGCGGTGATCCCGATGCCGGCCAGCGGAGCGGGGATCGCCGTGGTCAGCTTCGGCAGCGCCCAGATGATCGCCATGGTCAGCGCCACGAGCGCCAGCATCACCGCCAGGGGCGCGCCCGTCATCCACTCGCCGCCCGCCATGCCGTGCCCGGTCGCCACCGCGGTGCCCGGCACCTGGAACTGCGTGAGCTGCGCCATGAAGATCACGATCGCGAGCCCGTTGACGAAGCCCAGCATCACCGGATGCGGCACGAGGCGGATGAACTTGCCCCAGCGCATCACGCCCACGACGATCTGGATCGCGCCCATCACCACCACGGTGGCGAAGAGATACTCCACCCCATGCTCCGCCACGAGGGAGACCATCACGACCGCGAGCGCGCCCGTCGCGCCCGAGATCATGCCCGGCCGACCGCCGATCAGCGCGGTGATGAGGCCCACGATGAACGCGGCATAGAGGCCGACCAGCGGGTGCACCCCCGCCACGAAGGCGAAGGCCACCGCCTCGGGCACCAGCGCCAGCGCGACCGTCAAGCCGGCCAGGATCTCGATCCGCAGGCGCGCGGGCGAGAGCGCGTCGATCCGGTAATCGGTCAGGGAGAAGCGCCGCGCGATCTGCGCGAGCGGCGTGGTCGCACGGGTGTCTTCGTCGCTCACGGGCGCGAGCCTCCGGCAGATGGGGATGTGGGGTCGAGGCGGCGCTAGCATCATGCGCCGCGGGGCGGAAGGGGCACCGCGCCGCGCCTCGCGATCACGCGACATTTCACTGGCGTTCCGTCCCGGCCGGGCGTATCGCGCGAGACGCAGGCCGCCACGATCCGGCGCCGGCTCCCCCCACCTCCTGCCAGGAGCGCACGCGCGTGCCCGCCATAGATCTGTCCGAGGTCGCCCCTTCGGTCCTCCAGCAACCCTACGGGGTCGTCGACCACCTCTCCGCCGGCTACGTCTACGCGATCACCCTCTTCTGGCAGGACATGCCCTCCTACTCGATCGCGCCCGACTCCATCTTCGCGGACGTCGACGGGACCTACGCCCTCGATCTGGGCGGGCGCGGCTTCTCCCAGGGCGAGGTTCTCGGCGTGCCGTTCGCCCTCGACCGCGGCATCCTGGAGGAGATGAGTTTCTTCGTGGACGGCGCGGAGATGCTGCGCGTCACCGACATGGGCGTGGACCTCGGGGCGATCTGGCCGGATCTGCGCTGGTCCGCCCTCACCGGCGACGAGAACCTGGCATTCGACGTGCTCGTCGACGCGCTGACCGATCTCGGGGCGGCCGATTGGACGATCGGGGGCACGAGCGGGGACGACGAGATCGTGCCGCTGGCCGCCTGGGTCCTCGGCTTCGAGGTCTCGTACTCGGGCAATGACACCTTCGACGGCCGCGGCGGGAACGACTTTCTCGACGGCGGCGCCGGCAGGGACACGCTCATCGGCGGCGCGGGTCGCGACACGCTCTATGGCGGGCGCGGGAACGACCGTCTGTTCGGCGGCGTGGGCGACGACACGCTGAGCGGGGAGGCGGGCCGCGATCGCCTGTCGGGCGGCGACGGCGCCGACGCGCTCTTCGGCGGCGCCGGCGGGGACATGCTGGGCGGCGGCCGCGGCAAGGACGTCCTCTACGGCGACGGCGGGCGCGACGTCCTCCTCGGCGGCCGCGGGAACGACATGCTGTTCGGCGACGCCGGCAACGACCGGCTGACCGGCGGGGCCGGCCGCGACACCCTCATCGGCGGGCGCGGGGGGGACGTGTTCGTCTTCGCGGTCGGCTCGGGCCACGACGTGATCGAGGACTTCTCGGTCCGGCAGGGCGACGGCCTCGACTTCGCGGCGATCGGCGACGTGCAGGCCCACGACATGGAGAACGGCGCCGGCATCCATTTCTACTGGCAGGGCGGCAGCGTCGACGTCCTGGGTATCGACGCCGGCGACCTGCCTTTCGTCCTGGCTTGACCCTCGCGGCCCGCCGCGCCCTCCCCTAGCGTGAGATGGCGGCTGGGGAGGGATTCGGCATGGGCGAGGCGATGATCGGCGTGATCGGCGGATCGGGGGTCTACGAGCTGGACGCCCTCGAAGGGGCGGAGTGGCGCGAGGTCGAGACGCCCTGGGGCGCCCCCTCGGACGCGGTCCTGACCGGCACGCTCGGTGGGGTGCCGATGGCCTTCCTGCCCCGCCACGGGCGCGGGCACGTCCACTCCCCGACGAGCGTGCCCTACCGGGCCAACATCGACGCGCTCAAGCGCCTGGGCGTCACCGACGTGATCTCCGTCTCGGCCTGCGGGTCCTTCCGCGAGGAGATGGCGCCGGGCCATTTCGTCGTCGTCGATCAGTTCATCGATCGCACCTTCGCGCGGGAGAAGTCCTTCTTCGGCCAGGGCTGCGTCGCCCATGTCTCGGTCGCGCACCCGACCTGCCCGCGCCTGGGGGCCGCCTGCGCCGAGGCCGCCGAGGCGCAGGGCGTCACCGTCCATCGCGGCGGCACCTACCTCGCGATGGAGGGCCCGCAGTTCAGCAGCCTCGCCGAATCGAGGATGTACCGCGAGGCCTGGGGCGCGGACGTGATCGGCATGACCAACATGCCGGAGGCCAAGCTCGCCCGGGAGGCCGAGCTCTGCTACGCGAGCCTCGCCATGATCACCGATTACGATAGCTGGCACCCAGACCATGGCGAGGTCGACGTGACCGACATCATCCGCACGCTCCAGGGCAACGCCGCCGCCGCCCGCGGGCTGGTCGCGCGGCTCCCGGCCCTCCTCGGCGGGGAGCGCGCGCCCTGCCCCCATGGCTGCGACCGCGCGCTCGAGCACGCGATCCTGACCGCGCCGGGGGCGCGCGACCCCGGCGTCACCGCCCGGCTGGACGCCGTCGCGGGGCGCGTCCTGTGAACGCGCCCCGGCCGATCGAGGACTATATCCGCACGATCCCGGACTTCCCCCATGCCGGCATCATGTTCCGCGACGTGACGACGCTCTTCGCGGACCCGCGGGGGATGCGCCTCGCCGTGGACCGCCTCCTCGACCCGTTCGCGGGCACCAAGATCGACAAGGTCGCGGGGCTCGAGGCGCGCGGCTTCATCCTCGGCGGCGCCGTCGCGCACCAGCTCGGCACCGGCTTCGTGCCCATCCGCAAGAAGGGCAAGCTGCCGGGCCGGACCATCGAGCAGGCCTACACCCTCGAATACGGCGAGGCGGTCATGGAGCTGCACGAGGACGCGATCGCCCCGGGCGAGCGCATCCTCCTGGTGGACGACCTCCTGGCCACCGGCGGCACGGCGGAGGCAGGGATCAAGCTCATCGAGCGGCTCGGCGGCGCCATCGCCGGCTGCGCCTTCGTGATCGACCTGCCCGATCTGGGCGGGCGGGCGCGGCTCACGGGCCTGGGCCACGAGGTGCACGCGCTCGCCGCCTACGCCGGGGATTGAGGCGCCGGGCCCCCGGTTCCCGTCAGCCCCCGGTTCCCGTCAGCCTTCGGGGGCCGGGGGGCCGATGGTCGACGCCTGCCGGACCACGCGAAGCGAACCCCGCAGCACGACATCCCAGGCCGGGCGCAGGAAGGCGGGACAATCCTGGGCGTTCGTCGACCGCCCCTCGGGCGTGAGGGTCGGAAGCCCGCGGGCCGCCAGGTCGGCGTCGGGCGGCATCCAGATCTGCGCGGCATGGAACGCGAGGCCCTGCCGGCCGTCATCAGGGGAGACGCGGAACGACGACCGCACCGGGCAGATCCGGTCGCCCCGGTTGAGCGCCTCGATCATCCGGCGCTCGCAACGCTCGCCGTATTCGGGGTCCTGCCCGGCGCGCAGCTTGGTCATCCGGGCGTCGATAACGCCGGGCGGCAGGCCCGTCGTGCCCTCCGTCGCGCGATCCGCGAAGACGTCGACGATCACGGCGCGCACGAAGGGGATGCTGTCGGCGACCACGTTCGAGAAGGACGCGTGCACCGGCCGGACGTCGAACGCGTCCTTCGGGATCCTCGGCTCGCACAGGAGCCGATGGCTGCCATCCTCGCGGAACCCGTAGACGCGGCCGGCGGCGTCGTCCGCATCCGCGATCCGGCCGCCATGCTTGTAGGCATGGGCGATGTCGTCGCCGCCGACCGTGCCGGCGAGCACGCCGACCCCGAACGCGAGCCCGATCAGGAGGGCGAAGAGCCCGATGATGGAAATCCATGTCTTCTTGAGGACGATGGCCATGGTCCCGCCCTCAGTTGGGGCAGCAGACCGACCCGCAGACGTAATGCGTCTCCGGGCAGGTCGGCGCGGCAGGGGCCTGGGCCTGGGCCTGGGCCTGGATCGCTCCGCCGGATGGCACGATCGGAGCGAGGACGAGGGCTATCGCGAGGATCATGGGACGATCTCCTTGAATATGGGCCCGTGGCCCGCGGACAATGACAATTTTGATACAGTTTTCCCTAGGGCATGTCTGTCACGTGGACGCACCTTTCCACCCGCCGCTCGACGTCGACGGCGCGCCAGACCTCGTCGGAGGCCCAAAGGGGGGGTGGGATCAGCTCGGCGGCGGCCGATCGGGCGACAGCACGGCGCCGGGGTTCATGATCCCGGCGGGGTCGAGCGCGTCCTTGATCGCGCGCATCGCCGCGAGCGCGGCCGGGTCCCCGTATCGCACCAGCTCGCCGGCCTTGGCACGCCCGATCCCGTGCTCGGCGCTGATCGCGCCGCCCAGGTCGCGCACGGTATCGTGGATCGCCCGCGTCAGGGCGTCGCGCACGTCCGCGTAATCCCCCCTCGTGCGGCCCTCGGCCGGGAACAGGTTGTAATGCAGGTTGCCGTCGCCGACATGGCCGAAGCTGTTGACGCGCACCTCGGCGATACGCGCCGCCGCCGCCCGCCCGCGCGTCACCATCTCCGGGATCGCCTCCAGGGGCACGCTGACGTCGTGGGAGGCGATGGCGCCGGTGCGGCGGTTGGCCTCCGGGATCCCTTCGCGCACCGCCCAGAACTCCGCCCGCTCGCGCGCCGAGCGCGACAGCGCGCCGTCCGTGACGAGCCCCGCCTCCGCTCCCTCGGCCGCGACGGCCTCGAGCGCCCCGGCCGCGCCCTCGCCGGCCAGCCCGACATCGATCAGGACGGACCAGTCCGGCGGCCCGGCCAGCGGCTGGCGCGTTTCGGGCAGCTCGCGCGCCAGCATGCGCAGCCCCTCCCCGTCGATCAGCTCGAAGGCGCTCACGACCTCGCCCATCCGGCCGCGCGCAAGCGCCAGCAGCTCCAACGCCGCCCGGGGCGATGGCACCGCCAGCATGCCGGCCGCCTCGTCGCCCGGCCGCGGGACGAGGCGCAGGCTCGCCGCGCAGATCACGCCGAGCGTCCCCTCCGCCCCGATCAGCAGATGGCGCAGGTCGTAGCCCATGTTCGCCTTCCGCAGCCTGTGCGCGCCGCGCAGGATCGAGCCGTCCGGCAGGACCGCCTCCACCCCCAGCACCAGGTCGCGCATGTTGCCGTGGCGCAGGACGCCGGTGCCGCCCGCGTTGGTCGCCATGAGCCCGCCGATGCGCGCGCTGCCCTCGCTCGCCAGCGTCAGGGGGAAGAGCCGGCCCGCCGCCGCCGCGGCCTCCTGCACCGCGGCCAGGATGCACCCGGCCTCGACCTCGATCACGTTCTCCAGGGGGCGCACCGCGCGGATGCGGTCCATGCGCTCCAAGGAGAGGAGGAGGCACGGCGCCTCCGCCACGTGCCCGCCGACGAGGCCGGTGGCCCCGCCAAGCGGGATCACGCCGACCTTCGCGGCGGCGCAGGCGGCGACGATGCGGGCCACGCCGTCCGTATCGCGCGGCCGCGCGACCCAGCGCGCGGCGCCCCGGCGCAGGCCGCGCTGCTCCTCGTTGTGGCGGTCCTCGGCGGGGACCAGGGTGCCGGGCGGCAGGGTCCCGGCCAGGGCCTCGGCGAAGGCGTCGTCGGCCGGGGCGAGGCTCACTCCGCCGGGCCGGCGGGCTCGATCAGCCATTCGGGCTCGAGCACGACGATCGTCGGCCGGGCCGGCAAGTCCCGCAAGGATAGCTCGATGGAGGCGCCGCCGGGGCGCTCGATCTCGAACTCGCCGGCCATCTCGGCGAGGAACCGCTCCAGGTTGGACCGCCCGAACCAGTGCATCGGGATCACGACCTGGGACTTGAGGGTGCGCAGCACTTCGATCAGCTCCGGCCGCGGCAGGGTCAGGCCGCCGTCCACCGGGGCCATCACCACGTCCATCCGGCCCAGGGCCGCGTATTGCGCGTCGTCAGGCACGTGGTGCAGGTGGCCCAGATGGCCGATGCACAGGCCCGCCGCCTCGAACACGTAGATCGAGTTGCCGTCCCGGACCGCGCCGCCGCCCTGCCCCTCGACGAAGACGCTGCCGCGGATGTCGGTGGGCACGTTGCGCACGAAGAGGTCCCCGGCCTCGATCGCCTGGCCTCCGCCGGTCCAGCCGCGCAGGACGTGCGGGATGCGCGGATCGGGACGGCTCGTCCAATGCGAGGAATGAGCGCGGTTCATCGTCACGACGTCGGGGTGGAAGTCCGTCGCCCCGATGAAGCCCACGTAGTCGGTGATCGCCGTCGCCCCGCCCCCGGTCTCGAGGAGGAACATCGCGTGGTCGATGTAGTGCAACCGCACGGCGAACGGGTCCAGCCCGTCGGCGTAGGACGCGCGGTGCACGAACTCCACGCCGGGCGCCTGCGCGACGGCGATGCAATGGGAGGCCCGCGGCGCCTGGGCGAGCGCTGGCGCGGCGAGGAGGCTGAGGATCACGGCGAGGATGCGCATGGCGCGAGCCTAGCGGCGCCGGCCCGCCGCGCCCAGCCTTTCCGTGGCGGCGCGTCGCCGCGCCCGCCGGGCCGCCTAGGACGCGCCCGTCCGCCCGCGCCGGTCCGAGCGCAGGCAGGCGTAGAGCACATGCGTGCGCCAGCGGCCGGCGATCTGCAGGTAGCTCTGCGCCACGCCCTCGTACTTGAACCCCGAGCGCTCGAGCACCGCGCGGGAGGCCGCGTTCTCGGGCAGGCAGGCGCTCTCGACGCGGCTCAGATCCAGCACCGTGAACGCATGGTGCACCGCCGCCGGGATCGCCTCGCCCATGTAGCCCCGGCGCGCATGGGCGGCGCCGACCCAGTAGCCCATCGTGCCGGCCTGCGCGGGGCCGCGGCGGACGTTGTCGAGCGTGAGCGCCCCGACGAGCGCGCCGGTCTTGCGCAGCTCAAGGAGGAGCGGCAGGCCCGTTCCCCCGCCGATGGCCCGTTGCGACCAGGTCACGCGGTTCACGAAGGCGCGCCGGGAGAGGTGGTCGCGCGCCCAGACCGGCTCCCAGGGGCGCAGGAACTCCTCGGAGGCGGCGCGTAGGGCGGCCCAGGGGCGATAATCCGAATGCACCGGCGGGCGCAGGGTCAGGCGCTCGGTCTCGATCCGGACGCGCGGGCCCGGCCGCAGGAACATCTCAGGCGGCGAGCCGCGCGCGCAGCGCGGCCATATCGGGCGCCGGCCCCTCGGGCCCGTAGATCGCCAGCGCCGCGGGCGCCCCGTCCGCGATCCGCTCGGCATGGGCGCGCACGTCGCCGGTGGTGACCGCGTCGATCCGCGCCAGGGTCTCGGAGACCGGGATCACCCGGCCCCAGATCGAGACGAGCCGCGCCAGGCGCTCGGCCCGCGCCGACGGGCTCTCGATCCCCATGACGAGCCCGGCCTTCATCTGCGCGCGCGCGCGCGCGACCTCCGCCGGGCCCATGTCCTGCGCCGACCGGCGCAGCTCGTCCATGGTCAGTTCCGCGAGCGCGCCGAGCTGCTCGCCGGTGGTGCCGGCGTAGATGGTGGTCATCCCGGTCTCGTCATGCGCGCCGGCCTGAGCGAAGATCGTGTAGCAGAGGCCCCGCTCCTCGCGGATGCGCTGGAACAGCCGGGAGGACATCCCCCCGCCCATGGCGGTCGCGTGGATCTGCGCGGTGTAGACGCCCTCGTCGCGGTATCCCGGCCCCTCGAAGGCCAGCGCGAAATGCGCCTGCTCGAGGTCGCGCGCCACGCGCCGCTCGCCGCCGGTGAAGGTCGCGCGCGTGGCGACATGCTGCCGCCGGTCGACCAGATGGCCGAACAGGCGCTCGGCCTGCGCCATGATCTCGTCGTGGTCGACCTCGCCGGCGGCGGCCACGATCATCCGGCTCGGCCCGTAGTTCTCCTCGACGAAATGGTGCAGGTCCGCCCGCGTGAACGCGTTCACCCGCTCGGCCGGGCCGAGGATGGTGCGCCCGAGCGGCTGGCCGCGATAGGCCTCCTCCTGGAGCCAGTCGAAGATGACGTCGTCCGGCGTGTCGAGGGCCTGGCCGATCTCCGACAGGATCACCCCGCGCTCGGTGTCGATCTCCCCATCCTCGAAGAGCGGATCGAGGAGGATGTCGGCGATCACCTCCATCGCGAGCGGCACGTCGGCGGCCAGCACGCGGGCGTAATAGGCGGTCGTCTCGCGGCTGGTATAGGCGTTGATGTAGCCGCCGACGTCCTCGATCTCCTCGGCGATGCGGCGGGCGCTGCGCGTGCGCGTGCCCTTGAACGCCATGTGCTCCAGGAAATGGGCGATCCCGTTCTGCGCCGCGCTCTCGTGGCGCGCGCCCGCGTCTACCCAGATGCCGACCGCCGCCGAGCCCAGGCCCGGCATCCGCTCCGTCACGACGCGCAATCCGTTCGAGAGGCTCTCCAGCCTCGGCTCGGTCACCGCGTCGTTCAAACCGTGCTCCCCCCAGGGCGCGGGGCGCCCGCGCGAGGTCCGGTCATAGGCCGCCCCCGCGCCGGGGGAAAGGGGCGGCTCAGGCCGCGCGATGCGCGCGCACGTGCGCCTGCAGGGCGGCGAGGTCGCCGGGCAGGTGCGCGATGCGCTCGTGCCCCTCCATGAGCCCCGACAGGCGCGGCGGAAGGGCCGGGCGCACGCCCGCGGCCGCCTCCACCGCGTCCGGGAACTTGGCCGGATGCGCCGTCGCCAGGGTCACCATCGGCACGGCGCCGAGATGCCGCTCCGCCACGTCCACGCCCACGGCCGTGTGCGGGCACAGGAGCTCGCCCGCCTCGCGCAGCGTGCGCGCGATCGTGGCGCGCGTGCCCTCCTCGGACACCCGGCCCGAGACGTAGACCTCGCGCAGCGCCTCGAGCGCGCCCTGGCTCACGTGGAAGCCGCCCCCGCGCAGCTCCTCCATGAGCTGCGCCACCGCGCCGCCGTCCCGCCCGTAGGCGTCGAACAGCGCGCGCTCGAAATTGCTGGAGACCTGGATGTCCATCGACGGGCTGATCGTCGGCGCCACCCCCTCCGGTCGGTACTCGCCCCCGGTCAGGCAGCGGTGCAGAATGTCGTTTCGGTTCGTCGCCACCACGAGCTCGGCGATCGGCAGCCCCATGCGCCGGGCGATGGAGCCCGCGTAGACGTCGCCGAAATTGCCCGTCGGCACCGCGAAGGACACCGGCCTATGCGGCGCGCCGAGCGACACCGCGGCGCTGAAGTAGTAGACCACCTGCGCCAGGACCCGGCCCCAGTTGATCGAGTTCACCGCCGCGAGGCCGACATCCTGCGCGAAATCCCGGTCGGCGAACATGTCCTTCACCCGGGCCTGGCAGTCGTCGAACGTGCCGGCGACGGCGACGGCGTGGACGTTGCCCTCGATCGCGGTCGTCATCTGCCGGCGCTGCACCTCGCTCACGCGCCCGTCCGGGTAGAGGATGAACACGTCCACCCCCGGCAGGCCGCGGAACGCCTCGATCGCCGCGCTGCCCGTGTCGCCGGAGGTCGCGCCGACGATGGTGAGCCGCTCGCCCGTCCGCGCCAGATGCGCGGCGAAGAGCCCGCCGATCACCTGCATCGCGAAATCCTTGAACGCCAGCGTCGGCCCGTGGAACAGCTCCAGGAGGAAATGGTTCGGCGCGAGCTGCCGGAGCGGCGCGCGCGCCGGATGCCCGAAGCCCGCATAGGCCTTCGTGACGATCCCTCGCAGCTCGTCCTCGCCGAAATCGGGCGCCACGAACGGCGCCATCACCCGGACGGCCACCTCCTCGTAGGACAGGCCCGCCAGCGCCCCGATCGCCTCCGGCGTCAGGACCGGGACCGCCTCGGGCACGTAGAGCCCCCCGTCGGAGGCGAGCCCCGCGCGCATCGCCTGCGCGAAGCCCAACGCCGGCGCCCGCCCGCGGGTGGAGACGTACCTCATGCCGCGCCCCTTCTCCGGCGGTGGAACCACAGGGCCGCCATGCCTGCCCAGACCGCGGCCAGCCCGAACCACTGGACCGCGTAGCCCAGGTGATTGTCCGGGATACCGGCGGTGTCCAGCGGCACGGGACGCACCCCGCCCGGATCGCTCGTCGCCCGCGCCACTATGAGGACCGGCTCGGTGCCGAGCGCGGCGGCTAGCGCGGGCACGTCGCGCGCCTCCCATCCGTCCGAGGGGTCGCCCTCGACCTCGGCCGGCCAGTTGAGGTTGCCCTCCACCGCGATCCGCTCGGCGGGGGCCCGGGCGGCGTCGGGCGTGGCGGCATGGCCACGGTCGAGCAGCACGCGCCGCCCGTCATCGGTCACGAACGGCGCGACGATCCGGTACCCCGGCCCGGCGCCCCGCCAGGTCGAGAAGACAGCGATCCCCTCCCCGTCCACACGCCCGGTCGAGCGCACGGCCCTGTAGAGGTCCGCCTCGGGATCCGGCGCGGCCGGCAGGGGAACGGGCGCCTCGGCGAGACGGGCCTCCAGCGTGGCGATCACGCCGTCCTTCCAGTCCGCCCGCCCGATCTGCCAGAATCCCAGCGCCATCAAGGCGGCGAGCCCGCCGAGGGAGAGGATCAGGGGGAGCACACGGCCCATGTCGCCTCGCTCGGCTCGGGGCGGCGGGGCCGCTCAGGCGGTCCCGGGCGGACGGTCAGGGGCCCGGAACGGGTCCCACGGCCGGCCGACCCCTCAGCCGCCCCAGATGTAGACGGAGAAGAAGAGGAACAGCCACACCACGTCGACGAAGTGCCAGTACCAGGCCGCTGCCTCGAACCCCACGTGCTTCTCCGGCGTGAACGCGCCGCGCTGCAGCCGGAACAGGCAGACCGCGAGGAAGATCGTCCCGATCACGACGTGCGCGCCGTGAAAGCCCGTCGCCATGAAGAAGTTCGCGCCGTAGATGTTGCCCGCGAAGCCGAAGGCCGCGTGGGAGTACTCGTAGGCCTGCATGAAGGTGAAGACCGTGCCGAGCACGATCGCCAGGATCAGGCCGTTGCGCATGTCCTTGCGGTTGTTCTCGTGGACCAGGGCGTGGTGCGCCCAGGTCGCCGCCGCGCCCGAGCACAGCAGGATCAGCGTGTTCATCAGCGGCAGGTGCCAGGGATCGAAGGTCTCGATCGAGGGCGGCGGCCAGGTCCCCTCGCTGAACGTCTGCATCGGGTAGAGCGCGTGCTTGAAGAAGGACCAGAACCACGCCGCGAAGAACATCACCTCCGACATGATGAACATGATGAACCCGTAGCGCAGGCCGATCCGCACGACCGGCGTGTGGTCGCCCGCCTCGCTCTCGGCCGAGACCTCCACCCACCAGCCGAACATCACGTAGAGGACGCCCACCAGCCCCGCGAGGAACAGCCAGGGCCCGCTCTCGTGCATCCACAGCACGGCGCCGTACAGCATGGCGAACACGGCGACCGAACAGATGAACGGATAGATCGACGGCGGCAGGATGTGGTAGTCGTGGTTCTTGGCGTGGGCCATCGGCCTATCCCTCCGTCTGGGTCGCGCGCTCGTCGTCCTGGATCGCGGTGGCCGCTTCGGCCACCCCGTCGGGCAGGTCGATCTCGTAGAACGTATAGCTGAGCGTGATGGTGTGCACGAACTTCGCGTCCCGGTCCGTGACGATCTCGGGGTCGACGTAGAAGGTCACGGGCATCTGGACGCTCTGCCCGGGCATCAGGACCTGCTCCTCGAAGCAGAAGCAGTCGATCTTGGTGAAGAAGCCCCCGGCCTCGAACGGCGCGACGTTGTAGGACGCGCTGCCCGCCACCGGCCGGTCGGTCGGGTTGTGCGCCTCGTAGAAGGCGATCCCCGTCTCGCCGATCCGGATCTCCTGCGTGCGCTGGACCGGGCGGAACGACCACGGCATGTCGCGGTCGAGCGAGCCGTCGAAACGGATCGTGATGGTCTGGTCGAGCGCCTCGGCCGGGGCGGCCGCCGCCACGCCGGTCGCCCCGCCATAGCCCGTGACCCGGCAGAACCAGTCGTAGAACGGCACCGACGCCCAGGCGAGCCCGCCCATCGTCACCACCAGCGCGCTCGCCTGCAGGACCGTCCGCGTCTTGCCGTCCATCACTCGGTCTCCAGCGGGGCGGGCGCCGCCAGCCGCTCCGCCTCGATCGCGAGCGCCGGGCGCGCGACATGGTCGAACCGCTCGGTCGGCACGTCGGCCGTGATCTTGACGACCGACAGCGCGAACACGATCGCGATGAACGCCCCGAGGCTCACCGCGACGCCGACGTTGCGGCCGAGCCGCCTCGAATGGATCTCGTGCTCGTGCCCGAACCCCATCGTCACCACCCCCCGAGGATCGTGGCGCCCAGCGGCGAGACGTCGACCGCGGCCTGCACCATGATCGCGCCGAACAGCGCGAAGAGATAGCTCAGCGAGAGCTTGAACACACGCTTCTCGACGGCGTGGCCGTCCGCCTCGGCGGCCGCCTCGTCGCGTCCCCAGATGCGCCAGGCGCCCATCAGGAACAGCGCCTGATAGGCCGCCGCCACCGCGAGGTAGATGGGGCCGCCCACCGAAGTCAGACCCAGCCCGAGCGCCACCGGCGTCAGCGCGACGGTGTACCACCAGACATGGGCGCGCGTCGCCGGCCTCCCATGCGTCACCGTCAGCATCGGCACGCCCGCGTCGTCGTAATCGGACCGCATGAAGAGCGCGAGCGCCCAGAAATGCGGCGGCGTCCACATGAACGTGAGCGCGAACATCAAGGCGGCCGCGAGCGAGACGTCCCCCGTCACCACGGCCCAGCCGATCATCGGCGGGAACGCCCCCGCCGCGCCGCCGATGACGATGTTCTGCGGCGTCGAGCGCTTGAGCCACATCGTGTAGATCACGGCGTAGAAGAAGATGGTGAACGCCAGCAGCCCCGCCGCCAGCCAGGTCGTCGCGAGGGCGAGCATCACCACCGAGAACGCCGCCAGCACGAGCCCGATATTGCGCGCCTCGACCGCCTCGACGCGGCCGCCCGGCACGCCCCGGCCCCGCGTGCGGCGCATCACCGCGTCGATGTCGGCGTCCCACCACATGTTGAGCGCGCCCGACGCGCCGCCCCCGATCGCGATGAAGAGGATCGCCGCGACCGCCTCGACCGGATGGATCGCGCCCGGCGCCTGCGCCCAGGCCGCCACGAGCCCGGCCAGCGCCGTGAACACGACCAGGACCATCACCCGCGGCTTGAGGAGGGCGAAGTAGTCCCCGAAGCCCGGCTCGCCGTGGCGCTCGAAATGCGTGGCGTCGCTCATGGGCTCAGTCCAGCGCCGCCGTCTGCACCGACGCGCCGCCGTTCTCGACGAGCCACTCCCGGTAGAGCTCGGGCGAGACGACCTTGACCGTGATCGGCATGTAGGCGTGGTCCTTGCCGCAGAGCTCGGAGCACTGCCCGAAGTAGACGCCCTCGCGCTCGGCCGCGAACCACAGCTCGGCCAGGCGGCCCGGTATTCCGTCCTGCTTCACGCCGAAGGCCGGGATCGTCCAGGAATGGATCACGTCCGCCGCCGTCACCTGCATCACCACCGTCGCGCCCACCGGCACCACCACGGCCGTGTCCGTCGCCAGCCTGTAGAGGCTCTCGTCGTAGCCGAAATCGGCCAGCTCCTCGGGGGCGAGCATGTAGCTCTCGAACCCGATCCCCTCGTCCACGTAATCGTAGCCCCAGTACCACTGGTAGCCCGTGACCTTGATCGTCACGTCCGCCTCCGGGATCTCCTGCTGATTGAACAGCACCGGAAGGGAGAACGCGCCGATGAACACCAGGATCAGGATCGGCCCGATGGTCCAGGCGATCTCCACCGGGGAATTGTGCGTGAACGTGGCGGGGGTCGGGTTCCGCTTGCGGTTGTAGAGGACGCAGACCGCCGCGATCAGGCCCGTCACGATCAGGACGATCGCCAGGATGATGATGTTGATCATGAAATCGAGGCCCTGCAGCTCGCGCGCGAGCTCCGTCGCCGGGAACTGGAACCCCACGCCGCCCGGCTCGGGCGCGCCCACGATCGGCAGCGCGTCGAGCGCTTCTCGCACCTGGGCGCCCGCCATGCCCGCGAACGCGAAGGTGCCGGCCGCCGCCGCCGTCAGAAGTCTCTTGGCTCTCATCCGGACCATCCCTCGCACCTTTGGCTTGACGGCTCACCTAGGGCGCACCGGCCGCCTGTCAGGACCGGCCGGGGGCGACGGATCGTCCCGTCCCCCGCGAGGTCCCTGGAATGCAGCTTCCTTGACCACACCGTGCCGCTCGCCACAAGGGAGGGGCGGCGCGGCAGATCGCCCGATCCGCGCCGCATATCAGGAGCCCGCCATGCCAGACGCCCCGTTCCGCCCGTTCGAGGACTCCATCGACGAGGGCGCCGCCCTGCGCCTGCTGCGCGCCGCGACGGACGGCGCAGAGGATGGCGAGCTGTTCCTGGAACGCCGGCGGTCGGAGATGCTGTCCTGGGACGACGGACGCCTGCGCGCCGCGACCTATGATGCCGCACAGGGCTTCGGCCTGCGCGCCGTGCGCGGCGAGACCGCCGCCTACGCCCACTCGACCGAGCTGACCGAGGCCGCCCTCGAGCGCGCCGTGGAGACCGCCCGCCTCGCCATCGGCGCCGGCGGCGGCGTCATGGCGCCCCCGCCCCGGCGCACCAACGCCCGGCTCTACGGCGACGAGGACCCGATCGCCGGCGCGGCCTTCGAGGCCAAGATCGACACCCTGCAGGAGATCGACGCCTACGCCCGCGCCCTCGACCCCCGCGTCGTCCAGGTCAGCGCCTCGCTCGCCGCCTCCCATCAGGAGGTCGAGATCCTCCGCCCCGACGGCTGGCGCGCCGCCGATTCGCGGCCCATGTCGCGCCTCAACGTGCAGGTCATCGTCGAGGAGGGCGGCCGCCGCGAATCCGGCTCCGCGGGGGGCGGCGGCCGCGAGGGGATCGGCGGGCGCATCGAGCCCGCGGCGTGGCGCGCCCTCGCCCGAGAGGCCCTGCGCATCGCCTCGGTGAACCTCGCCGCCGAGCCCGCCCCGGCCGGCACGATGGACGTGCTGCTCGGCCCCGGCTGGCCCGGCATCCTGCTGCACGAGGCGGTCGGCCACGGGCTGGAGGGCGATTTCAACCGCAAGGGCTCCTCGGCCTTCGCCGGCCTCATGGGGAGCCGCGTCGCCGCCCCCGGCGTCACCGTCCTCGACGACGGCACCATCCCCGGCCGCCGCGGCTCCCTCACCATCGACGACGAAGGCACGCCTTCGGGCAAGAACACCCTGATCGAGGACGGGATCCTCGTCGGCTACATGCAGGACCGGCAGAACGCGCGCCTCATGGGCGTGGAGCCCACGGGCAACGGCCGCCGGGAGAGCTACGCCCACATCCCGATGCCCCGCATGACCAACACCTACATGCTGTCCGGCGACACCGACCCGGCGGCGCTCGCGGGCGAGTTGAAGGATGGCATCCACGCCGTCGGCTTCGGCGGCGGGCAGGTCGACATCACCTCGGGGAAGTTCGTCTTCTCCTGCACGGAGGCCTACCGCGTGAAAAACGGCGTGCGCGGCGCGCCGGTCAAGGGCGCCACCCTGATCGGCGACGGCGCGACCGCGCTCCAGCGCATCCGCGGCATCGGCGACGACCTCGCCCTCGACCCGGGCATCGGCAATTGCGGCAAGGCCGGGCAATGGGTCCCCGTCGGCGTGGGTCAGCCCTCGCTCCTGATCGGCGGGCTCACCGTCGGCGGGGCGTCGGCATGACGCGCGGGTTCGCGATCCGATGATCGGCACCTACGCCCAGAGCTTCCTGACCCTCGCCGTGCTCTGGTTCGCGCCGGTTGCCATCGCCTTCGCCTTCGCCTGGGCGACGAACCACGCGCCCGACTGGTCCGCGCGCTGGTACGCGGTCGGCCAGACCGGGCTTTGCGCGGGGGGGATCGGCTCGGCCTCCTCGGCGGCCTTCCCCTTCCTCGCGGGCGAGAGCGGCCTGGCGATCTCGGCCCTCATCGCCGGCGTGTGGGGCGCGGGCGGCGTGCTGGTGGCGCCCTGGGCCCTTCTGTTGATCGGCGCGCCCGCGTCCTCGTGGCTCGCCCGGCGCGGCGGCGGGGCGCTGGCCTACGCCCTGGCCGGCGGGGCGGCGGCGGGGCTCGCCGGCCTCGCCGCCCTGGGGTTCAGCGGCGTGCCCGGCCTCGTCGTCCTCCTCTCCGCCGGCGCGTTCGGCGCGCTCCTCGCCCTCGCCTTCCACCGGTTCGAGACCGGCGGCGCCTAGCTTGCGTCACGGTTAACCGCCCGTTAACGCCTCCGCCGCCATACCGGGCCGGCACCCGTCCCGGAGGCGACACGCTGACGCTCCTCTCCCGCATCCGCGCCCGCCCCGGCCCTCCGGCGAAGGATCTCGCCCGCCTGCGCCTTCTGCGCTCGCCGCGCATCGGGCCCGTCGCCTGGCGGCGGATGATGGACGAGCACGGCACGGCCGAGGCGGCGCTCGCGGCGCTGCCCGCGATGGCCGCCGCCGCCCATGTCGATCGCTACGCCCCTTGCTCCGAGGCCGCCGCCGAAGCCGAGGCGACCGCCGCCGCCCGCGCCGGGGCCGCCGCGATCTGGCTCGGCGATCCGCTGTATCCGGAGGCGTTGGCGCAACTCTCGGACGCGCCCCCGCTCCTGTGGTGCCGCGGCGATCCCGCGCTCCTGACCGCGCCCTGCGTCGCCATCGTGGGCGCTCGCGCCGCCTCCTCGCTGGGCGAGCGGATGGCCCGGCGCCTCGCCGGCACCTTGGCCGAGGCCGGGATCACGGTCGTCTCCGGCCTCGCCCGCGGGATCGACGCCGCCGCGCATGCCGCCGCCCTGCCCGGCCAGACGGCGGCCGTCCTCGCCGGCGGGGTCGACCGCCCCGTCCCGGCGGAGACCGCGGCCCTCGCCTCGCGCATCGCGGCCGAGGGGGGCGTGCTGGTCTCCGAGCGGGAGATGGGCGCCGCCGCCGCCGCGCGGGACTTTCCGCGCCGCAACCGCATCGTCGCCGGCCTCTCGCTCGGGCTCGTCGTGATCGAGGCCGCCGCCCGTTCGGGCAGCCTGCTCACCGCGCGCCTCGCCGCCGAGGCCGGGCGCGAGGTCATGGCCGTGCCCGGCCATCCGCTCGAGCCGCGTGCCTCGGGCCCCAACATGCTCATCAGGGACGGCGCGCTCCTCGTGCGCGGCGCCCAGGACGTGATCGAGGCGATCGAGCGCCTCGCCCCGCGCGGCCGCGTCCCGGCCGCCCGCGCGGCCCCGCCCGCGCCGGACGACGCCGTCCCGGACCCTCCCCCGCCGCGAGACGCCCCTGCCCCGCAGGACCACGCCCCCGCCCCGCGCAGCGGCGCCGATGTCGCGCAGCGACGAGGCCCGGCCGGGCCCTCGCAGGCCGAAGGCCGAGAGGGACGGGAGCGGCCGGCCGCCGCCCTGCCCCTCGGGCCCGCGCCTGACGGCCCGCGCCGCGACCCGCCGGCGCCGCCACCCGGCGACCTGCGCCGCGCGCTCCTCGACCGGCTCGCCCAGCCCGTCGCCGAGGACGCGCTCCTGCGGGCGATGGGCCTGCCCGTCTCCGCGATCGCCCCCGTCCTCCTGGACCTGGAGCTCGACGGCCGGATCGAGCGCATCGCCGGCGGCCGCCTCGTCGCCGTCTGACCGCGCCCCGCGCGGGCCGCCAGGCGCCGCGATTGACACCGGCCCGGCCCTGCCCACGTATGTCGCCCCGTGTCGGCGGCCGCCCGCGGCCCCCGCGCCCCGCTCGCCGAAGCCCGCCCAGACCCTGCTCCGAGGAACGCCCCGCATGCCCGTCGTCGTCGTCGAATCCCCTGCCAAGGCCAAGACGATCAACAAGTATCTGGGCCCCGGCTACACCGTCCTCGCCTCCTACGGCCACATCCGCGACCTGCCCCCCAAGGACGGCTCGGTCGACCCCGATGGCGGGTTCGAGATGAAATGGGAGGTCGCCAGCGACTCCCGCAAGCACGTCAAGGCGATCGCCGACGCCCTCCAGTCCGATCCCGACCTGATCCTCGCCACCGACCCCGACCGCGAGGGGGAGGCGATCTCCTGGCACCTAGAGGAGGAGCTCGGCCGCCGCCGCGACACCGCCAAGATCCTGCGCGAGCACAAGCCCCGCCGCGTCGTCTTCAACCAGATCACCAAGAAGGCCGTCACCGACGCGATGGCCGCCCCGCGCGACGTCGACGCCCCGCTGGTGCACGCCTATCTCGCCCGCCGCGCGCTCGACTACCTCGTCGGCTTCAACCTCTCGCCCGTCCTCTGGCGCAAGCTGCCCGGCGCCAAGTCCGCCGGCCGGGTGCAGTCCGTCTCCCTGCGCCTCATCGTCGAGCGCGAGATGGAGATCGAAGCCTTCGACGCCCGCGAGTACTGGAGCGTCGCGGCCGCCTTCGAGACGCCGCGCGGCAAGGGCTACACCGCCCGCCTCGTCTCCCTGGCGGGCCGCAAGCTCGACCGCTTCGACCTCGCCGACGCGACCCAGGCGGAGATGGCCGTCGCCGCGATCGCCTCCCGCGCGCTCACGGTCACGGCCGTCGAGGCCAAGCCCGCCACCCGAAACCCCGCCGCGCCGTTCATGACCTCCACCCTCCAGCAGGAGGCGTCCCGCAAGTTCGGCATGGGCGCGCGGCAGTGCATGTCCGCGGCCCAGCGCCTCTACGAGGCCGGGCTCATCACCTACATGCGGACCGACGGCATCGACATGGCCCCCGAGGCGGTGATGGCCACGCGCGCGTTCATCGCCCGCGAGTACGGCAAGGACTACGTGCCGGACTCGCCGCGCATGTACAAGAACAAGGCCAAGAACGCGCAGGAGGCGCACGAGTGCATCCGCCCCACGGACGTGGCCGCCACGCCCGCCGCGGTGCGGATCGCGGACGGCGACCAGCGCAAGCTCTACGACCTCATCTGGAAGCGCACGACCGCCTGCCAGATGGCCGCCGCCCGGCTCGAGCGCACGGCCGTCACCATCGGCTCGCAGGACGGGCAGGTCGAGCTGCGCGCCACGGGCCAGGTCATCACCTTCGACGGCTTCATCAAGGTCTATACGGAGGGCCGCGACGAGCCCTCCGAGGACGACGACGAGAACCGCCTGCCGCAGATATCGCAGGGCGAGCCCGCCGCCTTCGCCCCCGCCCTGCGCGCCGAGTTCGACAAGATCACCGCGGCGCAGGACGAGGTCGTCGACACGCTCGCGCCCACGGACCGGCGCGCGGCGAACGCCGTGCTCGCCGAGAACGACGCCGTCCTCGCGCGCCAGTCCTTCACCCAGCCCCCGCCCCGCTACACCGAGGCCACGCTCGTCAAGCGGATGGAGGAGCTCGGCATCGGCCGCCCCTCGACCTACGCCTCCATCGTGACCACGATCCAGGACCGCGGCTACGTCTCCAAGGACAAGGGCCGCCTCGCCCCCGAGGACCAGGGCCGGCTGGTGACCGCGTTCCTGTCCAACTACTTCCGCCGTTACGTGGAGTACGACTTCACCGCCGGGCTGGAGACGCAGCTCGACGAGGTGAGCGCGGGGGAGGCCGACTGGAAGGAGGTCCTGCGCCGCTTCTGGGAGGATTTCCACGCCGCGATCGAGGAGACCGCCGAGCTTCGGATCACCGACGTGCTCGAGAAGATCAACGACGTCCTCGCCCCGCACATCTTCCCCGATCCCGGCGACGGCACCGATCCGCGCCTGTGCCCCCATTGCCGGGAGGGCCGGCTGTCGATGCGCACCGCGCGGGCCGGCGGCGCCTTCATCGGCTGCTCGCGCTATCCCGACTGCAAGTTCACCCGCCCGTTCGGCCCCCCCTCGGCCGAGGGCGCGGAGGGCGCGATCCCGCCCGAGGGCAAGATGCTGGGCGAGGACGCGGGTGATCCGATCTGGCTGCACAAGGGTCGCTTCGGCCCCTACGTCCAGCGCGGCGAGGCGGAGGAGGGCACCAAGCCCCCCCGCGCCTCCATCCCCGAGAGCTGGCCCCTCGAGACGCTGGACCTCGAGCAGGCCGTCCGCCTCCTGTCCCTGCCCCGCCTGATCGGGCAGCATCCCGAGGACGGGGTGAACATCTGGGCCACGATCGGCCGCTACGGCCCCTACGTGAAGCACAACGAGGACACCGGGCGCGGCGGTAAGTCGGCCTCGCTCGACGACGTCGAGGAGGTGTTCACCGTCGGCATGAACCGCGCGGTCGAGGTGCTGGCGCAGAAGGCCAAGGGCCGCGGCGCGCGGGCGGCGGCCAAGCCCCTCGTCGAGGTCGGCGAGCACCCCGAGGGCGGCGCCATCGCGGTGATGGAAGGGCGCTACGGCCCCTACGTCAAGTGGGAGAAGGTGAACGCCACCATACCCAAGGAGATGAAGCCGGAGGACGTGAACATCGAGATCGCCCTCGAGCTCATCGCCGAGAAGGAGGCCAAGTCCCCCAAGAAGCGCGCCGCGGCGAAGAAGGCCCCGGCGAAGAAGCCCGCCGCCAAGAAGCCCGCCGCCAAGAAGCCCGCGGCGAAGAAGGCGGCCCCGAAGAAGAAGGCGGCCCCGAAGAAGAAGCCGGCGCGCCGCGCGGCGGCGGAGGACTGACCCCCGCCGCCCGGAGCGTCAGCGCCTCCGCCGGGTGAGGACAAGCGCCCCGAGCCCCGCGAGCATCAGCGGCAGCCCCGCCGGAAGCGGGATCGGCGCCGGCGGACCGACATCCCCGCCCCCGCCCGGGTTCGACAGGAACCCGCCTTCGGAGGTGACGGTCACGCCGTCCGTCGTGGCGATCGAGACGAAGGCCGTGTTGAGGAAGTCCGCCGACGCGCTGTGGACGCTCCCCGCCTAGTCGGCAGGTGAACTCGCCCGTGCGTCGAGCGACAGTCAGAACACCAGCAGCTGCCCGTCGATCACCGTGCCGGTGGACGTCAGAACTTCGTCGATGAGGATCGTGCCGAACCCGCCGGGGAGGTTGCTCGTGTTGTCGAAGGCTCGCGGCGTGCTCACGAAGTTCGGCCCGAACGTGAACACCTGCAGCTGACGGGAAAGGTACGCGGTGCCGCTCGCCAACGTCCGGCCGCAGCCTCTCGCTCTCCGTCAGCACGCCGTCGATCGCGACGAGAACGTCACCTCGCCGGCACCGGCCACGGTGAACCGCTCGTCCAGGATGAAGGCCGCGGTGGCGACGGCATCGCTGGAGTTGCTCTGGGACGCCCCGCTCGGGGCCGGCGCCGCGGACGACGACGCGCCGAACTTGATCGAGCCGGCGTCCCGGTCGATGTCGATTACCGCCGACGCGCTCGCCCGCCCCGCGGTGGCCGACTCCGACAGGCTGAAGGTGGGGCCGAGGACGACATCCTCCTCCTCCAACCGCAGGCCGTCCGACGATTGGTTCGGCAGGCCTTCGCTCGCCCCCGCGACAAGAACGTAGTCGAGCGTGGCGGCGAATGCGCCCGGCGCGAGCCAGAGGGAGGTGCCGAGCGCTGCGGCGAAGAGGGGTTTGATCATGGCGTCGAATGCTCCAGTGCGGTGAAGTCCGATGAGGGGTCGATATGAGGCTACGTCGCAACCGGACGCCGCGGCAACCCTGGTCGCCATCCGCGACCCCGCCGGTAGGCGGCCGCTCCGAGTTGCCTTCGCAGGCGCCGCATAGCATGTTCTCGGCACATTCGGGGGAGCCGGCATGAAGAAGGTCTACGACGACGCGCCCTCCGCGCTCGAGGGGCTGCTGCACGACGGGATGTTCGTCGCCGCCGGCGGCTTCGGCCTCTGCGGCATCCCCGAGCTGCTGCTGGCGGCGATCCGGGACGCTGGCACGAAGGACCTGACCTTCGCATCCAACAACGCGGGCGTGGACGATTTCGGCATCGGCATCCTGCTCGCGACGCGGCAGGTGAGGAAGATGCTGTCGAGCTACGTGGGCGAGAACGCCGAGTTCATGCGCCAGTACCTGGCCGGCGAGCTGGAGATCGAGTTCAACCCCCAGGGCACGCTGGCCGAGCGGATGCGCGCGGGCGGCGCCGGCATCCCGGCCTTCTACACCGCCACCGGCGTGGGCACCCAGGTCGCCGAGGGCAAGCCGACCGCCACCTTCGACGGGCGCGAATACGTCCAGGAGCGCGGCATCGTCGCGGACCTGGCGATCGTGAAGGCCTGGCGCGGCGACGACACCGGCAACCTCGTGTTCCGCAAGACCGCGCGCAACTTCAACGTCCCCGCCGCCACCTGCGGGCGCGTCTGCGTCGCCGAGGTGGAGGAGATCGTGCCGCGCGGCTCGCTCGATCCGGACGCGATCCACCTGCCGGGCATCTACGTGCACCGCCTCATCCAGGGAACCCACGAGAAGCGGATCGAGCAACGCACCACCCGCCCCCGCGGCGCCGCGACGGCGGCCTGACGCGCATGGCCCCGTCCCGCCCGACCAAGCGCCTCGGCCCCGTCGTCGACGAGGACGGCGCGCATATCGCCTTCACCCGCTCGACGGTGTCGATGGTCATCACCGACCCGCGGATCGAGGACAATCCGATCGTCTACGTCAACGACGCGTTCGGCAGGCTCACCGGCTACGACAAGTCGGCCGTGATCGGGCGCAACTGCCGCTTCCTCCAGGGGCCGGACACGGATCCGGACGCGGTGCGCCGCCTGCGCGACGCCGTGGACGCGTGCGAGGACATCTCCCTCGACATGCTGAACTACCGCGCCGACGGCGGCACGTTCCGCAACCGGCTCGTGGTCGCGCCCCTCTTCGACGACGACGGCGCGCTGACCTATTTCCTCGGCGTGCAGAAGCGCATGGAGGACGAGGTCGCGCCCTGCGGCGCCGGCATCGCCTCCGACGGCGCCAGCCTGGCCGGGCAGCTCGAGGCGATCCAGCACCGCGTGCGCAACCACCTCTCGATGATCGTCGGCATGATCCGCCTGCAATCGCAGGGCAGCGCCGCGCCCGAGGAGTTCGTCGCCCTCTCGCACCGCATCGAATCGCTGCAGCTCCTCTACGAGGAGCTGATCCGCCCCGCCCCGGAAGCCCGCAACGAGGACGTGATCGCGATGGGCGCCTACGTCACCCGCGTCGCCGCCGCGATCTCCCACATGGACGGCCGGCCGGGAATCCGGGTGAACGTCGATTCGGTGGACGCGACCGTGGGCGTCGACGCCGCGACGCGCGTCGGCCTCCTGGCCTCCGAGCTCCTCACCAACGCCCTGCGCCACGCGTTCGAGGGGCGGCATTTCGGCTCGGTCGAGCTGCGCCTGACCACCCTCGCCCAGGGCGGCATCCGCATGACGGTCGCCGATGACGGCGTCGGCATCGAGCCGGGTCAGGCCTTCCCCGACGCGGACCGGCTCGGCGGGCGGATCATCTCCCGCCTCGTGGAGGGGCTGGGCGGCTCGCTCGGACTCGTGCGCGGCGCGGCCGGCACGGTCGTGACCCTCGACGTGCCGGCGGACGGCCTCGGCCGCACGAGCGCCGAGGGCGCGCCCCCGCCCCGGAGTATCGCCGGCGCGGAGGCCGCCGAGGACGAGTGACACCGGCCCCGAGCGGGCCCTCAGGAGGCGAGACATGCCCTGGACACGCGATCAGATGGCCGCCCGCGCGGCCGAGGAGCTCGAGGACGGGATGTACGTCAATCTCGGGATCGGCATCCCGACGCTGGTTGCGAACTACGTCGGCGACAAGGACATCACCCTGCAGTCCGAGAACGGCATGCTCGGCATGGGCCCCTTCCCCCTCGAGGGGGACGAGGACCCCGATCTCATCAACGCCGGCAAGCAGACGATCACGGAGCTCGACCGCACCGCCTATTTCGACAGCGCGACCTCCTTCGGCATGATCCGCGGCGGCAAGATCGCGGCCGCGATCCTGGGCGCCATGGAGGTGGCCGAGAACGGCGACCTCGCCAACTGGATGATCCCGGGCAAGCTGGTGAAGGGCATGGGCGGCGCGATGGACCTCGTGGCCGGGGTCGGCCGCGTCATCGTGGTCATGGACCATCGCAGCAAGTCCGGCGCGAGCAAGCTCATCCCCGAATGCACCCTGCCCCTCACCGGCAAGGGGGTCGTCGACCGCATCATCACCGATCTCGGCGTGCTCGACGTCGTGGAGGGCGGGCTGCGCATCGTCGAATGCGCGGACGGGGTGAGCGAGGACGCGCTGCGCGCCGCCACGGACGCCAGGATCGTCGCGTGAGCGGGATCGTCCTGGAGGAGGCCGGCTCCAGGGGCCGCTACGTCCTGCGCGAGGACGGGCACGAGGCCGAGCTGACCTACACCCGCCTGTCGCCCACGGAGGTCGTCGCCGAACGCACCGACGTGTCGGACGCGCTGCGCGGGCGACGCGCGGGCGACCGGCTGGTCGCCCACCTGGTCGAGGAGGCCCGCGCGAAGGGGTTCCGCGTCATCCCGCTCTGCCCCTTCGTCCACGCCTGGGGCCGCGAGCACCCCGAGGCCGCGGATCCCATCGACGTCTAGGCAGCTCTATCCGGGCAGCGCGAAGGCGCAGCCGTCGGACGCGATGATGGGCGGCGTCGCGCACAGCGCCCGCGCCGCGCCCCAGGCCGCCAGCACCCGGGGCACGTAGGCGCGCGTCTCGGGATAGGGCGGCACGCCCCCGTGCCGGTCGACCGCGCCCTCGCCCGCGTTGTAGCCCGCGAGCGCCAGGACCGGATCGCCCTCGTAGCGCGCCAGCAACCAGTCGAGATAGGCGATCCCGCCGCGGATGTTCTCCGCCGGGCGCGCCCGGTCCGACACGCCGAAGCGCGCCGCCGTCGCCGGCATGAGCTGCATCAGGCCCGCGGCCCCGGCGGGCGAGACCGCGCCGGGCCGGCCCGCCGATTCCACCGCGATCACCGCAAGCGCCAGCGCCGGCGAGACCCCCGTGCCCACGGTGCGAGACAGGATCGCCGGCCCGTGCGCGCGCACGATCCCGGTCAGGGTGCGCAGGGACGGCGCCGGCGGCCCGCCGCGCTCCACCGCGTCCAGGGCCTCGATCATGCGCGCCGGCCCCCGCCCCCCGGGAGGTGCCAGCGCCGGGGAGATCGCGGCCCAGAACGGGTCCTCCCCGGCCGGCGCCGGCGCGGGCGCGGGCGGCGCCACGGCCACCGGAGGCGGCGCGATCTGCACCGTGATCCGCCGCGCCCCCGGGGATGGCAGGCCCACGCGCTTGAACGTGAACTCCGCGAACGCCGGCGGCTCGGCCGCGGCCGGCCCTGAGGGCGCCAGCATCACGGCAAGGAGAAACGCCGTCCGTCCGTCCATGCCCGCCCCTCCCCGGTTGCGCCGCGCATCCTGACGGCGCCGCGCCCCGCCGTTCAACCGGCCCTGTTCCGATGCGTCCCGCACGTCGCCCGGAAGGCACGCCGGCGGGCAAGGTTCACGCCCGCTGAACGCCTGGCGCCGATCCGTCCCCATTCGCCGCCCCCGCGCCCCATTGCCGCCGGCCTGCCGCGCCCCGCCCGGTGCATGGACGGTGGGCGCAGCCACAGGAGTTCCGCCATGAGAAGCCCCTTCGCCCTCGTCCTCGTCCTCGGCCTCGCCCTCGCGGGCGTCGCGGTCTGGCTCGTCCAGGGGTCGATCTCCGCCAAGGACGCCGAGCTCGCCGATGCCCGCGCCGGCGCCGCCCAGGTCGTGCCCCTGACGCAGGTCTGGGCCGCCGCCGCCCCCCTGCGCCATGGCGAGACCCTGACCCGCGACTCGCTCCGCACGATCGACTGGCCGGCCCACGCCGTGCCGGAGGGCGCCTTCGTCCTGGACGCCGCCGCCGCGGACGCCCTCTTCCCCGAGGCGGACGCCCGGCCCCGCCTGGTCCTGCGCGCCATGGACGAGGGTGAGATCGTGCTCGCCGCCAAGGTCACCGCCCCCGGCGGCGAGGCCGGGATCACCGCCCTCCTGGAGCCCGGCATGCGCGCCTTCTCGATCCGGGTCGACGAGACGACGGGCGTCTCCGGCTTCCTGCGCCCCGGCGACGAGGTCGACGTGTTCTGGACCGGCCGCATCGGCGACGAGGAGCAGACCCGCCTCGTCGAGGCCGGGATCGAGATCATCGCCGTCGACCAGAGCGCGGCGATGGACGAGCTCTCCACCCAAGTCGCCCGCACGATCTCCGTCATGGCGACGCCGCCGCAGGTCGGCGCCCTGACCCACGCCCAGAGCACCGGCCGTCTCACGCTCAGCCTCGTGGGCGTCAACGAGACCGGCACCGCCGCCGACGTGGAGATGAGCGACGCGCTCCTCTTCGGCATCGCCGCCCCCGAGCCCGCCCCGGCCCCCGTCGCCGCCCCCATCGTCCCCGAGGTCACCCAGGCGCCCGTCCCCCGCGTGTGCACGATCCGCACCCGGCGCGGCGGAGAGGTGACGGAGGTGCCGATCCCCTGCGCCAAGACCTGACACGCCCGGTCCGGGCATCCGTGCCCGATCTGCAACCATGTGGCGAAGCGGCCGCAACCATGCGCCCCGGTCCCCCCCGGGGCGCATGGCGTTTGCCTGTGGCGGCTCGCCCCGCGATGCTGGAGCGGACGCGGATTGCCATCCGCCCCTGGACCCATCCCGCGAGGCGACCCGCATGACCGGACCATTCCCACGCGCCGCCCTCGCCGCCGCGCTCGCCCTGACGCTGGCGCTGCCCGCGGCGGCGCAGGGGCTGCGCATCCTCGACGGCGGCGACGCCCGCGGCCTCGACGTGCCCCTCAACCGCGCCGTGGTCGTCGAGAGCGAGGTCCCCTTCGCGGAGATCTCGATCGCCAACCCCGCCATCGCCGATATCTCGACCCTCTCGGACCGGACCGTCTACGTCCTGGGCAAGTCGCCCGGGGCCACCTCCCTCACGCTCCTGTCCGCCGAGGGGGGCCTGATCTCCAACGTCACCGTGCGGGTGCAGCCCGATCTGACCGAGTTCAAGCAGCGCCTGGGGCAGATCCTGCCCGGCGAGCCCATTGAGGTGCGCTCGGCCAATGACGGGATCGTCCTGTCGGGCACCGTCTCCTCCATCACCCGGCTCGACCGCGCGCTGGACCTCGCCGAGCGCTACGCGCCGGGGCGGGTGAGCAACCTGATGGGCGTCGGCGGCACGCAGCAGGTCATGTTGAAGGTCCGCTTCGCCGAGATGGCGCGCTCCGTCTCCAAGGGCCTGAACGGCGGGCTGACCGGCCGCGGCACGGACGCCCGGATCGGCGGCGGCGCGGGCGGGCTCGCGGTCGAGGGCGCGGACGCGAGCGGCATCGGCGCCATCGCCGCGGTCCTGGGCCTGGGCGCCGAGGCGATCGGCGGCGCGGTGATCGGCTTCGACATCGGCAGCGCGCAGTTCAACCTCCTCCTCGAGGCGCTCGAGGAGCGCGGCCTCGTGCGCACCTTGGCCGAGCCGAACCTCACCGCCCTCTCCGGGCAGGCCGCGAGCTTCCTCGCAGGCGGGGAATATCCCGTCCCGATCGCCCAGGACGACGACCAGATCACGATCGAGTACAAGCCCTTCGGCATCGAGCTCGACTTCACCCCCCGCGTCGTCGACGGCGACGTGATCAACCTCGAGCTGAAGGCCGCGACCTCCGCGATCGATCCCTCCAACGGGATCGACGCGGGCGGCTTCACGATCGACGCCTTCACCCGGCGGGAGACCTCGACCACGGTCGAGCTGCGCGACGGCGAGAGCTTCGCCATCGCCGGCCTCCTCTCGGACGATTTCCGCGACCTCAACCGGCAGGTCCCCTTCCTCGGCGACATCCCCATCATCGGCGCGCTCTTCCGCAGCACGTCCTACGACCGCCAGCAGACAGAGCTCGTCATCCTCGTGACCGCCCATCTGGTCACGCCGAGCCGCGGGCCGGTCTACGCCCTGCCAACCGACAACGTCCTCATCCCGAGCGAGCGAGACCTCTTCCTCTACGGCCGCACGGAGGGGCGGCCCCGCCTCACCGGGGCGGCGGCCGAGGTCGCGCGCCAGGATTTCGGCGGCTCCTACGGCTACGTGCTCGACTGATGCGCGCCCCCGTCCTCCCCGCCGCCGCCGCCGCGCTCCTCGCGCTCGCCGCCTGCGCCCCCGTCCAGGGGGGGCTGCGCTCGGACGACGCCGCCTTCGGCGCCGCCACGGCCGCCAACACGCAGGTCAACGTCTCCGAGCAGGGGCCCCTGGCCGCCATCGGCGCGCGCTTCGTGCGCGAGGTCCCGACGCAGATCACCTTCGACTACGACAGCGCCGCCCTCACCGCCTCCGCCCGCCGCGCGCTCGACGCGCAGGCCGCCTGGATGCGGCAGTTCCCGGAGCTCGGCTTCCGCGTCTTCGGCTATGCCGACGCGCCCGGCAGCACCGCCTACAACGAGCGCCTGGGCCGCGCCCGGGCGGAGGCGGCCCTGTCCTATCTGGACGCGCGCGGCGTCTCGCGCGCCCGGCTCGAGGCGCTGGTCTCCTTCGGCGAGACGCGGCCCGCCGTGGCCACCGCCGGCCCGGAGCGGCGCAACCGCCGCGTCGTCACCGCCGTGTCGGGCTTCGACCGGCGCCATCCCACCATCCTGAACGGCAAGTACGCGGAGGTCGTCTTCCGCGAATACGTCGAAGCCGCGCGCGCCGCCCCGGCGGCGGAGCAGGCCCCGACGGAGACCCTGGGCGGCGGCGCCCCATCGGCCGGCGCCGGAGGCTAGCCGAACGGCCGTTTCGAGTTTGGTAACGATCACGCCCTACGGAAGAGGGCATGAACCATGAACCCGATTCCGCCCGGCCCGAGGACGAGGCCGCGACCGAAGCTCCCGCCGCCGCGGCGGCGGCCCCCATAACCGCCTGCACGATCTCCCGCGACCTGGAGGCGTTCGACCTCCTGATCGACGACATGGAGGGCGTGTTCGAAGACGCCTGGGGCGATCTCGACTTCGACGAGGCCGCCCGCTATCTCGACCAGCCCGAGGCCGCGGACCTGGAGGCGCTCGTCGTCGCCGTCGGCGCCGAGGACGAAGGCCGGATGGAGGAGATCGGCGGCATCGTCTCCGCCGCGCAGCGCCTCGGCGTGATGGTCGTCCTCGTCGCGCAGGACGTCGGCCCGGCCGCGCTCCACCGCCTCCTGCGCCTGGGCGCCGAGACGTTCCTCCCCTACCCGCTCCCCGAGGGGGAGCTCGCCGCCGCGATCGACCGCCTCCGCCGCCCGGCGGCCGCTCCCGTCCCGGCCGCGCCGCCGGAGGCGCCCGCGCGCGCGACCGGCGGCCACAGCGCCGTCGTCATCCCCGTGCACGGGCTCGCCGGCGGCACCGGCGCCACCACTCTGGCCGTGAACCTCGCCTGGGAGCTCTCCTGCCTCGACCCGGGCCACCCGCCGCGCGTGTGCCTCATCGACCTCGACCTGCAATTCGGCGCCGTCGCGACCTATCTCGACATGCCCCGGCGGGAGGCGGTCTACGAGCTCCTGACGGAGGCGGCGGAGTCCGACGCCGATCGGTTCATGCAGTCGCTCTGCGTGCATGAGGGGCGTCTGCACGTCCTCACCGCCCCGCCCGAGATGCTGCCCCTGGACCTGATCGGCCCCGAGGAGATCGCGGCCGTGATCGAGCTGGCGCGCACCAATTTCGACTATGTCGTCGTCGACATGCCGAGCACCGTGACCGCATGGACCGAGACGCTGCTGACCACCGCGCCGTTCTATGTCGCCACGCTCGAGCTCGACATGCGCTGCGCCCAGAACGCCGTCCGCCTTATCCGCGCCCTGCGCTCCGAGGACCTGCCCCATCAGAAGCTGCGCTTCGCCCTGAACCGCGCGCCGGGGCGGACCGACCTCGCGGGCCGGGCCCGCATGCGCCGGATGGCCGAGAGCCTGGACATCCAGCTCGAGCTGGCTCTGCCGGACGGGGGGCGCGCCGTCGCCCAGGCCGGCGACGAGGGGCGCCCGATCGCGCAGGCGGCGCCGAAGAACCCCCTGCGCCGGGAGATCGCGCGCCTCGCCGCCCAGATTCACGACACCAACGTCGAAGCCGCCGAGCAGGCCGCCTGACCCCTACCTCGAAGGATGAGCCCCCGATGTTCGAGCGCTATCGCAAGGACGGCAAGCCCGCGCGCCCGGCGCCCGGCGCCCCGGCGGGCGGCGCGGCGGCCCTCGCCGCCCCCGCGCCAAAGGCCAGGCCCGCCCCGGCGCCGCCGTCGCGCGCGCCGTCCCGGTCCCCGGCCCGCCCCGCCCCCGAGGACAAGGAGAAGCGCCGCCGCGAGCGCCTGGGGGAGCTGAAGCTCGACCTCCACCGCCGCCTCCTCGACCAGCTCAACCTCGCTGCACTGGAGACCGCCTCCGAGAAGGACCTGCGCGCCGAGATCGCCGACATCACCACCGAGGCCCTGGCCGAGATGAGCGTCGTCCTGAGCCGCGAGGAGCGCATCACGCTCAACGCCGAGCTGTACGACGAGGTCACCGGCCTCGGCCCGCTCGAGCCCCTGCTCAAGGACGACGACGTCAACGACATCCTGATCAACGGGCCGCACCGCGTGTTCGTCGAACGCGCGGGCAAGCTCACCCTGTCGGACGTCCAGTTCAAGGACGAGAAGCACCTCCTGCGCATCATCGACAAGATCGTCAGCGCCGTCGGCCGCCGGGTTGACGAGGGCAATCCCTATGTCGACGCCCGCCTCCAGGACGGCAGCCGATTCAACGCGATGGTCCCCCCCGTCGCGGTGGACGGCTCGCTCGTGTCGATCCGCAAGTTCAAGAAGGAGAAGCTCGGCATCCCCGATCTCGTGAGCTTCGGCGCCTTTTCCGACGACATGGCCCGCTATCTCGAGGCCGCCGTGGCGACGCGCCTCAACGTCATCGTCTCCGGCGGCACCGGCTCGGGCAAGACGACCACCCTCAACGCCCTGAGCTCCTTCATCGACTCCTCTGAGCGCGTCCTCACGATCGAGGACACCGCCGAGCTCCAGCTCCAGCAGATCCACGTCGGGAGGATGGAGAGCCGCCCGGCCAACGTCGAGGGCAAGGGCGAGGTCTCGCAGCGCGACTGCCTGCGCAACGCGCTCCGGATGCGCCCCGATCGCATCATCGTCGGCGAGACCCGCGGCGAGGAGGTCATCGACATGCTCCAGGCGATGAACACCGGCCATGACGGCTCGATGACGACGATCCACGCCAACTCCGCACGCGACGGCGTCTCGCGCCTGGAGAACATGATCGCGATGGCCGGGATCGAGATGCCGATCAAGGCCGTCCGGTCCCAGATCGCGAGCGCCGTCAACCTGATCGTGCAGGCCAGCCGCCTCCAGGACGGCTCGCGCCGCATGACCTCGATCACCGAGATCACCGGCATGGAGGGCGACGTCATCACCATGCAGGAGGTGTTCCGCTTCCAGCGCACGGGGCTGACGCCCGAGAACAAGATCCTCGGCCATTTCACCGCCGCCGGCGTGCGCTCGCACTATTCGGAGCGTTTCCGCATGTGGGGCTACGACCTGCCGGCCGCGATCTACGAGCCGAGCGACGCCTGATGGAACTCAATCCGGAGATCCTGGTCTACGGCGCGATCTTCCTCGCCGTCTTCGCCCTCGTCGAAGGGCTGTACCTGACCGTGTTCGGCCGTTCGATCCGCCTAGACCGCAAGGTCAACCGCCGGCTCGAGATGCTCGAGAAGGGCGCCAAGCGCGAGGAGGTCCTCGAGCAGCTCCGCAAGGAGATGAACCAGCACATCCGCGCCCGGCGCGTGCCCATCTACGCCCTGCTGGCCGACAAAGCGCAGAAGGGCGGCATCGCCTTCACTCCCCGGCAGCTCATGCTCGTGATGGTGGTGCTCTCGGGCCTGGTCTGGACGGGCCTCACCTTGGGCACCGGCACCGGCCCCATTGTCCGCCTGGTGCTCGCCCCGGTGATCGGCGTCGGAGGCGTCTACTTCTGGGTCGCCTCGAAGGCGAAGAAGCGGATGTCCCTGATCGAGGAGCAACTTCCCGAAGCGGTCGAGCTGATGGTGCGCAGCCTCAAGGTCGGGCATCCGTTCTCGGCCGCGATCCAGATCGTCGCACGCGAGATCGCCGACCCTCTCGGCTCCGAGATGGGCATGATCGCCGATGAGGCGCAGTACGGCCGAGACGTGGGAGACGCCCTCAAGGAGATGGCCAACCGCCTCGACATGCAGGACCTTCGCTTCCTCGCCGTCGCCGTGAGCATCCAGCAGCAATCGGGCGGCAACCTCGCGGAGATCCTGGCCGGGCTCGCGACGGTGGTGCGCCTGCGGTTCAAGCTCTTCCGCCGCGTCGCCGCCATCACCGCCGAGGCGCGCTTCTCGGGGATCTTCCTCTCGGCCTTCCCCGTCCTCGCCCTGATCGCGATCAACCTCCTCGACCCGACCTACTTCGCAGACGTCCGGAACCACCGCCTCTTCATTCCCGCCGGCCTCGTCGTCGGCGGCCTGATCCTCACCAACCTACTCGTCATGAAGCGCATGACGACGATCAAGGTCTGACGGGATGTCCGCGATCCAGGCGCTCCTCGGGCCCCTCGGGATGGTCTACATCATCGGCGCCCTCGCGATCTTCCTGATCCTGCTCGGGATCTGGATGTGGCTGACCCAGCGCGACGATCCGCTCGACCGGCTGCGCGCGGAGCGCGAGAGCGGCGGCCGCCGGGCCGATCACCTGGTCCCCGCCGGCCCCCTTCCCGCGCGCCTCCGCCAGGACACCAGCGAGGACAAGCTCCAGAAGTTCTCCTCCTTCCTCGAGCCGCAGGACGAGGGCGAGCTGTCGTCCATGCGCCTCCAGCTCATGCGCGCGGGCTATCGCGGGCGCGACGCCGTGCGCATCTTCAAGGGGGTGCAGATGGTCGCCGGCCTGGGCCTCCTCGGCCTGGGCACGCTCTACGCCCTCGTGCAGCAGGCAGGCGGCGCCGAGCTCGGCGCCCAGCAGCTGGGGATATACGTCCTCATGCCCGGGCTCGTCGGCTACATGGGACCGCGCCATTTCGTCTCCAGGCGCGTCGCCGCCCGCGAGGCCGAGATCATGCAGGGCTTCCCCGACAGCCTCGACCTGATGCTGGTGTGCATCGAGGCGGGCCAGTCCCTGGACCAGTCGATCCTGCGCGTCGGCAACGAGATGATGGCGAGCTATCCCGCCCTCGCGATGGAGTACCGGACCGTCGCCCAGCAGATGAAGGCGGGGATGGACAAGACCCAGGTCTTCCGCGACATGGCGGAGCGATGCGGCGTCCCGGACATCACCTCGTTCACCACGGTCCTCATCCAGAGCCAGAGCTTCGGCACCCCGATCTCCGATGCCCTGAAGGTCTATTCGGACGAGATGCGCGACAAGCGCATCATGCGCGCCGAGGAGAAGGCCAACACCCTGCCGACCAAGATGACCCTGGCCACGATGATGTTCACCCTTCCCCCCCTCATGATCATCCTACTGGCGCCGTCCATCTACGCCATCACGCAGTCCTTCGCCGGCAACTGATCGCCGCTGCGCTGGCCCTCGTGGCGGCCTGCGCCGGGGGCCCGGCGGACGGCCCGGCGCGGGCGGCGGCCCTGACCGCTCGCGGCGAGGCGTCCCTCGCCGCCGGGGACATGGAGGGCGCCGCCACGGCCTTCGGCGGCGCCGCCCTCGCCGATCCGGGCGACGCCGGCGCCGAGGCCGCCGCCGGCGCCGCCCTCCTGCGCCTGCGCCGCCTCGGGCAGGCCGAGGCCGCGCTCCGCCGCGCCGCCGCCATCGATCCGGCCCGCGCGGACGTGTGGCGCGATCTCGGACGCGTCCTCCTCGATACGGGACGCCCGGCCGAGGCCGCCCGCGTCCTGCGCCGGGCCTATGCCCTCGATCGTGGCAGGGACGCCGCGGTCCGCGCCGATCTGATTCGCGCGATGGAAGCGGCCGCCCCCGGGCGATAGGCTTCAACTGGAAGGCGATCTCGGCTCGCGCATCCGCACCGGAGGCGCCGGGCCGCGCCAGGTCCGGAGGCGTCCGCGATGCAGCCACCCCTATTCCCACGCGCGTTCCTCGCCGCCGCCGCCTTGTCGCTCGCCGCCTGCGCCGGCGGGCCGGGGGGGGGCGGCGACATCGCCTCCCTCACCGGCGCGGACGTCGATGCGCTCATGCTGGCCTCCGGCGATCCCGAGACCGCGGCCGCCCATTTCGCCCGCTCCGCCGAGGCCGAGCCCGCCCGCGCCGACCTGCGCCGCGGCCTCGCCCTCTCGCTCGCGCGCGCCGGGGACCACGAGGGCGCCCTCGCCGCCTGGGCCCCTCTCCTCGCCTCGGGGGATGCGAGCCCCGCCGACCGCACCGCCCATGCCGGCACCCTCGCCCGCCTGGCCCGGTGGACGGAGGCGCGCGCCGCCCTCGACCGCATCCCGCCGACGCATGAGAGCTACGAGCGCTACCGGCTCGAGGCGATCCTCGCCGACGTCTCGGGGGAATGGGACCGCGCCGACGCCTTCCACGAGATCGCCGTCGGCCTCACGGACACGCCGGCCGGGGACCTAAACAACTGGGGCTACTCCAAGCTCTCGCGCGGCGATCCGGCCGCCGCGGAGCGCCTCTTCGGCCGCGCCCTCGCGGAGGATCCCGGCCTCTTCACCGCCAAGAACAACCTGGTCCTGGCCCGCGGCGCGCGTCGGGACTACGCGCTCCCCGCCGTCGAGATGACCCAGGAGGAGCGCGCCGAGCTCCTTCACACCCTCGCCCTGACGGCCGTGAAGCAGGGGGACGTCGCCATCGCCCGCAGCCTCCTGCAGGACGCGCTGGCCTCCCATCCGCGACACTTCGAGCCGGCGGCCAGCGCGCTGGCCGCGCTCGGCGCCCCCGCCTGACGCGGCGCCCGCGCCGATGCCGCCCGAGTTCTGGCTCCTGCTCGCGGCCGCCCCCATCCTGGCCTGGGCCGCGCTGTCGGACCTCGCGCGCATGCGCATCCCCAACGCCGCCGTCCTGTCGCTCGCCGGAGCCTTCGCGGTGATCGGCCTCGCCACCCTGCCGCTGCCGGATTACGGCCTGCGCGCCGCGCAGGGCGCGGTGGTGCTCGCGCTGGGCTTCGTCGGCGCCACGTTGCGCTGGTTCGGCGCGGGGGACGCCAAGCTCGCCGCCGCCATCGCCCTCTACGTCGCCCCCGGCGCCGGGCTCGACTTCGCGTTCGCCCTCTCGATCCTGACGCTGGCCACCTTCGCGCTGCACCGCGCGGCGCGCACGGTACCCGCGGTGCGGCGCGCCACGCCCGGCTGGGCGAGCTGGTCGAGCCCGAAGTTCCCATACGGCGTGCCCCTCGCGGCCGCCCTCGTCCACCATCTCGCCGCCCGGCTCTGAGCATCCGCGCGATCCGCCCGCCGTCCGCCGCACTGTCGCCACGATTCCGCCACACCGCGCCGCGAACGCGTCCCCCATGCCCAACGACCTGACCCCCGAGCGCGCGCATGTCGAGAAGCGCGGCGCAGGCCGCCATCCGCCCGCGCCCCGCCGCGCGGCCGACACCGGCCTCGATCCCGTCACGATGGAGGAGATCCTCCTCAAGACGATGTTCCGCACCAACCTCACGGCGCTGTCGGCCGTGGCCCGCGCCATCGCCCTGCCCACCGGCGTCGCGCAGGAGGTGCTCGACGCCGCGCGCGATCAGAACCTCGTCGAGGCGATCGGCACCCTCCACGCCGGCGCCTCCGGCGAGCGGGGGTTCCGCCTCTCCGAGACCGGCCGCGCCCGCGCCAAGAGCGCCCTGGCGCAGTCCGAGTACTACGGCGCCATGCCCGTCCCCCTGGCGGTCTACGCCGAGCAGGTCGAGCGCCAGTCCATCCGCAAGATCCGCATGTCCCGGGAGCGCATCTCCGCGGCGATGGGCCATCTCGTCCTGCCGGACGGCCTGATGGACCAGCTCGGCCCGGCGGTCGGCGCGGGACGCTCGATCCTGATGTTCGGCCCCCCCGGCAACGGCAAGTCCTCGATATCCAACGGCATCCGCGACGCCATCGGCGACACGATCTACGTCCCCCGCGCCATCCTCTACGGCGGCCAGGTCATCACCGTCTACGACCCGATCGTGCACACCCCGGTCCCCGAGCCGGACGCCCCGGATGGCGCCGCCCTGCGCCGCCGCGAGACCCCCGATCCGCGCTATGTCCGCTGCGAGCGCCCGACCGTCATCACCGGCGGCGAGCTCAAGCTCTCCATGCTCGACCTCGTCTACAACCCCACCGCGCGCACCTATCAGGCCTCGCTCCAGCTCAAGGCCGCTGGCGGCGTCTTCATCGTCGACGACCTCGGCCGGCAGGAGGAGCCGCCGCAGGCGCTCGTGAACCGATGGATCGTCCCCCTGGAGGAAGGGCGCGACATCCTCGCGCTCCAATCGGGCGAGAAGTTCGAGGTGCCCTTCGACACGCTCGTCGTCTTCTCCACGAACTTCCACCCGAACGAGATCTTCGACGGCGCCGCGCTCCGCCGCATCTTCTACAAGATCCGCATCGACGGCCCGGACCGCGACGGCTTCCTCGAGATCTTCGCCCGCGTCGCCAAGGCCAAGGGGATGCCCCTCGACGAGGAGTCCCTCATCTACCTCATGCAGGAGAAATACCCCGCGATCGACGACGTGTTCGCCAACTACCAGCCCGCCTTCCTCATCGACCAGCTCAAGGCGATCTGCGAGTTCGAGGGGATCGAGCCGCAGATGCGCCCCGACCTGATCGACCGCGCCTGGGCCAACATGTTCGTCGCGGACGGCGCCGCCGTCGCCCGCTAGCGGGCGGGCCGCAGGTCCCGCGGCGCCGGGCGACGGGCCCGGAGGGTCCGGGAGCCCGGCGCCCCCTGCCCTCGCGCCGCGCCGGCGCTAGAGTCCGGGCCATGACCGCGCTCCCGCCCCGCTTCGCCGACTGGTTCCACGCCCGCGGCTGGTCCGTCCACCCCCACCAGCAGGCGATGCTGGACGCATCGGGCGACCCCGCCCTCCTCCTCGTCGCGCCCACCGGCGGCGGCAAGACGCTGGCCGGCTTCCTGCCGACCCTGATCGAGCTTGCGGACGGCGCCCATGAGGGCCTGCACACCATATACGTGAGCCCCCTCAAGGCCCTGGCGACCGACATCAAGCGCAACCTCACCGCCCCCGTGACCGAGATGGCCCTGCCCATCCGGATCGAGGACCGCACCGGCGACACCAGGCAGGCCGCCCGCAGGCGCCAGCGCGCCGACCCGCCCCACATCCTTCTCACGACCCCCGAATCCCTCGCGCTCCTCCTCTCCTACGAAGACGCGCCGCGCATCTTCGCAGGCCTGCGCCGCGTCATCGTGGACGAGATCCACGCCCTCGCCGAGAACAAGCGCGGCGAGCAGCTCATGCTCCTCCTCTCGCGGCTCCAGACATTGCGCCCGGAGCTGCGGCGCGTCGGCCTCTCGGCCACGGTGGAGGACCCGGCCGCGATGGCCGACCGCCTGCGCGCCCACCCCGCCCCCTGCACCATCGTCGACGCCGACCCCGGCCCCGACCCCGACATCGCGATCCTGCACGCCGACGATCCGCCCCCCTGGGCCGGCGGCGGCGGGCGCTACGCGATCCCCGCCGTCCTGCGGGAGGTCGCGCGCCACAACACCACGCTCATCTTCCACAACACGCGCGCGCAGGCCGAGATCTTCTTCCACGCCCTCTGGCTCGCCAACGAGGACGACCTGCCCATCGGCATCCACCACGGCTCCCTCTCCCGCGAGCAGCGCACCCGCGTCGAGGCGGCGATGGTCGCGGGCGACCTGCGCGCCATCGTGTGCACCGCGTCGCTCGACCTCGGCATCGACTGGGGCGACGTCGACCTCGTGATCCAGATCGGCGCGCCCAAGAACGTCAAGCGCCTGGTGCAGCGCATCGGCCGCGCCAACCACCGCTACAACGCGCCGTCCAAGGCCCTGATCGTGCCCGCCAACCGGTTCGAGACCGTCGAATGCGCCGCCGCCCTCGACGCCGTGCGCGAGCGCGACCTCGACGGCGACCCGCCCCTCGAAGGCGGCCGCGACGTCCTGTGCCAGCACATCCTCCTCACCGCCGCCGCCGGCCCGTTCGAGGACGCCGCCCTCTACGAGGAAATCCGCCGCACCGGCGCCTACATGCACGTCACCCGACCCATGTTCGACGACTGCCTGAGCTTCGTCGCGACCGGCGGCTACGCCCTGCGCGCCTACGACCGCTGGCAGCGCCTGATGGAGGTCGCCCCCGGCCGCTGGCGCCTGCGAGACCCGCGCCAGGCGCGGCGCATCCGCATGAACCTCGGCACGATCATGGACACCGACACCATGCATGTGCGCCTCAAGAACCGCCTCGGCGGCGCCCCCCTGGGCGAGATCGAGGAGGGGTTCGCCAACACCCTCGTCCCCGGCGACACGTTCCTCATGGGCGGCCGCGTCGTCCGCTACGAGACCACGCGCGAGCTCACCGTCGAGGTCACGCGCCGCGCCGACAAGGAGCCGCGCATCGCCACCTATATCGGCCTGAAGTTCGCCACATCCACCGAGCTCGTGGACCGCGTCTACGACATCCTCCAGGACGGCCACCCCGACCTGCCGCCGCACACGGCGGAGTGGCTCGCGCTCCAGGCGCGCTATTCCAAGCTGCCCACCCGCGACCGGATCCTGGTGGAGAGCTTCGCCATGGACGGCCGCGAGCACACCGCGATCTACGCCTTCGCCGGGCGCAACGCGATGCAGACCCTCGGCATCCTCGTCACCAAGCGGATGGAGGAACAGGGCCTCGCCCCTCTCGGCTTCGTCGCCACCGACTACGCCCTCGGGATCTGGGGCCTGGAGCGCCTGCGCGACCCCGCGCCCCTCTTCACGCTGGAGGACCTGCGAGGCGGGCTGGACACCTGGCTCAACCAGAACGCGCTCTTCAAGCGCACCTTCCGCAAGGCCGCGACCATCGCCGGCCTCATCGACCGCAACACCGCTCAGGGCCGCCGCTCGGGCAAGCAGGCGACGTTCTCCTCGGACATCCTCTACGACACGCTCCTCAAATACGAGCCGGACCATCTCCTCCTCAGGATCACCCGGGAGGAGGCGATGCGCGGCCTCGTCGACTTCTCCCGCATCGAGGAGATGCTCGCCCGCACCGGCGGCACGGTCGACCACGTGATCCTGCGCCGCCCCTCCCCCTTCGCCGCGCCCCTGTTCCTGGAGCGCGGGCGCGTGCCGGTGGAGGGCGCGGGCAAGCAGCGCCTCGTGGAGGAGGAGGCCGGGCGCATGCTCGCCGCCGCGGGGCTCGACGTCCCGGCGGAGGGCCCGCTTGCCCCCTCCGGCCACCGGGCATAGGCGGCCGCCATGCGCATCCTCTTCCTCGGCGACGTGGTCGGCCGCGGCGCCCGCGCCGCCATCGCGGACCGCCTGCCCGCCCTGCGGGCCGACTGGCGGCTCGATTTCGTGGTCGTCAACGCCGAGAACGCTTCGAACGGCATGGGCTGCACCGCCGCGCACGCCCAGGCGCTCCTCGCCGCGGGCGCCGACGTCCTGACCCTCGGGGACCACGCCTTCGACCAGAAGGACATGCTCCAGCACGTCCAGTCCGAGCCCCGCATCGTGCGCCCGCTCAACTTCGCCAAGGACGCGCCGGGCCTCGGCGCGCGGGTCTACCAGGCCGGGGGCAAGCGCGTCGTCGTCGCCCAGGCCCTCGGCCAGGTCTTCATGAAGCGCCCCTTCGACGACCCGTTCTCGGCCCTCGACGCCGCCCTGCGCACCCACCGCCTCGGCGCGGCCGCCAACGCCGTCATCGTCGACTTCCACGCCGAGGCCACCTCCGAGAAGACCGCGATGGCCCATTTCCTGGACGGGCGCGCCTCCCTCGTCGTCGGCACGCACACCCACGTACCCACCGCCGACGCGCAGATCCTGGACGGCGGCACCGCCACCATGACGGATGCCGGCATGTGCGGCGACTACGGCGGCGTCATCGGCATGGATCGCGCCGAGCCGATGCGCCGCTTCGTCACCGGCATGCCCAAGGGCCGGTTCGAGCCCGGCGCCGGCGAGGCCACGCTCTGCGGCGTCTACGTCGAGACCGACGACCGCTCCGGCCGCGCCACCCGGATCGTCCCCGTCCGGCAGGGCGGGCGCCTCGCGCCCTCGGGTCCCGAATGACGCCGCGATGACGTCGCCGGCCCCCGGCGCCTACGTCACCCTGGCGCTCTGCGGCGCCGGCTGGGGCCTGACCCAGCCCCTGAACAAGATCGCGATCGAGGCCGGCTACGCCCCGCTTTCGATCCTGGTCTGGCAGTTCGTCGTCGTCGCGCTCGTCCTCACGCCCGTCGCCCTTCGCATGCCCGGCCCCCCCGGTCGCCGCGCGCCCTTGGCGATCATCGCCTGGGTCGGGGTGATGGGCACGGCGCTGCCGAACGGGGCGTCCTACCTCGCGCTCGCCGTCCTGCCATCCGGCATCGTCTCGATCCTCCTGTCGCTCATCCCGATCATGGCGCTGCCGACGGCGATCGCCTGGGGGCTGGAGCGTCCGGCCGCCCGGCGCCTTCTCGGCCTCGGCATCGGGCTCGCCGGCACGCTCTTGCTGATCGCGCCCGGCGCGGCGGGGAACGTGCCGCTGCGCCTCCTGCCACTCGGCCTGATCGCGCCGTTCCTCTACGGGCTGAACAGCGTGGTGATCGGTCGCTACGGGACCGCCGGTCTGCACCCGGTGCAGCTCATGGCCGGCGCCACGGTCCTGGCGCTGCCTGCCGCCGTCCTCGCGGCCGCCGCGACCGGAACGCTCTCGGCCCCCCGCAGCGTTTCCCTGCCCGAGGCCGCGGCCCTCTTCGCCGCCCTGATCCACGCGGCGGCCTATACCGCGCTCATCTCCCTGATCGCGCGCGCCGGCTCCGTCTTCGCCACCCAGGTCAGCTACCTCGTGACCATGTTCGGCGTCCTGTGGGCCATGCTCCTCCTGGGCGAGCGCTACGGCCTCGCGGTCTGGGCGGCCCTCGCGCTCATCCTCGCGGGCGTCTCGCTCGTGCGGCCGCGCCCCCTCGCCCGCCCGGCGCCGCCCGCCTGACGCCCCAGTTGCGCCCGCCCGCGGCCCGCGTCAGGCTGGCGCGCAGGCCGCCGGGCAGGGAGCGCAGGACGTGATCGATCTCGGGCTCTCCCCCACGGCCGAGGCGTTCGCCGCCATGGCCGTCGTCGGCCTCATGTTCGTCCTCTTCGTGCGGGAGTCCTTCCCCCCCGACGTCACCGCCCTCGCGGGCGCCGCGCTCATGCTGGCGGTGGGCCTCGTGCCCTACGACCTCGGGCTCGCGGTCCTCTCCAACCCCGCGCCCTGGACCATCGCGGCCATGTTCGTCGTCATGGGCGCGCTCGTGCGCACCGGGGCGCTGGGCTGGTTCACCCGCATCGCCGAACGCCGGGCCGAGACGCGCCCCCGCCTCGCGCTCGCGGGGCTGCTGGGCTTCGTCGTGCTCGCCTCGGCGGTGGTGAACAACACGCCCGTCGTCCTCGTGATGCTCCCCGTCTTCGTCCAGCTCGCGGAGAAGATCGGCCGCGCGCCGTCCAAGCTCCTCATCCCGCTGAGCTACGCCGCCATCATGGGCGGCACCCTCACGCTCATCGGCACCTCGACCAACCTCCTGGTCGACGGCGTCGCGCGCGAGCGGGGGCTGGAGCCCTTCTCCATCTTCGAGATCACCCCCATCGGCCTCGCCGTCGTCGCCTGGGGCATGTTCTACGTCGGCGTCATCGCCCCGCGCCTCCTGCCCGAGCGGCAGAGCATGGCCGCGCTCCTGTCGGGCCGCAGCCGCATGAAGTTCTTCACCGAGGTCGCGATCCCCGAGGGCTCCGACCTCATCGGGGAGAACGTCCAGGAGGCCGGCCTCTTCCGCCGCGAGGGCATCCGCGTCATCGACGTGCTGCGCGGGGACGCCTCGCTGCGCCGCGACCTCGGCGCCGTCATGCTGGCCGAAGGGGACCGGGTCGTCCTGCGCACCGAGATGGCCGAGGTCCTCGGCCTGCGGGAGAACCCCAAGGTCCGCGCCGTCGACCGGCTCTCCTCGGTCCAGACCTCCACCGTCGAGGTCCTCATCACCCCCGGCGCCGGCATGATCGGGCGGAGCCTCGGCTCCCTGCGCCTGCGCCGCCGCTACGGGGTCTACCCCCTCGCGGTCCACCGCCGCGCCGAGAACATCGGCCGGCAGCTCGACGACATCGTCGTGCGCGTCGGCGACACGCTCCTCCTCGAGGGCGCGCCGGAGGACATCGGCCGCCTCGCCGCCGACATGGGCCTCGTCGACGTGGCGCAGCCCTCGGCCCGCGCCTTCAAGCGGCGGCTCTGGCCCGTCGCCGTCGCCGCCCTCGCCTTCATCGTGATCCTCTCCGCCTTCGAGGTCGCGCCGATCCTCCTGCTGGCGATCCTGGCGGTGGCCTTCGTCCTCCTGACCCGCTGCATCGACGCGGACGAGGCGTTCGGCGCCGTAGACGGCCGGCTCCTCGTCCTGATCCTGTCGATGCTCGTGATCGGCGCGGGACTCGACCATACCGGCGCCGTCGCCCTGATCGCGGACGCCGTCGCCCCCGCGCTGGGCGCCCTCCCGCCGGTCCTGCTGATCGCGGCCGTCTACCTGCTCACCACCACCCTCACGGAGATGGTGTCCAACAACGCCGTCGCCGTGGTCATGACCCCCATCGCCATCGGCCTCGCCGAGCCCCTGGGCGTCGACCCCCGCCCCCTCGTCGTGACGGTGATGATCGCGGCCTCCGCCTGCTTCGCGACGCCCATCGGATACCAGACGAACATGCTCGTCTTCGGCCCCGGCGGCTACAAGTTCGCCGATTTCCTGCGCGTCGGCATCCCCCTCAACGTCACCCAGGCCATCATCGTCTCCGCCCTCATCCCCCTCATCTGGCCGCTGTGAGGGCCGCCGCCCCGGCCCGGGCGGCGGCCCCGCCTCACCACCCGGGCAGCAGCGCCGAGACCGGCCGCCCCGCCTGCGCCGCCGACATCGCCGCCAGCGTGAGCATCGTCCACGCGATGGCGCCCGCGACCACCGCGCCGCTCACGGCCGGCGCGGGCATGAGGGGGCGCAGCGCCAGCGCCAGGATCGGCAGCGCCTGCATCGCGTGGAGCCCCAGGAAATGCGCGATCCGGAGGTCCCCCACCGCCAGCGACCACCCCATCCAGGGCACCACCGCGTCCGCGGCCCCGTGCGCGCCGACGAAGGGCCCGTGGTTCGCGCCGATCGCGCCGCCCGTCTGCCCCCCGAGGAGGCCGCCGAGCACGAGCCCCAGGCCGATCGCGAGGAGGAGCGGCTCGTCCGCCGCCGCCCGGCCCTTGGAGAGGACGCCTATGAGGATCACCGCCCCGATCAGGGCGGCGCCCAGCACCAGGACGCCCGCGCCCGCCGCCATCGTCGTCCCGCCGATCCGGTCGAAGAGGGTGTCGGCGTTGAAATGCGAGCGCACCCCCCGCGCCGCCTGGAGGCCGAGGAAGGCGAGCTCGTAGAACGCCGTCCCCGCCACCGCGACCGATGGCACCCGCACCCAGAGGCTCGCCGCCGCCCCCGGACCCGCCGCCAGCACCGCGAGCGCGAGCGTCGCGCAGAGCGCCGCCATGCTCACCTGGAACTTCAGCGGCTTGAGCCAGAGCGCCTCCCCGTCCAGCCATCGCGGGTCCGCCGCCAGGAGGATCAGCGTCACCGGGATGAGCGCGAGGCTGAGCGCCGTGGCCCAGCCGAGCGCGGAGCCCGAGAGGAGATCGAGGGGCCCGTGCGGGACGGGCGCGGCATGCTGGTAGGTCATCGGCTAGCTCCTGATGTCGTGCGATGGTCGGGGGGGGCGGCGCCGGCGACCGGCGGCCGAGGGGGGACGACATGACCGAGGACCTGCGCGCGGACCTCGCGGACGTGCTCCGACGCGTCGTCGCGCCGCTCGTGCCCGCGCCCCGCGCCCTGGACCGGGTGCTGGAGCAGAGCCGCCCGCGCGCCCTCGCCAAGGGCGAGGCGGCCCTGCGGGAGGGCGCCGTCGCCCGCGAGGTCCTCTTCGTCGGGGGCGGCCTCCTCAGGATGGTCTCGATCGACCCCGGGAGCGGCGCCGCCCGCACCGCGCGGTTCTTCGACCGCGGGCAGCTCATCACCGACCCGATATCCTTCCCGGCCGGCGCGCCCGCCGAGCAGACGATCGAGGCGCTCGGGCGGGCCCGCATCCTGGCCCTGCCGCGCGGCGCCCTCCTCGCCGCCTACGAGGCCGGCCACGCCATCGAGCGCTTCGGCCGCCTCATGGTGGAGGAGGCGCTGATCGGCACCCGGCGACGCGCCTCGCGCCTCCTCGCCCTCTCGGTCGAGGAGCGCTACGAGACCTTCCTGCGCACCCGGCCCGAGGTCGCGCGGCGCCTGCCGCGATACCTCGTCGCGTCCTATCTCGGCGTCACGCCGGAGGCCCCGAGCCGCGTGCGCGGCCGCATCGCCCGCGCCAGCCGCGAGGGGTGAGGGCGCGCCCCCACCCCCCGCCTCACGCCGCATCGGCCCGCTCCGGCCGCGGCGCGCCCCGCGCCCCCCAGGCCCGCAGCGTCTCCGCCAGGGCCGCGTCCCAGGCCGTCGCCCCCGGCCCGAACGCCTCGGCGTAATCCGACGCGTCCGCGTGGAACGGCGCCTCGAACTGATAGGCCATCTCCTCGACCTCGCGCAGCAGCGGCGAGACCCGCGCCAGCAGCCACAGCATCGCGCCCGGCATCCGGCGGATGCGCGGCGGCGGCGCCCCCGCGATCGCCGCGGCCTCGGTGAGGACCGACCGCGCCGACCGGTCCGGTGGCGCCGGGACGTGCCACGCCCGGCCCCAGGCCTCCGGCTCCGCGCCCAGCCGCACCAGGGCGCGGGCGTAATCGGGCAGGTAGGCGAAGGTGTGCGGCGCGTCCGGATCGCCGATCCACGGCACCGCCTTGCCCGCCAGGAGCGGCGGCCAGACCCGCTCCCCCAGGGCGGAGACCGCCATGCCCGGCCCGAACAGGTCCGACGCCCGGCCCGCCACGGCGCGCACCTCGCCCGCGCCGTGCGCCGCGAGGAGCGCCTCGCTCATCCGCGCGCGCACCCGGCCCTTCCGGGTCGTGGCCGCGAGCGCGTCGCCCTCGCGCAGCGTCCCCGCCCGGCCGTAGCCGTAGAGGTTCTCGGCCGCGACCAGCACCGCGCCCGCCTCCGCCGCGCCGCGGATCGCCGCCGCCTGCATCCCCGGGAAGTCCTGCGCCCAGCGGGTGTAGGCCGGCGCCGCGGCGAAGGTCACCGTGGCGGCGCCGGCGCAGGCCGCCACCGCCCCGCCGGCCTCCGACAGGTCCGCCGCCATCGCCTCGAGCCGGGGCGTCGCCGCCCCGCCGCCGGAGCGCGAGACGAGCCGCACCCGGGTGCCGGCATGGCCCAGCAGCTCCGCCGCGACCGCCCGGCCGACCGGCCCGGCGCCGAGCACCACGTGCAGCCCCGGCGCGACGGGCGTGGCCCGGGCGCTCACGCCCGGTCCTCCCGCGTGCCGGCGCGCCACAGCCACACGGCGAGCGCCGCGGTCCAGACCTGCCAGAGGATGCCCGAGCCGGTCAGCAGGAGCGGGCTCTCGATCCCGACGAGCGAGAGCAGCGTCGAGAAGAGGAGCGCCGCCGCCCCGAGCCCAGACACCCCGAGCCACCGCGCCCCGTGGCGCAGCAGCAGCGCCGACAGCGCCACCGTCCAGAGCCCGGCGAAGAGCCCCACGCCCAGGAGCTCGCCCACCCCGCCGGCATAGGCGTTGAAGGCGTCGAACACGGCCGAGATGGCGGCCCGCGTGGCCTCGCTCGCCTCCGGCGCGACCCAGGCGGCCGCGAGCACGGGCATCAGGAACAGCCACCGCACGATCCCGAGCGCCTTGGCCGCCCCCGCGAGGATGCCGAGCGCCATCGCCCCGCGCCCCACCGCGCCCCCGCCCAGCGCGGAGAACAGCGCCACCGCCGCCGGCACCAGGAGGAGCGCATGCACGAGGTAGAGCCCGTAGCCGAGGAAGATCGCGCCCGATTCCTCGAGGAGGAGCGGCAGCATCTCCGAGGCCGGCAGGTCCAGCGAGGCCGGCCAGTCGATCGCCGGCGCGAGGACGAAGAACGCCCCCCACATGCAGACGAACTGCCCCCCGAGGAGCCCCGCCGCCACGCGCCGGGACGTGGCGACGCCCCCCCCGGCGAGCGGCCGCGCGGCCGGATGGGTCCGGCGGAGCCCGCCGGGATCGCTGTCCGAGATGGTCATGGCGTCGTCTCCTCGATGCGCCGGCGGCCGTGATGGCCGCCTCGCACCGAGACATGCGCCCACCGGCGACCGCCGGCATTGATCGTGGGTAAGATCCTCGCCCGCCTCGAACGCCGCGATAACGCGCGCCCGGGCCCCTGCCGGCAGCAGGCCGAGCCCGGCCGACAGGAGGGCGTCGCGCCTCCCGTGCACCCGCGCGGGGTCGTTCGCGCCCAGCGCGGCCCCCGCGACCTCATCGGGCTCGGCGACCGCCGCCGCCGCGAGCGGGCCGCGCACCTCGCCCCGGCCCGGCCCGCCGAGGGTCGGGCGCGTCGCCCCCGGCACGATCCCCGCCACGTGCACGCCCGTCCCCCGCGTCTCCGCCCGGAGCGCCCGGATCGGCGACGGGACATAGGCCGTCGTCGCCCCGTAGACGACCGAGGAGGGCATCGGCACCTGCCCCGCGGTCGATGCCACGGCGAGGACGCCGGCATGCCCGCGCGCCGGCATGCCGGGCAGGACCGCGGCCGTCAGCGCCCACAGGGCCCGCGCGTCGACGTCGAGGGCGGCGACCGGCCCCGCCCCCCGGGGCTCGTGGGACGGCCCGGCGGAGCCGACGCCCGCCGCGTCGACCAGGAGGTCGACCGTCCACCCGAGCCGCTCGACCTCGGCCGGCACCCTGTCCGCGCTGCCGGGCTCCGCCGGATCGAGCGCGATCGTCCGGACCGAGGCCGCGCCCGTCCGCGCGGCCGCTCGCCGAGGCGGCCCTCGTCCCTGGCCAGGATCACGGTGCGCGGCGCCCCGCGCGCCGCCAGCGCCCCCGCCAGCCCCGCCACGATCCGCCTAGCCGCGCTCGGCGCCCCACCCGCGAGCGCGGACGCGGCGCCGAGCGCGGCCATCGTCAGGTCGCGGGGTCGGCGAGCGCGTCGCGGATCGCGATCGCCAGGATGACGCGCGAGCCGAACGCCGCCGCCGTCAGCCGCCCGTCGCGATACACGTCGCCATCCACGGCTGCATCGCCCGCCGAGGTGGCGAGGGCACGGCTCGGCTCGGCCTCGGACAGGGCCCGGTCATGGGCCGCGGCGATCTCCGCGGCGATCGACTCGCCGAGCGCGCGGGCCGCGTCGCCGCTGCGGGCCGCGTCGGTCCATGCCGGCGCGGACATGGCCGCGGCAAGGCCGAAGGCGGTGGCGGGGATCGCCGGGCGAAGACGTGTCATGTCGATCTTCCTTCCCGCCCGGGGACGTCCCCGCGGCGAGGGCGGCCGTCACGCGCAGGGGCCCTGCCCGGCGAGCCCGGAGCCGCCCGCCGCGTCCCGCCTCCACCGCGTCGTGAGCTAGTCGCCCTCCCATATGTCGGCGCCACTAACTTCATCGAGCGGCGGAAGGAGCCGCGACGGCGGCGAGAGCGCCGGCACGCGGCGCCCGGCGCACCGTCGACGGCCCGCCTCCCGCCGTCGCGGTCGATGGGCCCGGCCCGGACGCGCGGCATCCCGGGAGCCGCGAAAGGGGGGCCCCGGTTCGTTGGCCGGGCCCGGCCCCCGCGCACGAAAAAAGGAGCCGGCCCACGCCGACTCCCACGAGTTCCGCTCTAAGGCGAGATGCGCCTTACTTGGACATCTCTTCCTTTGCGTCGCCGACCTTGCCCTGGACCTTGCCCTCGACCTGGTCGCCCTGGCCTTCGCGCTTCATCCGGTCGTTGCCCGTCAGGTCGCCGGCCTCTTCCTTGATCTTGCCGCCGATGTCCTTGGCCTTGCCTTCGGTCTGGTCGTCGTTCGCCATGTCGGATCTCCTGATTGTGTGCGGGATGGAAACGCGCGCCGGGCCGTCGCGGTTCCCTTCAGGCCGGCACCATCGTCCCCTGGAGGATCGCGACCATCCGGCCGGAGGGCTCGGCCACCACCTCCGCCGCCGCCACCACGATCCGCCGCCCCGCGCGCACCACGCGCCCCGACGCGATCAGCCGCTCGCCCGAGGCCGGCGCCAGGAGGTTGATCTTCATCTCCACCGTCAGGACCTCCGAGCCCTCCGGCATCGCCGAGAGGGCGGCATAGCCCGCCGCGCTGTCCCCGATCGCGAAGGCGAGCCCGGCATGGGCGTAGCCGTGCTGCTGCCCCGTCTCCGGCCGGATCGGCGCCTCGATGGCGCAGGCGCCGCCGCCGACCGACACCATCCGCGCGCCCAGCGTCGCCATCATCCCCTGCGCCGCGAAGCTGGCCCGGATCGCCGCCTCGGGCACGCCGGCGCGCGGGGCGCCCGCATCCGGCGATGCGCCGCTCGGGTCGCCCGCGTCCGGCCCGCCGGCGCTCACCCCGCCCGCCGCGGCCGCGGCGCCTGCGCGCGCATGGGCACCGCCACGGCCCGGCCGCCGCCCCGCGCGGTCAGGACCGCGATCGCCCCCGGTCCCATCCGCGCGTCGAGTTCGGGATGCGCCGCGCGCAGCCCGCCCGTGTAGGCGCCGTAGGCCGGCAGGATCGCCCGCCCCGCGTCGATCAGGAAGCACGGCCGCGACACGCCCGCCACGGCGATCTTCGGATGGAAATGCCCCGAGACCTCGCCCGGCCCCGGCGCCGCCCCGGGCGCCCCGGGCGCCGCGACGTGCCGGAACGCGAGCGGCCCGGCCAGCACCTCCGCCGCCGCCTCACCGCCGAACGGCAGGGGCCCGGGATCGTGGTTCCCCTCGACCCAGATCCACCGCCGCCCCGCCATCATCGCGCCAAGCGCGATCACCTCCGCCCCCGCGAGGTTCGCCGCCGCGTCCATGTCGTCGAAGCTGTCGCCGAGGCACAGCACCGTGCCCGCTTCCGTCGCCTCGAGGTCGGCGGCCAGCCGCGCCAGGGTCTCGCGGCCCTCGTAGGGCGGCAGGAACGCGCCGCCCCGCCGCGCCATCCGCTCCGATTTCCCCAGATGCAGGTCCGAGACGACGAGCATCCCCTCCCCCGGCCAGAACAGCGCGCCCGACGGCATCGCCTCCAGCGCGGCGCCGCGGAGGGTGAAGCGCAGCGCGCCCGACGTGGTGCCCGTGTTCGCCGTTCGGTCCATCCCTCGGTGAATCACCCCGCCGCCGCCCGCACAAGCCCCCCGCCGCGCCAGAGCCCCTCCTCCGTGGCGACCGCGCCGAGGGCCACGTCCGTCGCCTCCACCGGGATCGCCTCCACCCGCTGGGCCGCGTAGGCGAGGCCCACCGCCTCGGCGCGGAGCATCGCCAGCGTCCGGTCGTAGAAGCCCCCGCCATAGCCGAGCCGGTCCCCGTCCGCCGTGAACGCCACCAGCGGCACGATCACCACCTCCGGCAGGGCCTCGGCCCCGTCCTCCGGCACCATCGTCCCGAACGCGCCCGGCACCATCGCGGCCCCGGGCGACCATGCGCGGAACGCCAGCGGCCGTCCCGGCGCCACGACCACCGGCACGCAGACCGGCCCGTCCCACCCCGCCATGAGGGGCAGCGGGTCCACCTCCGAGCGCATCGGCATGTATCCCGCCAGCGCCCGCCCCCGCCCCGGCCCGAGCGCCCCGGCCAGCACCGCGCACGCCGCTGCCGACCGCTCCGCCGAATGGACCTCCCCCCGGCGCGCCAGGGCCGCGGCCCGCAAGCGGGCCTTCAGGTCAGCACCCACGCCGCCAGCCCCAGGAACGCGAAGAACCCCACCACGTCCGTCACCGTCGTCACGAACGCCCCCGAGGCGAGCGCCGGATCGATCCCCACCTTCTCGAGCCCCAGCGGGATGAGCAGCCCCGCGAACCCCGCTACCACCAGGTTGATCACCATCGCCGCCCCGATCACCATCCCGAGCTGCGCCGAGCCGAACCAGATCACCCCCACGATCCCGATGATCACCGCGAAGGCCGCCCCGTTGATCAGCCCCGCCGTCACCTCCCGCCGCAGCACCCTGAGCGCGTTGGCCCGCGTCAGGTCCCGCGTCGCCAGCGCCCGCACCGCCACGGTCATCGACTGCGTCCCGGCGTTCCCCCCCATGCTCGCCACGATGGGCATCAGGACCGCGAGCGCCGTCACCGCCGCGATGACCCCCTCGAACTGCGCGATCACCAGGGACGCCAGGATCGCCGTCACCAGGTTCACCGCGAGCCACGGGAACCGCTGCCGCGCGATCGCCAACGTCCGGTCGTTGAGGCTCTCGTCCCCGACCCCGGCCAGCAGGAGGAGGTCCTCCCCCTGCTCGTTCGACAGGACCGCCATCGCGTCGTCGATGGTGATCACCCCGATGACGCGCCCGCCCTCGTCCACCACCGGCGCGCTGATGAGGTGGTACTGGTTGAACGCGTAGGCGACCTCCTCGACGTCCTGCCCCACCGGGATCGTGCGGAAGCTCTCCTCGCGCAGCGCGTCCAGCGCCACGTCCCGCTTGGAGCCCAGGAGCCGTCCGAGCGTGACGTAGCCCGTCGCCCGCATCCCCGGATCGACCAGGATCATGTGGTAGAACTGGTCCGGCAGGTCGTCATGCGCGCGCAGCCAGTCGATCGTCTCGCCCACGGTCCAGTGCTCCGGCACCGCCGTGACCTCCCGCTGCATGAGGCGCCCGGCGCTGTCCTCGGGATAGCTGAGGGCCGCCTCGACCGCGATCCGGTCCTCGGCGTCGAGCGCGCCCAGGACCGCCTCGCGCGTCTCCTGGTTCAGGTCCTCGATGAGGTCGACGACGTCGTCCGTCTCCAGGTCGCGCGCCGCCTCGGCCACCACCTCGTTGGGCAGCGAATCGATGATCTCCTCGCGCAGCCCCTCTTCGACCTCCGTGAGCATCTCGCCCGAGAGCTCGGGCCCCATAAGGGGCAGGATGCGCTCGCGGTCCTCGCCGCCCATCTGCTCGAGCGCGTCGGCGATGTCGGCCGGGTGCAGCGGCAGCAGGATCGCCTGCACCGCCTCCGCGTCGCCCCGGATGGCGGCCTCGCGCAGGCCGGCCATGTCCACGGGTCCCCGGTCCTCCGCCTCGGCCTTCGGCGCCTCCTCCACGGTGTCGGCCATGGTCGTCCCTCCGGTCGCGGCGCTGGATCGCGGCACCATAGGAGCCCGAGGCGCACCCGCAAGCGCACCCGGCCGACCCGCGGCCGCACCGCACGCGGTGCGGCCGCGCCCCCACAGGCGCGCCATGCGGCCGCGACCTTTCACGCGCGCCATGCGGACGCGGCACTTCACGCGCGCCATGCGGCCGCGGCTCTTCATGCGCGCCTTGCGGGCGCGACACCCCCCGCGCTACGCCCCCCGGGCGCCCCCATCCCAGGCCCGCCCATGCTCATCCTCGCCGGACAGATCCTGCGCACCGACGCCGATCCGTTCCTCGTCCCGCCCGAGGAGGCGATGCGCATCTCCTCCGGCGCCGTCCTGGTCGCGGACGGCCGCATCCGCGCCCTCGGCACCCTCGCGGATCTCCGCGCCGCCCACCCCGCCATCCCGGTCGAGGACCATGGCGACGCCCTGATCCTGCCCGGCCTCGTCGACGCCCACGCCCACTATCCCCAGACCGGGATCGTCGCCTCCTGGGGCGCCCGCCTCATCGACTGGCTGGAGCGCTACACCTTCCCCGAGGAGGCCCGCTTCCACGACCCGGCGCACGCCGCCCGCATCGCGGACGCCTATCTCGACCTCCTCCTCGCCAACGGCACCACGACCGTGTGCACGTTCTGCACCTCCCACCCCGCCTCGGTGGACGCCATCTTCGAGGCCGCCGCCGCCCGCGGGATGCGCGTCGCCGCGGGCAAGACCTGCATGGACCGCAACGCGCGGGCGGACCTCCTCGACACCCCCGCCCGCGCCCATGACGAGAGCGCTGCCCTTCTCGCCCGCTGGCACGGGCGCGGCCGGGCGAGCTACGCCATCACCCCCCGATTCACCCCCACCTCCTCCCCCGAGCAGCTCGAGGCCCTCGGCGCCCTCTGGGCCGCCAACCCGACCTGCCCGATGCAGACCCACCTGTCGGAGCAGACCGACGAGCTCGCCTGGGTCGCGCGCCTCCACCCCGAGGCGCGAGACTACCTCGCCACCTACGAGGCGCACGGCCTGATCGGCCCCGGCGCGCTCTTCGGCCACGCCATCCACCTCACCGCGCGCGAGCGCGCCCGCCTCGCGCGGAGCGGCTCCGCCGTCGTCCACTGCCCGACCTCCAACACCTTCATCGGCTCGGGGATCCTCGACCTCGCCGCCCGCCGCGCGGACGGGATCCCCGTCGCGCTCGCCACGGACACCGGCGGCGGCTCCTCCTTCTCGATGCTCCGCACCATGGCCGCGGCCTACGAGCTGGGGCAGCTCTCGGGCACCGCCCTCCACCCCGCGCAGCTCCTCTGGCTCGCCACCGCCGCCGGCGCGGACGCCCTGCGCCTGGGCGACCGGATCGGCCGCGTCGCGCCGGGGCTGGAGGCGGACCTCACCGTCCTCGACCTCGCCTCCACCCCCGCCATCGCCCAGCGCGCCGCCAGGGCGGAGACCCCGTGGGAGGCCGTCTTCCCGACCGTGATGATGGGCGACGACCGGGCCGTGCGCGCGGTCTACGTCATGGGCCGCCACGTCGCGGCGGGCTGACCCGCGGGCGAGCCCGCGGGCTCGCCCCGCCTCGGCTGGAGGCCATGCGCATCGACCCGTGCATGGGATACGCATGGATCGTGCATGGGATGTGCATCGGCACCGGCGCACGCTCCGGGCCGTCCCGCGCCCATGCGTGCACCTGAGAACTTAGCGGTCACAACGCAGGAACGCGACAGCTTCGGCATGGACCGCCGCGCACCCGGCGGCGACGATCCGCCCCCCCGATTCGGCCGGCCCGCCATCCCAGGCGGTGACGATCCCGCCGGCCGCGCGGACCACCGCCATCGGCCCCCGGATGTCGTAGGGCGCGAGCCCCGCCTCAATAACCAGGTCCGCATGTCCGCCCGCCACGAGGGCATACCCGTAGCAGTCGAGCCCGTAGCGCGTCAGCCGCGCCCGCGCCGCCACCCGCCCGAAGGCGGCGGCCTCCTCCGGCGTGCCGATCTCGGGAAAGGTCGATAGCAGGATCGCCTCGGACAGCGCCGGAAGTTCTCGCGTCATCAACGTCTTGCGATCCGTTCCTCGCGTGACGGTCGCGCCCCCCGGCCCGCCCGCGAACCGCTCTCCAATATAGGGCTGATCGATCAACCCGACGATCGGCGCGCCCTCGTCCGGCCCGCAGGCGATGAGCGTGCCCCAGGTCGGCGCCCCGGCGAGGAAGGCCCGCGTCCCGTCGATCGGATCGAGCGTCCAGGTCAGGCCGGAGGTCCCGCGCACCGCGTCCTCCTCCTCGCCGAGGATGCCGTCATCGGGCCGCAGCCGGGCAAGCACCGCGCGCATCGCCGCCTCCGCCGCGCGGTCCGCCTCCGTCACCGGGTCGAACCCGCAGCCCGGCGCGCCCTTGTCCTCGGCCGCCATCGGCCGCCGGAACCGGGGCAGGGTCTCGCCTGCCGCCGCGTCCGCGACGGCGCTCGCAACCCGTTGGAGTTCTTCGATATCCGGGGCGATCACGCCGCCGACAGGACGCGCGCGAGCTCGAAGAGCTGCCGCCGCTGGTTCTCGGGGATCGCGTAGTAGGACCGCACCAAGGCGAGCGCCTCCTTGTCCGCGAGCACGTCGCCGACCATGCCGCCGGTCTGCGCCCGTCGCGTGTCCACCCCCTCGAAGAAGAAGGACACCGGCGCGTCCATCGCCTCGGCGATGTCGTAGAGCCGGGAGGCGCTCACGCGATTCGCGCCGGTCTCGTATTTCTGGATTTGCTGGAACTTGATGCCCACCAGGTCCGCGAGCTGCTGCTGCGTCATCCCGATCATCCAGCGGCGCTGCCGCACGCGCTTGCCGACATGGATGTCGACACGGTGCCTGTCGCTCATGAAACGTCCTCCGGGGGCATTGCTGCAAACTGTTTTGTACAATCGACGACCGGCGCCCGGCATGGGGCCGCGCGTCGACCACCCGCCTTCCGAGCGGCGACCTGACCCTTGGATAAGCGCAGTCGCGCTACACGCCAAGTGCGGGAACGCATCTTCAACGATATATTTCGAATTGCGCGCGTCCCCGCCGATACCCCCTCCGGGCGAGCCGATCGATCGGCGGCCCGCAGCCGATCAAGCCGCGTGGCCGGCCGCCGGCACGATCGCGGCCCCGCCGTATCCCTCGCGCAACAGCGCGCCCAGCGCCGCCGCGGGAGCCCCCGGCGCGGCCGGAAGGTACAACCCGATGCACCAGTCCTCGAGGGCGGGGAGCCCGGCTTCCGCGCCAAGTGGCGCCATGCCGCCCATCGTCGTCCCCTCGAGGACGGCGTGCACCGCGAGGTCGGCGCAGACCACCGCCTCGACGGTCCGCAGGCTGCTCGTGTCCGTCACCATCCGCCAGGCGATCCCGGCCGCGGCGAGCCGCGCGGTCACGTCGGGGCGGAAGATGCAGTCCCGCTCGAAGGCGATCGGCAGCGGCCTTTCGCGATGCGCCCGCCCGCCGGGCGCGCCGGCCCATCGGAGGGCATGGCGGGCCAGGATCTCGCCGCCGGCCGCGACGGAGCGCTCGGTCGTGACGATCACGTCCATCGCGCCGCGGGCATGGCGCACGCGCAGCTCGGCCGTGTTGGCGGTGATCAGGCGCAGATCCATGCGCGGGAAACGCCCGGCGAAGCGGCGCAGCACGCCGGGGATCGCCGGCTGCACGACGTCGTGCGGCACGCCCAGCGTGATCTCGCCCTCGTAGGCCTCGTGCGTGAGGCGGTCCCAGGCCTCGTCGTTCAGCGCGAGGATACGGCGCGCGTAGCCCAGGAGCTGCTCCCCCGCGGGGGTCAGGGTGACGCCGCGCCCGCCGCGGTCCAGCAGCCGCGCGCCCAGCGCATCCTCGAGACGCTTGATCTGCATCGACACCGCGCTCTGCGTCCGGTGCAGGGCGGCCGCGGCGCGGGTGACGCCGCCGGCATCGGCGATCGCCACGAGGGCCCGCAGGGAGGACGGATCGAGGGTGCGGGACATATCACAGATCCTGATGGAGGAGATGTGGAATACTCGTTTGATGAATACGCCAGGCGGGTCCAGATCATCAAGACCTCCCCGCGGCCCGAAGGATTGAACCATGCTCGCTCCCGCCCTCCCCCGTCTCCGCCCCGCCGGGCGCTCGCCGCTCTCGGCGCTGTCCCTCATGTCCCGGCACGCGGCCGAGCGCGCCGCCCTCGCGCGGCTGGGCGACGCCGCCCTCGACGATCTCGGCCTGACCCGCGCCCAGGCGGCGCGCGAGGCGGCGCGCCCGTTCTGGGACGTGTCGCCGCACCGTCGATAGCGCGGCCAGAAACCCCGCGCGCGGGGCGCGTCCTCCCTTGAAAGGGCAGCGCTCCCGCCCGATATTCGCTCCAGGAGACCCGGATGCCGTGGTGGCGGCCGGGCGGTTCCGCTTAATGGAGGTCTTGAATGGCTGACTATCAGGCGATCCGCGCTGGCGCGGGCACTCGCACCGCCGCGATCGATACCGGGCTTCGCGCCCATATGAACAAGGTCTACGGAACGATGTCCGTGGGCATGCTGATCACCTTCGCCGCGGCGTGGGCGATCTCGGGCCTCGCGGTCACGACCGTTCCGAACGCGGCGCAGATCGGCGCCGACCGCTACCTGACGGACCTCGGCGTGGCGCTCTACACCTCGCCGCTGCGCTGGGTGGTGATGCTGGCGCCGCTGGCCTTCGTGTTCGGCATGTCGGCGATGATCAACAAGATGTCCGCCGCCACGGCGCAGCTCGTGTTCTACGCCTTCGCCGCGACGATGGGCCTGTCGATCAGCTCGATCTTCCTGGTGTTCACCGGCACCTCGATCGCGCAGATCTTCCTCATCACGTCGATCGCCTTCGCCGGCCTGTCGCTCTACGGCTACACGACGAAGCGCGACCTCTCCGCGATGGGGACGTTCCTGATCATGGGCGTGATCGGCCTCGTGGTCGCCATGGTGGTGAACATCTTCCTGCAGTCGCCGGCGATGGTCTTCGCGATCTCGATCCTGGGCGTGCTGATCTTCGCGGGCCTCACCGCCTACGACACGCAGCGCATCAAGACCGAGTACGTCGCGCACGCCGCGCATGGCGATCAGGAATGGCTGGGCAAGGCCGCGATCATGGGCGCGCTGTCGCTGTACCTGAACTTCATCAACATGTTCATGTTCCTGCTTCAGCTCTTCGGGAACCGCGAGTGATCGCCGCGAGCCTCTGACTCCCCCCTCCAGGGCCGGCGCCATGCATTCGGCCCTGACCTAAGATGTCCTTGCCTGCCCCTTGTCGGGGCAGGCATTTTCTTTAGGTGATCTCGCCTCACAGAGATCGGGCGGACTGCATTGCGTCGATGCGGACGGGTCTCCGAGGTGCCATCGATCAGGAGGCGAGCCATGACTCGCCACGTCACGCCCGATGTCTCGGTCCACCCTGCCGATGATGGGGCCTTCCGGGTTCACCATCGCGTCGATCGAAGTCCATCGAGCCCACGCCGGTGGGCGCGGTGGAATTGAATATCCCGGTGAGCCTCCGGGCGGATGAGGGCGTCCCGGTTCCCAGATCTGCGCCAAGGGCGCGGACCTAAGACGAGGGACGAGGTCATCGCCGACCGGCGACGGTCCCCGGCCACGTTCCGGAGCGGGCGTAGACCGCTATGGCGCATCTCGGGTCCCGGGCGATCGAGGAGCGGGGCCCGTCGCGCGCTCCGACGGGCTCGTCGCAGATCGCCGGATCGCGAAAGCGCCTCCGTCAGGTCGCTACTCGGTGGATCGGGCGGACGTCCGCGTCGACGATCTGTGTTGCTCGGGTGGTGGCCCCGCCGAGGGCCCTCGAAACGGGGCGGTCCGGGACCGTCACCCCCGATCTCCGGGCTTCCGGCCATCGCCATGGCGGCGCCGGCCGGGCGAGCGAGGCCCGCACGCTTCGGGTTCGGTGATGAGGACGAAGGCCTGGGTCAGATCGATTCCTCCGGCCACCGGTACCGGGGCGCGTTCCGTCGTCGAAAGGAGCGGCCTCATGCGCCATCGCGGTCCGGCCTCGCGTCGCACCGTGCCGCGTCGCGGGTCAGGGCAGCTCGCGAAGCATGGAGATGGCGGGAAACGTGATCCCAGGCCGCAACGGGATCGTGACGGCCGAGACCGTCGTGAAGCCCATCGCGCCGTAGAACGGAACGGCGGTCAGGGTGGAGAGGCAGGCCAGGCGGCGCAGCCCGGCGGCGGCGGCCTCGGCCACGGCGCGAGACATGATCGCGGTGGCGAGACCCCGGCGCAGGTGATCGGGGTCGGTCGCGACATGGCGGACATGCCCCGTATCACGTGTGTTCGAGTCGGATCCGGCAGCGGTGCGGGTCCATCCACCCGCTGCGAGGACCGCGCCGCTCGGATCCTCGGCGACGAGATAGGTGCCGGAACGCAAGAGCGCCGGGTTCGCGCGCGCGAGAAGCGGGATGGCCATCACGATGATGGACGGCGGGTAATCCGCGGCCAGGAGTCTGGGGTAGCTGCGCGAGAGCAGCAGATCGACCGCCGCGAGGTCGCGCGGCATCGCGGGCCGGATCGTCACCACGCCCGTAATCCCCTCTTCGCCGGGGCGAAGGCCTCGGATGGCGACGCGGCCGGCGACAAGCGGATCACGCGGGGCGCGGGACGCCCCGGCGGATCACTTGATCTTGCCTTCCTTGTACTCGACGTGCTTGCGCGCGACCGGGTCGAACTTCCGAATCGAGAACTTCTCGGTCATCGTGCGCGCGTTCTTCTTGGTCACGTAGAAATGGCCGGTGCCCGCGGTCGAGTTCAGGCGGATCTTGATGGTCGTCGGCTTCGCCATGGCTCAGGGGCTCCTGCGGCAGGGGTGAGGTGCGGTGCGCCCGCGGCCGAAGCCGCGGGCATGGGCCGCGTGCGCGCGTTCTACGCGCCGCGGCCGTGCGGTCAACCCCGAGGCCCGTCGGCCGAGCCCGGCCAGTCGGACGGGCTTCGCCGGGTCAGAGCGCGCGGCAGACCGCCATCAGGCCGGTCGGCGCATCCTCGGGTCCCTCGATCGGGGTCATCAGGACGTCGTGCTCGCGGATCACCTCCGCGGCGTCGGGCAGATCGGCCCGAAAGCGCACGCACTGGCCCCGCGCGGCGCGGGCGACGGCATCGCGCACCTCGCTCTCGCTCTCGTCCGGCCAGTATTCCCAGATTTCGACCCCCATGTGAGGGCCGGGCCGGGGACCGCGCCGTCCGGGCCGGGGCGGAGCGTTGGTGAAGGTCACCCGCCCCCCCGGCGTCAGGAGATGCACGATGTCGGCGCTGCGGCGCAGGAAGGCGAGGGAGAACTGCGGCAGGGCGGTGGGCGCCACGCCCGGCTCGACGACGGGGCGTATCGTCTCGGTCATATGAAGCGCCTCCCGCTGTCACCTCGGTGCAACGACTTACGCCATGACGTTCCTAACGAAGTCTTAAAGCGATGAAGAAAGGTGCGCGGACGGCCTGTAAGCCGGATTCTGTCCGGGCGCCGAAGCGCCCTGGATGACCATTCATCTGCCGCACCCGTCGCCGGGGCGGTCGAGCCGCCAACCCGGACCCCCGGCCGGAAGAGCCGATGCGGAGTCCCTATTCGGCGTTGCTCCCGGTGGGGCTTGCCATGCCGTCCCGGTCGCCCGGTCCGCGGTGGGCCCTTACCCCACCGTTTCACCCTTGCCCGCACGGATGCGGGCGGTCTCTTCTCTGTGGCGCTTTCCCTCGGCTCTCGCCGGCCGGGCGTTACCCGGCACCGTCCTTTCCATGGAGTCCGGACTTTCCTCGACCCATGCGGGCCGCGGTCATCCAGCCATCCGCGCGAGGCCGCCGCTAGGCGCCCCGGCCGGGCCGGTCAAGCGGCGCAGGGCCAGCGCGCGGCGATCGTGGCCGCGAGGGACGCGTCGACGGCGTCCGCCTCGCCCTCCGCGCCGGGCCGGAATCGGAGGCGGAAGGCCCGCAGCCGGTCGCCGGCCGGCGCGGCGGGATCGTAGCCGATGCGCGAGAGGCTGTCCTCCAGCGGCGCGGCGGGGCCCTCGGCCCGCGGCCAGATCGCGAGCCCGCGCGCCGCGAGGCGCCCCCAGGGGAAGAGTGGGCCGGGGTCGACCTTTCGAGAGGGAGCGACATCGGAATGGCCGAGCACCCGCTCGGGCCGGATCGCCGGGTGCCGCGCCATGACGCCTCTGAGAAGCCCCTCCAGCGCGTCGATCTGCGCCTCCGGGAACGGCGCGGCGCCGTCATTGTCGAGCTCGATCCCGACGGACCGGGAGTTCACGTCGAGGGCCTCGCCCCAGCGTCCGGCGCCCGCATGCCAGGCGCGGCGGTCCTCCGGCACGAGGGGCATGGCGCCGCCGTCCCGGTCGACGAGCCAATGGGCCGAGACCTCGAACGCCGGATCGCAGAGCCGGGCGAGGGCGGCGGGGGCGTCCGCCATCGCGGTGTAGTGCAGGACGACCATGTCCACCGGCGCGCCGCCGCGACGCGGCCCATGATTGGGCGAGGCCGCCCCTAGCCGCGCGGGCGTCACCCCCCCGCGCGGCGGAACGGCGCGGGGTCCCAGCCGCAGGCGAAGCCGTCGCCGTCCGGGTCGAGGCCGAGCCGGTCGCGCTCCGGCCCGCCCCGTTCGAGGAAGGCGGCCTGCGCCGCGTCCGGCGAGCGGTACTCGGCGCAGGCCCGCTCGAAGCGCGAGCTGGCGAAGATGCCGCCGCGCCGGTGCACCGCCTCACCCAACGCGTTGGTCGTGGAGACGGCGTAGGCGGCGACGTTCGGGCCGGAGGCCGCCGGCCGCTCCGGCAGGGCCTGGGGCTGGATCTGCACGTACTCCGCGCGGTTGCGCGCGATGCGGGCGGCGTCGGACTCGATGGTCTGCCGCTCGGAGACGGCGGAGAAGTCCTGCTCGTCGGAGATGCCGGGCGTGTTGGCGGGCGCGGGCGCGGCCGAGGCCGCGGGCGCGCCGAACGGCCCCTGCGCCGCCGCCGGCGGGAAGGCGGACGCGCCGCCCCGCACCTGTCCGCCGAACGGATCCTGGCCCGGGTTCACCGCGCCCTCGACGGCCGCGACCACGCCGGGGTCGAGCCCGCCGCCCGGAAGCGGCTGCGCCCCCGTCGCGGGCGGCGGCGTGCCGCCGGGGGGCAGCGCCTGCGAGCGGATCGCGCCGGGGGCGAAGACGTCGCGGGGCGCGGCCTGACCGATGAGCTCGGCATCGCGCCTCGCGCGGGCGGCGGCGGTGTCGAGCCCCACGCCCGAGCCGGTGAACACGCTCTCGCCGCCGGCGCCGCCGAACGCCCCCGGCGTCGGGCTCGGCCCGGCGCAGGCCGCGAGGAGCCCCGCGACCAAGGCGGGTGCGAGCGTGGCGGAAAATGGTCGCATCGGAAGGCCTCCGGCTGAAGCGTCCGGCGGGTCTACCACCAGCGCGCGGGCTTGGCGACGAAACCGGCCCGATCCTCGATCACCTGTGCGGCAGCGAGCATCTCGCCTTCCGCCCAGGGCCGCCCGATGAGCTGGAGGCCGAGCGGCAGGCCGGCGGCGTCGGTGCCCGCGGGGACCGAGATGCCGGGCAGGCCGGCGAGGTTCACGGTCACCGTGAAGACGTCGTTGAGGTACATCTGCACCGGGTCGTCGGACGCGCTTCCCAGCGGGAAGGCCGCGGACGGGGTCGCCGGGGTCAGGATCGCGTCGACGCCGGCGGCGAACGCCGCCTCGAAATCCTGGCGGATCAGGGTGCGGACCCGGCGGGCACGGTCGTAATACGCATCGTAGAAGCCGGCGGAGAGGACGTAGGTGCCGATCATGACGCGGCGTCGGACCTCCGGGCCGAACCCCTCGGCGCGGGTGCGCTCGTACATCTCGGTGATGCCCTCGCCGGGCGCGATGTCCGCCCGGCGGCCGTAGCGCACCCCGTCGTAGCGCGCGAGGTTGGAGGACGCCTCGGCCGGGGCGATGACGTAATAGGCCGGCAAGGCGTATTTCGTGTGCGGCAGCGAGATGTCCCGCGTCTGCGCGCCGGCGTCGCGCAGCATCTCGGCGCCGCGGGCCCACAGCGCCTCGATCGCGTCCGGCATCCCGTCCATCCGGTACTCGCGCGGGATGCCGATGACGCGGCCCGCGACGCCGGCGTCGATCATCGCCTCGAAATCGGGCACCTCCCGGTCCGCGGAGGTGGAGTCCATCGGGTCGTGCCCCATCATCGCCCGGCCCAGGATCGCGGCGTCGCGCACGGTGCGCGTCATCGGGCCGGCCTGGTCGAGGCTGCTGGCGAAGGCGACGATGCCCCAACGCGAGCAGCGCCCGTAGGTGGGCTTCATCCCGACGATGCCGGTGAGGGCCGCGGGCTGGCGGATCGAGCCGCCGGTGTCCGTGCCGGTCGCGCCGAGCACCAGGTCTGCCGCGACGGCCGCCGCGGAGCCGCCCGAGGAGCCGCCGGCCGTCAGGGGCGCGCCGCCTTCGGCCCGCCAGGGGCTGACGACGTCGCCATAGGTGCTCGTCTCGTTGGAGGAGCCCATGGCGAACTCGTCCATGTTGAGCTTGCCGACCATGACCGCGCCTCGGTCCCAGAGCCGCCGGGTCACGGTGCTCTCGTATTCCGGGCGGAACCCCTCGAGGATGCGGCTGCCGGCCTGGGACGGCACGCCTTGGGTGCAGAAGAGATCCTTGATTCCCAGGGGAATGCCGCAGAGGTCGGGCGCGCTACCCTGCCCGAGCCGGTCGTCCGCCGCGGCGGCCTGGGAGCGCGCGATCTCAAAGGTCGGGTGCACGACGGCGTTGAGGGCGCCGGCCGCCTCGCTCGCGGCGATGCACGCCTCCGTCAGATCGGCAGCGGTCAGGTCGCCGGCACGCAGGCGCTCGCGCGCCTCCGCGATGGTCAGGGCGTTGGCGCCGGTCATTCGACCACCTTGGGCACCGCGAAGAACCCCTCCCGCGCCAGGGGCGCGTTGGCGAGGACGCGATCGGCCATGTCCCCCGTCGTGACGGCGTCCTCGCGCCGGGTCAGGCGCATGGGGGTCACGCCCGTCATCGGGGGCACGCCCTCCACGTCCACCTCGCCGAGCTGCTCGACGAAGCCGAGGATGCGGTTGAAGTCCTCCGCGAGGGCCGGCAGGGCCTCCTCCTCCACGCGGATCCGCGCGAGGGCGGCGACGCGGCGCGCGGTCGGGATGTCGATGGACATGGGGCCTCCGGGGCTGCGGACGGCTCCCGTTACCGCCCGCCCGCCGGGCCTTCAAGCGCGGCCAGGTGGCGGCGGTGCACCTCGATCATCCAGCCCAGCAGCGCGCCGTTCAAGAGGTGCCAGAGCCAGTGCGTGCCCAGCGGGACCGCGGCGCACAGCGCCTCGTCGAGCGAGCGCGCGACGAGGGAGGCCGCCAGGAGCGCCGCCCCGAGCAGGAGCCCCCGGCCCGTCGCCGGGGCCCGCCGCAGGAGGAGCGCTCCGTAGATCGCGATCAGCAGCGCCACCGGCCAGTAGCCGGCGCTCACCTCGAAGAGGGGGAGCGCCGCGAAGGCGGAGCCGGAGGCGGCCGCGTAGGGGACGAAGGTGGCCGTGGCGAGGGCCGCCGGCCGGGGCCGCATCCGCCAGAAGTCGCGATGCGCCGCGTAGAGATAGGCCAGGATGAAGAGCCCGATCGGGATCACGTCCGCGAGGAGCGCCCAGCCCGTCGCGAAGGTGTGGAACAGGGCCGAGCCGACGCCGATGGCGAAGAGCAGCGCGATCAGGACGGCCTGGCGCCCGGTCCGCGTGCCGGCCGTGCGCCGCCACATGACCGCGGCGGCGATCAGGAAGGCGAGGTTCGTGGCCGCGTTGACCGGCTCGGACCAGAAGGACGGGTCGGTCCGCTCGCAGTAGCCATCGACCGCGGCGGTCCAGTCCACGCTACCGCTCGCGCAGGTCGCGGCGCGTCAGGAGGAAGACGGTGGCCGCCGCGGCGATGACGGCGAGCGACCTCAGGAGCGCGGGCAGCCGTGCGTCCCCGGTGAGGAACCCGTAGACGATGCCCACCAGCGCCGACAGGAACACCGCCGCCGCGGCCGCCATCACGGTGATCGCGGGCAGCCGCCGGGCCGGGGCCCGGCGCAGCATCGGCTCGGCTCGCAGGGACCGCGCGTCGCGCAGCACGAGCCAGGCGAACACGGGCGCCAGAACCACCGTCGTCGCGACCGCCCAGCGGAAGCTGTAGAGCGCCGAGGAAAACGCCCAGTCCGCGGCCTCCGGGTCGTCGCCGGGCGGCATGCCGACGTCGATCAGAGCGTGCGCGACCTCCACCCCCTGCCAGGCGAGGATCGACAGGATCCCGTAGCGGAACAGCGCGAGCAGGAACTCCGCGAGGTCGAAGCCCGGGCGCGGGCGGGGCACGGGCGGGCCGCCGGGCATGTCGTGCCAGTCGGCGAGCGCGAGGCCTCGGTCATGCGCGGGCCACCCGGCGGCGGCCATCGCGGCGTCGATCTCGTCCCGCGGGCGGCCCGCGATCAGGGCCTCGCGGGCGAAGGCGCTCAAGGGTCCGCCGGTCATATGGGCATTCCGATCATGCGCGGGACGCTGCCCGCGCCCGCGCGGCGCCGCAAGCCGCGATCACCGGCGCGCGGCGAAGAAGGCGCGCAGCAGGCGCTCGGCCTCCGCGGCGCCGACGCCGTCGACGACTTCGGGGGCGTGGTGCGCCTGGCTGTGGGCGAAGACGCGCGCGCCGTGGGCGACTCCGCCGGACTTGGGGTCCGCAGCGGCGTAGACCAGGCGCGCGATGCGCGCCGCGGCGATGGCGCCGGCGCACATCGCGCAGGGCTCGAGCGTGACCCAGAGCGCGTGGCCCGGCAGGCGCTCGGAGCCCGCGGCGACGCAGGCCGCGCGGATGGCGAGGACCTCGGCATGCGCGGTGGGATCGCCGAGCTCCCGCGTGCGGTTGCCCTCCGCCGCCAGCACGCGCCCGCCCGGCGCCACCACGACGGCGCCCACGGGCACCTCGCCCCGCGCCGCGGCCGCGCGGGCCTGGGCCAGCGCCCCGTCCATGTGGCCCTCGAACGCCATGACGCCCCCGTGCCGCGCCGCGCTGGACAAGTCCACCGCCCGCGGGGCATCCCGCCCCATGGCCGACCCGACACCCCCAGGCGACCGCATCGCCAAGGTCCTCGCCCGCTCGGGCGTGGCGAGCCGGCGCGGAGCCGAGACGATGATCGCCGAGGGGCGCGTGGCGGTGAACGGTCGGAAGATCGACAGCGCCGCCCTCAACGTCACCGCCGCCGACCGCATCGTGGTGGACGGCAAGCCCCTCTCCGCCCCGGAGCCCCCGCGGCTGTGGCTGCATCACAAGCCCCTCGGCCTCGTGACGAGCGAGGCGGACGAGAAGGGCCGGGACACCGTCTTCGCCGCCCTGCCCGCGGACATGCCGCGGGTGATGAGCGTCGGGCGGCTCGACATCAACTCCGAGGGGCTCCTGCTCCTGACCAACGACGGCGCGCTCAAGCGGCGGCTGGAGCTGCCGAGCACGGGCTGGCTGCGCCGCTACCGCGCGCGGGTGAACGGCTCCCCCGCGCCGGAGACCTTCGCCCCCCTGCGCGCCGGCATGACCGTGGACGGCGAGCGTTTCGCCCCGATGGAGGTCGTCTTCGACCGCCAGCAGGGCGCGAACGCCTGGGTCACGATCGGCCTGCGCGAGGGGCGCAACCGGGAGATCCGCCGCGCGATGGAGGCCGTGGGCCTCAAGGTGAACCGCCTGATCCGCATCAGCTTCGGGCCCTTCCGGCTCGGCGCCCTCAAGCCCGGCGAGGTCGAGGAGGTCAAGCGCCGCGTGCTGATCGACCAGGTCGGCGCCGAGGCCCTGGGCGTGGAGCCGCCGGGGCCGCAGGCCAAGGCCAGGCCCCGCACGAGCCGGGGTCCGCGGCGGCGCCCGTGAGGCCGCCATGAGGCCCGCCCGACGCCCGCCCGACGCCCGCCCGACGCCCACGGGTTGCAACCGGACGCGGCCCGCCGTGTTGTGCCGCGACAATCCGCAGCGGAGCGCCCAGATGGCCGAACTGTTCTCCCCCGAAAACCTCGGCAACCTGGTGATGCTCATCTTCCTCCAGGCCGTGCTGGGGTTCGACAACCTCCTCTACATCTCCATCGAATCGCAGCGAGCGCCCCTGGCCCATCAGAAGGCGGTCCGCTTCTGGGGCATCATCATCGCTGTCGCGCTGCGGGTGATCCTCCTCTTCGTGATGATCTCGCTGATCTCGCTGCTGTCCGAGCCGTTCTTCCGCTTCGCCTGGGAGGGCGTCATCACCGGGGCGGTGAACTTCTCCACGGTGGTCTTCGTCTTCGGGGGCGTGTTCATCATGTACACGGCCGTGAAGGAGATCGGGCACCTGCTGACGGTCGAGCACATCGGCGAGGACGTCCAGCAGAAGGGCGGCAAGTCGGCGGCCAAGGTCGTGGCGCTGATCGTGTTCATGAACCTGATCTTCAGCTTCGATTCGGTCCTCTCGGCGCTCGCGATCACGGACGTGTTCTGGGTCCTCGCGACGGCGATCCTCCTGTCGGGGGCCGCGATGCTGATCCTCGCGGACGCGGTGACCGAGTTCATCAAGAAGAACCGCATGTTCGAGGTGCTGGGCCTCTTCATCCTGCTGATCGTCGGCGTCGTCCTCCTGGGCGAGGCCGGGGTCGCCGCCGAGCATGCCACCCATCTCGACGAGGACATCATCCGGGTCTTCGGCTACCCGATCGTGCCGATGTCGAAGACGACCTTCTACTTCGCGGTCCTCGTCCTCTTCGCGGTTGAGATAATCCAGACCGGCTACAGCCGGAAGCTCGACACGCAGCGGCGCACGCAATCGCGCGGGTGATCCGCGCTTATGGCCTTGGGGCCGGTGCGCGGGGCGCATAGATAGGGCCCGCCGCAATGCAGCAGGAGGCGCGCCGCGTGCCCGGACCGACCGCCCGCAAGTTCGCCTTCGCCCTGCTCGCGGCGCTCGCGCTCTACGCGGCGTGGGGGGGCGCCTGATGGCCCGGCGCTATGGCGGGGCGCACAGCCCGGGCGCGCCCGAGGGCGATTCGCGTGAGCGCGTGGACGCCGCGGCGCCTGCGAGCCCGTTCGAGGGCGCCCGCCGCGCGCCCTACGCCGCGCGCGTGTGGACGCTGACGGCGGTGGCCGTGGTCGTGGCGCTCCCGGCCTTCGGCTCCGGTCCGATCGGGCTGGCGCTGCACCTGGCGGGCGGCGCGTTCCTGGCGGCGGCGGCGTGGCTCACCGGGGAGGGCGCCAAGGCCGAGGCGGCCTACGATGCGCGCGCGGCGGCCCGGCGGCCCGCGATCCCGCGCAAGATGCTGGGCGCGGCGGCGACGGCGCTGGGGCTGGCGGCGCTCGGGGCGACTTGGGCGCAGCCGGCCCTGGGCGCGGCCGTGTTCGGCGCGATCGGCGGCGCGCTGCACCTCGCGGCGTTCGGGATCGACCCGATCCGCGACAAGCTCCCGTCCGGCGCGGACGACTACCAGTCGGACCGCGTGGCCCGGATGGTCGAGGACGCGGAGGACACGCTGGCGCAGATGACCGCCCGCATCGCGACGTTGGGGGACCGCGCCCTGACCTCCCGGATGACGCCGTTCGCGGCCGCGGCGCGCCGCCTCTTCCGGCAGGTCGAGGCCGATCCGCGCGACCTCACGCAGGCGCGGCGCTACATGGGCGTCTACCTGCGCGGCGCGCGCGACGCGACGGACAAGTTCGCCGCCTATTACGCGCGCTCGAAGGATGCGGACGCGCGCCGCGACTACCTCGCCTTCCTCGACGACATGGAGGGGGGTTTCGCCCAGCGGACCGAGCGGCTGATGCTCGACGACCGCACCGGGCTGGACATCGAGCTCGAGGTGCTGCGCGACCGCCTGCGCCGCGAGGGCGTGAAAGTGGAGAGCTGACATGAAGACCGACGTCCTGACCAAGGCCGAGGCCCGCCGCGGCGAGGTGGCCGCGCTGGCCGCGCTGCCCGAGCCCGCGCCGGCGGACGGCCCGCCGGCCGCCGCCCCGACCGACCCCGAGATCCGGCGCCGGATGGACGAGCTCGACATCGGCGACACCGGCTCGATTGTCGGCTTCGGCAGCGGCGCGCAGGCCGAGCTCCAGGCGATCAGCCAGGAGATGCTGGCCGGCGTGCGCAATAAGGACGCGGGGCCGGCGGGCGACTCGCTGCGCGACATCGTGACCACGATCCGCGGCTTCTCGACCGCGGAGCTGGGCGCCGGGCGCGAGCGGACCTGGTGGGACAAGCTGCTGGGCCGCGCCGCGCCCATCGCCAAGTTCCGCGCCAGGTTCGAGGAGGTGCAGGACCAGATCGACACGATCACCGAGGAGCTCCTCGACCACGAGCAGGTGCTGCTCAAGGACATCAAGTCGCTCGACATCCTCTACGGCAAGACGCTCGACTTCTACGACGAGCTCGCCCTCTACATCGCCGCCGGCGAGGCGAAGCTCGCCGAGATCGACGGGACCGACATCCCCGCCAAGGAGGCCGACGTAGAGGCCGCGCCCGAGGGCGAGGCGGTGATGAAGGCCCAGGAGCTGCGCGACCTGCGCGCCGCGCGCGACGATCTCGAGCGGCGTGTGCACGACCTCAAGCTGACGCGGCAGGTGACGATGCAGTCCCTGCCGTCGATCCGCCTCGTGCAGGAGAACGACAAGTCCCTGGTCACCAAGATCAACTCCACCCTGGTGAACACGGTCCCCCTCTGGGAGACTCAGCTCGCGCAGGCCGTCGCGATGCAGCGCAGCGCGGACGCGGCAAGCGCGGTGAAGGGGGCGAGCGACCTGACCAACGACCTGCTGCGCTCGAACGCCAAGAACCTCCGGGACGGCAACAAGGCGATCCGCACGGAGATGGAGCGCGGCGTCTTCGACATCGAGGCGGTGAAGGCCGCGAACGCCGACCTCGTCGCGACCATCAACGAGAGCCTCGCGATCGCCGACGAGGGCAAGGCCAAGCGCGCCGCCGCCGAGGAGGACCTGCGCCGAATGGAGGCCGAGCTGCGCGAGACGCTCGCCTCGGCCAAGGCGCGCGGGACCGGGCTGGGCGCGACCGCCGCCGGATCGGTCCCCGCCGGGTGAGGGCGGCGTTCGCCCTCCTGTCGGCGCTCGCGCTGACGGCCTGCGCGGCCGCGCCGCCGAGCGCGAGCCTGCCGCCCGTGCTCGGCGGGCCGCCCGAGGCATCCCCGCCCCCGCGGGCGCGCGCCGGGCTCGACCCGCGGCTGATCGCGCTCTACGCTTCGCAGGAACGCCGCCTGCTGGCGCAGGGCCTCCTGCGCCAGGACGGCGGCGGCCCGGACACGGCCTTCGACGCCGAGGACCTCACCCGCGACTTCATCGAGATCGCCCTCTTCGACGAGTATCGCGAGACGTCCACCGGCCGCCTCGTGCAGAGCGCGACCAGCACGCAGCTCCGCCGCTGGACGCAGCCCGTGCGCATCGGCGTGACCTTCGGCGGCGGCGTCACCGCCGAGCGGCGCCGCGGCGACCTCGCCGATATCGCGCGCTACGCGGACCGGCTCGCGCGCGCCACGGGCCATCCGGTGAGCGTGACCGAGCCCGAGCGGGCGAACTTCCACGTCCTCGTCCTGGGCGAGGCCGAGCGGCAGGCCGCCGGCCCCCTGCTGCGCAGCCTGGTGCCGCGCATCTCGGACGGGTCCATCCGGACCGCGACCGAGATCCCGCGCAGCATCTATTGCCTCGCGCTGGCCTTCTCGGAGCCCGGGCGCTTCACCTATACCGGCGCGGTCGCCATCGTGCGGGCCGAGCATCCCGACCTGACGCGCCGGTCCTGCTATCACGAGGAGATCGCGCAGGGCCTCGGCCTCGCGAACGACAGCCCGACCGCGCGGCCCTCGATCTTCAACGACGACGAGGAGTTCGCCCTCCTGACCCGCCATGACGAGCTGCTCCTGAGGATGCTCTACGATCCGCGCCTGACCCCCGGCATGTCCGCCGTGGAGGCCGCGCCCATCGCGCGGGCCATCGCCGAGGAGCTGGTGCCCGGCCCGGGCGCCTGATGCCTCAGCCGGCGAGCGCGTCCGGCCGGCGGCCTTCGGCGGCCGTGACCGCCGCGAGGTCGGCCGAGCGGCGGGCGGCGATCGCGCCCCAGTCGTATCGCCGGGCGGCCTCGCGTCCGGTACGTCCCCGGTCCATCCGCTCCTCGTGCGAGGCGCCCAGGCGCACGAGGGCGGCCAGGATCGCCTCGTCGTCGAGCCCGCTGACGTCGATCGCGCAATCCTGCTCCTCGAGGAACCGGCCGCCGCCGGCGAAGGTCGTGACGATGGGCAGCCCAGCGTTCGCGGCCTCGTAGGTCACCTGCGGGCCGCCCTCCTCGACCGAGGGGAAGATGAAGACGTTCGCGCGGGCCATCTCCCCGGGGATGTCCCGGCTGTATCCCGGCGCCTCGACGTTCCCGGCCGCCAGGGCGGGGCCGTAGAGATCGCGCACCACCCCCTCGACCTCGCCCACGAGGCGCAGCACGTAGTTCGGCGGCAGCCGGCCCCAGAGCTCGAGCAGGCGGTCGACGCCCTTGCGGACGCAGGCGAAGCCGACGAACAGGAACACGATCCGCCCCCCCGCCCCCGGATCGGGCCGGCTATGGGTCAGGGCGGGATCGAAATCGGTGCCGTAGCTCGTGCCGACGCGCACGAGGTCGAGCCCGGTCCCGTCGAGGGCGATCTCGGTCTGGGGCGAGGGGCAGAAGATCGCGTCGCTCAGGGCGTATTTCGCCTCCTCCTCGTCGATGCGGCGCTGCGTGATGGTGTGCGAGGGCGGAAGGCCGATGCGCGCGTAGGCCGCGTCGAGGATCGGCTTGGCGTAGCCCATGCGGCTGTTGATCGCCTCCTGCACGATGTAGGCGCCCCGCTCGCGCAGGCGGCGGTGAAGCGGCAGCGACGCGTCCGGCCACAGGTAGGCGACGTCCCCGGGGCGCAGCGCGGCGAGGTAGCGCCGCTCGGTCCAGCGGCTCGCGGCGCCATGCAGGTACTTGTAGGGCGCGCGGGCGACGAAGCGGGGGATGGCGGTCGTGACGCCGAAGGAGGGCGGCCCCGTGCGGTACCGGTTGGCGAAGAGGTGGGCGTCCCGCCCCGCGGCGACGAACCCGTCGAGGAGATGGGTGCAGGTCGCCGACGGCCCGCGCCCGTCGAACGGGCTGGGACTGAGCACCATGAGGCGCCGGGGCGCGTCGTCGGCGTGAGCTGCGGTCATAGATCTCCGTCTCCGGCTGGTCCCATGTCCTTCGCACGACTCGACCGCGTCTCGGAACTCGAATGGCGAAACCTGTCCAAAAGGGCAAGTGGAGCCGAACCGTCCGCCTTGTCTCCCGCCGGCCTTGGGCACATCTAGGGCGGAGCCGGCGCCGACCGGCCGGGGCGTGCCGCGCGCCCCGCAACGGAGTGCGACACATGCCGATCTTCGACTTCCTCAAGGGCGAGTTCATCGACGTCATCCATTGGACGTCCCATGCCCGTGACACGATGGTCTGGCGCTTCGAGCGCGAGGGGCACGCGATCAAGTACGGCGCCAAGCTCACGGTGCGCGAGGGGCAGGCCGCCGTCTTCGTTCACGAGGGGCAGCTCGCGGACGTGTTCACCCCGGGCCTCTACATGCTCGAGACGAACAACATGCCGGTCATGACGACGCTGCAGCATTGGGACCACGGGTTCCGCAGCCCGTTCAAGTCGGAGATCTACTTCGTCGACACGACCCGGTTCACCAACCAGAAATGGGGCACCAAGAACCCGGTCATCCTGCGCGACCCGGAGTTCGGCCCCGTGCGCATCCGCGCCTTCGGCACCTACGCCGTGCGCGTCACCGACCCCGCGCTCTTCCTGCGCGAGATCGTGGGCACGGACGGCGAGTTCACCACCGCCGAGATCACCTACCAGATCCGCAACATCATCGTGCAGGCGTTCTCCCGCGCGGTGGCGCAGTCCGGCATCCCGGTGCTCGACATGGCGGCGAACACCGGCGACATGGGCAAGCTCGTCGCCGGCGCGATCAGCGGGACCATCGCCGAGTACGGCCTGTCCCTGCCGGAGCTCTACATCGAGAACGTCTCCCTGCCGCCGGCGGTCGAGGCCGCGCTCGACAAGCGCACCTCGATGGGGCTGGCCGGGGACCTGGGCAAGTTCACGCAGTACTCCGCCGCCGAGGCGATGACGGCGGCCGCGGCCAATCCCGGCGCGGCCGGCGGCGGGATGGGCGCGGGGATCGGCGCCGGCCTGGGCATGGCGATGGCCAACCAGATGGCGCAGGGGCCCTGGGGCCCGCGCCCGACCGCCCCGGCGCAGGCCGCGCCGCCGCCCCCGCCCCCGCCGCCGGTCGAGCACGTCTGGCACATCGCCGAGGGCGGGGCGACGACGGGCCCCTTCTCCAAGGCCCGACTGGGGCGCATGGCGGCCGAGGGCGAGCTGACGCGGGGCACCCTCGTCTGGACCGCCGGGCAGGACGGCTGGCGGCGCGCCGACGACGTGATGGAGCTCGCGCAGCTCTTCACCGTCATGCCGCCGCCCCCGCCCGCGGCCTGATCCGCGCGCCGTGCGCGCCCTCTCGGGATACCTGCCGCGCCGGCGCGCCGGCCTCAAGGTCGTGCACTGGTCGATGCTCCCGCTCCTGATCTGGTTCGCGGTGGTCACCCCGGCGGACACGGTGCGGGCCGGGCCCTGGATGGTGGCGCTGCACTCCGATCTGGGCCTGATCTTCACCTCGCTCTCGCTCCTGTGGGTCGTCGACTGGATGCGCCGCGGCCTCGCCTCGCGGCCGGGGCCGAAGCTGCCGGGCTGGGCGCGGCCGGTGCACCGGATCATGCACCATTCGCTCGTCGCCGGCCTGGGCGTGCTGGCCTTGACGGGCTTCGGCCTCGGCTTGACCTCGGCGGTGCTGCTGAAGGCCGGGGGCATCGTGCCGATCGCGCCGCCCCTGGGGCTGCCGCGTGCGAACGAGGTCGTGGGCGCGGTCCACTGGGCGGTCTTCTACGCGCTCCTGGCGCTCGTCGCCGCGCATGCGCTCTTCCACCTCTGGCGGCATGCGGCTCTGAACGACCGGGCCCTTCGGATCATGGCGCCCCGCGCCCTGCACCGCTTCTTGTGAGGATGCCGCGCGTCCCTCGCGCGCGGGGCCACGCCGCCGCGCCGGCGGCCGCCATGCCGCCGAACGCCCCCCCCGCGGCGGGCGTCGAGGAGCATCGCTTCGGGTGCGCGACCTGCGGCAGCGACATGCGCTTCGATCCGTCCACCGGCGGGATGCGGTGCGACCATTGCGGCAACGCGCAGGCCCTGCCCCCGGCCACCACCCGCGCCCGCGGCCTGGCCCTCGCGGAGGTGGACCTGCGCGCGGCCCTCGCGGGCGCGCCGCCCGAGATGGTCGAGGAGACCCATGTCAGCCAATGCCCGAACTGCGGCGCGCGGTTCGAGCTCGACCCCGCCGTGCGCGCCTCGGAATGCCCGTTCTGCGCGACGCCGGTCGTGGCCGGGACCGGCACCGACCGGCACATCCGGCCCGCGGCGCTCCTGCCCTTCGCGCTGCCCGAGGGGGAGGCGCGCGGCAAGTTGAAGGGCTGGCTCGCGAGCCGCTGGTTCGCGCCCAACGCCCTGCGCAAGTACGCCCGCGCGGGGCGGCGCATGGCCGGCATCTACGCGCCGCACTGGACCTTCGACGCCGAGACCTCGACCGACTACACCGGCCAGCGCGGCATCGCCCGGACCGAGACCTACCGCACCGCCAAGGGCGAGATGCGGACCCGCACGCGGATGGACTGGTATCCCGCGCGCGGCCGCGTGCGCGTCTCGTTCGACGATCTGACCATCCTGGGCAGCGCGTCCCTGCCGGAGGCCCTGACCGACGGGGTCAGGCCGTGGGACCTGTCGGCGCTGGCGCCCTACCGGCCGGAGGTGATCGCAGGCTTCCGCGCCGAGGCCTACACGGTCGACCTGCCGGCCGCCTGGGCCGCCGCGCAGGAGCGGATGGTCCCGGCCATCCATTCGGCGATCCGCCGCGACATCGGCGGCGACGCGCAGCGGATATCGAGCACGCGCATCGTGACCGCGGAGGAGACGTTCCGCCACATCCTCCTGCCCCTGTGGATCGCGGCCTACCGCTACGGGGGCAAGAGCTACCGCTTCGTGGTCAACGGCACGACGGGCAAGGTCGCGGGCGAGCGGCCCTATAGCTGGATCAAGATCGCCTTCGCCGTCCTGGCCGCCGCGATCGCCGCGGGCGCCGTCTACTACGTGGCCGAGGGCGGCGAGCCGTCCCTGCCGGAGATCGGCGCGCCGGGCTTCGAGCGGTCCATCGCCCCTCGGCCGGAGCTCACGCCCCGGCCCCTGCCCTCCGGCCCGACGATCCTGCGCGGGGACGACCTCGTGCCGATGCCGCTGCCCAACTGACTTCCCTCCGCCGCACGGCGATGGGATAGGGGCCCGTCCCCGAGAAAGGCCCCCGATGATGATCCTGTGCGCCGGCGAAGCCCTCATCGACATGTTGCCCCGCAGGACCGAGGCCGGCGAGGACGCGTTCGCCCCCCATGCCGGCGGGTCGGTCTTCAACACGGCCGTCGCCCTCGGGCGGCTCGGCGCGCCGGTGCGCTTCTTCTCGGGCCTGTCCTCCGACCTCTTCGGCGACCGGCTGCGCGCCGTCCTGGACGCAGCGGGCGTGGACCACTCGCTCGCCCTGGTCTCGGGGCGGCCGACGACCCTCGCCTTCGTGCGGCTCGAGGACGGACAGGCCACCTACACGTTCTACGACGAGAACAGCGCGATGCGCATGCTCGGGCCGGACGACATGCCCGCGCCCGGCGCGGCGGACGTCCTGTTCTTCGGGTGCATCTCCCTCGCCGCGGAGCCCTGCGGCGCGGCCTACGAGGCGCTGATGCTCGCCGCGGCGCCGGAGCGCGTGACGATGGTCGACACCAACATCCGTCCCAGCTTCGTCGAGGACGAGCCGGCCTATCGCGCGCGCCTGATGCGGATGACGGGCGCCGCCGACATCGTGAAGGCCTCCGACGAGGACCTGCGGTGGCTCGAGGGGGACGGCGCGCTGCCGGACCTCGCGGCCGGGGTCCTGGCGCGCGGCGCGCGGATCGTCTGCGTCACCCAGGGCGCGCGCGGCGTCACCGCCTACCACGCCGCAGGCGCGGTCCATCAGGACGCGGTGCGCGCCGACGTCGTGGACACCGTCGGCGCGGGGGACACGTTCAATGCCGGCCTCCTGACCGGGCTGCACGAGGCGGGCGCCCTCACGAAGGACGCGCTGCGGGCGCCGGACGAGGACGTCCTGCGCGCCGCGCTGGAGCTCGGCGCCCGCGCCGCCGCGATCACCGTCTCGCGCGCGGGAGCGAACCCGCCGCGGCGCGCCGAGCTGTGAGGGCCGTCCTCCAGCGCGTGTCGCAGGCGCGCGTGTCCGTCGCGGACGAGGAGATCGGCGCCATCGGCCCGGGCGTCCTGGTGCTGCTGTGCGCGATGCGGGGCGACGGGCCGGACGCGCCGGGACGCATGGCCGGCAAGGTCGCCAGGCTGCGCATCTTCCGCGACGAGGCCGGGCGCATGAACCGCTCCCTCCTGGAGACGGGCGGGGCGGCGCTCGTGGTGAGCCAGTTCACCCTGGCGGCGCAGACGAAGGGCAACCGCCCCGGCTTCTCCGCCGCCGCGCCCCCGGCGGAGGGCGAGGCGGCCGTCGAGGCGACGATCGCCGCCTTCCGCGCCCTCGGCGTGGAGACCGCCACCGGCCGCTTCGGCGCCGACATGTCCGTGTCCCTGGTGAACGACGGCCCGGTGACGATCCCCCTCGACCTCTAGCGCGCGGCGTCCAGGTCCTCCGGGCCCTTGGGCGCGCGCAGGACGCCGCGCAGGAAGATCGGCGCGACGAAGCCGAGCACGGCCGCGACCCAGAACCCGATCGCGATGGGCGAGGAGAAGAGATAGGTCCAGTCCCCGTCCGAGAGGGTCATCGCCCGGCGGAGCGCGTCCTCCATCTGGCCGCCCAGCAGGATGCCGAGGATGATCGGCACGGTCGGGACCCCGATCTTGCGGAACGCCCAGCCCATGACGCCGAAGGCGACCATGAGCAGGAGGTCGAAATAGCTCCCCGTTAGGGAATAGATGCCCACGAAGCTCACCATCGCGACGCCGGGCAGCAGGACCATTGGCGGCACCGCGAGGATGCGCACGAAGACCTTCACCATCGGCACGTTCATCGCCAGGAGGACGAAGTTCGCGATCATGAGGGACGCGATGAGGCCCCAGACGACCTCCGGCCGCTCGACGAAGAGCGTCGGCCCCGGCGTGATGTTGAGGGTCATCAGGAGCGCGAGCAGCACCGCCGTGGTGCCCGAGCCCGGCACCCCGAGCGTGAGCATCGGGACGAGCGCGCCGCCGGCGGCCGCGTTGTTGCCCGCCTCGGGGGCGGCGACGCCGCGCGGCGCCCCGGTCCCGAAGCCGCCGTCCTTCCCGGCGATCGACTTCTCGGACATGTAGGCCATGAAGCTGCCGAGGGACGCGCCCGCGCCCGGCAGGATGCCGCAGACGAAGCCCACCGCCGAGGCGCGGATCATCGTCCAGAAGCTGCGCCCGAGGTCGCGCCAGGGCACGACCACCTTTCCGAGCTTCACGCCGATCGAGCTGTCCTTGCCGTGCGTCTCGATGAAGACGAAGATCTCCGAGACCGCGAAGAGCCCGACGATGGCGACGAGGAAGTCCACCCCGTCCATCAGGTGCAGGTTGCCGCCGGTGTAGCGCGGCATGCCGGTGTTGTTGTCGAGCCCGATCATCGCGATCCCGAGCCCGATGCACGACGCGAGCGCGGCCTTGGCCTGGTTCGCCGACTTCATCCCCGAAAGGGTGCAGAAGGCCAGGAGGTAGAGCGCGAAATACTCCGCCGGGCCGAAGAGATAGGCCACGTTCGCCAGGAGCGGCGCCAGCAGCATGAGACCGATCGTGGCCAGGAACGCGCCGACGAAGCTCGCGACGCCGGAGATCACGAGCGCGTCGCCCGCCCGGCCCTGCTTGGCCATCGGATAGCCGTCGAGCGTGGTCATCATCGCCGGCTCGTCGCCCGGGATGTTCAGCAGGATCGAGGAGATGCGCCCGCCATACATCGCGCCGTAGTAGACGGAGGTCATCAGGACGAGCGCGGCGGTCGCGTCGAGGCCGAGCGTGAACGTCACCGGGATCAGGAGCGCCACGCCGTTCGACGGGCCGAGCCCCGGCAGCGCGCCAATGATCGTGCCCAGGAAGCAGCCGATCACCGCGAGGAACAGCGTCCAGGGGCTGAGCGCGACGGAGAAGCCGAGCGCCAGGTTCGCGAGCATCCCGTCCATCAGAGCCACCCCGCCGGCAGCGCCGGGAGCGAGAGCCCCAGCCCGTAGCGGAAGAGGAGGAACAGCCCGAGCGAGAGGCCCGCCCCGGTCAGCGCCGCCGCCCCCGCGCGCGGCGTGATCATGTAGGCCAGCGCGCCGGCCGCCAGCGCCCCGGGCACGATGAACCCCATCGGCTTCAGCGCGTAGGCGAAGGCGATGGTCACCGCCACCGCGACGGCGAGGCGCGCCAGGGTGGCCGCGCCGGGCCAGTCGGGCTCGGCATCCGGCCGGATCGTCATCAGGGCGCCGCACAGGAAGGCGATGCCCGCGATGATGATCGGGAAGGTCCGCGGCCCGACGGGGTCCTGCAGGAAGCTCTCGCGGATCGAGAGCGCGCCGAGGCCGTAGGCCCCGGACGCGATCATGACGAGGGCGCCGAAGGCCCGGTCGGTGGCGGCCATCCTACTGGATCACGCCGATCTCGCGGCTCAGCTCCTCGGTGTCGGCGATGTTCTGATCGACCCAGGCCTGGAACTCGTCGCCCACCTTGGTGAAGGGCGCGAGGCCGTTGGCCTCCATCGCGGCCTGCCATTCGTCGCTATCGGCGACCTGCTGCAGCTTGTCTGCCCATTCCTGGAACCGCTCGTCCGAGATGTCCTTGGGCACGTAGAGCCCGCGCCAGTTGACCGCGACGACGTCGACGCCCTGCTCGCGGGCGGTGGGGATGTCCTCGAAGCCGGGCACGCGCTCCTCGGTCAGGACGGCGAGCACGCGGATGTCCCCGTTCCTGAGGAAGCCCACGACCTCGGACATGTCGCCGGTCATCGCGGTGGTGAAGCCGCCGATCGTCTGGGTGATCGCGTCGGCGCCGCCGTCGACGCCGATGTACTTGACCGCGCGCACGTCGTCGAAGCCGGTCTCCTTGAGGAGCTGCAGCACCTTGAGATGGTCGAAGCCGCCCGCAGCCGAGCCGCCGGCGAAGGCGACCGAGCCGGGATCGGCCGCGACCGCGTCCGTCAGGTCGGTGATCGACTGCAGCGGGCTGTCGGCCGCGACCACGATCACGCCGGGATCGGCGCCGATCGCGCCGACGAAGCGGACCTGGTCGGCCGTGGCGCCGCCGAAGGCGTTCTGCGCGAGGCGCGTGGCCGTGGCCTGGCTCGCGGCGACGAAGAGCTCGGGATCGTCGTTCCGCTCGTTCACGACCGTCTGATACGCGAGCCCGCCGCCGCCGCCGGCCATGTTGGTCACCCGGACCGGCTCGTCCACGGCGCCGATCTCGTACATGGTCTTGCCGATCTGGCGGCAGGTGAAGTCCCAGCCGCCGCCGGGGTTGGCCGGCGCGATGCACTCGGCGGCCATCGCGGGGCCGGCGACGAGGGTGAGGGCGAGGGCCGCGCCCAGGACGGGCGCCTTGATCGTGTGGGTCATGTCGTTCCTCCCTTGCGCCCGGTTCGAGCCGGGCGTCCGAGGGCGACACTGGCGCGGACGGGGCGGCCTGTCCATCCCGCAACGAGGGCGGGGCCGGCGCGCGGCCGGCCCCGGGGGCCTCAGTCGAGGCCGAGGCAGGAGGCGTAGTAGGTCACAGTCGCCGGCCAGTCGGAGAAGATGCCGACCACGCCCACGTCCTGCGCCAGCGCGTCGACGAGCTCGTAGGTCGCGCCGTCGCCGCGCTCGGCGGTGTAGTCCTCGAGGCTCTGGTAGTACCAGCCGCCGCCGGTGTTGAGCGGCCCGGAGCGCTCGAGCGTCCAGGTGATGATGCCGAGCCCGGCCTCCTTGGCGCGCTCCGCCAGCGTGGAGGGCACGATCTCCCCGTCCTCCACCGTGACGAGCATCCAGGTCGGGGGCGCGACGTAGCGCACGCCCATGTCCGCCAGCTCCTGCATGGAGTTCGGCCAGGTGCCCTCGTCCATCGGCGAGTAGCCCTCGATGTCGTACTCGTCCATCAGGTACACGGCCTGCGCGCCGAACGCGGGCTCGGCCTCGATCCAGTAGAGCACGTCCTCGAGGAGGAAAGACTGCGGCCAGACGCGGGACGGGTCGATCCCCGCATCCTTGTACTCGTCGATCATCGCCTGGGCGTAGTCCTCCTGGGAGTAGCCGTCGAAGGGCATCTCCACCGAGGGCGTCTTGAGCTCGGGGGTGAAGTCGGCGCCGAGGCCGTCGAAGAGCTCGATGCTCTCGGCATGGGTCATCAGGGTGCCGGTGGTGGAGTAGAGGTCGGTGCGCCAGCCGGCGGTGCCGTCGAGATACTCCTCCACGGTGGTCGCGGCGGCGTTCGCGGCGTCCATCTTGCCGTTCAGGGTGCGGAACTCGGCCAGGGTGATGTCGGAAGTGCGGCACTCGGCGGTCGCGTCCGCGTCGCCTTCGGCGGGCGCGAAGCCGGCGGTGCACTTCTCCGCCAGGTCGGTGGCCAGGATGTCGGTCGTGGTGTGCAGGTCGTTCTGCGCGTGCCGGCAGACGAGGACCTTGTCGGCGGTGAAGGTCACGTCGCATTCGAGGATGCCCGCGCCCATGCGCGCGGCCGCGACGTTGGCCTCGACGGTGTGCTCGGGGAACTGCATCGGCGCGCCGCGATGGCCGATGGAGAACTTGGTGCGCACCGGCTCGGTGCCCATGCACTGGGTCAGGGTGTCCTTCAGCTCGCCGTCCCGCATGGCGTCCACGAGGTAGAAGGGCCGCGGGCCCAGCTCGATCACGTCCGGCGATGCGGTCTGGGCGGCGGCCGGCCCGGCGGCGGCGCAGAGCGCGACGATGGCGGTGGTGCGAAGCATTGTGGTTCCCCCTCGGTTGTTGCCGGCCGGGCATGGCGCGCGGGCGCGAAACCGAGACGACGGGACGGTAACGGGCGCGTGACCACCGGGGGGGCCGTCAGAGGGAGGTCTGGTTGACCCTGGCGGACAACGCGGCCGGGCTCTCCACCCGCTCTGAATAGCGATCGACGAGATGGTCCGCCACGCCGCGCGTGAGCAGGGTGAAGCGCACGAGCTCCTCCATGACGTCCACCACGCGGGCGTGGAGCGGCCCCGCGGGAAGGCGGCCGTCCTCGTCGAACTCCTGGTAGGCGCGCGGCACGCTCGACTGGTTCGGGATCGTGATCAGGCGCATCCAGCGTCCGAGGATGCGGAGCTGGTTCACCGTGTTGAACGATTGCGAGCCGCCCGAGACCTGCATCACCGCCAGCGTCTTGCCCTGCGTCGGCCGCATTCCGCCGATGGAGAGGGGGATCCAATCGATCTGCGCCTTCATCACGGCCGTCATCGCGCCGTGCCGCTCGGGCGAGCACCAGACGAACCCCTCCGCCCAGGTGGCGGCGGCGCGCAGCTCGGCGACCTTGGGGTGGTCCGCCTCCGCCCCGTCCGGCAGGGGCAGGCCGGCGGGATCGTAGCGCCGCGCGTCGGCGCCGAGGCGCGCGAGGATGCGGTGCGCCTCGTCGCCCAGGAGGCGCGAATAGCTGCGCGCCCTGAGCGAGCCGGTGAGGATCAGGATGCGCGGCGCGTGCGCGGGCCGCCCGGCGGGGAAGAGCGCGGCCGCATCGGGCGCGCGGAACGCCGCCTCGTCGAGCGCGGGCGTCCCGCCGGGCGGCACCGTCACGCCGGCGCCCCGCCGGGGCCGAGGATCGGGGCGCCGTCCGGCCCGGCGACCGGCCCCGTCGGGCGGACCTCCATGATCTCCAGCACCGAGGCGGACGGGCGGCACAGGCGCACGCCGAGCGGCGTGCAGACGATGGGCCGGTTCACGAGGATCGGATGCTCCACCATCGCGTCGAGCAGCGCCTCGTCCGGGACGTCCGGCGCCGTCAGGCCGAGCGCCTCTGCCGGGGAGCCGGACACCCGCAGAGCCGCGCGCGGCGTGAGGCCCGCGGCGGCGAGGAGCCCCAGGAGCTGCGCGCGCGTCCAGCCGACCTGGAGGTACTCGATCACCACGGGCTCCGAGACCGCGCGCAGGATCGCCAGCGCGCCTCGCGACGTCCCGCAGCCGGGATTGTGATGGATGACGGGGGCGATCATGCCTTCTCCTCCAATGGCCGCAGGAGCCAGCCGACCACCGCCACGCCCAGCGCCGCGCCCAGGCACTGCGCCAGGACGAAGGCCGGCACGTCGGCGGGGCGGATGCCGGCGAACGTGTCCGACAGCCCGCGCGCCACCGCGACCGCGGGGTTGGCGAAGCTGGTGGAGGCGGTGAACCAGTAGGCCGCCGTGATGTAGAGCCCGACCAGGACCGGGATCGCGTCGGGCCGCAGGCGCAGGGCCGCGAGGATGGTGAGCACGAGGCCGAAGGTGGCCGTGATCTCCGCGATCCACTGCCCCGCGCCGGTGCGCGCCGTGGTGGAGAGCTGCACCAGCGCCTCCTCGAACATGGCGTGGGCCAGGACGCTGCCGAGCACGCCGCCCGCGACCTGCGCCGCCACATAGGCCAGCGCCGCGCCGGTCCCGATCGAGCCGAGCATCCGGAAGGCCAGCGTGACGGCCGGGTTGAAGTGCGCGCCCGAGACCGGGCCGAGCACCGTGATCAGCACCACGAGGATCGCGCCCGTCGGGATCGTGTTGCCCAGGAGCGAGACGCCGACATCGTCCGAGAGCCGGTCGGCCATGATCCCGCTGCCGACGACGGTGCAGACGAGGAGGCCCGTGCCCAGCGCCTCGGCCGCGAGGCGGCGCGGCATGTCCACGCTCACGCGCAGTCCTCGCAGATGAGGGCGTCGAGGACGGGGCGGCAGGCGGCCGGATCGCCGCCGCAGCAATCCTCCATCAGGTGGGCGATGAGGTCCCGCATCCCGGCCATGTCGGCGGCGTAGCGGATCACCCGCCCCTCGCGCGCGCTGCGGACCAGCCTCGCGGCGCGCAGGAGGCCGAGCGCCGCCGAGACCGTGTTCGCCGGCGCGCCCAGCCGTCGCGCGACCTCCCCGGCCGGCAAACCGCCAGCCCCGGCGCGCACCAGCAGGCGGAACGCCTCCATCCGCAGGGGATGGGCGAGCGCGGAGAGCGCGACGAGGGCGGCGGACGATTCCATACATCCAGAACTACGGAATCATCTGCCCCGCGTCCAGGGCCGTCGGGGCGCCGCGCGGCGCGAAGGTTCGCCGGCCGGCGCGCGATGCGGCATGGCCGGCGGCCGCTGCCGCATCCGCGGGCGCCCGCCCCGAAACTCCGGCCAATCGGGCGCAAATCGAGGCGAGAGGCTTTCGCCGCGGCGCGGCACGAGGCACCACGGTTTCACGGGGCGCCGCCAGCATGCCCCGTGGTCGGCACCTCCCTGCCGGCCGGAGCGAGGCCGGCGGCCCGCGCGCGTCCTCCCCGCGCCGGGTCCGCCGCCCGCTCCAGGCCTATCCTCGCCAGCGCAGCGCGCGCCGCTCGACCCGCCCGATCGCCCAGCTCACGGCGACGCCGAGCGCCGAGAGGATCACCACCCCGGCGAAGAGCCGCTCCAGGTCGTAGAGCGAGCCCGCCTCCAGGATGTAGGCGCCGATGCCGTAGGTCGCGCCCAGCATCTCGGCGGCGACGAGGAGGATGATCCCGATCGCGAGGCTGATCCGAAGGCCGGAGAGGATGCCGGGCATCGCGCCGGGCAGCACGATCTTGCGCACGACCGACCACCAGGTGAGGCCGAAGCTCTGCCCCATGCGGATCAGGGTCCGGTCCACCCCGTCCACCGCGCCGTAGGTGGCCACGACCGTGGGCGTGAACGTGCCCAGCGCGATGAGGGCGTATTTCGACGGCTCGTCGATGCCGAACCAGATCACGAAGAGCGGCAGCAGCGCGATCTTCGGGATCGGGAAGATCGCGGCGACCACGGGGACCAGCCCGGCGCGCGCGTAGGCGAAGAGCCCGATGGCGACGCCCACCGCGACGCCCGCGGCGCAGCCCATCGCCGAGCCGACCGCCAGCCGGGTGATAGACGGCGCGACGTGGCGCATCAGCAGGCCGGAGTCCCAGAGCTGCACAAGCGTCGCCCAGACGTCCGACGGGCGCGGGAGGGTCAGGTTGCCGATCACCCCGGCGCGGGTGCCCCACTCGATCCCGAGGATCAGGAGGGCGAAGACCGCCCCCCCGACGCCGCGCGGCGTGCGGGGCACGAAGCCCCCGCCGCGGAAGCGCACCGGCGCCTCCGGGCCGGGCGCCGCGCGCGCCGGCGCCTGGCGGGCCGCCGCGCCGTCAGGCACCGGCGAGCTCGGCATCCGCTGCGCGGGCCTCCTCGCGCATGCTCGCCCAGAGGCGCTGGCGCACCGCCACGAGGGCCGGATCGGCGTCCTGGCGTGCCGCCAGCGGCAGGTCGATGTCCACCACCTCGCGCACCCGCCCGGGGCGGCGCGACAGGACCACGATCCGATGCCCGAGGCGCACCGCCTCCGCGAGGTTGTGCGTCACGTAGACGGCGGTGAACGGCGCGCGCTCCCACAGCCCCACGAGGTCGTCCATCAGGAGCTCGCGCGTCTGCGCGTCGAGCGCGGAGAGCGGCTCGTCCATCAGCATCACCGCCGGATCGACCGCGAGCGCGCGGGCGATGGCGACGCGCTGCTTCATCCCGCCCGAGAGCTGGCGCGGCCAGGCGTCCGCAAAATCGCTCAGGTTGGTGCGCGCCAGCACGTCGGCGACCCGGGCCTCCCGCTCGGCGCGGCTCAGGGGGTGGTCCTCCAGCACCAGGGCGACGTTGCCCGCCGCGCTCCGCCAGGGCAGCAGCGCGAAGTCCTGGAACACGTAGGTCAGCGGGTTGAGCGATCCGGCAGGCGGCGCGCCGACCTGCACGATCTCGCCCGCCTCGGGCCGCTCCAGCCCGCCGATCAGGCGCAGGAGCGTGGACTTGCCGCAGCCGGACGGCCCGACGACGCAGACGATCCGCCCCGCCGGTATCTCGAGGTCGATGCCCTCCAGCACGGACGTCCCGCCATAGCGGTGCGAGACGCCGCGCAGGATCAGGTCCATGGCCTAGCCCACGATCTCGACATAGCTCGGATCGACCACCGTCTCGAGGGCGATGGACGCGTCCACCAGCCCCTCGGACTGGAACCACGCGAGCTGATCGGCGATCGAGCCCATGGCGAGGCGCGCGTCCGGCTGCAGGCGCATCGTGCCCAGGACGATCGGACCGGTGGCGTCCTCCAGCGTCCGGTCGGGGTAGACGTAGGGCGCCAGCAGGGCGACCATCGCGTCCACGCCCGCCTGGCCGCCGGCCATGTCGATCATCGTGGCGTTATAGGCGGCCGCGCCCTTGGAATAGGCTGCGAGGAAGGCGGCGGTCGCGTCCCGCTCGTCGTCGGCATTGGTCTTCGAGGTGAAGATCGTCGTCACCTGGTAGTCGGGCAGGTAGTCCGCCACGCGCCCGATGACGTGGACCGCGCCGGAGGCGGCGAGCGGCTTGGCGATGTGCGGCACGATGGTCCAGGCGTCGATCTGCCCCGACTTGAGGGCGCCGATGATCGCGGGCACCTTCTGCAGCGGCCGGAAGGCGAGCGTCGCGCCCTCGGCCTCGGCGATGCGGCTGCCCATGTAGTGGAAGCTGCTGCCGGCGGTGGACATGCCGAAGCTGCGCCCGTCCAGCATCGCCGGCGACGTCAGCCCCGCCTGGAACGCCGCGTCCGAGGCGAGGATGAGCTGCCCGTCGATGCCGGGCTCCTCCACGAGGGCGCCGCCGATGACGCGGATCGCGTCCTTCTGGGCGAGGTTCACGAGCCCGCCCGACATGGCCGTCACGGCGTAGTCGACGTCGCCGGACGCGATGGCGGCCGCCATCGGCGTCGCGGCCTGGAAGAAGCGCAGATCCACGTCGAGGCCGGCATCGGCGAAATGCCCCTGCTCGATGGCGACGAAGGTGCCCGCGTGGCTGGTGAAGCGCAGCGCGCCGACCGTGATCTTGCGGTTCTGCGCGTAGGCCGGCGCGGCCAGGAGCGCGGCGCCGGCGCCCAGCGCGCCCAGGGCGCCGCGGCGGGTGAGATGGGTCATGTCATGTCCTCCCAGACGTGTCCGCGCCACGCTGCCCCGACGGGCGCGGCTAGTCCAGCGCGGCGCTCGCGGCCGCCGCCTCGATCGCGGCTTCGGTCAGGGCGAGGTCCTCCTCGGTCAGGGCGAGGCAGGGATAGGTCTTGCCCGGCGCCTTGAACACGCCCTCGATCCGCAGGCGCGCATTCCAGCGCCGGGCGGCGCCCGTGTTCCCCGGCCCGTGCTCCCCGGCGAGCGTGTCGCGATAGGTCCGCACCGGCCCGTCGTGGAACACGGTCTCGAAGAGCGCGGGATCGCCCGCGACCCGGTGCGGCACGCCCGCGGCGCCCAGGTGCCGGCCGATCATCTCGGCCACGCGCCCGCCGCGCTCGCGCAGCTGGTCGTAGGCCCCGTGCCGGCGCAGCACCTCCATGGTCTTGAGGCCGGCCGCCGCCGCCACCGGCGCGCCCGAGAGCGTGCCGAGCTGCATGAGCCATCCGCCCTCGCCCACGGTGTCCTTGTCGAAATGGGCCATGATGTCCCGCCGCCCGGCCACGGCCGCGAGGGGAAAGCCCCCGCCGACGATCTTGCCCAGGGTGCACAGGTCCGGGATCACGCCATAGGCCTCCTGCGCGCCGCCATAGGCGAGGCGGAAGCCGGTCACGATCTCGTCGAAGACGAGGACGGCGCCGTGGCGGCTCGCCAGCGCGCGCACGGCCTCCAGGAACCCGTCCTCCGGCGGCACGATCCGCTGGAGCGGCTCGACGATGATGCAGGCGACGTCCCGGCCGTGCTCGGCCAGGAGAGAGTCCAGGTAGGCCGCGTCGTTGAACGGGGCGACGAGCACCTCGTCCGCGACGGACGCGGGGATGCCGGCGCTGTCCGGGATCGCCCGCGGGAAGTCGGACCGGCGGGTCGGCGCGAGGGACATCTGCGCCTCGGCGCTCATGCCGTGATAGCCGCCCTCGAACTTCACTATCTTCGGCCGGCCGGTGAAGGCGCGGGCCAGGCGGATCGCGTACATGTCCGCCTCCCCGCCCGAGGCGGTGTAGCGCACGGTCTCGGCGCAGGGCACGGCGCGCACGATCTCCTCGGCGAGCTCGATGCCGAGCGTATTGGAGGCGAAGAACGTCATGCCGCGCGGGAGCTGCTCGAGCACCGCCTCGATCACCTCGGGGTGGCCGTGCCCGAGGAGCATGGGTCCCGAGCCGATGAGGTAGTCCACGTATTCGCGCCCGTCCTCGTCTCGCACGCGCGCGGCCCGTCCGTCCCGGATGACGATGCCGGGATCGAAATTGCCGAAGCCGCCGCCGGGCAGGACCTCGCGCGCCCGGGCGACCCACTCGGCCTGCGTTCCCACCTTGTGCATCACGTCCCTCCCCGGCCCCGGGGCCACGGGCCCGGCGGTCCGATATGGCCCGCGATGCACCGTCCTTGTCCAGCGGGCGGCCCGTGCCCGCCGCATGGGGCCGCCCCGCCTTGCGCCGCCCCCCGGCCCCGCCCATCGTGCGGGCCCCAAACATGAGGGAGACCATTCATGACCCGGACCACCTTCGCCGCCGGCCTCGCCGCCGCGCTCCTGAGCAGCACCGCCGCCTCCGCCGAGACCCTGCGCTGGGCCCGCGCGGGCGACGCCCTCACCCTCGATCCGCACGCGCAGAACGAGGGCCCGACCTCGACGCTCAGCCATCAGAATCTACGAGCCCCTGATCGTGCGGGACAACGCCGGCGAGCTCGAGCCCGCGCTCGCGACCGACTGGTCCGTCTCCGAGGAGGACCCCAACGTCTGGACCTTCTCCCTGCGGCCGGGGGTCACGTTCCACGGCGGCGAGGCCTTCACCGCCGAGGACGTGGCGTTCTCCATCGGCCGGGCGCAATCGGAGAACTCGTCCTACAAGGAGCTGCTGAACTCCGTCGTCGAGGTCCGCATCGTCGACGAGACCACGGTCGAGTTCGTCACCGACGGGCCGAACCCGATCCTGCCGGCGAACCTCACCAACCTGATGATGATGGATTCGGGCTGGGCCGAGGCGAACGGCGTGACCGAGGTGCAGAACTACAACGAGGGCGAGAGCACCTACGCCACGCGCGAGGCCAACGGCACCGGCGCCTACACGCTCGTCTCGCGCGAGCCCGACGTGCGCACCGTGCTGGAGGCGAACCCCGACTACTGGGGCATCGGCGAGTTCCCCCTCGGCGCCACCCGCGTCGAGTTCACGCCGATCCAGAACGCCGCCACCCGCGTCGCGGCCCTCCTCTCGGGCGAGGTCGACTTCATCCAGGACGTGCCGGTCCAGGACCTCGACCGCGTCGCGGGCGCCGATGGCCTCTCGGTCAAGACGACCGACCAGAACCGCACGATCTTCCTCGGCATGAACGTCGGCGCGGACGACATCGAGGCCGACGACGTGGACGGCGCCAACCCGCTCGCGGACGTGCGCGTGCGCCGGGCCATGGACATGGCCATCGACCGCGCGGCGATCCAGCAGGTCGTGATGCGCGGGCAGTCCGCGCCCACCGGCGTTATCATGCCGCCCTTCGTCAACGGCTGGACCGAGGCCCTGGACGAGGTGCGCGCCGCCGACCCCGAGGGCGCGCGCGCCCTCCTCGCCGAGGCGGGCTACCCGGACGGGTTCACCATCCGCCTCGACTGCCCCAACGACCGCTACATCAACGACGAGCCGATCTGCCAGGCGGTCGTCGGGATGCTCGGGCGCGCGGGGATCACGGTGAACCTCGACGCGAAGTCCAAGGCGCAGCACTTCCCCCTCATCACCGGCGGCGGGACCGACTTCTTCATGCTGGGCTGGGGCGTGCCGACCTTCGACTCGGAATACGTGTTCAACTTCCTCGTCCACACCCGCGACGACAGCCGCGGCTCGTGGAACGCGACCGGGTACTCGAACGCCGATCTCGACATGGCGATCGAGGCGCTGGCCTCGGAGACCGACCTCGAGGCGCGCGACGCCTCCATCGCCGAGATCTGGTCCACCGTGCAGGACGAGGTCCTCTACCTGCCGCTGCACAACCAGGTGCTGAACTGGGGCTACTCCGCCGCCTTCGACAGCGACGTCTCGGTCGAGGACCAGCCGAAGATCAAGTACTTCTCGGCCAACTGACCGGCCGGGCCTCACGCCTCCGTGACCGCCGGCCGCGCTGCGGCGGGTTGTCACGGGGGCCCCATCGCGATCCCCTGCGCCGCCGGCACCCTCCGCGCGGCGCAGGACCCCGGGACCGCCATGACCCGACCGCTCGCCGCCGCCGCCCTCCTCGCGGCCATCGCCGCCCCCGCCGCCGCGCAGGAGCTGCGCTGGGCGCCCCGCACCGATCCGCAGACGATGGACCCGCACGCGGTGAACGCGGCGCCGGTGCTCGGCTTCCTGGGCAACGTCTACGAGGGCCTGGTGCGCCGCGGCCGCGACATGACGATCGAGCCCTCCCTCGCGACCGCCTGGGAGGCGCTGCCGGACGGCGCCGGCTGGCGGTTCACGCTGCGGCAGGGCGTGACCTTCCAGGGCGGCGAGGCGTTCGACGCGGACGACGTGATCTTCTCCTACGAGCGCGCCTCCTCGGAGACCGCCGACACCGCGTCCTGGTTCGCCCCGGTCGAGCGGATGGAGAAGGTGGACCAGTTCACCGTCGACGTCCTGACCACCGCGCCGAACCCGATCTTCCCCGATTCCATCGCCAACTGGATGATCATGGACGCGGGCTGGGCGGCCGCGAACGGGGCGGAGCGCCCGGTCCGGGACGGCGAGACCTTCGCCACCCTCAACGCCAACGGCACCGGCCCCTACCGCCTGGTGGAGCGGCAGCCGGACCTGCGCACCGTGCTGGAGCCGTTCGACGGATGGTGGGGCGAGGACCGCGGCAACCTCGCGCGCGTCGTCGTGACCCCGATCCAGAACCCGTCCACGGCGGTCGCCGCGCTCCTGTCGGGGGACGTCGACCTGATCGACCCGGTGCCGGTCCAGGACGCCGACCGCCTCGACGCCGCGCCGGACGTGGAGGTGATCCGCGGGATCGAGGCGCGCGTCATCATGCTCGGCTTCCCGCACCGGGCCGAGTCCCTCCGCTACGGTGGCCAGGGCCCCAACCCGTTCCGCGACGTGCGCGTGCGGGAAGCGGTCGCGGAGGCGGTGAACGTGCCCGCGATCCTGAGCCAGATCATGCGCGGCTCCGCCGAGGAGGCCTCGCAGCTCGTGAGCCCCGCGATGCGCGGCTACGCGCCCGCCCTCGCCGCCCGCCCGGCCCACGACCCCGAGGCCGCCGCCGCCCTCCTGGCCGAGGCGGGCTACCCGGACGGGTTCTCCTTCGGCCTCAAATGCCCCAACGACCGCTACATCGCCGACGAGAGCGTGTGCCAGGCGATCGTCGCGATGCTCGCCCGCGCCGGCATGGACGCGCAGCTCGAGGCGATGCCCGTCTCGCAGTACTTCGACCGCCTGCGGGAGGGCGATTTCGACATGTACCTCCTGGGCTGGTCGCCCGGCACCTTCGACGCCGAGCATCCGCTGCGCTTCCTCGCGGCCACGCCCGAGGGCGACCTGGGCACCTGGAACTTCGGTGACTACTCCAGCGCGCGGGTCGACGAGCTCCTGCCGATGATCCAGTCCGAGCTCGACGAGGGCGCGCGCCAGGCCATGCTCGACGAGGCCGCCGGCATCCTGCAGGACGAGGTCGCCTACGTGCCGCTCTACGTCGAGCCCCTGATCTGGGGCGTGCGGGACGGGGTGGAGGTGGTGCAGCGGCCGGACAACTTCCTGGTCCTGCGCTGGGCGAGCATGGAGTGAGCGGGCCGCGCCGGGGCCGGCCCGGGCGGCGCGATGCGCGCTTGACCCCCCCGCCCCCGGCGCCCACGCTCCGCCCATGCTGGCCTTCATCATACGGCGCGCCCTGCAATCGGTGATCGTGCTGCTGGCCGTCGGGCTGGTCGCGTTCTCCATGTTCCGCTTCGTCGGCGACCCGGTCGAGAACCTCCTCGGCCAGGAGCGCACCATCGAGGACGTGGAGCGCCTGCGCGAGTCGCTCGGCCTCAACGATCCCTTCCCGGTGCAGTACGCGCGCTTCCTCGCCCGCGCGGCGCAGGGCGACTTCGGCATCTCCTACCGGCAGTCGCGGCCCGTCGCCGACATCCTCCTCGAGCGCGCGCCCGCCACGCTGGAGCTCGCCGCCGTCTCGGGGTTCCTCGCGATCTCCTTCGGCGTCGGCCTCGGGGTCCTGACGGCGATCCGCCGGGGCGGCGCACTCTCGTCGGTCGTCATGTCCGCCTCGCTGATCGGGGTCAGCCTGCCGACCTTCCTGATCGGCATCCTGTTGATATGGCTGTTCTCCGTGGAGCTCGGCTGGCTGCCCTCCTTCGGGCGCGGCGACACCGTGCGCCTGGGCGGCTGGACGACCGGCTTCCTGACCGAGAGCGGGCTCAAGGCCCTGATCCTGCCGTCGATCACGCTTGGCCTCTACCAGATGACCCTGATCATGCGGCTGGTGCGCTCCGAGATGCTGGAGGTCCTGCGACAGGACTACATCCGCTTCGCCAGAGCCCGGGGGCTCCGCGAGCGGTCGGTCAACTTCCGGCACGCGCTGCGCAACACGATGGTCCCGGTGATCACGGTCACGGGGCTGCAGCTCGGCTCGATCATCGCCTTCGCCATCATCACCGAGACGGTGTTCCAGTGGCCGGGCGTCGGCCTCCTCTTCATCAACGCCGTGCAGTTCGTCGACATCCCGGTGATGGCCGCCTACCTGATGCTGATCTCGGTGATGTTCGTCGCCATCAACCTGATCGTCGACGTCCTCTACGTGATGGTCGACCCGCGCCTGCGGATCGACGGGCGCGCCGCGTGACCGACCTGCCCGATCAGGCGCGCGCCGACCTGGCCGCCCGCGAGGCGGTCGCCGCCCCGGGGCGCCTGCGCGGCGCCTGGGACAGCGACCTCGCCTACGCCTTCCGCCGCTCGCCCACGGCGATGATCTCGGCCGCGGTGGTGGCGCTCCTGGTGCTGTCGGCCCTCCTCGCCCCCTGGGTCGCGCCGCACGACCCGTTCGACCCCGCCACGCTCGACCTGATGAACGGGTTCTCGCGCCCGATGGAGCCCAACGCCTTCACCGGCGAGGTGTTCTGGCTCGGCACGGACGACCAGGGGCGCGACGTGTTCTCCACCATCCTCCACGGGATGCGCGTGTCGCTCTTCGTGGGCGTCGCGGCCGTGGCCTTCGCCATGGTGCTGGGCGTCACGCTGGGCCTGATCGCGGGCTACGCGGGCGGCTGGACCGGCACCGTGATCATGCGGGTGGCGGACGTGCAGCTCACCTTCCCGTCGATCCTGGTCGCGATGCTGGTCTTCGGCATCGCCAAGGGGTTCACGCCGGTCGAGTACCGCGACCAGATGGCGATCTGGGTCCTGATCCTCGCCATCGGCCTGGGCGACTGGGTACAGTTCGCGCGCGTCGTGCGCGGGGCGGCGATGGTCGAGGCGAACAAGGACTACGTCGCGGCCGCGCGCCTTATCGGGCGCACGGGGCCGGCGATCATGCTGCGCCACATCCTGCCCAACGTCCTGTCGCCAGTCCTCGTGATCGCGACGATCTCCCTTGCGCTCGCCATCATCGCGGAGGCGACGCTCAGCTTCCTCGGCGTCGGCGCGCCGCCCACGCAGCCGTCGCTCGGCACGCTGATACGCATCGGGCAGGGATTCCTGTTCTCCGGCGAGTGGTGGATCCTGCTGTTCCCCGCCCTCACCCTCCTGGCGCTGGCCCTGGCGGTGAACCTGCTGGGCGACTGGCTGCGCGACGCGCTGAACCCGCGGCTGCGATGATCCCGGTCCTCGAGCTGCAGGACCTCACGGTCGAGATACCCACCCGCGGCGGCATCGTGCGGCCGGTGGACGGCGTGTCCTGGACCATCGCTCCCGGGGAGATCCTGGGCGTGGTGGGCGAGTCCGGGGCGGGCAAGTCCATGACGGGGAACGCGGTCATCGGCCTCCTCGACCCGCCGGCGCGGATCGCGTCGGGGCGGGTGCTGCTCGGCGGGGAGCGGATCGACGACGCGGGAGCGGGCGCGATGCGGCGCATCCGGGGCAAGCGGATCGGGATGGTGTTCCAGGACCCGCTGACCTCGCTCAACCCGCTCCTGCCCATCGGCGAGCAGATCGCGGAGACGGTGCGCACGCATCTGGACGTCTCGCAATCGGAGGCCCGGGCGCGCGCGGTGGCGGCGCTGGAGGAGGTGGGGATACCCTCCGCGGCGGAGCGGATCGGGTCGTATCCCCATGAGTTCTCGGGCGGAATGCGGCAGAGGGTGGTGATCGCCCTGGCGCTGTGCGCGGAGCCGGATCTGGTGATCGCGGACGAGCCGACGACGGCGCTCGACGTGTCCGTGCAGGCGCAGATCACGGCGCTCCTGCGGCGGCTGTGCCGCGAGAGGGGGACGGCGGTGATGCTGGTGACGCACGACATGGGCGTGATCGCGGAGACGGCGGACCGGGTCGCGGTGATGTACGCAGGACGGCTGGCGGAGCTGGGGCCGGTGCGCGAAGTGCTTGGGAACCCACGACATCCTTACACCGAAGGGTTGATGGGCGCGACGCCGGCGGCGTCGGCGGGGCGGGCGCGGCTGCACCAGATACCGGGCGCGATGCCGCGGCTGGGGGCGTTGCCGGAGGGGTGCGCGTTCCATCCGCGGTGCCCTCGGGCGGCGGCGCGATGTCGCGCGGAGCCGGGACCGACGCTGGCGGCGGACGGGGGGCGGGCGGCGTGCTGGTTTCCGGTCGGGGCGGCCGATGCGGCATGAAAACATGATGCACATCCCATGCACATCCGATGCACGGGCCATGCGCATGGCGTGCGCACGGTTCGGGGCCGTCTCATGAGCGCGCCGCTCGTCTCCGTGCGGGGGCTGAGCCGGGTGTTCGACGTCTCGAAGCCCTGGCTCAACCGGGTGATCGAGCGGCTGCCGAAGCGAATGCTGACGGCGGTGTCGGAGGTCAGCTTCGACGTGGCGGAGCGGACGACCTACGCGCTGGTGGGCGAGAGCGGGTCTGGCAAGTCGACCATCGGGAAGATGGTGGTGGGGCTGCTGCGCCCGTCCGAGGGGTCGGTGGAGATCGCGGGGACCGACATCGCAGGGCCGCGGGCGGCGGACGTGCGGGCGGACGTGCAGATGATCTTCCAGGACCCGTATGCGAGCCTGAACCCGCGCTGGCGGGTGGGGGACATCGTGGCGGAGCCGGTGGCGGCGCGCGGAGAGGCCACGGCCGGGGTCGCCGAGCGACTGCTGGAGCAGGTGGGGCTGGCGGCGGAGGATGCGCAAAAATTCCCGCACCAGTTTTCGGGGGGGCAGCGGCAGCGCATCTGCGTGGCGCGGGCGCTGGCCTCGGGGCCGCGGCTGATCGTGTGCGACGAGCCGACGAGCGCGCTGGACGTGAGCGTGCAGGCGCAGGTGCTGAACCTGATGAGCGACCTGAAGGACGAGCTGGGGCTGACCTACGTGTTCATCAGCCACGACCTGACGGTGGTGCGGCACATGGCGGACCGGATCGGGGTGCTCTATCTCGGGCGGCTGGTGGAGGAGGCGGCGCCGGAGGACCTGTTCGGCGCGCCGCAGCATCCGTATACGCGGATGCTGCTGGACGCGGCGCCGAAGCTGGACGGGTTCGGGCGGGAGGTCCCGCCGCCGGTGGGGGAGATCCCCGACCCGATCGACCCGCCGTCCGGGTGCGCCTACAACCCCCGCTGCCCGCTGGCGGTGGATCGGTGCCGGCGGGAGCGGCCGGTGCTGGAGGCGAAGGGGGCGGGGCGGGTCGCTTGTTGGCGGGCGGGGGAAATGGAGGGGGTGGAGTAGTAGATATTATCTCACGGCTTCCTGACAACTGCGTCCATTAGTTAAGCCTCTTTTATTCCCAGTTGCACGGGGCGAGCGACACAGTATTATAGGGCCAAGTTGAATGCCCATACGAAACATGACACGTCATTTAGGATCGCTACGTCCATATTCATGGAGCCATTGCTCCAGTGGAATCCGAAAGAAGAAAATACTTAGATCTCATGCCGAGCTGACAATCCTCCCAACCCATTAGTCTGGCAGTCTATCCCATTTTATATACCAATCAGGGACGAGGAGCTTAGAGATGCCAATTACTGTTCCAGAGAAGTCTCCTAAGAGGGAGTTGGGTCGTAAGATGCTCGACGCCATACTATCCGGCGTTCCAGTAGTAGGTGGGCCGCTTGCAGCCCTATATAGCGTGACTCATCCCGCAAAAGGCGAAATTGACCTGCAATTGTGGCAGGAAGAAATATCAAAGCTCGTAAATTCAGTAGAGGAAGCAGTTAGTCGAACGACAGACTCAATCGTACTCTCTGAGAGTTCTGCTACTGTTGGTAGATGGATGAGCGGAATTTCCGAGAGCGGTTATATGGATATCATCGAGTACAAGGCACTAGTCGAAAAATTTCCGGAGGCGACGAAGGTAGAAATTCTAGAAGCTATTGGCGAACTTGAGATTGAAGGTATGGTGACTGTTGCAAAAGTTTTGGGTAGGCCTTTCAGTCATGTCCAGTTAACACATAAACTATACGAGGTGTTTGATCCGATCGTTTTTGACGGTGCTAACCCTAGGAGGGACGCTGCGAAAGTGGCTGATCGAATGCTTGCAACCGAAGATAGCATCATGGCGCCAAACCTAGCGAAGGAGTTCGGATGGAGCTTCCGTCGAATGAACCCAGCGCTTTCTATTGTGGGAGAGTATATCGATCCGGGGCGAAAGAGTACGCCGATGGGACAACCATTTGCTATTCAAGCAATGTTCATGGACCCCAGGGAACGCGCTCAACTCCGTCGATTTGTTAATCTTGTCACGGGCGATTAGCACCCTTCTATCGATTCACCAACGGTTGGATCACTTCCAGCGACATCAAGGGGAAACCTGACTGGTACTGTCTATAACGCTAAGATGGGAGCATCTACGGTTGCTACCCCTTCGACCTCCACCAGAAACTCCGCCCGGGTGAACCCCCCCACGATCACCAGCGTCGACGCAGGGGGCGGCGTTAGTCGCCCGAGGAACGCATCCCGTGCCGTCATGTAGGCGGGCATGTGTTCGCGGGCGGTGACGTAGGCGTTGAGGCGCAGGACGTTGGCGGGGCCGGCGCCGGCGGCGGCTAGGATGGCTTTGAGCTGGGCGAAGCACTGGTGCGCTTGGGCCTCGGCCCCTTTGGGGATGGTACCGTCCGGGAGCATCGCGAGTTGCCCGGACGTGAACAGGAGCCGGGCGCCCTTCGGTGCGAGCACCGCGTGGGAGTAGTTGGCGAGGGGGGCGGGGAGGCCTTCGGGGGCGAGGGCGTCGTAGAGGGGCGAGCGGGTCATGGCGCAGGGTTGCCCGCGGGGTGGGCGGCGGTCCAGCCGGGATGCCCGGAAATGCGGCACGGCCCTCGACATGGCGCGAAAACGGGCGGAGGCTCGCCGGGCGGGGACGGAGCGCCGGGCGCGCCCTTCCCTCGGGCGCGCGGGGCGGCCCAGATCACCCCGACACGTGACGCAAGGGAGGCCACCCATGATCCGCATCGCCCCGACCACTACCGCCATCGCCGCAACCCTCCTCGCCGGGACGGCCGCCGCGCAGGACCTCACCCCGGTCAGCTTCGGCACCAACTGGGTCGCGCAGGCCGAGCACGGGGGGTTCTACCAGTCGGTCGCGGACGGGACCTACGCGGCCTGCGGGCTGGACGTGACGATCGTGCCGGGGGGGCCGCAGGTGAACAACCGGGCGCTGATGCTGGCCGGGCGGATCGACTACCACATGGGCGGCGACCTGCTGCAGGCGTTCAACGCGGTGGGCGAGGACATCCCCGTGGTGGCGGTGGCCGCGATCTTCCAGAAGCACCCGCAGGTGATCCTGGCGCATCCGGGCGCGGCGGAATCGTGGGAGGACCTCAAGGACCTGACGCTGCTGATCGGGGATAACGGGTTCGCGAGCTACTACCAGTGGATGATCAAGGCGCACGGGTTCACCGTGGAGCAGCGCCAGCCCTACACGTTCAACCCCGCGCCGTTCATCGCCGACGAGGGGATGGGGATGCAGGGATACCTCAGCTCCGAGCCCTACGCGGTGGAGAAGGCGTCGGGGATGGTGCCGAACGTGTTCCTGATCGCGGATGCGGGGTACTCCTCCTACGCGACGACGGTGGAGACGATGGCGCAGACGATCGAGGAGAAGCCCGAGCAGGTGGCGTGCTTCGTCGATGGGTCGGTGAAGGGGTGGTACACCTACCTCTACGGGGACGCGTCGGGGGCGGACGCCCTGATCCTCGAGGCGAACCCGGACATGAGCCAGGACAAGATCGACTTCGCGCGCAACATGATGAAGGAGCGCGGGATCGTGGATTCGGGCGAGGCCGAGGAGTTCGGCATCGGCGCGATGACGGAGGCGACGGTGAAGGACTTCTTCGACCTGATGGTGGAATCGGGCGTGGTGGACGGGGGCATCGACTGGCGGGCCGCGTTCACGACGCAGTTCGTCAACGGGAACGTGGGCGCCGACCTGCGGCCGTGAGCGGGGGCGCCCCCCTCCTGACGATGGCGGGGGTCGGCAAGACCTTCGGCACCGACGTTGTCGCGCTCAGGGGGATGGACCTCGCGGTGCGGCAGGGGGATTTCCTGTCGCTGCTGGGGCCGTCCGGGTGCGGGAAGTCGACGGCGCTGCGCCTGATCGCGGACCTGATGCGGCCCACGGCCGGGCGGATCGAGTGGTCGGGGGATCACGGGATCGGGGACCTGGGCGTCGTGTTCCAGGAGGCGACGCTGATGCCCTGGGCGAGCGTGGCGCGGAACGTGTGGCTGCCCTGGCGGCTGCGCGGGCGGAGCTACGCGGACGCCGAGGGGGACGTGCGGGGCGCGCTGGCGGAGGTGGGGCTCGAGGGGTTCGAGGGGGCCTATCCGCGCGAGCTCTCCGGGGGCATGCGGATGCGGGTGTCCATCGCGCGGGCGATGGTCACGCGGCCGCGCCTCATCCTGATGGACGAGCCGTTCGCGGCGCTGGACGAGATCACGCGATTCAAGCTGAACGACGACCTCCTGGCGCTGCAGAGGCGGATCGGGTGCACGGTGATCTTCGTCACCCATTCGGTGTTCGAGAGCGTGTTCCTGTCGAACCGCATCGTGGTGATGGCGGCGCGGCCGGGACGGGCGATCGCGGAGGTGGCGGTGGACGAGCCCTATCCGCGGGCGGCGAGCTTCCGCACCTCGCCGGAATACGGGGCGCATTGCCGGGCGGCGACGGCGGCGCTGCACGAGGCGATGGGCGAGAGGGCGGCGGCATGACCGAGACGAGCGCCGCGCCCACCGCCGTGCCCGCCAGCGCGCCGGTGCAGGTCGACGCGGACGCGCCCGTCCCGGCCGACGCGGACGAGGCCGCCCGGCGGCGGCGGGCGGCGTGGGAGCGCACGGGGCGCTGGGCGATGCCGCTCCTCGTGGTGGTGGTTGCGATCGTGCTCTGGGACCGGATCGTCGCGTGGAACGAGATCCCGCACTACATCCTGCCGGGGCCGGACCGGGTGTGGGGCAGCCTGACGGCGGACTTCCCGATCCTGTTCGACGCGGCGCTCCTGACGGGACGGATCACGTTGATGGCGCTGGCGCTCGCGGTCGTGGGCGGCGCCGGGCTGGCGATCCTGTTCAACCAGTCCAAGGCGATGGAGATGAGCTTCTACCCCGTCGCGGTGATCCTGCAGGTGACGCCGGTTGTCGCCATCGCGCCGCTGATCTTCATCTACGTGGAGAACAAGACGGCGGGGATGCTGCTCTGCGCGTGGCTGGTCGCGTTCTTCCCGATGCTGTCTTCGACGACGCTGGGGCTGAACTCGGTCGATTCGGGGCTGCGGGATCTGTTCCGCATCTACGGGGCGAGCCGGTGGCAGAGGCTGATCCACCTGCAATTGCCGAGCGCCCTGCCCTACTTCCTGGGCGGGATGAAGATCGCGGGGGGGCTCAGCCTCATCGGGGCGGTGGTGGCGGAGCTGGTGGCGGGCACGGGCGGCGTGGGCGCGGGGCTGGCGTTCCGCATCCAGGAGGCGGGCTACCGCCTCAACATCGCGCGGATGTTCGCGGCGCTGGCGCTGGTCGCGGCGATGGGGGTTCTGATCTTCGCGGCGCTGTCGGTGCTCTCGCACCTGCTGCTGCGGCACTGGCACGAATCGGCGTTGAAGCGCGAGACGTGAGGGGGTTTCGCGATTTGCCGGGCGGGGCGTTCACGCTCCGGGACGTGACGGTGCCGGCCTGCCTGATCGGCGCGGAGGGCGACCTCGTGCGGACGGACCTGCATCTGGCGGACGGTCTGATCACGGATGCCCCGGCGCAGCCGGTCGAGATGGGGGGCGCGTTCGTGCTGCCGTGCTTCACGGACATGCACACGCATCTGGACAAGGGGCACATCTGGCCGCGGGCGCCGAACCCGGACGGGACGTTCGACGGGGCGCTGGGCGCCGTGCGGGCGGACAGCGCGGCGAACTGGACGGCGCAGGACGTGGCCGCGCGGATGGATTTCGCGCTGCGCTGCGCCTTCGCGCACGGCACGGCGCGGGTGCGCACGCACCTGGATTCGATCCCGCCGCAGGACGAGATCTCCTGGCCGGTGTTCGCGGAGATGCGGGAGCGCTGGGCCGGGCGGATCGAGTTGCAGGCCGCCTGCCTGATCGGGTGCGACCGGTTCGACGCGGCCGGGCGGTTCGTGCGGACGGCGGACCTCGTGGCGGAGCATGGCGGCGTGCTGGGGATGGTGACCTATCCCGTGCCGGACATCGCGGAGCGGGTGCGGGGGTTCCTGGCGATGGCGGCCGCGCGTGGCCTGTCGGTCGATTTCCACGTGGACGAGACGATGGATGCGTCGTCGGAGACGCTGCGCGTCATCGCGGAGGCGGTGCTCGAGACCGGGTTCGACGCGCCGGTGGTGGTCGGGCATTGCTGCTCGCTGGGGGTGCAGGAGCAGGCGCGGGCGCTGTCCACGCTGGACCTCGTGGCGGAGGCGGGCTTGAGCGTGGTCAGCCTGCCGATGTGCAACCTCTATCTGCAGGATCGCGGGCCCGGCACGCCTAGGCGTCGGGGGGTGACGCTGGTGCACGAGATGCGCGAGCGCGGCATCCGGGTGGCGTTCGCCTCCGACAACACGCGCGATCCGTTCTACGCCTATGGCGACCTCGACATGATCGAGGTGCTGCGGGAGGCGACACGGGTCGCGCATTTGGACCATTCCCGGCCCGACTGGGCGGAGGCGTTCACGAGCGCGCCGGCGTCCATCTGCGGGTGGGATTCGGGGAGGCTCGCCCCCGGCGCAGCGGCGGACCTCGTGATCTGCGACGCGCGGTCGTGGACGGAGCTGCTGGCGCGGCCGCAGGCGGACCGGATCGTCCTGCGGGGCGGCCGCGCGATCGACCGGGCGCTGCCGCGCTACGAGGAGCTGGATCATCTGATGGAGCGGGCATGAAGGATTTTTCGGACGTGCCCTCGCGGGCGGAGGCGGCCAAAGCCGCACTGGCGCATCTGGACATCGAGAAGTCCGAGGCCGCCGTGCGGGCCAAGAGCCGCGATTTCTTCTGGTACTCGCCGGTGCTGAAGGACCGGCTCGACGGGGCGGAGGCGGATTTCGTCGTCTCGCCGCGGAGCGAGGCGGAGGTGATCGAGGTGCTCAAGGCGTGCCACGCGCACGGGGTGCCGGTGACGGTGCGGGGGGCCGGGACGGGGAATTACGGTCAGGCGATGCCGCTCGCGGGCGGGTGCGTCATGCACATGCAGCACATGGCGGCCGTCAAGGAGGTCGCGCCCGGGCGGGTGGTGTGCGAGCCGGGGGCGCTCCTCAAGGACGTGGACGCGGCGTGCATCGCGGCCTCCGGCCAGGAGCTGCGGATGTTCAGCTCGACCTGGGCGACGGCGACGATCGGAGGGTTCGTCGCCGGGGGGTCCGGTGGGGTCGGCTCCTGCACGTGGGGGTCCCTGAGGGACCCGGGGAACATCATCCGGCTGCGGGTCGTGACGATGGAGGCGGAGCCGCGGGTGCTCGAGTTCCGGGGCGAGGAGCTGGCGCGGGTGTCCCACGCCTACGGGACGAACGGGATCATCACCGAGGTGGAGATGCCCCTCGCGCCGGCCTACGAGTGGGTGCACTTGCTGGTCTCGTTCGAGGCATTCCCCGAGGCGGCGCGGTTCGCGGAGACGCTGGCGAACGCGGACGGCACGCTGATCAAGCTGGCGACGGTGTTCGAGGCGCCCGTGGCGCACGACTACTTTCAGCGGGTGCGCCCGCACGTGGCGGCGGGCACGCATCTCGCGGCGCTGATGGTGGCGCCGCACGCGATGGACGCGTTCCGGATGCTGCTGGCGCGCACGCCGGGGCGGCTCATCTGGGATTCGCGGGAGGGCGGTTGGGAGAAGGCTCCAGGGCCGGTGTTCGAGTACGGGTGGAACCACACCACGCTGCGGGCGCTCAAGGTCGACCCCGACATCACCTACCTGCAGGTGCGCTATGGGGGCGACGATCCGCTGGCGCTGGTGGAGCGGCTGCGGGCGGAGCTCTCGCCCGAGGTGCTCCAGCACCTGGAGGCGCTGCGCGACGGGGGGCGGACGATCTTCGCGGGGCTTTCCCTCGTGAAGTTCACGACGGAGGAGCGGCTGGACGAGATCGTGGCGATCCACGAGGCGGCCGGCGCGATGATCTTCAACCCGCACCGCTACACGCTCGAGGAGGGCGGCAGGCAGTCGGTGGACGACCGGCAGCTCGCCTTCAAGCGGGAGGCGGACCCGGACGGCCTCCTCAACCCCGGCAAGATGATCGCCTGGGACGATCCCCATTGGGGGTTCGAGAGGATGTACGCCTATGGCGGGCTCCGGCGGCGATGACGCGGGCGCTGGTCCTCTACGCGCATCCGTGCGCCGAGAGCTTCTCGGCGGCGCTGCACGCGCGGGTGGTGGAGGCGCTGGAAGGGCGGGGGTGGGAGGTGGACGACTGCGATCTGAACGCCGAGGGGTTCGATCCGGTGCTCGGCGCGGCGGAGCGGCGGGGGTATCACGATACGGCCACGAACACGGCGCCGGTGGCGGGATACGTCGAGCGGCTGCGGGCGGTGGAGGCGCTGGTGATGGTGTATCCGGTGTGGAACTTCGGGTATCCCGCGATCCTCAAGGGGTTCCTCGACCGGGTGTTCCTGCCGGGGGTGTCGTTCGACCTCGACGGGCCGGCGGTGCGGCCGGCGCTCACGCATATCCGCAAGCTCGCGGCGGTGACGACCTATGGCGGGGCGCGGAGCCGGGCGCTGCTTTCGGGCGATCCGCCGCGGCGGCACTTCACGCGCTCGGTCCGGTATGTCTGCCGACCGGAGCGGATGCGCTACCTCGCGCTCTACGGGATGAACGGCGCGGGCGATGCCGAGCGCGCCGGTTTCCTGGACCGCGTGGGCCGCGAGATGGCGGCGCTGTGAGGGCGCTGGTGGTCTACTGCCATCCCGGCGCCGACAGCTTCACCGCCGCCGTGCGGGACGTGGTGACGGACGGGCTCGCGGCGAGGCGGGCCGAGGTGCGGGTGCGCGACCTCTACGCCGAGGGGTTCGCGCCCTGCCTGACGGAGGGGGAGCTGGACGTGTATCTCGACGAGGCGGCGAACCGGGGGCCGGTGGCGCGGGAGGTCGCGGACCTGGAGTGGTGCGACGCCCTGATCTTCGTCTATCCGACCTGGTGGTACGGGCTGCCGGCCATGCTCAAGGGCTGGCTCGACCGGGTGCTGGTGCCCGGGGTCGCGTTCCGCCTGCCGGGGCCGGAGGGCGGGGACATCGCGCCGGGGCTGACCCATGTCCGCACGCTGGCGGTGTTCACGACCGGAGGCGCGTCGCGCTGGCTCACGGCCCTGATGGGCGCGCCGGGGCGGCGGACGCTGCTGCGCGGGGTGCGCTCGGTCTGCGCGCGGCGCTGCCGGACGGCGTTCGCGATGCACTACGGGATGGACGCGTCCACCCCCGAGAGCCGGGCCGCGCACCTGCGGCTCGTCGCGCGGAAGGTGGCCGCGTTGTGAGCATTCCGGTCATCGACTTCGGCGCCCGGGACGCGGCGGTCGCCATCGGCGCGGCCGCGCGCGGGCCGGGCTTCTTCCTCCTGACCGGGCACGGGGTGCCGGAGGCGCTGCGGGCCGAGGTGTTCGAGCGGGCGGGCGCGTTCTTCGACCTGCCGGCGGAGGCGAAGGCCGCGCTCTCGATCGAGGACAACCCGTTCAACCGCGGCTGGGGTCGGCCGGGGGCGGAGACGCTGGACGAGACCGGCGCCGAGATCGACACCAAGGAGACCTATCAGATCGGCTACGACCTGCCGCCGGACGATCCGCGCGTGCGGCGCGGCGAGCCGTTCCGGGGGCCGAACCCCTGGCCGGACCTGCCGGGGTTCCGGGAGGCGATGCTGGAGTATTTCGACGCGGCGCTGGCGCTGGGGGTACGGGTGCACCGGGCCTTCGCCGCCGATCTGGGGCTGGCGGCGGACCATTTCGATGCGGCCCTGCGCGAGCCGCTGGCGACGCTGCGCCTCCTCCACTACCCGCCCGCGACCGGCGCGGAGGGCGAGATCGGGGCGGGCGCGCACACCGATTACGGCTCGATCACGCTCCTGACGACGGACGGCACCGGCGGGCTACAGGTGCGCCCGCGCGCAGGGGATTGGACCGACGTGCCGCACGTGGCGGGGGCCTATGTGGTCAACATCGGCGACTGCCTGATGCGGTGGACGAACGACATCTACGTGAGCACGCCGCACCGGGTGCTGCCGCCGGCGCGGCGGCGGCGGTCGGTGGCGTTCTTCCTCGACCCCGACCCCGGGCAGGTGATCGCCGCCCTGCCCGGCACGGGGGCGGCGAAGTATCCGCCCGTCACGGCGGCGGACTACCTGCGCTCGCGGCTCGACGCGACCTACGGGGCCGGCGGGGCCCGCGGGGCCGACGGGGCCCGCGGGGCCGGAGAGTGAGCGCGCGGGACTGGGCGGAGTTCCGGCGGCCGGACTTCGAGGGGCTGGACCCCGAGGCGGTGATCGCGGTCCTGCCGACGGCGGCGATCGAGCAGCACGGCCCGCACCTGCCGGTGGGGACGGACAGCTACATCATGGACGGAATGCTCGGGCGGCTGCGCGCCGCCTGCCCTCCGGACCTGGACGTGCGGGTGCTGCCGATCCAATGCGTCGGCAAGTCGAACGAGCACCTGGACGCGCGCGGGACCCTGACGCTCGAGGCGGGCACGGCGCTCGAGGCGTGGGTGCAGATCGGGCTGTCGGTGGCGCGGGCGGGGGTGCGCAAGATCGTCTGCGTCAACAGCCACGGGGGGAACCTCGACCTCGTGTCGATCCTGACGCGCGAGCTCCGCGTGCGGGCGGGGATGCTGGCGGTGAAGTGCCAATGGGGCGCGTTCGGGGTTCCGGACGGGATGTACTCGGAGCGCGAGCGCGCGTTCGGCATCCATGGCGGCGATCTCGAGACCTCGCTCATGCTCGCGTTCCGGCCCGGGACGGTCGACATGGGCGCGGCGGCGGCGTTCGCCTCCTCCGCCGAGGGGGCGGGGATCGCGCCGATCGGGGCGGTGTCGCGCGGGTGGATCGCGAGCGACCTCAACCCCGCGGGGACCGTGGGGGACGCGCACCTGGCGACCGCGGCGAAGGGCACGGCCACGGCGGACCATCAGGTGGCGGGGTTCGCGGCGCTGCTGCGCGAGGTGCGGGCGGCGCCGCTGGGCGGGCTGGCGCCCGTCACCGGGCCCGCCTGAGCGCGCGCCCAGGCGGCCGTGCCGGGCGAGGTCGAGGGGCCCGTCCACGCCGGCGTGATCGCCGGGGACGGCGACGACGACCCCCTGCCGGATGGAGCCGGGGCCCCGCGGGAGGGGCGACGGGCGATGGGGGCCGCACCGGCCGGGCGATGCGTCATGGCGGGGCCCTGGGTGATGACGGACGGGCCACGTCCCTGCCGCAATCCCGACGGAAACTATCGGCATTGCAATACCCGAGTTTGGCGGTAGGGTTTGCGCGGCGGCGGCGCGTCGCCCCGACCGACATCACGAGGATGCCCATGACCCGACCCACGCCACCCCGGATCGCCCTGATCGCCCTCGCCGCCAGCCTGGCCCTGCCCGCGCTCGGACAGGAGGGGGGCGCCGTGAACCTCTACTCCTCGCGGCATTACGACACCGACGAGCGGCTCTATTCGGACTTCACCGAGGCGACCGGCATCGAGGTGCGGCGCATCGAGGGCAATGCCGACGAGCTCATCGCGCGGATGGAGGCCGAGGGCGTGAACTCGCCGGCGGACGTGCTCCTGACGGTGGACACGACGCGGCTCGAGCGGGCGAAGGATGCCGGCGTGCTCCAGGCGGTGGACTCGGACGTGCTCGAGGCGCGCATCCCCGCGAACCTGCGGGACGCCGGCGACGCGTGGTTCGGCTTCTCCAAGCGGGCGCGCATCTTCTTCTACGACGCGGCGGAGGTGGGCGACCCGCCGCGGACCTATCTGGACTTGGCGGACCCGGCCTACCGGGGGATGGTGTGCCACCGCTCCTCGACCAACGTCTACTCGCAGACGCTCCTGGCGGCGGTGATCGAGCACCATGGCGAGGCGGCGGCGCGGGACTGGGCGCGCGGCGTGGTCGAGAACTTCGCGCGGGACCCGCAGGGCGGCGACACCGACCAGCTCCTGGGCCTCGTCTCGGGGGAGTGCGACATCGCGGTGGCGAACACCTACTATTTCGCGCGGGCGCTGCGCACGCCGGTGGACGGGCTGGACGAGGCCGCGCTCGAGGGGATCGCCTGGGTGTTCCCGATGATGACCGCGGACCAGGGGGCGCACGTGAACCTGTCGGGCGGGGGCGTGGCGGCCCATGCGCCGAACCGGGAGAACGCGGTGGCGTTCCTCGAATACCTCGCCTCCGACGCGGCGCAGAGCTACTTCGCGGGCGGCAACGACGAGTATCCGGTCGTGGCCGGGGTGCCGCTCCCGGACAGCGTGGCGGCGCTCGGCGAGCTGGTGGAGGACGGGGTCGACCTGTCGGCGGTGGCCAAGCACGTGGGCGCGGCGAACGCGATCTTCGCCGAGGTCGGCTGGGAGTAGCCTAGGGCGCGCGCCCGATCCGGCGGACCAGCAGGATCACGGGCAGCGCGCTCACCGCGACGATCATCAGGCTGGGCGCCGCCGCGCCGCCCAGCCGCTCGTCCGACGCGAGGCGGTGCGCCTGGACGGCGAGCGTGTCCCAGCCGAAGGGACGCATGATGAGCGTGGCGGGCAGCTCCTTCATCACGTCGACGAAGACGATCAGCAGCGCCGCGGCGATGGAGGGGCTCAGGATCGGGAGGTGGACGCGGCGCAGCATGCCCATCGGCGACTGGCCCAGGACGCGGGCGGCGGCGTCCATGTTGGTGCTGAGCGTGGCCTGCCCGCCTTCCCAGGCGCCGATGGCGGCGGCGAGGAAGCGGATCGCGTAGGCGGTCACCAGGAGCCAGATCGAGCCCGTGATAAGAAGGCCGGTGGAGACGCCGAGCCGGGCGCGGGCGAAGGCGTCGACCGCGTTGTCGAGCGCGGCGAAGGGCACCAGAAGGCCGACCGCGATCACCCCGCCCGGCACCGCGTAGCCGATGCGCGCGAGGCTCAGCGCGAGCGCGGTGCGCAGCCCCGGCGCCAGGCGCTGCCGGTAGCCCAGCAGGATCGCCGCGCCCACCGTGACGAGGGCGGCGGCGCCGGCGAGCGTGACCGAGGCGCGCACGAACCCGAGATAGCGCGGGCTCAGCACGTCCTGGCCCGAGCCGGCCGCCATGACGATCAGCACGAAGGCGGGCAGGATCGCGCCCAGGAGCGCGGGCACGGCGCAGGCGGCGGCCGCCCCGGCCCCGGCCCAGCCGGTCAGGCGCAGGCGCGCGGGGGCGCGGCGCACGGAGCGCGCGGCGTAGCGGCCGCGGCCGGCGCGGGTGGCGCGCTCCAGCACGACGAGGAGGAGGGCGAAGGCCAGGAGGCCCATGGCGAGCTGCGCCGCCGCGCCCCGGTCCCCGACCGAGAACCAGGCGGTGTAGATGCCGGTCGCGAAGGTGCGCACGCCGAAATAGGAGACGGTGCCGAAATCGGCGATCGTCTCCATGATCGCGAGGAGGACGCCGCCGGCGATGGCCGGGCGCGCCATCGGCAGGGCGACGTGCCACCAGGCGGCCCAGGGCCCCCGCCCCAGCGTGCGCGCGATCAGGAAGGTGGCCGCCCCCTGCTGGACGAAGGCGGCGCGGGCCAGGAGGTAGACGTAAGGCGACAGGACCAGGATCAGGACCGCCGCCGCGCCGCCCAGCGAGCGGATCTCGGGGAACCAGTAGTCGCGCGGGCCCCAGCCCATGACCGAGCGCAGCGTTGATTGCACGATGCCGGGATGATCGAGGACATGGGTGTAGGCGTAGGCGAGCACGTAGGCCGGGAAGGCCAGCGGCAGGACCAGCGCGACCTCGAGCCAGCGGCGGCCGGGGAACTCGCACATCGCGACGAGCCAGGCCGTGCCGGTGCCGATGGCGAAGGTGCCGAGCCCGACCAGGGCCGCGAGCAGGAGCGTGTTGGCGAGGTAGCCCGGCAGGACGGTGCGCCCGAGCGCGGCCAGCAGGTCCGTGCCGCCAAGGGCCGCGGCGATGGCGACGGCGAGCATCGGCAGGACGCAGGCCGCGGCGACGAGGGCGGCGCCGACGCCCAGGAGGCCGATCCGGCGGCGGGGGGCGGGCGCGCTGTCCATCCGGGCCTCGCGGGGCGTGATGTGGCGGTTGGTGCCCGGGGGCGGAATCGAACCACCGACACGAGGATTTTCAATCCACTGCTCTACCCCTGAGCTACCCAGGCACCGGGCGCCGATGCCCCTTGGGGGCCCGTCGGCGGGGTCCGCGTCTGTTAGCGGCGGGGCCGGGCGGGGGCAAGAGGGTCAGTGGCGGGGTTCGTCGTCACCGTCCGCGGGGGCGCCGTCGTCGGCTCCGGGCGGCTCCTCGGCCGGGATGGCGTAGGCGCCGGTGAACCAGCGGCCGAGGTCGACGTCGGCGCAGCGGCGCGAGCAGAAGGGGCGGTAGTCTGCCACCGCGGCGCGCCGGCAGATCGGGCAGGTCATCGCAGCGCCCCGGCCAGGGCGTCCGCGAGCGGGGCGCGCTCGCGCTTGATCGTGACCTCCAGGTGGCCGAGCCCGGTCCAGCCGATCACGGCGCCCTGCCCGCCCGCGCGCATGGCGCCAATCAGGGCCTGCTCGACGGCGCGGCGGTCCTTCTTGGGGAAGGGCGCGAAGTCGATCACGACCTGCCCGCCCAGGCCGCGCAGGCGAAGCTGCCGCGGCAGGGCGCGGGCGGCGGCGATGGAGGCGCGCAGCCCGGCGGCCATGGAGAGGTCGCCGCCGGTGTTGACGTCGACCGCGACGAGGGCGCGCGTGGGCTCGACGGTCATGGAGGCGGCGCCGAGGGGGACGTCCGGCGTCAGGAGCGCGTCCAGCATCTCGAGGACGCCGGCGCGGGCGAAGCTGCCCGGCTCGCCGTCCACGGCGGCATGGGCGGGCATCTCCCGCCAGGCGGAGACGTGCGCGCCGTCCCCGGCGACGAGGAGCTCGGGGCCCGTCCCGCCATCGGAGGCGACCTGGAGCGCGAGGGCGCACATGGCGGCGATGTCGCCGGCGACCTCGTCGTCCGGGGCCTCGGCGGCGGCGGTGCGCAGGATGATGCCCGCGCCCTCCGGTCGGGGGATCTCGGCGGCGACCTCCCGCAGGAGGAGCTCCAGGCGGTCGCGCACGGCCTCGTCGCGCACGGCGCGGCTGACGTTGAGGCCGGGCGCGCCGGGGGTCAGGATCGCGTGCCGGCTCTTGAGGATGACGCGCGGCGTGACGGGCGGGGCCTTGCCGGGCTCGGCCGTGCCGGAGACCTGGACCAGGAGCGCGTCGCCGGGGGCGAGGCCGCGCGCCTGCCGCAGGAAGCCGGCGCCGCCGCCCAGGCGCACGAAGACGCCCCCCTGCCCCTTGGCGGGGCGGTCGACGACGCCGCGGTGGATGGAGCCGGGCGCCGCGCCCTCGAACGGGAGCGGCGCGTCGATCCAGAGCTCCTCGAGCCGCCCGTCCACGAGGAGGGCGGCGGCCTCTCGGTCCCCCAGGAGGTCGAGGGCGACGGCCGCGCCCTTCACGCGCGGATCCCCGCGGCGTGCAGGAGGCCGGCGGCCTCGGCCAGCGGCAGGCCGACGACGGCGGAATGCGAGCCCTGGAGCCACGGGACGAAGGCGGCGGCCGGGCCCTGGATGCCGTAGCCGCCGGCCTTGCCGCGCCAGTCGCCGGTGGCGAGGTAGGTCGCCAGCTCCTCCTCCGAGAGGCGCTTGACCTTGAGGGCGGTCACCACGTCGCGGAACCAGGTGCGCTCGGGCGTGCGCACGCACAGGGCGGTGATGACGTCGTGGCGGCGGCCGGAGAGGAGGCCGAGGAAGCGCCGCGCCTCGGCCTCGTCCTGCGGCTTGCCGAGGATGCGGCGGCCGACGGCGACGGTCGTGTCGGCGGTCAGGAGGACCTCGCCGGGCGCGAGGTCGAGCGCGGCGGCCTTCTCCCGGGCCATGCGGGCGCAATAGGGGCGGGGCAGCTCGCCCCTGGCGGGCGTCTCGTCGATGTCGGCGGCGCGGACCTCATCGGGGACGATCCCGATCTGCGCCAGGAGCTCGAGGCGCCGGGGCGAGCCGGAGCCGAGGATGAGCCTGCGGCTCGGCGCCGGGTCCGTCATCGCGCGCGGCCCGCGCCTGCACCGGCCATGCCGGCTACTTGAAGCGGTAGTTGATGCGGCCCTTGGTCAGGTCGTAGGGCGTCATCTCGACCTGGACCTTGTCGCCGGCGAGCACGCGGATGCGGTTCTTGCGCATCTTGCCGGCGGTGTGGGCGATGATCTCGTGGCCGTTGTCGAGCTCCACCCGAAACGTCGCGTTCGGCAGCAGCTCCCGCACGACGCCTTCGAACTCAAGAAGCTCTTCCTTGGCCATGGGCACCCCTTCGTTGCGCCCCGGGACGGAGCGAGCGCGATATGCGCCCCGCCTGCCGGGTTTTCAAGCGGAACCTCGCGTGGCCCAAACCCTTACCCTCGGGCGTCCGGCCCCTTGGACGGCGGCGGCGCGGCGAGCCGGAGGAAAGCGGGACGTGCGGAGTCGTCTGCCTGTGGAATATCGGCGACGAGGCGCTGGCCGCGCGGATGATCGACGAGATCGCGCACCGGGGCCCCGGCGCGGTCCAGGTCTCGCGCCTGCCCGGCGCGCCGCCTCAGCATCATCGGGCCCGAGGACGGCGCCCAGCCGATCCACCAGACCGAGGACCTGCTCGTCGCCAACGGCGAGATCCACGACCACCAGGACCTGCGCGCGATCCTCGGCGAGAGCGCGTTCGAGACCGAGAGCGACGGCGAGGCGATCCTTCACCTCCTCCGCTCCGGGGAGAGCCGCTGGATCAGCCGGCCCGACGGGATGTTCGCCTTCGTCCTGGCGACGCGCGACCGCATCGTCGCGGCGCGCGACCCCCTCGGGATCAAGCCGCTCTACTTCGCCCGGCTCGGCGAGGGCCACGCCTTCGCCTCGGAGCTCAAGGCGTTCGACGGGGTGCCGGTGACGACCGTCGAGGCGATCCCGCCCGGCACGCTCCATGACAGCCTCGACGGCTGGCGCACCTGGTACCGTCCGCCCGCCGGCGTGGCCGAACCCGAGCCGGGGCTCGACGTCGCGCGCACGGCGCGCGAGCTGCGCTCGTGCTCGAATCGGCGGTCGCGAAGTGGATGGTCGCCGATGTCGAGCTGGGCTCCTTCCTCTCGGGCGGGCTCGACAGCTCGATCATCGCCGCCATCGCCCAGCGGGTGCGCCGCGAGGACGGGCGCCGGCCGCTCGAGACCATCGCCGTCGGCACGAAGGGCTCGCCGGACCTCGCGGCCGCGCGGGCGGTCGCGGACCACATCGGCGCGGACCACGCCGACGACGAGTTCACGGCGGCCGACATCGTGGAGACCCTCCCCCACGTGATCTACCACCTGGAGAGCGCGGATATCGACCTGGTGCGGAGCGCGATCCCCACGCTCTTCGCCGCCCGCATCGCGCGGGCCAGGGTCAAGGCCGTCCTCACCCGCGAGGGGACGGACGAGCTCTTCGCCGGCTACGCCTGCCACCACGCCTACGCCGACGATCCCCGCGCGCTGGCCGACGAGCTCACGCGCTCGCTCGGCACGATGCACGACATCGACCTCCAGCGGGTCGACCGCGTCGCGATGGCGGAGAGCCTGGAGGCGCGCACGCCCGTCCTCGACCGGGAGCCGATCGACTTCGCCCAGTCCGTGCCGGCGACGCCGAAGCTGCGGCGCGCGGATCCCGGGGCCGCGGGCTCGACCGGCGCGACGACCGAGACGTGGATCCTGCGCCTCGCGTGCCAGGATCTGCTGCCGGCCGAGCTGGTCTGGCGCAAGAAGGCGCAGTTCGACGAGGGCTCGGGCACGGTCGACGCCCTGAGCGAGGCGCTGGCCGAGCTGACGGGCACGCCCGCGCCGGTGGGGCGCGCGGCGGAGGGCGCGCTCTACGAGCGCATCCTGCGCGGCGCCTACGAGGACCCCGCCCGCATCGTCGAGAACGCGGGCCACTGGGAGGGCGGCCGCGTGACGGCCGGGGCGGCCTAGGCGTCCGGCACGCCGAAGCGGCCGACGATGCGGCCGCGGATCATGTCGCGGGTCTGGCGGTAGGAGGCGAGGCGGTCCTCGCGCCCCTCGCCGAGGCCGGTGGGATCGAGGATGGGCCAGTACTCGACCTCGGCCGCGAGAGCGCCGGTCAGGTCGAGCGCGCGGCGCTGGGAGGCCGGGGAGAGCGCCACGATGAGGTCGAACGCGCCCAGGTCGTCCCCCCAATCCTCCATCTGGTCGAAGCTGCGGGTGCGGTGCCGGTCCAGGACGACGCCGATCTCCCGGCAGACGGCGACGGTGAAGCCGTCGACCTCCAGGTCGCCCTTGACGCCCGCGGACTGCACGTAGGCGCGGGTGCCGAAGAACTTCTTCATCATGCCCTCGGCCATGGGCGAGCGCACGGCGTTGTGATCGCAGCAAAAGAGGATCGACTGCGGGAGCGTCACCTCAGCCGCCGAAATGCAGGACGCAGATCAGCGTGAAGAGGCGCCGGGCGGTGGGCACGTCGGTCTCCGCCTTGCCCTCCAGCCGCTCGATCAGGATGCGCCCGCCCTCGTCGTGGATGCCGCGGCGGGCCATGTCGATCGCCTCGATCTGGCTGGGCGGCATCGTCTTGACGGCCTCGAAATAGGCCGCGCAGATCTGGAAGTAGTCCTTCACCACCTGCCGGAAGGGGCCGAGCGCGAGGTGGAACTCCGCCGCCGGCCCCCCGGGGTCCGCGAGGGCGAGGACGAGCCGCTTGTCGCGGATCGCGAGGGTGAGGGCGTAGGGCCCGCCATCCCGGCCCGGCAGGGCGAAGGCGTTGTCCTCCAGGAGGTCGTGCGCGGCGACGCGGCGCTCCTGCTCGATCTCCGGGGTCGGGGGCGGCAGGGCGGCGTCGTCGATCTCGATGCTGGCGATGCGGGTCAACCCGGCGCCTCCAGGCGCAGGCGCAAGGAGCGCGCGTGCGCCGTGAGGCCCTCCGCGCGGGCCAGCGTCTCGGCGGCGGGGCCGATGGCGCGCATCGCCCCGGGCGTGAGGGATTGCAGCGTCGTGCGCTTGAGGAAGTCGAGCACCGAGAGCCCGGAGGAGAAGCGCGCCGTGCCGCCCGTGGGCAGGACGTGGTTGGGCCCGGTGGCGTAGTCGCCCGCGGCCTCCGGCGTCCAGGCGCCCAGGAAGATCGCGCCGGCATGGCGGATGCGCGCGGCGAGCGCGGCGGGGTCCGCGACGGCGAGCTGCAGGTGCTCGGGCGCGACGCGGTCGCTCAGGCGGGCGGCCTCCTCGAGATCCCGCGCGAGGATCACGGCGCCGTGGCGCGCCCAGGCGGCGGCGGCGATCTCACGGCGCTCCAGCGTCTCCAGCCGGGCGCGGATCGCGGCGAGGACGGCGCGGGCGAGCCCCTCGTCGGTCGCGATCAGGATCGCCTGGGCGCCGGGGTCGTGCTCGGCCTGGCTCAGGAGGTCGGCGGCGATCCAGTCCGGGTCGTTGCGCGCGTCCGCGATCACCAGCACCTCGGAGGGGCCGGCGACCATGTCGATGCCGACATGGCCGAAGACCTGGCGCTTGGCGGCGGCGACGTAGGCGTTGCCCGGCCCGGTGATCACGTCGACCGGGGCGATGGAGGCGGTGCCGTAGGCCATCGCGGCGACGGCCTGCGCCCCGCCGATGCGGTAGACCTCGTCCACCCCGGCGAGGCGGGCGGCGGCGAGGACGAGGGCGCCCAGGACGCCGCCGGGCGCGGGCACGCACATCACGAGGCGCGCGACCCCCGCGACCTTGGCCGGCACCGCGTTCATCAGGACCGAGGAGGGGTAGCTCGCCGTGCCGCCGGGGACGTAGAGCCCGGCCGAGTCGACGGGCGTCCAGCGCCAGCCGAGCGTGGCGCCGGCGGCGTCGGTCCAGCTCTCGTCCGCCGGGACCTGCCGGGCGTGATAGGCGCGGATGCGGGCCGCGGCGAGCGCGAGGGCGGCGCGCTCGGCCTCGGATATGGCGGCGATGGCGGCGTCGATCTCGGCCTCGTCCACGCGCATCCGGCCGGCGACGTCGACGCGGTCGAAGCGGCGGGTGAGCTCGGCGACCGCGTCGTCGCCGCGGGCGCGCACGTCCTCCAGGATCGCGCGCACGGCGGCGTCCACCTCGGGCGCGCCCGCCTCGCGCCCCGCCAGGAGCGCGTCGAGCGCCTCCTCGAAGCCGGGGGCTCCGGCGTGCAGGATCTCAGTCGTCATGGGCCGGGGCCTTGCCCGAGGGGGCGGCGTAGGGGCGGGTCACGTCGTGGAGCCGGACCTCCAGCGCCTCGACGCGCACGCGCAGCGCGCCGTCCCCCGCGAAGGTGAAGGTGAGGGTGCCGGAGGGATCCTCCGGATCGGCCGCGCCCTCGTACGCGATGGCGAGGAGCGACAGGACCGTGGCGGCGTCGCGACCGACCCCGTCCGAGGCGACGCCCAGCACGCCCTCGACCGTGAGGATCGCGCGCACCCGCTCGGGATCGCCGCCACGCTCCCAGCGGAAGCGGTTCGCCAGGAGGTCCAGGCGCCGGGCGCGGCGGCTCCACGCCATGTCCGAGCCCAGGAGGACCGCGTCCTGGCACAGGGCGGCGACGACCTGGAGGTCGCCCGCGTCGCGCGCGATCAGGCGGACGGGACCCTCCTCGGCATCGCGGAAGCGCGCGTCACGCATCGGCCGGCTCCTGCACGCGCTCGATGCGGGCGCCGGCGCCGCGCAGCTTCTCCTCGATGCGCTCGTAGCCGCGATCGAGATGGTAGACCCGGCGCACGGTCGTCTCCCCCTCCGCGGCGAGGCCGGCGAGGATGAGGCTCACCGAGGCGCGCAGGTCGGTGGCCATGACGGGCGCGCCGCTCAGGCGCTCGACGCCCCTGACGGTGGCGGCGTTGCCGCCGACGTCGATGCGCGCGCCCATGCGGATGAGCTCGGGGGCGTGCATGAAGCGGTTCTCGAAGATCGTCTCCTCGAGGCGAGACGTCCCCTCGGCGGTGCACATCGCGGCCATCATCTGCGCCTGCAGGTCGGTGGGGAAGCCCGGATAGGGCGCGGTCGCGACGTCCACGGCGCGCAGGCGCCCGGAGGGGCCGCGCACGCGCACGCCGTCCGGCGTGGCCTCGATCCCGGCGCCCGCTTCGGCGAGCCGCTCGGCGAAGGCCTCCATCAGGTCGAGCCGGGCGCCCAGGAGGTGCACCTCCCCGCCGGCGATGGCGGGCGCGATCATGAAGGTGCCCTGCTCGATGCGGTCGGGGATCACGCGGTGGGTCGCGCCGTGCAGGGCGTCCACGCCCTCGACGGTGATCTCCGAGGTGCCGGCGCCGTCGATCCGCGCGCCCATCGCGGTCAGGCAGCGGCAGAGGTCCACCGTGTCGGGCTCCCTGGCGGCGCCGCGGATCACGGTCGTGCCGCGCGCCAGGACGGCGGCGGTGAGGGCGTTCTCCGTCCCGCCGACGGTGACGGTCGGGAAGTCGATCACCGCGCCGCGCAAGCCCTTCGGAGCGGTGGCGTGGACGTAGCCCTCGCGCAGCTCGATCGTGGCGCCGAGCCGCTCGAGCGCCATGAGGTGCAGGTCCACCTTGCGCGCGCCGATGGCGCAGCCGCCCGGCAGAGAGACCTCGGCCTGGCCGGTGCGGCCCAGGAGCGGGCCCAGCACGTTGAACGAGGCGCGCAGCTTGCGCACGATGTCGTAGTCGGCGTGGACCGACGGCTCCGCGGCCGCCAGCACGAGGACCTGCCCGCCGCCCAGGCGCGCGGCCTCGCAGCCGAGGGATTCCAGGAGCGCGGCCATGGTGCGGATGTCCGACAGGCGCGGCACGTTGGTGAGGGTCAGGGGCTCGGCCGTCAGGAGCGCGGCGGCCATCAGCTTGAGGCAGGTGTTCTTGGCGCCGGAGATCGGGATCTCGCCGGAGAGGGCGCCGCCGCCGCGCACGATGATCTGGTCCATTCAGCCGTCCTCGTCCGGTGGGTCCGCCGCCGCCCGGGCGCGGGCGCGGGCCTGGGCCTTGCGGCGGGCCATGTTGGCCTTGAGCGCGGCCCTGAGGCGCGCGGCCCGCGCGTCCGCCTCGGTCTCGTCTGCGCCCGCCGCACCCATCGCGGGGGCCTAGCGCGCGGCCCGCCGGGGGTCCAGTCGCGCGCCGGGGGCGGCGGGGCGGCGCCCGGGGAAAGCGCTTGCGCGGGCAGCGCCCCGCCGCTATCCGCACGCCGGCCCGGGGCGCGCCCCGCCCGGCCCCGCTGCCGTAGCTCAGGGGTAGAGCACTCCCTTGGTAAGGGAGAGGTCGAGAGTTCGAATCTCTCCGGCAGCACCACGCGCCCGGCATCCGTGGCGCGCGCGCATCGGCCCTGTCGCCCGTGCGTCGTGACGCAGCGTCCCATCCCGCCGCCGATTGCAGTTAACGCAATCTTTTCCTTTATGCGGACAATCTTTGACCGCATTCGGAGGGCATCCCGGGTGGCGACACGGAGATGGCCGGAGGGAAGCGCGATGAGACAGTCAGCACATCGATCCATGACGGCCCTCTTGGCGGCCGGGACGCTCGCCGCCGGCCTGTCCGGGGCGGCCCAGGCCGGCGGTCTGGCCTCGCTCTGCGCCGAATACGAGACGCGCAGCGTCTCCGGGATCATCGAGAACCTGCTGACCGACGTGGACGATTGCGTGCGCATCGCGGTGGCGCCGGACGACTCGCCCCGCCCGGTGCCACGCCCGGTCCTCCTTGCCGCGCTGCCGGCGCCCGTCTTCCTGCCGGAATCCGACCTCGTGACGGCCGCGATGGGCGCGCCGATCCTGATCGGCGGGGGCTCCGTCCTGACGCCCAATTCGGGCGGATCGGGCGGCGGTGGCGGTGGTGGCGGTGGCTTCGTCATCGGCGGCGGCGGCGGATCGGGCAGCGGCTCGGATGGCGGCGCGCAGATCGGTGGTGGCGATGGCGGCGGCTCGGGCGGCGGTGGCGGCGGCGGCGGCTCGGGGAGCGGCTCGGGCGGTGGCGCTCAGACCGGCGGCGGTGGCGGCGGCTCGGGCGGTGGTGGCTCGGGCGGTGGTGGCGGGGGCTCGGGCGGGGGCGATGGGCCGGGCGTGTCCGCCGTGCCGTTGCCGGCCGGGTTCTGGCTCCTCGGCCTCGCGATCGCGAGCGTCCTCGGCCTGCGGCGGCGCCGGGCCGCGACGGCCTAGCAGGCCCCGCGACCCCCGGGGCCTCGGCCCGTGCCGCGGCCGTCGCCGGGCCGGCGAACGCCATGGCCTGGGCCGAGCGCCCGTCGGCCCGGGCCAGCTTAGGATACGTCGCCACGACCGAGCCGGCGTGATCGTCCTCTCGACCTTGGCTATGGGAACATCGCCTCGACCTAGGCCAGCAATCCGAGCTTGCCGGGGTTCATGATCCCGAGCGGGTCGAGGGCCGATTTGATGGCCGCCATCGCGTCCACCGCGCCGCCATGCTCGCGCCGGAGGTAGGCGGCCTTGCCCTGCCCGATCCCGTGCTCGCCGGTGCAGGTCCCATCCATCCCGATGGCGAGGTCGTTGAGCCAGCCGACATAGCCCCGCGCGCGGGCGACCTCGGCCGTGTCGGCCATGTCCACCAGGAGGAGGACGTGGAAGTTGCCGTCGCCGGCATGCCCGACGATCGGCGCCACGAGCCCGTCCGCCGCGGCCCGCTCCGCCGCCGCGCCGACCGCCTCGGCCAGGCGGCCGAGCGGCACGCAGGTGTCGGTGCTGATCCCCTTGGCGCCGGGGCGCAGCGCGAGCGCGGCCCAGTAGGCGTCGTGCCGGGCCTGCCAGAGGCGGGCGCGTCCATCGGCGTCCCGCGCCACGGCGTAACCCGTCCCGCCCTGCCCGGCCGTGATCTCGCGCACGGTCTCGGCCTCTTCGGCGACGGCGCCCTCGCTGCCGTGGAACTCCATCAGGAGGAGGGGCGCCTCGGGCAGCGACAGCTTGGAATAGGCGTTCACCGCCCGCACCTGGAGCGCGTCCAGGAGCTCGATCCGCGCGACGGGCACGCCGCACTGGATCACCTCCGAGACCGCGGCGGCGGCGTCCGCGACGGAGGGGAACGAGCAGGACGCGCCGGCCACCGCCTCGGGGATGCCGTGCAGGCGCAGGGCGATCTCCGTCACGATGCCGAGCGTGCCCTCCGAGCCGATCATCAGCCGCGTCAGGTCGTAGCCGGCCGAGGACTTGCGCGCCCGGGCCGAGGTCCGGATCGCCTCGCCGCTCGGCAGGACGACGCGCAGGCCCAGCACCTGCTCGCGGATGGTCCCGTAGCGCACCGCGTTGGTGCCGGACGCGCCGGTCGCGACCATGCCGCCGAGGGAGGCGTCCGCGCCGGGATCGACCGGGAAGAACAGGCCTGTCGCGCGCAGCTCCTCGTTGAGCCGGACGCGCGTGACGCCGGGCTGCACGGTGCAGTCCATGTCCTCGGGGCGCACCGCCAGGACCGCGTCCATCCGCGAGAGGTCCACGCACACACCGCCCGAGGGCGCGTTCACGTGGCCCTCGAGGGAGGTGCCGGCGCCGAAGGGGATCACCGGGCAGCGATGCGCGGCGCAGGTGCGCACGATGTCGGCCACCTCGGCCTCGGAGGTCGGGAAGGCGACGGCGTCGGGCGCCTGGGTCTCGATCCAGGTGGTCGTGTGGCCGTGCTGCGCGCGCAGGGCGGCGCCGGTGTCCAGCCGCTCGCCCAGGCGCTGGCGCAGGATGCCGATCGCGGCGCGCACGCCCTCGGCCTCCGGCGCCTCGTTCAGGTCCTTCATCGCCGCTCCTCCCCGTTCGGGCGCAGGGTAGCGCCCGCGCGCCGCGCTGACGAGCCGTGCCCGCATGTTGCCCGGATGCAACATGCCGCGCGCCTGCGGCCATCCGCGCGGGGCGGGTGGCGGCGGTCCGGTGTAGCGTCGGCGCATCATCGCCGGCGGCCCGCGCCGCCCCCGCCCCCCGATTCGAAGGAGCCGCGCCGATGGCCCGTCCCGATCCGATCTCCCGCCGCGCCGCCCTCGGCACGCTCGCCGCCGGCGCCGCCACGCTCGCCGCGCCCGCCCTCGCGCAGGGCTTCCAGCTCGACCCGATCTGGTGGCCCACGCGCGTCGCGACCAAGGAGAACTACGCCGCGAACCAGCTCCTGATCTCCACGGCGGAGCGGTTCCTCTACTGGGTCGACGAGCCGGGCGGCGCGATCCGCTACGGCATCGGCGTGGGCCAGGCGGGGCTCGAGTTCACGGGCGCGGCGGTCATCGGCGCCAAGAAGGAATGGCCCTCCTGGACGCCGACGCCCGAGATGATCGAGCGCGATCCCGCCGCTTACGAGAAATACGCCGACGGCATGCCGGGCGGGCCGGACAACCCGCTGGGCGCACGGGCGCTCTATCTTTTCCGCGGCGGGGCGGACACGTTCTTCCGCATCCACGGGACGACCGCGCCCGCCTCCATCGGGACGAACGCGTCCAACGGCTGCATCCGCATGGTGAACGAACACGTGATCGGTCTCTACGAGCGCGTGCCCCTGGGGACGCCCGTCTTCGTCGTCTGACGCGGGTCGCCACGATCCGGCGGGGGGGTTCACGGGGGTATCATTTGCCCGGCGGCGCGCCCGGGGGCATGCGGGGGGCATGATCCTCCGCATCCTCCTCCTCGTCCTCGCCCTGCCCGTCGCCGCGATGGCCGCCTCCGGCCCGCCGGTGGAGGGGGCGACCGCGACGATGCGGCTGCTCACCGCCGAGGACGGCGTGGCGCCCGGCGCCGGCGCCCTCTCCGCCGGGATCGAGGTGGCGATGAAGCCCGGGTGGAAGACCTACTGGCGCAGCGCCGGGGAGGTCGGCCTGCCGCCCGAGATCGACTGGTCGGGATCTCAGAACGTCGCGTCGGCGGAGCTGCTCTATCCGGCGCCGAGCCGGTTCACCGCCTTCGAGATCGAGAATTTCGGTTATGCCGGCACGGTGCTGTTCCCGGTGCGCGTCGCGCTGGCCGACCCGGGCGCGCCCGCCCGCCTGCGCGCCGAGGTGCGGCTGCTGGTCTGCGCCGAGATCTGCGTGCCGGAGACGGCGGCCCTCTCGCTGGACCTGCCGGCGGGCGGCGGGGTGGACGGCGCGTCCGCCGACCTCATCGCCGCGGCGGCGGACCGCGTGCCCGTCACGGCGGAGGCCGCGGGCCTCACGCTTCGCGCGGCGCACCTGTCCGGCGAGGCGCTGACGATCGAGGTCGCGGCCGACCCGCCGCTCCGCGCGCCGGACGTCTTCCCAGAGGCCGGGCGGGCGGGCTTCGGCGCGCCGGACATCCGGCTGACGGACGGGGGGCGCACGCTCTGGGCGCGCCTGCCGGTGACGGTGCCGCCCTCTCCCATCGAGGTCACGCCCATCGACCTCACGATCGTGGACGGGGCGCGCGCCGCCACCTTCCCCGCCCCCGAGGCGGCCACGCCGCCCGCCCCGCCGCGGCCCGCGGTCCCGCTCCTGGGCGCCCTGGCGGCGGCCTTCCTCGGCGGGCTCGTCCTCAACCTGATGCCCTGCGTGCTCCCGGTCCTGACGATCAAGCTGGCGGGCGCGGTCGCGGGCGCGGGGCAGTCGGCGGCCCGGGTGCGCACGGGGTTCCTCGCCTCCGCCGCCGGGGTGATGGCCTTCGCCCTGGGGCTCGCGGGCCTCGTGATCGCGGCGCGCGCGGCGGGCATGTCGGTGGGCTGGGGGGTGCAGTTCCAGTCGCCGCCGTTCCTGGCGGCGCTCGTCCTGGTCCTGGCGCTCTTCGCCGCGTCGCTCGCCGGCGCCTGGGAGGCGACCCTGCCCTCCTCCTGGCAGACGGCGCTGGCGCAGGGGCGCGGCGGGCACGCGGGCGATTTCGCGGCCGGCGCCTTCGCGGCGGTCCTGGCGACGCCCTGCTCGGCGCCGTTCCTGGGCACGGCGGTCGCGGTCGCCTTCGCCGCGGCGGCGCCCGTGACGCTGGCGATCTTCGGCGCGCTGGGGCTGGGGCTCGCGGCGCCCTACCTCCTGGTCGCGGCGCGGCCGGGGCTGGTCGCGCGCCTGCCGCGCCCGGGGCGGTGGATGCTCCTGGTGAAGGCCCTCATGGCGGCGCTGCTGGCGCTCACGGCGCTCTGGCTCCTCTGGGTCATGGCGCGCGGCGCGGGCCTGCCCGCCGCGGTCCTGACGGGCGCCCTGGCGACGGCCGCGGCCCTGGCGCCGCTCCTGCGCCGCGTGGCGCTCCCGGCGGCGCTGGCGCTCGGGGCGGGGGCGATCCTGGCGCCTATGCTGGTGCCCGCCCCGGCCGCGCGCGCCGCCGCCACCGCCGGATGGGAGGCGTTCGACGCCGCGGACATCCCCGCGCAGGTGGCCGCCGGGCGCACCGTCTTCGTCGACGTGACCGCCGACTGGTGCCTGACCTGCAAGGCCAACAAGCTGGCCGTGCTGGACCGAGAGCCGGTGGCGGGCCTCCTGGCGGCGGAGGGCACCGTGGCCATGCGCGCCGACTGGACGCGCCCCGATCCGGCGATCGCCGACTATCTCGGGGCGCACGGCCGGGCGGGCATCCCGCTCAACGTGGTCTACGGGCCGGGCGCGCCGGACGGGATCGCGCTATCCGAGCTGCTGACGACGCGGCAGGTGGTCGACGCGATCGCCGCCGCCCGCTAGCCGAGCCGGTCCAGCTCCGCCCGCTCGGCGGGTGTCAGGGGCGCGGGCCCGGCCGGCCCGGCGCGGCGGCGCAGGGCCAGCCCCCCCGCCACGGCGATCCCGCCGATGAGCGCGAAGGGCAGCGTCCAGAGCGCATAGGTCGACGGCTTGAACGGCGGGCGGAACAGGACGTAATTGCCGTAGCGTTCGGTCATGTAGGCGTAGATCGCGGCGTCGCTGTCGCCGGCCGTGAGGCGCTCGCGCACGAGGATGCGCATGTCGCGCGCCATGCCGGCCCGGCTCGATTCGATCGGCTCGGAGGCGCAGACGACGCAGCGCAGCGTCGTCCCGATCTGCCGCGCGCGGGCCTCGAGCGCGGGGTCGGCGAGGATCTCGTCGGGCTCGACCGCCATCGCGGGCGCGGCGAGCAGCATCAGGGCCAGGGCCAGGGCCCTCACCGCGCAGCCTCCAGCGCGGCGCGCACCGGGGCGATGGCGGTCTCGTTCACCAGGGGGCCGGCGGCGCGGTGGACGATGCGCCCCCCCGCGATCACGAAGGTCTCGGGCACGCCGGTGATGCCCCAGTCGATGCCGGCGCGGCCGGGCTCGTCGACGCCGACCGTGGCGTAGGGGTTGCCCAGCTCGGCGAGGAACGCGGCCGCGTCCTCGGGCGCGTCCTTGTAGGCGATGCCGTGCACGGCGATCCCTTCGGCGGCCATGCGCACGAGCTCTGGATGCTCGGCCCGGCAGGGCACGCACCAGGAGGCGAAGACGTTGACCAGGACCGGGCCCTCCCCCAGCGCGGCGGAGTCGAACCCCGGCACGCCGGAGCCCGGCAGGGCCGGCAGCGCGGTCGCCGGCGGCGCGCGCCCGATGAGGGCCGAGGGCACCGCGTTCGGGTCCCGCCCCGAGGTCAACCCCCAGAGCGCGAAGCCCCCGAACACCGCCAGCACGGCGAGCGGCAGGAAGAAGACCCAGCGCCTCACTCCGCCGGGACCCCCGCCGGGGCCGCCGAGCGGCGCGGCGCGCCCACCCGCAGGCGCCGATCCGAGAGCGACAGCCCCCCGCCGCCGACGAGCATGAGCGCGCCGAGCCAGATCAGCCCGACCAGCGGCTCGTAGAGGACGCGCAGGGTCCAGCGCGTGCCGTCCCCGCCGGTCGCGGGCTCGCCGATCGTGGCGTAGAGGTCGCCCGCGAGCGTCGAGCGGATCGCGCTCTCGGTCGTCGGCATGCCGGCCACCGGGTAGAACCTGCGCTCGGGTCGCAGGACCGCCACCGCCTCGCCGCCCCGCTCCACGTCCAGCGTCGCGCGGTCGGCGATCCAGTTCGGCCCCTGCACCCGCTCCACCCCGCGCAGCGTGAGCGCATAGCCCGCGACCTCGATCGTCGTGCCGGCCTCGGCGAAGGTCACGACCTCCGTCTTCCAGGCCGAGGAGCCCGTCATCCCCATCGCCAGCACCGCGATCCCGGCATGGGCGAGCGTCATCCCGTGCGCCGCGCGCGGGAGGGCGCATGCCCGCCGGAGGGCCGAGGACGGCTCGGACCAGAGCCGCACCTTGGCGCCCCATTCGTAGAGCGTCGCCAGCAGCAGCCACGCCGCCGCCGCCATCGCCGCGACCGCGAGCACGCCGCCACCCGAGGAGACCGCCAGGATGCCGACGAAGGCCAGCACGGTCAGCCCCGCGACCCATTTGAGGCGCGAGGCCGCCGCCGCGAGGTCCGCCCGCTTCCACGGCAGGAGCGGGCCCACGCCCATGGCGATCAGGAGCGGCAGCGCCACCGGCAGGAAGGTCGCGTTGAAATAGGGCGGCCCGACGGAGATCTTCTCCCCCGTCACGCCCTCGAGGAGGAGGGGATAGAGCGTGCCGAACAGCACCGTCGCCAGCGCCGTGGCGAGGGCGAGGTTGTTCACGAGGAGGCCCCCCTCCCGGCTGATCGGGCGGAAAAGGCCGCCCGGCTCCATCGCCGGCGCGCGCCAGGCAAAGAGCGCGAAGCTGCCCCCCACCGCCACCGTCAGGAGGCCCAGGATGTAGAGCCCGCGCTCGGGGTCCACCGCGAAGGCGTGCACCGAGGTCAGCAGCCCCGAGCGCACGATGAACGTGCCGAAGATCGACATGGAGAACGCCAGGATCGCCAGGAGGATCGTCCACGACTTGAACGCGTCCCGCTTCTCCGTGACGATCGCGGAGTGCAGGAGCGCGGTCGCCGCCAGCCACGGCATGAAGCTGACGTTCTCCACCGGGTCCCAGAACCACCAGCCGCCCCAGCCGAGCTCGTAATACGCCCACCAGGACCCCAGAGCGATCCCGCCCGTCAGCGCCATCCACGCCGCCAGCGTCCAGGGCCGCACCCAGCGCGCCCAGGCCGGATCGACCCGCCCCTCGATCAGGGCGGCGACCGCGAAGCTGAACACGATCGAGAGCCCGACATAGCCGAGGTAGAGGAGCGGCGGGTGCAGCGCGAGGCCGATGTCCTGCAGCAGCGGGTTGAGGTCGGTGCCGTCGAGGGGCACGGCCTCCAGCCGGTCGAACGGGTTGGAGGTGAACACCATGAACCCGATGAACGCCGCCATGATCCACGCCTGCACCGAGAGCACGCGCGCGCGCAGGCCCTCGGGCAGGTTCGCGCCCAGGAGCGCGACGGCGGCGCCGAAGATCGCGAGGATCAGCACCCACAGGAGGAGCGAGCCCTCGTGGCTGCCCCAGGTGGCCGCGACCTTGTAGAGCATCGGCTTGGCCGAGTGGCTGTTGGCGACGACGTTGACGACCGAGAAGTCCGAGACGACGAAGGAGCGCATCAGGGCCGCGAAGGCCAGCGCCGCGAGCGCCGCGATGAGCACGCTCGTGGCGCGCCCCGTGGCCATCCAGGCCGCGTCCCCGCGCGCCGCGCCCCAGATCGGCAGGACCGACTGCACGAGAGCGGCCGCGAGCGCCAGCGTGAGGGACAGATGTCCGAGCTCCGGGATCATGCGCGTTCCTCCCCTTCGACATCGAAAGAGGCGCGCCCGGCCCGCCCGTCAACCCCCGCGCGCGCCCATGCCGCACATCCGCGCGCCGCCTCGCGCGGATGTGCGGAGGTCATGGGCCCGCCGCCCCTGGCCAGCGCATCAGGCCCGACGCCATGAGCTGCCCCGGCCCGGCATAGGGCGCGCTGTCCGGCCCGGCGATGGCGCCGCCCGACGCCTCGAGCGCGTCCAGCAGCGCGGCGTAGCGGTCGTAGCTCGCCGCGCCGTCCACATGCGCGCGCCAGGCGCGCGCGCGCTCGACCTTGGCCCGCATCTGCGCGGTGAAGACGAAGTGCAGCACCGTCAGCATCGCCCAGGAGGGCGGCGGCACGCTCGCCTTGTGCGAGCCGCGGCGGCGTGCGGGCCAGGCATGGCGCAGGAGCGGCGTCTTCACCCGCGCCGAGCCGGCCGTGCCGGGCACCCCGTGCGCGGCCATGAGCGCGCCGGTCTTGGAGGGCGCGATGCGCGCCGCCTGCCGCCCCGGGCGCAGCCGCAGGACCGGCCGCGGCTCGATCATCGGATAGCGCTCCATCAGGTCTGCCAGCCCGGCCGCGGGCGGATGCGGCGCGAGCCCCTCCAGCCCCTCGGGGAACGCCTCCACCACGGAGGCCGCGCAGCACCGCGCCCCGCGCGCCTCCAGCATGGCGATCGCCGCGCGCAGGTCCGGCGCGCCCGGCGGCAGCACGAGGAACTCGTCCGCGTCGGCATGGAGCGCCCAGCGCCCGGCGAAGAAGCGGTCCGGCGCCCATTCCTTGAAGACCGTCCCGGCCCGCCGCCGCCGGGTCCAGAGCCCCGCCCGGCGCAGCGTCAGCACGTCGCCGAAGCGCCAGGGCGCGCGCAGAAGCACGCAATCGGGCGCGGCGCGCAGCATCTGCGCGGTGCCGTCGACCGAGCGATCGTCGAGGATCACGAACTGCTCCACCCCGATGGAGCGGTAATGGCTCAGGAAGGCCGGCAGGAAGAACGCCTCGTCCCGCATGACCGCGTAGAGGCTCAGGGCGCCCTCGCGCACGGTGCCCGACACGATCTCCAGGGAGGCCAGGAAGTCCCGCTTGGAGGTCGGCATGACGCCCGCCCGAATCCGGCCCCCGGGGGGCGGCTGGCGGAGACGAAGGGATTCGAACCCTCGAGACGGTTTCCCGCCTACTCCCTTAGCAGGGGAGCGCCTTCGACCACTCGGCCACGTCTCCGCGGGCGGGTCTACGGGGCGGGCGGCCCACGGGCAAGGCGCCTTTCGCACCGCTCCGGGCCGGCCCTGAGGCGCGCCCGCGCGACATGATCCCATGGTTACCGCGCGATGGAGCGATGCGCGCGCGATGAACGCATCCGCCCCCGGTTCGCCGGAATCCGCCCATCAGGGGGCCGCCGCGTGGCGCGATAGCCTTCCTATGCGGCGCCGACGTGTTACGGGAAACGATCCGAGGGCACCGAGCCGAACTGTTCACGTCACGGGAGCCGGGCCGACATGCTAAGCAACGATCTTATCGAGGCCATGCATTTCGACTTCGGCGGGCTCACCCCCCCGTTCAACACCGCCGATGACGACCCCATCGTCTTCACCTACGCCTTCCGCGCCGAGCAGCCCGCCACCCTGCCCGTCATCGGCGGGTATGACGGCTGGGTCCCGTTCACCGCCGCCGAGGAGGCCGCCACCCGCGCCGCCCTCGACGAGATCGAGAGCTTCGCCAACATCCGCTTCGTCGAGACGCCGGGCGCCGCCGATCCCCGGCTCGACTTCGGCAAGGCCGACGTGCGGGTCGGCATCGGCGAGGGCGGCGCGGCCTGGGCCTGGCGCGACGGCCGGATGACCGCCTACGAGGCCTTCGCCGTCTTCGACGCCGATCTCGACCTGACCGGCGAGCCGGACCTCATCCGCCACGAGATCGGCCACGCCCTCGGCCTCGCCCACCCGTTCGAGGGCGTCACCCTGCCGGACGTCTACGAGAACAAGGGCTACACCCTCATGTCTTACACGGACGACCCGTTCGGGGACGGCAGTGACGAGGGCGCCTACCAGATCCTCGACGTGATGGCGCTGCAGTTCCTCTGGGGTGAGAGCGATGGGGCCGGCTCGCGCGGCGACCGCCTCGCGCTCGACGCCGGGGACGGGCACGTGCCCGTCGTCCTGGACACCGGGGGGCGCGACGTGATCGCCGCCGGCGACACCCATCTCGACGCGCGCATCGACCTGCGCGAGGGCGCGTTCTCCTATCTGGGCGAGCAGCGCGTCGCCGCGGTCGCCTTCGACGCCGCGATCGAGGTCGCCCTCGGCGGCCGGGGCGACGACTGGCTGGGCGGCAGCGCGGGGGACAACGTCCTGGCCGGGCGCGGCGGGGCCGACACGCTCCTGGGCCGCGGCGGCAAGGACGTGCTGCGCGGCGGCGGCGGCGACGACACCCTGCGCAGCGGCTCGGGCGCCGACACCCTGCGCGGCGGCGCGGGCGCGGACGACCTGCGCGCGGGCCACGGCGCCGACGAGCTTCGCGGCGGCGCGGGCGGCGACGCCCTGCGCGGCGGGCGCGGCGCGGACGACCTCCGTGGCGGGCGCGGCGCGGACGACCTGCACGGCGGCGCCGGGCGCGACGCGCTGCACGGCAATCGCGGGGCGGACCAACTCCATGGCGGCGCCGGGCGCGATCGCCTCCTGGGCGGCGCCGGGAACGACGAGCTGGACGGCGGGCGCGGGCGCGACGTGATGACCGGCGGCGCGGGCGCCGACACCTTCCATTTCGCGCGCGGCGACGGCCGGGACGTGATCACCGATCTCGGTCGTGGCGAGGACGTCCTGCGGCTCGAGGGCTTCGGCTCGCGGCAGGACGTCATGGACGCCGCGCAGGAGCGCGGGCACGGCGTGGTCCTCGACCTCAACGGCGGGCACCTCACGCTGCGCGGCGCCGACATGGACGACCTCTGGGACGCCCTCCTCCTCGGCTGACGGGGCGCCCCCGTGCCCGCCTGGGCTAGCCGCCGTGGAGGAAGTGCAGGACGTCGCCGTCCTTGACCACGTAGGTCTTGCCCTCGGCGCGCATCCGGCCCGCCTCCTTGGCCGGCTGCTCCCCGCCGAGCGAGACGAAGTCGTCATAGGCGATGGTCTCGGCGCGGATGAACTTGCGCTCGAAATCGCCGTGGATCACGCCCGCCGCCTGCGGCGCGGCCGTGCCCCGCCGGATCGTCCAGGCCCGCGCCTCCTTCGGCCCCACGGTGAAGTAGGTCTGCAGGTCGAGGAGCGCGTAGCCGGCGCGGATCAGGCGGTCGAGCCCCGGCTCCTCGAGGCCCAGCCCCTCCAGGAACTCGGCCGCGTCCTCGGGGGGGAGCTGCGCGATCTCCTCCTCGATGGCCGCGCTGATGACGACATGCGCGGCCCCCTGCGCCCGCGCCATCTCCGCGACGGCGGAAGAGAGCGCGTTGCCCTGCGCCGCCTCCTCCTCGCCGACGTTGCACACGTAGAGGATCGGCTTGGTCGTCAGGAGTTGCAGCCCGGCCCAGGCGCGCGCGTCCTCGGGGTCCACGTCCACCGAGCGCGCCGGGCGCCCGGCCTCGAGCGCGGCGCCCGCGGCCTTCAGGAGCCGCTCCTGCTGCACCGCCTCCTTGTCGCCGCCGCGCACCTTGCGCTGGAGGCCCGTGAGCCGCCGCTCGACGCTCTCGAGGTCGGCGATCATCAGCTCGGTCTCGATGGTCTCCGCGTCCGCGACCGGATCGACGCGCCCCTCCACGTGGGTCACGTCCCCGTCCTCGAAGCAGCGCAGGACGTGGGCGATCGCGTCGGTCTCCCGGATGTTGGCGAGGAACTGGTTGCCCAGCCCCTCCCCCTTGGACGCGCCCTTCACCAGCCCCGCGATGTCCACGAAGGTGATGCGCGTCGGAACCGTCTGCTTGGAGCCGGCGATGGCGGTCAGGCGGTCGAGCCGCGCGTCCGGGACGGCCACGTCGCCCACGTTCGGCTCGATGGTGCAGAACGGGAAGTTCGCCGCCTGCGCCGCCGCCGTGCGGGTGAGCGCGTTGAAGAGCGTGGACTTGCCGACGTTCGGCAGCCCGACGATGCCCATCCTGAAACCCATCGCGTCATCCTCCCGAGGCGGCGCGCCCGCATGGGCCGCGCCGCGCCGAAGATCAAGCGTCAGGCCGCGCGGTCTCGTCTCCGCTCGAAGATGATGATCCAGGCCAGCACGATGAACGCCGGATGGCCGAGCCCCCCGGAGATGATGATCGCCGGGACCCAGACGAGGAAGCTGATGACCGCCACGATCGGACGGCCGGCCAGCAGGATGGAGAGCGGGGGCAGGAGGAGCGCCAGGAGATAGTTCATGCCCCGTAGATAGGGGCGGCGCACCCGTCTCGCCAAGGGGCGCGCTTGCCTCGCGGCGCGCGCGCGCGCATCACGGGCCCCGCACCGAGCGAGGGACCGCCATGAGCCGCCTGAAGACCACGCTGGACGCCCTCGCCGCGCGGGGCGGCAAGGCGTTCGTGACCTACACCATGGCCGGCGACCCCGACGCCGCCACCGCGCTCCGGATCCTGCGCGGCCTGCCCGCCGCCGGAGTCGACGTGATCGAGCTCGGCCTGCCCTTCACCGATCCCATGGCCGACGGCCCCGACATCCAGCTCGCCGGCCAGCGCGCGCTCGCCGGCGGCATGACCCTGCGCGGCACGCTGGAGACGGTGCGCGCCTTCCGGGAGGGGGACGACGCGACGCCGATCGTCCTCATGGGCTACTACAACCCGATCTTCTCGCACGGGGTGGAGCGGTTCCTCGCGGACGCGAAGGCCGCCGGCGTCGACGGGCTCATCGTCGTCGACCTGCCCCCCGAGGAGGACGAGGAGCTGTGCCTGCCCGCCCTCGCGGCCGGGATCGACTTCGTCCGCCTCGCCACGCCCACGACCGACGACGCGCGCCTGCCGGCGGTGATGCGCGGCGCGTCCGGCTTCGTCTACTACGTCTCGGTCACCGGCACGACGGGCGCCGCGGCCGCCCAGGGCGCGGACGTGGCGCCCGAGGTCGCCCGCATCAAGCGCGCCACCGACCTGCCCGTCATCGTCGGCTTCGGCATCCGCACCCCCGAGAAGGCGCGGGAGATCGCCGCCGTCGCCGATGGCTGCGTCGTGGGCTCCGCCATCGTCAAGGAGATCGGCATGGGCCGCTCGCCGGACGAGGTGCTCGCCTATGTCCGCGCGCTGGCGGACGGGGCGCACGGCGTCCCAACACCCGGAGAACGGAAATAGAGTCGGTGCGGCCCCGACCAGCCGCTGGCGCCAATCCGCTCGGTCTCGCGAACGATTTTCGTTGCGCGCTTATCGCGCACAACATCGTACCGCCAGCGAATGCTTCATTCGAGGAGCTGGAGCGGCAGTTCATCCTCCTGCTGCACCTTATCGCGCGACGCATTGCGCCCGTCCCGCGAAAAGTCGTCAACGCTATCCCGGCTGGGAAGATTGCCGCTAATGCCAAAATCTTGAATGAGATCGAACATCGCCTCGAAGGAGGCCACGCTCTCCATGACCGAGTGTCTCGGAGAGCGTTTGGCAAGACGGCATTATGTCGGAGCACCAAGGACCATCTTTACTTTGGCTGGGGCATTGCCCATCTTCACCTTGGGCATTTGTTGCTGCCAAGGCCTTCTTTGTCGGACCCTTATCTTCGGAAGGGGACGGATAGAACGCTGCTCGTCCATCTGTATCTGGGAACAGCCACGATCCTCGCCTTCAAGCGGCATCCGATCCAGATGGACGGCCCGTTATTAGACCTGCTCGCGGAGCGCACGCCGTCAATACTCGAGCGTTGGGAAGTCCGCGGTGTAAACGGACTATCCCGGTTGAATGATGTCGACGGCGCCCACTCGTCGCTTGTCCGTGGCTCTAATTCTATGTTCCAGTATCGGGACAAGTATTACTTGCCAGGGAACGGCATGGTGTCGAGCGCCGGAACGTTCCTGCGGTTTACGAGACAACTCGATAAGGCGACGGCCATTATCTCGGAGACCGCCCCAAGCGCGGTCCTCGGCGCGGGATACGGTGTACGTATTGCGCGAGGATCGCTCGTCGTTTATCGACGTGGAGACGGAGCGATAGTAAGCGATCTTGGCATCATTGAGTGATCGGGCGGCCAGACCTCTTGAATGAGGCTCACCCGTCCCGCCGCCGGTCGAGCCATTCGCGCATGCGGATCAGCTCCGGCAGGAGGGCCGCGAGCCGCGCGCCGTCCAGGCCCGCGTCGATCGCCGCGAGGTCGGGGCCGAGCGCGCCGATCGCCTCGTCGCGGAACGCGTGGCCCGCCGGGGTGAGCCACACCCGCTTGGACCGCCCGTCCTCGGGGTTGGGGCGCGTCTCCACCAGCCCGCGCCGCTCCAGCCCCGCCAGCGTGTTGGTCATCGACGTCTTGGGCACCTGGAACGCGCGCGCCAGCTCCAGCGGGGTGCCCCCGTCCGCGCCCCGCGACAGGTGCGAGACGACCGAGAAGTGCGGCACCGTCATCCCGGGCGGCAGCCTGGCCTCGAACATCGAGCGCGCGAGCTGCTCGATGATCGCGATCTCGTTGAACACGGCGAAGAGCTCGGCCGTGGCGGGGCGGTCGGTCATGGCCACGACCTACCGCCCCGCCCCGCCGCCCGCCAGTCAGAGCAGCTTCGCCTCCAGCGGCCACCGCGGCGTGCGCGCCACCTGCGGCCCGTAGCCCAGGCGGCCCAGCATCTGCACCGTGCCGCCGCCGGGGGCGAGCAGCCGGTGCGCCTCGCTGCGGACCTCCTCCATCTCGGGGAACTCCTGCAGGGCCTGGCTCACCGGGTGCAGGGACACGCCCGCCGCCGTCGCCGCGAGGTTCAGGCGCAGCCAGCGGCGCCCGACCTCGATCCGGTCCGCGGGCGCGTCCCCGGCGACCATCACCGCATAGGCCGGGGTGGCCGCCAGCATCTCCTCGTAGATCGCGGCGCCCGAGGCGAAGGCGGCGCTGCCCTCGTCGACGACCGCCTCCGCATCGAGGAGCCCGGCGCGCCATAGCCCCTCCAGCATGGGGCCGCCCATGTCGATCCCGTCCGGGCGCGCCTCGATCTGCGCCCGGCCGAAGCGCATCAGCTCGGCGCTCTCGCGCATGGTGCGGGGCGTGTGCGCCTCCACCAGCCAGGCCCGCCAGGTCAGGTCGCGGAGCGCGGCGACGGCGCCATGGTCCCGCAGGATGTCGGCATGCGGCGCCAGCGCGGCGGCGTGCGCGTCCGTGAGCGGCGTCGCGGCGAAGGGCTCCTTGCAGGACCGCCGGTCCATCGCGGCGGCGAAGAGTGGATCGGCAGCCGCCTCCCCGGCGAAGGCGATGGCCGCGACCGGCCCGTCCGGGCCCTCGGGCCAGAGGGCCACGTCCATGCCCGTCCCCCGCTCGGCGGCGGCCATGCGCGCCAGCTCCAGGAAGCAGCCGAAGCCGATATGGACCTGCCGGTCCATCGGGTCGGTCTGCGGCAGGGCCTTCTCCGGATCCCGGTGCAGGACCGCGCCGTCCGTCCCGGTCAGCTCGAGGAGCCAGGGCTGGAGGTTGTGCGGGTTCGGCGCCAGCAGCGCGTGGGAGAACGCGTGCAGGCGCAGGTCGGCGTGCCCGCCCGCGGCGGCCCAGGGGGCGAGGGCGCGCTCGGGCGTGCGCGTCGCGGCGAAGAGGGCGGTGCCGCCCCCGGCGGCGGCCAGGCCAGCGCCCCCGACGAGGGCGATCGCGCGGCGGCGGGATATGTTCATGGCGGCTCTCCATCTAGTGCGATGTCGAACCAATATCCGCCCCGCCGCGTCCCGTCAATCCAGTTCGAGGTCGAACTAGTCCGCGCGCGCTTCCGTCCCGAGATGGATGCCGAGCGGCAGCGTCTCGCCCATGGCGGGCCGCGTCGGCGCCGGCGCCCGCCGCCCTCCGCCGCCGCCCGTCATCAGGCCCGGCGTCTCGCCGTCCAGCGTCAGGAGCGGGCCGTACGCGTCCGGCCGGCGGTCGCGGAACACGCCCCAGTTCGCCCGCGCCTCGGCGATCGCGTCGAGGTCGAAGGTCTCCACCAGCACGCCGGGCGTCACCGCGTCCGCCCGCTGCCGGATCTCCCCGAAGGGCCCGGCGATGAACGCCTGCCCGAAGAAGGTCGTCGTTCCGAGGTCGCCCGTCTCGGTCCCGATCCTGTTCGAGCACACCAGCGGCATCAGGTTCGCGCCCGCGTGCCCGCGCATCACCACCTCCCAGTGGTCGTGGCAGTCCGAGCCGATCCCCGTGGGGTAGAAAAGCACCTCCGCCCCCATCAGGGCCATGATCCGCGCGCTCTCCGGGAACCACTGGTCCCAGCAGACGGCCGAGCCGATCCGCCCGTAGGCCGTGTCGAACGCCCGGAACCCGGTGTCGCCGTAGGAGGTGTATATCTTCTCGAAGCAGCCCGGCGGCCCGCCCGGGATGTGCGTCTTGCGGTAGATGCCCAGCACCGATCCGTCCGCGTCGATCATCGCCACGGTGTTGTAGTAGGCGTGGTTCGCGCGCTCGAAGAAGTTGCACGGGATCACCACGCCCAGCTCTCGCGCGACGCCGCGCATCCGGCTCACGGTCGGGCCGTCCAGCGTCTCGGCATGGGCGAAATGCGCCGACTTCCAGTCGTTGAACGCGTAGAAATGCCCCGAGAACATCTCCTGCGGGAGGACGATCTGCGCGCCCTTCCCGGCCGCCTCCCGCACGAGCGCCTCGGCGGCGTCGAGGTTCTCCTCGATCGACCAGGAACACGCCATCTGCGTGGCGGCGACGGTGACGGTCCGGCTCATGCGGCTCTCCTCTTCATGCAGGCGGTGATCGACGCTTCCAGCACGTCGGCGATCGTCCCGATCTCCTCGTCCTCGATCACGTAGGGCGGGCAGATGCACAGCGACTCGCCGACGATCCGCACGAACACCCCCCGCGCCTCGGCCTCCGCGCCCACCGCCGCGCCGGTCAGGCCGGCGTCCGGGTCCACCTCCACCGCCGCGATCAGGCCGACCTGCCGCACGTTGCCCACGCCCGGCATCCCGCGGAACCGCGAGAGCGCGCGCTCCAGCACGCCCGCCTTCGCCGCGACGTGGGCCTCGAGCCCCATGCGCTCGTAGATCTCGATCGTCTTGAGCGCGACGGCGCAGGCGACCGGATGGCCGCCATAGGTCACCCCGTGCCCGAACGTGCCCAGCGCGTGCGACTGCCGCGCCAGCGCGTCCGCGATCGCGCGCGACATCCCGACGGCGGAGACCGGCGCCAGCGCGCTCGAGAGCTGCTTGGCCATCACCATCATGTCCGGGCGCATCCCGTAGAGGTCGCTGCCGAACCACGGGCCCAGCCGCCCGAACCCGTTGATCACCTCGTCCGCGATCATCAGGATGCCGTGCCGGTCCAGGACCTCGCGTACCGCTGGCCAGTACCCCTCCGGCGGCACGATCACCCCGCCCGCGCCCATCACCGGCTCGCCGATCATCGCGCAGATCGTCTCGGGCCCCTCGGCGTCGATCGCCTCCTCGAGCTCGGCGACCAGGCGCGCGGAGAACTGCGCCTCGCCCTCGTTGGGCCGGGCGTCGCCGTGATGGTGCGGCCGCCCGATCCGGACGATCCCGCCGGGCATGTCGAACCCGTCATGCACGTAGTCCATCCCCGTGAGGGCCGCGCTCATCCCCAGGCTGCCGTGATAGGCGCCGGTCCGGGCGATGATCTTCTTGCGGCCCGGCTCGCCGGTCGCGTTGCGATAGGCTCGGGCGAACTTGATCGCGGTGTCCACCGCCTCCGAGCCGCCGCAGGCGAGGAAGATCTCGTCGATCCCCTCCGGCGTGACCTCGACCAGCTTGGCCGCCAGGTCGTCCGCGGGCTTCGCCGCCCGCCCCTTGAAGCTGTGATAGTAGCCTAGCGTCGTCATCTGGTCGTAGGCCGCCCGCGCCAGCTCCTCGTGGCTGAACCCGAGCGAGGCGCACCAGAGCCCGGCCACCGCGTCGAGGAAACGGTTCCCGTCCTCGTCCCAGACGCGGGCGCCCTCCCCGCGGACGATCACGCGCGGCGGCGCCTCGCGAAGGGCGACGGGATCGGCGAACGGGTAGAGCTGTGCCATGGCGGGGCCTCCTCGCGCCGCAGCGTTCCGCGACGTGCCCCCCGGAGGCAAGCCCCCCCGCGACATCGCGCGCCGCTTCCGTCCCCCGGTGCCCGGCGCTACACCGGTTCCACCGGCCGGGAGGGGCGCGATGCCAGTCATCACCGAGATCGAGGACCTGCGCCGCCTGCACAAGCGCCGCGCGCCGCGCATGTTCTACGACTACGCCGAGAGCGGGTCCTGGACCGAGCAGACCTTCCGCGAGAACTCGTCGGACTTCGACCTCATCCGCCTGCGCCAGCGCGTCGCCGTCGACATGGAGGACCGCTCGACGCGCTCGACGATGATCGGCCGCGAGGTCGCGATGCCGATGGCGCTGGCCCCCGTCGGCCTCACGGGCATGCAGCACGCGGACGGCGAGATCCTGGCGGCCCAGGCGGCCGAGGCGTTCGGCGTGCCCTTCACCCTCTCCACCATGTCGATCTGCTCGATCGAGGACGTGGCCGAGCACACCACCGCGCCGTTCTGGTTCCAGCTCTACGTCATGCGCGACAAGGACTACGTGAGCGCCACGCTGGAGCGCGCGAGGGCGGCCGGCTGCGACGCGCTCGTGCTGACGCTGGACCTGCAGATCCTCGGCCAGCGGCACAAGGACATCAAGAACGGCCTCACCGCGCCGCCCGCGCTGACGCCGGCCACGATCCTGGACCTCTCGACCAAGTGGGGCTGGGGCCTGGGGATGCTGCGCACCAGGCGGCGGTTCTTCGGCAACATCGTCGGCCACGCCAAGGGGGTGTCGGACGCGCGCAGCCTGACGACGTGGACGGCCGAGCAGTTCGACCCCAAGCTCGACTGGGACAAGGTGCGCGCGCTGAAGGAGGAATGGGGCGGCAAGCTGATCCTCAAGGGCATCCTCGACGCCGAGGACGCCCGCCGGGCCGCCGACGTGGGCTGCGACGCGATCGTGGTGTCGAACCACGGCGGCCGCCAGCTCGACGGCGCGATCTCCTCGATCCGCGCGCTGCCGGGGATCGTGCGCGCGGTCGGCGACCGGGTGGAGGTCCACCTCGATTCGGGTATCCGCTCGGGGCAGGACGTCCTGAAGGCGCTCGCGATGGGCGCGCACGGCACCTATTCGGGGCGCGCCTGGATCTACGGGCTGGGCGCGATGGGCCGGGCCGGCGTGACCCGCGCGCTGGAGGTGATCCACCGCGAGCTCGACGTCTCGATGGCCCTGTGCGGGCGCCGCGACGTGCGGGACGTCGACCGGTCCATCCTCATGATCCCCGAGGACTTCGAGGGCCGCTGGCAGGAGTGAGCGGGGGGGGCGGCTCCCGCCCGTCCTCGGCGCCTGCCGGCGCCTCGTCCCGTTGGGCCGGGCCTCGCCTCCGGCTTCGGCGCGCCTGCGGCGGGCACCCGCGCGCACCCCGATCCGTGCCGCGCCCGCGGGTCCGGGCGGCGCGGCCCCGGCCGCGCGGCGGCGGGCGAGCGGCCCCGGACGGGGCCCGAGCCCGCCGCCTTCCCCGCGCCCTCCCCGCCGCTGGCCCCGGCGCGCGCCCTGCCCTACGCATCCCGTATGTCCGACCTGAACCGCCCCGCCCCCGTCACCGACGCCGAGCTCTTCGAGCTGCGCTGGCGCCGCAACGCCGCCGACATGCTCGCCCCCCTCGCCCGCCTCTACGGCCCCTCCGCCGCCGGCGCGCTGGAGCCGCGCCTGCGCGCCCTCCTCACCCGCCACGCCGCCGAGCGCCCCGAGGATCTCCGCCGTCTCGACCTCGCGCGCGACGTCGAGCCGAACTGGTTCCTGAGCCAGGAGATGTGCGGCTACGTGTTCTACGTGGACCGCTTCGCCGGCTCCCTCGCCGCCATCCCCGGCCGCATCCCCTACCTCCGGTCCCTCGGGATCACCTACGCCCACATGATGCCGCTCCTGAAGCCCCGCCCCGGCGACAGCGACGGCGGCTACGCGGTCATGGACTACCGCGAGACCGACCCCGCCCTCGGCACCATGGCCGATCTGGAGGCCGCCTGCGCCGCCCTGCGCGCCGCCGGCATCAGCCCCTGCATCGACATGGTCCTCAACCACACCGCCGCCGAGCACGACTGGGCCGTCGCCGCCGCCGCGGGCGATCCGGACGCCGAGGCGTTCTACCACGTCTTCCCGCCCGGCGACCCCGCCCCGGACCGGTTCGAGGAGACCCTGCTGGAGGTCTTCCCCGCCCAGGCCCCGGGCAACTTCACGACCCTGCCGGACGGCCGCCGCGTCTGGACGACGTTTAACGCGTTCCAATGGGACCTGAACTGGGAGAATCCCGAGGTCCTGCTCGCCATCCTCGACACCATCCTGTGGCAGGCGAACCGGGGGATCGAGGTGTTCCGCCTAGACGCCGTCGCCTTCATGTGGAAGCGCATGGGCACCAACTGCCAGAACCTGCCCGAGGTGCACGACATCCTGCAGGCGCTCGTGCAGGCCACGCGCATCGCCGCGCCGGCCGTCATCTTCCTCGCCGAGGCCATCGTCGGGCCGACCGACCTCGTGACCTATCTCGGCCAGGGCCGCTACCAGGGGCGCGAGAGCAACCTCGCCTACCACAACAACCTCATGGTGCAGTTCTGGTCCTGCCTCGCCTCCGGCGAGACCGCGCTGGCCGAGCACGTGCTGGCGACCCATTTCCCCCCCGTCTTCCGCCGCGCAACTTGGGCCACCTACCTGCGCTGCCACGACGACATCGGCTGGGCGATCACGCCCGAGGACACCGCGCACGTGCCCCACCTGGACGCGGCCCCCCACCGGGGGTTCCTCGCCGCCTGGTACCGCGGCGATCACCCCGGCAGCACCGCCCGCGGCGCCGACTTCCAGGTCAACGAGGCGACGGGCGACCGGCGCACCAACGGCACGCTCGCCTCCCTGAGCGGCCTCGAGGCCGCGCTGGAGGCCGGCGACGCGCCCGCCGCCGAGACCGCCCGCGCCCGCATCCGCATGGGCCACGCCCTCGTCGCCGCCCATGGCGGCATCCCCCTGATCTACATGGGCGACGAGGTCGGCCTGACCAACTGGCACGGCTGGGAGGACGACCCCCGATACGCCGATGACGGCCGCTGGATGCAGCGCCCGCCGATGGACTGGGACCGCGCGCGAGGCGACGACCTCGCCGCCCGCACGGCGCGCGCGATCCTCGCCGACACCGCCCACGTCCTGGCGCGGCGCAAGGCCTGCCCGCGGCTTTCCGGCCTCGTGCCCACCCATGTCCTGCGCGTGCCGGACCCCGCGATCCTCGCCGTCCGCCGCGCGGCCGACGACGGCGCCCTGACCGCCGTGCACAACGTCCGGGACGAGCCCCGCCGCGTCCCGCTCCACGATCTCGGCCTGTCCGGCCCCCTGCGCTGCGCCCTCGCGGAGGCGCCGGCCCCGGTCACGGACGGCGTCCTGATGGTGCCGCCCTACGGCGCGCTCTGGCTGGTGGAGGCCTAGCGCCGCAGGATCAACGCGAGGCCGGCGCATCCCAGGCCGAGCCCCGCCAGCAGCGCGATCGCCCAGCGCAGGGAGGCCGCCTCGCTCACCAGCCCCATCAGGGGCGGGCCGACGAAGAAGCCCGCGAACCCGATCACCGCCACCGTCGCGACCGCGCCCGTGCGCCCGCCCGGCGGCGCCCGGCGCCCGGCCTCCGCGATGGCCAGCGGCCCGATCACCGAGACCCCGAGCCCCAGGAGCCCGAACCCCAGATAGGCCGCGCCGATCCCCGGCGCCGCCGCCGCGATCCCCGCGCCCGCCGCCGTCAGGACCCCCGCCGCCGCCGCCACCGCCATCGGCCCCGCGATCCGCGTCGCCGCCTGCCCCGAGAGCCGCCCGATCCCCATGGTCAGGCCCAGCATCGCCGGGCCCAGCGCGCCCTCCGCCGCGCCCCCGCCCAGCGTGCGCTCGACATGCAGCGCCGACCATTGCTCGACCGAGCCCTCGATCTGGAACGCCAGGAGGCACAAGCCGCCGCACAGGACCGCGATCCGCCAGGGCAGGCGCGTCAGCCCGGCATCCGGCCCCGCCGCGTCCACCGGCGAGCGCGCCGCCGACGCCAGGAGCGCGACGACCGTCCCCACCACGGCGAACACCTCCACCGGGGAGAGCCCGGCCTCGCGCGCCGCGCCCGTCATCAAGGCCGAGGCCGCGTAGGTGAGGCTGAACCCCGCATGGCCAAGGTTCATCAGGCTGCGCCCCTCGCGCGCCTCGATCTCGGAGAGGCGCGCGTTCGACAGCACGTCCGTCACCCCCGAGCCGACGGCCACGAGGAAGAGACCCGCCGCCGCGACCGCCAGCCCCCCCGCCGCCGCCGGGATCAGGAACGCCGCCGCCATCGCGGCCGCCGCCATCGGCAGGGACCACGCGCCCGCCCGCCGCTCGAGCCAGGGCGCCAGCGTCAACGCGCCCAGCAGCCCCACCGCCGAGAGCGAGAGCACCATCCCCCATTGCGCGTCCCCCGCGCCGACCTGCGCCTTGATCACCGGGACCTGCGCCGCGAAGGCGCCCCACATCGCCCCGATGGCGGCGAAGCCCGCGAGGGGGCGGCGGATGGCGATCGCGTCGCGGAGCATTCCGCCCGCTTCCACGCGCCGCGCGCCCCCGCAAGGGCCTTCCCTCGCCCCGCCCCCTGCGCTAGGGCCGCGCCTTCAACCGGGCATACACCCTTGGAGGATGCCCATCATCAGGAGAGACATCATGGCTGGAGAGATTCCGACTCTCAACGCCCAGGTGCGCGCGGGGACGGGCAAGGGGGCCGCCCGCACCGCACGCCGGCAGGGCTTCGTGCCCGGCATCGTGTATGGCGGGGGCGCCGACCCCCTGCCCATCAACCTCGAATACGACGACCTGCTGACCAAGCTGCGCGCCGGCCGCTTCCTCAGCACGCTCTACAACCTCAAGGTCGAGGGCCAGGACGACGTGCGCATCATCTGCCGCGACGTGCAGCGCGACGTCGTGAAGGACTTGCCCACCCATGCCGACTTCATGCGCCTCAAGCGCACGAGCCGCATCAACCTCTTCATCCCGGTGGAGATCATCGGCGAGGACGAGGCCCCCGGCCTCAAGAAGGGCGGCGTGCTCACCACCGTGCGCCCCGAGATCGAGCTGATGTGCACCGCCGGCGACATCCCCGAGAAGGTGACCGCCTCCGTCGCGGGGCTGGAGATCGGCGACACGCTGACCATCTCCTCGGTGACCCTGCCGGAGGGCACGCGCGCCATCATCGAGCGCGACTTCGTCATCGCCAACATCCAGCCGCCCAGCGGCCTCGCCTCCCAGGCCGAGGACGACGAGGAGGAGGTCGCCGCCGACGAGGTGCCCGCCATCGAGGTGGACGAGAGCGCCGACGACTGACGGTCCCGCGGGGGGCCGCCCGGCCCCCCGCGCCCCGCCATGCCCCCCACGCAGCAGGACAAGGCCGCGGAGGCCCTCGCCCGCTTCGGCTCCGTCGAGGTCGACGGGCCCGGCGCGCTCGAGGCATGGCTCGCCGCCAACCACGCCCGGACGGATGGCATCCTCGTCGTCTCCTGGAAGAAGGGCGACCCAAAGCACCTCCCGGCCGCCGCCCTCCTCGACGCCCTCGTCGCCTGGGGCTGGATCGACGGGCGCCGCTGGGTCCACCCGGCCGACCCCGCCCGCACCGTGCAGCTCATCGCCCCGCGCGCCACGCAGGCCTGGTCCGCGACGTACAAGGACCGCGCCGCGCGGCTGGAGGCGACGGGCCGCATGGCCCCGCCTGGCCGCGCCGCCGTCGAGGCCGGGCGCGCCGGCGGCCTCTGGGACGCCTATGCCGACGTCGACGCCCTCATCGTCCCGGACGACCTCGCGGCCGCGTTGGGAGCTGGCGATTGGGACGTCTTGCCAGCGGCTTACCGCCGGAACCTCCTGCGATGGGTGACGCTCGCCAAGACCCCGCCGACCCGCGCGAGGCGCATCGCCGAGATCGCCGCCGCCACCGCCGAGGGCCGCCGCATCCCCCAGATGTGAGCGGCTAGTCGAGCAGGTCCCCGATCGCCGCGCGCACGATGTCCCAGGTCTCCTCGTCGCGCGCCGCCAGCAGCGTCCCGCGCGTGAGGGCCGGGCCGTAGCGCGAGCCGTCGAGCATCGCGACGTGCCCCCCGGCCCGCTCCACGATCAGCGCCCCCGCCGCGTGGTCCCAGGCGTGCAGCGCGCCGGAGAGCGCGTAATCCCCCAGCCCCTGGGCCAGCGTCCGGTACTCCCAGGCCGAGGCGCGCATCGCCCCGATCCGCCCCAGCGGGGCCAGCGCGGCCGCCAGGGGCCCGCGCACATGGCGCGCCATCGCCGCCAGCGGCACCGCCCCGGTGATCGCCTCCCCGGCGCGCGGCGCCATCTCGGGCGGCGCGTCCGAGCGGATCGTGGTGCCCGTCACCGGGTCGTGGATCGCGCCCCACGCCGTCTCGCCCCGCACGGCCACCGCCGCGATGATCCCGAAGAGCGGCACGCCCGAGGCGTAGTTCCACGTGCCGTCCACCGGATCGAGGATCACCGTCAGGGGCGCCTCCGCGATGCCCGGCACGGTCCCGCCATCCGCCGCCACCGCCTCCTCGCCCACGACGAGGGCCTCGGGCAGCCGCGCCCGGATCGCCGCCGTCAGGCGCGCCTCGCAGGCGAGATCCGCCTCCGTCACGAGGTCGTCCGCCGCGCCCTTCGCCCGCGCGCGCAGCCGCGCCGGATCGCCGAAGCGCGGCATCAGCTCCTCGCGCCCCGCCGCCGCCATCTCGCCCACCAGCCAGTCCGCATCGGCCGCGCCCCATCCGCTCACGGCATCTCCTCCAGCACGCCCTCGAACACTTCGAGCTCCGGCGCCCCGGCATAGAGGTCCCGGTGCGCCGCCGCGCCCTGGTGCGCCGCGCGGAACGCCTCCGAGCGCGTCCAGTCGAGGAACGCGCCCTCGTGAGCCCATTGCGTGTGCGAGGCGTAGAGCGTGACCCCCTCCTCCGGCGCCGCCCCGCGCGGCCGGTGCCGCAGCATCCGGAACCCCTCGAACCCCGGCACGCCGCCGAGACGGCTCTCCCGCGTCGCCCAGAGCGTCTCGAAATCGGCCTCGCGCCCCGCGCGCACCTTGAAGCGGTTCATCACCAGATACATGCTGTCTCCTCCGTCCCGCCCCAGATAGCGCCGCGCGCGAGGTCCCGCCATGAAGCTCTTCGTCGGCCTCGGAAACCCGGGCGCGAGATACGCCGGCAACCGCCACAACGTCGGCTTCATGGCCGTGGAGCGCATCGCCGGGGACCACGGCGCCACCCCCTGGCGCGCCAAGTTCCATGGCCGCGTCGCCGAAGCCCGCCTCGGCGAGGAGAAGGTCCTCCTCCTCGAGCCCATGACCTTCATGAACGAGAGCGGCCGCGCCGTGGGCGAGGCGATGCGCTTCCACAAGATCGCGCCCGGCGACGTGACCGTCTTTCACGACGAGCTCGACCTCGCCCCCGGAAAGTGCCGCGCCAAGTCGGGCGGCGGGCACGCGGGGCATAACGGCCTGCGCTCCATCCACGCGCATGTCGGCGCCGAATACGGCCGCGTTCGCATCGGCATCGGCCATCCCGGCCACAAGGACGCGGTCGCGGGCTACGTCCTGCGCGACTTCGCCAAGGCGGACGAGGGCTGGCTGGACGACCTCCTGCGCGGCCTCTCGGACGGCGCCCCCGCGCTCGCGGCCGGCGACGCGCCGCGCTTCCTCAACGCCGTCGCCCTGCGCACCGCGCCGCCCCGCCCAAGCACCGGCGCCAAGGCCCCGCCCAGGACCGCCCCACCCGGGGACCCGGGCGCGGACGCGGGCCGGGGCGCGGGCCCCCAGGGGCCCTTCGCGCGGCTGGCCGACCGGTTCCGGCGATGAGCCGGGAGGCCATCCGCGCCGCCTTCGAGGCGCAGGCCGTCCACTGCGCCCATCTCGGCTCGCCCTTCATGGCCCGCATGATGCCCCTGATCCCGGACGCCCTGCCGGACGGCCCCGTCCTGGAGCGCCTGACGACCTGGCCCGGCGATGTCGGCCACCGCGCGGACGCCGTGCCCCTTCGCCTCGCCGGCGGCCTGCACGCGCTCGCCCGCGCCGGCCACTCGCTCGCCGCCGCCTACCCGCCCCATGACGTGCCGGACGCCGCCCTCTCCGCCGCCCTCGCCCGCACCCTTGAGGAGGACGCGCCCCACCTCCTCGACTGGCTGGACGGCCCGCCCCAGACCAACGAGGTGCGCCGCGCCGCCGCCCTCATCGCCGGCGCCCACGTCGTCGCAGGCCGCTTCGCCCTGCCGATCGAGCTGGCGGAGCTCGGCGCCTCCGCCGGCCTCAACCTCGCCTTCCCCCGCTTCGCCCTCATGGCCGGCGCCGCCCGCCTCGGCCCGGCGGACGCCGCCCTCACCCTGGCCCCCGACTGGACCGGCCCGCCGCCCCCCGCCGCCACGCTCGACGTGACGGGCGCCCGCGGCGTCGACCTCGCCCCCGTCGACCCCTTCGATCCCGAGGACCGCGCTCGCCTCCTCGCCTATCTCTGGCCGGACCAGCCCTTCCGACGCGACCTCACGGAGGCCGCCATCGCCGCCGCCCCCCCGCGCGTGGAGCTCGGCGACGCCATCGGCTGGCTCGCCCGCCGCCTCGCCGAGCCGCATCCCGGCCGCGCCCTCCTCGTCTTCCACACCGTCGCCTGGCAGTATTTCCCCCGCGACGCCGCCACCCGCGGCGAGGCCCTCCTCGCCGATGCCGGCGCCCGCGCCACCGAAGACGACCCCCTCGCCCGCCTCTCCATGGAGCAGGACGACACCGGCGCGCCGGGCGCCGCGATCACCCTGACGACCTGGCCCGGCGGCACGCCGCAGGTGCTCGGCCGCATCTGCTTCCACGGCCGCTGGGTCCGCTGGACAGGCCCCGCCGAGTCCCCGTAATCACTCGCGACCGCCACTCCAGGAGCCGCCCCATGCCGGATGCCGACCCCCTGCCGTCCGTCAACGTCCACGGCGGCCCGCTGGAGCCCTGCAGCACCGATCCGCTGACCGGCTACCTGCGCAACGGCGCCTGCGACACCTGCGCCAGCGACACCGGCAGCCACACCGTCTGCGCGATCATGACGGCCGAGTTCCTGGCCTTCAGCAAATACGTCGGCAACGACCTCTCGACGCCCCGCCCCGAGTTCGGCTTCGCCGGCCTGAAGCCCGGGGACAGCTGGTGCCTGTGCGCCGCCCGCTTCCGCCAGGCCGCCGAGGACGGCGCCGCCCCGTCCGTGCGCCTGGGCGCCACGCACCGCGCCGCGCTCGACGTCGTGCCCCTCGCCGTGCTGGAGGCGCACGCCACCAGGGACGCGTCCTAGCGCGCCCCGGCGGCGGGCTTGTCCCGAGGGGAGAGGCGCCCCATCGCGCCGTCCATCTCCACGCCGAGCGCCTTGGCGACGGTGAAGATGTCCTTGTCGCCCCGCCCGCACATGTTCATCACCAGGAGGTGGTCCGCCGGCAGGCCGCCCGCGATCTTCATGACGTGCGCGAGCGCATGGCTCGGCTCCAGCGCCGGGATGATGCCCTCCAGCGCGCAGCAGAGCTGGAACGCCTCGAGCGCCTCGGCGTCGGTGATCGCGACGTATCGCGCCCGCCCGACGTCGTGCAGCCACGAATGCTCCGGTCCGATCCCCGGATAGTCGAGCCCCGCGCTGATGCTGAACCCCTCCAGGATCTGCCCGTCATCGTCCTGCAGCAGGTAGGTCCGGTTCCCGTGCAGCACCCCCGGCCGCCCGCCGGTGAGGGACGCGCAATGCTCCATCCTATCGTCCACCCCGCGCCCGCCGGCCTCCACCCCGACGATGGCGACCTCCCGGTCGTCGAGGAACGGGTGGAACAGGCCCATCGCGTTCGATCCCCCGCCGATGCACGCGACCAGGGTGTCCGGCAGCCGCCCCTCGGCCGCCATCATCTGCGTGCGGACTTCCTTGCCGATGATCGACTGGAAATCGCGCACCATCGCCGGATAGGGGTGCGGCCCCGCGACCGTGCCGATGCAGTAGAACGTGTCCGCGACGTTGGTCACCCAGTCGCGCATCGCGTCGTTCATCGCGTCCTTGAGGGTCCCGCGGCCGGAGGTGACCGGGATCACCTCCGCCCCGAGGAGGCGCATCCGGAACACGTTGGGCATCTGCCGCTCGACGTCGTGCGCGCCCATGTAGACCACGCATTCCAGGCCGAACTTGGCGCAGACCGTCGCCGTCGCGACCCCGTGCTGCCCGGCGCCGGTCTCGGCGATGATGCGCCGCTTGCCCATGCGGCGGGCGAGCAGGATCTGCCCCAGCACGTTATTGATCTTGTGCGCGCCCGTGTGGTTGAGCTCGTCGCGCTTCATGTAGACCTTCGCCCCGCCCAGGTGCGCGGTCAGGCGCTCGGCGAAGTAGAGCGGGCTCGGCCGGCCGACGTAATGCGTCCAGAGGTCGTCCATCTCCGCCCAGAAGGTCGCGTCCTCCTTGGCCCGCCCCCATTCCGCCTCCAGCGCGAGGACGAGGGGCATCAGCGTCTCGGAGACGAAGCGCCCGCCGAACGGCCCGAACCGCCCGCGCTCGTCGGGGCCCGACATGAAGCTGTTGAGATCGTCCACCGCGCGCCTCCCCTGTGCCGGGGGGCGGGATAGACCGCCCCGCGCCCGCGCGCCATGCCTCAGAACAGGGCCTTCTTGAACCCGACATGCGAGGGCGCGTAGCCGGCCGCCCCGTAGAAGCGCAGCGCCTCGGCCCGCGACGCGTGGGAGGTGAGCTGCACCAGGGCGCAGCCCGCCGCCCGCGCCCGCCGCTCGGCCTCCTCCAGGAGGGCGCCCCCCGCGCCCCGGCCGCGCAGATGGGCGGCCACGCGCACCCCCTCGAGCTGCGCCCGCCGCGCCGCGCGGAGCGAGAGCCCCGGCAGGATCGCGAGCTGGAAGCAGGCGACCACCGCGCCGTCCGCGTCCTCGCCCACCACCGCCACGTTGCCACCCTGCGCCGCCATCTCGTCGAAGGCCGCGAGGTATGGCCCGAGGTCCGAGCCCTCGCGCGCGCGCCCCAGCGCGTCGTCCGTCAGGAGCGCCACGATGGCCCCGACATCCCCCCGGCGCGCGTCGCGCCAGGCGATCACGGGTCCGGCGCCCCCGCCGTCCGGGCGGCGGCGAGGAAGGCCGCGATCCGGCCCGCGTCCTTCACCCCCGGCGCGCTCTCCACGCCGGAGGACACGTCCACCTGCCGCGCGCGCGTGCGCCGCACCGCCTCGCCCAGGTTGCCCGCGTCGAGCCCGCCGGCCAGCATCCACGGCCCGAACCAGCGCCGGTCCGACAGGAGCGTCCAGTCGAAGGCCAGCCCGTTGCCCCCCGGCAGGACCGCCCCGGGCGCGGGCTTGGCGTCCACCAGCACCTGATCGGCCACCCCGGTCCAGGCGTCCAGCGCCCGCAGATCCTCGGCGCTCCGCAGCCCGACGGCCTTCATCACCGGCAGGCCGTGGCGCGCGCGCACCTCCGCCGCCCGCGCCGGCGTCTCTCGTCCGTGGAGCTGGATCATGTCGAGCGGCACGCCGGCCACGACCGCGTCCAGCGCCGCGTCGCCGGCATCGACCACGAGCGCCACCTTCGCGACCCCCGCCGGCACCCGCGCGGCGAGCTTCGCCGCCCGCGCCACGCTCACGTCCCGCGGCGAGGGCCCGAAGAACACGAAGCCGACATAGCCCGCGCCCCCCGCCACCGCGGCGTCCACCCCCTCCGGCGTGGACAGGCCGCAGATTTTGACCCGCAGCGCCGTCATCGCGACCGGCCGGCCCGGCTCAGCGCACCGACTGCCGGTCGATGAGGGAAAGGATCTCGTCGTCGCCCGACACCCGCTCGGCGCGCAGCTTGGCGTTCTCCCGGCTCAGGGCGTTCGCCTCGCGGCGGCGGCTCTCGGCGGCGCGGCGGTATTTCCATTCGCGCAGCCATTCCCAGAGGAAGCCGACCAGGATGCCGAAGGCGATCCCGATGAAGATCACGATGAACAGCGGCAGCACGACCGCGCGCTGCATCCCCAGGAGCTGCGTGAGCGCCTGCGGCAGGAGCTGGAGCTCCACCGGGTCGCGGTTCGCCAGCGCCACCGTGATCAGGATGACGGCCAGGACCGCCAGAAAGAGGTACTTGATGTATTTCACGCCTGCGCGCCCCGCGTCTCAGCCACCCGAATCGTTCAGGCGGTCATGTAGCCCCTTGCCCGTCTTGAAGAAGGGCACGTGCTTGGCCTCCACGTCCACCGCCTCTCCGGTGCGCGGGTTGCGGCCCACGCGCGCGTCCCGCCGCTTGACCGAGAACGCGCCGAAGCCCCGGAGCTCCACCCGCTCGCCCTTGGCCATGGCGCCGGTGATCTGCTCGAAGACGGTGTTCACCAGCCGCTCGACGTCGCGGTGATAGAGGTGGGGATTGTCGTCCGCGATCCGCTGGATCAGCTCCGATCGTATCATGCGGCCCCCGGGTTCCGAACGGCCCCCTCGAATGGCGGGGGCGTGCCCCATCCTAGACCCAACCCGGCCGCCATGGGAACCGCAACCGGCCCCGCCCGCCGAAAATACACGCCGCCCCGCGCACTTACGGGACAATCGCCCGCCTGACACGCGAAGGGCCCCGCGCCGATCCCGGCGGGGGCCCCATGCCTCACGCGTGCCGGAGGATCACTCCTCCTCGTCGCCCGTCTTGAGGGCCGCGCCCAGGATGTCGCCCAGCGAGGCGCCCGAGTCCGACGAGCCGAACTGCTCGACCGCCTCGCGCTCCTCGGCGATCTCCCGCGCCTTGATCGACAGGCCCAGGCGCCGCGTCTTCGGGTCGATGTTGGTGACCCGCGCGTCCACCTTGTCGCCCACGCCGAAGCGCTCGGGGCGCTGCTCGGCCCGGTCGCGGCTGAGGTCCGAGCGCCGGATGAAGGACTTGGCGCCCTCGTACTCGACCTCAATGCCGCCATCCTCGATCTTGGTGATCTCCACGGTGACGATCTGCCCCCGCTTCACGCCGCCCACCGCCTCGGAGAACGAGTTGTCCAGCGCCTTGATCGACAGGCTGATCCGCTCCTTCTCCTCGTCGATCTCGGTCACGACCGCGTGGACGGTGTCGCCCTTGCGGAAGTCGCCGATCGCGTCCTCGCCGCGGCCCTCCCAGGTGATGTCCGAGAGGTGGACCATCCCGTCGATGTCCCCCTCGAGGCCGACGAACAGGCCGAACTCGGTGATGTTCTTCACCTCGCCCTCGACCTGCGTGCCCACCGGGAAGCCCTCGGCGAACACCTCCCACGGGTTGCGCTGCGTCTGCTTGAGGCCGAGCGACACGCGCCGCTTCACCATGTCCACCTCGAGGACCATCACCTCGACCTCTTGCGACGTCGACACGATCTTGCCCGGGTGCACGTTCTTCTTGGTCCAGCTCATCTCGGAGACGTGGACCAGCCCCTCGACGCCGGGCTCCAGCTCGACGAACGCGCCGTAGTCGGTGATGTTCGTCACCCGGCCCGAATGCACCGATTCCAGCGGATAGCGGCCCTGCACCAGGTTCCAGGGATCCTCCTGAAGCTGCTTGAGGCCGAGGGAGATGCGGTGCGTCTCCTTGTTGATCTTGATGACCTGCACCTTGATCGTCTCGCCGATGGTGACGATCTCGGAGGGGTGGTTGACGCGGCGCCAGGCCATGTCGGTCACGTGCAGCAGGCCGTCGACCCCGCCGAGGTCGACGAAGGCGCCGTACTCGGTGATGTTCTTGACCACGCCGTCGATCGCCTGCCCCTCGGTGAGGTTGGCGATGACCTCGGCGCGCTGCTCGGCGCGGCTCTCCTCGAGGATCGCGCGGCGCGAGACGACGATGTTGCCCCGGCGGCGGTCCATCTTCAGGATCTGGAACGGCTGCTTGAGGCCCATGAGCGGCCCCGCGTCGCGCACCGGGCGCACGTCCACCTGGGAGCCCGGCAGGAACGCGACCGCGCCGCCCAGGTCCACGGTGAACCCGCCCTTCACCCGGCCGAAGATCGCGCCCTCGACCTTGTCCTCGTCGGCATAGGCCTTCTCGAGGCGGTCCCAGGCGGCCTCGCGGCGCGCCATCTCGCGGGAGATCACGGCCTCGCCGCGCGAGTTCTCCACCTGCCGGAGGAAGACCTCGACCTCGTCGCCGGGGGCCAGGGTGGGCTCCTCGCCGGGCTCGGCGAACTCCTTGAGCTCGACCCGCCCTTCCATCTTGTAGCCGACGTCGATGATCGCCTGCCCCGCCTCGATGGCGATGACCCGGCCCTTCACGACCGAGCCTTCCTGCGGGGTGTCGATCTCGAAGCTCTCCTCGAGGAGGGCCTCGAAGTCTTCCATGGAGGCGTCTTTTGCCATGCGTTATGCGTTCCTTATGGGTTCTGACTGGCCGCGCGGTTGTCTCCGCCGGTCTGGGGGATGATTGGTCTGGCCGAATGGGGGCCCGCGCGGCGCGCGCGCGTGACGGCGCCCCCCTTAACGCCCCGCGCCGAGGATCGCAACGGCCATCGGCCAGCCGGCCACGGCCCGCGGGGCGGCCCCGCACGCCGGATCCTCCCGACTCGCTCCGCCGGGCCCCGCGCCCGGTATCGCCCGGCGCCCGTGCCAGCCCCCGTCCCGGCGCCTCGCCGGGGAGCGGCGCTCAGGCCGAGCGCCGCAGCGGCGCGTAGATCGCCCCGTCCAGCGCGCGCACCGCGTCGAAGCGCGCGCGCAGCCAGCCCTCGACCGCGCCCGGCACCTCGGCCTGGAGCCCGCCCGGCCCTTCGGTCATGATGGAGACGGTGTGCATCTCGTCGGTATGGGCGCGCGCGACCATGGTGCCGCCGCTCAGATCCCATTCGTAGACGAGGTAGTCGTGGATCTCCTCCACCGCGCCGGGATCGCCCAGCTCCTCGTGCACGTGCTCGATCCGGTCCGGCGCGCCCGGCTCGCGCCCCTCGGCCTCGAGGGCGTCCGCGTCGAACTCGTCGCCGCCGGCGCCGATGCCGCCCGGCCCCACTAGGTGGATCATCTCGCCTCCTCCACGATTGCGAACGCGCGCTCGGCGGCGTCCTCGATGCTCATCTCGCTGGTGTCGATCAGGGCCGCGCCCGGCGCGCGCACCAGGGGCGCCTCCGCCCGGCCGGCGTCGCGCGCGTCGCGCAGCCGCACGTCCGCGAGCACCCGCTCCAGGCTCATGCCCTCGCCGCGCGCCACGAGCTCGGCATGCCGCCGCGCGGCGCGCACCTCCGCGCTCGCGGTCACGAAGAGCTTCACCTCCGCGTCCGGCGCGATCACGGTGCAGATGTCGCGCCCGTCGAGGACGGCGCCGCCCGCCCGCCGGGCGAAGGCGCGCTGGAACCGAAGGAGCGCGGCGCGCACCTCCGGGATCGCCGCGACCTCGGAGGCCGCCGCCGCCGCCGCCGCCCCGCGCAGGTCCTCCGCGCGCAGATCGTCCGGGGTCAGGTCGCGCGCCGCGGCGGCCGGGTCCTCGCCCCGCGCGGCGCGCGCGCCGACCGCGCGGTAGAGGAGCCCGGTGTCGAGATGCGCCAGCCCGAAGCGCGCCGCGACGGCCCGCGCGACCGTGCCCTTGCCGGCCGCGGCCGGCCCGTCGATCGCCACCGTGAAGGGCGCGCCGTCCGTCTCTCGCTCGCCAGCCATCGCGCGCCCCGTCCCTGGTGTCCCCGCCATGTCGTCCCCGGCCGGGCGGGTTGTCAAAGGCGCCGGGCGTCTCGCGGCCCGGCGGCGGGCGAGTGGGCCCCACCGGTCACGTGACCCCCGCGCAACCCGCCCGCGCAAAGCCGGAGGACCGGTGAACGCCGCGCGCCGATCATGCGCATGGCCCGTGCATGCCGCGTGCATGCCCCGTGCATCGCCCGTTCGGGCTACCGGTTCGCCCGCGCCAGGGACGCGCCGAGCGCGCCCATCAGCCCCTCGAACGCCGGGAAGGAGGTCGCGATCGGCCCCGCGTCGTCCACCGTGACCCCGTCCTTCGACGCCATCCCGCAGATCAGCAGGCTCATCGCGATCCGGTGGTCCAGCCGCGCCTCGACCCGTGCCCCGCCCCGCACCGACCCCGGGCCGCGCCCGTGCACGATCCACCAGTCCTCGCCCTCCTCGACCTCCACGCCGCAGGCTCGGAGCCCCGCCGCCATCGCGTCGATCCGGTCGCTCTCCTTGACCCGCAACTCCTTGACGTCGCGCATGATCGTCGGCCCCTCGGCGTTGGCGGCGACGACCGCGAGGATCGGATACTCGTCGATCATCGAGGCCGCGCGCGCGGGCGGCACCTCCACGCCGCGCATCGCGCCGGAGAACCGGGCCACCAGGTCCGCCACCGGCTCGCCCCCCTCCTCGCGCGGGTCCTCGTAGGTCAGGTCCGCCCCCATCTCGCGCAGCGTCTCGAACAGCCCCGCCCGCGTCGGGTTGAGCCCGATGTTCGGCACCCGCACCTCGCTCCCGGGCACGATCAGCGCGGCGCAGACCGGGAACGCCGCGGAAGACGGGTCCCTCGGAACCGCGATGACCTGCGCCGTCAATTCCGGCTGTCCCGTCAAATGGATGGCCCGCCGCCCGTCCTCCTCCCCGACCTCCACGCGCGCGCCGAACCCTGCCAGCATCCGCTCCGTGTGGTCGCGCGTCGCCTCCGTCTCGAGGACCACCGTCTCCCCCGGCGCGCCCAGCCCCGCGAGCAGCACGGCGCTCTTCACCTGCGCGCTCGGCATCGGCACGACGTAGCGCGCCGGCACCGGCTCGCGCGCGCCCAGGAGGATCAGGGGCAGGCGCCCGCCCTCCCGCCCGAAGGCCTGCGCGCCGAAGAGCGCCAAGGGGTCCGTCACCCGCCCCATCGGCCGCCCGTTCAAGCTGGCATCCCCGGTGAACGTGGCCGCGATCGGCGTCGTCGCCATCGCCCCCATGATCAGGCGCACGCCGGTCCCGGAGTTTCCGCAGTCGATCACGCGCTCCGGCTCGTCCCAGCCGCCGACGCCGCGCCCATGCACCGACCAGTCGCCGCCCGCATGCCGCTCCACCTGCGCCCCGAAGGCCCGCATCGCCGCGGCCGTGGCCAGCACGTCGTCCCCCTCCAGGAGGCCGGTCACCCGCGTCTCGCCCACCGCCAACGCGCCCAGGATCAACGACCTGTGGGAGATCGACTTGTCCCCCGGCACCTCGGCGGTCCCGCGCAGGGGCCCACCCGCGCGGGCGGTCATCGGGGTGGGGGGGCCGTGGCTCATGGGGGCGTCTCCTCGGGGCCGCCCCTGATACCGCGCGGGCGCCGCGCGGCAACCGTCAGTCGCGCACGAAGGTCAGGTAATGCCGCGACCGCCCCTCGCGGACCGCCTTCGCCTCGTAGCGCGTGCGCACCCAGTCGGCCCAGGGCTCGCGCCAGTCGGCGGCGCGCCGGGCGGTCCACCGAAAGCCGGCGCGCGGGCATTCGATGAGGGCCTGCTCCACGTAGCTCCCGATATCCGTCGCGATGCGAAGCGCCGCGCCCGGCGCCATGACCCGGTGCAGCGGCGCCAGGTGATCTCGCGTCACGAACCGCCGCCGGTGGTGCCGCGCCTTGGGCCACGGGTCGGGGTAGAGGAGGAACGCCCGCTCGACGGACCCGTCCGGCAGGACGTCCATCAGGTCGCGCGCGTCGCCGGGATGGACGCGCACGTTGCCGGCCGGCAGGCGCCGCAGCTTGCCCAGCAGCATCGCGACGCCGTTCACGTAGGGCTCCGCGCCGATGATCCCGACCTCGGGGTGGAGCGTCGCCTGATGGATCAGGTGCTCGCCCCCGCCGAAGCCGATCTCCAGCCAGAGCGGCCGCCCGCCGAAGAGCGCGCCCGGATCCAGGGGCGCGCGGCGCGGGTCGTCCTCCGCCGCGACCGGCCCGGGCGAGAGCGCGGCCAGATCCTCGGCGAGGTAGCGCTCCTGCGAGGGCTTGAGGTGCTTGCCCCTGCGCCGCCCGTAGAAGTTGCGCCGCTCCGTCATCGCCGGGGCGCGCCGCGCCGGGGCCGGGGCGCGCGGGTCGGCGCGGGGCGCACGATCTTGCTCAAGATCGTGCCTCCCCCCGGCGCTCAGCGCATCGCGCCCTTCAGGGCGTCGGCCAGGTCCGTGCGCTCCCAGGAGAATCCGCCATCCTCGTCGGGCGCGCGCCCGAAATGCCCGTAGGCCGCCGTCCGCTGGTAGATCGGGCGGTTCATGCCCAGGTGCTCGCGGATGCCGCGCGGCGTGAGGTCCATCACGTCCGTCGCCGCGCGCTCGATCTCCTCGTCGGGCGCCTGCCCGGTGCCGTGCGTGTCGACGTAGAGCGAGAGCGGCCGCGCCACCCCGATCGCGTAGGAGAGCTGCAGCGTGCAGCGCGTGGCGAGCCCCGCGGCGACGACGTTCTTGGCGAGGTAGCGCGCCGCGTAGGCGGCCGAGCGGTCGACCTTGGTCGGGTCCTTGCCCGAGAACGCGCCGCCCCCGTGCGGCGCCGCGCCGCCATAGGTGTCGACGATGATCTTGCGCCCGGTCAGGCCCGCGTCCCCGTCGGGCCCGCCGATGACGAAGGTGCCGGTCGGGTTCACGTGCCAGGTCGTCGCCTCGGTGATCCAGCCGGAGGGCAGGACGTCGCGGATGTGCGGCTCGACGATGGCGCGGATGTCGTCGGAGGTCTGGTCCTCGCTCTCGTGCTGGGTGCTCAGCACGATGGAGGTCACCTCCACCGGCCGCCCGCCCTCGTAGCGCAGGCTGAGCTGGCTCTTGGCGTCGGGGCGCAGCGTCGGCTCGGCGCCGGACTTGCGCGCCTCGGCCAGCCGCCGGAGGATCGCGTGCGCGTACTGGATCGGCGCGGGCATCAGCTCGGGCGTCTCGTCGACCGCGTAGCCGAACATGATCCCCTGGTCGCCGGCGCCCTCGTCCTTGTTCTCGCGCGCGTTCACGCCCTGCGCGATGTGGGCGGACTGCTCGTGCAGGAAGTTCAGGACGTGGCAGGTGTTCCAGTGGAACTTGTCCTGCTCGTAGCCGATGTCCTTGATGCAGTCGCGGGCGATCTGGCTGATCCGGCCCATGTAGTTCTTGAGCCGCTCCTGGTCCGACAGGCCGACCTCCCCGCCGACGACGACCATGCCGGTGGTGGCGAAGGTCTCGCAGGCCACGCGCGCCTCGGGCTCCTCGGTGAGGAACGCGTCGAGGACGGCGTCCGAGATGCGGTCGCAGACCTTGTCGGGATGGCCCTCGGAGACGGATTCGGAGGTGAAGACGTAGTTCGATCGGGCCATCGGGCGCTCCACTGGTGCATGGCGGCCCGTCGCCAGGAAGCCGTTGACGGGCCCGCGTCGCCTAACGGCACCCCCACGTCCGGTCAATCGCCCGTGCGCGGCGCCGCCACCGCAGGAGCGCCAGCAGGAGCGCGGAGGCCGCCAGCACCGGCCCGTCCCCCGCCCGCGCGTAGGGCGTCGGCGGGAGGGCGGGCGGCAGGGCGGCGTCGAGATGCGCGGGCGTGCGGGGCGGCAGGCGGGCGGTCACCGCGCCGCCCGCGTCGATCATCGCCGTGATCCCGGTGTTGGCGACGCGGGCCAGCGGCAGGCCGGTCTCGGCGGCGCGGAGCCGCGCCTGCGCCAGGTGCTGCGCGGGGCCGGCGCCGCGCCCGAACCAGGCGTCGTTGGTGATCTGCACGATAAGGCGCGGCCTCTCGTCGAGGTGGAGCATCGCCGGGAACACCGCCTCGTAGCAGATGAGGATCGCGGCCGCGCCGATCCCGGGCAGGTCGATCGTCCCCGGGCCGGGCCCGGCCGCGAACCCCATGGACCCGCCGCCGGCGAGCCCCTGCAGGCCGAGCCGGGCCAGCAGGCCGCCCAGGGGAACGTATTCGCCGAAGGGCACGAGGTGGTGCTTGTCATGGATCGCGGCGGGCGCGCCCGCGGCGTCCAGGAGGACGGCCGCGTTGCGGCTGCGCGCCCCGTCGAAGCGCTGGGCGCCCAGGAGGATCGGCGCGCCCGCCCCGGCCGCGGCCCGCGACAGGAACGGGCCGGCCTCCTCCAGCCAGGAGGGGATCGCCGTCTCCGGCCAGAGGATCGCGTCCGGCGCGGGACCCGCCGCGCTGGAGGCGAGCAGGCGCGCGGCGAAGACCTCCGCCATGTCGGCGCGCCATTTGAGGTGCTGGGCCGCGTCCGGCTGCACGAGGCGGACCACCGGAGCGTCGGGCGCGGCGGCCGGCACGTCCCGCGCGGCGCCCGCGATCCAGGCCGCGCCGAGCAGCGCCGCGGCGGCGCCGGCCGGGGCCATGCGGCGGGAGGCGAGGACCGCGGCGACGGCCGCCGCGGCCCCCAGGAGCGCGAGGTCCAGGAGGGGCGGGCCGCCCAGGGCCGCCAGCGCCCGGAGCGGCGTGTCGACCAGGGCCTGCCCCGGCGCGGCCCAGGGAAAGCCCGTGAACGCCCGCATCCGCAGCGCTTCGGCCAGCGTCCAGGCGGCGGGCAGCGCGACGAGGACGCGTCCGGGCGCGAGGCGCGCGGAGGCCCAGAACGCCGCCGCCGGGAACAGCGCCAGCCCCCCCGCGAGCAGCACCAGCGCGAAGGGCGCCATCCAGCCGTGGCGCGCGACGTCCACGAGGAAGGGCTCCACGATCCAGTGAAGGGCGACCGCGAAATGGCCCGCGCCGAACGCCCAGCCGGCCGCCCCCGCGCGTCCGGGCGACAGGGGCGCCGCCAGGGCCATGGCCAGGGCCGTGCCGAGGATCGCCAGCGGCCAGAGGCCCCAGGGCGCCTGACCCAGGGCCGCCGCGGCGCCCGCCCCGGCCGCGACCGCCATCAGCGCCCCCCGCCGCCGGGGCGGGCGGATCATCCCGCCGGCGGCGCCGCGCGGGGCGGCCGCGCCGCCGGCGGGCGCCGGGCGCCCGGCATGCGCACGCGCACCCGCTTGATCCGCCGCGGATCGGCGTCGACGACCTCGAGCTCGGCGCCCGACGGGTGGGGGATCACCTCCCCCCGCGCCGGGACGCGGCCCGACAGGAGGAACACCACGCCGCCCAGGGTGTCGATCTCCTCGTCCGTGCCGGCGGGGGTGAGGGGGGCTCCGATGGCCTCCTCGAACTCGGCCAGGGGCACGCGGGCCTGCGCGAGGTAGACGCCCGGCCCCTCCTCGGTCCAGAGCTGCCCCTCGAGCTTGTCGTGCTCGTCCTCGATCTCGCCGATGACCTGCTCGATCAGGTCCTCGAGCGTCACCAGCCCGTCCACCCCCCCGTACTCGTCGATCACGAGGGCCATGTGCGTGCGGTCGGCCTGCATCTTCTGCAGCAGGACGCCGATGGGCATCGAGGGCGGCGCGAAGAGGAGCGGGCGCAGCTCAGCGCGCAGGTCGAACGCGTCCCCGTCGCCGAAGCCGTGGCGCAGCGCGAGGTCCTTGAAGTGGATGAGGCCGATGGGCGCGTCGAGCGTGCCCTCGAACACCGGCAGGCGGGTGTAGTGGGTCTCCCGGAACAGGGAGACGAGGTCGTCCAGCGCGATGTCGACGGCGACGGCGTCGATCTCGGCCCTCGGGACGCCGACCTCCTCGACGCGCATGCGCCGCAGGTTGGCGATGCCGGGCATGCCCGGGGGCGCCGAGGGGGCGGGCGCCGGGGCCGCCGCCGCGCCGGGGGTGAGCGCGGCGAGCATCCGCGACAGCAGGCCGTCGCCGGACGCGGGCGCCCGCGCGGACGGGCCGGGCCGGCCGGGCTCGGCGCGTCGCTCGCGGGCGGGGGCGGGGGCGGGGGCGGGGGCGGGGGCGGCGCCCGGCCTGGCGGCCTCCGGCTCGGCCGGGGCCTTGGGCGCGGCGCCGGGCGCCGGGCGCGGGGCGCGCGCCTGCCCTCCCTGTGCCGGGGGATCGCCGTTGGCGCTTCGCCTGTCGCCGTTCATGCCGTGTCCGGGGCCTCGTCCGGGGGGATCGGCCCCGCATCCTCGCCGGCATAGGGGTCCGGCACGCCTATGGACGCGAGTATGCGCCGCTCGGTTCCCTCCATCAAGGCGGCGTCGTCCTCCCCGGCATGGTCGTGGCCCAGGAGGTGCAGGACCGCGTGCACGATCAGGTGCGCGACGTGGTCCTCGAGCCGCTTGCCCTGGGCCGCCGCCTCCCGCGCGCAGGTGCCGTGGGCGATCGCGACGTCGCCGAGCGCCGCCGGGGGCGCGTCCCCCGGGATCAGGGCGGCGGCGGGCCAGGAAAGGACGTTCGTCGCCGCGCCCCGGCCGCGGAACGCCTCGTTCAGGGCGGCGATGCGCGCGTCGTCGCAGGCCAGGAGGGCGATCTCATGGGCACCCGGATCGAGCCGCGCATCCGACAGGGCCGCGCGGGCGGCGCGCTCGGCCAGGGCCGGCAGGTCGAGGGCGCGCCAGGCGTCGTCCTCGAGGATGGCGTCGACGGTGGGTGTCACCCGGTCGCAGGTGGCACCGCCCCGCCCCGCCGACAAGTGGCCGGCGCGCTCAGCGGCGCGCCGGGTCGTCCCCGTCATAGGCCTCGATGATCGCGGCGACGAGCGGGTGGCGCACGACGTCCTTGGCGGTGAAGTAGTTGAAGCCGATCCGCTCGATCCCCTTCAGGAGCCGCTCGGCGTCCGACAGCCCGGAGACGGTCCCGCGCGGCAGGTCCACCTGCGTGCGGTCGCCGGTGAGGACCATGCGGGACCCCTCCCCCAGGCGCGTGAGGAACATCTTCATCTGCATGGAGGTCGCGTTCTGCGCCTCGTCGAGGACGACGAACGCGTTCGACAGCGTGCGCCCGCGCATGAAGGCGAGCGGCGCGATCTCGATCTTCTTCTCCTCCATGAGCTTGGCCATCTGCCGCCCGGGGAGGAAGTCGTTCAGCGCGTCGTAGAGCGGCTGCATGTAGGGGTCGACCTTGTCCTTCATGTCGCCGGGCAGGAAGCCGAGGCGCTCGCCGGCCTCCACCGCGGGGCGCGATAGGACGATGCGGTCGACCTGCCCGGTGATGAACATCGACACGCCCACCGCGACCGCGAGATAGGTCTTGCCGGTGCCGGCGGGGCCGATCCCGAACGCCATGTCGTGCTCGAAGAGGCTGCGGACGTAGGCGCGCTGCGCCTCGGTCCGGGGCTCCACGGTCTTCTTGCGCGTCTTCACCTCCACGGCGCCGCGCGGGAGGAGCTCCATCTGGTCGCCCGCGCGGGTGCCGGTGCCCGCGGCGCTGCCGCCCAGGCGAAGCTCCGCCTCGACGTCGGCGGGCTCGACGCTCCGCCCCGCCGCGGCCCGGTCCTGGAGCGCGCCCAGGATCTCGGCGGCCTTCGTGCGGGCGCCCTCCTCGCCGATCAGGCGCAGGGCGTTGCCGCGCTGCACGATCTGCAGGCCGAGGCGTTCCTCCAGGAGGGTGAGGTTGGCGCCGAACGCCCCGGTCAGGACGGCGAGATGGGCGTTGTCTGCGATCTCGAGGATCTGCTCGCCCGGATCGGACGGAGCGACGAGTGAGGCGGGGCTTACGGCCAAGGCGCTCTCCGGCTGGACTGCGTGCCGGTGGAGGGTGGGCCGGCGGCCCCCTCCTGGCAAGGGCCCGCGATCAACGCGCGGGCCCGTCCTGCTCGGCGGCGAGCGAGTTCGGGCCGGCGGCGACGACGCGCACCGGGACGATCGCGACCGGCGGCGGCGGCGCCCCGTCCGGCGCGGTCAGGTGCACGGCCATCAGGTGCTCGGACTTGCCCGTCATCTGGCCTTCGTGCCGCCCCGCCCGCTCGACGAGGACGCTCGCCCGCCGCCCGACCATCGCGCCGAGCGCCTCGCGCTGCATCCGCGTCAGGAGCGCCTGGAGGCGCTGGAGGCGATCGTCGGCCTCGGCGGCGTCCACCTGCCCGCCGCGCTCGGCCGCGGGCGTGCCGGGGCGGGGCGAGTACTTGAAGGAGTAGGCGTGCGCGTAGCCCGCCGCCCGGACCACCGCCAGCGTGTCCGCGAAATCGGCCTCGGTCTCGCCCGGGAAGCCGACGATGAAGTCGCCCGAGAGCGCGATGTCGGGACGCGCGGCGCGGATGCGCTCCAGCAGGCGCAGATAGCCGCCGGCGGTGTGCTTGCGGTTCATCGCCTTGAGGACGCGGTCGCTGCCCGACTGCACCGGCAGGTGAAGGTAGGGCATCAGCTCGGGCACCTCGCCATGGGCGGCGATCAGGTCGGCGCCCATGTCGTTGGGGTGCGACGTCGTGTAGCGCACCCGGGCGATGCCCCGGGTCGCGGCGATCCGGCGGATCAGGCCGGCGAGCGTCTCGCCCCCGGCGGCATATGCGTTGACGTTCTGCCCCAGGAGCGTGACCTCGCGCACCCCGCGCGCGGCGAGCCCCTCGGCCTCCTCCACCACTCGGGCGGGATCGCGGCTGACCTCGGCGCCGCGGGTGTAGGGCACGACGCAGAAGGCGCAGAACTTGTCGCAGCCCTCCTGCACGGTGAGGAAGGCGCTCGGCGCCCGCCGCGCCGCCGTGCCGCGCGCGGGCAGTCGGTCGAACTTGCTCTCCTCGGGCATGTCGGTGTCGACCGCCGTCTCGCCCGCCCGCGCCCGCGCCGCGAGCTCCGGCAGTCGGTGATAGGCCTGCGGGCCGACGACCAGGTCCACCGCCCGCTGCCGCGCCGCGATCTCGGCGCCCTGGGCCTGCGCCACGCAGCCCGCGACGCCGATGCGCAGGTCCGGGTTCGCGGCCTTGAGGGGGGCGAGCCGGCCGAGCTCGGAATAGACCTTCTCGGCCGCCTTCTCGCGGATATGGCAGGTGTTCAGGAGGATCAGGTCGGCCGCCTCGGGGCTGTCCACGCTCTCGTAGCCGTCCGGCCCGGCGGCCAGGGCCTCGGCCATGCGCTCGCCGTCGTAGACGTTCATCTGGCAGCCGTAGGAGCGGACGAAGAGCTTGCGGGCCATCCGGGCCGACTAGCGCGCGGCGATGCCCCCTGCAACGCGCATGATCATATCTCGCGCAGGCGGATCACCACGTCGACGCTCGCGATCTCGGTCCCCTCGGGCGCGGCCGGCACGGAGGCGAGGCGCAGCTCGGCGGCCGGCGCGTCGGTGAGGGCGCCGCGCCCTTCCCAGTAGAAATGGGGGTGGTCGTCGGTGCGCGTGTCGAAATAGCTGCGCGCGCCGTCGACGGTGACCTCGCGCATGAGGCCCGCGTCGCAGAAGGCGCGCAGCGTGTTGTAGACGGTGGCGAGGCTCACGCCATCGCCGCCGGCCGCCGCCGCGCCGTGCAGGCTCTCGGCGGTGACGTGCCGATCGCGGCCGTCGCCGACCAGGAGGTCCGCGAGCGCGAGGCGCTGGCGCGTCGGGCGCAGGCCCGCGCCATCCAGCCAGGCGGCGCCGCGGGCGCCCGGATCCACGTCTTGGCTCTTCACGCGCCCTGCCTACAGGCCGCGGGCCGCCTTTTCAATGCGACTTCAATGCGAGCTCGCGCGCCGGGCCGCCTTGCGTGCCGGGAAAACCGGGTGCTAACCCGAAGCTACGCGACTTCGAGGAGACCCGCATGCCCGCCAGACCGACCGCCTTCGACAAGGAAGGCCTCCTGTCATGCGCGCGCGGGGAGATGTTCGGCCCCGGCAATCCGCAGCTCCCCGAGCCGCCGATGCTGATGATGGACCGCGTCACCGACATCTCGTCGGAGGGCGGCGCGCACGGCAAGGGGCACGTCGTCGCCGAGCTCGACATCGACCCGGGGCTCTGGTTCTTCGAGTGCCACTTCCCCGGCGATCCGGTGATGCCCGGGTGCCTCGGCGTGGACGCGCTTTGGCAGCTCACGGGCTTCAACCTCGGCTGGCGCGGGATGACGGGGCGCGGCCGCGCGCTCGGCGCCGGGGAGATCAAGTTCTCCGGCATGGTGACGCCCTCGACCGCGCTCGTGACCTACCATGTCGACATCACCCGCGTGATCGACCGCAGGCTCAAGATGGGGGTCGCGGACGGGCGCATGCTCGCCGATGGCGAGGAGGTCTATACCGTCGCGGGCATGAAGGTCGGGCTCTTCACCGAGGAGGCCGGCGCTTGACCGGCTTCGCCGACTTCCCCTCGGGCCGGCGCGTCGTCGTCACCGGCCTCGGCGTGATCTCGTCCCTCGGGACGGACGCGGACACGGTCGCGGACGCGCTCCGCACCGGGCGCTCGGGCATCACCTTCGCCCCCGAATACGCCGAGCGCGGCTTCCGCAGCCAGGTCCACGGCATGCCGGACGTCGACCTCGCGGAGCGGATCGACAAGCGGCACCTGCGCTTCATGGGCGACGGCGCGGCCTATGCCTACCTCGCCATGGAGCAGGCCATCGCCGATTCGGGCCTTGAGCCGGGCGAGGTCTCCAACGAGCGGACGGGTCTCATCGCCGGCTCCGGCGGGCCGAGCACGGCCAACCTGTTCGCCGCGCTGAAGATCGCCGAGGCGAAGGGGTCGCCCAAGCGCATGGGGCCGTTCATGGTCACGCGGGGCATGTCCTCCACCGTGAGCGCCTGCCTCGCCACGCCCTTCGGCATCCGCGGGATCAACTACTCCATCACCTCGGCCTGCTCGACCTCGCTGCACTGCATCGGCAACGCGGTGGAGCAGATCCAGATGGGCAAGCAGGACGTGGTCTTCGCCGGCGGCGGCGAGGAGGTGCACTGGACGCTGTCGAGCCTCTTCGACGCGATGGGCGCGATGTCCTCCAAGTACAACGACCGCCCGGCGCAGGCCTCCCGCCCGTTCGACGCGGGCCGCGACGGGTTCGTGATCTCGGGCGGCGGCGGCATCCTCGTCCTCGAGGAGCTGGCGCATGCCCGCGCGCGCGGCGCCAGGATCTACGGAGAGGTCACCGGCTACGGCGCGACCTCGGACGGCGCCGACATGGTCGCCCCCTCCGGCGAGGGCGGCGCGCGCGCGATGGCGCAGGCGGTCGCCCATCTGGACGGCCGCGAGGTCACCTACGTCAACGCGCACGGCACCGGCACGCCGGTCGGCGACGTGCCCGAGATGGAGGCCGTCCGCCGGGTCCTGGGCGAGGACCACCCGCCCGTCGCCTCCTCCAAGTCGCTCGCCGGGCACAGCCAGGGCGCGACGGGCGCGCTCGAGGCGATCTACTGCCTCCTGATGATGGAGCGCGGCTTCCTTCAGGGCAGCGCGAACGTCGACGAGCTGGACCCCGCCTTCCGCGCGGGCGAGGTCCTGACCGAGACCCGGGACGCCGACGTCGACACCATCCTCACCAATTCCTTCGGCTTCGGGGGCACCAACGCCTCGTTGGCCCTCAGCAAGATGCGGAACTGACAATGGCGGGAACGAAGGACGGCCTGATGGCCGGGAAGAAGGGCCTCGTGATGGGGGTGGCGAACGAGCGGTCGATCGCCTGGGGGATCGCCAGGGCCCTGCACGCCGAGGGCGCCGAGATGCTCACCACCTATCAGGGCGCGGCCTTCGGCAAGCGCGCCGAGCCCCTCGCCTATCAGGTCGGGGGGATCGCGGTCGACTGCGACGTGACGGACCCGGCGAGCATGGACGCGATGATCGAGACCCTCCAGGGCTGCTGGCACGAGATCGACTTCGTGGTCCACGCCATCGCCTACACGGACAAGGCCGAGCTCGCCTCCGACTTCAGGTTCCGCGACACCAGCCGCGAGAACTACCTCAAGACGATGGAGATCAGCGCCTGGTCCCTCGTCGACGTGGCCCGCCGGGTCGCGCCGATGATGCAGGGCGGCGGCGCGATCCTGACCCTGACCTTCCAGGGCTCGGACCGGGTGACGCCCTGCTACAACGTGATGGGCGCCGCCAAGGCCGCGCTCGAGGCGAACGTGCGCTACCTCGCCGCCGACCTCGGCCCCGAGGGCATCCGCGTCAACGCGCTCTCCCCCGGCCCGATGAAGACCCTGGCCGGGAGCGCCATCGGCGGCGCCCGGCGCACCTACAAGCACACCCAGGACAACGCGCCGCTGGGCACGAACGCCGACCTCGATGCGATCGGCGGCACGGCGGTCTGGCTCGCCTCCGACTGGGGCGCGATGACCTCCGGGGAGGTCGTGCACATCGACGGCGGCTACCACGTCATGGGCATGCCGAGGCTGGAGAATATCTAGGCGGCGTTCACCATGCATTAAGGCTCTCTCGGCATCAGTGGGCCGGCACACCGCGCCGCACCGGAGCCGCAGATGACCGACGATCCCACGCCCCTGCCCCGCATCCTCGTGGTCGAGGACAATCCCGTGAACCAGCTCGTCATCTCCGCCATGCTGCGCGGCCATGCGGAGCTGGAGATCGCCTCCGACGGGTGCGAAGCCCTGGAGATCCTGGCCAAGCGCGCCTTCGACGGGGCGCTGATCGACATCCGGATGCCGGTCATGGGCGGCGAGGAAATGATGAAGGAATGGCGCGAGATCGAGCGGACCGAGGGCCGGCCCCGCCTCCGGGCCGCGGCCTGCACCTCGAACGTGCAGCCCGGAGAGGTTCGGCGCATCGTCGCCGCGGGCTTCGATCGGCACATCAGCAAGCCCGTGATGCTGCCCGAGCTACGCGCCCTGGTCGCCTGGATGGCCGATCCCGCAGGGCAGCACGCGGCGCAGGGCGCGGCGCCGGCCGACGCCTAGCCCGCCAGGAGCGCCCGCGCGGCCTCGCGCGCGGCGGAGGTGACGTCCGCGCCGGAGATCATGCGCGCGATCTCGTCCACCCGGTCGGCGGCGGTCAGAGGCGTCACCACCGACGTCGTGACCTCCCCCGACACCTCCTTGCGGACCTGCCAGTGCGCATCCCCCAGCGCCGCGACCTGCGGCGAGTGCGTCACGACGAGGACCTGCGCCCCAGCGGCCAGCGCCTTGAGCCGGCGGCCGACCGCATCCGCCGTCGCGCCGCCGACCCCTCGGTCGATCTCGTCGAAGATCATCGTCAGCCCCTTCGCCTCGCGGGTCAGGGAGACCTTCAACGCCAGGAGGAAGCGCGACAGCTCGCCCCCGGAGGCGATGCGCGCCAGCGGCCCGGCCGGCGCGCCGGGATTGGTCGCGACGGTGAACTGCACGGCGTCGCGCCCTTCGGGCCCGGGCTCGACGGGCGAGAGCTCGGTCGTGAAGACGGCGCGCTCCATCTTCAGCGGCGCGAGCTCGGCCGCCATGTCCCGGTCCAACCGGCCGGCCGCCTCGGCCCGCAGGCCCGTCAGGGCGGCGGCGGCCTCGTCATAGGCAGCGCCCGCCCGGGCCATGGCCCCCTCCAGCGCCGCGATGTGCCCTGCCCCGGCGTCGAGTTCCGCCAGCCGCGTCCGCAGGCCGTCCGCGAAGCCGCCGAGGTCGTCCGGCGCCACCGCGTGCTTCCGGGCCAGAGCGCGCAGGGCGAAGAGGCGCTCCTCGGCCTCCTCCAGCTCCCGGTCGTCGAAGGTGAGCGCATCGGCCGCGTCGGCGACGCCGCGCCCCGCCTCGTCGAGCGCCTCGATCGCCCGTTCGAGCGCGGCGAGAGGCGCGTCGAGCCGCCCGTCGGCACGGTCCGCGACGCCCGAAAGCCAGCGCATCGCGTCCGAGGCCGACCCTTCGGCGCCCTTCATCCCGATCGCGTCCGCCGCGCGGCCGACATCCTCCAGCAGGCGCCCCGCCGCCTGCATCAGGCGCCGCCGCGAATCGAGCGCCGCGTCCTCGCCCGGCCGGGGGTCCATCGCGTCCAGCTCCTGGACCGAATGGCGCAGGAACTCCTCCTCCTCGCGGATCGCCGCGAGGGAGGCGCGCGCCGCGTCCAGCGCCTTCGCCGCCGCCGCCCGCGCGCGCCAGGCCGCCCGCACCGCGGCCATCGCCTCCTCCGCCCCGGCATAGGCGTCGAGGAGCTGCCGGTGCCCGCGCGGGTTCAGGAGCCCGCGATCGTCATGCTGCCCGTGCAGTTCGACCAAGGTCTCCGAAAGGCGGCGCAGCGTCTCGCCGGGCGCGCGCACGCCGTTGATCCAGGCCGTCTTGCGCCCGTCGGACCCGTTCACCCGGCGGAGCAGGACCTCGCCGTCCTCGGCCTCGATCCCGGCCTCGGCCAGCACCTCAAGCCCCGGGTGCCCGGCGGCGAGGTCGAACGCCGCCGTCACCTCCCCCTGCGCCGCGCCCGCGCGCACGAGGTCCGCGCGGCCCCGCCATCCCAGGACGAAGCCGAGGGAATCCAGCAGGATCGACTTGCCCGCCCCGGTCTCGCCGGTAAGCACGTTGAGCCCCTCCCCCCAGTCGAGGGAGAGCCGCTCGATGAGGAGCATGTCCCGGATGTCGAGGCTGCGCAGCATCGCGCGGTGCTAGCACCGGCCCCGCGGGAACGGAACGGGGACCTAGAGCCACTCCCCCCGGATCGCCTGCCGGTAGATCGCGCTCAGCCACCCGTCGCCGGACGCCTCGGGCGTGAGGCCGCGGCGCGCCAGGAGCGCGAAGCTGTCCTCGTAGAAGGGCGAGGACTGGTAGTTATAGCCCAGGATCGCGCCCGCGGTCCGGGCCTCGTCCTCCAGGCCGAGCGAGAGATACGCCTCGACCAGACGATGCAGCGCCTCGGGGGTGTGGGTCGTGGTCTCGAAATCCTCCACCACGGCGCGGAAGCGGTTGATCGCGGCGGGCCAGTGCTTGCGCTTGAGGTAGTAGCGCCCGATCTCCATCTCCTTGGCGGCGAGATGGTCGAAGGCGAGGTCGAACTTCTGCACCGAGGAGCGGGCGTACTCGCTGTCGGGATATCGCTCGATCACGGAGCGCAGCGATTGCAGCGCCTGGAACGTGAGGCCCTGATCGCGGCCGATCTCGTCGATCTGGTCGTAATAGCTCAGCGCGAGGAGGTATTGCGCGTAGGCGGCGTCCTCGTCGGCGGGATAGAAATCGAGATAGCGCTGGGCGGCGGCTCGGGCCTCCTCGTAGGCGTCGGCCTCGTGATAGGCGAAGGCCTGCATGATGAGGGCGCGCTTGGCGAACTCCGAATAGGGGAAGAGCCGCTCGACCTCCGCGAAGGTGAGGGCCGCGTCCCCGGGCTCCCCGCGGGCGAGGTCGCGCTCGGCGGTCTGGTAGATGCCGGCCGCGCCCAAGCCTTCGAGGTCGGGCTCGCGCGCCGCGCAGGCGGCCAGCAGGGCCACCCCCGCAAGGGCCGCGATCCGGATCGGTCTGGCAAGCGGCATCGTCTCGGCGCCCCCTCGGCCCACGCTGTCGCGTCGCCCTAGCACGTGCGGATGGTGGGGGAAAACGGCCATCCGCGCCGAGGCGTCAGGCCGCCGCCGGCATGTCGCTCGCATGCAGTCCGGCGCCGGGGAGCCGCGCGGCGATGCGCGCGTCGCAGCGGACCATCCGGAAGGCGGCGGGATCGGCGAAGAGGGCGCGCAGCAGCGCGTTGGTCATCGAATGGCCTGAGCGCACGCCCACGTACCGGCCCAGGATCGGCGCGCCGGCCAGGGCCAGATCCCCGAGCGCGTCCAGCATCTTGTGGCGCACGGGCTCGTCGGAGCGGCGCAGGCCGCCGATGCTCACGATCTCCGCGCCGTCGACGACGACCGCGTTCTCCATGGTGCCGCCGAGGGCGAGGCCGCGGGCGCGCATCGCCTCCACGTCCGCGCGGCGGCAGAAGGTGCGCGCGTCGCAGAGCTCGCGCACGAACGCGCCGTTGGCGAGGCTCAGCGTCTTGTCCTGCCGCCCGATGGCGGCGTCGGCGAAGTCGATGTGGAACTCGATCGCGAGCGTCGCCGCGGGCTCGAGCCTCGCGAGCGCTCGGCCACGCCGCACCTCGACCGGGCGCAGGATCTCGATCGCGCGGGCGCCGCCTTGTTGCGCGCGAACGCCGGCGGCGAGGATCGCCGCGACGAAGGGCCGCGAGGAGCCGTCCAGGATCGGGACCTCGGGGCCGTCGATATCGATCACCGCGTTGCGCACGCCGCAGCCCGCGAGCGCCGCCATCAGGTGCTCGGTCGTGCCGACCTCGACCCCGGCGAGGTTCACCAGCCGGGTGCAGAGCTCGGCCGGGCGGACCGCGTCCCAGAGCGCCGGAACCATCGGGTCGCGCCCGGACATGTCGGTGCGGCGGAACCAGATGCCGTGGCCCGCACGCGCCGGACGGATCGCGATTCCGGCGGCGCGGCCGGAATGGAGGCCGACCCCGTCCAGCCGGGCGATGCGCGCGATCGTGGTCTGCATCAGGAACGTCCCTCGAGCCCGTCTCGGGCCATTCGTAGGACGTAGATAGGAGGGGGGGCCTGCGGGCTCAAATAAAGCATTGCGACGGTCTGCTACAGTCGGCGGACGGGCAACGGTTCGGGCACAATCATCTGATTTCGAAAGACAAACGGGGACCGCCGATGGCGATCCCCGTTCGGATGCTCCGCGACGGGCGCATCGCGCGCCCGCGTGACGGCGCGGGTCAGTTCGCCTGACGGCGGAGGAACGCCGGTATCTCGATGCGCTCGTCCTGCGGCGCCTCGGCCTCGAACGCGCTCCCCGCGGGCGCGCCGCCGGGCTCGGCGTGGCCGGTCATCCGCCCGATCAGGCTGCCCAGCCCGGGCCGGCGGGCCGCCGCCGCGGCGGCGCGATCCGCACTCGGCACGGCGCGCGGCCCCTTCGCCGCGACCTCCCGCAGGCGGGCGAGGGTCTCCGGGCTCGGCTGCCCGGCGACGCGCGGGCGCGGGGCGACGAAGGTCTCCGGCGCCGCGGCGAAGGGCGCGGGCGACGTGACGATCGGCCCGGCGACGGGACGCGGCGCCGGACGGTAGGCCGGAGGCGGCAGGTCGCCTTCCGCCTCCTCGGACACCGGGACCTCGAAGGGGATGACCTCCGGCTCCGGCGCGACCGCGACGAGCGCGGGCTCGGGCTCGGGCGCCGGCTCCGGGGCGGGTGCCGGGGCCTTCGGGGCGGCGTTCGCGGCCTGGGCCTCGCGGCCCGAGCGCGCGCCCGCGTCGCGGCGCGGCAGGGGCGTCGCCATCTCGGCCTCGGAGGCGTCGATCCCGGTCGCGACGACCGAGACGCGGATCCGGCCCACCATGTCCGGGTCGAGGCAGGAGCCGACGATGATGTTGGCGTCCGGGTCCACCTGGTCGCGGATCACGTTGGCGGCCTCGTCGAGCTCGAAGAGCGTCATGTCCGGCCCGCCGGTCACGTTGATCAGCACGCCCTGCGCCCCCTTGAGGGACATCCCGTCGAGCAGCGGATTGGTGATCGCCATCTCAGCCGCGGCCTTCGCGCGGTCGGGGGTGTCCTCGCTGGACGCCTCGCCGGTGCCCATCATCGCCTTGCCCATCTCGTCCATGACCGAGCGGATGTCCGCGAAGTCGAGGTTCATGTGCCCCGGCCGCACCATCAGGTCGGTGACCCCCTTCACGCCCTGGTAGAGCACGTCGTCGGCCATGCCGAACGCGTCGGCGAAGGTGGTCTCGGGCGTGGCGAGGCGGAAGAGGTTCTGGTTGGGGATGATGATGAGCGTGTCGACCACGCGCTGGAGCGCCTCGATGCCCTCCTCCGCCTGGCGCATCCGCCTCGTGCCCTCGAAGGTGAAGGGCTTGGTGACCACGCCGATGGTCAGGACGCCGAGCTCTCGCGCGGCGTGGGCGATGATCGGCGCGGCGCCGGTGCCCGTGCCCCCGCCCATGCCGGCGGTGATGAAGCACATGTGCGCCCCGGCGAGGTGGTCGATGATCGCCTCGATGTTCTCCTCGGCGGCGGCGGCCCCGATCTCGGGCTTGGCGCCGGCGCCGAGCCCCTCGGTGACCTTCACCCCCATCTGGACCTTGTGCGGCGCGGTCGAGTGCAGGAGCGCCTGCGCGTCGGTGTTGCCGACGACGAAGTCGACCCCGTCGAGGTCCTTGGAGATCATGTTGTCGACCGCGTTGCCGCCGGCGCCGCCGACGCCGAACACGGTGATTCGCGGCTTGAGATCCCCCTCGGAGGAGGGGCGCGTCAGGGTAAGGGTCATGATGTCGTCCGCCTGCTTCTTGCGTTGCCCGCCGGGCGGCGGGATGCCTCTCGCGGCGCCCGTTGTCCGGGGCTCGCACTGCCTTATCGCCCGAGTCTAGACGCGTCCGGGGCGGCTCGTCACGCCTTTTCGCGGCCCGATTCGCCGATCTGCGCGGGCGGGCCGATCGCGGCGGGCGTTCGTTGCCCGTTCGCCGCGCCCGCGGCTCGACTCACCAGTTGTCGCGGAACCATCGCGCCGCCCGGCGCAGGCTGCGGCCAGACCGCTCGCCCGACGGCAGGTCGAAATCCCACCATTCGTCCTGCGGGTGGGCGGCGAAGAGCGCGAGCCCCACCAGGGCGGCGTAGGCCCCGCCCGTATAGGCCTGCGGCACGCCGCGCATGCGCAAGGGCCGGCCCAGCCGGACGGGATGGCCGAGGATCCGGGCCGCCAGGTCCGCCAGGCCGGGCACGAGGCTGCCCCCGCCCGTGAGCACGACCTGCCGGCTGGGCAGCCCGTCGAAGCCCGCGGCGGTCAGAATGTGCCCGACCTCCTCGAGGATCTCCTCCACCCGCGGGCGCATGATCCCGATGAGCTCGGTCCGGCTGGCGGTGCGCGAATCGTGCTCCCAATCGCCGGTCCCGGCGCGCAGGGCGATCATCTCGCGGTCGTCCTTCCCCGTCGCATGGGTCCCGCCGTTGAGGTTCTTGATCCGCTCGGCGAGGGCCAGCGGGACGCCAAGGCCCTTGGAGATGTCCGACGTCACATGGTCGCCCCCCATCGGGACGGCCGCCGCGTGCACCATGTGCCGCTTGATGAAGATCGACACCCCGGTCGCCCCGCCGCCGATGTCGACGCAGGCGGCGCCGAGCTCCTGCTCGTCCTCGACCAGCGCGGAGAGGCCGGCGGCGTAGGCGCCCGAGACGACCCCCGCGAGCTCGAGGTCGCACCGGCGCAGCGCCTGGCTGAGGTTGCGGATGGCGGCCGCGTCGACCGTCATCAGGTGCATGTCCACGCCGAGCCTGCCGCCGATCTGCCCGCGCGGATCGCGCAGGCCCGCGCGGTGGTCGAGCGCGAAGTGCACCGGCTGCGCGTGGAGGACGTGGCGGCGCCCGTCCGCGGGCGGCGTCTCGCAATCGGCGAGCGCGCGCGCCACGTCCGCCTCGGTGCAGCGCTCGTCCTCGAGGTCGACCTCGCCGGAGACGAGGAAGCTCTCGGGCGAGGCGCCCGCGAGGCAGGCGATGGCGTGGTCGACGCGCACGCCGGCCATCTTCTGCGCGGCCTGCACGGCGGTGCGGATCGCGCGCTCGGTGTCGCCCATGGCCTCGATCTCGCCGAAGCGGACGCCGTGCGATTGCGTCGCCGCGGCGCCGATCACCCGCACGCGGGCCTGTCCGGCCATCGGACCGATCGGCTCGGGGCCGTTCTCGTTGGCGGCGCGGCGGGTCTCGGGCCCCTCGTCGACGCGCAGCACGAAGCACCCGACCTTGGACGTGCCGATGTCGAGGATCGCGATCACGCCGCGGGCGTTGGCGGCGCGGCGCATCGCGCGCATCCCGCGCTGCATCTGATAGAGGTCGGTCATAGGGCGGGGGGGTCCTCGGCCAGGGTCTCGTCGCGGCTGCGACGGAGGTCGGCCGCCCCCTCCGGCGTCAGGCGCAGGACGGGGCGGCCCGACAGGCGCAGGTCGATCATGGTCACCGCGCGCGAGGTGATCGCGCGCCCGGCATCCATCGCCGCGGCCCGGCGCATCGCGGCCACGGGGGCGTCCTCGGGCAGGAGCACGCGCTGCCCGGTCGAGAGCACCGCGTCCCAGCGCCGCCCGCCGATCCGCGTGAGCCCGGCGAGGCGCGGCGCGAGCCCGCCGGCGGCGGCGATGACCTCGAGCGCCTCGCCGACCCGCGCGGCGCCCCCCTCCCCGGCGATCAGGGGCAGGTCCGGATGCGCCGCGCGCGACCCCGCCGCCATCAGGCGCGCGCCCGAGGCGTCGTGCACGGTCAGGCCCGCCGGACCGCGATGCAGGATGGCGGGCACGCGCGGCGTGATCTCCGCCGTCAGGACGCCGCCGGCGACGGAGAGCCGCGCCTCCGCGACGCGGGGCAACGCCGCGGCGGCGGCGCGCAGGGCCGGCAGATCGAGCCGCAGCGAGCTCTCGGGCAGCGTCAGGGCCAGGGCCTCCTCGACCTCGGCGCCGAGCGAGGGCGGCGCGCCAGTGACCTGCAGCGCGTCCACCCGGAAGGACGGGCGGTCCTCCACCTGCCGGCGCATCTCGGCCGCGGATTGCGCCAGGCGGGCCATCGTGCCGTCGGACATGAGCCATCCCGCCGCCCCGCCGATGACGAGGACGGCCGGCAGTCCGATCCGCAGGAGCGCGCGCAAGGCCGGGGTCAACCAAAGCCGCTGCAGCCGGTAGGCCGCGCGGGACGGCGCGTAGTCCGCGCCCTTCACCTGTCGCACGAGGCGTCCTCCACCATCCAGCGCACGAGGTCGGGGAAGCTCATCCCGTCATGGCGGGCCTGCTCGGGCGTCAGGGAGGTGGGCGTCATGCCGGGCTGGGTGTTGATCTCCAGCACGATCATCCCGTCGGCCCCGCGCTCTTCGTCCCAGCGGAAATCGGTCCGCGTCACGCCGCGGCAGCCCAGCGCGCGATGGGCGCGCACGGCCATCTCCCGGCAGGCGGCGTCGATCGGCGCGGGGATCCCGGCCGGGATCACGTGGCGCGACCCGCCCGGCTCGTATTTCGCGGCGTAGTCGTACCAGCCTTCGGTGACGATCTCCGTCACGCCGAGCGGCCGCTCGGCCCCCGGCGCGCCGAGCACCGTGACCGTCAGCTCCCGGCCCGGCGCGTAGGCCTCGACCATCACCTCCTCGGGCAGCCCGGTGAGGTCGGGCGGGCGCGCCCCCTCGCCCACGATGTGCACGCCGAAGGACGAGCCGTCCGCGTTCGGCTTGACGACGTAGGGAGGGGCCATGGCGTGATCGGCCATCGCCGCCGCCCGGCCGATAAGGCGGTGCGCGGCGACGGGCAGGCCCGCGGCCGCCATCGCCTCCTTGGCGCGGGCCTTGTCCATCGCGAGCGCCGAGGCGAGCACGCCCGAATGGGTATAGGGCATGCGCAGCCATTCCAGCAGGCCCTGGACGCAGCCATCCTCCCCCTGCGGCCCGTGCAGGGCGTTGAACGCGGTGATCGGGCCCTCGGCGGCGAGCGCCGACAGGCGCGCGGGCAGATCGCCCAGGGCGTCCACCTCCACCACCTCGAATCCCGCCTCGCGCAGGGCCGCCCCGCATTCGCGCCCCGTCGACAGCGACACCTCGCGCTCCGCCGACCGGCCGCCCATCAGGACCGCCACGCGCATCGCCACTCCGGCCATGCCCGCCCACCTCGTTCGCCCGGGCCCTCTCGCGGAGCCCTCGCCGCGTCAGGGTGTCCCGACGCGGATCACCTCCCACTCTAGACGGTGGCCGGTGACGCGTTCCACCTCCGAGCGCACCCGCTCGCCCAGGGCCTCGAGCTCTGCGGCAGATGCGCCACCCGCATTGGTGAGGAAGTTGGGATGCTTGGGGTTCATCATCGCCCCGCCCAGGCGCGCCCCGCGCAGGCCGGCCCGGTCGATCAGCGTCCAGGCCTTCAGATCCTGCGCGTCCCCCGCCCGGCCGGTGGAGGAGTGCCCGGCGGGGTTGCGGAAGGTCGAGCCGGCGGTGCGGTCGCGCGTCGGCTGGCTGGCGTCCCGCCTGGCGAGCTGGTCGGCCATCCTCGCCCGGAGCGCGGCCGGATCGCCGCGGGGGGCGCTCAGGAGCGCGCCCACGATCACCGCGCCCTCGGGCAGCGCGCTCGAGCGGTAGCCGAGGCGCAGCGCGTCGGCGGGAAGCGTCTCGGCCCGGCCGTCGCGATGGATCACGTCGGCCTCGATCAGGCGGTCCGCGACATAGGTGCCGTAGCAGCCGGCGTTCATCCGCACGGCGCCGCCGATCGTGCCCGGGATCGTCCGCAGGAAGGTGAGGTCCCGCCCGGCGTCGGCCGCGGCGAGCGCGACGCGGGCATCGAGCGCGGCGGCGCCGGCGCGCACGCGGCCGTCCTCCACCGCGATGCCGGCGAAGCCGCGGCCGAGGCGGATGGTGACGCCAGGCACCCCGCCGCCCCGCACGATGAGGTTCGAGCCGACGCCCATCGCGAAGACCGGGACCTCCGCAGGGAGCGCGGCGAGGAACGCGGCGAGGTCGGCGGCGTCCGCGGGCTGGAAGAGCCACTGCGCCGGCCCGCCCACGCGCAGCCAGGTGAGGTCGGCGAGCGGACGATCGGGGGTGATCCGGCCCCTCGCCGCCGGAAGGGGGGCGCTCACGGCCCCAGCGCCCCGCGCAGGCGCGCCGCCGCCCGCCGCAACGGCCAGCGCAGGACGAGCGCCCCGGCGCCCAGCGCGATCGCGCCGCGAAGCCAGCCCGCCTCGACGGCGAACCACAGGATGGGCACGCCCGCCGCCGCCAGCGCGACGGCCAGCGGCCAATGCCCCCGCCGGGAAGGCAGCGCGGAGAGCGCCGCCGCGGCGACGATCCAGAGCGCCGTCCAGACGAGGGGATCGCCCCAGACGGTCAACGCGCGCGCTCCCGCCCCTCTCGGCCTGCGGCCTGCGAGGGTTGGGCCAGGCGCCTCGCCGCTGCGCGGCATCGGCGCGCCCGCTGCGCTGGCACCGGGCCGCGCCCGGCGGACGGGCGTGTCCTGGCGGAGCGGCGCGTCACGGCCTCATGCCCGCAGGCGCGCCGGCAGGGCGTTCGCCCAGGCGCTGATCGTGCCGGCGCCGAGGCAGACGACCATGTCGCCCGGCCCGGCCTCCGCCCGTACGAGCGCGAGGAGGTCGTCCTCCCCGTCCAGCGCGACCGCGTGGCGGTGCCCGCGCGCGGTCAGGCCGGCGACGAGGTCCTCCTTCTCCCGGCCGGCGATCGGCGCCTCGCCGGCGCCGTAGACGTCGCCGATGGCGACCACGTCGGCCTCGTTGAAGCAGGAGCAGAACTCCTCGAACAGGGAGTCGAGCCGGCTGTAGCGATGCGGCTGGTGGACCGCGATCACCCGGCCCGCCATCGACTGGCGCGCCGCCTTCAGGACGGCGGCGATCTCCACCGGATGGTGCCCGTAATCGTCGATGATCGTGACGCCGCCGACCTCGCCCACCCGGGTGAAGCGGCGGCCGACGCCCTTGAAGCCCGCGAGCGCAGCGCGTACGTCGGCATGGCTGGTGCCCAGGTGCAGGGCGACGGCGACCCCGGCCAGCGCGTTCGAGACGTTGTGCTCGCCCGGCATCGGCAGCGAGCAGCCCTCGATTACCGAGCCGTCGCGCAGCGCGATGTCGAAGCGCGCGGTTCCGCCGTCGTAGCGCAGGTTCTTGGCGCGCACGTCGGCCTGCGGGTTGAACCCGTAGGTGCGCACGCGCCGGTCGCGGATCTGCCCCACCAGGGCCTGCACCTCGGGATGGTCGGTGTTGCACACCGCGAGCCCGTAGAACGGCACCCCCGAGACGAACTCCAGGAACCCCCGGCGCAGGGCGTGGAAATCGCCCCAGTGCTCCATGTGCTCGGGGTCGATATTGGTGACGATGGCGATGGTGGCCGGCAGGCGCGTGAACGTGCCGTCGCTCTCGTCCGCCTCGACGACCATCCACTCGCCCGCGCCCATGCGCGCGTTCGAGCCGTAGGCGTGGATGATGCCCCCGTTGATCACCGTGGGATCGAGCCCGCCCTGATCGAGGAGGGCGGCTACCATGGTGGTGGTGGTGGTCTTGCCGTGCGTGCCGGCGACGGCGACGTTCGAGCGCAGGCGCATCAGCTCGGCCAGCATCTCCGCCCGGCGCACGACCGGCAGGCCGGCGGCGCGGGCCGCGTCGTACTCCACGTTGCCCGGCTTGATCGCCGAGGAGATCACGACGACCTCGGCCGCGCCCAGGTTCTCCTCCGCCTGGCCCAGCATCACGCGCGCGCCCAGGCGGGCCAGCCGCTCGGTGATCGGGCCGGAGCGCAGATCGCTGCCCTGCACGTCGAAGCCGTGGGACAGCAGCACCTCGGCGATGCCGGACATGCCGATGCCGCCGATGCCGACGAAATGGATCGGGCCGAGCGAAGTCGGCAGCTTGGTGGCGCGCAGCGCGCGCGGCCCGTCTCGGATCACCCTGTTCATCCCCGGTCCACTCCTGCGATCGCCTCTACCATGTCCGCCAGATCGTCCGCCGCGTCGGGCCGCCCCTGCCCCAGCGCGGCGTGCGCCATCCGCTGCGCCGCCTGCGGGTCGGACAGGACCGCGGCGACGTGCTCGGCCAGGGTCGGCGGGTCCAGGCGCGATTCCGGGATCAGGATCGCGGCGCCGGCCTTGGAGAGGCCGCGCGCGTTCGCGGTCTGCTCGTCGCGGATGGCGGCGGCGAGCGGGATCAGGATCGAGGGCCGCCCGATCACCGACAGATCCGCGACCGAGGAGGCGCCGGAGCGGCAGATCACGAGCTGCGCCTCGCCCATCAGGCGGGGCATGTCCTCGAAGAAGGGCGCGATCTCGGCCCGCACGCCGGCGGCCTCATAGACCCGGCGCACGCCGCCCGCGTCTTCGCTGCGCGCCTGGTGGTGCACGCGCAGGCGGGCCCGCATCGCGGCCGGCAGCATCGCGATCGCCTCGGGCACGACCTCGGAGATGACGCGCGCGCCCTGGCTGCCGCCGAACACGACGAGGCTCATCGGGTACTCGCCCGGCGGGATGTAGGGCGCGGCGGCCCGGTCGAGGACGGCGGCGCGCACCGGATTGCCGGTGTGCACCGCCTCCACGCCCTCCGGCAGCTCGGTCGGCCATGTGCCGCAGGCGATGGCGGCCACGCGGGTCGCGAAGAGCTGGTTCACCCGGCCGAGGACGCCGTTCTGCTCGTGGATCAGGCGCGGCAGGCGCAGGATCATGGCGGCGGTCAGGGCCGGGATCGCGGGGTAGCCGCCGAAGCCCACGACGGCGCGCGGGCGCGAGCGGCGCATCGCGCGCAGGGCCGCCAGCGTGCCGCCGGTGATGCGGAACGGCGCCGTGACCCGCCCGGCCAGCCCGCCGCGGCCCGGCGTCGCCGAGGCCACGACCGTGCGACCCACCGCGCGGGGGAAGCCCCCGGCATAGCGCGCGCCGCGCTCGTCGGTGGTCAGCTCGACGCGCCATCCGCGCGAGAGGAGCGTCTCGGCCAGCGCCTGGGCCGGGAACATGTGCCCGCCCGTGCCCCCGGCGGTCAGGACGGCGAGCGGGCCCTCCCGCGGTGCACGGCTCACCGTCCCCCGCCCATGAGGTCGTCGATCCCACCCTGCGCCCGCGACCGCGTGAGCGCCAGAAGCATGCCCAGGCCGATGCCGCCGGCGATCAGGGAGGACCCCCCGTAGCTGACGAAGGGCAGCGTCATGCCCTTGGCCGGCAGGAGCCGGGCCGCGACCCCCATGTTGATGAGGGCCTGCACCCCGAACGCGCAGGCGAGGCCGGTGGCCGCCAGCCGGGCGAACGCGTCGCGCTCGCGCATGGCGCGCGCGAGGCTGCGCAGCACGACCACGAGGTAGAGGGCGATCACGACGAGGACGAGCACGAGGCCGTACTCCTCCGCCGCGACGGCGATGATGAAGTCCGTGTGGGCGTCGGGCAGGCGCATCTTGACCGTGCCCTCGCCGACGCCGACGCCGAAGAAGCCCCCCTCGCGGATCGCGCCGGCGGCGTAGCCGAGCTGGTCCGTCGGGGCGATCTCCGGGTCGAGGAAGCCGTCGATCCGGCGGGCGAAATGCTCGGACGCCCCGTAGGCGAAGACGCCGGCGGCGACCACGATCCCGACGAGCGCCGCGATGTGGAGGATGGCGGCGCCGGCGACGAACCACATCACCATCCACGAGAAGATGAGCAGCGCCGCCTGGCCGAAATCCGGCTGCAGCGCCAGGAGGACGACGATCACCGCCGCGACCCCGCAGGACCAGGCCCGGCCGGGCGGCCCGCCCCGCCCGTCCTCCGCCGCCATCAGCCAGGCCGCCAGGATCACGAAGCCCGGCTTGACGAACTCGGACGGCTGGACCGAAGCGAAGCCCAGGCTGAACCATCGCACCGCGCCCTTGCCGTGATCGGTCCCGAGCACCGGGAGCAGCGCCAGCGCGACGAACGCGCACACGAAGCCCAGGACGCCGAGGCGGCGCACGTCGTCCGGCGGCAGGGTCGAGATGCCGAGCATCACCGCCATCGCGAGGAGGCCGAACGCCGCCTGGCGGCCGACGAAATGAAGGGGGGGCAGGTCGTGACGCTCCGCGAGGGGGATGGAGGCGGCGAGGCCCAGGAGCAGCCCGACGGCGAAGAGCGCCAGGACGCACAGGAGGGTCCAGCGATCGAGCGACCGCCACCACCGCGGCAGGATCGGATCGCGGCCCCGCGGCATCGCGCCGCCATGCACCATCTCCGTCATCGACCGCCCCGCTCGTACCCGCTCGCGCCCGGATTTGCTCCGGGTCTGCGCGCGACGCTACCGAAGCGATCCGTCCGGCGCCAGCGAGCGCGCGCGCCCGGCGGCGAAGGGTGGCCGATCGGCCGCCCCGCCGGGGTCAGACGCGGGGCAGAAGCCCGGCCTGCGCCGCGCGCACCGCCGCCGTGGTCCGGCTCGAGGTCTCGAACTTCGACAGGACCCGGCGGCAATACGTGTCGACCGTGTGGGGCGAAAGAGCGACGATCTGCGCGATCTCGTTGTTGGAGGCGCCGCGCGCGATCCAGAGCAGGACCTCCGCCTCACGGGCGGAGAGGGCGACGGGCGCGCGCCCCTCGGGATACGCCGCGCCGAGGGCCGCGCGCGGAAGGGCGGCGGGCGGATCGACCCGGCGCCCGGCGCTGGAGGTGGCCGGACCGCGGCTCGCGCTCGCCGGCAACGCGCCCCGCCCGCGCGGCGCCGCCATCCCACCGCCATCGCCCGGCGCCGGGGCCTCGTCGCGATCGAGCATGATACGTCCTCCTCCAAATGTGCGGGACCGCACCGAACGTCGCGGGCCATGCGTCGCACGCCGTCGAGTGGCGCCGCGTCCGTCGACCGCGAGCTTACCACGCGCCCCTGCGGCGTCCCGTGGTATCCGGATTCGACCGGAGCGCGAGCGCCGTCATGCAATGACAATCCGGGTGATCGCGCCACCCTGAAGACGTGGCATCGAGGCGAATAAGCGGAAACAGGCCGATCTTTGTGCGCTCATACGTCATCGAACCGACACGATCGAGTGGCGCGGCGGCAACAGTCAGGCCCTGGCGCCCACTCAACCTCCGGTAATGGCCATAACCGCCGTGACGAAAGCGTCCCCCCTGGCCTCGAAGTCCGGATACTGGTCGAAGCTCGCCGCTGCCGGCGCCAGGAGCACGGTGTCCCCCGGCGCCGCCTCGGCCGCCGCGCGGGCGACGGCGGTGTCCATGTCGCCGCAGATCTCGTGCGGGACGTCGCGGAGCTGCAGCGCGAAAGCCGCCGCCGAATGGCCGATGAGATAGGCCTTCACCACCCCGCCGAGCTCGGGCGCCAGGGCCGCGATCCCGCCCTCCTTGCCGAGGCCGCCCGCGATCCACCGGATGCTGGGAAAGGCGCGCAGGGCCTGCGCCGCGGCCTCCACGTTCGTCGCCTTGGAATCGTTCACGAACACCACGCCACCCCGCTCGGCGACACGCTGCGAGCGGTGCGGCAGGCCGGCGAAGCCCGCCATCGCCGCCGCGATCGCCCGGGGCGCGAGCCCGAGCGCGCGCGCCGCGCCCCAGGCGGAGCACGCGTTCTGATGGTTGTGGGCCCCCGGAAGGCCGGGCATCGACGTGAGGTCCGCGCCCCCGACCTCCCGTCCGCGACGCCATTCGATCAGATGTCCGTCCCGCACCCCGACCTCCCAGCCCGCCCCGGTGGGCGGCCCGGCATGGACCCGGATCACGCGGTCGTCGCCCGGCCCCTCGGAGAGTTGCCCGGCGAGGAACGCGCCCTCCCCCTCCGCCACGCCGATCACGGCGCGGTCCGGCCCCCCTTCGGCGAAGAGCCGGCGCTTGGCCGCGAAGTAGCCGCCCATGCCGCCGTGCCGATCCAGGTGGTCGGGGGATAGGTTGGTGAACACGGCCACGTCGGGCGTGAGCGCGCGGGCGAGCTCGGTCTGGTAGCTCGAGAGCTCGAGCACCACGACGCCGCCTTCGCCGGGCGGATCGATGTCGAGGACCCCGCGCCCGATATTCCCCGCGAGCTGCGCCGGCCGCCCCGCCTCGTTCAGGACGTGGTGAAGGAGGGCGCAGGTCGTGGACTTGCCGTTCGAGCCCGTGACCGCGACGACCTGGGGCGGCCGCGCCATCGCGCCCCAGCCCGTGTCCCCCAGGGACCGGAAGAAGAGGCCGATATCGTTGTCGACCGGCACACCCGCGGCGAAGGCGGCCGCGATCACCGGGTGCGGCGCGGGGTAGAGATGGGGAATGCCGGGCGAGACTATGAGCGCGGCCAGCCCCGCCAGCACCCCCGGAAGGCGCAGGTCCACGGGCGCGAAACCCTCCTGGGCCGCCGCGTCCCGCGCCGCGGCGCCGTCGTCCCAGACGACCGGGTCCGCGCCGCCGGCCCGCAGCGACCGCGCCGCGGCGATCCCCGAGCGGCCCAGGCCGAGGACGCCGACGCGCGCGCCCGCGAAGCCCCGGGCGGGAATCATCGCGCCGCCCCGCCCGTCAGTTCCATGCCATCGCCAGCGGGCCAACCGTGTTCCAGTTCCGCGCCGTGCCCGTCCGGCCCAGCATCCGCTCGAGCCGCCCCGCGGTCAGCTTCGAGCGTCCGGCTCCGTCCGGGTAGTTCACGAACGCTTCGCGCCCCACGACGGCGATGCGCTCGGGCCCGTCCCAGCGCGCGGCATCCGCGCCCGCGGGGGCCGCCCCGGCCGCGGACATGAACACCACCAGGAGGTGATGGGGCCGCTCCCGGGCCGCGCGGGGGAACGGGTTGGCGGCGCGGGTCGCCTCGATGGAGGCGGGGAACCGCAGGAACACCTCGTTCTCGAGCCCGTGCGCGGCGAGGATGCGGCGCAGGATGCCGGCGAGGTCCGCCTCGGGCGCGCGCGAGCGGAACAGCAGGTTTCCGGTCGCGAGGAGGGTGCGCGGCTCGGCGAGGCCGGCATCGGCGGCGGCCGCCCGCGGCGCGGCCATCGACATCTTCGCGTGGGTCGCGCCGCCGATCGTGCGGATCAGGGCGATCCAGGGGGCGGCGGCCGGCATCACCGCACCTTCAGCGTCGCGAGCCCGATCAGCGCGAGGATCAGGGAGACGATCCAGAACCGGATCACGACTTGGCTCTCCGGCCAGCCCTTCGCCTCGAAGTGGTGGTGGATCGGCGCCATGAGGAACACCCGCTTGCCGGTCATCTTGAAGTAGCCGACCTGGACCATGACGCTCACCGCCTCCACCACGAAGAGCCCGCCGACGATGGCGAGGACCAGCTCGTGCTTGGTCGCCACCGCGATCCCGCCCAGCGCGCCGCCGAGCGCGAGGGAGCCCGTGTCGCCCATGAAGACGGCGGCCGGCGGCGCGTTGTACCACAGGAACCCCAGCCCCCCGCCGATCAGGGCGGAGGTGAAGACGATGATCTCCCCGGTGCCGGGCACGTAGGAGACGTCGAGATACTCGGTGAAGTCGGTGCGCCCGACCGCGTAGGCGATGATGCCCAGGGTCGCGGCCGCGATCATCACCGGCATCACCGCGAGCCCGTCGAGCCCGTCGGTTAGGTTCACCGCGTTCGCCGCCCCGACGATCACTAAAACGACGAAGGGCACGTAGACGAGCCCCATGTTGATCATCACGTCCTTGACGAAGGGCAGGGCGAGCTGCGCGCTCAGCGGCTCGGGATGCCACCAGGCGGCCCAGAGCCCCGCGCAGGTCGCGATCACGAGGCCGATCAGCAGCCGCACGCGACCGGGCACGCCCCTGGGGTTCGCGCGCGCGACCTTCTGCCAGTCGTCGAGGAAGCCCAGGAGACCGAAGCTCGCGGTGACGAAGAGCAGCATCCAGACCCAGGGGTTCTCCCATCGCGCCCAGAGGAGCGTGCCGGTGAAGAGCGCGCCCAGGATCAGGACACCGCCCATCGTCGGCGTGCCGGCCTTGGCCCCGTGGCTGGCGGGCCCGTCGCCGCGGATCGGCTGCCCGGCCTTCTTCGCCGTCAGGAAGGCGATCAGGGGGCGACCGAAGACGAAGCCGAAGACGAGCGCCGTCGCGAACGCGCCGCCGGCGCGGAAGGTGATGTAGCGAAAGAGGTTGTACACGTCGCCGCCATCCGACAGCGCGGTGAGCCAGTAGAGCATCTAGCGATCGTCCCCAGGAAGGGGGGCGGGATGCCCCAGCGCGCGGATCGCGTCAACGACGCGGGCGATGCGGCTGCCCTTCGATCCCTTCACGAGGACGGCGTCGCCCGGCCCGATCAGGGCGGAGACGCCCGCCGCCGCCTCGCCGGCGTCCGCGAAGTGCCGCCCCTGCCGCTCGGGCGGCAGCGCGTCGTGCAGACGGCGCATCAGGGGGCCGGCGGTGTGGACCATGTCGAGCGTGCCCGTCGCCGGCAGGGCGGCGATCGCGGCGTGCATCGCGCCGGCGTCCGGCCCGAGCTCCAGCATGTCGCCCAGCACGGCGATCCGGCGCGCGCCCGGCGCCGCGGCGAGGACGTCCAGCGCCGCGCCGAGGGAGGCGGGATTGGCGTTGAACGCGTCGTCGATCAGGGTCATCGCGCCGTCCGGCAGCGCGACGACCTCCCACGTGCCGCGGCCCTCGTGCGGCCGCCAGCTCGCGAGCGCCTCGGCGGCGCGGCGCGCGTCGAAGCCGGCGGCCTCGATCGCGGCCAGGACCCCGGCGGCGAGGGTCGCCAGATGGCGACCGGGCGCGCCCAGCGCCACCGGGATCGGGCCGGACGCCGTCTCGAGCGTGAACCGCACCTCCTCGGGGCCGCAGGCGACGCCTCCGATCCGCGCGTCCGTCCCCGGCGCCTCGCCGAAAGTCACCACGCGCCGCCCGCCGGCCGCCGCCCGGAGGATCGGCGTCTCGGCCAGGTCGCCGTTCAGGACCATCACGCCGTCCGGGGCCACCCCCTCGGCGATGGACGCCTTCTCCGCCGCGATCCCGGCCAGGCTGCCGAACGCCGCCAGGTGCGCGGCCGCGACCGTGGTGACGACGCCGACATCCGGGCGGGCCATGCGCGAGAGGGGCGCGATCTCGCCGGGCGCGTTCATCCCGATCTCGACGATCAGGGCGCCCGCCCCCCGAGGCGCGCGCGCCAGCGTGATCGGCACGCCCCAGTGGTTGTTGTAGCTATCCTGCGCGGCGCTCACGCTCGTCTGGGGGGCGAGCGCGTGGCGCAGCATCTCCTTAGCCGTCGTCTTGCCGACGCTGCCCGTGATCGCGATCACCTTCGCTCCCGAGCGCGCGCGCCCGGCCCGGCCGAGCGCCTCCAGCGCGGCCTGCACGTCCGGCACGATGAGGAGCGGCGCGTCCGGCGGCACCCCGCCAGGCACCCGGTCCACCATCGCGGCGGCGGCCCCGCCGGCGAGGGCGGCGGCGACGAACTCGTGCCCGTCGCGCGCGGCCCGCAGCGCGACGAAGAGGTCCCCCGGCGCGAGCGCCCGCGTGTCGATCCCGAGGCCCGCGGCGGACCAGTCGCCCACGGCCCGCCCGCCGGTGGCGGCGGCGGCGTCGGCGCTCGTCCAGAGGCTCATGCCCCGCCATCCAGGGCGGCGGCGGCGATGCTCGCCTGCTCGGCGTCGTCGAACGGATGGACGGCGCCCGCGATCTCCTGCCCGGTCTCATGCCCCTTGCCCGCGATCAGGAGCGCGTCCCCCGGCCCCAGCAGCGCCGCGCCGCGCAGGATCGCTTCCGCCCGGTCGCCGACCTCCGCGGCGCCCGGGGCGCCGACCATGACCGCGGCGCGGATCGCGGCCGGATCCTCGGACCGGGGATTGTCGTCGGTCACGATGACCGCATCGGCATGCGCCGCCGCCGCCGCGCCCATCGCCGCGCGCTTCGTCCGGTCCCGGTCGCCGCCCGCGCCCACGATGGCGACGACACGCCCCATCACGTGCGGCCGCAGCGAGCGGAGCGCGGCGCCGACCGCGTCCGGCGTGTGCGCGTAGTCGACGTAGAGCGCCGCCCCGCTCGCCCGCCGGGCCGCGAGCTCCATCCGCCCGCGCACGGTGCGCAGCGCCGGCAGCGCGTCCAGCACCGCCGCCGCCTCGCAGCCCGAGCCGATCGCCAGCGCCGCCGCAGTCGCCACGTTCGACGCCTGGAACGCCCCGATCAGGGGCACGCGGACCTGCCGCGCCTCGCCGCGCCAGACGACGCGGAGCGCCTGCCCCCCCTCGTCCGGGCGCACGCCCGCGATCCTGAGGTCGGCCGCCTCGGCCATGCCGGTGGCGATGACCTCCTGCCCCCGCGCCCGGGCGATCCGCGCGATGTCCTCCCCGCGCGCGCCGTCCATGTCGACGACCGCGCAGGCGCCCTCGGGCAGCACGCGGTCGAAGAGCCCGGCCTTGGCGGCGAAATACTCCTCCAGGCTGTCATGGTAATCGAGATGGTCCTGCGTGAGGTTGGTGAACGCCGCCGCCCGCAGCGCGGCGCCGTCGAGGCGGCGCTGCGCCAGCCCGTGCGAGGACGCCTCCATCGCGCAATGGTCCACGCCCTCGGCCGCGATCTCGGCGAGGAGGCGGTGCAGCTCCACGGGCTCCGGCGTGGTGTGGGAGGTGCGCGCGGCATGGGCGCCCTCCACCCCCGTCGTGCCGAGGGAGACGGCCCGCAGGCCCAGCGCCTCCCAGATCTGGCGGGTGAAGGCGGCGACGGAGGTCTTGCCGTTGGTGCCGGTCACCGCGACGCAGATCGCCGGCTGCGCCCCGAACCAGGCCGCGGCCGCGCGTGCCAGCGCCCGGCGCGGATCGTCCGATACGATGAGCGGCGCCCCGGCCCCGATGCGCGCCGCGCCCGCAGGATCGGTCAGGATCGCGGACGCCCCGGCGGCCAGGGCGGCGGCGGCGTGATCCGCCCCGTGCGCCGCCGATCCGGGCAACGCCGCGAAGAGGAACCCCGGACGCACGGCCCGGCTGTCCGCCGTCAGGCCGGTCACGACCGGATCGCCAGGCGCGTCCAGGCCCAGCGCGGAGAGCGGGCGCGACGCGGGGATCATCGCCGGACCCGGCGCTCGCGGCCCCTCACTTCGCCGGCCGCAGACCGAGGAGCGGCGCGATCCGGTGCACGATCTCGGCCGCGGTCGGCACCGCGGTCCACCCCGCCGTGCGCCGCTCGATGTCGCCCGACCGCTCCGCGGGCTCGTCGAGCGTCACGACCAGGACCCAGCGGGGATCGTCGATCGGGAACGCCCCGGCGAAGGTCGCGATCACCTTGTCGTCCGAATAGCCCCGCCCGGTCGGCTTGTCGGCGGTCCCGGTCTTGCCGCCCATCCTGTAGCCCTCGACGCGCGCCATCTTGGCGGTGCCGATCTCCTCGTTCACCACCCGGTCCAGCATCGCCCGCGCCGCCTCGGCGGCGCCCTCGGAGAGCACCCGCTCCCCCGGCCCGCCCCCGCCCGCGATCAGGGTCGGTCGCACGCGCGTGCCGCCGTTGACCATGGGCGCGTAGGCCGCCGCCAGATGCAGCGGCGAGACCGCGAGCCCGTGGCCGTAGCTCACCGTCATCACCTTCAGATCCGGCCAGCGGTCCGGCACCAGGGGCGCCGCGCCCGGCGCCTCGGCCAGCTCGACCGGCACCGGATCGAAGAGGCCGAGCGCGTCCAGGAACGCCGATTGCCGCGCACCGCCGATCTGCACCGCGAGGCGCGCGGTCCCCCGGTTGGAGGATTTCGCGATGACGTCCTCGAGGCTGAGCGACGGGCCGTAATCCTTGAAGTCGCCGATTGAGAACCCGTTCTGCCGGAGCGGCCCGGAGGTGTCGATCATCGTGCCCCGGCCCGCGAGGCCGAGGTCGACCGCCTGCGCGGCGGTGAAGATCTTGAAGACCGAGCCCAGCTCGTAGACCCCCTGCACCGCGCGGTTGAAGAGCGGATCGTCGCCCCGGTCGCCGCTGGCCAGGATTCGGGGTCGCGCGTTGGGGTCGAAATCGGGGAGGCTGGCCATCGCCGCGATCTCGCCCGTGGCGGCGTCCATCACGATCGCCGCCGCGCCCTTGGCGTTCATCAGGGCCATCGCGCCGGCGAGGGCCTCCTCGACCGCGTGCTGCACGCCCATGTCGATCGACAGGCGCAGCGCCTCGTCGAGGCGCAGGGGATCGGAGAGCCAGGCGTCCATCGCGAGCTCGAGCCCGGCGCGGCCCTCGATCTCCGCGCCGCCCACCCCCTCGACCCCGAAGCCCGCGCCGCCGATCACGTGCGCCGCCAGGCGCCCGCCCGGATAGACCCGCATCTGCCGCGGCCCGAAGCGCAGGCCCGGCTCGCCGAGCTCGTGCACCGCCTGGCGCTGCTCGGGGGAGAGGGTGCGCCGGATCCAGGTGAACTTGCGCGGCGGCACGAGGCGAGCGGCCAGGCGCTCGGCGTCGAGCTCGGGGAAGATCGCGGCGAGGCCCGCGGCCGCGCTCGGCGCGTCGACGATGTCGCGCACCTCCGCATAGAGGGACACGGTGTCGACATTGGTCGCCAGCACCCGGCCGCGCCGGTCGACGATGTCCGCCCGCGCCCCGGCCGGCGGCGGCGCCGACGCGAACGCCTGGGCCGACGGCGCCCCCGCGGCCATCACCCCCATCTTCGCGCCGACCGCGCCGAAGGCCAGGGTGAACGCCGCGCATAGCAGGACGATCCGCCGCTGCGCCTGCCGACGGGCGCGCGCCTGCCGCGCGGCCGGCCGCTCCCCCGCCCGCGCCATCATGGCCAGGCCTCCGCGCTCTCGTCCTCGGGCCCGCGGGACAACGCCTCGAGCGTCGCGATCTCGGCGATCTCGCCGAAGGCCGCCGGCGTCATCGGCTCCAGGCCGAGCACCGCGTTGTTGAGCTCCGCCAGCTCCTGGAGGCGCTCGGGCCGGTTGAGATAGGCCCATTCCCGGGCGAGGAGGTCCAGGCGGCGATCCATGGCCGCGATCTCCGCGCGGATTCCGGCGCGCTCGGCGATGGCGGCGCGGGTCCTGTAGTTCTCCTGGTAGGCCCACCAGGCCAGCGCCATCACCGCCAGCGCCCCGAGCATCGCCGATCCCATCCGCATCCTACCGCCGCCTCCCGCGTCCGCCGTCCGTCGGCCCCGGCAGCGCCAGGGCGGCCGCCTCGGCCCGTCCGGCCGGCGCGCCGGTGCGCCGGCCCACCCGCAGCCGCGCCGAGCGCGCCCGGGGATTGGCCGCCACCTCCCCTGCCGAGGGGGCGATGGCGCGAACGGAATCGAAGGCGCCGCCGCCGGTCAACGGGTCCGCGGCGGGCGGCGCGTATCGGCTGCCGGCTGTTGCCTTCCCGCGCGCCTTGAGGAACCGCTTCACCACGCGGTCCTCCAAGCTGTGGAAGCTGACGACCGCGAGCCAGCCCCCGGGCCCCAGCGTGGCCTCCGCGGCGGCCAGGCCGCGCTCCAGGGCGCCGAACTCGTCGTTCACCGCGATGCGGATCGCCTGGAAGCTGCGCGTCGCGGGGTGCGACTGGCCCGGCTTGGGGCGAGGCAGCTGGCCGGCCACGATCTCCGCGAGGGCACGGGTCGTGCGGATCGGCGCCTGGGCGCGCGCGCGCGCGATGGCGGCGGCGATCCGGCGCGAGGCCCGCTCCTCCCCGTAATGATAGAGGATGTCCGCGAGCGCGCCCTCCTCGGAGCCGTTCACGATGTCGGCGGCGGTCGGCCCGTCCGGCCCCATGCGCATGTCGAGCGGTCCGTCGCGCAGGAAGCTGAAGCCCCGCTCGGCGCGGTCGAGCTGCATCGAGCTGACCCCGAGGTCGAGGACCACGCCGGCGGCGCCCGCCGCATGCGCGTCCATGTCCGCGAAGTTGGCCTGCACCGTCGTCAGGCGGTCGCCGTGGCCCGCGCCCCACCCGGCCGCCATCTCGTGCGCCAGCGGGTCGCGGTCGATCCCCACGACGCGCTCCGCGCCGGCGTCGAGGAGCGCGCGGGAATAGCCGCCGGCGCCCATCGTCCCGTCGACCCAGACCCCCGTGATCGGCGCGCACGCCTCCACGATCGCGCCGATGAGGACCGGGACGTGCGGCGCGCCGCCGCCCGCATCACCCCCAGTCGACGACATCGGGCTCGTCGATCAGGCGCATGACGTTGAAGTTCCTGGGGAGCCGGTCGACCACCGCGCGGTTGCCGGCGCCGATCTCCGCGTCGTAGACCTCCTGCGACCAGAGGCGGAACTTCGTGCCGAGCCCGATCGCGTAGACGTCGGCCGCCTCCTTGTCCGGCAGGCGCGCGCGCGCCTTGACCTTGGGCGGCAGGACGAGGCGTCCGGTCTCGTCGATCGCGATGGTGCGAGACTTGCCCAGCACGTTCTCCTCCAGGAGGTCGCGTGCCGGATGTCCCTCGGTCATCGCGAAGATCCGCTCTTCGATCTCGCCGAAGGACCGGACATCGTAACATTCGCAGTGGGTCGCGAGATGATCGCCGTAGACGATGACGACTTCGGGGGCCGCGGCCGCATCGCCCATCGCCTCCGCGAGGACGCGGCGGAAGGGCGCCGGGATCGCGATGCGGCCCTTGGCGTCCATCCGGCACGTCTCCTCGCCCCTGAAGCGACTCGGCATGGATGTGCGCCTCCGAGACGAAGACGGCGGACCCCGTGCCTGCCAACACATGGGCCCGCCGCTTGGGTGCCCCTCGCGGGGCTGGTCCGATCACGTCGCGGACCGGCCTTTGAGGAAGCCGGCGATCCGCATCCGCACCGGATGCAATGCACGAGAAAGGGAGGACGCCCGCTGCGGGAAGCCTGCCTCGAACGTTTCGTTTTTATGATTTGGAGCCCGTCCCGAGCGCCGCGTCCCGTCCTCGTCGTGGGATTGGGATGCCATGGGCGAGCATGGGAAGCAATGGTTTCGTCGCTCGAGGGGACTGGTGGAGCCGATCGCGAGGCCGTCTCCGAGGGCGAGCGACACGGCGACAGGCACCCGATCTAGTATGGGTATGTCCAATTATACGCAAAATATTGGGATTTCTCCGCCGGCTCGTTCGCCTCGGCGATCGCGGATACGAACCTGCCGCATTTTATCGATCGGCCCATTCGGCCACGGGCGCCATCGAATCGGGCGCGGTCTGTGGACCGATATGTGGGCGAAAGCGGGCCGGGGCCAAGAGCCGCCGAGAATCGGGGTGATGGAGCGCCGACTGCGCCGCCCTCCCATGCATTCCCTGGAGCCGAGGGGTGACGGGCCATGCGATCGCTGCATGGCGGCATTGCAGTTGCAGCACGTTGCATGGCCGGTCCCGGTGGCTATTTCCTCAACCGAAGGCGGCGCACCGATGCGGCGCCAGCGACCGGGGCCCGGCCCCGATAACCGAAATGGCCGAATCGATGACGATGCTCACCCAGACCTCCCCCCGCCGCGGCGCCTTCGCGGAGAACCTGCGCTCGATGCGCGAGGATTATGCGAAATGGCGGCTCTTCCGCCGCACGCTCGCCGAGCTCGGCGACCTGGGCGATCGCGAGCTGTCGGACCTGGGCCTGACCCGCGGCGCGGTCCGCGAGGCCGCGCGCAGCTCGGTCTACGGCTGACCCGGCAGCCGCCCGCGGGGCGGCGAGAGACACTCGGCGGCCCACCTTCCGGGCCCCGACGAGACGGCAGCGGCGTCCTCCCACGCCGGTGTCGCACGGCCGGCGATCCGTCCTCCCACGGATCGCCGATGGATCGCGGGCCCGTCCTCCCTCGGGCAAACGATCATCTCGCGGCGGCGCCCCTCCAGGCGTCGCCGCTTTTTTATGCCGCTCATCGACGATATCCTCGAGGCCGTCACGTCGAAGCAGGGCGAGGGGCCCGTCGCCCTGGTCGGCCGCGGGGGCCGACCGCGCGCGCCATCGTGAGGTCCGGCCACCTGGCGCTCGGCTGCCGGCGTGATCGGAGGCCCGGCCGCCCCCGTCCGGCTCGTCGCCGCTCCTCCGCGAGACCGGCGCTGCCTCGCATGCCATCGCGGGATCGGACGGCGCGACCCCTCCGGCGCGGGCCCGGCCCGCACGAGGCGACCCGCGGCCGGGCCCATCGCGGCGTCAGGCGCGCGCCAGCCTCGGCATCTCCCGATCGATCTCCGTGCCGTGGTGCTCGACCATCGCCATCATCTCGCGCAGGTCGACCGGCTTGCGCATCACGGCGGCGATCGTGCGCTCCATCGCGAAGAGCTCCCCACGGGGGTAGAGTTGGCTCCCCGTCGCCACGATGATGCGGCAGGACGGGTTCACGTAGCCGGCGAGCGTCGCCAGGGACAGACCGCTCTCGGACCCGAGGTTCAAATCGAGCAGGATCATGTCCGCAGGCCGCACCATGAGGGACTTCCGCGCCGCCCCCGCGGTCGCGACATGGAGGGCATCATGGCCGGCCCGCTCGACGGCGAGCGTCCAGAGCCGGCCGAGCGTGATGTCATCCTCGACGATCAGTATTCTCACCCGTGTCCCCGCACTCGTCGCCTGTCCCGCGCCAATCGTAGGCGCGGCGGGCTTAACGGGGCCCTAATGGGACCCGGCGCGATCTGAGGAAACGACGACGATCCGCCCGAATCAGAACGGAACTTCGCCCGCATCCCCGGCCGGCGTGATGAAGCGCGCGACCACCTTCTTCGGCCCCGCCTTGTCGAAGCGCACCTCGAGCTTGTCGCCCTCTATCCCGGCGATCGCGCCGTAGCCGAACTTCTGATGGAACACCCGCTCCCCGACGGCGAAGGCGCTGGTCGCGCTCATGTCGATGACGATGGACTTCGCCTCCGAGGGCTGACGCAGGGGCCGCTCTGCGGCGCGTGACTGCATCCGGCGCCAGCCCGGGGAATCGTAGACGTCCGCCTCCTTGGCGCGCTTCCACAGCCCGCTCTCGGCCATGGCCTGCGCCTCGGGGCTCGCCGCCTGGGCCATGCCCCCGCCCATGCCGCCATAGAGGCCCGGCGGCGTCAGCACCTCGACATGGGCCTCGGGCAGCTCGTCGACGAATCGGGACGGCATGGAGGACTGCCACTGCCCGTAGACCCGCCGGTTGGCCGCGAAGGAGATCGTGCACGCCTCCTCCGCCCGGGTGATCCCGACATAGGCCAGCCGACGCTCCTCCTCGAGGCCCTTCATCCCGCTCTCGTCCATCGAGCGCTGCGAGGGGAAGAGCCCGTCCTCCCAGCCCGGCAGGAACACCGCCGGGAACTCCAGCCCCTTGGCGGCGTGCAGCGTCATGATCGAGACGCTGGCCCCGTCCTCGCCCTCCGCGGCGTCCATGATGAGGGCGACGTGCTCGAGGAAGCCCTCCAGGTTCTCGAACCCTTCCAGGGCCTTGACCAGCTCCTTGAGGTTCTCCACCCGGCCGGGCGCCTCGGGCGTCTTCTCGTTCGCCCAGAACGGCGCGTAGCCCGATTCGTCCAGGATGCGCTCGGCAAGCGGGACATGCGCCTCGCCCGCGCGAACGGCGGCGGACCAGCGGTCGAACCCCTCGACCAGCTCCAGCAGAGCCTTGCCGCCACGACCGCCGATCAGCTTGGTGCGCACCGCGAGCCGCGCGCCCTCCAGCAGCGACACCCCGTTCGAGCGCGCGGCCCCCTGGATCGTCTGGCGGGCCTTGTCGCCGAGCCCGCGCTTGGGCGTGTTGAAGATGCGCTCGAAGGCGAGGTCGTCGTCCGGCGAGACGGCGACGCGGAAATAGGCCATCGCATCGCGGATCTCGAGCCGTTCGTAGAATCGCGGGCCCCCGATCACCCGGTAGGGCAGGCCGATGGTCAGGAACCGGTCCTCGAAGGCGCGCATCTGGTGCGAGGCGCGCACCAGGATCGCCACGTCGTCGAGGCCGTAGGGCCGGCCGCCGCGGGTGCCGGACTGCATCGCCTCGATCTCCTCGCCGGTCCAGCGCGCCTCCTCATCGCCGTCCCAGTGCCCGATGAGGCGCACGCGCGCGCCCTCCTCCGCCTCGGTCCAGAGCGTCTTGCCCAGCCGCCCCTTGTTGGCCGCGATCACGCCGGAGGCGGCGCCGAGGATGTGCCCGGTGGAGCGGTAGTTCTGCTCGAGCCGGATGACCGCCGCGCCCTCGAAATCGGTCTCGAAGCGCAGGATGTTGCCTACCTCGGCCCCGCGCCAGCCGTAGATCGACTGATCGTCGTCCCCCACGCAGCAGATGTTGCGATGCCCGCCCGCCAGGAGGCGCAGCCAGAGGTACTGCACCACGTTCGTGTCCTGGTACTCGTCCACCAGGATGTAGCGGAACCAGCGGCGATACTGGGCCAGCACGTCCTCGTGGCCCTGCAGGATGGTCACGACGTGGAGCAGCAGGTCGCCGAAATCGGCCGCGTTGAGCGTCCGCAGCCGCGCCTGGTATTCGGCGTATAGCTTCGGCCCCGCGCCGTTAAAGGCGTCCGCCTCGGCGGCGGGCACCTTCTCGGGCACGATCGCGCGGTTCTTCCACGAATCGATGATCCCGGCCATCTGCCGCGGCGGCCAGCGCTTGGGGTCGATGTTCGTCGCCTCGATCAACTGGCGCAGCAGGCGCACCTGATCGTCCGTGTCGAGGATGGTGAAGTTCGGCTTGAGCCCCGCGAGCTCGGCGTGCCGGCGCAGGAGCTTCACGCCGATGGCGTGGAACGTGCCGAGCCAGGGCATCCCCTCGACCTGACCCGTGAGCCGCGCGACCCGGTCCTTCATCTCTCGCGCGGCCTTGTTGGTGAACGTGACCGCGAGGATCTCGTTCGGCCGGGCGGTGCCGGAATGCAACAGGTGGGCGATGCGCGTCGTCAACGCCTTCGTCTTGCCCGTCCCAGCGCCGGCGAGCATCAGGACGGGGCCCTCCAACGTCGTCGCCGCGCGCCTCTGCTCGGGGTTCAGCTCCTCCAGGTAGGCGCCCGCGGAGGCGGCGGCCATCCCGCGCATCGCCCGCGCCGCAAGGCCCTCACCCGTCCCGGCGGGCTCGGCCGCGATCCGGGCCGCGCGTTCGAATGCCTGATCGTCCTCGGGTCCGGTCATGGGGGCGGACATAGCGCGCCATGGCGCGATCCGAAAGGCCGTGTTCGCCCTGCGTTCCGACCGGGCGCGGCGGCGGCATCCCCGTGATCACGCCACGGTGCCACGTCATTTGCCGTATGGGCGAGAAATTACCTTCCGTTTCGGCGGCCTTGCGCCTAGGTTGCCTTTGCAACGCTTCCGGACTTCGGAACGGATTTCTCGTTGTGTGTGTGTGTAGGGGCCCGTCGGGAAACCGGCGGGTCCCGACGCGTTTCGGCTCCTCCGCCTCGAGGCCTCCGCCACCTCGCGGATTCCCCTTTCCGCTCGTGCTTGCCTGCCCCATGCTGCACCCGCAGCAAGAGGGCGCCCAATGGCCGAGTTCGAGAAGATCCTGATCGCCAACCGGGGCGAGATCGCGATTCGCGTCATGCGCGCGGCGAACGAGCTCGGGCTCAAGACGGTCGCGATCTACGCCGAGGAGGACAAGCTCGGCCTGCACCGGTTCAAGGCCGACGAGGCCTACCGCGTCGGCGAGGGGCTGGGCCCGGTCGCCGCCTATCTCAGCATCCCCGAGGTGATCCGCGTCGCCAAGCGCTCGGGCGCCGACGCCGTCCACCCCGGCTACGGCCTCCTGTCGGAGAACCCCGATTTCGTCGACGCCGTGACCGCCGCGGGCCTGACCTTCATCGGCCCCTCGGCCGCGATCATGCGCCGCCTGGGCGACAAGGCCTCCGCCCGGCGGGTCGCGATCGAGGCCGGCGTGCCTGTCGTGCCCGCCACGGACGTGCTGGGCGAGGACTGGGACACCGTCGCCGCCCAGGCCGAGGAGATCGGCTACCCCCTCATGCTCAAGGCGTCCTGGGGCGGCGGCGGCCGGGGGATGCGCCCCATCCACGGGCCCGAGGAGCTTCGCGAGAAGGTCCTCGAGGGCCGCCGCGAGGCCGAGGCCGCCTTCGGCAACGGCGAGGGCTATCTGGAAAAGATGATCACCCGCGCCCGCCATGTCGAGGTGCAGATCCTCGGCGACGAGGCGGGCAACATCTACCACCTCTACGAGCGCGACTGCTCGGTCCAGCGCCGCAACCAGAAGGTCGTGGAGCGCGCCCCGGCCCCCTACCTCTCCGAGGCCCAGCGCGAGGCGATCTGCGGGCTGGGCAAGCGCATCGCCGAGCATGTCGGCTACACCTGCGCCGGCACGGTCGAGTTCCTCCAGGACATGGAGTCCGGCGAGTTCTACTTCATCGAGGTGAACCCCCGCGTGCAGGTCGAGCACACCGTCACCGAGGAGGTGACCGGCATCGATATCGTGCGCGCGCAGATCCTCATCGCCGAGGGCAAGTCGCTGATGGAGGCGACCGGCGTCGCCTCGCAATACGACGTGCAGCTCGACGGGCACGCGATCCAGACCCGGGTGACGACGGAGGACCCGTCGAACAACTTCATCCCCGATTACGGCCGCATCACCACCTACCGCTCGGCCACCGGCATGGGCATCCGCCTCGACGGGGGCACCGCATATTCGGGCGCCGTCATCACCCGCTACTACGATTCGCTCCTGGAGAAGGTCACCGCCTGGGCCAAGACGCCCGAGGCCGCCATCGCCCGGATGGACCGCGCCCTGCGCGAGTTCCGCATCCGCGGCGTGAGCACCAACATCGCCTTCGTCGAGAACCTCCTCAAGCACCCGACCTTCACCTCGAACGCCTACTCCACCCAGTTCATCGACACGACGCCGGAGCTCTTCGATTTCGCCCCCCGCCGCGACCGGGCGACCAAGATCCTGCGCTACGTCGCCGACGTCACCGTCAACGGCCACCCCGAGACCAAGGGCCGCCCGAGGCCCCCGGCCGAGGCCCGCGCGCCGGTGCCGCCGCCCGCCCCGCTCGCGGACGCCCCGGAGGGCACGCGCACCCTCCTCGACCGCGAAGGGCCGCGCGCCGTCGCCGACTGGATGCGCTCGCAGGAGCGGCTCCTGATCACCGACACGACCATGCGCGACGGGCATCAGTCGCTGCTGGCGACGCGGATGCGCTCCTACGACATGGTCGCCGTGGCGCCCGCCTACGCGCACCATCTCCCCGGCCTCCTCTCCGTCGAGTGCTGGGGCGGCGCCACATTCGACGTCGCCTACCGCTTCTTGCAGGAATGCCCTTGGCGCCGGCTCCAGGGCATCCGCGAGGGGATGCCGAACGTGATGACGCAGATGCTCCTGCGCGGCGCGAACGGCGTCGGCTACACCAACTACCCCGACAACGTGGTGCGGCACTTCACCCTGACGGCGGCCGAGGCGGGGGTGGACCTGTTCCGCGTGTTCGACTCGCTCAACTGGACCGAGAACATGCGCGTCGCGATGGACGCGGTTCTGGAGAGCGGCAAGCTCCTCGAGGGCACGATCTGCTACACCGGCGACATCCGCGACCCGGCCCGCGCGAAGTACGACCTCGGGTATTACGTCTCCATGGCCAAGGAGCTGGAGGCGGCAGGCGTCCACGTCCTCGGCCTCAAGGACATGGCGGGGCTCCTGAAGCCCACCGCGGCCGGTGCCCTGATCGCCGCCCTCAAGGACGCCGTGGACCTGCCGATCCACTTCCACACCCACGACACGGCCGGCGCCGCGGTGGGCACCATCCTCGCGGCGGCCGAGGCCGGGGTGGACGCGGTCGACTGCGCGATGGACGCGCTCTCCGGCAACACCAGCCAGGCGACGATGGGCACCGTGGTCGAGGCCCTGCGCGGCGGGCCCCGCGACACCGGCCTTGACATGGGCGCGATCCGCCGGATCAGCGATTACTGGGAGGAGGTGCGCCTGCACTACACCGCGTTCGAGAGCGGGATGCAGGCCCCGGCCTCGGAGGTCTACCTGCACGAGATGCCCGGCGGGCAGTTCACCAACCTCAAGACGCAGGCCCGCTCCATGGGCCTCGAATCGCGCTGGCACGAGGTCGCGCAGACTTATGCCGACGTGAACCTCATGTTCGGCGACATCGTGAAGGTCACGCCGTCCTCCAAGGTGGTGGGCGACATGGCCCTGATGATGGTCGCGCAGGGCCTCACCCGCGCGCAGGTCGAGGATCCGGAGGTCGAGGTCGCCTTCCCCGAGAGCGTGGTGGGCATGATGCGCGGCGATCTCGGCCAGCCCCCCGGCGGCTGGCCCGAAGCCATCCAGGAGAAGGTGCTGAAGGGCGCCGCGCCGATCACCGACCGGCCCGGGCTGCACGCGAAGCCCGTGGATCTGGACGCGGCGCGCGCCGAGCTCGCCGGGAAGATGGACCACGAGCCGACCGAGCACGACCTCGCCGCCTGGCTGATGTATCCGCGCGTCTTCGAGGACTACTCCGCCCGCCACGCCGAGTACGGCCCCGTCCGCACCCTGCCGACGCACACCTATTTCTACGGCATGGAGCCCGGCGAGGAGATCAGCGCCGAGATCGATCCCGGCGTCACCCTGGAGATCCGGATGCAGGCGCGCGGCGAGACCAACGCCGAGGGCGAGGCGCGCGTCTTCTTCGAGCTCAACGGCCAGCCGCGCACCGTGCGCATCCCCGACCGCGCCGTCGTCGCCACCACCCAGGCCCGCCCGAAGGCCGAGCCTGGCAATCCCTCCCACGTGGGCGCGCCCATGCCCGGCGTCGTCGCCTCCGTCATCGCCGCCGCCGGCGCGCAGGTCCGCCAGGGCGACCTCCTCCTCACGATCGAGGCGATGAAGATGGAGACCGGCATCGCCGCGGAGCGCGACGCCACGATCAAGGCCGTCCACGTGACCCCAGGATCGCAGATCGACGCCAAGGACCTTCTCGTGGAGTACGAATGATGGACGCCGAGATCGCCCGGAACACCCTGGACGTGGTCCGGATCACCCCGATCTACGCGGCCCTGCTCGCGGCGATCTTCCTCTACCTCTCCGCGCGCGTGATCGGCGCGCGCGGCGGCGCGAAGGTCACGCTCGGGGATGGGGGCGATCCCGCCCTGCTCACGCGCATCTGCGGGCATGCGAACTTCGCCGAGTACGCGCCCTTCGCCCTCGTCCTGCTGCTCCTGGCCGAGCTCTCCGGCCTGCCGGCGATCTTCCTGCACGTCTCGGGCGCCTCGCTCGTCGCGGCGCGCGCCATGCAGGCGGCCGCGTTCTCCGGGGATGCCCCGGTGATGGGGCTGCGGGTGGCGGGCGTCCTGGCGACCTTCTTCGTGATCGGCGCGCTGGCGCTCTGGCTGCTCGTCGCGGCCGTGGCCTGAGCGCGGAACCGGCCGCCCGCCCGCGCGTATCGCCCCCATGATCGAGCTCTTCTCCGACCCCGCCGTCTGGGCCTCCTTCCTCACGCTCGTCGTGCTGGAGATCGTGCTCGGCGTCGACAACGTGATCTTCATCTCCATCGCCGCCTCCAAGCTCCCCGAGGAGGAGCGTCGCCGCGCCCGCCTCCTCGGCCTGGCGCTGGCCCTGATCATGCGGGTGCTGCTGCTGTTCTCGATCGCCTGGATCGTGTCGCTGAACGAGGCGGTGTTCACCGTGTTCGGCCTGGGCATCTCCTGGCGGGACATGATCCTGATCGCGGGGGGCCTCTTCCTCCTCTACAAGGCCGCGACCGAGATCTTCGAGGAGGTCGAGGGCGGCGACCTGCACACCGCGCCCGAGCGCGTGGTCGAGGCCGCGTTCGCCCGCGTCATCGTGCAGATCGTGCTCCTGGACCTCGTGTTCAGCTTCGATTCCGTCCTCACCGCCGTCGGCATCGCCGAGCACGTGGAAGTGATGGTCGCCGCCGTCGTCGTCGCGATCGTCGTGATGATGGTCGCGGCCGGGCCCATCGCCGCCTTCGTCGAGGCGCACCCCTCGACCAAGATGCTGGCGCTCGCCTTCCTCGTGATGGTCGGCATGGCGCTGGTCGCGGACGGGTTCCACTACCATGTCGAGAAGGGGTTCATCTACGCCGCGATGGTCTTCGCCGGCGGCGTCGAGGGGCTGAACCTCTGGCGCGCGCGGAGGCGGGCTCGCCTCGCGGCGGCCGCGAGTGGGGCGGGCTGATGGGGGCTTGAACCCCCCGCCGCCCGGCGGTATCGCCCGGCCACCGGTTGGCACGCGGGCGTAGCTCAGGGGTAGAGCATTACCTTGCCAAGGTAAGGGTCGTGAGTTCGAATCTCATCGCCCGCTCCAACCGGTCCGATCCCGGACGCGCGCTCACGCGGCCATCGCCTCCGGGGCGCCCCGCCCGCCGGAGAGAGCCCATGCGCCGCGCCGAGATCACGAGGCAGACCGCCGAGACCCGCGTCGAGCTCGCCCTCGACCTGGACGGCAGCGGCGCCGCCGAGATCGCGACCGGCGTCGGCTTCTTCGACCACATGCTGCACCAGATCGCGCGCCACGCGATGGTCGACCTCACCGTGCGCGCGGCCGGCGACCTCGAGGTCGACGACCACCACACCGTCGAGGACACCGGCATCGCCCTCGGCCAGGCCCTGACGCAGGCACTCGGCGACAAGGCCGGCATCGTGCGCTACGGCGCGTGCCTGCTGCCCATGGACGACGCGCTCGTGCGCTGCGCGCTCGACCTCTCGGCGCGGCCCCACCTCGTCTGGGACGCCTCGCCGGAGGCCAAGTCCATCGGCCGCTTCGATACGGAGCTCGCCCGCGAGTTCTTCCAGGCCACCTGCGTCCACGGCGGCATCACCCTCCACCTGCACCGGCTCGAGGGGTTCAACGCGCACCACGTCGTGGAGGCGACGTTCAAGGCCTTCGCCCGCGCCCTGCGCCAGGCGGTCGAGCCCGACCCGCGCGCCGCCGGACGCGTCCCCTCGACCAAGGGCCGCCTCCAGGGGTGACCTGCGCCCTGATCGACATCGGCATCGGCAACCTCCACTCCGCCGAGAAGGCCCTGCGCCGGGAGGCGCCCGCGGGGATGGAGGTCGCCGTGACCGCCGACCCCGACGCGGTCGCCCGCGCGGCGCGCATCGTCCTCCCGGGCGACGGCGCCTTCCCCGCCTGCATGGACGCCCTTCGGGCCGAGCGCGGTCTCGTGGAAGCGCTGGAGGACGCGGTGCGCCGCCGCGGCGTCCCGTTCCTGGGCATCTGCGTCGGGATGCAGATGATGGCCCGCGCGGGGCACGAGCACCGCCGCGTCCCCGGCCTCGGCTGGATCGACGGCGAGGTGCGCGCCATCGCCCCGGCCGACCCGGCCCTCAAGGTGCCGCACATGGGCTGGAACGACCTGCGCCTGCACCGTCCCCACCCCGTGCTGGACGGGATCGAGGACGGCGATCACGCCTATTTCGTCCACGGCTACGCGATGGACCCGCCGGGGGCGCAGCTGCTGGCCACCTGCGACTACGGCGGCCCCGTCACCGCCATCGTCGCGGACGGCACCGCCGTAGGCGCGCAGTTCCACCCCGAGAAGAGCCAGCGCGCCGGCCTGCGCCTGCTCGCCAACTTCCTGCGCTGGGCGCCCTGAGGCGGTCAGTCCGACCGCGTCCAGGTCTGCGACCGGCAGAACGGGCCGACGCATCCCGACACCTCGAGCCGGTCGCCCGCCAGGGTCATCTTCGAGCGGTAGGTCTTGTCCCGGTCGGGCGCGTAGATGGTCCCGCCCGAATAGGCGCCGCCCCCGTTCGGGGACATGTCGGCCACGATCCGCCGGCCGTCGTTGGGCGACGGGACCGGCGCGCCGCCGGGCCCGTAGGCCGCCACCAGGGTGCCGCAGACCCGGCCGTCGCAGGGCGCCAGGCGCACCAGGCCGTAGTTCCCGTCATCGTCGGGCTGCGTCCGCCAGGTGCCCAGGACCGGGTCGGCCAGGGCGGCGGTGGCGGCGAGCGCGAGCGCGGCGGCGAGCGGAAGCGTCTTCATGGTGTCCTCCCCGGACATGTGCGTCGCGCCGACACCTGCATCCCCGCCGCCCCCGCGCAAGCGCGACGCGGCGTGCGCGTGCCCGGGCCCCGCCCGCGTGCTGGCCTCCGGCCGCCGGGGGCGCTATTCGCGGGCCCCATGCCGACCGGAGCGCCGCGATGATCCTCTACCCCGCCATCGACCTGAAGGGCGGCGCCTGCGTGCGCCTCCTGCGCGGCGACATGGCGGCGGCGACCGTCTACGCCGACGATCCGGGCGCCCAGGCAGCGGCCTTCGCGGCGGCGGGCTGCGAATGGCTCCACGTCGTGGACCTCGACGGCGCGTTCTCCGGCCGGCCGGAGAACGCCGAGGCCGTCGCCGCGATCCTCGCCGCGACCTCCATCCCCGTCCAGCTCGGCGGCGGCATCAGGAGCCGCGCGGGCGTCGAGCGCTGGCTGGAGGCCGGGGTCGCGCGCGTCATCCTCGGCACCGCCGCGGTCGAGGATCCCGGCTTCGTGCGCGCCGCCGCCCGCGCCCATCCCGGCGCGGTCGCCGTCGGGATCGACGCGCGCTCGGGACGCGTCGCCACCCGCGGCTGGGCGACCGAGACGCAGACGGACGCCACCGCCCTCGCCCGCGCCTACGAGGACGCCGGCATCGCCGCCATCATCTACACCGACATCGACCGCGACGGCGCGATGGGGGGCCCGAACGTGCCCGCGACCGCCGCCCTGGCCGCGGCGGTGGACGTGCCGGTGATCGCGAGCGGCGGCGTCGCCTCCCTGGCCGACCTCACCGCGCTGCGGGACGCGGGCCGCATCGCCGGCGCCATCTCCGGCCGCGCCCTCTACGACGGCGCGCTGGACCTCTTCTCCGCCCTCGCCGCCCTGCGGCCCCCGTGCTGAAGCTGCGCGTCATCCCCTGCCTCGACGTCGCCGAGGGGCGCGTGGTCAAGGGCGTGAACTTCGCGGGCCTGCGCGACGCGGGCGATCCCGTCGAAGCCGCGATCCGCTACGACGCCGCCGGCGCGGACGAGCTGTGCTTCCTCGACATCGCCGCCACGCACGAGAACCGCGGCACGCTCATGGACCTCGTGCGCCGCACCGCCGAGCACTGCTTCATGCCCCTCACCGTGGGCGGCGGCGTGCGCGACCCCGAGGGCATGGGCGCCCTCCTGAACGCCGGCGCCGACAAGGTCAGCTTCAACTCCGCCGCCGTCGCCGATCCGCAGGTGGTCGCCGCCGCCGCCGCGCGCTTCGGCTCGCAGGCCGTCGTCGTCGCCATCGACGCCAAGCGCGTGGCGGAGGGCCGGTGGGAGATATTCACCCATGGCGGCCGCCGCGCCACCGGCATCGACGCGCTCGCCTTCGCCCGCGAGGTAACCGCCCGCGGCGCCGGGGAGCTGCTCGTCACCTCCATGGACGGCGACGGCACGCGCGCGGGCTACGACCTCGCTCTGACCCGCGCCGTCGCGGACGCCGTGCGCGTGCCGGTGATCGCCTCGGGCGGGGTCGGCACCCTGGACCACCTGGTGGAGGGCGCCCGCGCCGGCGCCTCGGCGGTGCTGGCGGCGAGCATCTTCCACTTCGGGGAGCACGGCATCGCCGAGGCCAAGGCGCACATGGCCGCCGCCGGCCTGCCCGTCCGCCTCGGCCCCGGCGCCCCCCACCCGGAGGTCGCGTGATGGCCGGGGAGGAGGTCGCCCGCCTGGCCGCCACGATCCAGGCCCGCCAGGGCGCGGATGCGTCCGGGAGCTGGACCGCCGCCCTCCTGGCCGAGGGCCCGGAGGCCTGCGCCGCCAAGTTCGGCGAGGAGGCCGTCGAGGCCGTGATCGAGGCCGTCCGCGGGAACCCGGACGCGCTCGCCCGAGAGGCCGCCGACGCCCTCTACCACCTCCTCGTGATGTGCGCCGCGCGCGGCGTCACCCTGGCCGCGATCGAGGCCGAGCTCGCCCGCCGGTCCGGCACCTCCGGCATCGCGGAGAAGGCGGCGCGCGGCCCCTGAGGCCCGACGGGTCAGAGCTTCGAGGACAGCACGCCCGTCGCGAACCCCGCCATGCGCAGCTCCCCGAACAGCCGCTGCCGCTCGATCTTGGGGCAGCGATCCTGCACCACCTCGAGGCCGCGGGCCTCCGCCCGCGCCGCGGCCTCCTCGTTCCGCACCCCGATCTGGAGCCACATCGTGCGCAGGTGCGGCAGGTGCGCCAGCGCCTCCTCCAGCACCCCCGGCACGTGCTCGGAGCGGCGGAACACGTCGATCATGTCGACCGGCGCGTCCACGCTCGTCAGGTCGTCATGGCTCGCCTCGCCGAACAGCGGCGCGCCGCCCAGCGCCGGGTTCACCGGGATGACGCGGTAGCCCTTGAGCGCCAGGTATCGCGCGACGAAGTGGCTCGGGCGCACCGGGTTCGCCGACACCCCGACGCAGGCGATCACCTTCGCGCCGGCGAGGATGCGCCGCAGGTCCGCATCCCCCGGCCCGCTCAATCGAAGATGTCCTCGATCACGTCCCAGACCTCGGAGAAGGCCCGTCGCGCCGGAGACTTGCGCTTCTTCCCCTTCTTCCGCGGCCTCTGGGCCGAGGCCAGCGCCGCCGCGCCCAGAGCGCCCAGGAGCGCCGAGCCCCCGGGGACCGGCGCCCCCCGCCCCTGCGCCGTGCCCCGCACCGCCGAGGGGCCGACGAGCCCGGACCGCGCCCCCTCGTGCCCGGTCTTGAGCGCCTTCATCTCGTGGAGCGGCGCGCCGCAATTGGAGCAGGCGAGCTCGTGCCGCTCCCGGTCGAAGCGCAGCGCCGCGCGCGCGCCGCAATAGCAGCAGGTGGCGATCTTCTGCGCCACTACGCCCCCCTCGTGACCGCGTAGAGGGCGACGGCGGCCGCGTTCGAGACGTTGAGCGAGCCGAACCCCCCCGCGGCCGGCACGCGCACCAGCGCGTCGCAGGTCTCCCGCGTGCGCTCCCGCAGGCCCGGCCCCTCGGCGCCCAGCACCACGGCCACCGGCCGCGGCCTCGGGCCGACCGCCTCCGCGCCCTCCGCGTCGAGGCCGATCACGTCGTAGCCGAGCTTGGAGACCCGCTTCATCGTCTCCGCGAGGTTGCCCAGCCGCAGGTAGGGCATCCGCTCCAGCGCCCCGGACGCCGCCTTGGCCAGTGCGCCCGTCTCCGGGCACGAATGGCGCGCGGGCGCGATCACGGCGGCCGCGCCGAACACCTCCGCCGAGCGCAGGATCGCGCCCACGTTGTGCGGGTCGGACACCCGGTCGAGCATCACCAGCGGCCGCCCGTCGGCCAGATCCTCCAGCGACGGCCAGTCCAGCGCCCGCGTCTCGAGCGCCGCGCCCTGGTGCACGGAGCCCGGATCGAGCGGCACCGGGAAGGCGCGCGCGTCCGCGATCTCCGGCTCCGCCCCATGAAGGTCGCCGAGCCGCTCGGCCGCGTTGCGCGTGACCACCAGCCGCAGACGCTCGCGCGCGGGGTTCGCCAGCGCGGCGGCGACGGCGTGCAGCCCGAAGAGCCAGTGCGTCTCGCGGGCGGCGGCGCGGCGGGCGCGCTCCTTCTCGACGATATGGGCCGGCTTTCGCATCCGCCGGACATGACGGCGCAGCCGGACGGCCGCAAGTGGCCCCCTCCGCTTGACGGCGCCCGGCCCCGCTTCTATCCCGCGCCCGTCGCGACCGGGGCCAGCCCCGCCGCGTCAGGGCGACGGGCTGCAAGGTGCGGCAGCGGACTGTAACTCCGCCGGGGAGACCCACGCCTGGTTCGATTCCAGGGTCGCCCACCATTCTCCCCTTATCGGCTTCCCTTCGCCCGCGCGCTCGCTACTCTGCGCCGCGACGCGCCCGCCACGAGGCGCCACAGGGAGACCCACATGACCAAGACCGCCATCACAGCCGCCCTCATGGCCGCCACCGCCCTGCCCGCCATGGCCGAGGAGTGGGACGTCTCGCTCTGGGGCGCGCGCCGCGCCTTCACCGAGCACGTCGAGAAGCTCGCCGAGCTCGTCTCCGAGAAGACGGACGGCGAGTTCACCCTCAACATCTCCTATGGCGGCCTCTCCAACGAGCGCGAGAACCTCGACGGCATCTCCATCGGCGCCTTCGAGATGGCGCAGTTCTGCGCCGGCTACCACGCCGACAAGAACCCCTCGATCACCGTGCTGGAGCTGCCCTTCCTCGGCGTCGGCACGCTGGAGGAGGAGCGCGACATCTCCATGGCCCTCTACCAGCACCCCGCCGTGGCCGAGGATCTCGCCCGCTGGAACGCGGTCCTGCTGATGCCCTCGCCCCTGCCGCAGTACAACCTCGTGGGCTCAGGCCCCGTGCCCGCCTCGCTGGACGACCTCGCCGGCCTGTCGGTGCGCGCCACCGGCGGCATCGGGGAGGCGATGCAGGCCCTGGGCGCCACGCCCACCTCCATGTCCGCGACCGAGGTGCGCCAGGCGATGGATTCCGGCGTCGTCAACGCCGTGAGCTTCGCGCCCCATGCGCACATGTCCTTCGGCACCGTCGAGGCCGCCGACTGGTGGACGACCAACCTCGACCCCGGCACGGTCAACTGCCCCGTGGTCGTCAACTCGGACGCGCTCGAGGGACTGTCCCCCGAGCACCGCGAGGCGTTGATGTCCTCGGTCGAGGAGGCGCTCGACCACTACATCGCCTTCTACGAGGACGAGACCATGGCCGCCTGGGGCCCGCTCCTGACCGAGCGCGGCGTCGAGGAGGTCTCCTTCTCGGACGAGAACCTCGCCCGGCTGAAGGAAGACGTGGCCGGCCCCGCCGCCGAGGCCTGGATCGCCGAGAACGAGGCCCGGGGCCTGCCCGCGCGCGAGCTCTACGACATGGTCTCCTCCATGGCCGCCGAGAACTGAGCCCCGACGTGATCGAAGGGCGCGCCGCCCCCGTCCGGGGCGGCGCAGGCCGATGAGCACCCCGACCAACGTCCTGGAGGACGGCTCCGCGCTGAGCCGGATCGACCGCGCGCTCGCGCGGGCGGAGGGTTGGATGGCGGTGCTCGCCGGGCTCGCGGTCCTCTCGCTGATGGGGCTCGCGGTGGTGCAGGTCGGCGGGCGCAACTTCTTCGGCCGCCCCCTGCCCGGCTATGTCGACTGGATCGAGCAGGCGATGCCGCTCATCGCCTTCCTCGCCCTGTCCTACACCCAGAGGGCGGGCGGGCACATCCGCATGGACATCGTGATCGGGCGGTTCTCGGGGCGCGCGCTCTGGGCGGCCGAGTGGGTCACCACGCTGGTGACGCTGATCGTGATCGCGCTGCTAATCTGGGGCACGTGGTCGCATTTCGGGCGCAGCTTCGACTGGAACGCCCCGATGTGGAGCCGCGACAGCTCGATGGATATCGGCCTGCCGATCTGGCCGGCCAAGCTGATTGTCCCGGTCGCGTTCGCCATCCTGGGCGCGCGGCTCGCGATCCAGCTCTGGGGGTTCGGCCGCGCCTTCGCGGCGAACGCGGAGCGCCCCGTCGCCGTCCCCCTGATCGAGAGCGCGGCGGAGGTCGCCGCCGCGGAGGCCGCCGCCATCGTCGGGCGCGCGCGGTGAGGCGGTCGGCGATCTACCGCGGTGCGGCCCCCGCCCGACCCGTCATCCTGCGGCTCGACCGGAGGATCTCCCGCCCATGAGCCCGTCCCCTGAACAGGCGATCCTCGGATCGGGTCCGAGGATGACGGCGCCGAGAGCCGTCGCCACCGTCCGCGTCCGGCACCCGTCCGCTGGAAGGGGAGACCGGGGGGCGCGGGGGGCGGAGCCCCCCGCCGGGCCCAACGGCCCGGGGCCCCGCCAGGGGCCGAGGGCGGGCGGGAGCGCCCCGCGATGACCTCGCTCGACATCGGGCTGTGGGTGACCGGCCTCCTCCTCCTCCTCGTGATCCTGGGCATGCGCGTCGGCTTCGCGGCCGCCGCCGCCGGCCTGATCGGCCTCGTCTGGAACTTCTGGGAGAAGAAGGACTACGCCTGGGCCGAGCTTCCCTGGGCGCTGGAGATCGCCGCCAAGACCGCAGGCCAGGTCCCCCATTCCAAGATCGCCTCGCAGGCGCTCAGCCTGATCCCGACCTTCATCCTCATCGGCTACCTCGCCTACCATGCCGGCCTCACCCGCGCCCTGTTCGAGGCCGCCAAGCGCTGGGTCGGCTGGCTCCCGGGCGGCCTCGGCGTCGCGACCGTCTTCGCCACCGCCGGCTTCTCGGCCGTCTCCGGCGCCTCGGTCGCGACCTCGGCCGTCTTCGCCCGCATCGCCATCCCCGAGATGCTCTCCGAAGGCTACGACAAGCGCTTCGCCGCCGGCGTCGTCGCCGCGGCCGGGACGCTCGCCTCCCTCATCCCGCCATCGGCCATCCTCGTCATCTACGCGATCATCGTGGAGCAGGACGTCGGCCGCCTCCTCCTCGCCGGGTTCCTCCCCGGCGCGTTCAGCGCCCTCGTCTACGGCGCGCTCGTCGTCGGCCTGGCCTCCGTCTGGTCCGGCCTCGGCCCGCCCGTGCGCGGCTTCACCTGGGGCCAGCGCCTCGCCTCCCTGCCCGGCGCGCTGCCCATCCTGGCGGTCGTCGCGATCATCATCCTCTTCGTCTACAACCCGTTCGGCGAGGCGTTCGGCACCCCGACCGAGGGCGGCGCGCTCGGCGCCGCGCTCATCCTCGCCATCGCGCTCGCCAAGGGCATGCGCTGGGGGGACCTGAAATCCGCCATCGTCGAGACCGCCAAGCTCTCGGCGATGATCTTCGCGATCATCTGGGGCGTGCTGATCTACGTGCGCTTCCTCGGCTTCGTCGACCTGCCAGGCGCCTTCTCGGACTGGATCGCCGGGCTCGACCAGTCGCCCATGCTCACGCTCGTCTTCATCCTCCTCGCCTACGCGGTCCTCGGCATGTTCATGGACGCGATCGGCATGCTCCTCCTGACCCTGCCCATCGTCTACCCGGCGATCCTCGCGCTCAACGGCGGGCCGGGCGTGCTGGCGGCCGACAGCCCCTTCGGCCTCTCGGACGCGGAGGTCGGCATCTGGTTCGGCATCATCGTGGTGAAGATGGCGGAGTTCTGCCTCATCACCCCGCCCATCGGCCTCAACTGCTTCGTCGTCGCCGGCGTGCGCGACGACCTCACCGTGGGCGACGTGTTCCAGGGGGTGACCCCCTTCTTCGTCGCCGACGCCCTGACCATCGCCGCGCTCGTCGCCTTCCCCGGCATCGTCATGTGGCTGCCGCGCCTCCTCCTGGGCTAGCCCCTGCCGGGGAGCGCCCCCGCTGCGCCATTGCCTGGGCCGCGCCCGCGCCTTAACCCGCGTCCGGAACGAGGGAGGCGACCATGACCGAGACGACCCACGGCTTCGACACGCTCCAGATCCACGCCGGCGCGCGCCCCGACCCCGCCACCGGCGCGCGGCAGGTGCCGATCTACCAGACCACCGCCTACGTCTTCCGGGACGCCGAGCACGCCGCCGCCCTCTTCAACCTCCAGGAGGTGGGCTACATCTACTCCCGCCTCACCAACCCCACCGTCGCCGCGCTCGCCGAGCGCATCGCCACGCTGGAGGGCGGCACCGGCGCCACCTGCTGCTCCTCGGGCCACGCGGCGCAGATCATGGCGCTGTTCCCGCTGATGATGCCGGGACGGAACATCGTCGTGAGCACCCGCCTTTACGGCGGCACGGTCACGCAATTCACGCAGACGATCCGCCGCTTCGGCTGGGAGGCCAAGTTCGTCGACTTCGACGATATGGATGCGATCGAGGCCGCCATCGACGACGACACCCGCGCCGTGTTCGGCGAGGCCATCGCCAACCCCGGCGGCTACGTCATGGACGTGCGCGCCGTGGCCGACATCGCGGACGCCGCCGGCATCCCCCTCATCATCGACAACACCACCGCGACGCCCTGGCTGGTCCGGCCCATCGAGCACGGCGCCACGCTCGTCGTGCACTCGACCACCAAGTACCTCACCGGCAACGGCACCGTCACCGGCGGCTGCGTGGTGGATTCCGGCACGTTCGACTGGACCGCCTCGGGCAAGTTCCCGTCCCTCAGCGAGCCCGAGCCCGCCTATCACGGCCTCAAGTTCGCGGAGACCTTCGGCCCGCTCGCCTACACGTTCCACTCCATCGCCATCGGCCTGCGCGACCTCGGCATGACGATGAACCCCCAGGCCGCGCACTACACGCTCATGGGGATCGAGACCCTCAGCCTGCGCATGGCCAAGCACGTCGCCAACGCCGAGCGCATCGCCGCCTGGCTCGAGAAGGACCCCCGCGTCGACTACGTGACCTATGCGGGCCTGCCCTCCTCGCCCTATCACGATCTCGCGAAGCGCCAGTCGCCGCGCGGCGCGGGCGCGCTCTTCACCTTCGCGGTGAAGGGCGGCTACGACGCCTGCATCAAGCTGATCGACGCGCTGGAGATCTTCTCCCACGTCGCCAATCTCGGCGACACGCGCTCGCTGATCATCCACTCCGCCTCCACCACGCACCGCCAGCTCGACGAGAACCAGCAGCGCGCCGCCGGCGCCGACCCCGAGGTGGTGCGCGTCTCCATCGGCACCGAGGACGCGGACGACCTCATCGCCGACCTCGATCAGGCGCTGGCCAAGGCGACCGCCTGACCGGCGGAACGGGGCCGGGCGGCGGGAGCCCGCCTCGCCCGGCTTTGCGGCAGCGCGGACGATGCGCTATCTAGGAGGGCACGCAGTCGGCGCCGACCCGCCCGCCGGGGCCGGTGCGGTGCCAGGGCCGATGCGGCCGCCACGGAGGATGACCCGACGATGACGCCGCGCCACGCGCTCGACTTCTCGCCCGAGGCCGTGACCCTCCTCGCCCTGGACGGCCTGACATGGCGCGTCGTCGGCCGCGCCCCCGTCGGCGCCGGGATGGAGGACGCGCTCGCGGACCTCGCCGCGGCGGCCCGGACGGACGGCGCGCCCGCCCCGGTGCGCGTCGTCATCCCGCCAGAGCACCTCCTCTATCTGGAGGCCTCGGGCGCCGCCGGCCCGGAGGCCGAGCGCGAGGTCGCCATCCGCGGCGCCCTGGCCGGCCGCACGCCCTATGCCGTGGACGAGCTCGCCTTCGACTGGTTCGACGTCCCGGACGGAAGCTGCGTCGTCGCGGTCGCGGCGCAGGAGACCCTGGCCGAGGCCGAGGCGTTTGCGATCGCCCACGGCTTCGCCCCCGTCGCGCTCGTCGCCGCGCCCCGCCCCGCGAGCGAGGCCGCCTCGCCGGCGGAGGCGTCGTTCGGGGCCGAGGCCGTCCTCGGCGCGGGCGCCGCGGCGCAGGGCGCGGCCATCCCCCGCGGCGGCGCGCCCGTACGGGCCGCCGAGCGCTCCATCGCCGCCCCCGTCTTCTCCTCGCGCCGCGGCCCGGCCCCGGCCGAGGCGGCCCCGGCGGCGGCGCCCGCCCCCGCGCCCGAGATCCGCATGGCGACCGAACGCTGGGGCCCGGTCGGATCCGGCGCTCCGGCCGAGCCCGAAGGTCCCGGCAAGACGGTCGCCCCCGTCGATCCGGTCGATGCCCATGGTCCGGCCGAGCCGCGCGCCCAGACCGCGCCCCAGGCGCCATCAGGGGCCCCGGCGGCGTCCCGCCCGGAGGTCGAGGCCCGCCTGAGCCGCATGACCGGCGCCACGGGCCGCCGCCCCGCCGAGCCGCTGCGCGCGCGCACCCCCGACGAGATCGCCGAATCCCTCACCCTCTTCGCCGAGCGCGGGAAGGCCGCGCCGCGCGTCTCGCCGGCGCTTCTGGGGCTGGGGGCCGCCGCGGCGGCGGTGGTCGCCCTCGTCGCCGCCGCGATCTGGCTCTGGGCGGAGATCGGCGATCCGTCGCAGCTCGCCCTCGATCCCGAGGCCGAGGCCGACGCCGCGATCGCCGTGGAGGCCACCGAGACCGCGGCCCTCCCCCTCCCCGAGGCGGACGCCCCGACCCCCGCGCCCGCCGAGCGGCCCGCCCCCCTCGACGTCGCGGCGGCCTCCGCCCTCGTGGCCGAGCCCGAGGCCGCCGAGCCGGAGGCCGTGCCCGCCCTGCCGGACGCCGAGGCCGAGGCCGTCCGCCGCGCGCCCCGTCCGCTCTCGGCGCCGGTCGCGACGACGGAGGCCGTGCCCGTGGTGCAGGCGGCGCCGGACCCGCCGCTCGACCGGCTCGCGCTCGCGGCCTCCGGCGCCGTGCCGCCGCTCGACGCCGCCCTGGACGCGCCGGCCGCCGAGGCGAGCTTCGCCGCGGACGCCGCCCCCCAGGAGATGGCCCTCGCGAGCTACGCGGCGACCGGCATCTGGCAGATTCCCCCCGCCAGCCAGGCCGCCCCCCGCGCGCCCGAAGCCGGGAGCGTGGACGCGAGCCGGCCCCGCCCGCCCCAGGCGAGGGCGGAGGTCCCGGTGCTCGGCGCCGTCGCCTCCACCCGGAGCGCCGCGCCCGCCATCGGCCTGCCCCCGCTGCCGGACGCCTCCGGCGCCGCGCTGGCCCGCCCCGACCCCGACCCGGACGGCGCGCGCGGCATCGACGGCGTCCTCCTCTTCGCCGGGCTCCCGCCCGTGCGCCCGCCCGCGCGCCCCGAGGCCCCGCCGCAGGTGCTCGGCGCCTTCGCCGACCCCGCCCTGTCCGAGGCCCGCCCGGCCCCGCGGCCGCGCCGCGCCGCGCCGCCGCCCGAGGCGGTGACCGAACCCGAGACGGAGACGGAGCCAGAGCCGGAGACGGAGGCGGCCGACCCCGCCGGCACCGCCTCGACCGCCGCCGAGCCCACGCCGGAGGACGCCGCCGCGACGGCGCCCGCCCCGGAGGCGGACCCGGCCCCGCCGATCCAGGACGCGGCCGCCGACCCCCCCGCGACGGAGGCCCCGGACGCCTCGGACGCCGTCGCCCTGGCCCTGGCCGATCCCGCCCTCGCCGGCCGCCGCCCAGCGCCCCGCCCGGCCGCGCCGGCCGGCACGACGCCGCCCGCCGAGGACGAGGCGCAGGCCCGCGTGGCGAGCAGCGGCCCCGCGCCCACGCCGCGCCCCGCGGCGCTCGCCTCGCTCGTGCGGATCGCCCCGCCGGGCGAGGCGCCCGCCGCCGGCGAGGAGCCGGAGGCCGAGGCCGCGCCCCAGCCGGAGGTCGTCGAGTTCACCGCCTCCGGCTTCGCGGTCGCCGCCTCCCTCCGCCCCGGCGCGCGCCCCGGGAACATCGCCTCCCGCGCCGCCGCCATCCTGCAGCGCCGCACCGCCGAGGCCACCGCCGCCGCGGTCGCCGCCGCCGCGCCGCGCGCCGCCGCCCCGGCCCGCGCGGCCCCCGCCGCACCCGCCCGGTCCGCGCCCGCCCTGCCCACGCGCGCCTCCGTCGCCCGCGCCGCCACCGTCCAGAACGCGATCCCCATGCGGCGCGTCGCGCTCGTCGGCGTCTACGGCACCTCCTCGGCGCGCCGCGCGCTCGTGCGCCTGCCGTCGGGCCGCTACACCAAGGTCCAGGTCGGCGACCGCGTCGACGGCGGGCAGGTCCAGGCCATCGGCGCCGCCTCCCTGCGCTACGTCAAGGGCGGCCGCGCCCGGACGCTGGAGATGCCCGCGGGCTGACCCCCGGGTTGAGCCCCGTCCGACCCCCGCCGCGCGTGACAGCGCGCCGCCCCGGCCCTAGACCCGCCCGGGCCGAACCGACGAGGGGCCCATCCCGATGGAAGACGCGCTCCTCCAGGCGACCATCTACCTCGGCGCCGCGGTCCTCGCCGTCCCGCTCGCCACGCGGCTGGGGCTGGGGTCCGTCCTCGGCTACCTCCTCGCCGGCATCGCCATCGGCCCCGCCCTCGGCCTCATCGCGGGCGACATCGAGGGCCTGCGCCACGTCGCGGAGTTCGGCGTGGTGATGATGCTCTTCCTCGTCGGGCTCGAGCTCGACCCCCGCGCCCTGTGGGACATGCGGCGCAAGCTGATCGGCCTCGGCGGCCTGCAGATCGCCCTGACCACCGCCGCGCTCGCCTGGATCGGCACGCTCATCGGCCTGCCGCTCGCGACCGCGACCGCCGCCGGCCTGGTCCTGGCCCTGTCCTCGACCGCCATCGTCCTTCAGACGCTGGACGAGAAGGGCCTCATGCGCACCTCCGGCGGGCGCTCGATCTTCTCGGTCCTCCTGAGCCAGGACATCGCCGTCATCCCGATCCTCGCCGTCCTGCCCCTCCTCGCGATCTCCTTCCTGCGGCCGGACGTCCATGCCGAGGACGCGCATCACGGCATGAGCCTCGTCGAGGGACTGCCGGCCTGGGGCGTCACGCTGGTGACCCTGGGCGCGGTCGGCGCGGTGATCCTCGCGGGCGTCTATCTCGTCGGCCCGGCCTTCCGCTTCATAGACCGCGCCCGCCTGCGAGAGATGTACGTCGCCTTCGCCCTCCTGATCGTGGTCGGCATCGCGACGCTGATGAACCTCGTGGGCCTCTCGCCCGCGCTCGGCACCTTCCTCGCCGGCGTCGTCCTCGCCAACTCCGAGTTCAAGCACGAGCTCGAATCGGACATCGAGCCGTTCAAGGGCCTGCTCCTCGGCCTCTTCTTCATCACCGTCGGCGCCGGGATCGACTTCGACCTGATCGCCGCCGAGCCCGCGCGCATCGCCGCGATGGCCGTGGGGCTCATGGCGGTGAAGGCCGCGGTCCTCCTGCCCCTGGCGCTCGTCTTCGGCCTGCGCGGGCGGGACGCGGCGCTCTTCACCCTGGCGCTCGCGCAGGCCGGCGAGTTCGGCTTCGTGCTGACCGCCTTCGCGGTGCAGCAATCGGTCCTGCCGACCGCGCTGGCGGACACGCTCATGGTGGTCGTCGCCCTCTCGATGCTCCTGACCCCGCTTTTCTTCATCGCCTACGAGGCGATCGCCCGCCGGCTGGAGGCCGCCTCCCCGGAGGACGAGGCCGACGCGATGGACGAGGCCGCGCCCGTCATCATCGCCGGGATCGGCCGTTTCGGGCAGATCGTGAACCGCCTCGCGCAGGGGTCGGGATTCGAGGTCACCGTCCTCGATTCCTCCATGGAGACGGTGCGCCTCATGCGGCGCTTCGGCTTCCGCGGCTTCTTCGGCGACCCGTCCCGCCCGGACGTCCTCGCCTCGGCGGGGCTCGCCACCGCCCGCGTCCTCGTCATCGCGCTCGACGACCGGGACGCGGCGCTCCGCCTGGCCCGCTACGCGCGCGCGCAGCGGCCGGACCTGCACATCGTCGCGCGCGCCCGCGACCGGGTCCACGTCTACGAGCTCTTCGCCGCGGGCGCCGACGACATCGTGCGGGAGACTTTCGACAGCTCCCTGCGCGCCGGCCGCTACGTCCTGGAGGCGATGGGACTCACCGATTACGAGGCCGCCGAGGCCGAGCGCGCGTTCTACGCCCATGACCGCCGGGCGCTGCGGGAGCTGGCCGAGCTGTGGCGCCCCGGCGTGCCGGTCTCGCAGAACGCGCCCTACATGGAGCGGGTGCACGCCCTGAACGCCGAGCTGGAGGCCGCCCTCGTCGCCACGCTCGACGAGGGCGACGACGGCGACGCGCGCGCCGACACCCGCCGCGGCCGCGCCCGGGCCGAAAGCTAGGCGCCGCCGGCCGCGACCCCCGCCTCCGCGAAGGTCGCCATGCCGGCATGGCACTGCGCCGCCGCGCGCACGATCCCGATCGCCAGCGCCGCGCCGGACCCCTCGCCCAGGCGCATCCCGAGCGAGAGGACCGGCGCCATCCCCAGCCGCTCGAGCAGCGCGCCATGCGCGCCCTCCGCCGAGAGGTGCCCTGCGACGCAATGGTCCAGCGCGCCGCGCACGCCCAGCGCCGCCGCCTCGTCCGCCAGGCACGCCGCCGCTGCGCAGCAGATGTAGCCGTCGAGGATCACCGGCACCCGCGCCCGCCGCGCCGCCAGGATCGCGCCCGCCATCGCCGCGATCTCCCGCCCCCCGAGCTGGCGCAGCGCCTCCAGGCCCCGGACGGGCCCCGCGCGGCGCGCCGCCGCGTCGACCGCGCGCACCTTCGCCGCCAGCCCCGCACCGTCCACCCCCGTCCCGCGGCCGGTCCAGTCCGCCGCCGCGCCGCCATGGAGCGCGTGGCAGATCGCGGCCGCCGCGGTCGTGTTCCCGATCCCCATCTCGCCCGGCGCCAGCAGGTCGCACCCCGCCGGCAGAGCCGCCGCCCCGGCCGCCATCGCGGCGCAGGCCTCGCCCTCGTCCATGGCCGGCAAGAGGGCGATGTCGCGCGTGGGCCGCCCCATCCCGACCGGGATCACCGCGAACGTCGCCCCCGCCGCGCGCGCGAGCTGGTTCGCGGCCGCGCCGCCGTTCCGGAAGTTCGCCACCATCTGCGCCGTGACCTCCGCCGGAAAGGCCGAGACCGCGCCCCCCGCCCGCCCCGGCGCCGCCACCCCGTGCTCGCCGGCGAAGACCGCGACATGGGGCGCGCGCACCGCCGCCCCCCGCCAGCCGGCGAGCCAGATCGCGATCTCCTCCAGCCGGCCGAGCGAGCCCGGCGGCTTGGTGAGGCTCGCGTCCCGCGCGCGGGCCGCCGCCCGGCCCGCCTCGTCCGGCGGGGGCAGATCGCGCAAGGCGTCTCGAATGGCGGCGAACTGGTCCATCTGGGCCTCTTGGATCGGGGACGACGCCCGCCTAGACCGAACGGGGCCGGAGGGGCCAGACGGGGCGCATAATGACGAGCAGGGGCGAGGGCGGCGGGATCGCCGCGGCCGCACGCGATCCGGGCATCGCGCTCGGGCTCCTGACCCGGCTGCCCGTGCGCGTCGATCCGGCGCGGGCCTCCGCCCGGGGCGGCCGCGCGGCCTGGGCCTGGCCGATCGCGGGCCTGGTCCCGGGCGGCGCGGCCGCGGCGATCCTCGCGGCCGGGGCGGGCCTGCCGCCCGGCGTCGTCGCCGCCCTCGCGCTCGCCGCCGCCTGCCTCCTCACCGGCGCCCTGCACGAGGACGGGCTCGCCGACGTCGCCGACGGCTTCTGGGGCGGGCAGGGCGCGGCGCGCCGGCTGGAGATCATGCGCGACAGCCGGATCGGCGCCTACGGCACCTGCGCCCTCGTCCTGACCTTCCTGCTGCGCTGGGCGGCGCTCGCCGCGCTGGCCGCGGCCGGCGCCTGGATCGCGCCGCTGATCGCCGCCATCGCCTCGCGCGCCGCGATGACGGCGCTCGCCGGCCTCCTGCCCGCCGCCCGGCCAAGCGGGCTCGGCGCCTCCGTCGGCCGGCCGGGGATCAACGCGATGCTGGGCGCCGGCATCCTGGGCGTCGCCGCCTGCGGCCTCGCCCCGGACGCGGCGCTCGCGGCGGTCATCTCGGTCGTCGCCGCGGCCGCCGGGCTCGCCGTCCTCGCCCGCGCCAAGATCGGGGGCCAGACGGGCGACGTCCTCGGCGCGGCGCAGGTCCTGGCCGAATGCGCGATCCTGACGGTCCTGGCCGCCCGCCTCTAGACCCCGCTCACGCCAGCCGGCGCAGCACGTCCGCCCGCTCGATCCGCCCCACGGGCGCGCCCTCCCGCGTCACCCCGATCGCCGGAACCTCGCTCAGGGCCGCCATCACCTCGCCCAGCGGCGCGTCATGGCGCAGCGCCGGCCCCTCGGCCCCGCCCTCGGTCATCACGTCCGCGGCCACCAGCACGTCCGCCGGGTTCATGTGCGCCACGAAGCTCGCCACGTACTCGCTCGCCGGCGCCGCATAGATCTCGCGCGGCGTGCCCACCTGCACGATGCGCCCGCCCTCCATGATCGCGATCCGGTCGCCGATGCGGAACGCCTCCGCGAGGTCGTGGCTCACGAAGACGATGGTGCGGTGCAGCCGGTCCTGCAGCTCCATCAACTCGTCCTGCAGGTGCGCGCGGATGAGCGGGTCCAGCGCCGAGAACGGCTCGTCCATCAACAGGATCGGCGCCTGGGTCGCGAAGGCCCGCGCCAGGCCCACGCGCTGCTGCATCCCGCCCGAGAGCTCGCCCACCGGCCGCGCCCCCTGCCCCTCCAGGCCCACGAGGGCGAGCTGCTCGTCCACCTTCGCCGCCCGCTCGGCGCGCCCCATCCCCGAGAGCTCCAGCCCCAGGCCCACGTTGTCCGCCACGCTGCGCCAGGGCAGCAGGCCGAACTGCTGGAACACCATCGCCACCCGCTCCGAGCGGATGCGGCGCAGGGCCGCGCCCCTCGCGGCCGAGACGTCGACCTCCCCGTCGAGCACAACCCGCCCCCGCGCCACCGGGTTGAGGCCGTTGACCGCGCGCAGCAGCGTCGACTTGCCCGAGCCCGAGAGCCCCATCAGCACCAGCGTCTCCCCCCGCCCGATGGCGAGGTCCGCGTCGTGAACGCCCAGCACGCAGCCCGCGCGCTCCGAGATCCCCGCCCGGTCCGCCCCCTCGTCCGCCAGGCGCAGCGCCGCCTCCCGGTCGCCCCCGCCGAAGAGGATCGACACCCCCTCGAACGCGACCGCCGGGGCCGCGCTCACCGCTCCACCCGCAGCATCCGGTCGAGCATGATCGCGACCACCACGATCACGAACCCGCTCTCGAACCCGAGGGAGATGTTGATCGTGTTGAGCGAGCGCACCACCGGCACCCCGAGCCCGTCCGCCCCCACCAGCGCGGCGATCACCACCATCGAGAGCGACAGCATGATCGTCTGGTTCAGCCCGGCCATGATCTGCGGGAACGCGTGCGGCAGCTCGACCTTGCGCAGCACCTGCCGGCGCGTGGCCCCGAACGCCTGCGCCGCCTCCAGGAGGGGCTTTGGCGTGGACGCGACCCCCAGCGCCGTCAGGCGGATGGGCGCCGGCAGCACGAAGATCACCGTCGCCAGCAGCCCCGGCACCATCCCGAGCCCGAAGAACACCACCGCCGGGATCAGGTAGACGAAGGTCGGCAGCGTCTGCATCAGGTCGAGCACGGGCCGCATCGCGCGAAACAGGCGCGGCCGGTGCGCCGCCGCGATCCCGATCGGCACCCCCACCGCCATGCACACGAGGCAGGCCGCGAGCACCAGGGTCAGGCTCTCGGTCGTCTCCTCCCAGTAGCCCTGGTTGAGGATGAAGAGGAACCCCGCCAGCACCAGCGCGCAGGTCGAGGCGCGCCGCTGCAGCGCCCAGGTGAGCGCGACGAAGACGGCCACCACGACGAGCGCGGGGGGCGTCTGGAACGCCCAGAGGATGCCGTCGATCAGGGCGCCGACCGCGTCCGAGACCGCGTCGAACAGCCGGTACGCGCGCTCGTCGAGCCAGTCGAACCCGGCCCCCGCCAGCGCGCCCACGGGCAGCTTCGGCTCTCCGGCGATGGACATGGCGCCTCCCGTCTGCCCGCGGGCCCGTCTTCGCCCACGATGGCGCGCGCCCGCCGGAATGGCCATGGCCGTCGGGATGCGCCGCCGGCGACGAAGGGATGTCGCGCCCGGCTCTGGCATGCGGCGCGCGGCGGGGGCACACTCGCCCCGCATGGAGGACCGCGCATGAACGCCTACGCCCCGACCCCGGCGACCGCCGACCTCGTCTGCGACCTGCGCTCGGACACCCTCACCCGCCCGTCCGCCGCCATGCGCGCCGCCATGGCGGAGGCCGAGGTCGGCGACGACGTCTACGGAGAGGACCCCACCGTCGCCCGGCTGGAGGCGACCTGCGCCGAGCGGCTGGGCCTCGCCGCCGGCCTGTTCCTGCCCACCGGCACCATGAGCAACCTCGCCGCCGTGCTCGCCCATTGTGGCCGCGGGGACGAGCTCGTCATCGGGCGCCGCTACCACGTCGCGGTCTACGAGGCGTCCGGCGCCTCGGTCCTGGGCGGCGTCTCGATCCGCACCGTCCCCGTCGCCGCCGACGGCGCCGTCGAGCCGGAGGAGGTCACCGCCGCCGTCAACGCCGACGATTCGCATTTCGCGACCTCCCGGCTCCTGAGCCTCGAGAACACGCATGACGGCCGCGCCGTCCCCCTCGCGCGCACGGAGGCCGCGGCCCGCGCCGCGCGCGCGGCCGGCCTGTCGGTCCATCTCGACGGGGCGCGCCTCTTCAACGCCGCGCTCGGCCTCGGCGTGGACGCGGCCGAGATCGCCGCCCCCTTCGACACGGTTTCCGTCTGCCTCTCCAAGGGCCTGGGCGCCCCCGCCGGATCGGTCCTCGTTGGGGAGGCGGGCCTCGTCGCGCGCGCCCGCCGCCTGCGCAAGATGCTCGGCGGCGGCATGCGCCAGTCGGGCGTGCTCGCCGCCGCCGGCCTCGTCGCCCTCGAAGCCGGCGCCGCCCGCCTGCCCCGGGACCATGACGGCGCCGAACGCCTGGGCGCCGCGATCGGGGCGCTGGGCATCGGCGCCGTCTCGGTGCGCACCAACATGGTCTTCTGGTCCCCGGCGGAGGGGTTCGCGGACGCGCCGGCCCGCATCGCCGCGACGGGCGTGCGCGTCGGCGCGCCCCGCCCGGACGTCCGCATGGTCGTGCACGCCGACGTGGACGACGCCGCGCTCGCAGCCGCCATCCGGGCCTTCGAGCGCCTCGCCGCCGAGCCCGCCGGGACCGCCCAATAATCAGGCAGCGCCGCCCGCCGCGCCGCCCCGGCCCTTCCATGTCCCGCCCCGGCGCGACAGCCTGCGGCGCCGGATGACCCGCTGGGAGACGCCCCGATGATCAGGACCACCTTCGCCGCCGCCACGCTGGCCCTCGCCGCCGCAGGCGCGCAGGCGCAGACGACCGAGATGCCCTTCGCCCTCGACTGGAAGTTCGAGGGCCCCGCCGCGCCCTTCTTCCTCGCCATCGACAACGGCCATTTCGCGGATGCCGGCTTGGAGGTGGAGGTCTCCGCCGGCCAGGGCTCGCTCGACGCGATCCCCAAGGTCGCGACCGGCGCCTTCCCGATGGGCATCGCCGACATCAACTCCCTCGTGCGCTTCCTCGACACGAACCCCGGCGCGCCCGTCACCGCCGTGATGATGTTCTACGACAAGCCGCCCTTCGCCGTCGTCGGCCGCAAGTCCCTCGGCATCGAGGGGGTGGCGGACATCGAGGGCATGCGCCTGGGCGCCCCGCCCCCCGACGGCGCCTGGGCGCAGTTCGCCGCCTTCGCGCAGGCCAACGACATCGACATGGCATCGGTCACCGTGGAGCCCGTCGGCTTCCCGACCCGCGAGCCGATGCTCGCCGAGGGCGAGGTCGACGGCGTGACGGGGTTCAGCTTCTCGTCCTACCTCAACCTCGTGCGCCTCGGCGTGCCCGAGGACGACCTGACCACCATCCTCATGGCCGATCACGGGCTCGAGCTCTACGGCAACGCCGTCATCGCCAACACCGACTTCGCCGAGGCCAACCCCGAGCTCGTCACCGGCTTCCTCGCGGCGGTGATCGCCGGCACCCGCGACGCCATCGCCGACCCCGAGGCCGGCGCGCGGGCGGTGGTGGACCGCAATCCCGCCGGCGACGTCGCGCTCGAGACGCGGCGCCTGCAACTCGCCATCGACGCCAACATCCTGACCGACGCCGTGCGCGAGGGCGGCATGGGCGGCGTGGACCCCGGCCGCATGGCCCGCGCGATGGAGCAGCTCGCCGTCGGCGAGCCCTTCACGAACGCGCCCGACATGGACGCGATCTTCACCGACGCGTACCTGCCCGCCGACCGGGCCCTGGACTGACGGGGCGCCGGGGCGGCGCGGCGGCTTCGGCGCGATCGCCGGGGCCGCCGTGGGCCTCATGCTCGCCACCTTCGCGGACGGCTCCGCGACGGGCCTCGTCCTCGGCTCCATGGCGGCCGGCGTCGCCGTCGCCTACGCCCGGCCCGGCCGCTGAGCGCGCGACGACAGGAGGAACCGCCGTGTCCGTCCCCATCACGCTCGACCGCGTCACCCACGCCTACCGAACCGAGTCCGGCCCGCTGCCGGTGCTCGACGACCTCTCCCTCGAAGTCCCCGAGGGCGCGTTCTGCGCCGTGGTCGGCCCCTCGGGCTGCGGCAAGTCCACGCTCACGCGCCTCATCGCCGGCCTGATGCGCCCCGATTCGGGGGAGGTGCGCCTCGGCGGGGAGGTCGTGCGCTCCCCGCGCGCCACCGTCGGCATGGCGTTCCAGAACCCCGTCCTCCTCGAATGGCGCACCATCCTCGCCAACGTCATGCTCCCGCTGGAGATCGTGCCCAACCGCCTCACCCGCGCCCAGCGCGAGGACCGCGCGCGCGAGCTCCTGGCCCTCGTCGGCCTCGAGGGGTTCGAGGGGCACCGCCCCTCCGAACTCTCGGGCGGCATGCGCCAGCGCGCCTCGCTCTGCCGCGCCATCGTCCACCGCCCCGAGATCCTGATCCTCGACGAGCCCTTCGGCGCGCTCGACGCCTTCACCCGCGAGGACCTCTGGCAGACGATGCACCGCCTCCGGGAGACCGAGGCCTTCACCACCCTCCTCATCACCCACGACCTCCGAGAGAGCGTGTTCCTCGCCGACGAGGTCGTCGTCCTCTCCGGCCGCCCCGCCACCGCGCAGCACGTCATGCAGGTCCCCGGCGGCACCGCCCGCACGCTGGACGACCTCTACACCCCTCAGGCCGTGGACCGCCTCGCGGTCCTGCGCCGCCAGATCGAGATCGCCCAGGGCCGGGGGCCATCGGCCCCCCCCGCATCCATCGCACCCGAAGGGCCGTCTGACGCCGCGCCCGCGCTCCCCACCCGCGCGCCTGACCACGCGAAGCGGGCCGCGGCGCCGGAGACCCCGGCATGACCTGGCGCAAGCTCCTCGTCCCCCTCGGGGCCGTGATCGCCTTCCTCCTCGCCTGGGAATGGCTCGTCTGGGCCAACGGCTGGCCCAACTACAAGATGGCCTCCCCCTCCGACCTCTGGCCCGCCTTCTGGCGCTTCCGCTGGCTGTTCCTCGAGTACGGCTGGCAGACGCTCTGGCGCACGGTCGCGGGCCTCGCGCTCGCCGTCGTCTTCGGCGTCGCGCTCGGCATGGTCATGGGCTTCTCGCGCACCGCGCGGGACGCGCTCTACCCCCTCCTCGTCGGCTTCAACGCGGTCCCGAAGGCGACCGTGGTGCCGGTCATCGCCCTCCTCTTCGTCGGGCAGCACGACATGAACACCATCCTGATCGCGTTCATGATCTCCTTCTTCCCCATCGCTGTCAGCATCTCCATCGGCCTCTCCACCCTGGAGCCCGAGTACCGCGACATCCTGCGCTCGCTCGGCGCCAGCCAGGTCACGGTGTTCTGGAAGATCGCGCTGCCCAAGACGCTGCCCGAGTTCTTCGGCGCGCTGAAGGTCTCGGTCACGCTCGCCTTCATCGGCACCAACCTGATGGAGATCGTGGAGCCGCACGGCCGCGGCCTCGGCCACCTCTTCGACAGCGGCAAGATCAACGCCGACTACCCCCTGATGTTCGCCGTCCTCATCGCGCTCGCGGTCCTCGGGATCGTGCTCTTCTACGTCGTCGTGGCCCTCGAGCGCGCCTTCGCCGGCTGGGCGGAGCGGCCGCCGGGCTGAGCGCGGAACCCGCGCCCGGCGCGCCCGTTTCCCCCGTCCAATCGCGGACAGGAGACGCATCATGGCGGACGCACTCGACACACGGTTCATCGGCGGGCTGGCCGACAACACCCGCTCGGCCATGGCCGAGCTCCTCAACGAGCGCCTCGCCGACGCCGTCGCCCTGACGCTCGCCGTCAAGCAGGCGCACTGGAACCTCAAGGGCCCGGGCTTCATCGGCGTCCACGAGCTCCTGGACGACGTCGCCGGCCGCCTGCGCGACAGCGCCGACACCATCGCCGAGCGCTGCCAGGTCATCGGCGGCGCCGCGCGCGGCACCGTCGAGGCGGCGGGCCAGGCCACCCGCATGGAGCCCTACCCGACCGACGTCGTGCCGGTGGAGGCGCATGTGCGCGCCCTCACCAGCCGCTTCGCCGACGTCGGCGGCCGCATGCGCGCGGCGATCGACGCCGCCGGCGAGGCCGGGGACGAGGACACCGCCGACCTCTTCACCGAGGTCAGCCGCCAGATCGACAAGGACGGCTGGTTCATCGGCGCGAACGCGGCGGCGTGACCGCGCCGGCCCGGTGAGGCGCGCGGACATCCGGGCCGACGCCCGCGCGCGCCGGGCCGACGCCCGCGCGCGCCGGGCCGCCGCCGCGCGCGCCTGGACGCTGGGCGCGCTCGCCGCGCTCGCCGCGATCCTCTCGGTCGCCGCGATGGAGCGCGAGGCGCGCGGCCCCGTCGCCGCAGAGCGCCTGACCCTCGCGGGCGCGCCCGCGACGCTCTGGCGCCCCGCCGGCGCCGCCTCGCCCCCCCTCGTCCTCGTCGCCCACGGCTACGGCGGCTCGCGGCAGATGATGGCGCCCCTCTCCATCGCGCTCGCGCGCTCCGGGCTGGCGGCGCTCGCCTTCGACTTCCCCGGCCACGGCCGCCACCCCCTCCCGATGGACGCGGACGTCACCTCCCTCGAGGGCACGACCGCCCAGCTCGTCGAGCAGACGATCGCCGTGGCCGAGGCGGCGCGCGCCCTGCCCGGCCTCTCCGCCCCCACCGCGCTCCTCGGCCACTCGATGGCCACCGACGTGGTGATCCGCGCGGCGCCGGCCCTGGGCACCGGCACGGTGGTCGCGATCTCGATGTACTCCGAGGCGGTCACGGCAGAGGCGCCCTCCCGCCTGCTGATCGTCTCCGGCGCGGCCGAGGGGCGGCTGCGCGGGAACGCGGTCGATGCCCTCCGCCTGGTCGACCCCGCCGCCGACGAGGGCATGACCGCCCGCGCCGGCGCCGTCGAGCGCCGCGCGGTCGCCGCCCCCGGCGCCGAGCACGTCGGCGTCCTCTACAGCGCCGCCACCATGCGCGAGGCGCGCGCCTGGATCGCCGCGCCCTCCGGCGGCGCGGCGGCCCCCCTGCCCGTCCGCGGGCCCTGGACGGCCGCGCTCCTCGCCGCCCTGCTCGCCCTCGCCTGGCCGCTGTCGCGCCTCGCGGGGCCGGCGCCGGCGGCCCGCGACGTGGCGCCCCCCGGCGCCGGCCTCGCCCTCCTCGCCGTGGCGCTGCCCGCCGCGGCCGCCATCGGCGCGGCGGCGCTCGTGCCGGACGGCGCCCTCGGCCTCTCCGCCCTCGGACAGGTCGCCGCCTTCCTCGGCGCCTGGGGCGCGGTCCAGTCGGCGATCCTGTGGCGCGCCGGCCGGCGGCTCGCGGCGCCGGGCTGGCGCGCCGGCGCGCTCTACCTCGGCTGGGCGCTGCTCTTCGCCCTCGCGCTCGACCGCTACGGCGCCGCCTTCGTGCCCACCGGCCCGCGCCTGCCCGCCCTGGCGCTCGTCCTCCTCGGCACGCTCCCCTTCCTCGCCGGGGACGCGCTCCTCACCCGCGGCATGGCCTGGCCCCTCCGGGTCCTGGTGCGCGCCGTGCCGCTGGCCGCGCTCCTCGCGGCGATGGCGGTCGCCCCCCGCATGGGAATCGCGTTCACGGTCCTGCCGGTCGCCGCGCTGTTCTGGATCGTCTACGGCACCGCCGCCGCGCCGTTCCGCCACTCCGGCGGCGCCGCCATCCCGGCGGCCCTCGCCCTCGTCCTGGCCTGGGCGATCGCGGCGAGCACGCCCCTGGTGACGGCAGCCGGCTGAACGCCGCCGGGGCCGATCCGGCGGGGACGGCCTGGCGGGGACGGTGGGATTCGAACCCACGGGACGCATCCGCGCCCAACGGTTTTCAAGACCGCCGCGTTCGACCGCTCCGCCACGTCCCCGTCCCGCCGGTGGTAACGCGGCCCGCCCGGCCTATCCAGTGCGCGCGGGCGCTTGGCGCCCCGGTCCGCGGCGCCTATCGTCGCGCCTCGACGGGCCAGCCGGCCCAACGGGAGAGACGGCATGACCATCATCCGCCCCGCCGCCCTGGCGATCCTCTGCGCCGCGCTCCCGCTCGCCGGGTGCGACGGGCTCGCCGCGCTCGGCGGCGCGCCCGCGCGGACCGCCGCCCCCGCCCCCGAAGCCGCCCCGGACGAGGCCCCCGCGCCGGAGGTCTTCGACCTCACCGCCCAGGGCCTGTGGGACGGGCGCCCCTCGCTCGGCGGCGTCTGGGTCGCGCATCCGGACGTCACCGCGCCCGAGCGCGTGCGCATCGCCTCCGGCGACACCGCCATCGCCGGCGCCCTCTTCCGGCGCGAACGCGACAGCGCCGGCCCCCCCTTCCAGCTCAGCTCCGAGGCCGCCACCCTCCTCGGGATCCCGCCCGGCACGGCCCGCTCCCTCACCGTCACGGCCCTGCGGCCCGTGCCCGCGCCGGTGCCCGTTCCCGTGCCCGAGAGCGGGCCCGCCCCCGACGCACCGCCGGCCCCCGGGGCCACCGACCCGTGATTCGACCGAAAGGCCCGCCCATGCCCCTCCGCCCCGTCCTCGCGCTCCTGGCGCTCCTGGCGGCCCTGCCCGCCGCCGCCTTCGAGACGGACGCCCGCGCCGCCTATGTGCGCGACCTCACCACCGGCACCGTCCTGATGGCCAAGAACGCCGACGAGCCCCTGCCGCCGGCCTCCATGTCCAAGCTGATGACCCTCTACATGCTGTTCGAGGCGGTCGAATCGGGCCGCGTCGCGCTGGGCGACACGTTCGGCGTCTCCGCCCGCGCGGCGGCGATGGGCGGCTCGTCCATGTTCCTCACCGAGCGCGACCGGCCCACCGCCCTCGACCTCATCCGCGGCATCGTCGTGCAGTCCGGCAACGACGCCACCGTCGTCGTGGCCGAGGGGCTCGCCGGCACCGAGGACGCCTTCGCCCGGCAGATGACCGACCGCGCCCGCGACATGGGCATGCGCACCGCGACCTTCACCAACTCCTCCGGCTGGCCCGACCCCGAGCAGCGCATGTCCATGCGCGACCTCGGCATCCTCGCGGAGCGCCTGATCGTCGACTTCCCGGACTACTACCCCTACTTCGCCGAGGAGACCTTCCCCTATGACGGCCGCGTCCCCGGCAACCACAACAACCGCAACCCGCTCCTCGGCCTCGGCATCGGCGCCGACGGGCTCAAGACGGGCCACACGCAGGAGGCCGGCTACGGCCTCACCGGCAGCGCGGCCCAGGGGGACCGCCGCCTGATCTTCGTCATCACCGGCCTGGACAGCGCCGCGGCCCGCGCCGACGAATCCGAGCGCATCGTCAACTGGGGCTTCCGGCAGTTCGTCATGCGGGACGCGGTGCGCGCCGGCGCCCGCCTCGCCGAGGCGGAGGTGTGGCTGGGCGACGCGCCCACCGTGGTCCTGACCGCGGAGGAGGACGTCGAGATGCTCGTCAGCGCCATCGCGGCGGACGAGACCGAGGCCGAGATCGTCTACGACGGCCCCCTCGTCGCGCCCATCCCCGCCGGCACCCGCGTGGGCGAGCTCATCGTCACCCGCGCCGACCTGCCGGAGCTCCGCGTGCCCGTCGTCACGAAGGACCCGGTCGCCCGCGTCGGCATCGCCGGCCGCATGACCGTCGCCGCCCGGCGCCTCGCCGGCGACCTGCTGGGCGCGGCCCCCGGCTCCTGACCCCCCCGCACCCGGCGCCCCGCCCCGTCATCCTCCGGCTCGACCGGAGGATCTCCCGCCCCGCATCCGGCGCACCAACCCCCGTCATCCTCCGGCTCGACCGGAGGATCTCCCGCCCCGCACCCGGCGCACCAACCCCCGTCATCCTCCGGCTCGACCGGAGGATCTCCCGCCCCAGCGCCCGGCGCCCCGCCCCGTCATCCTCCGGCTCGACCGGAGGATCTCCGGCCCCAGCGCTCGACCCGAAGCCGGAGATCCTCGGATCGAGTCCGAGGATGACGGACCCCCGGGCCGCCCACCGCCCGCCGCCCCCCAGGCCCTAGAGTGCCGACCCACGCCCTGCTAGGCGAGGCGCATGGCCGGACGCTTCATCTCCTTCGAGGGCATCGACGGCTCGGGCAAGTCGACCCAGGCGCGCCGCCTCGCCGCCCGCCTGCCCGGCGACGTGGTCCTCACCCGCGAGCCCGGCGGCTCCCCCGGCGCCGAGGAGGTCCGCGCCCTCCTGCTCACCGGCGACCCCGCCCGCTGGTCCCCCGAGACCGAGATCGCCCTCTTCACCGCCGCCCGCCGCGACCACCTGGAGCGCACGATCCGCCCCGCCCTCGCCCGCGGCGCGACGGTCGTCTGCGACCGCTTCGCGGACTCCACCCGCGTCTACCAGGGCGCCACCCGCGGCGACCTGCGCGCCCTCGTGGACGCGCTCCACGACGCCTTGATCGGCACCGAGCCGGACGTGACGCTGATCTTCGACATGGCGCCCGAGGCCGCCCTCGCCCGCAGCCTGCGACGTCTGTCGGCGGCCCCCGCGGCAGGCGCGGCCCACGCCGCCGCGAGGGCCGCCGACGCACGCGCGCTGGCAGATGCGGCCGGCGAGATCGAGGGCGGCGATCTTCCCGAGGACCGCTTCGAGACTTTCGGCCCCCTCTTCCAGGAGCGCCTGCGCGCCGGCTTCCGCGCCCTGGCGGCCGAGTTCCCCGCCCGCTGCCGCCTGATCGACGCCGCGGGCCCCGAGGACGCCGTCGCGGCCCGCGTCGACGCGGCGCTCACCGGCGCGCCCGCGTGAGGGCCTCCGCCATCCCCGCCGAGGAGGCCCCGCCCGAGGCCGACGCCCTGCCCGGCGCCCCCCACCCGCGCGAGGCCCCGCGCCTCGTCGGCCACGCCGCCGCCGCCGCGGAGCTGGGCGCCGCGCTCGCCGCCGGCCGCCTCCACCACGCCTGGCTCCTCACCGGCCCGCGCGGCGTCGGCAAGGCCACGCTGGCCTGGCGCCTCGCCGCCGCCCTGCGCGCCGGGGCGCCCACCCTCGACGTGCCCGCGGAGCACCCCGTGCGCGCCCGCCTCCGCGCGGGCGCCGAGCCCGGCACCCTCTCCATCCGCCGCGCCTGGGACGCCAAGGCCGGCCGCCACCGCGCCCGCATCGGCGTCGAGGAGGTGCGCGCCCTGGGCGCCTTCTTCGCGATGTCGCTGACCGGCGGCGGCCGCCGCGTCGCCGTGATCGACGCCGCCGACGAGATGACCGTCCCGGCGCAGAACGCCCTCCTCAAATCCCTGGAGGAGCCGCCCGCCGGCGCCGTGATCGTGCTCGTCGCCCATCGCCCCGGCGCCCTCCTGCCGACGATCCGCTCGCGCTGCCGGAGCCTGCGGCTCGGCCCCCTCTCCCCGGAGGAGGTCGGGCAGGTCCTGGTCCAGGCCGGCGCCCCCGAAGACCCCGTCGCCGCCGCCCTCGCCCGGGGCTCCGCCGGAGAGGCCCTGCGCCTCGCCGCCGCCGGCGCCGGCGCCGACCTATTCCGCCATCCTGGCCCTCCTCTCCCAGGCGCCCGGCATGGACCGCCGCGCCGTCCTCGCCCTCGCCGAGCCCCTCTCGGGCCGCGGCGGCGCCGAGCGCGCGCCGGCGGTCTTCGCCATGATCGAGGCCGCGCTCGCCCGCCTCGCCGCCACCGGCGCCACCGGCCGCCCCCCCGCCCCCGAGGCCGCCCCCGGGGAGGGCGCGATCCTCTCCCGCCTGGCCCCCACCCCGGCCGCGGGACGCGCCTGGGCCGAGGCCCATGCCGAGCTCGCCCCCCGCGCCCGCGAGGCGCTGGAGGTCAACCTTGACCCGGCCATGCTCTGCGCGGATACGCTGATCGCGATTGACGGGCGGGCCGCGACGCTGCCCTCCCGATGAGGCGCCCCCCCGTGACCGACACGCCCCCCCGCCTGACCGACAGCCATTGCCATCTCGACATGGGCGACCTCGCCGCGGACCTCCCCGGCGCCCTCTCGCGCGCCGCGGCCGCCGGCGTGCACCGCATGGTCACCATCTGCACCCGCCCGCACCGCGCCGCCCCCGTCCGCGCCATCGCCGAGGCCCACGCCCCCGTCTTCTGGGCCGCGGGCACCCACCCGATGCAGGTCGCGGACGAGCCCGAGGCCGACCTCGCCCTCCTCACCGGCCTCGCCGCGCACCCCAAGATGGTCGCCATCGGGGAGACCGGGCTCGACTACCACTACACCCGCGAGAGCGCCGCCGCGCAGCAGGCCGCCCTCCGCACCCATATCGAGGCCGCGCGCCGCACCGGCCTGCCCCTCGTCATCCACGCGCGGGACGCGGACGAGGACATGGCCCGCATCCTGACCGAGGAGCACCGCGCCGCCCCCTACGCCTGCGTCATGCACTGCTTCTCCTCCGGCCCCGCGCTTGCGGAGGCGGCGCTCGACCTCGGCTTCTCCCTCTCGATGTCCGGCATCGCCGCCTTCCCCCGCTCGGACGCGCTGCGCGCCATCTTCGCCGCCGCCCCCCGGGGGCGCATCCTGGTGGAGACGGACTCGCCCTACCTCGCCCCGCCGCCCCATCGCGGCCGCCCCAACGAGCCCGCCTTCGCGGCCCACACCGCCGCCGCCGGCGCGGAGGCCCTCGGCCTCTCCCTGCCGGAGTTCGCCGCCCTGACGGAGGCCAATTTCGAGCGCCTCTTCCCCAAGGCCGCCGCCTGGGCCCCGGACGCCCCCGAGACGCCCGCCGCCCCCGAGACGCCCGCTGCCTCCGGGGCGCCCGCCGCGTCCGAGACGCCCGCCGCGTCCGAGACGCCGTGACCCTGCGCCTCACCATCCTCGGCTGCGGCTCCTCGGGCGGGGTCCCGCGCCTCTCGGACGCGCCGGGCGGCGAATGGGGCGAATGCGACCCCGCCGACCCCCGCAACCGCCGCACCCGCTGCTCGCTCCTGGTCGAGCGGGACGGGCCCGGCGGCACCACCCGCGTCCTCGTGGACACCTCGCCCGACATGCGCGCGCAGCTCCTCGCCGCCGGCATCGGCCGGCTCGACGGCATCGTCTGGACCCATGGCCACGCCGACCACACCAACGGCATCGACGACGTCCGCATGATCGTCTTCAACGCCCGCGAGCGGGTGCGCGGCTGGGCCCATCCCCCCACCGCCGCCATCCTGCGCGAGCGCTTCGGCTACGTGTTCGAGCAGGCCGAGGGCTCCTCCTATCCCGCGATCTGCGACCTCGCCGTGTTCGACGCGCCCTTCGAGGTGCCCGGCCCCGGCGGCCCCGTGCCCTTCGCGCCGATCGACGTCGCCCACGGCGCGATGCCGACCCTCGGCCTGCGCATCGGGCGCGCCGCCTACGTCCCCGACGCGGTCGCCATCCCGGAGGCATCCTGGCCCCTCCTGGCCGGTCTCGACCTCTGGATCGTCGACGCGCTGCGCCGCCGCCCCCACCCGACCCACGCCCATCTGGAGCGCACGCTGGGCTGGATCGGTCGCGCGGCGCCCGCGCGCGCGGTCCTCACCAACATGCATGTCGACCTCGACCGCCGCACGATCGACGCCGAGACGCCCGCCCACGTGACGCCGGCCCATGACGGGATGACCCTGACGGCCCGGCTCTAGCCCGATGGGCGAGATCGCCTACGTCGTCCTGCCGGTCTTCCTGGTGATCGGCGCGGGCTGGCTGGCGGCCCGGACCGGCGCCATGTCCGCCGGCACGGTCGACGGCCTGATGGCCTTCACCCAGAAGTTCGCGATTCCCGCCCTCCTCTTCGCCGCGATCTCCACGCTCGACCTCGGGGCCGGGTTCGACCCTCGCCTGCTCGGCGCCTTCTACGCGGGCGCGGCGGCCTCCTTCGCGGCCGGGGCATTGGGCGCGCGCCTCCTCGGCCGCGGGGCGGAGGACGCGGTCGCGATCGGCTTCTGCTGCCTCTTCTCCAACTCCGTCCTCCTCGGCCTGCCGATCAGCGAGCGGGCCTTCGGCGCGGGCTCCCTGACCGCGAACTTCGCCATCATCGCCGTGCACGCGCCGTTCTGCTACGGCCTCGGCATCGCAACGATGGAGGTCGTGCGCGCCCGCGCCGCGCCCGGCGGCGGCGCCGCGCGCCTCGTCGCCAAGGTCCTGCGCGCGATGTTCTCGAACGCCCTCATCATCGGCATCGCCCTCGGCCTGACGGTGAACCTCGCCGGCGCCACCCTGCCCGCCGTGCTGCGCGAGGCGGTGGACCTGATCGCCCGGTCGGCCCTGCCGGCGGCGCTGTTCGGCCTCGGCGGCGTCCTGGTGCGCTACCGGCCCGAAGGGGATCTCCGCGTCATCGGCCTGATCTGCGCCCTCTCGCTCGGGCTGCATCCCGCGATCGCCTGGGCGCTCGGCACCACCCTCGCCCTGCCCGAGCCCGCGATGCGCTCGGCGGTGATCACCGCCGCCATGGCGCCCGGCATCAACACCTACGTCTTCGCGGACATGTACGGCCGCGCCCGCCGCGTCGCCGCCACCGGCGTCCTCGTCGCGACCGCCGCCAGCGTGGTCACGGTCTCGGGCTGGCTCTGGGTCCTGACCGGGTGACCGCGTGACGGGGGCGCCGTCGACCCGGCGCCGGAGCGTCCCCAAGCCGCGGCCACGGGGCGCGACGCGGCGCGAAGGGGACGGGAGACGACCCCTGCGCACGCCATGCGCATCCTCCGTGCATGGCATGTGCATGGATCGTGCATCGGCATCGGCGCACAGATCACGGTCCGGACATCGGGCTTGGTGCGGTCGAGAAGACTCGAACTTCCACGGGTGTTACCCCACAGCGACCTCAACGCTGCGCGTCTACCAATTCCGCCACGACCGCATCGCCCGGTCCGGACGCGCGGTCCCTAGCGAAGCGGAGCAGGGATGTGAAGCCGTATTCCACCCCGGTGCGCCCTATGTTTCGCGCGCGAAACGTCCCGTGCCGCCGGGCGTCTGGCGGCCGGCGGCCCCGCCGGGTAGGCCCGCCGCCGAAGGGAGCCGCCCGTGGAATGGATCGTCAGCCGCGCGCCGGTCGCCTATGCCCACGCGCTCGAGGTCATGGACGCCCGCGTCGCCGCCATCCGCGACGGCACCCAGGGCGAGGCGCTGTGGCTGCTCGAGCACCCCGCCCTCTACACCGCCGGCACCTCCGCCCGGCCCGAGGACCTCACCAACGCGCGCGGCCTGCCCGTGCACGTCGCGCGGCGGGGCGGGCAGTACACCTATCACGGCCCGGGCCAGCGCGTCGTCTACGCGATGGTCGACCTCGCGGCCCGCGAGCGCGACGTGCGCGCCCATGTCCGCACCCTGGAGGCGTGGACCGTCGCCGCGCTCGCCGAGTTCGGCCTGCGCGGCCGGACCCGCCCCGGCCGCGTCGGCGTCTGGATCGAACGGCCGGACCTCGCCCCCCTGCCGGACGGCACCCCGCGCGAGGACAAGATCGCCGCCATCGGCGTGCGGGTGCGCAAATGGGTTGCGTTCCACGGCCTGTCGATCAACGTCGAGCCCGATCTCGCCCATTACGACGGCATCGTGCCCTGCGGGATCACCGGCCACGGGGTGACGTCGCTCATAGGCCTCGGCCTCCCGGCCACGATGGACGACCTCGACGACGCGCTGCGGCGGACCTCCCCCTACGCCATTCGGACCTGACGCGGGCCCGTCCGCCTGGAGCGCGCTCCCCGGCCTCGCGCGCATCCCGGAGCGGGACCGGGGCGCCCGGCCGCGCCCCCGGGGGCTTGACCGGCCGCGACGGGGCGTCATCTGACCCGCGACCGGGGAGCGCATTGCGGGCGGCCCCGGGCGCGAATAGGACATCCCCGAGCGCCGGACCGCCGGCCGACAGGGCAACGACGAAGGAGCCGTGACATGGCCGACGCCGCGATCCACGGACACGAGCACGAGGACCAGAGGGGCTTCTTCACCCGCTGGTTCATGTCGACGAACCACAAGGACATCGGCATCCTCTACCTCTTCACCGCCGGCATCGTCGGCTTCATCTCGGTGGCCTTCACGGTCTACATGCGGATGGAGCTGATGGAGCCCGGGGTGCAGTACATGTGCCTCGAAGGGGCGCGCATCCTCCCCGCCGGCGCGGACGACGTCTGCTCGCCCAACGGCCACCTGTGGAACGTGCTGATCACCGCGCACGGCATCCTGATGATGTTCTTCGTGGTGATCCCGGCGCTGTTCGGCGGCTTCGGCAACTACTTCATGCCGCTGCAGATCGGCGCGCCGGACATGGCGTTCCCGCGGCTCAACAACCTCTCCTACTGGCTCTTCGTCGCGGGCACCTCGCTCGCGGTCGCCTCGGTCTTCGCGCCCGGCGGCAACGGGCAGTCGGGCTCGGGCATCGGCTGGGTGCTCTACCCGCCACTCTCCACGACCGAAGGGGGCTACTCGACCGACCTCGCGATCTTCGCGGTGCACGTCTCGGGCGCGTCCTCGATCCTGGGGGCGATCAACATCATCACGACGTTCCTGAACATGCGCGCCCCGGGCATGGGCCTCTTCAAGGTGCCGCTGTTCTCCTGGTCGATCTTCGTGACCGCCTGGCTGATCCTGCTGGCGCTGCCGGTCCTCGCGGGCGCGATCACCATGCTCCTGACCGACCGCAACTTCGGAACCACCTTCTTCGACCCGGCCGGCGGGGGCGATCCGGTCCTCTACCAGCACATCCTGTGGTTCTTCGGGCATCCCGAGGTCTACATCGTCATCCTGCCGGGCTTCGGCCTGATCTCCCACATCATAGCCACGTTCTCCCGCAAGCCGATCTTCGGCTACCTGCCGATGGTCTGGGCGCTGATCGCGATCGGGGTGCTCGGGTTCGTCGTCTGGGCGCACCACATGTACACGGTGGGCATGTCCCTGACGCAGCAGAGCTACTTCATGCTGGCGACGATGGTGATCGCGGTGCCCACGGGCATCAAGATCTTCTCCTGGATCGCGACGATGTGGGGCGGCTCGGTGGAGTTCAAGACGCCGATGCTCTGGGCGTTCGGGTTCCTCTTCCTCTTCACCGTCGGCGGCGTCACCGGCATCGTCCTGTCGCAGGCCGGCATCGACCGCGCCTATCACGACACCTACTACGTCGTGGCCCACTTCCACTACGTGATGTCGCTCGGCGCCGTCTTCACCATCTTCGCCGGCATCTACTTCTACATCGGCAAGATGTCGGGCCGTCAGTACCCCGAATGGGCCGGGAAGGTGCACTTCTGGACCTTCTTCATCGGCGCCAACATGACCTTCTTCCCGCAGCACTTCCTCGGGCGGCAGGGCATGCCCCGGCGCTACATCGACTACCCCGAGGCGTTCGCCACCTGGAACTACGTCTCCTCCTGGGGCGCGTTCCTGAGCTTCGCGTCGTTCGTCTTCTTCATCGGCATCATCGCCTACACGCTGATCTGGGGCCGCCGCGTGACGGAGAACAACTACTGGAACGAGCACGCCGACACGCTCGAGTGGACCCTGCCCTCCCCGCCGCCGGAGCACACCTTCGAGACGCTCCCCACCCGGGAGATGTGGGACCGGTCGCACGCCCATTCCCGGGCCGAGAACGACGGCCACAACCTGGGCCGGTCGACGCCCGCCGAGTAGCGATGCCGACCGAATGGACGAACGAGAGCGGGGCCCCGGACGATGGCGGGGCCCTGCGCCGCGTCCGGGTCCTGTCGCTCTGGCCCTACCGCTCGCTGCCGCATAAGGGGTTCGCCTGGTTCATGGGCGGGACGGCCGCCCTCATCGCGCTCCCGACCCTGGCGCTGCTGGGCACCCCCGTCGTCTGGGGGCTCCTGCCCTTCGAGGCGCTGGCCTTCGTCCTGCTGTGGGTCCTGCTGCGCCGGAGTTACCGCTCGGGCGACATCGTCGAGGAGCTGCGCCTCGCCCCCGGCCGCGTGCGCCTGGACCGCCGCGATCCCGACGGCACCCGCCGCGACTGGGAGGCGAACCCCTACTGGGTGCGCGCGCGGCTGCACCCCTCCGGCGGGCCGGTCGAGAACTACATCACCCTGCAAGGCGGCCCGCGCGAGGTGGAGATCGGCGCCTTCCTCTCCGCCGAGGAGCGCGCCGCCCTGCACCCGGTCCTCGAATCGGCCCTGGACGACGTGCGCAACGCTTGAGCCTCGGCGCCATGCCGCCGAACGCGCCCATCGTCACCCGGGCGACACGCGATCCTCACGCCCCCGCAACGCGCGGCGGGCACCCGGTTCCGGCACGCACCGACCAGAGGGATCCGACCATGACCATCCGTATCGCCGCCACCGGGCTCGCCGCCCTGCTCGCCGCGGGCGCGGCCACCGCGCAGCCGCTGGAGATCGTCGTCCTGGGGGATGCGCCCTATGGCGAGCCGGCCGAGGTCTACGCCCCGTTCCGGACCCTGATCGACACGATCGACGCGGCGGAGCCGGACCTCGTGATCCATGTCGGCGACACCAAGTCCGGCGGCACGCAGTGCAGCGACGAGATGCTCGGCGACCAGCTCGCCTTCCTGCAGAGCTTCGCCGCGCCCGTGATCTACACCCCGGGCGACAACGAATGGACCGACTGCCACCGCGACGCCGCCGGCGGGTTCGACCCGATCGAGCGCCTGGACCACATCCGCCGGACCTATTTCGACGCGCCGGAGACGAGCTTCGGCCAGGCGCCCGTGGCCCTGACCCATCAGGGCGCGGCCGGCTACCCGGAGAACGTGATCCACACGATGGGCGGGGTGACCGTCGTGGCGGCGCATGTCGTCGGCTCGAACAACAACTTCGAGATCCGCGACATGGCCGCCGTCCGGGAGTTCATGGACCGCGACGCGGCCAACGTCGCCTGGCTGTCGGAGGGTTTCGCGGCCGCGCGGGAGGCGGGGTCCGAGGCGGTGGTCGTCGCGATCCACGCCGACATGTTCGAGTTCGACTTCGGCCCCTCCTGGGCGCCGGAGGACTGGCTGCGCCATTCGGGCTTCGCCGCGTTCGGCCCGGCCCTCGTCCGGGAGGCGGCCGCCTTCGACGGGCCGGTCCTCCTCGTCTACGGCGACAGCCACCGCTTCCGGCAATCGCGTCCCTTCCCGGCCGGCGCGCCGAACCTGATGGCCGTCGAGGTGCCCGGAGCGGCCGACATGCACGCCGTGCGCGTCACCGCGACGCCGGGCGCGGCGGGCGTGTTCTCGGTCGAGATGCTGACGAACCCGGCCCTCTCGAACTAGGTCCGGGGCCTCGGCCCTCAGGGCGAGGGGGCGCTCAGGCGCTCCTTCACCCGCGGGCCGGCGGCGCCGAAATCCATCCGGCCGGCATAGCGCGCCTTGAGCGCGCCCATCACGCGCCCCATGTCCCGGATCGAGGCGGCGCCGGTCTCCTCGACGGCGGCGTCGATGGCGCGGGCGGCCTCCTCCTGGGTGAGCTGCCGGGGCAGGAACCCCTCGATCACGCCGATCTCGTCCTCCTCGGCCTGGGCGAGCTCGAGGCGGCCGGCCTCCTCGTAGGCGCGCACGCTCTCGCGCCGCTGCTTGACCATCTTGGCCAGGATCTCGAGCACCTCGGCATCGCCGACCTCGCCCGCCCCGTCGGTGCCGCGCAGCGCGATCTCCCGGTCCTTGATGGCCGCGTTCACCAGGCGCAGCGTGCCGAGGCGCACCGCGTCCTTGGCGCGCATCGCCTCCTTGAGGGAGGTGCCGATCCTGGCCCGCAATCCGGTGGTCATGCCGCGCCTCGCTCCGGCCGTTGAAGAGGCGCGCGAGATAGGCGGCAGGTCCGCCCGGCGCAAGGGCGGCGCTTGACCGGGCGCGGCGCCCGGCCTAGCCGCGAGCAGCCCACCGCCCCGGAGACGCGCCATGCCCCGCCCGACCGCCTGCCTCGCCCTCGCCGACGGGACCGTGTTCCACGGCCGCGGCTTCGGCGCGACCGGGGAGGCGCTGGCCGAGCTGTGCTTCAACACCTCGATGACCGGCTATCAGGAGATCATGACCGACCCCTCCTATGCCGGGCAGGTCGTCACCTTCACCTTCCCGCACATCGGCAACACCGGGATCACCCCGGAGGACGACGAGACCGCCGATCCCGTCGCCGCCGGCATGGTCGTGCGCTGGGACCCGACCGAGCCCTCCAACTGGCGCGCCGCGGGCGGACTGCCCCAATGGCTGGCCGCGCGGGGGCGCATCGGGATGGGCGGCGTCGACACCCGCGCCCTCACCCGCGCGATCCGCCAGCAGGGGGCGCCGCACGTCGCGCTGGTCCACGATCCGGAGGGACTCTTCGACATCGAGGCGCTGGTCGCGCGGGCGCGCGGGTGGAACGGGCTCGAGGGCACCGACCTCGCGCGCGGCGTCTCCACCCCCGAGCCCTACCGCTGGGACGAGACGGTCTGGGCCTGGCCGGACGGGCACGGGCGCCGCGCGGGGCCGGGGCGGCGGGTGGTCGCGGTCGACTACGGCGCCAAGCGCAACATCCTGCGCAGCCTCGCGAGCGCCGGCTGCGACGTCACCGTCCTGCCCGCGACCGCCACCGCCGCCGACATCCTGTCCCACGACCCCGAGGGGGTGTTCCTCTCCAACGGGCCGGGCGATCCGGCGGCGACGGGCGCCTATGCCGTCCCCGCGATCCGCGGCGCGGTGGAGGCGGGGCTGCCGGTCTTCGGCATCTGCCTCGGGCATCAGATGCTCGGCCTCGCCCTCGGCGCGCGCACGGTGAAGATGAACCACGGCCATCACGGCGCGAACCACCCCGTCCAGGACCGCGAGACCGGGCGCGTGGAGATCGCGTCGATGAACCATGGCTTCGCCGTGGACGGCCAGAGCCTGCCCGCCGGGGTCCGCGAGACGCATGTCAGCCTGTTCGACGGGTCCAATTGCGGCCTGCGGCTCGAGGGCCGGCCGGTGTTCTCCGTCCAGCACCACCCCGAGGCCAGCCCGGGCCCGCACGATGCCGGCCACCACTTCCGGCGCTTCGCCGCCGCGATGGACGCGCGCGCCGGGCGTGAGGGCGCATTAACCGGCCCTTAACCACGCGCGGCCGATGATCCGCCGCCGGGCCGGGACCCCCCGGCGCGGGAGGCACGCGATGGATTGGCGCGGCGATGCGCGGGCGGAGGGGGCGGTCCGCGCGCGGCCGGCCGCCGGCCTCGCCGACCTCGTCGCCCGCCCGCCCGACGCGCGCCTCATCGACAGGATGCCGCCGGGCGTCCTCCTCGCGTCGGACGCGGTGCCGTGGCGGCGCGTCGGCGGCGGCGTCGTCTTCGCCGGGACGCGGCCCGAGGCCCTGCCCGCGCTCGCGGCCGCCTGGGAGGCGGCGGGCGGCGGCTCGGCGGGCGGCGCGCGCTTCGTCCTCGCCGCCCCGGACGACGTCGCCCGCGCGCTCCTCCGGCTCGCCCCCCGGCAGGCGGAGGCCGCGGCCATGCGCACGCCCGCGGCGCAGAGCTGCCGCTGGCTCGGCGCGCGCGGCTGGGGCGCGGGCGCCGCCGCCGCGCTCGGCGCCTTCGCGGCCGCCCTCGCGCTGGCGCCCATGGCCGTCCTCGCCGCGGCCTCCGTCGTCGCCGCGCTCTTCGTCCTCGCCGGGACGGTCCTGCGCGCCGCGGCGCTCTTCTCGAGCGGTTGGCGCCGCCCGCCCCATGCCCCGGTGCCGGACGCCCTGCCGACGATCTCGGTCATGGTGCCCCTCTACCGCGAGGCCGCGATCGCCGAGCGGCTCCTCGTGCGCCTGGGCCGGGTGGAGTATCCGCGCGCGCTCCTGGATCTGCGCCTGGTCACCGAGGCGGAGGACGCCACCACGCGCGACGCGCTCGCGGCCGCGACCCTGCCGCCCTGGGTCACGGTGGTGCCGGTCCCGGACGGGCCGATCCGCACCAAGCCGCGCGCGCTCAACTACGCGCTCGACGGCTGCCGCGGCCGGATCGTCGGGGTGTGGGACGCCGAGGACGCGCCGGCCCCGGACCAGCTCCTGCGCGTGGCGGCCGAGTTCGCCGCGGCGCCGCCGGAGGTCGCCTGCCTCCAGGGCCGCCTCGCCTTCGCCACGCGCGGGCACGGCTGGCTCGCGCGCTGCTTCGCGCTCGAATACGCGGGCTGGTTCCGCATCGTCCTGCCGGGGCTGGAGGCGCTCGGCCTTCCGATCCCGCTGGGCGGGACGACCCTCTTCCTGCGCCGGGGCCCGCTGGAGGCCGTCGGCGGCTGGGACGCGCACAACGTCACGGAGGACGCGGATCTCGGCATCCGCCTGGCGCGGCACGGCTACCGGACGGCCCTGATCGACACGGTCACGGTGGAGGAGCCGAACACCCGGCCCCTGGCCTGGATCCGGCAGCGCTCGCGCTGGCTCAAGGGCTACGCGATCACCTGGATGGTGCACACCCGCCGGCCCCTGCGCCTCGTCCGCGACCTCGGGCCGTGGGGCGCGGCGGGGGTGCAGGTGATCCTGCTGGGCACGCTCGTGCAATTCGCGCTCGCGCCCGCGCTCTGGCTCTACTGGCTCGGCCTGCCGGCGGGCACGGGGGCCTCGGCCCTGGCCTGGACGCTGGCGGGCCTCCTCCTGCTCTCGGAGGCGGTGAACTGGACGGTCGCCGTCCTGGGCGCCAAGCGCGCCGGCATCATGCGCCACGCGGTCCTGGTGCCGACGATGCTGCTCTACTTCCCCCTGGCGACGTTCGCGGCGTGGAAGGCCCTGATCGAGATCGCGGTGGCGCCGTTCTACTGGGACAAGACCGCGCACTAGCGCCCCGCCCGCGCGGCGGTTACGCGCGCCCCATGCATCCCGACTTCGCCCATGTGGACACCTGGGTCTTCGACCTCGACCGGACGCTCTACCCGCCGGAGGCCGACCTCTTCGGCCAGATGCGCCCCCTGATGTCGCGCTACCTCATGGCCGAGCTCGGGGTGGACGCCGCCGAGGCGGACCACCTGCGGGAGACCTACAGCGACGCGCACGGCACGCTCCTCGAAGGGCTGGTGCGCGCCCATGGCGTCGAGCCGATGCGCTATCTCGAGGAGGTGCACCGGCTCGACCTGTCGGTCCTGGCGCCGGACCCCGCCCTGGGCCGCGCGATCGCGGCGCTCCCGGGGCGGCGCATCGTCTTCACCAACGGGCCGCGGCACTACGCGGCGGAGGTGGTCGCCGCCCTCGGGATCGGCCATGCGTTCGACGCGCTCTACGGGGTCGACGACGCAGGCATGGTCTCCAAGCCGGCCCTCGCGGCCTTTGAGGCGATCCGCGCGGCGGACGGGTTCGATCCCGCCCGCGCCGCGATGTTCGAGGACGCGCCGCGCAACCTCGCGGTGCCGCGGATGTGGGGCATGCGCACGGTGCTCGTCGGCGCCGGCGCCCGCCCCGGCGGGGACGCGGACCATGCCACGGGCGACCTTGCCGGCTTCCTCAGGGCGCTGGCCGCCGCGCCCGCCGGGGCTACCTGAGCCGCCATGGAACATGTCCCCATCCTCGTCGCGGGCGGCGGGCTCGCCGGGCTCTCGGCCGCGACCGTGCTGGCCGCGGACGGCCATTCCGTCACGCTGGTCGATCCCGCGCCCCCCGCCGCGCCCGGCGAGGCGCGCGCCGCCGACCGCCGGACGACCGCGATCCTGCAGCCCGGGCGCGACATGCTCGCCGCCGCCGGCGCCTGGGAGATGGACGTGGCCCCCACCCCGCTGGCGGAGATGCGGGTCCTCGACCTGCGCGGCGGGGCGTCGGCGGCCTTCGTCGCGGCCGAGCTCTCGGAGCGGCCCTTCGGCTGGAACGTGGTCAACGGCGCGCTGCGCCGCGCGCTCGCCGCCCGGGCGGAGGCGCTCGGCGTCCGCCATGTCACCGGCTCGGTGCGCGCCCTCGTCGCGCGCGAGGCCGAGGCGCTCGTCACGCTGGAGGACGGCACGCGCCTGCGCTGCGATCTGGTGGTGGGCGCGGACGGCAAGGAGAGCCGCGTGCGCGAGGCGGCCGGCATCGGGGCGCGCACGCTGCGGACCGGGCAGAAGGCGCTCAGCTTCACGGTGGCGCACGAGATCCCGCATGCCTGCGTCTCGACCGAGATCTACGAGTCCGGCGGGCCGATGGTCCTCGTGCCCCTGCCGGACGAGGCGGGCGAGCACCGCTCGGCGGTGGTCTGGATGGTGCCCGGCGGCGAGGCCCGCGCGCTCGAGGCGATGGAGGACGCCGCCTTCGACGCCGCCGCGACCGCGCGATCCGGCAGCGTGCTCGGCCCCCTGCGCCGAACCGGGCCCGTGGCGCTCTGGCCGATCGTCACGCGCGTCGCGGACCGGTTCGACGGCCCGCGCGTGGCCTTGATGGCCGAGGCCGCCCACGCCGTGCCGCCGATCGGGGCGCAGGGGCTCAACATGTCGCTCGCGGACGTGGCCGCCCTGCGGGTCGCCTGCTCGGGCGGGGTGGGCGACCGGGCGGCGCTCGCGGCCTACGACCGCGCGCGGCGACCGGGCGTCCTCCTTCGGGTCGCGGCGGTCACGGCGCTCAACGCGGCGGCCATCGGCGCGGGGCCGATGGGCACGCTGCGCGGCCTGGGCATCCGGGCGCTGGAGGCGGCGCCCGGGGCGAGGCGCCGCCTGATGGCGCTCGGCCTGGGGGCCTAGGCCCCCGGGGTCTGGACCCCGGCTCCGAGCACATCGTCGAGCACCGGCACGAGGCGCGCCAGCGTCCCGTCCACGTCGCGCAGCTTGTCGAGGCCGAAGAGGCCCAGCCGGAAGGTTGAGAACCCCTCCGGCTCGCCGACCATCAACGGCACCCCGGCCGCGATCTGCGCGCCGCGCTCCGCGAAGGCGCGGCCGGACTTCACCGCGGGATCGTCCGTGTAGCTCACGACCACGCCCGGCGCGCCGAACCCCTCGGCCGCGACCGACCGCACCCCCCGCTCGGCCAGGGCGGCGCGCACCGCGTCCCCGAGCCGCCATTGCGCCGCCTTCGCCTCGGCATGGCCGAACGCGCGCGTCTCGTTCATCGCGTCGCGGAACTGCGTAAGCCCGTCGGTCGGCATGGTGGCGTGGTAGGCGTGCCCGCCATCCTCGTAGGCCGCCATGATCGCGCGCCATCTCGCGAGGTCCATCGCGAAGCTGTCCGGGCGCGCGGCCTTCACGCGCGTCTCGGCGGCCTCCGACATCATCACGATCCCCGCGCAGGGCGTGCTCGACCACCCCTTCTGCGGCGCGGAGACGAGGACGTCGACGCCGGTGGCCGCCATGTCGATCCAGGCGCAGCCCGACGCGATGCAGTCGAGGACCATCAGCGCGCCGACCTCGTGCGCCGCCTCCGCAAGCCGCGTCACGTACGCCTCCGGCAGGATCAACCCGGCGCTCGTCTCGACATGGGGCGCGAAGACGACGTCCGGCCGCGCGGCGCGGATCGCGGCGCAGGTCTCGTCGATGGGCGGGGGCGCGTAGGCGCCGTCCACCGCCCGGGCCATCGCGACCCGCACGTCCTCGGCGGCGCCCGTGGCGTCCAGGATCTGCGACCAGCGATAGGAGAACCAGCCGTTTCGCACCACGAAGGCCCGCTTGCCATGGGCGAGCGAGCGCGCGACCGCCTCCATCGCGAAGGTCCCGCCGCCGGGCACGATGGCGAGGGCGTGCGCGCCGTAGACCTCGCGCAGGCCGGCGGAGAGGTCGCGCATGACCTCCTGGAACCGGGCGGACATGGAGTTGAGCGAGCGGTCGGTGAACACGACCGAGAACTCGGCGAGCCCGCCGGGATCGACCGCGGGGCGGTGGGTGTCGGCGAAGTCCTTCATGGCGTCCTCCTCGGGGGGGTGCCGCCGCGTTGTGCCCGGCGCGCGATGGGGTAGAAGCGGCGGACCGGCCAGAGGGGCCCGGGGGCGGCCGGCTGCGGTCCGACCCTACACGAAAAACGCTGGGGGCGGACATGCGCGTCTACTACGATCGCGACTGCGACATCAATCTGATCAAGGACATGAAGGTGGCGATCCTGGGCTACGGCTCGCAGGGCCACGCCCATGCGCTCAACCTGAGGGATTCCGGCGCGAAGAACGTCGTGGTGGCCCTGCGCGAGGGCTCGGCCTCCAAGGCCAAGGCCGAGGCCGAGGACCTGAAGGTGATGGAGATCGCCGAGGCCGCCGCCTGGGCCGACCTCATCATGTTCACCATGCCGGACGAGCTGCAGGGCGAGACCTACCGCAAATACGTGCACGGCAACATCCGCGAGGGCGCCGCCATCGCCTTCGCCCACGGGCTCAACATCCACTTCGGCCTCATCGAGCCCAAGGCCGGGATCGACGTCATCATGATGGCGCCCAAGGGCCCGGGCCACACCGTGCGCGGCGAGTACGTCAAGGGCGGCGGGGTCCCCTGCCTGGTGGCCGTGGACGAGGACGCCTCGGGCCGGGCGCTGGAGATCGGGCTGAGCTACTGCTCGGCGATCGGCGGCGGGCGCTCGGGCATCATCGAGACGAACTTCAAGGAAGAGTGCGAGACCGACCTCTTCGGCGAGCAGGCGGTCCTGTGCGGCGGGCTGGTGGAGCTCATCCGCATGGGGTTCGAGACGCTGGTCGAGGCCGGGTACGCGCCCGAGATGGCGTATTTCGAGTGCCTGCACGAGGTGAAGCTGATCGTCGACCTCATCTACGAGGGCGGCATCGCCAACATGAACTACTCGATCTCGAACACGGCCGAGTACGGCGAGTACGTCTCCGGCCCGCGCATCCTGCCCTATGACGAGACCAAGGCCCGGATGAAGGCGGTCCTCACGGACATCCAGCGCGGCGCCTTCGTGCGCGACTTCATGCAGGAGAACGCGGTCGGCCAGCCCTTCTTCAAGGGCACCCGGCGGATGAACGACGCCCACCAGATCGAGGAGGTCGGCCGCAAGCTGCGCGACATGATGCCGTGGATCTCCGCCGGAAAGCTGGTGGACAAGGGCCGCAACTAGGGCCCCCGGCCGCCCGGACCGACGGTCCGGGCGGCGTTAAGGACGTCACGACATCTCCTCTCCGGTTCCCCGATCCCGCCGCGCCCGCCGGCGATGTGGGGTCAAGAACCGCAAATTAGAGAGGAATACGCGATGAACACCGCCGTACTCGCCGCCGTCGCCGCCGCCGCCATCGCCCTGACCGGCGCCGCCAAGGCCGACACCTTCACCATCACCGCCGCGCCGGGCAGCCACGCCTCCCTCGACGCGACGATCTCCGGCCTGGGCCTCACGTTCACGGGCTTCACCGTCGACGACGACCTGACCAACGAGCGGGCCGCGCTGGTCGGCTTCGACGGCACCGGCTTCGGCGTCGACGGCGTGACGGGCACCGGCGGCCGGGACGCGAACGGCAACGTGATCGTCGCCGGCCCGTCCACCATCGACGGCATCGGCGTCGACCGGAACGAGCTCCTGCGCCTCGTCTTCGACCGCAAGGTCACGATCTCCGCGCTCGCCTTCGGCGGCGTCGACGACTTCGACGATTTCTACATCGCCGTCACGGGCCAGCAGGGCGTGCGCATCTCCAATCAGGGCAACCAGCTCGGCGTGTTCATGCCGATCGTCGGCACCTCCTTCGACATCGTGGCCGGCTACCCCAACCAGGACTGCACCACGTCCTCCCACGAGGCCTGCGGCGGCCATACGGACAGCTTCCAGCTCACCGGCGCCACGGTCGCGCCGATCCCGGTGCCCGCGGCCCTGCCGCTCCTCGCGGTCGGCCTCGGCGCCCTCGGCATGGCGGGCCGCCGTCGCCGCGCCTGATCCGACCGGGGAACGCACGGCACGGGGCGGCGCGGGGAGATCCGCGCCGCCCCCTTCGCGTCCGGCCCGTCAGGGGCGGCGCGTGTCGCGATCCCGAAGGGAGACGGCCCGCGGCCCCTTTCCCCACCCGGCGCAGGACGCCGCGGGCCCGTTCGGCGGCATGGGGCGCGGCGCCATCGGCCGCTCCACTGCCGAGGCCCCCCGCCCCGGCCGCCGCCGGCTCCGCGAGTGCTCGCGGCGGGGCCTCCTGCGGTCGTGGTCAGGACGCGCCGCGCACGGCCTCCGCGATGCTGTGGACCACCTCGTCGAGCAGGGCCTCGTCCTCGGCCTCGGCCATGACGCGGATCTTCGGCTCCGTCCCGCTCGCGCGGATGAGCACGCGGCCCGTCCCGTCGAGGCGCGCCTCCCCCTCGGCGATGGCGGCGATCACGGCCTGCGCCTCGAGCGGGACGGCCCCGCGCTCGTAGGTCACGTTCACCAGCTTCTGGGGCACGCTGTCGAACTGGCGCAGGAGGGTCGAGGCCGGCGCGCCCGTGCGGACCATCTCGGCCAGGAACTGGAGCGCCGCCATCAGGCCGTCGCCGGTGGTCGCGTGGTCCGTCATCACGATATGGCCCGACTGCTCGCCGCCCAGCGCGAAGCCGCCCTTGCGCATCGCCTCGACGACGTGGCGGTCGCCGACCCCGGTGCGCACGAGGTCGATCCCCTGCGCCGCGAGGTGGCGCTCCAGGCCGAGATTGCTCATCACGGTCGCGACGAGCGTGTCCTTCGCGAGCCGTCCCGTCGCGTGCAGCCGGCCGGCGAGGAGCGCCATGATCTGGTCCCCGTCCGCCACCGCCCCGGTCTCGTCGAGCAGGATCAGGCGATCGGCGTCGCCGTCCAGGCAGATGCCGACATCCGCGCCGCTCTCGCGCACCATCATGGCGGCGGCCTGGGGATGGGTGCTGCCGCATTCGGCGTTGATGTTGTGCCCATTGGGCGAGACGCCGACGGCGACGACCTCGGCGCCCAGCTCCCACAGCACGTCCGGGGCGACCCGATAGGCCGCGCCGTTCGCCGCGTCGACCACGACCTTGAGCCCGCCGAGCCCGCGGCCCCTGGGGAAGGTCGTCTTGACATACTCGACATAGCGCCCGCCGGCCTCCTCGATCCGCCGGGCGCGGCCGATCTCCGCCGGCTTGCAGGGCGCGACCCGTCCGGCGGTCAGGGCCTCGATCCGCGCCTCGTCCTCGTCCGAGAGCTTGAACCCGTCGGGGCCGAAGAACTTGATCCCGTTGTCATGCGCCGGGTTGTGGCTGGCGGAGATCATAATCCCCAGATCGGCGCGCATCGACCGGGTGAGGAAGGCGACGCCGGGGGTGGGCACCGGGCCGAGCAGGAGCACGTTCATGCCCGTGGAGGCGAGCCCGGCCGTCAGGGCCGTCTCGAGCATGTAGCCGGACAGGCGCGTGTCCTTGCCGATGACGACGCGGTGCGCGGCGCTGCCGTCGCGGCGGAAATGGTGGCCGGCGGCCTGCCCCAGGCGGAGGGCGATCTCGGCCGTCATCGGCTCGCTGTTGGCGGTGCCGCGCACCCCGTCGGTCCCGAAGAGCTTCATCGCGCGTCCCTCTCGTGTCGCGCGGGTCTGCACCCCGCGGGCGCCGGGCGTCAACGTCCCGTCAGGACCGCTCCCAGGCGTCCGAAGAGTAGAAATGGTGCGCGCCGATGGTCGTCGTGCGCTCGAACACGGCGGCCCAGGACGGGCTTACCGCGCGGGTGTGGTAGTAGAGCGCCCCGCGCGTCAGCTCGCCGGACCGGCCCGCCCGCGCGTGCTCGAGCATGATCGCGGAGACCTTGCGCCCGCGGGCATAGGCGGCGACGTCGCGCACCGTCTCGGGGCGCCCGTCGCAGGTATAGGTGAACTGGCATTGGTAGCGCTTGCCGGTGCCCTGGCCGATCACGTCGCAGACCGTGTCGGGAAAGGCCGGCGAGCTGGCGCGGTTCACGATCACCTCGGCGACGGCGAACTGGCCGCGCACGGGCTCGCCCCGCGCCTCGAAGTAGATCGCCTCGGCCAGGCAGTCGAGCGCCGCACCCTCGACCACCGGCGCGGGCTGGACCGCGAGCCAGGCGCGGGACCAGGGCTCTGCGGCCGCGGCGACCGCGGACGGGCCCCTGTCGGTCGCGGCGCCGGCGGACCCGGCCGAGAGCGATGCCGCCGCCGCGAGGGCGAGCACCCCCGCCCTGTCCAAACATGCCATCCGCCGATCCCCACGCCACCGCAAGCCATCGCGCGGATACGTGGCATCGGGCGGCGGGACAAGCCGCCGGGCCGGCGCGGGACGGCGGATCGGCAGGACCTCGCCCATCGCCGGCGGGTCTCCGCGGACCCGGCGGCGCCCGGCGCCTCAGCGGCGCGCGCGGTCCGCGATCGCGAGGCGGGCGGCGGCGAGACGGGCCACGGGTACGCGGTAGGGGGAGCACGACACGTAGTCGAACCCCGCCTGCCGGCAGAACTCGATCGACGCGCCGTGCCCGCCATGCTCGCCGCACAGCGAGAGCGCGATGCCCGGCCGCACCGCGCGCGCCCGCTCCGCCGCGATGGCCAGGAGCTCGCCCACCCCCTCGGTGTCGAGCCGGATGAAGGGATCCTCGGGCCAGACGCCCTGCCGGACATAGGCGTCCATGAACCGCCCCGCGTCGTCGCGGCTCAGGCCGTAGGTCATCTGCGTCAGGTCGTTGGTGCCGAACGACAGGAAGTCGCAGCGCGCCGCGATGTCCCCCGCCCGCAGCGCCGCGCGCGGCGTCTCGACCATCACCCCGACCGAATACGCGGCGGCATGGCCGGTCTCGCGGCGCACCCGCTCGGCGGCGGCGGCGAGCGCGGCGGTCACGATCTCGACCTCCCGGCTGCCGGTGACCAGGGGGATCATGATCTCGGGCACGATCTCGATGCCCTCGCCGGCGACCTGCGCCGCGGCGCCCAGGATCGCCTGCGCCTGCATGTCGTAGATCTCCGGCAGGGCGATCCCGAGGCGCACGCCCCGCATGCCCAGCATCGGGTTGAACTCCGCGAGGTCGCGCGCCCGGCGCATCACGTCCGAGAGCGGCTGGCCGAGCGCTTCGGCGAGGTCGCGCAGCCCCTCGCGCGTGGCGGGCAGGAACTCGTGCAGCGGCGGGTCGAACAGGCGCAGGCAGACGGTCGCCCCCCGCATCACGCGGAAGATGTCGGCGAAATCCGCCATGTGCAGCGGCAGGAGGCGCGCGACCGCCGCCCGCCGCCCGGCCGCGTCCTCGGCGAAGATCATCTCGCGCAGGAGCGTGAGGCGCGTGTCCTCGAAGACCATGTGCTCGGTCCGGCACAGGCCGATCCCCTCGGCGCCGAAGCGGCGGGCCTGCCGCGCGTCCTCGGGCGTGTCGGCGTTGGCGCGCACCCCGATGTCGCGCGCCTCGTCAGCCCAGGCCAGGAGGGTCTCGGCCCCCTCGCCCGGCGCGGGGGGCAGCATCTCGGCGGCGCCCGCGAGGAGCGTGCCGGCGGTGCCGTCCACGGTCATCTCGTCGCCCTCGCGGAAGGTCCGGCCATGGGCGGTCAGGGTCCGGCGGCGCAGGTCGCACCGCATCTCTGAGGCGCCCACGACGCAGGGGATGCCCAGCCCGCGGGCGATCACGGCGGCGTGGCTCGACATGCCGCCGCGCTCGGTCACCACGCCGGCGGCGGCGGAGAGGCCGCGGATGTCCTCCGGCGCGGTCTCGCGTCCCACCAGGAGCGGCGCCTCGCCCCGCGCGCGCATCGCCTGCGCCGCGGCGCCCGAGAACGCGAGCCGCCCGGTGGCCGCGCCCGGGCTCGCGGCGATCCCCGCGGCGACCCGGTCGCGCGGCGCCGCCGGATCGATCCGCGGGTGCAGCAGCTCGGTCACCGCCCCCGGCTCGATCCGCATCAAGGCCTCCTCGCGGCCGATCACCCCGTCCTCGGCCAGGGAGACCGCGATGCGCACCGCGGCGCGCGAGCTGCGCGGCACGGGCACCGCGTCGAGCACGGCGAGCGCCCCGTCCGACAGGGTGAACTCGATCTGCATCTCCTCGCGCAGGCCCGCGCGGCAGGTCGCGCCCATGGCGCGCAGGGCGGCGACCGCCTCCGGCGCGCGCTCCTCGAGGGAGGGGCCGCGCGGGTCCGCCGCGAGGTAGAGCGCGCGCTCGGCGCCCAGCGCCGCCCGGCCCTGCGCCCCGCCGAGATAGCGGCCCGTGACGCCGACATGCCCGCTGTCTGAGGAGACGAACTGGATCACGCCCGAGCCGCTCTCCGCCGCGCCGAGGCCAAGCGCCATCTCCTGCACCACGAGGCCGAGCCCGGCCTCCTCCGGCGCGCCCCGGGCCTGGCGCAGGAGGCGCGCGGAGGTGCCCTCCCAGGCGCGGGCCATGGCGCGCAGGACGCCGGCGAGCTGCACCTGCGGGTCCTGTGGGAACTCCTCGTCGGCCTCCGCGCGGTAGGCGGCGAGCGCGGCGCGCAGCGCCTCCTGCGGCCCGGCGCCCTCGGGCGGCTCGAAATGGTCGGGATCGAGGCGCGCGACCTGCGCCGACCAGGTCTCCACGAAGGCGAGATGGAGCGCCGCGGCCGCGTCCGCGCCGTGCCGCTCCGCCAGGGCCGCGCGCCGGGCGTCGTTCAGCCCGATGTTGAGGACCGCGCCGGGGCCGCCCCAGTCCTGGTCCTGGCTCGACGGGCGGACCGACAGGAGCGGCGCCGGCCCGAAATGCGCCATCACCGCGGCGAGGTCGGGCGGATGGCCCGCGGCGATCGCCCGCACGGTCTCGAACGGAAGCGCGACGGTCGCCGGCACCGGCAGGTCCAGGCGCAGCAGCCGCTGGAGGCACTTGGCCCGGCGGCCATGGCGCCCGGCCGCGATGTCAGCGGTCCGGGTGACGAGGGCGTAGGGCGCTTCGGGCGTCTCGTGCTGCACTGCGGCAATCCTCCTGCGCCTGCAGCATAGGGTGCGATCGCGCCACGTCCAGTGCTCCGCGCGGCCCGCGCCCCCGCCCGTGCCCCCGCCCGTGCCCCCGTCATCCTCGGACTCGATCCGAGGATCTCCGACCCAAGCGGCCAGGAGATCCTCCGGTCAAGCCGGAGGATGACGGAGGCCGGGCCGGCCCCCCTACCCCTCCAGCCGGCGCAGGTCCGCGACCTTGAGGCAGGCCGTCCGGATCCGGTGCAGCAGGTTCAGCCGGTTGCGCCGGGTGGCCGCGTGCGCGTCGTTCACCTGCACCGCCTCGAAGAACGCGTCCACCGGGCCGCGCAGGGCGGCCATGCGGGTCATGGCCGCGGCGAAGTCCTCCGTCGCCATGGCGGCGTCGATCCGCGGCTCCGCGGCGTCCAGCGCGTCGAACAGCGCGCGCTCCTCGTCCGTGCGCATCAGGGCCCGGTCCGCGCCGTAGGAATACTCCACCCCGTCCGCCGCCTCCGCCTGCGCCAGGATGTTGTCGGCGCGGCGGAACCCCTGGATCAGGTTCTCCCCGTCCGGCGTGCCGAGGACCGCCTGCAGCGCCTCGGCCCGCCGGGTAAGCAGCGCGAGGTCGTCCGCGCCGGGCATGGCGAGCGAGGCGTCGATGACGTCGTGCCGGACGCCGCGGTCGCGGAGGAAGACTTTTAGGCGGTCATGGAGGAAGGACAGGAGCTTCTCCTCGGGAGCATCCGACGAACCGGTTTTCCCGTCCTCCTCGTCACGATTCATGTCGAGGCCGTTCAGGGAGAATCCCGACCGGGTCAGTCGATCCAACTCGATGCGGAGCCTGTCCGAGATGAGCAAGCGGACCACCCCCAACGCCGCCCGCCGCAACGCGTACGGGTCCTTCGACCCCGTCGGGGTCTCGTCGATCGCCCAGAACCCCGTCAGCGTGTCGATCTTGTCGGCCAGCGCCACCGCCACGGTCACCGGCGCGGTCGGCACGTCGTCCGACGGGCCCAGCGGGGCGTAGTGGTCGCGCGCGGCGTCGGCCACGGCCTCGCCCTCGCCCGCCTCCAGGGCGTAGTAGCGGCCCATGATCCCCTGCAGTTCGGGGAACTCGTAGACCATCTCGGAGGCGAGGTCCGCCTTGGCCAGCCGCGCGGCGCGCTCGGCCTCGCCGGGGTCGGCGCCGACCGAGGGCGCGATCTCCCGGGCCAGGGCCGCGATGCGCTCCACCCGCTCGTATTGCGAGCCGAGCTTGGCGTGGAACGTCACGGCCTTCAGCTTCTCGAGCCACGGCCCCATCCCGGCCCGCGCCACGGCCAGGTCGTTCTCCCAGAAGAAGCGCGCGTCGGCGAGCCGGGCCGCGAGGACGCGGGCATTACCGGCCAGGATCGTCGCGCCGTCGTCGGCCGTCTCCCGGTTGGCGACCGTGACGAATCGGGTGATGCGCCCCCGCCCGTCCGCGACCGAGAAGAACTTCTGATGCTCCTTCATCGACGTGCGCAGCACCTCCGGCGGCAGGTCCAGGAACGCCTCCCCGATCTCCCCCATCAGGGTGACGGGCCATTCGACCAGCCCCGCGACCTCCTCCAGGAGGCCCTCGTCCTCGACCACGCGTCCGCCGGCCGCGAAGGCGAGGGTCGCCGCGTCCGAGCGGATCGCGTCCGCCCGACGGCCCGCGTCCAGCACGACGTGCGCGCGGCTCAGGCGCGCGGCGTAATCCTCGAACCCCGTGACGCGGATCGCCGCGGGCGCCATGGCGGAATGGCCCTCGGTGACGTCGCCGGAGGCGATCCCGTCCACATCGAGCGGGACGATCCGGCGGCCGCCCTCGTCCGTCAGGATGCACAAGATGCGGCGCAGCGGCCGGACCCAGCGCAGGGACCCCGCGCCCCAGCGCATCGACTTCGGCCAGGGGAAGGCGCGGATCGCCGCCTCCAGCACCTCGGCGACGATGGCGTCCGCCTCCCGGCCCGGCGTGCGCACGGTGGCGACGTGGACCGCGCCCTTCCTCTCCTCGCGCTCCACGAGGTCGCCGCGGGCCACGCCCGCGCCGCGGGCGAAGCCCTCGACCGCCTTGTCCGGGGCCCCGACGCGCGGGCCGCGCCGCTCCTCCACCGTGTCGGCCGAGCGCGCCGGCAGGCCCTGCACCGTCAGCGCCAGGCGCCGCGGCGTGGAGAACGCCTGCGCCCCGGCATAGGTCAGCCCCGCCTCCACCAGCCCGTCCGTGATCGTCCGCTTCAGGTCCGCGCGGGCGCGGGGCTGCATGCGGGCGGGGATCTCCTCGGAGAGGAGCTCGATCAGCAGGTCGGGCATGACGGGGGGCCTATCCGGTTGTCCGGTCGCCCCTACTTCCCTATCGGCCGGATATGCAACGGGTCCATGCCCGCCCGCGCCCGAGGACCCGCCGATGCCGGACGTCGCTGTCATCATCCCGTGCTACAACGCCGAACGTTATGTGGGCGAGGCCATCGCCAGCGCGAAGGCGATCCGAGGCGGCGAGGCCCTCGTAGTCGTCGTGGACGATGGCTCGACGGACGGCTCGGCCGAGGCGATCCGCGCGGCCGCCCCGGACGAGGTGGCCACCCAGGCCAACATGGGCGTGTCCGCGGCGCGCAACGCGGGCCTGGCATTGGCCGGGGACGCGCCGTTCGCGATCTTCCTCGATGCGGACGACCGGCTTCACCCGGAGGCGTTCTAACGCCACCGCGCGGGAATGGCCCACGCCTCGGCGCCGGTCATGGTGTTCGGCTCGAACCGCCGGATCGACGAGACCGGCGCCGAGATCGGTCGCGGCACGCAGCCGCTGAAGACCTTCGATCACGCGGACGTCGCGATGGGGACCACGCCGACGCCGTCGCAATGCATGTACCGGACGGAGGCGGCGCGCGCCGCCGGAGGGTTCGACACGGCGCTGCGGCGCTCGGAGGATCCCGAGTTCAACATGCGCCTCCTGCGGGACGCGGCCGGATACTGCCACGGCGAGATGGTCGCGGACTACCGCCAGCACGGCGCACAGGAGACCAAGCGGCCCGCCCGGCTCTACCGCTCGCACGTCGCGGTGCTCGAAGCCCTCTACGGCCCCGGCGCCGAGCGGCCGGATGCGGCGCTGCTGGCCCGGGCGCGGCGGCACTGGGGGCGCTACTACGGGCAGTTCATCCCGCAGGAGGTCGCGCGCGGCCTGCTCGGGGGGCGCATCGGGGACGCGGGGCGCGCCCTCGGGGCCTACGCGTCCGGCGCGCCGCACACGCTCGCGGGCACGGGCGCGTTCCTGGCGCGGCGGCTGCGCCGGCGCTAGGGCGCGGGCGGCGGGGCGCAACCGGCGGGCACCGGCTCGCCGTCGAACACCGCGCGGCCGCAGCGGTTGATCTGATGCCAGGCGCGGCCGCGCCCGTCCGGGTAGATCGCGGCGACGCGGTCGATCCCGTACTCCACGTCCGCCTGCGCCAGCACCGGCGCCGCGCGCCCGGCCTCCAGGTCGGCGCCGATCGCGTCCGCGTCGAAGCACCCGAACCAGCCCGGCGCCACGGTGGGCGAGGCGAACTCCGGCGCGGCCGGGGTGCCCGCGAGCGGCCCGCCCAGCTCGAAGCAGGCGCGGTAGCGCAGCGGGCTGCTGCCCGCGTCGATGGAGGTCACCTCGGCGGGCGTCGCGACCTCGCGCCCGTCCAGGGTCAGGACGATGGCGGCCGCCCGCGCCGGCGCGTCGTAATAGGCCCGCGTCTGCAGCCACCACAGGAGGCCGCCCGCGATCAGCCCGGCCAGCACCAGGGCCCCGACCGCGACGCGCCCCATCACGCCGCGTCCGCCGTCCAGCCCCCCGGGCCCGTGAGCAGCCACGCGTCCGCGCACGCCTTCGCCAGCGCGCGCACCCGGCCGATATAGGCCTGCCGCTCGGTGACGGAGATGACGCCGCGCGCGTCCAGGAGGTTGAAGAGGTGGCTCGCCTTGATGCACTGGTCGTAGGCCGGCTGCGCCATGACGATGCGGCGCCCGGTGCGCGGGTCCTCGGCGGGGGCCGCGAGGATGCGGGCGCACTCGGCCTCGGCGTCCTCGAAATGCGACATGAGCATCGCCGTGTCGGCCACGTCGAAGTTCCAGCGCGCGTACTGCGCCTCGGCCTCCCGGAACACGTCGCCATAGGTCAGGGGGATGGGGGATTGCGGGTCGTTGAACGGCATCGCGTTGCCGTCGTCATGGCCGAGGACGTACATCGCCAGCCGCTCCAGCCCGTAGGTCAGCTCGCCCGAGACGGGGCGGCAGTCGTGCCCGCCGACCTGTTGGAAGTAGGTGGACTGGCTGACCTCCATCCCGTCGCACCACACCTCCCACCCGAGGCCCCAGGCGCCGAGCGTCGGGCTCTCCCAGTCGTCCTCGACGAAACGGATGTCGTGCAGGTCCATGTCGATGCCGATCGCCTGGAGGCTGCCGAGGTAGAGGGCCTGCAGGTCCGGCGGCGAGGGCTTCAGGAGGACCTGGAACTGGTAGTAGTGCTGCCACCGGTTGGGGCTGTCGCCGTAGCGCCCGTCCGTGGGGCGGCGCGAGGGCTGCACGTAGGCGGCGGCCCATGGCGCGGGCCCGAGGGCGCGCAGGGTGGTCGCCGGGTGGAACGTGCCGGCGCCGACCTCCATGTCGTAGGGCTGCAGGATCGCGCAGCCGCGCGCGGCCCAGTAGTCCTGGAGCGCCAGGATGATGCCCTGGAACGAGCGCGGCGCGGTGTCTGTCATGGCGGGCCTCGTCCTGCGGTGCGGGCGAACCTTATGGCGGGCCGGGGGGCCGGTCAACGCGGCGGCACCGCGCGCCGCCGGCGGGCTCGGTGAGGCGCCGGGGCCGCAGGTGGTGCAGGACGGCAACGGCAGGGCTGGATCGGCCGGGCCGGGCGGCTAAGACTTCGCCGGGACGCCGCGGCGGGGCATCCCGTCGCCGGCCGCGCCCTGTTCGAGGACGACGATGAGCACCAGCCTTCCGGCCCGCCGCGCGCGGGCGATCCGCGCCGCCGCCTGCGCCGCCTTCCTGGCCCTGGGCGCCGCGCCCGGGCCGGCGATCCTGGGGGCCGCCCCCGCCGCCGCGCAGGACGGGCTCGCCTTCATCCAGATCGAGGCTCACCCCTCGCTGCGCGAGGGCGAGGCCGCCGCGCGCCGCTTCGCCGGCCGGGTCGCGGGGGTGAACGGCCTCGCCGCTCCCGGCGGCTGGTACGCCGTCGCCCTCGGGCCCTTCCCGGAGGCCGAGGCGCGCGCCCGCCTCGCCCGCCTGCGGGCCGAGGGGCGCATCCCGCAGGACAGCTTCCTGACCCGGCCCTCGGGCTACCGCGGTCAGTTCTACCCCGCCGGCACCTCCGTGCTGGCGGGCGCGCGCCCCCTCGCGCCCGCGCCCGAGGCGCCCTCCCCGATCTCCGGGCCGGCGGGGACCGCCGACGAGACCCCGCGCGAGGCGCGCGCCTCCGAGCGCCTCCTGACGCGGGCCGAGCGCGACGGGCTCCAGGTCGCCCTGGCCTGGGCGGGCTTCTACGGCGGGGCGATCGACGGCGCGTTCGGCCGCGGCACGCGCGCCTCCATGGGCGCCTGGCAGGCCGCGCGCGGCCATGAACCGACCGGCATCCTCACGGCCGCCCAGCGCGCGGCGCTCCTCGGCGAATACGGCGCGGTGTTCGACGGGCTGGGCATGGCGCCGGTCGCCGACGCCGCCGCCGGCATCACCGTCGAGATGCCCACCGCCCTCGTCGCCCTCGCGGGCCGAGAGACCCCCTTCGCCCGCTACGAGCCCATCGCGGCGGACGGCCCCGAATCCCGGACCCGCGTCCTCCTCATCAGCCAGGAGGGCGGGCCGGACCGCCTCGCCGGGCTCTACGAGATCCTCCAGACCCTCTCCATCGTCCCGCGGGACGGGCCGCGATCCCGGTCGCGCGACGCGTTCGAGATCGAGGGCACCGGCGGCGGCATCGTCAGCCGCACCTTCGCGCGCACGGAGGCGGGCCGGATCAAGGGCCTCACCCTGATCTGGCCGGCCGGGGACGACCGGCTGGACCGCGTCTGGCAGCGCATGCGCGACAGCTTCGACGGCGGCGCGCCGGGCGTCCTGGGCGACGCGTTCGCGACCCCCCCGGCCGAGCAATCCGTCGACCTCGTCTCGGGGCTGGAGATCCGGCGCCCGACGCTCAGCCGCTCGGGCGTGTTCGTCGACGGGCTCGGCAGCGTCCTGACCACGGCGGAGGTCGCGGGCGCCGCCTGCCGCGAGCTGCGCCTGGACGACGTGCACCCCGCCGCGGTGAGCTGGACCGACGGGTCGATCGCCCTCCTGACGCCGGCGGCGCCGCTCGCGCCGCAGGGCACGGCCGCCTTCGCCCCGGACGCGGGCCGCATCGGCTCCGAGGTCGCGGTCGCGGGCTACCCGTTCGGCGGCGCCCTGGGGCGGGCCTCCCTCACCTTCGGCCGCCTGGCGGACGTGCGCGGGCTGGACGGCGCGGACGGGATCGACCGCTACGAGCTCGCCGCCGCCGCGGGCGACCTGGGCGGGCCGGTGCTGGACCCTTCCGGGGCGGTCGCGGGCCTCCTCCTGCCGGGGCCGGGGCGGGCCGACATCGTCCTGCCGGAGGGCGCGGCCTTCGGAATGGACTCGGCCGCCATCCTGGGCGTGCTCGCCGCGCGCGGCCTGCCCGCCCGCACCGCCCCGCCGGGCGCCGCGCTGGCGCCGGAGGACCTCACCGCGCTGGCCGGCGACATGACCGTGCTCGTCGCCTGCTACGACTGACCCCTCAGGCCCGCCAGAAGGCCGGTGTGAAGAGGGCCAGCACCGCCAGCACCTCGAGCCGGCCGACGAGCATCGCCGCCGACAGGAGCCATTTGGCGGCGTCCGTGAGCCCCGCGAACGTGCCCGCGGGCCCGATCTCCTCGCCCAGGCCCGGCCCGATGTTCGCCAGCGCCGCCGCCGCGCCCGAGATCGCCGTGAGCATGTCCTCGCCCGTCGCCGCGAGGCCGACCGTGACCGCGCCCAGCACGGCCAGGAACAGCACGAAGAAGCTCATCACCGAGGACAGCACGTCCTCGCCCACCGGCCGGCCGTCATAGCGCGGCTGGAACAGGCCCGAGGGCTGGTGGATGCGCCGCACCTGCGCGCCGATCGCGGCGAAGAGGAGCTGGTAGCGGAAGATCTTCACCGAGCAGGCCGTCGAGCCCGCGCAGCCGCCGATCAACCCGATGAAGAAGATCGACGCCACCGGGAACGCGCCCCAGCCCATGTAGTCCGCGCTGGCATATCCCGTGCCGGTGATGATCGAGACCGTGTTGAACAGCGTCTCCCGGATCGTCTCCTCGAGGGTCGTGCCGGCGAGCGCGAGGCCCGGCGCCTCCTCGGTGATCGCGTCCTCCACCCGCCAGGCGACGAGGCCCGCCACCAGGACGAGCACGGTCGCGAAGAACGCCCGCACCTGCGCGTCGCGCCAGAGCGGGCGCGCCGTGCCCGCCAGGAGCTGCACGTAGCGCACGAAGGGCAGCGCCGCGAGCAGCATGAACGCGCAGGCGACGTATTGCGCCGCGGGCGGGTAGGCGGCGAAGCTGGAATCGGAATTGGCAAAGCCCCCCGTCGCGATGGTCGTCATCGCGTGGGTGAACGCGTCGAGCGGCGTCATCCCGGCCAGGGAGTAGGCGACCGCGCACGCCCCGCTCAGGATCAGGTAGATGACCAGGATCCGGCTCGCGATCTGCCCGGCGCGCGGGAGGATCTTGCCGAACGTGTCGAAGCTCTCGGTGCGGAAGATCTGCATCCCCCCCACCCGCAGCTCCGGCAGGAACACCATCGCGACGACGATGATCCCGATGCCGCCGAACCATTGCAGCATCCCGCGCCAGAGGAGGAGCCCGGCCGGCAGATCGTCCAGCCCCGTCAGCACCGTCGAGCCCGTCGTCGTGAGGCCGGACATCGCCTCGAAATAGGCGTCCACGAAGCTCGACTGCGTGGCGCCCATCACGAAGGGCAGCGCGCCGAAGATCGGAAGCATCGCCCAGACCCCGACCGTGATCAGGAACGTCTGCTGGATCGTGAGCCGCGGCCCGGCCGCGTTGGAGCAGGCCATCGCGGTCAGCGCGCCGGCGAGGGCCGTGACGATCGCCGCCGACAGGACGTCGTAGGCGTGCGGGTCGCCCAGGCTCGCGTCCAGGACGGCCGGCACGAGCATCGAGGCGCCCAGCGCCGCGACGAGGAGGCCGATCACGTAGAGGGGCGCGCGGGGGTCGATCACGGCGGCGAGGGTTGGGCCCCCGGCGCGGGCGGGTCAAGCCGCGCCCTAGCGCGGGACCGGCAGGCCGCTGGGCACCGAGTCCGGCACGCCCGCCCGCCCGGCCAGCGCGACGGGATCGTCCAGCGCGGCGAGGAAGGCCAGGAGCGCGTCCGCCTCCCCCGGCCGGAGCGCGCGGCCCGGCGCGGCCGCCGCGCGGATCGCCGCGACCTCGGCCGGGTCCGCCGCGACGCGCCCGTCCTCGACCGGCAGGGCCGGGAGGGCGGGCGGCGCCGGCCAGTCGCCCGACGGGTCGGCGTGATGCGCCAGGAACGCGGCCAGGTCGTCATGCGCGCCGGCATGGCCCCAGGGGCCGGTGCGCGTCACGTTGCGCAGGGACGGCGTGCGGAAGGCATGGGCGTCCGCCGGATCGCCCGTCACGCGCATGCGCCCGGTGTCGCGGGCGTGCCGCTCGAACCGGGCGGCCTTGCCGGGCCCGACCTGCGGCGCGCCCATGGCGTGGAACGCGTGGTCGGTCTGGAACGGCCCCGAATGGCACGCGGCGCAGCCCGCCTCCCCGTAGAACAGGGCCATCCCCTCCGCCGCCGCGCCGGTCAGGGCCGCCTCCCCCCGCAGGTGCGCGTCGAACGGGCTGTCGTCCGAGCGCCATTCGGCGGCCATGAACGCCGCCACCGCGTCCGAGACCGCGTGGAACGTGACCTCGCGCCCCGGGAACGCCGCTTTGAACCGAGCCGCGTAGCCCGGCACGCGGCGGACCCGCTCCGCGATCAGGTCCCAGGCGCCGCCCGGCCCGGTGATCACGCCCCGGCGCACCGCCTGCGCGACCTCGTTCTCGGAGTAGTGCCCCGCCATCTCGTCGGCCGAGAGGACGGGGAACATCGTCTGCGCCGAGAGGAGGGAGGCGAACCCGGCCTCCATCTCCTCCCCCATCGGGGTGCGCAGGCCGTCCGGCCCCTCCTCGATCCGGCCGTCGTGGAAGAGGACGGTGAACTCGCGCGCGCCGAGGTTGAAGAGCGCCGGGGCGTTGCGGGGGATGCGCTGCTCGGGCCGGTTCGCCGGATCGGCGGCGCGCTCCGGCCCCAGGCCGCGCCCCCCGTCGCCGAGGCCGAGGGCGAGCCCGTCCGCGGTCGCGAATCGCGGGTGGTGGCAGGTGGCGCAGGCGACCTCCCGGTTGCCCGACAGGATCGGATCGTAGAACAGAAGCCGCCCCAGCGCGGCCTGCGCGGCGTCCACGGGGGCGTAGTCGGCATCGGCCGGCGCGCGCGGCAAGGGCTCCGCCCCGGCATCGGCGGCGGCGCAGGCGGCGAGGATCGTGGACAGGGCGAGGGCGCGCATGGCGAAGCGTCGCGCGATCGGGGCGCGGCCTCAAGCCGATCTTCGCCCGCGACGTAAAGTCCGCTTTCCCGGCGCGCGGTGTCAGTCTAGCGTTACACCCATGTCCATCTACCCTGACAACCCCGCCCCGACGCGCCCCGATCCGGCCGCTCTCCTCGAGCTGATCAAGCCGATCACGTGGTTCCCCCCCATGTGGGCCTATCTCTGCGGCATCGTCTCCGCCGGGCAGCCGATCATGGAGAGCTTCGGCCTCGTCCTCCTCGGCATCCTCCTGGCCGGGCCGGTGGTCTGCGGGATGAGCCAGGCCGCCAACGACTGGTGCGACCGGCACGTGGACGCCATCAACGAGCCGGGCCGCCCGATCCCCTCGGGCCGCGTGCCGGGCCGGTGGGGCCTTCGGGTCGCGCTCGCCATGAGCGCGGCGTCCCTCGCGCTCGGCGCGCTCCTCGGCCCCTGGGGGTTCGGGGCCACCGTGGTCGCGGTGCTGGCGGCCTGGGCCTATTCTGCGGAGCCGGTGCGCCTGAAGCGCTCGGGCTGGGCGGGGCCCGGCCTCGTGGGCCTGTGCTACGAGGGGCTGCCCTGGTTCACGGGCGCCGCGGTCCTCGCCGCCGGCGCCCCCGCGATGGAGGTCGTGATCGTCGCCGGCCTCTACGCCCTCGGCGCCCACGGCATCATGACCCTCAACGACTTTAAGGCGATAGAGGGCGACCGCGCGACCGGCGTGCGCTCCCTGCCCGCGACGCTCGGCCCCCGCCGGGCGGCGCGCATCGCCTGCTTCGTGATGGCCGCGCCGCAGGTGCTCGTCATCGGCCTCCTCGACTACTGGGACCGCCCCTGGCAGGCGATGGCCATCGCCGCCCTCCTCGCGCTCCAGCTCTGGGCGATGACCGTCATGCTGGGCGATCCCAAGGCCCGCGCGCCCTGGTATCAGGGTACGGGCGTCACCCTCTACGTCGCCGGCATGATGGTCGCGGCCTTCGCGCTCAGGGGCCTCGCGTGACGCTGGGCTGGGGCGCGCTCGCGCGTCTCTGCCTCGTCAACGCGGCGATCGGCGGGCTCGCGGCCCTGCCCGTCAACCTCTTCAACCGGCTGATGACGGTGGAGCTGGCGCTGCCGGCGCTGCTGCCGGGCCTGCTCGTCGCGCTGCACTACGCGGTGCAGCTCACGCGGCCGGCCTGGGGCCACCGCTCGGACGCGCGGGCCGGGCGCACGCCGGTGATCCTCTGGGGCATGGCGGTGCTCGGCCTTGCGGTCACCTGCGTCGCCTGGGGCGTCGGGCTGGCGGCGGCGTCGCCAGCGGCCGCGCTGGCGGTCTGGGTGCTCGCCTACGCCGCGATCGGCCTCGGGATCGGCGCCGCCGGCACGTCGTTCCTGGCGCTCCTCGCGACCGCGGCGCCCCCCGAACGGCGCGGCGCGGCGGCGACCCTCGCCTGGCTCATGCTCATCGCGGGCGCCATCGCCGCGTCCGTCGGCGTCGGCGTCGCGCTGGAGCCCTACTCGCCCGCGCGCCTCGTGTGGGTCGTCGCGATCGCCTGCGCCGCCGCGCTCGCCCTCACCTGGATCGCCGTCGCCGGCATCGAGCGGCGGCTCGGCGTGCCCGCCTCCGTCCCGGACGCCGTGCTGCCCCTGCGCGCGGCCCTGGCGGCGACCTGGGACGACCCCGCCGCGCGCCGGTTCACCGGCTTCGTGTTCCTGTCGATCCTGGCCTTCTACCTCTCCGAGCTGGTGTTCGAGCCCTTCGCGGGCCATGTCCACGGCCTGTCGCCGGAGGACTCGACCAAGCTCTCGGGCGGCAAGGACGGCGCCGCGCTCCTGGGGATGCTGGCCGCCGGGGCGCTCGCCACGGCCGGGCTGGGCTCGCTCCGGCTCTGGGCCTCGGCGGGGTGCGCGATCTCGGCCGCGGGGCTCCTGGCGCTCGGCGCGGGGCTGCCGCTCGTGCCCTCGAGCGCCCTGCTCGGCTTCGGCAACGGCCTCTTCGTCGTCGGCGCGATCGGCTCGATGATGACCCTCGCCGCCGCCAGGGCGGGCGCCACCGGAACGCGCATGGGCGTCTTCGGCGCCGCGCAGGCCGTGGCCGCCGGGCTCGCCGGCCTGATCGCGACCGGCACGGTGGACCTCCTGCGCGCGATCCTGCCGGACGCCGCGGCCTACGGCACGCTCTTCGCGGCCGAGGCCGCGCTCTTTCTCGCCGCGGGCCTCGTGGCCGCGCGGATCCTGGGGCGCCCCCTGCCCCCCACCCCATCCCTCGTGCCCGGAGAATGAGCATGATCTATGACGTCGTCGTCGTCGGGGGCGGCCCCTCGGGCGCCACCGCCGCGGAGATCCTGGCCCGCGCCGGCCGGCGGGTCGCCTTCATCGACCGGGACGGGCGGATCAAGCCCTGCGGCGGCGCCGTCCCGCCCCGCCTGATCCAGGATTTCGACATCCCCGAGAGCCAGATCGTGGCCAAGATCGGCACCGCCCGGATGATCTCCCCCACCGCCCGGCGCGTCGACATCCCGATTGAGAACGGCTATGTCGGCATGGTCGACCGCGAGCATTTCGACGCCTTCCTCCGCGCCCGGGCCGAGGGCGCGGGCGCCCGCCGCTGCACCGGGACCTATCTGCGGATCGAGCGGGGCGAGCGCACGGAGGTCGTCTTCCGCGACAAGGCCACGCGCGAGGAGCGCCGCCTCGCCACCCGCTACGTCATCGGCGCGGACGGCGCGCGCTCCAACGTCGCGCGCTCCGAGATCCCGGGCGGCCAGGACATCCCCTACGTCATCGCCTACCATGAGATCATCGAGGCCCCCGCCGACGGCGACGGCTACGATTCGCGCCGCTGCGACGTGATCTACGACGGCGCCATCAGCCCGGACTTCTACGGCTGGGTCTTCCCGCACGGGACCTCCGCCAGCGTCGGCATGGGCACCTGCGTGGACGGCGTGGACCTCAAGAAGGCGACCGCCGCCCTGCGCGAGGCGTCGGGACTCACGGGATGCCGCACCATCCGGCGCGAGGGCGCGCCCATCCCCCTCAAGCCGCTGGACAAATGGGACAACGGCCGGGACGTGGTGCTGGCCGGCGACGCGGCGGGCGTGGTCGCGCCCTCCTCGGGGGAGGGCATCTACTACGCGATGATGGGCGGGCAGGTCGCCGCCGAGGCGGTGCAGGCCTGCCTCGCCCAGGCGCGCCCCAAGCCCCTGCGAGAGGCCCGCCGCGCCTTCCTCAAGGAGCACGGCTCGGTCTTCCGCGTCCTTGGCGCCATGCAGAAGGCGTATTATCGCTCCGACGACCGGCGCGAGCGCTTCGTGTCGCTGTGCCATGACGTCGATGTGCAGAAGCTGACCTTCGAGGCCTACATGAACAAGAAGCTCGTGGCCGCCCGGCCGCTCGCGCACCTCAAGATCGGGGTGAAGAACCTCGCCCACCTGACCGGGCTGGTCCCAGCCGAATCGGTATGAGCGAGGCGGACGCGCCGATCCCCGCCTGGGTGGACGGCGCGCTGGCCCCCTACCCCAAGCTGGCGGCGCATCGCGAGGGGCTGCGCCATCTGGCGGTCTCGGTCTTCGTGCTGCGCCCCTCCGCCGAAGGGGCGGAGACGCTTATCCAGCGGCGGGCGGCGGGCAAATACCACACGCCCGGCCTCTGGGCGAACAGCTGCTGCACCCATCCCCTGTGGACGGCCGACGGGCCCGAGGCGCCGGAGGCCTGCGCCGCGCGGCGCCTGCGCGAGGAGCTCGGCATCGAGGGGCTGGCCATCCGAGAGGCCGGCGAGGTCGAGTACCGCGCCGAGGTGGGGGCGGGCCTCACCGAGCACGAGGTCGTGCGCCTGTTCACCGCCCAGGCGCCCCGCGGCCTGCGCATCGCGCCCGACGCCGGCGAGGTGCAGGACATCCGCTGGATGTCGCTCCATTCCCTCGCGCGGGACGTCGTGGACCATCCTGCCCGCTACACCCCCTGGCTGCGCATCTACCTCGCCGAGCACGCGGGCCGCATCTTCGGGCCCCTCATGCCGGCCTAGCCGGGCGACGCGGCGCCAGGACGGCCTATGACGACGAAGGGGCGGCGCCGATCCGGCGCCGCCCCTTCTCGTTCGGGCCCGGGGGGTCCGCCGCCGGTCAGGCGGCGGGCACCGGCGGCACGATCGCCATCGTCGTCTCGAGCGACGGGTCAGGCGCTTCCTTGCTGGCCTCCGGCAGCAGGAGGCCGACCGCCCACAGCCCGACGATCACCGCCACGGCGCCGAAGAACACGAAGGCCGCGTAGCCCGCGCCCTTGAGCATGAGCTTGGTGATCTGGCTGCGGATCGCGTCCTTGTTGGAGTAGGCGTACGCCCCGAGCGGCGTGTCGTAGGTGATGACCCCGGGGTTGGCCGGCGCGTCGCCGGCCAGCGGGATGCCCTGTTGGCTCATGGTCGTCCTCCTATCCGTCGAGCGGCGCGTAGCCGTGGGCCTGCGCCCAGCTGTACCAGTCGTCCACGACCGTCCCGGTGAGCAGGATGCCGATCCCGCCCGTGAGCGTGGTCAGCACCGCGAACCACCAGGCCCAGCGATGGATGCCCTCCATCGTGGCGTTGAACCCCATGGTCCAGCGCCAGAACAGCGCCGCCCGCTCGGTCGCGGTCCCCCGGTCGACGATCTGCTCGAGCTCCCGGTCGCCGCCGTAGCGGCTCACGGCCAGGATCGTCGCCCCGTGCATCGCGAAGAGGAGCACCGAGCCGTAGAGGAAAACGATCGAGAGCGCGTGGAACGGGTTGTAGAAGAGGTTCCCGTAGGAGAGCGAGAACAGGTTCGTCCAGTCGAGATGCGGGAAGATGCCGTATGGCACCGCCTCGGACCACGACCCCATGAGGATCGGGCGGAAGAGCCCCAGCACCAGGAAGAGCCAGATCGCGGAGGCGAACGCCCAGCTCACGTGCTTGCCCATCCCGAGCCGGTCCGCGAGCTGATACGAGCGCACCCACCAGGTCAGGACCGAGACCAGCAGGAAGAAGCTCGCGATCAGCCAGAGCCCGCCCTCGGCCATCGGCGGGATGGAGAGCCCGTATTCCGGCCCCGGCGGCTCGAGCGCGAGGTAGAACAGCTCGCGCAGGAAGATCGCCGGGTTGTAGTCGACCTGCCCCCAGAAGCTCAGTCCCACGAGCACGAACCAGATCGTGCCCGTCGCGATCGAGATCAGCCCCCAGGAGCCGAGGTAGATCGGCCCGATCTGGGCGTTCCCGAGCGTGCCCGCGAGGGTGGAGAAGCGCGCGCCGTCGGTGCGGTTCTCGAGGTTCTGGTTGCCGGCCATGCCCATCTCGGGCGGTCCGGCGACCTGAACCTGGGTGAAGATGTTCTGATATTCAGCCATTGCTCATCCCCCTCTAGAGGTCGGCCCAGAAGGGCAGGTACAGATACCAGTCCCACCACGCGATCCACTCGTCGAACCAGATGGTGCCGGAGATCACGATGCAGATCGCCGACCACAGCCCCGCCTGCAGCGCCAGGATGAGGCCCAGCCGGTGGATGCCCAGCGGGCCCACCGAATAGCCGATGAAATCGCGGAAATAGGTGTCCTCGAAGTCGGGCGCCTTCATCTCCTCGCCCTTGGGCGGGTTCGCCGCCGAGAGGATCAGCGCGCCGTGCAGCGCGAGCGCCAGCGTCGTGGTGAAGAAGAGCGAGACCGCCACCATGTGCGCCGGGTTGTAGTGGAAGTTGCCGTACTGGTAGCCGACATTGCTGACCCAGTTCAGGTGCGTCCAGATCCCGTAGGGGAAGCCGTGCCCCCAGGCGCCCATGAGCACCGGGCGGATCACCACCAGCGTGGTGTAGGCCAGGATCGCGACCGAGAAGGCGAACGGCACGTGGAAGCCGATGCCGAGCTTGCGGCAGATCTCGACCTCGCGCAGCGCCCAGGAGATGAACGCCCCGTGCGCGCAGATCGTGACGATCTGCCAGATGCCGCCGTTCTCGAGCGGGGCCATGCCGAGCCCGACGTCGAGGGGCGGCGGGTTCACCGAGATGAGCCAGGGGTTCCAGACCCCCTGCATCGAGGTGTCGTAGAAGATCATGATCGTGCCGAGCGCGGCGAAGAAGATCGTCGTGACCCCGAAGAAGCCCACGTAGAAGGGGCCGACCCAGAAGTCGAAGAGATCGCCGCCGATGAGGGTGCCACCGGGCACCCGGTATTTCCGTTCGAAGCTGAGCAGAGCCATCTTCGTCTCCCTGTGTCAGGGGCGGCGCCGGGACCCGCCATGGGGCGGAGGGCCTGCGGCCGCGAACGCGGGTTTCCATCGGGGTGGCCGCCGGGCGCCGAGGCGCCCGGGGCGATGTCGCGCCGGCCATGGCGGGGAGGCCCCGGCCATGGCCGGGAGGGTCACTCTTCGATGACCACGAGCGCGGGATCGTTGTACTTGATCGCCGCGCTCTCGAACCAGTTGTACCGGTCCGTGCTGAGCAGGACGAGATGGATCATCGCCGCCAGCAGGAACAGGAACACGCCCTGCGCCACGAAGACGCGGCGCGGGTCGAAGACCAGCCAGATTTTGTAGAACTTGCTCATGACGCGTCCCTCCTCAGAACCAGGGTGCCCAGATGAAGACGGCGATGTGCGCCACCACGGCGACGATCGTGAACAGCCACAGGCCGCTCATGTAGACGCTGTGCAGCTCCTGGGCCTGGTCGTCGGTGAGGCCCGTGAACGACAGACCGGATTGTTCAGCCATTACTATCTCCTTATGACAGTCTGCTGTGCGCCGCAGGGCCCCGCGGCCGGGTCTGCGGGACGTGCGCCCCGCATCATCGTCCCGGAGGTCCGGGGCGAATGGGATGCTCCGCCGCGCTCACGCGCCGGAGAAGATCATGGGCGTGATCACCCGCGCCTGGCTCCAGGCGCGCGCCACCGGGCCGCGCTCGGGCAGCTCCATCCGGCGCAGCGCCGTGAGCGCCCAGGTCAGGAGCGTCAGCGGCAGCGTCGCCAGGAAGATCACGGCGAAATAGGCGTAGAACTCGCGCCGCTGCGCCGCCGGGTTGGTCCGCCGCGGGGCGACGAAGATGTCCGTGGTCTGGTCGCTCATGGCTGTCCCTCCTGAGTTGTGCGGGTGGTCCCGGACGGGGCGAGGCCCCGCACGGTATCGGTGTCGACCGCGTCGGCCCCGGCCTCGAGCGCGGCGCGCTCGGCGGCGTCGCGCAGGCCCTTGGCCGCGCTGATGCGGGTGAGCACGGGATGCTCGGCCACGATCCGGTCGAGGAGCGCCTGCGCCTCGGGCTCCCAGGGGAGGTCCCGGCGCAGCGGCGTGGCGGCCGCGCCCGCGTCCATCTCGCTGCCCAGCGGCAGGATGTGGAAGAGCGCGTCGAAGAGGCCGTTGCAGACCTCCTGCAGCAGGTATGTCGCGCCCGCGTAGCCCATGAAGGGCGTGCCCGTGGCGCGGCGGATCGCGGCGCCGGGGAAGCTCGCGGGGATGAACGTGGGCGCCGGGCCGAAGCCGCCGCGCATCTCCGCGAGGTACATCTTCTCGTTGATGGACCCCATGAGGATCAGCGGGCGCTTCTCGTGCACCTGCGCGCGGATCGCCTCGCCGTCGTTCTTCTTGCCCGCGACGCGCGGGATCGCGAACGCGCAGGGCAGGCCCAGATCGTCCTCGAGGTACCGCTTTATGCCGCGGGTGTAGGTCTCGGTCCCCACGATCCCGAAGGAGGAGGTCGCGAAGAAGTCCTGCGTGACGGAGCGCCAGAGGTCCCACACGGGCTTGAGGGTCGAGTGCTTCTCGCGCTCGATGAACGGCTCGGGGTCGAGGCCCAGGATCTCGCCCAGCTTGCGCAGGAACAGCGTCGTCTGCTCCACCCCGATCGGCGCCTGCAGGTAGGGCTTGCCCAGCACCTCGCAGAGCCCGCGCCCGAACTCCCGGTAGAGGCACACCTGCGCGTCCGCGTTCACGAGGTCGCGCATCTCGGCGACATGGGCGCCGAGCGGGTAGACCATGTTGACCTCGGCGCCGATGCCCTCGACCAGGCGCCGGATCTCGGCGAGGTCAGAGGGCATGTTGAACGTGCCGTACATCGGCCCGAGGATGTTGACCCGCGGCGCCGCGCCCTCCTCGCGCTTGGCCTCGCGCGGCATCCGCCCCTTGGTCATGCCGAACTCGGTGAAGGCCCAGGTCATGGCGCGGTCGCCGGCCTGCCACTGGTCCTCGTCGATGGTGCGCGGCAGGAACCGCTGGATGTTGGTGCCCATCGGGGTCACGCCCCCGCCGATCATCTCGGCGATGGAGCCGGTGACGACGACCGCCGGCAGCGCCGGATCGAGCGTCTCCCAGGCGCGGCGCATCGCGCCCTCGGTCCCGTCGCGGCCCAGCTCCTCCTCGCCCAGCCCGGTGACGACGATGGGCAGCTCGTGAGGGGGCAGCGCGTCGGTATAGTGCAGGACGGAGGTGACGGGCAGGTTCTCGCAGCCGACCGGCCCGTCGATGACGACCTGCAGGCCCTTCATCGCGCAGAACGCGTAGACCGCGCCCCAGTAGCCGCCCGCGCGGTCGTGGTCCTGGATCAGCATGCCGTGCCCCCCCGGACGGGCGATGCGCATGGCATGCGCATCGATCGTGCATGACCCGTGCATCCCGTGCACAGGGCGCCGCGGGGGAGCGCGAGGGGGCGCCGCCCCCTCGCCCGGCCGGGCGGGACGCGCCGCGCCGGCGGCGAGGACGGGCGGGAGAGCGCCCCCCTCATATCATCGCCGCCGCGGCGTCCGCGCGGGCCTTCTTCTCGATCTTCTTGAGGTTCGTCGCCCGGAAGTCCGGGCGCAGGTTGGGCGAGCCCTCCCAGACCCCGGCCGTGTCGCCCGCCCCGACGCCCTCGAAGAAGGACTTCATGCCAGCCATCCGCTCGCGGTTGCCCATGGCGGCGTTCACGACCTCCTGGAGCGATCCGGCGCCGGCGGGGCCCATCAGGGGCCGGGCCGAGATGAGGTTGGTGAAGTAGAGCGACGGGATGCCCGCCTCCTTGGCCTTCTGCACCACGGGCGTGGTGCCGATGGCGAGGTCGGGGCGCACGCCCTCCATCGCCGAGAGGTCGTCCTCGAGCGAGGCGCGGTACTTGACCACCGTGCCGCGGGCCTCGAGCCACTCGCGATCGTGCGCCGACATCGGCGTCCGGCCGCACGCGGTGCCGACATAGGGCACGTCCGCGCCGCTCTCGATCAGCAGCCGCGCGACGAGGAGCTCGGAGCCCTCGTAGCCCGAGACGGTGATCGTCCCGTCGATGCGGCTGCCGGCGAGGGCGCCCTCGATGGCCGGCAGGACCGCGTTCTGCGCCCCCGCGATCCTGTCCGCGGCGATGCCGAAGCTCTCCCCGATCCGAGCGAGCCAGTCGGCGGTGCCGTCACGGCCCACCGGAGCGGAGCCCAGGATGGGCCGGCCCGCGGCCGCGAACTCGCGCATGGCGGCGGAGTAGAACGGGTGGATCGCGGCGACCGCGCCGCAGTCCAGCGCGGCGTAGAGCTCGCGCCATTCGCGGCAGGGCACCGTGGGGCCTACGGCGAGGCCCATCGGCGCCAGCATCGCGCCGATCATCATCGGGTCGGCCGGGAACATCTCGCCCAGGAGCGTGACCGTGGGCCGGTCCTCGCGGCGGCCCTCGGGCGCCGGGACGGGGCCGGCCTCGACCTCGGCCCGCGCGTGGGCGAGCATGGCGCCGGCGAGCACGTCCTTGGCCTCGGCATGGGTGGGGATGCCGAAGCCCGGCACGTCGATCCCGACGATGCGCACGCCGTTGATCGACTTGGGCAGCAGACGGAGCGGCACGCCGGAGGCGGTGGGCACGCAGAGGTTGGTGACGACGATCGCGTCGTACTTCGCGGGGTCGGCCATGTCGTGGACGCCGTCGCGGATGTCCTCGAAGAGCTTGCCCGTCACCAGGCTCTCGGAGTCGAACGGCACGTAGCCGACCGAGCGCCGCGCGCCGTAGAAGTGCGACACGAAGGTGAGGCCGTAGACGCAGCAGGCGCTGCCCGACAGGACCGTGGCGACCCGCTTCATGCGCAGGCCGACCCGCAGGGAGCCGAAGGCCGGGCACATCGACTGCGGCTTGTCGTGCGGGCCGACGGGGTAGTCGGCGCGGAAGCGGTCCATCATCTCGGAGCCGCCCGCGGCGCGCGTCGCGGCCTCGAGCTCGCCCTTGGACGAGCAGCCGCCGCCGGCCGGCATGTCGGCCACGTCGGTCATTCGTCCTGGGCCTCCGGCGCGGGCGCCTCGGCCAGGGCGTCCAGCGCCGCGTCGAGGGCGCCCAGCTCGGCATAGTCGAACGGGGTGAGGGCTTCAGGCGTCATCGTACACGACCTCCAGGCTGACCTTCGGGGCGGCGTCCTTGCCGCGCATGTCGGCGTCGGTGGCGGGCACCAGGGTGTAGTCGCCCCCGGTGTCCTTGCTGTCGAAGAGGGCCAGCAGCCCGTCCTGATCCAGCGCGGTGGGGTGACCCGGCGGCGCCTTGGCCACCTCCTCCCCGAGCGCGGCGAAGAGCGCGCCCCACTGCGATTCCGCGGTGCCGACGATCTGGTAGTTGGCCGACTTCTTACGCAGGTCGTCGTCCTGCGGGATCGCCGCCAGCACCGGGATGCCGACTGCCTTGGCGAAGGCTTGCGCCTCGCCGGAATGGTCGTCCTTGTTCACCACCAACCCGGCGACGCCCACGTTGCCGCCCATCTTGCGGAAGTACTCGACCGCCGAGCAGACGTTGTTGGCGACGTAGAGCGACTGCAGGTCGTTGGAGGCGACCAGGATCACCTTCTGCGCCATGTCGCGCGCGATCGGCAGGCCGAAGCCGCCGCAGACCACGTCGCCCAGGAAGTCCAGGAGCACGTAGTCGAAATCCCAGTCGTGGAAGCCCAGCTTCTCCAGGAGCTCGAAGCCGTGGATGATGCCGCGCCCGCCGCAGCCGCGGCCGACCTCGGGCCCGCCGAGCTCCATCGCGAAGACGCCGCCGCGCTTGAAGCAGACGTCGCCGACCTTCACCTCCTCGCCCGCCAGCTTCTTGCGGGTCGAGGTCTCGATGATGGTCGGGCAGGCCTTGCCGCCGAAGAGGAGGCTCGTCGTGTCGGACTTGGGATCGCAGCCGATGAGGAGCACGCGCTTGCCCTGCTCGGCCATCATGTGGCTGAGGTTGGCGAGGGTGAACGACTTGCCGATGCCGCCCTTGCCGTAGATCGCGATGATCTGCGTCTTCTTGGTAGGCGCCGTCTGGGGCACCTCCAGCGTGGGCTCGGCGGCCTCCTGGCGGAGGGCTTCGGCCTGCTTGGTCAGGATCGGAACGTCGAGGCTCACGCGTGGCCCTCCCAGTCGAGGATCATCTTGAGGCACGAGGCGTCCTCGAAGGCGGTCCGGTAGGCCGTGTCCGCACGCGCGGCCGGCATGGTGTGGGTGATGAGACCCGCGAGGCTCAGGTGCCCGCCCTCGACGAGGTCGCGGGTCGCGATCAGGTCGGCGGGCGTCCACTCGGCGGCGATGCGCAGGCGCGCCTCGCGCATGAAGGCGGGGGCGAAGGCGAAGCTCGGGCGGCCGGCGTAGAAACCGGCGAGGACCAGCTCGCCGCCCCGGGCGAGACGCCCGATCAGCGCGTCGATGAGGGACGCGTCCCCGGAGGCGTCGTAGATCGCGCCGTAGTCGCGCCGTTCGTCCGCCTCCGGGTCGATGACGGCGTATCCGGCGTCGCCCTCGCGGCGGGCGGGGTTCTTCTCCCACACGGTGGGGGCGCCGCCGGCGGCGACGGTGAGGCGGGCGAGCAGGCGGCCGAGGGCGCCGTGGCCGACGATGAGCTCGGGCAGCGCCTGGCCCATGCCGGCCAGGGCGTGGCGGGCGGTGGCGGCGAGCGCGAGGAGCGCGCCCTCGGGCCCGTGGCCCGCGTCGATCCGGGCGCAGCGGGCCGCGGGGGTCACCAGGCGCCGCGCGGCGCCGCCGAAGAGGCCTCGCGCGTCCTCGAAGCAGTCGGCGCCGGGGACGAAGACGGTGTCTCCTGGCCCCAAGCCGCCGGCCCGCCCCTCGACCACGCGGCCGGTGGCCTCGTAGCCGGGCACGAGCGGGTAGCCCATGCCGGGGAACGGCGGCATCTCGCCGCTCCAGAAGAGCTTCTCGGTCCCGGTGGAGATGCCCGAGGCCGCGATCTCGACGGTGATCTCGCCCTCGGCGGGGTCACGCAGGGCCAGCGCGGCGATCTCGATCGCGCCGGGGGCGGTCATGATGGCGGCTTCGGCGCGCATGGCGATCTCCCTCTCCCCGGCGGCGGCCCGACGAGGGGCGGCGCGTTCCATGAGCATACGATTGGACGGATAGGTGTCAACCAAAATAGACACCCAGTTGTCAGGTGACGCGGATGCCCTCGACCACCGAGGTCACGAAGGGCCGCGCCGTGCGCCGAACGCGGACCCGGGAGAAGCCCGCGCCGCGCAGGAGGGCGCCGACCTCCTCCGCCGAACGGGCCCGGCCGGTGCCCATCGCCATGCAGTAGAACGCGAAGTACGCGTCTCCGGCGCGGGTCGGCCGGTCACCGCCGGACATCGGCTCGGAGACGATCACGCGCCCGCCCGGCGGGAGCGCGGCGTGGGCGGCGGCGAGGAGGGACGCGGCCGTCTCGTCGGCATGGTCGTAAAGGACGCGAACCAGCGTGATCGCGTCGGCGCCCTCCGGGATGGGGTCCTCGCGGAAGCTGCCGGGCACGATCCGGGTCCGCGCGGTCAGGCCGTGGGCCGCGAATCGGGACGCCGCCGCGGGCGCCACGGCGGGCAGGTCGAAGAGGGTCAGGGAGGCGTTGGTGCGCGCGGCGGCCGCGGCCAGGAACGCGCCGGTGCCGCCGCCCACGTCCATCAGGTGCCGGACGCCGCGCAGGGAGATCGCGGCCAGCGTCTCCTCGGCGACGGGGCCCATGCTGCCCGACATGAGGGCGGAGTAGCGGGCGGCGCGCTCGGGGTCGGTCGCGGCGCCGGCGCCGAACACGTAGGGCCAGACATGCGCGAGCTCGGTCTCCCCGCCGCGCAGGACGGAGACGGGATCGCCCATGTCGCGGTAGAGGGCGCCGTGATGGGCGATCATGCCGCTCAGGCCGGGCACCCCGGTCAGGGCCGCGCCGCGCAGGGAGGTGCGCCAGAGCGCGCCCTGCGGCTCCAGGAGGCCGAGCGCGACGCCCGCGCGCAGGAGCGCGGTCATGCGGTGGGGCGCGATGCCATGGTCCCGCGCGAGGGCGTCGGCCCCGGCGGGCGCGTCCGACAGGCGCTCGAGGAGGCGCAGCTCGACCAGGGCGGCGAGGACCTGCGCGTGCACGAAGCCGGCGACGAGGTCCATCATCGCCTCCCCGTCGCGGCGCACGCGGCGCCGGGTGAGGGGGCTGCGCGCGGCCCATGACTGGAACCGGGGCGAGGCGGCGAGCCGGTTGCGCGCGCCGCGCCAGTCCCAGGCGCGGCGGGGGCGCGGCGCCTCATAGGGCAGGTCCGACATCACTCCGCGGCGTGGCGCACCGGGGCGGGCACGATCGCGCGCGCCTGCCGGCGGACCATCTCGGCCAGCATCGCCTCGCCCGGGCAGGCGGGGATGGAGGCGATCGCGCCCGCGAGGATGTCCTTGAGGCGGGCCGTCGCGCCGCCCACGCCCAGCTCGGTCACCGCGGAGGGGCGCGCGTGGATCGCGTCCTGCCCCGCGGGCTTGCCCATCTCGTCCTCGGTCAGGAGGGCGTCGCGCAGGTCGTCGGCGACCTGGAACGCCTCCCCGATGCGGGCGCCGAGCTCTTCCCAGGGCTCGGCCTCGTGCCCGGCGGCGACGGCCCCCATCTGCGTGGCGGCGATGAAGAGGGCGCCGGTCTTGGCGCGGTGATAGGCGGCGAGGTCGACCGCGGCCTCGCTCTCCCATCCCTGCCCGGCGCAGATACCGCCCGGCATGCCGGTGCGCGCGGCCAGGATGCGGGTGAGCTCGAGCGCGCGCTCGGCCCGGCCGCGGCCGGCGCGGGCGATGGTCTCGAACGCGAGGACGATGAGCGAATCGCCCGCCAGCACGGCGAGGGGCTCGGAATGGCGGCGATGGAGGGCGGGCTTGCCGCGCCGGGTGGCCGCGTCGTCGAAGCAGGGCAGGTCGTCATGCGCGAGGCTGGCGCAGTGGATCAGCTCCAGCGCGGCGGCGGCGGCATCCGACAGGGCGGGCGCGTCGTCGCCGCAGGCCATGGCGACCGACAGCAGGATCGTCGGCCGGATGCGCGCCCCACCGGGGGTGACGGCGTAGCCCAGCGCGTGCGCGAGCTTCGGCGGCGCGCCGGCGGCGGCGCCATGGGCGATGGCTCCGTGCATGGCGGCGTTCACTCGGAGGGCGAGCGGCATGGGCATCTCCGGTTCCGCGTCCGGCCCCGGCTTGCGCGGGTCGCGGACTGTAAGGTATTCCTGACAGCATGACATGTCAGGCGCGCTTTACAATCCTCTACGTCACGATCCTCCGCGTCACGATCCTCCGCGTCTCCCGGTGAGCGAGATCGCGGTCATCGGCTCCGGGATCGGCGGGCTGGCTTGCGCCGCGCGGCTGGCGGCGGCCGGGCACGGGGTCACTGTGATCGAGGGACAGGCCGCGCCGGGCGGGCGGATGCGCGCCCTGCCCTCCCCGGCCGGGCCCGTCGACGCGGGGCCGACGGTGCTCACGATGCGGCCGGTGTTCGAGGCGTTGTTCGAGGCCTGCGGCGCGTCCCTCGCCGAGCGGGTGCCGATGGTGCGCGAGGCGGTGCTGGCCCGGCATTTCTGGACCGACGGCTCGACGCTCGACCTGCCGGCGGACCCGGGCGGGGCGCGCGCCGCGGTCGCCGCCTTCGCGGGCGCGCGGGAGGCGGCGGCGTTCGACGGGTTCCGCGCCGGCGCGCGGCGCCTTTTCGAGACGTTCGAGGCGCCGATGATGCACGCGCCCGAGCCCTCGATGACGCGCCTGACCGCGGCCGTCCTGCGCCGGCCGCGCCTGCTGGCGGACATCGCGCCGCATCGCTCGCTCGCGGACGCCCTGGCGGCGCGGTTCCGCGACCCGCGCCTGCGGCAGCTCTTCGGGCGCTACGCGACCTATGTGGGCGGCGATCCGCGATCCTCGCCGGCGCTCCTGGCCTTGATCTTCCACTCCGAGGCGTCTGGCGTCTGGCGCGTGGAGGGCGGGATGCATGTGCTGGCCGCCGCGGTCGCGGCGCTGGCGCGCGAGGCGGGCGCGCGGATCGCCTGCGGCGACGGCGCGGAGCGGATCGAGCGGGACGCGAGCGCCTGGCGCGTGTCGTGCCGCTCCGGCGCCGCGCACCGGGCGGACGCGGTGGTCTTCGCGGGCGACCCCCGGGCCCTGGAGACGGGCCTGCTGGGGCCCGGGCCGGTACGGGCCGTGCCCCGGCGCGCCGTCGAGCCGCGCTCCCTATCGGCGGATGTCTGGGCCTTCGCCGCGCGGCCCTCGGGCCCGGATCTGGCGCATCACAACGTCTTCTTCGCCGCCGAGCCGGAGGAGGAGTTCGCCGCCATCGCCGCCGGGCGGCGGCCCGCCGCGCCCACGCTCTACCTCTGCGCCCAGGACCGGGGCATGGGGACGACCCCCGGAGCCGGCATGGAACGCTTCGAGATCATCGCAAATGCGGCGCCGCTGACGGGCCGCTCTCCCCGGACCGAGGATGCCGAGACATGCCGAACGACGACCTTCGAGAGCCTGAAGCGCTTCGGGCTGACCTTCGATCCGGCGCCGGGGGCGGACGCCCTGACCCTGCCGGCGGGGTTCGAGGCGCTGAGCCCGGGCTCGGCCGGATCGCTCTACGGGCGGAGCCCGCACGGGTTGACGGCGGCGATGGCCCGGCCGCGGGCGCGCACGACGATGCCGGGGCTGTACCTGGCGGGCGGGGGGGCGCATCCGGGGGCGGGCCTGCCCATGGCGGCGCTTTCCGGCGCGCACGCGGCCGCGGCGATCTGCGCGGACCTCACTTCGACGTCGAGATCCCGGCCGGGGGCTATGGCTGGTGGTATGTCGACGGGCTCGAGGAGGGGGGTTCCGGACGCGGGGTGAGCCTGATCGGGTTCATCGGCTCGGTCTTCTCGCCTTGGTTCGGGTGGTCGGGGCGCGGGCGGCCGGCGAATAACTGCTGCCTCAACGTGGTGACCTACGGGCCGGGAGGCCGATGGGCGATGACGGATCGCGGCGAGGGGGCGCTGGACCGCTCGAGGGCGCGGATCGGGATCGGGCCATCCTCGATGGAGTGGGACGGGCGGGCGTTGACCGTCCGGGTCGACGAGATGACCTGGCCGCACATGACGCGCATCCGCGGGGAGGTGCGCCTCATCCCGAGCGCGATCACGGAGATGGAGCTCGCCCTGACGCCGGACGGCGCGCATGTCTGGCGGCCGCTGGCGCCGACCGCGCGCATCGAGGTGCGCTTGGGCCGGCACGGCGAATGGGACGGGCACGGCTATCTCGACAGCAATTTCGGGACGCGGCCGCTGGAGGCGGACTTCTCCTACTGGACTTGGGGGCGGTTCCCCCATGGCGGCGGCTCGACAGTGTTCTACGACCCCGACCGACGCGACGGCACGCGGCTCGGCTTCGCGGCGCGGTTCGGGGCGGACGGCTCGGCCGAGGCGATCGAGCCGCCGCCGGAGGTGGGGCTGGGGCGGTCGCTCTGGGCGGTGCGTCGGCGCACGCGCGGCGAGGACGGCGCGCGGGCGCGGCAGACGCGGGCGATGCTCGACACGCCGTTCTACACCCGCTCGGCGGTGACGACGCGGCTCGGCGGGCGGGAGGTCGAGGGCGTGCACGAGGCGATCGACCTCGACCGGTTCGCCTGGCCCCTCCTGAAGCCGATGATCGCGATGAAGGTGCCGCGCCGGGCGCGCTGGCCCTAGGCGGCGGCGCCCGCGGCGGGGTTGCGGCGGATGACCGAGAGGTTGAGCGCGCCGGCGATGGTGACCCAGAGGAGGTAGGGCCCGAAGGCCAGGAGCGTCCAGCGGTCCAGGCCGGCGAAGACGACCGCGCAGGCGCCGACGGCGAGCCAGAGGACGGCGAGCACGATCATGCCGCCGCGCGGGTTCCTCAGCCCGAAGAAGACCGGCGTCCAGAGCCCGTTCCACGCCATCTGCGCCGCCCAGAGGGCGAGCGCGAGCTCCGCCCCCGGCAGCCCGGCGACGCGCGCGGCGGCCCAGGAGATAGCCAGGTAGACGTAGGTCCACACGACCGGGAAGACCCAGTCGGGCGGCGTCCAGGCGGGCTTGTCGAGGGCGCGGTACCAGGGGCCGGGCGAGAACATGCCCCCGGTCGCGCCGGCCCCGCAGGCCGCGAGGAAGAAGACGAAGAAGAGGAGCCAGTCCATCCGCGCGATATAGCACCGCGCGCGGGAATTGCGACATGCGGCCGCACCGGGGCGCGCGCCACGCCGGGATCGCGCCCGCCCGCCGGGCCGGGCGGAAAATCCTTGCTCAAGGATTTTTCCGCGTCACTCGCCGGGCAGGCCCATGGACGCATGGGCGCGGTCTCGCGCCTCGAGCTGGGCGAAGAGGCCGATGAGGGCGCCGGCGCGGCCCTCGCCCCAGGCCGGCGCCGCGCGCGGGCCGGCCGCGGCGTCGACGAGGAAGGCGGCCGCCGGCAGGGGCGCGGCGTAGAGCGTGGCGTCGCGCGGCATCAGGGCGCCGGCCGCGGCGCGGGCGCCGGAGAGCGCGAGCCAGCCGGCCTTGGCCGCGCGCCCCGTGCGGGCCCGGCGGGTGACGCTGTCGTGCCCGGCGCGGGCGACGGCGCCGCCGATGCCGGCGTAGACGTGGCGCGCGGCCCAGATGCCCGGCCGCGCGGCCAGCGGGAGGGCCGCGATCCCGGCCTCCGAGCGCAGGTAGAGCCGCCGCGCCTCGCCCAAGAGGCGCCGGACCATGGCGCGCACCGGGTCGGTCGGGCGCGGGTCGTCCAGGAACGCCGCTCGGTCCACGCCCGCCTCCTCCAGCCAGCCCAGCGGCAGGTAGACCCGGCCCAGGCCGGCGTCCTCGCCCACGTCGCGGGCGATGTTGGTGAGCTGCATCGCGGCGCCGAGGTCGCAGGCCCGCGCGAGCGCGTGACGGTCGCGCACGTCCATCAGGACGCACATCATCACGCCGACCGCCCCTGCGACGCGCGCCGCGTAGTCGTGCAGCTCGCCCAGCGTTCGGTACTCGCGGCCCAGCGCGTCCCAGGCCAGCCCCTCGACGAGGGCGTCCGGCAGGGCGCGGGGCATCTCGTGCGCCTCGACGACGGCGGCGAAGGCGCGGTCGGCGGGCGCGTTGCGGGGGGTGCCGGCATAGACCGCGTCCAGCCGCTCGCCCAGGCGCAGGACCGCGCCGCCGGGATCGTCCGAAAGATCCACCGCGTCGTCCGCCAGCCGGCAGAACGCGTAGAGCGCGAGCGCCGGGCCCTGCACCCGCGCGGGCAGCAGGCGCGAGGCCGCGTGGAAGGAGAGCGAGCCGTGGCGGATCGCGTCCCGGCAATGGGCCATGTCGGCGGCGTAGGCCTGACCGGCGAGGCGGGGCGTGGCGCGCGCCATCATTCGGCGGCCAGCGCCGCGGGCACGGCGCGCACGGCCGCGTCCGGCACGAGCTGTCCCAGCACCTCGGCCGAGGCGATGACGCCGGGCACGCCCGCGCCCGGATGGGTGCCGGCCCCCACGAGGTAGAGCCCGCGCGCCTCCTCCGACACGTTGTGCGGCCGGAACCAGGCCGATTGCAGGATGCGCGGCTCGATCGAGAAGCCCGCGCCCATGGGCGACAGGTAGCGGTCGCGGAAGTCGGGCGGGGCGAGGACCTCTTCTTCGGTGATCCGCGCGCCGACGCCGGGCATGACCTCCTCCAGCGCGGCGAGGATGCGGGCGCGGTAGGGGGCGCGCATGGCGTCCCAGTCCACGGGATTCGCATGGCCCAGATGCGGCACGCAGGAGAGGACGTAGAAGGTGTCGTCCCCCTCGGGCGCGACGGTCGGGTCGGTGACGGAGGGGCGGTGGACGTAGAGGGCGAAATCCTCCGACAGCGTGCCGCGCCGGAAGATGTCGCGCACCAGGCCGGCGTAGCGGGGGCCGTTGAGGATCGTGTGGTGGCCCACGTCGCCCCACATCCCGCGCGTGCCCTTGGTGCCGAAATACCAGACGTAGAGCCCCATCGACCAGCGGCGCGAGGCGAGCTTCCTCGGCGACCACCGCTTCTTCGGGACGTCCCGCATCAGGCGGTCGTAGGTGTGCCCCGGATCGGCGTTGGAGACGACGACGTCCGCCGCCACCTTCTCTCCGGTGGTCAGGGTGACGCCGCGCGCCCGCCCGTCCGTGACGGCGATGCGGTCGACCTCGGCGCCCTGGCGCACGCGCCCGCCCTGCTCGCGCACGATGCGGGCCATCGCCTCGGCGATGCGGGCGACGCCGCCGATGGCGTAATGCACGCCGTGCTCGGCCTCGAGATGGCTGACCAGCGCGTACATGGAGGTCACGCGGAACGGATCGCCGCCGATGAAGAGGGGATGGAAGCTCAATGCCATGCGCAGCCGCGGGTCGCGCACGCGGGCGGCGGCGTGGGCGGCCAGCGAGCGGTCGGCGCGCAGGCGCGCGAAGGTCGGCAGCACCTTCAGCATGTCGCCGATCCGGTGCATCGGGCGCCGCCCCAGGCCGACGAACCCGACCTCGAACCGCGCCTCGGCGTCGCGCAGGAACCGATCGTAGCCCGGCAGGTCGGCGGGCGAGAGGCGGCGCACCTCCTCGCGCATCGCCTCGCGGCCGGAGCGCATGGTGAAGGTAGAGCCGTCCGGCCAGCGGATCTCGTAGAACGGGTCGAGCGCGCGCAGGTCGATCTCGGCGTCGAAATCGCGCCCCGTGGCGGCCCAGAGGTCGCGCAGGAGGTCCGGCATGGTGATGATCGTCGGCCCCAGGTCGAAGCGGTGGCCGCCGCGATGGAGCGCCGAGCCGCGACCGCCCGGCGTGTCCAGCCGGTCCAGCACGGTGACGGCGTAGCCCTTGGCGCCCAGGCGCATCGCCGAGGCGAGCCCGCCCAGGCCCGCGCCGATCACCACCGCCCGCGGGCGTCCCTCGCTTGGATCCATCCGCATCGTGTCGTCTCCGGCCACCTGTCTAGTCAAGTTGACAATACCATGTCTCGCCCCCTTTCCAAGGCCCCCGTGCCGCGGCACTCTGACCCCATGCCAGAGGCCTCCGTTCCGCCGCATGACGGCCCCGTCGTGACGCTCGACCTGCATCGGTTCGAGCGGGTGCGGGACCGCGCCTGGGCCTTCACGCAGATGGGCTTCGCGCGACTGCCCCTGATGCGGGCGGGGGGGCCGACCTTCTGGAAGCTGTGCGGCTCCGGCGCCGGAGAGGGGTTCGACGCGCGGCCCGAATCGCGGCACTGGGCGATCCTCGCGGTCTGGGAGGACGCGGCCGCGGCCGAGGCGGGCCGGGCGCGCGCCCCCTTCCCCGCCTGGCGCGCGCGTGCGGACGAGCACCTGCGCTGCACCATGCGCCCCGTTTCGGTGCGGGGGACGTGGTCCGGGCGGGCGCCGTTCGGGGCGGGGGGTTCGCCCGCGGCGGGGCCGATGGCGGTTCTGACGCGCGGGACGGTGCGGGCGCGGCACCTCGCGCGGTTCTGGCGGCGCGTGCCGGGGATCAGCGCGGCGATCGGCACCGACCCCTCGGTCCTGTTGAAGGTCGGGATCGGGGAGGTGCCCTGGCTGCACCAGGTGACGTTCTCGATCTGGCCGGACGCCGCGGCCATGACGCGCTTCGCCCGCGGTGACACGCCGCACGGGCGCGCCATCGCCGCCGTGCGCGCCGGCGACTGGTTCGCCGAGGAGCTCTACGCCCGGCTCGCGGTCACCTCGGTCGAGGGCACCTGGGAGGGGCGGGACCCGCTGGCCGGCTTGGCCTCCCCGGCGGCGCGTGCGACACGGCCGCGCCCCAGCCGCGCGAGGACCGCATGACGCAGCCGTTCCCCTTCTCCGCCATCGTCGGACAGGAGGAGATGAAGCGCGCCGTGATCCTCGCCGCGATCGACCCCGCGATCGGCGGCGTCCTCGTCTTCGGCGACCGGGGCACCGGCAAGTCCACCGCCGTGCGCGCGCTCGCCGCCCTCCTGCCGCCGATCCTGGCGGTGGTCGGCTGTCCGGTCGCCTCCGCGCGGGTGGAGGACGTGCCGGACTGGGCCGAGGCCGGGACCGAGATCGCGGAGCGGCCGACGCCGGTCGTGGACCTGCCGCTCGGGGCGACGGAGGACCGGGTGACCGGCGCGCTCGACATCGAGCGAGCGCTCACGCGCGGTGAGAAGGCGTTCCAGCCGGGGCTGCTGGCGCGGGCGAACCGGGGGTTCCTCTACATCGACGAGGTGAACCTCCTGGAGGATCACGTGGTGGACCTCCTCCTGGACGTCGCGCAGTCGGGGGAGAACGTGGTCGAGCGCGAGGGGCTGTCGATCCGGCACGCCGCGCGCTTCGTGCTGATCGGCTCGGGCAACCCAGAGGAGGGGGAGCTGCGACCGCAGCTCCTGGACCGGTTCGGCCTGTCGGTCGAGGTCGGCAGCCCGGCGACGATCGACGAGCGGGTCGAGGTGATCCGCCGGCGCGACGCCTATGAAAGGGACCGGGACGCGTTCCTCGGCCGGTGGTCGGGCGAGGACGCGGCCCTGCGGAAACGCATCGTGGCGGCGCGCGGCGCCCTGGCGGGGATCGAGACCCCCGAGGCGGCGCTGCGCGACTGCGCCGAGCTCTGCCTCGCGCTCGGCTCGGACGGGCTGCGCGGGGAGCTGACGCTGCTGCGCGCGGCGCGGGCGCTCGCGGCGCTGGAGGGCGAGGACGCGATCGGGCGGGCGCAGATCCGGGCGGTGGCGCCCTCCGCCCTGCGCCACAGGCTCCGGCGCGATCCGCTGGACGAAGCGGGATCGGGCGCGCGGGTGGCGCGCGCCATCGCGCAGCTCTGGGACGCATGAGCGGCGAGGGCGATCCGGCCGCCGCGCTCCTGATCCGGGCCGTGGCGCTCCTCTCGGTCGATCCCGCGGGCCTGCGCGGCATGGTCCTGCGCGCCCGCGCCGGGCCGATCCGTGACGCCGCCGTCGCCGCCCTCGACGTGCCGCTCCTGCGGCGCCTCTCCGCGGGCATCGAGCCCGCGCGCCTGACCGGGGGGCTCGACCTCGCCGCGACCCTGGCGGCCGGGCGGCCGGTCCACGATCCGGGGCTGCTGGCGGCGCCGGGGGCGTTCCTGCTGCCGGGAGCGGAGCGGATGCCGCCCGGGACGGCGGCGATCCTGGCGCGCGCCCTCGACGATGGCGGGCATTGCGTCGTGGCGCTCGACGAAGGGCTGGAGGACGCCGAGGTTCCGCCCCGCGCCCTGACCGCGCGGCTGGCGCTGCACGTGACCGCGCCGGAGGGCGCGCGCCCACCGCCTGGGCTGGCGCAGGCGGCGGACGACGCGGCGGCGTCCCGCGCGGGCCTGCCGGAGGTCGCGATCCCCGAGGCCGCCTTCGAGGCGGTCTGCGCCCTGGCCGAGCGCCTCGGGGTCGCGGGGATGGACGCGCCGATCCTGGCGCTGCGGGCCGCCCGTGCGAGCGCCGCCCTGCGCGCCGCGGACGAGGTCGAGGAGGAGGACCTCGCCGTGGCCGCCGCCCTCGTCCTGGTGCCCCGGGCGACGCGGATGCCCGCTCCCGAGGCGGAGGAGGCGGAGCCCGCGCCGCCGGAGCCGGCAGACGATCCGCCCGATCCGGGGCCGGATGACGGGGCGGACGGGCCCCTGCCCGACAGGGTGCTGGCCGCCGCGTCGGCGATGCTGCCCCCCGGCCTGCTGGCGGCGATGGCGGCCGGCGCGGCCCTCGGCGCCCCGCGCGCGGGGGCGGGCGCGGCGCGGACCGGGCGGCGCGGCCGGCCCCTGCCCTCCCGCCCCGGCCGGCTCACCTCGGACGCGCGCGTCGACCTCATAGCGACCCTGCGCAGCGCCGCGCCCTGGCAGACCATCCGCCGCGCCCGCCCGGGCGAGGCGCGCGCGGTCGTCGTCCTGCCCTCCGACGTGCACCTCGCGCGGGCCAGCGAGCGCGCCGAGCGGTTGCTCATCTTCGTGGTGGACGCCTCCGGCAGCGCCGCCGCCGCCCGTCTCGCGGAGGCGAAGGGCGCGGTCGAGCGCCTGCTGGCGGAGGCCTACGCCTCGCGCGACAAGGTGGCCCTGATCACGTTCCGCGGCACGGGGGCGGATCTCGCTCTGCCGCCGACGCGCTCGCTGGTGCAGGCCAAGCGCCGCCTCGCGGGGCTGCCCGGCGGAGGCGGCACGCCGTTGGCCGCGGGGCTCGCGGCGGCGCATGCGCTCGCGCGGCGCATGGCGGGCCGCGGCCTGTCGCCCTCCATAGCGCTCCTCACGGACGGGCGCGCGAACGTGGCGCTGGACGGGCGCGGCGACCGGGCGGCGGCGGCCGAGGACGCGGCGCGCCTGGCCGCGATCATCCGGGCGGACCGCCTGCCGGCGCTCGTTCTCGACACCGGGATGCGCCCCTCGCCCGCGCTCGAGGCGCTCGCCAGGACGATGGGCGCGCGGCACCTCGCCCTGCCCCGGGCGGCGGACGGCGCGGTGAGCCGCGCCGTGTCGGGGCTGGCATGATGCGGATGCCGCCGGACTGGCCGCACGCGGCGCATTCGAGGCAGGTCCGCGGAGTCCACGACTGGCACGTGCAGGTCATGGGCGAGGGGGCCGCGATCCTCCTGATCCACGGCGCGGGCGGTGCCACGCATAGCTGGCGGGACGTCGCGCCGATCCTCGCCCGCACGCACCGGACCATCGCCATCGACCTGCCGGGTCAGGGGTTCACCCGGCGCGGCGCGCGCGGGCGCGAAGGGCTGGACCTCGTGTCCGAGGACATCGCCGCCCTCTGCGCGGCGCAGGGATGGGCGCCGAGGGCGATCGTCGGGCACTCGGCCGGGGGTGCGGTGGCGCTCCGGCTCGCGTCCGCGCTGCGCCCGGCGCGGATCGCCTGCGTCAACGCCGCGCTCGGCGACTTCCCCGGCCTCGCCGGCGTCCTCTTCCCGGCCATGGCGCGCCTCCTGGCGGCCAACCCCCTGACGGCGCTGACGATCAGCCGGCTGGCCACGCGGCGGAGCGCCGAGGGGATCCTCCGCTCGACCGGATCGCGGATCGACGACGTCGGCCTGGATTGCTACGCGCGGCTCTTCGCCGACCGGGGGCATGTCGACGCGACGCTGCGGATGATGGCGCGGTGGTCGCTCTCCGCCCTGCGGCGCGATCTGGCGGCGATCGACGTTCCCACCCTGCTGATCGCAGGGGAGGAAGACGCCGCCGTGCCGCCCTCGGTCTCGGTGGAGGCGGCGGGGACGATGCCGCGGGCGCGGGCCCTGGCGCTGCCGGGGCTCGGGCATCTCGCGCACGAGGAGGCGCCGGAGGACGTCGCGGCGGCGATCCTGGACCACATGGACGGTTGACGGCGCCACGGGGCCGATGCCCGCAGGGCGAGGCCCCCCGGGTCCGTCGCGGCGCAGGCCGCAGGCCGAGGCGCGCGGAGGCGCCCCCCCGAACGACGGGCGCGCCCGTCGCCGGACGCGCCCCCCCTTCGTCCGATGCCTCGGGGACGCGTCCCCGAGGCGCTGGCTCAGCTGCCGCCCATCAGCTGGCCCTGCTCCTCCTCGGTGAGCTCCGGGCCGATCGACACGAGATAGGCGTAGAGGTTCGCCGCCTCCTCGTCGCCGCCGCGCAGCTTGTAGGTCATCTTGCCGCGCGCGCGCCGGTTATCGAGCACCTCGCGCAGGTGGCCGGTCGGGTCCTGGACGTAGGGCACGAAGTTCGCCTCGGTCCAGACGTTGCCCGCCTCGCCGGCCTCGACCATCGAATCGGAGTAGCGGAAGTCCTCGACCACCCCGTATTGCCGCAAGGCGACGCCGTAGAGGTTCGGCCCGGTCTTGGCGTTGCGGCCGGCGAGGGTCTCGCCCTCCGCGTTCTGCACCACGTGGCAGGAGACGCATTGCGAAAACGCCTCCTCGCCGGCGGCGGCGTCGCCGGAGGTCTGGGCGAAGGCGGGTGCCGCGAGGAGCGCAGCGGCGGTCAGGGTTGCGATGTATCTCATATGGGTCCTCCCAGGGGTGGCGTCGTCTGCGAACCCCCCATCCCGGGCGTTCGTTCCAGGCGATCAGCTAGCTTCGTGTGACATGCCGGCAAGCGGGATGACATGCCCGCCGGGGGGCTTTCGGGCGCTGGGTCATGCGATGACGCGCCTCACGCCACGGCACGGGAAAGGGCGCACTGGCACCACAGCTCGGAGAGCGCGCCGACGAGGCGGTCGATCTCGGCCGGCCCGTGCTTGGGGCCCGGCGTGAAGCGCAAGCGTTCGGTGCCCATCGGCACGGTGGGGTAGTTGATGGGCTGCACGTAGATGCCGTGCTCGCGCAGCAGGATATCGGAGATCATCTTGCATTTCACGGCGTCGCCGATGGGCACGGGCACGATATGGCTCTCGTTGGGCAGGTGGGGGATGCCGGCGCGGTCGAGCGCCCGGCGCAGGTAGGCGACCGCGCGGCGCTGCCCGGCGCGCTCCACCTCCGAGGCCTTGAGATGCCGCACGCTCGCGGTCGCCGCCGCGGCGCAGGCGGGCGGCAGGGCGGTGGTGAAGATGAAGCCCGAGGCGAAGGAGCGGATGAAGTCGACGAGCGAGGCCGAGCCCGCGACGTAGCCGCCGACGACGCCGAACGCCTTGCCCAGCGTCCCCTCGATCAGGGTCACGCGGTCCATCAGCCCCTCGCGCTCCGCGACGCCGCCGCCGCGCGGGCCGTACATGCCGACCGCGTGCACCTCGTCGAGATAGCTCATCGCGCCGTGCGCCTCGCACACGTCCAGGATCTCGGCGATGGGCGCGATGTCGCCGTCCATGGAGTAGACGCTCTCGAAGGCGACGATCTTGGTCGCCTCGGCCGGCAGGGCGGCGAGCTTGCGGTCGAGATCGGCGGGATCGTTGTGGCGCCAGAGGACCTTCTCGGCGCGCGAATGGCGGATGCCCTCGATCATGCTCGCGTGGTTCTTCTCGTCCGACAGGATCACGGCGTTGGGCAGGCGCGCGCCCAGGACGCTGAGCGAGGCCCAGTTGCTGACGTAGCCCGAGGTGAAGAGGAGCGCCGCGGCCTTGCCGTGCAGGTCCGCGAGCTCGCCCTCGAGCTCGGCGTGATGGCGCGCGGTGCCGGAGATGTTGCGCGTGCCGCCCGCGCCGGCGCCGGCGGCGCGGGCGGTGTCGCACATCGCGTCGATCACGGCGCGGTTGTGGCCCATCCCGAGATAATCGTTCGAGCACCAGATGGTGACCTCGCCGGGCCCCTCGCCATGGTGCGCCGCGGCCGGGAAGGCGCCGACGCGGCGCTCCAGCTCGGCGAAGTGGCGGTAGTTCCCTTCGGCCTTCAGCGCATCGAGCTGCGCGTCGAACATCTCGTCAAACCCCATGGGTTCCCCCCGTCTCGGTCGTCCGTGCGGGCGTGATCCACCGCCACAATCCATCGTCCCGCACCGGCAGGATCATCAGCCAGTGCTCCAGCGCCGCCAGCGCCGTCAGCATCGCCGTCAGGGCCAGCGCCGCCTGCGCGCCGGGCGTCTCGGCCGAGGCCGCCCGCTCGCCCAGCAGCAGGGCCGCCCCCGTCAGGAGGGTTACGCTCACCGGGAAGAACCGGTTCAGCCGCGCCGCGCCGAAATGGCTCGGCAGATGCGAAAGCGGGCTCGGCAGGAACTGCGCGGTGAAGCGCGGCACGCCGAGATAGAGGTTGATCTTGGCGCTCGTGCGCGCCGCCAGCAGGACGGCGTAGGTCGCGGGCGCGAGCCATTGGGCGGCGCCCCAGGCGGCGGCGATCACGGCGGCGAAGCCGAGCGCCAGCGCCAGCTCATGATGGGCCACGGTGCCGAGCGCGCGCCAGAACCGGCCCCGCCCGGGCGCGGCCGGGGCGCGGTTCGGCCCGGTCACGATCCCGGAGAGGAACGCCAGCTCGATCCAGGCCCAGACCGCGAGCGCCGCGAGGAACGCGGCGCAGGCGCCGCCCGGGCCGACCGCGTCCCGCGAGAGGATCACGCCCGCGATGCCCGCCGCCAGGAGCGGCGTGCCGAGCGCGACCGACCGGCGGTGCGCCTCGGGCCCGGCGCGGTCCGCCCGCGCGACGCGCCACATCAGGGCGCCCGTCGCCGCCCACCAGGCGGCGACGGCCAGCGCGGCCGCGATCCAGGGGGCGCCGGCGCCGTCCATCAGTACGCGGGCTCCATCCGCACGTCCGCGGGCGTCTCGCGGCGGATCACCGGCAGGGTGTAGAGCCGCGCGAAGGCCGCCCCCACCCGGGTCGCCGCCGCCGCCTTGGCCGCCCGCCCCGCGAGGCCGCCGCGCCGCGACGCCGCGTCCATGTCGATGATCGCGGCCTCGAAGCGGCGCAGCGTCGGCAGCCATTTGGGGTGGTCGATATCGGGCGCGATCGGGAAGACCTGCGCGCAGATGGCGTTGGTCTTGCGGAACACCTCCTGGTCGTAGTCGTCGATGTCCACGCCGAGCGCCTCGTGGAACTTGGGCCGCGCGTGGTCGCGCACCCACATCGTCGCGTAGACCGCCGTGAGGAAGAAGCGGATCCAGTGGACGTTGGCGCCGCGCGTGAGCTTCGGGTCGGTCCGCATCAGGAGGGCGAACGCCTCCCCGTGGGAGAACTCGTCGTTGCACCACTCGCGGAACCACTTGAAGATCGGGTGGAACCGCTTGTCGGGATGCGCCTCGAGGTGCCGGTAGATGGTGATGTAGCGGGCGTAGCCGATCTTCTCGGAGAGGTAGGTCGCGTAGTAGATGAACTTCGGCCGGAAGTAGGTGTATTTCTTCTGCTTGGTGAGGAAGCCGAGGTTCACCGCCACGCCCGCCTCGCGCAGCGCGTCGTTGATGAAGCCCGCGTGCCGCGCCTCGTCCCGCGCCATGAGCTGGAAGAGCTGGCAGATGTCGGGGTTGTTCCCGCGGCGCTTCATCTCCTTGTAGAGGACGCAGCCCGAGAACTCGGCGGTGCACGAGGAGACCAGGAAGTCGATGAACTCGGCGCGCAGGCCCGGCTCCATCCCGTCCCAGTCGACGTCGTCCCAGTCGGCGTTCTTCTTGAAGTGGCCCTTGTTGGGATCGCTCACCATCCGCGCCACCAGCTCGTCCCACTCGGCGCGCACGGGGGCGACGTCGATCCGGTCCATCTCGTCGAAATCGGTGGTGTAGAACCGGGGGTTGAGCATGTGGCTCTCGGTCGCCATCGCCGTCGTGTCCATGCCCTCGGGCAAAGGCGAGGTGTCGATCTTGGTGCCTTCGATCTCGGTGTGCTGGTTCATGCGGGCGTCCCTCCCATGCGGTCCTCGGAGAAGCTGAACTCGCACAGCTCGATGAACTCGAAATCCCCGGTCAGGCGCGTCCACGCGCGCTCGACGCGGCTGGCGCGGGTGATGGTCGCGGTGCGCTTCTCGGTGATCACCTCGCCGTAGGCGGCGAGGATCGGCGCGCCGGAGACCTCGATCGCGTCCCCGGGGTGGACGATCGAGCCGTCGTCGAGCCGCACGTGCGCGTGCAGGCTGTCGAAGGTGTGGCTGACCTCGACGGTGCACGGCGCCGTCTCGATCTCTCTCGTGAACAGACCCATCGCGGCCCCCTCCCCTGCTTTCGTCCGGGGCGACCACGCCCCTCGACCGCCACGTTGCCGCATCGGGCCGGCGGGCGCCATGCGACCCAGGCGCCCTATCCCGGCAGGAACCGCGCGAAGGCCGCCTGGCTCACGTCGCCGAAGCTGCGCGGGTCGATCCGCCAGTCGGTCTCGGGGTCGATGAGCGTGATGCGCCCGTCCTCGAGGCGGACCACCCGGATCGGCAGCGCCGGGTCGACCCCGTGCAGGCTGCGCTTGCGCTGCAGCGCGACCGAGAACGCGTCGATGAAGCCGGCGTCTTCGCCCTTGGCGACCGTGGCGCCGTCCTCGGTGACGATCCGCACGCCGCCCTCCTCGCGCACGAAGGCGACGGGCGCCTCGGCCACGACCGCGCCCATCGTGGGCACGCCCGCATGGGGCATGTCCGTCACGACGCCGAAGGTCACCAGCGCCAGGGAGCCGAGCGCCAGCGCGAGCATCGCCCGCAGGAGGTTCGGCGGGATCATCTCCCTGTCCCGCTCGCGGATCTGGCGAAGTTGCGCGTCCATGTCCTGTCCTCTTCGAGTTTCGAGGGCCCGAAGGTCCTATTCGGCCGGCACGAGGCCGGCGGCGGGGTGGCTCCTGGCCGGGGCCGCGGACGGCCGCGCCATCGGCGCGCCCCCGGTGGCGAGGTCGCCGACGAGGCCCGCGACATAGGCCGCGTCCGGGATCGCGCGGAACGCCGGCTGCGCGCGCTTGGCCCAGGGCCGGCAATGCGGCCAGAGCGCGAGCGTGCCGAGCTTGCCGTCGCCGATGGGCACGAAGCTGATCGTGCCGGTGCCCCCGGGGCCGGCCGCGTAGTCCGCCGAGCCGATGCGCGAGAACGGCACCTGGAGGGTCACCGTGAGCGCCGCGCCGATGCGCATGACCACGCGCCTGTTCGTCAGGGTGTAGACGGTCGAGCGCGCCATCACGGCGCCGCAGAGATAGAGGATCGCGACCGCGGCGGCCCCGATCAGGGCATAGGTCGCGACCACCCGGGCGGCGTCGGCCATCGTGCCGTCCGCCAGGGCGGCGCCGCCGCGCCAGAGCGCGAGGAGCGCGCACCAGACCATGATCCACCGGGCCTTGAGGCACTCGGCCGTCAGGCGCCAGGGGGACGGCGCCCCCTGCCATACGATGCGCTCGCCCTCGGGGAGCATCTCCGGCAGGCCGCGCACCGGCTCGGGCCGGATGTCGTCCTCGGGATGGGTGCGCGCATCATCTCAACGCCCCGCCCGCGACGGCGTCGCGTACATCGTGCCGCCGCCATACCAGGCCATGATCTTCTCCTCCTCGAGGAGCGTGATCTGCCCGGAGGACTTGATCCCCGGCACGCGTCCGAAGTGCTCGGAGAAGATCGAGCGCACCAGCACCCGGTCGGACTTGATCCGCGCGAAATAGAGCGGGATCAGCTTGCGCCCGCCGCCCTCGAAGAGGTCGACCTCCAGATAGCGCACCAGGGCCTCGGGCTCGTCGATCCACATGTCGACGACGTTGCCCACCGGCACCCCGTCACCGGCCACGACCGTGAGGCCGCGCGGATCGTTGCCCGCGCTGACCGAGAAGCTCTCGGCATGGCTCATCGGCACGATCTTGGCGTGGCCCTTGCCGTCGAGCTCCGGCACGTCTCGGCGCGGCGCCCAGGCGCCGGGGCCGACGCCCCCCTCCATCGGATCGCCCACCGGCGCGAACGGGAAGCCGTTCGCCTCGGAGGTGCGCGCCAGGGGAAGGTCGCGGTCCTCGGGCCGGTAGTCCGGCACGGTCCTCTCGCCGCGGCCATGGGGCAGGATGAAGGTCTTGGGGCTCGGCAGGGGGAACGGTCCCTGGTTCGCGGAAGGCTTCCCGTCATCGCTCTCGAGCGGGTAGCCCTCGCGCATGTTCTCCGTCTGGAGGTAGTAGATCAGGATCGCGAAGAAGAGCCAGAAGCCCCAGATCGCCACCTGCGCGAGGTCGATATGGTCGAGTATCATGGTGGTCTCCTCCGTCTTCGTTCAGTTCGGGAATTCCGCCAGGCCGATCCGGCCCGGCATGGTGAGGGTTCCGGCGGTGCGCACCAGGGGGCCCAGCACCACGAGCGTGGCGAAGAGGAGCCCGATCTCCAGGTGCCAGACCACCGAGTAGCCGGTCGATCCGTCCGCCAGGGCGGGGCCGAGCGCGCCGGCCTCAGCGAGGGTGCCCACCGCGTCGCGGATCGCGCCGCCCAGCGCGATGGACGCGCCCGCTGCCGTCGCCTGCGCCGCGCCCCAGGCGCCGAGCGCCAGGCCGCGGCCCGAGGCGCCGCGCGCCGGCATCGTCATCGCGGCCGTGAGGGTCGCGACCGCGAAGAGCCCACCGCCAAGGCCGATGCCGCCCGCGCCGGCGTAGAACAGCGGCACCGAGCCCGTGGGCGCCGCGAAGATCACCGCGCAGAACGCCGCGATCCCGCACAGGAGCCCCGTGCCCGCGATCCGGTAGGGGTTGGCCCCGCGCATCATCCGCCGCCCGGCCAGCACGAACCCCGCCAGCGCCCCCGCCGCCCAGACCGCCGTGAGCGACGTGGTGGCCGCGACCGAGAGGCCCAGGACCTCTCCGCCATAGGGCTCGAGGAGCACGTCCTGCATCCCGAAGCCGAGCCCGCCCAGCGCCACGACCGCCAGGAGGCGCCCCGCGTGCCCGCCTTCGGCATAGTCGCTCCAGGCGTCGCGGAACCGCGGGCGCGGGGCGGCGCGCTCGGCGCGGCTCATCGGCGCCATCTTCTCCTGCCGCCAGAGCGCCACGACGTTGAGCGCCAGCCCCACCAGCGCCGCGCCCTGCACCACGCGCACCAGCCGCAGCGGCGCGAAGTCGCGCAGCAGGAGGCCCACGATCACCGCCGAGAGCGCCATCCCGACCAGGAACGCGACGTAGAGGAGCGCCACCACCCGGGGCCGCGTCGCCTCGTCGGCCCTGTCGGAGGCGAGCGCGAGGCCCGCGGTCTGCACCATGTGCATCCCCGCCCCGGTCATCACGAAGGCCAGCGCCGCCAGGACCTCGCCCGCCCAGGCCGGGCCGACCGCCTGCTGCCCGGCGAGCACCAGGAGGGCGAAGGGCATGATCGCCAGGCCGCCCATCTGCCAGAGCGAGCCGAACCAGAGATAGGGCACCCGCTTCCAGCCGATGGCGGAGCGGTGCGTGTCCGAGCGAAAGCCCAGCAGCGCCCGGAACGGCGCGATCAGCACCGGCAGCGCCACCATGAACGCGACGATCATCGCCGGCACCGAGAGCTCGACGATCATCACCCGGTTGAGCGTGCCCAGGAGCAGCACCGAGGCCATGCCGACCGACACCTGGAACAGCGACATCCGCAGGAGCTGCGCCATCGGCAGCCCCTCGGAGGCCGCGTCCGCGAAGGGGAGCCAGTTGGCCGGGAGGCGCTGCACGATCCTCACGTCAGGGCCATCGCGCGGGAGATGTAGAACCCCGAGGCGACCGTCCGGCCCCCGGTCAGGGTGCCGCCGCCGAGCGCGGCGCGCAGGCGGCCCTCGGACTGGGGCACGATCATCGGCGAGCGGTCCGAGCGGGGGAACGCCTTGCCCGCCCACCACATCGCCGTCAGTAGCGGCGTCTTCGGCGCCACGGTGAAGTGGATCGCCCCGCTGCGCGCCCGCAGCCGCTCCAGCGCGCCCGCGAGGTCGGGCGTGCGGTAATGGATCAGGCTGTCCATCGCGATCACCGCGTCGAACCGGCCATGGGCCGCGATCCGTCATGTCCCCGGCGCGCAGGTCGATGCGGCCCGCGACGTCCGCCGGCATCCGCTCGCGCGCGACGTCCAGCAGGCTCGCGGACAGGTCCACGCCCACCACGTCCGCGCCCCGCCGCGCCAGCGCGACGCAGACGTCCCCCGGCCCGCAGCCGGCGTCGAGCACGCGCATCCCGGTCAGGTCGTCGGGCAGCCGCGAGAGCAGCAGCTCGCGCATCTCGGCCCGCCCCGCCCGCACCGTCGCCCGGATGCGGCTCACCGGCGCGTCCGAGGTCAGCCGCTCCCAGGTCGCGGCCGCGGTGCGGTCGAAATAGGTCTCGAGGCGATCACGCGTCGCGGCATAGGTCCCGGCGGGAACCGTCTGCGGGTCGGCACGGCCGCGGTGGATGCTAGCATCCATCAGTCGAACCCCAGCAGCTCGAAGATCTCCCGGTCCGGGAGCGGCGCGGGCGCCAGCGGGTCGGTCCCGTTCCAGAGCGTCGTCGCCAGGCGCACGTACTCGGCGCGCACGGCCATGATCTCCGGATCGCCGTCCATCTCGAACAGCGTCTTCTTCTTCAGGCGCGAGCGGCGGATCGCGTCCAGGTCGGGCATGTGCGCGATCCGGTTGAAGCCCACCGTGCGGCAGTAGCGGTCCACCTCGTCGGTGTCCTTGGACCGGTTGGCGACGCAGCCCGCGAGCCGCACCTTGTAGTTCTTCGACTTGGCCTGCACCGCCGCGATGATCCGGTTCATCGCGTAGATCGAGTCGAAGTCGTTGGCGGTCACGATCAGCGCCCGGTCCGCGTGCTGCAGCGGCGCCGCGAAGCCCCCGCACACCACGTCGCCCAGCACGTCGAAGATCACGACGTCGGTGTCCTCCAGCATGCGGTGCTGCTTGAGGAGCTTGACCGTCTGCCCCACCACGTAGCCGCCGCAGCCGGTGCCGGCGGGCGGGCCACCCGCCTCGACGCACTTCACGCCGCCCCAGCCCTCGAACACGAAATCCTCGGGGCGCAGCTCCTCGGGGTGGAAGTCCACGTCCTTGAGGATGTCGATCACCGTCGGCACGAGGGTGCCGGTGAGCGTGAACGTGCTGTCGTGCTTTGGGTCGCACCCGATCTGCAGGACGCGCTTGCCCATGGAGGCGAAGGCGGCCGAGAGGTTGGAGGAGGTCGTCGACTTGCCGATCCCGCCCTTGCCGTAGACCGAGAACACCTTGGCGCCCTCGATCTTGGCGTCCTCGTCCTGATGGACCTGGACGGACCCCTCGCCGTCGGATCCGCGGTCGTTGGGGTGGCCACGGAGCTGCGGCGGGGTGATGTCGAGCGGGCTCATGCGGCCCTCCTTTCCGTGGCGCATGGCGCCGTTTGCGGTTCGGTGCGGCCCCGGGGGGTCCGGGGGGCGGCGCCCCCCGGCCCGGCCCAACGCCGGGAGGCGCCGCAGGCGCCGGACGGGGGCGGGAGCATCCCCCTCACGCGATCCCCTCCAGCCGGTCCTCGAGCGCGTCGGCCGCGCCCTGCAACGCCGACAGCGTCGCGGCGTCCGGCGACCAGAACGCCCTGTCGGACGCCTCCAGAAGCCGGTTCGCCATCCGCGCCGAGGCGGCGGGGTTCAGGGCCGCCAGCCGCTCGCGCATCGCCGCGTCGAGCACGAAGGTCTCGGAGATGCGCTGATAGACCCAGGGCTCGACCTCGCCCGTGGTCGCCGACCAGCCCAGCGTGTTGGTCACGTGGCTCTCGATCGCGTGCACCCCCTCGTGCCCGTGCTCCAGCAGGGGCTCGTAGAACCGGGGGTTGAGAGCGCGCGAGCGGGTCTCGAGCGCGACCTGCTCCTTGAGCGTGCGGACCTTGGCGGTCCCCCGCGTCTGGTCGCCGATGAGCACCTTCGCCTCGGTGCCGCGGGCCCGCTTCACCGCGCGGGAGATGCCGCCGAGCGTGTCGAAGTAATGGTCCACGCTGGTCACGCCCAGCTCGACGCTCTCCAGGTTCTGATACGCCACCTCGACCTGGCTTAGGGCGGCGGCCAGCAGGTCCGGGCGCCGCACCGCGAGGCCGTCCACGCCGTAGGCGAAGCCCTTCCTCGCCTCGTAGGCGTCCGCGAGCTCGCCCTCGTCGTCCCAGGCGCCGCTGTCGATGAGCTGGTTCACGTTCGAGCCGTAGGCGCCCTCGGCGTTGGAGAAGACACGAAGCGCGGCCTCCTCGATGGTGCAGCCGGTCTTCGCCATCTGCGCCAGCGCGTGGGCGCGCACGAAGTTCTCGCTGCCGGGCTCGTCGGCCATCGCGGCCTTCAGCGCGGCCTCGGCCAGGAGCTTCGTCTGCAGCGGCAGCAGGTCGCGGAAGATGCCCGAGAGCGTCATCACCACGTCGATCCGCGGGCGGCCGAGGTCCACCAGGGGCACCAGGTCCGCGCCCGCCAGGCGACCGAAGCCGTCGAAGCGCGGCTTGGCGCCCATCAGGGCCAGCGCCTGCGCGATCGGCCCGCCATCGGACTTGATGTTGTCGGAGCCCCACAGCACCACCGCCACCGAGCCCGGCAGGGCGGGGCTCGCGGCGAGGAGGAGCTCGGCCTGCTTGCGCCCCTCCGCCATGGCGAAGGCGGTCGGCATGCGGAACGGGTCGAACGCGTGGATGTTGCGCCCGGCCGGCAGGATCGCGGGGCTGCGGATCAGGTCGCCGCCGGGCACGGGGGGCACGAAGCGGCCCGCCAGCGCGGTCATCAGCCCGTCCAGCTCGTGCGCCGGATCGAGGAGGCGCGCGGCCTCGACCGCGTCGATGCCCGCGCTCTCCATCAGCATCCGGATCGCGTCCGGCGTCGGCGCCCGGCCGATCACGTGCAGCCCGTCGGGGATGAGCGCGCTCTCCGTCTCCAGGACGGCGCGCCAGAGCTCGTCCGGCGCGCCGGTCAGGTCCACCGCCGCGCCCTGCCCCGCGATCATCTCGGCAAGCTCGGCGCCCGCCTCGCCGGCGCGATCCTCGGCGGACATCCTGCGCCAGGCGCCGAGGCTTTCCTTCAACTCGGTCAGCCCCTTGTAGAGCCCGGCCTTCGCCAGCGGCGGGGTCACGTGGGTCACGGTCACCGCGCCCGAGCGGCGCTTGGCCAGGGTCGCCTCGGAGGGGTTGTTCGCCGCGTAGAGGTAGACGTTGGGCAGATCGCCGATCAGGCGCGCGGGCCAGCACGCGCCGGACGCGCCCGACTGCTTGCCCGGCATGAACTCGAGCGCGCCGTGCATGCCGAAATGCAGCACCGCGTCGGCGCCGAAATCGCGCGCCAGCCAGCGGTAGAACGCGGCGAAGGCGTGCGTCGGGGCGAACCCGCCCTCGAACATCAGGCGCATGGGGTCGCCCTCGTAGCCGAAGGCCGGCTGCAGCCCGACGAAGACGTTCCCGAACCGGCGACCCAGGACGAAGACGCCGCGCCCGTCCGATTGCGCGCGGCCCGGCGCGGGGCCCCAGGCCGCCTCGATCTCGCCCAGCCAGGGGCAGTCGGCGACCATCGCGTCGGCCGGCACGTGGGCGGCCACGTTCGCGTCCATGCCCTGCGCCTCGCCGCCCGTGAGGATCGCGGCGCGCAGATCGTCCACCGTGGCGGGCACGTCGACGGTGTAGCCCTCGTCCCGCATGCGCCGGAGCGTGGCGTGCAGGCTCTCGAAGACCGAGAGATACGCCGCCGTCCCGGCCGCGCCGGCATTGGGCGGGAAGCCGAAGAGGACCACGGCGACGCGCCGGTCCTCGTTGCGCGCCCGGCGCAGCATCGCGGCCTTGAGCGCCCGGCCGGCCAGCGCCTCGATCCGCTCTGGGCACGGCGCCATCGCCTTGTCCCCCGCGCCGCGGCAGCCGCGCGCGCAGCCGGTGCAGGCCGCGCCGGAGAGGCGCCCGGCGAAGACGGACGGGTTCGTCGCGCCGTCGATCTCCGGCAGGGCGATCAGCATCGTCGTCTCGACCGGGCCGAGCCCGCGCCCGTCGGCGGCCCATTCGCCGAGCGTCTGGAACTCGAGCGGGTGCGCCGCGAGATAGGGCACGTCGAGCGCGCCCAGGGCCTGCGCCGCCGCGGCGCTGTCGTTGTAGGCCGGCCCGCCGACGAGGGAGAACCCGGTCAGGCCGACGAGCGCGTCGATCCGCCCCGCATGGTAGGCCTCGATCGCGGGGCGCCCGTCGAGCCCGCCGGCGAAGGCCGGCACGACCGCGAGGCCGCGCGCCTCGAAGGCGGCGATGACGGCGGCGTAATGCGCGGTGTCGCCCGACAGGACGTAGGAGCGCATCATCAGGAGGCCCACGGTCGCGACCGCCCCCGCCGGACGGGGCAGCTTCGCGGCCTCGGTGACGATGCCCGTCCGGGGGTGCCAGAGGCCGATATCGGGGTACTCGACCGGCGCCGCCACCTCCCCGCCGCGCCAGTCCTCGCGGCCGTAGCGCGAGATGAGGGCGCGGAGCATCGCCTCGACGTTCTCGTCCGAGCCGCCGAGCCAATACTGCATCGACAGGAACCACTGCCGCAGGTCCTGCGCCGTGCCGGGCACGTAGCGCAGCAGCTTGGGGAGCCGCCGCAGCGCCTTCATCTGCCCCGCGCCCGAGGCGGGCTTGCCCGCGCTTCCGCCGCGCAGCTTCTTGAGGAGCTTCATCACGCCGCTCGCCGGGCGCGCCATGTCGAGGTCGCCCATCTTGGTGAGCTGCACGATGGCCTTGTCGGAGATCAGGCCGACCATCGCGTCGCAATGCGGGCGGCGAGCCTCCATCACGGGGCGGATCGCCTCGACGTGCTCCTCGAGGAAGAGGAGGTTCGCGATCACGATGTCGGCGGCGGCCACGGCCTGCCGCGCCGCGTCGAGGGCCTCGGGATGCGCGCCCCATTCCGCGGCGGCGTGGATCTCGACCGAGAGGCCGGGGAAGTCGGCGCCCATGCGCGCGGCGGCGCGTGCCGCCGGCCCGGCGGCGTGGCTGTCGAGGGTCACGATCACGACCCGGTAGGTCGCCGCCGCCTGCATGTTCGCGTCATCGAGCATAATGTGCCTTCGCCTCGTAGAGGGTCTCGCGGTCGATCTCGGCCAGGCCCTTCAGGAGGGCGAAGGCCTCGGTGTTGCGGCGGGCCTTGCCGCGCACGAAGAACGGGATCTTGCGGAGCTCGTCCTCGGCATCCGGGCGCCACGAGACGGGAAGGCTCCCGCCCGTCGTCGCCGCCTCCGGCGGCTCCTCCGGTTGGGCCGGGCGGGGGGCGCCGCCCCCCGCGCCCCCCGGGGCCTCCATGCCGCGGCGGTCCTCGTGATGGCCGTGATGCGAGGGGCCCGCGGCCCCGTGGAACTCGAAATCCTCGCGGAACATGTGCAGGAGGTGGTCCTCCAGCCCCATGACCAGCGGGTGCACGATCGTGTCGAAGAGGACGTTCGCCCCCTCCGGCCCCATCACCGGCGAGTGCCGGGCGGGGAAGTCCTGCACGTGGACCGGCGCGCTGATGACCGCGCAGCCGATGCCGAGCCGCTTGGCGATGTGCCGCTCCATCTGCGTGCCGAGGATCAGCTCCGGCGCCGCCGCCTCGATCGCCGCCTCGACCTCCATGTGGTCGTCGGTGATCGTCGCCTCGACGCCCATCTCCCGCGCCAGCGCCCGGACGGGCCGCGCGAACTCGCGGTTGTAGCAGCCGAGCCCCGCGATCTCGAAGCCCATCTCGTCCCGCGCGACCTTCGCCGCGGCCATGGCGTGCGTCGCGTCCCCGAAGACGAAGACCCGCTTGCCGGTCAGGTAGGTGCTGTCGACCGAGGACGACCACCAGGGCATCCGCATCCGGCCCTCGTCGAGCGTCAGCTCGCGGCCCGCCAGCTTCGCCACTTCCGCGACGAAGGCCCGCGTGCCGACGGCGCCCATCGGGATCACCTTGGTGAACGGCTGGCCGCAGGTCTTCTCCAGGTGCCGCGCCGCGCTCTCGGCGGTCTCGGGGTAGAGCAGCACGTTGAAGTGCGCGGCCCCGAGCCGGGCGATGTCCGCCGGCCGCGCGCCCATCGGCGCCGCCACGTTCACGTCGATCCCGAGCCCGTCGAGCATCGCCGCGACCTCCTCGACGTCGTCGCGGTGGCGGAAGCCGAGGCCCGTCGCGCCCAGGATGTTGCAGGACACCCGCGCCGTGCGCTCCGCCGGCTTCGCCAGGGCGCGCACGATGCGGTAGAACGTCTCGTCCGCGCCGAAGTTCTCCTTGCGCTGGTAGGAGGGCAGCTCGAGCGGGATCACCGGGATCGGCAGATCCAGCGCCTCGGCCAGCCCGCCGGTGTCGTCCTGGATCAGCTCGGCGGTGCAGGACGCGCCGACGATCATCGCCTCGGGGCGGTGGCGCTCGTAGGCCGCGCGGCAGGCGTCCTTGAAGAGCCCGGCCGTGTCGGCGCCGAGGTCGCGCGCCTGGAACGTGGTGTAGGTCACCGGGGGCCGGTGGCCCCGCCGCTCGATCATGGTGAAGAGGAGGTCGGCATAGGTGTCGCCCTGCGGCGCGTGCAGAACGTAGTGCAGGCCCTTCATGCCGGTCGCGACGCGCATCGCGCCCACGTGCGGGGGCCCCTCGTATGTCCAGAGCGCCAGCTTCATTCCGCGGCCTCCAGGGGGCGGGCCCCCCGCGGCGCGCGCGCCGGGTGCAGCGCCGCGATGGCCGCGCGCCGGCGCAGCGGCCGGGCGAAGATGCCGGCCAGGTCGCCGGCCTGCTCGTAGAAGTGGATCGGCGTGAACACGAGCTCGATCGCCCATTTGGTCGTCAGGCCCTCGGCCTCCAGCGGGTTCGCCAGCCCGAGCCCGCACACCGTCAGGTCGGCCTTGGCCGCCCGCGCGCGGTCGAGCTGCATGTCCACGTCCTGCCCCTCGGAGATCACCGGCCCGCCGGGGATCAGCGCGAGGTCCGGCCCGTGCACGCCGCGGTGCAGGTAGGGCGTGCCGACCTCGATCGCGGTCATCCCGCATTCGGTCGTCAGGAACCGGGCCAGCGGGATCTCGAGCTGGCTGTCCGGGAAGAAGAAGACCGACTTGCCCGCGAGCGGCTCGGCCGCCTTGGCGACGGCCTTGGCGGCCCGGGCGCGCGGCGCTGCCGTAGCCCGTTCGAAGGTCGCGTCGTCCACGCCGAACTCGGCGGCGATCGCGCGCAGCCAGGCGGTCGTGCCCGCCTCGCCGAAGGGGAAGGGCGCCGGCAGGTGCCGCGCGCCGCGCCGGGTCAGCTCGGCGGAGGTCTCCCCGAGGAAGGGCTGCGCGAGGGCGTAGACCGTGTTCGGTCCCACCGCCGGCGCGGCCTCGGCCGTGCGCCCCGGCAGCACCGCCACCGGCCCCACGCCCATCGCGTCCAGCAGCGCCAGCATCTGGTCCTCGACCACGTCGGGCAGCGCGCCCGCGACGATCAGCTGCCGCGCGTCCGATCCCGCCATCTGCGGGACCATCGCGGCCAGGCAGGCGTCCTCGCCTTCGGTGAACGTCGTCTCGATGCCCGAGCCGGAATAGTTCAGCACCCTCACGCCGGCGGTGATCCCGTCCAGCCGCTGCGCCGCCTTTTCCAGGTCGAGCTTGATGACCTCCGACGGGCAGGACCCGACGAGGAAGAGCTGCCTGATGTCCGGCCGCCGGGCCAGCAGCCGCGCGACCTCGCGGTCGAGCTCGTCGTGCATGTCGTTCATGCCGGCCAGGTCGCCCTCGTCGAGGATGCAGGTCCCGAATCGCGGCTCGGCGAAGATCATCACCCCGGCGGCCGACTGCAGCAGGTGCGCGCAGGTGCGCGAGCCCACCACGAGGAAGAACGCGTCTTGCATCTTGCGGTGCAGCCAGATGATTCCCGTCAGCCCGCAGAAGACCTCGCGCTGGCCGCGCTCGCGCAGGACCGGGGCGTCGGTGCAGCCGCTCACGCCGGCACCCCCGCGGCGGGCGCCGACAGGCGCGCCATCCGCAGCTTCCAGACGAACTGCGCCGCGTTGACCACGTAGGCCGCGTAGGCCGCGAGCGCGATCGCGAGCTGCCCGTCCGCGCCCAGCGCCCCGGTCAGGAGCGCCCAGCAGTAGAGGAGGTGCAGCGCGATCACGCCCATGCTCACCACGTCCTCCCAGAAGAAGGCCGGCGCGAAGAGCCAGTGCCCGAACACGACCTTCTCCCAGATCGAGCCGGTCACCATGATCGTGAGCAGGACCGCCGTCTTGAGGAGGACCGAGAGCGCCGCCGCCTGATGCCCCTCGCCGGTGGCGAGGGCGCGGACCACGAGGGCCAGCGAGACGAGGAACACCGCGAACTGGACCGGCGCCAGCACGCCCTGCACGAGGGTCCAGGGCGTGGCGTCTCGCCGGGCGCGCTCGGTGGCCGTGTAGAGGGCCGGGGCAGCAGCGGTGGTCGATGTCATGTCGCTCCTCCCGAGCGGCCCGTTCGCCGACGACCATGATCGGGCGTCCCCAATGTGTCAACTACACGTGACACATGCCCGGAGCGTCGGTTTACAGCATTACGCTCATGATTGCCTCCTCTGCTGTCCATTTCGGTTGACAGATCCCCTGCCTGCGCCAATGTGTCGCCGGCAGGGGGGCTCTCGGAGGCCTCGCCGGAGCGATCCGCCTCACGGGCCGGATCGACAGGACGGGAACGGGTCCGCATGGTCAGGCATCGAGGAACCGGGAGGGATGACCGATGACCGATGACCGCCAGAACCGCCGCGAGCGAGACCCCCGAGCCGATCATGCGGGCACCGACGCCGCGGAGGCCCGCGGGCCGTCCGGCCTCCACGACGCGCTGGCGCGCGGCGCCCTCACCAAGCTACGGGTCGTCGCGCCGCGCGCCGCCGGCCTGCCCGATCCCGACGTCCTGGGCTCGCTCCTCGCCGCCCTCTCGGACGAGGACCGCGGCCGGCTGGGCACCGCGATCGACGCGATGACCGCGGCCGGCCTCACGCCCGAGGACATCGTCGACGTCTATCTCCCCGCCGCCGCCCGCCGCCTCGGGGAGGCTTGGGTCGGCGACGAGATGAGCTTCGCCGCCGTCACCGTCGGCACCGCCCGGCTCCAGGCGCTCCTGCGCGATCTCTCCGAGGGGTCCGGCCCGCCCGAGCGCGGCGGCGGCGACGGCGGCACCGCGCTCCTCGTCCTGCGCGAGGGCGACGACCACAGCCTCGGCGCGATGATCGCGGCCGCCCAGCTGCGCCGCGCCGCGGTCTCCGTGCGCCTGAGCGTCGGGTGCCCCGACGACGAGGTGCTGGACATCGTTCGCGGCGGCGGCTTCGACATGATCGCCCTCTCCGCCGGCGCGGCGCAGGACACCGAGGTGCTGGGCGGATTCGTGGCGCTCGTGCGCGCGGCCGCGGGCCGCCCGGTCGGCATCGCCGTCGGCGGCTCGATCGTCTCGACCGAATCCTGCGCCGCGGAGCAAGGCCTCGAGCGCATCCGCGCGGCCTGCGGCGCCGACCATGTCGGCACGGACATCGTGCGCGCCGCGGCCGCCTGCGGGGTCTTCGGCCCCGCGCGGCGCGCCGCCGCCGCGGGCGCCCGCCCGCCCCCGGCCGGGCCGGCATGACCTCGCGCGGCGCCCGCTACTGGAACGGGGGGGCGATCCCCCTGATCGCGCCGGAGATCCTGGGCGACATCATCGCCGGCGTCGCGGACCTCTCGGTCGTCGTGACGGCCGAGGGGCGGGTCCTGTCGGTGCTCACCAACGCCGCCCACCGGACCCATGGGCGCCTCGACCACTGGGTCGGCACCGACCTGCGGCGCTTCCTGGAGGTCGAGAGCGTCGTCAAGCTCGACGCCGCGCTCGACGTGGCCGCGGGGGGCGCGACGCCCCGGCCCGCCGAGCTCAACCATTCCGGCGAGGCGCGGTGGGACTTTCCCGTCCGCTACAGCTTCCATCAGATCGGGCCCGACGGCGCCGTGCTGATGCTCGGGCACGACATGAAGCCCATCGCCGAGATGCAGCAGCAGCTCGTGCGCGCCCAGATGGCGCTGGAGCGCGACTACGAGGACCGGCGCGCCCTGGGCGTTCGCTACCGCGCCCTGATGGAGGCCGTGGCCGCCGGCATCCTCTTCGTCTCCGAGGGCGACGCCCGCGTGATGGAAGGCAACGAGGCGGCCGCCGCGATGCTCGGCCGGACCCGCGGTCAACTCGCGGGCGCACGGCTGGCGGACCTGTTCCCGGAGGCGGGCGACGACCTGCGCCGCCGCCTGGCCGCCGCGGCGGAGGCCGAGCCCCCCGGCGCCCTCGAGCTGCGCCTGCCCGGCGGCGCGAGGGCCGCGATCCTGCACCCGACCGTCTTTCGGGCCGGCGGAGAGCGCGTCCTCCTGGTCCGGCTGGACGAGGGCGGCGGCGCCCCGGCGACGAGCGCGATGGCCTCGCGGCTGGCCGGGCTCTGGTCCGCCGGGCCGGACGGCATCGTCTTCACCGACGCGGCCGGCCTGGTCCTCGCGGCGAACGAGGCCTTCGCGGCGATGGCCGGCGCGCCGACCGCGCGGGGCGTGCGCGGCCGGTCCCTGTCGGACCACCTTGGGCGCGGCTCCTTCGACCTCGGCGTCCTCCTCGAACAATCGGCGAGCCCCGGCGGCCTGCGCCTCTACGCGACCCGCCTGCTGCCGCGCTACGGCGAGGAGACGCCGGTGGAGATCTCGGCCTGCTCCCTGCCCGAAGGCTCCGCCGCGGCCCACGCCTTCGTGCTGCGCGACGCGGGCCGCTCCGACGGGGCCCGGCGCCCGGGCACGGCGGTCAGCGACGACGCCGTCCGGTCGGTGATGGAGCTCGTCGGGCAGTCCACCCTGCGCGAGATCGTCAGCGAGACGACCGACGTGGTCGAGAAGATGTGCATCGAGACGGCGGTGGAGCTGACCTCCAACAACCGCGTCGCCGCCGCCGAGATGCTGGGCCTCTCGCGCCAGTCCCTCTACGTAAAGCTCCGCAAGTACGGCCTGCTGAAGCAGCCCTCGGCAGAGGGGAAAGGGCCGGGCTCGGGGAGCTGAAGCCCCCCTCGCCCGGCCCTGCGAGGGGCGCTGCCCCTCCCGCTCCCCGGGATATTTCCGTCAAGATGAGGGGGCAGGAGAAGACGTCGGACCCGCTCCCTCATCTTGATCCAAGTATCCCCGCCGGAGGCGCACCTCCGTCCAAGGCGTTCCCGCCCCAAGGACGCCCCCCGCCAGCGCAGCGGCCGCGCCGACGTCGCGCAGCGACGAGGCGCCCGGCCCAACCGCGCGAGGCGCCGCAAGGCGACGAGGGCGGGCGGGAGCGCCTCAGCCGGCGTCGCGCCAGCGGTTCACGATCGGATAGCGGCGATCGAGCCAGAATGCCCGCCCGGTGAGGCGCGGGCCGGGCGCCGACTGGAAACGCTTGTATTCGCTCGCGTAGATCAACTGTTCGATCCTCGTCACCACGTCGCGGTCATGTCCGGCCGCGACGCAGTCCCCGACCGACTGCTCGCCGTCCACCAGCCGCTCCAGGATGTCGTCCAGCACCGGATAGGGCGGCAGCGAATCCTCGTCTCGTTGATCCTCGCGCAGCTCGGCGGACGGCGCCTTGTCGATCACCGCCGGGGGGATCACCTCGCCCGCCGGCCCCATCATCCAGCCGCGGTGCTCCCGGTTCCGCCATCGGCAGGTCTCGAACAGCCGGGTCTTGTAGAGGTCCTTCACCGGGTTGTAGCCGCCCGACATGTCGCCGTAGATCGTGGCGTAGCCCACCGCGACCTCGGACTTGTTGCCCGTCGTCAGCAGCATCTCCCCCGTCTTGTTCGACAGCGCCATCAGCAGCAGCCCCCGCAGCCGCGACTGGAGGTTCTCCTCCGCGATCCCCGGCGCGGTGCCTGAGAACTGCGCCTCGAGCGCGTCGTGGATCGCCTCGACGCCCCCGGAGATCGGCACCTCCTCGAGCGCGATCCCGAGCCGCCGCGCGACCTCGGCCGCGTCGTCGAGCGACGCCTGCGAGGTGTAGCGCGAGGGGAGCATCACGCCGCGCACCTTGTCCGCGCCCAGCGCGTCCGCCGCGATCGCCGCCACGATCGCGCTGTCCACGCCGCCCGAAAGCCCCAGCAGCGCCCGCGCGAACCCCGTCTTGCGGAAATATCCCCGCACGGCCTCGACCATGACGCGGTAGTCCTGCTCCCACTCGCCGGGATGGCGCGTCACCTCCCCCGGCACGGCGCGCCAACCCTCCGGCCCGCGTTCGAAGTCCACATGCCGCACGCACTCCTCGAAGAGCGGCATCTGCATCGCCAGCTCGCCATGGGGGTTGAGGACGAAGGACCCGCCGTCGAACATCTGGTCGTCCTGCGCGCCCACGAGGTTGAGGTAGACGAGCGGGAGCCCGGTCTCGACCACGCGCGCCACCATGTGGCTCATCCGCACGTCGAACTTGCCCCGGTAATAGGGCGAGCCGTTCGGCACCAGCAGCACCTGCGCCCCCGTCTCGGCGAGCGTCTCGGCCACGTCGGGATGCCAGGCGTCCTCGCAGATCGGGCAGCCGACGCGGATCTCGTTGCCCATGGCGATCGGACCGCTCAGGGGGCCGTGCTCGAAGAGGCGCTCCTCGTCGAACACCGTCTCGTTGGGCAGCCTGTGCTTCAGGACCGTCGCCGTGACCGCCCCGCCCTTCAGGATCCAGTAGGCGTTGAAGAGCCGGGCCCCCTCCATCCGCGGCCCGCCCACGGCCATCGCCGGGCCCTCGGGGTCGATCCGCGCGCAGCGGGCGGCGAGCGCCTCGACATGGCGCATCGCGTCGGCGGCGAAGGCGGGCTTCATCACGAGGTCCTGCGTCTGGTAGCCCGTGATCCACATCTCGGGCAGCATCACGAGGTCGGCGCCCGCCGCGCGCCCCTCCTCCCAGGCGGCCATCGCCTTGTCCGCGTTGCCCGAAAGGTCGCCGACGACCGCGTCGAGCTGCGCCAGGGTGATGCGGAAGCGGTCGGTCACGGGCGGGCCCTCCGGGATGCCGGGGGCGCATCCCCGGCCGCCGCCCTATACCGGCGCCGCGCCGGGCGAAAGCGCGCCGGCCCGGCGTTGCGGGCCCACCCGCGCCGCGGTAGCCTCCGGGCCGCACGCCAGCAGGGACCGCCCGCCATGACCCACCCCGCCGCCCCCGCGCTGATCGCCGCGCTGATCGCGCTCGCCCCAGTCGCCGCCGCCGCCCAGGCCGATGGCGAGGTCTTCACCAAGCAGTACGAGGACGGCGGCGTCTACGAGGGCACCTTCCTCGGCGGGCTCCAGCACGGCACCGGCACCTACCGGCTGCCCAACGGCTACGAGTATTCCGGCGCCTGGGTCGAGGGCGAGATCGAGGGCCAGGGCCGCGCCACCTTCGCCAACGGCTCCGTCTACGAAGGCACGTTCCGACGCGGCAAGCCCGAGGGGACGGGCCGCATCACCTTCGTCGACGGCGGCACCTACGAGGGCGAATGGGCGGACGGGGAGATCACCGGCCAGGGCCGCGCCGAATACGCCGGCGGCGTCGTCTACGAGGGCGGCTTCCGCGCCGCCAAGCACCACGGCACGGGCCGGATGGAGAGCCCCACCGGCTACGTCTACGAGGGCGACTGGGTCAACGGCGAGCGGCAGGGCGAGGGCCGCATCGTCTATCCCGACGGCGCCGTCTACGAGGGCACGGTCGAGGTCGGGCTGCGCGCGGGCACCGGCACCCTCACCATGCCGGACGGCACGGTCTACACCGGCGAATGGGCCGATAACGAGATCGACGGCGCCGGCACCCTCGCCCATCCTGGCGGCGACACCTACGAGGGCGCCTTCGCGGACGGCCGCCGCGCCGGCGAGGGCCGCGTGACCTACGCCTCGGGCGACGTCTACGAGGGGGGCTTCGCGGGCGATTCCCGCCAGGGCCGCGGCACGTTCACCGGCGCCGACGGCTTCGTCTACGAGGGCGACTGGCGCGGCGGCGCGATCGAGGGCACGGGCACGGCGCGCTACCCCGACGGCTCGGTCTACGAGGGGGAGTTCGCCGGCGGCCTCGCCCACGGGACCGGCAAGATCACCTATCCCGACGGCAACACCTACGAGGGCGACTGGCGCGAGGGCGTCATCGAGGGGACGGGCACCGCGACCTATGCCGGCGGGCTCACCTATGTCGGCGCCTTCCGGGGCGCGCGCAATCATGGCCTCGGCCGGATGACCTATCCGGACGGCTACGTCTACGAGGGCGACTGGGTCGACGGCCAGCGCGAGGGCACGGGCACCGCGACCTATGCCGACGGAACCGTCTACACCGGCGCCTTCGCGGACGGCCTGCGCCACGGCCGGGGCCGGATCGAGATGCCTGGCGGCTTCACCTACGAGGGCGACTGGTCCGAAGGCGAGATCGAGGGCCAGGGCGTCGCCACCTACGCCAACGGCGACGTCTACGAGGGCACCTTCCGCGCCGGACAGCGCCAGGGCGACGGCACCATCCGCTACGCCACCGGCCAGGTCGCCAGCGGCGACTGGGTCGACGGCTCCCTCCTGCGCGGCAGCGCGGCGGAGGCGGAGGCGGACGCGGAGGCGGAGGCGGATGGCTGATTCTCGAGGACGAGACTGACCTCGGATCGTAGCGTCCGTCAGCGTCCAAGGATCGGGGCGCACCTCAGGCCGAACGGGATCCGAGCTGCCGGACGGGCTTGGATCGCGGCATCGCCGTGAACCGGCCGCGGGCCGCGCCGACCTGACGGAACCGCGCGCCACGGCATCGAAGGATCGCTCCAGACCGCCGGCGAGCCTCGCACGCGCGGCGCCGCGCCGTAGCTGGATCGGTTCGAGCTGCGGTAGCGGGCGTGGGCGGGCCCGGACATGACGCCTAACCATGTCGCTGAACTCAAGCCATGACTCTCGAGATCGGCCTCGTGCGACGACGCCATTGGCCGGCCGCCGGGATGATCGCCGGATCGACCGGATCGACGGGACCCCTGTTGAATCGGGACTTATCGTCCTCCGATGCGGCCCCGCCCACGCGCCTTGTTGAACTCCCGCAGGCGCGCGAGGACGTCCACGCCGAGTTGGGCATGCGCGTCGAGCAGATCGACCATGACCCAGTTCTCGCGGATCAGGCCGTTCTCGATCCGCCAGAAATCCAGGGAGCGCATGGTGATGCGCTGGCCTGCGGGCGCGATGCCGAGCCAGCCGCCATGGGTGATCGTCTGGATCATGTTGGGCCAGCCGGTCACGGCCGCATAGGGGCCATCGCCGAAGAAGTGATAGGTGATCTCGTCCACGTAGCGCCCGCGGTCGGGCATGGCGGTCACGAAGGGGATCTGGTGCCAGTCGCGAAATCCCGCGATGCCGCGCCCGGTGCCGATGGCGGCGGGGCCGTACCACGTCATCCGGGGATGCCAGAAGCGCTCCATCTCCATCACCTCGGGCCCGCCCTGCGACGGATGGCGCTTCATGTGCGTCAGCATGTCGACGATGTGGGCCCGCGAGGTCTCGGAGGCGTCCGGGTCGCGGGGCCCGCGCACGATCCCGTCGAGGGTGGCGGGGCCGGGGATGTACATCTCGCGCCCCAGGGACGGCGCCAGCGGCCAGGCCCCGGCCTGGATCATGACCTCGGGAATGTCCCAGAGGGCCTGGACCTCGACCACGCGGCCGGCCTCGAAGCGGTAGAACTCGTGGAAGCGCATGTGGACGAAGTGCCCCGTGGGGGGGATGTCGAGCCAGGGCGCGGCGAAGGTGCCGACGTAGTGCCCGCCGCAGCCGACCCAGTCGGCGCCGTGATCGTCCGGCCCCGCCATGACGATCCAGTCCCGCCGTTCGAGATCCGGGAGGGCGGCCAGCAGGGGGGCGTAGCACGCCCCGTAGAGCGCGTCCGGCCCGGCCTGGTCGCCGAACGGGTAGGGCATGCGAACCGCGGCGTCCGGCGCGACGAGGGCGCCGAGCGCGCGGCGGACGGAGCCTTCCTCGAACTCGGTCATCGCGGCGCGGACGGGGGCGAGCGCGGCCTTGTGCGCGTCGTGGCGATCACCGCTCATCCCTTGATCGCCCCGGCCGTCAGTCCGGAGACGATCTGGCGCTGGAAGAAGACCACCAGGATGAAGAGCGGCACGGTGGCCGAAACGACGGCGGCGACGGCGAACATCACGTTGCCCTCGACCTGCGTCGTGCCGAGGAAGCTCGCGATCTTCGGGACCATGGTCTCGTTCGCCTCGGACAGGAGCATCGAGGCGACCGTGAAGTCGTTATAGGCCAGCAGGAAGCTGAAGAGCCCGGTCGTGATCACCCCGGGCCACATCACCGGCACGATGACGAGGCGGAACGCCTGGAAGCGGCCGCACCCGTCGACCATCGCGCTCTCGTCGAGATCCTTGGGGATGCTGAGGAAGAAGCTGTGCAGCATCCATAGGGTGAAGGTCTGATTGATCGCGACGAGGACGATGATCGTCGTCGGCAGGACGCCCCAGACGTTCCACTCGAAGAAGGGCAGCAGGTAGCCCGAGACGAGCGTGATATGCGGCATCGCGCGAAAGACGAGCGCCGCGATCAGGATCCAGAACGCGTAGTTGCGCCCCGAACGCGCGAGCGCGTAGCCCCCGAGCGTGCCGAAGGTGAGCGAGATCGTCACGGTGAAGAAGACGACGATCCCGGTGTTGAGCGTGGACCGCCAGAACTCTTCCCCGATCCAGGCGCCGGCGTAGCCCTGGCCGGTGAAGGGCGCGCCGGTCTCCGCGCGGGTGAAGACGCCGTAGAGCGCGTTGCGCCAGTCGGCCTTGGAGAAGAAGTCCGCCTGGACCTTGAACGAGCCCCAGATCGTCCAGAGGAACGGGAAGGCCGCGACCGCGAGCCAGACGAGGACGAGGCCCGTCAGGAGGAGCTGCGCGGCGGAGTATCCGCGCCTGGGGCCCGTCATGCCTGCCTCCTGCGGAAGTCCCGCCAGGTGCGCACGAGGACCGGCGAGAGGAGCACGAACACGCCCAGGATCGTGAGCACCGAAGTCGCGCCCGCCGAGCCGTAGAGCGGATTGCCGCTTTCGCGCAGGTCGTTGAAGATGATCCACGACAGCGACGTCGCGTGCGCCTCCGAGCGAAAGCTGACGATGGGCTCGAAGACCCGGAAGTTGTCCATCAGGAGCATGAGCGTCACGAAGGCGACCAGCGGCATCAGATGCGGCACGATCACGTAGATCAGCTGCTGCCACTTGGAGGCGCCGTCGATCATCGCCGCCTCGAGCGGATCCCGCGGGACGGTCTGCAGCCCGGCGTAGAAGGTGATGAAGGCGAAGGGCAGCGTGTGCCAGACGCCGTAGACCATCAGCATCGTCCAAGTCAGGACCGGCGAGGCCTTCAGGCTCAGCGTGCCGTCGTCGAAGACGTTCTGCAGCGTCGCGCCGATGATCCCGTCGCTGTCGACCATCCAGAAGAGGATCAGCGAGCCGACGAGGGGCGTGACGAGGAACGGCAGGAGCGAGACGAAGATCGAGGGCCCCCGGACGACCTTGGGCAGCGCGTTGACGCCGACGGCGATGGCCAGGCCCAGCACGATCACGAGGGGCGTGACGACGGCCGTGTAGACCAGCGTGAACGTGAGCGCCTTGTAGAAGGGCAGGTTGTAGGCGCGGCCGAGGAACGCGGCGAGATCGGGGGCGTCGCGCCAGGCCTGCGCGAGCTCGCCGACGGCGAGGTGCGAGCGGTTGAGATAGGTCCCCAGCCCGTTGAACTGCCCCAGCGGCTCGGCCTCGCGCAGCGCGCGCGTGGCCTCCTGGTCCACGGAGGTCGTCTGCTCGCAGCCGAAGGGCCCGCAGCTCTCGGCGACGATCGTGACCTGCTCGTGCGAGACGTGGAGCGACTGGACGATCACCGAGACGATGGGCAGCGCGATGAAGAGGATCATCGCGCTCAGGGTCGGGAGAACGAACCAGAGGAAGGTGCGCGTGGGCATGGAGGGCGTCCGTCCTTCGGCCGCGGGGCGGGCCAGGGCCCGGTGGCGCCCCGCCTGCGCCGTCGCGGCGCAGGCGGGGCGGCGGCGCCTATTTCAGGAAGCCGGCCTCGGTCGCGGAGGTGACGTAGGCGGCCGTCGCGTCGGCCAGCGCCTGCTCCGCGCTCTCGTCTCCCTTGAAGAAGTCGACGAGCTCCGCCCCGAGCGCGTTGTGCATCAGGCCCATCTGCGGGTCCATCGGATAGGACTTCGCCCCGCCCTGCGCCGTCTCGGCGACGCCGGTCGCGGCCGGCCCCGGCTCGAAGCCCGGCAGGAGCCAGACGGCCGCGTCGTTGTTGGCCTGCACCATCTCGGGCGTCAGCGCGGAGACGAGGGCGGCGAAGGTCGCCTCGGCCTCCTCGTCCGAGACGTTGGACGCGATGGTGAACCCGTCCCACCAGAGCGTGGCGCCCGGCACGGCGCCGTCCCCGGCCGTGGGCGCGCCGGCGAGGACGGTGTTGGACGTCACCTCGTCGGTCGATCCCTCCGCATCGAGGATCACGCCGCCGCGCGAGCCCCACATGATGCCGATGGCGGCCTCCCCGGCCTCCCACAGCGCCTGGGTCTCGTTCGAGGCATGGGTGAGGTAATCCGGATTGGTGTACTCGACGAGAGATGCGAGGGTCTCGAGCGTGGCGATGCCCTCGGGCGTCTCGATGGAGGGGTTCGCCGTTCCCGGCTCGAAGAACGATCCGCCATGGGCGAGGAAGGCCATGTTGAACATCTCGCCGACATTCCAGCCGACCTGCGCGTTCATGACGATGGGATATTCCATGAGGCCGGCGGACCGGATCGCCTCGGCGGCGGCGACGACCTCGTCGTACGTGGCGGGGATGCCCTCGACGCCCGCCTGCTCCAGGATGTCGGTGCGCAAGAAGAGATGCTGGGAGTTGGCCATGAAGGCGATGGCCATCGCCTGCCCGTCGATGGTCACGATGTTCCGCGGCTCGAGGTCGGCGCCGTAGGCCTCGATCAGATCGTCCAGCGGGCGCACGAGGCCGTCGTTCATCAGCTGCACGAGGGTCGAGTTGGCGACGATGACGCTGCCGTACTCCGCCGGGTCGGGCGTCAGGGCGGCGTTCATGATCTGGCGGGCTTCGGTGGTGTGGTTGCGCGAGAACTCGGCCGCCTGGGCGCCGCAGTTGTCCTCGGCGAGCGCCGCGACGGCGGTGATGGCCGGAAAGTCGCTGGCGAGGATGCGGATCGACTGCCCCTCCGGCCCGCATCCGGCGGCGTGGAGGGCGGTCGCGCTCAGCATCAGGGCTGCGGCGCTCAGGCCGGTGAGGGTCGGCTACATGATGGGTTCCCCGTTCTTCTTCGTTGAACGCCGGCCCGGTCGCAGGTTCCCCACGTCGGACCATCGTGACGGGAGGCTACACATCGGCCGCTATAGATGATAATGAATACGCCGAATGAGTGATATAAACAGCATTGATCTGCGGCGGCTCGACGGGACCCTCCTCATGGTGTTTCTCGGGCTGATGCGGCACCGCAAGGCGACGCGCGTCGCCACGGAGATGGGCCTCACCCAGCCCGCCGTGAGCCATGCGCTGAAGCGGCTGCGCGAGCTCTACGACGACCCGCTCTTCGTGCGCCGGGCGCACGGGCTCGAGCCGACGGCCCGCGCGCATGCCCTGGAGCCCGGGATCCGGCGGGCGGCGCGGCTCCTGTCGGCCTCGGTCGCCTCGCCGGCCGCGTTCGACCCCGTGAAGAGCGAGGCGTCCGTGCGCATCGCCGCCTTCGACTACGAACTCGCGACGCTCCTTCCGGCGCTGATCTCCCACGTGGCCGGGATCGGCTCGCGCATCGGGCTGCACTCGCAGACGTTGTCGAGCGAAGGCGCGCTCGCGGCGCTGACGGACGGGCGTGTCGATCTGGCCATCGGCTTCTTCGAGACCCTGCCGGCCCGCCCCGAGAGGCGCTCGTTCCGGGCCGAGACGCTCTACGTCGAGACGTACGTGCTGGCCGCGCATGCGGACCATCCGATCTTCGAGGACCTCACGCCCGCCACCTATGCGGACGCGCCGCATCTGCTGGTCGCGCCCGAGGGCGTGGCGCGCGGCGTCGTGGACATGGCGCTCGGCGGGTTCGGGTTGCGCCGAACGGTCCGCGCGACCGTGCCTCAGTTCTTCCCGGCGCTGTCGATCCTCGCCGAGTCCGGCCTCGTCGCCACCCTCCCGCGCCGGGTGGCGCAGACCTGCTGCGCCCGCTTCGGACTGCGCCACGTCCCGCTGCCCTTCACGAGCCCGACCTTCGCCGTTCGCGCCGTCCGGCATCGACGCGACGCCGAGAACCCCGTGCATGCATGGCTGTCGGACACCCTGCGTGAGCAGGTCAAGGAGGACGTTCACCAAACGCGATAACCCGTGCTCGATCCTGCGATCGAGCGGGGCCGGCGATGCGCCAGTGCGTTCGCCGAGAGAGACAATTCGGCCCTGCACCTGCGAGTCCTATCCGACGTCAATGAGGCGGCGGCGGCCGTCCGGCAAGGTGGACGGCGATCGCCGCGCCCCCGCGCGGCGCCCTCGCCCGGAGCCTGCCATGACGTCCCTCGCACCCCTCACACTCCCATCCGGCAGCATCGCCCTGCGCGCGGCGATCCTCCTATCCGTCGTCGCGATCCCGCTGGGCCTCCTGATGCTCGGCCTCGACCGCCGCGTGCTCGACGACGAGGCGCTCTGGCTCGAGCCGCTCAAGTTCCACCTGTCGCTCGCGATGCACGGGGTCACCGTGCTGCTCGCGGTCCGGCTCCTGCCGGAGGCGTGGCAGGCCCATCCCGTCGCCCGCGGGGGCCTCGCGTTCTTCGCCGTCGTCATCGTCTACGAAGCCGCGTTCCTGTCCATCCAGGCCGGACGCGGCGTGCGCTCGCATTTCAACGACGCGACTCCATTCGACGCCATCGGCGGCACGGTCATGGCCGCGGGCGCGGGCGTGCTCGTCGCCGTGCCGTTCGTGCTTGGGCTGGCGCTCGCGGCGGCCGTCCTGCGGGGCGGCTGGTCGGGCATCGCCGAGAACCCGCTGCCGCTCGCGGCGATGCTGGGCTGCGTCCTGGCGGGCTGGCTCGGCGCGCAGACCGGCAGCGCGATGGGCGCGAACGGAGGTCCTTTCGTCGGCGTCGATCCCGCCCAAGGGCCGTTCGTGCCGCTGACCGGTTGGTCGCTGGCGGGGGGCGACTACCGCATCTCCCATTTCCTGGGGGTGCACGCGATGCAGGCGCTGCCCCTCGCGGCCCTCGCCTTGCTCGCGGTGCTGCCCGCAGGTGCGGTGGCCTGGACGCTGCCGCCCATCGCCGCCGGCTGGGCCGGGCTGACGCTGCTCGCACTGGCCCGCGCGGGCGAAGGCCTGCCGCCGTTCTGACGCGCCCTACCCCGGGTCGAGGCGCATCGGCCGCGGCCGGCGCATCACGGGCCCCATCACGATGACCGAAACGAGGCCTGCGAACCCATGACCGATCTGACCTCCCACACCTCCCCGCCTCGGGCCGCACGACGCCGCTTGCCGGCGGCATCCGCGCTCCTGCTCTTTTAGTTCGCCACGATATGGGGCGCGGTCCTCATCCTCGCCCCCGCGACCGAGTGGCCCGCCTCGCTCGGGGCGCCGCCGGCGGCGACCCTGCCGATGATCCTCGACCAGTCCGTCGCCGTCTTCTCCGGCGACTAGGCGGCCTCGTCCACGCCCTCGCCCTGATCCCGCTGGCCATCGTGCCGCGCCCGGCGCTGCGGGTGGAGGGCGCCATGGGTCCCGCGATCGTCGCCTTCGGCGTGCTCGCGGGCTTCGCCAGGCGCCCGGGATCGTGCGCTGGCTGATCCTGATGCCGGGCCTCGCCTCGGCCCATGTCGACCCGGCCGCCGGCGACGCCGCCCGCGCCGCCATCGCGGCCCTCCACGAGGCGTTCGACGCCTATGCGCGCGGGGTGGGCGAGCCGATGCGCGCGGGTCTTCCGGCGGGTCTCCGGACGATCCCGATCTCGACGGTCCTCCTCCGGCAGGGGGCGACGATCCTCGGCGATGCGGGCCACGGCGTCGCGGGCACCCTGCACGAGGGGCTGCCCTCGGAGGCGATCACCCGCGAGGGCCGGGTGCGGGCCGAGCTGTCAGGGCGCCCGCTCGCCGCGCACGCTTCGGGGAGGACGCGCGCCGCCCCGGGCCGCGCGACCGATTTCTTCGGCCCCGAGGTCGCGGTCTCCGCGCTCGGCGAGCGGTTTCGGCCAGCCGTGCCGAACGGGCGGACCATCGACTGGATCGGCGATCCGGACGCGCCGCACGGCTTCGCCCATCTGCCCGGTCCGGCCCGGGCCCATATCGCCCTCGCGGATCGACCGGAGGCCCGGGGCCGGGCCCGGCACCTGCCATCCTTGCCGCCCATGAGCGTGCGGGAGGCCTGCGCGGTGGCCCGGCCCGAGGGCGCGCCGCCGCTGCGCCTCCGCGGGCCGCCGGGCTCTTCCGACCCGCCGCTGGCGAGATGGTCGAGATGCGATACATGTTCGACGCGCCCGTCATGATGGACCATGCGGCCTTCGACCGGCTCATGGCCCGCAGCGGCGGATGGAGGGCCATCCCGGCGCGCGAGGCGATGAGGAGACGGCGGCATGGTGGGCGGGCGGGAGGCGGCGGGCGGCATGGCGGGCCGCGCCGAGGCGGTGGCGGCCTTCGCGGCGCTCCTGCGCGGCGCGGTCGCCCCGCTCGTGCCGGGCGCGGCGGCCATGGCGCGCCTGGAGGCGGGGCTTCGCCACCGCCTGCCCGGCAAGGGCGATCACCTGCTGCGCGCGCCGGACGTCGCGCGCGAGCTGTTCTTCGTCCACCGCGGCCTGCTGCGCTACTACTTCCAGGACCCCGAGGACGGGACCGAGCGCACCGGCCAGTTCTTCGACGCCGGCCTCGTCGTCACCGATGCCGAGAGCTTCCTCGCCCAGGCCCCCGCCGAGCAGAGCTTCGAGGCACTCGAGCCCTCGTCGGTGATCGCGCTTCCCCGCGCCGTCCTGGAGGAGGGCTACGGCGCCGACCATGCCATCGAGCGCTTCGGACGGCTGATGCTGGAGCAGGCCCTCATCGGCTCGCAGCGGCGCGCGGGCCGCCTGCTGACCCTTCAGCCCGAGGAGCGCTACCGCACCTTCGTGCGCACCCGTCCCGAGGTCGCCGCCCGCGTGCCGCAATACCTCATCGCCAGCTATCTCGGCCTCACGCCCGAGAGCCTGTCGCGCATCAGGCGGAGGATCGCGAAGGGCTAGCAGGGGCCGGGATCCGGAACGGTCCCACATGTATGGCCCCACGAGGCGGCCGGGCATCCGAGGTCCGATATCGGGCGACCGCTCCGCCCGCACGGCGGACCTCCTCTCACACCCGCTCCCCCGCCTCCATCCGCCCGAGCCACGCCTCCGCCTCGCGCAGCACGGCCTCCCGCCGCCCCTCGTCCATCCGGTCCCAGGTGCGGTACATGTTGCCCATCCGGGGATTGCCCTCGAACCGGGCGCGGTGCCGGTCCAGGAAGTGCCAGTACAGGAGGTTGAACGGGCACGCCCCCTCGCCGACCTTCGTCTTCACCGAATACGCGCACCCGCCGCAGTAATCGCTCATCCGGTCGATATACGCCCCCGACGACACGTAGGGCTTGGACGCCATCACCCCCCCGTCCGCGTGCTGGCTCATGCCGATCACGTTGGCCGACATCACCCATTCGTAGGCGTCCGCGTAGGCGCCCATGAACCAGTCCTGCATCCCCTGCGGCGAGACCCCCGCGAGCAGCGCGAAGTTGCCCAGCACCATCAGCCGCTGGATGTGGTGGGCGTAGGCCTCCTCCATCGTCTGGCCCACGCATTCGGCCACGCACCGCATGTCGGTCTCGCCCGACCAGTAGAACGCCGGCACCTCGCGCTCGTGGCCCAGCGCGTTGCGCGCCGCGTAGTCCGGCCCCTCGCGGAAATAGACCCCCCGCACGTATTCGCGCCATCCGATCACCTGCCGGACGAACCCCTCGGCCGCGTTGATCGGCACGTCGCCGGCCCGCCAGGCCGCCTCGACCGCGCGGCAGACCTCCATCGGGCCCAGCAGCCCCGCGTTCATGTAGAGCCCCACGATCCCGTGGTTGAGGAACGGCTCCCCCGCCATCATCGCGTCCTGATGGTCGCCGAACGCCGGCAGCAGCTCGGCCACGAAATGCGCCAGCGCCCGGCGCGCCTGCGCCCGCGTCACGGCGAACCAGAACCCGTCCTGGGAATAGTGATTCGACGGGAACCGCTCGCGCACCACGCGCAGCACCTCCTCGGTCGTCGCATCCGGCGCGAAACGCATCGGCGCCGCCCCGTCGAACGCCTTGGGCGGCCGCTTCCTGTTGTCGTGGTCGTAGTTCCACTTGCCCCCCGCCGGCGCGCCCTCCTCCATCATGAGGCCGGTCCCGCGCCGCATCTCGCGGTAGAACCACTCCATCCGCAGCTCGCGGCGCCCCTCGGCCCAGGCCTCGAACCGCGCGTGGGAGGCCAGGAACCGGTCGTCCTCGAACTGGTGCACCGGCACCGGGCACGCCTCGAGCGCGGCGATCAGGCGGAACTCCCCCGGCTCGGTCGCCAGCACCTCCGCCGCGCCGCACTCCTGCGCCCGGCGCATGAGCTCGCCCACGATCGAGGCGCCGGTCTCCGGGTCGTCCAGCTTGGAGTAGCGCACCTCCCACCCGTCGCTCCGCAGCTCGGCCGCGAAGTGCCGCATCGCGCTGAAGAGGAAGGCGATCTTCTTGGGGTGATGGTCGACATAGGTGGCCTCGTCCATGACCTCCGCCATGACCACCACGTCCCGCCCCCGGTCCGCCTCGCGCAGCGCCGAGAGCTCGGGGTTGAGCTGGTCCCCCAGCACCAGGACGAGCCGCGGGCTCACCACGCGATCGCCTCCCCGGCGTTGTCGTAGAACCCGCCCGACATCTCCGGCGTGGCCCCCTCCATCACGTCCCAGAGCCGCCGCGCCGCCTCCTCGGGCGGGATCGTGCCGTGCCGCCCCGCGTAGTCCGCGGTGAACGGCGTCGCCACGGTGCCCGGATGCAGCAGGATCGCCGCCGCCCCCTTGTGCGTGCGCGCCATCTCCACCGCCGCGCCGTGGATGAGCTGGTTGAGCGCCGCCTTCGACGCGCGGTAGGAATGCCACCCCCCGATGGCGTTGTCCCCGATGCTCCCCACCCGCGCCGACAGCGCGGCGAAGACGCAGGCCCGGTCCCGCGGCATCAGCCGCAGCGCGTGCTTGAGCGCGATCATCGGCCCCATCGCGTTCACCGCGAACGCCGCGGCGAGCCCCTCGGGCGTCACCTCGGCGATGCGCTTCTCCGGCGCCTCCCGGCCCGGCGCCAGGGCGCCCGACGCCACGACCACCGCGTCGAACCCGGGCTCGAGCGCGCCCAGCGCCGCGGCGACGGCGGCCTCCTCCGTGAGGTCCGGCCCCCCGCCCGAGCGCGAGAGCGCCTCCACGGCCGCGCCCCGCCGCGCCGCCTCCGCCGCCATGGCGCCGCCGATCCCGCCCGACGCCCCGATCACCAGAACCCGTTCCATCCCACCCGACCTAGCCGGGCGCGTCCTCCGGGCCAGGCGGCGGGGCGGATTTCCAAGGAGGGGCCCGCCCCTCCTTGGAGCGGGGGGCCCGGGGGGCGGCAGCCCCCCGCCTCCCCTTCGCGGTTGATCCCGCCGCCCGGATCGCTAGGCTCGCCCACATGGCCGACCTCCTCCTCCTCCTTAGCCTCCGCTGAGCGCGCCCCCCCCCGGCGCTGCGCGCTCGGACGGGACCAGCGCCGGAGACAGGCAGGAAGGCCACACCCATGGACCGCGTGAAGATCTTCGACACCACCCTGCGCGACGGCGAGCAATCGCCCGGCGCCACCATGACCCACGACCAGAAGCTCCAGATCGCCGAGATCCTCGACGAGATGGGCGTCGACATCATCGAGGCCGGCTTCCCCATCGCCTCCCAGGGCGACTTCGAGGCCGTCTCCGAGATCGCCCGACGCGCCGAGCGCGCCGTCATCTGCGGCCTCGCACGCGCCCGGATCGGCGACATCGACCGCGCCTGGGCCGCCGTGCGCCACGCGCGCCGCCCCCGCATCCACACCTTCATCGGCACATCGCCGCTGCACCGTGCGATCCCGAACCTCACGATGGACGAGATGGCGCAGCGCATCCACGACTGCGTCACCCATGCCCGCGACCTCTGCGATGACGTGCAGTGGTCCTCCATGGACGCGACGCGCACCGAATGGGAGTTCCTGGCGCGCACCGTGGACATCGCCATCCGCGCCGGGGCCACCACGATCAACGTCCCCGATACCGTCGGCTACACCGCCCCGGCCGAGAGCGCGGCCCTCATCCGCCGCCTCATCGCGGAGGTGGAGGGCGCCGCCGGCGTCACCTTCGCCACCCATTGCCATGACGACCTCGGCATGGCGACGGCCAACTCCCTCGCGGCCGTGGAGGGCGGCGCCCGGCAGGTCGAGTGCACGATCAACGGCCTGGGCGAGCGCGCCGGCAACACCGCCCTCGAGGAGGTGGTGATGGCGCTGCGCGTGCGCGCCGACATCATGCCCTACGAGACCGGGATCGACGCCACCCGCCTGATGCAGGCCAGCCGCATGGTCGCCTCCGTCTCCGGCTTCCCGGTGCAGTACAACAAGGCCATCGTCGGCAAGAACGCCTTCGCCCACGAGAGCGGCATCCATCAAGACGGCATGCTCAAGAACCGCGAGACGTTCGAGGTCATGCGCCCCGAGGATGTCGGCCTGACCGAGACCTCCATCGTCATGGGCAAGCATTCGGGCCGCGCCGCCCTCCGCTCCAAGCTGCAGGGCCTCGGCTACGACCTCGGGGACAACCAGCTCGGCGACGTGTTCGTCCGCTTCAAGGCGCTGGCCGACCGCAAGAAGGAGATCACGGGCGACGACCTCGTGGCCCTCGTGCAGGACCAGTCGAGCGCGCCGGGCACCCGCGCGATCGAGGTGGTGCACCTGCGCGTCGTCGCCGGCACCGAGGGGCAGTCCGCCGCCCTCACGCTGCGCGTGAACGGCGAGGAGCGCTCGACCGAGCAGGGCGGCAACGGGCCCATCGACGCCACCTTCAACGCGGTCAAGGCGCTCTACCCCCACGGCGCGCGGCTCGCGCTCTACCAGGTGCACGCCGTCACCGGCGGCACGGACGCGCAGGGCTCCGTCACCGTCCGGCTCGAGGAGGAGGGGCGCATCTCCTCGGGGCAGTCCTCTGACGCGGACACGGTCGTGGCGAGCGCCAGGGCCTACGTCACCGCCCTCAACCGCCTCCACCTGCGCCGCGGCGACCCCCCCGGCGCCGACGTCAAGACGGTGGACATGCGCGACGCCTGACCCCCGCTCCCGAAGGGGTCGCGGCGGCATGGGGCGCCGCGATCCCCCGAGGGGCCGCCCTCAAGATCGTTGACAGGTCCTTAACGTGACGGCACCTTCCGACCGTCCCGCCACGGAGCTCCCCCCATGCGCGTCACCCCCCTCGCCCTCGCCGCCATCCTCGCCGCCGCCGCCCCGGCCGCCGCGCTCACGATCAACGTCGGCCCGGAGGGCATCCCCTTCTCCGCGTCCGGCGACACGCCCCTCCTCGGGACGCTGTCGGCCGGGCTCAACACGATCTCCAGCACGATCCGGGGCGAGTGCGTCTCGCCCGTGAACGGCCGCTTCTTCTGCGGAGGGTTCGAGGACCAGCGCGACGCCTTCCGCGTCGTGGTCCCGGACGGCCTTGCGGTGCAGGCGGTCACCCTCACGACCTCGCCCTCGACGGGAACCGCGACGGATTTCTTCTACACCGTGCTCGGCCTGCGCCTGCCGATCGACGACGCCGAGCCGGCGCTCTTCCCCTTCGCGGTGCCCGCGCCGGGCGGGCCGCCCGTGGTCTCGGTCGCCGCGGCGGGGCCGGGCACCTACCAGCTCTTCGTCGGCATGCTGGCCTCGGGCACCGGGGGCACCTTCTCGGTCGACTACACCTATGCCCTGACGGCCGTCGTCACGGATCCGCCCGCGCCCATCCCCCTGCCCGCGGGGGGCGCGCTGCTCCTCTCGGCCCTGGCGGCGCTGGGCCTGGGGCGGCGCGCGCGGCGGGGACGGCCCCGCCCGTCATGGCGGATCGTCGCCGCGAAGTCGGGCCGCTAGACCTTTCACCCCGCGGCGGGCACCGGTATGCCGGGCCGAAGCTGCGCGCCGATGGGGGTCGCGCGGCCCTTTCCGCATGGGGGCGCGCATGTCCATCTTCTCGGGCCTCTTCTCGACCGACATGGCCATCGACCTCGGCACCGCGAACACGCTCGTCTACGTCAAGGGCCGCGGCATCATCCTCAACGAGCCCTCGGTCGTCGCCTATCAGGTCAAGGACGGGGTGAAGAAGGTGCTCGCCGTGGGCGAGGACGCCAAGCTGATGCTGGGTCGCACCCCCGGCACGATCCAGGCGATCCGCCCCATGCGCGAAGGGGTCATCGCCGATTTCGACGTCGCCGAGGAGATGATCAAGCACTTCATCCGCAAGTGCCACAAGCGCACGACCTTCACCAAGCCGAAGATCATCGTCTGCGTCCCCCACGGCGCCACCCCGGTGGAGAAGCGCGCCATCCGGCAGTCCGTCCTCTCCGCCGGCGCCCGGCGCGCGGGCCTCATCGCGGAGCCCATATCGGCGGCCATCGGCGCCGGCATGCCGATCACCGACCCCACCGGCTCGATGGTCGTGGACATCGGCGGCGGCACCACCGAGGTCGCGGTCCTCTCCCTCGGTGACATCGTCTACGCCCGCTCGGTGCGCGTCGGCGGCGACCGCATGGACGAGGCGATCATCTCGCACCTGCGCCGGCAGCATAACCTCCTCATCGGGGAGGCCACCGCCGAGCGCATCAAGACCTCCATCGGCACCGCCCGCATGCCCGATGACGGGCGCGGCGCGTCGATGCGGATCCGCGGGCGCGACCTCCTCAACGGCGTTCCCAAGGAGACGGAGATCAACCAGGCCCAGGTCGCCGAGGCCCTCGCCGAGCCGGTGCAGCAGATCTGCGAGGCCGTGATGACCGCGCTGGAGGCCACGCCCCCCGACCTCGCCGCCGACATCGTCGACCGCGGCGTCATGCTCACCGGCGGCGGCGCCCTCCTGGGCGAGCTCGACCTCGCGCTGCGCGAGCAGACGGGCCTGGGCGTCTCCATCGCCGACGAGCCGCTCAACTGCGTGGCGCTCGGCACCGGCAAGGCGCTGGAATATGAGCACAAGCTCCGCCACGTGATCGATTACGACAGCTGAGCAGGCCGCCCGAGGAGCGCCGATGCCCGCCAACCGGCCCACCGCGCAGGACTATCGCGGCCCGCTGCGGCGGGTCTTCGCGCTCGGCGCGATCGCGGCCTGCCTCGCGCTGTTCCTCGTCTGGCGCATCGACAGCCCGCGCGTCGAGCGCATCCGCGCCGACGTGGTCGACGCCATCGTGCCCCGCCTCGACTGGGCCCTCGCCCCGCTCGGCGCCGCCACCGGCATGGCCCAGGACTTCCGCTCCTACGCCCGCATCCACGAGCAGAACCGCGAGCTGCGCCGCGAGCTCCAGCAGATGCAGGCCTGGCGCGAGGCCGCGCTCCAGCTCGAGCAGCAGAACGCCCGCCTCCTGGAGCTCAACAACGTGCGCCTGGATCCGCGGCACACCTGGATCACCGGCCGCGTCATGGCCGATTCGGGCTCGCCCTTCCGCCAGTCCGTTCTCCTCAACGTCGGCGCGCGCGACGGCGTGACCGACGGCTGGGCGGCGATGGACGGGCTCGGCCTCGTCGGGCGCATCTCCGGGACCGGGCGCCGCACCGCCCGCGTGATCCTCCTGACGGACGGCGCCTCGCGCCTGCCGGTCACGATCCAGCCCTCCGGCGCCAGCGCCATCGCGCAGGGCGACAACGGCGCCGCCCCCGCGCTCGACTTCGTCGAGGACCCCGAGGCCGTGCGCCCCGGCGACCGGATCGTCTCCTCCGGCGACGGCGGCGTCTTTCCGCCGGGCCTCCTGATCGGGCAGGTCGCGGTCGACGCGGGCGGCCGCCTGCGCGCGCGCCTCGCCGCCGATTACGGCCGGCTGGAGTTCCTGCGCGTCATCCGCGCCCGCCCGCCCGAGGCCGTCACGGACCCCGGCGGCCTCATCGGCCCGGTGCGGCCGGCCGCCGAGGGCCCGGCCGAGGGCTCCGCCGCCCCGCCGGCCGAGGGCCCGGGCACGCCGCCCGACGCCGCCAGCATCGAGGACGCCGTCGCCGCCGCCCGGGAGTCCGGCGGGTGAGCGCGCCGCCGAACCCGTCCTCCCCCGCCCGCGTCGCGGCCGGCCGCGCCGGCTATCTCGCGCTCGCCGCCGCGATCACCGTCCTCGCGATGCTCCCCGGCGAGGCGCTGCCCCGGCGCTGGCCCGTGCCGGACGTGCTCCTCCTGCTGTCGCTGGCCTGGCTGGTGCGGCGCCCCGCGCACCTGCCGGTGCTCTCGCTGGCCTTCGTCTTCCTCGCCGCCGACTTCGTCACCGGCCAGCCGCCCGGCCTGCGCGCCGCGCTCGTCCTCCTGGCGGCCGAGCATCTGCGCGCGCGCGCCCACCTGCCCGAGGGCCTCGCCGCCGAATGGGCCCGCGCCGGCGCCATCGTCCTCATCATCGCCGTGGCCGAGCGCGCGGCGCTGAGCCTCACGCTCACGCCCGCGCCCGATCTCGGACCGGTCCTCCTGCGTGCGATCTCCGGCGCGCTCCTGTATCCCGTCCTGGCGGCCGCGGCCGCGCTCGTCCTCGGCCTGCGCCGGCACCCCGCCCGCGGACGCGCGCGGGGCGCCCCGAAGGAGGCCGCCACATGAAGCGAACCGCCGCCGACACCGCGCTCTCCGCCCGGCGCATCTCGCGCAGGGGCCTCGTCCTGGGCGGCGCGCAGCTCGGCGTCGCCGCCCTCCTGGCCGCCCGCATGCGCCAGCTCCAGGTCGAGGAGGCGGACCAGTTCCGCCTCCTCGCCGAGGAGAACCGCATCAATCTGCGCCTGCTGCCCCCCGCCCGCGGCCAGATCTTCGACCGCGAGGGGCGGCTCATCGCCGGCAACGTCGCCAATTACCGCGTCGTCATCGTCCGCGAGGACGCCGGCGACGTGGAGGAGGTGCTCGCCCGCCTGCGCACCCTCGTGGAGATCGACGACGACGACCTCGCCCGCGCCCGGCGCGAGATGGCCCGCCGCTCGCCCTTCGTGCCCGTCGCCATCGCCGACCGCCTCACATGGGAGGAGCTCTCCCGCGTCGCCGTCAACGCCCCCGCCCTGCCCGGCATCACCCCCGAGGTCGGCCTGAGCCGCGACTACCCCCTCGGCGCCGACTTCGCGCACGTCGCGGGCTATGTCGGCCCGGTGAGCGACTACGACCTCTCCAAGCTCGAGGACCCCGACCCCCTCCTGCAGATCCCGCGCTTCCAGATCGGCAAGACCGGGGTGGAGAACAAGATGGAGGCCGATCTCCGCGGCGCCGCCGGCGCCAAGCGGATCGAGGTCAACGCCGCCGGCCGCGTCATGCGCGAGATCGGCCGCCAGATCCCCCGCCCCGGCGCGGACGTGCAGCTCACGGTCGACGCCGGGCTGCAATCCTTCGTCCAGGCCCGCCTCGAGGGGGAGAGCGCCGCCGCCGTCGTCATGGACGTGACGTCGGGCGACCTCCTCGCCGTGGGCAGCGCGCCCAGCTTCGATCCCAACCTCTTCATCCGCGGCATCTCCACCGCCGATTACGGCACCCTCACCTCCGACGACCACCGGCCCCTGGCCACCAAGTCCGTCCAGGGCGCCTATCCGCCCGGCTCCACCTTCAAGATGATGGTCGCGCTCGCCGCGCTCGAGGCCGGCGTCGTCAGCCCCGGCGAGACCGTCTGGTGCCCCGGCTACACCGAGCTCGGCAACCGCCGCTTCCACTGCTGGAAGCGCGGCGGGCACGGCCACATGGACCTCAACGAGAGCCTCGAGCAGTCCTGCGACGTCTACTATTACGAGCTGTCGCAGCGCGTCGGCATCGACGCCATCGCCGCCATGTCCCGCCGCTTCGGCCTCGGGGAGGATTTCGGCGACCTGCCCCTCTCGGCCGTGCGCACCGGGATCATGCCGGACAAGGCCTGGAAGCGCGAGCGCCACGCGGCGTCCTGGCGCATCGGCGACACGCTCAACGCCTCCATCGGCCAGGGCTACGTCCTGTCGACCCCGCTCCAGCTCGCGGTGATGACCGCGCGCATCGCCTCGGGCCGCGCCGTGATGCCCCGCCTCGTGCACCGCGTGGACGGCGTGCCGGTGGACGTCCCCGAGGCGGCCCCGCTCGGCGTCTCGGACCGGTCCCTGGCCCTCGTGCGCGCCGGCATGGACGCGGTCTCCAACGCCGCGCGCGGCACCGCCCGCCGGTCCCGCACCGTCGGCGGCATCCGCATGGCCGGCAAGACCGGCACCTCACAGGTCCGCAACATCACCGCCGAGGAGCGCGCCCGCGGCGTCATCGGCAACGACCAGCTCCCCTGGAACCGGCGCGACCACGCGCTCTTCGTCGGCTACGCGCCCTACGAGTCCCCCCGCTACGCGATCTCCGTCATCGTCGAGCACGGCGGCGGCGGCTCCGTCGCGGCCGCTCCCCCCGCGCGGGACATCCTCCTCTGGGCGCTCCACCGCGGCCGCCCCCCGATCGAGGCCTATCCCTCCGACCAGCGCGGCCGCATCGGCACCATGTACGACGAGATGGCCGCCCGCGCCCGGCCCGGCGCCCCCGGCGCGGCGGAGTCCGAGGCGTGAGCTATCTCGAGAGCCAGTACCGCGCCGTCCCCACCGGCGCGGCCAAGATCCTCCACCTCAACTGGCCCCTCGTCGTCCTCGTCTGCGCGGCCTCGAGCGCGGGCTTCCTGATGCTCTACTCCGTCGCCGGCGGCTCCTGGACCCCCTGGGCCGGCCCGCAGGCGGAGCGCTTCGGCGCCGGGCTCCTGGCGATGCTCGTCATCGGCCTCGTGCCGATCTGGTTCTGGCGCAACGTCTCGGCGGCGGCCTACCTCGTCGGCCTCGCCCTCCTCGTCGCGGTCGAGCTCTTCGGCGAGACCGGCGGCGGCGCCACCCGCTGGATCGATCTCGGCGGCTTCCGCCTCCAGCCCTCCGAGCTCATGAAGGTCGCCCTCGTGATGATGCTCGCCGCCTATTACGACTGGCTCCCGGTGCGCCGGGTCAGCCACCCGTTCTGGGTCGCGCTCCCCGTCGCCCTGATCCTCGTCCCCACCGCCCTCGTCCTCGAGCAGCCCGATCTCGGGACCTCGATCCTCCTGGTCGCGGGCGGCGGCATCGTCATGTTCTGCGCCGGCGTCTCCTGGTGGTACTTCGCCGCCGTGATCGCCGCCGCCGCCGGCACCGTGCACGCCGTCCTCACCTCGCGCGGCACCGACTGGGCCCTCCTGGAGGAGTACCAGTACCGCCGCATCGACACCTTCCTCGACCCGAGCGTCGACCCCCTCGGCGCCGGCTACAACATCACCCAGGCGACCATCGCGCTCGGCTCCGGGGGCTGGTCCGGCAAGGGCTTCATGCAGGGCACGCAGTCGCGCCTGAACTTCCTGCCCGAGAAGCACACCGACTTCATCTTCACCACCCTGGCCGAGGAGTTCGGCTTCGTCGGCGGCGTCTCGCTCCTGGCGATCTACGTCGGCATCACCACCTTCTGCATCATCACCGCGCTGCGCACCCGCGACCGCTTCGCCTCCCTCCTCTCGCTCGGCATCGGCGCCACCTTCTTCCTCTACTTCGCGGTCAACATGGCGATGGTCACCGGCCTCGCCCCCGTCGTCGGCGTGCCCCTGCCGCTGGTCTCCTACGGCGGCTCGGCCATGCTCGTCCTCCTGGGCGCCTTCGGCCTGGTGCAGAGCGCGCATGTCCACCGCCCCCGCCGTGGCTGAGGGAGCCATCGGCCCGGCCGCGCCGTGACCACCGTCGCGCTGGTGACGACCGGCGACGGCTGGGACCGCTTCGCCCCGCCGCTCGCCGCCGCCCTGGCGGACGCGGTGCCGCAGGCGCGCCTCGTCCCCGGCGCCGAGGGCGCGGCCGCCGAGTGGATCGTGGTGGAGGACCTGCCGGAGGGCTTCGACGCCGCCGCCTTCCCCCGCGCCCGCGCCGTCCTCGCCCTCTGGGCGGGGATCGAGGCGATCCTGCCCCGGCTGCCCGCGGACCTGCCCCTCGCCCGGCTCGTCGACCCCGCGGGCCTGACCGCCGGCATGACCGAATGGGTGCTGGGCCACGTCCTGCGCCACCATCTCGGGACCGACCGTCACGTCCGCGCCGAGGCCCCCCACTGGGACCGGCGCCCGCCGCCCCTGGCGCCCGAACGGCGCGTCGGCGTGCTCGGCCTGGGCGCCCTCGGGGCCGACGCCGCGACGGCGCTGGCCCGGCTCGGCTTCGACGTGGCGGGATGGTCGCGCTCGCCCAAGGACCTGCCCGGCGTCACGTCGCGCACCGGCGAGGACGGCCTGCGCGCGGTGATCGAGCGCTCCGAGATCCTCGTCCTCCTCGTGCCCCACACGCCCGAGACCGAGGGCCTGATGGATCCCGAGCGCCTGGCGTGGATGCCCGAGGGCGCCGTCCTCCTGAACCCCGGCCGCGGCGCCCTGGTGGACGAGGCCGCGCTCGTCGCGGCCCTCGACGCCGGCCGCCCCGCGCACGCCACGCTCGACACGTTCCGCACCGAGCCGCTGCCCCCGGAGCATCCTTTCTGGTCCCACCCGGCCGTCACCATCACGCCCCACATCGCCTCGGCCACCCGGCCGGCCAGCGCGGCGCGCACCGTCGCCGCCAACGTCGCCCGGGCGCTCCGCGGCGAGCCCCTGCACGCCCTCGTCGACCGCGCCCGCGGCTACTGAGCGGCGCCCACCGCCAAAGCGACACGCCGCCCCGGACCGGGTCCGCGGCCCCGCGGGACGACGCGCGCCCGATGACCGCGAGGCCCCGGGTCGAGCCCGGGGCGGCACCCCGCAGGCCGTCATCGCAGCGTCGGCGGCCCGTCCGTGCCCGGGGGCCTCGGCCCCTTCGCGCGCGGCGCTTCCGGCAGGTCGAAGCGCAGGCCCACCTTGGCCAGCCGCGCCGCCACCGGGTCCGCCGCGCGTACGAACGCGACGTCGAGCGTGCCCGCCTCCACCCCCGAGAAGGTCAGCGCCTCCGCCGCCGCCCGCGCCAGGGTCGGCTCCGCCCCCGGCGCGGTCCCGACGAAGGCCAAAAGGTGCGTGCGCCGCCCGTCCCGGTAGGTGACCCCCGCGAGATAGGCCGCCGACGCCAGCCCCGCCGCGGCGGCGAGCCGCGCGTCCAGCGCCCGCAGGAGCGGCTCCGGCAGGCCCGCGGGCGCGCGCACCTCCTCGGGCACGCCGGTCGCCTCCACCGGCACCGCGGCCGAGGTCTCGGCCAGCCAGTCCACCGCCTCGGCCGGCAGCAGGATCGAGGACGGCGCCACGCCGAGGTTCACGCCGAGCCCGATCCCCCGCCCGGCCAGCAGCCCGACCGCCACCCGCCCCGGCATCGCCGCGTAGGGCGCCGGCCCGCCGGTGAACTCCGCCACCCGGTGCTCGCGGTCGAAGATCAACGCGACCGGCCCGTCCTCGAGGTCGAAGAGCCGCGGCTCGACGCTGCCGCCCTCCGCCTCCCGCTCCAGGAGGAGGAACGCCTCCCCCGCCGCCAGCCGCCCGTAGAAGCGCAGGCGCGGCGCGTCCTCCCCGTCCGGCGCGGCCGCCATCTCGGCATAGGCCGCGTCGAGCGGGGTGACCTCGCCGGCCGCACCCGGGGGCGCCGCGCTCACGACAGCGCCCCGGCCACGCGCGCGCGCAGCGCCGGCACGGTCTCGGCCTCGAACCAGGGATTGCGCTTGAGCCAGCCGGTGTTGCGCCAGGACGGGTGCGGCAGCGGCCAGAGGTCCGGCGCGTGGGCCCGCCAGTCGGCGACGAGCCGCGTCACGCCCCCCTTGGCCGCCGCGCCCATGTGCCAGCGCTGCGCGTGCCCCCCGATGAGGAGCGTGAGCCGGACGCGCGGCAGCCGCTCGAGGATCGCCGCCCGCCAGGTCGCCGCGCACACGGGCGGCGGCGGCAGGTCCGAGCCAACCGAATCGTAGCCCGGGAAGCAGAACGCCATCGGCACGATGGCCACCCGGTCCCGGTCGTAGAACGTCTCGTCGTCCACGCCCATCCACGCCCGCAGCCGCGCGCCCGAGCGGTCCCAGAACGGCGTCATCGCCTCGTGCACCCGCAGGCCCGGCGCCTGGCTCGCGATCAGCACCCGGGCGCCGCCCTCGAACCACACCACCGGCCGCGGCCGGTGGGCCGTCGCGGTGGCGGCGAACCGCTCGGCGCAGATCGTGCATCCCGCGAGGCGGGACTTGAGGGCGGGCAGCGTCTCCATCCGCGCCGACCTAGCGCGCGGCGGCGCCGCCGGCCATGCGCATGGGATGTGCATGGCCCGTGCATGGCCCGTGCATGGGTTGTGCATCCGCCCTCCGGCCGCCAGAACCCGCGCAGCGGAGCGGGCGGGGAGCGGCATGTACAGGGTCTGGAACTTCGTCACCAACTACTCGCTCCTGCTCATCGCGGGCGCGATCATCGCCCTGGCCTGGGCCAATATCGACCCGCACTCCTACCACGCGGTCGTCGAATACCCGATCTGGTTCAACGACTTCATCGGCGCCGACCTCCACCACTGGGAGGAGGTCCTGGGCGAGGGCGCGCATGCCTACGACAACCGCCTCGGCCTCGTGCCGCCAGAGCGGGTGCTGACCTTCCACTACCTCGTGAACGACGTGCTGATGGCCTTCTTCTTCGCCATCGCCGCCAAGGAGGTCTGGGAGGCCGTCATCCTCAAGAACGGCTCCCTGCGCGGCAAGAAGGCGGCCACCCCCCTCTTCGCGACCTTCGGCGGCATGGCCGGTCCGGTCGCGGTCTATCTCGGCATGGCCTATTTCGTCTTCGGCTCGGACACCTACGACGCCGTCGCCAACGGCTGGGCCGTGCCCACGGCCACGGACATCGCGTTCTCCTATCTCGTCGGCCGCCTCGTCTTCGGCGCGGGGCACCCGGCGGTGCGGTTCCTCCTCCTGCTGGCCATCGCGGACGACGCGGCCGGCCTCGTGATCCTCGCGGTCTTCTACCCGTCGGGCGAGCTCGCGCCCGAGATGCTGCTCCTCTCCGTCGGCGCCGCGCTGGGGGTGTTCGTCCTGGCCAACTGGCTGCCCCGCCGCCTCGACCGCGGCGATCAGCTTCGGCGCCGGTCGAGTTTCGCACGCGAAACATTCGGCTTCTGGCCCTACCTGATCGCCGGCGCCATGAGCTGGTACGGCTTCGCCGAGGCCGGGCTCCACCCCGCCCTGGGCCTCTTGCCGATCGTGCCCACGATCCCCCACGCGGACAGGGCGTTCGGCATCTTCTCGGACGCGGAGAGGCACCTCACGGACCTGCTCAACCGGATCGAGCACATGCTCAAGCACCCGGTCGAGGTGATCCTCTTCTTCTTCGGCCTCCTCAACGCGGGGGTGGAGTTCGGCGCCATCGGCGAGCCGACCTGGCTCGTCCTCGCCGGGCTGATGATCGGCAAGCCGGCGGGCGTCCTCTTCTTCGGCTGGCTGGGGGCGAGCGTCTTCAAGCTCGGGCTGCCCGCCGGCATGCGCACCATCGACCTCTTCGTGATCGGCTGCGTCGCCGCCATCGGCTTCACCGTGAGCCTCTTCATCGCCGCCGTCGCCTTCGACCCCGGCCCGGTCCAGGACGCCGCCAAGATGGGCGCGCTCTTCAGCTTCGCGGCCGCCGGCGTCTCGATCCTCGCCGGCAAGCTCACCCGCGTGAGGAAGCAGCACGCATGACCGCGATGCGCCCGGTCGAGGTCGCGGCGCCCAACCCGGTGCGCTTCGCCAACGACGCGCCCCTCACGGTGATCGCCGGGCCCTGCCAGCTCGAGGGAGCGGGCCATGCCGAGGACATCGCCGGCGCCATGCTGGAGGCGTGCCGCGCCGCCGGCGCGGGCTTCGTCTTCAAGGGCAGCTACGACAAGGCCAACCGCACCTCCCTGTCGGGCCGCCGGGGCCTCGGGATGGAGGAGGGGCTCGCCGTCCTCGCCCATGTGAGGGCCGCCCTCGGCGTGCCGGTCCTCACGGACGTGCACGCGGCCGACCATTGCGCGCCCGTGGCCGAGGTGGCGGACGTCCTGCAGATCCCGGCCTTCCTCTGCCGGCAGACGGACCTCCTCTTGGCGGCGGGCCGCACCGGCGCCGCGATCAACGTCAAGAAGGGGCAGTTCCTCGCCCCCTGGGACATGGCCCGCGTCGCCGAGAAGGTCGCGAGCACGGGCAACGAGCGCATAATCCTCACGGAGCGCGGCGTCTCCTTCGGCTACAACGCCCTCGTCGCGGACATGCGCGCCCTGCCCACCATGATGCGCACCGGCTACCCCGTGGTCATGGACGCGACCCATTCGGTGCAGCAGCCCGGCGGCCTCGGCGGCGCCTCGGGCGGGCAGCGCGAGTTCGCCCCGGTCATGGCCCGCGCCGCCGTCTCCCTGGGCATCGCCGGCGTCTTCGTCGAGACGCACGAGGACCCGGACGCCGCCCCCTCCGACGGGCCGAACATGATCCCGCTGGACCGCATGCCCGCCCTGATCGAGAGCCTCATGGCCTTCGACCGGCTCGCCAAGGCCGATCCTCTCCACGTCTAGGCTTTGGGACGTAGCCGGGGGCGGGCGCGTCCGGTAGGGGAGGGGAAACGCACCACGCATGGATCGGTCATGATGAAGCCCCTCCCCGACGTCGCCCCGAACACCTGGGCGTTCCTGCGCGATCCGATGATCAAGCCGACCGGCTTTCGCGAGTACGACGCGCGCTGGCTCTACCCGCAGGAGATCAACCTGCCCGGCATGGTCGCGCTCGGCCTCGGCCTCGGCACGCAGATGCGCCGCCGCGGGATCGAGCCGCGCATCGCGGTCGCGAACGACTACCGGGACTACTCGCTCGCCATCAAGCTGGCCGTGATCCAGGGCCTGATGCGCGCCGGAATCCACGTCCAGGACATCGGGCCCGCCGTCTCCCCCATGGCCTATTTCGCGCAGTTCCACCTGGACGCGCCGGCCGTCGCGATGATCACGGCGAGCCACAACCCCAACGGCTGGACCGGCGTGAAGATGGGCTTCGAGCGCCCCCTCACCCACGGCCCGGACGAGATGTCCGAGCTCAAGTCCATCGTCCTCGGCGGCGATTTCGACGAGGCGACGGGCGGGGCCTACGAGTTCGTGGACGGCGTGCGCGAGGCCTATATCGACGACCTCGTGGGCGACTTCCGCATGACGCGGAAGCTCAAGGTCGTGTGCGCCACCGGCAACGGCACCGCGTCCGCCTTCGCCCCAGAGGTGTTCGAGCGCATCGGCGTGGAGGTCGTCCCCTCCCATAACGAGCTCGACTACACCTTCCCGCACTACAACCCCAACCCCGAGGCGATGGAGATGCTGCACGACATGGCCGCCTCGGTGAAGGCGTCGGGCGCGGACCTCGCGCTCGGCTTCGACGGGGACGGCGACCGCTGCGGCGTGGTCGACGACGAGGGCGAGGAGATCTTCGCCGACATCGTGGGCGTCATCATGGCGCGCGACCTCAGCGCCATCCACGAGGGCGCCACCTTCGTCGCCGACGTGAAGTCCACCGGCCTCTTCGCCTCCGACCCCGTGCTGCAGGCCAACGGCGCCAAGGCCGACTACTGGAAGACCGGCCATTCCCACATGAAGCGGCGCGTGCACGCGCTCGGCGCGCTGGCGGGGTTCGAGAAGTCGGGGCACTACTTCCTCGCCGAGCCCATCGGGCGCGGCTACGATTGCGGCTCCCGCGTCGCGGTCGAGATCTGCAAGATGCTCGACCGCAACCCGGACAAGTCGATGTCCGACCTGCGGCGCGCGCTGCCGAAGGTCTGGAACACGCCCACCATGTCGCCATACGCGGCGGACGAGGAGAAGTACGACATCCTGGAGCGCATCGTCGCCCGCCTTGTGGCGCGCGGCGAGGAGGGCGGCGCCCTGGGCGGCGTGCCCATCGCGGAGGTCGTGACCGTCAACGGCGCCCGCGTGCAGCTCGAGAACGGCGGCTGGGGCCTCGTGCGCGCCTCCTCCAACACGCCCAACCTCGTCGTCGTGTGCGAGAGCCCGGAAAGCGGCGAGCAGCTCCGCGCGATCTTCGAGGATCTGGACGCCGTGATCCGCGAGGAGCCCGCCGTGGGCGACTACGACCAGACGTTCTAGGCGCCCGTGGCCGACCTCCTGCACGCCAACGACCCGCAGGAGGGGCACCCCGCCTCGTGGTACGCCGCGACGGGCGGCGAGGCGCCCCGCTACCCGGCGCTTCGGGGCGAGGTCCGCGCGGATCTCGCCATCGTCGGCGGCGGCTTCACCGGCCTCTCGGCGGCGCTGGCGGCGGCGCAGGCGGGCGCGTCGGTGGTGCTGTGCGAGGCGCGCCGCGTCGGCTTCGGCGCCTCGGGGCGCAATGGCGGGCAGGTCGGCGGCGGACAGCGGCTGTCCCTCACCGAGATGGAGGCGCGCGTCGGCCCGGAGCGGGCGCTGGACCTCTGGCGCATCGGCGACGACGCGCGGGAGACCTGCCGGCGCCTCGTCGCCGCCCACGCGGCGGACGCCGACTGGCGCCCCGGCGTCGCGCATCTGGACTACACGGCGCGCGGCGCGGACGCCGCGGAGGAGGAGGCGCGGCACGTCGCCGCCCGCGCCGGCACGGCCCCGCCGGAGGCGCTGGACGCCGCCGCCGCGGCGCGCCTGACCGGCAGCCCGCGCTTCGCCGGCGGCCTCCTCTACCCGGAGGCCGGGCACGTCCACCCCCTGCGCCTTGCCTATGGGCTCGCCCGCGCCGCCGCCGCCGCGGGCGCCTCGATCCACGAGGACACCCGCGCCCACCGCGTCACGCCGGGCGCGGAGCCGATCCTCCATACCGACCGCGGCCGCGTGGTGGCGGGCCGTATCCTCTTGGCCGGCAACGGCTACCTCCGCGGCCTAGACGCCCGCGTGGACGCGAGCGTCCTGCCGATCAACAACTTCATCGTCGCGACCGAGCCGCTGCCCGGCCTCATGGCCGAGCCCGTCGCCGCCTACGATTCCAACTTCGTCGTCAACTACTGGCGCCAGACGCCGGACCACCGCCTCCTCTTCGGCGGGGGGGAGACCTGGGGCCGCCGCTTCCCGCGCGACATCGCCGCCCTCGTCCGCCGCCCGATGGAACGGGTCTATCCCCAGTTGAAGGGCGTGCGCGTCGACCACGCCTGGGGCGGCACGCTCGCCATCACCGTCTCGCGGCTGCCCCACCTCGCCGAGCCCGCGCCCGGCGTCCTCTCGGCGGCAGGCTACTCCGGCCATGGCGTCGCCCTAGCCTGCCACGCCGGCATGCTCGCCGCCCGCCGGGCCGCGGGCCCCTGCGCCGACTGGGACGCGCTCGCCGCCCTGCCGGCGCGCCCCTTCCCCGGCGGACGCCTGGGCCGGGCCGCCCTCCTGCCGCTCGCCATGGGCGCGTTCGCGCTGCGCGATCGCCTCGGCCTCTGATCGCCGGGAATGGACGCGGCCACCGCCCGGGCGTAGGCATCGGCGCATGACCGAGCACGCCCCCCAGAGCTGGGAAGCCCGCGCGGGCGCCACCGCGTTCCACGGCTTCACCGACCTTCCCTCCGTCCACGAGCGCGGCGAGGTCGTGCTCACCCACGGCACCGGCTCGCATGTCGTGGACGTGAACGGCCGCCGCTATCTCGACGCGAACGCCGGGCTCTGGAACATGGTCGCCGGCTGGAACCATCCCGGCCTCACCCGCGCCGCGCAGGAGCAATACGCGCGCTTCCCCGGCTATCACGCCTTCTTCGGCCGCATGTCCGACCGCACGGTCGAGCTGTCCGAGACCCTGATCGAGGTCTCCCCGTTCGAGCGGGGGCGGGTGTTCTACACCAACTCGGGGTCCGAGGCGAACGATACGCTGGTCAAGATGCTGTGGTTCCTCGGCCGGGCGGAGGGCGCCCCCGAGCGGCGCACCATCCTGACGCGGGCGAACGGCTATCACGGCGTCACCGCGGTCAGCGCCTCGATGACCGGCAAGCCCTATAACTCCGTCTTCGGCCTGCCCCTGCCGGGCTTCGTGCACCTGACCTGTCCGCATTACTGGCGCGAGGGGCGCAAGGGCGAGGACGAGGCCGCGTTCACCGCCCGCCTCGCCGCCGAGCTCGAGGAGGTGATCGCGCGCGAAGGCGCCGGGACCATCGCCGCCTTCGTCGCCGAGCCGGTGATGGGCGCGGGCGGCGTGATCCCCCCGCCGGCGGGCTACTTTCAGGCCGTCGCCCCGATCCTGCGGCGCCACGGCATCCCCCTCGTGGCGGACGAGGTGATCACCGGGTTCGGGCGCACCGGGGCGCCCTGGGGCTGCGAGGCGCTCGGCTTCGTGCCAGACGCCATCATCTCCTCCAAGGCTTTGACGGCGGGCTATTTCCCCATGGGCGCGGTGATCCTGGGCCCGGACCTGTCGGACCGGCTCCAGGCCGCGGCCGAGGCGATCGAGGAGTTCCCGCACGGGTTCACCGCCTCGGGCCATCCGGTCGGATGCGCCATCGCCTCCAAGGCGATCGAGGTGATCCTGCACGGCTCCGACGGGGAGGCGCCCCTGATCGAGAACGTGCGCCGCCTGACGCCGCGGTTCGAGGCCGGCATGGCCGAGATCGCGACCATGGCGAACATCGGCGAGGCGCGGGGCATGGGCCTGATGGGCGCGCTGGAGGCGGTGCGCGACAAGGACGGCAAGGTCCCGTTCGAGGGCTCGCTCTCCATCTCCGAGCGGATCGCGAACGCCTGCACCGATCACGGCCTGATCTGCCGGCCCCTCGGGCAGGCGATCGTCCTGTGCCCGACCTTCACCATCACGGAGGCCGAGATGGACGAGATGTTCGACCTCCTGAGCCGCTCCCTGCGGCAGGTCTTCGCCGAGGTCGCTTGAGCGTCGAGTTCCAGCCCACGCTGCGGGGCGAGGGCCTGACCCTCTCGCCCCTGGCCGAGGCCGACCTGCCCGCGCTCGCCGCCGCGATGCGCGATCCGGGCATCTGGGAGCAGCATCCCGCCCGCGAACGCGGCACGGCCGAGGGGTCAGAGGCCTACGCCCGCTGGCTCCTGGACGCGGGCGGCGCCCTCGTCGCGCGGGACGCGGACGGCCGGCTCATCGGCGCCTCGCGCTACTACGTGACCGGCGACCTGCCGCCCGGCGCGGTCGCCATCGGCTACACCTTCCTGGTGCGGGACCATTGGGGCGGCGCGACGAACGGCGAGATGAAGCGCTTGATGCTGGACCATCTCTTCGAGGGCGCGGACGAGGCCTGGTTCCACATCGGGCCGGACAACCTCCGCTCGCAGCGCGCGGCCGCCAAGATCGGCGCGACGCCGCGCCCCGACGGGCCGGCCACGCTGGACGGCGAACCCTTCCCGCACCGGACCCGCCTCGCGATCACCCGCGCCGAATGGCGGGCGCGGAGGGTCAGTTCATCCGGCTGAGCTTCTCCTGCAGCTCGGCGAGCTGGCGGCGGATGTCGGCGAGCTCGTCGCCCCCTTCGGCGGGCTTGGCGGCGCCAGGGGCCATCCCCCCGGGGGCGACCCCCCCGGGGGCGAGACCCCCCGTCATCGCCTTCATGAACGCCGCCTGCTGCGCGCGCATCGCCTCGAAGCCGGGCATCGCCGCCATGGGATTGAGGGCGGTCATGTTCTCGACCATCTTGCTCTGCCCGCCGCGCAGCATGTCGAAGCTCGCGGCGAGGAAGCTCGGCACGACCGATTGCGCCGCCCCGGTATAGGAGCGCACGAGGTCCGTGAGCACGTCGATCGGCAGGACGCTCTCGCCCCGGCTCTCGTGCTCGGCCACGATCTGCAGGAGGTACTGCCGCGTGAGGTCGTCGCCGGACTTGAGGTCCACGATCTTCACCTCGCGGCCGGCCCGGATGAAGCGGGCGATGTCCTCGAGCGTGACGTAGTCCGAGGTCTCGGTGTTGTAGAGGCGCCGGCTGGCATAGCGCTTGATGAGCAGCGGGGCTGGTTCGGTCATCGGATCCCTCCCGGCGGCGTCTTCGCCGCATCGCAGAGGATCCTACGCCGCGGCGCCCCCGAGCGGAAGCGCCACCCGGATGTAAAGAGGGGGCGCTCCGACCCGCGGCGCGCCCCCTCCCCTCATGTCCCGGCCCGGGCCGCGGCCCGGGGCCGGATCACTTCGCCGTGGCGGGCTTCGGCGCCGCGTCGGTCGCCGCGCGGGAGGCGGTGTCCATGCTCGTCTTGGCGGCGGAGGTCATCGTCGCGCCGGCGGACTGCGCGGCGGCGGTCATGTCGCCCGCGGTCTCCTTGCCGGCCGAGAGCATCATCTCGACGGTCTCCATCTGGACCTTCTTGGCCACCTCGGCGAAGCGGGCCATGGTCTCGGCGGTCGATTCGGCCTGCGCGGAGGCGAAGTCGGTCATCGCCTTGGAGTAGTCGGCCGGCTCGTCCTTGATCGCGGCGACGCCCTGCATCTTGGACAGCGTGTCCTTGGTCCAGTGCGCGGAGATCTCGGTGGAGGTCTCGGCGGCGTCGAGGACGACGCGGCTCAGGCGCTCGGCCAGCGCGGCCTGGGTCTTGAACGCGTCCTGCATGGCGGACGTGTCCATCGGGAACGCGCCGAGCATGTCGGTGAACATCTTGTTCATGTCGTTGGTCATCGGGGTCTCTCCTCCGGGTGGTGGCGAGCCGGAGGTCGCCCCTCCTTCGCCGTTGGAGGGGAGATAGATGCTGCATCGCAGCATATCAAGCGGCGATGCCGCGTCGCGGCGAGAAAATCGCTAGCGCGACCTTACGTACTCGCCGGGCGCGTCCCCGAGCCCCGCGCCGGGGTCCCGAGCGGCCAGCTTGCCGCCGCCGCGCTCGGCCAGCCAGCGATCCCATAGCGGCCACCAGGACCCGGCATGCCGCTCGGCGCCCGCCTTCCAGGCGGCGGCGTCCCCGGTCCAGTCGCCATTCGTCCAGTGGCCGTACTTCTTCTTCGCTGGGGGGTTCACGATCCCCGCGATGTGCCCGCTCTCGGACAGGATGAACGTGCGATCGGTCGACTCCGTCCGCCGCATCCCCCGATAGGACGACGTCCATGCCGCGATATGGTCGGTCTCGCAGGCGACCGCGAACAGGCGCGCCGTCACCTCCGAAAGGTGCACGCGCTCGCCGCAGAGCTCGAAGCCGGTCGTGGCGAACCGGTCCCCCTGGCACAGGCCGCGCAGGTACTCGATCGCCATGCGCGCCGGCAGGTTGGTCGAATCGCCGTTCCAGTACAGGAGGTCGAAGGCCGGCGGCGGCTGGCCCATCATGTAGCTCCGGATCGCGGGCCCGTAGATCAGGTCGTTCGAGCGCAGGTAGCTGAACGTCCGGCTCATGAAGAACGAGGACAGGATGCCCGCCTCCGCGACCTCCGCCTCGATCCCGTCGACGAAGTCGTCGTCGAGGAAGACCCCAACCTCCCCCTGGTCCGAGAAATCGGTGAGCGTGGTGAAGAAGGTCGCGCTCTCGACCCAGTCCAGGCCGCGCTTCGCCATCAGCGCCAGCGTCATCGCCAGCGTGGTGCCGGCGATGCAGTAGCCGGCCGCGTGGATCTTGTCCTGCCCGGTCAGGCGCCGCACCTCGGCCATCGCGGCGATGTAGCCGTCCTGCGCGTAGTCGCTCATGCCGACGTCGCGCATCCCGGCGTCCGGGTTCACCCAGGAGACGACGAACACGGTGTGCCCGGCCTCGACCATCCACTTGATGAGGCTGTTCGCCGGCTTCAGGTCGAGGATGTAGAACTTGTTGATCCAGGGCGGGAAGATCACCAGCGGCCGCGCGTGGACCTCTTGGGTGGCGGGCGCGTACTGGATCAGTTCGTAGAGCGGCGTGCGCTGCACCACGCGGCCCGGCGTGGTCGCGAGGTTCTCGCCCACGACGAAGGCGTCCTTGTCCGCCAGCGTCACCAGGAGCTGCCCGTCGTTCGCCTCCACGTCGCGCACCAGGTTCTCGAGCCCGTCGACGAGGGACTGGCCGTCCGTCTCCACCGCGCGGGCCAGGGCCTCGGGATTGGTGCCGAGGAAGTTCGCCGGGCTGAACAGGTCGACGATCTGACGGCTGAAGTACTCGACCCGCCGGCGGTCCCTGGGGTCCAGCCCCTCGATCTCCCCGGCGGCGCGGGCGATCGCGTCGGCCGAGAGCTGATATTGCTGCTTGACGTAGTTGAAGTAGGGATGCGTGCGCCAGAGCGGGCTCGCGAAGCGCCGGTCCTCGGGGAGCGGGTCCTCGGGGGCCTCCAGCGTGCCCTTGGCGAGCGCCTGCTGCGCCTCGACATGATGGCGCAGCGCGCGGCCCCAATAGCCGATCTGGTGCTCGATCATGCGGCCGGGGTTGTTCATCATCTCGGCCATGTAGGCCGCCGCGGCCTTGACGAAGAGGTCGCCGCCGGGCGCCTGGAGCGCCGGACGGACGGGCCGGGGCTGCGCCATCGCGCCCACCAGCCGCTCGGACAGCTCCTCGATCCGGCCGAGGTTCTCCTGGAGCCGGACGGCATCGCCGCCGCTCTGTTTCCCCGCTTCGCCCCCATGATCGCTTGTCACGTGACCCGCACCACCCTACCTTCGCACTCGCAGCATCCGGCGGACCTCGCCGCGGTGCGGCGCGGCGCCCGAGGCGTCCCGCGCCGCACCGGACGTCAGAAGGAGCCGGCGCATGAAGTATATGATACAGTACGATCTGATGGAGTCGATGCGGGTCACCAACCAATGGCTCGGCGCCTCGGCCGCCGCGCTCGGCTCCTATCCGGCCTTCGGCCTCCTCCCGAGCCCGGGGCTGCGCGCGCTCACCGCCTGGGGGCAGGTCACCGAGCGCACGTTCGCCCGCATGATCGCCAAGCCCGACTGGGGCATCGACAGCGTCGTCGGTGAGGACGGGCTCGACCACGTCGTCACGACCGTCCCCGAGCTGCGCGGCGCGTTCGGCGATCTGCTGCGCTTCGACGTGGCCGGCCGCGACCCCGCCCCCCGGCGCGTCCTTCTGATCGCGCCGATGTCGGGGCACTACGCCACCCTCCTGCGCAGCACGGTGGTCAGCCTCCTGCCCGACGCGGACGTCTGGATCACCGACTGGCACAACGCCCGCGACATCCCCGTCAGCGCCGGCAAGTTCGACGTGGAGGACTACACCCTCCTGCTGGCCGAGCAGATGCGCCATCTGGGCCCCGACCTGCACGTGATCGCCGTGTGCCAGCCGGTGCCCCTCGCGCTCGCCGCGACCGCCATGATCGCGCAGGACGCGCCGGGCGCGCAGCCCGCGACCCTCACCCTCATCGGCGGGCCGGTCGACCCCGACGCCGCGCCCACCGAGGTCACCGATTTCGGCGCCCGCGTCACCATGGGCCAGCTCGAGGAGACGATGTGCCAGCGCGTCGGCTTCAAGCACGCCGGCGCGGGGCGGATGGTCTATCCGGGGCTGCTGCAGCTCGCGAGCTTCGTCGCGATGAACGGCGAGAAGCACTCCCGCGCGTTCCAGGACCAGATCATGCGCGTCGCCAAGGGCGAGGCCGGGGATCACGACAAGCACAACCGCTTCTACGACGAGTATCTCGCGGTGATGGACATGACGGCGGAGTTCTACCTCTCGACCGTCGAGCGGGTGTTCAAGTCGCGACAGATCGCGCGCAACGCCTTCTACGTCGAGGGGCGCCACGCCGATCTCGGCGCCATCGACGGCACCGCCGTCCACGTGATCGAGGGCGAGCTCGACGACATCAGCGCGCCGGGCCAGTGCCTCGCCGCTCTGGACCTGCTCACCGGCCTGCCGGCGGAGCGCAAGGCCGCCCACCTCCAGGCCGGCGCGGGTCATTACGGCATCTTCGCCGGACGCGCCTGGCGGAACGACATCCGGCCCCGCGTCCTCGACTTCATCGACGCCAACGCGCAGCTCGACCCGGCCAAGCGCCGCGCCCGGGCCGGCAAGGCCGCGCGCGCCGGCACGCCCGTCCCGGAGGCGATGCGCGCCGACCGCCCGGTGGACGGGCCGACCCCCGTCTGACGCGGCGGGCCTAGGTCCGCGCGAGCCAGTCCGCCATGGCCTCGCTCACGGCGGCGGGCGCCTCCAACGTCGGGAGGTGACCCGCGCCCTCGACGACGCGAAGCTCGGCATCGGCCAGGAGCTCCGCGATCTCCTCGTGCCGGTGGAGGGGGCAGAGCGCGTCGTGCCGCCCGCACAGGACGAGCGCCGGGCCGGCCCAGCCGCGCAGGGCCTCGCGCTGGTCCGGGCGCGAGGCGAGCGCGCGGGATTGCTGCACGAAGGCGTCCGCGCCCTGGGCCAGCGCCATCTCCAGCACCAGATCGAGGATCGGCCCCCGTCCCGGACCCGGCGCGAGGTAGTTCGGCTTCATCTCGTCCCGCATGACCGCCTCGAGCCGGCCGGCGCGCACCGCCGCCATCTGCGGCTCGCGCCGGGCCGCGACCTCCGGCGTCTCGGCGCGGGCGTTCGTGTCCATCAACGCCAGGCGCGTCACCCGCACGGGCGCCCGGCGCAGCACCTCCATCGCGACGATCCCGCCCATCGAGAGGCCGGCCAGCGCGAAGCGCGGGGGCGCCGCGTCCAGCACCGCGCGCGCGATGTCGCCCACCGTCTCCCCCAGGAGGGGCGCGCACAGGATCGCGCGGCCATGGGACAACGCCCCGATCTGCGGCGCGAAGAGGCGCGCGTCGCACATCATGCCGGGAATGAGGACGAGCGGCTCGCTCACGCGCGGGCCGACGCGATCGCCGCTCCCTCCGACAGGGCGGCGAGCTTGGCGAAGGCGATCTCGGGGTCGACGGCGCCGAAGCCCGCGAAGGTCCCGAAGCCGCAATCGCTGCCGGCGAGGACCCGGTCCGCGCCGACGATGTCGGTGAAGCGCCCGATCCGCTGGGCGACCAGCTCGGGATGCTCGACGAAGTTGGTCGTCGAATCGATCACCCCCGGCACCAGCACCTTGTCCTCCGGGATCTCGCCGGCCCGGTCGCGGAACACGGTCCATTCGTGCGCGTGCCGCGGATTGGACGTCTCGAACAGGATGTGCCGCGCCGGCACCTTCATCAGGGTGGCGAACACCGTGTCCATGTCGATGTCGCAGACATGGGGCCCCTCGTAATTGCCCCAGCAGATGTGGACCCGCACGCGGGCCGGATCGATCCCGTCCAGGGCCGAGGCCATCGCCTCGACATGGCTCTCGGCGATGCGGACGAACTCCGCGTCGGTCAGGTCGGCGAACAGCATGTGCCGCGACAGCGCCAGATCCGGGCAGTCGAGCTGCAGGATCAGTCCCGCGTCCACGATGGTGCGGTACTCGTCGCGCATCGCGTCCGCGAGCGCCGCCAGGTAGGCGTCCCGCGTCGGATAGAAGTCGTTCTGCAGGAAGAGGGAGATCACGCCGGGCGAGGCCGCGTTCATGAACCCCTCCTGCGCGCCGTGCGCCGCCATCGCGGCGCGGAGGTTGTCGATGTCGGCCTGCAGCTCGCCCTGCCCCTTGGATCGCACCTCGCCGACGCACATGGGCCGGGCATAGGTCGGGGTTCCCCCCTCGTCCTTGAGGCGCTCGAGAAAGGTCGGGAACAGCTTGAGGTCCGCCGGCGCGTTGCGGGGGCTGTCGCCGTCGAAGCCCGTGTAGCGGTCCTTGACGTATGTCGCGTAGCTGATCTTGGAGGTCTCGCCGTCGCTCACCACGTCGATCCCGGCGGCGACCTGCCGGCGCACGGTCTCGTCGACCGCGGCGGTCATCGCGCGCGCGAAGGCGGCCGCGTCGTGGGGCTCGCCGCGCTCGCGCGCGAAGATGAAGTCGACGACCTCCTGGCTGCGCGGCAGGCTGCCGACATGGGTGGTGCGGATGGGCATGGCGATCCTCCTCACGGGTCCGCGGGCAGGAGTAGGCGCGATCCGCCGGGCCGGCAACGCGGTCAGAAGGGGATCGCGAGGCCCACGGGTCGCCTCCACCCCCGGATAGTCCGCGTCCACGGACCCCGCCCCGCCGCTCGACGTTCGGCTGCCGGCGTCGAAACGGCGCAATTCGCCCGGCAGGATCATCCGATCGGCGACGGCGTAGCGCAGGCCGGCCATGACCTGGCCCAGCGCGCCGCCCCGGTCCGAATACTCCCCCAGGTTCGCGCCGCCCTCCACGTCGAGGTCGATCTCGGTGACGTAGCCGATCCCGCCGCCGACATGGGGCCGCGCGCGGCCGGTCGAGCCGAACTCGTGATAGCCGTTGATCGCGAAGCTGCTGGAGGCCAAGTCCCCGTCCGCGCCGTCGGTCCCGGACGAGCGGTAGGCGAACTCCAGCGCCGAGCGCCACGGTCCGCCGGGATAGCCGTAGCCCACCGCCGCGCCGCCCACCGGGCCGGCGGAGAACTCCTCGGCCACCGTCCCGGACCCGAACCCCAGGTCGGCGCCGGAGAAGAGCGACCCGCCCCCGAATATCTCGGCGTAGATTCCGTCCTGCGCTGCGGCGGGCGCGGCGGCGAGGATGGCGAGGGCGGTCAGGGCGGTCAGGGCGGTGCGTGTCTTCCTAGCGGTCTCCGGGTGCGGGGGCGGCGCTCATGCGCCTCGCCACCCCGATGCCGGGCGCGGCTCCGCCCCGCATCCCCCCTGCACGAGCGGTCGCGGCGCCTGCACGACCGGTCAGAGGGCGGCGCGCACCGCCGCCATCCGGCTCCGGGCGACCGGGACCGAGAGGCCCGCCCGGAGCACCGCGCGCGGCCGCGTGAGGTAGCTCGAGGATCCCGCCGACCTCGCCGGCGCCGGTCCCGCGCCCAGCTTCAAGAAGCGCGAGCCATTGATCGCCGTCCAGACGAGCGTCGCCGGAACGATCAGCGCCCGCGCCTCGGCGCCGAGCGTGCGGACCGTCACGGCCTCGCCCGGCGCGCCGACCGCCACGTCCACTAGGGCCGCGACCGGCGCGAAGAGCACGGCCGCCGCCGCGCCGCCCGCCGCGATGACCGCCCATTGCCGTGCCCCGGACGGGTGGAGCCGGGCCGCGAGCACGGCCGTCGCCGCCTGCGGGAGCGCGAGCGGCCCCACCACGTGCAGGACCCAGAACCCGAGGCGCCCCGCCGGGGGCGGCCCGCGCTACGGCGCCGGGTCGAGCAGGGCGAGCAGCCCCGCCAGGGCGAGGCCCGTCGCGAGGAGGTGGGCCGGCCAGGACTGGCGGGGGTCGAGCGCGGGCCGCGCGGCGACGGCGCCGATCACCCCCGCCAGGTCGGGCCTGCCGGATCGTCTGTGGCGACGACGTGGTAGAGCGCGGCCTCCCCTTCCATCGCGGGCACCGCGGCGTGCGGCAGGTGGGCGGGCACCGACGCCGTGTCGCCCGGCGCCAGCGTCGTCGCGCCGCCGTCCCAGGTGAGGCGCCAGTGCCCGCGCACCGGCATCAGGACCGAGGGGCGGTCGTGCGAATGGGGCGCGTCCGTCGCCGAGCCGCGGGTGACCAGGGCGACCTCGAAGCCGGGCTTGTCGCGGATCGCGCCGCGCTCGCCGATCACCGTGCAGGGGGCGGGCGCCGACAGGGCCGCGAGGTCGAGATATCGCCGAACGCCGAAGCCCACGACCTCGGCCGGGGTCATCTCGGGGTAGCCCTCGAGCTCCGCCTCGGTGAGCACCGCCTTCGGCGCGACCCCGTCGGGCAGGGCCTGACCGGCCTTGGTGTCGTAGAGCTTGCCCGTCTCCGCCAGGACCAGCCCGTGATCGGCCGCGTCCTCGATCACCTGCGGCGCCCAGATCACGCCGCCGCCGGCATCGTCGCCGCCCAGGATCGCCATGATCATGCCGTAATCGGTGCCGATGTTCTCGAACCCGCGGAATATGCCGGTGGGGATGTCGATGATGTCCCCCTGCTCCAGGACGACCTCCCCCGCGTCGCCATGGCGGCCCCAGAAGAAGCGCCACCGGCCCGACAGGACGAAGAACACCTCCGCCGTGCGGTGCGAGTGGAGCGAGTTGCGGCAGCGCGGCGGCTGCCCGGCGGCGCCGATGTTGAACCCGTGGGGGGCTGCGATGTGCACGTGCTGGTCGGCGCTCTCGGAGACGCCGCCGCCGATGATGGTGAAGTTCTCCTTCCGGTCCGACCCGGGCGTGTGCGCGTCGATGAACGCGGTCTTGCAGGGCCGCAGCTCGCCGTAGCGCACCACCGTCGGCTCGGTCGTGGAGATCGCGGCCTCCGCCGCGGAAGATGTGTCGAGGCTCATGTCGTCGCTCCGTCTTGCAGGTCGAAGGGAATGGGGCGGGCCATCGGCGCGCCGGGCGGGATGCCGGTGACCTCCGCGTCCAGCCAGCCCGCGCGGTCGCGGAACCACGCCTTGCCCGCCACCGCGAGCGAGGCCCCCAGGATGGCCGCCGAAGGGCCCGTCACCGCCAGCCCCAGGGCATCGCCGCCGCGCCGGCGGCCGCGATCCCCGTCGCCGCCTGGGCGGTCCGGCAGCGATGCGCCGGCCCGTCCGAGCGGCCCCGCGCGAGCCGGACCCGGCCGCCGAGGAGGTTCCGGCTCGCCCGGCTCTCGACCGCGTGCGTTGCTGGGAAGGCGCGGGGGCTCGCCCGGATCCAGGCCGGCACGAGCGCCACCGGCGGCGCCGCCCGCCAGCCGATCCGCACCCGGTGCGAGACCGCCGCGATCAGGAGCGGGAGCGTGGTGGCGAACCTCGTCCATCCGCCCCCCGGGTTCGTGTGGCGCGATCGTGCGCGCCAGGGCGCGCCCGTCGGGCGCTCGGCCCCCGCGTCCGCGGCCGTCATGCCGGATGCTCGGCGAGGTCGGCGGCGAAGCGGTCCAGCATCCCCTCCCATCCCTCGTGCACCTGCGCCTGGGTCGGCTGCCCGCCCGGCGCCACGATCTGGGAGACCCCCGTCAGGCGGGCGCCCGTGCCCCGCGCGGCGACCGTCACCGTCGTCTGCATGGCCATGGCCACCGCGCCGCCGAAGACGCCGGTGCCGTGCACCACCAGGAGGCCGGGCGCCCCGTCCGCCGGCGCGCGCAGGAGGCGGATATCGGTCGGCATGCGCCCGGTCTCCTCGCCGCGCGGGCCGATGGCGACCTCCTCGTGGCCGCCCTCGCGGGTGTCGAGGACCGCCAGCCGCATGCCGGACCCTTCGGGCGTCTCGAAGCGCGCGCGGCGGGCGGGATCGAGCCAGGCGGCGAAGACGGCCTCCGGCGGGGAGTCCAGGTCCCGCTCGACGGTCACGGTGAAGATCATGCGAGCCTCCTCATCCCAGGTGGGTCAGTATCTGCGTCCAGATCGCCGTCTCGTCCAGCAGGACCCATTCGCGGCGCACGGACCATTCGCCCGGCGCGTGGCGGCCCGCGCGGAAGGGCCCGAACTCGGCATGGCAGATGCCCATCACGTGGACCGGCGCGCCGGTCGGCGCGCCGAACGGCCCCCACCCCTCGTGGCGCCCGGTCAGGGACCAGCGCACGGCCGCGCGGGGCGGCATCATCGGGTCGTCCCCCCGGCCGATCACGTGATGGACCGCGAACTCGGCCGAGGGGAACGCCGCGCGCAACGGCAGCCAGAACCGGTCCACCGCGTCCCAGCCATGGGTGGTGACCCCGCCCGGATACTCCAGGTGGCAGGCCCGGTCCCAGTTGGCCGGGACCGCCGAGAACTCCGCCGCCATCAGCTGGGTCAGGAGATCGGCGTAGCGCGCGCCCCAGACGCCGGGATCCCCGGCGCCGAGATAGGGCCCGGGGCGGTCGAGGTCGGGGGTGAAGGCGGCGCCCCCGCCGGCCGCGACGGCCGCCGCCGCCCAGTCCCGCGGATCGATCCCGAGTTGGCGGACGACGGCGCCGTTGTCCCGGATCAGCCATTCGTCGGTGATCCGTCCGTCCTCGGCGTAGCAGTCGGCGATGGCGCGATAGGTCAGGCGCCGGCTCGTCGCCTGGGGCGCGAACGCGCCGCCGCCGGCATGGGTCGCGGTGCTCAGGATGCGGTGCGAGGACAGGCGTCCGCCCTCCGCGGTCTCGCACCAGATGACGTCCTCGCCCAGGAGCTGCCGGTCGGGCAACTCGGCGAGCGAGGCGACGGTCGCGGCCGTCGAGGCGGGCACGCCGGCGCCGATCCCGCCGGGCATGCGCACGATGACGTCCTGGCCGTAATGCCGCTTCATCGACGCGCCCAGGCCGCGGTCCTCCCAGATCTCGCGCGTGATCCCGAGGATCCAGTCCGGAAAGTCGGCGTAACGATTGCTCATGGCGCCTCCGATGCGCCCCGCGGGGCCGTCCGCTCGCATCCCTCGGGCATCCGCGCCGATCCGCGCACGATCAGCGGGCCTTCGATCTCGAGCCGGGCGGCGGCGCGCCCGGGCGCGTCGATGAGGGCGGTCAGGGCCTCGACCGCGGCGTGAGCCATCCGTCCCGCGGGCTGGCGCACGGTCGTCAGGTCGTAGGCGCCCCAGGCGGCGGCGCCGACGTCGTCGTATCCCACGACGCTCACGTCGCCGGGCACGCGCGCGCCCGCGGCGCGCAGGGCGTCGATCACGCCGAAGGCCATGTGGTCGTTGCCCACGAAGATCGCGTCGGGCGCCGCGTCTCGCCAGAGCGTCAGGGCGGCGCGCGCCGCGACGTCCCGGCGGAACATCCCGTCGACCGCGCCGACGCAGGCGGCGCCCGCCGCGCGCAGCCCGTCCTCGAAGCCGGCGGCGCGGTCCCGGCCCGTCGTCGCGCCGGACCAGCCGGTGATCTGGGCGATGCGCCGGTGCCCGCCGGCCAGCAGGAACGCCGCCACCGCCCGCCCGCCGGCCCGGTTCGCGCTCGTCACCTGCGTAAGGCCCGCTCCGTCCGCCCCGCGGTTGAAGAGGACGACCGGGATGCCGGCGCCGGCGCAGCGCCGGGCGAGCGCGGCGTCGACCGAGACCGAGGCGGCGACGATGCCGTCGACCTGATGGTCGATCATCCGCTCGATCACCTCGGAGAGGTCGCCGTCGTTGCCCGCCATGAAGAGGAGGATCGAATAGCCCCGCTCCGAGAGCGCGTGGCTCAGCCGCTCGATCGCCTCGGGGTAGAACTGGTTGTGCATGTAGGCGACGACGAGCCCGACGATCCGGCTGCGCCCGGTGATGAGGCTCCGCGCCAGCACGTTGGGCCGGTAGCCGAGGGCGGCGGCCGCGGCGCGGACCTTTCGCGCGGTCTCGGGGCTGGCCGACGCGCCGGAGAACACGCGGCTGACGGCCGACTGGCTCACGCCCGCGCGCGCGGCGACGTCCATCGATGTGGGCTTGCCGGTCACCCGGCGGTCCAGCCGCCGTCGACCCGGATGGAGGTGCCGGTCACCAGGGCCGACGCGTCGGAGGCGAGGAACACCGCCGCGCCCATGACGTCCTCGACCTCGCCGACGCGGCCGAGCACGATCTTGCCCTCGATCCAGGCCAGGCGTTCGGGATCGGCGAAGGTGGATTCGGTCAGGGGCGTGCGCACGAAGGTCGGCGCGAGCGTGTTCACCCGCACCCGGCGCGGCCCCCACTCGATCGCCATCGCCTTGGTCATCCCCTCGACCGCGTGCTTGGTCGCGCAGTAGACGGTCCGGTCGATGCCGCCGACATGGCCCATCTGGCTCGAGACCTGGACGATCGAGCCGCCGCCCCGCGCCGCCATGCCCCGCGCCGCCTCCACCGCGAGGAGATAGGCCGCGCGCACGTTGACGGTCATCACGGCGTCGAGATCCTCGATGGCCGTGTCGAAGGCCGGCGCGTGCCGCGCGAGGCCGGCGGAGTTCACCAGGACGTTCACCGGCTCGGCCAGCGCGGCGCGCACGGCGGCGGGGTCGGTCACGTCGAGCACCAGCGCCTCGGCCGAATGGCCCGCCGCGCGCAGGGCGTCCACCACCTCGCGCAGAGGCCCCTCCCCTCGCGCCGCGCAGATCACGTGCGCGCCCGCCTCCGCCAGCGCCGCGGCGCAGCCGAGGCCGAGGCCGCGCGACGCGCCCGTCACCAGGGCGCGCCGGCCGTCGAGACGGAACGAAGGCGTGCGGGGCAAGGTCATGGGGGCTCCCGTGCATGCGTATGCAATGACTAGGCGGACTCGCATCGCGGGTAAAGCGCCCGCGCATGGGCCGCCGAGGCGGCCTTGACATCTGAACCATACGGTTCAGTTCAGAGGGAAGCGCCGCCGAGGCGCAGCCCGTTCCGAGGAGAGACCATGATGCGCTTCGCCCCCCTGCTGATCGCCGCCGCCATCGCCGGCGCGGCCGCGCTGCCAGCCGCCGCGCAGAGCCTGCACGTGCGCGGCACCGTCGCCGCGGTGGACGGCGACACCGTCACGATGGACGCCGTCACCGGAGAGACCGTCGAGGTCGTCATGGCGGACGGCTACCGCGTGATCCTCTACACCGAGATCGAGGCCGCCGAGGTGCCTCGGAACGCCTGGCTCTCGATCCCCTCGATCCCCGGCGCCGGGGGCCTCAAGCGGGCCGTCTCGATCAACGTCTTCCCAGAGGAGATGCGCGGGCTCGGCGAGGGGGAGCGGTCCTGGGACCTCGGGGCGGACAGCCTGATGACCAACGCCGTGGCCGGCGAGATGGTCGGCCAGGACGAGGGCCGCACCATGACCATCACCTATGAGGGGACCGAGGAGGTCATCTCCGTGCCCGAGGGCACGCCGATCACCACCTTCGCGCCGGTCGCGGATCGCACGCTCGCCGAAGGGGAGATGGTCGTCCTCTTCGCGACCCTGACCGATGACGGCGTGCTCTCCGCGAACATGGCCGGCGTGATGGCGGACGGGACCCTGCCGCCGCTCTGACCGGCTCACCGCGGGTAGGCGATGCCCCGAGAGGGCCGAAAGCCCGCCCAGCGCGCCAAGCGCGCCGCCCCCTTCGGAGGCGGCGCACGGGAGCCGATCGGCTTGCCCCGCGGCGCGATCTAGGACGACGCGATCCGCTCCGGCCCGCGCGCGTCCACCTCCGTCCCGGCGGCGTCGAACGCCCGCAGCCGCGCGAAGGACCACGCCACCGCGAACGGCAGCTGATCTCAGAGCCACCACGCCATGCCGCGCCGGTCGCCCCCCGGTCGAGGGCCCACGGAACCACCGCGCTCGCTCAGGCGCCCATGCGTCCCTCCGCGTCGCGCCGGTCCCGGACGTGGCGCGCGCGGCTCGCCGCACTCGCCGCGCACTCGTCGCCGCGCAGCCCCTCCCGGTGCCGCGCGTAGCCGTGCCGGTCGAGCGCGGGGTGCGGGGGGCCGAACGGCTCTCGATCGGCCCGAAGGTCTCCACCGGCGGATCGAGGAGCTCCGTCGCCAACCCCGGTGCCCGCGGCGACGACGAGGCCCGGGTCCTCGGGCAGGTTCGGCACCCCGCCCCCGTTCCCGATCTCCGAGGACAGGACGTCGCGCAGGAGGACGTGCCGCCACGACCGCGCCCGGCCTGGGCGGCATGGGGCGGATCACCGCCTCGCCAAATCCGGCCCGGTGCGAAAGAAACCGACGTCGTTGGTAAATATGCTCTCGGGCTCGAGGCGGATCATCCGCCCCGCGGGGTCGCCGATGCATGCCACGTTCTCCACGAACCACGCGTTCCACCGCGCCCGGTCCGGTTCCAGGTAGCGGCGGAGCAGCCGACGAAACCGCGCGTCGTCCGAAGGCTCGACGCTCGCCCGCCCGCGCATCCCCAGGTGGCGCAGGATCCCGGCCACGTTGTCGTAGTCGACGATCTCGACCGACCCGTTCGGGTCCGCCGCGATCCGCCGCGCCGAGGACGCGTCCTCCTGCGACAGCATCCAGAGCGCGCCCTCCTCCCATTGATACCAGACCGGTGCCCCACGGGGGCCGTCGGCGGACGCCGTCGCCAGCATCGCCATGAGCGGCAAGGCCAGGACCTCCTCGGGGTCGAACGGCGTGCCCATCAGGCCCAGTCCGGCGGCTCGCTTCGCGGCCGGTAGGTGCCGACCGACCACTCGTGCCCCTCCGGGTCGCGGCAGCGCCAGCGGCGGGTTCCGAACGCGGTGTCCTCGGGGGGGTAGACCTCCTGCGCCCCCGCCGCCTTCGCCCGCTCCGCGAGCGCATCGACGTCGTCCGTCGTGAGGTACAGCCCCGGAGAGCCGTGCGCCGCCTTCGCCGTGCCGACCATCACCATGCCGTTCCCGCGCCGGAGCTCGGCATGCATCACCGCGCCGTCCGGCCCGTCATGCCGTTGCACGATCTCGAACCCGAAGGCCCTTGTCAGGAACGCGATCGCCGACGCGCCGTCGCGATAGCTCAAATACGGGATCAGGTCAGGTTCGTGCATCGCGTCCTCCATATCCGTTCCACCGGAACTGGCCTGCCGGCCCTAGCGGGCTGAACGGGTTGTGCGCCACCTCCCAGAGGTGCCCGTCCGGGTCGGCGAAGAAACCGTGATGCCCGCCCCAGAACACGTCCGCGGCCGCTTTCACGACCCGCCCGCCGGCGGCCTCCGCGGCGGCGAGCACCTGGGCCACCTCCGCCCTCTCGCGCACGTTGTAGGCGTAGGTCGCGAGCCCCGTGCCGAGCCGCCCGCCGTCCATCCCCAGATCCTCCGCGAGCTTCGCGCAGGGGTAGAGGGCGACGCACATCCCGTGCATGTCGAAGGCCGCGACCTCGTCCGGCGTCTCCACGCGGCGCCAGCCCATGGCCTCCCAGAACGTCGCCGCGGCGGCGAGGTCGGCCACCCCGAGCGTGATCAGGCTGACGCGCTGCTCCATGGCTCCGGCCATCCCGTCCCTCCCATGCCCGCGGGCACGCGGATCCGCTCCATCACGTCCACGCCGGGCGGAGCGTAGCGGTCGAGCGGGTCCACGAGAACCCGGTTCTCGCCGAGGGCCCTCCCGCCCGCGCCAGACGAAGGTCTCGCGAATGGTGAGAGATCATGCGCCCGCGGGCGTCCGCAGGCCCGGCCGGCCGGCGAAGGCCATGTCGTCGCCCGCCGCCGAGAGAGGCCCGCCCGGCGGATCGCCCACCCGGCCGGGCATCGCGCCGAGGACCGACGCGCCTCACCGCCGGGGAGGAGCGCCGCCGCCACCGATCCGGCACGCGCCCGCGGCGGCGGCGGCGGCGGGCCGGATCGCTTCCCGCCGTTCCGGCCCGGACCTCGCGGTCAGGAGGGGGGCGCGCGCGTCCTCCCGCCGTCGGGCGGCGCCATCCAATTCGCGGAGCGGCTGGGGCGGGCGGATCGATGGGCCCGTCGCGACGGACGGGAGCGATGCGCGCGGAGCATGCCGGGCCGAACCACCCGCGCCGGATCCCCCGTGATCACGAACGCGGCTGGCCGCCGGGGGGGGCGCCGGGGGGCCGCCGGCCCCCCGGCCCGGCCCAACGCCCGCAGGCGCCGCCAGGCGCCGGAGGGGGGCGGGAGCCTCCCCTCCCGCACCGCCGCCGCCCGCGTGCCGCCCCCGTCCTAGCCGACATCGTCCAGAGCCGCCGCGATCCGGCGGAGATCGGCCGGGGCGCTGAACGAGTGGTCCGACCCCTTCGCGATCGTCAGCGTCATGTCCCCCGCCACGGCATGATGGAGGAGGCGCAGCGTCTGCGCCTCGCTCACCGCGACGTCGCCGGTGCCCCAGAGCAGGCGCACGGGCATCGGCAACGACAGCGGATCGCGCAGGACGAGGTTGTCCCGCCCGTCCTCGATCAACGCCTTCGTCACCATGTAGGGATCGCCGTAATCCGACGGCAGCGCCACGCGCCCCTCCCGCATCAGCTTGGCGCGCAGGAGGTCCGGCAGGTCGGCCCAGAACCCGTCCTCGGTGAAGTCGGGCGCCGCGGCGACGAGCACGAGCGCGCGGACCGCCTCGGGCATCTCCCGCGCGATGAGGAGCGCGATCCACGCCCCCATCGAGGAGCCGACGAGCACCTGCGGGCCATCCCCCCCTGCCAGGACCGCGCGGGCGTCCTGCGCCCACCGCCCTATGGTCCCGTCCTCGAAGCGGCCTTCGCTGGCGCCGTGCCCCGAGTAGTCGAACCGGACGAAGGACCGCCCCCGGTCGGCGGCCCAGCCTTCGAGGAAGGTCGCCTTGGCCCCCGTCATGTCCGAGCGGAAGCCGCCCAGGAACGCGATGCCCGGGCCCTCGCCCTCGGTCCGGCGGACGGCCAGGCGCCGGCCCTGCGGCGTGTCGATCATCACGGGTTCGCTCATGCGCATCCTCCCCGCGCCCTGATTGGGCGGGCCGGCGGGCGGACGCAAGCGCCCGGCGCTTGACCGGGCCGCCCTGCGGCGCCATCACGCCGCGACCCGCAGCCGGGCGCGACCGTAGGCGCCGAACCGACGAGGAGGACCGCGCCATGGACGGCGGCCGACAGATCACCTTCACCCTGCCCGACGGCGCCGAGCGCGCCTATCCCGCCGGCACCACCGCCGCCGAGATCGCCGCCGACATCGCGCCCTCCCTCGCCAAGCGCGCGATCAGCGCCACCCTGGACGGCCGGCATGTCGACCTCGCCTGGCCGCTGGAGGCTGGCGGCGCGCTCGCGATCAACACCATGAAGGACGACGGCCCCGCGCTGGAGCTGATCCGCCACGACCTCGCGCACGTCATGGCCCGCGCCGTGCAGGAGCTCTGGCCGGAGACCCGCGTCACCATCGGGCCGGTGCGCGATCATGGCTGGTTCTACGACTTCGACCGCCAGGACCCCTTCACCCCCGAGGATCTCGGCGCCATCGAGGAGCGCATGCGCGCCATCGTCGCCGCCGACGAGCCCGTGCGCACCGAGCTCTGGGACCGCGCCCGCGCCCGCGCGCATTACGAGGCCGCTGGCGAGCCCTTCAAGATCGCCCTCCTGGACCGCATCCCCGAGGGCGAGCCGATCCGGATGTACTGGCATGGCGACTGGCAGGACCTCTGCCGCGGCCCGCATCTGTCGCGCACCGGCCAGCTCCCGGCCGACGCGTTCAAGCTGACCTCCGTCGCCTCCGCCTATTTCCTCGGGGACAGCACCGGCCCCTCGCTCCAGCGGATCTACGGCATCGCCTTCCGCGACCGCAAGGCGCTCAAGGCGCACCTCACCTTCCTCGAGGAGGCCGCCGCCCGCGACCACCGCCGCCTGGGCCGCGAGATGGACCTCTTCCACATGCAGGAGGAGGCGCCGGGCCAGGTGTTCTGGCACCCGGACGGCTGGACGATCTACACCGCGCTGCAGGACTACATGCGCCGCCGCCAGCGCGCCGGCGGCTACCGGGAGATCAACACCCCGCAGGTCGTGAACCGCAAGCTCTGGGAAAGATCCGGTCACTGGGACAAGTACCAGGAGCACATGTTCGTCGTCGAGGTCGACGAGGAGCACGCCGCCACCAAGTCGGTCAACGCCCTCAAGCCCATGAACTGCCCCTGCCACGTGCAGGTCTACAACCAGGGGCTCAAGTCCTACCGCGACCTGCCGCTGCGGCTGGCCGAGTTCGGCTCCTGCGCGCGCTACGAGCCCTCGGGCGCGCTCCACGGCATCATGCGCGTGCGCGGCTTCACCCAGGACGACGCGCACATCTTCTGCACCGAGGATCAGATCGAGGCCGAGTGCGCGCGCTTCATCGACTTCCTGGCCTCGGTCTACGCCGATCTCGGCTTCCCCGAGTTCGAGATCGCCTTCGCCACCCGCCCCGACAAGCGCGTCGGCTCCGACGAGAGCTGGGACCATGTCGAGGGCGCCCTGGAGGCCGCGATCCGCTCCACCGGACGGAACTTCCGGCTCGAGCCCGGGGACGGCGCGTTCTACGGGCCCAAGCTCGACTTCTACCTCACCGACGCGATCGGCCGCACTTGGCAGTGCGGCACCTTCCAGGTGGACCCGAACCTGCCCGAGCGGCTCGGCGCGACCTATGTGGGCGAGGACGGCGCCAAGCACCGGCCCTACATGCTCCACCGCGCCACGCTCGGCAGCTTCGAGCGCTTCATCGGCATCCTGATCGAGACCTCGGCCGGTCGGCTCCCCCTCTGGCTCGCCCCGCGCCAGGCGGTCGTCGCCTCCATCGTCTCCGAGGCCGACGGCTACGTCGGCGAGGTCGCGGCCGCCCTCACGGCCGCGGGCCTGCGCGCCGAGGCGGACATCCGCAACGAGAAGATCAACTACAAGGTCCGCGAGCATTCGATCGCCAAGGTGCCGGCGATCCTGGCCATCGGCGGGCGGGAGGTGGAGGACCGGACCGTCACCCTCAGGCGGCTCGGCGACAAACGGACCGAGACCTTGCCGTTGGACGAGGCCGTCCGCACCCTCGCGGCGGAGGCGGCGCCCCCGGACCTCGCCCGGGGCTGAGCCCGGGACCCGAGGCCCCGAGCGGCCCCCGCGCGTCCGTCATCGTCCGGCTCGACCGGACGATCTCCCGCTGCGAGGGTCGTCCTTCGGGGGCGGAGATCCTCCGGTCGAGCCGGAGGATGACGGCATCTCGGTTCGGTCTTCCCGCCCCGCGGGCCCCCGCGTGCACGAACACCCCCCGCACGCATGCAAGGGGGCGCCCCGGCGGGACGCCCCCTCGTCGATCGGCGGTGATCGGACCTAGGACGCCTTCCCGGCGCCCTCCTTGGCCGCGTCGCCCACCCGCTTGATCGCGGAGCGCGCGCCGGCCTCGGCCTCGTGCACCGTCTCCTTGCCGTCGGCGCCGCCCATCACGCGGTCCTTCGTCTCGACGGCGACCTGCTTGGCCTCGCGGAGCGCGGCACCCGCGGCCGCCTCGGCCCGCGCGCGCTCCTGCTGGAACACCTCGTCGGCCTGATCGAAGAGGCTGTCGCGATAGGCGCCGAACGCGTGGTCCTCGCGCTGGGTGCGGGGCAGGAGCGCCCCGACCGCGGCGCCGGCGGCGAGCGCGAGGGCGCCCATCACCAGGGGCTGGTCGTAGAAGAAGTTCGTCGTGCCCCTGCGGGCGCTCCGGCCCATCTCCTCGGCGCGCGCCTGCGCGGCGTACGCACGGGCGCGGGCCTGCGCCACGCGGCTCTGTCCTTGATCGTCCATGCCTTCGGTTCCTTCCATGATGCTGTCGCGCAGGTCGCCGGCGCGGGCCATCAGGCCCCTCGCCTGCCCGCGCACGGTGCTGACGGCGGTCGACCAGATGCCTTCGGCGCGGTCGCCGAGGCGGTCGAAGAAGCCGTCGTCCTCGTCATCCGCGTCCGACCAGTCCTGCGCGCTCGACCGCGAGGAGCGCATGCGCCCGTCGGCGGCCGCCACCCGGCTGGTGAAGTCGTCCGTGGGATAGGTGTCCGCGAAGCCGCGGGCCGTGGGCGCGCCGGACCGGTCATAGGCCGGCGAGGGCGTCACGTCGCCGCCCGCGGAGCCGGGGCGACCCGCGTCGAAGCCGGACCCTGCCACGGCGGCCGGCGTCCGCCCGTATTCCGAGCGCCGATAGCCGGACCGGGCCTCGTGATCGGACCGGACATAGGGCCCCGCCGACATATCGGGCCGGGACGAGACGCTGGCCCGCCTGCCCTCTCGCGGCGTGCCGGAGGACGCCATCATCCAGGCAATGCCGACGCCCGCGAGCACGGCCGCGGCGGGGTTGCCCTTGACGGTGCGCATCAGGTTCGCCGCCACCTCGCCGCCATGGTCGGAGACCTGGTCGGAAACGGTGCGCACCATGTTGTCGACCGAGAACCGGTCGCTCAGCTGATCGAGGGAGCTCGCGAGCTGCGCCCGTTCGACTTCGATCTCCCGCTCGATCTCGACGGGGCTCTTTTCGTCCGCCATCAGATGGCCTCCTTCATCGCTTCGCCGTCACGGCGCACGTTCTTGACCGTCCGCGTCGGCGCCAGGCTGCTGCCCTTGAGGTCGTTGACCCCCTTGGCCACCATCGCGAACGCGATCGCGGCCAGGAGCCCGCCGACGATGAGGGGCGCCCATTCGGACGCATCGCCGAGGAGCTCGGCGACCGCCACGGTCAGGGCCGCCGCCAGCACGTTGAGCGCGACGAGCGCGACCACGATCGCCCCGACGAGGAGCCCGATCGCAATCGCGGCCTTCTTGATGTTCTCGCTCATCTCGGCGCGGGCGAGGTCGACCTCCTTGCGGACCAGGTTCGAGACGTGGCTGAGCGTCTCGGTGACCAGGGACGCCGCGCTCGGCTGCTTGCGCAGGCGGTCGTCCCGCGGGGGGACGGCGTTCGTCTCGTCGTCGGCCATGCTCATGCCTGATCTCCCGGACGCTTGACCGCAGGCGACGCGATCGGGGAGGACGGGGAGACCGAGGACGACGGCGGCACCGAGGACGCGGGCGCCGGGGTCACCGGACGCGGGGCCGGCGGCGGCGGGTCCATGGCATAGGACGGACGCGGCGGCGCGCTCCGGGCGTAGCCGGTCGGCTCGTACCCGCCGGACGCGTAGGGCTGCGGCTCGGGCTCGGCGTGCTCGGTCGACTTCAGGAACCGCGCCGCGGCGAAGCCGAGGAGCGCCGCGCCGCCGACGAAGGCGGTCGGGTTGCGACGCGCGAAGTCCGACGTATCGGAGATCAGGGTCCCGATGTCCTTGTTCGCGAAGGCGTCCGCCGCGCCCGAGAGGCTGTCGGCCATCTGGCCGACATAGCGGTCGGGGAGCGAGCCGTCGCCGAACTCATGGCCCGCGGCGCGCAGGCGGTCGGCCATATCGTTGCCGCGGGTCGCGACGCGCTCCTTGGCCTCCATCGCGCGCGTCTCGGCGCGGCGACGGGCCTGGTCCGCGAACTCGGCGGCCTCGTCCTTGATCTCGCTCGTCGCGGCGGCGGCGCGGCTATGCGCCTCGGTCTGCGCGGCCTTCAGCTCGGCGGTCGCGTCGGCCTTGGCCTCCTTCGTCTCTTCCTTGAGCGACTTGTTCGAAGCCGGACCGGAGCCGGTGGCATGGGTGTCGTCGGACATCTCGATAACCTTCCGTCGTTGTGTGAGTACTTGATTCGATCGTCGCGCCGGGCAGCCGGGGGACCTACCGCCCGCGCGGATCAGCCGATGAGGTTGATGAGCACCAGAACGACGACGATCAGGCCGATGATGTAGAATAAGCTCCGCATTGATACCGCACTCGCGTTCTGTTTCGATCGTCGCACCAACGCGGCGACCGCGGGATCGTTCCGATCGGGGGCCCAGCGAATGTCCATGAGGTCGGCGGACCTCGCGCGCTCTCATCTCCCCGGTATCCGAACGTATTTCGGCGCCCTGGCCGATCAGGGGCGCGTGCTCCCGAGAGCCCTGCCGAGACGTCCCGACGACGCCGATGCTTGCCAGTATCGAGCGCGCCGGAGCCATCAGATCGGGCGCCGAGGGTCCCTGCGCCCCCGCGTGATCCGCGATCAGGTCGATGGCCCGGGTCTGCAGCTCGCCGAGCGATCCGCTATCTCCGGCAGGGGTGCTCTTTACCAAGTTCCCCACCAGAATCTCACGGAAGGACGCGCGGCCTTAGCGGCGAGGGCCGCGAAGGGGACGCTCGGCGGCACCCGCGCCTTCGATCTCGGCACGCAGAAGCTCTATGTTCCTTCGGTTCGCCTTGAAGGCGACGTCGAACACGTCGCCGATCACGGGGATGCCGCCGACGACGAAGTCGATCGCCGTGTTCGTCGCCATGCGGCCGATCGTGCCGTTGGACGCGCCCATCTTCCGTGCCTGCCAGACGAGGTAGGCCGACGGGCCCAGCGTCGCGACGTCTCCGATCCCGGGGATGAGGCCGAGGAGCCCGTCGAGCCCGAAACGCCACCCGACGATCGGAACGCGGAACCGGCTGTCCATGAGATCGGCGAGGTCGTCGAGGCGCGCGAGGTCGGCCGCGCGGGGATGCCCGGTATCGACCTTCGGGCTCCCGGCCGCACGGACTCGTTTCGTCGACTTGCGCGCCATGTCGTTCTCCGCCCTCGTTCGAATGTCCGAACGCGCCGCCCGGACGCCGCGTTCCCCGGGGTTCACGTTGCCCGGCCCGATCGGCGAACGTATATGGAACGGATGGCGCCGCGCACCCTCCAGGACAAGCTCGCGATCCTCTCGGACGCGGCCAAGTACGACGCCTCCTGCGCGTCCTCGGCCACCGACAAGCGCGACTCGACGGCCGGCGGGATCGGCTCGACCTCCGGGCACGGCATCTGCCACGCCTACGCGCCGGACGGGCGGTGCATCTCGCTGCTGAAGATCCTGATGACGAACTTCTGCATCTACGACTGCAGCTACTGCATCAACCGCGTCTCCTCGAACGTCGAGCGCGCGCGCTTCACGCCCGAGGAGGTCGTCACCCTTACGCTGGAGTTCTACCGCCGCAACTACATCGAGGGGCTGTTCCTCTCCTCCGGCATCGTGAAGTCCCCCGACGACACCATGCGCGACATGGTCCGCATCGCGCGCGAGCTGCGCACGGTCCACGGCTTCAAGGGTTACATCCACCTCAAGACGATCCCCGACGCGGCCCCCGAGCTGATCGAGGAGGCGGGGCTCCACGCCGACCGCCTGTCGATCAACGTCGAGCTGCCGACCGACGCGGGCGTGAAGGCCTATGCCCCCGAGAAGGACCCGGCCTCCATCCGCCGGGCGATGGGCGGCGTGCGACTGCGGCGAGAGGAGAGCCGGGAGCGGTCCCATACCGGCAAGCGCCCGGCGCGCTTCGCGCCCGCCGGCCAGTCCACCCAGATGATCGTCGGCGCGGACGGGGCGGACGACCGCGCGATCCTGGCGTCCTCCTCGCGGCTCTACGCGTCCTACGGGCTCAAGCGCGTCTACTATTCCGGGTTCTCCCCCATCCCCGACAGCGCCGCCGCCCTGCCCCTGATCGCGCCGCCGCTGGAGCGCGAGCACCGGCTCTACCAGGCCGACTGGCTGATGCGGTTCTACGAGTTCCGCGCGGACGAGATCACGGGCTCCGACGGGGGCGGCATGCTGGATCTGGACATCGACCCCAAGCTCGCCTGGGCCCTGCGGCACCGCGGCCTGTTCCCGGTCGACGTCAACCGCGCGACCCGGGAGGTGCTGCTGCGCGTGCCGGGCTTCGGGACGAAGACGGTCGCGCGCCTCCTGACGCTGCGCCGGCACAAGGCGATCCGCTGGGACGACCTGCGCAAGGTCGGCGCGCTGACGAAGAAGGCCGCGCCCTTCGTCGAGACGGGCGACTGGCATCCCCGCGCCCTGACCGACGGCGCCGATCTCCGCGCCCGCTTCGCGCCCCCGCCCGAGCAGCTCGCCCTGATCTGAACGGCGGCGCGAGGGGGAGGCTCCCGCCCGCCCTCGGCGCCTGGCGGCGCCTCCGCCGGTTGGGCCAGGCCTCGTCGCCGCGCGACATCGGCGGGGCCGCCGGCGCTGGCCGCGCCCCGCCCCGCGGACGGCCCGGCCGGGCGGGGACGAACGGGCCCCGACGGGGACCCGGACCCGGCGCCCCCCATCGCCCCCTCGCGGGGCACGAGCCCGCCGCCCCTCCCCTCCCCGGGAACCGCGCCCCCGTCCCGCGCGCTTGGCTCCCCATGCACGTGACGCTCCCCCGCATCGGCACCTGGGACGCCTGGCGGGGCGAGGCCCGCCGCCTCGCCGCCGCCCGCATCCCCCCCGGGGACGTCACCTGGTCCCGCGGCGACGCGCCGCCCGACCTGCTCGCCGGGCCCGCCCGGGACGCCCCGGCCCTGCGCGAGCTCCGCGTGCCCCGTGCCTTCCCCGCCTTCGCCCGCCTCGTCGCGCACCACTCGGATCCCGAGCGCTTCGCCCTGCTCCACGCCCTCCTGGACCGCCTGCAGGATGAGCGCGGCCTGATGGAGGTCCGCACCGATCCCCTGATGGAGCGCCTCCACCGGATGGAGAAGCACGTCCGCCGCGACCGCCACAAGATGCACGCCTTCGTCCGCTTCCGGGAGATCCTGCCCGAGGACGGCGCCCCGCCGCCCCCCGGCGCCCGCCGCGCGTTCGGCGCCTGGTTCGAGCCCGACCACCCCATCGTCGAGATCGGCGCCACCCATTTCGCCGAGCGGTTCACCGACATGGACTGGACCATCGCCACCCCCGACCTGACCGCGGTCTACGAGGACGGCGCACTGCGCTTCACGGAGGAGACGCCGCCGGAGGCGCCGCCGGAGGACGGAACGCAAGCGCTCTGGAACACCTACTTTGCGAGCATCTTCAACCCCGCGCGGGTCAAAATCGGCGCGATGCGCTCCGAGATGCCGCTCAAGTACTGGCGCAACATGCCCGAGACCCGGCAGATCCCGGCCCTCATCGCCGGCGCCGAGGCGCGCGTCGCCGCGATGCGCGAGGCCGAGCCCAGCCTGCCCCCGGCGCGCGCCGCCGCCATCACCGCCCAACTGGAGGAACGACGCATGGACGACGGACCCGGCCTCTTCGGCCACAACTCGCTCGCCGCCCTGAGGGCCGACGCGGAGGGATGCACGCGCTGCCCGCTCTACGCGGACGCCACGCAGCTCGTCTTCGGCGAGGGCCCGCCCGACGCCGACCTGATGGTCGTGGGCGAGCAGCCCGGCGACCGCGAGGACCTGGCTGGGCGCCCCTTCGTCGGCCCGGCCGGCCAGCTCTTCGACGAGATCGCCGAGCGCGCCGGCCTCGACCGCTCCCGCGTCTACGTGACCAACGCCGTCAAGCACTTCAAGTACGAGGCCCGGGGCAAGCGCCGCATCCACAAGTCCCCCGCCATCTCGGAGATCAACCACTGCCGCTGGTGGCTCGACCAGGAGCGCGAGCTCGTCGCGCCGAAGATGATCCTCGCCATGGGCGGCAGCGCCGTGCACGCCCTCACCGGCGACAAGAAGGGCGTCCTCAAGCGCCGCGGCGCGGTCGAGGCCGCCATCGGCGGCGCCGGCGAGCCGGTCTACATCACCGTCCACCCCAGCTTCCTGCTGCGCCTGCCGGACCCCGAGAGCCGCGCCCGCGAGGAGGCCGCGTTCGAGGCCGACCTCAAGCGCGCCTGGGAGATGATCCACGCCTGACCCTCAGGCGATGGCCTCGCGCACGTCGCGGAACCAGTGGGCGCCGCGATGGCGGTTGACGCCCGATGGATAGCCGAAGGCCGCCGCCGCGTGCCCGTAGGGCGCCGCCGGCGGCGAAGCGTCCAGATAGGCGGCGTTCAGCCCGTCCTCGATCGGCCGCGGCGGCGGGACGGGGTCCAGGCGCAGGAAGGCGAAGGCGCGCGACAGTTCCGCCGCGGGATCGGCGCACAGGTCCTCGAAGCGCACGACGAGCCAGTTGTGCAGGTGCGGCAGGTCCTCGAGCAGCGCGGCGTACGCCGTCTCCCAATGCGCCATCAGCGCGGCCTCGCCGGCGTCCGACCACTTCGCCGTCGCGCGCGACACCGCGAGCGGATCGCGCAGCACGAAGACGAACTGGCAGGCCGGGAACAGCTGCTGGTAGAGCCGCGCCCGCAGCAGGTTGACCGGAGACTTCTCCACCCTCCAGATCCCGCCCGGCGGATACCACGCGTCCCAGTCCGCGCGGAGCCTGTCGCGGACCTCGAGGGTGTCGAACCGCCCGCCCTCGAACAGGCGCGCGCCCGCCTCCGCCGCCCAGCGCCCGGGCACGCCCGCCGCGGCGTCGTGCGGGATCGCCCCCTGGAGGAACGCGCCCTCGCCCTCCGGGGCGACCGCGGCCGGCAGTCCGCGCACCTGCGGATGCGCCTCGAGGCAATCGGCGAGCAGCGTCGTGCCCGACCGGTGCAGCCCCCCGACGAAGACGTATCGGACCGGGTGTTCGTGCGACATCGGGGCCTCCGGGTGGGGATACGCGCAACTATCCCCCAGGATACCGCGCCCGACTTAAACGGGATTAATAAAGTTTGCATCGGCGCGATTCGGGGGAACCGACTCTCCCCCTGCCAGATTGCCGTCTCGCATCGCGTTAATTTTACGGGGGGTCGCTCATGAGGATCGTGCACGTCGCCCTCGGCGGGCTCATCAAGGCGCCGCCCGTCGCCTACGGTGCGACCGAGGATACCGGCGGGCATATCGCCTATGTCCTGGGCGCCGCCATGGCCCAGGCGGCGATGCCGGGCGTCTGCGTGGAGGTGGTCACCCGGCGCTACGACGATCACGGAGCGCCCTACGACGCGGCGCGCGAGGTGGTGGCGCCCGGCCTGGACATCGTGCGCCTGGATGACGGCGATCCACGCTATCGGAGCAAGGATGCGCTCGCCCGGCTGATCCCGGCGTTCTCGGTGGCCCTGCGGCGGCACCTCGCCTCCGGGCCGCGGCCGGCCGCGATCCACGCCCATTTCGCCGACGCCGCCGAGGCCGTGCGCCCGGTGGCCGAGGCGCTCGGCGTGCCGATGCTCTACACCGCCCATTCGCTCGGCATCGACAAGCGCGCGGCCGGCGGCGCGGGCCCGGCGCTCGAACGGCGCATCGCCCGGGAGGATGCCGCCATCGCCGGCGCCGCCGCCGTCGTCGCCTCCTCGCGCGACGAGGCCGAACGGCAGCTCGCGCTCTACCCCTCCGCCGATCCGGCCCGCATCCACCGCGTCATGCCGGGCACGGCGGTGCCGGACGACCCGGACCGGGCGGGCGCGGCGGCGCTGCTGGCGCCATTCCTGCGCGACCCCGATCGGCCGATGGTCCTCGCCATCGCCCGGCCGGTCGAGAAGAAGAACCTGCCCGCCCTGGTGGAGATCTTCGCGCGCACGCCGGGGCTGGCGGAGCGTGCGAACCTCGTGATCCTGGCCGGCCTGCGGGCCGGCGTGGACGCGCCCCCGGCCGAGGACGAACCCGCCCGGGTGCATCGCGCCCTCCTGGCCGCGATCGACCGGCACGACCTCTGGGGCCGGGTCGCCCTGCCCAAGCGGCACGCGCCGGGGCACGTCGCCGGGATGTACGCGCTGGCGGCGGACGGGCGCGGCGTGTTCGCGAACCCGGCCTTGACGGAGCCTTTCGGCCTCACCGTGCTGGAGGCGGCCGCGGCCGGCCTGCCGGTGGTCGCGACCGCGAATGGCGGGCCGCGCGACATCCTGGATCTCATCGGGCACGGCGTGGTGGCCGATCCGGCGGACGGCGCGGCCTTCGGCGCGGCGCTGGCGACCCTCCTGGAGAACCGCGAGGCCTGGGACGCGGCGGCCGCGGCGGCGCGGACGCACCTCCCGCGCTGGACATGGGCGCGGTACGCCCGCCATCACGCCCGCGTCGTCGCCGCGTTGACGCCTGGCGCTCCCGCGGCGCCGGCCGAGCACCTGCTCGTCAGCGACATCGACGGCACCCTGACCGGCTGCGCGGACGGCGCCGCGCGCCTGCGGGAATGGCGCCGGCGCGCGCCCCACTGGCGCCTCGCCTATGCCACGGGGCGCTCCCTGTCCGAGGCGCGCTTCGTCGCGGCGCGCTGGGACCTGCCCGAACCCGAGGCGATCGCGGCCTCCGTCGGGACGGAGATCTACCTGACCGGCCCAGGCGGCCCGCGGCTCGACGCGGCGTTCGCCCGGCGCATCGCGCGCGACTGGGACCGGGGCGCCGTCGCGCGGCGGCTGGCCCGAGTGCCGGGGCTCGCGCCGCAGGAGCCGGTCGAGCAGCGGCGCTTCAAGCTGAGCTATGTCGGCACCGCCGAGGCCGCGGAGGCGGCGCGCGCGGCGCTCGGGGCCGCGACGCTCCGGGCGCGGGTGATCCACTCGCATGGCCACCTGATCGACGTGCTGCCGGCGTCTGCCGGCAAGGCCGCGGCGATGCGCCGGATCGCCGCCCTGCTGGGCGTGCCCGCGCACGCCGTCCTGGCAGCCGGGGACTCCGGCAACGACGCGGACATGCTGGACGCCGCGCCCCGCGCCGTCGCCGTCGCCAACGCCTCCGCCGAGCTCGCGGGCCTGCGCGCGCGGCCGGGTCTCCTGCGCGCGGCGGCGCGCCATGCGGACGGCGTGCTCGAGGGCGTCGCCGCCGCCGAAGCATCCCGCGCGCCGCGATCGAAGGCCGCGGCGTGAGGCCGTTCGGCTATTTCGTCCACCACCAGGGGCGGGGCCACGCGACCCGCTGCGCCGCGATCGCCAACGCCCTGCCGGCCGAGCGCCCGGTCACGGTCTTCTGCGCACGGGACGACATCTTCCCGCCCCTGCGCCGGGGCGTTCGGGTCGTGCGCATCCCGTCCCTCTACGAACCGGCGGACGCGCCGGAGCCACCCGCCCTCGCGGCCGCGCGCACGCCGGCGAACATGCATTGCGCCCCCCTCGGCTGGCGCCAGATCCGCGCCGCCACCGCCGCCCTCACCGCCTGGTTCGACGACGCCGATCCCGAGCTGATGATCGTCGACGTCTCGGCCGAGATCGCGCAGCTCGCCCGGATTTGCTCGGTGCCGGTGGTCAAGGTGCTCCAGCACGGCGATCGCTCCGACGACGGCCACATGCGCGCCTACGAGGGATGCGAGGGGCTCCTCGCGCCCTATGCCGAGGCCCTGGAGCAGCCCGGTCGCCCGGCCTGGATGCGCGCGATGACGCATCACGCCGGGGGCCTCGGGGTGGACACCGCGCGCGACCCGGACCGGGCCGCCGCACGGCGGATCCTCGGCGCCGGGGACGGGCCCCTGGCGGTCGTCGTCTCGGGTGGCGGCGGGTCGGGCACGCCCCTCGCCCCGCTCGCCATGGCCGCCCGCGCCCTGCCGGGCTGGACGATCCGGACGATCGGCCGGATCGGGCGCGAGGGGCACGAGACCGAGCCGGGCAACCTGCGCCACGACGGCTGGGTCGACGCGCCGGAGACCTGGATCGCGGCGGCGGACCTCGTGATCTCCTCGACCGGGAACACGACCTGCCATCAGGTCCTCGCCGCCGGGCGCCCGTGGATCGCCGTCCCCGAATGGCGCTATTTCGAGGAGCAGCTCGACAAGGCCGAGGCCCTGCGCCGCGCCGGCGCCGCGCATGTGCGCACGACCTGGCCGGGCACGCCGCAGGGATGGCGCGCCGCCGTGGCGGCCGCCCGCGCCATCGACCCACAGGTGCAGCGCGCCCTCGTCGATCCCCGCGCGGCCGAGCGCGCCGCGGGCTGGCTCACGGCGCTGGCGGCGCATCTCTGGCGCCCCGCGCCGCTCGCCATGGCCGCCCAATGACGCACACGCACACGGAGGACCCGCCGATGACCCTCTCGCTCCTGACGATCGCCCGCGGCCGGGCGGCGCATCTGGCCAACCTGGTGCGCGGCGCGGCGATGCAGTCGCGCCTGCCGGACGAGCTGGTGGTCGGGGTGATGGGGGACGCGCCCTATGACGGCCTGCCGGATGCGCCCTTCCCGATCCGGCAGGTGCTCGTGCCCGGCGATCCGATCCCGCTGGCGGCGGCGCGCAACGCGGTCGCCGGGTCGGCGCGCGGGGATCTCCTGGCGTTCCTCGACGTGGACTGCATCCCCGACGAGCCCTTCGTCGCGCAGACCGAGGCGGCCCTCGCGGCGTGGGACGGGGTCCTGATGGGGGAGGTGATGTACCTGCCCGCCGGCGCCGCGTCCGGCCCCTGGTCGTTCGAGGGCTTCGCCGCGGTGGCCGAGCGCCATTCCGACCGCCAGGGACCGCCGCCGGGCGGCGTCCGGCCGTGCAACGACTACCGCTGCTTCTGGTCGCTCAACTTCGCGATGTCGGCGGCGACCTGGGCGCGCTCGGGCGGCTTTTGCGAGGCGTATGCCGGCTATGGCGGCGAGGACACCGATTACGGCCGTGTCCTCGACGCGGCGGGCATCCCCATCGGCTGGATGAAGGGCGCGCGCGCCTATCATCAGCATCACCCGCATCACATGCCGCCCGTGCACCATCTCGACGCGATCCTGCGCAACACCGAGGTGTTCCGCGCGCGCTGGGGCCAGCATACGATGGGCCACTGGCTCCACGCGTTCGAGATGATGGGCCTCGTGGCGCAGACCGGGGAGGGCTACCGCAAGCTGCGCGAGCCCGATGCCCAGGACCGGGCCCTGACCGAGCAGCAGGCGCACATGCCCTATGCCAACTCGGCCCGGGTGATCCGCATGCTCGAAGCCCGCCGGGTCGCCGCCGAATAGGTCAGAGGTCGAGCTCTCGGCGGGAGAACCGGATCTCCGGCCAGTCCGCGTCCCGCGCCGCGGCGGCCTCGGCGTAGAGCGCCTCGCACCCGTCGATCATCCGGTCCAGGGAGAACAGGGACTCGACCCGCGCGCGCGAGGCCGCCCGGGGCAGGCGCGCCGCGCCGTCGATGGCCCGGGCGAGCCCCGCCACGTCGCCGGGCGCGGCGAAGGCGCCGCAGGGGCCGACCACCTCGCGCACCGCGCCGGCGTCGAAGGCGGCGACCGGCAGGCCGCAGGCCATCGCCTCTATCGCCGCCAGGCCGAAGGGCTCGTCCCAGACCGGCGTGAAGAGAAGCACGTCCGCCCGGCCGAGCTCCGCCGCCAGCGCGGCCCCCGGGACGTGCCCGCCATGGCGGATCTCCCCGCCGAGGAGCGGCGCGACCTCGGCGTCGAAATAGGCCCGGTCCTCGACCGCGCCGAAGAGGGTGAGGGGCACGCCCGCGACCCGCGCGGCCCTCACGGCGAGGGCGGTGCCCTTGTTCGGGGTGATCCGCCCGGCCCAGACGGCGCCTCCGCCGCCCAGAGGCGCGTAGGGCCAGGCGGCCGGGTCGATCCCGTTGTGCAGGACCCGCGCGGAGGGCGGGGGCGCGTCCCACCAGCGCCCCATCTGCTGGCGCGAGGTCGTCGTGACGATGTGCCAGGGGGCCGCCGTCTGCGCGATCGCGCGGTGGAGCGCGTCGAAGGGCGGCACGTGGAGCGAGGTGACCGTCGGCACCCGGACCGCGCGCGCCAGCCGCGGCGGGTAGCGGTGGAGGGTGTTGTTGTGCACCGCGTCGAACGCCCCGTCCCGAACGCGCGGCAGCGCGGCGGCCCAGAGCGCGTCGACATGGGCGTTGAGCGCGCCGGAGCCGTGCCAGTCCGCCCCGGGCCAGTCGGCGTCGTAGTGCACGTCCCGCACGGGGTGGACGGGCACGCCCGCGTCCGAATCCCCGGCGGCGAAGAGCGTGACGTCGTGCCCCCGGTCCCGCAGCCCGCGCGCCAGGTGCCAGGCATGGGCCTCCATCCCGCCCATGAACGGCGGCGCGACGGGGTGGCGCGCATGGGCGAGGAGCGCGAGGCGCATGGCCGCGCCGTCAGGCCGCCGCGGGGAACCAGGAATGGTCGAGCGCCTCGAAGCGGTTGCGGAACGCGATCTGGTTCTCCATCCCGCCGCGGTCCAGGAGGCGCATGTAGGGGCGCTCGACCTGGATGCGCCCCTCGACGGAGAGCTTGCGCAGCAGCTTGTTGACGTAGACCGGCGTCATGCCGACGGCCTCTCCGATCTCGGCTTGGCTGAACGGCAGGAGGAACCGGTTCCCGACATCGTCGTCCGAGATGGCAAGCCGGGCGCGCAACTGCAGCAGGAAATGGATCAGCCGGTCCTCCGCCGTCATCAGCCCGAGGGCCGCGCATTGGTCGCGCAGCGCGATCTGATCGAGGGAGGCGAGCGCGCATAGGAGCGCGCCCAGGCGCGGCAGCTCCAGCAGGAGCCGCGCGATGCCCCGGCGCGGGAAGGGGGAGACGACGCCGTCGGTCTGCATCGAGATCTGGTGCGGCGCGGTCGGAAGGCCGAGCTCGCCCATCCCGATCACCTCGCCGGGAAGGTAGATGCGCAGGATCGAGGATCGCCCGCGCACCGGCTGACTGCGCACGATCGCCCAGCCGTCCCGCAGCACATGGATGCCCCCGTCTGCGCTGCCCTCGTTGACGACGGTCTGGCCGGCGCCGAGCGCGCGCCGGTCCTCCTCCATCTCGGCGAGGAACTCGAGCTCGCGCCGCGTGAGGTCAACATAGGCCGATAGACGGCTTACCAGGCAACTCTCAACGGACATGCGTGCTCCTCGGGACGGTCGCGAGCGAGAGCGAGCATCACGGGACGAACAGTTCGCCGTGAGGCCGGTTCCACCTCATGGCCTCCCGCAGCGTAACAAAAGGACGAGCACACGGGAGCACGCGACGACGTCGCGGATGCGCCGCCCCTGGGCGCCCGCATATGCGGACCCCGTCGGGGCCGTCCGTGACGCGCGGGATGGATGGTGGAGCCGATCGGGATCGAACCGACGACCTCGTCATTGCGAACGACGCGCTCTCCCAACTGAGCTACGGCCCCACTGGCGGGCCTTATCGAAGCGGCTCCGGAGGTTGTCAATGGCGCCCCGGGGCCGCCGGCGCGCCGGGTTCCGAGGGCGGCCGGCGCCCCGCGCGTCAGCGTCCGCCGCCCGGCCGCGTCTTCAACAGGGGCATCAGCGCCGCCATGTCCGGTCCGCGCTCCCGCCCCGTCACGGCATGGCGCAGCGGCATGAACAGCGCGCGCCCCTTGCGGCCCGTGGCCGCCTTCACGGCGCCGGTCCATTCGCTCCAGGTCCCGGCCCCGTAGGGCGGCGCGCCCAGGAGCGCCATCGCCTCGTCGACGAACGCCTCGTCGCCCGGCGCGACGAGCGGCGGCGCCCCGCGCTCGACCAGGTCCCACCAGCCGGCGATCTCGGCCCGCGCGTCCACGTTTCCCCGCACCACGTCCCAGAAGGTGCCGCGCTCCGCCTCCGGCACGCCGGCGGCCTGCAGCTCGGCCTCCACCGCCGCGACGGGGAGCGACTGGACGTGCCGCGCGCTGAGCGGGCCGAGATCGGCGACGTCGAGCTTGGTCGGCGCCGCGCCGAAACGGGAGAGGTCGAACCCGGCCGCGATCTCCTCGGGGGCGCCGCGCAGCTCGACCGGATCGGCGCTCCCGAGCCGCGCCATCAGCGACAGGAGCGCCATCGGCTCTATCCCCTGCGCGCGCAGGTCGCGGAGGGCGAGTGTGCCCAGGCGCTTGGAGAGCCCCTCCCCCTGCGGCCCGGTGAGGAGGGAATGGTGCGCGAAGCGCGGCGCCGCGGCGCCCAGCGCGCCGATCATCTGGATCTGCGTCGCGGTGTTGGTCACGTGGTCGGAGCCGCGCACCACGTCGGTGATGCCCATCTCGATATCGTCCACCACCGAGGCGAGGGTATAGAGCACCTGCCCGTCGCCGCGGATCAGGACCGGGTCGGACGCGCTGGCGGCGTCGATCGAGACCGGGCCCAGGATGCCGTCCTCCCATTCGACGCGCTCGTGATCCAGGCGGAAGCGCCAGTGCCCGCCCCGCTCGGCGCGCAGCCGGTCCTTCTCGGCGTCCGGCAGGTCCAGCGCCGCGCGGTCGTAGACCGGCGGCCGGCCCATGTTCAGCTGCTTCTTGCGCTTGAGGTCGAGCTCGCCCGGCGTCTCGAACGCCTCGTAGAGCCGCCCGTCCGCGCGCAGCCGGTCCGCCGCCTCGGCATAGCGGTCCAGCCGCGCCGACTGCCGCTCGATCCGGTCCCAGGTCAGGCCCAGCCATTCGAGGTCGCGCTGGATCGCGTCGGCGTACTCGGCCTTGGAGCGCTCGGGGTCCGTGTCGTCCAGGCGCAGGACGAAGGTCCCGCCGGCCCGCCGCGCGATCGCCCAGTTGAAGAGCGCGGCCCGCAGGTTGCCGACATGCAGGTAGCCGGTCGGCGAGGGGGCGAAGCGGGTCACGGTCATGCGATGTCCTCCGGGGCCCGGCCCCTCCGGGGGCGCGGCCCGCGGGGCGTAGCGCCGGGGGGCCGCCCTTGTCCACGGGTGCCCCCCCGCCGGGGCGGGCGCCCCGCCCCCCGCAGGGGCGCCGAGGTGCGCAGCACGAGGCCCGGCCCAAGGCCGAGCGCGCCGCGCGGCGCGGCGAGGGCGCGGGAGCCGCCCCCCTGGCCATCGCGCGCGGCGCCGGTCAGGCTCCGCGCCATGGACGCGCCCGCCCCTTCGCTCGACGAGATCCACGCCGTGGCCGAGGCGGCCCGCGCCGATTTCCCCGCGCCCTTCGCCGCCCTCGCCGCGGAGGTCGCCATCGTCGTCCTGGACTGGCCGCCCGACGCCGTGCTGGACGAGCTGGAGATCGAGGACGCCTACGACCTCACCGGCCTCTACGACGGCACCCCCCTCACCGAGCGCAGCGTCTCCGACCCCGGCGGGCGGCCCGACACGGTGTTCCTCTACCGCCGTCCGATCCTCGACGAGTGGTCCTGGCGCGGGGACGTCTCCCTGCGCGCGCTGATCTCCCACGTCGCCGTCCACGAGTTCGCGCATCATTTCGGCTGGTCCGACGCGGATATCGCGGCCGTCGACCGATGGTGGGAATGACGCAGGCGTGCGCTTCCCCCCCTCCCGACTGGCGCTATGGTCCCGGGGAACTCCAGGAGGACACCCCATGACGCTCACCAGACGCCAGACCCTGACCGCCGCAGCCGCGATCCCGGCCGCAGCCGCCCTGCCCCGCGCCGCCGCCGCGCAGGAGGCCGCGCCGATGCGCGGCGACCTGCACCGCACGCTTAAGCTCGGGGAGACGGAGGTCATCACCCTCCTCGACGGAACCGCCGCGCGCGACGAGCCGCAGTCGATCTTCGGCACGAACGTCGACGCCGAGACCTTCGCCGAGGTCAGCCGGGAGAACTTCATCCCGGTCGACATGGCGCAATTCTACTTCACGCCCGTCGTCGTGCGCAAAGGCGGCAACACGATCCTCTTCGACACTGGCCTCGGGCAGGGCGGCCTGCCCGCCGCGCTCGCGAGCGCCGGCCTCGCCCCCGGCGACGTCACCCACGTGGTCCTGACGCACATGCACCCCGACCATGTCGGCGGCCTGATGGCGGACGGCGCCCCGGCCTTCGACGGCGCCGAGCACATCGCCGGCGAGGTCGAGATGGGCTTCTGGGCCGAGAACCCGAGCGAGGCCGTCTCGGCCAACGTGCTGCCGATGCGCGACCGCTTCACCCTGGTCGGCGACGGGGCGGAGATCGCGCCGGGAATCACCGGGATGGCCGCGTTCGGCCACACCCCCGGCCATATGGTCTACCGGATCGACGACGGGGACCGGTCGATGCTGATCTTCGCCGACACCGCCAACCACTACGTCTGGTCGCTGGCCTATCCCGACTGGGAGGTGCGCTTCGACGCCGACAAGGAGGCCGCGGCCGCCACCCGCCGCCGGATCCTCGGCATGCTGGCCGCCGAGCGGATGCCGATGACGGGCTACCACATGCCCTTCCCCGCCGCCGGCTTCGTCGAGACGGACGGCGACGGCTTCCGCTGGGTCCCCGCGAGCTACCAGTTCAGCTGACGTTATCTGCTTAACCTCCATTTAACCCCCCATGCCGCAAGCAAGGCGGGGGGATCGACCCGGGGCCACGGCCCCGGTCGGTGAATGGCGGAGGACGGCGATGACCGAGGATCAGATCAGGGCGGCGGGGCTTCGGCTCGGAGGGTTCGATTTTGCCGCCGCGATCGCCGCATTGCGCGCGGCGACGGAGCTGACGACCGTGCCGGCGTTCCTGGCGTCCATCGACGACCCCGCGCGGCCCGGCCCCCTGAGCGCGGGGCGCACGAGGTTCGAGCATTTCAACCCGCCCATGATCGAGGCGACCGGCCTGTCCGCGGGCGTGACGCTCGAAGAGCTCCTTCCGCCGCGGATGGCGGCCTCGGTCCTGAAGAACTATCAACAGGCCGTCGCCACGAACGGATCGATCTCCTATCTCGAGGACATTCCCACCCCGTCCGGCAAGGCCGCCTGGAACACCACCATCCGCGCCGTCCGGGCGCCGGACGGCACCGTCTTCGCCATCATCGGCTCCTCCTCCGACATCACCGCCATCCGTCAGCGCGAGCTTCGGGACGCCGCCCAGATCGCGCGCCTGAAGCGCACCGCCGACGAGGTGCGCGTGTTCTCCTCCATGGCCGCCCACGACGTGCGCAGCCCGCTCGCGACCATCGATTCCCTCGTCGAGCTGATCCTCGAGGACTTTCACGACGCCGATGACGGCAAGCGCGAGCTCATCGAGCAGATCAGCGTCGTTACCCAGAGCGCGCGCGCCCACATGACCGAGCTCCTGCAACATTGCGCCACGTTCGAGGAGCTGGCCCCGACCGCCTCGATCGTCGACCTGGAGCACCTGTGCCGCGACCTCGCGGCGATGACGGACCCGAACGAGGAGATCGAGATCACCCATCCCGAGGCGACCGTCCTGTGCGACCGGGTCGCGCTCCACCTCGTGCTGCGGAACCTCCTCACGAATGCGGGCAAGCACTGCCACCATCGCATCTCGATCGATATCCAGAACACGCCCGGCGAGCCCGACTTCCTGCGGTTCCTGGTCTCGGACGACGGCCGGGGGTTTCCCGAAGGGTTCCACCCGTTCGACGTCGACGACCAGACGCGGTCCGCCACCGGGCACGGTTACGGCCTGGCCGCGGTCAAGTACGTGATCGAGACGCGGGGGGGGCACGTCCGCACGGCGCCGTCGGCCTTCGGGACGGGCGCGGGCATCGCGTTCACCATGCCGGCCCGCCTCATCGGGCGGGACACCCAAACCGCCCCTCAGGCCGCCGCGGCCTAGCCTGCCGGGTTACAGGTACCGATTCACCAGGGATTCCAGCCGTTCCTGCCGCCCCGAGACCGGTTGCGGATCGATGCCGCGCGAGCGCACCCGCGCCTCGATCTCCTCCAGCCCGCCCGCCATCAGGTCGGTCCGATCCCAGCCGGCGTAGCGGGCGTCCCGTGCCGCCTCGAGCGTGCCGTCCTCGAGCATCGCCGCCGCCGCCTTCAGCCCCGCGGCGCAGCAGTCCATCGCGCCGACATGCGCGGCCACGAGGTCCGCGGGGTCCAGCGACTGGCGCCGCAGCTTGGCGTCGAAATTGGTGCCGCCCGTCTTGAACCCTCCGGCGCGCAGCACCTCGTAATAGGCGAGCGCCATCTCCGGCACGTTGTTCGGGAACTGGTCCGTGTCCCAGCCCGACTGGTAGTCGTTGCGGTTCATGTCGATCGAGCCGAAGAGGCCGAGCGCGGCGGCCAATGCCAGCTCGTGCTCGAAGCTGTGCCCGGCCAGGATCGCGTGGCCCTGCTCGACATTGACCTGCACCTCGCGCTCCAGCCCGTGCCGCGCGAGGAAGCCGTAGACCGTGGCGACGTCGTGGTCGTACTGGTGCTTGGTCGGCTCCTGGGGCTTCGGCTCGATCAGGATCGCGCCCTGGAACCCGATGGCGTGCTTGTACTCGACCACCTTCTTGAGGAAGTCGCCCGCCTGCCGGTCCTCGCGCGCGAGGTCGGTGTTGAGCAGCGTCTCGTAGCCCTCGCGCCCGCCCCAGAGCACGTAGTTGGCGCCGCCCAGGCGGTGGGTCGCGTCCATGCAGGTCTTCACCGTGGCGGCGGCGTAGGCGGCGATCTCGGGGTCGGGATTCGTCGCCGCGCCGGCCATCCAGCGCCGGTGCGAGAAGAGGTTGGCCGTGCCCCAGAGGAGCTTGGGCCCGCCTTCCATCTTCCCGGCGAGGTAATCCGTCATCTCCTCGAGGTTGCGCGTCGTCTCGGCGAAGCTCGCGCCTTCGGGTCGGACGTCCGCGTCGTGGAAACAGAAGAAGGGCTGACCGAGGATGGCGAAGAGGTCGAAAGCCGCGTCCGCCTTCGCCCTGGCGTGGTCCATCCCCTCCCCGAACCAGGGCCGCTGGAACGTGTCGCCGCCGAACGGGTCGGTGCCGGTCCAGGCGAAGCTGTGCCACCAGGCGACCGCGAAGCGCAGGTGGTCCTCCATCCGCCGGCCCATCAGCACCTCGTCCGGGTCGTAGTGCCGGAACGCGAGATCGGAGCGGGACCCCGCGCCCTCGAAGCGGATGGGCGCGATGCCGTCGAAATAGCTCATGCGATGTCCTTCAGTCTCTCGTGCAGGCGCCGATGTCGGGCGTGCCCTTCGGCGAAGGCGTCGCGGAGGGCTGGCTCGGGCGACACGACCCGGGCGATGCGCGGGACGGTCGCGATCCCGACATCCGCGCCGTCCGCCATCATCGCGAGGCGCGCGGCGCCGAACGCGCCGCCATGCTCGCCGGCCTCGGGCAGCTCGACGGGCACGTCCAGCGCCGACGCCAGCGCCGAGACCCAGTAGTCCGACCGCGTCCCGCCGCCCGTGCCGATCAGGCGCTCGATCCTCGTGCCGGTCGCGGTGAGCGCATCCCGGCAATCGGCGAAGGCGAAACACACCCCCTCGATCACGGCGCGGGCCAGGGCCTGCGCATCGGACGCGTGGCCGAGGCCGGCGAAGGCCCCGCGCAGGGCGGCGTCGTTATGCGGCGTGCGCTCGCCGCCGAGATACGGCAGGAACGCGGCCCGCCCGGGGGCCCGCAGCGGACCCAGCCCCGCGGTCAGATCCGCCGCGCCCCGCCCGGTCACGCGCGCGATCCATTCGAGCGAATCGGCGGCCGCGAGGATGACCCCCATCTGATGCCACGCGCCCGGAAGCGCGTGGCAAAACGTATGCACCGCAGTCTCCGGCGCGGGGGCGTAGCGCTCGGCCGCGGCGAACAGGACCCCCGACGTGCCCAGCGACGCGAAGGCCGTCCCGGGCGCCACCACGCCGAGCCCCACGGCCGAGGCCGCGTTGTCCCCGCCCCCGCCCGCGACCGGCACGCCCTCGGGCAGGCCCGTCGCGGCGGCGCCGTCGCGCGAGATGCGCGCCGCGACCGCCGAGCCCTCGACCAGCGCCGGCATCTGGTCGCGCGTGAGCCCGCCGCGGGCGAGAAGCGCGTCCGACCAGTCCCGAGCGCCCATGTCGAGCCAAGCGGTGCCCGATGCGTCGGACATGTCGGAAACGGCCGATCCGGTAAGCCAGAGCCGCAGCGCGTCCTTCGGCAGGAGGATTCGGCGCGTCCGGGCGAAGGTCTCGGGCTCGTGCCGGCGCACCCATTCGACTTTGGGCGCGGTGAAGCCGGGGAAGGTGACGTTCCCGGTGACGCGCCGAGCCTCGGCATCGTCCATGTCGCCGGCCTCGGCGGCGGCGCGGGTGTCGTTCCAGAGCATGCAGGGGCGCAGGGCGGCGCCATCGGCGTCCAGGAGCGTGGCGCCGTGCATCTGGCCCGATAGGCCGACCGCGCGCACGGCCGTCAGATCGCCGAGCGCGGCGCAGACCGCCCGGCAGGCGTCGAGCCAGGAGCCCGGGTCCTGCTCGGACCAGCCGTCGTGCGGCCGCTGCACGGTGAGGGGCGCGGACGCCTCGCGGACGACCTCCTGCGCATCGTTCAGGAGGAGGCCCTTGAGCCCGGAGGTGCCCAGGTCGAGGCCTAGGTACACGGGGCGGACCGCATCCGGATCGGGCCACGGGAGGCGGCGATCCTCCGGTCGAGCCGGAGGATGACGAGGGGGAAGGAGGGCGCCTCGGGCCACGGGCCCCCGGCCCTGCCCGTGGCGCCGATGGCCGCGATCATGCCGCCGCCCGGGCGGGCGTCTTGCCCAGGATGATCATGCCCAGAATGTCGTCGTCGGTCACGTCGCCGACATGCTCCGTCCCGACGAGCGCGCCGTTCTTCATCACCGAGACGCGGTCGCACAGGTCCATGACGTCGTGGATGTCGTGGCTGATGAGGAAGATGCCGATGCCCTGGCGCTTGAGCTCCTGGATGAGCTCGGCGACCATCTTGGTCTCCTGCGGGCCGAGCGCGGCGGTCGGCTCGTCCATGATCAGGATGCGCGCGTTGAAGTAGACCGCGCGGGCGATCGCGACGGACTGCCGCTGACCGCCCGAGAGGGCGCTGACGGGCTCGGAGAACTTGGCGAAGTTCGGATTGAGCCGCGCCATGATGCGGCGGGTCTCGGCCTCCATCGCGCTGTCGTCCACGAGGCCGAAGGCGGTGGTCAGCTCGCGCCCGAGGAAGAGGTTGGAGGCCGCGTCGAGATTGTCCGCCAGCGCGAGCGTCTGGTAGATCGTCTCGATGTTGTAGCGGCGCGCGTCGCGGGGGTTGGCGATCGTCGCGCGTTCCCCGTCCACGTAGATCTCGCCCGAATCCGCCTGATAGGCGCCGGAGAGGCACTTGATCAGCGTCGACTTGCCCGCGCCGTTATGCCCCAGGAGGCCGACGACCTCCCCGGGCCAGAGGTCCACGCTCACGTGGTCGACGGCGCGCACGCCGCCGAAGGCGATGGAGATGTCGCGCAGCTCGACGAGCGGCGTGCCGGTGCGGTCGATATCGCCGACGTTCATCTGGCGCCCGTCCTTCTGCGATAGAGGATGTCGATCAGGACCGCGGCGACCAGCACCGTGCCCACGACGATGTTCTGGAGCGGCGCGTCCACGCCGACCATCGCCATGCCCGACTGCAGCGACTGCATGATGAGCGCCCCCAGGATCGCGCCGTGGATGGTGCCGAAGCCCCCCGCGAGCGCGGTGCCCCCGATCACGGCGGCGGCGATGACGCGGAGCTCGTCCAGCGTGCCGATGTCGTTGGAATGGTTGGTCAGGCGGGCCGAGGCGACCACGGCGGAGATCGCGCAGAGCGCCCCCATGAGGGCGAAGACCTTGACCGTCAGGAGCCGCGTGTTCACCCCGGAGAGCTCGGCCGCGTCGGGGTTGCCGCCGGTCGCGAAGATGTAGCGCCCGAGCCGCGTGCGCCTGGCGACGACCGTCATGCCGATGGCGATGGCGATCAGGACCAGCACCGAGAACGGGATGCCGTAGGCCGCGACCATCCCATCGGGCACCTCCAGGCCGCGCGCCGCGAAGTCGCGGGCGAGAACGCGGGACGGGATCTCGTAGGCGTTCAGGAGGGCGACGAACCCGAGGATGCCGACCGCGGCGATGGCCGCGACCACCGCCTCCGCCCAGAGCGGCTTGACCGGGAAGTCGTGCCGCAGCTTGGCGCGCCGCGCCGACCAGAGGCCCCAGAGCGCGGCGGCGAGCGCGGCGAGGCCGATTGCCCAGGACAGCGCCTCGCCCAGCGTGCCGCCGATGCCGCCCAGCGTTCGGAACGTCTCGTCGAGCGGACCGATGGTCTGGCCGCTGGTCAGGTACCAGGCGACGTTCCGCCAGACGAGCAGCCCGCCCAGCGTGACGATGAAGCTCGGGATCAGGAGATAGCCGATCAGGTAGCCCTGGAACGCGCCGATGGCGGTGCCGACGACCACGCCGGAGACGATGGCGAGGGGCGCGATGGCCCAATGACCCAGCGGCAGGCCGAGCGTCTCGGGCAGCCAGCGCGTCTGGACCATCGCCATGACGGCCGAGCACGTCGCGAGGAGCGCGCCGACCGACAGGTCGATGTTCCGCGTGACGATGACGAAGACCATCCCCGTCGCCATGATCGCGACCGAGACGGTCTGGATCGTGAGGTTGAAGACGTTGCGCGGGGTGAGGAACCGCCCGTCGAGCAGGCCCCCGGTCAGGATCTGGAAGATCACGCAGATCAGGAGGAAGGCGCCGAGCATCCCCAGGAGGCGGGTGTCGATCTCGAGGTCGCGCATCACGCTGCGGCGGGCGACGCGTGACGGCCCGGTCGCGCCGGGCGCCTCTCCTGACGTCTGCGGTGCGCCCGGAACGGAGGCGCCGGCGGTGTCGGTCATGGTGTCGTCCCTCGCGCCGGGGTCGGCGGCGCCCGGACGGGCGCCGCCTCGCTTGGGCTTACTGGCAGGCGGCAACGTCGCCGGAGACGCCCTGGCAGAGATCCTCCTGCGCGATCCAGCCGGCCTCCACCACGACGTCGAGATTGCCCTGGGTCACCGGGACGGGGGCCAGGAACTTGGCCGGGATCGCGTTGCCCGAGTCGGAGGTGAACTCCATGGCGCCCTCGACGGCCATCGGCTCGGTGCCGCCGGCCATGGCGAGCGCGATCTCCGCCGCCTCGCGGCCGAGCTCGCGGCTGTCCTTCCAGACGGAGACCGTCTGCGTGCCCAGCGCGACCCGGTTGAGCGCCGCCTGGTCGGCGTCCTGGCCGGAGACGGGGATGCCCTCCATGCCCTGCGCCGTGAGCGCCGCGACCGCGCCGCCCGCCGTGCCGTCGTTGGAGGCGACGACCGCGTCGACCATGTTGTCCTGCGCCGTGAGGATCTGCTCCATGTTGCGCTGGGCGTTGGCCGGCAGCCAGCCGTCGGTGTAGGCTTCGTCCACGATGGTGATCTCGCCCGCGTCGATCGCCTCCTGCAGGACCTCCTGCTGGCCGCCGCGCAGGAAGTCGGCGTTGGGATCGGTCGGCGAGCCCTTGATCATCACGTAGTTGCCCTCGGGGGCGGCCTCCAGGACGGCGCGGGCCTGCATCCGTCCGACCTCGACGTTGTCGAAGGTCAGGTAGAAGGCGCGGGGATCGTCGATCAGCCGGTCGTAGCCGACGACGGGGATGCCCTCGTTCGCGGCGGCCTGCACCGCGGGGCCGATGGCCTGGCTGTCCTGCGCCAGGATGATGAGCGCGTCGACGCCCTGCGCGATCAGCGATTCGACGTCGGAGAGTTGCTTGGCCGAGGAGGACTGCGCGTCCGCCGAGACGTACTCGGCGCCGGCCGCCTCGAGGGCCGCGCGGATCGCGGCCTCGTCTGTCTTCCAGCGCTCCTCCTGGAAGTTGGACCAGCTCACGCCGACGGTCATGCCGTCCTGCGCCGTCGCCATCGTGCCGAGCGTGAGGGCCGTCGTGGCGGCCAGCGTCATCAGAATGCGCATCGTGTCGTCTCCCTATCGTCGCACCGCCCGGTTCCCGGATCGGCGACCGGTTCACCCGGCTCGTCCCCGTCATCGCATGTTTTGTTCGGGTGTCAAAAAATAATTTGACGGCTCGCGTCCGAACGGCGCCTAATATGCGGGCTGGCGGCGGTTTCTGCGCCGCAGGAATGCGCGCGCAGCGATGCTGGAGGCCGATTATGTCATGCGCCCGAAGATAATCCCCCGGGGGCCGCGGTGAACGAGCGGCCCCGGCCCGGCCCCGCCCCCGGCGGATGCGGCCCGGCCCTGCCGGCGCCGGGCGGCGAGCCGGGCCGGCCGCTCCGGCTCGCGATCTACGAGCGCGTGCGCGGCGCCGGACATGCCAGCCGGGCGGAGATCGCCAAGGTGCTGCGCGTCTCGCCCGGCACGGTCACGGCCGGGGCGGCCGAGCTGATCGAGGCCGGCTACCTGCGGGAGGTCGCGCTTCCCGCGCGGGCGGGCGGTCCGGGGCGCGGCCGTCCGCCCGCCCCCTTGGGCATCGTGCCGGGCGCGCGGCGGGTCGCGGGGGTAAAGATCGGGGACGCGTCATGCTCGGCCGTCATCCTCGACATGTCGGGGGCCGTCCTCGGCGAGGCGCGCCGCGCCGCCGCCGGGCCGCGCCGCCCGCAGGAGGTGGTCGAGACCGTGGCGAGCCTCGTCGCGGACGCCGCCGCGGATGCGGACGTGCGGCTTTCGGGCCTCGCGGCCATCGGCGTCGGCCTGCCCGGCATGATCGACCACGAGGCCGGGCGCGTGGCCTGGTCCCCGGTGATCGAGGGCACTGGCCTGCCGCTCGCCGCCGAGATCGCGGCCGCGACGGGCCTGCCGACCCATATCGACAATGATTCCAATACCGTGACCCTCGCGGAGCTCTGGTTCGGCGCGGGCCGCCACCTGCCCGGCTTCGCGGTCGTCACGATCGAGAACGGCGTCGGCATGGGCCTCGTGATCGAGAACCGGCTCTTCCGCGGCGGGCTCGGCATGGGCCTGGAGCTCGGCCACACCAAGGTGCAGCTCGACGGCGCCCTGTGCCGCTGCGGGCGGCGGGGCTGCCTCGAGGCGTACGTGTCGGACTACGCGCTGGTGCGCGAGGCGGCGACCGCGCTCGGCCGGGCTCCCGCGCCGGGGCTGCTCGACGCGCTCCACGCGGAGGCGAAGGCCGGCCACCCCGCCGCGATGGGCATCTTCCGCCGGGCGGGGCGCTACATGGCGCTGGGCCTGAGCAACGTGGCGCACCTCTACGACCCGGCGCGGATCATCCTCTCGGGCGAGCGGATGCGCTTCGACCTCCTCTACGCGCGCGAGGTCCTCAGCGAGATGGAAGCCGCGACCCTGCGCGGGGGCCGAGGCCCCACCCCGGTGGAAATCCACGCCTGGGGCGGCGCGATCTGGGCGCGCGGGGCCGGCGCGCTGGCCCTCGGTCACGCGGTGGACGCGGCGCTCGGCGGCGAGCGGATCGTGCCGGCATGAGGTGGGTGGCGCTCCTCCTGGCCGGCCCCGCGGCGGCGGCCCCCGCCTTCGAGCCCGCCGCCATGCCGCCCCATGAATACGGCGGCGGCTGGGAGCATTTCGTCGGAGGCGGTCTGGCGGTCTGGGATTGCGATGGCGACGGACTGCCGGAGCTCCTGGCCGCCGGGGGCGCGGCGCCCGCGATCCTGCTGCGCAACCGCTCCGCGCCGGGGCGCATCGCGTTCGAGGGCGCGGCGATCGACTTGCCGATGGGGGTGACGGGCGCTTACGCCGTGGACCTCGACGGCGACGCGGTGCGCGACGTGGTGCTCCTGCGGGTGGGCCGGGACGTGGCGCTGCGCGGCGGGCCGGACTGCGCGCTGGGGCCGGAGATCGCCCTGCCCCACCGGGACGACGCGTGGTCCACCGCGTTCACCGCCGCGTGGATGCCGGGGGACGAGCGACCGACCCTGGCCTTCGGCGCCTATGTGGACCGCGCCGATCCCGAGGGCCCGTTCGGCACCTGCGACGACGGCGCCCTGATGCGGCCCGCGGCGCGGGGCTGGACGGCCGAGCCGATCGCGCCCGGCCATTGCGCGCTCTCCATGCTGCTGAGCGACTGGCGCCGCCGGGGCGTGCCGGACCTGCGCGTGAGCAACGACCGCCATTACTACGTGACCGGCGGCGCGGAACAGATGTTCGAGATGCCCGGGCTTCGCCCCCTCGGCCCCGAGGACGGATGGGAGCCGATCAGCATCTGGGGCATGGGCATCGCCAGCCGCGACGTGACCGGCGACGGACGTGCGGACGTCGCGCTCACCTCGATGGGCGACCAGCTCCTCCAGCTCAGCGCGCCGGGGGGCTACGCGCTCGCGCCGTGGGAGGCGGGCATCGCCGCGACCTCGCCGCATGTCGGCGGCGACGGGCGGCCCTCCACCGGTTGGCACGCCGAATGGGGGGACGTGGACCTGGACGGGCGCGACGATTTGCTCATCGCCAAAGGCAATGTCGACCAGATGCCCGGCATGGCGATGGCGGATCCGACCAACCTGTTGATCCAGCGGGAAGACGGCACGTTCGAGGAGGCGGCGGCGACCGCCGGGATCGCCTCCCTCCACCGCGGGCGGGGCGCGGCGCTGGCCGATCTCGACGGGGACGGGCGGCTCGACGTGGCGCTGGTGAACCGGCGCGCGCCCCTTGAGGTCTGGCGCAACGTGACGCCCGGGGGCGGGTTCGTCGCAATCGAGCCGCGCCAGCCGGGCGGCAACGCCTTCGCCGTGGGCGCGCATCTCGAGGTGACGGCGGGCGGCCGGACCTGGGTCCGCGAGGTGACGGTGGGCGGCGGGCATGCGGGCGGCACGTCCGGGCCGCAGCATTTCGGGATCGGGGGGGCGGGCGAGGTTTCGGTGCGCGTGATCTGGCCGGATGGCGGCGCCTCGGGGCCGGTGACGCTGCCCGCCGGGTGGCGAGGGACCTTGCGCCGCCTGCCGGACGGCACGGCGCGGCCGGTCCCCATCGGGGGCTAGCCCCCCGGGGCTTAGCCTCCGCGGAGGTCCGGCCCGCTCGGGGCCTAGAAGGCTTCGGGGCGGGCCTCCCGGGCCATGTGGTCGAGGACGGCGTTGACGAGGCGCGGCTCGCGGCCCTCGGGAAAGAAGGCACGGGCCACGTCGACGAACTCGGTGATCGCGACCTTGGGCGGCGTCTTCATCGCGAGCTCGGCGCCCGCGGCGCGGAAGAGCGCGCGCAGCGTCGGATCGACCCGGCCGAGCGGCCAGCGGTCCACGAGGGCGCGGTCCGTCGCCTGGTCGATCGCGGCCTGCCGGTCCACCGCGCCTTCGAGGAGGGCGCGGAAATGGTCGACGTCGCCCTCCTCCATCTCATGGTCCTCGAAGCGCTCGCCGAAGCGGTGCGTCTCGAACTCGGCGCGCACGGCGTCGAGGGAGCGGCCGGTCAGCTCCATCTGATAGAGCGCCTGCACCGCGAAGAGCCGCGCGGCCGAGCGCATGCGCTTGGCCAGCTCGCGCAGCTCGGCCTTGCTGGGCGGGGCGCGCATGGCGCCGGACGCGCCGGTCATACCGTCTCGCCCCCTTTGGCGAGGTGGAGGTCCCCGCGCCGGAACCCGACGTCGCGCGGCGGCCGGCCCATGCGGCGCGTGAGGGCGACGAGGTGGAGCGCCGCCAGCGCGGCGCCCCCGCCCTTGTCCTGCTCGCCCGCGCGCACCCGGGCCTGGTCCATGGTCTCCACCGTCAGGATGCCATTGCCGACGCAGGCGCCCGAGAGGCCGAGCGTGGTCAGGCCGCGCGAGGAATCGGCGCACACCGTATCGTAATGCGTGGTCTCGCCGCGCACGACGCAGCCCAGCGCGACGTAGCCGTCATAGGCGCCGATGCGGTGGGCGATGCCGATGGCGGTGGGGATCTCGAGCGCGCCGGGGACCTCTGCGGTCTCGTGCACGGCGCCGCAGCCCTTGATCGCGGCCCGCGCGCCGGCGAGGAGGTCCGCCGCGACGTCCGCGTAATAGGGCGCGACGACGATCAGGATCTTCGGCGCCGGATCCTCGAAGGAGGGCGGCGGCAGGACGTGGTGGGCGGCGCCGGCCATGGAGCTACTCCGTGATGCGGCGGGTGCCGGCGATCTCGAGGCCGTAGGCTTCGAGGCCGACGACCTTGGGCCGGGGCGAGTTGGTCAGGAGGGTGATGCGCGACAGGCCGAGCGAGGAGAGGATCTGCGCGCCCAGCCCGTATTGGCGCAGGGTCTGGGGCGAGACCTCCTCGGAGGCGGCGAGCTTCATGTGGAGGTCGCGCAGGAGGACGAGCACGCCGCGCCCCTCCTCGGCGATGAGGCGCATCGCGTCGCCGAACTCGCCCGTGCGGCCGGACCCGCCGAGGCCGACCACGTCGAGGAGCGGGTCCATCGCGTGCATGCGCGTGAGCACCGGCTCGGCGCCGGTCACGTCGCCCTTCACGAGCGCGATGTGCTCGGCGCCCTCGGTCTCGTCGGTGTAGATCCGCATGGTCCACTCGCCGCCGAACTCGGAGGATACCACGCGCTCGGAGGCGTTGCGCACGAGATTGTCGTTGCGGCGGCGGTAGGCGATGAGATCGCTGATGGTGCCGACCTTGAGCCCGTGCCGCTGGGCGAAGGCGACGAGCTCGGGCAGGCGGGCCATGTGCCCGTCCTCGTTCATGATCTCGCAGATGACGCCGGACGGGTTGAGCCCCGCGAGGCGGGCGACGTCGACCGCGGCCTCGGTGTGCCCCGCGCGCACGAGAACGCCGCCATCCCGGGCCCTTAGCGGGAAGACATGGCCCGGCGTCGCGATGTCGGCGGCGCCCTTGGAGGCGTCGATGGCGACCGAGACGGTGAGCGCGCGGTCATGGGCGCTGATGCCGGTGGTGACGCCCTCGCGGGCCTCGATCGAGGTCGTGAACGCGGTCTCGTGGCGGCTGGAGTTGTTGGAGGACATCAGGGGCAGGCCGAGGGCGTCGATGCGCGCCTCGGGCAGCGCGAGGCAGATGAGGCCGCGGCCGTGGGTGGCCATGAAGTTGATCGCGTCCGGGGTCGCCATCTGGGCGGGGATCACGAGATCTCCTTCGTTTTCACGGTCTTCGTGGTCGACCAGGACGAACATGCGGCCGTTGCGCGCGTCGTCGATGATCTCCTGGGTGGTGCTGATCGCGTCGGACCAGTCTTCCTCGACGGGGCCGGGTCGCTCGTAGGTCATGGCGCGGGCTCCGGGGTTCGGCGGCGTGTCAGGGGGCAGATAGGCGCCCCGGCGCGGGATGGAAAGCGGCCCGCACGGGGGATGCGCATCCGATGCACGGGCCATGCACGACCCATGCGCATGGCGGGCGCGGCCCGTTCACCCCATGGCAAGCCATCGCTCGGCGGGCAGGTAGCCGGCGAAGCGGCCCGCGGCGGTCCAGGCGGCCTCCGGCGGGGCGGCGCCGACGACGAGGACCGCGTCGCGCGGCAGGCCGGCGGCGAGGGCGCCCAGCATCTCGGCGGCGGCGCGGGGGCCGTCCGCGAGGACGGGGGCGCGGCCGGCGCGCAGGAGGCGCAGCCCGGCGGCGGCGCAGGCCTCGGCGGCGGGGCCGGGCGCCATGGGGGGCGGCACGGCGAGGATCGCGGCGGCGGCGCTCGCGGCGGCGCGGGCGGCGCGGTCGGGCGCGGGGGCGGCGCCGGGACGGGTCATGCCGAGGGCGTTGGCGGAGTAGAGGAACGCAATCAGGTCGCGGCCCGTGGTAGCGCGGATTCCGGCATAGGTGGCGTAGTCGAGGCCGAGCGCCCGGGCCCGGCGGAGGTGCAGGCGCACGACCTCGATGGGCAGCTTCGGCAGGAGGGCGGCGCGGGCCCGGCGCCAGGCGTGGGCGCGGAACCCCCGGCCGGGCGCGAGGGAGGGGCCGCGATTGTGGCCCAGGCCCGGCGCGCCCCCCCCCTGCCCCGGCGGGATCATTCGGCGAGGGCCGGAGAGGGCGCCTCCGCGAGGCGGGCGACGTAGCGGGCGAGGGTGTCGATCTCGAGGTTGACGGCGTCCCCCTCGGCGCGGTCGCCCCAGGTGGTCGCGGACTGGGTGTGGGGGATGAGGTTCACGCCGAAGCTCTGGCCCACGACCTCGTTCACGGTGAGGGAGGTGCCGTCGAGGCAGACCGAGCCCTTGGGCGCGATGAAGCGGGCGAGCGCGGGGGGGGCTTCGAGGGTGTAGCGGATCGAGGCGCCCTCGGGGCGCAGGCCGGTGATGGTGGCGGTGCCGTCGACATGGCCCGACACGATGTGGCCGCCGAGCTCGTCGCCCACGCGCAGCGCGCGCTCGAGGTTGACGCGGGCGCCCCGCGTCCAGCCGCCCAGGGTGGTGTGCTCGAGGGTCTCGGCGCTGGCCTCGACCTCGAACCAGCCGGGGCCGAGGGCGACGGCCGTGAGGCACACGCCGGCGCAGGCGATCGAGGCGCCGATGTCGATGGTGGCGGTGTCGTAGCCGGTCTCGATGCGCACGCGCGTGTCGCCGCCTCGCTCGATGGCGGCGACGCGGCCGATATCGGTGACGATGCCCGTGAACATGTGGCGACCCTCCGCGGCCTAGGCCTGCGGCCGGGACGTAGGGGGCGGCCGGTCCCGCGTCCAGACGTGGAGGAGGTCCGCGCCGATGGGGCGCGCCTCGCGCAGGGTCAGGCGGGGGGCGCCCGCGAGGCGGGCGAGATCCATGGCGCCGACGGAGGGGCGCCCCTCGGCGCCGAGGACGAGGCCGGCGGAGACGACGTGGAGCTCGTCCACCAGGTCGGCGCCGAGGAGGGAGGCGGCGAGCGCGCCGCCGCCCTCGACCAGGAGGGCGGCGGCGCCGCGGGCCGCGAGGGCCGCGAGCGCGGCGCCCGGCGCCAGGGGGCGGCCGGGGGCGCCCGGGATCTCGGCGCATTCAGCCCCGGCGGCGCGCCAGGCCGCGACGGAGGCGGCGGGCGCGCCCGGGCCGTGAAGCATGAGGACGGGGTGCTCGCGGGCGGTCGCGCCGAGGCGCCCGGCGGGGTCGACGTCCAGGCCGCGCGAGAGGACGACGCGCAGGGGCTGGGGCACCGCGCCCATGCCGCGCGCGGTGAGGTCCGGATCGTCCGCCCGCGCGGTGCCGGCGCCGACCATCACGGCGTCCGCGCGCAGGCGGAGCGCATGGACGTGGCGGCGGGCCTCGGGGCCGGTGATCCAGCGGCTCTCCCCGGCGGCGGTGGCGATGCGGCCGTCGAGGGAGGCCGCGAGCTTGAGGATCACGTGGGGGCGGCCGTGGGCGAGGCGCGTGAGGAAGGGCGCGTGGTCACGGGCGGCCTCGGCCCCCCGGGGGCCGAGCGCGACCTCGACCCCGGCGGCGCGCAGGCGGGCGAGGCCCCGCCCGGCGGTGCGGGGGTCGGGGTCCGGCATGGCGACGACGACGCGGGCGATGCCGGCCGCGATCAGCGCGTCCGCGCAGGGGCCGGCGCGGCCCGCATGGGCGCAGGGCTCCAGCGTGACGTAGGCGGCGGCGCCGCGGGCCGCGGGGCCGGCGAGCGCGAGGGCGGCGTCCTCGGCATGGGGGCGGCCGCCGTCGGCGGTGCGGGCGCGGGCGACGAGGCGGCCCTCCGCGGAGACGATGAGGCAGCCGACGGCGGGGTTGGGGGCGCAGCGGCCCGCGCCCTGGCGCCCGAGGGCGAGGGCGGCGCGCATCCAGCCGTCATCCTCGGGGCGGATGGTCACCGGGCGACCGCGCGGCCGGGGCGGATCATGCCTTGCCCGGGCCGTCCGGCGGGCCGGGGCGAAGCTCGGCGACGAACTTGTCGAAATCCTCCGCCTCCTGGAAGTTCTTGTAGACGCTGGCGAAACGAACGTAGGCGACGGTGTCGACGCGGCTGAGCGCCTCCATCACGATCTCCCCGATGCGGGCGGAGGGAATGTCGGTCTCGCCCAGGCTCTCGAGCCGGCGGACAATGCCGGAAATCATCTGGTCCATGCGCTCGGGGTCGACGGGGCGCCGCGAGAGGGCGATCCGGATCGAGCGCTCGAGCTTGGTGCGGTCGAAATCCTCGCGCCGGCCGGTGGACTTGATGACGACGAGATCGCGCAGCTGGACCCGTTCGTAGGTGGTGAACCGGCCGCCGCAGGCCGGGCAGAGGCGCCGTCGGCGGATGGCGACGTGATCCTCGGCGGGGCGCGAATCCTTCACCTGGGTGTCGGTGTTGCCGCAGAACGGGCAGCGCATCGGCTCCTCCCCCCAAATCCGGCGCCGGTATAGGGGGCACGCGAGGGATTGGGTAGGGCGCGGGCCGGAGGACCAGATGTGGGCTGGGCGCGCGGGCGCGTTGCGGTCAGGATGGCGGTCCAAACCAGATGAAGGAGGACAGCCCATGTCGGTCGCACGAGTCACGGAGATCTCCGCCACCTCGGCCACGAGCTTCGAGGACGCCATCCGCGAAGGGGTCGCGCGGGCCAATTCGAGCCTGCGGGGGGTCAAGAGCGCCTGGGTCAAGGAGCAGGTCGTCCGGGTGTCGGACGGGGGGATCAGCGAGTTCCAGGTCAACATGATGGTGACCTTCGTCCTGGAGGACTAGGCCAGGTGCACCGCGACGCGCCGCCGGTGGGGGCGGTCGCGGTGCTCCCAGAGGTAGACGCCCTGCCAGGTGCCCAGGAGAAGGCGCCCGTCCGCGAACGGGATGCCCAGGGACACGGGCAGGATCGCGGCGCGGATATGGGCGGGCATGTCGTCGGGGCCCTCCGCCACGTGCCGCAGCCAGACCATGGAGGGGTCGTCCGCGCGGGGGACGGTGCGGGCGGCCCAGCCCTGGAGGTCGGCGCGCACGTCCGGGTCGGCGTTCTCCTGGATCAGGAGGGAGCAGGACGTATGCCGCACCAGGAGCGTCGCGAGGCCGTCGCCCGGCGGGACGAGGGCGGCGAGGCGGCCGGTGATGTCGGTCAGGCCGGGGCCTTGGGTGTCGATCTCGATCTCGTGGAGCATGGGCGCAGGGTGCGGCGGGCGGGCCGGCCGCGCAAGGGAACCGGGCGCTGGACCGGGCGGTTGTGGGGGGGCATACGCAACCGAAGGACAGGCCGATGATCCCGACGATCCTCCTCCTCGCCTCGCCGCTGGGGCTCACCCTGGTCATGGCCGGCGCGGCCCTCGCGGTGACGGCGCTGGCCGTGCGGCCGCGCGCCGTGCCGGTGCGCCGCGAACTCCCCCGGGACGGCCGCCGATGAGCGGCGAGACGCCGGGCGCGCGCGGCGAGCGGCTCTCAGTGCAGCGGGACGCGCAGGTCGAGGGCACGCCGGGCGGCGCGACGGACGGGGCGTCCGAGGCGCAGGGCGCGGCGCGCTCCGCGGAGGCCGAGGCGGCCCGCGCGCGGGCGGCGACCGCGGCCGGACGGATGCCGGGCACGACGCACGATCCCAACTCGGTCACGACGATGACGGACGCCGAGCCCGAGGGCGACGTCTACCCCCCGCCCGGCACCACCCCGCCCGCCACCGAGGAGCGCTGACGCTCGGGGGGCTGCCCCCGTCCCGCCTCCCGGTGTAGGTCGGCGCGGGGGGATGGGCGATGGGATCCGCGACATGACGACCGCGCCGCTCGAGATCGCGATCTCGAGCTACAACAGGGGCGCCCATCTGGACTGGTGCCTGCGCAGCATCGTCCGGCATGCGGGCGCCCTGCCCGTGACCATCCTCGACGACGGCTCGGACGACGCCGCGACGCGCGCGGTCCTCGACGCCGCGCCGTTCGAGGTGCGCCGCGCGGAGGGCCGGGGCCCGGGGCGGCTCGGCGGGCTCTACGCGGGCCTGCAAGAGGCGTTCGGCCGGGCGGCCGCGCCGCGCATCCTGTTCCTGCAGGACGATTGCCAGCTGATCCGGGCGCTGGACGCGAGCGTCCTCGCGGAGATCGACGCGGCGTTCGCCGGCGATCCGAGGCTGGCCATCGCCTCCCCGACGATGCGGATGGGGCCCCGGCAACAGCGGCGTCAGGGGGATTTCGCGCCCGCGCCCGGCGGCGCGTGGCACTACCTGCCACGGGACGGGGCCGGGTCGGTCACGGCGCAGCACTACACGGCGATCTCGATCCTGGACCGGGCGCGCCTCGACGCGGCGGGCTGGCGGTTCGAGGGGACCGAGGGCGACAACGCGCGGCAGGCGATGCGCCTGGGGCTCTCGCCGATGGCCCATCTGGACCGGCCCTTCGCCGCGCAGCTCCCCGAGGTGCCGACCTCGCGCTGGGGGCGCGCGACGCTGGGCGCGCGGGTGGCGGCGCGGCTCGACGGGCCGGGGGTGCGGGGGTTCCGCGACATGACGCCGGACGAGGTCGCGGCGCTGGGCGGCGGGGCGCAGCCGCCCCTGGCGGAGGACGTCCTCGTGCCGACGGACCCGCGCACGCGCCGGCCCTACGTGCACAAGGGGGTGAACGCGCGCGGCTGGACGCGGGCGCTGAACCGGGCGGAGCTGATGGCGCGGCGGGGGGGCTAGCCAGGGGGGCGCGGGTCGGGGGGCGCGGCGGCGAGCGGGGCGAGGGCGTCCTCCGCGTGCTCGTCGAAGGGCACGGCGAAGGTCTTGCCGGTGCGGGCGCCCAGCCTGGCCAGCTTGTCGAACTGGCCCAGGACGTTGCCGTTGCCGCGCGAGAGGCGGTCGAGGGCGGTCTCGTGCTCGGAGCGGGCGCGGCCGAGATGGTCGCCGACCTTCTCGAAGGCCTCGACCACGCCGGCCATCTTGTCGAAGAGCTTGCCGGCGCGGTCGGCGATCTCCTCGGCGTTGCTCTCGCGCCGCTCGACCGCCCAGACGTGCTGGATCGTGCGGAGCGCCATCATCAGGGTGGTGGGCGTGGCGATGCCGACGCGCTTGGCGATGGCGCGGGAGGTGATGTCGCCGCGCACCTCCAGGGCGGCGGCGAGCGCGCCCTCCACCGGCATGAACATGACCGTGTAGTCGACCGCCCCGTCCACCAGGCCGCCGTAGTCGCGGGCGGCGAGCTCGTCGATGTGCTTCTGCACCGCGAGGACGTGGGCGTTCATGTGCCGCGCGCGCGTCGCCTCGTCATCGGCATTCACCGCGGCCTCGTAGGCCACCAGGCTGACCTTGGCGTCGATCACCACGACCTTGTCGCCGGGCAGGCGGACGACCGCGTCCGGGCGGCGGCGGCCGCCATCCTCGGCGGTGACGGAGACCTGCGTCTCGTACTCGTGGCCCTTCCGGAGGCCGCTATCCTCCAGCACGCGCTCGAGGATCATCTCCCCCCAGGCGCCCTGGCGCTGCTTCTCGCCCTTGAGGGCATTGGTGAGGGCGACGGCCTCGCGGGAGACCTCCTCGGAGCGGCGGGCGAGGCCCTCGATCTCGGCCGTGAGGCGGGCGCGGTCCTTGGCGGCGCCCTGATGGGCGTTGCGCAGCTCGACCTGGAAATGCTCGACCTGCTCGCGCACCGGCTTCATCAGGGCCTCGACGCGCTCGCGATTCAGGGTGCCGAACGTCGCGCCCTGATCGGCCAGCGTCGCCTCGGCCAGCGCCTTGAAGCGGTCGGTCATGTCGGCGCGCAGCTCGGTCAGGAGGGCGACGTCCTCGTCGTGCTTGGAGACGCGCGCGGCCAGCGCGGTCTGGTCCCGGCCGCGCGCGACCTCGAGGGCCTTGATCTCCTCTCGGGCGGCGTCGAGGCGGTCCTGGATCGCGGCGCGCTCGGCGGTGGCCTCGCGGGCGATGCGCGCGCGCTCGGCGGCGGCCTCGTCGAGCTGCGCCTGGAGCCGGGACACGGCCTCTCCCAGCCCGGCCTTCTCGCCGTGGAGGGTGACGACGCGGGCCTGATGCTCGTCGGCGCGGGTGGAGATCTCGCCATGGCGCGCCTCCGCCTCCTCCAGGCGGCGGGCGAGCTCGGGGACGCGCGCGGCCCGAGGCGCGGCGCGACGCCAGGCGATCAGGAGGAAGAGCGCCGCGCCCCATCCGGCGGCGGCGAGGGCGAGGAGGATCGCGGGGTCGGGCATCGGTCACCGGGGTCGGGGGCGGGCGCGCGGACCCTTCGCGGCGGGAGGCGCCCTGTCAATCGGCGCCGGGCTAGCGGAAGAGCGCCTCGCCCTGCTCGTCGATCACCTGCCGGGCCTTGGCGAGGGAGGCGGCCTCGGCGGCGGCGCGGTCCGAGAGGACGTCGGCGCGCACGAGGTCGTGGGTGCGCGTCTCGCCGCCGACCTCCTTCTCGATGCGCGCGCCGATGCGCCAGCCGCCGGCCGCCTCGGCCGGGTCCGGACGGATCGTGAAGCCGGCGTGCTCCTCCGGGGAGCCGAGCCGCGGGGTCTCGGCGCGGGCCATCTCGCCGCCGCCGAAGAGCCGGGTAAGCCAGGACACGCCGCGCCCCTACTGATCGAGGAAGGAGCGCAGCTTGCGGCTGCGGGAGGGGTGCTTGAGCTTGCGCAGGGCCTTGGCCTCGATCTGGCGGATGCGCTCGCGGGTGACGGAGAACTGCTGGCCGACCTCCTCGAGGGTGTGGTCGGTGTTCATGCCGATGCCGAAGCGCATGCGCAGGACGCGCTCCTCGCGCGGGGTGAGGGAGCTCAGGACGCGGGTCGTCGTCTCCTTGAGGTTCTCCTGGATCGCGCTGTCGAGCGGCAGGACGGCGTTCTTGTCCTCGATGAAATCGCCGAGCTGCGAATCCTCCTCGTCGCCGATGGGCGTCTCGAGGGAGATCGGCTCCTTGGCGATCTTCATCACCTTGCGGACCTTCTCGAGCGGCATCTGCAGCTTGGCGGCCAGCTCCTCGGGCGTGGGCTCGCGGCCGATCTCGTGGAGCATCTGCCGGCCGGTGCGCACGAGCTTGTTGATCGTCTCGATCATGTGGACCGGGATGCGGATCGTGCGCGCCTGGTCGGCGATGGATCGGGTGATCGCCTGCCGGATCCACCAGGTCGCGTAGGTGGAGAACTTGTAGCCGCGGCGGTACTCGAACTTGTCGACGGCCTTCATCAGGCCGATGTTCCCCTCCTGGATGAGGTCGAGGAACTGCAGCCCGCGGTTGGTGTACTTCTTGGCGATGGAGATCACGAGGCGGAGGTTGGCCTCGACCATCTCCTTCTTCGCCTGCCGAGCCTCCTTCTCGCCCTTCTGGACCTGCTGGACGATGCGGCGGAACTCGGGGATGTCGACGCCGACATACTGGCCGACCTGGGCCATCTCGGAGCGCAGCTCCTCGATCGGGCCGGCGGAGCGCTCGAACAGGGCGGACCAGCCGCGGCCGGGCTTGGCCTGCATCCGCTCCATCCAGGTGGGGTCGAGCTCGGCGCCGCGATAGGCGTCGACGAAGTCGCGGCGGTTGATGCGCGCCTGATCGGCAAGCTTCACCATCTTGGAATCGATCGCCATGACGCGGCGGTTGATGCCGTAGAGCTGGTCGACCAGCGCCTCGATCCGGTTGTTGTGCAGGTGCAGCTCGTTGACGAGGCCGACGATGCGCGTGCGCAGGGCCTGGTAGTCGTCCTCGGCGCGCGAGCCGAAGCTCTCGTCCTCGTTGAGGGTGGCGCTGATGCGGCTGTCCTGCATCTCGGAGAGCTCGGCGTAGCCGCCGGCGATGATGTCGAGCCCCTCCAGGACGCGGGGCTTGAGCGCCGCCTCCATCGCGGAGAGGGACATGTTGGCGACGTCGTCCTCGTCGTCCTCGTCGTCGGACTGGATCGGGTTGCCGTCGGCGTCGACCTCCTGCTCGGCGGCGCCGGAGGGCGCGGGGGCGGCGGCGGGGGTCACGGCCGCGTCCTCGTCCTCGCCCATGACGTTGCCGAACGTCGCCTCGAGGTCGATCACGTCGCGCAGGAGGATGTCTTCGGAGAGGAGCTCGTCGCGCCAGATGGTGATCGCCTGGAAGGTCAGCGGGCTCTCGCACAGGCCCGCGATCATGGTGTTGCGCCCGGCCTCGATGCGCTTGGCGATGGCGATCTCGCCCTCGCGCGAGAGGAGCTCCACCGAGCCCATCTCCCGGAGGTACATGCGCACGGGATCGTCGGTGCGGTCGAGCTTCTCGCCGGTGGCGTTGCCGAGCGTGACGTCGCGGGCGCCCTGCTCCTTGGTGGCGACGGCGGTGGCGCGCCCGTCCTCCTCCTCGGCCTCCTCGTCCTCGATGACGTTGATGCCCATCTCGGAGAGCATGCTCATCACGTCCTCGATCTGCTCGGAGCTGACCTGCTCGGGGGGCAGGACGGCGTTGAGCTGGTCGTAGGTGATGTAGCCCTTCTCGCGGGCCTCGGAGATCATCTTCTTGACCGCCGCCTGGCTCATGTCGAGCGTCATGGCGTCGCCCTGGTCCGGGGCGGTCCGGTCGTCGGTGTCCTTGGCCATCGGCAAGTCTCCTACGGGTATCCACGGCGATTCGGGGGGCGGGCGGAGTGATTCGCTAAGCCGAATCAATAGCCCGGCGCGGGGGCGGGAACACCCCGTTTACCTCGATTCCCTTACCGAACCGTTCTACGTCCCATGTTTGCGGCACGCGCCGCTAGGCGGCCCCCTTTCCGGGCGCCAGACCCAGGCCCTCGTAGAGGGCGGCCGCCCGCGCGCGCTCCTCGCGGTCGAGCTGCAGGCCGTTCTCGGCCACGTCGAAGGCGGCCGCGTCCTCGCCCAGCGCGGCGAAAGCGGCCTCGGCGGCGCCGGCGACCTGGCCGAGCCGGTAGGTCCGCGCGTCGTCGAGCGCGGCCTCGGGGTCCTCCTCGCCGACGATCTCGGCGATCTCGGCGCGGCGGGCACGGGCGGCCGTCAGCTTGGCGATCTCCTGCGCGGCGAGCGCGCGCGCCACAACCGTTTCTCCCGTCAGGCGGGTCAAGCGGACATGAGGATCATTCCAGAGACTTTCAAGCGCTTCACGACCAACAAGACGCTCGCAGGCATCGGGGTCAGCTCGACACCGCTTAACAGCTCCTGCCATCGCGTCGTTTGCTGGCGAAAAATCGATCTCGCCGAACTGATCTTCAAGCGTCTCATAGAGGACGGGGTGCGTCAGCATAGTGGCTAGAATTACTCGTTCGCGGTGGGCACGTAGTTCTTCGCCGCTCGCGGAGATACCTACGGTGCCCCTTTTAGGAGGCGGTACAGTTGATGCTGCGCTACCAAGCAGCGTCCTTCGCGCGACACCAAAACCGGAGGACGGGCCGCGTGGAGGATCAAATACACCGCGTCCTCTATCCCTCCAGCCTTTTCCGTAGGAGAAGCGCGGGTTCTCTTCTACCAAGCCTCGCCGTGGCACACCCTCCTCAAAGAGGTTACCCCGACGCTTCCCAACTTCCTTACCGTAGTGCCGCCGAACCGCGTCGTCCTTTATCTGACGAACTAACTCACGAAGCGACTGATCAAATTTCGCACGCCGCTCGGGAGTTCGCAGGTCTACGCCCTCGGTCTCGCGGCGCCAAAGCATGTCGATTAGGGGGACGGTCGCGGCCATCGCCGCCTCCAAGGCCGCCGGGCCGCCCTCGCGCAGGAGGTCGTCGGGGTCCTTGCCCGGCGGCAGGAGGGCGAAGCGCAGCGACCGGCCCGGCGCGAGGAGCGGCAGGGCGAGGTCCATCAGCCGCATCGCCGAGCGCAGGCCCGCGCCGTCCCCGTCGAGGGCGACGACGGGCTCCTCGGCCATCTTCCACAGCATCGCGAGCTGCGTCTCGGTGATCGCGGTGCCCAGGGGGGCGACGGCGCCGTCCAGCCCGGCGCGGGCCAGGGCGATCACGTCCATGTAGCCCTCGGCCAGGATCAGGGGCGCGCCCTTGCCCACCGCCAGACGGGCCGCGCGCTGGTTGTAGAGGGTGCGGCCCTTGTCGAAGAGCTCCGTCTGGGGGCCGTTGAGGTACTTGGCGCGGGCGTCCGGGGACATGGCGCGCCCGCCGAGGGAGACCGCGCGCCCCCGCCCGTCCCGGATCGGGAAGGTGACGCGGTCGCGGAAGCGGTCATAGGGCGCGCCGCCATCCTCGGGCGCGGCGCACAGGCCCGAGTCGACGGCGAGCCGCGCGTCGATCCCCTTGGCGGCGAGGGCGTCCAGGAGGCCGGTGCGGGCGGCGGGCAGGTAGCCGATCTCGAACCGGTCGAGGTCGGCCGGGGTCAGGCCCCTGCCCCGCAGGTAGTCGCGCGCGGCCGTCCCGGCGCGGCCGGTGAGCATCAGGCGGGCATGGGCGATGCCGGCCTCGACCACCTCCGCGAGGCGGCCGCGCCGGTCCTGGGCGCGCCTGGCGCCGGGGGTGCGCTGCGGCAGGTCCAGGCCGGCGGCGTCCGCGAGCTGCCGGACGGCGTCGAGGAACTCGAGGCCCTCGATCTCCCGCAGGAAGGTGATCGCGTCGCCCTTGGCCTGGCAGCCGAAGCAGTAGTAGCGGCCCTTGGCCTCCTCGATGTGGAAGCTGGGCGTCTTCTCGTGGTGGAACGGGCACGGCGCCCAGAGGTCGCCGCGGGCGCGGTTGGACTTGCGCGCGTCCCAGACGACGTGCCGGCCCACGATCCCCTCCAGGGAGGTCCGGGCGCGCAGCTCGTCGAGGAACTGGGGCGTGAGATCCATCGCCCAGGGATGCCGCGCGGCGGGCACCGAGTCGAGTCCCCCCGGGGGGGGCGGTCCGGGCTCAGCCGGCGGCGCGGCGGGCGGCGACGGCGCGCATGGCGCGGCCGAGATCGTGCGCCAGGGTCCCGGCCATGGAGCGGAAGACCATGATCTCGAACCCGTCCGGCGTGCGCAGGACGAGGCCGGTCATGTGACCGACCAGGGTGCGCGCGGCGTCGCCCGGCGCCATGGCGGCGGCGTCCACGGGCACGAGGCGGGCCATCACGTCCGCGGCGCCCGGCCCGGCGAGGGCCACGCGGCACCAGGCGTCCGACTGATCGGTCAGGGCGGCGCCCGGGAGGTCCGGCGCCCCGCCCAGGATCATCGCCTGACCGCGGCCGGACCAGGCGAGGCGGCGGCCGCCGGCGTCGATCCAGCGCCCGGGCTCCGGCCAGCCGCCCAGCGCGGCGGAGACCTCCTCGGCGCGCCCGTCCAGGGGGGCGGCGGAGTGGATGGGGGTCCAGTCGGCCTCCGCGGCGACGGTGCCGCCGGCGGAGAGGGGGAAGTGGCCCGCGCCGGGGGGGGTGGCGGTCAGGTCATCCACGCATGCGCTCCCCGGCCGGGTCGAGGAAGACGGGGTCGCTCACGCGGGCCATCGTGTCGAGGCCCCGCATGTGGTCGACGACGCGCAGGCGCTCGCCGTGACGGTCGCGGCCGCCGCGCAGGAAGCCGAGGGCGAGCATGCCGCCCAGGGTCGGGGAATGGGCGACCGAGGTGACGTAGCCCTGCGCGTTGGGCGCGCGGGCGGCAGCCTCGGGGGCGAAGAGATGCGCGCCGGCGCTCAGGGTGCCGCCGCGAAGGGGGCGCAGGCCGACGAGCTGCTCGCGATGCGGGCCGGACATGCCGGGGCGGGTGCTGGCGGCCTGGCCGATGCAGTCCTTCTTGCGGCTGACCATGCGGCCCATGCCGATGTCGAAGGCGGTGACGCGGCCGTGGATCTCGGCATGGGTGATGAAGCCCTTCTCGATCCGCAGGACGTTGAGCGCCTCCATCCCGTAGGGCGCGCCGCCCAGGGCCGCGGCGGCGGCGACGAGTCGCTCCCAGAGGGCGGCGCCGTAGCGGGCGGGCACCGCGACCTCGTAGGCGTGCTCGCCCGAGAAGCTGATGCGGAAGAGGCGGCCGGGCACGCCGAGGACGCGCACGGCGCCGCAGGCCATGAACGGCCAGCCGGCATCGGCCAGCGGCTCGGCGAGGAGCCCGTCCAGCAGCGCGCGCGAGCGGGGGCCGGCGACGGCGAACTGGGCCCATTGCTCGGTGACGGAGGCGAGCGCCACGTCGAGCTCGGGGCGCAGGACCTGGGCGGCGAACTCCAGGTGGCGCATGACCTCGCCGGCGGCGGCGGTGGTGGTGGTCATCACGTAGTGCTCGGGGCCGAGGCGCGCGGTGGTGCCGTCGTCCATGACGTGCCCGTCCTCGCGCAGCATCAGGCCGTAGCGCACGCGGCCGTCCTTGAGCGTGGAGAACGTGCCCGCGTAGACGAGGTCGAGGAGCGCGGCCGCGTCCGGGCCCTGGATGTCGATCTTGCCCAGGGTGGAGACGTCGCACACGCCGACGGCCTCTCGGACGGTGCGGACCTCCCGGTCGCAGGCCTCGCGCCAGGTGCTCTCCCCCTCGGCGGGGAAGTAGGACGGGCGGTACCAGAGCCCGGCCTCGATCATCGGGGCGCCGGCGGCGACGGTGGCGGCGTGGCTCGTGGCGCGGCGTTCGGGGGCGAAGCCGTGGCCGGCGGCGCCCGCGCCCATCGCCCCGATGCTGACCGGGACGTAGGGCGGGCGGAACGTGGTCGTGCCGGTGGCGGGGATGTCGCGGCCGGTGGCGTCGGCGAGGATCGCGAGCGCCGCGACGTTGGAGGTCTTGCCCTGGTCGGGCGCCATCCCCTGCGTGGTGTAGCGCTTCATGTGCTCGACCGAGCGGAAGTTCTCCTGCGCGGCGAGGCGCACGTCCTTCACGGTCACGTCGTTCTGATGGTCGAGCCAGGCGCGCTTCTTGCCCGGCTCCACCACCCAGAGGGGGGTGCAGGCATAGGCGCCGTCCTCGGCGGGCGGGGCCCGGAGATCGGGCGCGTCGCGGCCGAGCTCGCGCAGGGCGTCGCCCGCGGCCCGCAGGCCGTCCGCGAGGCAGGCGGCGGTGGAGAAGACGCCGTTCGCCGCGCCGGCGGCAAAGAGGCCCGGCACCATGCCGGGCCGCGGCACGAAGGCGGCGATGTCCTCGCGCCAGTCGGGGCGGCCGTTCATGTGGCAGGCGAGGTGCACGGACGGGTTCCAGCCGCCGGAGACCGCGAGGCAGCCCACCCGCGCCGTCGCCGTGCCGGCCGGATGGCGGATCGCCACCTCGGCCAGGCCGTGCCGGCCGGTGGTGCCCGTGACATGCGCGCCGGTGAGGGTGCGGCAGTCGAGGCCGGGGGAGACCCCCTCGCGCGAATCGATCAAGGTGACCTCCGCGCCGGCGGCCATGGCGTCGCGCGCGGTGCGCCAGGCGTCGTCGTTGTTGGCGAAGACGGCGATGCGGTCCGAGGGCAGCACGCCCCAGCGGTGCAGGTAGGCGCGCACCGCCGAGGCGGTCATGACGCCGGGGCGGTCGTTGTCGGCGAAGGCGACGTGCCGCTCTAGCGATCCCGAGGCCAGGACCGCGGCGCCGGCGGCGATGCGCCAGAACGTCTCGGACGGCAGGTCGGGCGCGGGGGCGGCGTGGAGGCCCGTGCGTTCGAGCGCGCCGTAGGTGCCCTGGTCGTAGGCGCCGGTGACGGCGGTGCGGGTCATGACGCGCACGCCCATCTCCGCCAGACGCCGGGCCATGCCCTCCGCCCAGTCGTGGCCCGGCCGGCCGTCCACCTCCTCGACCTCCGACAGGAGGCGCCCGCCGAGGCGGACCTCCTCGGTGGCGAGGATGACGCGGGCACCGGCCTCGGCGGCGGCGAGCGCGGCCATGATCCCGGCGGGCCCGGCGCCGATCACCAGCACGTCGCAGAAGGCGAAGGCGCGCTCGGCCTCGTCGGGGGCGTGCTCCTTGGAGAGCGAGCCGAGGCCGGCGGCGCGGCGGATCATCGGCTCGTAGAGCCGCTCCCAGGCGCGGCGGGGCCACATGAAGGTCTTGTAGTAGAAGCCCGCCGACAGGACCGGCGCGGCGAGGTCGTTCACCGCCAGGAGGTCGCGCGCCAGGGTCGGCCAGCGGTTCTGGCTGCGCGTCTCGAGCCCGTCCCAGACCTCCTGGACGGTGGCGCGCACGTTGGGCACCTGCCGGGCGCCGCGCCCGGTCTCGATCAGGGCGTTCGGCTCCTCGGAGCCGGCGGTCATCGCGCCGCGGGGGCGGTGGTACTTGAAGCTGCGCCCCATGAGGCGCGTGCCGTCCGCCAGGAGGGCGGAGGCGACCGTGTCGCCCGGCCGCGCCGCGACGCGGCGGCCGTCGAAGGTGAAGGCGGCCGCGCCCGAGCGCGTGAGGCGGCCGTCGCGGACCCTCACGCCGCGCCCCGCGCGATGCGCCCGCCCAAGGCGCGGGCGAGCTCGGCGCCGCGGACCGCGTGGGTCGCGGTGTCGCGGGTCACGACGAGCCAGGCGCCGCAGCCGGCATCGTGCTGCCAAAGGTCGCGGACCTCTCCGGCCGGGTTGTCGCGCAGGTGGAGGTAGTCGTCCCACCCCTCGGACCAGTCGCGGTCCTCGGGGCGGTCCAGGGCCGCGCCCTTGTAGTAGAACTCGCGCCGGTCGCGCGGGCCGCAGATGGGGCACGGGATGCGCATCGGGTCAGGCGCCGCAGCTCGTGACGGGAAGGTCCGCGAGCGGGGCGCCGTCGCTGCCGCGCGCCTCGATCCGCAGGACGCCGCCGGCGGCGAAGAAGGGCGCCAGCCCCGCCCGGCCGCACACGCCGCCCACGAAGGTCTCCCGGATCGCGCCCGCCGCCGCGTCCTGCTGCGCCGCCGTCAGGCCCTCGGCGGCGATGGGCAGCTCGAGGACGGCGGTCACGGTGCCGCCGTCGCGGCGCACCTCGGTGAGGGCGCCGCCGCCGGCGGGCCCGATCTCGGCCCGGAGGCCGGCCTCGACCTCCCGGGCGGCGAAGTTGGCGGCGGCCGAGGGCGCGCCGGCGCCCAGGACGCTGGCGGGCGCCGCCGCCTCCGGCGGCCCGGCGCAGGCGGCCAGGGCGATCAGGCCCGCCGCGGCGAGCCACTTAGTGTAGGTTGTGCTGGGCACCGGTCCCCTCCTCGTCCATCAGGCCGCGCCCCTTGGCGAACCGGTCAAGCCGGAACCGCGCGGCGGCCGGGTGATGGTTCCCCGTCGCGATGAGGTGCGCAAGGCAGTCCCCGGATCCCGGGACCGCCTTGAAGCCCCCGTAGCACCATCCGCAATCGACGAAGAGCCCCTCGACATGGGTCTTGTCGATGATCGGCGATCCGTCGGGGGTCATGTCCATGATCCCGCCCCAGGAGCGCAGGACCTTGGCGTGCCCGATCATCGGCATGAGGGTCATGCCCGCCTCCATCACGTGCTCGGCCATGGGCAGGTTCCCGCGGCTGGCATAGGAGGCGTAGAAGTCGAGGTCGCCGCCGAAGACGAGCCCGCCCTTGTCGGACTGGCTGATGTAGAAGTGTCCCATGCCGAAGCTGACGACATGGTCGATCGCGGGCTTGAGCCCCTCGGTCACGAAGGCCTGCAGGACGTGGCTCTCGATCGGCAGGCGCAGGCCGGCCATCGCCGCGACCTGCCCCGAGCGGCCGGCGGTGACGATGGCGACGCGCTTGGCGCGGATGGGGCCCCTGGTCGTCTGGACCCCGCGGACGCGGCCGTTCTCGATGTCGATGCCCGTGACCTCGCAGTTCTGCACGAGGTCCACGCCGCGCTCGTCGGCGCCGCGGGCGTAGCCCCAGGCGACCGCGTCGTGGCGCGCGGTCCCGCCGCGGGGGTGCAGGAGGCCGCCGTAGATCGGGAAGCGCGTGTTGTCGAAGTCGAGCCAGGGGATCAGGCGGCGCACGCCGTCCCGGTCCAGGAGGATCGCGTCGTCGCCCTGGTTGGCCATCGCGTTGCCGCGGCGCACGAAGGCGTCGCGCTGCCCGTCGGAGTGGAAGAGGTTGATGAGCCCGCGCTGCGAATGCATCGTGTTGTAGTTGAGGTCGCTCTCCATCCGCTCCCAGAGCTTGAGGCAGTGGGAGTAGAACTCGGAGTTGCCGGGCAGGAAGTAGTTGGCGCGCACGATCGTCGTGTTGCGGCCGATGTTGCCGGAGCCGAGATGCCCCTTCTCCAGCACGGCGACGTCGCGGAGGCCGTGCTTCTCGGCGAGGTGCCAGGCGGTCGAGAGGCCGTGCCCGCCGCCGCCGATGACGATGGTGTCGTACTCGGCCTTGGGCGCGGGGTCGCGCCAGGCCGGGCGCCAGCCGCGATTGCCGCGCAGGCCCTCGGCGAGGACCCTGAAGCCCGAATACCGACCCGAATGACCCATGCGCGCGCCGCTCCCCAGCCCCCTCGAGGACAACCGCGCGGAAATCATCACCTTCGGCGCGGATGCTCAAGGGGCGATACGGCCGCGGCGCGGCGCGGTCAGGTCCGGGTGCGGCGCGGGGCCGCCGGGACGCGACATCGCGCCTGTCCGATGACTTGGAGCGGAGCGGAGATAGCGCCGGGTCCGCCGAGGTCATATCACGTCCGCGCCAGCATCCGGACCCCGGCGGCGAGCCGCCAATATCGCGCAAGACGAGCAGGTTGGCGCGCATGCGCGGGCGGGCCCGATGATCCGATCGGGGGGCCGCGGCGTTCCACCTGCGAGCCGCCGCCACACTGGCGCCGGTACTCAGGGAGATATCATATGATCCGCAGGACCCTTCTCGCGCTCGCCGCCGGCACCGCCATGACCGGCGCCGCCTTCGCCATGGCCCATTCCAAGGACATCGTGGACACCGCCAGCGAGGCCGGCAACTTCACGACCCTCCTCGCCGCCGCCGAGGCCGCGGGCCTCGTCGAGACGCTCAAGGGCGAGGGGCCGTTCACGGTGTTCGCGCCGACGGACGAGGCGTTCGCCGCCCTGCCCGAGGGCACCGTCGAGGGCCTCCTCGAGGACACCGAGGCCCTGACCGCGATCCTGACCTACCACGTCGTTCCGGGGAAGGTCATGTCGACCGACCTCACCGACGGCATGATGGCCGACACCGTGAACGGCGCCCAGGTCGAGATCATGACCGAAGGCGGCGTGACCGTCGGCGGCGCGAACGTGACCACGGCCGATATCGAGGCCTCCAACGGCGTGATCCACGTGATCGACGCCGTGATCATGCCCCCCGAGGCGTGATGCCCCGGCGCGCGCCGGCCCGCATGGCCGGCGCGCGCCCTCTTCAGTCGTCCCGGCGGACGGGCTTGCCTGCCCCGCCGGGCGCCGACTGGTCGTCCGCCACCGGGTCGCGGTCCGCGTCGGCCGGCTCGCGGGTGTCGGCCTCGCCGTGCTTCGTGTCCACGTCCCGCAGGTAGTGCCGCGCCGAGGCGCCTTCGCCCATCGAGGGCAGGCCGGCGGTCTCGGAGGGACGGTCGGCGTTCTTGATCTTCGGCTCGTCGGTCATCTGGGTTCCCCTCTTTGCGGGTGTGCGCTGCTCAACGGCCGCGCGGGGCACGCGTTCCGGCGCCGTCAGAGACCCTTCGCCGCATAGCTCTTGGCCACCCGGTCGATCGCGACGAGGAAGGCCGCGGTGCGCAGGTCGGGCACGTCGTCCCGGGCGTTCCACACCTCGGAGATCGACTGGTAGGCGGAGCGCATCGTGTCGTCGAGGCCCGAGCGCACCAGCTCGAGCTCGCCGGCGCCGCGCAGGTAGCTCTCCTTGAAGCCGTCCGACAGCCTCCACTTCACGGTCGGGTTCTCCGAGAGGCGCTCGAGCTCGTCCACCAGGGTCTGGTGGCGCGCCTCCTCGGCCCGGCGCTGCATGCGGCCGAAGCGGATGTGGCTGAGGTTCTTGACCCATTCGAAATAGCTCACCGTCACGCCGCCGGCATTGGCGTACATGTCGGGGATGACGATGCAGCCCTTCTTCTGCAGGATTTCGTCCGCCCCGGAGGTGATCGGCCCGTTCGCCGCCTCGATGATCAGAGGGGCGGTGATGCGCTCGGCGTTGCCGAGGTTGATCGTCCCCTCGAGCGCGGCCGGGATCAGGATGTCGCACTCGGCCTCCAGGACCGAGGCGCCGTCCTCGGTGAAGGTGCCGCCCGGCGCGCCCTTCACCCCGCCATAGCCGCGCAGGTGCGCCGCGACCTCGGTCACGTCCAGCCCGTCCGGGTTGGTGATCGCGCCGTCCCGCTCGCCGATGCCGACGATGACGCAGCCATCCTCCTCCTGGAGGAACTTCGCGGCGTGATAGCCGACGTTGCCGAGCCCCTGCACGACGACGCGCTTCCCCGCCAGCCCGCCCGTCAGCCCGGTCCGGGCGACGTCCTTCGGATGGCGGAAGAACTCGCGCAGGGCGTACTGCACGCCGCGGCCCGTCGCCTCCACCCGGCCCTGGATGCCGCCCGAGTTGAGCGGCTTGCCGGTGACGCAGGCGCGGCCGTTGATGTCGGTCGTGTTCATGCGCTGGTACTGGTCGACGATCCACGCCATCTCCCGCGCGCCGGTGCCCATGTCGGGGGCGGGCACGTTCTGCGCGGGGTTGATGAGGTCGCGCTTGATGAGCTCGTAGGCGAAGCGGCGGGTGATCTTCTCCAGCTCGTCGGCCTCCCATTCGCGCGGATCGATGCACAGCCCCCCCTTGGAGCCGCCGAACGGCGTCTCCACCAGGGCGCACTTGTAGGTCATGAGCGCGGCGAGCGCCTCGACCTCGTTCTGGTTCACCCCGAGGGAGTAGCGGATGCCGCCCTTCACGGGCTCCATGTGCTCGGAATGGACGGAGCGGTAGCCGGTGAAGGTGTGGATCTCGCCGCGCAGGCGCACGCCGAATCGCACGGTGTAGGTCGCGTTGCAGATGCGGATCTTGGCGATCAGGCCCGGCGAGATGTCGGTGAGGGCGGCGGCCTTCTCGAACATCGCGTTCACGCTCTCGCGGAAACCGGGCTCGGCGGCGGGCATCGTGGCGTCTAGGGACATGTCGGGCCTCTCGGGTCGGGGGCCTCGCCGGCGCGGCGGGGTCCTTGCCGGCACCTTAACGCCGCCAACCGGACGCGAAACACCCACCTTGCGCACGCGAGCGCCGCAATCTCGCCATGGGACGGGCGCATCACCGCCTCCCGAACCGGACCCAGGAGGCGACATGCGAGCGCAGGACGAGCACGAGACCGGCCTCGGGGTTTCCTCCGCGACGCGGCGCTTCGCGGCTGACGAGGACGGCTCGATGGCCGTGTTCGGCCTCTTCGTGGCGTCGATCATCTTCGTGACGCTCGGCCTGGCGGTCGATGCGATGGACGCGGAGTACCGTCGAACCAAGCTCCAGACGACGGTGGACAGCGCCGTCCTCGCGGCCGCGGACCTCGACCAGAGGTTCGATGCCGCCGAGGTGGTGCGGTCCTACTTCGCCGCCGCCGGCCTGCTGGACGCGCTCGACCCGGTGCCCGAGCCGGTCGAGACGCTCAACTCGCGGACCGTGAGCGCGAGCGCGCGCGAGGACATGGCGACTTCGTTCCTGTCGATGGTCGGCATCGACACCCTCGACATCGTCGCCGCCGGCACCGCCAACGAGACCGTCCCGGAGGTGGAGATCAGCCTCGTGGTCGACGTCTCGGGCTCGATGGCCTTCGACGGGAGACTGCCGCGCCTGCGCTCGGCCGCGCGCGAGTTCGTCGGAACCGTCATCGACCCGGACGCCGACGCGCAGCTCGTCTCCGTCTCGATCGTGCCCTTCGCGACCCAGGTGAACGCCGGCCCGCGCCTCCTCGACGCTCTCCCGACCGCGGACGATCATGGCTACTCGCACTGCGTCGACTTCGACCGTGGGGCGTTCGATGAGGCGGACATCGACCGTCCTCAAGGGGATCCGATGCGCCGGACGGGGCATTTCGAGCTCAGCACCTATTCGCGGGGGCCGGCGGAGATCGACTACGTCTGCCATCCGGCGGCGAGCCGGGAGATCATGCCCTGGTCGCACGACGTCGCCACCCTGCAGGCCTATATCGACGCGCTGGAGGTCGGCGGCAACACGTCCATCGACATCGGCGCCAAGTGGGGCACGGCCCTCCTCGATCCGTCCATGCGCGGCATCGTGGACGATCAGGTGGATGACGGCCTCGTGCACGCCCATTTCCGCGGCCGTCCCGCCCCGCACGAGGCCGAGCAGGCGCTGAAGGTCATGGTCGTCATGTCGGATGGGGAGAACACCCCGCAATACGTCCTGCGCGACCGTCACCGGCCGGCCCCGTCGAGCATCTGGGTCGACGAGGCGCCCGGCGAGCCGGCGGGCGATCATGCCGACGACAACTACTCGACCCACTATCGGTACGACGGCGTGGACTACTGGTATCAGCACAGCGCCGTCGGCATGGAGGAGGACGAGGAGGGCAACTCCTCCTACAACAGCGCCGACCGCGGCTGGCGGCTCGAGCCGCATGGCGGCCTTTCCGGGGCCCGGGAGATGGCGTGGCCGGAGCTCTTCGACCGGGTCTCGGTCGCGTGGTGGTCGCGCTATCTGCGCGCGCCGCTCTATGGGGGCGGCAACCTCGCGGCGTACTCCAATGCGTTCTCGACCATCGACGGGGCCGCGAAGGACGCGCGCACGCGGGCGATCTGCGGCACGGCGCGCCGGGCCGGCATCGTCGTCTACACGATCAGCTTCGAGGCACCGGTCGCCGGACAGAGGATCCTGCGCGAGTGCGCGTCCTCGGAGGCACACTACTTCGACGTGGACGGGATCGAGATCACCGAGGCGTTCCGCGCGATCGCGAACCAGATCAACCAGCTCCGGTTGACGCGATGACGCGGATGGACGCCTCCCCGGCCGCGCGCCGCCGCGGCGCGCGGGCCGCGGCGGCGGCCCTGCGGCGCCTGGCGGGCTTCGGGCGGGACCAGTCGGGCGCGGCCACGCTCGAGTTCGTGATCATCATCCCGGCGATGTTCCTGTTCATCGCCAACACCGTGGAGACGAGCATGGTCCTGACCCGCGGCGCGATGCTCGACCGCTCGCTCGACCTCGCGGTGCGCGGCCTGCGGCTGGGCACGGATGCTCCGCCGAGCTTCGACCAGTTCCGCCAGGACGTGTGCGCGACGAGCGCCTTCGTGCCCGACTGCATGGACGTGCTCCAGATCGAGCTGCGCCCCTATACGGCCGCGAACCTCGCGGACATGGCGGAGGAGGTCCGGTGCATCGACCGCGGCGAGCGGATCGAGCCCGTCAACGAGACCAACTTCGTGCCCGGCGCCGCCAACGAGGTCATGCTGGTGCGCGCCTGCGCCACGTTCGAGCCGATGTTCCCCAAGGCCGGGCTCGGCGCCGCGATGCCCAAGGACGAGGACGGGCGCTACCGCATCTCGGCCGTCTCCGCCTACGTCCAGGAGCCCTGATATGCGCGCGATCCTCGCCCCTTGGCGCCGCTTCGCGCGCTCGCAGGACGGCGCCGTCTCCGTGGAGACGGTCATAATGATCCCCGTGCTGATCGGCGCGCTCCTCGGCATGACCGCGGTCTGGGACGGGTTCCGGCACCGCAACGCGAGCCTCAAGGCGGCGGTGACGGTCTCGGACGCGATCTCGCGCGAGACCTCGCCGATCGACCGGGCGTATATCGACCGGATGGACGCGCTCTTCGCCTTCCTCGCGGGGGCTCGCGGGGACGCCGCGCTGCGGGTGTCGGTGATCGCCAACACCCTGACGGAGGACGGCGAGGACGAGGAGCTCGAGCTTCGGTGGTCGGCGAGCTCGGACGCCGAGCTTCGGGCGGTCTCGGACGTCGCCGAGCTCGAGGAGCACGTGCCGGCGATGGCGGTGGGCGACCAGATCATCGTGGTCGAGTCCTGGCTCGACTGGACCCCGCCTGCGACCTCGCGGGTGGTCGGGCGGACGTTCCGGGAGGTCACCGTCTCTCGCGCGCGCTTCGTGCCGCAGGTGCTATGGCGCGACTAGCCCCGCGCGGCGACCTGCAGGGCGAGGATCTCGGCCAGGGTGCGCGCCTCGGCGGCGCGCACGGCGCCGCCCACGCCGACCCGGCGGCCCACCCGCCACCACAGGCCGGGCGCCCAGCCGCGCGCGCCCGGCGCCCCGCGCCGCAGCGTCAGGACGAAGCCGTTGGACGGCTTGAACGCGAAGACGCCGCGATCGACGCCCTCGATGTCCTCCAGCCGGGCGAGGACCCGGCCCTCCGGCGCGGCCTCCCGCAGGATGCCGCCGGCGTAGAGGAGCCCGGCCGAAGTCGCGGTCACCAGGCGGAGCGCCTGGGCGGTCGCGGCGATCCCGCAGGCGACGAGGAAGAGCATGAGCGGCAGGGAGGCGGGCGGCGCGGCGACGGCCAGCCAGAGCAGGAGCGCGCCCAGAAGGCCGAGCGTCGCGGCGCCGAAGGCCCGGCGTCCCGTGGAGACGCCGACCGCGATCTCGCCGTCCGATGCGGGGCCGAAGTCCATGATCCCCTCCGTCCGGCAGATCCGGCCGCGGCGTAGCGCGAGCGCCCGGCGGTGGCGAGGCCGGGTTTCGCGCGCCCGCGCGGCGCCCTAGGGTCGGGGGATGCGCGCCGCCCTCCTCCTGACGTTGCTGGCCGGGTGCGCGGTCCCGCCGGAGGCGCCGCCCTCGCGCGCCGCCCTGATCGAGGGGCCGTGGCCGCGCATCGTCCCGGTCCCGGATCTCTCCGCCGCCTCCGGTCGGCGGCTGGACGCGGCGGAGGAGGCCGCGCTCCTGGATCGCGCGGCACGCCTGCGGGGGCGCGCGGCGGCGCTCGCCGGTCCGGTGATCGGGGCGGACGAGCGCGCGCGGCTGAGCCGGCCGGCCCTGCGGTGAGGCGCGTTGCCCCCCTGCGGCCGCTCGTCTAGGACGCGTCCGACCGCCCCGGCTTCCGGGGCCCTGCCGGAGCCGCGCCGATGACCGACCCGATCCGCCTCGGCGTCGCGGGGCTCGGCACCGTGGGCGCCGGGGTCCTGCGCCTGCTGGAGCGCAACGGCGCCGTCATCGCGGCGCGGGCCGGCCGCCGGATCGAAGTCACGGCCGTGAGCGCGCGGGACCGCGGGCGGGACCGGGGCGTGGACCTCTCCCCCCTCGGCTGGGAGGCGGACCCCGCGGCCCTCGCCGGGCGCGCCGACGTGGACGTGCTCGTCGAGCTGATCGGCGGGGAGGACGGGCCGGCCCGGGCCGCGGTCGAGGCCGCGCTGCGCGCCGGCAAGCCGGTCGTGACGGCGAACAAGGCGCTGCTGGCCGTCCACGGGCACGCCCTGGCCGAGATGGCGGAGGCGAGCGGCGCCGCGCTGCGCTTCGAAGCGGCGGTGGCGGGCGGCATCCCTTGCGTGAAGGCCCTGACCGAAGGGCTCGCGGGCAACGCCGTCACGCGGGTGATGGGCGTGCTCAACGGCACGTGCAACTACATCCTGACGCGGATGGAATCGGCCGGCCTGCCCTATGAGGAGGTGTTCGCCGAAGCGCTGGCGCTGGGCTACCTGGAGGCGGACCCCACGCTCGACGTCGGCGGGATCGACGCCGCGCACAAGCTGGCGATCCTGGCGGCGGCGGCGTTCGGGACGCGCCCGGCGATGGGCGCGGTGGAGATCGAGGGCATCGAGCGCGTCACGATCCAGGACATCCGCGAGGCCGCGGAGATGGGCTACCGCGTCAAGCTCCTGGGCGTCGCGCGGCAGACCGGGCGCGGCCTGGAGCAGCGCATGTCGCCCTGCCTCGTGCCGGCGCTCTCGGCGCCCGGGCAGCTCGAGGGCGCGACGAACATGGTCATCCTCGAGGGCGACGCGGTGGGCCAGGTCGTGCTGCGCGGGGCCGGCGCCGGCGAGGGGCCGACCGCCAGCGCGGTGATGGCCGACGTGATCGACATCGCGCGCGGCGCCGCCACGGCCCCCGTGTTCGGCATCCCGGCCGGCGCGCTGCGCGAGGCCGTGCCGGCCGCCGCCGCCGCGCCCGCCGCCTGGTACCTGCGCCTGAGGCTCGCCGACCGGCCCGGGGCGCTCGCCAAGGTCGCGGCCGCGCTGGGGGACGCCGGCATCTCAATCGACCGGATGCGCCAGGCCGAGCACGAGGGCCCCGAGGCGCCGGTCCTGATCGTCACCCATCCCTGCGCGCCCGCCGACATGGCCGCCGCGATGGAGACGGCCCGCGCCTCCCGCGTGCTGGCGGCCGAGCCGGTCGCGCTGCGCATCGAACACGTCTGACCCCCGAAGGAGGCCCCAATGCCCCGCAAGTTCCACGACCGGATGCTCAGCCTGGGCCTCGCGCGCGTCTCGGAGGCGGCGGCGCTGGCCTCCGCCGAGCTCATCGGGCGCGGCGACGAGAAGGCCGCCGACCAGGCCGCCGTCAACGCCATGCGCGAGCAGCTCAACATGCTCGACATCGACGGCACGGTGGTCATCGGCGAGGGCGAGCGCGACGAGGCGCCCATGCTCTACATCGGCGAGGAGGTGGGCACCGGGAACGGCCCCTCCGTCGACATCGCGCTCGACCCGCTGGAGGGCACGACGCTCACCGCGCTCGACATGCCCAACGCGCTCACGGTGATCGCGATGGGGCCGCGCGGCTCGATGCTGCACGCGCCGGACGTCTACATGGACAAGCTCGCGGTCGGCCCCGGCCTGCCCCGGGACGTCGTCTCGCTCGAGATGTCGCCGCGCGAGAGGATCGAGGCGCTGGCCAAGGCCAAGGGCGTGCGGGCCAAGGACATCACGGTCTGCGTGCTGGACCGCGAGCGGCATCAGGAGATGATCGCCGAGATCCGCGCCACCGGCGCCGCGATCCGCCTGATCACCGATGGCGACGTCGCCGGGATCATCCACGTCGCGGACCCCAACGCGGGGATCGACATCTACATGGGCTCCGGCGGGGCGCCCGAGGGCGTGCTGGCGGCCGCGGCGATGAAGTGCATGGGCGGGCAGATGTGGGGGCGCCTCCTCTTTCGCGACGACGCCGAGCGGGGGCGGGCCGCCAAGGCCGGGATCGAGGACCTCGCCCGCGTCTACGCCCGCGACGAGCTCGTCACGCAGGACGTTATCTTCGCCGCGACGGGCGTGACGGACGGCTCCATCGTGCACGGCATCAAGCGCGAGCCGGGGTTCCTGACGGCCGAGACGATCCTGATGCGGTCCAAGACCGGATCGGTCCGGCGGATGATCTACCGCAACCCGGTCGGAGCGGACTGACCGCCGCGGCCCTTCCCCCCGCACGCGGCGCGGCCTAGACCGCGGCGATGCCCCGAGACGACCTTCCCGAGCCGGCCTTCCTGGGCGTGGAGCGGTCCCTCACGGGGCGCCGCTGGGCCGGGCCCACGGACGGGTCTCGCCGCATCGCCGAGCGCACCGCGCAGGCCGCGGACCTGCCCCCGCCCGTCGCCGCCGTGCTCGCGCGCCTGGGGGTGGACGCCGAGGGCGCGGCGGCCTGGATGGCGCCGAAGCTGCGCGACCTGATGCCCGATCCGATGCGGATCAAGGACATGGGCGTGGCCGCCGACCGGCTCTCGGCGGCCGTCGAAGGGCGCGAGCGGATCGCGATCTTCGCCGATTACGACGTCGACGGGGGCGCCTCGGCGGCGCAGATCATCTGGTGGCTGCGCGCGCTGGGGCGGGAAGCGACGCTCTACGTCCCCGACCGGATCGCCGAGGGCTACGGGCCGAACGCGGCCGCGATCGCGGGGCTCGCGGCGGATCACGACCTCATCCTCTGCGTCGATTGCGGCACGGCGGCGCATGCCGCGCTGGCGGCCGGCGGGGCGGCCGACATCGTCGTGGTCGACCACCATCTCGGCGCGGAGACCGCGCCCCCCGTCCTTGCGGTGGTGAACCCCAACCGGGCGGACGAGGACGGCGCACTGGGGCATCTGTGCGCGGCGGCGGTGACCTTCCTCCTGATCGTGGAGACGGCGCGGCGCCGGCGCGCGGCGGGCCTGCCTGCGCCCGACGCGGCGCCCCTCCTCGACCTCGTGGCGCTCGCGACGGTGGCGGACGTCGCCCCCCTGCGCGGGGTCAACCGCGCGTTCGTGCGCGCGGGGCTCGGCCTGATGGCGCGGGGGGCGCGGCCCGGGCTCGCGGCTCTGGCGCAGGCCGCGCGCCTGACCGCGCCGCCGGCGTGCCACCATCTCGGCTTCGTCCTGGGGCCGCGGATCAACGCGGGCGGGCGGATCGGGCGAGCGGACCTGGGCGCCCGGCTCCTCGCGGCGGAGGACCCGAACGAGGCCGCCGCCCTCGCCGCCCGCCTGGAGGAGGTGAACGCCGAGCGCCGGGCGCTGCAGGCGGTCCTGACCCAGGCCGCGACGGCGCAGGCGGAGGCGCGCGGCCTGGACGGGCCGCTGATCTGGGCCGCGGGCGAGGGCTGGCATCCGGGCGTCCTGGGGATCGTCGCGGGGCATCTGGCGCGCCTCGCCGGGCGGCCGGCGATCGTAATGGGACTAGCGGACGGCGTGGCGAAGGGCTCGGGCCGCTCGGTGCCGGGCATCGACCTCGGCCGCCCGGTGCAGCGCGCCGTGGCCGAGGGGCTCCTCACGACCGGCGGGGGGCACGAGATGGCGGCCGGCCTGTCCCTGCCGGAGGCCGGGATCGACGCGGCGATGGCGCGGCTCGGCGCCCTGCTCGCGCGGCAGGGCGCCGGCGAAGCCCCGGTCCGCGCCCTTCGCCTGGACGGGATGCTGATGCCCGAGGCGGCGACCCTGGACCTCGTCGAGGCCCTGGAGCGCACCGGGCCTTACGGGCAGGACGCGCCCGCGCCCCGTTTCGCCCTGCCGGACGTGCGCGTGCTGGACGCGCGGGCGGTCGGCGCGGACCACCTCAAGCTGACGCTCGGCGAGCCCGGCGGCGCCCGGCTCGACGCCATCGCCTTCGGCGCCGCGGCCGGGCCCCTGGCGGCGCTGCGCGACCTGGGCGGGCGGCGCGTGCACGTCGCCGGCACGCTGGAGGCCAATCACTGGAACGGGCGCGCGCGCGTGCAGCTGCGTGTCTCGGACGCGGCGCTCGCAGGGCCGCCCGGCGGGCCGGACCCCCTTGCCCTCCCCGGCGCCCCCGGCTAGGTCGCTCCGCACGCGCGCTGGCCCGTTCGTCTATCGGTTAGGACGCCAGGTTTTCAACCTGGAAAGAGGGGTTCGATTCCCCTACGGGCTGCCACTCCCCCCTTATTTCCTTGGTTTCTCCGGCAGTTCCGTGGCGAAGTGTCCCACGGTTTTCCGGGCGTGGGACACCTCGGTCCGCCGCGAGACCCTCCGCGCGCAGCGCGGCGCTCTCGGCAAGGCGCGCGCGATTGACGCGCTTGGTGTAGATCGCACTCGTCTTCGGATCGCTGTGCGAGAGGTGCGCCATGACCTCGAAGACCGAACCCGAGGCCTCCGCGATCTGCTCGGCGCGGCGCTTGCGTATGCCGTGCTGCGAACGGGTCGCGCGAACCTTGGGTCGTCCCTTCTCATCCAAGATGGGGACGCCATCCTCGCTAAGGATCGGCTCGCAAAGACCGGCAGCGGCGATCCAGTCGCGCACCTTATTCCCGAGGGCGGCCGAAGACGCGAATGGCCTGCCGTGCGCCGTCAGAAGATATGCCCTGGCGTCGGGCATCAGGCCGGCTGCCTCCAACATGAAGTTCCAGGACAGAGGGAGTTCTACCGGCTCGGAACCCCGCTTCGAGGGCTGATATCGAATGTACAGCCGCTCGCCCTTCGTTTGCTCGTGTTGCGGTCCAAGACGGTGCATGTCGCCGATGCGTCCCGCGGTTCCTTCCGCAAGATAGAACCAACGCCGAGCAACTGTTCCGGGCCCATGATGCTCGAGGAAGCGTCGAACATCGGCGTCGCTCCACGGCACAGCGCCGCCCTTTTGCCGGTGATTACTTTTAACGGCAAAGACCGCGCTGTCTGCCGGAAAGCCATGATCCGCTCCCCAGGTGTACGCCGCGCGTAGAGCTTTGAGACAGGTTTGCGCAGCTCCCGTACGGACGCCGAAGGAATCGCGAATGTGCGCGAACGCCGCGCGCGGGAGGTCCGCCTTCATCGTGCCCATCCGGATCTTCCCGTTGGGGGATAGGCAGTCGCGTGCTTGCGTCAGGCCCGTGATGCGGCCGCCCAAGGTGAGGGACGTCAGGTTCCCCGCATCGACCTGGATCTCCATCCATCCAATGAACCGCCCGCAGAGCTCGTCGAGCGTCCCCTTCCGAACTTCTACTGCCGGCGGCCGCCGGAAACGCTCGCCAGCGCGTGCCGCGAGGTAGTGATCGTCGAAATCGTGGTGGCCGGGATCGACGCCAAGCGTGATCTTTCGCGCCTTGTTGCCGTCAACTCGGACGCGCCAACGCGGTTTGCCCGCGGGTGTCTTCTCCTCACACAGTCCTGGGTAAGTCTTTTCCAGCTTCATATTCCTGCGCTCCAGTCCGGAGGATCTGCCTCCGCAGCCACACGAGGCTCTCCGGCAGGTATTTTTGAACGGACGCCCGCGACGTCGACGTAGACGGACCCGTCAGCGTTCACGCGCACGGCAGCCGGCTGCAGGCCAGCCGCGACGAGCGCACCAAGCACGTTTGAGACCGAGGCTCTGGATGGTTGGGCTGCGGGCATGAGCTTCTGCTTTCAGTTACAGAAGAAGGGTGGGTTGCGTGCCGCCCGGCGAATTGCGCCTGGGGGACTTTTTTTGCGCTTGTCGACGGTTTTGGGGCTCAACCAACTGATCCAAATTGACTCTTTCTCGGCTGATGGGCCCCTACGATCAAGCGGCGCATCGACTAAGAGCAGCGGGGGGATGGGCGTCGATGCCCCCGCCGCCGATGATCCGATCGGTGGAGAGCATCCAGGGGCGCCCTCAAGCGGCGGCGCCCCGGAGGGCACCGCCGACGGCTAAGCGTCGAAGAGGTTCATGGCGACTGGATGAGCGCGCACGACATCGAGCGTGGCGGCCGTCAGATCGCGAAGCGCCGCGAGGTGCCGCGCCGCGGCCGCGAGGGATGCGGCCTCCTCCGAGCGGTAACGGACCTCGTATCCACCTGCCGTGTGGTTCTCGTCCGCTTCCCAGCCGACATGCGTGCCCTCCTCTACCCGTCGGTGGAGTGTCTCGATGCAGACACCGAGATCGCGCACGAAGTCCTCCGTAAAGAAATCCTGGTGCGCGAGCCGTCGGGCCAGCCTCTGCGCGGAGGTCCGCCTCGCCGGCGCCAGGGTTGGTATGACGACGTCGTCGAGGACCGCACGCGCGACCCGCGCCGCCGAAAGCGCGGCCGTCACATGGCCGACGATCGCATCGGGCTCGAACTCCGCCATGCTCATCGGATGCCCTCCCGGCCTGCGGCGGGAGCGCGAACGCGCCGCTGCTCGATGGTGAACGTCCGCGGACCTCGCAGCGTGATCCTGTCGGCCGTGATCGTCCCGGTCGGGCCGCATGCGACCGCGGTCTGTATTTCCAATCTCATGGGTTACTCCCGCGATGACGGGGCGACACAACGCCGCCTCATGGATCGTCATCGTCAAGCGCCCTCGATCTACGTTGGACGACGGCGTAAGCGGCGTAGGGCTCAGTCGCCGCCCGGGGTGGTCGGTTGTGAGCGAGGTTGATGGCCTGCAAGCCGAACCAGCTCCGGCTCGATTGCGTCTCTGCGGCGCAAACGTTTGTCGTCAGGCGGCGGCGCGGTGGTCGTCGGGCGCCTCGACATAGCCGTCATGTGCCGCCTCCCACGCGTCAATCGCATCGCTCAGGCCGTCGGTGAGCAGGCAAATCTCCTCGACGACAGGATCCCAGGGGGCGATCTCGGCGAAGCACGCCGCCTCGGGCCGGCCTTCCTCGTGAACGTGCTGCAATGTCAGTAGATCGAGGAGATCGTTGAGGCGCCCGCGAAGTTTCCGGGCCGAGGTTTGACCGTCGAGAAGAGCGTCGATCACGGCTTGCGCGCGCGTGGTGCCCGTCGGTCCGCCGAGGAGGGCCGCGGCGTGCAGGAGGGCGTCGTGGTGCGCGTGCACGAACTCGCGCAGCGGTGCGTCTTTCGCACGGAATCGAGCGGTGCACCGAGACGGTTCCGGGATGCAGTCGAACATGGTGTTGCTCCGATTACGGATGATCCGGCCCATGACCGGTCAAGATGTTCACTTCGTTCTTCCCTCGCCTCGTCGCGCTATCGGCTCCCCTTCCGGGCCCGGCTCTCGCAACGAAGAGACGGGCCCGGAAGGGGAGCAGAAGCGACGGCACAAACCTTATCTCGCCGCGGGCGGCACATGACGATCTTGCGGCCCTCGGGCGGCATGACGGGAGAGGTCGAGGAGAGGGTCCTCCCTCTCTTCGCCGGGCGCGGGGAGCGGCGAGCAGGCGGGGGCCCCGGGGGAGGAGTGCGGAACGACCTCCCCCGGGCCGTCGGAGTCGCCGGGGTGCTGGGGTGGCGAACTCCCCGCCGCTCCACGCGCAGTGGCGCCGTCCGCGCAGGACCACCCCCCGGTGTGAGGGGCCCCCGGAGGGCGGGTCGAGGGCAGCGCCCTCGCGAACGGTGGAGCTGAATGCAAGGAGGCCGCAGGCCGGTGCGTTCAGCTCCATAGTGAGTAAAGACCTATTCGCATCCCGTCGGGAGCGCACAGGGACGGGGCCGCAGGCACCGGGCCCCACCATCGATTTGGTCGCAGTTTTCCGGGGCGTAGTTCCCCACAATGAAGGAACAGAGAGATCTCATTCTGCTGCGCTTTGAGCGAAGGACACAGCACCAGCTCGGCGCGATCGAAGCCCATGGCAAACGCCAGGGGGATACAGAGCACGTGGACCCATCCCGCACACACCTCAATGAGTTCCTCGTCGGAGATGAGAACCTAAGAGATCTCGCGAACGAACGCATCGTCGAGCTCCAGAAGATCAATGCCGAGCGAAAGCGCCAATCGCTCAAGAAGGGGCGACGGACTGGACAACTCCGGGACCTGAACGCCGCCCTTGATGCCGCAGGCTACGATCCTTCGCTGCTGGCTGAGGTGGTGGGTTCGCCCTGGGATGCGAAGAACGTTCACCCGTTCACCGAAGGCATGCTCTCGATCTCCCATGATTGGTTCCTTGGTGACGATGGCCGGATCAGCGACGAACGCGTCGGTGAGTTCCGGGATTTCGCGAAGGGCTATCTGGCGAAGGAGTTCGGGCGGGAGGTGATCTACGCGCGCCTCGATCTCGACGAGAAGACGCCCCACATCTCGTTCGTCGTCGCGCCTCAACACGAGGAGAAGCGAACGAAGCGCGTGATGCTAAGCCATCACTCGCACCGCCTCTTCTCGATGTATGAGCCCGAAGTCCCGTTCATCGTCGGGGACGAGCCGGATCCAAAGCAGGCCAAGCGCAGCTACGAGTTCTTCCAGGACCGCATCGCGGCCTACGGTGGAAAATGCGGCCTTAGCTTGTCGCGTGGGGAGCGCCGGGCAAGCCGTGAGCGCGAGCAACGGCTGAAGGGTGAGATGGTCGTTCAGCGGCACAATGTGTCCCCGTCGCGGGGCCGAGAGCTTGCCCTCCTCCTCGCGGCGGAAGCAGAAGAGTGCCGAGTTCGCGCAGAGCGGGATGCCGAGATCGCTGCCGATGAACTGGTCGTGGCAAGGAGCAATCGCTCGGACGCAGAAGCAGACCGCGAGCTTGCGAGAACCGAGCAGCTGGCGTCCTCCGACATCTTGAAGGCGGCGAATGCGCGCGCACAGGCCATGACCGTCGGTGTCGATGCCGTCATGACCGAACAGCTCATCTATTCAGAACCAAGTGGTGAGAAGCAGGAGGGGCTCACATGGGGGCCCGCGGCTCCGGAGGAACAGGAAAAGCGATCCTGGCTCAAGGATACGATCCAGCCCGCCAAGGATTGGCTGATTGGCATCGCAAAACGAATGATGGGCGTGCGACAGCGTGAGGAAGAAGCGGAGAGAATGGAGGCCGATGTCAGACGTCGAGCCGCCGTCCTCCATCGCGCGGAAGAGCGTGCCGGGCGGTCCGGCGACAAAGCCCTTGCGGCCGTCGCCGGCGAAGCGAAGGCCGCATGGGATGAGGAAGACTTTCCTGGTGCATGGGCGGTCAGACCGGCGAAAGATCAGACAGAGGTGCGAAATCGGCTCGACCTTCAAACGAACCGCAATCTTCGCGACGCATGGCTTGCTACAGTTGATGCGGTGCAGATCACGTCCGATGCCGGCGGTGATCTCCAGGCCGAATTCAAACGAGGCGAGAGCATTCTCAAGTTGGCCGCCGCGGAACGAGGGTTTTACCTCATATCGGGCCGCCACCATCCCGAAACTGCGACGGATGCAAACCGCGCCACGCTTCACACGGACGAAGACAACAAGCCGATCCAAGTGATCCGACGCGACAAGACGAAAGTTCGCACACGGGGCTGAGGAACCCCGCAGACCTACTATTCGGTCTTCATAGGAAGGTCGGGGATCGCCGCATAGCCGTTGAGGTTCGGCGTCTCCTCCGAACTCCCGACTGCCGCCCTCGCCTTGAACGGAGAGCATGGCCGTTCGGATGACGCATCCCTCAGGGCGACGTTCGGGCTCGGCATGAATGTGATCGAGGCCGGAGCCGACCAGAGGGGCTTCGACCTCGAGACCGGCCGTCAGGACATCAGCAAGGCGCTGAGCCCTGGCTCGGCCGTGCTGTATACCGATCAGATCCAGGAAGGCCCACTCGTCATTCGGAGGGACCGTCAGCGTCAGAGGGTTCGGGGAGGTTTAAGCCGGGAATGGGAAGTGTGCCGGTCAGCGGCTCATCCCGCGGCGGACGTACCTCGTCCACGGCACCGGCTACAGGCCTCGAACGGGTGTTCTTCCGAGGAGGGTTACGGTCCTTCGCGGCGGAGCGTCCGCTCGGGGTATCGTCGTCGCCCTCGCCGTTCTCGTCGATCGTTGCATCCGTGTCGGGGACAGCGTCGCCCCCATCGCTGTTGGCGATAGGTCCTGGCTTTAAAGCGCCTGCGCGGAACATGGCGGCGAGGATCGCACGATCCTCGAGCTTGGCATGCGCACGCGACAACTCCGTGCCCAGTCGCGCGATCTCTTCCCTCGCGGCGGAGAGATCGGCCTCGGCAGCCTCGGCCCGCGAGCGGACGTCCTCGAGCTCGTCCTCGGTGCTTGCGAGGACCTCCATCGTCTCTTGCATCTGACCGCTGTGCCGGTGCTCGCTATCCGCGGTGTGGCGACGCAGTTCGGCCAGAGCGACGCTCGCGGACTCGTTCGCGGCGGACCATATCTGTTCCGCCATCGCTTGGCTCGCTTCGCGGACGCGCTCCGGCATGTCCGGCAGGGCCGCAAGCCGAGCGGCATGCGTCGCCTCCGCTTCCTCGAGGCGGTTCATGGCAACGCATACCTTGTCTCTGCGCTTCTTGAGCATTGATTGGACCTGCGCGCGGGTCGGATCGATCCCACCGTGCGCAGCCCGGAACTCCGCGACCAACTGGCGGACCGCGTCGTACAGGGCATCGGCATCGTCGGGGGCCTTGGTCTTCTTCGTCTTCATGTTGCATCTCCTCGGTTCGGGAACCGCGGGAACCGGGGTTCCCAGAGTTCCGGGCCGCCATCCGCGGGGCCCGCAGAGGAGAGGGGTTCATTGGCCCGAGGAACAAAGGAGCAGCGGCCAGATGGCAGATATTTCGGTTGTTGTGCTGCCAGGCAAAGTTTCAATTTTTCTGGGCAGTTTCGCGCATATTTTACAAGGAGTTCCTGGACATTGGCACCCGGGCCGCGGGGGCCTTGCTGCGCAAGAGGGTTGAAGGCTGGCCGCCCCCTTTTCCCTGGGGAGGTCTTGGGCGACGGACTGTGTCGCGGGGATGTCGAGGGCGGTGCGGCGGTCGAGGATGGTAATGCAAACTCGGAGCTCGGCAGTCTGCCGGTCGGAGTCGCGGGCGGGGAGCGCCTGACCGGGCGGCTCGACGCGATCCGTCTTCGCCTCGACCCGGCGGCGGCGGTGAAGGCTGCGCCATCGCCGCCAGATCGTCCGCCCGAGGCGCCCGGCGGCACGAAGGGACTCGTTCCCGCCCGCCGCCCCGAAGCCGTCCTTCTTCCGGGGCTTGGCGTCGCACCCGGGCGGGATGACGGCATGTGCCCCGCGGTCGGCGATGGCGTCGTAGCAGCGGCGGGTGTCGCAGGCACCGTCCGCGGTAACCGGGCCGATCGTCCCATGCGACGGGACCTGCCCCGGCAGGTCCGGCAGGTCCGGCAGGACGGGCGCGTCTCCCACGTGGCTTCCGGCGATCCCGACGCCCCCGGCCTCCAGCGTGCCCGCGTCCACGGCGGGGCGGACCTCGCGCCACACACGCCTGCGGGCCCCGCCATGCTCGCGTGCACGCCGCTCGCCCTCTCCGGACCTTGATGCCGGTGCTGTCGAGAAGCAGGTCAGGTGATAGAGACTACTGCCGTAGCCAATGCCGGCCGACCCAGTTACTGTTCTACTGATCAATGAGAGGAGCCCCGAAGATCCGTGAGGAACTCGGATGCTGGCTCCACCCCCGAGATCCAGAGGTGCTCGCGTGCCCTCGTGGCAGCTACGTAAAGGAGATGTCGCTCCGTCTCGAACACCTCGGCCATGGCGCGTTCGTCTTCCGCGCCAAGCAGACGGTCCTCGGACGGGATGACGTCGCCGTCACAGGCGATCAATAGGACGGCTTTGAACTCCCGGCCCTTAGCGTCGTGCATCGCCAGGACGGGTATGGGATCGGCGAGGCGTTCTACGATCGCCCGGCCCCGCCCGAACTGCGCGGTGGATCGCACCAGGATCGCCGACCGTGCGCCGACTGCGCCTTCGGCCCGGCGGGCTCGAAACCACTCGGCGGCAGCCATCGCCTCGGCGGTGTCGTTGGGAAAGACCCTCAGACTTGGTTGGGGGCCGTGGAAGACTGATGTGACGCCTCCGCGATCCTCTTCCGCTCCGTCCGCCTCGACGAGCCGACGCGGAAGCAACTCCTCCGTCTGCATCTTTATCTCATGGGACGTCCGATAGTTGACCTTCAACATCCGGGACCGGCCCCGGACATCGACGCCGGTGCGGCTCCAGGGGAAGGGTGCGCGGAAGATGCGCTGTCCGATGTCGCCGGCGAAGAAGAGGCCGTTGACACGATCCGAAGCGATCGCCGCCAAGAGGACGAGTTCCGCCGGTGAGATGTCCTGGGCCTCGTCGACGACGACGTGGTCGATGGCCGGATCTACCCGCCCGGTTCGGATGCGCTCCGCCATGTCGTGCATGGCGTAGCCATCGGTGGTCAGGCCATCCTCCTGCAGACCGGCGCGAGCGTCTGCGAAGATCGCCCAAGCCGCGTCGCGACGGGACGCCGGAAGCCTCGCGCCGCGGCCGAGGCGCGGAAGCTCGCGGTAGGTCTTGGCGTCCGGCACGCCCCAGGCGTCAACGATCACGCGCCACTCGGCCTTGAGGAAGGCCGAGGACATGGTCGTAGTCGAGGTGGCTGCCGCATCGGATAGAGCGGCATCGACTTCCTCCGAAGTGGCCAGGCGAATGTCAGTCGGCAGGAGGTCGGCGACCATATCCCTCAGGGTCGCGACCTCGATCCTGCTTCGCCATTCGACGCCGACGGCAAGTCGATCGACCTTCCCATCGAGGTCGGACACGAGGGAAGGCGAGAAAGTCGACAGCAGCACGCGGCCGCCCTCCCGAGCGAGACGGACGGCGCGGTGCAGGGCGACGACGGTCTTGCCCGTCCCAGCCGTGCCAACGACCCGTGCTGGGCCGGCGAAGTCACGATCCGCAAACTCGCGCTGCGCGGGGTGGAGGAAGATCGTCCATTCGTCCCACGGAGCGTCGAGCGCCGCCGCGAGCTCCGCCTGGTCCCCGATGAGACGGAAGCGGCGCTTGGCGTCGGGGTGGTCGAGGCCAGTGGCGGCTTCCGTCGCCACCTCGAACGCGATCGGCGCCTCGCCGGACGCGGCACGCAGGACGGCTTCGGCGGCTTCTTCGGGCAGGTGAGCGGCAACATCAAGGACCGTGTCGTCGGTCGCGGTCAACACATCCTCGACCCAGTCCTCCGGCACGCCCCAGGACAGGGCCGCCGCGGCGTCGTAGTTCGCCAGGACGGGCGGCAGCTCGGCGTCTACGACGCGGTGGACGACGATGTCCTCGACCCGCTCACGCAGCTCCACGATCTGCATGGCTCCCGTGCTGGGATGCGCCTCGATCCGGCGGCGCTCCGCCCAGGCGTAGGCGTCGTCATGATGGCCGACATAGGCGATGCAAGTCGAGCCATTCGCCTTGTGCAGGATCAGCCGCAGGTCGCGGTTGACGCGGGCGGACCAGAAGTTCGGATCGCGCGCCCGGTCTATGCGGTGGAGGGAGAGACCGGGCGAATCCGGGTCCGTCTGGACGTCCAGGGCGGTGATCTTCGACTGCTTGCGCTCATCCTCGGTCAGCTTGCGCAGGGCCTTCGTGAACGTCGTCGCGAGGACGACCGTCATTCGCGCGCCTCCGGCACGACCGTCATCCGTCCACCCGCAGCACCTTCATCACCTCGTCGCCCAGGTGGTTGACGACCTTCACCGCGATCCGCCCGCCCTTCGGTCGTGGGAAGGCGCGCGAAGTGGTGCGCTTGAGGCTGTCCCAGGCGTCCTCGTCGACATCGGCCTTCAACGCGGCGCGGATCGACTTGTAGGGCACGTCGGCGCCGGGGAAGTAGGCCTGGCGCACGAAGAACGCCTCGCCGGAATAGTCCGTGTCGACGAACCAGCAGGCGATCTCGTCCGGGGAGGTCGTGACGACCTCCCCCGTGGCGGGGCGGAAGATGTCGATTCCGTCCACCGCGACGCGCAGCCGGTCCCCCTCCTCCACCAGCCGGATGTCGGGCTCGCCGAACACGGCGAAGAGGTTGCCGCCGCCCTCCTTGAGGTCCTTTATGTGCAGGTCGGGGTGCATCCGTGCGTGGAGAATCGGCACGCGGCCCATGCGGCGGAACTCCTGGGCGCGGGCGTCGAAGTTGAAGGCGCAGGCGATCAGGACGTCGCAACCCGCGTCGGCGGCCTCGGTCGCGGCCTCCACCAAGTCGGCGCGCGCGACGGTGCCGTATTCCGGGCCGAGGAAGATGCCGGCGGTGCGCGTCGTCTCGCCCTCGGCATAGGTGCCCTTGGCGGTGACATAGAGGCCTGGCCAGGTGGCGATGTCCTCGAACTCGATCCGGTCCTCGCGGCCTGCCTGATGAACGCCAGCCTTTTCAAGGTTCTCCAGCATCGCGTCGCGGAAGGCGTCCTGCTCGGGGGCGGGCGCGGCCTCCTCGAACAGTTCGCCGTGCTCGTCGGTGACGGGGGTGCGGTGGGGCGACAGGCTCTCCACGGTGAAGGGGCCGGCGACGCGAAGCTTCTTCCTGTCCTCGAAGGGCTTGTCGTGGAGAACCTCGTAGTCGTCCTCGCGGCCCTTGCGCTCGATGGCCTCGTCGATCGCGCGCTGGCGGGCGATGCGGGCGGTCCAGAACTGGGCCAGTGCCTCGGTCGCGGCGTCGGGCCAAGGCTCCATTGGGCGCTCAGGAAGTGTCCCGAATGTATAGCGCGCACCCCGCATGGCATTCAGTTCTGCCAGCGCTTTGTCCGCCACGGCGTCGGATTTCGCGTCCTGCTCGGGATCGATACGCATCGTGCGCCCCGGGTCGTCTTTCGCACGTTCGTCACGCTGACGCTCTTGCGTCTTGAGCATATAGAAGAGCTTACGTTGTTCCTCTGGCCACGGCGAACCGGGCTCGCGCGGGACTTCCCATTCCATGAAGCCGTTCGCGGGAGCCATCTCGCCAGACGGCATCTTTACCTCGCCGGCCGCGGTGAAGTCGATCTTGCTTCCCGCGCGGCCGCCGTTCGAGACCTCGAAGGGTTCGGGGTGATTCCTCAGCGCGGCGTTGAGCGAGGCGAGGGCGTCCTCGACGGCGGGGTGGTGGCGGTCCCAGAGGGTGTCGATGACGGGGTTGTTGGCGATGCCGCCGATGGTGATGTGCGGGACGCGCTCGCAGACGAAGCCCATGGCCACGTCGCGCTCGTAGCGGGGGCGCTCCTCGGCGCGGGGGGTGGCCCAGCCCTCCTTCTCCATGCGGGCCTGTCCTTCGGGGGAGTCGCGCAAGGTGTAGGCGGGATACTTGGCGCCCATGACGCGGGCGCGGGCGAGGGCGAGGGCGACGCGGGAGGTGTCGATGGCGATCCAGCGCCGGCCCCAGTGCTCGGCCACGTGGGCGGTGGTGCCGGAGCCGGCGGTGGGGTCGAGCACGAGGTCGCCGGGGTCGGTGGCCATCAGAAGGCAGCGTTGGACTACCCGCTCCGCCGTTTGAACGATATATGACTTTCCGCTCGCACCTTGAGTATCTGCCCAAAAATTCGGAATTTCGGCTACAGGGTAGTCACTCAGATATTGCTTGGCTCTTGGAACCTGCCCAAAGATAGCGAATCTATTCGCCTTCTTCATTCTTTCGACGCCCGTAGGTGTAGTCTTCCAACTGTTTGTTTTCCTTGGTGACCAAGTTTTTCCGAAATGGTTGAAGTTGAAGTGGCAACTTTCCGTATAGCCGGAGGCCATCATGTCTAAGGACGCAAAGCGCCGCAGTTCACCATCAAACTCCTGAATTTTTGCGCCGGAGATGATCTCGAAAAACTCAGCCTCCCCATAATTGAAGGCACCCGTATCAGGATCGCGATGAGTGAACCCACGCCGGAACTTTAGTTTATCGACACTTTTGCTGTAGAATAGTATGTGATCGACTAAGTTTCCTATATATACTGGATTGAGCGGAATCTTTGTTCTAAACGCAATTTGTGAAACGAAGTTCTCCTTTCCAAACACCTCGTCCATCAGCACCCGCACTCGGTGCACGTTCTCGTCGCCAATCTGGACGAAACAGCTCCCGCTCTCGGTCAGAAGTTCGCGCGCCGCCATCAGCCGGTCGCGCAGGTAGCCGAGATAGGAATGGATCCCGTCGCGCCACGTGTCGCGGAAGGCGCGGACCTGTTCGGGCTCGCGGGTCAAGTGCTCCGGTTTCCCATCTTTTACGATATTTGTGTTGGTCGACCACTGGAAGTTGGAGTTGAAGCGGATGCCGTAGGGCGGATCGACGTAGATCGCCTGCACCTTGCCGCGCAGCCCCTCGCGCTCGGCCAGCGAGGTCATCACCTCCAGGCTGTCCCCCAGGATGAAGCGGTTCGACCAGCGGCGGGTATGGCGGTAGAACTCCACCTCCGCCTCGCGATCCTCGTCGGTGATGCCGAAATGGCCGAAGAGATTGTCCGCCCGCGCCCGCCCCGCCTTGAGGTCGTCGATCAGGGCCTTGGGGTGCACGTGCTCCTGCACGTAGATCGGGGGGGCGGTGACCTCCAGCGGGCCGGTGCGCTTGTTCCGCCAGACGAGCTGCGGGTCCATGTCGGGATCGCGCGCCGCGATGGCGGCGCGGATGGGCGCCTTGTCGTCCGCGTGGAGCGTCGGCTCGTGCTCGGCGTTGGGAATGTGGACCGCCCGCCCCTCGTGCTCGAGATGGGTGACGGGCTTGTCGTCTGAACTCATGCGGTCACTCGGCGGGTTCGGGAACGCGAAGCGCGGCGTCGATCGCGGCGTCGAGCTCGGGGCGGAAGTCGTGGATGGCGCGCAGCTCGGCGAAGGCCCAGCGGCCGTGCTGGCCGGTGCCGTTCACGGCGGGCAGCCAGCGATTGCGGATCGCCTCGGCCTTCAGCATCGCGTCGTGATCGCGGAACCCCTTCACCTCGACGATCAGGGTCGTGGGCCCGGGGGCGTCCAGCCGGGTCAGGAAGTCGGGACGGTAGCGGCGCGGCTCGCCGTCGCTTGTGTAGGGCACCTCGAAGCCGAGATTGTGGTTCTTGGCGTAGGCGAGGACGCGCGGGTGGGCGTCGAGGATCTGCGCCAGCCGCACCTCCCACCCGCTGTCGCCGATCATCCAGTTGACGTGGGAGCGCCGCGCGTCGGCTTGGTGCGCGTGGCCCAGCGCGCCGGTGTGGAATGAGACGTCTGCGGTGGAGCCCCGGGGGGCGAAGGCGTCCATGACGGGGCGGATGACCGGCTCGCCGGTGGGCGCGTCGACCAGGGCACCCATGAGAATGTCGCAGACCTCGTCGGTGATCTGGCGGTAGAGGAGCTGCGCGGGCTTGGTGCCGCCCTTGAACTCGACATGCCCGTTCGCCGGGTCGAGCCACTGGCGCACGATGCGCTTGGCCTGGAGGAAGAGATGCGGCTTGGGCGCGGCGTTGGCGTCGCGGAGCTTCTGCATGGCCCAGTAGGACGCCACCTCGAACGCGACGGTGGAGGCGCGGACGTCGTCGAGATGCGCGAGGTCGAGGTCCTCGTAGGCCCCGATCTGGCCGGCCATCCGCACCTCGGTCGCGCCGACCTTGTCGGGGGTGAGGACGTAGGGCTCCAGCCTCGACAGGTCGACGGCGAGGCGCTCGGAGGGCAAGTCGGTGCGGTAGCCGTCGAGGCGGGGGAAGGCGATCTCGGCCTCGGCGCGGCCCGGGACGGCGTGGACGTGGACGGTGCGGCGCGGCTTCTGCGGCGGGGCGACGCGCGGCTCGCCGAGGGCGAGGCCGGGAATGCCCATGATGTCTGCGTACTCGGTGTCGAAGAGCGGACGGCCCTGCGGATCGGTGTGCTCGCCGGGGGCGTAGGTCATGCGGCGCAGCGCGCGGCCCACCACCTGCTCGCATAGGAGGCGCGAGCCGAAGGCGCGCAGGCCGAGGATGTGGGTGACGTTGTTCGCGTCCCAGCCTTCGGTGAGCATAGAGACGGAGACGACGCAGCGCACTTGGCCGCCGAGCTTGCCGGCCTCGCCGATGGTGTTCATGACCTCGCGCAGCAGTTCGGCCTCGCCGACGTCGTCGGCGCCGTCGCCGCGGGCGGCGCGTTCTCGGTGGAAAGCGGCGATCTCGGCGGCGTGCGCCTGCTTGAACCCGGCATCGACGGCGTCGCCGGACTCGAGGGCGGCTGAGTTGATGAGGACGGTGCGGGGGCGGTCCAGGGGGTCGCCGCTGTCGGCATGATTGCGGAAGGACCAAAGCGCTCCGGGCTGATGGCGGATCGTGCCCTCCGCATCCTCGTACTCGTAGCCGGCGATGTAGTCGCGCACGGCGCGGCTGACGTTGGTGTTCGAGCAGACGACGATGAAGACCGGGGGGACGCCCATCTCAGCCAAGTCCCACTCGGCCGCCGTCTTGGCGTAGTGGCCGTGAAGGGCGTCGAGGGCGGTCTTGACCTCCGACGGAAGCTTCTGTGGATCGGCATCCTTCTTCATGCGCGATAGCTTCTTTCCGACCGCGCCCCAGAGGTCCCGGTAGATCACCGAGCCCGTGCCGGCGTTGTCCGAGATTGGGACACGGGGCAGCTTCACGATCCCGCTCTCGATGGCGTCCATGAGTGAGAAGTCCGAGGCCACCCACGGGAAGAGGGTACCCTCGGGCCAGTTCGACCCGGAGATGAAGAACGGCGTCGCGGAGAGGTCGTAGACCCCGCGCACACCGTTACGGCGGTTCACCGCCTCCAGCCCCGTGAGCCACAGCCGTGCCGCCTCGATGTTCTCCTTGGCTTCCTTTAGCGCATCGCCGGAGAACTGCTCCGGGTCGGCCTGCGGGCGCGGGCGGTAGCAGTGATGCGCCTCGTCGTTGAGCACGACGACGTCGCGCATGTCGCCGAGGACGCGCTGAACCATCTCTCCCTCGCTCTCGGCGGTGTCGAGCGGGGCCCCATGGCCCTCCAACGCTCGGCGCGTCCCGGTGGCGGCGTCGAAGCGATCGCGGCGCTTGAAGGCGTGGAAGTTGGTGATGACGATCTTGGCCCGATCCATCTCCCCGCGTAGTTCTGGCGGCACGAGCCCGAGCTTGTCGTAGGCATTCTCGGGATCGTTTGGCTTCAAGACGCGAAGGCGATCCTTGATCGTGATGCCGGGCGCGACGACGAGGAAGTTCGACGAGAACGCGCCTTGCCGCCGACTGCGCGCCGCATTCAGAGACTGCCACGCGATGAGCATGGCCATCACCGTCGTCTTGCCGGCACCGGTAGCGAGTTTGAATGCTGTGCGAAGGAGATTCGGGCGAGCTGCAGTCACCCCTGCCCCTTCGGGCAGCAGTGCGATGTTGTTGCCGATGGCGAGCCGATCCAGGAACCATTGCCCCGCCTGACCACTACGAGGGGCGACCTCGGTCAGCCAGATCGCCGCTTCGACGGCTTCGAGCTGGCAGAAGAAGGGCCGGATGTCCCGGGTCTCGTCAGCCTGGATCGTTCGCCAGTGTTGCAGGAGAGCCTGCGTGACAGACGATACACGCCACCTCGCCGGATCCGGAACTCCGCGCCATAGGTGTAGTTCGCGGCGCAGACGTCGCACGAGCGGGGATGGATCGAGCGCCGTCGTCTCGGTCTCATGGCCGTGTCCCTCGAAGAGGTTGCCGGATGCAGCTTCACGTTGACCGATCGAGATGCTCGGAAGGGCCGTAGCCGGCTTGGACGCACGGCGCTCGTCCACCACGCGCTGCGTAGGCCGATCGTCTTCATCGAGCTCCCAGTGACGGCTCGGCTCAACATAAGGATTATTGAGGATCGGGCGGTCGAAGAAGTCGGTCATGAACGTCGCCTGTTGTCCGTATCGTTGGCATGAGACAACCCTCGGTAGTGGGGGACAACCCTCAAACGCGATGCTCCAACTGGCGGCCATCTGGTGATGCACCACCTCGCAGTCCGGCCGGCCCCTGCGCATCGACGAGATCAGGCGAACGCACGTCGCAGACTGGTGAGATCGGAAAGTAGCTTACCGGCGAGGACTAAGAGCGCGTGGGACACTGCCCTGCCAACCCGTTGACGGGACTGGTCGCCGATGGAGACCACCGTGGGACACCGGGAGGTTCTAATCATTGGCTTTTTTGCCGCGATGATAGTCCCCTACGGGCTGCCATTTATCCTCGTTAGTCATTGCTTTCACTGGATAGATTACAGGCCATCCGGTCTGCCTAGGCATTGCCTAAGGAGTGGGCGCGCGCCAACCAGCCCCCGATGACCCGTCGAACGCTCACGGAGACGTGACCGTATGCCACACCCCGGCCGATCGGGTGCTGTCCAGCTTTTTCCGTCGAACGCCATACACGCACGCTATCCGTTCGAGCCTCACGTCATTGAATCTCTCAAGGGGATAAAAGCTTGGACGGGAGTTCTGTGATCGTCTCGATGTTGGCACCCGCGTCACTCGTATCGTTGGCCGGGGGGATCTACCCTTTCAAGCCGTTCAAGAGCCGTTGGATTGCTTTGGCGTCTTTCATCGGGTGCTTCGTTCTTATCGGCATGACCGGGCCGTCGCCGGAATTGAATGAACATCCGTCGGCTGCGGCCGAAGGTGACGAACGGCTATGGGCTATTTCCGACCGGTTGAACCGTCGCACATGCCCGTCGAAAAGCTGCGGTGTCGTAGGGCAAGCGTTCTTTCGAGAGGGCGTGACCGTGCGTGAAGAACGCGGCGGTTGGGCGCGGATCACACAAACCTATGACGCGTCATGCGTCGGCGGTCGGAGCGAGTATGTCGCGACGGGTAACGCCGCTTGCGACCCTGCGAACGGGATTGTCGACGGGCAGTTCGCCGAATGGGTGTCGGTGGAATACCTATCGGAAACCCGCCCGCCTGATCCGGCTGCGGATGCGTCGGGGATCGAAGAACTGGTGTTGGAGTCCGACGACTTCGCCGATACCGAACCGCGTTCGCGGACGCGGCCCAATCGCTAATTACGCAACGCCGCTGCACCGAACGCGACTTCCGCGACATGGGCGGTTGGGTGAAGTCTAGTAGCCATCGCAATCAGTCTATCTACTTCACGTACTGCGGCGGCGCGACAGTAGCCAACCGGCAGTATTTGAACGCAGATACGGGCGAGATATTCAGATAGAAACGCCCCGGCTGCGTCGGCGCATGCGAACCGGGGCTGATTGCCCTTGGCACCAGGATGGTTTGTCAGGGGCGTTCGCACAGGGCCGCGATGGTTGATCGCTGCGGCGATGGGCAGCCTGTTGCGACAGCCTTCATCGATACGGGCCAGGCCGTCCAGCGTGCCCTCGTTATCACCCACCCATTGCCGCACATCGGAATGGAGGTATCCCTCCTCATCTTTCGGCCCGAGGGCGCTTTCGACCATCAGTCCACCTTCGGCAGGGAGTTCGTCGGCAATCTCGGCGACATGCTCTCGGGTGCTTCGGGGCTTGCGCCGCTCAGGTCATCCGCAAGCAAGCGGACTTCCTCGACGACGGGACCCGGAAGGGCCGAGAAGGGCCCGGACGATGGCGCGAGCCCGCACGACACTCGATGAGGAGGATCGCGGCGTCGAGGAAGGCTACGCGACGCCCGGACACGAACCCGATCGGCGGCGTTCGGGTCCCGTGGACCCAGGCGTGGCGGCGGCGCGCCTCGGGATGCAGCCGACCATCGTGCCATCCGATCACGGAGGATCCGTTCCCGGGACCGGGCCGCCGCGTGCGCTGCGACCCCCGTCATCCCCATGCGCCGCCGCCGGAAGGCAGGCGCGGGCGTTGCCGACAGCCTCACGCGTTGCCCGATGCGGCCGCGCGCCGCTTCGAGCCTCCCGTCGGCTCGCCGATCCGGCGAACGGGCGCATGTGGGACCCTGGCGGTCGCGCCCTCCGGATCGAAGCGCTCCCCGCACGGCCGGCCGCGCGTGATCCCACCTCCCCCCCTCGCTCCCGTTCGATCCGGCCCGATGGTTCCGGCGCGGCGGCTCGGGAGGGTCCGAACCGCCCCGACCCCCGCCGGCGGCCCGCCAGCGGTTGCAGGAGCCATGCGAGCCCGGGCGGCCCGAAGGGCGCGGCTACCGGGGCCGACGAGGCGGCCGCGCATCCCGCCGGTAGCGCGCCGACGGCGATCCGCCGGTCCATCCGGGCCGAGCGCCACCCCGCGGGACACGGCGCAGCGGCGGCGGCGCGCGTCGCGGTCACCGCCAGGACGGTGGCGTCGCCGGCCCCGGGTCCGATCGCCGCCCCCTCGGGAAAGCCGCGCTCGACGCCGCAGGCCTGGGCGGGCGGAAGGGCGGGGCGAGGCGCCCGCGGTGCCTATCGCGGGGCGAGCATGAGGCGGCCGACCTCCGCCAGCATCTCCGTCTCGTCGACGTCTCCGGTGTGCTCGGCGCGCTTGCCGTCGAGCATGAGGAAGCAATGGCCGTGGACGAAGCACCACAGGGCGTAGGCCCGGAGCCGCGCGCGGGGAGCGGTGGGCTCCCAGCCCATGTGCTCGGCCACGACGCGCGCGACGATGGCCTCGGCCTCCTCGCCCACGGCCTCGAGCGCGGGATCGCCGCCATGCCCCTCGGTCAAGCCGAACATCATGCGGAAGACGCCGGGCTCGCGGCGGGCGAACTCGACATAGGACCGCCCCAGCGCCGCGATGCGGGCGGGATCGCCGACGCGATGGCTGGCGGCGGCGTCCGCCATGGCGTCGCGCAGGCGCTCGAGGCCCGAGAGGGCGACGGCGCGCAGGATCGCGTCGCGGTCCGCGAAGTGCTTGTACGGGGCCGCGGTCGACACGCCGGCACGGCGGCAGGCCTCGGCGATGCGGAACCCGTCGGGACCCGATTCCTCGATCAGCTCGCGGATCGTCTCCACCAGATGGGCCCGGAGATCGCCGTGATGATATTTCTTCCTCTTGTCGGACAACGGCTTAGGACCTCCTGCGGCGGCGTCGCGAAAATCCCGCTTGCCATAAGCTAGGGACGCTTACATTAGTTAGCAACGCTAACATCGGAGCCTCTCGATGGATCGCCCAAACCGCCTCGCCCGTGCCGTCCGCGCCGTCCTGCGCCTCACCCTGACCCTGACCGTGGTCGTCGGCGCCGTGCTCGCGGTCATCTTGGCACGCGAGGCGCTGGCGTCCCAGAGGACCGAGGCGGACGCCCCGCCCGCCGCGCCGCGCACGGCCGTCGCCACCGGCCGGATCGAGATGCGCAGCGCCTACACCGTCACGCGGCGCTTCGCCGGAGAGTTCGAGCCGCCGCAGACGACGATGCTCGGCTTCGAGCTCGGCGGCTCCATCGCGGCCGTCCTGGTGGAGGAGGGCGACGCGGTCGCCGAGGGTCAGCCCCTCGCCCGCGTGGACACGCGCCTGCTGGCCGCCGAGCGGGCCCGGCTCGTCGCCGCCCGCGACGGCCTGGCCGCGCAGGCCGAGCTCGCCCGGCGCACCAATGTCCGCCAGGCCGAGTTGCGCACCCGCGGCTTCGCCAGCGACCAGGCCCTCGACGACAGCTCGCTCACCCTGTCGCGGCTCGAAGCGGGCATCGCGGAGGCCGAGGCGGGGATCGCAAGCGTCGAGGTGCGCCTCTCCAAGGCGGAGATCGCGGCGCCCTATGCCGGGCGGATCGGCATGCGCCTGATGGATGACGGGGCGGTCGCGGGGCCGGGCGCGCCCGTCGTCTCGCTGCTGGAGGACGGGCCGGCCTCGTTCGAAGTCGGGCTCGACCCGGACCTCGCCGCACGCCTGACGGCGGACACCCGCATGATCGTGGAGGGCGGCGGCGCGGCCCGGTCGGCGCGGCTCGTGCGGCTCTCGCCGCGGCTCGACCCGGCGACCCGGACGCGCACGGCCTTCCTCGCGGTGGAGGGCGGCGCCCTGCCGCCCGCCGGCACCACGGGCGAGGTGGTCCTCGCCCAAGAGATCGCGGGCGCGGGCGCCTGGGTGCCGGTGTCGGCGCTTCGGCCCGGGCCGGGCGGCTCCTGGCAGATCCTGACCGTCACCGGAGAGCCGCCGCGCATCGCGGTAGAGGCGGCCGAGATCGTCTATGCCGCGGGCGAGCGGGCCTATGTGCGGGGCACGTTCCCGGACGGCGCCGGCTACCTCACCGAAGGCGCGCACCGCGTGGTCCCGGGCGAGACGGTCCGGATCGCGGGCGCCGGCGCGGGCGCGAGACGATGAGCGGCTGGGGCGCGTTCGGCTGGCGGCAGCCGCGGGCCGTCGCCCTCGCGCTCATGGTGATCCTGGCCGCCGGCGCCTCGGCGCTCCTCGCGATCGGGCGGCAGGAAGATCCGACGATCACCAACATCTTCGCCACCGTCACCACCGCCTATCCCGGCGCCGACCCGGCCCGGGTGGAGGCGCTGGTGACGGCCCCGATCGAGGACGCGCTGCGCGAGGTCGCCGAGGTCGACGTGCTGCAGTCGGTCTCGGCCACGGGCGTGTCCATCGTGCGGATCGACCTCCTGGAGACGCTGGAGCCGGGCCGCATCGAGCAGGTCTGGTCCGAGCTGCGCGACGCGCTCTCGGACGTGGAGCCGGACCTGCCCGCCGGGGTGCGCCCGCCCGAGCTCGACAGCGACGGGGCCGGCGCCTACGGCGCGATCGTGACCCTCACCGGGGCGCGCGGCGACGTCCCCCTGAGCCTGCTCGCGCGCTATGCGGACGAGCTCGGCGATCGGCTCCGCAACGTGCCGGGCACCAACCTGGTGGAGACGTTCGGCGCGCCGGAGGAGGAGATTACGGTCACCCTCGACGCGGCGCGGACCGCGGTGCTCGGGCTCACGGTGGACGACGTGGCCGGCGCGATCGGGCGCGCCGACGCCAAGGTGCGGGCCGGGCGGCTGACCGGCGGCGGGCGGGACGTGATCCTCGAGGTGTCGGGCGAGATCGAGACGCTGGCGCGGGTGCGCGACGCGGTGCTGCGCGAGGGGCCGAACGGCCGCGCCCTGCGGGTGGCGGACGTGGCGTCGGTCGAGCGCGGCCCGCGCGCGCCGGCGGCCGAGCTCGCGCTCGCGCAGGGGCGCCCGGCGGTCCTGGTCGCGGCGAAGCTCGAGGACGGGCTCCAGGTCGACGTCTGGGCCGGCCTCGTGCGCGAGGAGCTGGCGGGATTCCAGGGCGGGCTCCCCGAGGGGATGGCGGCGGACCTCGTCTTCGACCAGTCGACCTACACCTCGGCCCGCCTGGCGGAGGTGGGGGGCAACATGGCGCTCGGCATCGCCCTGGTGGTCGCGGTCCTCCTGGTGACGCTCGGCCTGCGCTCCGCGCTGATCGTGGCGACGATCCTGCCGGTGGTCTCGCTCGCCTCCCTGGCGACGATGAACTTCATCGGCCTGCCGATCCACCAGATGTCGGTCACCGGGCTCATCGTCGCGCTCGGCCTGCTGGTCGACGCCGGGATCGTCATGACGGACGAGATCGGCCGACGCCTGCGCGGGGGGCACGAGCGCGCGGACGCGGTCGGCGGCGCGACCCGCCGGCTGGCGATGCCGCTCTTCGCCTCGACGGCGACGACGGCGCTCTCCTTCGTGCCGATGATCCTGCTGCCGGGGCCGGCGGGCGACTTCGTCGGCTCGATCGCGCTGGCGGTGGTCGTCATGCTGTGCTGGTCCTTCGTCGTGGCCGTGACGATCACGCCGGCGGTCGCGGGCTGGGTCCTGCCGGCGGCCGGACGCGGCGGCGCCTGGGCCGACGGCGTGCCGTCCGGGGCCCTGGGCCGCGCCTTCAGGGCCTCGCTCGCCCTGGCGGCGCGCAATCCGCTGCGGGCCATCGCGATGTCCCTGATGCTGCCGATCCTGGGCTTCGCGTCGCTTCCGCTCCTGACGGCGCAGTTCTTCCCCGGCGTCGACCGCGACCAGTTCCACGTCGAGATCGACATGCCGCCGGGCACCGGGATCGACCGCACGCGCGAGGTCGTGGGACGGCTCGACGACGCGCTGCGCGCCGCCCCCGAGATCGAGAGCGTCGTCTGGACCATCGGCCGCTCGGCGCCGGCCTTCTACTACAACATCACCGGCGGGCGCTATTCCGCCCCGCGCTACGCGCAGGCCCTGGTCCGCACGGCCTCGGCCGAGGCGACGGAGGCGGTGCTCCCGCGGCTCCAGCGCGAGCTGCCGGACGTGGCGCCCGGGGCGCAGGTCCTGGTGCGCGGCCTCGTGCAGGGCCCGCCCGTCTCCGCTCCGGTGGAGCTACGACTGGTGGGCGACGACCTGGACGCGCTGCGCGCCGCGGGCGAGGACCTGCGCCGCATCGTCGCCTCACGGGACGCGGTGGTGCTGGCGCGCTCCTCCCTGACCGAGGGCGCGCCCCGGCTCGACGTCGCCCTCGACGATGCGCGGGCCCGGCTCGTCGGCCTCGACCCCGGCGCCGTCGCGCGCCAGCTCGAGGCCGCCCTGACCGGCGTGACCGGCGGCTCGATGGTCGAGGGGACCGAAGAGATCCCCGTGCGCGTGCGCCTGCCGGACGGGCGCCGCTCGGGGCCGGAGGCCGTGCGCGACCTGCCCCTGGCGGTGCCCGGCGCGGGGCCGATCCCGCTCTCGGCGGTGGCGCGGATCGGCCTCGTGCCCGGCGCGGGCGAGATCACGCGGAGAGACGGCGAGCGGATGAACACCGTGCAGGCGTTCCTCCTGCGCGGCGTCCTGCCGGAGGAGGCGCTGGCGGGCATCCGCGGCGCGATGGACGAGGCCGGCTTCGCCCCGCCGCAGGGCATGCGCCTCGAGACGGGCGGGGACAGCGACGCGCGCGCCTCGACGCTCACGAACCTCGTCACGCCCCTGGGCCTCGTCGTCACCCTGTCGATCGCGGTGGTCGTGACGACCTTCGGCTCGTTCAGGCTGGGCGGCGTCGCGCTGGCGGTCAGCGGGCTGTCGGCGGGGCTCTCGATGCTGGCGCTGGCGATCTTCGACTATCCGTTCGGGATCAACGCGATCATCGGGCTCATCGGGTCGATCGGCGTGTCGATCAACGCGGCCCTCATCCTGATGACCGGGCTGCAGGAGGACGAGCGCGCGCGCCAGGGCGATCCCGAGGGAATCGCGGACGTGGTCATGGCCTCCTCGCGGCACCTCGTCTCGACCACGATCACGACCGTGGGGGGGTTCTTGCCGCTCATCGTGGCGGGCGGGGGCTTCTGGCCGCCCTTCGCGATGGCCGTCGCCGGCGGCGTGGCGCTCAGCGCGGTGGTCTCGTTCTATTTCGTGCCCCCGGCCTTCCGGCTGGTCTATGCGCGCGGACCCGGCAGGTCGGCGTCCCTCGCGGTCGTCCCGGCCGGCAGGTCGAGCGCCCGCGCGCCCGAGCGCCTGCGCCTGGAAGCCGCGGAATGACGCCGGGCCAGGGGCCGGGCGGGGCCGGGCGGGGGCGAGGCGGGGGCCGGGCGGGCGACGGCGCGCTTGCAGGCGAGCCCCCGCCCCGCCATTACTCGGCGCATCGTCACGCGTGACGGGGGCCAACCCCCGCCGCAGCATGCCGCGCGCCGCGCGGACCAGGGAGGATCATCCATGAAGCTCATCGCACCCCTCGCGCTCGCCGCCACGGTCGGCGGCATGGCCGCGGCGCAGGATTACAGCTACCGGTTCCAGTCCTCGGACCCGGCCGGCAACCCCAACTTCGTCCTCCAGCAGCAGTGGACCGAGATGGTCTCCGAGGCGACGGACGGGCGCGTCGCGATCGAGCTCCTGCCGGTCGAATCGATCGTCGCGCACACGGAGACGCAGGACGCGATCGCGGCCGGCCTCCTCGACGGCCACATCACCGACACGTCCTATTTCGCCGGCAAGGACCCGGCCTTCGGCCTCGTCGCGAACCCGGTCGGCGCCTGGTCCGCGCCCGAGGAGATGTTCGCCTTCATGCGCGAGGGTCCGGGCGGCGAGATGATGGACGGGATGCTGGCGCCCTACGGCCTGAAGTTCCTGGGCGCGACCACGCCGGGGCTGGAGGCGTTCGTCTCGGACGTGCCGCTCGACGGGGTCGACGACCTGCAGGGCCTGCGCATGCGCGCGCCCGAGGGGCTGGTGCAGCAGGTCTTCGCCGCCGCGGGCGCCTCGCCGGTCAACCTGCCGGGCTCGGAGGTGTTCACCTCCCTCGACAAGGGCGTGATCGACGCCGCGGACTACAGCGTGTTCTCGACGAACCAGGCGCAGGGCCTGCACGACGTGGCGGCGCACCCGGTCTATCCGGGCTTCCATTCGATGCCGCTGGTCGAGGTGTCGATGAACCTCGAGCGGTGGAACGAGCTGCCCGAGGACCTGCAGGCCGCGATGACGCAGAGCGTGGCGCAGTTCGCCGACATGCAGGTCGCCGCCCTGCGCGAGGCCGACACCGCCGCGGTCGCCGAGGCGCAGGCCAGCGGGACGGTCACGGTCCATGACTGGTCCCCCGAGGAGCGCGCGCGCTTCCGCTCCATCGCCGTGAGCCAGTGGGAGCCGCTCGCCGGCCAGTCCCAGAACGCGCAGATGGTCTACGACACGCTGACCGGCTACCTGCGCGAGAACGGCCTCATCGCCGAGTGACCTCGTCATCGGCCCCGAGCGGGGCGCCGGACCGGCGCCCCTCCCTCCTCATGTGAAAGGGCGCGGCCATGGCCGGACCCGACCCTGATCCGGCGGCAGGCCCGGCCCCTCTCGCGGTCCACCGGCCGAGCGACGCCGGCGCCATCCCCGAGGCGGGGATGCTCGGCCGGGCGATCGACGCGCTCGGCGGGCTCTTCGCCCTCGCGATCGTCCTGTCGGCGGGCATCCTCATCGTCGAGGTCGCGCTGCGCTACGGGTTCAACCGGCCGACGATCTGGGGCCACGAGGCGGTGATCTTCCTCACGGCGATCACCTTCCTCTTCGGCGGGCTCTACGTCGCGAGCCGGGACCGGCACATCCGGGTGGTCCTGATCTACGACGCGCTCGGGCCCCGCGCGCGCCGGATCACGGACGTGGTCCTGAGCCTCGTGAACATGACGGCCTGCGCGATCTTCGCGCTCGCCTCCTGGCAGGTCGCGGAGGCCGCGATGTTCACCCCCACGGGCGAGTTCCGCTTCGACACCACCGGCAGCGCCTGGAACCCGCCGACGCCGGGGATCATCAAGCTCTTCCTCTTCGTGGTGATGGTCCTCCTGACGCTGCAGTTCGCGCGCCTCGCCTGGGGCTACGCGCGCGGGGGCCGCGGGTGATCGAGATCCTGACCCAGGGCGGGGACGCCGTCCTCCAGGCGGCCGCGTCATTGATCCCCGACATCAAGTCCTGGGGGATCGAGCGGGCGACGGCGGCGATGTTCGCGATGCTTCTGATCCTCCTGCTGACGGGCATGCCGCTGGCGTTCGTGACGTTGCTGGTGGCGCTGATCTTCCTGCTGGGCTGGTTCGGGCCGGCGGGCATCTCCCTGATCGGGAGCCGCATCTTCTCCTTCGTGAACAGCTTCGTGTTCGTCTCCGTGCCGATGTTCGTCCTGATGGCGGCGATCCTCGACCGCTCGGGCATCGCGCGCGACCTCTTCGACGCGATGCGCCTGGTGGGCGGGCGCCTGCGCGGGGGGGTGGCGATCCAGACCCTGATCGTGGCGGTGATCCTGGCGGCGATGTCGGGGATCATCGGGGGGGAGGTGGTGCTCCTGGGCGTGATCGCCCTGCCCCAGATGCTGCGGCTCGGATACGACCGCGGCATCGCCATCGGCGTGTGCTGCGCGGGCGGCGCGCTGGGCACGATGGTGCCGCCGTCCATCGTGCTCATCATCTACGGGCTGTCGGCCAACGTCTCGATCGGGGAGCTCTTCACGGCCTCGTTCCTGCCGGGCCTCATGCTGGCGGGGTTCTACGTCGCCTACGTGCTGGTGCGGGCCTATTCCAACCACGACGTCGCGCCGATCCCGGAGGCGGGCTCGATCCCGCGGGCCGAGAAGGTGCGCCTCCTCAAGGGGGTGGTGCTGCCGATCCTGGTGGTGATCTTCGTGCTGGGCTCGATCTACGGCGGCATCGCCTCGGTGACGGAGGCGTCGGCGGTGGGCGTGCTGGGCGTGACCCTCTCGACCCTCGTGCGCCGAGAGCTGACCTGGTCCCTCATCATGGGGGCGGCCAAGCAGACGCTGGCGACGGTGGGCATGATCGTGTGGATCGGCATCGGCGCGACGGCCCTGGTCGGGGTGTTCAACCTGATGGGGGGCCTGCGCTTCGTGCAGTCGCTGATCACCGGCATCTCGGACGATCCCACGGTGATCATCCTCTTCATGATGCTGGTGCTGTTCGTCCTGGGCATGTTCCTCGACTGGGTGGGGATCGCGCTCCTGACGGTCCCGATTTTCGTGCCGATCGTGAAGGACCTGGGCTACGATCCGATCTGGTTCGGCGTGGTGTTCGCCATGAACATGCAGGTGAGCTTCCTGTCGCCGCCGTTCGGGCCGGCGGCCTTCTACCTCAAGTCGGTGGCGCCGCCCGACATCTCGCTGGGCGAGATCTTCCGCGCGCTCCTGCCGTTCATCGCGCTGCAGATCCTGGCGCTCGCGGTCCTCCTCGTCTTTCCGGGGATCACCGGGCGCTAGCCGGGGATCACCGGGCGCGAGCCGGGGCTCACGGGGGCGCTAGAGGTCGCCCGCCCCCGTGCGGCGCCGGTGGACGGCGAAGCGGCGCGCGAGGTCGGCGTGCAGGGCGCAGCCATGGCCCGGGCCCGGCGCCGGCGCGATCATGCCCCGCTCGATCGTCGGCAGGCCGGTGACGAGGTCGCGGTACCAGGTGCGGTGGAAGGCGCGCACGCTCTCCTGCACGAGGGCGTTGGGCGCGTTGAGCGACAGGTGCGTGCTCGCGGCCAGGACCACCGGGCCGGTGCAGTCGTGCGGCGCGACGGGCAGGTGCCAGGCCTCGGCCATGGCGGCGATCTTGCGCGCCTCGGAGATGCCGCCGCACCAGGCGACGTCGAGCATCACGACGCCGGCGGCCCCGGTCTCCAGGAGGTCGCGGAAGGCCCAGCGGCTGGCCAGGGTCTCGGAGGCGCAGATCGGCGCGCGGCTCGCCTCGGCATAGCGCGCGAGGCTGCCGAGGCTGTCCATGCGGATCGGGTCCTCGTGCCAGAACGTGTCGAAGGCGGCGAGCTCGCGCGCGATCCGCATCGCCGGCAGGAGCTGCCAGAGGGAGTGGAACTCGACCATCACGTCCATCCGGTCGCCGACCGCCCCGCGGATGAGCTCGAAGGGCCGCAGCGCCGCGGCCATGTCCTCGGGCGAGATATAGGCCCCGCGGGTGCGTTCGGCGGCCATGTCGAAGGGCCATATCTTCATCGCCGTGATGCCTTCGGACAGGAGGTCCTCGGCCAACTCGTCCGCGCGGTGCAGGAACGCGTCCAGGTCGTCGTAGCGCCCCGCGGCGCCGAGGCCGAAATTGGAGGAGACCTGGCCGCCGGCCTCCTTGATGTACTCGGTCCCGGCGCAGGTGTTGTAGGTGCGGATGGACTCCCGCGTCGCCCCGCCCAGGAGCTGCGTCAGGGGCAGGCCGGTCGCATGGCCGAAGAGGTCCCAAAGCGCGATGTCGACGGCGGAGTTGCCGCGCGTCTCGACCCCGGTGGAGCGGAAGCCGAGATAGCCCGTGAGGTCCGCGGCGATGAGGTCGATCCGCAGGGGGTCGCGGCCCATCAGGATCGGGGCGACGTGCTCGTGGAGATAGGCCTCGACGGTGCGCGACAGGAAGAACGTCTCTCCGAGGCCGGACGGGCCCTCGTCGGTCTCGACCTCGACCCAGATCAGGTTCGGCCGTTCCTCGATCCGCGTCGTCGTCAGGCCCGTGATCTTCATGTCGTCCCCGCTCCGCCGACCGCCGCCCCACCCTACCCTACCGCGCGGCGCGGCGGGCGAAAGCGTCACTCCACGCCAGGCCCGCCGCCCGGGGCGCGGGTCCGTCCCCGGCCGGTCCGCCGCGCCCCGTTCGCTCCCAGGGCGCGCGGCTCGTCCCGCCGCAGGAGACGTGGCGCCCCGGCTCCGTCCCGGAGTCGCCGGAGCTCACGCCACCGGCCTCCGACGCGGGCGGTCTGCCCTGCCTCCGAAGCCGTCGGATCGGCCCACGGGCAGGGGCCAGCGGGGCTCTGGCGACGGTCACGGCGGAGGAGGCCACCTCGCGGCTCGAGCAGCCCGAGGCCGCCGCCGCCGATGCCTCCGGCGAGCCTGCCCAATGGCGGCGGGGCCGCCCGTCGTGACCCTCCACGAGGGGGGCGGCTCGCAGGCCCGCGTCCATGAGCGCCAAGCGGCCACCTCTAGGCGGACGCTGGGCCCGGCGCTGGAGGGGCGCCCGCCGATGCCGAGCGCCTCCCCCTGCCCGCGGCGGTGACGGTGATCGCGCGGACCTGCGCTCCGACGTGGCCCTGGAGGAGGTCGCGGGCTTCGAAGCGCGACGGCCCGGATCTCGCAGCCCTGGACGACCGGGGGGATCGGAGCGCGAACGTGTCCGTCGCGGTGCGAGCCGAGGACGGCCCGGCCGTCCCGGAGCCGTGCGACGGACGCTTCGGCCGTGCGCATGGGGCCGCCTGCTCGCGGCGGACGGGGTCGCGCCGGGCGGGCGCGTGGCAGCCGCGGCGGCCTCGTCCCCGCGCGCCGGAATCCGGGCGGGCCTGGAGGCGCCAGCCCAAGGGGCGGCGTTCGATGCCCTCTCCGCGGCCGGTCGAGGAGGCGGCGCGCGCGCGGCGTCCGTCGGCGCGGCGCTCACGGCTGTGCGCGCCGCTCCCCAGGGGCGGAACGCGCGCCTCCCCCGGGCCCCGAAGGGATTGTCCTCACGCGGAGTCCCGTGGAGACGACCGGGAACCTTCGCGACGGGGACGAGATCGCCGGGCGGCCCGATCTTGGCCGCGTGCCCCTGCGTGACGTGGCGACGATGTGCCCGGACCCGCCCGAGCCCGCCGAGGCGCCGGCGGTCCGGGACGGGCGGCCGGCCGGCCGGGCGTGATCGTCGCTATCGGAATGGGCGGCGGGGGCGTCACCGCCCTCGGCCCGCTCGCGGGCGCGCGCGTCCGGGACTTCGGGCACGCTCGGCCATGGGGGATCGAGGCGACCTTCTCCATCTTCCAGCCCGACATCGCGCCGGCCGGCGTGGACGGCGCGCCGGCCGGAACGGGCCGGACCTTCGCGATGGTCCTGGGGCTTCGCGCCGCGGTGGCCATCGTCCCCGCCGTGGTCGGCTTCGCCGTCCTGGCGATGGGTCCGTTCGGCGTCGAAATGCGGCAGGGGCCGATCGTCGGCTTGGGGCTCCACGTCGATGGCAGGCGCGTCATCATCTAGGACATAGGGGCGGAGCCTCCGGAGCGACGCCCCGACCCGGACGACCGCGGTCGCGGCGGCCGAGCTCCTCATGCTCGCGCGCAGCGTCCCGTTGGCGCTCTGCCCGCTCCCCCGCCTGGCGGCGGGGATCCCGCCCGCGCCGTCCGGGGATAACGAGGCGAGGCGCGTCTTCGCATGGTCGGCGCGGCGCCATGCCGCCCCGCTGCGCGGGACCCTGCGCGCACCGTGACTGGCCCTGGACACCGTCGTCGGCGTGGTGGTCCTCGGCCCGTCGCAGGTCGCGCCGATCGACGGTCGGCTCTTGCCGGTCTCGGAGCGGCCGCAGGTCCCCGCCCATGCCGACTCGCCACGCGGCCCCCGGATCGAGGTCACGCGCGATGCGGCCCCGCGCCCGTCGAGCCGGCTTACCGGCCCGGAGAGCGGGGCGTCGTCGGCGTCACGGCCTCCGCCGGCTCCTGCGGGCCGCGCTTCGTCGGTGCCGTCGATCCGCCGAAGCCACCAGCGGCGGATGGCCACCACCCCCTCGTCGCGGCCGACCTAGTCGCGCGGCGCGGGCGGCTCGGACCGACCGACCGCATCGGCATCGGCGGCGCGCTGGAGACCGGCGGCAAGGCGCGCACGAAGTCGGGCGCCGGGCTGCCGCCGGCGCTCGGCGCGATGTCGGCCGCGCCGATGGTCCGGTTCGACGGCTTCGGACGCCTCGGCGTCCTGCTCGCCGCGACGCCGCCATCACCGCGGGCACGGCCAAGGCGGTCCGCCTTGTCGCGACGACGTCCCCGACCACCGCGCCGGGCCTCCCGCCGATGGCGCCGGCATGGTCCGCAGGGGGGACGTCCCCCGCCCCGACGCCAACGCCCCCCGTTTGGCCATGGAACGCGCAGCGACGCCAGGGGCCGTGCGATGCGGGAGACGCGCGCACGCCGTCGGGACGGTGGGAGGGGGCGCGGATGGGCGGGATCATGGCCGCCTCCGCCGAACGGCGGTCTCGGGCCACCTCCACCGCACGCGGCATAGGGCAGTTCCCATCCCGGGCGGCGCATGGCCGCGCATCTCGACCATCATGACCGCGTCGCCATCATATGGATCCTGTTGCGCAGAACGCCCGAGGTCCGGGCTTCCCCCTTTTGACGCCGGCCGGCGGGTCGGGAGATGGGGATGCCGGGTGTGGCGGAGCGGACCTGGAGCTGGGCGGTCTGGCGGTCGACGTCTCGGGCTGCGCGCCCTTGGCCGGGGAGCGTCCTGCAGCTCGTCCTGGTCTCGGCGCGGCCGCGGCGGTGGGGGCCGCTCCATCCGCGCCGGAGCGTTCGGCCAAGGCGCCGGGTGGCGCGCAGGGCCTCGTTCCCCGGTGCCGCCACGGTGCTCCTTTCTCCAGGGCGCCGCGGTTCGGCGAGGCGGGACGATCGCGGCGGCGCCCCGGCCGGCGCGTCCATCATGGGCCGCATAGGCGCGTCGCCGACGGCGCTGCCGGTGACCTCGACCGCGCGGGCCCCGAGCGTCGCCTCGTCCACGGCGAGGTGCACCTCGCGCCGGACGCGCCCGCGGGCCCCGCCATGCGTGCGCGCGTGCCGCTCGCCCTCGCCCCGCACCTCGACGCCGGTGCCGTCCACGAGCGGGCGCAGCGGCCCGCCGCCGCCGCGGCAGGGCGGCTGCACGGCGAGCGACTTCCGGCGGCGGCACGGCGCCCCGAAGCCCGGCACCGGCCGGCCCGTCCCCGCCGGCTCGAGCAGCCTTGCCCCGAAGCCGGTCGTCTGCCGAAGCGGCAGGCCGGGCGCCGCCTGGCCGCCGGGCAAGACGGGCCCTCGATCGTCAGCCACGCCCGGATCGCCGCGTCCGGCACGGTCCGCCGGCGCCCGCGCACGCCCGGCGGCGCCGCATGCCGGTCCATGCCCGGGCCCGGGCCCGGGCCGACCAGACGCTCGGCGAGCCGCGCCCACGCGGCGACGCGCCGTGGGCGGACCAATCCAGGGTGCGATGACGGGCAGGCGCGGGCTTGGACGTCTCGCCCGGCCATGCCGCCGGACCCGCGATGTGAATTACAGGCTGGATTCGTGGAACGAGGCCCTGGGGGACGCTTTCGCGAGGCGGGCGTCGCCCCGTCGGATCGAGCCGACATCCGCTGGACCGTCGACGCGCGGAACAGGTGAACCGGCGTCGTCCGCACCGTCATCGGCGCCCCGCGCTTTCGAGAAGCGGGGCGTAGATCAGTAGGTCCAGGGGCGGCCGTCCGCCTGAGGTGGGTGCGTCCCAGGTAGATCGACGGCTTCGGTCATCCCCTTCATGCCGTCGCCCACGCACGATGTCGCCTACTAGCCGTCAGCGGCGCCGAACCCCCCGCCCGACTGCCAGGCCTCTCCGGCGAGCCGTCAGCACACGATCGAAGGGGCGACGCCTCGACACGTCGGAGGGAACTCTCACCCCCCTTCGGCAGGACCGCCGGACCCCCCCACTGCCCGAGATTCGCCGCCTGGCCCGGTATAGGTGGCCCGCGCCGTTACACGAGGACCGGCAAACTCAAGCTCGCATGCGGGCCGCTCGAAAGGCCCGGCCACGAGGATCGTACCCGCCAATGACGGCATTGCCGTGATGGAAGGCGACGCCGAGCCGGCCGATCGGTCCCCGACCCGCTTCGATGGTCGGACCTCGCTCGCCAACCGGGACGCCCCTTCGCGGAGGGCGGCCGGATCCGTCCCATGCCTGCGTCCTCCCGTCGCCAAGGGCCAGCAGACGATCCGCGCCCGCGGCGATCCGGGCAAGACGAACGGCGGTCGGCAGCGCAGGCGTCTTCCTCCCGAAAACCGGCGCTTCGCCTCAGGCGGACTTGCCCGGCTCGTGCAGCCCCGCACGACCGCGCCCGGCACGCTTGCTGACGTAGAGCGCCGCATCGGCGTCCTGCGCCATCTGGGCGGGATCGGGCGTCTCGTAGTCGACCGACCTCGCGATGCCGATGCTGGCCGAAATCTCGCAAGTGGCTCCTCCCGCGCTCTCGGGGATGCGCACGGGGGTCTCGATGGCGGCGATGAGGTCCCGCGCGATCAGCAACAGCCGCTCGGGCGCGACCTGGCCGCGCAGGACCATGACGAACTCGTCGCCACCGGTGCGTGCCACCACGTCGTCTCGCCGCGCCGCCCGGCGCATGTGGGCCGCCGCGGCCTCCAGCACGTGGTCGCCGGCGGCGTGTCCATGGGTGTCGTTCACCGCCTTGAACCGATCGAGATCGATGTTCAGCAGCGCGAATGGCGTGTCCGCCGCGGCCAGGCGGCCGAGCAGGTGATCGAGCGCCCGGCGGTTGCGCAATCCGGTGAGCGCATCGGTGAATGCCGCCTCCTGGGCGCAGATGCGGGCGTCCTCGAGCCGGCCGTTCAGGCTTTGGGCTTCCTTCAGCGCGGCGTTGTTCGCCTCCACGAGGTAGAGGAGCTCGACCGACAGGTCCGTCGGCGTGAAATCCGAGATCGTGAGGCGGTGGCGCGCCACCGCCTCGACGATGCCGATCCCCGGCGACAGCTTTATCAGGATGCCGTCGCCCGCCGGCACGGCGACCCCGACATGTCGCACCGGCTCCGCCGACGGCATGTCGACCCGCAACGCCACGCCGGCATGCCGCCTGAGCCCGGCGATCGTCGTCACCCCACCCGGGCGGCGCAGGCGGATCACGTCGAAGAGCGGACGACCGAGGATCGCGGCGGCGCCGCCATCCACGAACTTCGCCAAGGTGCGCCCGATCGAGACCACCCGCCCCGCGTCGTCCGTCAGCATGTGCATGGGCATCGCGAGCGAAAGGGCGGCGCCCTCGATCACCGCGCGAGGTCCGCCGTCGCCGGGCGGGCGGGCCGTGAGCGCGGCGCCCGGCCGTCCGTCCACGGTGTGCGTGGGCCCCGAGAGCGTCATGACGGCCGCGCGCCGAGCTCGAACTGGCGCCCTTCCGCATAGGTGTGCATGGCGATCTCGATCGTGATCCGCTCGACGACGACGTCGCCGACCGGCTCCGCCCCGCCATACTCCATGATCGCCAGCGCGCCGTAATCGTCCGCCATCGCCTGCAGCACGCCGAGGATCACCAGCCCCGAACCCGCCTGCGTCGATCTGACCGTCAGGACATAGCCCGACCCCTCGTCCGTCAGCTCCATTGCCGGGAGCCGCAAGTCCGGGACGGCCAGGCGGGCGCGCTCGGGAATGTCCTCGACCGAGTGGACGAACGCGTTGAAATCCGTGCCTCCGAACCGGAGCAGTCGGCGCAGACGCTCGGTGTTGCGATGGGAGACGAGATAGACGCCGATATCGACCAGGATGGTACCGCGCGACTTGTCGAGCGTCTCGGCCGCGGCGGCGACGGCGCCGATGATCGCAGACGCGGGCTGCTCGGACATCGCCTCGAAGCCGTCGGCGGCGATGCCGGCCCTCTCGGCCACGCCGATCCATGCCGGCTCCCCGTAGGTATCCGTGACGAAGGACCGGAAAGCCTTGCCGTAAAGTCCGTGCATCCGCGCCCCCCGGGTCCTCTTTCGCGTCCTCCCTAGGACAGCCGGGTTAACGTAGTCCTTCGATCGATGCCGCGCGGGCTCAGAAGTCGGTCGGCGCGCCGCCTTCCGCGCGCCGCCGCTCGACGAAGGCCGCCAGCTCCTCGCGGACCGAGGCCTCCATGGGCGGGGCCTCGAACTCCTCCACGATCCGCCGGTAGATCCCGTGGGCGCGCTCGGCCGTCCAGACCCCGCCGGCCAGGTCCCAGCCCTCGTAGTTGCGCCAATCGGAGACGAAGGGCTGATGGAAGGCGGTCTGGTAGCGGTCCTGGGTGTGCTGCGTGCCGAAGAAATGCCCGTCGCCCCCGACCTCGGCGATGGCGCCGAGCGCGATCTCGTCGGGCCCCGTCGCGGTGATCGCCGGGTCCATGTAGCGCTGGATCATCTGGATGACCTCGCAGTCCATGACGAACTTCTCCGGGCTGGCGATCAGCCCGCCCTCCAGCCAGCCGGCGGCGTGGTAGATCACGTTCGAGCCCGACTGCACCGCCGCCCAGAGGCTGTTGGAGGTCTCCCACATCGCCTGCCCGTCGGGCACGTTGGCCGCGCAGGCCCCCGAGGAGCGCAGCGGCAGGCCGTAGAAGCGCGCCATCTGCCCGGTCATCTGCGTCGCGCGCATGTACTCCGGCGTGCCGAAGGCGGGCGCGCCGGACTTCATGTCGACGTTGGAGGTGAACGTGCCGATCGCGCAGGGGCAGCCCGGGACCACGTGCTGGAACAGCGCGATCGCGCACAGCGCCTCGGCGACCGACTGCGCCACCGCGCCGGCCATCGTCACCGGGGCCATGGCGCCGGCGAGGGTGAACGGGGTCACGATAACCGCCTGCCCCCGCCGGATCAGGCGCAGGCAGCCGTCGATCATCGGGACGTCGTGCTTGAGCGGCGAGGTCGAGTTGATGTTGGTGTACATGCGCGGCCGCTCGCGGAACGCGTCCTCGTCGTAGCCGCCGGCGATCTTCACCATCTCCATCACGTCCTCGACCCGCTCCTTTCCGAGCGCGTAGGCGTGCGGCACCTTGTCGGTGAGGGTCAGCTTGTCGAAGAGCACGTCGAGATGGCGCTCGCGGGCGTGGATGTCGACGGGCTCGACCGGATAGCCCCCTGCCAGATGGATGCAGTTGAAGTACTGCGTCAGCATCAGGAGCTCGCGGCACTTCTCGCGCGTGCCGGGGACTTTGCCGGTCTTCAGGTCCCAGTAGTTCGGCGGGCTGGAGACGTTGCCGAACGCCATCCAGTCTCCGCCGATGCGGATCGCCTTCTCGGGGTCGCGCGGCGTGATCGTGAACTCCGCCGGCGCGCGGCCGATCATCTCCATCACCCAGTCGCGGCCCATGCGCACGTTCGTGCCGTCGATGGTGCAGCCCGCCTCGCGCAGGATCCCGATCGATTCCTCGTTGAGGAACTCGATCCCGATCTCCTCGAGGATGCGCATCGCCCCGTCATGGATGGCGGCCACGCCCTCCTCGTCCAGGGGTTCCGTCGGGCGGTCGCGATTGCGCGGCTGGCGGAAGGGCATCTGCTCGATCGCGGCGTCGCCGCGCCGGTCCGCGGCGCCGGCGCGTCCGCCTCCGCGGCGGCCGGCGCGACGTCCCTGGGGGGGTGTCTGGTCGGTCATGTCTCGCTCCCTCGGACGGCGGGCGGCGGCCCGGGGCCATCATGACAGCGGGCCCTTCCCGGCCGCGCCCCCGAATGCGACGCCCTGCGTCGCTGTCCGGCCGCGCCCGGGCCCTCCGCCGGCCTAGGAGCGGGCGTCCAGCCAGGCCGGCAGCTCCGCGACGCTGCCGAGGACGGCCGCGGCATGGGGCTCCAGATCCGCCCGCGCCGCCGGCCCCGTCAGCACGCCGACGCCGATCATCCCCGCCGCCCGCGCGGCGTGCAGGTCGTGCGTGCTGTCCCCGACCATCACGATCCGCTCCGGCGCCGTCCCGGTGGCCGCGGCATAGGCCAGGAGCATCCCCGGGTCCGGCTTCGCGCCATGGCCACTGTCATACCCCGCGATCCAGTCGAACGCCCCGTCGAGCCCGGCCGCGGCGAGCTGCCGCATCGCCGGCGCGGCCCCGTCGTTCGTCGCCACGCCCAGCCGCAGTCCGCGCGCGCGCAGCGCCCCCAGCACGGCGGACAGGTCCGCGGCGGGCACGGGCTCGGCCCGCGCCGAGCTCGACGCGACATGCGCCCGCAACCCCGGCGCGTCCCAGCCCGGCAGCAGCGGGAGCAGGATCGCGACCTGGTCGTCGAGCGTCCCGGCGATCGCCGGGCTGTCCGGCAGGAACCGCCCGGCCGCGAGGTCGAAGCGCAGCGCGTCCGCGAGCGCCGCCGCGTGCTCCGCGTTCGCGCCCAGCCCGCGCAGGAGGCCCACCGCCCACGGCCCCCATGTCTCCTGGAAGCCGAAGAGCGTGCCGTCCTTGTCGAGGAGCACGGCGTCGACACCGCCCGCCGTCATGTCCAATGCACCTCGTCGCCGCCCGGGATCGCCCGCCGGGCGGCCAGGGGCGCGCCGTAGTCCAGCCCCTGCGCGTCGCAGAAGGCCTGCACGGTGCGGTCGTCCGCGGTGAGGAAGTCGAGGACCGCGACCTGGAAGTCCGGGTCCTGCGCGCGCTCCGCGATCTCCGCCGCGCTCGCGCCGGTGCCGCCCAGGAACGCGCCGGCCATCTCCTCGTCGGCCGCGATCCAGGCCAGGGCCCGGAGGGCGATCGTCTCGGCGGCTTCCCGCTGCATGTCCAGTTCTCCTAAAATTGGGAAAGGGTTTGTTAACCCTTCGGTCATCATGGTCCATCAGCGTCGCCCGAGGCCGGAAGCGATCGGCGCGGTCGAACGGCGCATAGCGCAGCACGAAGGGAGACGACATGACCGCCCGCATCCTCGTGCTCGATCCCTCCCCGACGACGCGCATCGCGCTGAAGGTGAAGCTCGCCGCCGCCCGCTACGACACCGCCTCGGCGCAGGACCTCCCCGAGGCCCGGCGCCTTGCGCGGAAGGCGCCTCCGCGCCTCATCCTCGTGGCGGTCGGAGGGGAGGCCGCGGCCGCCGCCGCCCTGGTCGTGCGCATCGCCGCCGATCCCGTCCTGGGAAGCGCCGCCATCCTCGCCATCACCGACGGCCGGGCCGCGCCGGGGCCATCGATACGCGCGCTCCTGGCGGCCGGCGCGGCCGAGGCGCTGCCCCGCCCGCTCGACCACGCGTTCCTGATGGCGCGCGTCCGCTCGCTCCTGCGCCGGACCGGCGCGGAGGACGAGCTCGAGCTGCGCGACGGGACGAGCCGCGCGCTCGGACTCGCCGAGGCGGCCGCGCCCGAGATCGAGCGGCCCGGCCATATCGCGATCCTCGCCCGGCGCCCGCAGGACGCGCGCAGCCTGGGCCGGCGTCTGGCCGCGCACCTGCCCGACCGGGTCACCGTCGAGATGCCCACCGCGCCGGAGGACGGCGCGTCGGCCCCCGAGGACGACGCCGACGTGACCCTGCTCGACCTGTCGCGAGAGACCGGCCACGCGGCCCTGATGGAGCAGATCCCCGACATGCTGGCCCGCGGCCGCAGCGGGCGCGTGGCCCTCGTCGTCGCGGTGCGCGACGACGACCCCGCCGCCGCGGCCCTGGCCCTCGACCTGGGCGCCGAGGACGTCGTGCGCGCCGGCGCCGACCCGGCCGAGATGGCGCTGCGCCTGCGCGCCCTCGTCCGCGGCAAGCAGGCGCGCGACCGCCTGCGAGATTCGGTGCGCGACGGCCTGCGCCGCTCGGTGACCGACGAGCTCACCGGGCTCTGGAACCGCCACTACGCGCTGCCCCACCTCGCCCGCACGGCGGAGCGGGCGGCCGCCACGGGCCGTGAGTTCGCGGTGCTGCTGGTCGACCTGGACCGGTTCAAGTCGGTGAACGACACCCATGGCCACGCCGCCGGCGACGCCGTCCTGGCCGAGACCGCGTCCCGCCTGCGCGCCAACCTGCGCCTGCCGGACGTGATCGCGCGGGTCGGCGGCGAGGAGTTCCTCGTCGTGATGTCGGACACCTGCCTGCACGACGCCCGCCGCGCGGCCGAGCGGCTCTGCGCGGTCGCCGGCGCCTCGCCGATCGCCCTGCCCGGCGGCGGATCGGTCACCGTCACCATGAGCATCGGCCTGGCGATGGGCGGCCGCCCGCCGGGCGCGGGGCCCGACGGCGCGCTCGATGGCCGGCAGGAGGCCGCGCGCCTCATGGCGGCCGCCGACCGCGCGCTCTACGGCGCCAAGGACGGCGGCCGCGACCGCGTGGCCATAGCCCTCGACAGCGCGGCCTGACGGCATCGGCGGAACGCGGCGGCCGCACGAGGGTTTCCGAGGTGCCCCCGATCGAGCCGAGGACCGCCAGATGACCCAGCCCGCCGCCGCGCCGCCCGTCCCCGACCGATCGACCGGCCCCGCCCTCCTGCGCGGCCTGCGCGGCCGTTGCCCGAACTGCGGCGAGGGGCGGATCCTGCGGTCCTACCTCAAGATCCGTCCCGCCTGCGGGACGTGCGGGCAGGACTTCACCGCGGCCCGCGCCGATGACGGGCCCGCCTATCTGACCATCCTCATCGTCGGGCACCTGATGGCGCCGATCCTGCACGTCTACTTCGTGCGCCTGCGCCCCGAGCCCTGGGAGATGGTCGCCGTGTTCGGGATCGGCTGCACGGCCCTGTCGCTCCTGATGCTGCCTCGGATCAAGGGCGGGATCGTCGGCCTGCAATGGGCGAAGGGGCTGGGCGATTTCGGCCGCGCCTGACGCGATCCGCCCGGCGGCGACGATCGTCCTCGTCCGGCGCATGTCGTCCGGCCCCGCGGTCCTGATGGGCCGGCGCGGCGCGCGCGCGGCCTTCATGCCCTCCAAGCACGTCTTTCCCGGCGGCGCGGTGGACGCGGGCGACGCGGCGATCCCCCTCGCCGCCCCGCTCGCGCCGCCGGAGGACGCCGCCCTGCGCGCGCACTCCGCGATCGATCCCGGCGCCCTCGCCGCCGCCGCCATCCGCGAGCTCTGGGAGGAGGCCGGCCTGCGCCTGTCGCGGCCCGGCGACTGGTCGCCGCCGCCCGGCTGGCGCGGTTTCGCAGCCGGCGGGCATGCCCCGAACGCGGCCCCGCTGCGCTTCGTCTTCCGCGCCCTGACGCCGCCCGGCCGGCCGCGCCGCTTCGACGCGCGGTTCCTCCTCGCGGACGCCGCGGCCCTCGCCGGCGACCCGGACGACCTGTCCGCCGCGGGCGACGAGCTGTCGGACCTCGCCTGGATCCCCCTCGCGCGCGCCTCGGGGCTCGATATCCCCTTCGTGACCGAGGTCGCCCTGGCGGAGGTCGCGGCCCGCCTCTCGGGCGCGCCGGCGCGGGGGATCGCCTTCCTTCGCAACGAGGACGCGAGCGACGTGCGCCGCCTCACCGCCGCCTAGCCGCTCAGCGCCACCGCCACGGCCGAACCTCCGACGAGCGCGATCCCGGCCAGAGCGCGCCGGGCCGGCCGCTCGCCGAACGCGAGCCGCCCCAGCAGCAGCGAGAAGATGAGCTCGACCTGCCCGACCGCGAAGACCAGCGCCGCCGACTGCAACGCGAACGCCCCGAACCAGCAGGCAGATCCCGCCGCCGAAGCCGCCCCGACCGGCGCCGTGCGCCGCCAGTCCGACAACACCGCGCGGACCGTGCCCGGCCGGCGCCAGCGCAGCCAGAGCGCCATGCCGGCCGCCTGCGCCCCGGTTGCCCAGGCCAGCGTCGTGATCGCCCGCACCGCCCAGCCCCCCTCCAGCGAGAGCGCCGCCGCCCGGTAGCCCACCGCCGAGAGCGCGAACGCCGCCCCCGAGGCGAGCCCGATCCAGAGCGCCGGCCCCGGGCGCCAGTCCGTCGGCCGCACGTCCGACAGGAGCATCACGCCGAGGAGGCCCGCCACCAGCGCCGCGGCCTGCCACCCCCCCAGCACGTCGCCGAGCAGCACCAGGCCGACCACGGCCGTCAGGATCACCTCCGTCTTCTTGAGCGCGATGCCGACCGCGAAGTCCCGCATCGAGAAGAGCCGCACGACGAGGAGCGTCGCCGCCACCTGCGCCAGGGCCCCGGTCCCGGCCCAGGCGAGGAACGCGGCGCTCGGGGCCGGGACGGGCCACCGGACGCTCATGGCCCCCACGGCCGCGATCGCCGCCGGCGCCGCCCAGACGAACCGCGCGAAGGTCGCCGCCGCCGCCCCCGACCCCGGCCCCGCCGGCCCGCCCGCCAGCACCTTCTGCAGGGCGAAGCGCGCCGCCTGGAACGCCGCCGCCAGGACCGACAGAAGGACCCAGGCCTCCACCTAGTAGGGCATGGGATGCGCCCGGTGCAGCGCCTCGATCCCGTCCAGCACCTCCGCCTCGAGGATCAGATCCGCGCCCTTCAGGATCCGCTCCAACTGCTCGGCGGAGGTGGCGCCGAAGATCGGGACGCAGTGGAACGGCCGCTGCCGGCAGAAGGCCAGCGCCATGTGCACCGGGTCGAGCCCATGGGTACGCGCCAGCGCGCCGTAGGACGCCGCCGCCGCCAGGGCCCGGTCCGTCCAACGCCCGCCCAGCGTGCCGTTGACGTCCGCCCGGCTGCCCGCGGGCTTCTCCCCGCCCTCGTACTTGCCCGTCAGCAGCCCCGCGGCGAGAGGCGAGTATGCCAGGAGCGTCACCCCCTCGTGCCGCGCCGCCTCGGCCATGTCGGTGTCGTAGAGCCGGCAGAGGAGCGAGTACTCGTTCTGCACCGCGCACGGGCGGGGCCCGCCGGCGCGCTCGGCCGCGTCGGCCCAGCGGACGGTCCCCCAGGCGCTGTCGTTGGACAGGCCGAAGGCGCGCACCTTGCCGGCGGCCTCGAGCTCCGTCATCGCGGCCATCACGCCGTCCATGTGCTCGCGAACCTCGTCGCCGTCCTGTTTCGACGGATCGAACGTCCAGTTCTGGCGGAAATGATAGCTCCCGCGATTGGGCCAGTGGAGCTGGTAGAGGTCGATCCGCTCGGTGCGCAGCCGCGTCAGCGAGGCGTCCACCGCGTCGCGCAGCGCCTCCGGCGAGATGCCCGCCCCGCCCCGCACGAAGCCGCCGTTCGGCCCGGTGATCTTCGTCGCCAGGACGTATTCGTCCCGCCGCCCGGTGCGCGCGAACCACTCGCCGATGATCTCCTCGGTCCGGCCCACCGTCTCGGCGGCGACGGGGTTCACGGGGTACATCTCCGCCGCGTCGAGGAAGTCGATCCCGGCGTCCAGCGCCATGTCCAGCTGCCGGTGCGCGTCCTGCGGTCCCGTCTGCGTGCCGTAGGTCATCGTGCCGAGGCACATGGCGGAGACCTCGATCCCCGAGCGCCCCAGTTCCGTCCGTTCCATCCGCGATCCCCCATGAGCCGGCGGCGGACCCTACGCCCCGCCGCGGCGCGCGCAACCGCCGGGGACCGTCAGCCGCCCGCCTTGAGCGTCGCCGCGCGCACCGCGTCGTCCCATCCCAGATGCAGCGCGTCCCCCGCGACGACCAGGGGCCGCTTCATCGCCGCCGGATGCGCCGCGACGACGTCCTCGGGCGCCATCGCCCGGGCGCGCTCGTCCAGGCCGCGCCACGTCGCGGACCGCCGGTTCACCAGGGCGTCCCCGAACGCGGCGACCGCCCGCGCCCGCAGGGCCGCCGGCATCCCGTCCGCGCGGACGCAGCGCAGCTCGGCGGCCACGCCTGCCGCGGCCGCCTCGCGCAGCGCCCGGCGGCACGTGTCGCAGGTCCTCAATCCCCAGATCTCGATCACCGCCGGCGATCCCGAGAGGGCCCGGGACCGCGGACGCGCGCCATCAGTAGCGCGGCGCGAACTTGACGCGGCCGGCGATCGCGCCCGCGGCGGCGGCGATCAGGCCGATCAAGGAGGCGATGAAGCCCGTGATGCCCGCGGTCTGCACCGCCTGCGCCGCGGTCTCGGCGGCCTCAAGGGCCCGCAGTCGCGCCTCCTCGACGGCGGCCTCGGCCTGCTGCTGGAGGTCCTCGGCCCGCGCCTGCACCTGGTCGAGATAGGCGATCGCCTCCTCCTCGGCGATCCCGAAGCGCTCCTCCATGACCGAGATGGCCTCCTGGCGGTCCTCCTCGCCGAGGATCCCGCCCGCCCCGAAGAGGGTGTCCGTCAATTCGGCGATCTCGGCGCCCGCGTCGCCGGAGTTCGCGACCACGTCCCGCGCGGTGCTAATGACGGATTCGCGCGCCGCGGCCTGCTCGCCCTCGCTCACGACGGCGCGGAACGCCTCGCGCGCCTCCTCCTGGAAGTTGCCGGGCGTGATGCCGTTCTCCTCGAGCGTGGCCTGCACGCCGTCGGGCAGGTCCTCGAAACCGATGCTCCCGGCGCTCAGGTCGGGCAAGGACAGGTCGTCCGGGATCACGGCCTGCGCCGCGGACGACGCGCCCGAGAGCGCCGTCGTCGCCGTGTTGCCGACCAGCGCGAACAGGCCCGTCGCCGCCGAGGTCGCGAGCCACGCGGCCGCGAGCGTGGTCAGGCCCCAGACCGTCGCGCCATGCAGCGCCGAGCCCAGCGTGTGGAGCACCCCGGCGAGGCGCCCGGCCACGAAGCCGCCCGCCCCGAGGGCGACGAGCTGCGCGACGAAGACGTAGATCCCCGTGCCGAGGAGGCTCGTCTCGACCGGGTCGGCGGCCCGCGGGTCGATGTCGACCACTCCGATCCCGAGCCCCAGGAGCGCGAGCGCCAGGAACGTCGCCAGCGCGACGACCGCCCCGGCGAAGATCGCGCCCCAGGCGGCGCGCCCGCCCCTGTCGAGCTGCGCCTCGGCGGCGGCTTGCGCGGTGATCGGCTGGGCCATGATGTCTCTCCGGATCGGTTGGTCGGCAGGCGTGCCCGGTCCAACGGAGGCGCCCGGCCCGGGTTCCCTCAGCCGCCCGAGAGCGCCGCGCGGAGCTCTCGCCACTCGCCCTTGCTCATCCCGCTGCTCTCCTGCGTCACCTCCTCGCCCGCCAGCATCCGGCGCACGCAGTCCAGCCCCCTGGCCGAGAGCTGCGCTCCGCCCGCGCGATAGTCGAGATGCGCCGCCCAGGTCAGCGGCACCCAGTCCGCGACGATGGCGCCGATGGCGTCGGCATAGGCGCGGATCTCCATCTGCGCATGCGGATCCGCGCGCAGGCGCAGGAAGTTCAAGAGGTTGTGCAGGTCGGTCTTCCAGTACCACTGCGTGTATGTCGATGCCGGCAGCACCATCCGTGCCAACTCGCGCGCGAGGCCCCGCTGCCCGTCCTCCGACAGCATCGCCTCGTAATCGTCGAAGGCGCTCATGCCCGCGGCGCGCATCGTCCGAAGGGCCCGCTCGGCCTCCTCGCCCTCGAGCACGTCGCCGCGTCCCTGGGCGTTCGTCGCCGATTGCGCGGCCAGCGCCTCGGGCGCGGGGACGTAGAACTCCCGGTCCAGGATCGAGTAGCGCGCGGAGTACTCGTTCACGTTCGCCGTCCGGTGGCGGATCCACTGCCGCGCGACGAAGATCGGGAGCTTCACGTGCAGCTTGATCTCGCACATCTCGAACGGCGTCGAATGCCAGTGGCGCATCAGGTAGCGGATCAGGCCCTCGTCGGACTGCACCGACCTGGTGCCGCGCCCGTAGCTGACGCGCGCGGCCTGCACGATCGCCGCGTCGTCGCCCATGTAGTCCACCACGCGCACGAAGCCGTGGTCGAGGACGGGCGCCGCCTCGTAGAGATGCGCCTCCATGCCGTCCGCCACCGCGCGGCGGGTCGGCTGTGCGGCGGCGCGCGCGGCGGCGATGTCGGCGCGCTGGTCGTCGGTCAGGGGCATGGCGGTCTCCGAATCCCGTTCGGACCCGTTCTAGCGACGGGCCGGCCCGTCCGGCAGCCGCGGATTTGACGATGCGCGAAGCGATGACACATGGCATCAACGTGGCGAAACTGGAGGGTCCCCGGCATGGGCATCGAATACCTGCACACCATGGTCCGCGTGCGCGACCTGGACGAGAACATCGCCTTCTACCGGCTTCTCGGCCTGGAGGAGGCGCGCCGCATGGACCGCGAGGAGGGGCGCTACACCCTCGTCTTCATGGCCCCGCCCGGTCAGGAGAACGCCGCCGTCGAGCTCACCCACAACTGGGACGGCGACGAGGGGCTGCCCTCCGACGGCCGCCATTTCGGTCATCTCGCCTACCGGGTCGACGACATCTACGCGACCTGCCAGCACCTGATGGACAGCGGCGTGACGATCAACCGCCCGCCCCGCGACGGGCACATGGCGTTCGTGCGCTCGCCCGACAACGTGTCGATCGAGCTGCTGCAGCGGGGGGACGCGCTGCCGAGACGGGAGCCCTGGGCGTCGATGGAGAACACCGGGCACTGGTGAGGCGGCTCGCCGCCTCCGCGCTCGCGCTGGGCCTCGCGGGCACGCAGGCCGGCGCGTCGTGCCGGCAGGCGCTCGCGCTGGGCCTCGACGTCTCCGGCTCGGTCGACGCGGCCGAGTACCGGATGCAGCTCGACGGGCTGGCCGCGGCCCTCACCGCGCCGGATGTGGCCGAGGCCATCACCGGCATCCCGGGCTTCCCGGTCGCCATCGCCGTCTACGAATGGTCCGGGCCGTCGGACGCGGCCGGCGTCGTTCCCTGGACGGACGCGGTGGACGATGCCGCCCTCGCCGGGATCGCGCGGCGACTGCGCGCGGCCCGGCGGGCGCCGGGCGACCCCTCCACGGCGATCGGCTCGGCGATGCGCCACGGCTTCGCGCTCCTGGCAGAGCGGCCCGATTGCGGCCGCCACGTTCTCGACCTGTCCGGGGACGGCAAGGCGAACACGGGCCCTCGCCTGGATGGCATCGCCGCGCCGCCGGGCGTCACGGTCAACGCCCTGGCCATCGGCGCCGACGCCCCCGCCATCGGCGACGAACGGCAGGTCCGCATCTCGGAGCTCACGGCTTACTTCCGCGCCGAGGTCATCCGCGGCCCGGGCGCCTTCGTCGAGGCGGCCCTCGGCTTTCAGGACTATGAGGACGCCATGCGGCGCAAGCTCCTGCGCGAGCTGCGCGACGTCGCCGTCGGCGCCGTGCCCGCGTCGCCCGCGGAGCGGCCCGGCTGAGGCCCGGTCAGTAGATATAGCGGATTTGGTCGGTCCAGAACCGCTCGATCCGCCGCAGGGCGACGTTCGCGTCCTCGAGCGCCGCGATGTCGACGATCCCCCGGCCCTCGAGCCCCTCGGCGTGCCGGTCGAAGAGCTCCGCGACCATGGCGCGGACCTTCTGTCCCTCAGGGGTGAGGCGCACGCGCACGGACCGCCGGTCGATCTGGCAGCGCTGGTGGTGCATGTACCCCATCTCGACGAGCTTCTTGAGGTTGTAGCTCACGTTCGAGCCCTGGTAGTAGCCCCGCGTCTTGAGCTCGCCGGCCGTCACCTCGTTGTCGCCCACGTTGAAGAGGAGGAGCGCCTGCACGGCGTTCACGTCGAGGACGCCGACCCGCTCGAACTCGTCCTTCACCACGTCGAGCATCAAGCGGTGCAGCCGCTCCAGCAGCCCGAGCGATTCGAGATAGCCCGCCATGAACGGCTTGATCGGCGCGGATGTGGCGCCCATCCCGATCTCGGTCGTCACATTCATCGTTCGTCCTCCATCCGATGTCGGGACCGGTATGGACGACGAAAAGTGCACAAAGAGTTAAGACGAATGCGTCCCATCCGCCGGCGCGCCGCCATGGCGATGCCGCCCCTCCGCCTCGCCGGAGATCTCCGCGAGGAGCGTGGCGAACGCGTCCGGCGCGGGCGCCTGGCCGGTGGCCCAGCGATAGAGGTCCTGATCGTTCTCGGCCAACAGGGCCTCGAACGCGTCCAGTCGAGCGGCGTCCGCGCCATCGAGGTTGGCGGCGGCCCAGGGGCCGAGGATCACGTCCATCTCCTTGATCCCGCGGCGCATCGCGCGCAGCTTGAGCCGGCGCACGCGCGCGTCCGCGCTCTCCCCGGGGATCGGCCCCTCGCGCAGGGCGCTCAACTGGCCAGCGCCCCGCGCAGGCGCTTCTCCAGCCGGCCGAGCCGTTCGGCCGCGCCCGCCATCTCGCTGCGGACCTGCCGCATCTCGGTCAGGATGCCGGCGACGTCGTCGCCCGCCGGCGGCACGGGGACGCCCGGCTCCTCGCCCGTGCCCGTCAGGAGCCAGCCGAGCGAGACCCCGAGGATCCCCGACAGCATCTGCACCCGGTTGGCGCGCGGCTCGTCGAGATCGCCCTCCCAGCGCTGCACGTCGGCCGGATCGACGTCCAGGCGCCGGGCGAGATCCTCGCCCGTCAGTCCGACCGCCTCGCGCGCGGCGGCCACGCGATCGCCGAAGGTCGCCTTCTCGTCCGAGTACCAGTCGATGCCGTCCATGAGCTCCTCCGATGCTTGCGCGCGGTCGCCCCGGTGCTAGGACCGATCGGCCCCGATCATGCGCCAGGAGGCGACAATGGCCCTGCTGTCCGCGACGCTCTCCCGCGTCGCCCCCTCGCCCACCATCGCCATAAGCACCCGCGCGCGGGAGATGAAGGCTGCGGGGCGCGACGTCATCGCGCTCTCGGCCGGGGAGCCGGACTTCGACACGCCCGCCCATGTCGGGCAGGCCGCGAAGGACGCGATCGACGCCGGCCGCACGCGGTACACCGCCCCGGGCGGCATCCCGGAGCTGAAGGCCGCGATCGCGCGCAAGCTCGCCCGGGACAACCGCCTGACATACGCCGCCGGCGAGATCGTCGTCGCCACCGGAGGCAAGCAGGTGATCGCGACCGCCTTCGCCGCCACCCTCGATCCCGGCGACGAGGTGATCGTGCCGGCGCCCTACTGGGTCAGCTACCCCGACATGGCCCGCCTGGCCGGCGGCACGCCCGTGATCGCGCCGACCAGCGCGGCCGACGGCTACCGCCTGACGCCCGAGGCGCTGGACGCGGCGATCGGGCCGCGGACCAAATGGCTGATCCTGAACTCCCCGGGCAACCCGACCGGCGCGGGCTACGGCGCCGGGCACCTGCGCGCCCTCGCGGACGTGCTGATGCGCCATCCGCAGGTCCACGTCCTGAGCGACGACATCTACGAGCACCTCGTCTTCGGCGGGTTCGCCTTCGCCACGCTGGCGCAGGTCGAGCCGCGGCTGAAGGACCGGGTGCTGGTGCTCAACGGCGTGTCGAAGGCCTACGCGATGACGGGCTGGCGCGTCGGCTACGGCGCGGGGCCGGCGGGGTTGATCGCGGCGATGACCAAGGTGCTCTCGCAGACGACCTCCTGCGCCTGCTCGGTCGCGCAATGGGCGGCCGTCGCGGCGCTCGACGGACCGCAGGACTTCGTCTCCGAGAGCCGCGCCGCCTTCGCCCGGCGGCGGGACATGGTCGTGGCGGCCCTGAACGGATGCCCGGGCATCGACTGTCCGGTGCCGGAGGGGGCGTTCTACGTCTATCCGTCCATCCAGGGTTGCATCGGGCGCACGAGCGCCGGCGGCGCGCGGATCGCGGACGACGCGGCGTTCGCCGAGGCCCTCCTGGAGGAGGCGGGCGTCGCGGTCGTGCACGGCGCGGCGTTCGGGGCGTCCCCGGCCTTCCGCGTCAGCTATGCCGAGGCGGACGAGGTCCTGTCGGACGCCATGGCCCGCATCCGCGCCTTCGCGGACGGGCTGCGCTGAGGGGGCGGCGGGCGGCGCGGCCCCGAGCGGGGCCACTCGCCCGCCGCCGCGGGCCGCCGCCCCGCGCGCCCTATCCCGCCGCCGAGCCCGGCCTCGGCAGACGGGGCACCAACACCGCCCAGAACCGCCAGGACAGCGCGCCGGCCGCGAGCGACAGGCCCGCGGCGAGGCCAAGCCAGATGCCGACCGGGCCGAGGCCAAGGGGGAAGGCCAGCGCCCAGCCGAGCGGCATCCCCACCGCCCAGTAGGACAGCGCCGCTAGGATCATGGGGACGCGCGTGTCCTGCACCCCGCGAAGCAGCCCCAGCGTCATCACCTGCATCGCGTCCGCGATCTGGAACAGGCCGGCGACGACGAGGAGCGTGGCGCCCAGGGCGACGATGCCCGCGGCCTCGGTCTCGCCGGGGCGCAGGAACAGGCCGATCAGCCATTCGGGAACGACCCAGAACGCCGTCGCCGCGCCCGCGACGATGGACGCGCTCACCGCCAGGGCGACGCGGGCGCCCTGGGCGAGGCCCTGCCGGTCACCCGTCCCGTAGGCGGCGCCGACCCGGATCGTCGCCGCCTGGCTGAGCCCGACATGGACGATGAAGGCCAGGGCGGTGATCTGGATCGCGATGCCGTGCGCGGCCAGGGGAACGGTGCCGAGCCAGCCCATCATCACGGCCGAGGCCGAGAAGAGCCCGCTCTCCGCCAGCATGGTGAGGCCGATCGGCCAGCCCAGACGCACGACCGCGCCCAACGCCTCGCCGTCCACGCGCCAGAGCCGGGCGTAGAGCGCGGCGCCGGCCATCGCGCGGGACGCCGCGATCCCGGTCCACAGCAGCGCGATGCCGGTGACGAGGACCGAGGCGATGGCCGCCCCCTCGATCCCCAGCTCCGGCGCCCCCCAGCGCCCGAAGATCAGCGCGTAGTTCAGGGGTACGTTCGCCGCCGCCGCCGCGAGCGTCGCCAGGAGGACGGGGCGCGTGCGCTCGAGCGCGGAGAGGTGGCTCTTGAGCACCATGATCAGGAGCTGGGGGATCAGGCCGAGCACCCCCGCGATGCGCAGGTAATCGCCGCCCAGCGCCGCGACCTCCGGCGTCTGGCCGATCGCGAGGAGGATCGCCTCCGCGAACCAGATCCCCGGCAGGAACGCGGCCCCGTAGAGGATGGAGACCCACATCCCCATCCGCGTGACGCGGCGCAGGCGCGCGGGTTCCCCGGCCGCGTTGGCCTCCGCCACCATCGGCATCACCGCCATGGCGAAGCCGGAGCCGACGATGAACACCACGAAGAAGAGCGAGGTCGCGACCGTCGCCGCCGCGAGGGCCGCGACGTCGTAGCGCCCGAGCATCAGCGTGTCGGTCACGTGGATCGCCATCTGCGCCAAGTGGCTCGCCATCAGGGGCAGCCCGAGGACGAGGACCGCCCGCACGTGCCCGCGCCGCCGCCCGCGCGCCGCGTCCCGCCCGCCGATCCCGATCTCCGCCATGCCGAACCCCTCCCGCCGCCCCTCATACGCGCGCGCCGGGCGCGGGAAAGCCCCTCGCGCGCGTCCGGAGGCGCGGGCGGGAACCCCCGGGCGCCCGCGGGATTGTGCGCGCAGACACATCGCAGCGGAGACATCCCATGAGCCTCGTCCGGACACTCGCCAAGGTCGCCATCGGCGTCGCGGTCGCAAAGGGCGTGAAGTCCATGTCCTCGGGGCGCGCAGACGGCGTCGCCCGCGGGCCCCGGGCCGGCGAGCTCGGCGGCCTGGGCGGGATGCTCGGCGGCGGCGGCGGCGGCGGCTCGCCCCTGGGCGGCATGCTCGGGCAGATGATGGGCGGCGGCCAGGGCGCGACGGGCGCCGGGTCAGGGCACCGGATCGGCGGCGCGGGCGGCCCCGCGGGAGCGCGCCGAGGGGGCGGCCTCCTCGATCAGTTCGGCGGCAGCGGCGGGATCGCCTCCATGCTCGGCGGCGCGCTCTCGGGCGGCGCCCGGACCGGCGCCGGCACGTCCGGCGGCCTCGGCGGGCTCCTCCAGCAGCTCGGCGGCGGGCGCTCCATGGGCGGCACGGCCGCGGCGGGCGGCGCGGCCGCGGCGGGCGCCGGCGCGGGCGGGCTCGGCGCCCTCCTCAACCAGGCGCTGCAGGGCGGCGGGACCGAGCCCGAACAGACCCCGACCGCCGAGCAGGAGGACGCCGCCGGCGTGCTGCTGGCCGCGATGATCCAGGCCGCGAAGGCCGACGGGCGCATCGACGACGAGGAACGCGCCCGCATCCTGGAGCAGGTCGGGGACGCGACCCCCGACGAGGTGGCGTTCGTGCGCGCCGAGATGGAGCGAGACGTCGACGCGCGCGCCCTCGCCGCCCGCGTCCCGGAGGGCCTGGAGGCGCAGGCCTACTTGATGAGCCTGCTCGCCATCGACGTCGACACGCCCGAGGAGGCCCGCTACCTGCGGGAGCTGCGCGAGGCGCTGCGGCTGGACGCTGGTGAGGCCAAGCGGATCGAGGACACCCTGGGGGCCTGAACCCCCCGAAGAGGCGACCGCCACGTGCCTCGCCGTCACGCGGCGGTCATCGCCGGATCGCGCGCCTGTGATGTCCGGCCCGCATCTTGGCGGCGCCGTCCGCATGTCGCGGAGGCCGACCCACGGAGCGCCCGCATGATCACCCGAGTCCTCGCCCTCGCCGCCGCGGTTGCGGCCCTCCCCCTGGCCGTCCAGGCGGCGCCGCAGCTCTTCACCTTCGCGATCACCAGCGTCACGCAGGGCACTACGGGGCCGGAGGCGGCGATCGTGCCGATCACGGGCTCGTTCATCCTCGACACCGACACGCCCAGCCTGTTCTCCGGAGCCAGCGCGGTCGACGATCTCGCCTTCACGCTGACCACCGGCGATCCGGACCTCGACATCGCCGATTTCCGATACCTGGGCTCGAACCTGTTCGGCGTCGGGCCGCAGATCACGATCCGAAACGACGCGGCCGATCCCGGCGCGCTGGTGCAACTGCGCTTCGCCCGCGACGGCAGCAGCCTCTTCGCCCTGGTGCAATCGGGCGGGATCTTCTCGACCGTCGGCACGGCGCCCGGCGCGAACGCCTACACGATCGCGGACGTGTCCCCGGCGGCGGCGATCCCCCTGCCGGCGGGCGGCGTCCTCCTGGTCGGCGCGCTCGGCGGCCTGACCGTGCTGCGCCGGCGCCGGCCCTGAACGCGGCGGGGCCTGGCCGTTCCCGGCCGGGCCCCACGTCACGTGTCATCCCGAAGGATCAGGCCTTGCGACGCGAGCGCAGGCCGAGGGCGCCGAGGCCGCCCAGGAGCAGCAGGCCGGCGGCCGGGACCGGGACGGCCGCGATCACGACGTCGTCCATGCCGAAGCCGTCATTGACCCGCATGGTGCCGTCGCTGTTCATGTTCGCGAGCTCGATCCTGGCGCCGGAGACCGCGTTCTCGAAGGAGACGACGACGAACTGGACGTTGCCATTGGGCAGGTTCAGGAGCGTGGTCAGCTCGTCCATGCCGGCGCTGATGCGCAGTTGCGCGCCCTGGTCGGCCGCGTCCGAGAGCGAGAAGGCCAGGGAGTTGAACTTCGCGCCGCCGCCCAGCATCGCGTCCCAGTTCACGCCGAACGTGTCGTTGCTGTCGAGGTAGTAGGCGCCGCCCGCGGTGGTGTTCACGCGGCCGAACCCGTTCGAGCCCTGCGTGCGGACGGTGAGCTGCTCACCGCCGCCGATCACCGAGCCGCCGCTGCCGGTCGCGCCGATGGTCGTGAACGTGCCGACGGCGGTCTCCACCGGCGAGATTTCGGCGCCCGTGCCGACGACGCCGGCGAAGCCCTCGAAATCCTCGACCGTGGTGCGGGCGAAGCCGGCGACGTAGTCGTCATAGGCGGATTGCGTGAACAGCTCGACCGTGATCGAGGCGGCGGAGGCGGCTCCGGCCGTCAGCGCGATGGCGCTGGCGATGGCGATGGTCTTGATCATCTTGTGTCCGATCCGTTGGCGTGCGGCGGAATTGCCGCGCTCGGCGATGGATCGGTCTTCGACTGGGCGGGGCCCTGAGGTCACGGGCCCCGGTGGAAACAGAGTATTCCCCCTATTTTCAGACAATTGCCGGGAAACGAACGGCGCGGGCCGACGGCATCGTCGAGGACCGGGAAACGCCGCGCCGCGCGGGCCCTGCGGGCGGCCCGCGCGGCGTCGCGATTCGGCGTCTCGGCGCGCTCGCGCAGGGGCGGTGCGACCCGCGGGCGCGCGCCTCCGGGCCCGTTAGCGGCGCCGGGCCGCGAGGGCCGCCAGCGCGGCCGCCGCCATCCCCGCGAGCGGCAGGCCGAGGAGGACGACCCCGCGGGCCACGTCGCTGTCCACGATCAGGCCGGACTCCTTGGCCCGGTCGCCGAAGCTGCCCTTGGCGCTGCTGCGGCGGGCGGCGGGGGCGTAGGTGTTCGGCCCGAGATCCGGGTGCCCCCCCTCTTCGGTCTGCTGCATGTCCGCGCCGTCGCGGGCGAGCTTGCGGTCGAGGGCCCAGGGCGCCAGCATCTCCCCGAAGAGAAGCTGCAGGACCGAGCCGCCGACGAGGATCTCCCGGTTGCCGCCGTCGATCGCCTTCATCACGGCGCGCGCCGCGAGGTCGGGCTGATAGATGGGGGGCGCGGGCTGGGGATGGTCCTCGAGCCGGTTCCGCGCCCAGTCGAACTGCGGCGTGTTGATCGCCGGCAGCTGCACGACGCTGAGCGCGATGGGGCTCTCGTCCGCGATGAGCTCGGAGCGCAGCGCCTGCGCGAAGCCGTTGATCGCGAACTTCGACGCGACGTAGGCGGTCTGCATCGGCACGGCGCGATGGCCGAGACCCGAGCCGATGCACACGATCGAGCCCTCGCGGGCGCCGTTCATGATCCGCAGCGCGGTGCGCGTCCCGTTCACCTGGCCGGTGAAGGTGGCGCCGACGATGGTGTCGAACTCCTCGGGCGGCATCTTGGAGAACGGAGAGAACGCGGTCAGCATCGCGCTGTTGACCCAGACGGTCGGCGCGCCGAACGCGTCCACGACCTCGTCCGCCGCGGCGTCGAGCGCTGCGTGGTCGGCCACGTCCGCGGACACCCCGCGCACCCAGCCCGGCCCGAACTCGCGCTCCATCTCCCGCAGGCGGTCGGCGCCGCGGGCGATCACGCCGACGCGGTAGCCGCGCCCGAGCAGGCGCTCGACGACGGCGCGGCCGACCCCGGCGGACCCCCCCGCCACGATCGCGGTGCCGGTGGGGACGGTGATGTCGTCGGTGTTGTTCATGGTAAGGGTTCCCTGCTGGGGCGCGGCGTGGGGCCGGGCCGGAATCGAAGTGGGCCGCCCCCGGGGGGACGGCCCTGCGGCGCGAGCGGCGGTGGCGGTCAGGCGGCCTTGGCGCGCGCCTCGAAGGCGTCGACCTTCGCCTGGACGTCCGCGCGCTGGCGGGTCAGCCACATCGTCTCGGGATCGGACGGGCCGGCCGCCTCGATCGCGTCGTCATAGGCGCTCACGAGGCTCTGCTCGCCGCGCGCGATCTCGGCGAGCACCGCCTCGTCGCCGGCGCCGGTAACGCTGTCCTTGAGCTTGAGGAACGCCCGGTGCGCGTCCGCGAGGGTCGAGCCGTCATGGCTCACCTCGACGCCCATGCCGGCGAGGACCTTATGCACCTCGGCCACGGCGGTGCGGCGGATCGCCAGCATCTCGTGGATGGTGTCCTTGAGCATCGGGCTCTCGGTCCGCTCGAGCGCGGCCTGATAGCCGTCCACGGAATCGTGGAGGCGGGTGTGGAGGTGGGTGAGCGCGGATTCGCGATCGGTCATGGTCGGTCTCCTTCGTCTTGCGGGCCGCCGGGAAGTCCCGGGAAGCGCCGCGGTACGTGCGTGCGATGGCGGCGTGCGCGGCCGCCATTCGCATCCGAAACCCGCGCCCCGGAGGGACGGTTCCCATCCCCGGGGGCGCCTCGGCGAGCCCCTGCCATGGAACATCGGGCGCCGGCCGCGGGTTCTGCCGCCGACATGAACCCGCACGAAGAGGAGACCGCCATCATGGCCATCCAGAACCTCAAGGACGTCTACACCGATCAGCTCGCGGACCTCTGGAGCGCCTGCTCCCAGTCGCGTGAGGTGACGCTGTCCCTCGCCAAGGCCGCCAAGTCGACCGAGCTGCGCGACGCGCTCGACGCCGGCGCGGCGGGGATCCAGGACGGCATGACCGCCGTGAAGGAGCTGGCCGACAAGCACGGCTTCGACGCCGAAGGGGAGCACTGCGTCGGCATGGAGGGCCTCGTGAAGGAGGCGCGCAGCCATGCCCTCGAGGAGGAGTTCGGGGACGAGGACGCCCAGGACGCCATGATCATCACGCAATACCAGCGCATGGCGCATTACGCGATCGCCGGATGGGGCTGCCTGGAGGCGTTCGCCAACCGCCTCGGCTTTGAGGAGGACGCCGCCAAGCTGAAGACCTGCCTCGACAATACCTGGGAGGGCGACCGTCACATGACCGCGCTCGCCACCGGCGGCATCAATCAGGCCGCCGCCTGAGGCGGGACCCGCGGCGCCTCCCCGAGGGGGCGCCCGCGCGCCGCGGTTAGCCCGCGGCGCGCTCCTCCAGGCGCAGCCATTCCTCCTCGGCGCCGCCGAGCGCCGCCTGCCGCTCGCCGAGCGCCTCGGTCGCCTTGGCGAACTTCGCCGGCGCGCTCGCGTAGAGGTCCGGCTGCGCGAGGTAGTCCGTGAGCTTGGCGATCTCCGCCTCCAGGCGGGCGATCTCCGCCGGAAGCGCCTCCAGGCGGTGCGCCTCGGTGAAGCTGAGGCCGCTCGCGGCCGGCACCGCCGCCGCCGCAGGCTTGGCCGCGGCCTTCGAGGGCGGGCGCGCATCGGCGCCCGCGCTCGCGGCGGCCGCGCCGCGCTGCGACAGGTAGTCCGTCCATCCGCCGGCGTAGAGCGTCGCCCGCCCGCCCCCTTCCATCGCGACGGTGCGCCCCGCCACCCGGTCGAGGAAGTCGCGGTCGTGGCTCACCAGCAGCACCGTGCCGGGATAGTCGGCCAGCACGTCCTGCAGCAGGTCCAGCGTCTCCACGTCGAGGTCGTTGGTCGGCTCGTCGAGCACCAGGACGTTGGACGGCTTGGCGAAGAGCTTGGCCAGCAGCAGCCGCGCCCGCTCCCCGCCCGAGAGCGAGCCGACGCGCGCCCGCGCGCGCGCCTCGTCGAAGAGGAAGTCCTTGAGGTAGGCGACGACGTGCTTGGGCTGGCCGCGCACCATCACCTGATCGGCGCGCCCGCCCACGCGCATGTCGGGATCGCCCGTCAGGCTGTCCCAGAGCGTCATCTCCGGATCGAGCGCCGCGCGCTGCTGGTCGAAATAGGCGATCTCGACCGTCTCGGCGATCTTCACCGATCCCTCGTCCGGCTCCAGCGCGCCGGTCAGCAGGCGCAGGAGCGTGGTCTTGCCCGCCCCGTTCGGGCCGACGAAGGCGATCCGGTCGCCGCGCTCGATCCTGAGGTCGAAGGGCGCCAGGATCGTGCGCTCGCCATAGGACTTGGCGATGCCGCGCGCCTCGATCACCCGCTTGCCGGTGCGCGCGCCCTCGTCGAGCGCGAGCGCGGCCGTGCCCTGCCGGCGCACCTGCGCGGCGCGGCCCTCCTGCATCTCGCGCAGCGCGCGCACCCGGCCCATGTTGCGCTTGCGGCGCCCGCTGATCCCCTCCACGGCCCAGCGCGCCTCGGCCTTGATCTTCCGGTCGAGCTTGTGGCGCTCCAGGTCCTCGAGCTCCCAGACCTCGTCGCGCCAGTCCTCGAAGGCGGCGAACCCCTTCTCCTGCCGGCGCACGGCGCCCCGGTCGATCCACAGGGTCGCGCGGGTGAGCGCGCGGAGGAACGCGCGGTCGTGGCTGATCACGACGAAGGCCGCGCGCGTGCGCGAGAGCTCCTCCTCCAGCCAGGCGATCGAGTTGATGTCGAGATGGTTGGTCGGCTCGTCCAGCAGCATCAGGTCCGGCCCCTCCGCCAGGAGGCGCGCCAGCGCCGCGCGCCGCCGCTCCCCGCCCGACGCGGTGGCGACGGGGCGGTCCGGGTCGAAGTCCAGCCCCTCGGAGGCCGCCTCCACGCGCCAGAGCTCGTGCGCCTCGATCCCGGCGGTCGCGAACTCGCCCAGCGTGGCGAACGCCGACAGGTCCGGGTCCTGCTCCATGTGCCCGACCGAGATGCCGGCGCCGGCCACGACCTCCCCCGCATCCGGCTCCACCTGGCTGGCGATCACCTTCATCAGGGTGGACTTGCCCTCCCCGTTGCGGCCCACCAGCGCGACGCGGTCGCCCTCGTGGATCACGAGGGACAGATCGTCGAACACCGGGTCCCCCCCGTAGGTCAGGGAGATGCCGGAGAGCTGGAGGAGGGGTGCGCGTGCCATGGCCGCGCAGCTAGGCGCCCGGCCCCGGGCGGTCAACGGCCCGCCGCCGGAGCCCCCGGGCGCCCCGCGGGCGTCAGGCGTCCGCCAGGCCCCGCAGCGCGCGCAGCCGCCCCGCCGGGATCGCCGCGACCTCGAGCCCGGTGAAGACGTGCAGCCGGCCCAGGTCCCGGTCCACGACCGCATGGTCCGAGACCCGCCCCCCCAGCCCCAGATACGTCCGCAGGAGCGGCGGCATGCCCCGCATCGCGGCGGGTCCGTCCCCCGCGCCCGCCACCAGGGAGAGCGTCTCCGCCGCCCGCCGCCCGGGCGCCCAGCGCGCGGGGGCCAGATGGCGCGCCGCGAGCCGCCCGAACGCGGCCTCGTGCGCCGCCCCGTCCGTGCCCGGGAAGGACGAGCAGCCGATCAGCATCCCCGCACCCGCCGCCTCCACGATCCGCGCCAGCGCGCCCCAGGCCACGCGCAGGACGTCCGCGTCCGGCGCGCCCGGCCGGGTGCAGAACCGCCCGAGCTCCACGATCGGCGCGTCGTGGCGGGAGAGCGCCGCGAGGTCGTAGTATTGCGCCGAGTAGCCGGCCAGCGCCCCGCCGGCGGGGCAGGTCATCGTCCGGAAGGTCGCGGCGAGCCCGTCCGCGTCCTCCACCAGGACGTGATCGCAGGCGGCGTCGAACGCGTCGCCGTCCGGCGCGCCGCCGCGGAAGCGTGCCGCGCGCAGCGCCAGGGCGGCGGCCATGTCGCCTGGCCCGCCGGCGATGCGCGCGCGGTATCGCCGTGGGGCGGCGTCGGTCATGGCGATCTCCGGGGCGATGCGCGCCTTGGCACGCGCCGCGCGCACCATAGGTTACCGCGCCAGGATGGCACGAAAAGGCGCCCGGTCAATTGGCCGGGCCGAGGGGGTTGCGATGGACAAGGTGATCAAGAGCGAGGACGAGTGGCGCGCCGAGCTCGGCGACGAGGCCTACAAGGTGCTGCGCAAGCACGGCACCGAGCGCGCCGGCACGCATGAGGACTTCCCCCACGGCCCCGGCACGTATGTCTGCCGCGGCTGCGGGACGCCCCTGTTCGAGCAAGCGGCCAAGTTCGACAGCGGCACCGGCTGGCCCAGCTTCTACGCCCCGATCGAAGGGGCCGTCGGCGAGCAGCCGGACAATTCCTGGCTCGCTAGGCGCACCGAGGTCCATTGCGACCGCTGCGACGGGCATCTGGGCCACGTCTTCCCGGACGGGCCGCGTCCGACGGGCCTGCGCTACTGCATCAACGGCGTGGCGCTGGCGTTCGAGGCGGACGGGTGAGGCGCGGCGCCGCCTAGGCGTCGTTCCCGCCGAAGAAATCGGCCGGGTTGAAGTTGCCGATATTGCCGAAGAGCTGGCGCAGGAAGCCCTGCCCCCGCACGTTCGTCTCGGTCACGCGCCGCGAGATCGGGACGACGCGCCCCCGCTCGAGGCCGAATCGCTCCACGTTGGCGACCGTTCCCGCGGCGTCGAAGCTGATCGCGACGACCTCGCGGTCCACGATCTCGTTCTGGCGGATGCCGAGGTTCCGGCGCCGGGACGACACGTAATAGTAGCCGCTGTCGGCGAGGATCCCGGCCGAGGAGGGCCGGCCGACGACCGCGGCCACGCTCTCCTTCGTGTCCACCCCGACGGTGACGAGCGCGAGGTCCGCCTCGGACGGGACGTAGCCGTGATCGGTGAAGGTCGGACTGCACCCGGCGAGGAGGGCGAGCCCCAGGGCCGCGACCCGTGCGCGAACGCCGGCGGCCGCGGCCGGCGCACGGACATGGCGCGTTGCGATGCGGATGCGTGGGTCCATGGTCGGCTCGTCCCTCCCGCGGGCCGCCGATCCTCGCGCGCCCGCCCGCTTCGGGCTATACGGCGCCCGCCGGGCGTTCAAGCGCGGCGCAAGGCGGCGAGGCGAGGCGATGGACGAAGACCACGGATCCTCGGTCCTGCGCCTCGCGTCCCTTCCGCGCGCGGCGCCCCATCCGGTCGACTGGCGGCCGGAGGCCTCGGCCCTGCCCGCCCTCGCCGGCGCGGCCGGCGCGCGCGCCCTGCGCAAGGTCCGGCTGCACGGCGCCCTCATCCCCGAGGGCCGCGCCGACTGGCGGCTGGAGGCTCGGCTCGGCGCGACCGCCGTGCAGGCCTGCGTCGCCACGACCGAGGACGTGACCACCCGCATCGAGGCGGATCTCGTGCGCCTCTACCGCGAGGAGGTGGGCGCGGCCTTCGAGGCGCCCGAGGCCGAGATGGCGCAGGACGCCGACCGGATCGAGCCCCTGCCGCGCGCGGTCGACCTGGCCGCGCTCGTCGCCGAGGCCCTGGCGATCGAGATGCCGGATTACCCGCGCGCGGCGGGCGCCGAGCCCGTGACCGCGCGCGCCGCGCCGCCCGGCGCCCAGCCCCTGACCGACGAGGCCGCCCGCCCCTTCGCCGGACTCGCCGGGCTCCGCGAGGCGATGCGGGGCGGGGACCCGGACGAGGGACCGGACGGCGACTGACGCGCCCTTCGCCCCGGGGGGCCTTGCGCGCTCGCCTGATCGCGGTATGTAGGCCGCCTGCCGTCCCGGGTCCTCCCGCGCGCGGCCGCGGGCCGCGTGGCGCCGCGCATCCGTCATCCGTCCCGCGCCGGTCCGTCCGGCCGCACGCTCCGCGCCGGTCCTGCCGGCCACATCAGAGGCCCATCATGGCAGTCCAGCAGAACAAGGTGTCCAAGTCGCGCCGCAACAACCGCCGCGCGCATGACAGCCTGACCCCCGCGAACCCGAACGAGTGCCCGAACTGCGGCGAGCTCAAGCGACCGCACCACGTGTGCGCGGCCTGCGGGCACTATGCCGACCGCGAGGTCGTCGCGATGACCGCCGATGTCGACCTCGACGAGGACGCGGCCTGATCCAGGAGGGGCTCCGGTGACCCACCCGGTCCCCGCGGACCCGGCCTCCGGCGGCACGGCCCCGGCTGACGGAGCCTCCTGCGGCGGCGCCGGGGACGGAGGCATCGGAGGCAGAGGCGCCGGGGACGGGGGCGCCGGCCCCTTCCCGGGACGGACCGTGATCTCCGTCGACGCGATGGGCGGGGACCAGGGGCCGGCCGTCGTCGTCGCCGGGCTCGCCCGCGCGGCGGCCAAGGACCCGGACCTCGCCTTCATCGTCCATGGCGACGAGCCCGCGATCCAAGCCCTCGTGCGCCGCCGCAAGCTGACGGAGCGCGCCCTCGTGCGCGGCGCCGCGGAGGTCGTCACGATGGACGCCAAGCCCAGCCACGTCATGCGGCACGGCAAGGGCACCTCGATGTGGTCCGCGATCGACGCGGTGCGCGCCGGCGAGGCGGCGGCCGCCGTCTCCTGCGGCAATACCGGCGCCCTGATGGCGGTCTCCATGCTGCGCCTGCGCAAGCTGCCGGGCATCGACCGGCCGGCGATCGCCTGCCTCTGGCCGTCGCGGAGCCCGTCGGGGTTCAACGTCATGCTCGACGTCGGCGCCGACATCCGGGCCGACGCGGTCAACCTCACGCAATACGCGCTCATGGGCGCGTCCTACGCGCGCAACGGCCTGGGGCTGGAGCGGCCGCGCGTCGGCCTGCTCAACGTCGGCTCCGAGGAGCACAAGGGCCGCCCCGAGCTCAAGGAGGCCGCCGAGCGCATCGCCGCCGAGGCCGAGCGCGCCGGGATCGACTACGTGGGCTTCGTCGAGGGCGGGGACATCCCGTCGGGCCGGGTCGACGTGATCGTCACCGACGGCTTCACCGGGAACATCGCCCTCAAGACTGGGGAGGGCACGGCCAAGTTCATCTCCGACGCGCTGCGCGAGGCGTTCAAGTTCACGCCCCTGTCGCGCCTCGCCGCGGTCCTGGCGCTCACCTCCCTCAAGCGCCTGCAGAAGCGGATCGACCCGCGCCGCGTCAACGGGGGCGTGTTCCTCGGCCTCGGCGGCACGGTGGTCAAGAGCCATGGCAGCGCCGACGAGACCGGCATCGCCGCCGCCGTCGCCCTGGCCGCGACCCTGGCGCGCTCGGGCTTCGAGGACCGGCTGCGCGAGCGCATCGCCAGCCTGCCGGAGGCCGCGGCGTGACCCTGCGCGCGGTCGTCCGCGGCGTCGGCGCGCACCTGCCCGAGCGCGTGGTGGAGAACGACTGGTTCGCGACCTTCCTCGACACCTCGGACGAGTGGATCCGCGCCCGCACGGGCATCGAGCGCCGGCATTTCGCCGCGGAAGGCGAGCTGACCTCCGACCTCGCGATCCACGCCGCGCGCGCCGCCCTGGACGACGCCGGCATGGGCGCGGGCGCCGTCGACGCCGTGATCGTCGCCACCACCACCCCCGACGCGACCTTTCCCTCCACCGCCGTGAAGGTGCAGGCCGCGCTGGGCTGCGGCGGCTTCGCCTACGACGTGATGGCCGCCTGCGCGGGCTTCGTCTTCGCCCTCGCCAACGCCGACGCGATGATCCGCGCGGGCCTGGCCCGCCGCGTCCTCGTGATCGGGGCGGAGACCTACAGCCGCATCCTCGACTGGGAGGACCGGGGCACCTGCGTCCTCTTCGGCGACGGCGCGGGCGCGGTCGTCCTGGAAGGCGCCGAAGGGGAGCGCGGCGTCCTCGCCGCCGACCTCAACTCCGACGGGGCGCAGGCCGGCATCCTCTACGTGGACGGCGGCGTCAGCAGCACCGGCACCGCCGGCAAGCTGCGCATGCAGGGGCGCGAGGTGTTCCGCCACGCGGTCGAGAAACTGTCGGCGACCGCCGGCGCCGCGATCGCCAAGGCGGGCCTGACGCATGACGACGTCGACTGGATCGTCCCGCACCAGGCCAACGTCCGCATCATCGAGGGGACGGCCAGGCGCCTCCACGTTCCGATGGAGCGCGTCGTCGTCACGGTCGCGGACCACGGCAACACGTCCGCGGCCTCCATCCCCCTCGCCCTCGCGGTCGCCGCCGCGGACGGGCGCCTGCGCCCCGGCCAGGTGGTCGCGACCGAGGCGATCGGCGGCGGCCTCGTCTGGGGCTCCGTCGTCCTGCGCTGGTAGGCGCGCCGGCGATTCGCGGGGTTTGACTCGGCCCCTCCGGCGCCCCAAGGTCTGCGCCGACGCCTGCGGGGACACGCGATGCCTGGATCGACGCTGACACGACTGGATCTCTCCGAGGCGGTGCACCGCGAGGTCGGGCTCTCGCGCAACGAGAGCGCGCAGCTCGTCGAGGACGTGCTGCGCCACGTCTCGGACGCGCTCGTCGCCGGCGAGCAGGTCAAGATCAGCGGGTTCGGCACGTTCTCCGTCCGGCAGAAGGCCGAGCGCGTCGGGCGCAACCCCAAGACCGGCGAGGAGGTGCCCATCCCGCCGCGCCGGGTGCTGTCGTTCCGCGCCTCCCACCTGATGCGCGGGCGCGTCGCCGCGGGCAACGCCGCCGCGCAGGGGCGCTGACGCGCCGTGGCGCAGCCGAAGTCGCCGGAGGCCTTCCGCACCATCTCCGAGGTCGCCGAGGCCGTCGGCGTGGAACAGCACGTGCTGCGCTTCTGGGAGACGAAGTTCCCCGAGATCAAGCCGGTGAAGCGCGCCGGCGGGCGCCGCTACTACCGCCGGCAGGACGTCGACCTCCTGGGCGGCATCCGCCTGCTGCTGCGCGACGACATGATGGCGATCAAGGGGGTGCAGCGCATCCTCGCGGAGCGCGGCGCGGCGCATGTCGCCGCCCTCCCGGCCGAGCGCGGCGTCGCGGCCGATGGCGGCCCCGCGCCCGAGGACGCCGGCCTGCCGGACGAGGCGCCGGGCACGATCGCCGAGGAGGAGGCCGCGCCCGAGGAGACGCTCGCGAAGGTCGCCTCGAGGCCCGCGCCACGGGCCGCCCCGCCGCTGCCCGGCGATCTCGACCTGCCGCCGGCGCCGACCGCGCCGCCCATGGGGGCCCTGCCGCCCGGCCTCGACGTGGCGCGGGCGCATCGCTGGCTGGCCGAGGCGCGCGCCCTCCGGGACCGCCTCGCGGCGTGAGGCGCGCCCTGGGCCTTGCGCCCGCCCGCGCATCGGTTAGGAACCGCTCCGTCGGGCCATGGCGCAGCTTGGTAGCGCGTCCGTCTGGGGGACGGAAGGTCGTGAGTTCGAATCTCGCTGGCCCGACCATACCGACGCCGTGACCGCCGGCGTCCTCCCCTCCCAGGCCATCGCGTCGCTCCTCGCGGGCGGCGCCGTCCGCGCCGACCCCCCGGTCGATCCCGCCGCGATCCAGCCCGCCTCGCTCGACCTGCGCCTGGGCGCCCGCGCGCACCGGGTCCGGGCGAGCTTCCTCGCCGGCGCCGGGCGCCGCGTCTCGGACCGGCTGGCGGAGTTCGAGATGCACGCCTTCGACCTCGCGGGGGGCGCGGTGCTCGAGCGCGGCTGCGTCTACCTCGTGCCCCTGGCCGAGAGCCTCGCCCTGCCCCCGGACCTGCGCGCCGCCTGCAACGCGAAGTCGAGCACGGGCCGGCTCGATATCCTCACCCGGATCATCGCCGATGACGGGGCCGAGTTCGACCGCGTCCCCCCCGGCTATCACGGCCCGCTCTGGGCCGAGATCTGCCCGCGCAGCTTCGCCGTCCTGGTCGAGGCGGGGCTCAGCCTCGCGCAGATCCGCTTCCGCCGCGGCGAGCCCCGCCTGGACGACGCCGCCCTCGCCGCGCTCCATGCCCGGACGCCCCTGGTGGACGGGGACGCCCGGATCGACGGCGGCCTCGGCTTCTCGGTGGACCTGCGGCCCGGCGCGGACGGCCTCGTCGGCTGGCGCGCCAGGCCCCACGCGGACGTGGTGGACATGCGGCGCACGGGCGCCCACGCGCCGGCCGCGTTCTGGGACCGGCTCGCCGTCCGGCCGGGCGAGCCCCTGATCCTCGATCCGGGCGCGTTCCACATCCTGATGAGCCGGGAGGCGGTCCACATCCCGCCCGGCTTCGCCGCCGAGATGGCGCCCTATCTCGCGATGGTCGGAGAGTTCCGCGTCCATTACGCCGGCTTCTTCGACCCGGGCTTCGGCCACGGCCCGGCGGGCGGCGCCGGCGCGCGCGGCGTGCTGGAGGTCCGCTGCCACGAGGCGCCCTTCGCCCTCGAGCACGGGCAGGACGTCGGCCGCCTGATCTACGAGGCGATGACCGAGCCGCCCGACATCCTCTACGGATCGGGGCGCGGCTCGAATTACCAGGGTCAGGGGCTCAAGCTCTCCAAGCACTTCGCCGCGCCCTAGCCGTCCTCCGGCAGGTCCAGCCGCGGCGCCGCCTCCCCCGCCCCGTCCGGCGGCGGGCGGGCGTCCAGGAGCCCCGCGGCGCGCAGCTCCGCCAATCCCGGCAGGTCGCGCGCGCTCGCCAGCGCGAAATGGTCGAGGAAGGCGGTCGTGGTCACGAACGTGCCCGGCCGGCCGGGGGTCTCGCGCCGCCGGCCGGGGCCGATCCAGCCGAGCTCGAGGAGCTGGTCGAGCGTGCCCCGCCCCAGCGCGACGCCGCGGATCTCCTCGATCTCGGCGCGCGTCGCGGGCTGATGGTAGGCGACGATCGCCAGGCATTCGATCGCCGCCCGGCTCAGCTTGCGATGGCGCACCGCCTCCTGTCGCAGGAGCGGGGCGAGGTCGGGCGCGGTCCGCAGGGCCCAGCCCTCGCCGGCCCGTTCGACGCGCACGCCGCGCCCCTCGTAGCGGCGGCGCAGCGCGCCCAACGCCGCGGCCGGATCGCTGCCCTCCGGCAGGCGCGCGGCCAGATCGCGCAGGGTCAGGGGCGCGGCGGCGGCGAAGAGGATCGCCTCGACCATGCGCTCCTGCGCCGCGGCGGGCGGCGCCTCCCAGAGGGGGGGCTGCGCGCCCGTCATCGCCGGGCGCGCAGCTCGGGCGCCGCCGGCCCCTGGCGCAGCTCCACCGCCCCCGTGCGCACCAGCTCCAGGGAGGCGGCGAAGGTCGCGGCCGTGGCCGACCGGCCCCGCGCGCCGCCCCGCCACCCCTCCGGCAGGAAGCTGGCGAGCCCCGTCCACCGCTCCGCGCCCCGCACCGCCATGGCGAGGCGCCCCAGCGCCTCCTCCATCGTGTAGAGATCGGCGCGGTCGACGACATAGGGGCGGAAATCGCCGCGCGTGCGCAGCCGGGCATAGGCGCGCATCAGGTCGACGACGTTCGCCGTCAGGATCGTGCGCACCTCCCTCCGGCCCTCCTCCGGCGCCCCGCGGGCGAAGCGTCCCTCGCCCAGGCGGTCGCGCGCCATCAGGCGCCCGGCGACCTCCCGCATCGCCTCGAGGCGGCGCAACTGGAACGCGAGATGCGCGGCGAGCGCGTCCGCGTCCGGGCCCTCCTCGCCCGGCTCGGGCGGCAGCAGGAGGCGCGACTTGAGGTAGGTCAGCCAGGCCGCCATCACGAGGTAGTCCGCCGCCAGCTCGATCCGCAGCCCGTCGGCGGCCCGGGCGAAGGCGAGGTACTGCTCGACCAGGGCGAGGACGTCGACCTCCAGGAGGTCGACCTTCTGCGCGCGCGCGAGCGCCAGCAGGAGGTCGAGCGGGCCCTCGAACCCGTCCACGTCCACCACCAGCGCCTCGGCGGCGCGCCGCGCGCGCGTCTCCTCGTCCATGCCGTCAGGGTCGCGCGCGCGGGCCGCGTGTCAAGGCAGGCCGCCCAGGGACGTCAGGCGCCGGGCGGCCTCGGCGGCGTCGAACGGGCCGGGGGCGCGGCGCCGCGCGAGGGCGCGCGTCGCCCGGCGCGCCGCCTCGGCGGTCATCGGCGGCAGCGCCTCCGCGAGCGCCGCCATCTCCGCCATCTCGCCATTGCAGTGCAGGACCACGTCGCAGCCCGCCGCCAGCGCCGCGAGGCCCCGCGCCGGCACCGGGCCGTCCAGCGCCTCCATCGAGATGTCGTCCGTCATCATCAGCCCGTCCATGCGAAGCGCGCCGCGGACATGGGCCATCACCGCGGGCGAGGTCGTGGCCGGCCGCTCCGGGTCCAGCGCCTCCACGACGATATGGGCGGTCATCGCCAGGCTCGCGTCCGCCAGGGCGCGGAACGGCGCGAAGTCCCGCGCCTCGAGCTCGGCCAGGGGCTGCGTCAGCCGGGAGAGCGCGAGGTGCCCGTCCAGGGTGGCGCGCCCGTAGCCGGGCACGTGCTTGACCACGCCGAGCACGCCCTGCGCCTCCATGCCCCGCAGCGCGGCGCGGCAGAGCGCGGCCACCGTCCCGGGATCGTCCCCGTAGAGCCGGTCGAGGAGGATCGGATGCGTCGCCGGCTCCACGAGGTCGGCGAGCGGCGCGCAGTTCACGTCGATCCCGCAGGCGATGAGCTCGGCCGCGATCAGCGCGGAGCGCAGCTCCATCGCCTCGACCGCGCGGGCGGGCCCGACCGCGCGGACCATGTCCAGCGCCGGCATATGCGCGCGGAACCGCGGCGGGCGGAGGCGCTGCACGCGGCCCCCCTCCTGGTCGATGAGGACCGGGGCGGGCCGCCCGACGGCGGCGCGGAGCTCCGCGGTCAGCCGGCGCAGCCCCTCTGGATCGGCGCCGTTGCGCGCGAAGAGGATGAACCCCCACGGGTCGGCCGCCCGGAAGAAGGCGGCCTCGCCGCGCCCCAGCTCCTCCCCGGCGCAGCCGAGGATCAGGGGCGCCGCCATGTCAGCCGAGGCCGGCGGGCACGCAGGAGATGCCCTCGCCCTCGAGCTCCCGGCACAGCCGCTCCGCGTCCCGCGGCGCCGCGAACCCGGCCGCCTGGAGGCGCCAGAAATCGCGCCCGCCTTCGCTCACCGCGCCGATCGCCGGTGTCCGGGCGGCCAGGCGCGCATCCTGCGCGAGGTCGGCCCAGGCGTCGCGCGCCGCGTCCTCGGTCGCGAAGTCGCCCAGCCGAACCGTGATCGCGCCGGGCGCCTCGCCGGGAAGCGGCACGGGGGCCGCGGCGGCGGGCGGGAGCGTGCCGCCGATGGCCGCGGCGAGCGCGACGACGATCGCCGGGCGCCCGGACGGCCGCGGGGAGGCCGCGACGCCGGGCAGGCTCGCCGCCACGATATCGGCGGGATCCGGCCGCGCCGACGCCGGCGCCGCCTCAGCCATCTCGGCCGCAGCGTCCTCCGGCTCCACGGCGGCGGGCTCGAGCGCGGGCTCCTCCGCCGGCACGGCGCCCGAGAAGGGGATCAGCCTGTCCTCCATCGCGAGGTCGGTGCCGCTCGGGGCCAGGGTCACGCTGTCGGGCGCCGCCGCCGTGCCGCGGCCTTCCTGGACGCCCCCGAGAGCGAGCCCCTGGTCCGCCATCACCTGCCCGCCCGGCGCCTCCGGGGCGATCCGAGCCTCGCCGGCCAGCGCCCGGACGATGGGCACGCCGTGCGCCTCGCGCGTGACCGTCTGCCAGCCCCAGACGACGATCCCCGCGACCAGGGCGAGGGAGGCGAGCGCGCCGACCCAGTGCCCGAGCGCCCGCAGCGTCGCCGCGCCCCGGCTCGGGGTGCGGTAGTCCTCCAACAGGTCGTCGCGGTGCCAGCTCTGCGCCTGCGCGTCCGCCGGGGCCGCCCAGCCCCCTCCGCCGTCCATCGTCGTCATGCCTGCCTCCGCCTGCGCCGCGCCGTGGCGCCCGCTCGCTGCTCCGCCTCTCGCCCGGCGCCGGCGGGCCGCGTCGTGGCGGCGCCGTCTCGATGCCGTCCGGGCGAGGTCAGGCTACGGGCCGCCCCGCGCGAGTCGCAACCCGGCGCGCGCGGCCCGCGCCGCCGCCGTGGCCGCTCCGCATCGCCGGTGCGGCATCATCGCATCTCGTCGAGCGGCTCGACGCCGAGCACGCCCAGCCCGGCGGCGACCGTCCGCCCCGCCGCCCGCGCCAGCGCGAGGCGCGCGCGCGAGCCCTCGGGGTCGTCCTCCCGCACGAAGCGCAGATGCGGCGCCTCGTTGCCGCGGTTCCACAGCGCGTGGAACTCCGAGGCGAGCTCGTAGAGGTAGAACGCGATCCGGTGCGGCTCGTGCCCCCGGGCCGCGATCTCCACCAGCCGGGGCCATTCGCCGATCTTGCGCGCCAGGCCGATCTCCGCCGCGTCGCTCAGGAGCGTTAGGTCCGGCGCGGGCGCGAGGTCGATCCCCGCTTCCGCGGCCTTGCGCAGCGCCGATCGCACCCGCGCGTGCGCGTACTGCACGTAGAAGACGGGGTTTTCCCGGCTCTGCTCGCGCACCAGGGCGAAGTCGAAATCGAGCGGCGCGTCGTTGCGGCGCGTGAGCATGTGGAAGCGCGTGGCGCCCGCGCCCACCTCCTCGATCACGTCCGACAGCAGGATGATGTTGCCCGCCCGCTTGGAGAGCTTCACCGGCTCCCCGTTCCGGTAGGTCCGCACGAGCTGCACCAGCTTGACGTCCAGCGGCACCGCGCCGTCCGTCAGGGCCGAGACGGCCGCCTTCATCCGCTTGACGTAGCCGCCATGGTCCGCGCCGAACACGTCGATGAGCTCGTCGAAGCCGCGCTCCACCTTGTCGAAGTGATAGGCGATGTCCGGCGCGAAATAGGTCCAGGACCCGTCCGACTTCCTGATCGGCCGGTCGACGTCGTCTCCGTGCGCGGTGGAGCGGAACAGCGTCTGCTCGCGCGGCTCCCAGTCCTCGGGCAGCTTGCCCTTCGGCGGCTCCAGCGTGCCGGCGTAGATGAGGCCCTTGGCGTCCAGCGCCTCGATCGCCGCCTCGATCCGGCCGGTCCCGTAGAGCGACTTCTCCGAGAAGAAGACGTCCATCTCGACGCCGATCGAGGCGAGGTCCGCACGGATCAGCGTCATCATCGCGTCGGTCGCGAACTCGCGGACATGGGCCAGCCAGCGGTCCTCCGGGGCGTCGAGATAGTCCTCGCCCACCGCGTCCTTCAGGGCCGCGCCCACGCCGATCAGGTAGTCGCCGGGATAGACGCCCTCGGGGAACTCGACGTCCCGGCCATGCGCCTCGAGATAGCGCAGGTAGACCGAGCGCGCGAGCGCGTCGACCTGACCGCCCCCGTCGTTGACGTAGTACTCGCGCGTCACCTCGTGGCCCGAATGCTCCAGCAGGGCGGCCAGCGCGTCGCCGAACACCGCGCCGCGGGCATGGCCCACGTGGAGGGGGCCCGTCGGGTTGGTGGACACGTACTCCACGTTGACCCGCCGCCCGGCGCCGACGGCCGAACGCCCGAACCCCTCCTCCAGCGCGGCGGCGACGACCCCCTGCCAGGCCGCGTCCGAGAGCCGGAGGTTGAGGAAGCCGGGCCCTGCGACCTCCGCGGCCTCCACCCTGGGGTCCGCCGCGAGGCGCCCGGCCAGGGCCTCCGCGATCTCCCGCGGCTTGCGCCCCGCGGGCCTGGCCAGGACCATCGCGGCGTTCGTCGCCATGTCGCCATGGGCGGCGTCGCGCGGCGGCTCGACGGTGACGGCGCCGTGGTCCAGGCCTCCGGGCAGCGCCCCGTCCCGCGCCATCGCGTCCAGCGAGCCCGCCACCAGGGCGCGGATGTCGGCGAAGAGGTTCATGGCGCGCTCCGGGTTGGATCGGCGCCGTCCTGCCACGCGCCCCCCGCCTTCGCAACGCGGCCCTACCCGGCCAGGCGCTGCCATTCCTTGATCGCGAAGCGGTCCGTCATCCCGGCCACGTAGTCGCAGGCGATGCGCGCCAGGGCGGTCTCCCCGCGCGCGGCGGCGACGTCGGCCGCCCAGGCGGCGGGCAGGAGGTCCGGCCGCGCCATGTAGAGCGGGAACAGGTCGGCCACGATCTCGGCGGTCCGGGCGCGCATCTCCATCACCTGGGGCGCGCGGTACATCCGCTCGAAGAGGAAGGCGCGCACGCCCTCGATCTCCGCGCGCATCGCGGGAGAGAACAGGACCGCCGGCCGGCCGGCATGGCGCACGGCCTCCGGCCCGCCCGCCCCGATCTCCGCCAGCCGGACGCGCGAGGCGGCGATGACGTCCGACACCATCGCCCCGAACACCCGGCGGAGCGCCTCGTGCCGCCGCCGCTCGGCGTCGAGGCCCGGGTGGAGCGCGTCGACCTCGGCATAGGCCGGCGCCAGGAGGGGCAGGCCGGCCGCCTCGGCCTCGTCGAAGAGCCCGGCGCGCAGGCCGTCGTGCAGGTCGTGGTTGGTGTAGGCGATGTCGTCCGAGAGCGCGGCCACCTGCGCCTCGGCGCCGGCATGGGTGGCGAGCTCGAGGTCGTGCACCCCGTCGTACTCCGCCAGCGCCCAGGGCACGTCGCCGGTCACCGGCCCGTTGTGCTTGGCGATGCCCTCCAGCGTCTCCCAGGTGAGGTTGAGCCCGTCGAAGGCCGCGTAGTGCCGCTCCAGGCGGGTGACGATCCGGATCGCCTGGGCGTTGTGGTCGAAGCCGCCATGCGGGTCCATCGCCGCCGCCAGCGCGTCCTCCCCGGTGTGGCCGAACGGGGTGTGGCCGAGGTCGTGGGCGAGGGCCACCGCCTCGGTGAGCTCGCCGTCGAGGCCCAGCGCCCCGGCGATCGTGCGCGCCACCTGCGCCACCTCGATCGAATGGGTGAGGCGCGTGCGGTAGTAGTCGCCCTCGTGCTCGACGAAGACCTGCGTCTTGTGCTTGAGGCGGCGGAACGCGCTGGCGTGGATGATGCGGTCGCGGTCGCGCTGGAAGCAGGAGCGGTGCGGGCTCGGCGCCTCGGGGTGGAGCCGGCCGCGGCTCGCGCTCGGGCACGCAGGCGGGCGCCCCCGGCAGACGCGGCGGCAGCGCGGTCAAGGGGATGGCGGCGGGCATGGCCCCTCCGGCTTGTGACGTCTCGCCCCTACCATATATGGTGGCGAGCGCAGCATGTGAATCCACGAGGCCCCGCGATGTTCCTTCCCCCCAAGGTCACGCCCCGCGCCTACGAGCGCCTGGCCGAGATCGGCGCCGCGGCCCAGGGCAAGGCGCTGCGCGTCGCGGTCGAGGGCGGGGGCTGCTCGGGCTTCCAGTACCAGATCGAGCTCGGCGATCCGGCCGAGGGCGACCTGCGCCTCGCCGAGGGCGGCGAGACCGTCCTGGTGGACGAGGTCTCCCTCCCCTTCCTGGCCGGCGCGACGATCGACTACGCCGAGGAGCTGATCGGCTCGCGCTTCGTGATCGACAACCCCAACGCGAGCAGCTCGTGCGGCTGCGGCGTCTCCTTCTCCATGTGATCCGCCCCCCGGCGGGGCGCGCCGGCGGATGGGCGCCTGCCCTCCCTGGGCAGGACGGCGGCATCTCGCCCATTCCGGAGCCGGGTGGAGTTTCGCGCCAGGGTTGAAGGATGCCGGTGTAGACGGAACGCGGGCAGGCAACGGGACGCGTTCCCCCCCGAGCACGAGCCGGCCCATGGCCCCGCGGGCGTCCGTCCGTTCCCCCGGACCGTCCGGACCCGATGCGGCGATCCACCGTCGCCGCGTCGGGCGGGGCCTCCCGACAGCGCCCGCCCCGCGCGCGGCCTCGACAGCGCCCGCCCGGCGCGCGACACCGGGGCCATGAAGATCGCCACATTCAACGTGAACGGCATCAAGGCCCGCGCGCAGGCCGTCGCCGACTGGCTCGACGAGAGCGCGCCGGACGTCGCCCTCCTCCAGGAGATCAAGTCCGTGGACGAGGGCGTCCCGAGGGAGCTGTTCGAGGACCGGGGCTATAACCTGGAGACCCACGGCCAGAAGGGATTCAACGGCGTCGCCATCGCCTCCAAGCTGCCGCTGGAGGACGTCTCGCGCGGCCTGCCGGGCGCGGAGGGCGCGGGCCGGCAGGGCGCGGACGACGAGGAGGCGCGCTGGATCGAGGCGACCGTCGTGGGGGAGGTCGCGCTGCGCGTCTGCTGCCTCTACCTGCCCAACGGCAACCCCGCGCCCGGCGAGAAATACGACTACAAGCTCGCCTGGATGGCCCGGCTGGAGGACCGCGTGCGCGCCCTCCTGGCCGAGGAGGCGGCGGCGGTGATCGCCGGCGACTACAACGTCATCCCGCAGGACGAGGACGCCGCCCGCCCCGAGCGGATGCGGCAGGATGCCCTGATGCTGCCCGCCACGCGCGCGGCGTTCCGGCGGATCGCCCATCTCGGCCTCTCGGACGCGCTGCGCCTGCGCCAGGCCGGGCCGGGGCACTACAGCTACTGGGACTATTTCGGCGGCGCCTTCGACCGCAATCACGGGCTCCGGATCGACCATCACCTCCTGACGCCGCAGGCCGCCGACCGCCTGACCGGCGCCTGGATCGAGACCGGGCCCCGCGCCAAGGCCAAGCCCTCCGACCACACCCCCGTCTGGATCGAGCTCGCCGCCTAGCGCGGCGCCGTCACGTCGTGCCCGTGCAGCCAGGCGTAGCGCCGGGTCAGGATACCGGGCGCCAGCGCCCCCGCCACGCCAAGCGCCGCGTGCGCCGCGATCCGCCGGGGCCCGCCCAGATGGTAGTCCACCGCGTTGCGGTCCGCCGCCGCCAGCGCGCGCACGATGCGGGGCCGCCGCCGCGCGTCCCAGCGCTCCAGCGCGGCGGGCAGGGGCACGGGCGCGTCCGTCTCGGCGGCCAGCGTCCAGGCGTCCTCGATCGCGAGGTTGGCGCCCTGCCCGAGGAAGGGCAGCGTCGGGTGCGCCGCGTCCCCGATCAGGGCGATGCCCCCCGCGCCGAGGCGCGCCGCCGGCGGATGGCGGAACAGGCCCCAGAGCGCGCAGGCCCCGACCCGGCCCAGCAGCGCCGCGAGCCCGGGCGAGGCGTCCCCGAACGCCGCGCGCAGCCGGCCGGGATCGTCCGCGTGGAACCACCCCTCCTCGGCCCACTCGTCCCGCTCGGCCACGGCCACCAGGTTCACCAGCGCCCCGCCGCGCAGCGGGTAGGCCACGACGTGCCGGCCGGGGAAGAGGTGGATCGCCGGGCCCTCGTCGCCGCCCGCCGCGGCCTCGGGGCCGATGCCCGGCACCGTCGCCCGCCACGCCACCTGCCCGGTGAAGCGCGCCGGCGCCGCCTCGCCCAGCGCGGCGCGCACCCGAGAGCGGATGCCGTCCGCCCCGACGAGGAGGTCCGGCGTCACCCGCTCCCCGCCCTCCAGCTCCAGGACCGGGCGCCCGCCCTCGCCCGCCCGCGCGCAGGCCGCGCCGGCGCCGAGGCGGATCCGGACCCCCGCCGCCACGGCCGCGCGCGACAGGATCGCGATGAGGTCGGCCCGGTGGAGGGGGCGGTGCGCCGGCATCCCGGGCGGCGCGTGCAGCGGCACCCGCGCCACGCGCCGCCCGGTGCGCCCCGAGCGGAGCGTCACCGCGCGCGACGGATCGCCCGCGGCCTCGATCTCCGGCAGGAGCCCGAGCGCCGCCAGCGCCGCGCCGCCGTTCGGGGAGAGCTGGAGCCCGGCGCCCACCTCGCGCAGCGCCGGCGCCCGCTCGACGACGGTGACGCGCGCGCCGGCCCTGGCGAAGGCGATGGCGGCGGTCAGCCCGCCGATCCCCCCGCCCGCGACGCAGACCTCGCGCCCGAGGTTCGCCCCCCGCGCGGCGGCGGGCTCGCGAGCCTCAGTCGGCGCGGTGCACCCGCTCGCGGCGCTCGTGCTTCTCCTGGGCGGCCAGGCTCATGGTCGCGATGGGCCGCGCGTCCAGGCGCTTGAGGCTGATCGGCTCGCCCGTCGCCTCGCAGAAGCCGAACTCGTCGTTCTCGATCCGGCGCAGGGCCTTGTCGATCTTGGCGACCAGCTTGCGCTGCCGGTCGCGGGTGCGCAGCTCGAGCGAGCGGTCGGTCTCCTCGGAGGCGCGGTCGGCGCTGTCGGGGATGTTGCGGGTGCCGTCCTGGAGCCCCGCGACGGTGTCGCGCGAGCCGGCCTGGAGCTCGGCCTTCCAGGCCTCGAGCTTGCGACGGAAATAGTCGAGCTGGCGCTCGTTCATGAAGGGCTCGTCCTCGGCGGGGCGGTACTCGTCGTCGGCGAAGGTCTCGGCTTTCATGCGGTGTTCGTCCCTGTTCCTACCGGCGGCATCGTTGGGCGTGCCACGCGGGTGTGTCCCGTGGCCCGGGCTCGCCGGGCTTGGCGCGGCCATACATCGGCGCCGCCGGGCTGTCACTACGGGCCCGTCACCACGGGCCCGCCCCGCGGCGCGGCTCCCTCCATTTGCGCCCGCCGCGCCGCGCGCCTATGGCCGGCGCGCCAGCCGCCGGGGGACCCGCCATGACACACGCCTTCTCCGGGACGGACCGATACGTCGCGCCCCCGGCCCTGATGCAGGCGGTCAACGCCGCGATGCTCCTCGAGCGGCCCCTCCTGGTGAAGGGCGAGCCCGGCACCGGCAAGACCGAGCTCGCGCGCCAGGTCGCCGCCGGCATCGGCGCGCCCCTCATCGAATGGCACGTGAAGTCGACCACCCGCGCGGCCCAGGGACTCTACGAGTACGACGCGGTCAGCCGCCTGCGCGACAGCCAGCTCGGCGATCCGCGCACCTCGGACGTGGCCAACTACATCCGCCCCGGCAAGCTCTGGGAGGCGTTCACCGCGACGCAGCGCGTGGTCCTCCTCATCGACGAGGTCGACAAGGCCGACATCGAGTTCCCGAACGACCTCCTGCAGGAGCTCGACCGGATGGAGTTCCACGTCTACGAGACCGGCGAGACGATCCGCGCCGAGCTGCGCCCCATCGTCATCATCACCTCCAACAACGAGAAGGAGCTGCCCGACGCGTTCCTGCGGCGCTGCTTCTTCCACTTCATCGCCTTCCCCGACGAGGCGACGCTGCGCGCCATCGTCGAGGTGCACCAGCCCGGCCTGAAGGACGCGCTCCTGACCGCCGCGCTCGCCCGCTTCTTCGAGGTGCGCGCCGCGCCCGGCCTCAAGAAGCCGCCGAGCACGTCCGAGATGCTCGACTGGCTCAAGCTGATCCTGGCCGAGGACCTGACCCCCGCGGACCTGCGCGCGGAGGGCAGGCACGCCCTGCCACCGCTCCACGGCGCCCTCCTGAAGACCGAGGCCGACGTGCACCTCTTCGAGCGCCTCGCCTTCCTCTCGCGCGGCGGGCGCTAGGCCCCGCGCTCGACAGCGCGCGCGCGGCGCGATACGCGGAGCGCCCCGACGCACGAGCACGCGAGGCCCGCGATGATCCCGCTGATCTGCGCCGCCCTGGGCGCGGCCTACGGCGCCCGCCTCGCCGGCGGGCGCGGTGGCAACCGGCTCGACAAGTGGCAGTACGGCACGGGCTTCGGCATCGCCGCGGGGATCGCCGGCCTGATCTTCGCGATCGTCCTCGACCGCTACGCGCTCTAGTGCTGCTGCCGTTCTTCGGGGCGCTGCGGGCGCAGGGCGTGCCGGCGTCCCTGCGCGAATGGCTCGACTTCCTCGCCGCGCTGCGCGCCGGGCTCGGCATCGGCGACGTGGAGGCGTTCTACCACCTCGCGCGCCTCTCCCTCGTCAAGGACGAGCGCCACCTGGACCGCTTCGACCGCGCCTTCGCCCAGGCCTTCGAGGGGATCGAAGCGATCCCGGACGAGGCGGTGACTGGAGGCGATGGACCTGCCCGCCGACTGGCTCCGGCGAGAGGCGGCAGAAGCACCTGACCCCCGAGGAGCGCGCCGAGATCGAGGCGCTGGGCGGCTTCGAGAAGCTGATGGAGACCCTGCGAGAGCGTCTGGCCGAGCAGCGGGGCCGCCACCAGGGCGGCTCGAAATGGATCGGCACCGCCGGCACCTCCCCGTTCGGCGCCTACGGCTACAACCCCGAGGGCGTGCGCATCGGCCAGGACGGCTCGCGCCACCGCCGCGCCGCCAAGGTCTGGGACCGCCGAGAGTTCCGCGACTACGACGACCGCCGCGAGATCGGCACGCGCGACATCAAGGTCGCGCTGCGCCGCCTGCGCCGCTGGGCGCGCGAGGGCGCGGCCGAGGAGCTCGACCTCGACGCGACGATCCGCGGCACCGCCCGGCAGGGCCATCTCGACCTCGTGATGCGCCCCGAGCGGCGCAACGCGGCGAAGGTCCTCCTCATGCTCGACGTCGGCGGCTCGATGGACGACCACGTGGCGGTCGTCTCGGACCTCTTCTCCGCCGCCCGCTCCGAGTTCGCGCATCTCGAGCGGTTCTACTTCCACAACTGCGTCTACGAGGGCCTCTGGCGCTCCGCCCGCCGCCGCCGGGAGGAGGTCACCCCGACGCTGGACGTGCTCAACACCTACGGCCCGGACTGGACGCTGATCCTCGTGGGCGACGCGGCGATGTCCCCCTACGAGGTCGCGATCCCCGGCGGCGCGGTCGAGCACTGGAACGCCGAGGCCGGGCAGGTCTGGCTCGGGCGGCTGACGGCCCGCTGGGCGCGCCACCTGTGGATCAACCCGGTGGCGGAGGCGCATTGGCGGCATACCCAGTCGACCGGGATGATCCGCGAGATCCTCGGCGCGGACCGGATGGTGCCGCTCACGCTCGAGGGCCTGACGCGCGGGATGCGCGTCCTGAGTTGAGGGGCGCGCGCCGCCCCCGGGCCGGACGGGCCCGCCGGGCATCTGAGATGCGCGCGACCCGGCCCTCATGGGCCGCCGGGCGCGATCCGTCATCCACGGCGCGGGGGCGGCGGCGAGGACGGTCGCGCCGGGCGACTGCAGCTCCGGCCGGCGCCCGTCCTGGGGGTGTTCCGAGGAGGTCCGGACGCCGGAGGCCGCGCGTCCCGCTCAGGGGGCGCCCCTCCCCCCGCGGCGCCGCGCACCTCGGCCGTCAGATGCGCCGCGGGCACGTCCCGCAGGACGGCGATGTCGCCGGTCGTCTCCAGGATCACCATGGCGGCGGCGGACGGGTCGGCGATCCCGGCGAGGCGCAGCTTCTGGCGCAGGTCGTCGGAGGTGAGGCGCGCGCGGCGCATGGCGCGCGGCCGCTCCTCGCCCCGCGTCATCAGGACCAGGGGCTCGTTGTCGGTCCACCGCTGCGCGCCGGGGACGAGGGTGCGCAGCGTGCCGACGGCCCATTGCACCCCCAGCAGCGCGGCGAGCGCCAGCGCCCCCTGCCACCACGGCGTGTCGTGGTTCAGGACCGTCGCCGCCAGCACCGAGCCGAGCCCGACCGTCACCGCGAAGTCGTGGGCGCTCATCTTCGCGAACGCCCGCAGGCCGACGACGCGCACGTAGAGCATGGTCAGCGGCACCAGGATCGCGGCGTCGAGGAAGGGGCTGGTCCAGTCGGGGATGTCGGGCATGGGATGCGTCCTTTCGCCCTCGACGCGCGGCCCCCCTACCCCGTTCCACCGCGGCGCCCCATATTCGGAGCATGATCAAGGTCACGCCGATCCTCCTCGCCGTCCTCTACGGCCTCGTCCTCTACCGATTCTCCGCCTGGCGGACCGCGAGGGAGCTCGACCAGAAGTCGAGCGAGCTCGCCGACGGCCCGCTCCGCGCGCTCTGCGCCCGCATGGCCGAGGCGCTGGAGGTCGAGCGGGTGCGGGTCCACATCTACGAGACCGACCCGGTGAACGGGCTCGCGGCGCCGGACGGGCGCATCTTCATCACGCGGGGCTTCTACCGGAAGTACCGCGCGGGAGAGGTCTCCGCCGAGGAGATCGCCTCCGTCATCGCCCACGAGCTCGGGCACGTGGCCCTGGGACATTCTCGCCGCCGGATGATCGACTTCTCCGGTCAGAACGCGCTGCGAACGACGCTGGCGATGGTGCTGTCGCGCGTCCTCCCCGGGTTCGGCGTGATGATCGCGGGCGCGCTCTGCTCGCTCCTGGCCGCGCGCCTGAGCCGAGGGGACGAGTACGAAGCCGACGCCTATGCGAGCGCCCTCCTCATGAAAGCCGGGATCGGCACGGCGCCGCAGAAATCCCTGTTCGGCAAGCTCGAGGCCCTGACCCAGTCACGCGGCGGCGCCGTGCCGGCCTGGATGATGTCCCATCCCAAGACCGCCGAGCGCATCGCCGCCATCGAACGGAACGAGGCCCGCTGGGCGCTTGCCTAAAGGGGGAAGGGCCGGGCTCCGGGAGCCGAGGCCCCCCTCGCCCGGCCCTGCGAGGGGCCCTGCCCCTCCCGCTCCCCGGGATATTTGCGTCAAGATGAGAGGGCAGGAGAAGAATTCGGACCCGCCCCCTCATCTTGATCCAAGTATCCCCGCCGGAGGCGCACCTCCGTCCAGGGCGTTCCCGCCCCAAGGACGCCCCCCGCCAGCGCAGCGGCCGCGCCGACGTCGCGCAGCGACGAGGCGCCCGGCCCAACCGCGCGAGGCGCCGCAAGGCGACGAGGGCGGGCGGGAGGACCTCACATCGCCCGCTCGACCGCTTTCGCGAAGCGGGGCATGCGGGCCTTCCGGAACAGCGTCCGGGGCGTCCAAGGCCCGCCGGGCAGGCTCTGCGCCGCCCGCAGCACGTCGGCGGCGACCGCACCCATCGTGGCCGGCGTCTCCACCGCCCATTCGGCGGCTAATCCATCGGGATCGCGCCGCACGAGCCCGTGCGCCGAAAGCACGCGCGTCGGAAAGTCCTTCAGGTTCGCCGTGACCAGCGTGTCGCACCCGCCCGCCACCGCCGCGGACAGGACGTGCACGTCGTCCGGATCGGGAAGCCACGCGTCCATGCCCGGCGACGGCGCCTCCGCGCGCGGGAAGCCGCTCCGCAGGACGGCGATCTCGCCCGCGACGAGCGCGGGGTCTTCCCCGCGCCGCGCCGCCGCCCGGCGCCACTCCTCCAGGATGCGCGCCGACCAGACCGGCTCGTAGAGGCCCGCGCGCGCCGCCCCGATCAGGACCGCGCGCATCACAGTCGGGTAGAGGACGCAGGCGTCCAGGCAAGCGCGCACGCCTAGTCCAGCCTCAGGAAGACCGCCTTGAGGTAGCCGCTCTCCGCGAGATGCGGATGCACCGGGTGGTCCGGCCCCGCGAAGCCAGTGTGCACGATCCGCCCGCGCCGCCGCGCGCGGCCCAGCCCCCGCAGGGACGCGGTGCGGAACGACGCCAGGTCCGCCGCGTGCGAGCACGAGCACAGCACCAGATAGCCCCCCGGCGCGACCAGGGGCGCCGCCAGCAAAGCGACCTTCTCGTAGCCGCGCAGCCCCGCCTCCAGGGCCGCCTTGGCGGGGGCGAAGGCGGGCGGGTCGCAGACCACACTGTCGAAGGCCGCGCCCTCGGCGGCCAGCGCCGCCATCGTGGCGAAGGCGTCGCCGCGCCGGATCTCGAGCCGGCCCGCGACGCCGCCCGCCTCGGCGCCGGCGAGCGCCAGCTCCAGCGCCGGCGCCGAGCCGTCCACGCACAGCGCGCGCTCCGCCCCGCCCGCCAGCATCGCCAGCGCGAAGCCCCCGACATGGGAGAACACGTCCAGCACCGAGCCGCGCGCGAGCCGCGCCGCCATGGCCTGATTGGGGCGCTGGTCGTAGTAGAGGCCCGTCTTCTGCCCGCCGGTCAGGTCGGCCAGATAGGTCGCGCCGTTCATCTCCACCCGCACCGGAGCGGTGGGCGCCGCGCCGCGCAGGGTGCCGGACGCGGCGTCCAGCCCCTCGAGCTCGCGCGCCCGCCCGCCGGCGTTTCGCAGAACCGTGGTCATGCCGAGCGCCACGAGCGCGTCCGCGATCTCCTCCTCCATCCGAGCGGCCCAGGCCGCGTTCGGCTGCAGGACCGCGACCGCCCCGAACCGGTCCACGATCACGCCCGGCAGGCCGTCCGCCTCGGCGTGGACGAGCCGGTGGAACGGCGCGTCGAAGGCCCGGGCCCGAAGGTCCGCGGCGGCGGCGAGCCGGCCCGCGATCCAGGCCGCGTCGATCACGGCCGCGGGGTCGTGGTCCATCACCCGGGCCGCGATCTTCGATCCCATGTTCACCGCGACCGTGGCGACCGGCGCGCGCTCGGCATCCTCGAGGGTGGCGATCGTGCCCGCCGGGATCGACTTGGCGCGCCGGTCCGCGACGATGTCGGACAGGTACACCCACGGCGCGCCCCGGCGCACGCGGCGCGGGTCCGCCTTCGGCTTGAGGCGCAGGACCGGGCGGTCCCCGGACGGGTCGTCGGCGTCGGTCATGGGCCCGCCTTACCGGGCGCCGCCCGCGGGCGAAAGCCGCGCCGGACGCGCCCGCCGGCTGGCCGCGCTAGCGCCACCATGATAGCGGGACGCCGAGCCCGCACCCGGAGGACCGCCCATGCCCCTCGACGACCGCATCGCCCGCGTCACCGACCGCATCCGCGAACGCTCCGAAGGGCCGCGCGGGGCCTACCTCGCCAACATGAAGGCCGCCGTGGACGCCGGCCCCGTGCGCGCGCACCTCTCGTGCTCGAACCAGGCCCACGCCTACGCCGCGATGGAGGGGGACAAGGGCACGCTCGCCGGCGGCACGGCGCCGAACCTCGGCATCATCACCGCCTACAACGACATGCTCTCGGCGCACCGCCCGTTCGAGGACTACCCCGACCGCATCCGCGACATCGCCCGCCGGAGCGGCGCCACCGCCCAGGTCGCCGGCGGCGTGCCGGCCATGTGCGACGGCGTCACGCAGGGGCAGCCGGGGATGGAGCTCTCCCTCTTCAGCCGCGACGTCATCGCCATGGCCGCCGCCGTCGGCATGTCGCACAACTGCTTCGACGCGGCGCTCTACCTCGGGGTGTGCGACAAGATCGTGCCGGGCCTCGTCATCGCCGCCGCCACCTTCGGGCACGTGCCGACCGTGTTCGTGCCCGCCGGGCCCATGACCTCCGGCCTGCCCAACGACGAGAAGGCGAAGGTCCGCCAGCGCTTCGCCACCGGGGAGATCGGGCGCGCCGAGCTGATGGAGGCCGAGATGGCCTCCTATCACGGGCCGGGCACCTGCACCTTCTACGGCACCGCCAACACCAACCAGATGCTGATGGAGATCATGGGCCTGCACCTGCCGGGCGCCAGCTTCGTCAACCCGGGCACGCCGCTGCGCGACGCCCTGACCGAAGCCGCGACCGAGCGCGCGCTCGCCATCACCGCCGCGGGCAACGCCTTCACCCCCGCGGGCGAGGTGCTCGGCATCCGCAGCTTCGTCAACGGCATGGTCGGCCTGATGGCCACCGGGGGCTCGACCAACCTCGTGCTGCACCTGCCGGCGATGGCGCGCGCCGCGGGCATCACCCTGACCCCGCAGGACTTCTCCGACATCTCGGACGCCGTGCCCCTGATGGCGAAGGTCTATCCCAACGGGCTCGCGGACGTGAACCACTTCCACGCCGCGGGGGGTCTGGGGTTCCTCATCGGCGAGCTCCTGAAGCTCGGCCTCCTGCACGAGGACGTGCGCACCATCGCCGGCGAGGGGCTGGACCGCTATACGCAGGAGCCGGCCCTGAAGGACGGCCGGGTCGAGTGGCGCCCGGGCACCGAGGCCAGCCACAACGAGAGGATCCTGCGCCCCGCCGCGAACCCGTTCCAGCCGACCGGCGGGCTCAAGGAGCTGCGCGGCAACCTGGGCACCGGGGTGATGAAGGCGTCCGCCGTCGACCCCTCGCGCCACGTGATCGAGGCGCCCGCCCGCGTGTTCCACGACCAGCACGACGTGCGCCGCGCCTTCCAGCGCGGCGAGCTGACCGGGGACATGATCTGCGTCGTGCGCTTCCAGGGGCCCTCGGCCAACGGCATGCCCGAGCTGCACTCGCTCACCCCCACCCTCGCGGTGCTCCAGGACCGGGGCCTGAAGGTCGCGCTGGTGACGGACGGGCGCATGTCCGGCGCCTCGGGCAAGGTGCCCTCCGCGATCCACGTCTCCCCGGAGGCGGCGCATGGCGGGCCGCTCGCCAAGGTGATGGACGGCGACGTGATCCGCGTGGACGCGGTCGCCGGCACCATCGACAACCTGACCGAGGGATGGGAGGCGCGCGAGGCCGCCGCGCCCGACCTCTCCGCCAACGCGCACGGCATGGGCCGCGAGCTGTTCGAGACGTTCCGCCGCACGGTCGGCCCGGCGACGGCCGGCGCCTGCGCCCCCTACGGCGCGCATGTCGCGGACGATGCCCACGCCGTGGAGCCGGCCGAATGACCCCGGCCGACGCCTCCGCCGCCTCCGAGCGCCTCTGTCGCCTGGCGCCGATCATCCCCGTCCTGGTGGTCGAGGACGCGGCCCACGCCGCCCCCCTGGCCGAGGCGCTCGTCGCCGGCGGGCTCCCGGTGCTCGAGGTCACGCTGCGCACCCCGGCCGCCCTCGACGTCATCCGCGAGATGGCGCGCGTGCCGGGCGGCCACGTGGGCGCGGGCACCCTCCTCACCCCCGAGGACGTGGAGGCCGCGCTCGCCGCCGGGGCGACCTTCGGCGTCTCCCCGGGCGCGACCGACCGCCTGCTCGACGCGTGCGAGGCGAACGGCCTGCCCCTCCTGCCCGGCGGCGCCACCGCGACCGAGGCGATGCGCCTCCTGGAGCGCGGCTACACCGTGCAGAAGTTCTTCCCCGCCGAGGCGTCGGGCGGCGCCGCCGCGCTCAAGGCCATCGGCGCCCCGATCCCGCAGGTGAGGTTCTGCCCCACCGGCGGCGTGACCCTGGCGAACGCGCCCGGCTACCTGTCGCTGCCGAACGTCCTGTGCGCCGGCGGCTCCTGGGTCGCGCCGAAGGACGCCGTCGCCGGCCTGGACCGCGCGCGCATCACGGCGCTGGCCGCGGAGGCCGCCGCCCTGCCCCGAGGCTAGCCGCCGCCCCCGCCGCCTGCCATACCGCGCCGAACGGGACGGGAACATCGGAGCGACGGCATGGCGGACGACCTCCTGGGCGCGGCGGGCGAGCCCGCCTACGGCGCGGCGCAGATCGAGGTGCTGGAGGGGCTCGAGCCCGTCCGCAAGCGCCCCGGCATGTACATCGGCGGCACCGACGAGCGCGCCCTGCACCACCTCGTCGCCGAGGTGCTCGACAACGCCATGGACGAGGCCGTCGCCGGCCACGCCACCCGCATCGAGGTGGAGCTCCACGAGGGCGGCGCCGTCACCGTGCGCGACAACGGCCGCGGCATCCCGGTGGAGGAGCACCCGAAGTTCCCCGGCCGCTCTACGCTGGAGGTGATCCTCTGCACCCTGCACGCCGGGGGCAAGTTCGGGGGCGGGGCCTACGAGACCTCGGGCGGCCTGCACGGCGTCGGCATCTCGGTCGTCAACGCGCTCTCGGACGCCCTCACCGTCGAGGTCGCGCGCGACCGGCGCCTCTGGCGGCAGTCCTTCTCCCGCGGCCTCCCGCTCGGCCCGGTGGAGGAGGTCGGCGCCGCCCCCAACCGGCGCGGCACCACCGTCACCTTCCACCCCGATCCGCAGATCTTCGGCGCCCTCGCCCTCAAGCCCGCCCGCCTCCACGACAGCGCCCGGTCCAAGGCCTACCTCTTCGGCGGGGTGGAGATCCGCTGGAAGCACGCGCAGGGGGGCGACACCCCGGCCGAGGCCACCTTCCGCTTCCCCGGCGGCCTGGCCGACCACCTGACCGAGACGCTCGGCGCCGCGCCGACCTACGCGGGCGCCCCCTTCGCCGGCAAGGTCGCCTTCCGCGAGCGCTTCGGCGTCGCGGGCTCTGCCGAATGGGCCGTCAACTGGACCCCCGCGCGCGACGGGTTCACCCGCAGCTACTGCAACACCGTCCCCACCCCCGAGGGCGGCACCCACGAGGCCGGGTTCTGGGCCGCGATCCTCAAGGGCGTGAAGGCGCATGGCGAGCTCGCCGGGGTCCGCAAGGCCGCCCAGATCACGCGCGAGGACCTGACCGCCGGCGGCTGCGCCATGGTCTCCTGCTTCGTCGCCGAGCCCGAGTTCGTCGGGCAGACCAAGGACCGCCTCGCAACCCAGGCCGCCGCCCGCATGGTCGAGGCGTCCGTGCGCGACCGCTTCGACACCTGGCTCGCCGGCGACACCCGCGCGGCGGGGGCGATCCTGGATTTCCTCGTCTTGAGGGCGGAAGAGCGCCAGCGCCGCCGCGCCGAGAAGGAGACCCAGCGTAAGTCCGCCACCAAGCGCCTGCGCCTGCCGGGCAAGCTCGTCGACTGCTCCTCCGCCACCCGCGACGGGACGGAGATCTTCCTCGTGGAGGGCGACAGCGCCGGCGGGAGCGCCAAGATGGCCCGCGACCGCCGCACGCAGGCGCTGCTGCCGCTGCGGGGCAAGATACTCAACGTCCTGGGCGCCGCCTCCTCCAAGCTGGGCTCCAACCAGGAGATATCGGACCTGACCCAGGCGCTGGGCTGCGGCATGGGCCCCCGCTTCGCGCTGGAGGATCTCCGCTACGAGAAGGTCATCATCATGACCGACGCCGACGTCGACGGCGCCCACATCGCCGCCCTCCTGATGACGTTCTTCTACACCCAGATGCCCGGCCTCATCCACGCCGGCCACCTCTACCTCGCCTGCCCGCCCCTCTACCGCCTCACCCAGGGCGCCCGCCGCCTCTACGTCGCCGACGACGCCGCCAAGGACCGCATGATGGCCCGCGGCCTGGGCGCGAAGGGCCGCATCGACGTGCAGCGCTTCAAGGGCCTGGGCGAGATGGACGCCAAGGACCTCAAGGAGACCACCATGGACCCCGCGACGCGGACGCTGATCCGGGTCTCCGCCGGGGAGGACGGCACGGAGGGCCTGGTGGAGCGGCTGATGGGGAAGAGACCGGAGATGCGGTTCGCGTATATCCAGGAGAACGCGGAGTTTGCGGGGGAGTTGGATGTTTGAATAATCTGTCTGATCTCGAAGAAGCGAAATTCACCTTACTTGTCGATACTTATCTGTTTTCGGCTGACGATAGCTATATATCGGCTAGACAAGCCCTCATACAGAAGAGACCTCGACCCTTCTACTGGAATGCAGCCCAGGCAATTGAGAAGTACTGCAAATTTATTCTATTGGCTAACGATGCATCAGTCTCGGGGATCAACCACAATATTGAAGAGTGCTTTCGCCGAACACAGGAGATGTTTTCGAGCCTTATACCTGACACCATACAGCCACCTAACTCGGCAGACTACTGGTATCTCGATGCGACATCAGGCGACCCGGTACGCTTCTGGCCGCCGCTAGAAACCAAACATTTCATATCAATCATTTCGGCAGGGGGCATGGCTGACAGCAGATATAATCTTACCCCGTCAGTCTTGCGCGGTGGCTATCTCCATCTGTTGGACGAACTACTTTTTCTCCTAAGAAGGTTATGCTTTCCGTTCGAATACTCGAAGCGCTACTCAAAAGTAATGCCAGCAAAAACTTTGCGCGGTAATCCCAATCTGCAGCTGCTTGATGCCGTTTATCCGCTTATTCGAAATAGTCACGACGAGTATACCCGTAACAGTATCCTTGTCGGGAATCTATCTTTGAACACACAGCCAGTACCTCTTGAAGACCTTCAGGCATTCTATCTCCAAGAAGGATGGGCCTTCGTGAATGTTCAGTGCGCTGGCGATGTTGCAGATGCCGCGATTGACTGGTTCATCACAGAGGTGCCGATATCAGGAGCTATTAAGGCGCAGCTGCGGACGCTGTCGTCTACGACAGACATTGATAGTATTCGATCCGGTCAAAGGCGCCCTATAGACCGATACTTCATCAGACACATGTTGGCTCCTAAGGCACTTCCGCTTGCGCCACGCCGCCATTGAGTACTGGATTGTCTAGCCCTTTTAAGTAGTTTGCCTATACCCCCGCCCTCCTTATGCTCCTCGCCGACATCGGCATCCCGGTCCTCGCGGCGCTCAACGCTCAGCTCGGGAAGAACATCGGCTCGCCGGCGGCGGCCGGGGTGGTGCTGCTCGCCGTGGGGCTGGGGGCGGCCTGCACGCTGTCGCTCCACGAGGGGCCGGGCGCTCTGGCGCGGGTGGCGGGGCAGCCGGTGCACCTCTTCGCGGCGGGGCTGCTGGCGGCGTTCTACGTGCTCTCGATCACCTATGTCGCGCCGACCTTCGGGGTGGGCAACGCGGTGTTCTTCGTCCTCCTGGGGCAGCTGATCTCCTCCGCCGCGATCGACCAGTTCGGCCTGTTCGGCGCCCCCCGCGCCCCGATCGACGCGCGCCGCGCCGCCGGCATCGCCCTGATGGCCGCCGGCGTGTTCCTCGGCAGGCGGGCCTAGCCCCCCGCCAGCCGCCCCCCGTCCAGCCGCAGCACCCGGTCCATCCGGCCGGCCAGCCCCAGGTTGTGCGTCGCGATCAGCGCCCCCATCCCCGTGCCGCGCACCAGGGCGGTCAGGGCGTCGAACACCGTCTCGGCGGTGCCGGGGTCGAGGTTGCCCGTCGGCTCGTCGGCCAGGAGGAGCGCGGGGCCGTTCGCCAGCGCCCGGCAGAACGCGACGCGCTGCTGCTCCCCGCCCGAGAGCGCCGCCGGCCGGTGGCCCCTGCGGGGCCGCAGCCCGACCGCATCGAGCAGCTCGTCCGCCCGGGCCTCGGCCTCCCGCCGGGGCACGCCGTTGGCGAGCTGCGGCAGGACCACGTTCTCGAGCGCCGTGAACTCGGGCAGGAGGTGGTGGAACTGGTAGACGAAGCCCAGCCGCTCGCGCCGCATGGTCGTGCGCGCGCCGGGGCCGAGGCCGGTGGCGTCCGCCCCGCCGATCGCGACCGTCCCGGCATCCGCCCCGTCCAGGAGGCCGGCGACGTGCAGGAGCGTGGACTTGCCCGCGCCCGACGGCGCGACGAGGGCCACGATCTCCCCGGCCGCGACGGTCAGGGACACGCCGCGCAGCACCGCCAGGTCGCCGTAGCCCTTCACGATGCCGTCCAGCCGCAGCGCCTCACTCATAGCGCAGCGCCTCCACCGGGTTCATCCGCGCCGCCCGCCGCGCCGGGAAGATCGTGACCACGAAGCTCAGGACGAGCGACAACGCGACGGCCGCGCCCACGTCCTGCCAGCGCAGGATCGCCGGCAGCCGGTAGAGCCCGCGGATCGACGGGTCCCAGATGCCGCCGCCCGCGAGCCAGTTCACCAGCCCGAAGATGCGGTCCACCTGCCAGACGAAGAGGCAACCCAGCGCCACGCCGGCAGCCGTCCCAATGAGGCCGACCCCCGCGCCGCAGATGAAGAACACCCGCAGGATCGTGCCCTCCGTCAGGCCCATGGTGCGCAGGATGCCGATGTCCCGGCCCTTGTTCTTCACCAGCATGATGAGGCCCGAGACGATGTTCATCGCCGCGATGAGGACGAGCACCGAGAGGATCACGAACATCACGTCGTCCTCGATGTCGAGGGCGCGCAGGAAGGCGCCGGACTGGTCCTTCCAGGTCCACAGCGTCGCGCGGTCCCCGGCGGCGGCGAGGAGCGGCAGGGCGAGCGCGTCGACCGCCTCGGGGTCGTCCACCATGACCTCGATCTCGTCCGCCGCGCCCTCGCGGTTGAAGAAGGACTGCGCCTCGGCGAGCGGCATGTAGATGCGCGTGCGGTCGAGGTCCCAGCGCCCGGCGGTGAAGACGTGCACGACCTCGTAGGCGCCCACGCGCGGCGAGGTGCCGAAGGCGGTGCGCGCCCCGTCCGGCGACAGCAGGCGCACCCGGTCGCCGAGCGAGAGCCCGAGCTCGCGCGCCACCCCGGAGCCGACCGAGACGCCGCCCCCCTCGCCCGGGGCGAAGCGCTCCAGGCTGCCGAGCTGCGCCTCGGGGTCGGCGACGCGGGGGATCGCGGCCAGGTCCGCGGCGGATATGCCCAGGACCTGCACCCCGGTGGAGTAGCCCCGGTTGGTCGCCAGGACCGAGCCCCGCACCAGGGGCGCCGCGCGGTCCACGCCGGGCACGGCGCGCAGCCGCTCGGCCAGCGCCTCGTAGTCCGGGATGGAGCGGCCCGCCGCCCCCGCCTCCGGCGCCTGATAGACGGTGACGTGCGCGCCCGAGCCCAGGATCGTGTCCACGAACTCGGCGCGGAAGCCCGCGCGCACCCCGAGCGTGGCGATCAGGGCGAAGACCGCGAGCGCGATCCCGATCAGGGAGATCCAGGTCATCGCGCTCACGCCGCCCTCGGCGCGGCGGGCGCGCAGGTAGCGCCAGGCGATCATCCACTCGAAGCGGGCGAAGGGGGGGGTCGCGGCCATGCGCGCCGGGATGGGCGGGCGGCCGGGCGGGGTCAAGGCGCCGCGGCCGGCTGCCGCGCACGCGGCGGGGGGCGCTCGCCGCGAACGGCGCGCCCTGCGTCGGATCGTTCCCCGGGGCGGCCCGCCCGCAGGGTGTGAAGGGAACGCGGCGCCGCGTGGGTCGCGGGGGCCGGATCGGGGCGTCACCCCCGTCGTTCTCACCGGTGAGACGCGAACGCGCCGGCCGGCCGCTACACCGGCCGAGGCGCTCCGATATCCCGCTGTCCTTCGTGCGATCGCGGGGCGGTTATGCGCCGGGAGAGGTGAACGCCGCGTGGCCCCACCGCGCGGCGGGCCCCCCGCCGCACAGCGCCTCCGCGATGGCCTCTCCCACGCGGACGGATGCGGCCGCGTCCAGGTGCACGCCGTCCAGCGGCGAGACCTCCGCGCACGCGCCCGCGTCGACGAAGCCGCAGCCCTCCTCCCGCGCGAGGGCGGCGTAGAGCCCCGCCAGCCGCGCCGACTGCGCCGCCATGTGCTCGGTCGGCCCGTCCGGGACCGCGCGCATCGGCGGCGGCGCGACCAGGGTGATGGCGGGCGGCGGCGCGCCGAACCGGTAGGGGAAGCCGCGCGCGATCTGGACCAGGCGGGCCATCCCGCCCGCGGCGAAATCGGCCGTCGCGCCGGGGAACCAGGCGAGATCGTTGGCGCCGAGGAAGAGGACGACATGCGCGAGCGGGGTGTGGATCTCGAGCGCGTTGGGCAAGGTGCGCGCGCCGTTGCGGTCGGTGGGGGCGGACCATTCGTCCTTCACCGTGGTGCGGCCGCTCAGCCCGTCGGCGACCACCTCGCGCCCCAGGACGCGCGCGGCGACGACGGGCCAGCGGGCCTCGGGCGGATGGCGGCAGTCGCGCTCGGCGCGGAACCCCCAGGTGAGGCTGTCGCCGTAGGCGAGGATCGCGCCCTCGCCCGTCACTCCACGATCGCCGCGATCCCGTAGGCCGCCGCCACCCGCGCCAGCGCGTCGGCCGGGGTCAGCTCCTCGGTCTCGCCGGTGGCGCGGCGCGTGACCTCCACGAGCCCGGACTTCAGCCCGCGCGGCCCCACCGCGATCCGCCAGGGCAGGCCGATGAGGTCCATGGTCGCGAACTTGGCGCCGGCGCGCTCGTCCGTGTCGTCGTGCAATGGGTCGAGCCCCAGCGCGATCATGCCGGCCTCGAGCGCCTCGCAGGCGGCGTCGCAGGCGGCGTCCCCCTGCCGGAGGTTGACGATCCCGGCGTGGAAGGGCGTCACGCCCTCGGGCCAGACGATGCCCTTGTCGTCGTGGCTCGCCTCGATGATCGCGCCGACGAGGCGGGAGACGCCGATGCCGTGGGATCCCATGTGGACCGGCACCGCCTTCCCGTCCGGCCCCTGCACGGTGGCGCCCAGCGGCTCGGAATACTTGGTCCCGAAGTAGAATATCTGCCCGACCTCGATGCCGCGGGCGGTGCGGCGGCGCTCCTCGGGGATCTGCGCGAACGCCGCCTCGTCATGGGTCTCGTCGGTGCGGGCGTAGCGGGTGGTGAACTCCTCCAGCACGGCGGCGCATTGCGCGGCGTCGTCATAGTCGATCTCCCGGTCGCCGAAGCGCAGGTCCGCGACGGCCGAGTCGTAGAACACCTCGCTCTCGCCGGTCTCGGCGAGGACCAGGAACTCGTGCGTGTCGTCGCCGCCGATGGGCCCCGAATCCGCGCGCATCGGGATCGCCCGGAGGCCCATGCGCTCGAAGGTGCGCAGGTAGCTCACGAGATGCCGGTCGTAGGCGTGCAGCGCGGCCTCGCGCGTCAGGTCGAAATTGTAGCCGTCCTTCATCAGGAACTCGCGGCCCCGCATGACGCCGAAGCGCGGGCGCATCTCGTCGCGGAACTTCCACTGGACGTGGTAGAGCGTGAGGGGCAGGTCCTTGTAGCTGGACACGTGGCTGCGGAAGATGTCGGTGATCATCTCCTCGTTGGTCGGCCCGTAGAGGAGGTCGCGGTCCTGCCGGTCGCGGATGCGCAGCATCTCGGCGCCGTAATCGTCGTAGCGCCCGCTCTCGCGCCAGAGGTCCGCCGGCTGGATCGTGGGCATCAGGACGGGGACGTGCCCGGCGCGCTGCTGCTCCTCCTCGACGATGCGCTGGACGTTGCGCAGGACGCGCAGGCCGAGCGGCAGCCAAGAGTAGATGCCGGCGGCCGCCTGCTTGATCATCCCCGCCCGCAGCATCAGCCGGTGCGAGGCGATCTGCGCCTCGGCGGGCGTCTCCTTGAGGACGGGCAGGAAATAGCGGGAGAGGCGCATGGGGGGCTCCGGGGCGGCTGCCGCCCTCGCGTATCGCCGCGCCCGCCCCCCCGCAACAGGCGGGCCGCCGGGACGCCGGCCGGGTCGGGCGCGATCCTCGCGGGCGACGGGGCCGACGACGGCGCCAGCCACGTCGCCGGCCCTCGGGCCGATGCCGGGCCCGGATCCGGCCCGCGGCCGATCGGCGGGCGGCAGGACGCCCGTGGGGCGGGACGGCGGCGGGACGGCGGCGGGGCGCGCCTTGCGCATCGACCGCCCGCCACCATAGATCGGGGCGGCTCCGATCCGGGGCCCCGAGGAGCCGGTCATGGCCATCCCGATCCGACGACAGGCGATGTGGTGGGGCGCGGCCGCCGTCGCGACGGCGGCGGTTCTCTGGGCGCTGGGCGACGTCATCCTGCCCTTCGTCCTGGGCGGCGCGGTGGCCTATTTCCTCGACCCGGTGGCCGACCGGCTCGAACGGCTCGGCCTGTCGCGCGCGCTGGCGGTCCTGCTCATCACCGTCGCCGCGATCCTCCTCTTCGTCGCCGTCGTGATTCCCGCGGTCCTGACGATCGACGACCAGGTCCGCGGCCTCATCGCCACCGGCCCCGCCTTCGTCGAGAGCATCATCGACCCCGATGGTCCGTTCATCCGGCGCTTCCCCTGGCTCGCGGAGTATCGCGGCCGGATCGAGAGCACCCTCATCGCCGGGGTCGAGGGGCTGCGGGAGCGGGGCGGGGCGATCGTGTCGGGCCTGCTGACGGCGGGGCGCGGCCTCCTGGGGATGGTGCTCCTCCTCGTGATCGTGCCGGTGGTGGCGGTCTACCTCCTCCTCGACTGGGACCGCATGGTGGCGCGGATCGACGCGCTCCTGCCGCGCGAGCACGCGCCCACGATCCGCGCCCTCGCCGGACAGATCGACCGCACGCTCTCCAGCTTCATTCGCGGCCAGGGCACGGTGATGCTGATCCTGGGCGCCTACTACGCCGTCGCGCTGGCGATCGCCGGCCTCAATTTCGGGGTCGTCGTGGGCGCTCTGGCGGGGCTCCTGACCTTCATCCCCTATGTCGGCGCGATCGTCGGCGGCGGCCTCGCGATCGGGCTCGCGCTGTTCCAGTTCTGGGGCGAATGGTGGATGGTCGCCATCGTCGCCGCGATCTTCGTCTCGGGCCAGTTCGCCGAGGGCAACTTCCTCACCCCCAAGCTGGTGGGCGGCTCGGTCGGCCTGCACCCGGTCTGGCTCCTGTTCGCGCTCTCGGCCTTCGGGACGCTGTTCGGCTTCGTCGGGCTGCTGGTGGCGGTGCCGGTCGCCGCCGCCCTGGGGGTGGTCGCGCGGTTCGCGGCCGAGCGCTACACCGCCTCGCCGCTCTATCTCGGGGCCGCCACGCCGCCGGAGCCGCCCCCCCCGGAGGAGAGGTGACGCAGCTCGCGCTCGACCTGCCGATGCGCCCCGCGCTCGGACGGGAGGATTTCGTCGTCTCGCCGGGCGCCGCCCCCGCGCTGGCCCTGCTCGACGGCTGGGCGCGCTGGCCGGCCGGGCGCGCCGCCCTGACCGGGCCGGAGGGCGCGGGCAAGTCGCATCTCGCGCATGTCTGGGCCGAGGCCGCCGGCGCGCGCGTGGCGCCGGCGGCCGCGGCGCCGGACCTCGCGGCGGCGTTCGCCCGCGGCGCCGGTCCCGCCGCCCTCGCGCTGGAGGACGCGGCCCCAGAGGGGCCCGCCGACGAGGCCGCGCTCCTGCACCTGATCAACGCCGCCGCCGAGGCCGGGCGCCCCCTCCTCCTGACGGGCCGGGCGCCGCCCTCGCGCTGGCGCGTCGCCCTGCCGGATCTCGGCAGCCGCCTCGCCGCGACCCTGCCGATCGAGGTGCCGCCGCCGGACGACGCGCTGCTGACCGCCCTCCTCACCAAGCACTTCGCCGACCGGCAGATCGCGCCGCCGCGCGCGCTGGTCTCCTGGCTCGCCCTGCGGATCGAGCGGAGCGCGGCGGCGGCGCAGGAGGCGGTCGCCCGCCTCGACGCGGCCGCCCTCGAGCGGGGGCGCGACGTGTCGGTGCCCCTCGCGCGCGATGTGCTTGGCCTCTAGGGAGGGGCGACGGCGCCGAGGAGGAACCATGACCGAGACCGACTTCCTGGACGCGCCGCGCCCGGCGCCGGCGAACCTGCCGGACCTCGACGGGAGCGGGCCCTCGCGGTTCTTCAACCGGGAGATGTCCTGGCTCGCCTTCAACTGGCGCGTGCTGGAGGAGGCCGAGACGATCCGCGTGCCCCTCCTGGAGCGGCTGCGCTTCCTCTCGATCAGCGCCGCGAACCTCGACGAGTTCTACACCGTGCGCGTCGCGGGCCTGCGCGAGCTGGCCCAGGCCGGCAAGACCGCGCCGGGGGATGACGGCCTCTCCCCGGGCGAGCAGCTCGCCCTGATCGACGCCGACGCCCGCCGCCTGATGGAGCGCCAGCAGGCCGTCCTGATCGAGCTGCGCGCGCAGATGGCCTCCACCGGCATCTGCCTGCTGACGGGCGCCGACCTCACGGAGGCGGACCGCGATCATGTCCGCACCACGTTCCTCGAGACGATCTTCCCGGTCCTGTCGCCGCTCGCGATCGACCCCGCGCACCCGTTCCCCTTCATCCCCAACGCCGGCTTCTCGCTCGCGCTGGAGATGGCGCGCCGCGGCGCCCGCGACCTGCAGGCGCTCCTCCCGATCCCGGCCAAGCTCGACCGCTTCGTGCGCCTGCCCGACGAGGGCGGCGCCGCCCGCTTCCTGCCGCTCGAGGAGGTGCTCCTGGAGCACATCGACGCGCTCTTCCCGGGCTACAAGGTCAAGGGGCACTGCGCGTTCCGGGTCCTGCGCGACAGCGACCTCGAGGTCGAGGAGGAGGCCGAGGACCTCGTCCGCGAGTTCGAGACCGCCCTCAAGCGCCGCCGCCGGGGCGAGGTGATCCGCCTCACGCTCAGCGCCGGGGCGCCCGCGCGCCTGCGCCGCACCGTGATGGGCGAGCTCGGCGTGGACGACGGCGAGGTGATCGAGATCGAGGGCATGCTCGGGCTCGCCGACCTCTCCGGCCTGGTGCTCAAGGAGCGGCCGGACCTCCTGTGGCCCGCCTTCGCACCGCGCGTGCCCGAGCGCGTGCAGGACCACGAGGGCGACATGTTCGCCGCCATCCGGCAGAAGGACATGCTCCTCCACCACCCCTACGAGACCTTCGACATGGTCGTGCGCTTCATCGCGCAGGCCGCGCTCGACCCCGACGTGGTGGCGATCAAGCAGACCCTCTACCGGACCTCCGCCGACAGCCCCGTGGTCGACGCGCTCTGCGAGGCGGCCGAGGCGGGCAAGGCCGTCACCGCCCTGGTGGAGCTCAAGGCGCGCTTCGACGAGGCCGCCAACATCCGCCAGTCGAGGAAGCTCGAGCGCGCCGGCGCGCACGTCGTCTACGGGTTCATGAACTACAAGACGCACGCCAAGATCAGCACCGTCGTGCGCCGCGAGGGCTCGGCCCTGCGGACCTACACCCATTTCGGCACCGGCAACTACCACCCCATCACCGCGCGCATCTACACCGACCTGTCGCTCTTCACCTGCGATCCGGGGCTCGGGCGCGACGCGACCAAGGTGTTCAACTACCTCTCCGGCTCCGCCCCGCCCGCGGGGCTCGAGACGCTGCGCATCTCCCCGGCGGAGATGAAGCCCTTCCTGATCGACATGATCGGCCGCGAGGCGACCCTGGCCCGCGCCGGCCGGCCGGCGGCGATCTGGGCCAAGATGAACTCCCTCATCGAGCCGGGCGTGATCGACGCGCTCTACGAGGCGAGCCGGGCGGGCGTGCGCATCGACCTCGTGATCCGCGGCATCTGCGGGCTGCGCCCCGGCATCGCGGGCCTGTCGGAGACCGTGCGCGTGAAGTCCATCGTGGGGCGGTTCCTGGAGCACAGCCGCATCGTGTGCTTCGGCGCCGGCGCGGGCCTGCCATCCCGCAAGGCGCGGGTGTTCATCTCCTCGGCGGACTGGATGGGGCGCAACCTCTCGCGCCGGGTGGAGACCCTGGTCGAATGCCAGAACCCGACCGTGAAGGCCCAGATCGTGAGCCAGATCATGGCCGCCAACCTCGCGGACACGGCGCAGTCCTGGGTCCTGCGCCCGGACGGTACCTACGAGCGCCCCGGCCCGGCGGAGGACGCGTTCTCCTGCCATCGCTTCTTCATGGAGAACCCCTCCCTCTCGGGTCGCGGCACGGCGGGCGCCTCGGACGTGCCCGCCCTGACCCACGCGGCGGAATAGCCCGCGTGGGCCGGGATTTGACGGCGGCGCCCCGGCGCGCCACCGTCGCCGCGCGCAGACGGGGACCATGATGCCAGACGACCACGCCGCCGGCGACGCCGCTCCGAACCCGTTCGGCCGCCCGCTCTTCGACGACCCGGCCGCCCGCGCGCTCGCCCGCGTGGGCGTCGTCGACGTCGGCTCGAACTCGGTGCGGCTGGTGGTGTTCGACGGCGCCGCCCGCTCGCCCGCCTATTTCTACAACGAGAAGGTGATGGCCGGCCTCGGCAAGGGCATGGCCGAGACCGGGCGCCTCAACCCCGAAGGGCGCGTGCGCGCGCTGGCCGCGCTCACGCGGTTCAAGCTCCTGGCCGACGCGATGGGCATCTCGCCCCTCTCCACCGTCGCCACCGCCGCGGTGCGCGACGCCGCCGACGGGCCGGAGTTCCGCGCCGAGGTCGAGGCGGCGACCGGCCTGCGCCTGTGGGTGGTGGACGGGCGCGAGGAGGCGCGCCTCTCGGCGCAGGGCGTGCTCCTGGGCTGGCCCCGCGCCACCGGCCTCGTATGCGACATCGGCGGCTCCTCCATGGAGCTGGCGGAGGTGGCCGAGGGCCGCATCGGCCGGCGCGAGACGAGCCAGCTCGGCCCGCTCAAGCTCCAGGACCTCGCCAAGAAGGACCGCAAGGCCGCCATCGCGAGCGGCGTCGAGGCCCTCGCAGCCGCCGTCGGCAAGCCGGCCGACCCCCTGTTCCTCGTGGGCGGCTCCTGGCGCGCCATCGCCCGGCTCGACATGCTGCGCAGGGGCTATCCGCTGCACGTCCTGCACGAGTACCGGATGACGCGCACCGACGCCAAGCGCACCATCAAATGGATCGCCGAGAACGACATCGCCGACCTCAAGGCGCGCTCCGGGCTCTCCGAGGGGCGCATCAGCCTGGTGCCGCTCGCGAGCGAGGTGCTCAAGGGCGTGCTGAAGGTCTACGCGCCCAAGGAGATCGCGATCAGCGCCTACGGCATCCGCGAGGGCATGCTCTACGAGCAGATGCCCCGCCGCCTGCGCGAGCGCGATCCCCTGATCGAGGCGGCGCGCTTCTCGGAGGCGAAGGACGCGCGCCTGCCCGGCTTCGGGCGCACCCTGTTCGAGTTCCTGCGCCCGCTCTACCGCACCGCCCGGCCCGCGCGGCTGCGGCTCGTGCGCGCCGCGTGCCTTCTGCACGACGTCACCTGGCGCGCGCATCCCGACTACCGCGCCGAGCTCTGCTTCGACAACGCGACGCGGGCGAACCTGGGCGGGCTCGACCATCCGGGGCGGGTGTTCCTCGGCCTGGCGCTCATGCACCGCTACAAGAACGCGCGCGACGAGGACCGCTTCGGCGAGGTGCTCTCCCTCCTGGGCGAGGACCACGTCCGCGCCGCCGAGCAGCTCGGGCGCGCGATGCGCTTCGGCGCCATGCTCTCGGTCGTGGAGCCGGGGCAGATGGGCGAGCTGCGCTGGTTCCCCAAGAAGAAGCGCCTGGAGTTCGTGATGCGGGCCGAGACGGCGGGCCTCTTCGGGGAGGTGGCCGAGGCCCGGTTCGGCGCGCTCGCCGCCTCGCTGGAGGCCGAAGGGGTCGCGCGCGTCGGACGCGGCTGAGCGCGCGCCCCGCCCGCCGCAGAGCCGCCCGCCGCAGGCTCCGCTCGCCGCAGGCGCGCCGAGGCCCGAAGGGCGAGGCCCGGCCCAACGGCCCGAGGCGCCGGCAGGCGCCGAGGGCGGGCGGGAGGGTCCCGCCTAGAGCTCGATCTCGTCCCCGCGCAGGGGCGGGTCGGCGGGATCCTTGCGCCGGATGATGATGTCGCCGTTGGGCAGCTTCTCGGGCGCCTCGTAGCGGTCGATCTCGCCCACCATGTCGCGTAGCTCCCGCAGCATCGGCGCCATCTCGTCGCCCAGCCCCTCCATCAGCATGCCGAAGCCCCGCTCCATGAGGCCGAACCCCCTTTCCTCGTCCTGCGCGACGGCGGGCAGGGCGCTGGACAGGAGGAGCACGAGGCAAAGAGGGCGGATCATGCCCCGCCAACCCGCCCGGCCCGCGGCGGGTTCCGCGCGGGCCCGTCCGCTGGGCCGCCGCCGGTCACGCCGCCCGCTCCCGGATCGCGTCCCAGGCCCGGTTGACCGCGACCAGGCGCTTCTCGGCCAGGGCCACGGCCTCCTTCGGCACGCCGCGGGCGGCCATCCGGTCGGGATGCGTCTCGCGCACCAGGGCGCGCCAGGCGGCGCGCGCGGCCGCCCGCCCCTCGCCCGGGTCCACGCCGAGCACGTCCCAGGGATCGGCCTCGGCCCCCGGCACGTGCTGCGCGCGCAGGCGGGCGAAGCAGCGCTCGCTCACGCCGAAGGCCGCCGCGGTGCGGTCGAGGAACGCGTCCTCCGCCGGGTGGTAGCGCCCGTCCGCCATCGCGATGTGGAAGAGCCCGTCGAGCACGTCCGTGAGGGCGCCGTGCCCCTGCCCGAACATCGAGGCGATGCGCTCGGCGTAGGTCTCGAACCCCGCCACGTCGCGGCGCGCGAGGTCGAAGACGCGGGCCGCGCCCGCCTCGGCCTCGGGCGGGATGTGGAACACCTCCCGGAAGGCCGCGACCTCGCCCCGGCTGACATGCCCGTCGGCCTTGGCCATCTTCGCGCCGAGCGCGATGACCGCGATGGTGAAGCCGACCGTGCGCTCCGGCGGCGTGCGCAGGCGGTCGAAGACGGACGAGAGCCCCTCGCCCGCCGCCAGCGCGGAGACCGCCTCGGAGATTCGCCGCCAGACCGACATGCGCCCAGCCTAGCGGCCGCGCCCGCCCCTGTCAGCGCGGCACGTCGCCCAGGGTGCGCGTCCCGCCGGGCGCCTCGATCCGCGCGGCGATCGCCCTCGGGCCGGCCGCGACATGCAGGCGCGCGTCGTCGATCGGCAGCGCGGCGCGCAGGGCCTCCGCCTCCGGGTGGCGCAGCTCGAGCGCGGCGAGCCGGCAGCCCGACGGGGGCAGCCGCTCGAAGGCCCCCGCGCCGAGCCATTGCAGCAGCATCGGGAACGCGCCGTCCATCGGCGGCCGCGCCGTCACCCCCATGCGCCAGCGCAGGTCGCCGCGGGACAGCTCCATCGCCTCGCCGGCCCCGTCCGGCGCGGCGGCCAGCGCGGCGTCGAGGTCGGACGTCCGCGCCGCCCAATGCGTGAGCGCGGGCGCGCCGGCCGCGTCCAGCCCGAACCAGCGCGGCCGCCCCGGCGGCGGGGCGGACGGGTCCGGCGCGATCACCTCCAGGTAGCAGTCCGGCCCGAGCGACATCAGCCGGTTGTGCGTGCCCATCGGGCCGTGCCGCCCGCCCGGCCCCGGCGCCACGCCGAGGCGTCCCTCGACCCAGGCCGCGCCCGCCTCGAGCTCGGCGCAGGTCACGACGAGATGGTCGATGCGCACCTATTCGGCCGCCTCGGCCGGCCGGGCCGCGCGGATGAGGGCGAGCACCTCGCGCGCCGCGTCGGGGACGTTCGTGCCCGGCCCGAAGATGCCCGCGACCCCGGCCCCGCGCAGGAAGGCGTGGTCCTGCGCCGGGATGACGCCGCCGCAGATCACCAGGATCTCCCCCGCTCCGGCGGCGCGCAGCGCCTCGATCAGCCTTGGCGCGAGCGTCCGGTGCCCGGCGGCCTGCGAGGAGATGCCCACCACGTGCACGTCGTTGTCGAGCGCGTCCTGCGCCGCCTCCTGCGGGGTCTGGAACAGGGGGCCCACGTCCACGTCGAAGCCGATATCGGCGAAGGCGGTGGCGATCACCTTGGCGCCGCGGTCGTGCCCGTCCTGGCCCATCTTGACCACCAGCATCCGGGGCCGGCGCCCCTCTTCGGCGGCGAACGCCTCCACGTCGGCCTGGATCGCCTCCCAGCCCGCGTCGCCCTCGTAGGCGGCGCCGTAGACGCCGGCGAGGGTCTTCACCTCGGCGCGGTGGCGGCCGAACGCCGCCTCCATCGCGGCGGAGATCTCGCCCACCGTCGCGCGCGCGCGCGCCGCCTCGACCGCGAGCGCGAGGAGGTTCCCCTCCCCCGCCGCGCCGTCCTTAAGGGCGGTGAGCGCGGCCTCCACCGCGGCCCCGTCGCGCCCCGCGCGGACCCGCGCCAGCCGCTCGACCTGGGAGGCGCGCACGCCCTCGTCGTCGATGGTGCGGATGTCGAGCGGCTCCTCCTGGGGCAACCGGAAGCGGTTGACGCCGACGACCACCTCCTCGCCGCGGTCCACCGCCGCCTGCCGCCGGGCCGCGGCCTCCTCGATGCGCAGCTTGGGCATGCCAGAGGCGACCGCCTCGGTCATGCCGCCGAGCGCGTCCACCTCGGCGATCAGGGCGCGGGCCTCGCGGATCAGGTCGGCGGTCAGCGTCTCGACGTAGTAGGAGCCCGCGAGCGGGTCGACGACGCGGGTCACGCCGGTCTCGTGCTGCAGGATGAGCTGCGTGTTGCGCGCGATGCGGGCGGAGATCTCGGTCGGCAGGGCCATCGCCTCGTCGAAGCTGTTGGTGTGCAGGCTCTGCGTGCCGCCCAGCACCGCCGACATCGCCTCGAAGGCGGTGCGCACGACGTTGTTGTAGGGGTCCTGCTCGGCGAGGCTCACGCCGGAGGTCTGGCAATGGGTGCGCAGCACGCTCGAACGGGGGTCCTGCGGGCCGAACGCCTGCATGATCTCGTGCCACAGGACCCGCGCGGCGCGCAGCTTGGCGGCCTCCATGAAGAAGTTCATCCCGATGGCGAAGAAGAAGCTCAGGCGCGGGGCGAAGGCGTCGACGTCCATGCCGCGGGCCACCGCCGCCTTCACGTATTCCTTGCCGTCGGCGAGCGTGAAGGCGAGCTCCTGCACCAGCGTCGCCCCGGCCTCCTGCATGTGGTAGCCGGAGATGGAGACGGAGTTGAAGCGCGGCATCTCGGCGCTCGTGTACTCGATGATGTCCGCCACGATCCGCATCGAGGGCCCGGGCGGGTAGATGTACGTGTTGCGGACCATGAACTCCTTGAGGATGTCGTTCTGGATCGTGCCGGATAGGGCCGCGCGCGCGACGCCCTGCTCCTCGCCGGCGACGATGAAGGACGCCAGCACGGGGATCACGGCGCCGTTCATGGTCATGCTGACCGAGACGCGGTCGAGCGGGATGCCGTCGAACAGGAGCTTCATGTCCTCGACGCTGTCGATCGCGACGCCGGCCTTGCCCACGTCCCCCGCCACGCGGTCGTGATCGCTGTCGTAGCCGCGATGCGTCGCGAGGTCGAAGGCGACCGAGACGCCCTGCTGCCCGGCCTCCAGGGCGCGGCGATAGAAGGCGTTGGACTCCTCGGCCGTGGAGAAGCCCGCGTATTGCCGGATCGTCCAGGGGCGCCCGGCGTACATGGTGGCCTTGGGGCCGCGGGCGTAGGGCGCCTCCCCGGGCATGGCGCCCATGTGCTCCAGGCCCTCGATGTCGTCCGGCCCGTGGACCGGCGCGACGTCGATCCCCTCCGGCGTGCGCCAAGTCAGGTCCTCGACGGTCCGGCCCCGCAGCTCGCCTTGCGCGCGCGCGCGCCATGCCTCCTTGCGCTCGGTCATCGGCCTCGCTCCCTACGCTCGTGACGGCGGGGCCTTCGCACCGCCTCCGGGCGGACTATATTGATCCGCGAAGGAGATCACATGCACCGCCCCGCCCATCGTCGCGCCGACCTTAGCACCGCCGCCGGGCTCGCCGCCACGGCGCTCGCGCTCGCGCTCGCCGGCGCCGCCGCGGCGCAGGACGGCGCCGCCCTCGCCGCGGCGCCCCGGCAGGAGGGCGCGATCATGACCGATGCCGGACCCACCGCCGCCGAGCTCGCCTCCGACGCCGCCTCCGCCGCGATCCTGGAGGCGCAGGATCCGCTCGCCGCCTGGGAGTCCGACCGCCTCGCGGTGCAGGCGCCGCCCGCGGCCGGGCTCGCGCCGTTCCTCTGGCGGGCGCGGCCCATCGTCGTCTTCGCCGACACGCCCGCCGATCCCGCCTTCCGGCAGCAGATGGCCTTCCTCGCCGAGCGGTCCGGCGCGCTCGCGGAGCGCGACGTCGTCGTCATCGCGGACACCGACCCCGCCGCCGCATCCGAGCTGCGCCGCGCCCTGCGCCCGCGCGGGTTCATGATGGCCCTGGTGGGCAAGGACGGCGGCGTGAAGCTGCGCAAGCCCTTCCCCTGGGACGTGCGCGAGCTGACGCGGACGATCGACAAGATGCCGCTGCGTAAGCAAGAGGTGCGGGCGCTTCGATAGGGGTAGACGTTCGCTTTACGTTCTCCTAAATGGGGATGAACGCGACGGTCTCCCTCCGCGCGGCGTTGATCGACGCCGTCCATGCGCCTATCTTCCTTTTGCAGGAGGAGCGCATGCGCCGACCGACCGAGGCCCGTCATCTGTCCGACCTCCCTCCGGAGACCCGCCGCGGCGGGCCGGGCGACGCGCCCGCGGCCGACCCGGTGGCCGACCTCCCGCTCATCCCGCTCACGCCTATTCCGGTGACCGGCCGGACGGGTCCTCGACCGGGGTACTGACGCCCGGCGCGATGACCTTGAGGGCCGCGGCCCTCGTCTCGGCCTCCGCCTTGCCGTCCTGCGCGTAGACGTGGACGAGGTGCGTCGCGATGCGCCCGAAGCGGAACGCCTGGACCTTCATCTCCACGTAGTCGGCGTAGATCGCGCGGCGGCGGTCCGGCGCCAGCCGCGCGAAGGCCGCGGCGCGCATGTCGTCGGCCATCGCCTCGATCGCGGCGAGCTGGGCGTAGTAGGCGACGATGGGGTCGATCGTGACGCGCGGCAGGATCGACAGATCCTCCAGCGCGGAGCGGAACACCGTGTCCCCCCGCTCGCGCGGGATGAACGGCACGAACGCCTCGTCCGCGTCCATCCGCGCCAGGAGGCGGGCCGCGTCGTCCCTTATGCGCGACTCGGCCCCGAGATTGGTGACCTGCACGCCGATCTCGGCGAAGAGGGCGCGGTGCAGGTCGCGCAGGCGCTCGGCGCGCAGGCCGCGGGCGCCGCGCCGGTCGCGGTAGCCGTTGACCAGCCATCCCGCCGCCAGGAACGCGCCCGCGACGACCGCCTGCCAGATGCGCGAATCGAGGCCGGCGAGCCAGGCCACCTCACTCGAACTCCAGGATGACCTCGTCCACCGCGAGGCCGTCCCCGGCGGCGACGTGCACCGCGGCGATGCGGCCCGCCCGCTCGGCGCGCAGGACGTTCTCCATCTTCATCGCCTCCACGGTGGCGAGGCGCTGGCCGGCCTGGACCTCGTCCCCGGCCGCGACCTCGATCCCGATGAGCGTGCCCGGCATCGGGCACAGGAGCAGGCGCGAAGTGTCGGGCGGAACCTTCACCGGCATGAGGGCGGCGAGCTCGGCCTGCCGCGGGGTGCGCACGTGGACGCGCAGGTCCGCGCCCCGGTGGCGCATCCGGAAGCCCTGCGTGATCCGGTCCACGCGCGCCAGGAGGGCCTCGCCGTCCACCTCCAGCGCGGCGAGGGGCCGGCCGGGGGTCCAGTCCGAGGCGACGCGGTGCACCGCGCCGTCCGCGAAGCGGCAGGTCGCCCCCCCGGGATCGGCCTCGACGGTCAGCTCGAACCGGGCGTCCTGCATGGTCACCACCCAGTCGGCGCCCACGACGCGCTCGTGGTTGTCCAGCCGGCCGGAGATGCGCGCGCGCCGTATCTCTGCGACGCGGTGCATGGCGGCGGCGCAGGCGGCGAGGCGGCGCAGCGTGCCCTCGCCCAGCGCCGCGCCCTGGAAGCCGCCGGGATACTCCTCCTCGATGAAGGCGGTCGTGATCTCGCCCGAGATCCAGCGCGGATGGTCCATCACCGCCGACAGGAACGGGACGTTGTGGCCGATGCCCTCGAGCTCGAACGCGTCGAGCGCATCGCGCATCGCGGCGGTCGCCGCGCCCCGGTCCGGCCCCCAGGTGCACAGCTTGGCGATCATCGGATCGTAGAACGTGGATATCTCGCCGCCCTCGTAGACGCCGGTGTCGTTGCGCACCGCCGCCGCGGGGGCGTCCGCGCCGGTCGCAGGGGCCCAGCCGTCCTCGCCGCCCCACCGGCCGGCCCGGGCGAGCGGGCCGGCCGGCACCTCCTGGGGCGGGCGGTAGCGGCTCAGCCGCCCCGTGGAGGGCAGGAAGCCGCGATAGGGGTCCTCGGCATAGACGCGGGCCTCGACCGCCCAGCCGGCGAGGGTCACGTCGTCCTGGGTCATCGTGAGCGGCTCGCCGTTCGCCACGCGGATCATCTGCTCGACGAGGTCGATGCCGGTGATCAGCTCGGTCACCGGATGCTCGACCTGCAGGCGGGTGTTCATCTCCAGGAAGTAGAAGTTCCGATCCCCGTCGACGATGAACTCCACCGTGCCGGCGCTCCGATAGCCCACCGCCTTGGCCAGCGCGACGGATTGCGCGCCCATCGCGGCGCGCGTCGCGGCGTCGAGGAAGCTCGACGGCGCCTCCTCCACGACCTTCTGGTTGCGCCGCTGGATCGAGCATTCGCGCTCGCCGAGATGGACGCAGCCGCCATGCGCGTCCGCGAGGACCTGGATCTCGATGTGCCTGGGCTGGGTGACGAAGCGCTCTATGAACATGCGGTCGTCGCCGAAGCTGGCGAGCGCCTCGTTCCTGGACGCCTGGAACCCCTCGCGGCAGCCCGCGTCGTCCCAGGCGACGCGCATGCCCTTGCCGCCGCCGCCGGCGGACGCCTTGAGCATCACTGGATAGCCGACCCCGCGGGCGACGCGCACCGCCTCCTCGGCGTCCTCGATCAGGCCCATATGGCCCGGGACCGTGTTCACCCCGGCCTCCTGGGCGATCCGCTTGGAGGTGATCTTGTCGCCCATCTTCTCGATGGCCCCCACGGGCGGGCCGATGAAGGCCACGCCCTCGGCGGCCAATGCCTCGGCGAAGAGGGGGTTCTCCGACAGGAAGCCGTAGCCGGGGTGGACCGCCTGCGCCCCGGTGGCGCGGACCGCCCCCATCACGCGCTCGATGTCGATATAGCTCCGCGCGGCGGGGGGCGGGCCGATGCGCACCGCCTCGTCGGCCATGCGGACGTGGAGCGCGCGGGCATCGGCGTCCGAGTGGACCGCAACGGTGCGGATACCCATGGCGCGGGCGGTGCGGATGACGCGGCAGGCGATCTCGCCCCGGTTGGCGATCAGGATCTTGTCGAACATCGGGGCTCCGGGGCACGGGACGCGACGAGGCCGCCCCGGCGGCGGGACGCGACGAGGCCGCCCCGGCGGCGGGCCGGGGCGGCTCGGGTGGGCCGGGGGCGCGCGGACGCGCCCGCGGGCGCCTCAGCGGCGGTTGACCACGCCCACGTCGTCGGCGAGCACGCCGGCGGTCGCGCCGATGCCGGCCCCGGCGACGATGTTCTCGTCGAGGATGGCCGCGGCGCTGGCCCCGATGACGGCGCCGCCGACGGCGCGCTCGGTGTCCGTGGAGTTGGTGCAGGCCGCGGCGGCGAGCAGGACGGCCGGGACGGCCGCGAGGCGAAGGGATCGCATGGGATGGAACTCCTTGTCGGTTCGGGGCGCACCGTCGCACAGGGGCGCGCCGATTCAAGCGCCGATGGGGGCGTATCGGATGACGGCGGGGTAGGGCCGCGTCCCGCGCGCATCATCCCGGGCCCTCCGGCAGGCCGGGGAAGGACGCGCGCGCGCGCGCCCCGTCGACCCGGAGCTGGGCCTCGTAATCGGCCGGATCGAACGGATCGGAGACGGGCAGCACCTCGCGCCCGATCAGCCAGGACAGGCGCCCCGCGTCGAGGTTGCCGCGCTCGAAGGGCTCGGTGCCGAACTGCTCCAGGAGCGCGGCGAGGAACGCCTCGTCCGCGCGCCGGTCGGCGGGGCGCCGGTCGGCATGGCGCTCCCGGCGCACGATGGGGGTGGCGCCCGCGGCGTTGCCCCGGCGCACCACGAACTGGAAGTCCGTCCCCGCAAGCCGCCCCGGGAAGCCCCGATGCTTCAGCACCGCGCGACCCCCGGGGCGACCGGCTCAGACCTTGCCGGTGAAGACCGGCTCGGCGCTGACCGGCGCGGGATCGATGAAGACGGGCTCGGGCTCGTTCCGGGCGCAGGCGGCGGCGGCCAGGACGAGGGAGAGGGCGAGGAAGGTGCGCATGTGGTGCTCCGTATGGGGGCGGCCGCGGGGGATCCGGGCCGGCCTCGCCCCGTCGCTACAGGCATCGCCGGGCCGTGTCGCGCCCGGACCCGCCGCCGCGTCGGCGCCTCTCCGCCGGTCAGAGCGGGATGTTGTCGTGCTTCTTCCACGGATTCTCCAGCCGTTTGGTGCGCAGCGCCGCGAAGGCCCGGCAGATGCGGGCGCGCGTCTCGGCGGGCTCGATGACCTCGTCGACGAAGCCGCGCTCGGCGGCCTTGAAGGGGGAGGCGAACTCGGCCTCGTACTGCGCCGTGCGCCGGGCCAGCGCCTCGGGGTCGCCGCGCTCCGAGCGGTAGAGGATCTCGGCGGCGCCCCGCGCGCCCATCACCGCGATCTCGGCCGTGGGCCAGGCGTAGTTCACGTCCCCGCGCAGGTGCTTGGAGGCCATCACGTCATAGGCGCCGCCATAGGCCTTGCGGGTGATGAGGGTCACCTTCGGCACCGTCGCCTCGCCATAGGCGAAGAGGAGCTTGGCGCCGTGCTTGATGACGCCGCCGTATTCCTGCGCCGTGCCGGGCAGGAAGCCGGGCACGTCGACCAGGGTCAGCACCGGGATGGAGAACGCGTCGCAGAAGCGCACGAAGCGGGCGGCCTTCCGCGCGCTGTCGATGTCGAGGCATCCCGCGAGCACCATCGGCTGGTTCGCGACCACGCCCACGGTCGAGCCCTCGAGCCGGACGAAGCCCGTGAGAATGTTGCGCGCGAACTCGGCCTGCATCTCGTGGACGTCGCCCTCGTCGGCCAGGGCGCGCACGACCTCCGTCATGTCGTAGGGCTGGCTGGCGCTCTCCGGCACGATGGTGGTGAGGGCGTCCAGCCGCCGGCCGGGCGCGTCGAAGAAGGGGCGCACCGGCACCGGGGAGCGGTTCGAGAGCGGCAGGAAGTCGATCAGGCGACGCGTCTCCGCCAGGGCCTCGACGTCGTTCTCGTAGGCGGCGTCCGCGACCGAGGAGCGGCGGGTGTGGGTGAGCGCGCCGCCCAGCTCCTCGGCGGTGACGACCTCGCCGGTCACGGTCTTGACCACGTCGGGGCCGGTGACGAACATGTAGGACGTGTCCTTCACCATCAGGATGAAGTCGGTCATCGCCGGCGAGTAGACCGCGCCGCCCGCGCAGGGGCCCATGATCACGCTGATCTGCGGGATCACGCCGGAGGCGAGGACGTTGCGCTGGAACACCTCGGCATAGCCGCCGAGGCTCGCCACCCCCTCCTGGATGCGCGCGCCGCCCGAATCGTTGATCCCGACGATCGGCGCCCCGGCGCGCATCGCCATGTCCTGCACCTGGCAGATCTTCTGCGCGTGCGTCTCGGAGAGGGAGCCGCCGAAGACGGTGAAGTCCTGCGAGAACACGTAGACCATCCGCCCGTTCACGGTGCCCCAGCCGGTGATCACCCCGTCGCCGGGCGGGCGGGACGCCTCCATCCCGAAATCGTGGCTGCGATGGGTGACGAAGGCGCCCCATTCCTCGAAGCTGCCGGGATCGAGGAGCAGCTCCACCCGCTCGCGCGCCGTGAGCTTGCCGCGCGCGTGCTGCGCGTCGATGCGCGCCTGCCCGCCGCCCAGCGCCGCCGCCGCCCGCCGCGCCGCGAGCTCGCCCGCTATGTCGCGCATGTCCCGCCCCCCCGGTCTGGCCCCCGTCCATGGGTGGCACGGGACGGGGGGCGGACCCAAGGCGAAAGCGGCGCGGCGCCGCGCATGGTGCGCGGCCGCACAGGCCGGGCTGCGCGCGCCGGGCGTGGACGGCGCGCCGGCGCGGGCCTAGATCGTGCGAATGACCGGCGCCCCCAGATCGCGATTCCTCGACCGCGCGACGGTGCCGCACATCTTCACGCTCATCCTGCTCGCGGCCCTGCCCGCGCTGTCGATGAACGTGTTCCTGCCCTCCCTTCCCCTGATGACGGAGCATTACGGCACCAGCTACCGGGTGATGCAGCTCTCGGTCTCGCTCTACCTGGGGGTGAACGCGGCGCTGCAGGTGTTCATCGGCCCGCTCTCGGACCGGTTCGGGCGCCGGCCCGTGGTCCTGGCCAGCTTCGGGGTGTTCACCGTCGCCTCGGTGGCCTGCGCGGTCGCGCCCACGATCGAGACGTTCCTCCTCTTCCGCATGATCCAGGCGGTGGGCGCGACCGGGCTCGTCCTGAGCCGGGCCATCGTGCGGGACATGGTGCCCCAGGCGCAGGCCGCCTCGATGATCGGCTACGTCACCATGGGCATGTCGGTGGTGCCGATGTTCGGCCCCGCCATCGGCGGCGCGCTCGACGAGACGCTGGGCTGGCAGTCGACCTTCTGGCTGATGGCGGCGCTGGGGCTCCTCGTCCTCGCGATCGCCTGGCTCGACCTCGGGGAGACGCATCCGGGCGGCGGGCGCTCCTTCCGCGACCAGGCGTCCGAGTATCCCGAGCTGCTGTCCTCGCTCCGGTTCTGGGGCTACGTCGCGGCGGCCGCCTTCTCGTCGGGCACGTTCTTCGCCTATCTGGGCGGCGCGCCCTTCGTCGGATCGGAGGTGTTCGCCCTCTCACCGGCGATGCTGGGCATCTATTTCGGCGCGCCGGCGGTGGGCTACTTCTTGGGCAACTGGATCTCGGGGCGGTACTCGGTGCGGGTCGGGGTGAACCGGATGATCCTGTGGGGCACCGTCGCCACGGCCGCGGGCCTCGCGCTGGCGGTGGCCCTCACGATGGCGGGCCTGGGCTCGGCGGAGCTGTTCTTCAGCTTCATGACCTTCCTCGGCATCGGCAACGGCATGGTCCTGCCCAACGCCAACGCGGGCCTCCTCTCCGTGCGCCCGCACCTCGCGGGCACGGCCTCGGGCCTGGGGGGCGCCTCGATGATCGGCGGGGGCGCCGCGCTCTCGGCCTATGCCGGCACGGTGCTGGGCGGGCCGTCCGGCGAGCTGCCGCTCCTGATGCTGATGACGCTGTGCTCGATGCTGGCGGTGGCGGCGATCCTCTTCGTGATCCGGCGCGAGCGGCGCCTGGGCGCGGTCGCGGCCGCCGAGTAGCGCCGCCGCGGCGGAGGCCTTCCGCGCCGGGGGCCGGCGTGGGAAGGTGGCGCGAGGAGGGCCGCCCATGTCCGTCGCCGAGATCTTCGAGACCCTGGAGTACGGCCCCGCCCCGGAGGCCGCGCAGCCGGCGACCGACTGGATCGCCTCGCATGGCGGCCGGTTCGGCCACTTCGTCGGCGGCGCCTTCGCCGAGCCGGGCGAGACCTTCGCCACCCGCAACCCCGCCACCGGCGAGGTGCTCGCCGAGGTCACGCAGGGCACCGGGGCGGACGTGGCCTCCGCCGTCGCCGCGGCCCGCGCCGCGCAGCCGGCCTGGGCCGCCTTGCCCCCCCACGCCCGCGCGCGCCATCTCTACGCGCTCGCCCGCTTGCTGCAGAAGCACTCCCGCCGCTTCGCCGTCCTGGAATCGCTCGACAACGGCAAGCCCATCCGGGAAAGCCGCGACATCGACGTGCCCCTCGCCGTGCGCCATTTCTACCACCACGCCGGCCACGCGCAGCTCATGCCGCAGGTGGCGCCGGGGCGGGCCCCCTTGGGGGTGTGCGGGCAGATCGTGGCCTGGAACTTCCCGCTCCTCCTCCTGTCGTGGAAGGTCGCGCCGGCCCTCGCCATGGGCAACGCGGTCGTCCTGAAGCCCGCGGAGTTCACCCCCCTCACCGCGCTCGCCTTCGCCGATCTCTGCCGAGAGGCCGGGCTGCCCGCCGGCGTGGTCAACGTCATCACCGGCGACGGGCGCGCCGGCGCCGCCCTGGTGGACGCGGAGGTCGACAAGGTCGCCTTCACCGGCTCGACCGCCGTGGGCCGCGCCATCCGCGAGGCGACGGCCGGCACGGGCAAGTCCCTCACGCTCGAGCTCGGCGGCAAGTCCCCCTACATCGTCTTCGACGACGCGGACATCGACTCCGCCGTCGAGGGGCTCGTCGACGCCATCTGGTTCAACCAGGGCCAGGTCTGCTGCGCCGGCTCGCGCCTCCTGGTGCAGGAAGGCATCGCGGAGGACTTCCACGCGCGCCTCAGGCGCCGGATGGACGGGCTGCGCATCGGCGATCCGCTCGACAAGGCGATCGACGTGGGCGCGATCGTGGACCCGTCGCAGCGCGACGCCATCGCGGCCATGGTGGACGCCAACGAGGACGGCGAGACCCATGTCGCGGACACGCCCCTGCCCGCGACGGGGTGCTTCTACCCCCCCACCCTGATCACCGGCCTGCACCCCGCGAGCCGCCTGATGCAGGAGGAGATCTTCGGCCCCGTCCTCGTCTCCACCACCTTCCGCACGCCCGCGGAGGCGGTGCAGGTCGCCAACCAGACGCGCTACGGGCTGGCGGCGAGCGTGTGGTCGGAGAACGTGAACCTCGCCCTCGACGTGGCCCCGCGGCTGGTCGCCGGGATCGTCTGGGTCAACGGCACCAACATGATGGACGCGGCCGCGCCCTTCGGCGGCGTGCGCGAGAGCGGCTTCGGCCGCGAGGGCGGCGCCGAGGGCCTGCGCGCCTACACCCGGCCGGCCGAGGCCGCCGCCCCGTTCGAGCGCGTCCGCGCCCACCCCGCCCCGAAGGACCCCCCGGCCGCCGGCGCCCTCGACCGGACCGCCAAGCTCTACGTCGGCGGCAAGCAGGCGCGGCCCGACGGCGGCCAGTCCCGCGCCGTCTGGGGCCCGTATGGCGCGCTGCTGGGCCAGGCGAGCGTCGCCAACCGCAAGGACGTGCGGGGCGCGGTGGAGGCGGCCGCCGCCTCGCCGTGGCGCGAGGCCAACGCCCACGCCCGCGCGCAGGTGCTCTACTACGTCGCGGAGAACCTCGCCGCGCGCGCGCCCGAGCTCGCCGCCCGGCTGGAGGCGATGACCGGCGCGGACGGGGCGGCGGAGGTCGAGGGCTGCGTCTCGGCGCTCTTCGACGCCGCCGCCTGGGCCGACAAGTTCGACGGCGCCGCCAAGGGCGTGCCGCTGCACGGCCTCGCGCTGGCACTGCGCGAGCCGGTGGGCGCGATCGGCATGATCTGCCCCGATGCCGCGCCGCTCCTCGGCCTCGTCGCGCCCGCCGCGCACGCCCTGGCGATGGGCAACGCCGTCGTCGCGGTCGCCTCGGAGCCGTTCCCGCTGGCGGCGGCCGACCTGATCCAGGTGCTGGAGACCTCGGACCTGCCCGCCGGCGCGCTCAACGTCCTGACCGGCGATCCGGCCGAGCTGGCGCCCCATCTGGGCGGGCACGCGAACCTCGGCGCCGTGTGGTGCTTCCGCCCGGACCTGGTGGCGGTGGTCGAGCGCGCCGCCGCCGCCGACCTCAAGCGGACCTATGCGGGACCGTTCGACCTCGCCGCGCCGGGCACCGCGCTCCTCGAGGAGGCGACGGAGATCAAGACGGTGTGGGTCCCGTACGGAGAGGGGTGAGCGCCGGTCCGGCGAAGCCGGCGAATGGTCCGGGGGACCGTTCGAGGCGCGAACGCGCGGAGCGCCGGAAGAGCGCCGGTCCGGCGAAGCCGGCGAATGGTCCGGGGGACCGTTCGAGGTGCGAACGCGCGGGGCGCCGAAAGAGCCTGCCACGAGCACCGACCTCTCCGATCGCGCCATGACGGGCCGCCGCGCCCACGGACGGCCGCGCCGGACGGGCCTCCGGGGCCGATGGCCGCAGGCCGAGGCCCCCGGGTCCGCCGCGGCGGAGGCCCCGCCAGGGGCCGCAGGCGCGCGGAGGCCTCGCCCTACTCGCCTCGCGCGAGCTTCTCGGCGCGCTTCTCCTCTCGGCGGCGGGCCCAGCGGGCGCGGCGCTCGTCCCAGGCGGCGTCGGCGTCGTCCAGGACCGGCGTGATGCGCGCCTCCTTGAAGCGCAGCCAGCGCGACAGGAGGAACCACGCGAACAGGGCCAGCAGCACCAGCACCACGATCGCCGTCCAGGGCGTCCGGCTCGCCTCCGGCCCCGCGACCGGCGTCACGGAGAGCGCGTTGGGGAAGATCGAGAGCAGCTCCGAGCGCCAGCCGTAGTGCTTCACCGCGACCCAGCGCGGCGCGTCCGACGTGCTCACCAGGTCGCCCGCCTCGGCCTGGAGGTTGGAGCTGTCGAGCTTGAAATAGGGCGGCCAGCCCCAGCCGGTGTCCTCGTTGCGGTAGACGCGCGGCGCGCCGCCCTCGTCGAAGCCGACGACGAAGCGCACGTCGCGATTGGCGAGCGTGGCGGTCCCGGTGTCGGCGGAGGCCCAGAACAGCGGCCGGTCGCCCACGTCGACGCGTCGGATCTCCGTCTCCGTCAGGCGCACGATGTCCCGCTGCGGCAAGGTGTAGTGGAGGAACGCCCCCAGCACCGCCCAGACCGACAGCCAGAACACCCATTTCACGATGCGCATCGCACCCCCCTCACATCCAGTTCGTCGCGAAGACGAGGAACACGAACAGCGCCAGCGGCGCCGCGTAGACCCCCAGGAGCAGCCGCCGCCGCAGCCCCGGCTGATAGGACGCCATGCCGCGCGCCACGAAATCCTCTCGCGTCCCGTCCCTGTGCTCCGACCATTCCGCCTCCAGCCGCTCGCGCCGCGCCGCGCGCGCGTAGAGCGACAGGCAGAGGTAGATCGCGCTCAGGGCCGCGAGGGCTAAGATCAGGAACCGCAGGGCGGCGAGCATGGGCGTCCTCCTCCTCGGGAGACCTAGCGCGGCCCGCGGGGATTGTCCCGCGCGATCAGGGGGCGAGCGTCGCCGCGCGCGTCAGGGCGTCCTCGGGATCGGCCAGCCCGTCGATCACGTCGAAATGGTGGCGCCCCGGGAGCACCGTGAGCGGCGCGTCCCAGGCGGCGGCCAGGCCCCGGGCCTGCTCGAGGAAGGCGGGCCGCTCGTCCCCGCCGACCCAGACATCGGCGGACGCGCCGTCCCGCAACCGGAGGCGCGCCGGGCTCTCGGCCGCCGCCTCCGCCGCGTCGATGCGCAGCACCTCGTTCATCTGCGTGCGCATCAGGGGCGCGAGGTCCCCCAGCGGCGAGATCGGCACCACCCGCGCCAGCCGCGCGCCCGCCGCGCCGAGCACGCCCGCGCAGCCCATCCGCGCGCTCAGGTGCCCGCCCGCCGAGTGTCCCGCCGCCACGATCGGCCCGCCCGGCACCGCGGCCGCCGCCGCCTCGAGGCAGGCCGCGACCTGCCGCGTGATGGCGGCGATCCGGGCGGCGGGCGCGAGCGTGTAGCGCGCCATCGCCACCGCCCAGCCCCGCGCCGTCGCGCCGCGCGCGGCCCAGGCGAAATCGTCCGGCGACAGCGCCTTCCAGTAGCCGCCGTGCACGAAGACCAGCAGCCCCTCGGGCCGGGCGGAGGGCGCGAACAGATCGAAGCCCGGCGCGCCCTCGGGCGCGATCCGCCGGAGTCGGCCCGCCGCGCCCATCGCGCGTCGGAACTCGCCTCCCTCCCGCGCCCAGCGGGGGGGATAGGCGTCCGCGCCGGGGATGTGGGCGGCGTTCTCGTAGGCGGCGGTCAGGTCGTCCATCGCGCGACCCTAGCCCCGGCGGCGGCGGCATGCGAGCCATGGCGCGCGCCGAAGGGGGACCCCGCCATGACCGACCTGAAGAGCCGCCTGACCGATCCGGACCTGCTCCGGACCGACGCCTACCTCGCCGGCGAATGGTCCCCCGGGGCGTCCGGCACGTTCGACGTGGACGACCCGGCGACGGGCGAGGTGATCGCGCGCGTGGCCGATTGCGACCGCGCCGACGCCGCCCGCGCCATCGACGCGGCGCAGGCCGCGCAGAAGGACTGGGCCGCGCGCACCGCCAAGGACCGCGCCCAGGTGCTGCGCGCCTGGTTCGAGGCGATGATGGCGGCGCGGGACGATCTCGCGATCATCCTCACGGCCGAGCAGGGCAAGCCGCTCGCCGAGGCGAAGGGGGAGATCGCCTACGGCGCCAGCTTCGTCGAGTTCTTCGCCGAGGAGGCCAAGCGCGTGCGCGGGGACATCATCCCCGGCCACATGCCCGATAAGCGCCTCCACGTGATCCGCCAGCCCATCGGCGTGGTGGGCAGCATCACCCCCTGGAACTTCCCCAACGCGATGATCACCCGCAAGGTCGCGCCGGCCCTGGCCGCCGGCTGCGCCGTGGTCGCGCGTCCGGCCTCCGAGACGCCGCTCTCGGCGCTGGCGCTCGGCGTGCTGGCGGAGCGGGCGGGGCTGCCGGCGGGGATCCTCTCCATCGTGCCGTCCACGGACGCGAGCGGCATCGGGCGCGAGCTCTGCGAGAACGACGCGGTCCGCAAGCTCACCTTCACCGGCTCGACGCAGGTCGGGCGCATCCTCCTGGCGCAGGCGGCGGAGCGGGTGATGAAGTGCTCGATGGAGCTGGGCGGCAACGCGCCCTTCATCGTCTTCGACGACGCCGACCTCGAGGCCGCTGTCGCCGGCGCCATCGCGTGCAAGTTCCGCAACAACGGGCAGACCTGCGTGTGCGCCAACCGCCTCTACGTGCAGGACGGCATCCACGACGCCTTCGTCGCGCGCCTCGCCGAGGAGGCCCGCAAGCTGCGCACCGGGCCGGGCGCGGAGGGCTCCGACCTCGGGCCGCTGATCAACGCCAAGGGGCTGGAGAAGGTCGAGCGCCACGTCGCGGACGCGCGCGCCAAGGGGGCGCAGGTCGTGCTGGGCGGCGAGCGGCACGAGGCGGGGCCGAACTTCTACGCGGCGACGGTGCTGACCGGGGCGACGCGGGAGATGGCGTTCGCGGAGGAGGAGACGTTCGGGCCGGTGGCACCGGTCTTCCGGTTCGAGCACGAGGCCGAGGCGATAGCGGCGGCGAACGACACGATCTTCGGCCTCGCGGCCTACTTCTACGCCCGCGACCTGGGGCGCGTGACGCGGGTGTCCGAGGCGCTGGAATACGGGATCGTGGGGGTGAACACCGGCATCATCTCGACCGAGCTGGCGCCGTTCGGCGGGGTCAAGCAGTCCGGCCTCGGCCGGGAGGGCAGCCATCTGGGGATCGACGAGTACCTGGAGGCGAAATACGTCTGCCTCTCCGTGTAGCGCCCCGGACGGAGGGGAGGCTCCCGCCCGCTCCGGTCGCTGCCGCGACCTCCACGGTTGGGCCGGGCCCTCTTGCCTGCGGCAATTCGGGCCGGCCGCTGCGCTGGCGCGGGGTGGATTTCCAAGGAGGGGCGTGCCCCTCCCTGGAGCGGGGAGCGCGAGGGGCGGCCGCCCCTCGCCCCCCCCCCTTTGGATCACTCGGAGGCTTCGCCCTCGATGACGTCCTGCGAGCCCGCGCCGCCCGCGATCTCGATGCGCCGGGGCTTGAGCGCCTCGGGCACCTCGCGCACCAGATCGATGGACAGCAGGCCGTTCTGCGTCCGCGCGCCCGTCACCTGAACGTGCTGCGCCAGGGTGAAGCGTCGCTCGAAGGCCCGCGTCGCGATCCCGCGGTGCAGGTAGGTCCGGCCCTCCTCGGCGTCGTCCGCGCGCTTGGCGGCGACCACGAGCAGGTTCTCGCGGAGCTCGATCGACAGATCGTCCGTGCCGAAGCCCGCCACCGCCAGCGTGATGCGCCAGGAATCGTCGCCGGTCTTCTCGATGTTGTACGGGGGGTAGGTCTTGCCCTGCTCGGCCGCGGTCACGCGGTCCATCAGGTCGGCGATCTGGTCGAAGCCGACGGTGGCCCGGTACAGGGGGGCGAGGTCGAAGTTACGCATGTCGTTGCATCCTTTGCACTAAAGCGATGTCGTGTCGGCCCTCCGGTGATCCGGCAGGGCCCGTTCCGTCGCGTCCGGGCCCGCTCGGCGGCGCCCTGACGAGGGAGATCTGGGAGCGCGCCCGCGGCGGATCAAGAGCCCCGGTCCCGCGAAATCGTCAGCCGCGCGCCGCGGCGATCTTCGGCGGCACCGGCCCGCCCGTCGCCCAGTCGAGGAGCTCGGCCGTGTGCACGACCGGCACGTCCGTCGCGCCGCCGATCTGCATCATGCAGCCGATATTGCCCGCCGCGATCACCTCGGGCGCCTTGGCCTCCAGGCTCGCCACCTTGCGCCGCTTCAGCTCGCCGGAGATCTCCGGCTGCAGGAGGTTGTAGGTCCCCGCCGAGCCGCAGCACAGATGCGCGTCCGCCGGCTCGACCACCTCGAACCCCGCGTCCTTCAGGAGCTGCTTCGGGACGCCCTTGATCCTCTGCCCGTGCTGCAACGAGCAGGCCGCGTGATAGGCCACCCGCCGCGGCCCGCCCGCCGGCACGTGCGTCCCGTCGGGCAGCCCCAGCCGGGCCAGCACCTCCGACACGTCAGCCGCCAGGGCGGAGACGCGCGCCGCGTCCTTCGCCAGCGGATCGTTCCGGAACATGTGCCCGTAATCCTTCACCGTCGTCCCGCAGCCGGACGTGTTGATCACGACCGCGTCGAGCGGATCGGCCGCATCCTCCGCCAGCCAGGCCCGCACGTTGCGCGCGGCCGCCGCATGACTGTCCGCCACCCGCCCCATGTGGTGCACGAGCGCGCCGCAGCACCCCATGCCGCGCGCGATCACCACCTCGCAGCCGAGCCGCGTGAGCAGGCGGATCGTCGCGTCGTTGATGTCGGTGTCCAGCGCCCGCTGCGCACAGCCGGTCATGAGGGCGACCCGCATCCGCCGCTCCCCCTGCGCGCGGAACACCTGCGGATCGTCGTTGCGGCTCACCGGCGGCACGGTCCTCGGGGCCATCTCGAGCATCGCGCGCAGCCGCGGATCGGGCAGGAGGCCCCGCAGCGGCCGCCCGAGCCTCGCCCCGAGGAGCGCCAGCCGGAACCGCCCCGGATGGGGCAGCACCGCCGCCAGCACCCAGCGCAGCGCCCGGTCCATGGCCGGCCGGCGATAGGTCTTCTCGATATGCGCGCGCGCGTGGTCGACCAGGTGCATGTAGTGCACCCCCGACGGGCAGGTCGTCATGCAGGCCAGGCACGACAGGCACCTGTCGATGTGCTTGACCGTCCTGGCGTCGGCCGGCCGATCGTTCTCCAGCATGTCCTTGATGAGGTAGATGCGCCCGCGGGGGCTGTCGAGCTCGTCGCCCAGCACGGCGTAGGTCGGGCAGGTCGCGGTGCAGAACCCGCAATGCACGCAGGCGCGCAGGATCTCGTTGGACCGCGCCGTGGCGGGGTCGGCGAGCTGCGCGGGCGTGAACTCCGTGCGCATCAGGCGGCCGCCTCCGGGGTCAGGATCCCGCGCGGATCGAAGCGCGCGCGCAGGCCCGCCTCGATCGCCGCGATCGGGCCGGGGAGCGTCGGTGCGCGCGAGGGCGCGCCGCGCACGCGCATCGCCACGTGGCGCAGGCCGCCGAGCGGGCCGCGCAGGTCCGCCCCCTCCGGCAGCAGGACCCACATCGCCGCGCCGCCCAGGTCCAGGAGCGTCTCGCCCCCGACCGCCGCCGCCGCCGCCACCGCCGCCGGCGCGTCCGAGCACCGCAGCGCGACGCGCCAGACGTCGCCGGCGCGGCCGTGGAACGGCGCCACGTCGCGGATCGCGGCCCAGGTCGCCGCGTTCGCCGCCCCGCCGCGCTCCACCTCCGCCGCGCCGAAGGGTGCGAGCCTGTCCGCCAGCCGCCCGGCCCGGTAGTCCACGGACCCCTCGAGCCCCTCGATCCTGAGGCGCGTCGCCGCCCCGTCCCAGGCCGCGCCCGTCACCTCGAAGGGCGAGCCCAGGGCGGACGTCATCGCGCCCACGGCCCCGGCCGCGTCCAGCCCCCCGAGCGTGAGGGTCGCCGAGGACGGCGGCGCCGGCAGCACCTTGAGCGCCACCTCCGTCAGGACGCCGAGCGTGCCGCGCGCCCCGCACAGGAGCTTCACGAGGTCGTAGCCGGTCACGTTCTTCATCACCCGTCCGCCGTTCTTGATCGCGGCGCCCGTCCCGTCGACGAAGCGCACGCCCAGGAGGTGGTCCCGGCAGCCCCCGACCTGCACCCGCCGCGGCCCCGACGCCGCCACGGACACCGCCCCCCCGATCGTCGGCGCGCCCTCGGTGCCCATCAGGCCGCGATGGTCCATCGGCTCGAACGCCAAGCGCTGATCATGCGCCGCCAGGGCCGCCTCGATCTCCGCCATCGGCGTGCCGGCCGCCGCGACCAGCGTGAGCGCGCCGGGCTCGTGCAGCGAGATCCCCGTGAGGCCCGCCATCGACAGGACCTCGCCCGGCCCGCCGACCCCCCGCGTGCCGCCCCCCCGCACGCATATCGGCCCCGCGGCCGCGCGCATGGCCTCGGCGACGTCCGCCTCGCTCGCCGGCTCCATCACGCGCGCGCCCTCCCCGTCATCCCGGGGGCGCCGATGTCGCGCAGCGACGAGGCCCGGCCCAACGCGCGCAGGCCGTCAGGCCGAGCGGGGCGGGAGCGCGCCCCTCCGGCCCTCGGAGGCCGCCAGCGGGAACACCTTCGCCGGGTTCAGGAGCCAGCGCGGATCGAACACGTCCTTCACGCGCATCTGCGCCTCGAGGTCCGCGGGCGCGAACTGCACCCCCATCAGGTCGCGCTTCTCGATCCCCACGCCGTGCTCGCCGGTCAGGCATCCGCCCACCTCGACGCAGAGCTTGAGGATCTCCGCCCCCAGCGCCTCGCAGGTCTCCAGGTCCCCGTCCTTGTTGGCGTCGAACAGGATCAGGGGGTGCATGTTGCCGTCCCCGGCGTGGAACACGTTGGCCACGTCCAGCCCGTACTCGACCGAGAGCTCGCCGATGCGGCGCAGGACGTGCGGCAGCTCGCTCACCGGGATCGTCCCGTCGAGGCACATGTAGTCGCCGAGCTGCCCCATCGCGCCGAAGGCCGACTTGCGCCCGAGCCAGATCGCCGCCGATTCCTCGGCCGAACCGCTTTCCCGCAGCTCGACGGGATCGTGCCGCCGCGCGATCTGCTTGATCAGGTTCAACTGCTCGTCGATCTCCGCGTCCGAGCCCTCCACCTCCACGATCAGGAGCGCCTCGCAATCGGGGTAGCCGGCATGGGCGAAGGCCTCGGTCGCGCGGATGCAGGGACGGTCCATGAACTCGATCGCGACCGGCAGCACCCCGGCGCGGATGATGTCGCTGACGCAGGCGCCCGCCGTCACCGGGTCGTCGAACCCCATCAGCACCGGGCGCGCGCCCTCGGGCTTGGGCAGGACCCGCAGCACCGCCTCCGTCACCACGCCGAGCTGCCCCTCGGAGCCGCAGATCACGCCGAGGAGGTCGTAGCCCGCCTGCTCCGCCTCCGGGCCGCCCACCTCCACCACGGTGCCGTCCATCAGCACGCAGGTCACGCCCAGCAGGTTGTTGGTCGTCACCCCGTATTTGAGGCAATGCGCCCCGCCGGAGTTCATCGCCACGTTGCCCGCGATGGCGCAGGCGAGCTGCGAGGACGGGTCGGGCGCGTAGAAGAAGCCCTCCTCCTCGACCGCGCCGGTCACCCGCAGGTTGGTGATGCCCGACTGCACGCGCACGTAGCGGTCGGGCAGGTTCTCCTCCAGCACCGCGTTCATCCGCGCCACCCCGAGGATCACGCAATCCGCCGTCGGCAGCGCCCCGCCCGCGAGCGAGGTCCCAGAGCCGCGCGGCACCACCGGCACGCCCTCCTCGAAGCACACGCGCAGCACGGCCGCGACCTCCGCCGTCGTCGTCGGCAGGACCACCGCCATCGGCGGGCAGCGATAGGCCGTGAGCCCGTCGCATTCGTAGGCGCGCGTCTCGGCGGGGTCGTGGATCACGCCGCCCGCGACCGCGGCCGCGAGCCGCTCGACCACGCGGGCCTTACGCGCCATCACGCGCGCGTCGGGGGCCGGCATCTCCATCGCGGGTCTCCTCGCGGCGGCGGCCGCCCCGCCGGAATACGACGGATGGCGGCCCCCCGCCACCCTGCGCTAGCGTGGCGCGATGTCCCTGGCGCTCCTCATCGGCGGCTTCGGCCTCCTCGACCTCGCGGCCCTCGCGCTGCTCCTGGGCGCCTGGATCGGCTGCGGCTTCGCGATCGAGACCCCGCCCGGCCCGCGCCCCTCCGTCACCACCATGATGTACGAGATGCGCATGGCCTGGATGGTGGAATACGCCCGCCGCGAGAACCGCATCTTCGACAGCCAGATCATCGGCACCCTGCGCCAGAGCACCGCCTTCTTCGCCTCCACCACGATCCTCGCCATCGGCGGCGTCCTCGCCTTCGCCGGCAACACCGAGGCGCTGGCCTCCGCCACGGGCCTCCTGGGCGGCGGCACCCCGGTCCTCACCACGCAGGCCAAGCTGATCGGCATCGTCCTGATCCTGACGGCGGGGTTCCTGCGTTTCGTCTGGGCGAACCGGGTGTTCGGCTACTGCTCGGTGGTCATGGCCGCGACGCCCATGCCCGGCGAGGCGGGCGCCGAGGCGATCGCGAGGCAGGCCGGTCGCCTCAACGTCCAGGCCGCGCTCAACTTCAACCGCGGCCTGCGCGCGCTCTACTTCGCGCTGGCGACGCTGGCCTGGCTCGCCGGGCCGCTCGCCCTGATCCTCGCGGTCGCGGCCACCACCGGCACCCTCCTGCGCCGGGAGTTCGCCTCCCACACGCACGCGATCCTGAGCGGAAAGCACGCGGCGGGCCTTCGCCCCGGCGGCGAGAGGCTCTAGATAGGGCTTCAACCTCACGGAGACCGCCCATGACCCGCCTCGCCGTCCTTCTCCTCGCCGTCCTGCCCGTCGCCGTCCTGCCCGTCGCCGTCCTGCCCGTCGCCGCCGCCGCCGACCCCGCCCAGGTCGTGGACGCCCAGGCCGAGCGCGCCGGCGGCAACTGGACCATCACCGCCACCCTGCGCCACGGCGACACCGGCTGGGACGACTACGCCGACGCCTGGCGCGTCCTCTCGGACGGCGGCGACGTCCTGGGCACCCGCACCCTCGCGCACCCCCATGTCGACGAGCAGCCCTTCTCGCGCTCCCTCTCGGGCATCGCGATCCCGGACGGCACCGCCCGCGTGATGATCGAGACCAGCACCACCACGACCGGCTGGGGCGGCGAGCGCTACGCCCTCGACCTGCCCGGCTGACGCGTCAGGCCGCGCGCCGCCGCCGCCCCTCCAGGAGCCAGGCGCCCACCACCAGGGCGCCGGCCAGCGCCAGCCACGCCCAGGCCGGCAGCAGCGGCGCGACCCGCAGGTCGGTCGTCACGTAGGCCTCGCGCGGAGTGAGGCCGAGCCAGCCGCGACCCGAGGCCGGCCGCCCCGCGCGCACGTCGCGCAGGCGCGGCAGCCCGTCCGTCATGCGCAGGGTGCCGCCGCCCGACGCCGCCACCACCGGGGCCAGGTCCTCGCTCCCCGCGATGGTCCGCTCGAACTCGCGCGGCGCCGCCGGGCCGAGGCCGATCACCGCCTCGCGCAGCCCGTCCGACAGCCGGTAGAGCCCGATCTCCGGCCCGGCGAAGCGCCCCTCGAAGCGCCCCGGCGCCACCTCCTTCAGGGCGATCTCGCTCCGGGTCCCGTCCGGCGCGGTCACGGTCACGGGCGCGGCCGCCTCGTCCAGGGTGCGCCGCACCACCGTCACCTCGAGCCCGATCGCCGTCGCGGTCAGGGCCTCCTCCTCGAGCTCCGGCTCGCCCATCAGCCAGTGCGCCAGCCGCCGCAGCAGCTCGAGCTGCGGGCCGCCGCCGTCATGCCCCCGCGCCCAGAGCCAGGCCTGATCCGAGGCCAGGAGCGCCACCCGCCCCTCCCCCGTCCGCGCGAGGCTCAGGAGCGGCAGATCGCCCGCGCCGGTCATCACCACGTCGCCCTCCACCGCGCCCGGGACGGTCTCGACGGTGCGGTACCACCGGCCCCAGGCCTCCGGGTCGCCCAGCCCCTCCGTCACCGGATGGCGCAGGCCCAGATCCGGGATCGCCGGGCGGAACGCCTCCTCGACGACGCGGCCCGTCGGCGCCCCCGGCAGGACCGAGGCCAGGGGCGAGCGCGCGACGCTCTGCGCCCCCCCGAAGGCCGGGCCGGCCGCCACCAGGACCGCGCCCCCGTCCATCGCGTACTGGCGGATGTTGTCGAGGTAGATCGCCGGCAGGATGCCCCGCAGGCTGTAGCGGTCGAAGATGATGAGGTCGAAATCCTCGATCTTCTCCATGAAGAGCTCGCGCGTGGGGAACGCGATCAGGCTGAGCTCGTCGACGGGCACCCCGTCCTGCTTGCCCGGCGGGCGCAGGATCGTGAAATGCACCAGGTCCACGCCCGCGTCCGATTTGAGCAGGTTGCGCCAGGTGCGCCCGCCCGCGTGCGGCTCGCCCGACACCAGGAGCACGCGGAGCCGGTCGCGCAGGCCGTTCATCTGCACGATCGCGGCGTTGTTGCGCGCCGTGAGCTCGCCCGCCGCCTCCGCCGTCTCGAAACGCAGCACGTTGCGCCCCGCCTTCGGCAGGGTCACCGGCACGTCGATATCGGTCCCCACCGGCACCGCCACGGTGAAGGGCGCGCCGCCGTCGACGCTGACCGACACGTCCGCCCGGCGGCCGGCGGCGGCGGGCACCGCGCCCTCGTCCTCCACCCGGAGGGTGAGCACGACCTCCTCGCCCAGGATCGCGTAGGCCGGCGCGTCCGTCACGGTGAGGCGCCTGTCCCAGTCGTCCGCCTCGCCGGACAGGATCGCGTGGAACGGCGCGGGCATGTCCGGCGCGCCCGCCACGTCGTGCGCCCGCCCGTCCGTGAGGGCGATCACCCCGGCCACGCGGTCCTGGGGCACCTCGCCCAGCGCCTCGGAGATGGCGGCCATCAGGCGCGTGCCCTCGTCCCCCTCCCCGTCGGGCACGCTCACCCGGCGCAGGTCCGTCGCCTCGCGCGCCTCAAGCCGCTCGGCCAGCGCGTCGCCATAGGCGGCGGTCGCCGCGTCGCGCCCCGCGATCCGGTTGGAGGCGGAGGCGTCCACCGCCAGGATCACGATGTCGTCGAGCCGCTCGCGCGCCTCCTCGCGCAGGACCGGCGCCGCCAGGGCCGCCGCCAGCGCCAGCGCCGCCAGCGCGCGCAGCCACCAGCCCGGCAGCCCCCGCCACGCCGCCAGCATCGCCGCGCCGAGCCCGAGCGCCAAGGCCGCCCAGACGAGCGCCCAGGCGACCTGCGGATCCCATCCGATGCCGACCGTCATCGCGCCCCCGTCCCGCCGGCGCCGCTCACTGGCCGAGCCTGTCGAGCAGCGCCGGGACGTGCACCTGGTCCGATTTGTAGTTCCCGGTCAGCACGTGCATCACGAGGTTCACCCCGAAGCGGCGCGCGATCTCCCGCTGGCGCTCGCCGGCGAAGCCCCGCCCCACCGGCACGAGCGCGCGGCCCGACGCGTCCTCCGCCCAGGCCGCCGCCCAGTCGCCGCCGCCGATCAGCACCGGGGTCACGTTGTCGTTGAGGTTGCGGAAGGGCATGCCCTCCGCCCGCTCGGCGTCCGGCGGCGCGGCCTCGACCCAGACCTCGGGCCGCGGATGGCGGCCGGGGAAGTCCTGCAGCAGGTAGAACGCCCGCGTGATCACGTGGTCCGCCGGCACGCGGTCCAGGGGCGGCACGTCGAGCCCGGAGGCGATGCGCTGCAGCGCCCGCCGCTCGGGCGAGGCCGTGCCGGGGAAGCCCGCGTCCCGCGTGTCGAACACGATCATGCCGCCGCCGCGCAGATAGGCGTTGAGCCGCGCGCGCGCCGCCTCGCCCGGCGCCTGCGCGTCCGGCGTCACCGGCCAGTAGAGGAGCGGATAGATCGACAGGTCGTCCGCCGCCGGGTCCACGCCCCGCGGCGGGCCCGGCTCGACCGAGGTCCGCTGCGTCAGGACCCGCCCGAGGCCCGCGAGCCCGGCCCGCGCGAGGTCGTCCACCGCCGCGTCGCCCGTGATCACGTGGGCGAGCGTCATCTCCTCCACCGCCTCCATCGGCGGGAGGGCCCCCTCCTGGGCGCTCGCGCCCTCCGCCCACGGCAATAGGGCCGCGCCGATGAGGGCCGCCACCGCCCCGCCCCGGCGCAGCCGGCCGCCGACGGCGAGAGAGGCGACCGCGTCCGCCGCCAGGAGCGCCACCGCCGCGGCCAGGAACCAGCCGCCGAGCGGCCGCTCGCTCCCGACCTCGAGGGGGCCCGGCACCGTCCCGCCGGGCCAGGCCTGCGCCGCCGGCGCCTGCGCGATCACGTTGAGGGCCAGGCGCCGCGCCTCCCCGGCATAGAGGCCCGGCGGCGTCGCCGGCGCCGGCGCCATCGCGGCCAGGGCCTCGCCCGGCACCGCGGCCATGACGCCCGCGTCCCGCGCCTCGCCGAACGCGTCCAGGAGGACCTCCGGCGTCCAGAGCGTGCCGTCCATCTCGCCGGCCTCCGGCGCGCCCCCGGGGGTGGAGACGGCGAGCCGCTCCAGCATGTCCACGAACAGGCCCGAGAGCGGCAGCCCCGACCATTCGGCGTTGGCGGTGACGTGGAACAGCACCACCTGCCCTTCGCCCAGGGCGCGGCGCGTCACCAGGGGCGTGCCGTCGTCCAGCGCCGCGATCGTCCGCTCGGCGAGCTCCGGGCCCGGCTCGGCGACGACCTGCGCGCTCACGCGCACCTCGTCCGGCACCGTGAGCCCCGCGAACGGCCCGTCGGCCGCGAAGGGCCGCAGCCCGCGCGGCTCGCCCCAGCTCATCGCCCCGCCGACGGTGCGCCCCCCGGCGCGCAGCCGGACCGGCATCAGGGGATCGTCCTCCCCCCGCGCCACGTCGGAGGCCGCGAGCCGCGGGCCGGCGAAGCGCAGCAGCAGCCCGCCGCCCCGCGTCCACTCCTCGAGCGCGGCGGCCTCCGGCAGGCGGCCGCCGTCGGCGATCACGATCACGTCCGGATTGGCGGGCAGGATCTCCGCCAGCGCCCCGTCCAGCAGGTCCGCGTTCGGCGCCAGCGCCTGCCGCAGGTAGTGGTCCGGCGACAGGAGGCGCAGCCCCTCGCGCCCCGCCTCCTCGCCCAGGAGCGCGATCTCCCGCCGCCGCAGCCGGTCGTCCGCGAGCTGCACCGCCCCGGTTGAGCGCACGCCCTCTATCTCGAAGCGCCGCACGCGGTTGCGCAGCTCGGACGGCAGGTCGAGCGCGGCCACCGCCACCGCGTCGCCCGGCGCGAAGGTCGCCGCGCCCGACGCCAGCCGCCGGATCGCGCCCGAGGGGTCCGGCCCGATCGCCGCGACCGTCACCTCCCGCGCGCCGCCGCCGCCGGGACGGTGCACCTCGAGCGCCATCGCCCCCGCGCCCGTCTCCGGCGGCCCGAGGGCCAGGCGCGGCGCGCCCTGCGCCAGGGTCACGGACCCGCGCGCGCCCAGCGCGGCGAGGAGGTCCGCCCGCCCCTCCGCCTCGATCCCGTCGGCGATCCAGAGCGTGTCGAACGCGCCCTCCGGCAGGGCCGGGTCCATGCGCGGCGCCCAGGGCGCGGGCCGCACGCCCGGCAGGGCCGCGAGCGCCGCCTCCGCCGCGCGGAACGCCGGCCCGCCCGGCGGCGGCGCCGTGAGCGGCAGGACCGCCACCGGCCGCCCCGCCCGGCCCGCCTCGCGCAGGGCCGCCTCCGCCCGCTCGGCCCGCGCCGCCCAGTCGGGCGCGGAGGCCCAGCCCGCGTCCATCACCACCAGGAGCGGCGCGGTCCCGGCCGCCCCCTGCCGCGGGTCGAGGACCGGCCCCGCCAGCCCGACGATCACCGCCGCGAGCGCGATCATCCGCAGCAGCAGCAGCCACCAGGGCGTCCGGTCGGCCGTGCTCTCGCGGTCCTCGAGCCCCAGGAGGAGCGCCACACCGGGGAACCGCCGCCGCACCGGCGCCGGCGGCACGGCGCGCAGGATCAGCCACAGGATCGGCAGCGCCGCCAGCGCCGCCAGCAGCCAGGGCGCGGCGAAGCCGATGGCCGGCAACGCCCCCATCACGCGGCGAGCCCCGATATCTCCTGCCAGAGCGCGCGCAGCGCCCGGCCCGCGGACGCGTCCGTCCGGTGCACCCGCCAGCCGAAGCCCGCCCGGCGCGCCGCATCCCGCAGCAGCGCCCGCCGCTCGGCCAGCCGGTCCGCGTAGCGCGCGCGCAGGGCGCCCGCCGCGCGCGTGTCATGGCGCATCGCGCCGCCCATGCTCTCGAACAGGGTCCGCCCCTCGTAGGGGAACGCCTCCTCGGCCGGGTCGACCACCTGCAGGAGCGTGCCCGGCGCCCCCACCCCCGCCGCGGCCGTCAGGGCGGCGAGCGTCGGGCCCGGCGGGCCCAGGAAGTCGGAGATCAGCACCAGCCGCGCGCCCTTGGCCGGGATCACCGCCGGCGGCGCGCCGTACTCGGACGCGTCCTCCTCGGCGAGGCGCATCGCCAGCGGCTCGGCCCGCCCGCGGCCGGCCCGCGGCCCCTCGGCCGCGCCGGCCAGCCCCACCCGCTCGCCGCCCCGCAGCAGGAGGATCGACAGGGCCAGCGCCAGGAGGCGCGCCCGGTCGGCCTTGGGCGCCCGCCCCCCGTCCGAGAACCCCATCGACCGCGCCCGGTCGACCCAGAGGAGCACCGTCTGCGGCGCCTCCCATTCGGTCTGCCGGACATAGGCGCCGTCGCCCATCGCGGAGCGGCGCCAGTCGAGGCTCCGCGCCGGATCGCCCGGCATGGCGGGCCGGAACTGCCAGAACGCCTCGCCCACGCCGGCGCGCCGCCGCCCGTGCCCGCCGGGCAGGACGCTGGCGGCCAGCCGCTCCGCCCGCGCCAGGAGGGGCGGCAGCGGCGCGGCCAGCGCCTCGGCCCGGCCGCGCAGCGCGGCGGGCGCGGCGCCGGTCAAGCGGCGGCCCGCCGCAGGACCGTGTCCTCCACCGCCCGCGCGATGAGCGCATCGAGGTCGCGCCCCTCCGCCCGCGCCGCGAAGCCGAGCGCCATCCGGTGGCCGAGCACCGGCACCGCCATCGCCGCCACGTCGTCGAGCGAGGGCGCGAGCCGCCCGCCGATGAGCGCGCTCGCCCGCACCGTCATCGCCAGCGCCTGCGCCGCGCGGGGGCCCGGCCCCCAGGCGACGTCCTCGGTCACGTAGGGCAGCGCCTCGGGGGTGCCCGGCCGGCAGGCCCGCACGAGGTCGAGGATCGCGTCCGTCACGCTCTCGCCCACCGGCATCCGGCGCAGCAGGTCCTGCGCGTCCATCAAGGAGGCGACGTCGAAGGCCTGCACCGCGGCGCCGTCCAGCGCGCCCGTCGTGGTGCGCAGGATCTCGGCCTCCGTCGCCCGGTCGGGGTAGCCCACGACGATCTGCACCAGGAACCGGTCGAGCTGCGCCTCGGGGAGGGGATAGGTCCCCTCCTGCTCGATCGGGTTCTGCGTCGCCAGCACGTGGAAGGGTGGGCCCAGCGGCCGGTCCTGCCCGGCGACCGTCACGCTGCGCTCCTGCATCGCCTGCAGGAGGGCCGATTGCGTCCGCGGGGAGGCGCGGTTGATCTCGTCCGCCATCAGGAGCTGGCAGAACACGGGGCCTTCGATGAACCGGAATGCGCGGCGCCCGTCCTCGCCGGTCTCCAGGATCTCCGAGCCCAGGATGTCCGCGGGCATGAGGTCGGGCGTGAACTGGATGCGCCCCCCGTCCAGCCCCATCACGGTGGAGAGCGTGTCCACCAGCCGCGTCTTGCCCAGGCCCGGCACCCCGATCAGGAGCCCGTGCCCGCCGCACAGCAGCGCCGTCAGCACCAGGTCCACCACCCGCGCCTGCCCGACGAATCGCGTCCCGATGGAGGCCCGCGCCGCCGCCAGCGCCGCGGTCAGGGCCTCGATCCGCTCGATCGTGCGCGCCGCGTCCTCAAGGGCATCGGTCATTGGGCCTGTCCTCCGGGCGCGTTAGGTCATCGGGTGCGCAACCTATCCCACCCGCGCGACATGACCAACGAAAGGACCGCCCATGGCCGATGACATGCCCGTGACGCCCGGCCCGGGGGCGCCCGCCGGCCTGATCGAGGCGGCCGGGCGCGCGGCCAAGGGCGGCGCCCCAGCGCCCGTCCACCTCTGGGATCCGCCCTTCTGCGGCGACATGGACCTCGAGATCCGGGCCGACGGCACCTGGATGCACGAGGGCACGCCGATCGGCCGCCCGGCGCTCGTCCGCCTGTTCGCCACCATCCTCAAGCGCGAGGGCGACGCCTATTTCCTCGTCACCCCCGGCGAGAAGCTCGGCATCCGCGTCGAGGACGTGCCCTTCCGCGCCCTCGACCTCGACGCGGCGGACGGGACGCTGATCTTCACCACCGACATGGGCGAGCGCGTCGCCGCCGGGCCGGACCACCCCCTGCGCTTCGCCCCGACCACGGCCGGGCCGGTGCCCTATCTCCACGTGCGCGGCCCCGCGGACGCCCCGCTCGAGGCGCGGGTCGACCGCAAGACCTACCTGCGCCTGATGGACCGGGGCGAGACGCGCGCCCTGGACGGCGAGGACTGGTTCGGCGTCGCCTCTAGCGGCGCCTTCTTCGCGGTCGTCCGGTCGGCAGAGCTCGGCTGACCGGCGCGCCTCCGCCGGCCGGGCCGCCGCCGGGTCCGGATGCCGCTTGCCTCCGTGACGGGGCCCGCCATAACCCCCGGCCGATGCCGACCTTCGCCGCCAACCTCTCGACCCTCTGGACCGACCTGCCGATGGAGCGCCGGCCGGCCGCAGCCGCCGCCGCCGGCTTCGCCTGGGTGGAGGTCCTCTTCCCCTACGACCTCGACGCCGCCGCCTTCCGGCAGGACCTGGCCCGGCTCGGCCTCGGCCTCGCGCTGATCAACGGCCCGCCGCCCAACTACGCCGGCGGGGCGCGCGGCTTCGCGGCCCTGCCCGGCGGGGAGGCCCGCTTCGCCTCGGACCTGCGCCGCGTCCTGCGCTACGCGGGCGTGCTGGCGCCCCGGCACGTGCACCTCATGGCCGGCACCGCCGAGGGGCCGGAGGCGCACGCCGCCTTCGTCGCCAACCTGCGCGCCGCCTGCGCCGCCGCCCCGAAGCAGTCCTTCACCATCGAGCCCCTCGCCCCGTCCGAGGCCCCGGGCTACTTCCTGGCCGATTACGACCTCGCCGCGCGGGTCCTGGAGGAGGTCGGCGCCCCCAATCTCGGCCTCCAGTTCGACGCCTACCACGCCCACCTGATCGAGGGCGACGCGCTCGCCGCCTGGGCCCGCGTCGGCCATCTCGCGCGGCACGTGCAGTTCGCCGACGCGCCCGGACGCGGCCCGCCGGGCAGCGGCGCGATCGACCTGCCCGCCCTCTTCGCCCGCCTCGACGCGGACGGGTACGGCGGCCTCGTCGCCGCCGAGTACCGCACCGAGGACGCGGTCGAGACGACGCTCGGCTGGCTCCCGCCGCCCGATCCCTGACCGCGGCCCCGCGCCCGGGCGCCCGCCGCCCCGCCGCGCCCTTCCCCCCGGCCGCGCGTCCGCCCACCCTGCGGCCCCGTCCATCCCGCGCCCCGCCCCGGAGCCCGCCATGATCCCCGCCCGCTACGCCCCGGTCCTCACCGGCCTCATCCTGTCGGGCCTGATGTCGCTGATGGTCTCGGGCATCGCCACCGCCCGCGCCGAGGGCCTGGGCGCCGCCTTCCCCGCGCTCTGGCTCTCCTCCTGGCTGGCGAGCTGGGCGGTCGCCTTCCCCGCCGTCCTGATCGTCGGCCCCCTCACCCGCCGCATCGTCGCCCGCCCCGTGCGGTGATCCGCTCACCGGCGTGGCTCCCGCACCGCGGGACACGGAGGCGGGACGGCGATGGACCCGCACGACGCACGCGGACCACTGCGATCTTCGGAGTTGGCGTTGCGTTCGGTATGACCCTTGATCGCGTGGCAGCCATTCCTCATGGGACATCCACCATGAAACCCGGAACCGCCCTTCGCGCCGCCGCCGTGATCCCGCTGCCGGCCGGCGGCGTCCTCCTGCTCGGCGCGCTCGGCGCGCTCGGCGCCGTGCGGCGCCTGCGAGGCTGAACGTCGCGCTCCCGGGCCCGCGGGTCCGGGGGCGCCCTCATCCCGGCCCCGGCGGCGGGCGCGCCCCCGCCGCCAGCCGGCCCGCGATCGCCGCCACCCGCCCGGCCCGCGTCTCCGCCCGCTTCGCCATCTTCAGCCATTCCAGCGTCCCGCGCCGCACGCCGCGCGGCAGCGCGTCCCACGCGCCCCGGTGCGCCCCCAGCGCGGCGGCCAGATCCCCCGGCACCTCGCAGCGCTCCACCTCGTCCAGGAAGGTCCACGTCCCGTTCGCCACCGCGCGCGCGACCGCCGCCTCGCCCGCCGCGGTCATCGCCCCCGCGCGCCGCGCCTCCGCCACCTTGGCCTTGTTCACCGCCGACCAGGCCGAGCCCGCCCGGCGCGGCGAGATCAGGTGCGAGGACCGCTCCCCGTCCACCGCCCGCGGCACGCTGTCCACCCAGCCCCAGCACATCAGCTCGCTCACCAGGTCGCCGAACGGCACGTGGTGCGGCGTGCCCTTACGCCAGTGCACCAGCCAGACCGATCCCGCATCCGCGTGGTTCTCCGCCAGCCACGCCCGCAGCCCGGCGCGCGAGCGGACCTCGACCCGCGGCGCGTCCTGCGCCGCCCGGCTCACGGCGCCTCCTCGCGCCACTCGCCCGGGCCGAGCCCCTCCAGCGACCACGGCCCCACCGCCACGCGCACCAGGCGCAGCACCGGCAGGCCGACATGCGCGCACATGCGCCGGACCTGCCGGTTGCGCCCCTCGGTCAGGGCGATCCGCAGCCAGTGGTCGGGCACCGTGCGCCGCACCCGCACCGGCGGCGCGCGCGGCGGCAGGTCCGGCGCCGCCACCGCCTCGGCCTCCGCCGGCCGCGTCGGCCCGTCCTTGAGCGTCACCCCCGCCCGCAGCCTCGCCACCGCGCCCGCGTCCGGCGCCCCCTCCACCTGCGCGAGGTAGACCTTGCGCGTGCCGGCCCGCGGCCCCGCGATGCGCGCCTGCAGCCGACCGTCATCGGTGAGCATCAAGAGCCCCTCTGAATCCCGGTCCAGCCGCCCCGCCGCGTAGACCCCCGGCGGCAAGCCCAACCCGCCCAGCCCCGGCCAGCGCCCCTCCGGCGTGAACTGCGAGAGCACGTTCATGGGCTTGTTGAGGGCGATCAGCACGGCGCGCGCCGGCCCCTCAGCCGTCGGCGTCGCGATGGGTCCGGAGCGACGGGTCCACCGCGTCGTAGACCACCCGCCGGCCGTCCGCGTCCGGGCCGCCGTCATGGACGTCGCCGAACGGGCCGACGCAGACGAGCGCCCCGCCCTCCCAGACCATGCCCAGGCCGTGCTCCTCGTCCCAGTCGCAGCTCGCCTCGAGGATCACCGAGCAGCGCGCGTCGGCGCCGGCCGGCCAGTCCACGCCCAGCGCGACCGGCTCCACATGGTCCCAGATCGCCCCGGCCTCGGGCACCGCCGACATGGACGGGGGAAGCCCCCGCCGGCGCGCGGCGTCGAGGCAGTAGGCGTGCACGTGCCGCGCCGCCCGCGCTCGGTCGTCCGGGCCGAGGGCGAGGAACAGGTCGAGCTCGGCCCGGTCGGGCCCGCCGGGCGGGACGTCGTCGATCTCGACCTCGGCGCCGCCGAAGAAGGGCACGGACAGGCGGGGCATCAATGCGCCTCCGCCCAGTTGCGCCCCCGCCCCGCGTCCACCACCAGGGGCACCGACAGCTTCACCGCCGGCATGGCCGCCCCCTCCATCACCTCGCGCGCGCGCGCGGTCAGGGCGTCGGCGTCCGCCTCGGCGACCTCGAACAGCAGCTCGTCGTGGACCTGCAGCAGCATCGCCGCGTCGAGCCCGCGGGTGGCGGCCTCCATCCGCACCATGGCGCGGCGGATCACGTCCGCCGCGGTGCCCTGGATCGGCGCGTTGATCGCCGCCCGGCGCGCGAAGCCGGCCCTCGGGCCGCTCGCCGATATCTCGGGCGTGTGGATCTTCCGCCCGAACAGCGTGACCACGTGGCCGTGCGCCTTCGCGTAGGCCGTCGTGTCGGCCATGTAGTCGCGGATGCCGGGGAACCGCTCGAAATAACGGTCGATGAACCCCTGCGCCTCCTCCCTGGGGATGCGCAGGTTGCGCGCGAGCCCGAAGCCGCTGATCCCGTAGATCACCCCGAAATTGATCGCCTTCGCCTGCCGCCGGACGCCCGGCGTCATCTCGTCCAGCGGCACGCCGAACATCTCCGAGGCCGTCGCCGCGTGGATGTCGACGCCCGAGGCGAACGCCTCCTCCATCGCGGGGATGTCGGCGAACTCGGTCAGCAGGCGCAGCTCGATCTGGCTGTAGTCGAGGCTCACGAGGACGCGCCCCTCCGGCGCCACGAACGCCTCGCGGATGCGCCGCCCCTCCTCGGTGCGGATCGGGATGTTCTGGAGGTTCGGATCGGAGCTCGCGAGCCGCCCGGTGTTGGCCCCCGCGATCGAATAGGACGTGTGCACCCGCCCCGTCGCGGGGTTCACGGCCGCCTGGAGGTTGTCCGTGTAGGTCGACTTGAGCTTGGAGAGCTGCCGCCAGTCGAGCACGCGGCGCGCGATGTCGTGCTCCGTGGCCAGGTCCTCGAGCACGTCGGCCGGCGTCGAATACGCCCCTGCCTTGCCCCGCTTGCCCCCCGGCAGGGCCATCTCGTCGAACAGGATCTCGCCGAGCTGCTTGGGCGAGCCGACGTTGAACGGCCGCCCCGCCAGCGCGTGGATGTCCGCCTCGAGCTCGCCCATCTTCGCGCCGAAGGCCCCCGACATGCGGCTCAGGACCGCGGCGTCCACCATCACCCCCGCCATCTCCATCCGCGCCAGGACCGGCACGAGCGGCCGCTCCAGCGTCTCGTAGACGGCCGCGACCCCGGCGGCATGGAGCTGCGGGGCGAGCGCGGCATGGAGGCGGATCGTCACGTCCGCGTCCTCGGCGGCGTAGGGCGCGGCGGCGTCGATCGCCACCCGGTCGAAGGTGATCATCGCGCGGCCCGACCCGATCAGCGCCTTGATCGGCTGCGGCCGGTGCCCGAGATAGCGCTCGGAGAGCTCGTCCATCCCGTGCCCGTGCAGCCCGGCGTTGAGGGCGTAGCTCATCAGCATCGTGTCGGCGATCGGCCCGACCTCGATCCCCTCGCGCGCGAGGATCTTCACGTCGTACTTGGCGTTCTGGAACACCTTGAGGACGCTGGCGTCCTCCAGCATCGGGCGCAGCAGCGACAGCGCCTCGGCGGCGTCCATCTGCCCCTCGGCCAGCGCAGGGGCCTCGGCCCCCGAGCCGAAGAGGTCTCCGCCCCCCTCGTCCGCCGGCGCGCGGTGGCGCAGCGGCACGTAGCACGCCCGCCCCGCCTCCGTGGCAAGGCTCACCCCCACGAGCTCGGCGCGCATCTCGTCGAGCGAGGTCGTCTCGGTGTCCACCGCCACGACGCCGACGGCATGGGCCGCCGCGATCCACGCCCCGAGGGCGTCCGCGTCCCGCACGACCTCGTAGGCCGAAGCGTCGAACGGCGCCGCCTCCGGCGCCGGCACCGCGCCGGCCGCGCCCGCCGGGTCCGTGTCCTCGATCACCGGCGCCTCGGCGTTCAGCGCCTCGGCCACCCGACGCGTGAGCGACCGGAACTCCATCCGCGTCAGGAACCCCAGCAGGTCCGCCGCCACCGGATCGCGCAGCTCGAGGTCGCCGAGCCCGAAGGGCAGGTCCATCGCGCAGTCGAGCTGCACCAGCCGCTTGGACATCCGGATCTGATCCGCATGGTCGATCAGCGTCTGCCGCCGCTTGGGCTGCTTGATCTCGCCGGCCCGCGCCAGCAGCGTCTCGACGTCCCCGAACTCCCGGATGAGGGCCGCCGCGGTCTTGATCCCGATCCCCGGCGCGCCGGGCACGTTGTCGCTCGTGTCCCCGGCCAGGGCCTGCACGTCGACCACGCGGTCCGGCCCGACGCCGAACTTCGCCTCCACCCCCTCCACGCCGACGCGCACGTTCTTCATCGCGTCGAGCATCTCCACGCCCCCGCCGACGAGCTGCATCATGTCCTTGTCGGAGGACACGATGGTCACCCGCCCCCCGGCATCCCTGGCTTGGCACGCGAGCGTGCCGATGATGTCGTCCGCCTCGAACCCCTCGATCTCCTCGCAGGCGACGTTGAACGCCCGCACCGCCTCGCGCGTGAGCGGTATCTGAGGGCGCAGCTCCTCGGGCATCTCCGGCCGGTGGCCCTTGTAGTCCGGGTAGATCTCGTTGCGGAACGTGACGCTGCCCTTGTCGAAGATCACCGCGAGATGCGTCGCGGCGTCCGGCCCCGCGTTCCCCTCGATGTAGCGGTGCAGCATCTGGCAGAACCCCGCCACCGCCCCGATCGGCACCCCGTCCGACTTCCGCGTGAGCGGCGGCAGCGCGTGGAACGCGCGGAAGATGAACGCGCTCCCGTCGATCAGGTGCAGGTGATGGCCCTTGCCGAAATCGCCCATGCGCCGCCTCCTCGCCCGCCGGGGCGCGGTGTGCCACGCCCGGCCCCACCGCGCCAGACGGAGGCTGGGCCGCGCGCCCGGCCCGCGCGATCATCGCGCCGTCCACGACGGAGCCCGCCCATGATCCGCGCCGCCCTCGCCGCCTGCCTCCTCGCCGTCCCCGCGACCGCGCAGGGGACCGTCGATCCGGGCCGCATCGCCCCGCGCGCCGAGCGCCCCGCCCCCGTCGCCCCGCCCCCGTGCGAGAACGTCCCCGGCAGCCAGCGGAGCTGCAGCCGCGTCCTCGCCTGCATCGGCGACGAGGGCCGCTGGCTCGACGGCCGGGCGCGCGGCTGGGACGCCGGCACCCTGACGGGCGTGATGGACGACGGCACCACCTGCACCGGCGACTGGTGGGTGGTCGGCGAGCGCGCCGCCGGCGCCGAGATGACCTGCTCGGACGGCAGCGCCGGCTCGGTGCGCTACATCGCGCAGGATCCGGCCACCGGCACCGGCATCGCCGCGGGCGCCATGGCGGACGGGCGCGCCATCCGCGCCTGGACCGGCCTCAACGTGCTGGACTACCTGCGCGAGGAGGCCGGCGGCCCCGAGGCGCTCCTGCCCTGCCTGCCCGAAGGCATCCTGATGTCCCGCGCGGGCCCGGTCCCCGCGCCGCGCCCGCCGGGCTAGGCCGCCGCCACGTCGCAGAGCCGCCCGCGCGAGTCCCCGCCCCGCCGCCACCCGGCGAAGGTCTCGCCCTCGAAATGCAGCTCGAGCGACCGGACGGTGAGCACCGTGCCGCCGCCGCACGCGCGCCGCGCGGGCGCGCCGTAGAGCCGGGTCAGGGCCGCCTCCGCCCCGGGCAGGTGCCGACCGAACCCGATCTCCCGCCCGGTGCCGGGGATGTCGACCCCCGTCGCGGTCGGCACCGGCGCCGGCACGCCCGCGGGCGCGGCATCGAACCCCGCCCCGGACGAGGCGGTGGCGGGCGTCGACGGCCCCGCCCCGCCCACCGGCGCGCAGGCCGCGACCAGGGCCGAGAGCGCCAGCGCGCCGAGCCGCGCCGCGACCGGCCTCATCGGGGCGGACGGCATCGCGACGAGTCGCCTCGCGAGGGGCCACTTCGCGACGAGCCGCGCCTCGACGGGCCGCATGGCGACGGGCCGCATGGCGACGGGCCGCTTCGCGACGAGTCGCTTCGAGACGAGTCGCATGGCGACGAGTCGCCTCACACCTTGGAATCCAGTCCGTCGCCGTCGGTGCGGTCGCCCATCGTCTCCTCGCCGACGCTGACGTTCGATCCCGGCGCGCCATCCGATCCGGCCAGGATGTAGCGCTTGTCACAATAGCCGCATTCGACCCAGCCCACGTCCTCGGCGATCTGGAGCCAGACGCGCGGATGGCCGAGCGCGCCCTCGCTCCCGTCGCAGGCGACGCGCGGGCTGCTCACGACCTCGGTCTCGGGCACGCCCCAGTCGGCGGGCTGCGCCGGCGGGGGGCTCTTGGGCGCGGCCCCCCTCGGGGGGGCGATGCGCGGGCTGCCGTCGGCATTGGTGGTCGCGCTGGGATGGTCTGCTGGCATGGCGGGCTCCGGGAGCGGCGGGGGGCTTTCCACCGCGCGCGCGGCGGCCTAGGCGGCCCGACAATAGCGATCCGCCCGCCCCCGTCGAGGGCAGAGGGCGCGAAGGAGCACCCATGCCAGACGCGATCCGCATCGAGGGCCTGACCAAGACCTACGCCCCCCAGGGGGGCGAGCCGGCCAAGCGCGCCCTGCGCGGCGTCGACCTCGCGGTGCCGGCGGGCTCGATCTACGGCCTGCTCGGCCCCAACGGCGCGGGCAAGTCGACGCTGATCAACGTCCTGGCGGGCCTGGTGCGAAAGTCCTCGGGGCGGGTGGAGATCTGGGGCTTCGACCAGGACCGCAACCCCCGCCAGTCGCGCGCCTCGATCGGGGTGATGCCGCAGGAGACCAACCTCGACCCGTTCTTCTCGGCCCGCGGCGCCTTGGAGGTGCAGGCCGGACTCTACGGCATCGCCCCCGCCGACCGCGTGACGGACCGCATCCTCGAGATCATCGGCCTGACCGACAAGGCCGACGCCTACGCCCGCTCCCTCTCGGGCGGCATGCGGCGGCGGCTGCTCCTGGGCAAGGCGCTGGTGCACCGGCCCCACGTCCTGGTGCTGGACGAGCCGACCGCGGGCGTCGACATCGAGCTGCGACAGATGCTGTGGGCCAACGTGCGGCGGCTGAACGAGGAGGGGATGACGATCATCCTGACGACCCACTACCTCGAGGAGGCCGAGGCGATGTGCGAGCGCATCGCCATCGTGAACCACGGCGAGGTGACCGCCGAGGACACGACCGCCGCCCTGATGTCCCGCCTCGACACGCGCACGCTCGTTGTCGCGACCGAGACCGAAGGCGAGGTCGCCCCCCCGCGCGGCGCGACCCTGTCGCGCCGCCCGAACGGCGACCTCGCCTTCGCCTTCCGCGCCGCCGAGACGACGCCCGGCGCGATCCTGGAGGCGGTGCGCGCCGCCGGCCTGACGGTGCGCGACGTCCACTCCGAGGACCCGCGCCTGGAGGACGTGTTCGTCGCCCTCACCTCGGAGCGCGCCGCCGGCTGAAGGGGGAAAGGGCCGGGCTCGGGGAGCTGAAGCCCCCCTCGCCCGGCCCTGCGAGGGGCGCTGCCCCTCCCGCTCCCCGGGATATTTGCGTCAAGATGAGAGGGCAGAGAGAAGACGTCGGACCCGCTCCCTCATCTTGATCCAAGTATCCCCGCCGGAGGCGCACCTCCGTCCAAGGCGTTCCCGCCCCAAGGACGCCCTCCGCCAGCGCAGCGGCCGCGCCGACGTCGCGCAGCGACGAGGCGCCCGGCCCAACCGCGCGAGGCGCCGCAAGGCGACGAGGGCGGGCGGGAGCCCTACCCTTCCCCCAGGATCCGTCCCAGCCCCCGCCCTCCCAAGACGTGAACGTGCAGATGCGGCACTTCCTGCACCGCGTCCGCCCCCGCATTGGAGATCACGCGGAACCCCCCGCCCCCCACCTCCTGCGAGACCGAGGCCCCGGCGAGCCGCGTCACCTCCCCGATCGCGCGGACCCAGCCGGCGATCTCCGCCTCACCCGCCTCCGCCGCGAAGTGGTCGAAGGAGACGTAGGCCCCCTTGGGGATCACCAGCACGTGCACCGGCGCCTGCGGCCGCAGGTCCTCGAACGCCAGCGCATGCTCGTCCTCGTAGACCGTCCGGTTCGGGATCTCCCCCCGCAGGATCTTCGCGAACACGTTCTCGGGGTCGTAGGTCCAGGCCATGGCGGGCTCCTCATCCGGCTCGCCCGCACGATCGCCCGCCGCGCGCCGCGCCGCCACCCCTTGCCCGCCCCGCCCCGCCGGGTAGACCGGCGCCCATGACGCCCGCGCAGATCGCCGCACTGCCCTACCGCCCCTGCGTCGGCGTGCTCCTGTCGCGCGGCGACGGGACCGTCTTCGCCGGCCGCCGCCTCGACGGCCCGCCGGAGGCCTGGCAGATGCCCCAGGGCGGCATCGACCCCGGCGAATCCCCCGAGGACGCCGCCCGCCGCGAGCTCACGGAGGAGACCGGCATCCCCCCCGCCCTCGCCCGGATCGACGCCGCCACCCCCGGCTGGCACCGCTACGACCTGCCCCCCGCCCTCGTCCCGACCCTCTGGCGCGGGCGCTTCCGCGGCCAGGAGCAGCGCTGGTTCCGCATGGCCTTCCTCGGCACGGACGCCGATGTCGACATCTCCGGCACCGGCGCGGGCGCCGAGTTCGCCGAATGGGCCTGGATGACCCCCGGCGACCTGATCGGGCGCATCGTCCCCTTCAAGCGCGACCTCTACCGCGCCGTCCTCAAGGAGATCGGCCCCTGAGGGGCGGCGGGCCCCGAGCCCCCTGGCCCATGCCGAACCTGTCGCCCCCCGACCGCCCGCGCTATCCTCCCGGGCGCCAACCAACGGGAGACGTTCCATGACCCTTCGCACCGCCGCCGCCTATGTCGCGGCCCTCGTCGCCGCCCCGACGGCCCTCCTCGCCGATTGCGAGACCGTCACCTTCGCCGACGTCGGCTGGACCGACATCACCGCGACCACCGCCGCCACCTCCGTCCTCCTCGACGCGCTCGGCTACGCCAACGAGACGCGGCTCCTCTCCGTCCCCGTGACCTACGCCTCCCTGGCCGAGGGCGACATCGACGTGTTCCTCGGCAACTGGATGCCCACGATGGAGGCCGACATCGCCCCCTACCGGGAGGCCGGCACCGTCGACACCGTGCGCGCCAACCTCGAGGGCGCGAAGTACACCCTGGCCGCGAACCCCGCCGCCGCCGCCCTCGGCATCGACGGCTTCGACGACATCGCCGCGCACGCGGACGCCCTCGAGGGCTCCATCTACGGCATCGAGCCCGGCAATGACGGCAACCGCCTCATCCTGGAGATGATCGAGGCGGACATGTTCGGCCTTGGCGGCTTCGAGGTCGTCGAGAGCTCCGAGGCCGGGATGCTGGCCGAGGTCGCCCGCGCCAACCGCAGGGGCGAGCCCGCGATCTTCCTCGGCTGGGCGCCCCACCCGATGAACGCCGCCATGGACATCACGTACCTCTCTGGCGGCGACGAGGTGTTCGGCCCCGATTTCGGCGGCGCGACGGTCTACACCAACACCGCCGCCGGCTTCACGCGGGAGTGCCCGCGCATCGGCGCCCTCTTGAAGAACCTCGCCTTCTCGCTGGAGATGGAGAACGAGATCATGGCCGCCATCCTCAACGACGGCGCCGACCCCGAGGACGCGGCCCGCGAATGGCTGACCGCGCATCCCGGCGTGATCGGCGCCTGGATGGAGGGCGTGACCGCCGCCGACGGCACCGACGGCGAGGCCGCCGTGCGCGCGGCCCTCGGCCTCTAGGGGACCGGCGGTCCGGGGGGGCTCAAGCCCCCCTCGAATGGGCGGGCGGGGGCGCGCGGCGTCCCCGCCCCTCCCGCCAGGCCACCAGCGTCACCGCGCTCACGATCACCGCGCCGCCGAGGGCCACCCAAGGGTCGATCGGCTCCGCGAAGACGAGCGCCCCCAGGAGGGCCGACCACACGAGCTGCAGGAACGCCACCGGCTGCGTCACCCCCACCGGCGCCGCGGCGAAGGCCTTGGTCATCGTCCAGTGCCCCGCCGTCGCCAGCGCCGCCACCGCGAAGAGCGTGCCGACCTGCCCCGCGCTCGGCGGCACCCAGACGAGCCAGGCGAGCGGCGCGAGCCCGACGGTGACGAACGCCGAGAGCATCGCCACCACCACCGTCGCCGAGACCTCGCCCGACATGCGCTTCGCGATGAGGTAGGACGCCGCGAAGAGCAGCGCCGTCGCCAGCATCGCGACGTGCCCGTCCTCCACCGCGCGGAACCCCGGTCGCAGGATGATCGCCGCGCCCGCGAGCCCCGCCAGGACCGCGAGCGCCCGCGTGAGGCTCAGCCGCTCGCCCAGCAGCAGCGCCGCGCCCAGCGTCACGTAGACCGGCGAGAGATAGTTCATCGCCGTGACCTCGGCGATCGGGATGCGCGTCATCGCGAAGAACCACAGCGCGACCCCGGCCGTGTGCACCGCGCCTCGCGCCGCGAAGAGCCCCGTCTGCCGACGGGTCAGGCGCGCGGCCCGCACCGCCCCCAGCATCGGCACCAGGAACACGAGCCCGGTGGCATAGCGCAGGAAGGCCGCCTGCGCCGCGGGAACGTCGCTGCCGAGCGCCTTCACCAGGGCCGTCACCGCGACGAAGAGCGCGCCCGTGACCAGCATCCAGCCCACCCCCGCGAGGGGGCGGGCGCCTGGGGGCGCGGGGCGGCTCGGGGTCTCCATCCCGCCCCGATGCGCGCTGCGCCGCCCGCCGGCAAGGCCGCTCGGCGGCGCCCCACGCGCAGGACCGCGAGCCGCGGCCCCAGCGCGGGCCCGCCGGTCCCCGGCCGGTCACCGGCCGGTCGCCGACGGGGACCTCGACCGGCACGGCATCGGCCGCCCCGGCGCCCGTCCGCCGTCGAGGCCGTGCGCCGTCGAGGCCGTGCGCCGCCGAGGTCGAGCGCCGTCGATGTCGCGAATGGTCCCCCCGAGCGCACGCCCCCCGGGCCGGCCGCCTCGGGAGGATGGTCGGAACCGCCGCCACAGCGGCGAGCGACCCCTGCCGCGCCCTCCGCATCGCCCCCCGGCGCGCGGGGCGCCGCGCGGCGCCGGCCTTAGCGGACCCGCCGCCCTTCGGCGATCAGGAGCCGCGACAGCGCCACCACGAAGATGAACGCCAGCAGCATCAGCCCCCGCTCGTAGGCCCCGTCGATCGAGGTCGGCACGAAGAAGAAGGGCGGCGCCGCCAGCGCCCAGAGCACCGCCCCGATGCGGAACGCCCGCAGGAACCCCACGCCCGCGGCCCGCGCGCCGAAGGACATCGCCATCGGCACCGCGAAGAACAGGAACCCGAGCGCGTAGACGAGGTAGGAATGGATCACCACGCCCTCGTCGTCGCCGTCGCCGTACTCGTTGCGCGCGCCCACGAGGAACACCACGAGCCCCAGGAACGCGAGCCCGATGATCCCCGAGGACCAGCGATAGCCCCCGAGGTGGATGTGCGCGGCCCCGAGCGCGCAGGCGATCAGCCCGGCCGAGAACGAGTAGAGCCCGATGTCGACGATGAACTCCAGCTCGCCGGCGCCGAGGTCGCTGATCGTGTCGGCCATCCATGTCTGGCCCGGCACCATCAGGTCGGCGATCACCACCGACGCCGCGAACGCCGCGCAGGACAGGATGCCGATCCAGCCGAGCGTGATCAGGAACACCGGCTGAAGCGCGGCGTCGGCGGGGCGGAACCTTCGGGACATGCCGGGCGAACGGACGGGACGCGCCGCCGGTTCCGTCCCGTGCGGATCCCATGTGCATGACATGTGCATGGGATGTGCATCGGCATCCACGCACATCCGGCGCCGGAAGCCGCTCTCCCGTGCGCCGAGACGCAGGGCGTCAGAGCTGCGCCATCACCTCGTCGGACGCCTCGAAATTGGTCGTGACCGACTGCACGTCGTCATCGTCCTCGAGCGCCTCGACCAGCTTCATCAGCGACTGCATCCCCTCGAGGTCCAGCTCGGTGGTCGTGGTCGGGCGCCAGGTGAGCTTGGTCGTCTCGCTCTCCCCGAGCTGCGCCTCCAACGCCGCGGACACCTCGCCCAGGTCCGTGTCCGCGCACCAGATCACGTGGCCCTCCTCGGTCGATTCGGCGTCCTCGGCCCCGGCCTCGATCGCGGCCATCATCACCTCGTCCGCGGTCCCCGCCGCTTCGGGATAGACGACCTGCCCCTTGCGATCGAACATGAATCCGACGCTCCCGGTCTCCCCCAGGTTCCCGCCGTTCTTGGAGAAGGTCGAGCGCACGTTGGACGCGGTGCGGTTGCGGTTGTCGGTCATTGCCTCGACGATCACCGCGACGCCGGCGGGCCCGTAGCCCTCGTAGCGGATCTCGTCGTAGCTCTCGGCGTCCCCGCCCACCGCCTTGGCGATGGCGCGGGCGATCACGTCCTTCGGCACGGAGACCCCCTTGGCCTCCTTCACCGCGAGGCGCAGGCGCGGGTTCTTGTCCGGATCGGGGTCGCCCATCTTCGCGGCGACCGTGATCTCCTTGGCGAGCTTGGAGAACAGCTTGGAGCGCGCGGCGTCCTGCCGCCCCTTGCGGTGCTGGATGTTCGCCCATTTCGAATGGCCGGCCATTCTCTACTCCCCTGCCTCTCACCGGCGTCGGGATATAGGGCATGCCGCGCCGGGTCGCCAACCCGCCATCCACGCGAGCGGCCTCAGAGCACCTCCGATATCGGGAACACGTGCACGAGGTAGAGATAGAAGAACCCGAGCGACAGCGCGAGGATCACGATCCCGAGCACGGTCGAGGAAACCTTGATCCCGCCCATGCCGAGCTCGACGCTGCTGACCGGCGAGGCCTCCGGCGTCCCGCCCCGCAAGGCCGCGGCGGCCTCGCGCTCGCCGCGCGCGAACTGCCGCCACGCGAAGTAGACGCCGACGGTCACGAGCGCCATCACCATGACGAAGATCGCGCGCGACGCGACGTGCTGCCACGAGAACACCGAAGAGCGGTGCGCGAGCTGGCGCTCCAGGTAGGCGAAGTACTCCCGGGCATGATCCCGGCAGGCGGCCCTCACCTCGCCGTCGTCGAAGCCGGTGCAGCGCATGGGGTCGAACGGAGCGCCCGAACGAGCGGACCCGGCACCAGGCGGCGGCCAATTGAGGGCCGACGAGGCGTCGGCGGCCGTTGCGCCTTCGTCCTCCTGCTGCGCCGAAGGGGCGCCAGCAAATGCAAGCAGGAGCACGAGCGCGACACCTAGCGCCCTCATCAGGGGCCGACCTTGAAGGCGATCGCCTGCTGCATGAGGCCGATGGCGCAGAAGACATCCTCGAACTCGTCGCAGACCCGAACCACCACATCGTAGATCGGGCGGGCACCGTCGGGATAGAGCATGCGGAGCGTGTCAACCTGCGACTGCATGATATCCAGGACGTAGGTCCAGTCATCGCCTCGCAGGTCGACGGTCGGCGGGCGGAGGGTGGCGACGTTGTCCGACTTCCCGCCGGACCGCGAGCCGCCGGACCGCGAGACGGTCGCGGATAACTTGCCCGCCGCCTCGCGGGCGGTGATGTTTCGGGCATCCTGCGCGGGAAGCGCCGCGGGAAGGACGGCGATGGCCAGGGCGGCGACGGTCATTATACGCATGTCGAATCCTCCGGAAACCGGTGCGACCGTAAGGACGGGCGGCCCGCCGAGGTCGCCCGCGATGAAATGCCGCGACGATAGCCCGTCCCACCCGCGGGCCGTCAAGCCGCGCCGGGCCGCGTCCGCGCAGGTGGCACCCGCCCGGCTTTTCCCCCACTGAGGCGCGACCCGAGGGGACCGCCATGACCACCGATCAGATCATCCTCTTCGCGCTCTTCGGGGGCGTGTTCGTCCTCCTCCTCTGGGGGCGCTTCCGCTACGACGTGGTGGCCTTCTCGGCGCTGGTGCTGGGCGTGATCCTCGGGGTCGTGCCGACGCAGGACGCCTTCGCGGGCTTCGGCCATCCCGCGACGGTCGTGGTGGCGCTGGTGCTCGTCGTCTCGGCGGGGCTGGTGCGCTCGGGGGCGGTCTACCTCATCACGCGCACGCTGGTGGACGCCTCGCGTCCGGCCGGCACGCATATCGCGCTCATGGGCGGGATCGGGGGGGTGCTCTCGGCGTTCATGAACAACGTCGCCGCCCTCGCGCTCCTGATGCCGGTCGACATCCAGACCGCGCACAAGGCCGGCCGCCTGCCACGCCTGTCGCTCATGCCGCTGAGCTTCGCGACCATCCTGGGCGGCATGGTGACGCTGATCGGCACGCCGCCCAACATCATCGTCGCCGCCATCCGCGAGGACCGCCTGGGGGAGAGCTTCTCCATGTTCGACTTCGCGCCCGTCGGCGGGATCACGGCGCTCGCGGGGCTGATCTTCGTCGCCTCGGTCGGCTGGCGCCTGATCCCGCGCCCCGCGGTGGAGCCGGGCACGGAGGCCGTCGAGGAGGGCATCGCCCATTATGTCGCCGAGCTGACGGTGCCGGCGGGCTCGTCCCTGATCGGCACGCGGCTGGGCACCCACGAGGGCAGCGCCGAGCGGGCCGGGGTCGCGATCCTGGGCCTCGTGCGGGACGGGCGGCGGCGCTACGGCACCCAGCGCGCCGCCGAGCTGCGCGCGGGCGACGCCCTCGTGCTCGAGGCGACGCCGGAGGCGCTGGACGAGTACCGCGCCGCCATGCAGCTCGACTTCGCGGACGCCAAGCGCGAGACCCTCCTGCGCGCGGACGGCGAGGGCCTCAAGATCGTGGAGGCCGTCGTCCCCGAGGGCAGCCGCATCGCCGGGCGCGAGGCCGCGTCCATCGGCCTGGCCTGGCGCCGGCGCACGGTGCTCCTGGGCATCTCGCGGCGGGGGCGGCGCATCGGCGGGCAGGTGCGGCGCACGAAGGTCCGGCCGGGCGACATCCTGCTCCTCCTGGTCCCGGAGGAGGCCGAGCAGGACGTGACCGACTGGCTCGGCGTCATGCCCCTGGCCGACCGGGGCCTGGCGGTGACCGATTTCCGCAAGGTGTGGCTCGCCATCGGCCTCTTCGGCGGGGCGGTCGCGGCGGCCTCGCTGGGGCTAGTCTACCTGCCCGTCGCGCTGGGCGCCGTCGTCGTGGCCTATGTCGGCGCGCGCATCCTGCCCATCCGCGAGGTCTACGACTTCGTCGAATGGCCGGTGATCGTGCTCCTGGGATCGATGATCCCGCTGGGCGCCGCGCTCGAGGGGTCGGGCGGCACGGAGCTCATCGCCGGCTGGCTGACGGCCGCGACGGACGGGATGCCGGCCTGGGCGGTGCTCACCGTCCTGATGCTCGTGACGATGACGCTCTCGGACGTCCTCAACAACACCGCGACCGTGATCGTCGCCGCCCCGGTCGGCATCGCGATGGCGCAGGGAATGGGCGTGTCGCCGGACCCATTCCTGATGGCCGTGGCGGTCGCCGCCTCCTGCGCGTTCCTCACGCCCATCGGGCACAAGAACAACACGCTGATCCTGGGTCCGGGGGGCTACTCGTTCGGGGATTACTGGCGCATGGGCCTGCCGCTGGAGATCCTGGTCGTCGCGGTCTCGATCCCCGCGATCCTGCTGTTCTGGCCGCTCTAGGGGCGGCGGGCTGGCGCAAATCCGCCACGATCCGTTGCGAAATGGCCGGGGAACCGAGCGCGCCCTCGGGCGTCATCGCGATGCGGCAGGCCGCGCGCCGCCTCTTCCGGAGACCGATGCCATGATGAAGATCGCCCTGATGGTCCATGCCGGCTTCGCCCTCGGCCTCGCCGCCGGCGCGATGATCCTCGTCTAGCGCGGCCTCGCCCGCGCGTCCGCCAGATGCGGCCAGGCCGGTTGATCCGGCACGAAGAGGCGCAGCTCGTCGCCGAGCGCGAGGCGGCCCGGCCGCTCCACCCAGGCCGTGACCCCGCGGCGGCCCCGGGCGGCGCCCTTGAACGCGGCCCCGGCGCCGGGCGCGTCCCTTTCGATCTCGCGCGCCGGCAGGTGGCAGGGGCGGTTCGCCATGTCCACCACGAGCGTCGTCCCGTCCGGACCCTGCAGCCGGCTCGACGGCGGCAGGTGGGTGAGGTCGGCGATCCCCTCCACGACCATCGTCGCGCCGAGGAGGGCGGGGTCCAGCGCGCTGGAACTCATCCCGGCGGCGATCGCGTCGAGCTCCTCCGCCGACAGGATCGTGAGCTGCCGGACGTTCGCGATCTCGGTCCCCTTGGGATGCATCCCGGCCACCCGGCTGCACGAGGGGCGGGTGAGGCCGCCATGCGCCTCGCCCTCCGCGCCGCCCCATCCGAGGGTGAGGGCGTCGTCCGGCGTGGCGCGCAGGGAGGCGCCCCGATCGGGCACGCGGCCGAGCCAGACGATCCGGGCGTGGTGATCGGTCGCGATCAGAGCGGGGGCGGGCATGACGCTGCGGCGACGGGCGGCGCGGGGCTCCGGACGTGCCGGACGCCCCGCGCCCGGATCAGGCGGGCCCGGGAACCGGCGACGGGGGCCGGTCCTTGGATCCCGCCTTCGGGATCGCCGTGACGGATCCGCCCGGCGCGCTCGGCGGCAGGTCGTCGGCGTCGTCGCCGCGGTTGAGGGCCTCGCCCGCGATCACCTTGCCGATCTCGTTGCCGGTCAGGGTCTCGTATTCGAGGAGGCCCCGGGCCAGCCGGTCGAGGTCCTCGCGCTTCTCCGTGAGGATGCGCTTGGCGGTCGCGTAGCCTTCGTCGACGATGCCCTTGACCTTCTCGTCGATCATCTTCTGCGTCGCCGGGGAGACGTTGCCGCCGCCCTGGTAATTGCCGAGATAGCTCTGCTGCTCGTTGGCGTAGTCGACATGGCCGAGGTCGTCGTCGAAGCCGAACTGCGTGACCATCGCGCGGGCGATCTTGGTCACCTGCTGGATGTCGCTGGCGGCGCCGGAGGTCACGTTCTCCTTGCCGAAGACGAGCTCCTCGGCGACCTTGCCGCCCATCGCCATGGCGATCTTGGACGTGTACTTCTGGAAGCTGACCGAGAGCTGGTCGCGCTCGGGCAGCGACAGCACCAGGCCGAGCGCCCGGCCGCGCGGGATGATCGTCGCCTTGTGGATCGGGTCGTGCTCCGGGACGTTCAGGCCGACGATCGCGTGCCCCGCCTCGTGATAGGCGGTGAGCTTCTTCTCGTCCTCGGTCATGACCATGGACCGCCGCTCGGCGCCCATCATCACCTTGTCCTTGGCGCTCTCGAAATCGTCCATCGTCACGAACCGCCGCCCGACGCGCGCCGCCGTGAGCGCCGCCTCGTTCACGAGGTTCGCGAGATCGGCGCCCGAGAAGCCCGGCGTGCCGCGGGCGATGATGCGAAGGTCGACGTCGGGGCCCAGCGGCGTCTTGCGCGCGTGCACGCCAAGGATGCGCTCGCGCCCCTTGATGTCGGGGTTGGGCACCTGGACCTGCCGGTCGAAGCGGCCGGGACGCAGGAGCGCCGGGTCGAGCACGTCGGGCCGGTTGGTGGCCGCGACGATGATGATGCCCTCGTTGGCCTCGAACCCGTCCATCTCCACGAGGAGCTGGTTGAGCGTCTGCTCGCGCTCGTCGTTGCCCCCCCCGTAGCCGACGCCGCGGGAGCGGCCGACCGCGTCGATCTCGTCGATGAAGACGATGCAGGGCGCGTTCTTCTTGGCCTGCTCGAACATGTCGCGCACCCGGCTGGCGCCGACGCCGACGAACATCTCCACGAAGTCGGAGCCCGAGATCGTGAAGAACGGAACCCCGGCCTCGCCGGCGATGGCGCGCGCGAGCAGCGTCTTGCCGGTGCCCGGCGGGCCCACGAGGAGCGCGCCCTTGGGGATCTTGCCGCCCAGGCGGGAGAACTTCTGCGGGTTGCGCAGGAACTCGACGATCTCCTCGAGCTCCTCCTTGGCCTCGTCGATGCCGGCGACGTCGTCGAAGGTCACGCGGCCGTGCTTCTCGGTCAGGAGCTTGGCCTTGGACTTGCCGAAGCCCATCGCCCCGCCGCGCCCGCCGCCCTGCATGCGGTTCATGAAGTAGATCCACACGCCGATCAGGAGGAGGAAGGGAAGGAAGGTCATCAGGATGCTCGCGAAGCCGGACTGCTCCTGCGGCTGGGCGTCGACGGTGATGTCCTCCGCCAGGAGGCGGTCCGTGACGTCCGTGCCCTCGGGGCGGATGGTGGTGAAGCTGGTGCCCGAGCCGTCGCGGAACACGATGCGCTCGCCGTCGAGCGTGACCTGCTCGACCGAGCCGTCCTCGACCCGCTCGATGAAGTCCGAATAGCTGATCGACCGGGAGGTCGCGGTGCCGCCGCCGCCGGAGAACAGGTTGAACAGCGCCAGGATGAGTAGGAACAGGACCACCCAGAAGGCGATGTTTCGTGCATTGCCCAAGGGGAGGCTCCTCGTCATGGGGCGCGCGGGCTCGGCGGCGCTTGGCAACAAGATAGCGACTGGCGCGGGGGGTTCAATGCGGCGGCAGCAGACGCGCGCCCTCGTCCTCGCGCCCGGTGCCGAAGAGGGCGCGCGCCGGGCCGTCGCCGACGAGGGCCGGCACCCCCTGCCAGGCGAGGTCGGCGATGCGCGCGGCCCGGGCGCCCTCCGGCCGGGGCAGGCCCGCGGCCCGCGCCGACATGACGCGCCCGCCCGCCGCGGAGAAGACGCGCCAGCGCCCGTCCCAGTCGCGCGGCGATCCCGCCGGCAGCGGGGCCGCGTCCTCGGCCGCCTGCGCGGGGTCGCGGAACACGCGCAGGCGCCGGCTCGTGAGGCGGAGCCGGCAGCCGGCGACCACGAGCCCGGCGCCCCCCTGCCCCGGCGCGGCGCCCAGGGCCCGGTCCAGCGCGGCCTCCGCCGGGTGCACCCGCCGCCCCCGGACCCGCCCCAGCGCGAGCCGCAGGGCCCGTCGGGCGATCTCCGGCGGCGCCGCCAGGATCGCGCCGCGCTCCAGCGCGAGGTCCCCCGCCGGGGAGGCGGTCGCGACCTCGGCCAGCAGGCGCCCGGCCGCCCAGTCGAGCGCCTCGGCCGCCTCCCCCATCCGCCGCGCCGTGCGCGCGAGCATGGCGGCGGGCGGCGCGTCCGGCCCCAGCGCGGCGAGGGCGCGGCGGATCCGCGCGCGCTCGAACGCGGCGTCCTCGTTGGAGGGGTCCTCGATCCAGTCGACGCCGCGCGCCCGGAGCCAGTCCCGCAGATCGGCGCGCGCGATCCCGAGGAGGGGGCGGCGGAACGGCCCGTCCGGCGCCGCGGGGATGCCGGACAGGCCCTCCGCCCCGCCGCCGCGCGCGAGCCGCATCAGGACCGTCTCCGCCTGGTCGTCGAGCGTATGGCCGGTGAGGACGTGGCGCAGCCCCCGCCGCGCCGCCCAGTCCAGGAGGAGCGACCGGCGCGCGGCCCGCAGGTCGGCCTGGACCGGGCGGAGCGGCGCGGCCGGGCGGAGCGTCTCGTGCGGCAGGCCGAGCGCGGCGGCGGCGGCGGCCACGGCCCTGGCCTCCTCGGCGGCGGCGGGGCGCAGCCCGTGGTCGACCGTGGCGACCCGCAGCCCCGTGGCGCCCGAGCCGGCGGCGAGGTGGAGGAGCGCGGTCGAATCCCCCCCGCCCGACGCCGCGATGCCGATCCCGGGGCCGAGGCCCGCCATCGCCGCGGCGAACGCGGCCTCGACGGGCCCGCTCAGGGGCAGCCGGCCTCGGCCGCGGCGCGCGCCGCCTCGGCCGCCTGATCGGTGCCGGGGAAGCGCGAGCGCACCTCGCCCCAGGTGACGCAGGCCTCCTGCGTCTGGCCCAGCCCGGCCAGCATGGCGCCCAGGCGCCGAAGAGCGTCCGGCGCGTCGGCCCCGTCGGGATCGCCGGAGAACGCGGCGAGATAGGCCCGCGCCGCGCCCGCGAGGTCGCCCGACGCCTCTAGGGACCGGCCGCGGTACCACGCCGCCTGCCCGGTGAGCGGACCGCCCGGATAGGCCGAGGCGAACGCCTCGAAGAGGGCCGCGGCGCCCCCGTAATCGCCTGCGTCGAAGGCCGCGACGGCCCGGTCGAAATCGCCCCGCTCGCCGATCGCCATCTCCGCCCCTTCGGGCGCGGACGCCGGCGGGGCCGCCGCCGCGGGGGCAGCCGCGCCGCCGCCGAGCGTCGAGGTCTCGCCCAGGGCCGAGAGGTCCCCGCCCTCGAGCTCGACGAGGCGGAACTCCAGGTCGCCGATCCGGTTCGTGCCATCGCGCACGACGGCCTCGACGCGCCCGGACAGCGCCTCGGTCTGCGCGGTCAGGCGCCGCAGCTCGGCCTCCAGGGCGTCGATCCGCTCGAGCGCGCTCGCCGGCAGGGCCACCTGCGGCGCCCCGGTGGTGGAGAGCTCGCGCCGCAGCCCCGCGATCTCGCCGTCCAGGATCACGAGCTCCTGGCGGATGTCGGCCAGGGTGCCGGCATCCTGCGCCCCGGCCGGCAGCGCCAGGAGCAGCGCCAGGACCAGCGCCCGCATCAGACGCCCGCGCCGGTGGCGAGGACCGTGACCGCGCGCCGGTTCTGCGCGTAGCACGCCTCGATGGAGCAGACCTCGATGGGCCGCTCCTTGCCGAACGTCACGGTGCGCAGCCGCCCGGGACGCACGCCCTGCGCCACGAGGAACTCCTGCGCCGAGGCGGCGCGGCGCGCGCCGAGCGCGAGGTTGTACTCCCGCGTGCCCTGCTCGTCGGCATGGCCCTCGATCACGGCGTCGTAGGCGAGGTTCGCGTTCAGCCAGGCCGCCTGGGCGCGCAGCGTGTCGCGCCCCGCATCCGTGAGGGTGCTCTGATCCACGGCGAAGAGGACGCGGTCCCCCACCCGGCTCGCGAAGAAGGCCGGCGAGGCGGGATCGTCCACCCCGCCCGCGGCGCCGAGGCCCGCGGCGCCGATCCCGTCCGGCCCCGCCCCCCGGAGCTGCGGGTTCGAGCAGGCGCTCAGGGCGAGCGCGGCGAGGAGGAGAAGCGCGAGGCGCATGGGGGCGGTCCTTTCGGGGACGGTCACGGCAGGAGCGGCGACCAGCTGGGATCGGAGGAGGCCGAGGGCGTCGGCACGGCCTTGAGGTTGCGGCCGGTGATGTCGACCGAATGGACCTGCGGCGCGCCGGACTCGCCCTGGGTCTCGCGGGTGAACATCAGGACGCGGCCGTTGGGCGCCCAGGTCGGCCCCTCGTCGAGGAAGCTCGCCGTCAGGAGCCGCTCCTCGGAGCCGTCGGTGCGCATGACGCCGATGTGGAAGCGCCCCGCGTTCTGCTTGGTGAACGCGATGAGGTCGCCGCGCGGCGACCAGACCGGCGTGCCGTAGCGCCCCGGCCCGAAGCTGATGCGCTGCGGCTCGCCGCCGCCCGCGCCCATCACGTAGAGCTGCGGCGTGCCGGAGCGGTCGCTCTCGAACACGATGCGGCTGCCGTCGGGGGCGTAGCTCGGCGCGGTCTCGATGCTGGGCGCGCTGGTGAGCTGGCTGCGCTGCCCGGTGTCGAGATCCTGGACGAAGATGTCCGTGTTGCCCCCGCGCGAGAGGGAGTACACCACCTGCCGCCCGCCGGGCGCGAAGCGCGGCGCGAAGGACATCGTGCCCGACCCGTCCCCCAGCGGTTGGCGGATCACGTTCGCCACGTCGAGGACGTAGATCTCGGGGAAGCCGCTCTCGTAGCTGGTGTAGAGGAGGCGCCGCCCGTCCGGCGAGAAGCGCGGCGCCAGGACGATCGCGGCCGAATCGGTGAGGTACTGCACCCCCGCGCCGTCGTAATCCATCACCGCGAGCCGCTTGGCGCGGGCGTTCTTCGGCCCGGTCTCGGAGACGAAGGCGACGCGGCTGTCGAAATAGGGCGCCTCTCCGGTCAGGCGGGCATAGACCTGATCGGCGGCCTTGTGGGCGATGCGGCGCAGCTCGGCCTCGGTCCCGCCCAGGGCCAGGCCCTCGCCGAGCTCGCCCTCGGCGAAGACGTCGTAGAGCCGGAAGCGCAGGGTGATCTGCCCGCCGGCGGTGGAGACGCTGCCCGCGACCAGGCCCTGCGCGTTGATCGCCTTCCAGTCGCGCCATTCGGGCGGCGCGTCGAAGGAGGTGAACCGCGAGATGAAGGATTCCTCCGGGATGCGCCGGATGAGGCCCGTGCCGGTCAGGTCGTCGGCGACGATCCGGGTGAGCTCGCGCGCCACCGCCTCGGCGCCCGCGTCCTCGGCGAGGAAGGTCGGGATCGCGATCGGCACCGGCTCGATCACGCCCTCGGTGATCTCGATCCGCAGGGGGCCGGGGGACTGCGCGAGGGCGGGCAGCGCCAGGCAGAGGGCGGCGATCGCCAGGAGAACCTTCATCGCAGTCGCATCCCTTCCGGATTGAACGTGACCTCTATGTCGCGCCATTGGTCGAACTTTTCCACCGGCATCGCATAACCGCCCCGCTCGCAGCGCAGGATCGCGCGGCGGGCGCGGTCGTAGGCGTCGGCCTGCGCCCCCGCGGGCCCCGTGGCGGAGACTTGGCGGATCGAGCCCGGCTCGACCCGCCCGTCGCGCGACAAGGAGAAGCCGACGACGACGACGACGTCCGCCGCGGGCGAGCCCGGGTCGATGTTCCAGCACGCCTGCACGGCGAGGCGCAGGCCGTCGCGCTCCCCGGCCGTGAGGGGCGGGCCGACCGGCAGGGCGGGCGCGGGCGCCGGCGCGGCCTCGGGCGGGGCGTCCTCGGTCGCGGCGGCGAGCGCGGCGGCGATGTCCCCCGCGAGGTCCGGCGCGGGCGCTGGCTCGGGTTCGGGCGCGATCTCCGGCCGCGCGGGCGCGGCCCGCGCCTCGGGGGCGGCCAGGGCGGTCCGATCGGGCCGGGCGGGCGGGCGCGGAGCGCTGAGCGGCGCGGCGTCGGCGCGCGGCGGCTCCTCGGGGGTCGCCTCGGTCTCCAGGACGTCGCCCGCCTCCTCCGGCGCGGCGGCGCGGCTCTCGGGCTCCGGCGCGAGGGCGGCGGCGTCGGGCGTCGTCGCCTCGGCCGGCTCGGGCGCGATCTCGGCGGCCGGGGGCGGCGCGGGCGCGGGCTCGGGGGCGACCCGGGGGGCCGCGCGCGGCGGCGGGGCGGGCGGCGCCGCCGGCGCGTCCGGCACGTCCGGCGCCGGGGCGGGCGGGGCGGCGGGGGCCACGGGCGGCGCCTCGGGGGCGGGCGCGGGCGCGGGCTCCGGCGCGTCGCGCGGCGCCGCGACCTGGGCGGGGGCCTCACCCGGCGCCGGCGCCGTCGCGGCGCGGGAGGCGAGATTCCGCCGCGCTCACCAGGCTGACGTCGAGCGCGGCCGGGAGCGGCGGGGGCGGCGCGCCGCGCCATCCGCCCAGAAGGGCCAACGCGATCACGGCCGCGTGGCCCGATACCGACAGGACGGGCGCCAGGGCGTCGGCCCTGGACCCGGCGCCCGGCCCGGCGGTCGCGCGCGCCATGCCGTCACCCGCCGAAGGCCGGGCCGTCCGGCTCGGTCACGAGGCCGATATCGGTGAACCCGGCGGCGTTGAGGGCGCCCATCACCTGCACGACCCGGCCATAGCTCGCCCCCCCGTCCCCGCGCAGGTAGATGCGCGGCGAGGACCGCTCCGCCGCGATGCCGCGCAGCCGCGGGATGAGCTCGTCCTCCGCGACCTCGGTGGTCTGGATCGCCAGCGCCCCCTCGGCCGTCACCGTCACCGTGAGGGGCTCCTCGTCGTCGGCCGAGAGCGCGCTCGCCGCCGTCTCGGGCAGCTCCACCGGCACGCCGACCGTCAGGAGCGGCGCCGCGACCATGAAGATGATCAGGAGCACGAGCATCACGTCCACGAAGGGCGTGACGTTGATCTCCGACATGGGCGCGCGCGCGGCCCGGCCCCGGCGACGGCGGCCGCCCCCCGCGGGCTTGAGGGTCCCCGCACCCATCTCAGCCGTCCGCCTGGCGGTCGAGGATGGTGGAGAACTCGTCCGCGAAGGTCTCGTAACCCGCCGTCAGGCGCGCGGCGTCGCCCGTCAGCTTGTTGTAGAAGATCACCGCCGGGATCGCCGCCAGAAGGCCGAGCCCCGTGGCCAGGAGCGCCTCCGCGATCCCGGGCGCCACGACCGCGAGGTTCGTGTCCTGCGCCTCCGCGATCTCGATGAAGGCCCGCATGATGCCCCAGACCGTGCCGAACAGGCCGACGAACGGCGCCGTCGACCCCACCGTCGCGAGGAAGCCGAGCCCGGCCTCGTGCGCCTCCGCCTCGCGGGCGATGGCCACGTCCATCGAGCGGTCGATGCGCGCCGCCGCGCCGGGGATCAGCGCCCCGTCCTCGCGGTGCGAGCGGCGCCATTCGGTCATGCCGGCGGCGAACACCCGCTCGGGCGCGGATTTGGGCGCAGCCGCGACGCCGTCGTAGAGCTCGTCGAGCGGCTCGCCGGACCAGAACGCGTCGTCGAACCGGGCCGCCTCCGCGCGGGCGCGGCGATAGGCGAGCGTCTTGCGGACGATGATCGTCCACGCCCAGACCGACGCCGCGATCAGCGCCAGCATGACCAGCTGCACCGTGAGGCTCGCGCGCGCGAAGAGCGCCCACATCGTGTAGTCTTCCATGCCCGGACCTGCCGCCACAACGCGCCACGCGGGCGCCGCCATCCTCCGCGGCCCGTCTTGCGCGCGGGCCGGCGGCGGCACGCTAGCCCAGCGCGGACGCGCGCGCCATCGGCCCCGGACGCACGGATGCGCGAGCCCCCCCGATGATGCCCCGCCGCCGCAGGGGGGCTCGCCCCCAGGGCGGGACCGTCGACCGGCGCTCGCCCCTAGGCGCGGCGCAGCTCGGACGGCAGGCGCACGGCCCCCCCGCGGGGGCCCATCGCGGCCAGGGTCACCCGGCTGGCGTAGAGCAGGTCGGCGCCCCGCGTCACGTCCTGCGCCAGCACCATCCGCGCCCCGGTCCGCTCCCGGACGGCGGTCGCGACCTCCAGTTCCTCGTCGAACCGGGCCGGCGCGCGGAAAGTCGCCTCCAGCGCGGCGACGGCGAAGACCACGCCTCCATCGCGCATCGCGGACTGGTCGATCCCGAGGCTCCGCACCCAGTCCGAGCGCGCCCGCTCGCAGTACTTCAGGTAATTCGCGTGATAGACGATCCCGCCCATGTCCGTGTCCTCGTAGTGGACGCGCAGGGCGAAGCGGTGGATCATGCCGAATCCTGCTTGATGAGCCCCGAGAAACCGGCGACCGCCAGCAGCGAGAGCGCCCAGCCCGCGACGATCTGGAACCACAGGAACAGGCGCGCGGCCCGGCCCCAGGGCGAGGCCGCGGCCGCGTCGGGGATCCAGAACTGCTGCATCTCCAGCTGCACGATCGGCAGCAGGGTGTCGGCGGAGTAGACGAGGGCGTTGAAGGCCGGATAGCCCTTCGCCTCCGCCTGCCGGTCGAAGCAGTCGAGCTGCGTCTCGCCGTCCCGCGCCAGGAGCCTCGGCGCCCGCGCCGTCGAGGCCAGCGCGGCCCCCTCCGCGCGCAGCCCGGGATCGCACAGGACCCATTCGGGCGCGCGCAGGATGAAGGGGTTGTTCGGCTTGAACGCCCTAGCCTCGTAGGTGGCCCAGAAGACCCCGGCCCCGACCAGGAAGAACGCGACCAGCCAGTTGACCGCGCGCAGCGGCTGGCGTCCGTAGCGCGTCGTCCAGCCCAGCAGCGCGTCCCCGACCGTCGCGCGCGCCCAGGCGAAGTCGCGCCCGTCGGACCAGTGACGGCGCCGCCGCGCGCGGCGCTGCAGGCGCTCCTTCTCGATCATCAGCTCGCGCGCGTCGTCGACATGCCCCATCTCGCGCAGGACCTTCGCGCATTGCTCCCAGGGCTGGGGCTTGAACTCGCCGTCGATCTCGCTCGCCGGCTGCAGGTTCAGCCAGTCGCGCCGGGCGGCCAGCGTCCGGGTCCCGATGGCGCCGGCGAAGGTCGTGTAGGTCGCCTGATCGAGGAAGAGCGTGCCCGGGGGCGGCCAGCCCTTCGGCCCGTCGAAGAGCCGCCCGATCCGCGCGCCGCGCAGGTCGAGGCCGATACCGAAGGTCTTCGTCTCGTCGAGGCGCAGCGAGCCCGAGACGCGCGCGCCCTCGAAATCGAGCCCGCCCGACCGCCCGCCGCCCGGCAGGGGCCGCGGCAGGAAGACGGCCCCCGTCGTGCGCACGTCCCGCAAGGTGGCGTCCTGGAACGAGATCGAACCGCGCGAGATGAACTCGTTGCGCACCCGGCCCTCCGCGGGGGCCCATCCGTCCGGCGCCGGAAGGGATATCATGAAGACGTCGCCCTTCACGTCGCAGTTCTGACAGTTCAGGGCGGTGGTCTCGGTGCCGGGATGGAAGTGCCCGCCCGTCAGGGTCAGCTGTCCCCCGACCGCCGCGCCGCTCAGGTTCACGCCGCCCCGGGCGACGAAGGTGGCCCCCTCCAGGCCGTCCGAGCAGAGCGAGACGTTGCCGCCCGCCTCGAGGTTCTGCAGGTCGAGCGCATGGACGGGCGCGTCCTCGTCCCCGCCGGGCTCGGGGCCGATGCGCGCCGCCTTGAAGTTGACCTGTCCGCGCACCAAGGCCCCCGCGAGGGAGATGCGGCCCTCGCAGCGCACGCCGTCGGCCTTGAAGTTGCCCTCGCAGGCCATCCGCTGCGCGACGAGGCCGGGAAAGGTCGAGTTCTGGATGTTGACGCTCACGAACCGCGCCGCCGACATCTCGATGGGCGCGTCGAAGCGCGAATAGCCGATGATCGGCTCCCCGATCGCGCTGGTCCCCGTGAGGTTGAGCGGCCCGGTCACGTAGGCGTTCGCGAGGCGCAGACCCCAGCGCGGCGTGCCCCGCGAGCCGTCCGGCAGCGTGCCGTCCGTGAGGTAGTGGCGCAGGAACTCGGCCCGCACGGTGGTCTCGTCGGAGGGAGCGTGGTCCGGCGCGGTGACCCGGTCGGCCGCGAGGTCGCCGAGCACGATGTTTCCCGGCTCGCGGATGCGCGCCAGGATCGCCGCCTCCCCGGCGGTCTCCGCCTTCACTGGATCGGCGCCGTCCGCGCGGCGAGGCGCAGGGCGTGGGCGGGATCGGTCGCGGCGACGGGCATGGCGGGATCGTAGGCCGCGCGGATGATCGACGCAACGTCAGGCCGCAGGAGGACCCCCTCCGGCCCGGCGGCGAGCGGCGGCGCGTCCGAGAAGGCGGCGTCGGACCACAGCAGGATCGTCTGCACCGCCTGGGACAGGGCCAGCGCCTCGGCCGGCGCCGCCGAGAGATGCGCGTCCATCCGCAGGAGGACGAAGGCCGCGCGGATGCCGCCCCCCGCCGCGTCCGGATCGAAGCGGAACACCCGGTACTGGTTCGCCTCCGCCGCCTCCAGCCGGGGCAGCAGCGCGCCCAGGTCGGGGATCAGCCGGTCCAGCCCCGGAACGGCGGCGAGCTCGGACCACTCCCTCACCAGGAACGTCATCAGGTTCGCGCCCAGCTCGGGATCGGTCTCGGCCATCGGGTGCGCCGCGAGGTGGCACACCGCCTCGTGCGCGCCCTTGAACACCGGCAGGCTCTCCTCCGCCGCGCCGAACACCACGGGCACCACCGGCCGGGCCCAGCGGGCGAACACGTAGGCGCCGTCCGAGCGCGTGAACCAGCGGGCCGCGTCCCTCTCGCCGGGGCCGCTCATTCGAAGAGCGCGCCCTGGTCGTCCCGCCGCGGCGCGTCCAGCCCCAGGTGCCGCCACGCCGCCGCGGCCAGCATCCGGCCCCGCGGCGTGCGCGCGATGAGGCCGCGCTGTAGCAAGTAGGGCTCCACCACCTCCTCGAGGGCGTCGCGGCTCTCCGAGAGGGCGGCCGACAGGGTCTCGATCCCCACCGGCCCGCCGCCGTAGCTCTCCGCGATGAGGGAGAGGTAGCGCCGGTCCGCCCCGTCGAGGCCGAGCGCGTCCACCCCGAGGCGCGTGAGCGAGGAGGCCGCGAGCGCGTCGGTGATGCGCCCGTCCCCCTCGACCAGCGCGAAGTCCACCACCCGGCGCAGCAGGCGCCCGGCGATGCGCGGCGTGCCCCGCGCCCGGCGCGCGATCTCGCGCAGGCCCGCCTCCTCGGCCGGCACGCCCATCAGGCGCGCGCCCCGCTCGACGATGCGGTGCAGCTCGTCCTCGGTGTAGTACTGCAGGCGCACGGGGATGCCGAACCGGTCGCGCAGCGGCGTGGTCAGGAGGCCGAGCCGCGTCGTCGCCCCGATCAGGGTGAAGGGCTGCAGTTCGATCCGGACGGTGCGCGCGGCCGGCCCCTCCCCGATCACGAGGTCGAGCTCGTGGTCCTCCATCGCCGGGTAGAGGATCTCCTCCACCACGGGGTTCAGGCGGTGGATCTCGTCCACGAAGAGCACGTCGCCGCGCTCCAGGTTGGTGAGGATCGCGGCCAGGTCCCCGGCCTTGGCCAGCACCGGGCCCGAGGTCATGCGGAAGCTCACCCCCAGCTCGCGCGCCACGATCTGCGCCAGCGTCGTCTTGCCCAGGCCCGGCGGCCCGTGGAACAGCACGTGGTCCATCGCCTCGCCCCGGCTCCGCGCGCTGGCGACGAACACCCGCAGGTTCGCCCGCGCCTCCGCCTGCCCGGTGAACGCGTCGAACGACTGCGGCCGCATCGCCGCGCCGACGCCGTCATCGGCGTCCGGCGCGGGGTCGAGGAGGGGATCGCGGGGGGTCATGGGGTGGCCGCAGGTGGCAGGAGGGCGTGCACCGGCGTGTGGCGAACAGATTCTCCGCGGCGGATCGTGGGCCGTCCACCGGGGTTCTCGATCGACAGACGGCCGACGTAATTCGTCATCGCGGGATCTCGGCGCAGGTCGAACCACTCCCAGTCGCCCTGCGCCGCCGAGGTGAATTCTGGCAGTTCGTCGTAGGTTTCGCGCAGCCATTCGACTTCGGAATCTGCGGCGATCTCCCGTCGCGGGCGGAGGATGGGAGCAACGTTCTGGAACAGCCCCAGGAACGTGAACGGCGCCGTCGATGTCGGCTCGGACCGGAAGAAGCTCAGGATGCTGGTCCGGCCCTTGCGAAGTGATGCGGTTCCCGGCGCATTGTATGTCTTCTGAAACGCCTCGACTGCGGCGGGGCGGGTCCGCGAAAGCCTGGCGATGTCCCTGCCGAAACGTCCGGACAGGCGATGGAAGATGACGCTCGCATCGTGCGGGTCGATCCCGGCACCGTCCATCACGTGGGCCAGCGTCAGCATCCCCTACCCCTTCGGCGCCAGCGCGCGGAGCGCCGTTCGGATCAACGTCTCGGCCGCCGCGCCCGGCTCAGCGCCGGCCGCGCGCGCGACCGCGGTGGCGGCGTCGGAGGGCGCGTAGCCGAGGTTGACGAGCGCCGAGAGCGCGTCGGCCTGCGCCGCGCCGGACGGGGCGGGCGCCGGCGCCGGGGCGGGGGGCGCGCCGTCCTCGATCACCGGGCCGTCCGGCGGCGCGGGGGCCTCGGCCCCGCCCATCGCCATCGCCGCCGGCGCCCGGCCCTTGAGCTCGTTGACGACCCGCTGCGCGATCTTCGGCCCCACGCCGGGCGCGGCCTTCACCGAGCCCCAGTCGCCCAGCGCCACCGCCCGGCCCACCCCGTCGGCCCCGAGCGTGCCCAGGATCGCCATCGACGCCTTCGCCCCGACGCCGGACACCGAGGTCAGCAGCCGGTGCCACTCCTTCTCCTGCAGCGTCGGGAAGCCGAAGAGCTGCAGCAGGTCCTCGCGCACCAGGAGGTCGGTCCACAGCATCGCCTGCCCGCCCGGCCCGGGCAGCCCGGCCAGCGTCCGGTCCGAGCAATGCACCACGTATCCCACGCCGCCGACCGTCAGGATCACGTGGTCCGCGCCGCGATGGTCGATCCGCCCCGCCAGCCGGCCGATCACGTCCGCGATCCCGCGGAACCGATCACGTCCGCGATCCCGCGGAACCGATCACGTCCGCGATCCCGCGGAGCCGATCACGGCCGCGCCCGCCGGCCCCGGTCACGACGCGGCCCGCATCGGCGCGCGCGCGTGCATCGCATGGCAGATCGCGACCGCGAGCGCGTCCGCCGCGTCCTCGCCGTCCGGGTCGCATCCCGGAAGCTGCAGGCGCACCATGTGCCCGACCTGCGCCTTCTGCGCATGGCCCGTCCCGACGACCGTCTTCTTGACCAGGTTGGGCATGTACTCGCCCACGGACAGCCCCGCCTGCGCCAGCGCCAGCAGCGCGACCCCCCGCGCCTGCCCCAGCTTGAGCGAGCCGGCCCCGTCCCGGTTCACGAAGGTCTGCTCGACCGCGCCCTCGTCCGGGGCGTGCGCGGCGATCACGGCCCCCAGGCCCGAATGGATCGCCATCAACCGCGCCGCGAGCTCGCCCGTGCCGGAGGTCACCGTCCCGTTCGCGACATGGCGCAGACGCGGCCCGTCCACCTCGATCACGCCCCATCCGGCGCGTCGGAGCCCCGGGTCGATCCCGATCACGCGGCGCGGCGCGGCGGAGCGTTGCACGAAGGCCGATCCCATCCGCGGCCGCTAGCACGAAGCGGGAACGTGAACCAAGGCGAAACCGTGGCGCACCGGCCGTTCTCGCCGCCCCGAGGCGCGGGAGCGACGCCAATCGTGGCGAAAGGCGGAAACGCGACATGCCCGCCCCCGCCCCGCGACATCGCCATGCCGGAGACGCATGTCGCTATGGCGAGCCGGCATTTGTGCCGCGGGGCGCCGGCCCCTAGGTCCGGCGTCGGAGGGGACGCAATCACGCGCCCCGTGACGCCGCGAGCGGCGCGGCGCAGACCCCAAGGAAGACTCCCATGGCCTCGATCGAGTTCCAACGCCCCGCGTCCGGCCTGCGCCGCGCGATCTCCGGCGCGATCGGCGCCCTGGCCACGTGGAACGACGCCCGCGTGACCCGCGACGTCCTGACCCGGCTGACCACGCATGAGCTGCGCGACATCGGCCTCGGCCGCGGCGACATCGGCATCGACGCGCTCTCGCGCCGCTGACCGCTCCCGCCGCCCAGCGGCTCAGCCGCGGGTGAAGGTCAGGACCGTCCAGTCCCCGTGCTCGGCCCTGGCGGCCGGGCGCAGGCCCTCCGCCTCGTAGGCCGCCGCGACCTCTCGGGCCTGCTCGTGCAGCAGGCCCGAGAGGATCACCGTCCCGCCCGGCGCCGCGATCCGAGCGATCCCCGGCGCCATGGCGATGAGCGGCCCCTTCAGGATGTTGGCGAAGATCAGGTCCCATGGCGCGCCGTCCCGGATCGCCGGGGCGTCCGTCCCGTCGGCGACGGCGCACTCGATGCCCCCGTCCATCCCGTTCGCCGTCAGGTTCGCGCGCGCGACATCCACCGCGACGGGGTCGATGTCGGTCGCCAGCACGCGGGCCCCCGGCGAGGTGCGCGCCGCCGCCATCGCCAGCACCGCCGTCCCGCAGCCGAGGTCGAGCACCGAGCGCGGCGCGGCGCCGGCCGACAGCAGCCCGTCGAGCGCCTCGAGGCACCCGAGCGTGGTGCCGTGATGACCGGTGCCGAACGCCATCGCCGCCTCGATCAGGAGCGTCTCGCGCCCCTGCGCGCGCGCGCCGGCCGCCGCCTCGGCGTCATGGCTCCCGTGGACGTAGAATCGCCCCGCCTCGACCGGGACCAGCTCGCGCCGGACCTTGGCGACCCAATCCGTCGGCGGCAGCTCCGAGACCACCAGATCGGCGCCGAACGCGGCCTCCAGGATCATCAGGGCCGCGGCGTCGGGGCTGCGCGCGAAATAGGCGCCGACCTCCCAGAGCCCCGAGCCGTCCTCCATCTCGAAGACGCCGATGCCGTCCGGCGCGGGGTCCGTGCGCTCGAGCGCGGCGGCCAGCGCCTCGGCGCGCGCGCGCTCGGGCAGGGTCGCGAGGACGGTCCAGGTGGCGGGGGTGGTCTCGGTCATGCCTCGCCCTGCCCCGCCCGGCCCGCCGTGGCAAGCGCCCCCCGCCGGGCCGGGCGGCGGGGGGCGCAGCCCTCCGCGGGCGCCGGCGAGGGGCCCGGCAGGGTCCCGCAGCCGGCGCCCCCTCCCTCAGGCGCCCCCTCCCTCAGGCGGCGGTGCCGATGGGGCAGGTCACGCCGGTGCCTCCGATGCCGCAATAGCCGGCCGGGTTCTTGGCGAGGTACTGCTGATGGTAGCCTTCGGCGAAATAATAGGCCGGCGCGTCCACGATCTCCGTCGTGATCGCCCCGTAGCCCGCCTTGGACAGGCGCGGCTGGAACGCGGCCATGGTCCGCTCGGCGGCCGCGCGCTGCGCCTCGTCCGCCACGTAGATGCCGCTTCGGTACTGCGTCCCGCGGTCGTTGCCCTGGCGCATGCCCTGGGTCGGGTCGTGCCCCTCCCAGAAGGTGCGCAGGAGGTCCTCGTAGCCGATCCGCTTGGGGTCGTAGACCACGCGCACGACCTCGTTATGCCCGGTCCGGCCGGAGCAGACCTCCTCATAGGTCGGGTTCGGCGTCGGTCCGCCGGCATAGCCGACCGAGGTCGAGATCACGCCGTCCAGCTTCCAGAACATCCGCTCCACGCCCCAGAAGCAGCCCATGCCGAACACCGCGACCTCGGCGCCCTCGGGCACGTGGTCCAGGGCCGTGCCCAGCACGAAATGCGTCTCGGCGGTGGGGATGGGCGCGTCCCGGCCGGGCAGGGCGTCGGCCGCGGACGGGATCTCCTTGGGCTTGGTCAGGAACGAGAACATGGGGTGCCTCCGGCGTCTGGTCCCCGTCCATATGGGGCGCGCCGCCGGGTCCGACGAGGGGCCGCGCCGCGCGCTATTCCGCCGGCTGCGCCAGGAACGGGTTCAGCCGCGTCTCGTGCCCCGGCCCCGGATGGCGCGGGATCAGGGCCGCGAGCAGGAGCGAGCCCGCCGCGATCCCCGCCGCCACGGCGAAGACCGTCCCCGGCGAGACGACCCACATAAGGCCCAGCGGAACCGGCAGGCCGACCGCCGCGATGTGGTTGATCGTGAACGCGACCGCCGCCGTCGGCGCGATGTCGGCCGGGTCCGCGATCTTCTGGAAATACGTCTTCAGCGCCAGCCGCAGGGCGAAGAAGATGTGGTTGAGGACGTAGAGCAGGCTCGCCACCACGACGCCCCACCCCGCCCAGTAGATGCCGCCATAGGCCCCGAAGATCGCGAACAGCCCCCCGTATTCGAAGATCAGGGCGCGCTGCTCGCCGAAGCGCTCGACCGCCCGGCCCATCAGGGGCGCCGCGATCATGTTCACCACCAGCGTGACGAGGAACAGCGACGTCACTTGGTGCACCTCGAGGCCGAAGCGCTCGACCATCATGAACCCGGCGAAGATGACGAAGATCTGCCGCCGCGCGCCGGCCAGGAACTCCAGCGCGTAGTAGAGCCAGTACCGCCGCCTCAGGATCAGGCGCTTGACCTGCGGGGTCGGCGCCTCGAACCGGGGGAAGACCGCGAACGCCGCCAGCGCCAGCGCCGCCGTCACCCCGCCGGACGCCCAGTAGACATGCGAGAAGCTCAGGCCGAGCCGCTCCCAGGTCAGGACGATCACGCCATAGGCGACGAGCGTCGCGCCGCTCCCCGCCGCCATGATGAGGCCCAGCACCCGCGGCGCCTCCGCGCGCGTCAGCCATTGGAGCTGCAGCGACTGGTTGACCGTCTCGTAGTAGTGGAACCCGATCGAGGACAGCATCGTGATCGTCAGGATGCCGGCCATCTCGGGGAACTGCGCCGTGAGCGCCGTCGCCACGCCCAGGAGGACGAGCGAGACCAGCGCCAGCACCTGCTCGTGCACGAAGACGATGATCGCGATCACCCCGATCGCGAGGAAGCCCGGCACCTCGCGGATCGCGTGCAGGAGGCCGATATCGGCGCCGTCGAAGCCCGCCACCTCGATCACGAAGTTGTTCAGGAGCGCCGACCAGGTCGAGAACGCGATCGGCATCGCCGCCGCCATCACGAAGAGGAGCGTGACCGGCCGGCGCCAGACCGGCAGCTCCGAAGCGCGAGAGAGGGGGAAGCTGGACATCCCCGGGGCCTAGCGCGCCGCGCCCCCGGGGGCGAGCGCGTTCAGCGCCCCGTGGGCGAGGACAGGTCCGCCGCCGAGACCTCGACCCCGGACGCCTGGGTGACGAACGCGGCGATGTCCTCGTCGCTGCGGCCCGCGGCGCGCATCGCCTCGATCTCCTCGCCGGTCATCTGCACGAACTCCTCGGCGCCGAAGCTCTCCGCGCCCATGCCGAGCTCCTCGCGGATCGCGGCGCGGGCGCGCAGGGCCTGATGGAGCGTGAAGGTCGGTGCGGTCATATCGGCATCTCCGGGCTGCGTGCCCGGCCGAACCCCGCGCCGCCCCGCCGGTTCCCCCTAGAGGAAGCTCTGCGGGTCGATGTCGATGCTCACGCGCAGGGAGGCGGGCCAGTCGAAGCCGCCCGCCCATCGCGCCAGCGCGGCCTGGAGCGGCGCGTCCTTGGGCGCCTTGGCCAGGAGGCGCACCCGGTGGCGGCCGCGGATGCGCGCGATCGGCGCGGGCGCAGGGCCGTAGAGCTCCGCGCCGACCTCGCGCAGCGGCGCGTCCCCCGCCGCCATCGCCTCGCCGAGCGCGAACGCCTCGGCCATGTCCTCGGAGCTGATCACGATGCCCGCCATGCGCCCGTAGGGCGGCGCGCCGACCAGGCGCCGCTCGGCCGCCTCGGCGCGCCAGAACCCCTCCTCGTCGCCCGACAGGATCGCGCGGATCACCGGATGCTCCGGCTGGTGCGTCTGCAGGAGGGCGAGGCCCTCCGCCCCCGTCCGCCCGGCGCGGCCGGCCACCTGGCGCATGAGCTGGAAAGTGCGCTCGGCGGCGCGCAGGTCCGAGCCGAAGAGGCCGAGGTCCGCGTCGATCACCCCCACCAGCGTCAGCGCGGGGAAGTTGTGCCCCTTGGCCACAAGCTGCGTGCCGATCACGATGTCGGCGGCGCCCTCGGCGATGGCGCGTATCTCCTCCTTGAGCGCCCGCGCGCTGCCGAAGAGGTCCGAGGACAGCACGGCCAGCCGCGCCTCGGGGAAGGTCTCGCGCGCCTCCTCGGCCAGCCGCTCCACGCCGGGGCCGACCGCCTGCATCGTGCCTTCCGCCGCGCAGGAGGGGCACGCCTCGGGCATCGGGCGCTCGGCGCCGCATTGATGGCACATCAGGCGCTTGCGGAAGCGGTGCTCGACCATCCGCGCGTCGCAGTGCTCGCACCCGATCTGGTGCCCGCAGGCGCGGCACACCTGCACCGGCGCGTAGCCGCGGCGGTTGATGAAGAGGAGCGACTGCTCCCCCCGCGCCAGCCGCCCCTCGACCGCGGCGCGCAGCGTCGGCGCGATCCACCGCCCGCGCGGCGGCTTGTCGAGGCGCAGGTCCACCGCCCGCATCCGGGGCAGCTCGGCGCGGCCGTAGCGCGCGTCCAGGGTCAGGCGCTCGTAGCGCCCCGCCTCGGCGTTGGCCCAGCTCTCAAGCGACGGGGTGGCCGAGGCGAGCACCACCTGCGCCCCCTCGACCGAGGCGCGCAGCACCGCCATGTCCCGCGCGTTGTAGAGGACCCCGTCCTCCTGCTTGTAGGACTGGTCGTGCTCCTCGTCGACGACGATCAGGCCGAGCGCGGCGAAGGGCAGGAACAGCGCCGAGCGCGCCCCCACCACCATGCGCGCGCCGCCGGTCGCGGCCATGCGCCAGCAGCGGCGGCGCTCGGTCATGGTCACGCCGGAATGCCATTCGGCCGGCGCCGCCCCGAAGCGCGCCTCGACCCGGGCCACGAACTCCGCCGTCAGGGCGATCTCCGGCAGCAGCACCAGAGCCTGCCGCCCGGCCGCCAGGCACTCGGCCACGGCCTCGAGATAGACCTCGGTCTTGCCGGAGCCGGTCACGCCCTTGAGGAGCGCGGCCGCGTAGCCCCCCGCCCTCTGGACCTCCCGCAGGCGCGCCGCCGCCGCCGCCTGCGCCTCGGTCAGGGGCTTGCCGGGCAGGCCCGGGTCGAGCGAGGCGTAGGGCACGTCGCGCGGCGTCGCCGTCTCGATGAGGGTGCCGGCCTTGACCAGCCCCTTGATGACGGCGGCGCCGACGCCGGCGGCGTCCGCCAGCTCGCGCTGCGTGACGGGCTGGCCGTCCATCCCCTCGACCGCGTCCATCACGCGGGTGCGCGCCTCGGTCATGCGCGCGGGCTCCGGCCCGCCGGCGGTGATCACCGTGCGCATCGAGGGCGGATCGCCCAGCCCCGGCGCGCGGGTCGCGAGGCGCAGCATCGCCTCCATCGGCGTGAGCGTGTAGGCCCCCGCCCGCGTCAGGAACGTCCGCATCGCGGGCGCCATCGGCGGCACGTCCAGCACGCGGCCCACGGGCCGCACCCGCGCGTAGTCGAAATCCCCCGCTCCCGGCCCCCAGACCACGCCGGGCACGCGGCGCGGCCCGAGCGGCACCTCCACGAAGTCCCCCTCCGCGCAGCCCCCCTCCGGCGCGCGGTAGTCGAGCGGCCGGCCCAGCGGCTGCACCGTCTGCACCGCGACCAGCGCGCCCTCGGCGAAGCGCCCGTCCGCCGCGCGCTCCGGGACCGCCTCGGCCAGCCCGGGCAGGAGCGCGCCGGTCACGCGGCCCGCCCTTCCGGCATCGCCCCGGAGCGTGTAGGTCGCGCCCGACCCCCGCCGCCGAAAGGACCCGAGATGAAATTCTTCGTCGACACCGCCGACGTGGACGCGATCCGCGAGCTGGCCGACCTCGGCATGGTGGACGGGGTGACCACGAACCCCTCGCTGATCCTAAAGTCGGGGCGCGACATCACCGAGGTCACGCGCGAGATCTGCTCGATCACCCCCGGCCCCGTCTCGGCCGAGGTCGTCGCCCTCGAGGCGGAGGCGATGATCGAGGAGGGCCGCCACCTCGCGAAGATCGCGGAGAACATCGCGGTGAAGGTGCCCCTGACCTGGGCCGGGCTGAAGGCGTGCAAGGTGCTGACCGGCGAGGGGCGCATGGTCAACGTGACGCTGTGCTTCTCGGTGAACCAGGCGCTGCTCGCGGCCAAGGCGGGCGCGACGTTCGTCTCGCCCTTCATCGGCCGCCTCGACGACCTCAACCTCGACGGGATGGAGCTGATCCGGGACATCCGCACCGTCTACGACAATTACGCGTTCGAGACCCAGATCCTCGCGGCCTCGATCCGCACCGCGAACCACGCGTCGGAATCCGCGCTGGCCGGCGCCGACGTGATGACCGCGCCCCCGGGCGTGATCAAGCAGATGGCGAGCCACCCCCTGACCGACAAGGGGATCGAGACCTTCATGGCCGACTGGAAGAAGACCGGCCAGAAGATCGGCTGACCGGCGCGGCCGGCTCGCCATCGGCGCTCCGGTCCGCGGGGCGCTCCTGGGGGGGGCGGCTCCCGCCCGCCCTCGGCGCCTGCCGGCGCCTCGGCCCGTTGGGCCGGGCCCTCGCCGGCTCCGCCGGCATCGGGCGGCCGCTGCGCTGGCATGGCGCTCGCAGGCCGGGATCGGGCACCCCCTGCGCGCCGCCCTCCACCCCCGGACCCGGTCCCGGTCATCCCCCCCCCCTCGGCCACCGTCATCGTCCGGCTCGACCGGACGATCTCCCGACGACGCGCCGTCCCGCCCTTGGCGGCATGCCCGCGCCCGCCGCGCCGCCACCCCGGCCGCTTGACGCGTCGCGGGCGCTCGTCTACCTGCCCGCGCACGGCGGCGTGGTAGCTCAGCTGGTTAGAGCACAGCACTCATAATGCTGGGGTCGGCGGTTCAAGTCCGCCCCACGCTACCGCCGGCAACCATCGATTCCGCGTGACCTGCGCCGCGCCCTCCACCGCCCGGGGTGGGGGTCCGGGGGGCATCCCCCGGCTCGGCCCGACCGGCCGAGGCGCCGCCAGGCGCCGAGGGCGGGCGGGAGCCCTCCGGCCTCAGGCGCGCCAGTCGAAGAAGCCCGGCCCCGCCGTCGCCAGCAGCCGCGCGCCCAGGGCGCGGCCCATCTCGGGCCCGTCCTCGGCCGCGCCGTCCTCCGCCCCCTCGTGGAGGTCCGAGCCGTCGGGGCGCAGCACCTCGCCGCGCAGGCGCAGGGCGCCGCCCTCCAGCACCGCGAGCCCCGCGATCGGCGTCTCGCACGACCCGTCCAGCGCCGCGAGGAACGCCCGCTCGGCCGCCAGCCGCAGCCCGGTCGGCCCGTCCGCGATCGGCTCCAGGAGCGCCGCCACCCGCGCGTCCTCCACCCGCCGCTCGATCCCGATGGCGCCCTGCGCGACGGCCGGGAGCATCTCCTCCACCGGCACGGGCGCGCGCGCGACCGCCTCCATCCCCAGCCGGCGCAGCCCGGCCATCGCGAGGAACGTCGCCGCCGCGACCCCCTCCTCGAGCTTCCTCATCCGCGTCTGCACGTTGCCCCGGAACTCGACCACCTCCAGGTCGGGCCGCCGCGCCATGAGCTGCGCGCGCCGGCGCAGAGAGGACGTGCCCACCACCGTCCCGGCCGGCAGGTCGGCCAGCCCCCCCTCCCCGAGCGTCACGAACGCGTCGCGCACGTCCTCGCGCGGCAGGTGGCAGTCGATCACCAGCCCGCCGGGCTGCAGCGTCGGCATGTCCTTCATCGAGTGCACCGCGAGGTCGATCGCCCCCGAGAGGAGGTCGTCCTCGATCTCGCGGGTGAAGAGGCCCTTGCCGCCGATCTCCTTGAGCGGCCGGTCGAGCACGCGGTCGCCGGTGGTCTTGATCACCACCACCTCGAACGCGGCCTCCGGCAGATCCCACGCGGCCATCAGGCGGCGGCGCGTCTCGTGCGCCTGCGCGAGCGCGAGGGGGGAGCCGCGGGTGCCGATCCGGAGCGGCGCGGAGGGGGAGGGCTTGTCCATGGGCGCGGGAATATGCGGCGCCGGGAGACGGGGCAACAGCGGTCGGGGACCACCAGCCGGGCGGACGGACGCGGCGCGGGCGAGCCCGCCTCGACACGCCCCCGCGCCGCCCCTACCAAGCGCGCCATGACAAAGACGATCCTGCGCGCCCTCGCCGGCGAGACCCTGCCCACGCCGCCGATCTGGATGATGCGCCAGGCCGGACGCTACCTGCCCGAGTACAAGGCCACGCGGGCCCAGGCCGGCGACTTCCTGTCGCTGTGCTACGACCCCGAGCTCGCCGCGGAGGTCACGCTCCAGCCGATCCGCCGCTACGGGTTCGACGCGGCGATCCTCTTCGCCGACATCCTGCTCGTCCCGCAGGCGCTCGGCCTCGACCTCTGGTTCGTCACCGGCGAGGGGCCGCGCCTCTCCACCGTGACCACGCCCGGCGAGGCCGCCGCCCTGCGCCCCGCGGCGGACGTGCACGGCACGCTCGCCCCGATCTACGAGACCGTGCGCCGCCTCGCCCGCGACCTGCCCGCCGAGACGACACTCATCGGCTTCGCCGGCGCGCCCTGGACCGTCGCGACCTACATGATCGCGGGGCGCGGCACGCCGGACCAGGGGCCGGCCCACACGCTCCTCGCCGCGGACCGCGCGACCTTCGAGGCGGTGATGGAGCGGATCGAGGAGGCCACCGTCGAGTACCTCTCCGCCCAGGTCGAAGCCGGCGCCGAGGTGGTCAAGCTCTTCGATTCATGGGCCGGGTCCCTCACCGGCGAGGCGTTCGACCGCTACTCCGTCCAGCCCGCCCGCCGGATCACCGCCGCCCTCAAGGCGCGCCATCCCGGACCTGCCCGTGATCGCCTTCTGCCGCGGCGCGGGGGAGCGCTACGAGGGGCTGCACGCCGCCACCGGCGCCGACTGCGTCGCGCTCGACGACGGGGTCGCCGCCGACTGGGCCGCCGCCCATGTCCAGGTGCCCGGGGATGGCGGAGGCGGCTGCGTGCAGGGCAACCTCGCCTCGCGACACATGGTCACCGGCGGCGACGACCTCGTGCGCGAGACGCGGGCCATCGTGGACGCCTTCTCGGGAGGGCCGCACATCTTCAACCTCGGCCACGGCATCACGCCGGACGCCGATCCGGGCAACGTCGCCCTGATGATCGAGACCGTGCGCGCCGGGCGGCGGGCCCCCTGATCCTCGCGCGCTGGGACGCCGCGGCCGAGTCCCGCCTCGTGGTGCGCCTGCGTCCCGGCGACGACCTGCGCGCCGGGATCGAGGACGCCGCCGGCGATGCCTCGGGCTATCTCGCGGCCTGCGTCGGCAGCCTCTCGCGCGCCGCGATCCGGCCGGCGGGGCGGGACGCCCCCCTGATCCTGACCGGCGACATGGAGATCGTCGCCCTCTCCGGCACGCTCACGCCGGACGGCCCGCACCTCCACCTCGCCGTCGCGGACGCCGGCGGCCGCATGACCGGCGGCCACCTGCTGCCCGGCTGCACGGTGCGCACCACGGCCGAGATCGTCCTCGCCCTCGGCCCCGCGCGCCTCGCCCGCGCGCACGACCCCGCCACCGGCCACGCCGAGCTGGCCGCCCGGTGACCCGAGCGGATCGCCCGCCGCCTCAGGGCCAGGCGGCCAGCGGCGGCAGGGACATCAGCACCGCGTTCGCGTCGTGCCCCGTCTCGAGGCCGAACTTCGTGCCCCGGTCGTAGACGAGGTTGTATTCCGCGTAGAGCCCCCGGTGCGCCAGTTGCGCGTCCTTGTCCGCGGCGCTCCACGCCGTCCCCCGCCGCCGCTCCACCAGGGGCGCGTAGGCCGGCAGGAAAGCGCGCCCCACGTCCCGCGTCAGCGCGAAATCCGCCGCCCAGTCGCCGGTGTTGCGGTCGTCGTAGAACACGCCGCCCACCCCCCGCGCCCGGCCCCGGTGGGGGACGAAGAAGTACCTGTCGGCCCAGTCCCGGTACTCGTCATAGGTGCCGTATGGCGCCAGCGCGCCGCGCAGCACGCCGTGGAAATGCGCCGTGTCCTCGGCGTATTCGAGCGCGGGGTTGAGGTCCGTGCCCCCCCCGAACCACCACGCGCCGGGCGTCCAGAACATGCGCGTGTTCATATGGACCGAGGGCACGTGCGGGTTGCGCATGTGCGCGACCAGGCTGATGCCGCTGGCCCAGAAGCGCGGGTCCTCGGCCATGCCGGGCACGCCGCGCGCCGCCATCGCCGCCTGGGCCCGTGGCGCCAGCGCGCCGTGCACCTCCGACCAGTTGACGCCGACCTTCTCGAAGAGGCGCCCGCCGCGCATCACCGACATGATCCCGCCGCCGGCGTCGGAGCCGTCCTCGGACGCCCGCCGCGTCGGCGTGACCTCGAAGCGCCCCGCCGGGAGCCCGTCCGTCCCCGGCAGGCCCCCGGCCGCGTCCTCCATCGCCTCGAAGGCGGCGACGATCTCGCCGCGCAGGGCCCGGAACCAGCCCGCCGCCTCCGCCCGCTCGGCGGCCATCCCGCCCGGCGGCGCCTCGGCTCCCACATCCACCGGCGCGCCCTCCGGGGCGACCACGGCGCCGGCGGCGGCGTCTGGGTTCGGGTCGGCCATGCGCGCCTCCTGCACTCTGCTGCCGGGGCGCCTATCGCGCCGGGGCCGCCACGGAAAGGGCGCGGCCCCTTGGCGCGCGCCCCGCCCCGGCCCTAGAGTTGCGCCATGCGCCGCCTCGCCGCCCATCTCGCCCTCGCGGGCGCCCTCGCCGCCGCCCTCGCGGCCTGCTCCCCGCGGCAGGCCTGCCTGAGCGCCGCCACCCGCGAGCTCGGCCGGATCGACGCGCTCGTCGCCTCCAGCGAGCAAGCCCTCGCCCTCGGCTACCGCACCGAGCGCGCCGTGCGCCCGCGCGCCACCGTCGGCATCGGGGCCTGCGCCGGCGGCCGCGTGAGCCTGTGCACCGGCACGCGCCTGGGCACCGACCTCGAACGCCGCGCCATCGACCCCGAGGCCGAGCGCCGCACCCTCGCCAACCTGCGCTCGCGCCAGTCGGTCCTGCGCCGCCAGGCCGCCGCCGCCGCGCAGGCCTGCCCGGCGGCCTGACCCGTCCGGCCTAGTGCGCCGGCGCGTTCACCGGATCGATGAGCGAGCGCCCGCCGTCGATGGTGATCACCTCGCCCGTCACGAAGCCCGCCCCGTCCGCCGACAGGAAGCGCACCGCCTCCGCCACCGCGCGCGGCGCCGCGATCCGGCCCAGCGGCGTGTGCGCCGTGATCTCCGCGCGGTATCCCTCATGCGCCTTGAGCGCGCCCTTGAGGGAGGCCGACATCACCGAGCCGAACGCCACCGCGTTCACCCGCACCCCGTGCGGCGCCAGCGCCACCGCGAGCGAGCGCGTCATCTGCTCGAGCGCCGCGCAGCTGATCGAATAGGCCAGCAGGTCCGGCTGCGTCACCTTCGCCGCGATCGAGCTGAGGTTCACGATCGCGCCCACCGCGACGTCCTCGCGCCCCTCCTCCGCGGCCTGGGCGATCATGCGCTTGGCGACCGCCTGGCTCACCCGCAGGGGCGTGAGCATGTTCTGCCGCATCAGCTCCTCGACCGCCGGATCGTCGGCGTCCAGCGGGTCCGACACCTCCATCTGCCGCGCCGCGTTGACCAGGATATCGACCCGGTCGAACGCGTCGATCGTCGCCGACAGCAGGTTCGCGACCGTCAGCTTCTCGCGCAGGTCGCCCGAGAACACGCGCCAGGCGCCCTCCTCGTCCTCCCCGAGCTCGGCCTTGAGGCGCGCCTCGTCGACGTCGGCGAAGACGACGTTGGCCCCCTCCTCGAGGAAGTGGCGCCCGATGGCGAGGCCCACGCCCGCGGCCGCCCCGGTGATGATGGCCGTCCGGCCGGCGATGGAGAAGGACATGTCGGCTCCTGACGTCTCGGGCGGCAGCTTGCGCACAGCCGCGCGCCGGGCGCCACGCCTTCCCTAGCGGCGCGGGGCCCGGCGAGGCCGCTCGGCGCGGATCACCTTGAACGCGGCGTCCCCGCCGATCTCCTCATGGCCGGCGAACGCCTCGTCCAGCGCGGCCTCGTAGGGCAGATGCCGGTTCGCCACCATCATCAGGGCCCCGCGCGGGGACAGCATCCGCGCCGCCGCCGCGACGAAGGCCGCGCCCAGGGACGGATCGCCCTGCCGCCCCTCGTGGAAGGGCGGGTTGCAGATCACCAGATCCGCCGGCGCCCCGGGCTCCCACGCCCGCGCGTCCGCCCAGTGGAACGCCGCGCGCGCGTCGCCCACGTTCCCCCGCGCCGCCTCGAGGGACGCGTGCTCGGCCTCCACCAGGTCGATCCGCTCCACGCCCGGCCGCTCCAGCGCGCGCGCGGAAAGCCAGCCCCAGCCCGCGCCGAGGTCCACCACGCGCGCCGGGAGCCGCTCCGGCAGCGCCGCCGCCAGGAGGCGCGAGCCCGGATCGACCCGCCCGGCCGAGAACCCGCCCGCCGGCGCCGTCATCCCCTCGGCCCGCCGCTCGGGCGCGGCGAAGCTGGCCGGCGGCGTCCCGGCCGGCACGCGGAACGTCTTGCCGTGCGCCTTGGACACCGCCTCGGACACGCCCTCCACGTATTTCCGCGCCGAGCGCAGGATCCCATCCACCCCGTCGGTCTTCGCCCCGTCCACGAGGATCGGCGCGCCCGGGGGCAGCATCGCCATGGCCCGCGCGATCATGTCGCGCCCGGCCTCGCGCGATCGCGGCAGGAACACCGCCGCGGCGGCATACGCCCCCTCCGTCCGCGTGCCGGTCTCGAACCCCTCGGCGGCGAAGGCGTCGTGGTCCGGCCGGAACCCGTGGATCACGTGGACCGCCGCGCCCAGCGGCGACAGGTCGGTCCCCGCGGGGGGGCGGAACGCGGCGAGCCGGCCCTCCGGCAGGGGGCCGAGCGCCTCCACCGCGACCTCGAGGCGGGTGCGCGCGGCCAAGGGGCCTACTCCTTCTCCATCGTGCACTGCAGCGGGTGCTGATGGCGCTGGGCGTAGTCCATGACCTGCGTGACCTTCGTCTCCGCGATCTCGTAGGAGAACACCCCCACCACCGCGACGCCCTTCTTGTGCACCTGGAGCATGATCTCGAAGCTCTGCGCGTGGGTCAGGCCGAAGAACCGCTCGAGGACCGCGACCACGAACTCCATCGGGGTGTAGTCGTCGTTCAGGAGGAGCACCTTGTAGAGGGGGGGCTTCTGCGTCTTCGGCTTGGGCTTGGTGATGACGCCGCTGCGCTCGTCGCCGCCCGTGTCCTCGTCCCGTCCGGCCGCGCGGACGGGCCCGTGGCGGGTTGACGGACGGGGGCCATGATGGTGCAGCACGCGGCGGATCCTCGGGCGTTCGATCGGCCTCGTCATATAAGGCAGCGCCCCCGTCTGAAAAGCCCCGCCCATGCCCCCCGCCCCCCGCGCCCCCGTCCATGGCCCCGTCCGTCGGCCCGTGCGTCGTCCCGGGGGCCGCCTCTCCATCGTCGCCTTCGACGCGGACGACACGCTCTGGCACACCGAGCGCGCCTTCCGCCTCACCCAGGGCCGCTTCCGCGACCTGCTGGCGGATCACGCCGCGCCAGGCCACCTCGACGCGCGGCTCCTGGCCGCCGAGCGCGCCAATCTCGGCCTCTACGGCTACGGGGTGAAGGCGTTCGTCCTGTCGATGATCGAGACCGCGCTCGAGGTGACCGAGGCCCGCGTGCCCGGCCACGTCATCGCCGAGATCGTGGACGCGGGCCGCGAGATGCTGGCCCACCCGGTCGAGCTCCTGCCCGGCGCGGCGGAGGCGGTCGCCCATGCCGCCGAAGGGCGCACCGCGATGATCGTGACCAAGGGCGACCTCCTCGACCAGGAACGCAAGATCGCGGCCTCCGGCCTGGGCGACCTCGTGAGCCGGGTCGAGATCGTGTCCGAGAAGTCCGCCGCCACCTACCGCGGCCTCTTCGCGGAGGAGGGCGCCCTGATGGTCGGCGATTCCCTGCGCTCGGACATCCTGCCGTCGCTGGAGGCCGGCGCCTGGGCCGCCCACGTCCCCCATGCCGGCGAGCCCTGGGCGCTCGAGCGCGCGGAGGCCCCCACCGCGCATCCGCGCTATGCCCGGCTGGACGGGATCGGCGCGGTGCCGGCCCTGATCGACGCCATCGACGCACGATTGTGTGTTTCCGGCGCACCGCCCGCGTGACCGGCCCGCCTCGGACTCGGGGCGCGCCCGGTGCCGTGCTAGCGTGCCGCCGAATCCCCACCGATCGCCGGACCAACCGGCGGCGACAGGCAGATCGAGGCAGCACAGTGACGATTTCCCCCGGGGCGTGGACCCTACTCCGGCTGTGGGCCGGCCTTCTCCTCGCAGGCGCGGCCCTGCTGGCCGCCGCGGTCCCGAGCGCGGCCGCCCCCTACGCCGCCGTCGTCCAGGACGCGCGCTCCGGCGAGGTCCTGCACGCGCGCAACCACGACAGCCGGCTCCACCCCGCCTCCCTCACCAAGATGATGACCCTCTACGTCGTCTTCGAGGCGGTCACGAACGGCGAGCTGTCCCTCGACGACCGGGTCACCATCTCGCGCTTCGCCGCCTCCGAGCCGCCCTCCCGCCTGGGCCTGCGCGCCGGCCAGAAGATCGCCGTGCGCCACCTGATCCGCGCCGCCGCGGTCAAGTCCGCCAACGACGCCGCGACCGCCCTCGGGGAGGCCGTCTCGGGCAGCGAATCGGCCTTCGCGGCCCGCATGAACCGCACCGCCGCCGCCCTCGGCATGACGCGCACGACCTTCAAGAACGCCCACGGCCTCACGCAGGCCGGCCACCTGAGCACCGCGCGCGACATGACCACGCTGGGGCGGCACCTGTTCTACGACTACCCCGCCTACTACAACCTCTTCTCCCGCCGGACGGCCAATGCCGGCGGCACCACGGTGCGCAACACCAACCGCCGCCTCCTGGCCAACTACCGCGGCGCGGACGGGATCAAGACCGGCTTCACCAACGCCGCCGGCTTCAACCTCGTCGCCTCCGCCGAGCGCGGCGGCGAGCGCATCATCGTGACCGTCTTCGGCGGCCGCTCGGGCGCCTGGCGCAACGCCCGCGTCGCCGAGCTCCTCGACATGGGCTTCGACCGCGCGCCCGCCCAGGTCGCGGTGCGCCGCCCGTCCATGCCGACCTACGCCCCCGACGCCGGCGGCGTGGCCGAGCGCACGGTCCGCGTCACCGGCCTCGTGACGCGCTCGGTCCGCCCCGAGCCCGCGCCCCGGGGCGCCCCGAGCGCGCGCATCACCACGAGCTCGTCCGGCGGCCTGCGCGACGCGATCGAGGACGGCGTCACCGAGGCCATCATCGGCCCGCGCAGCGACGCCGGCGCCGCCGCCCCCGGCGATCCGGCCACCGCGTTCGAGGTCGCGACCATCGCCGATCCCTTCGCCGGGCTCCTGCCGCAGGGCGCCGCCGCCGCGCCGCGCCCCGCCGCCATGGCCGCCCTGCGCCCCCCAGCGCCCGCCGACGCCCCAGCGGAGATCGTCGTGCCCCCCCTGCCCGTGCGCGCCGCCGCGATCATGCGGCGTGGCGACGCGGCCGGGCTCTGGAGCGTGCGCCTGCGCGCGCGCGGCACCTCCTACGAGGCGCGCCAGGACCTCGTGCGCGCCGTGCTCGCGGTCCCGTCGGCGCTGGGCCCGGCCTCCCGGAGCATCGCGTCCGCGCCCGGCGGGCACGCGGCCACCGCCGCCGGCCTGGGAGAGGCCGCCGCCCGCCGCGCCTGCGCCCGGCTCGAGGGACGCGGCATGCCGTGCGAGGTCATCGCCCCCTAGGGGCCTCACGCCGCCGGCAACGCGTCCGCCTCGAGGTCGAACGCCGCCGCCAGCAGCGCGCGCGTGTAGGCCTCCCGCGGGTTGGTGAAGAGCGCCTCCCCCTCCCCGGTCTCGACGATGTCGCCCTCCTTCATCACCACCACCTTGTGGCTGAGGGCGCGGATCACCTTCAGGTCGTGCGAGATGAAGATGTAGGCCAGCCCGTGCCGCCGCTGCAGCTCGCGCAGCAGCTCCACGATCTGCACCTGCACCGTCGCGTCCAGCGCGCTCGTCGGCTCGTCGAGCACCACCAGCTTCGGGCGCAGGATCATCGCCCGCGCGATGGAGATGCGCTGCCTCTGCCCGCCGGAGAACTCGTGCGGGTAGCGGTCCATCGACGCCGGATCGAGCCCGACCTCGCGCATGATCCCGGCCACCATCTCGCGCCGCCGCGCCGCCCCCGCGCGCCGCGAGCCGTCGACGTCGTGCACCGTCAGACCCTCCGCCACGATCTCCGCGACGGTCATCCGCGGCGACAGGCTTCCGAACGGGTCCTGGAACACGATCTGCATCTCCCGGCGCAGCGGCCGCAGGGCGCGCTCGCCGAGCCCGTCGATCCGGCGCCCGCCCATCGTGATCCCCCCCTCCGAGGAGATCAGCCGCATGATCGCGAGCGCCAGCGTGGTCTTGCCCGACCCGCTCTCGCCGACGATGCCCAGCGTCTCGCCGGCGCGCACGCTGACGGTCGCGTCGTTCACCGCCTTCACGTGGCCCACCGTGCGGCGCAGCAGCCCCGCCTGGATCGGGAACCACACCCGGAGCCCCGCGGTCGCCGCGACCGGCTCGGCCGAGACCTCGACCGCGGCCGGCCGCCCGGCCGTCTCCGCCGCCAGCAGCATCTTCGTGTAGGGGTGCCTGGGCGCGGCGAAGATGTCCTGCGTCCGCCCCGCCTCCACGATCTCGCCGTCCTTCATCACGTTCACGCGGTCCGCGATCTTGCGCACCACGCCGAGGTCGTGGGTGATGAACAGCATGCTCATCCCCGCCTCGCGCTTGAGCTCGGCCAGGAGCTCCAGGATCTGCGCCTGGATCGTCACGTCGAGCGCCGTCGTCGGCTCGTCCGCGATGAGGAGGTCGGGCCCGTTGGCCAGCGCCATCGCGATCATCACCCGCTGGCGCTGCCCGCCGGAGAGCTGGTGCGGATAGGCACCCATCCGGCTCGCGGCGTCGCGGATGCCGACCCGCCGCAGCAGCTCCAGGATGCGCGCCTCGAGCGCGGCGTCCTCGATCCCCTGGTGCAGGCGCAGGCTCTCGCCGAGCTGCTTCTCGATCGTGTGCAGCGGGTTCAGGGAGGTCATCGGCTCCTGGAAGATGAAGCTGATGTCGTTGCCCCGCACCCGGCGCAGCGCGCGCTCGGAGGCGCCCACCATCTCCGCCCCGTCATAGAGGACCGACCCCTCCACCACCGCCGAGCCCGGCAGCAGCGCGACGGTGCTGAGCGCCGAGACCGACTTGCCCGACCCCGACTCGCCCACCAGCGCCACCGTCTCCCCGCGCCTCACCGTGAAGTCGATCCCCCGCACGGCCGGGACCACCTTGCCGTCCTGCCGGAACGACACCTTGAGGCCCCGCACCGCGAGCACGTCGTCCACGGCGGGCCCGCTCACTGGAACGTCTTCCTCGGGTCGAACGCGTCGCGGACGCCCTCGAAGATGAAGACAAGGAGCGACAGCATGATCGCGAAGGTGAAGAAGGCCGTGAACGCCAGCCACGGCGCCTGCAGGTTCTGCTTGGCCTGGAGGGTCAGCTCGCCCAGCGAGGGCGCCGAGGAGGGCAGGCCGAAGCCGAGGAAGTCGAGCGAGGCCAGCGTCGCGATCCCGCCGGTGATGAGGAAGGGCAGCATGGTCAGCGTCGCCACCATCGCGTTCGGGAGCATGTGGCGGAACATGATCGTGCCGTTCGAGACCCCGAGCGCCTTGGCCGCCCGCACGTACTCGAAGTTGCGCGCGCGCAGGAACTCGGCGCGCACCACGCCCACGAGCGCGGGCCAGGCGAAGAGCGTGGTGATGAACACCAGGAGCCAGAAGCTCCGCCCCAGGATCGCGAACAGGATGATGATCACGTAGAGCGAGGGCGTGGACCCCCAGATCTCGATGAACCGCTGCAGCGTGAGGTCCGTCCACCCGCCGAAATACCCCTGCACCGCGCCCAGCGCGATCCCGACCACGCTCGCGATGCCGGTGACGATGAGGGTAAACATCACCGAGAGCCGGAACCCGTAGATCACCCGCGCCAGCACGTCGCGCTTGGTGTCGTCCGTGCCGAGCCAGTTGGTCCCGTCCGGGGCGCCCGGCGCCACGCCCGGCTTGGTCACGATGGTGTCGTAGCTGAATCGGATCGGCGGCCAGAGCGACCAGCCCGTCACCTGCTCGTCCCAGACCTCGCCCCCCGCCTCGACCTCGGCGATGAGCGCGTCGGGCTCGTCGAAGCAGTCCTCATAGCCCCCCGTCCGGATGAGGCACGCGACCTCCGGGTCCGAATAGACCGCCTCGGTGCGGAAATCCCCGCCGAACGCCGTCTCGGGATAAAAGCGCAGGACCGGCGCGTGCAGCTCGCCGCGGTAGCTCACCAGGAGCGGCTTGTCGTTGGCGATGAACTCCGCGAACAGGCTCGCCCCGAACACCGCCGCGAACAGGATCAGGGACCAGAACGCCCGCCCGTTGGAGCGGAAGTTGCGCCAGCGCCTCTTGTTGAGCGGGCTCAGGAACGGCCGCCGGCGGCCCGGCACCACCGGCGGCGGCGCCAGCGCCTCGCCCGGCGCGCCGGGGAGCAGCTCGCCGCCCGGCGCGGCGCCCGGCGGCACGGGTCGGCCCTCCAGCGCGGGATCGGGGCGGGTCTCGTTCATGTCCTGCGCGCCTCGAAGTCGATCCGCGGATCGACGAACACGTACATCAGGTCCGATAGGATCCCGATCAGCAGCCCCACCAGCCCGAAGAAGAAGAGCGTCCCGAAGATCACCGGGTAGTCCCGCGCCACCGCCGCCTCGAACCCGAGCCGACCCAGCCCGTCGAGGGAGAAGATCGTCTCGATGATGAGGCTCCCGCCGAAGAAGACGCTGATGAAGAGGCCGGGGAAGCCCGCGATCACGATCAGCATCGCGTTGCGGAACACGTGCCCGTAGAGGACCGAGCTCTCCTTGAGGCCCTTGGCCTTGGCCGTGATCACGTACTGCTTGCGGATCTCGTCGAGGAAGCTGTTCTTCGTCAGCAGCGTGAGCGTCGCGAAGCTGCTGATCGTCGTCGCCGCCACCGGCAGGGCGATGTGCCACAGGTAGTCGAGCGCCTTGCCGATTGGCGACAGCGTCTCCCAATCGTCCGAGGTCAGGCCCCGCAGCGGGAAGATCTGGAAATAGCTTCCCCCCGCGAACAGCACCAGGAGCACGATCGCGAAGAGGAACCCCGGGATCGCGTAGGCCACCACGATGAGCGAGGAGGTCCACGTGTCGAAGGACGAGCCGTCGCGCACGGCCTTGCGGATGCCGAGCGGGATCGAGATCAGATAGGCGATGAGCGTCGACCACAGCCCCAGCGTGATCGAGACCGGCATCTTCTCGATCACCAGGTCGACCACGTCGACCGAGCGAAAATAGCTCTCCCCGAAGTCGAAGCGCAGATAGTTGCCCATCATGATGAGGAACCGCTGCCAGGCCGGCTTGTCGAAGCCGAACTCGCGCTCGAGCTCGGCGATGAACTCCGGCGGCAGGCCCCGCGCCCCGGCATAGGCCTCGGACGCGCCGCCCGACGCGCCGAGCGCCGCGTCCCCGCCGCCCGCGCCCGTGATTCCGGCCAGGACGTCGCCGTCCCCCTCCAGGTTCGCCAGGATCTGCTCGATCGGCCCGCCGGGGACGAACTGCGTCAGCGCGAAGTTGATGATCATGATCCCCAGCAGCGTGGGGACGATCAGGATCAGCCGCCGGACGACATAGGCGCCCACCCTAGCGGAGCGCCCCCGACGCCCGGAGCTCGGCGGCGGCCTCGGCGTCGTACCACCAGAAATCCGTCTCCCCGAGGTCGAAGGGCGGCAGCGGCTCGGGATGGCGGAACATGTCGTAATACGCCACCCAGTAGGTCGGCTTGTACCAGACCGGCACCACGAACCGCTCGGCCCGCAGGATGCGGTCCACCGCCCGCACCGCCGCCGCCATGTCCTCGAGCGAGGTCGCCTCGATCACGTCCTCGATCAGGGCGTCCACCGCGGGGCTCGAATACCCCGCCGGGTTGAACACCGATTCCGACGCGTCCCCCGAGCCGTAGCGCTGCATGATGCCCGTGCCCTCGACCGGCCCGTTGGTGTAGCCCGCCAGCATCATGTCGTAGTCCCGGTCGCGCCGGCGGTTGGTGAACTGCGCCGCGTCCACCGCCTCAAAGCTCGCCTCCACGCCCAGCGTCCTCAGGCTCTCGATATAGGGCGTGATCACCCGCTCCACGTCCGCCGAGGAGCTCGAGCCGAGGAACTCCAGCGTCAGCGCCCGTCCGTCCCGGCGCATGATCCCGTCATCCCCGGGCTCGTATCCCGCCTCGGCCAGCAGCGCCGTCGCCCGGCGCAGGTTGCCGCGGTCCACCCGCCGCTCGCCGCTCGAGTGCGGCATCACCGCGGGCTCGGTCAGGATCGCGGGATCGATCATGTCGCCCAAGCTCTCCAGGAGCTCCAGCTCGCGCCCCTCCGGTACGCCGGACGCCGCGAGGTCGCTGTTCTGCCAGAAGCTCTCGCGCTGCTCGAAGAGCCCGTATTGCAAGCTGTCGTTCGTCCACTGGAAGTTGAACATCAGCGCGATCGCCTCGCGCACCCGGATGTCCTGGAACTTCTCGCGCTCCAGGTTGAAGACGAAGCCCGTCGCGCCCGGCACGTTGCCGTCGGCCAGCTCGTCCACCACCACCGCGCCGGACTGCACCGCCGGGAAGTCGTAGGCCGTCGCCCATTGCAGCGAGGAGCCCTCCTCGCGGAACGTGTAGGCGCCGGCGGTGAAGCCCTGGAACTCCGCCACCGTGTCGCCGAAATACTCGACGCGGATCGAGTCGAAATTGTGCCGCCCGCGGTTGATCGGCAGGTCCGCGCCCCACCAGTCGGGGTTCTTCTCGTAGACGATGCGCCGGTTCACGTCGTACTCGGCGAGCTGGTAGGGCCCCGATCCGGGCGGGATCTCGAGCCGGCTCTCGTCGAGCCGCGCGCCGTTCTCCTCGAACCACGCGCGGGGGAAGACCGGGAAGCCGCCCGCCTGCGTCACCAGGGCCTTGCGCGGCACGTCGGGGTTGAACTCGAAGCGCACCGTGTCCTCGTCGAGGGCGACCACGCTGTCGATCCGCGTGCTCACCCCGAGGCGGAAGCTCGGCAGCCCCTGCTCGAGGAACAACTCCACCGTGAACACCACGTCGTCGGCCGTGACCTTGCTGCCGTCCGCGAAGCGCGCGTCCGGATGGAGGTCGAACTCCACGAAATCCTGGTTGGCGTTCGTCCGGAGCACCGTGCACAGGCGGCAATAGGGCCCGGCCACGTCGTCCGCCGAATACTCCATGATCGACTCGTAGGGGATCGAGGACAGCGCCCCCGCCCGGCCCTGCCGCGAGTAGGGGTTGAAGCTGTCGAAGGTCCCGGTGGCCGAGAGCGCGATCTCCCCGCCCTTGGGCGCGTCCGGGTTCACGTAGTCGAAATGCTCGAAATCTGCCCCGTACTTGAGCGGCGTCGCCTCGAAGGAGGAGAAGCCGTGGCTCTCGATCACCTCGCCGGACGCGGCCGGGTCCTGCGCGGCCGCGGGGGACGCGCACAGCACGGCCAGGAGGATGGTCGGGACGGGTCGGATCATGCGCATCGCCTCCAGATGGAGCTGCGCCGCGCGCGCCGCGCGGCAAGGCCTCCCCCGTGGCTAAGGGGTGGCGCGCGGGCGCTCAAGGGCCGCATGGCCGCACATCACGGCGTTATCATGTGGCGGACGCCGCGCGCCCGGCCGGCGGGAGGGGCCTAGCTGCCGGCGGCCTCGGCGAGATAGGCGATCAGGTTCGCCCGGTCCTCGACGTCCGAGAGGCCGCGATAGGTCATCTTGGTGCCCGGCACCCAGCCAGACGGGTCCTTGAGGAAGCCGTCGAGCTCCTCGGGGGTCCACGCCCCCGCGAGCTCGGCGAAGCTCGAGGAATAGGCGTAGTCGCCCACGTTCCCCTGATCGCGCCCGACGACCTGGTACAGATGCGGCCCGGTCCCGTTCGCCCCGTCCTCGAGCTTGTGGCAGGCCGAGCACTGGCGCCAGATGCCGCTGCCCTCGTCGGCGGAGGCGCTGGCGTAGACCACGTCGAACGGCACCTCCTCGACCTCCTCGGCCGGCTCGTCGGCGTCCGCGACCTCGATCGTGTAGGCCTGCGCGTGCTCGCCGTCGTAGCCGTCGTACCCGCCCATGTGGTAGATCGACTCCGCCGCCCAGCCGCCCAGCATGAAGATGAGGAGGGCGCCGCACAGGGAGCCCACGATCTTCGTGGCCGTCATCGTGTCCATGGATCGCCCTTCCCCGCCCGTGCCGCGGCCGCCCCCGAAAGGGGCCCGCCGGATCGGGCGTCACCTAGCCCCTTCCCCCCCGGGGGGGCAAGGTGTAGCGCCCGCGACCATTCGGCCGGGAGGGGCGCGAGATGACCACGGACCCGGCGGCCCGCGTCGCCTATCAGGGCGAGCCCGGCGCCTACAGCCACGAGGTGTGCCTCGAGGCCCGCCCCGATCTCGACCCCATGCCCTGCCCGACCTTCGAGGACGCGATCGAGGCCGTGCGCTCCGGCGCCGCCGGCTTCGCCATGCTCCCGGTGGAGAACACGACCTACGGCCGCGTCGCCGACATCCACCGCCTCCTGCCGCATAGCGGCCTGCGCATCGTCGGGGAGGCCTTCGTGCGCGTGCACATAAACCTCCTGGGCGTGCGCGGCGCCCGGATCGAGGACGTCCGCGAGGCGTGGAGCCATCTCGTCCTGCTGCCGCAATGCGCGACCTTCCTGCGCGCCCACGGCATCCGCGGCCGCGTGAGCCCCGACAACGCCCGCGCCGCCCGCGAGGCCGCCGAGGCGAACGATCCCGCCCGCGGCGCCCTGGCCTCCGAGCTCGCCGCCGAGATCCACGGCCTCGACGTGCTCGCCCGCCATGTCGAGGACGAGGACACCAACACCACGCGCTTCGTTCTGACCGCGCGGGACGCGGACATGTCCCGCCGCGCCGGCGCGATGATGACCACCTTCGTCTTCCGCGTGCGCAACATCCCGGCCGCGCTCTACAAGGCGATGGGCGGCTTCGCGACGAACGGCGTCAACATGACCAAGCTCGAGAGCTACATGGTCGGCGGCGCCTTCACCGCGACCCAGTTCTACGCCGACGTCGAGGGCCACCCGGACGACGCCCCAGTGCGCCGCGCCCTCGACGAGCTCGCCTTCTTCACCGACATGATCGAGATCCTGGGCACCTACCCCGCCGATCCGCGCCGCGCGGGCCCGCCGGAACCGGACGCCGCGCCCGGGCGCCCGGCCTAGGCGCCCGGCCGGACGGCGCCCGCCTCCCCGGCGCGCCGCTCCCCGAGGGCGATCGCCACGTCCTCGACCACCCGTCCGAACCGGTCGTCGATCCGCCCCCGCGCGAAGCCCAGCGTCGCCAGGAGCGCCCGCCCCTGCAGCCCGGAGGCCGACATCCGCGCCGCGACGCGCATCGTGCACGCCTCCGGCCCGTCCGGCTCGAAGGTCACCTCCGCGTCCGCGTCCACCCCGGCCATCCTCGCGCGCCCGCGGATCGCGCGCGGCGGCCGCGGCGCCATCGAGACCTCCGCCTCCCGGCGCGCGCCCCGGAACTCGAGGCGCAGCCGCCAGGCCGCGCCCGGCCCGTCCCCATTCGGCCCGTCCCCGCCCTCGATCCGGCGCGCGTCCAGGCCCCGCTCGCGCAGCGCCCCCCCGATCGCGTCCGGGTCCGCCAGGCGCTCGAACGCCCAGTCCGCGGGCGCCGCGACGCGCTCCTCGGCGGTGAACCTCATGCGGCGCCCTCCCCTGCTCGGCCGCGCGCAGGATGCCTCATCCGAGCCGGTCCGCAAGCCACGCGCGCAGCAGGAACCCCGCGATCGCCCCCTCCCGGGGCGGCCGCACCGCCGGATGCGCCCCGGCGAACACGTCCGCCACCTCCTCGCGGCTCAGCCACAGCGCGTCCTCGATCTCCGCCGGATCGAGGGTCAGGGCCGTGCCCTCCGCGATCCCGTGGCAGCCCAGCATCAGGGACGCCGGGAACGGCCAGGGCTGCGAGGCGAGGTAGCGCACCGCCCCCACCCGCACGCCCGCCTCCTCGAAGGTCTCCCGCCGCACCGCCGCCTCCACCGTCTCCCCCGGCTCCACGAACCCCGCCAGGAGGGAGTACATCCGCTCCGGCCAGCCCGGCGCCCGGCCCAGCAGCACCCGCTCGCCATGGGTCACCAGCATGATCGCCACCGGGTCGGTGCGCGGGAAATGCCGCCGTCCGCAGGCGTCGCACTCGCGCTGCCACCCGGCCTGCGCCGCCCGCGTCGGCGCCCCGCAATTGGCGCAGAACCCGTGGATCCGGTGCCATTCCAGGATCGCCCGCGCCGTCGCCGCGAGCTCCGCGCCCCGCGCGTCCAGCGCCGTCATCCGCGCGCGGAGCTCGGCGAACACCGCCCCCTCCGGCGCTCCGGGATGGACCTGCTCGGACGGGTCGTGGAACGCGCCCACGCTCGCCGCCACCTCCGCCGGGCGCCAGGCGGACACGTCCGCCGCCAGCCGCGGCGCGCCCCCGTCCAGCCCCAGGAACGCGGTCGTCCCCGCGCCCTCGAGCACCGCGTGCCCCGGCGGCACGACGCACGGGCCCCCGTCCGCGCCGAAGAGCGGCTTGCCCCGCCAGAGCGGCAGCACGCCCGCATCGCCCCGCGCCATGAGCGCCCGCAGGTCGCCGCGCAGATGGCCGGCCCGGTCCAGGCCGGATCCGCCGAACGTGACCGTCTCGGCGATGCGCATCGCACGTCTCCCCCCGCCCCGCGGACCTTGCAGCACGCCCCGGACGCCGCGCCAACCCGCGATCGCGCGGGCGGGGTCGCGCGATGCGCCCTTGCGCGCGGGAGGGGTCGCGCGACGCGCCCTTGCGCGCGGGAGGGGTCGCGCGACGCGCCCTTGTGCCCCGCGCCACACCCGTCATGGTTGCGCAGGCCCGGGCGCCGTCATCGCGCCGTGATCCGGGCGCGGCATGCGGGGGGACAGCGTGCGAGACCTGGAGGAGAGAGACCCATGCGAGACGTCATCACCCGCCGCCGCCTTCTGGGCACCGCCGCCGCCGCCGCGGGCCTCGCGATGAGCGCGCTCCACCCGTTCAGCGCGCGCGCCCAGGCCGGCCAGGCCCACCTGCGCATCATGGAGACGACCGACCTGCACATGCATGTCTGGCCCTATGATTATTACTCCGATCAGCCGGTCGATACGGTCGGCCTCGCCCGCACCGCCGCCCACGTCCAGGACATCCGCGCCGAGGCGACCAACGCTCTCCTCCTGGACAATGGCGACTTCCTCCAGGGCAACCCGATGGGCGATTACGTCGCCTACGAGCGCGGCATGGACGGCGCCCGCACCCATCCCGTGATCGACGCGATGAACGCGCTGCGCTTCGACGCCGCCACCATCGGCAACCACGAGTTCAACTACGGACTCGACTTCCTGATGAAGTCCGTCGCCGGCGCCGGCTTCCCGGTCGTGCTCGCCAACGTCGCCACCCGGCAGGGCGCGACCCCCGCGCAGGACGAGACCCTCCTGCCCCCCTACGCGATCCTGGAGCGCACCCTCACCGACGGCGCGGGGCAGGCCCATCCGATCCGCGTCGGCGTGATCGGCTTCACCCCGCCGCAGATCCTCCGCTGGGACCGCCAGCACCTCGAGGGCAACGTCACCGTCCGCGACATCGTGGAGACCGCGCGCGCGCTCGTCCCCCAGATCCGCGAGGAGGGCGCGGACATCGTGATCGCCCTCTCCCATTCGGGCATCGGCCCGGCGGAGGGCGAGATGCTGGAGAACGCCTCCCTCGCCCTCGCCGCCGTGCCCGGCATCGACGCGATCCTGACCGGGCACAGCCACCTCGCCTTCCCGGGCCCGGCCTACGGGGGCGCGGGCGCGGCGGAGGGGGCCCTCATCGACCCCGCCGCCGGCACGCTGCGGGGCGTGCCCGCGGTCATGGGCGGCTTCTGGGGCAGCCATCTCGGCGTCATCGACCTGATGCTGGAGCGGGACGGAGCCGGCTGGCGCGTCGCCGCCCACGAGAGCGCGGTGCGCCCGATCTCCGAGCGCGGCGAGGACCGCTCCATCACCCCCCTGGTGCAGAGCGTGCCCGCCGTGCTCGACGCCACCCGCCGGGCGCACGAGGAGACGCTCGAATACGTGCGCCGCGCCGTCGGCGTGACCGACGCGCCGCTCCACAGCTACTTCGCGCTGGTCGCGGACGATCCCTCCGTCCAGGTCGTCTCCGACGCCCAGAGATGGTATGTCGAGCGGATGCTCGCCGGCACCGAGCACGCGGGCCTGCCCGTCCTCTCGGCGGCCGCGCCGTTCAAGGCCGGCGGGCGCGGGGGCCCCGAATACTACACCGACGTCGCCGCCGGACCCGTCGCGATCAAGAACGTGGCCGACCTCTACCTCTACCCCAACACGGTGCGCGCCGTGCGCGTGACAGGCCAGCAGGTGAAGGACTGGCTCGAACGCTCGGCGGGCCTGTTCAACCGCATCGCGCCGGGCGCGCGCGACGTGCCGCTCCTCAACCCCGACTTCCCGTCCTACAACTTCGACGTCATCGACGGGGTGAGCTACCGGATCGACCTGACCCAGCCCTCGAAATACGATTCCGATGGCGCCGTCGTGGACGCCGGCGCGAACCGGATCGTGGATCTCGAGCTCGACGGCGCGCCGCTCGACCTCTCGGCCGACTACGTGATCGCCACCAACAACTACCGCGCCTCCGGCGGGGGCGGCTTTCCCGGCGCGGACGGCTCGACCATCATCCTCGAGGCGCCCGACACCAACCGCGACGTGATCGTGCGCTACATCGTGGACCGGGGCACGATCTCCCCCGCGGCCGACGCCAACTGGACCTTCGCCCCGGTCGAGGGCGCGACCGTCCTCTTCCCCACCGGCCCGGCCGCCGCCGCCTACGCGGACGATGTCCCCGGCATGACCATCGAGCCCGCCGAGGGCGGCGAGGACGGCTTCGCGATGTACCGCATCACCCTCTGATCCCGGCCCCTCCGGCCCCGCATCGGTCCGGGGCCGGGCCCCGGCGCCCCGCCGGACCGGTCTGCGCGCCATGCCGCCGCCGTCCCGGCCCGCGCCACGCTGGCCCGGGCGATGGACGCGGCGCCGGACGCCGGGCACCGGGCGCGGAGATCGGCCCGACCGTCTTCGAGCCCGGGGACGTGCGGACCCACGCCGCCGCCGGCATCGAGGTCGACCCGATGCATCGCAGGTCCGGCCGGGGTTAACGTAGCGTCATCGCCCCGCGCGGGCCATGCGCATGGGATGTGCATGTCCGGTGCATCGGTTGTGCATCCGCCGCGCAGGGGTTATTTCGGCGTCGAGAGGTTGGCGCGGGCGAGCGCCTCGCCAACCCGGTCAGGTCCGGAAGGAAGCAGCCGCAACGAGCCCCGCTTGGGTCGCTGTCCAGCCTCTCACCCACGCCGGCGCGCGCTCCCGCCCCTCTCGGCCTGCGGCCTGCGAGCGTTGGGCCGGGCCTCTTGCCTCGCGGCAATTCGGCGCCCCTGCGGGGGGCGGAACGAACGCCCGGACGGGAGGGTTGGCACGCCATGCGCGAGACCAAGGGCACCGAGCGGACCGACGACAGCACCGAGCTCGCCAAGGACCGCACCGACTGGGCCGAGGACCGCACCATCCTCGCCAACGAGCGCACCTTCGCCGGCTGGATGCGCACGGGCATGGCCTGCATCGCGCTGGCGCTCGGCCTGAAGGCGGTGTTCCGCGAGGCGCAGGTGGAGTGGCTGCCGAAGTCGGTCGCGGTCTTCTTCTGCCTTCTCGCGATCCTCATCTTCGCCGCCGCCGCGCAGCAGTCCCGCAAGGCGCAGGACCGGATCGACCAGCACGACACCGAGGCGCAGCCCTCCCGCCGCATGGCGATCATCGCGGCCCTCCTGAGCGCCGGCGCCGCCGCAACCGCCGGCATCCTTTGGACGCTCTGACGCTGGCGCGCCGGCGCGCGCGCCCATAGGTAGGGGCGAGCGGAGAGCCCGATGCAAGACCCCGACTACCGCGTCCTGGCGCGCAAGTACCGGCCCGAGACCTTCGCCGACCTCGTCGGGCAGGACGCGCTCGTGCGCACGCTCACGGCCGCCTTCGAGACCGGGCGCGTGGCGCAGGCCTACCTCCTCACCGGCATCCGCGGCACCGGCAAGACGACGACCGCGCGCATCATCGCCAAGGGCCTCAACTGCACGGGGCCGGACGGGACGGGCGGGCCGACGGTCTCGCCCTGCGGCATGTGCGCCGACTGCACCGCGATCGCCGCCGGCCGCCATGTCGACGTGATGGAGATCGACGCCGCCTCCAACACCGGGGTCCAGAACGTGCGCGACGTGATCGTCGACACGGTCGCCTACGGGCCGTCCCAGGGGCGCTACAAGATCTTCGTCATCGACGAGGTGCACATGCTCAGCGCCTCGGCCTTCAACGCGCTCCTCAAGACGCTCGAGGAGCCGCCCGCGCACGTGAAGTTCGTGCTCGCCACGACCGAGGTGCAGAAGGTCCCCGTGACCGTGCTCTCGCGCTGCCAGCGCTTCGACCTGCGCCGGATCGGGACGGACGAGATGATCGCGCTGATGGCCCGGATCGCCGCGGCCGAGGGCGGCGAGGTCACGGACGACGCGCTGGCCCTCATCGCGCGCGCGGCCGAGGGCTCGGCGCGGGACGCGACCTCCCTCCTCGATCAGGCGATCGCCCGCGGGACCGCCGACGCGGCCGCGGTGCGGGACATGCTGGGCCTCGCCGACCGGGGCCGGACGCTGGGCCTGATGGACATGATCCTGCGCGGCGACGCGGCCGGCGCCCTGGCAGAGCTGCGCGCGCAGTACGAGGACGGGGCCGACCCGCTCGCCGCGCTGCAGGGCCTGGCCGAGGCGGCCCACTGGGTCAGCGTGATCAAGATCACGCCCGCCGCCGCCGACGATCCCGGCGCCGCGGAGGCCGAGCGCGACCGCGGACGCGCCGCCGCGCAGGCCGTGCCGATGCGCGCGCTGACCCGTCTGTGGCAGATGCTGCTCAAGGCGATCGCGGAGGTGCGCGAGGCGCCCAGCGCGATCATGGCCGCCGAGATGGCGGTGATCCGCATGACGCATGTCGCGGACCTGCCGAGCCCGGACGACCTCGTGCGCCGCCTGCGGGACGCCGCCCCGCACGAGACCCGGGCGCCGGCGCCGACCCCCATCTCGGAGGGGCCCGTCCCGAAGGGTCCCGGCTCCGAGAGGCCCGCCTCCGAAGGGCCCGGCCGCGAGGCGCCCGTCCCCGAAAGGCCCGCCCGGGCGGCGGCGCCGCCTCCCGCCCGGGCCGCTGGCTCCGCCGCCGCGCAGGCGCGCAGCGAGGCTCTCGCCGCGCCGGACCCCCTCGCGCGCTACGGGCGCTTCGAGGACGTGGTCGCGCTCATCGCGGCGCGGCGCGACGTCCCGTTCCAGATCGAGGTCGAGCAGGGCGTGCGCCTCGTGTCCTACGCCCCCGGCCGGATCGAGTTCGAGCCGGGGCCGGGCGCCGCCGCCGACTTGGCGCAGCGTCTGGCCGCGCGCCTGCAGGCGTGGACCGGCGCGCGCTGGGGGGTCTCGGTCGTCTCGACCGGGGGCGCGGGCAGCATCGCCGAGCGCGCGGGCGCGCAGGCCGCCGCCCTCGAGGCCGAGGCGGAGGCGCACCCCATGGTCGCCGCCGTGCGCGCGGCGTTCCCCGCCGCGGGCCGGCTGCGCGTCCACCCGCGGGCGGCGGCGGCGGAGCACGCCCTCCCGGACCCGGAGGATTCGGCCGACACGTGGGACCCGTTCGAGGACGATTGAAGGAGAGACAGGATGTTCAAGGGCATGGGAGGCCTCGGCGGCCTCGGCGACATGGGCAAGATGATGAAGGCCGCCCAGGAGATGCAGGGCAAGATGGCCGAGATGCAAGAGCAGCTCGCCCACGAGGAGGTCACCGCCGAGGCGGGCGGCGGCCTCGTGCGCGCGACCGCCACCGCCAAGGGCGACCTCGTCGCGCTGGAAATCGACCCCAGCATCTTCGTGGCCTCAGAGAAGGAGGTGGTCGAGGACCTCATCGTGGCGGCGGTCAAGGAGGCGCAGGCCAAGGGCGCGGCGCTGTCCTCGGAGCGGATGGGCAAGATGGCCGAGGGCCTCGGCCTGCCGCCCGGGCTGAAGCTGCCGTTTTGACCCCGGCGACGGCCCCGTCCGGCGACGGGCAGGCGCCGGGGGAGCCGGGCGACGTCCGCGCGCCCGGAGGGCCCGGCGACATCCGCGCGCCCGGAGGGCCGGACGACACCCGCGCGCCCGGAGGGCCGGACGACATCGGCGCGCCCGGAGGGCCGGACGACGCGCGCGACAGGATCGAGGCGCTCGCCGGGATCCTCGCGCGCCTGCCGGGGCTGGGCCCGCGCTCGGCGCGGCGCGCCGTCCTGCACATGATCAAGCGGCGCGACGTCCTGATGACGCCGCTGGCCGAGGCGATCCGCGACGTCGCGGCGAATGCGCGCGAGTGCCTGACCTGCGGCAACGTCGCGACCGCCGACACCTGCGGCCTCTGCGCGGACCCCCGGCGCGCGACCGGCGAGATCTGCGTGGTCGAGGGCGTCGCCGACCTCTGGGCGATGGAGCGCGCGGGGGCGCACCGGGGGCGCTACCACGTGCTGGGGGGGCTCCTCTCGGCGCTCGGCGGCACCGGGCCGGAGGACCTGCGCATCCCTCGGCTGGAGGCGCGCGTGGGCGAGGAGGGGGCGAGCGAGCTGATCCTCGCCCTGCCCGCCACGGTCGACGGGCAGACGACCGCCCATTACATCGCCGACGCCCTGGAGGCGCGCGTGCGCGTCACGACCCTGGCGCAGGGCGTGCCGGTGGGCGGCGAGCTCGACTATCTCGACGACGGGACCATCGGGGCCGCGATGCGGGCGCGGCGCCGCCTCTGACCGGGGTGGCGGGCCCCGCCGCGCCGCCCTAGGTCACGCGGCACCCGACCTGGAGGTCCCATGGCACGCGATCCGTTCTTCCTGCTCGCCGCCTTCGCCGCGCTCGCCGTGCTCGCGGTCCTCCTCCTGGGGATCGGCGGCTTCGCCAAGGGCGGCGCGTTCAACCGCCGCAACGCCAACAAGATCATGCGCTGGCGGATCATCCTTCAATTCGTGGCGGTGCTGCTGATCCTGCTCTTCGTCGCCGTCCAGAGAGGAAGCTGACCGATGGTCGTGCTCAACAAGATCTACACCCGCACCGGCGATTCCGGGGAGACCGCGCTCGGCAACGGCGCCCGCGTGGCCAAGCACTCGATCCGCGTCGCCGCCTACGGCACGGTGGACGAGGTCAACGCCTGCGTCGGCCTCGCGCGGCAGCACGCGGACGAGGCGACGGACGCGGCGCTGGCCGCGATCTCCAACGACCTGTTCGACCTGGGCGCCGACCTGTGCCGCCCGGACATGGAGAAGGACGCCGAGAGCGAGTATCCGCCCCTGCGCATGGCCGCCACGCAGGTCGACCGCCTCGAGGCGGAGATCGACGCGATGAACGAGACGCTCGAGCCCCTGCGCTCGTTCATCCTGCCGGGCGGCTCGGCCCTCGCGGCGCAGCTTCATCTCTGCCGCACGGTGTGCCGCCGCGCCGAGCGCGGGGCGGTCGAGCTGGCGACGATGGAGGCGGTGAACCCCGACGCGGTGAAGTACCTCAACCGGCTGTCGGACTGGTTCTTCTGCGCCGGGCGGATCGCCAACGACGACGGCCGCGCCGACGTGCTCTGGGTCCCCGGCGCCAACCGCTGAGGCGCAACGCGGCGTCCGGGCCCGCCCCCGCGTCGCTTTCGCCCTACCGCGGGGCCCCCGCGACACGTAACCACGCGGTCGGAACACGATGCGCGGGGGGCGGCGTTCCCCCGAAGACCAGGGAGGCGCCCCATGAAGATCCTCGTGCCCGTCAAGCGGGTCATCGACTACAACGTGAAGGTCCGGGTGAAGTCCGACGGATCGGGCGTGGACCTCGCCAACGTCAAGATGAGCATGAACCCGTTCGACGAGATCGCCGTCGAGGAGGCGATCCGCCTCAAGGAGAAGGGCGTCGCGACCGAGGTCATCGCCGTCTCCATCGGCACAGCCAAGAACCAGGAGACCCTGCGCACCGCGCTCGCGATGGGCGCCGACCGCGCGATCCTCATCGAGGCGGCCTCCGACGTGCATCAGGACATCGAGCCGCTGGCGGTGGCCAAGCTCCTCAAGGCCGTGATCGACGAGGAGGGGCCCGGCCTCGTGCTCGCCGGCAAGCAGGCGATCGACAACGACATGAACGCGACCGGGCAGATGCTCGCCGCCCTCCTCGGCTGGAGCCAGGCGACCTTCGCCTCCGAGCTCGCGATCGACGGCGAGGAGGCGGTCGTGACCCGCGAGGTGGACGGCGGGCTGCAGACGATCCGCGCGAGGATGCCGGCCATCGTGACGGTCGACCTGCGCCTCAACGAGCCGCGCTACGCCTCGCTGCCCAACATCATGAAGGCCAAGAAGAAGCCGCTCGAGACCAAGACCCCCGCCGATTACGGGGTCGACGTCGCGGCCCGGCTCGAGATCGTCAAGACGGACGAGCCCGGCGGCCGCAAGGCCGGGGTCATGGTCGGCTCGATCGACGAGTTGATGGACAAGCTCAAGAACGAAGCGGGGGTGCTCTGATGGCCGTTCTCCTCATCGCGGAGGTCACCCGCATCGACGACGGCGCCGCCGTCAACATGGACGCCACCGCCAAGGCGATGACCGCCGCGGCGCAGATCGGCGGGGACGTGCACGTCCTCGTCGCAGGCGCGGGCGTCACGGGGGGCGACGCCGCCACGCTGGACGGCGCCGCCAGGATCCTGGTCGCGGACGACGCCGCCTACGCCAACGGGCTTGCCGAGAACCTCGCCGGGCTGATCGTCGGCCTCGCCGGGGACTACACGCACATCGTCGCGCCCTCGACCGCGTCGGCCAAGAACGTGCTGCCCCGCGTCGCGGCCCTGCTGGACGTGATGGTCCTCTCGGACGTGATCGCCGTGATCGACGCGGAGACGTTCCAGCGCCCGATCTACGCCGGCAACGCGATCCAGACGGTCAAGTCCGCGGACGCGGTCAAGGTCATGACGGTGCGCACCGCCAACTTCGACGCGGCGGGCACGGGCGGCTCGGCCACGGTGGAGGCCGCGAGCGGCGCGGGCGACGCGGGGCTCTCCAGCTTCGTGGAGGACAAGGTGGCGGCCAGCGACCGGCCGGAGCTGACCTCGGCCGGGCGCGTCGTCTCCGGCGGGCGCGGCATCGGCTCGGAGGAGAACTTCGCCCTGGTCGAGAAGCTGGCGGACGCGCTCGGGGCGGCCGTCGGGGCGTCCCGCGCGGCGGTCGATTCCGGCTACGCCCCCAACGACTGGCAGGTCGGGCAGACCGGCAAGGTCGTGGCGCCCGAGCTCTACGTCGCGCTCGGCATCTCGGGGGCGATCCAGCACCTGGCCGGGATGAAGGATTCCAAGGTCATCGTCGCCATCAACAAGGACGAGGACGCGCCGATCTTCCAGGTGGCCGATTACGGGCTGGTCGCCGACCTGTTCGAGGCGGTGCCGGAGATGACCGGGAAGGTCTGAGTCGTCGCGCGCCGGGGGGGATGCGGCCGGCGGGTCTCGGGCGCGGGCTCCGGGATGCGGCGGGGCCGGGCCAGCAGGGCGGGCAGCTCGGCCAGGATCGCCGCCGCCGCCACGTCGTGGACCGGCGGGGCCGGCTGCGTGCCCGCGGCCGCCCGCTCCGAGGTCCCGAAGGACAGGTCCTCGCGCGACATGTCCGGCGTCTCCGCGGCGGTGACGATCATGGAATCCGTGTCATGGGCGAGGGCCTCGATCATCGCCGGGGGTAGGTCGCCCAGCCCGCCGGTCGCCGGACGCGCCTCCGTTCCGCCCGAGATCCGCAGGAGGATCGCAGGCCCCTCGAGCCCGCCGAGGAACACCCGCATCCGGGCCGCCCAGGCATCGCGCATCTCCGCCAGGACGAGGCGGAACCGCTCGGGCGAGAGGTCCTCCAGCGCGCCGAGCATGTGGCGGACGAAGGCGAACTCGGTGAAGTCCACCTCCGGATAGAGGCGGCCGAGCTCGTGCGAGGGCATCAGGAACCGGTCGTTGTGGCGGGGATGCACGCTGTAGAACCGGTTGGACATGTTCGCCGCGCCCATCACCTCGACGATGCAGGCGGCGGCGACGACGCAGGCCGCGTTGAGCGGCGTCGAGCGGCTCACGAGGTCGATCCCCGCGTTGGGGTAGCCCAGATTGGCGACGGGCCGGTCGATCAGGGACTCCAGCAGCTGCGGCCAGGGCGCGTGCACGAACCGGCCATAGGTGGGCGTCGATCCGACGGCCACGAGGTGCCGGCCGTCCAGCTTGCGCCGCGGTCCGCGGAACAGCAGCCGCGAGTCGTCATAGCGACAATGGTGGTAGTCCACCGGACGCCGGTCGACGACGATCTGCGCCGGTCTCGCCTTGGTCAGTCGCCTGCCGATCAAAGAATCGCCCTCCATCCGATGGCCCGGCCTTTGTGACGCGCGGGGCTTACCATCGTCCTAACCGCGCCCGAATCACCTGGGCGCCCCGCTTGCGCGGAGCCCGGGGCGCCGCATAGGGTCCGGCGCGGCGCGGCGCCGCGACGGAGGCGGGCCAGGATGGCAATCGAGCGGATCGGCGTCGTCGGCGCGGGACAAATGGGCAACGGCATCGCCCATGTGATGGCCGTCGCGGGATACGAAGTCCTGGTCACCGACATCGACCGGGACGCGCTGGACGCCGGCCGCGCCCTGATCGACCGCAACATCGCGCGGCAGGTCTCCAAGGGCACCCTGGACGAGGCCGGCCACGCCGCCGCGATGGCCCGCATCTCCGCGACCCAGACCCTGACCGACCTGGGCGGCACCGACCTCGTCATTGAGGCCGCGACGGAGCGCGAGAGCGTCAAGACGGCGATCTTCGAGGCGCTGGTGCCGCATCTGGGGCCCGAGACGATCCTGACCTCCAACACCTCTTCGATCTCGATCACGCGCCTCGCGAGCCGAACCGACCGGCCCGAGAAGTTCATGGGCTTCCACTTCATGAACCCGGTGCCGGTGATGCAGCTCGTCGAACTGATCCGAGGGATCGCGACCGACGAGCCGACCTTCGAGGCCTGCCGCGGCGTGGTCGAGCGGCTGGGCAAGCAGCACGCGACGGCCGAGGATTTCCCGGCCTTCATCGTCAACCGCATCCTGATGCCGATGATCAACGAGGCGGTCTACACGCTCTACGAGGGCGTCGGCACGGTGACCTCCATCGACACGTCGATGCGCCTCGGGGCGAACCACCCCATGGGGCCGCTCGCGCTCGCAGACTTCATCGGGCTCGACACCTGCCTCGCGATCATGAACGTCCTGCACGACGGGCTGGCCGACACGAAGTACCGCCCCTGCCCGCTGCTGACCAAGTACGTCGAGGCGGGCTGGCTCGGCCGCAAGAGCGGGCGCGGGTTCTACGACTACCGCGGCGAGGAGCCCGTGCCGACGCGCTAGGGCTCGAGGCTCAGGGTACGCTCGCGCAGCCAGGCCATGAACTCCCTCGGCGCCGCGGCGCGCGCGCGCCATTCGGCCGGCGGGATGGGCGCGCCGATCACCGGGCGCTGCGGCTTGCCGAACGCGTGCGCGACCTCGTGGATGAGCAAGCCCTGGCGCAGGGTCGCCGAGAGCCGGTTCGCGATCTGGTAGGCCCGACTGTTCGATCCGAGGAACCGCATGGGCACGACCGTCGCGCCGGAGCGCACGATCATCTTGGCGGTGAACGGGGTCCACGCCCCTTCGATCACCGGGCCGAGCGCCGTGGCCGACGCCGCGACCGCGCCCGCGGGGAAGAGCACGACGCACCCGCCCGCCCGCAGGTGCGTCATCGCGCGGCGGCGCATCTCGATCATCTGGACCTGCGCGCCGGGCGCGTGCGGGAACGGCACCGGCAACATGAACCGCTCGACCTCCGCGACGCCGGTCAGGAGGGTGCGCGCCAGGATCCGGTAGTCGGTCCGCACCCGGCCGACGAGCTCGGCCGCGATCATCCCGTCGATCAGGCCATGGGGATGGTTCGCCACCACCACGAGCGGCCCGGCCGGCGGGATCCGCGCCACCTCATCGGCGGGGGTCGTCACGTCGATGCGCATCTCCGCCATCGCCTTGGTCCAGAACCCCTGCCCGTGCGGGACGGGCGTGGCCTCGAACCGGCGGATATGGCGCAGGAGGGTCAGCTTCCCGGTCGTCCATTCCATCGCGCGGATCACCGTCGCGCGGCGCGAGTCGTCGAACGTGCCGGCATAGGAGAGCCGGCGCTTGTCGAACGGGGGCGGGCGCGGCGTCGCGTGCCCGTCCGGCGACCGCGCCGGCGGGGGCTCCGCGATCACGATCCCTCGCCGAAGCGGTCCGCCACCAGCGCGCCAAGCGCCTCCAACAACTCCGCGGCCTGCGGGCCGGAGGTCGCGACCTCGATCTCGGTGCCCCGATAGGCGGCGAGCATCAGGAGCCCCATGATCGATTCACCCGCCGCCGACATCCCGTCGCGGGACACCTCGGCCCTCGCGTCGAACCGCTCCACGCACTCGGCGAACTTGGCGGAGGCGCGCGCGTGGAGCCCCTTCTCGTTCACGATCCGAAGGTTGCGCCGGAGCGCCCGATCCTCCGTCACCGGGCGATCAGGCCGCGTGCCCGCCCGTGCGGCGCGCCTCGCAGGCCGGGCCGTCGAACGCGTCGATATACTTGCGCCCCGCATCGAGCGCGCCCCGCACGGCGACGTCGACCGGCTTGCGGCGCGACTTGGCCAGTTTGATCAGGAGCGGCAGATTGGCCCCGTAGACGATCTTGCGGTTCGCCGGCGAGCAGGCCGACAGGCTGAGATTGCTGGGCGATCCGCCGAACATGTCCGTCACCATCACGACGCCGTCGCCTTCGTCGACCGCGTCGGCGGCGCCGCAGATCTCGGCCTGCTTGGCGGCCCGATCGCATTCGGGGAGGATCGAGACGGCGCGCATCCCGGACTGGACGCCGACGACGTGCTCGACGGCCGCGAGGTACTCCTGCGCGAGCCGGCCATGCGCCACGATCACGATCCCGATCATCCGGCCGTCAGTCCCCGTCCGCTCGCGTCCCGCGCCGGGTGCGGCGCGCCTGCGGGGCTTGCGTCGGCGAGTCCCCGGCCGTCGAGCTCCCTGTGCCGTATAGACACCCGGTGCCCCCGCTTCGCAAGTGCGGCACCGATGCGTTCGGCCATCGCGACGCTACGATGCTGTCCGCCCGTGCATCCGAAGGCGAGCGTGTAGAGGCACCGCCCCTCGGCCTCGTGCGCGGGCAGCACGATGTCCAGGAGGGCGAGGCAGGCGTCCACGAAGGGGCCGTGGAGCGGATCGGCGGCGATGTGCGCCGCGACCCGCGGATCGCGCCCGTCGAGCGACCGGAGGCCCGGCTCCCAGTGGGGGTTGGCGAGGAAGCGCACGTCCTGCACCGCGTCGGCCTGGCGCGGCACGCCCCGGCGGTAGGAGAACGACAGGAGCGCCACGGTCAGGGCCTGCGCCGCGCCCGGCGCCGCGAAGAGGCGCGCGACCTCCGCGCGCAGCGCGTGCGGGGTCATCCCGCCGGTGTCTATGAGCGCGCCCGCACGATCACGCACCGCGCCCAGGAGCGCCCGCTCCTCGGCGATGCCGCGGGCGATGTCCTCGCCGAGGGGATGGCGGCGCCGGGTCTCGCTGTAGCGCGCCAGCAGGGTCGCCTCGTCGCAGTCGAGATAGAGGAGCTCCACCTCGAGCCCCGGGTCGGCCTCGAGCGCATCCACCATCGCGATGAGCGCGCGGGCGTCGAAATCGCGGTTGCGGGCGTCGACCCCGAGCGCGAGGGGGCGCGGCCCGCGCGGTCCGGCCAGGAGCCGCGGCACCAGGCTGAAGGGCATGTTGTCGATGGCCTCGAACCCCGAATCCTCCAGCGCCCGGATCGCCGTCGTGCGCCCGGCGCCTGACGGGCCGGTGACCAGGACGGCGCGCATCGGCTCCGCGCCGCCGGAGGGCGCTCCGTCGTGTCCGGGGCTATCGTCCATCGGCGGCCCTATGGGCATCGGGCGCCCCATGCGCCCGGCCATCCGCAAGATAGGCGAGCAGGGCGGCGGCGTAAGGGGCGCCCTGCCCCCATCGCAGCAGAACGACCTCCCCGTCGCCCAGCAGGAGGCGGCCGTGCTCGGGCATCCGGTCCCCCGAGGGCGCCGGCGCCGACAGGTCGATCGCCGCGAAGCAGGGCACGGGCGGATGAGCCGTCACGCGGATCAGCCCCAGACCCCGCGCCTCCACCAGGCCGGGCCATCGCGCCGGCGCCGCGAGGACCGGCGGCGTGCCGGTGCGCACCTCTACCACGTCGTCGGTCACGATGCCCGCGCCCAACGCCGCCATCTCGAGCGCGAGCCTGGACTTGCCCGCGCCCGGCGCGCCCAGGATCAGGAGTCCGCGCCCGGCGACGGCGACCGCACCGCCATGGCGCTCCTCCACGCTCAAACCGGGAGGCCCACGACGAAGCGCGCCCCCAGCGGCTCGGAGGTGGGGTCCGCCTCGGTCGGGCGGATGTTCTCGGCCCAGATCACGCCGCCATGCGCCTCGACGATCTGCTTGGAGATGGAGAGGCCGAGACCCGAGTTGTCGCCGAACTGGCCCTCCGGGCGCTCCGAGTAGAAGCGGGCGAAGATCTTGCCCAGCGCCCCGTCCGGGATGCCGGGGCCGGTGTCCTCGACCACGACGAGCACCCTGTTCTCGCGCCGGCGGACCCACAGGCGGATCGCGTCGCCCTCTTCGCAGAAGGAGACCGCGTTGGTGATCAGGTTGACGAAGACCTGCGCCAGCCGCGCCTCCAAGCCCGAGATCACCATCGCCTCCTGCGGCAGGTCCGTGAGGAAGGCGATGCCCTTCCCCTTGGCGTCGCGGCCCAGATACTGGGCGAGGTTGCGCAGCATGTGGAGCAGGTCGAAGGGCGCCTCGTCCTCCTTCACCAGCTCGGAGTCGAGGCGCGAGGCGTTCGAGATGTCGCTGACGAGACGGTCCAGGCGGCGCACGTCGTGCTCGATCACCGTCAGGAGCCGCTCGCGCTGATCGTCCTGCGCGGCCATGCGCAACGTCCCGGTGGCGGAGCGCAGGGAGGCGAGCGGGTTCTTGATCTCGTGGGCCACGTCGGCGGCGAACTGCTCGTTGGCGTCGATCCGGTCGTAGAGCGCGGAGACCATGCCCCGAAGCGCGCCCGACAGGCGCCCGATCTCGTCGGTGCGGGCGGTCAGGTCGGGGATGCGCACGCGCGCCGGCCCGCCGCCCGAACGGCCGATCTCCGCCGCGCGCGACAGCAGGCTCAGGGGCGTCGCGATGGTGGACGCGAGCGCGAGGCTGACGCCGATGGAGACCAGGATCGCCACGACGAAGAGTTGCAGGACGTGCTCGCGCTCCGCGGCGGCGAGCATCTCCACCCGATCGTCGCTGGCGACGACCGCGACATAGCCGCCCGGCACGCCCGCGGGCCGAACCGGGATCGCCGCCCAGAACGACGCGCTCCCCTGGCCCCGCGGGACGCGCGCCGACGCGCCGTCCCCCTCGAGCGCCGGCGCCAGGAGCGCCGCGACCTCGACCTCCGGGTCGTGGCCGAGCGGCTCCGAGAGAGCCTCGCCCCGGCCGACGGCCCGGTGAAGGCCGTCGAGAACCCGCGCGAGCGCGCTGGTCAGGAGGGTCGGCCGGACCTCGGGGATGCCCGCCTCGGGCAGACGCAGGCCCGCCCCGTCGGCGGCCGAGGCGAGACGCCGGCCCCCGGCGTCCAGGAGGTGCACGTCGATCCCGGTCGGCAGGGCGGTCGCGGCGAGGGCGGCCGCCAGCGGCCCGCCGGCCCCGCCCCGCGCGCCGACCTCCCCGGCGTCCGCCTCGGCGGCCTCGGCCCGCATCTCGATCGCGGAGGCGATCAGGCGCGCCTCGATCACGAGGGACGCCTCGCGTTGCAGCACGAGGCTGTCACGGAACGGGTCGAGATAGAGGACGCCCGTCACCAGGATCACGAGCGCCACGAGGTTGTAGGTCACGATCCGGCGCGCCAGTGGCGAGCGGTTGACGGCGATGCGGGTCCTCGTCCGTCCGGCCTCCCGGGACGGGGGCGGGCCGGTCTCCTCCTCGGCCATGCTCATCGTGCCGCTCCCCGATCCCGCCCCGCCGCGCTCACTCCTCGTTGTAGCGGTAGCCGATGCCGTAGAGCGTCTCGATCGCGGCGAACGAGGCGTCGACCTCGCGCATCTTCTTGCGCAAGCGCTTGATGTGCGAATCGATCGTGCGGTCGTCGACATAGACCTGGTCGTCATAGGCCACGTCCATGAGCTGATCGCGCGACTTCACGAAGCCCGGCCGCTGCGCCAGGGCTTGCAGCAGGAGGAACTCCGTCACCGTCAAGGTCACGGGCTTGCCCTTCCAGGTCACGGCATGGCGCAGCGGATCCATGGTCAGCTCGCCGCGCGCGAGCACCTGGGCGGATTCGGCGGCGGTCGGCGCGTCGCCGGCGACGACCTCCTGACGGCGCAGGATGGCGCGGATGCGCTCCACCAGGAGGCGCTGGCTGAAGGGCTTCCTCATGTAGTCGTCCGCGCCCATGCGCAGGCCGAGCACCTCGTCGATCTCGTCGTCCTTGGACGTCAGGAAGATCACGGGCATGGGCGATCGCTGCCGCACCCTCTGCAGCAGGTCCATCCCGTCCATGCGGGGCATCTTTATGTCGAACACGGCCATGTCGGGCAGGCTCTTGTCGAACGCGTCGAGCGCGCTCTGGCCGTCATTGTAGGTCTCGACCTCGAACCCCTCGGCCTCGAGCGTCATGGACACCGAGGTGAGGATGTTGCGGTCGTCGTCCACGAGCGCGATGCGGGACATGGGGGGCGCCTCCGGAAGGTGGGCGGCGCGCCGGTCCGGCGCCGGACCGGGCCCGGCTCCGGAGCGAATCGCGCCAGGATCGTCCCCTTCTCGCCCGCGCGAATGAACGAAGCGTTTACCGCGGCGCGGAAGGCGGCGCGCCGGCCTGTTGGCGCTAAACGCCCGCGGGCGGCGTTGCCGGACCGCCGGGCCGTGATATGCCCGCCACGCCACCCGTCCGCCCAGCAGGAGCCGCACCCCTTGGAACATGGCCGCGTGAACCCCGCCCACACCCTCGCCGCCACCGGGCTCGAGGGCGTCGGCGCGACGTACTACAATCTGCTGGAGCCCGACCTCATCGAACGGGCGCTGGCGCGCGGCGAAGGGCGCCTGGGCCGCGGCGGGACGATCCTGGTCTCGACCGGCAAGCACACGGGCCGCTCGCCGAAGGACAAGTTCGTCGTGCGCACGCCCGGGGTCGAGGGCGGGATCTGGTGGGAGAACAACGCCGCGATGGCGCCCGAGGCCTGGGACGCGCTCCATGCCGACATGCGCGCCCACGTGGCGGGCGGCGAGCTCTACGTGCAGGACCTCTTCGGCGGCGCGGACCCCGCGCACCGGCTCGACGTGCGCGTGATCACCGAGCTCGCCTGGCACGGGCTCTTCATCCGCCACCTCCTGCGCCGCCCGGAGCGCGCCGAGCTCGACGCGTTCGAGCCCGATTTCACGATCCTCAACTGCCCCAGCTTCAAGGCCGATCCCCGGCGCCACGGCTGCCGCTCGGAGACGGTGATCGCGATCAACCTCGAGGCGAAGGTGATCCTCATCGCCGGCACGGAATACGCGGGCGAGAACAAGAAATCCGTCTTCACCCTCCTGAACTGGCTGCTGCCGGCCGAGGGGGTGATGCCGATGCACTGCTCGGCCAACCACGCGCCGAACAACCCCGTCGACACGGCCGTCTTCTTCGGCCTGTCGGGCACCGGCAAGACGACCCTCTCGGCCGACCCGAACCGGGTCCTGATCGGGGACGACGAGCACGGCTGGTCGGCTCGCGGCACGTTCAACTTCGAGGGCGGCTGCTACGCCAAGACGATCGGCCTCACGCGCGAGGCCGAGCCCGCGATCTACGACACCTGCGCCAAGTTCGGCACCGTGATCGAGAACATGGTCTACGACGACCTGACACGGGAGCTCGACTTCGAGGACGACAGCCTGACGGCGAACATGCGCTGCGCCTACCCGCTCTCGGCGATCTCCAACGCGTCGAAGACCGGGATGGGCGGGCATCCCAAGAACATCGTCATGCTGACCTGCGACGCGTTCGGGGTGCTGCCGCCCATCGCGCGCCTGACGCCGGCGCAGGCCATGTACCACTTCCTCTCCGGGTTCACGGCGAAGGTGGCCGGCACCGAACGCGGCGTGACCGAGCCGCAGCCGACCTTCTCGACCTGCTTCGGGGCGCCGTTCATGCCCCGGCGGCCGGAGGTCTACGGCAAGCTCCTGCAGGAGAAGATCGCGCGGCACGGCGCGACCTGCTGGCTGGTGAACACCGGCTGGACCGGGGGCGCCTACGGGGAAGGGACGCGCATGCCGATCGCGGCGACGCGGGCGCTCCTGTCGGCGGCGCTCGACGGCTCTCTGGCCGACGCGACCTTCCGCAAGGACCCGAACTTCGGCTTCGACGTGCCGGTGACGGTGCGCGGCGTGGACGCGGCCCTGCTCGATCCGCGCGGCACCTGGGACGACAAGGCCGCCTACGACGCGCAGGCCGCCCGGCTGGTCGCGATGTTCGCGGATAATTTCGAGCAATACGAGGCGCATATCGATTCCGACGTGCGGGCGGTCGCGATCGGATGACCGAAGGGGGCGCCGGGCTCGTGCCCCCCGTCCGGGGGACCTCGCCCGGCGCCGCGGACGGCCCGCGGCCGCCCGCCGCCTAGCCCGCCAGGCCGCGCCGGATCAGGTTGAGCCCCGCGATCACGAGGACGGCCAGCGTCGCGCGGCGGAACACGTTCGCGTCGAGCCGGTCCTGGACCTTGAAGCCCGCCCACATGCCCAGCAGGCCCGGCACCAGGAGCGCCGCGCTCAGGGGGGCGGTGTCGCGATCGAGCACGCCCGAGGCCAGATGCGCGGCGAGGAGGGCGATCGAGCCGGCGCCGTAGATAACCCCCTGGACGAGGACCGAACGGGCCTTGGGCACCTCCAGCGCCAGGAGGTAGAGCACCGTCGTCGGCCCCCAGGTGCCCGCCAGACCGCCCAGCGCGCCGGAGACGAGGCCCGCGCCGAGCTCCGCCGCGCGGCGCCGGCCGGGCGGGATCCGCGGCCGCCAGCCGACGAGCTGCACCACCGCGAGGATCGTCACCGGGACGCCGAGGATCAAGGCGAAGGCGCGCGCGTCGATCGACGGCAGGAGCTGCGCGAAGGCCAGGATCGCGGCGCAGACCACGAGGATGTAGCGCCAGTGGTCGCGCGCCGCCTCGACCGCCGGGGCGAGGCCCGCGCGCAGGGTCTGAAGCAGGTTCGACGCGACGATCGGCAGGATGATCGCCGCGACCGCGAGCTGCGGGTCGAGCAGCGTGCCGATGAGCGAGACCATGATCAGGGGCATCGCGAAGCCGACCACCCCCTTCACGAAGCCGGCGAGGAGCGTGATCATGACGCAGAGCGCCCAGAGGAGCGGGGTGAGTTCGGCCATGGGACCGCTTACGCCCCCGCCGCGCGCGCTTCCAGCGCGCCCAGGCGGCCCGCCGCGCGGCGCCGGCCTAGCGCGCGGCCCGGGCCAGGGCGCCCATCAGGCGGCCGCGCGCGGGCGGCAGGGGGCGGCCGATCGCGCGGGCGAGCGAGGCGTCCAGGAAGTGCCCCGTGACCGCGAGGCCGGAGACGACGCCGCCGGCGTCCGCGTCCGCGCCCAGGAGGACCGGCGGGAGCGGCAGCATACGATCCGCCCATTCGCCGGCGCCCTGCGCCGTGACCGCCCGGCCGGTGCGCGGGGAGACATAGGCGAGGCCGTCGGTCCGCCCGGTGGCCGCGCAGCGGGTCAGGTCCAGGCCGTAGCCCGTGCGCTCGAGGAGGAGCATCTCCCATTCGAGATAGGCGAGCGGCCAGCCGGGATCGCCGAGCGCGTCGAGAAGGGTCTGCGTGCCGTCGTAGAGGTCCGGGAACGCTTGCCTTTCGGGGAGGGCATAGCCCGCCAGGGCGCAGGTCGCGGCGAGGCCGGCCAGGGCGAGGCGATCGGTCAGGACGCCCGCGCGCGAGCGGACGGGCTCGACCGCGAAGCTGCCCAGCGCGTCCTCGGTGCGGGCGCGCCAGCGCAGGGCGACCTGGGTGCCGGGCTGCAGCGTCGCGGCCATCCTGCGCGAGGCGCCGCCGTGGACGAGGCCCGCCGCGCGGCCCCGCTCGCGGGTCAGGACCTCGAGGATGGCGGCGGTCTCGCCATGGCGGCGCGCCGACAGGACGGTGCCCTCGGCGGACCAGTCGATCACTCCGAAAGCCCCTCCTCGTCGAGGAGATGGCGGCCGCGCGGGTCCTCGACGTCGATGACCCAGAGGTCGCGGTCGAAGCGGCGCTGGGCGGCGACGGAGGCGTCGATCTCGGCCTCCGTCCCCTGGGCCAGGACGGCCCATTCGCGGGCGTTCGTCATCAGGTCGAAGCGGCGCTGGTAGAGGGTGCCGGTGCCGTCGAGGGGGCTCACCCGGACGAGGACCGCGCCCGCGGTGGCATCGCCCCTGGCGGCGACGACGGCGGGGATCCCGGCGCCGCGGAGGCGGGCGAGATAGGCGGAGACCCAGAGGTCCGAGGTCAGGCGCACGGGCGATGCACCGGGGATGCACATCCGATGCGCATGCCATGCGCATGGGGCGTCCGACGGCCCGCGGGGGCGCGCGACGGGGTGGAGATCCTCCGGTCGAGCCGGAGGATGACATGGGGGCAGCGAGCCTCCCGGGATGCCGTCACCCTCCGGCTCGACCGGAGGGTCTCCACTCCCCTACGCGCCATCGCGGAAGTCGAGGCCCATCGCCTCGAAGCGCTCGGCCTCGTCGAGCCATTTCGGCCGGACCTTGACCTTGAGGAAGAGGTGCACGCGCCGTTCGAGGAAGCTCTCCAGGTCGAGGCGGGCCGCCTGCCCGACCGCCTTCGCGGTCTCCCCGCGATGGCCGAGGACGATGCCCTTGTGACCGTCGCGCAGGACGTAGACGACCTGATCGATGCGCACGGATCCGTCCGGGCGCTCCTCCCACCCCTCGGTCTCCACGGTGAGCTGGTAGGGCAGCTCCTGGTGCAGGCGCAGAGTCAGCTTCTCGCGCGTGGTCTCGGCGGCGATCATGCGCAGCGGCAGGTCGGCGATCTGATCCTCGGGGTAGAGCCAGGGCCCTTCGGGCAGGGCGCCCGCGAGCCAGTCGGCGAGGTCGTCCGTGCCGCGGCCCTTCTCGGCGGAGATCATGAACACCTCGGCGAAATGGGGATGCGCCTCGGTCATCTCGCGCGTGAGGGCCAGGAGGCTGGGCGCCTCGACGCGGTCGATCTTGTTGATCGCGAGGACGACCGGGCCGGCGGGCGGCGCCTCGGCGAGGCGTTCGAGAATGGTGCGCACCCCGTCGGTCAGGCCGCGATGCGCCTCGATCAGGAGGACGACCACGTCCGCGTCGGAGGCCCCGCCCCAGGCGGCGGCGACCATGGCGCGGTCGAGCCGGCGGCGCGGGGCGAAGAGGCCGGGCGTGTCGACGAAGACGAGCTGCGCGGCGCCGCGGATCATCACGCCGCGGATGCGCGCGCGCGTGGTCTGCACCTTGTGCGTGACGATGGAGACCTTGGCCCCGACCATGCGGTTCAGGAGCGTCGACTTGCCGGCGTTCGGCTCCCCGATCAGCGCGACGAACCCCGCGCGGCGGGGCGCGTCCGGCGCGGCGCCGGGGGCGCCGGGGGCGCCGCCGGGGCCGTCGTCTGGGACGTCGCCGGGCGCGTCGCCGGGCGCGTCGCGTGGCGCGTCGTCGGGCGCGTCGTCGGGCGGGGGGCCGGGGCTATCGGTCATGGGCGGATCTCCGGCAGGGGTGCGCGGGGATAGCGCGGCGGCGGGGCGATGGGAAGCGGAGCGGGGGCCGGCGGGCGGCGGCGGGGTCAGGGGCCGGCGATGAGGTGGATCGCGGTGCACGAGGCGAGGCCGACGACGACGTTCATCACGAGGCCGATGCGCAGGAAGTCGGTGAAGCGGTAGTTGCCCGCGGCGTAGACGAGGGTGTTGGTCTGATAGCCGATGGGCGTGGCGAAGCTCGCCGAGGCGCCCAGCATGATCGCGTAGACGAGCGGGCGCGGATCGACGCCCAGCGCCTGCGCGAGGCCGATGGCGAGCGGCGTCAGGATCACAGCGACCGCGTTGTTGGAGACGAGCTCGGTCAGGACCGAGGTCAGCGCGTAGATCGCGAGGAGGAGCGCGAAGGGCGAGATCTGCGCCAGGGCGGGCGTGAGCCAGGCGACGAGCGTCTCGATCACGGCGGTGTTCTCGAGCCCGCGGCCGACGGCGAGCATGGCGAAGATCAGGACGAGCGTGGAGCCGTCGATCGCGCCCCAGGCCTCGTCGGCGTCGATGCAGCGCACCAGGAGGATGAAGGCGACGCCGATCAGCGCCAGGGTCACGATCGGCGCGACGTCCAGGATCGCGAGCCCGACCACGGCCAGCATCGCGCCCAGCGCCAGGGGGGCGCGGCGGCGGCGGAAGGAGCGCGCGCGCGGCTCGCTCCCGGCGATGAGGTCGGCGGCCTCGACCACCGCCGCCACCGCCTCCGCCGGGCCTTCGAGGAGGACCCGGTCGGCCGGGCGCAGCCGGACCTTGGCGAGCTCGGGCCCCGGCAGGTGGCGGTGGCGCGCGACGCCCAGCACGCGCACGCCGAAGCGCTGCGGCCATTCGAGCTCGCCCATGCGCCGCCCGGCCCCCGAGAGCTCCGGCGTGACCGTCGCCTCGATGCGCACGAGCGCGTCCTCGCCCGCCTCGCGCTCGGCCGGGACGCCGAGGCCGACGCGGTATTCGGGATGGTCCTCCAGGGTGAGGATCTCGGCCCGGGTCGCGGTCAGGACGATCCGGTCGTTGGGCTCGATCGCGAGCTCGGGATCGGGGCGCAGCCGCCGCCCGCCGCGCAGGATCGCGCGCAGGCGGCTGTGGCGCAGATCGCCCAGCGCGCCGAGGGCGCGGCCCTCCGCGGCGGGCTCGCCCGGTGCCGGCCCGGCCTGGGCGGTCCCGGCCTGGGCGGTCGCCTGGGCGGTCCCGGCCTGGGCGGGCTCGGTGAGGCGCACCTCGGTGAGGAAGGCGACGTCCTCGCCCTCCACCGCCGCGCCGGCGGAGCCGCGGTCGGGCAGGAGGCGCGGCGCGAGGAGGGCGAGCGTGACGCCCCCCGCGGCGGCGGCGGCGAGGCCGTAGGGCAGGATCTCCAGCATGCCGAGCGGGGCCAGCCCCTCTCGCCGGGCGACGCCGTCGATCAGGAGGTTCGTGGACGTGCCCACCAAGGTCAGAGTGCCGCCCAGGATGGAGGCGTAGGAGAGCGGGATCAGGAGCCGCGTGGGCGCGACGCCGAGCGTGCCGGCCATGCGGATCACCACCGGGATCAGGACGATCACCAGGGGGGTGTTGTTCATCAGCCCCGAGAGGACGCAGGCCCCGATCAGGAGCGCGACGACCGCGACCCAGCCGCGGCTGCGCGCCTGGGCGACGAGGACGTTCGCGGCCGCGTCGATCACGCCGGTGCGCACGAGGGCGCCCGAGAGGATGAACATCGCCGCGATGGTGATCGGCGCCGGGTTGGAGAAGACGGCGAGCACGTCGTCGGTCGTGATGTAGCCCGCCAGGAGGAACGCCACCGCGCCGCCGACCGCGACGGCCGAGGGAGGCAGCCGCTCCAGCAGGAAGCCGAAGAAGACGGCGCCCAGGATGGCGAGGGCGACGCCCAGCTTCGCCTCGGCGAAGAACTCGTTCACCAGGTCCATGCGATCGCGGTCCTCGGGTGGGAGGGGCGGTCCCGGGACGGGCGCGCACGGGGGCAGAGCGCGCCGGGGGCCGTTCGGTTCCGCGCCCGCCGCGGGGCCGGGTGGGCGCGGGCCGGCCCCGCGGCGGACCCGGCGGCGGAGGGGGACCATCCGATGACCGGGCCGGGGCGCGGCATGGGGCGGCCGTCATGGGCGCGTCCCCCGACGGGCGCGCCGCTCCCACCCCGCCCGGGGGCGGGCCGCCGCCTGCGCGCTCGGGAGGTGGCGCAAGGCGGCGGCCGGGGCTTCGCCGGCCCCTCCGGACGCGCCGGGCGCGGGCGAGGTCGGGGTGCCCGCCGCCACGGCGCCGGAGGTCACCGCGCGGAAGGGCGCGGCGGGCCGCGAGCGTCGAGACCGTGCATGACCTCGCCGTCGCCGTCGCCGTCGCGCCGACCGCCGCGGATCCGCGCGTCCAGTTGGGGCGCTTCGGGGCGCGGACCTTCGGCTGCGTCCCGGTCGTGCCCGAGCACGTCCGGGCCGGCGACGGCCGGGACCGATGACGGCCGCCCGTCCCACCGGTGGGACCGCGCGCCGGATCGTCCGCGACCACCAGGAGGCGGCGTGATCCGCACCCCGCGCGGCCGCCGCCCACGCTCCGGGGACGGGGGCCCGTCATGGCGGGGATCGCGCGATGTGCAGCCGTCCGGGCGACCGCCCGCTGGGCCGCGCCGGGGCGCCGATCCCGCTGGCGGCGACGCCGGTCCGGACCGGCCCGCGGCTCGGCCCCCCGGGCACGGCGCAGGTCGCCCTCGGGCGGGTGGCCTTCGGCGCGGGCGGCATCGCCGTCGGCGCCGAGACCCTGGCCATGCCGGGCGCCCGGATGGGCATGGCCGGCCGCCGGCGCCGGCGCCGCCTCGGGCCTGGCGGGGGCGTACCGCCGCCGGATCCCGGCCTTGCGGCGGTCTGCGTCCCGGGGCCGGCCTCGCGCCCCGTCGCCGCCGCCCTGCCCCGGACGCCCGGCCCGATGATCCCGTCGCCGATCGAGACGGTCCTCCCCGGCACCTCGCCGGGCGCGCCGATGGCCCGCGCGCACCGCGATCCGGGCGTCTTCCTCCGATCCCGCCGGGGCCTCCGCCGATGCGGCTCCCCGTCGCCAGGCGGCCATGGTTCCCGCGCCCGGGCAGCCACGGCCTCACGATCCGGCCGGGCTCGGCCCGGGAGTCCGCGCCTGTCCCGTTGCGCAACGGCGTGCTGCCGGGGCCCTCGATCCCGGCCGCCGCGTTCGGGTTCGCGCGCCCGGGACGATGGCGAGCGTGGAGGGCGCGGGGTCCGTGACCCTCGCGGAGCCGGGGGGCCAGCGGCCGCGCGGCGTCCGCCGGGAGGACGGGGTCCGCGGCGCGATCCTGCCGCGGACCGCGGCGGTCGCCCTCCGGACCGGGCTCCCGGTGGAGCGCATCTTCGACTGCGATGGCACGGCCGAGCGCCTCCAGGACGCGATCCTCGGCCGGAACCTCCCCGTCATCCAGGGCGCCTCCCGCGCGGCGGTCCCGATCGCGGCGGTCCCGGCCGACCCCTGTCCGCCGATCCAGCCGCGCATCCGCCGCGCGGGGCGGCCGCCGGAAAGCGGCGCGGCACCGCCGGGCGCCTCCGCGGACCGGCACCACCGCCGGGTCCAGCCGCCGGGCGCGATCCTCGGGGGAGCGCGCGCACCGCATCGGCGGCCACGGGTGGGCGGGGCTCACCGGCTGGCCGCCCGATCCGGACGACCGCGACCGGCTCCCGATGGGCGATCGCCGGGTGGCCGAGATCGACGCGCCGCCGCGCGACGTTCGGGCCGGGGCCGCCCGCGCCCGCGAACCGGTGGAGGCGATGGACGATGCCCGCCCCGAGCGGCACGCGCTCCCGGCGGCGCCCGGCGCGGCGGTCCTCGCGCCCGTCATCACCTCGGAAAGCCGACGGGGCGCCATCGGCCCGCCGGCGGCATGGACGCGCCTAGGCGCCGGCGACCTGTCCGAGGAGGGCGCGCGCGGCGGCCTGCTCGGCCTCGCGCTTGGCGCGGGCGGTGCCGGTGGCGGCCCGGCCGTCCGGCAGGATCGCGCGGATCGTGAACTCGGGGGCGTGGTCGGGGCCGGTGCGCGCGACCTCGGCATAGGCGGGCAGCGCGCCGAGGGCGGCCTGGCTCCATTCCTGGAGGGCGGTCTTGGGGTCGCGCGCGTCGTCCGGCGCGCCGGCGATCCGCTCCGCCCAGAGGCGCAGGACGAGGGCGCGCGCGACCTCGAAGCCGGCGTCGCGGTGGACGGCGGCGAGCACGGCCTCCATCGCGTCCCCGAGGAGCGCGGTCTTGCGCCGCCCGCCCGACTGCATCTCCGAGCGGCCCAGGCGCAGGACCGCGCCCAGCCCGACGCCGCGGGCGATCTCGGCGCAGGTCTCCTTGCGCACCAGGGCGTTGAAGCGGGGCGCGATGCGGCCCTCGTCGGCGGCCTCGTCCTCGGCGAGCAGCGCCTCGGCGATCGCGAGGGCCAGGACGCGGTCGCCGAGGAACTCCAGGCGCTCGTTGCTGGCGCGGCCGGGGCCGGCGGCCGAGCCGTGGACGAGGGCGCGGCGCAGGAGCGCCTCGTCGGCGAACCGGTGACCCAGCCGGTCCTGGAAGGCCGTCAGGTCCGCCTCGCTCACACGATCTTCTCGTAGAAGCGGTCGAGCCGCCAGGTCCAGAAGAAGAGGAGGCTCCGCCCGGCGGAGGAGAACATCACCCGGTCGGCGCGGCCCAGGAGGTTCTCGAACGGGACGAAGCCGACGCCGAAGGGCCGGGCGACGCGGCTGTCGGTGGAGTTGTCGCGGTTGTCGCCCATGAAGAAGTAGTGCCCCTCGGGGACGGTGAAGACCGGCGTGGTGTCGGTCTGGCCGCGCTCGGTGATGTCGAGGATCGTGTGCTCGTGGCCGCCGGCTGAGGCGGGCAGCGCCTCGACGAAGCGCGCCTTCTGGCACAGGGCGCCGGAGCCGACGGCGCCGTTGGCGCAGCGCGGCAGGGCGCGGGCGGGGCCCTGGGGCTCGTAGACCTCCTCGAAGAGGCCGGCGGGGGTCTGGACCGCCTCCTCCCCGTTGAGGAAGAGCGTGCCCTGGCGCATCTGCACCCGGTCGCCGGGCAGGCCGATGACGCGCTTGATGAAGTCCTGGCCGTTGACCGGGTGGCGGAACACGATGACGTCGCCGCGCTCGGGCTCCCGGCCGAGCCAGCGGCCGTCGACGAACTTGCACACCGAGAACGGGCAGGAGTGCTCGGAGTAGCCGTAGGCCATCTTGTTGACGAAGAGGAAGTCGCCGACGAGCAACGTCTCCTTCATGGAGGAGGAGGGGATCCAGAACGGCTGGAAGAAGAGGGTGCGGAACACGCCCGCGATGATCAGCGCCCAGAGGATCGTGCGGATCGTCTCGACGATGCCGCCCTCCTTCTTCTTCTGCGCTCGTGTCGCCATCTGGCCCTCCCGCGGTGCGCGCCCGTCCTGCGGCGCGGCGCGCGCGCGGTCAAGCCGACGGGCGCGCCTCGATCACGACGACGGCCTGCGCCCAGGGGTGGTCGTCCGTCAGGGTGAGGTGGACATGGGCGGCATGGCCCGGAGGGGTGAGGGCGGCGAGGCGGCGCTCGGCCCAGCCCGTGAGGCGCAGGGTGGGCTGCCCGGTGGGCAGGTTCGCGACCTGCATGTCGCGCCAGGCGATGCCCATGCGCAGGCCCGTGCCGAGCGCCTTGGAGCAGGCCTCCTTGGCGGCCCAGCGCTTGGCGAGGGTCGCGGCCTCCTGGCCGGGGCGCCGGCCCGCGCGGGCGAGCTCGACATCGGTGAAGACGCGGGCGCGGAAGCGGTCGCCGAACCGGGCGAGCGTGGCCTCGATCCGCTCGATATTGGCGAGGTCGGTGCCGATGCCGAGGATCATCCCGGGAGGCCGGGCGCCGCGCCCCGAGCCGCCCCCGGGGGGACCGCCCGCCTCATCCGGCCGCCCCGCGGGCGGTCAGCACCTCGATGGCGGCCGCCCCGCGAGCGGCGGGGCGCGCCTGCGCGCCGAACGCCTGGCGGACCGCCGCGGACCGGCCGCGCGACGGGGCCGTGGCGACGATGGCGACCTTGGCCGGAACCGGGGCGACCGCCGCCGCGAGGGAGATCGAGACCGGCAGGCCGTGATTCGCGCCGGTCACGCGGGGACGCGCGCGGCGGCCCTGGCCCCGTCCATGACGCGGCGCATCTCGGCGATGGCGGCGGGGAGGCCGCGGAAGATGGCCTCTCCGATGAGGAAATGGCCGATGTTGAGCTCGCGCACCTCCGGCAGGGCGGCGAGGGCGGGGGCGCTGTCATAGGTCAGGCCGTGGCCGGCATGGACCTCCAGGCCGAGGGAGTGGGCGAAGGCGGCCATCTCGCGCAGGCGAGCGAGCTCGTGGTCGGCGAGCGCGGCGTTGCCCTCCGCGACATGGTCGCAATAGGCGCCGGTGTGCAGCTCGATCACCTGCGCGCCGATGCGGTTCGCGCTCTCGATCTGGGCGCGGTCGGCGGCGATGAAGATGGAGACGCGGCAGCCGGCCTCGCGCAGCGGCGCGATGTAGTGGGCGAGCCGGTTCTCGTCCCGCGCGACCTCCAGCCCGCCCTCGGTGGTGCGCTCCTCGCGGCGCTCGGGCACGAGGCAGACGGCGTGCGGGCGGTGGCGCAGCGCGATGGCCCGCATCTCCTCGGTGGCGGCCATCTCGAAGTTGAGGGGGACGGCGAGCGCGTCCATCAGGGCGGCGATGTCGGCGTCGCTGATATGGCGGCGGTCCTCGCGCAGATGGGCGGTGATGCCGTCGGCGCCGGCCTCCTGCGCGAGCCTCGCGGCGCGCACGGGGTCGGGCGCGGCGCCGCCGCGGGCGTTCCGCACGGTGGCGACGTGGTCGATGTTCACGCCGAGGCGTAGGGGGGGGATGGTCATCATGGTCCTCATCGGGGCGAGCCTCCTCGGAGCGGGCCTCCTCGGGGCGGCCCGCGCCCGGAGCCTAGGGCGCGGCCCCCGCCCCGGCCAGCGGCGCCCGGGTCCGGCTCAGGGCTGCTTGGTCCGGCGCCGGGGGCGCACGCGGGGGCGCACGCCCTGGGCGGCCTTGGCGTCCTTGGCGGCCTTGGCCTTGTCCCGGAGGGCGGCGAGCTTGGCGGCGAGCTTGGAGCGGCGCGCCTTCTGGTAGGCGGCGATGGCGGGCAGGCAGAGCCAGTAGCCCATCACCGCGCAGGCCAGGCCCGGCAGGACGCCGCCGACCAGATAGGGCAGGAACACCGAGTCCCAGAAGGCGGCGAGCCCGTCCCAGGCGGCCACGTCCGGCGTGAAGATCGCCACGACGTTGTGCCAGAGGTCCTCTCCCGCGTCCGAGAAGCGCCCGAAGATCGAGCGCGGGCCCTCGGCCTCCATCTGGGCGAGGCCGCCGCGGGCGAGGAGGAAATGCCCGGTGGTGAGCGCGGCGTAGGCGATCGGCAGGTAGGTCAGCGGATTGCCGAAGAACGTGCCCAGGAGGGCCGCGATCACGTTGCCGCGCACGGCCCGGGCGAGGAGGGCCGCGACGATGAAATGCAGGCCGTAGAACGGGGTGAAGCTCGCGAAGATGCCGGCGGCGACGCCGCGCGCGACCACTTCGGGCGGGTCGGGCAGACGGCGCAGGCGGTGCTTCATGTAGGTGACCGCGCGGGTCCAGCCGCCGCGGGGCCAGAGCGCCTCGCGCGCGGCGCGGGAATAGGAGCGGGGATCGCGGCGTCTAAACATCGCCTCTGGGCATGGCCGCGCCGGGAGATTCGGGCAAGCCCGGCGCGCCGGCCGGGGACGCGGCGCCCCGGTGCCGGCGGAGCTCGGCGACGTCGTCCTCGGCCGCCAGCGCCGAGAAGACCCGGTGGAGATGGGCGGCGTCCGAGACCTCCACATCGGCGCGGATGCGGTAGAAGTCGGGCTTCGTGTCCGCGAAGGCGAGGTCGGAGATGTTCGCGCCCTGGCGGCCGATGGCGGTGCAGACCCGGCCGAGCACGCCCGCGGTGTTGGCGATGGTCAGGTGCAGTGTGACGGCGTGGATCGGCGGATGGCGCCCGGCGGTCCAGCGCGTGTCGATCCAGCGCTCGGGCGCGTCCTCCACGGCGGTGAGGGAGAGGCAGTCGGCGGCATGGAGCACGACCCCCTCGCCGCGATAGGTGATGCCGATGATGCGCTCGCCGGGCACGGGCTGGCAGCAGGTGCCGCGCACGGGCCGCTGGTCTGGGCCGAGGCCGACGACCGGGTCGGCGTCCTGCGGCAGCGCGCCGGCGAAGGCCTGCGCCTCGCCGCCCGGCAGGGTGAGGGCGGCGACCTCGCGGGCGCTGATCTCCGTCGAGCCGATGCGCGCGAGCAGCTCCTCGGCGCTGGAGACGCCCATGCGCTCGGCGCCGATGGACAGGAGCCTCGGGCTCGCCTCCCCGCCGGCCGCGGCGAAGGCGGCGCGCGCGAGCTCCCGGCCGAGGCGGATGAAGCGCTCGCGCCCCTCGGCGCGCAGCGAGCGGCGGATCGCGGACTTGGCGCGGCCGGTCACCACCTCCTCGAGCCAGACGCCCTGGGGACGCGAGCCCTCGGCGGTGATGATCTCGACCGACTGGCCGTTGCGCAGGCGGTGCGACAGGGGCTGACGCCGGTTGTCGACGCGCGCGCCCACGCAGGCGTCGCCGATCCGCGTGTGGATGGCGTAGGCGAAGTCGATCGGGGTCGCGCCCTTGGGGAGCTTCACCACGTGGCCCTTGGGGGTGAAGCAGAAGACCTGGTCGGCGTACATCTCGAGCTTGACGGCCTCGAGGAACTCCTCGTCGTTCTCGGGCGTGCCGCCGCCCTCGGCGCCGAAGCGCTCGGCCATGGCGGCGACCCAGCGGGAGGGGTCGACGGCGAACCGGTTCTGACCGGGGACGCCGTCGCGATAGGAGAAATGCGCGGCGATCCCGCTCTCGGCGACGTCGTGCATCTCGCGCGAGCGGATCTGGACCTCGACACGCTTGGCGTCCCGGCCGGAGACGGTGGCGTGGATCGAGCGGTAGCCGTTCTGCTTGGGCTGGGAGATGTAGTCCTTGAAGCGGCCCGGCACGGCGGCCCAGCGCCGGTGGATCGCGCCCAGCGCGACGTAGCAGTCGTCCTCGGTCTCGGTGACGACGCGGAAGCCCCAGATGTCCGACAGGCGCTGGAAGGTGAGGTTCTTGGCCTCCATCTTGCGCCAGATGGAATAGGGGCGCTTGGCGCGGCCCATGACCTGCGCCGGCACGCCCGAGCGCGCCAGGAGCGCCTCGAGGTCGGCGGTGATCTCCTCGACGACGTTGCCCTGGCTCTGCCGCAGGGAGGCGAAGCGCCGCATCACCGACGTGCGCGCGACCGGATCGAGCACGTGGAAGGCGAGGTCCTCGAGCTCCTCGCGCACGGACTGCATGCCCATGCGGCCCGCCAGCGGGGCGAAGATCTCCATCGTCTCGCGGGCCTTCTGCTCGCGCTTGGCGTCCGGCATCGCGCCCAGGGTGCGCATGTTGTGCAGGCGGTCGGCGAGCTTGACGACGATCACGCGCATGTCCTGCGCCATCGCCATGAAGAGCTTGCGGAAGTTCTCGGCCTGCTTGGTCTGGTGGGAGGTCAGCTCGAAATTGGTGAGCTTGGTGACGCCGTCGACCAGGCCCGCGATGTCGGCGCCGAAGAGGCGCGCGATCTCCTCGGAGGTGGAGCCGGTGTCCTCCACGGTGTCGTGCAGGAGGGCGGTGATGACGGTCGCGTCGTCCATGCGCTGTCCGGCGAGGATGCCGGCGACGGCGAGCGGATGGGTGATGTAGGGCTCGCCGGAGCGGCGCACCTGCCCGTCATGGGCGCCCGCGGCGTAGGCGTGGGCGGCGCGGACGCGGGCGGCGTCCGACCGCGGGTTGTAGGCGCCGAGCACCGCCACGAGGGCGTCGATCCCCTCCGCCTGGGTCGGGGCGGCGATCGGCAGGGCGAGCTCGGTGGCGGCGTCTTCAGGGGGCATCGCGCGGCGTCCGGCGGGGGCGGGCCCGGGGGGCGGGCCGCGCGGGGGCGGACCCGGTCAGCCGGGGCCGTTGGCCTGCATGAGGGCGCGGAGGAGCTTCTCCTCGTCCATGTCGTCCTGGGCCGGCTTGTCGGCCTCGACGCCCATGAGCAGGGTCATCTGGTCGTCCTCGGGCTCGTCGACCTCGATCTGGGTCTGGTTGCCCTCGATCATGCGCTCGCGCAGCTCGGCGGCGCCCTGGGTCTCCTCGGCGATCTCCCGGAGGGCGACGACGGGGTTCTTGTCGCGCTCGCGGTCCACGGTGGGCGCGCTGCCGGTCGCGATCTCGCGCGCGCGGTGGGAGGCGAGCAGCACGAGCTCGAAGCGATTGGGGACCTTGTCGACGCAGTCCTCGACGGTGACGCGGGCCATGGGCTCTCCTCCCGGTTTGAGGAATCAAGTCGGGCACCTAATCCGGCGCGCCGCCCGGCGCAAGGCGGCGGGAACCCGCGCCCGGATCGGCCATGCCGCGCCGGGCGGCGCGCGGCCGGCCCGTGGGGAGGGGACACGAAACGGTGTCCTCGCGCGCGCCGAGGTGTCAATCTTCGCGTCGGGCGGTTTAAACGGGACCCGCGCGCCGTATTTGGCATTTGATACCCGTGCCCCGCCGGGACGACCATTTGAGGATACCGCGATGTTCTACCGCGACGAGCGCCTCGCGCTCTTCATCGAAGGCTCCAACCTCTACGCCGCCGCGCGCGGGCTGGGGTTCGACATCGACTACAAGCTCCTGCGCCAGGAATTCGCGCGGCGCGGCAAGCTCGTGCGCGCCGCCTACTACACGGCCCTCCTGGAGAGCGAGGAATACTCGCCCGTCCGGCCCCTCGTCGACTGGCTACAATACAACGGTTACACCCTCGTGACGAAGCCCGCGCGCGAGTTCACGGACAGCGCCGGGCGCCGCCGCGTGAAGGGCAACATGGACATCGACCTCGCGGTCGACGCCCTGGAGCTGGCGCCGCGGGTGGACCACATCGTGCTCTTCTCGGGCGATGGCGACTTCCGGCCGCTGATCGCGGGCCTCCAGCGGCAGGGGGTGCGCGTCTCGGTCGTGTCCTCGATCCGCACGCACCCTTCGATGGTCGCCGACGAGCTGCGCCGGCAGGCGGATAACTTCATCGAGCTCGCCGACCTCAAGGAGGTGATCGGCCGGCCCCCGCGCGAGCCGCGCCCAGAGGACGAGCACGCCGGGCGCGAGGACGAGGAGGCGCGCCGGCCGGAGACCTCCGCCGCGACCTGAGCGGCGCGCGGCGCCCCGCGCCCGGTGCCATCTGGACCGCGGGCCGGCGGGCGCCTATCTCCGGCCCGATGACGAAGCCCGCCCTCACCCTCCATCTCGCCGCGCCGCGCGGGTTCTGCGCCGGCGTCGATCGCGCGATCAAGATCGTGGAGCTCGCGATCGAGCGCTGGGGCGCGCCGGTCTACGTCCGCCACGAGATCGTCCACAACGCCCATGTCGTCGACGGCCTGCGCGCGAAGGGCGCCGTCTTCGTCGAGGAGCTGGACGAGTGCCCGCCGGACCGGCCGGTCGTCTTCTCCGCCCACGGGGTGCCCCGCTCGGTCCCCGCCGAGGCCGCGGCGCGCGAGATGGTCTACGTCGACGCGACCTGCCCCCTGGTGAGCAAGGTCCACATCGAGGCCGCGCGCCACCACGAGGCCGGCCTCCAGATCGTGATGATCGGCCATGACGGCCATCCCGAGACGGTGGGCACGATGGGCCAGCTCCCCCCCGGCGAGGTCCTCCTGGTCGAGGTGCCGGGCGACGTGGCCGCCCTCGAGGTGCGCGACGAGGCGCGCCTCGCCTTCGTGACGCAGACGACCCTCAGCGTGGACGACACCGCCGAGATGGTCGCGGCCCTCACGGCGCGGTTCCCGGGCATCGTCGGGCCGCACAAGGAGGACATCTGCTACGCGACGACCAACCGGCAGGCGGCGGTCAAGGCGATGGCGCCCGATTGCGACGCGCTCCTGGTGATCGGCGCGCCCAACTCGTCCAACTCGCGCCGGCTGGTCGAGGTCGGCGCGCGCGCGGGCTGCGGCTACGCGCAGCTCGTGCAGCGCGCCGCCGAGATCGACTGGCGCGCGATCGAGGGGATCGCCTCGGTCGGGATCACGGCCGGGGCCTCCGCGCCCGAGGTCCTGGTCCAGGAGGTCGTCGACGCCTTCCGCGAGCGCTACGACGTGACCGTCCGGCCGGTGGTGACGGCCGAGGAGACGGTCGAGTTCAAGGTGCCTCGGATCCTGCGGCAGCCGGCCTGATCCTTCCCCAGGGGTAGACACCCCCGGCCCGGAGGGGGATGAAGGGGCCCGCCGATCGCAGCCGCCGAACGGAGCCGCCGCCCATGTCGACGCAGGTCCTCCTGACCGCCCTGATCGTGGCGATCGCCCCCGGCACCGGCGTCCTCAGCCCGCTGGCCGGGGGGCTGGGCCGGGCTCGCGCGCGGCGCTCCGGGCCGCGGCCTGCTGCACCCTCGGGATCGTGCCCCACCTCGCGGCGGCGACGCTGGGCCTCGCGGCCATCCTCCACGCGAGCGCGCCGATGTTCGGCGCCGTGAAATGGGCCGGGGCCGGTTACCTCGCATATCTCGCCTGGCGGTCCCTGCGCGCGGGCGGCGCCCTTCGGGTGGACGGCGACGCGCGGGCCGAGGCCGGCTGGCGCACCGCCCGGCGCGGCGCCTCGATCGACGTGCCGAACCCGAAGCTGTCGATCTTCTTCCTGGCGCTTCTGCCGCCGTTCCCGTCCGGCGATCCGGCCACCGCCGCGGCGGAGATGGCGATCCTCGGCGCCGCGTTCATGGCCATCACCTTCGCCGCATTCGCGCTCCACGGCGCGTTCGCCGGGGCGGCGCGGGCGCGGGTGCTCGGCTCGCCGGCGGCGATGCGCTGGCCCCGGCGCGGCGTCTCGGCCGCCTTCGCGGCGCTGGCCGGGCGCCTCGCGCTCGAACGCGCGTGAGGGCCGCGCCACTTACCGTCCGGCCCGGCCCGTGCCATGACGCGGCGCATGATCGCGAGTCCCGCCCCATGAAGTTCGCCGGCATCCCCGCCGCCCCGCTGCTCCTCGGCCTCGCCGGGCTGGCGCCCTTCGTCTGGGGCGCGCTCACGATCGAGCCGAACGCGCCGCAGGCCTGGGGCACACGCAACCTGGGGCCGCGCTTCGTCGGGCCCTACGTGCAGCTCGCCTACGGGACGGTGATCCTGTCGTTCATGTCGGGGGTGATCTGGGGCTTCGCCGCCCGCGCGCGGGGGGCCGAGGCGGCGGCGACCTACGTCCTCTCGGTGGTCCCGGCGCTCTGGGCGTTCCTCCTGGTGGGCGGGGGGCCGGTCTCGGCGGCGACCTATCTGGCGTTCGGCTTCCTCGGCCTCCTGCTGATCGACTGGTGGTGCTGGACGCGGGGGCTCGCCCCGCCCTGGTGGATGCGGCTGCGCGTGCTCCTGACGGTGGTGGTGGTGGCCTCGCTCGGGGCGTTGATCCTGTGACCGCGGACCTGCCCCCGAGCGCCGACCCGGAGACGCTGGAAGTCTACGCCCGGCAGGCCGAGGCCTATGCCGAACGCATCACCCGGATGGAGCCGGATGGCGACCTCACCGCCTTCATCGCCTCGGTGCGCTTCGGCGGGCTCGTCCTCGACTGGGGCTGCGGGCCGGGCAACTCGGCGGCGATGATGGCGGCCGCGGACCTGCGCGTGGAGGCGACGGACGCCTCCCCGGCGATGGCGGCGCTGGCCCGCGACCTGGGGGTGAACGTCACGGTCGAGCCCTTCGAGGCGCTGCGACCGCGGCCCAAGTTCGACGGGGTCTGGGCGAACTTCTCCCTCCTGCACGCGCCACGGCCCCAGGTGCCGGGGCTGATCGCGCTGGCCGCGGGGGCGATGATGCCGGGCGGGGTCCTTCACCTGGGGATGAAGTCGCCGCAGGAGGACGGGATCGCGGAAGGGCGCGACCCGCTCGGGCGGTACTTCGGCTACTGGACGGAGGCCGACCTCGCGGACGCCTGCCGGGCCGCGGGACTGGTGCCTCAGAGCGGGCGTCGCGGCGCCGGCCCGGGGCTCGACGGGCGGGTGGAGCCCTACGTGATCCTGCGCGCGCGCAAGCCCGCGTGACGCAGGCGGCCCGGACCCGGATCGTGGCGTACACGGATGGCGCGTGCTCGGGCAATCCGGGGCCCGGGGGCTGGGGCGCGCTCCTGATCGCCCGTTCCGGGGAGGACGTGCTGATGGAGCGCGAGCTGACCGGCGGCGAAGCGCTGACGACCAACAACCGGATGGAGTTGATGGCCGCGATCGCCGCGCTGGAAGCCCTCGAACGGCCGAGCGAGGTGACCGTGGTGACCGACAGCGCCTACGTGAAGGGCGGGATCACCCAGTGGATCGCCGCCTGGAAGCGGAACGGCTGGCGGACGGCGGCGCGCAAGCCGGTCAAGAACGAGCCGCTCTGGCGACGGCTCGAGGCGGCGGCGGAGCGGCACGCCGTCGAATGGACCTGGGTCAAGGGCCATGCCGGCCACCCCGAGAACGAACGGGCCGACGCCCTCGCCCGCGCCGGAATGGCGCCGTTCAAGCGGTGAGGGGGAAAGGGCCGGGCTCGGGGAGCCGAGGCCCCCCTCGCCCGGCCCTGCGAGGGGCGCTGCCCCTCCCGCTCCCCGGGATATTTGCGTCAAGATGAGAGGGCAGGAGAAGAATTCGGACCCGCCCCCTCATCTTGATCCAAGTATCCCCGCCGGAGGCGCACCTCCGCCCAGGGCGTTCCCGCCCCAAGGACGCCCCCCGCCAGCGCAGCGGCCGCGCCGACGTCGCGCAGCGACGAGGCGCCCGGCCCAACCGCGCGAGGCGCCGAAAGGCGACGAGGGCGGGCGGGAGCGCGCCGTTGCGATTCCCGCCCCCGGACGGCAGGGTCGCGCGACCGACGGGGGAGCAGCATGACCGCGACCGACGCCCCACCGCCCCCCGCCGCCCTGCGCCGCCGCACCTTCGGCTGGCTCATGTTCGACTGGGCGACGCAGCCCTTCTACACCTTGATCCTCACCTTCGTCTTCGGCCCCTACTTCGCCACCGTCGCCGCCCAGCACTTCCTCGGGCTCGGCCTTGCTCCCGAGGCCGCCGGCGCCCGCGCCCAGTCGCTCTGGACCCTGGGACAGACCCTCACCGGCGTGGCCATCGCCCTCACCGCGCCCTTCCTCGGCGCGCTCGCCGACACGGCCGGCCGCCGCATCCCCTGGATCGCCGGCTTCTCGGGCCTCTACCTGATCGGCACCGCCGGCCTCTGGGCCCTCGCCCCGGACGGCGCCGCCCTCTGGCTCGCGCTCGGCGCCTTCGGCCTCGCCATGATCGGCGCCGAGTACACGACCATCTTCTCCAACGCGATCCTGCCCTCCCTGGGGGGCCCGGAGCGGGTCGGCCGCATCTCCGGCACCGGCTACGCCGTCGGCTACGCGGGCGGGCTCGCCTCGCTCGTCCTGATGCTCGCCTTCCTGGCCGAGGACGCCTCGGGCACCACCCTCCTGGGCCGCCCCCCCGCCCTTGGCCTCGACCCCGCGCTCCGCGAGGGCACCCGCGCCGTCGGCCCCCTGGCGGCGCTCTGGTTCGCCGTGTTCATGATCCCCTTCTTCGCCTTCGTGCGCGACGACCCCGCCGCCCGCGCCCGGCTCTCCACCGCCGCCGCCTGGGCCGACCTCAAGGCCTCGCTCGCCGCCGCCCTCCGCCGGCGCAGCCTCGGCGCGTTCCTCCTCTCCTCCATGCTCTACCGCGACGCCCTCGTCGCGCTCTACGGCGTCGGCGGGGTCTACGCCGCCCTCGTCCTGGGGTGGGAGGTCACGCAGATCGGCGCGTTCGGCGTCCTCTCGGTCGTCGTCGCCGGCATCGCCACGTTCCTCGGCGGCCGCCTCGACGGCGCGATCGGCCCGAAGCCCGTCATCGCCGCCTGCATCTGGGCCCTCGCCCTCGCCACGCTCGGCATCCTCGGCCTCACCCGGGCCTCGTTCTGGGGCGTCCCGCTCGCCCCCGGCTCCCCGGTCCCGGACATCGCCCTCTACGCGTTCGGCGCCGTCGTCGGCGGCGCCGGCGGCGTGCTGCAGGCCTCCAGCCGCTCGATGATGGTCCGCCACGCCGACCCGGCCCGCCCCACGGAGGCGTTCGGCCTCTACGCCCTCTCCGGCAAGGCCACCGCCTTCCTCGCCCCGGCCCTCATCTCGGCCGGGACCTGGATCACGCAGTCGCCGCGCCTCGGCATCGCGCCGGTGATCCTCCTCTTCCTCGCCGGGCTCATCCTGCTACGCTGGGTGCGCCCCGAAGGAGACGCCCCCGCATGATCCGACCCCTCCTCGTCCTGATGCTGCTCGCCGCCTGCGGCTCCCAGACCGCCGAGGCGCCCGCGCCCCTCCTCACCCGCGCGGCGAGCCAGTCGCCCGCCAAGGCCGCGTTCGGCGCCGCGAGCACCCCCGCCGCCATGCGCCCCGCCGTCCACGGCGGCTACGCCCGCGGCTGCGTCGCCGGCGCCGTCCAGCTCCCCGAGACCGGCCCCACCTGGCAGGCCATGCGCCTGTCGCGGAACCGCAACTGGGCCCACCCCGTCACCGTCGACTACGTCCAGGACCTCTCGCGCGCCGCCGCCCGCGCCGGCTGGGCCGGGCTCTACGTGGGCGACATGTCGCAGCCGCGCGGCGGCCCGATGCTCACCGGCCACCGCTCCCACCAGTCCGGGCTCGACGCCGACATTTGGATGAAGCCCGCCATGGACCTGACGCTCACCCGCGCCCGGCGCGAGAGCCTGTCCTCGGACTCCATGCGCCGATCGAACGGCGCCTACGTCAACGCCGCCTGGACGCCGACGCACCGCGCGGTCCTCAAGGCCGCGGCCTCCGACCCCCGCACCGCCCGCATCTTCGTCTTCCCCGGCGCCAAGGTGGACATGTGCGCGAGCGAGACCGGCGACCGCGCCTACCTGCGCAAGATCCGCCCCTGGGCGGGCCATCACTACCATTTCCACGTCCGCCTGAACTGCCCCCGGGGCGAGCGCGGCTGCGTGGCGCAGGACCCGCCGCCCCCCGGCGACGGCTGCGCCGAGGCGGTGGAGTGGCAGCGGGGCATCCTCGGCCTCTCCCGCCCGGCCCCGGCGCCCGCGCCGGCCGTCCCCGCCGCCCCCCGGCGCGAGCTGACCCTCGGCGACCTGCCCGCCCAATGCGCCGCGGTGCTCGCATCCGGTTGACCGGCTGCGCCGGAGCGATCGGCCGCGCCGGGGCGATCGGCCGCGCCCGGGCGATCGGCCGCGCCGGGGGGACCGGCCGCGCCGGGGCCGTCCTGCGCCGGTGGTGGCCGGGGACCGCACCCCGCGCCGGGGCCGCACCCCGCGACGGGGCCGCACCCCGCGCCGGGGCCGCACCCCGCGCCGGGGCCGCGCTCCGTGCCGGGGCCGCGGCCGCCCTCCTCCTCGCCGTCCCGACCCCCGCCGACGCCGACGCCCTCTTCCGCGGGGCGCTGCGCGTCGACGACGTCGCCCCCGCCGATGCCGGCCTCTCGGGCCTCTGGATCGCCCCCGGCGGCGGCCGCGTCATCATGCTCGACGACCGCTCCCGGATGTGGCGCGCGGACCTCGTGCGCCGCCGCGGCCGGCTCGTCGGCATGGGCCCGGCCACCCGGCTCGGCCTGCGCCGCTCCGATGGCCGACCCATGTACGGGCTCGACAGCGAGGGCCTCCACCGCCTCCCCGATCGCAGCTTCGCCGTCTCCTACGAGGGGTTCCACGGCATCTTGATCCACCGCCCCCCCGATTGGCGCGGCGAGGTGCTCGGCAAGCCCACGGCCCTCACCCGCCTGCCCCGCAACGAGGGGATCGAGGCCCTGGCCGGTACGCCGGACGGCACGCTCTACGCCATCGCCGAAGGGCGGCGCCACGGCCGCCACCCCGTCTGGCGCATCTCGCCCGACGGCGCGTGGACGGCGCTGCGCCCGCTCCGGGTCCCCGGCGGCGGGCTGCGCCCGGTCGGCGCCGATGTCGGGCCCGACGGCCTCCTCTACGTCCTGGAGCGGGCCTACGGCCCCACCTTGCGCTTCCGCAGCCGCGTGCGCCGCTTCGTCATCGGGGCGGAGGGGCTCGAGGATCCGCAGACCGTCCTGACCACCGACCCCGGCCGCTTCGGCAACCTCGAGGGCATCGCCGTCTGGCGCGGCTCCGCGGGGCGGCTGCGCATCACGATGGTCTCGGACGACAACGGCTGGGAATGGCTCCCCGCCGAGCTCGTCGAATACGTCCTGCCCGGCCCCCCCTCGACCCCCTGAGCGAGGAGCGTTAGGGGCGTGCCGTCCCGCGGGGACCAAGTGCCGCACCTTGCCAAAACGGATACCGCCCATGCTCCTCCCCATCGCCGCGATGGCCGCCATCGTGCTGGCCTCCAACGTCCTGGTGCAGATCCTCCTCGGGGACTGGCTCACCTATGGCGCGCTGACCTACCCGCTCGCCTTCCTGGTGACGGACGTGACCAACCGCCTCTACGGGCCCGCGCAGGCCCGGCGCGTCGTGCTCTGGGGCTTCGCCGCCGGGCTCGCCTGCTCGGCGGTCGGCACCCAGGTCGAGGGCGCGTTCGGCCCGCTCGTCACATGGCGCGTCGCGCTGGCCTCCGGCGCGGCCTTCCTCGCGGCGCAGATGACGGACGTCGCGATCTTCGACCGCCTGCGCGCCGGGGCCTGGTGGCGCGCCCCGCTCGCCAGCACCCTGGTGGGCAGCGCGCTCGACACCGCCCTCTTCTTCGCCATCGCCTTCTCCGCGGCCCTCGCGCTGCCGCCCGCCTGGGGGGACGTCGCCTGGGCGAACGAGGCGGCGCCGCTCCTGGGCGTGGGCCCCGCGGCGCCGCTCTGGGTCTCGCTCGCCGTCGCCGATTGGGGGGTCAAGGTGGCCATCGCCCTCCTCGCCCTGGCGCCGTTCCACGGATTGACGCGAAATCGCGCGGTTTAGGACTGGACATGTCCGCCCGGCATGCCAATCTCGGCTGCATCGGAAACGTAGTGAAAGGAGGTGGTCCAGTGTCGAGAGTGATGTTGGAGAAGATGGGTCAGGTCATCGGGGGTCGCGCCTAGCACGGCAGCCCGTCAGGGCGGCGATCCGGGTGGCGGATGCGAAGGCATCCAGCCCTCCCGACTCCGGAGTAACTCGGAAGGGCCGTCCCGTCGGGGCGGCCCTTTCCGTGTCCGCGAGGTCGCGTGCCGAGCCGCCGGACCGCGCGACCCGCCCCATGAAGCGGCTCCCCTCCCCGCCGCGGCTCCCCTCCCCGCCGTCATCGTCCGGCTCGACCGGACGATCTCCCACCCCCTCGCGGACGCCCCGCGCGCGGCAGACCCTCCGGCGGCCCCCCCCCGGCCGCCCCGGGCGGGCGCCGCGCCGAACGGAGCATCGGCCGTTGCGCCCCGCGCCTTCGCGGCGGACGGTCCATGCGCATGGGTTGTGCATGGCCCGTGCATGCGCTGTGCATCCCCCGTGACCCCTCCCGGAGGCCCGCCATGCCCCTCGCGATTTCCGGCCGCCCCCCGATCGAGGATTGGGAGCTGACCGAGCAGTTCACCACCGCCCAAGGCCCCGGCGGGCAGAACGTGAACAAGGTCGCCACCGCCGTCGAGCTGCGCTTCGAGGCCGCCCGCTCCCCCGCCCTGCCCGCCCCGGTCAAGGCCCGCCTCAAACGGCTGGCGGGGCGGCGCTGGACCACGGAAGGCGCTGTGATCGTTACCGTTCAGGACACGAGGAGCCAGGCCCGCAACCGCGAGATCGCGCGCCGGCGACTGGCCGAACTGATCGCCGCCGCCTGGGAGAAGCCCAAGCGCCGCATCCCCACCCGCCCCACCCTGGGCTCCAAGAAGCGCCGCCTCGCGTCCAAGACCCGGACCGGGGAATTGAAGCGCCAGCGGGGCCGTGTCATCCCCGACGAATGACCGAAGACCCCCTCGCCCGGCGCGCCCGCCTGATGGGCGGGAACGTCCCCACCTTCTACGACGATCCCCTGATCCTGACCCGCGGATCGGGCGTGTGGCTGCACGACGCGGCGGGTCGCAAGTACCTGGATTGCTACAACAACACCGCCCATGTCGGGCATTGCCATCCCGCCGTGACCGAGGCGATCCACCGTCAGTCCCGCACGCTCAACGTCAACACGCGCTACGTCTCGACCCTGCTGCTGGACTATCTCGACCGGCTCGTCGCTACGTTTCGGCCGCCCCTCGGCCAAGTCCTGATGACCTGCACCGGATCGGAGGCGAACGACGTCGCGATCCGCATGTGCCAGGCCGTCACCGGCGCCACCGGCCTCATCGCGACCGACGCCACCTATCACGGCAACACCGCCCTGACCTCCGCCCTCTCGGCCCGCCGTCCCCCGGTCGGGGGCTATCCGCCCAACGTGCGCCTGGTGCGGCCCCCGACCCTGGAGGCGGGCGGGGCGGCGGCCTTCGGGGCGGCGGTCGCCGCCGCGATCGCGGACCTGCGGGAGGCCGGATTCGGCCTCGCCGCCCTGGTCCTGTGCCCGATCTTTGCCAACGAGGGCCTGATCTCCGCCGTTCCGGACCTCATGGCGCCGGCCGTCCGCGCGGTCCGCGGCGCCGGCGGCCTGATCCTGTGCGACGAGGTGCAACCGGGATTCGGCCGCATCGGCAGCCACATGTGGGGCCATTCGGCCCTTCGCCTGGCGCCCGACATCGTGACCTTGGGCAAGCCGATGGGCAACGGCCACCCAGTCGCCGCCGTCGTCGCCCGGCCCGAGGCGATGGCCGCCTTCCGCTCGGCCTTCGGCTATTTCAACACCTTCGCCGGCACGCCCGTCGCCGCCGCCGCCGCGACCGCGATGCTCGACGTGCTGGAGGGCGAGGACCTCGTCGGCAACGCGCGGCGCGTCGGCTACCACGCCCTCTCCCGCCTGCGCGCGCTGGACCATCCTGCCATCGCCGAGGTCCGCGGCGCGGGGCTCTTCCTCGGGGTCGAGCTGCGCGGGCCGGACCCGGGCGGGCACGCCGCGCGCGTGGTCGAGGAGATGAAGGCGCGCGGCGTCCTGATCGGGCGCATCGGGCCACGGGACCATGTCCTCAAGCTGCGCCCGCCGATGATCGCGACCCGGGGCAACATGGACCTGGCCATCGACACCCTGGACGCGGTGCTGCGCCACGTGCCCACGTGATCGACCCGGCCCGCGCCGCCCGGCCCTGGGGCGGGCTGCGCGCGGCCCCGCGCCTCGCCGCCCGGCGGGAGAACACGGTCTGGGACGTGCGCCTGCCCGCCGGGCGCGCCGCCCTACGCGTCCACCGGCCCGGCTATCGCGACGCGCGCGGGATCGAGGCCGAACTCCGCTGGACCGAGGCGCTGGCCGCTCGCGGCGTGGCCTGCCCGGCGCCGATGCGCGGGCGGGACGGCTCGCTCCTCGGCCATTGCGGCGGCGCCGTCGTCTCCTGCGTCGGCTGGATCGACGCGGCGCCGTTCCGCCCGTCCGTCCCCGCCATGCGCGCGCTGGGTGGCCTGATCGCCGATCTGCACGCGGCGAGCGACGCGGCCGCCCTGCCGCCCCCACGGCGCGCGCCCTGGGATCTCGATTCCCTGACCGGGCCGGAGCCCCTCTGGGGCCGGTACTGGGACAACCCCGCCCTCGCCGCAGAGGAGGCGGACCTGCTCGTGCGGGCCCGCGACGCGGCCCGCGAGCGGCTGCCCCGGATCGGCGACGTCGGCATGATCCACGGCGACCTGCTGCGCGAGAACGTGCTCGCCGGATCGCGCGGACTGCACCTCATCGACTTCGACGACGCCGGGATCGGATGGCGCGCCTACGACGTAGCGACCGCGCTGGTCCAATCCGTCGGCGCCCCGGGGATGCCCGGGCTTCGCGATGCGCTGCTGGAGGGCTACCTCGCCCGGCGCGCCCTGCCGGGGGCCGAAGCCATCCCGATGTTCGTGGCGCTCCGGGCGATGGCCTCGGCGGGCTGGGCGATGACGCGGCTGCCCCCGGGCGCGCCGGCGCTGCGGGGGCACGCGGCCCGCGCCCTGGCGGCGGTGGCGGAGTGGGCGCCCTAGACCACCACCTCCAGCGGCGCCTGCGCATCGGTCCCGAAGACGCGGCGGTAGCGCGCGACCTCGCCGGGCGGCCCCATCGCCTTGAGCGGGTTGTCCGAGAGCTTGACCGTCGGACGCCCCTCGGCCGCGACCGCCTTGCACACGAGGGAGAAGGGCGCGAGCGCGTCACCGTCGACCAGGCCGCGGAAATCGTTGGTGAGCATCGTGCCCCAGCCGAAGCTGACCCGGACCCGCCCGGAGAACCGGCGGTGCAGGTCCGCGATCTTTCCCGCGTCGAGCCCGTCCGAGAAGATCACCAGCTTTCCGGCCGGATCCTCGCCATGGGCGCGCCACCAGCGGATCGCCGTCTCGGCGGCCTCCGCCGGATCGCCCGAATCGATGCGGATCCCGGTCCAGCCGGCCAGCCAGTCGGGCGCGCGCTCGAGGAAGGCCGGCGTGCCGTAGGTGTCCGGCAGGACGATCCGCAGGTTGCCGTCATGCTCCTCCTGCCAGTCGCGCAGCACGTCGTAGGGCGCCTGGCGCAGAGCGTCGTCGTCCTCCGCCAGGGCGGAGTAGATCATGGGCAGCTCGTGCGCGTTGGTGCCGATCGCCTCGAGGTCGCGGGTCATCGCGATATGGCAGTTGGACGTGCCCGTGAACGCGGGGCCAAGCCCCTCCTGCATCGCCTGCACGCACCAGTCCTGCCAGAGGTAGCTGTGCCGGCGCCGGGTGCCGAAATCGGCGATGCGCAGCCCGTCGAGCTCGCGCAGGGCGAGCGCCTTCTCCCAGAGCTTGGTCATCGCGCGCGCGTAGAGCACCTGGAGCTCGAAGCGGCCCATGCCTCCCGTCACCGCCCGGCCGCGCAGCTCCATAAGGATCGAGAGGGCCGGAATCTCCCACAGCATCACCTCGGGCCAGGCGCCCTCGAAGGTCAGCTCGTACTGGCCGTCCCGCGTCTCCAGGTGGTAGTCGGGCAGGCGGAGCGCCTCGAACCACTCCATGAAGTCGGGTCGGAACATCTGCCGCTTGCCGTAGAACGTGTTGCCGCGCAGCCAGGTGCTCTCCCCCCGTCCGAGGGAGAGCGAGCGCACGTGGTCGAGCTGCTCGCGGAGCTCCCCCTCGTCCACCAGCTCGGCCAGGCGAACCGACGAGGTGCGGTTGATGAGCGAGAAGGTGACCCGCGTGTCCCGCTTGTTGCGGAACACCGACTGGCACATCAGCAGCTTGTAGAAGTCCGTGTCGATCAGGGAGCGAACGATCGGGTCGATCTTCCACCGGTGGTTCCAGACCCGCGCCGCGATGTCGACCATGCCCTCGTCCTCCGCCGGACCGCGCGCCATCCGCGCGCGCCGGCGGTCATACGCCGCGCGGGCGGCGAGGTCACTCCGCCGCGACCGACGGGGCCTGCGCGTCCCAGCCCTCGCCCTCCCCGGCGAGCCAGGCCTCTATCGTGGCGATCAGGGCGGCCTTGCGCACCGGCTTGGTGAGGAAGCCGTCCATCCCGGCGGCGCGCGCCGCGGCCCGCTCGGGCGCCGCGCCATTGGCGGAGAGCGCCACGATATAGGCGCGCCGCCCGCCGATCTCCGCCTCCAGCGAGCGGATGCGGCGGCAGGCCTCCAGCCCGTCCATGACCGGCATGGAGATGTCCATCAGGACCAGCGCCGGCCGCCCCTCCCGCACGGAGGCGATCGCGGCCGGTCCCCCATCGACGCAACGCAGATCGTAGGGGCTGTTGGCGAGCATGCGCTCCATCACGAAGCGGTTCGTCTTGTTGTCGTCGACCACCAGGAGGCGCGGGCGGTCGTGCGCCTCGGGCAGGGCGGCTTCGCTCGGCGGCGGCGAGGCGGCCGCGACCGGCGCTTGGGCGAGGCCGCCGGTGTCCCGCCGGAGCTGCGCCGTGAGGATGAAGGTGGAGCCGGCGCCCGGAACCGAACGCACGCGCACGTCCCCGTCCATGGCGCGAGCGAGCTTGCGCGAGATCGCGAGGCCGAGTCCGGTGCCCCCGTAACGGCGGGCCGTCTCTCGCCCGGCCTGCGTGAAGACCGCGAACACGGCGTCCTGCCGGTCAAGCGGGATGCCGATGCCCGTATCGCTAACGGCCACGCGCAGGGTCAGGTCGTCGCCGGAGCCCCGTGCGGCGATCCGCACGCGGACCTGGCCGGCCTCGGTGAACTTCACCGCGTTGCCGAGGAGGTTCAGCACGATCTGCCGGAGGCGGCCCGCATCGCCGATGGCCTTCTCCGGCGTGCCCGCCGCGATCTCGAGAACGAGGCCGATGCCCTTCTGCCGGGTGGCCGGGCGCAGGAGCTCGACCGAGGTCCGCATCAGGCGGCGCAGGTCGAATGGCTCGGCCTCGATTTGCTGGACGTCCGAGTCGAGCTTGGCCGATTCGAGGACGTTGTCGATGATCTGGATGAGATACTCGCCCGATCCCGTGATCGTGTCGATGAGCAGCCTCTGCTCGGCGCATGTCGCCATCTCGCGCAGGAGATCGGCCGTGCCCATCACGCCGTTGAGAGGGGTGCGCAGTTCGTGGCTCATGGTGGCGAGGAACATGTCCTTCGTCGCCGCGGCGTTCTCCGCGGCGCGGCGCGCGGCGGCGATCTCGGCATCGTTGGCCTTGCGGCGGGAGATATCGCGCTCGACGCTGATGAGGCCGGTGATCTCCCCCGCCGCGTCGCGAATCTGGGAAATCGCGACCTCGATCCAGAGGTCGTGGCCGGCGTGGTGGCATATCTGGACTTCCTCCCGGATCGGACGGCCGGCGCGCACGGCCGCCGTCATCCGCTTGAGGGTCTCGAGATCGGCATTCTTAGATGCGAGCATGCCGGCGGGCTTGCCGATCAACTCGCCCCGCGAGTAGCCGGTGAGCTCGCAATAGGCGGCGTTGGTCCATTCGATGACACCGTCCGGGCTCAGGACGACGATCCCGTCGGTGGCGTGGCGCGAGATGAGGGCGAGACGGTCGTTCTCTCGGACGATCGTCTGCAGATGGGCGTTCATCCGCTCCAGCGCGCGGGAATTGGCGAGCTGGTCGCGTCGATAGGCCATGGTGTCCACGAGATAGGTCAGCACGACATAAGCGCATCCCACGAGCATGGAGACGTGGAGCCAGGTCGTCTGCGTGAGCCCGTAGGCCAGGAGCATGCCTCCGACCGCGCCCGATTTGATCGCCACGAGGAACGCGATCTGAAGTCCGACGCCCCGCCTGTTGAAGGCGTAGGTGAAGCCCGCATCGAAGACGAACGCCGTCAGGATGAGGATCGCGAAGAGCTGCGCCGCCGTCGTCTCGACCGGAGCCTGCCAGACGGAGAGGATCGCGGCGCCGCACAAGAGCGCGTGCAGGGGCGGCGCGAGCAGGGCGAGCGCCGCGCCGAGCCGCGGCCGCCGGTCCGCCAAACCGCCGCGCAGCAGGGTGCATTCGATGAGCCGGGCGCACTCCCCCCCGATCAGTCCAAGGGCCAGGACGAGGCCGGCCGTCTCGCCGAAATAGACCCGGTGGAAGGACGCGCCCATGACGAAGAGCAAGAGCCGGATGGGCGAGCGCGCGAGGAAATTGTTAGCATAGCGCCGGATCGCCTCCTGGTCCGGGGCGGCGAAGAGGGTCCCGAGGCGCGCGGCCAGCGCGGCGAGGCCGAATCGACGGGGGGACAGCGCGTGCATGGCCCCGCCATAACGACACGGCCGTTATCGCCGCCTTAACCGCCGACGAGTTCCACGCCCGCCGCCCGCATTGCCCCGAGGCTGTCGTCCAGGGAGCCGTCCAGGTCGATCGCGCGGCTCGCCGACAGGTCGACCGACACCTCGTAGCCCAGGCGCGCGGCGTCGAGCGCCGAGGACCCGACGCAGTAATCGGTCGCCAGCCCCGCCAGGCGGACGGCGCCGATACCGCGCTCGCGCAGGTAGCCGTGCAGCCCGGTCGGCGTCTCGCGGTCGTTCTCGAAGAAGGCGGAGTAGCTGTCGATGGCCGGGCGGTAGCCCTTGCGCACGATCATGTCGGCCCGGTCGGCGCGCAGGTCCGGGTGGAACGCCGCGCCCGGGCTGCCCTGCACGCAATGGTCCGGCCAGAGGACCTGCGCGCCGTAGGGCATCCGCACCGTCTCGAAGGGCTCGAAGCCGGGATGCTGGCTGGCGAAGCTCGAATGCCCCGCCGGGTGCCAATCCTGCGTCAGGATAACGGCGCCGGCGGATTCCATCATCGCGTTGATCGGCGCCACCACAGAGCCCCCATCCGCGACCGCGAGCGCCCCGCCGGGGCAGAAGTCGACCTGGACGTCGACGACGATCAGGGCGAGCGCCATCAGCTCCACCCGAAGAGGTCGCGGGTGAACACCTTCTCGCGCACGGTCTCGAGCTCGGGGGACATACGGTTGGCTACGATCAGGTCGCAGCCTTCCAGGAAGGCGGCCAGGTCGCGCTCGACATGGCTGCCGAAGAACGCCGCATCGGCGAGCTCGGGCTCGTAGACGACGACCTCGATGCCCTTGGCCTTCACCCGCTTCATGATCCCCTGGATCGAGCTGTCGCGGAAATTGTCCGACCCCGCCTTCATCACCAGCCGGTGGACCCCCACGCGCTTCGGCCCGCGCGCGATGATCGTGTCGGCGAGGAATTCCTTGCGGGTGCGGTTCGCGTCCACGACGGCGCGCATCAGGTTCTGCGGGACGGCCGAGTAGTTCGCCAGGAGCTGCTTGGTGTCCTTGGGCAGGCAGTAGCCGCCGTAGCCGAAGGAGGGGTTGTTGTAATGCGTGCCCACGCGCGGATCGAGGCCGACGCCCTCGATGATCTCGCGGCTGTCGAGCCCGTGGGCGAGGGCGTAGCTGTCGAGCTCGTTGAAGTAAGCGACGCGCATCGCGAGATAGGTGTTGGCGAAGAGCTTGATCGCCTCCGCCTCGGTCGCGCGGGTGTGCAGGACGGGCACGTCGGTCGCCTCGGCCCCCTCCACCAGGAGAGCGGCGAACCGGTGCGCGGCCTCGTCATGCCCGCCCACGACGATCCGGCTGGGGTTGAGGTTGTCGGCGAGCGCGGAGCCCTCGCGCAGGAACTCGGGCGAGAAGAGGATGCGCTCCGTGCCGATCCGCTCGCGCAGGTCGCGGGTGAAGCCGACGGGCACGGTCGACTTGACCACGATGGTCGCCTCGGGCGCCAGGCGCGCGGCGTCCCGCGCCACGGCCTCGACGGAGGAGGTGTCGAAGGCGTTGGTCTTGGGATCGTAGGAGGTCGGGGTCGCGATGACGACGAAGGCGGCGCCGACATGCGCGTCCTCCGGGTCGGTCGTGGCGCGCAGGTTCAGGTCGCGCTCGGCCAGGAAGCGGGTGATGTCGGCGTCGACGATGGGCGAGCGGCGCCCGTTCACCATCGCGACGCGCTCGGCGCTGGTGTCGAGGGCGACGACCTCGTGGTTCTGCGAGAGCAGGACCGCGTTCGACAGGCCGACATAGCCCAGTCCGGCGACGGAGATCTTCATCGGGGGCGTCCTTTCGGGGAATGTCCGGGCGCGGCCGCAATGCCCGGCGCCCGCCCGCCGCGCAAGTCCGCGCCCGCGGCGCCTAGAGCCCGCGGGCCGCGATGAGCCGCGCCAGGTCGCGCACCGCGACGGCGCGGGCCGCGGCGATGGCGGCGCTGCCGCCGGCGGGGGCGTAGGGGGCCGCGATCTCGAACGGCTCGGCGCGCTCGCGGGCGCCGTCCCGGCCCGAGGTCGCCCATTGGCCCCGGATGCGGAAGAGCCCGTCCGTGCCCGCCAGCATCTGGGTCGCGCGCACGCTGACCGTAGCGCCGGGGAAGGACTCGAAGGGCCAGGGCTCGGCCACCGCGCGGGCGCCGGTCGCGGCCGAGAGGGCGGTCGCGAGCTCGAGCGTGACGGCGCGGCGCGGATCGTCGGCCCAGCGGCCGCCCTCCAGCACGGAGATCGCGCCGCCGGGGATGCCGACATGGATCTCGTCCGATTCGGCGTAGAGCGGCAGGGACACCTCCCGCACCTCGACCGAACTGGCGGAGATGCCGATCCGATCGCCCGCCGGCACCGGGGGCGCGGCGTAGAGCAGCGGGTCGGCGCTGCAGGCGGCGAGCAGGAGGAGGAGGGCGAAGGCGCGCGTCATATGGGTCATCCTCGGGCGGATCATCGGCCCAGCAGCAGGGAGTTGGGGCGCCGCTCGATCGCGCGGGCCAGGCTGGAGATCGCGTCGGCGGCGCTCTGCGCGTCGCGCAGGGCCTGAAGCGCGGCGCGGTTGACGTCCGAGCCGCCGCCATAGGCGCCGATCGTGCCGCGCGCCTGGTCGAGGAGCGCGTTGAGGCGCGTGGTCACCGACGGCAGATCCTCGGCCGCGGCGGCGATGTTGTCGGCGGCCGCGCGGGCGGAGGCGAGAGCCGCGTTCACGTTCGCGACCGTGCCGCCGGCGCGCAGCTCGGCGAGGACGGCCGTGATCTCCGCCAGGGTCGAGGCGAGCTCGCCCGGCAGCGCGGCGGTGTCCTCGGACCCGATGAGCGCGTCCGCCGTCGCCGTCAGGTCGGAGAGCCGCGTCACCAGCGCGTCCAGCGGCAGGTCCCGGGCGGTCCGGCTGAGCGCGGTGACGTTGTCCACGAGCTCGGGGACGCCCTGGGTGGCGGCCGCCACGTCCTGCGCCGCGCGCGACGCGCTCTCCAGCGTCGCGGCGAGGCTCGCGGCGATGCGCGCCTCCTCCAGCTCAGCCGCGATGACGCGGACCGAGGAGAGCGTGGCCGCCAGCTCCTCGGGAAGCGCCTGCACGCCCTCCTGCGAGACGAGGGCGCCGGCCTGCGCCACCAGGGCGTCGGCCGAGGCGAGGACGTCCGCGAGCCGCGCGGTGAGCGCCTCGAGCGGCAGGTCGCGCGCCGTCCGGGTGAGCGCGGAGACGTTGTCCAGGAGCTCGGGCGTGGCGGCGCCGACCGTGTCCGAGAGCTCGGTCAGGCTCGCGATCAGCTCGGGCGCGCCGGCCCCGGCGGCGGCGAGGTCGTCGGCCGCGGCGCCGGCGCTGCGCAGGGTGGCGGTGAGGGTGGCCGCGACCTGGGCGCCCTCGATCTCCGCGAGGATGGCGCGCACGGAGGCGGCCGCGGCGATCAGCTCGGCGGGCAGCGTCTGGACGTCCTCCTGCGCGATCAGCCCGTCGACGGAGGCGAGCACGTCGCCCGCGCGCGCCGTCAGCTCGGCCAGCGGCAGGCCGGCGGCGGTGTCGGCGAAGCCGGTCAGCGAGGCGATCAGCTCCGGCGTCCCTTCGGTCGCGCGCGCGAAGGCGCTCGCGGCCTCGGCGGCGGCGGCCAGGGTCTCCGAGAGGCGCGCCGCCACGTCCGCCTGCCGCAGGTCGGCGACCACCAGGCGCAGGTCCGAGACCGCGGCGCCGAGCTCCCCGGGCAGCGCGCGGACCGAGTCCTGGTTCACGACCGCGTCGACCGAGGCGAGGAGCTGCGTCGCCTGGGTCACGGCCTCGTCGATCGGCAGCGCGCGCAGGCTCGCGCCGACCTCGATCAGCTCGTCGATCAGCGCCGGCACCTCGACGATGCTCTCGGTCACGTCGTCGGCGGCCTCGCGGGCGGCGTCGGCGGCGATCTCGAAGGCTTCGACGACCTCGCGCGCCCGGATGTCGGCGAGGATCTCGTTGAGCTCGGCGATGGTCGTGTTGAGGAGCAGGGGCAGCTCCTGCACCCCCGGCGCGCCGATGACGACGCGCACGTCCTCGGTCAGGCCGCGCAGCTCGGCGGGCAGCTCCTGGAGGTCCGGCGACTGCGCGAAGCGCGCGATCCCGTCGAGGAAGAGGGCTGCGGTGTCGATCACCTCCTCCACCGGCAGGCCGCTTAGCCGGTCGAACAGCCCCTCGGCGGAGGTCGTCACGTCGTTCACGTCCGCGGGCGCGGTCGGCAGGAGGGGGTAGGGCTCGGCCGCGAGGTCGAGCGTCTCGGGCGGCGCGTCCGGCACGTCCACGAGCTGCACCTTGAGGCCGCTCGTCAGAAGGGAGGCGTTCACGAGGCGCGCGCGCAGCCCGCTCTCGATCCGGCGCTGGAGGAACTCGAGCGCGCTGTCGCCGTCCATGTTCACGCCGATCTGCCCCGGGCGCAGCTCCAGCGTGGTCAGGAGGCGCACCCGGTTGTCGCCGAAGCGCTCCGAATCGACGAGGCCGGTGAGGCTCGCCACCCGCCCGACCTCGATCCCGCGCAGCTCGACCGTCGCGCCGGTGGAGAGGCCGCCCAGATCGCCCGAGAACACGGCCGTGAAGCGCAGCAGGTCGTTCGGGCCCTCGTTCTGGAACATCGACCGGCGGGCGGACGTCTCGTCCGGGAAGAGGCGGAACAGCGCGCCGTCCGGGGCCGCCTCGCCGCCGGAGACGACCGTGTCGAAGACCACGCCCCCGTTCACGAGGCTCGCGATGGAGGCCACGTCGAGCGCGGCGCCCCCCGGCCCGAGAGAGAAGCCGAAGCCCGACGCGTCCCAGAAGCGCGTGGCGCCGGTGACGAGCTTGTCGTAGGGCGCGTCGACGAAGGCCGGCGCGCGGGTCGTCAGGCCGCTGGGATCCAGCTCCACGGCGCCGACGCGCCCGACCTCGACGCCCTTGTAGAGGATGGGCACGTTGCCGCGCAGCCCGTCGTCGCCCTCCCCGGTCAGGACGATCGAGATGCCGCCGAGCGCCGGATCGCCGAGGGGCACGCCGGCGGCGCCGACATGCTCGGTCACGAGGCCGGAGGCGTCGAGATCCCAGCTGCCCGAGATGTAGACCCCCGACAGCACCGTCTCCAGGCCCGAGACGCCGCGCGTCGATATCTCGGGGCGCACGACGTAGAATCGCGCGTCGTCGTCGATGAACGGCGCCACGGCCTCGCTCACCCGCACCGAGACGATCACCTGGGCCAGCGATTCGGTGAAGCTCACGTCCTCGACGACGCCGACCGAGACGTCGCGATAGCGCAGCTGCGTCCCGCCGGCGACGACCCCGCTGGCGTTGTCGAACGCGATCTCGATGAGCGCGCCGCGCGAGGCGTAGTTCTGCCAAATGAGGAAGGCCGAGACCGCGATCGCGAGCACCGGGATCGCCCAGACGAGCGAGAGCGCGCCGCGCCGGCGCGAGGCGTCGATGCGCGCGTCCGGCAATGCGTCCCCCCGCGGGTCCGGCGCGTCGGTCATGTCCCTGCCCCCTCGGGCGCGCGGCCGTCGCCGGCCCCGTCCCAGATCTGCCGCGGGTCGAACGCCCGCGCCGAGAGCATGGTGAACACCACCGAGAGCGCGAAGGCCAGCGCCGCCGGCCCGGGCGTGATCGAGACGACCGCGTTGAGCTGCACCAGCGCGGCGGTGATCGCGACGACGAAGATGTCGATCATCGACCAGCGGCCGACGAACTCGACCACCTCGTAGATGTGGAGCCGCTTGGACATGGTGGGCGCGTCCTCGGCCTTGGCGCGGCGCACGGCGTTCGCGAGCCAGGCGATGGCGACGAACTTGGCCACCGGGATGCCGACGCTCGCAAGCAGGATGATGCCGGCGACGAACCACGCGCCGCCCAGGGCGAGCTCCACCGCGCCGCCGACGATGGTCGATTCGTGCACCTCGAAGAGGAGGCGGGAGTTGAGCATCGGATAGAGGTTGGCGGGCACGTAGGCGATCACCCCGGCGATCCACCACGCCGCGACCTTCTGCAGCGCCAGCGGGTCGCGGCTCCGCAGGGCCTGGCCGCAACGCGCGCACCGCTCCCGCCCCCGGGGCCAGACCGAGGAGCAGCGCCGGCATCCGACCATGCCCGCCGAGCGCGCCGTCACCGCGCCCGCGACTCCCCCGGCGCTCACGCCCGGGAGCCGACCGCCGGTGCGGGCCGGCCCTCGGGGGGCGTCTCGAGCGCCTTCCAGATCGACCACCGGTCGATCGAGTTGTCCTGGAGCACCGAGACGAGCACCAGCGCCCCGAAGAGCCAGAACGCGGGCCCGAGCTCGATCGTGGCGAGGGAGGCGATCTTCACCATCGCGACCGCGACGCCGATCACGAAGATCTCCGCCATCGACCAGGGCTTGAGGTCCTCGTCGAGCGCGAAGGCCGCGCGGGCGTGGCGCAGGGGCGGGCGCCCCATGGCCATCGGGCCGAGCGCGTACAGGGTCAGGGCCGCGCGCGCCGCCGGCACCAGCACGATAAGCGCCAGCACCGCGCCGGCCAGGACCGCCATCGGCCCCCCGGAGAAGGCGAGCGCCGCGTCCAGCACCGAGCTGCGGTTCGCCAGCCCGTTCGTGTGGATGGAGATGAAGGGCAGCGTCACCACCCCGGCCATCAGGATCAGGACCGAGGCCGACAGCATGAGCACGTGCGCGACGGCGAAGCGCGCCGGCTCGATCAGCACGCTGGCGCACCGCACGCAGCGCACCCGGGCGCCGCGCTCCGGCAGGACCGCGACATGCTGCAGCGCGTCGCATTTGGGGCATGCGACGAGGTCGGGGGGCGTGGCGGTGCGGACGGGCTGTGTCATGGCGGGGCGGATGGGGTCCGATCGGGTGCGGGGAGAGGGTGCGCGCGACGGTGCGCAAGGTGGCCCGCGGCCGCGCCGTTGTCCACCGGCGCGGGCGCGGCGCGCGCGAATCGACCCCGGCGCGCGCCCCCCGCGGGCGGCGCCGGGCCGCCGCGCGCCGCCCGCGGGGAGCGCCCGCACCCCCCCGCGACGCCGTCATGCGATGACATCTGGCCTCATGCGGGCTCTGGCGGCCGTCTGGGGGGTGGGCGGAGCCGTAAGGCCCGATTATGTCAGGCCCATCAAGCATTATTGGCTCCCAACCCCCGTGGTTTTGTGGCTAGACTTGATGCCAGCGCGCCGTTCGTGCGCTATCTACTCCGTGAGTGTCCGCACTCGACGACCTGAAAGGACGACCAAATGAAGACCATCATCACCGTTGCCGCCATCGCCCTGGCCCCGCTCTCCGCGATGGCCCAGACCGACATGATGACGCCCGCCGACATGCAGGAGAGCTTCTCCATGCTCGAGGCGAACGTGGACAACATCCTCGACACGTACAACATCAACGCCAACGTCTCGATGCTCACGGTCGGCCAGCTCGCCCAGATCATCGGGATCGCGAACTCGACCGAGGAAGAGAGCGAAGTCGCCGAGCGCATCGAAGCCATCGTGATGGGCAACTGATCGGTCCGTTTCCGATCGACCCGCGTCCGGCGCCCTCGCGGCGCCGGACGCAGATTCCAGGGCCGGGCCGACCCGGCCCCCGACGTGCCGGCAGACATGGACCCCCCTCGCGCCGTGCGCGTTGGGCGCGGCCATGCCATCCCCAGCCCCTCCCCCAGAGCTCCATCCGGACCGTGTCGCCACGATCGATCCGTTCGGGCGGGACCATCCGGTCCTCGGCGAGGCGGTGCTCCATCTCGACCACGGGATCGCCCGGCTCACCGCGCTCGAGGCCGTGGACGGCCCGCTCGGCACCCGGGACTTCCTGCGCCTGACCTTCGCGGAGGACGAGGCGCTCCTGGTGCCCGTCGCCGAGCTGACCCGCGTCTGGCGCTACGGGCCCTGGACGCCGGGCACGCCGCTGGACGCGTTGAAGGGCGGGGATTGGACCGCGCGCCGGGGCGAGGCCATGCGCGCGCTCGAGGAGGACGCGGCCCGCATCGCCGCGCGCCTCGCGGAGCGCCGCGCCGCCAGGCCCGCCCCCGTGGTCTGGGACGACGCCGCGATGGCGCGCGTCGCGGAGGGGTTCGGCCATGACCTCACTCCCGACCAGGCCGCGGCCGTGGACGCCGTGCTCGACGGCCTGCGCGGCGGGCGCCTGATCGAGCGCGTCGTTATCGGCGACGTCGGCTTCGGAAAGACCGAGGTCGCGCTCAGGGCGATGGCGGCCGTGGCCCTCGCCGGCGGCCAGGCGATCCTCGCGGCGCCGACGACGATCCTGGCGCGCCAACACGCGGAGACGTTGCGTCGGCGCCTGCCGGGGATCGAGATCGTCGAGCTGTCCGGCCTCTCCGAGGACCCGGACGAGGCGCGCCGGGCCCTGCGCGAGGGCGCGGCGATCGGCGTCGGCACCCATGCCCTCGCCGCCGGGGGGACGCGCTACGCCGACCTCCGGCTCGTCGTCATCGACGAGGAGCATCGGTTCGGCGCGGCGCAGAAGCGCGCGTTGCGCCGGCTCGCGACGGACTGCCACCTCCTCGGCCTCTCGGCCACGCCGATCCCCCGGACGATGGCGGCGGCGGAATCCGGCCTGATGGAGGTCTCCGCCATCGTGACCGCGCCGCGCGTGCGCGCGCCCGTCGCGACCCGCATCGCGGAGCGCTCGGACAGGGCGCTCGGCGCCGCCCTCCTGACCGAGGCGGCGCGTGGCGGCCGGTCCTTCGTCGTCGCGCCGCGCATCGCCGACCTGCCCGCCGCCGAGGCCGCGATCCGCGCCGAGGCGCCCGGCCTCACGCTCGCCATCGCCCATGGCCGGATGCCGGACGAGGACGTGGCCGCCGCCCTGCGCGCCTTCGCCGGCGGCACCGCGGAGGTCCTGCTGTCGACCACGATCGTGGAGAACGGCATCGACGTGCCGGAGGCCGGGACGATGGCCATCCTAAACGCCAACCGCCTCGGCCTCGCGCAATTGCACCAGTTGCGCGGCCGCGTCGGGCGGGGCGGGTCGGAGGGGCGGGCCATCGCCTTCGTGCCGCGCCGGATCGGGGCCGCCGCCCGCGCGCGCCTCGCCGCCTGGGAGGCGGCCTGCGCGGTCGGCGCCGGCATCGCGCTCTCGCATCAGGACATGGGCGCCCGAGGCGCCGGGCGGATCGGGAGCGACGATCAGGCCGGGCACCTCGCGCGCCTGGGGATCGGCCTGCACCGGCATTTGAGCGACCGCGCCATGCGGCGGACGACCGGAGAGGACCTGCCGCCGCTCGAGGAGACCTATGTCCATGTCAACGATGCCGGCCGCCTGCCGGACGGCGCCCCGGAGCATCCGGACGCGCGCATCGCGCTCTACGCCCTCCTGATGCGCGCGGAGAGCGACGACGACCTCGCGGACGCGCTCGCCGCCCTGGACGAGGCGACGGGCGGACCGGCGAAGGGCGGGGACGACGCGCCGGGCATCGAGGCGCTGCGCCGCGCCGCCCGCCGGCGCCTCGCCTGCCGCCGCGCCGGGGTGACCGAGGCGAAGGCCGGGCCGAAGGGCGTGGTCCTGACGCTCGCCGACTTCGCGCTCGAGGACCCGGGCCTGGACGCGCGGATCGCCGCCGTGGAGGCGGCGGCGGGCCCCGTGAAACGACGCGGCCGCAGCTTGCTCATCCCCGCGTCCGGCGCGCTGGCGGGCGACGCGCTCGAGGATGCGGCACTGGCGGCCCTCGGGGTGCCCGGGCGACTCACCGCGAGTTGATTGGGGCGCCCGGTCGCGCCGTGGCATGCCCCCGGGACAGCCCTTCCCGGAGGCCCGCCATGACCGACACCGCCGCATCCGCCCCGATCGGGCGCCGGGCCTTCGTCCTGGCGGGGGCCGGCGCCGCGACGCTCGCCGTGGCCGGCGCGGGCGGGTGGCGGTTCGCGAGCCGCACCGCCGCCGCCGGGGCTGCCGGCACCCTCACCCCCGCCGAGGCGCATCGCGCGGCGAGCAATGGGGAGATCGTGATCGTCGACATCCGGCGGCCCGAGGAGTGGGCCGCCACCGGCGTGCCCGAGGGCGCGGTGCCCATCGACATGCGACGGGACGACTTCGCCTCCGCGCTGCGCGCCGCGGCCGCCGGCGGAGCGCGTCCGGTCGCCGTGATCTGCGCGCGGGGCGTACGCTCGCGCCGGACGGTCGCGGCGATGGCGGCCGCGGGGATCGACGACGTGATCGACGTGCCCGAGGGGATGCTGGGATCGTCCGCGGGGCCGGGATGGCTCGCCCGCGGGTTGCCCGTCGTGACCGCGCGGGAGGCCGGGGCGTGAGGGCGCGCGCCGCGGCCCTCGCCGCCGCGATCTGCGCCGGCGGCCCCGCCCTCGCCGCCTGCGCCGCCGCCGAGGGGCCGTGCCGGGCGCCCGGCGGAACCTATCACCTCGCCATGCCGGCCGAGACGGACGGCCCCGTTCCGGTGCTCGTGTTCCTTCACGGCTGGGGCTCCAGCGGCGAGGGCATGGTCGAGAACATGGGGATCGCGAGCGCCGCCAACGCGCGGGGCTGGGCGTTCCTGGCCCCGGACGGCACCCCTCGGGACGGGCGCGGCGGGCGCGGCTGGAGCTTCCACCCCGACCGCCCCGGCCCGCGCGACGAGATCGCCTTCATCGAGGACGTGCTGGAGGCGGCGGTCGCCGATCACGGGCTCGACCCGGCACGCGCCCTCCTCGGCGGGTTCTCGATCGGCGGGTCGATGGCCAGCTACTTCGCCTGCGCGCGCCCCGAGGCGTTCGCCGGCTACGTGCCGGTCGGCGGCGCGTTCTGGCGCCCGCATCCCGAGGCCTGCGCCGGACCCGTCCGCCTGCGCCACGTCCATGGCTGGCGCGACCGGACCGTGCCGCTCGAGGGGCGCGAGGTCGGATCGGGCTTCGAGCAGGGGGACGTCTTCCAGGCGATGCAGATCTGGCGCGCCGTCAACGGCTGCGACAACCACCGCGCCGACGCGTTCGAGACCGGCGAGGGGACGCCTCCGCGCTGGATGCGCCGCTGGGAGGAATGCGATGCCGGCACGGCGCTGGAGCTGGTCCTGTTCGACGGTGGTCACGCGGTCCCGCGCGGCTGGGCCGAGGCGACGCTGGACTGGTTCGAGGGGCTGGCCGAGGGCGGCTGAACGGCGCCGCGCGTCAGGCCCCGGCCTCGGGAGCCGCGAGGATGGCGCGCAACTCGCCCTGACGCAGGCGGGCCTCGCGCAGGATCGTCGGCTCGGCATCGGCGGTGCGAAGGGCGGAGCCGAGGACGCCGCGGGAGACGTCGACCCCCGAGGCCCGGCTGATCGGCACGGCGAGCAGCAGGCTCCAGGCGATCGGCGCGAGCCAGATCGACACCGCGCCGACCACCATCCCCGCGCTGAGGATCGCACCGAGCGCCGTCTCGGCCGCGTGGAACCGCAGGAGCGCGCGCCAGCCGAGCCGCGTGCCGCCGCGGGCCGCCGGGCGCCACCCGGGGCGCAGGCCCAGGAACGTGCGGCCGACCGACAGCGCCTGCTGGACCATGGTGATCGGCGCGACCGCGACCGAAGCCGCGACCTCCGCCAGCATCGAGCCCGCGAAGCGCAGCGGCCCGCCCAGGTCGGCCAACGGCGTGCGCGTGAGCGGCAGGGCCGCCGCGCCCATGAGCTTGGGCGCGAGCAGCATCCCGTACATGAAGAGGAGCGTCCCCGGACCGCCGGCGCCGCCCATCTCGGGCCAGACCGGATAGACCGGGTTCTCGGCCGAGAAATAGAGGATCACGCTGTCCCCGCCATTGCCAACCACGGCCCAGATCGCGAGGAGCGCGAGCCAGAGCGGCGACATGAGATAGGCGAACGCCCCGCTCAGGAGGTGGAACCGGCTCACCGGGTGCAGGCCGCGCGTGCCCAGGAGCGCGAGGTGCTGCAGGTTGCCATGGCACCAGCGGCGGTCGCGGATCGCGAAGTCCACCAAGGTGGCGGGCGGCGCCTCGAAGCTGCCCGGCACGCCGGGCTCGAAGAGCACGCCCCAGCCGGCGCGGCGCAGGAGCCCCGCCTCGACGAAGTCGTGGGAGAGGATGAGCCCGCCCTGCCCCCGCAGCGACGGCATCCGGGGCAGGCCGGCCGCCTCGGCGAAGGCGCGCGTGCGGATGATCGCGTTATGGCCCCAGTAGTTGCCCGCCCGGTCGGACCAGCCGGCCAGCCCCTCGGCCAACGGGACGCCGTAGACGGCGCTGGCGAACTCCTGCAGCCGGGCGAAGAGGGTCGTGCCGCCGATCAGGCGCGGCAGCGACTGGACGAGGCCCGCGTTCGGATCGCGCGCCATCGCGTCCGCGAGGGCCTGCAGGGCCGCGCCGGTCATCAGGCTGTCGGCGTCGAGCACCACGAACGCCTCGTGGGCGCCGCCCCAGCGGGTGAGCCAGTCGGCGATGTTGCCGGTCTTGGCGGCCTCGTTGCGCGGCCGGCGCCTGTAGTGGACGCGCTCGCCCTCGGCGAGCCGGGCGTTCAAGGCGCGCACGGCCCGTTCCTCCTGCTCCGCGAGCGGCCCGGCGGGCGTGTCCGACAGGACGTAGATCGTCCAGTCGTGGCCGGCGCGCAGGTCGGCGGCCATCGCGGAGACGTTGCCGAGCACCTCCCAGGGCGCCTCCTTGTGGATGGGCACGAGGAGGGCGACCGTCATGGGGGCGCCGCCGGTGCCCAGCGCCGCGCCGCGCAGGAGGAGGCGCGCGAGCCCGCCCGCCGCGGTGCTCGCCGCCAGGGCGATCCAGAAGAAGGTGACCCCCAGGAGCGCCAGGAGCACCACCTCGGTCCAGGTCAGGCCGCCCGGGGCCAGCCCGTCGGCGAAGGTGGCGATCAGGGACACGGTCAGGATCGCGGCCGGCGCGAAGATGGCGGCGCGCCAGAGGCGGGCTCCGCGCGGCCCGGATCCGACCGCTCCCGGCGCGCGGGCGGCGGGCACGCGGCGCAGGTCCTGCACGGGATGCTCGAGCGGCGCCTCGGCGGGCATCGCCCGGTCGGGCGGGGACGTCATGCCGTCCATCGGTAGAGCCACACCTCCGAGATCGGGCGCCCGTCGCGGCGCAGCTGCGCGCGGAGCTCGGACGCCTCGGCCGTGCCGGGCTCGAGCGCGAAGCTCAAGCGCACGCCGCCCGTGTCGGGGTTGCGCTGCAAGATGCCGCCCGAGAGGTCGCCCGCGCTCGAGGCGATGTGGCTGACGACGCCGTCCAGGTCGCCCTCGAGGTCGGGGTGCGGGGAGAAATCGATCGCGCAGACGCGGCCGGATTCGAACCCCTTGCCGATGCGCGTCTGAGTGACCTGGCTGACCGGCGCCTCCGGCAGGCCCCTCCGCCATGTCATCGCGTAGGAGAAGGCCATCGCCTCCCCGGCCGGAAGGGTCGACGCGGGCAGCCAGTAGGCGACGACGTTGTCGTAGATCTCGCGGTCCGCCGGAATTTCCACCAGGCGCACGACGCCGCGGCCCCAGCCCTCGCCGGGCTCGATCCAGAGCGAGGGGCGGCGGTGATAGAGCGCCTCGAAGTCGGCGAAGTCGCGCTGCTCCTGGGCGCGCTGCGACAAGCCGAAGCCGCGCGGGTCCTCGTCGACGAAGGCGCTGATCTGGAGCGTGCGGTGATTGGCCAGGGGGCGCCAGATCCGCTCGCCGGCGCCGTTGTGCATCGCCAGCCCGTCGCTGTCGTGCACGGCGGGGCGGAAATCGTCGAAGCGGTTGCGGTTGGTCTCGTCGAAGAGGAACATCGAGGTGAGCGGCGCGAGGCCGAGATGGGGCGCGTCCTGGCGGGCGAAGAGCGTCGCGGTCACGCGGGCGCGGGTCTCCTCGCCGGGGGTCACGTCGAACCGGTAGGCGCCGGTGGCGGTCGGCCCGTCCAGGAGGGCGTGGACCGTGTAGGTCTCCGCGCCGGGCGCGGGGCGCTCGATCCAGAAGGTCGTGAAGTCGGGGAACTCCTCGCCCGGGCCCCCGGTGCCGATGGCGAGGCCGCGCGCCGAGAGGCCGTAGATGCCGCCATGCGGGATCATCCGGAAGTAGCTCGCCCCCTGGAAGACGGCGAACTCCTGGAAGTTGCCGTCCCCGTCCCAGCCGGTGCGCAGGCGGATGCCGGAATAGCCGATCTCCTCGCGCGCCGGCAGGTCCGGCACGATGTCGGCGTGCTGGAACTTCGTCCGGTCGTAGGGCACGGGCGTCGCCATCCCGCCCTCGACCATGTGCACGGCGACCGGGCGGGGGAAGTAGAGCCCGGGTGCGAAGAGATCGACGCGCACGGGCGCGTCGGTGCCGGTCCAGAGCGCGCGGCGATGATCGAAGACGATGCCGCGATACTGGTCGTAGGTGAGGGCCAGCCATTCGGGCGGCACGTCCGGGACGGGGGCGTAGGGGCGCGCGGCGGCGGCGCGGGCGATGTCCGCGACGGTGTGCGGCCCGAACGGCACAGGCGGCCCCGCCGCCCGCGCGCCGCGGGGCAGCGCCAGCGCCGCCAGGGCCGTGCCCAGGAGGCCCCGCCGCCCGATCACGCGCGCACCTTCCACGGCGACGCCTTGAACCAGCCCACCCCGTAGGCGACCGCGATCAGGATCGCGAACCCGCCGAGGTTCACGAGCGCCGTCGTCCAGGCGGTCCGCCCGACGACGTCGAGGGCGAACCCGTTGAAGCGCGCCAGCGCCATGGAGACGACGAAGATCGCGAGGCTCTGCTGACCGACCTTGGTGATCCACGCCACGGGCACGCGCCCCGCCCCCCGCGCGAGCGCGATCAGGCGCCGCCCGCCCGCCCCGCAGGCCGCCCAGGCGAGGTAGCCCAGCGCCAGGAAATGCAGGTAGCGCAGCAGGCCGAGGTCGGACTTGTCGGCCCACGCGGCATTGGATGCGCGCCAGTCCCGGGCGAACTCGAGGCCCAGCTCCCGCGTGCCGATGCTCGAATAGAGGACCGAGAGCAGAAGGACCGCCGCGGCGAGGCCGATCAGCCACGGCGTCACGGGCGGGCGCGGGAGCCAGCCGGCCATGAAGGCGAACCCGGTGAAGAAGACGAGCTGCCAGCCGAACGGGTTGAAGAACCAGGTGCGGTCCGTCCATGGCTCGGCCGGCAAGGCCAGGCGGGGCAGGCCCAGCGCCGAGGTCAGCCCCTCCTGCGCCGCCAGCCACAACAGGACCGAGGCCGCCGCCGCCAGCGGGAAGGACCGGCGCGCGATCCCCACGAAGACCGGCATCATCGCCAGCACGCCCAGGTACATCGGCAGGATGTCGAAATAGTTGGGCACGTAGCGCAGGGTCATGAATCCCAGGACGATGTCCGCGTTGTCCCATTTGTCGCCGTCCACGATCAGGGGCCAGAGATTGAGCTGCCCCCAGTAGTTCTTGTCGCCCAGGCCCGACTGCGTGAGCGCCACGGTCAGGGCCAGGGTCGCCATCAGCAGGCCGACGTGGAACCAGTAGACCTGCCAGCAGCGATGGGCGACGCGGGCGGTCCCGAGAAGCCAGCCGGCGCGGTCGTAGGTCCGCCCGAAGGCGATCGCGCTCGCCATGCCCGAGCAGAAGACGAAGATCTCGGTGGCGTCCGAGAAGCCCCAGCGCGCGGGGATCCACATCGTCCAGGTGTTGCCCGGCGTGTGGGCCAGCAGGATGATGAACATCGCCGTGCCGCGGAACACGTCGAGGCGCGGGTCCCGGACGGTCGCGGCGGGCGCCGCGCGGGCGGCGGACGCATAAGGCGGGTCGGCGGCGATCGTCATGGACGCGATACCTTGGCGGTCAGAGGGCGGCGCGCGGGCCGCGATCCGCGTCCTGCCGCGCCGCGGCGATCATGTCGAGCCGGCCGGCGGCGAAGGCGTCCTCGTGCCCGCCACGCCGGCGGGTTCGCGCCCGAATCAGCGTCTCGGCCCCCGTCCAGGCGCCGGCGCGGATCCCGGCGTCGACCGCGATGCGCTCGAACACGTCGCGCTGGGCATGGCTGCCCCCGGCACGCGGCAGGTCCGGCAGGGCCGCCGAAAGGCTCCGCCAGGCCCGGGCGTGGTCCCCGGCGGCGAAGGCGGTCATCCCGTCGGCCACGGGCAGGCCCGGCACGGCGGTGCGGCGCGCGACCTCGTCCGTGCCCCGAGCGGTCCGCGCGATGCGCGCGGTCATCGCGGCCGCCATCTCCGCCCGGCCCGCGCCCAGGAGGGCCATAAGGTAATGCAGGTCCGCGAAGACCATGCACGCGTCGTCCGTCCGCGCGGCGGCGCGGTCGGCGACCACCTCCCAACGGTCGCCGACCCCCACGCCGTCGAGCTGCAGGCGCATCAGCAGGGAGGCTGCGTTGGCCAAGTCGCGCCAGTCCTCGGACGGGTCCGCGCACACGCGCTGATCGTAGAGCGCCAGGACGGCCGCGTGCTCGCCCCGGTCCAGGTGCATGAGCGCCTTGTGCCACCAGACGTGGAACCGGAAGTTGTTGCAGTGCGCGAAGCTCTCCTCGCGACCGGCGAGCCATGCGATGCCGGCGTCCGGCGCATGGGTCATGTCGTGCACGTGCGCGACCGCATGCAGGCCCCACGCGTCATCGGGGGCGAGGTCGAGGCCCGCCCGGCCCGAGGCCTCGGCGTCGGCGTAGTCGCCGGTCTCCTCGAGCGCGAAGGCATGGCAGCCCATGTGGAAGCCCGCCGCCGGATGGTCGCGGCCATAGGCGGGCGCGATGCGCTCCAGCGAGGCGCGCATGCCGGCCGCATCCCCCAGGACGAAGCGGATCGAATGACCGACCTTCATCGCCAGCGCATCGCCCGGCGCGATGGCGAGCGCGGCGTCCAGGCTGTCGACCGCGCCGGACGGACGGCCGCCGAGCCAGCGGGCCAAGGCGTCGACATAGCACGCCTCCCGTGCGGAGCCCCGGGCCCCGGCGCGCGCGGCCGTCAGGGCGCCGCGCGCGGCGGGGACGAGCTCGGCGCGGCCCAGGAGCATCAGGAAAAGGCCCTTTGCCGCCTGCGCCATCGCGAAATCCGGATCGGCGGCGAGGGTCGCGGCCAGGTGGTCGGGCGTGCCGGCATCATGCGCGAGGACGCCTCGGACGACACGCGCCCAGGGCGCCGCGGCCGCGGGACGGGCCGTGATGGGGAGGCCGAAGAGGTCGTCTGTCATCGCGATGGGTTCCTGCATCTGCGCCCCCGGCGCCTTGACGCGCCGATCGGCCGGGCGCCACGCACATGCGCGTCACCTAACGCACAGGTGACCGGCCCGGGGGCGCGGGACGTCGCGTCAGGTCGGTGGATCGCCCGGGCCGCGGGCATCCCGGGGCGCGAGCGCCCGCGTCTCGGGCACCTCGTGCGTATGGGCGCCGCAGCGCGGCGGGGCGCGGCGATAGGCGACCGGCGTCGCCGAGAGCTTGAGCGGGTTGCCGAGCAGGCGCACCGCGCCATCGGCCGCGTCCGGACTGGGAACCTCCGCCACCGCGCCGCGCGCCGCGGCCTGCTCCGATCCCAGCGCCTGGGCGAGGTCGTTGACCGGGCCGATCGGCACGCCCACCGCCTCCAGCCCGGCGATCGCCGCGTCCCGCGTCAGGCGCGCCATCGCCGCTTCGACGAGGGGGATGAGCGCGGCGCGATGCTCGAGCCGGGCCGGGTTGGTCGCGAAGCGCGGGTCGGCGGCCCAGTCCGCCCCGAGGAACGCGGCGAAGCGGCGGAACTGCGAATCGTTGCCGACCGCCACGAGGACATGCCCGTCCGCGACCGCGAAGAGCTGATAGGGCACGATCGAGGGGTGGGCGTTGCCGCGCCGCACCGGCAGCTCGCCGCTCTCGAGATAGCTCGTGCCCTCGTTGATGAGCCAGGCGAGCTGGCTGTCCACCAGGGCGATGTCGATGTGCTGCCCCTCCCCGGTGCGGTCGCGATGACGCAGGGCCGCGAGGATGCCGGTCGCCGCGTACATGCCGCACATCACGTCGGCGATGCCGACGCCCACCTTCGTCGGCGGCCCGTCAGGCGCGCCGGTCAGGGACATCATCCCACCGTAGCCCTGCGCCATGAGGTCGTAACCCGGCAGGTGCGCGTTCGGCCCGGTCTGGCCGAAGCCGGAGATGGAGCACCAGACCAGGCGCGGGCGCGCGGCGCGGATCGTCTCGTGGCCCAGGCCGTAGCGGGCCAGGCCGCCGGGCTTGAAGTTCTCCACCACCACGTCGGCGCGGGCGGCGAGGGCGCGGATCGCGTCCTGTCCCTCGGGGGTGGCGATGTCGACGGCGACCGAGCGCTTGTTGCGGTTGGCGGCCATGAAATAGGCGCTGAGGTCGGTGCGCTCCCCATCCGGCCCGCGCACGAAGACGGGGCCCCATTGCCGCGTGTCGTCGCCGCCCGTGGCCGGGTTCTCGACCTTGATGACGTCGGCGCCGAGATCGCCCAGGAGCTGCGTCGCCGTCGGTCCCGCGAGGATGCGCGTCAGGTCCAGGACCACGAGCCCGTCCAGGGCGCCCCTAGAGCCGTCCGTCATAGGCCCCGCGCTCGATATGCGCCGCGATGACGGTGAAGGTGGCCGCCGAGGCCGCGGCCCGCAGGGCGGCGCGCAGCTCGGCGCGCGAGCGCACGTCGACCCCCGCCCCGCCCAGCGCCCGGCCCATCGCCGCGACGTCGGGCGGTGGGAAGTCGACCATGCGGTTCGGGAGCTGCCGGCCCCTCTGCTTGACCTCGATCAGCGCGAGCGAGGCGTCCACGAACACGACGACGATCGGCCGCGCGCCTCGCTCCGCGGCCGTGGCGAGGTCCCCCGGCGCCATGAGGAAGCCCGCGTCGCCGGTGAAGGCGATGACGGGCCGGTCCGGCTCCACGATGGCCGCGCCGATGGCGAGGGGCACGCCGCACCCCATCGTGCACAGGCCCGAGGACTGTATCAGCCCGCGGGGCGCCTCGCAGCGCCACATCTGCGACAGGAGAATGCGGTGCGCGCCCGAATCGGCCGTGGCGCGGGTGCCGGGCGGCATCGCGCGGCGGGCCTCGTCGACGATGGCGGCGGGGCCCCAGTCCTCGCCCGCTGGGAAGGCGGCGGCGAGCGCGTCCCTCGCCGCGGCGACCTCCCGCCCCCAGGCCCCTCGGGGCGCCTCGGGGATGCCCTCCGCCAGGAGCGCGAGCGCCGCGCCCACGTCGCCCACGGCCGAATGGGTCGCGTGATGCATGTCGTGGTCGTTCGGGGCGGCCGAGAGGTCGATCACGGCCTGCGCCGCCGGGTCCCAGACGCCGCGCCAGCCGGGGCGCATCTCGATCGGGTCGTAGCCGGCCAGGAGGATCCCATCGGCGCGGCGCAGGAGCGGCAGCAGCACCTCGTCCGCCTTCGGCGAGAGGCCGGCGCCGCCGAGCGCGAGGGCGTGATCCTCGTCGAGCACGCCCTTGGCCTTGTAGGTCGTGATCACCGGGGCGCCGAGCGCCTCGGCGATCGCACGGATCGCGGCGGGCGCGGCGCCGTCGATCGCGTCGAGCCCGGCGACGATCAGGGGCCGCTCGGCGCCCACGAGGGCGGCGCGCATCGCGTCCAGGGCGGCGCGGTCCGGAACCGCCGGCGCGGGGCGCGCCCGCCGCGGATCGGGGCCGCCGGCGGGCGCGGCCGCCGCGCCGATGGGCACGTCGACATGCACGGGGCCGCGCCGGCCCTCCATCGCGAGCGCGACCGCGCGGTCCGCGACGACGCCGGCCGTTCCGGCAGACAGGCGCATCGCGGCCTTGGTGATGGGCGCGAACACGGCGCGGTGATCCATGACCTGATGGGTGTAGGTCGCGGCCTCGTCCTCGTCCACGCAGCCGGTGAGCACGATCAGCGGCACCCGGTCCTGATGGGCGTTGGCGACCGCGTTGACTCCATTCATCGCGCCCGGGCCGAGCGTCGCCAGCATCACGCCCGGCGCGCCGGTGGCGTGCCAGTCGGCCTCCGCCATGAAGCCGGCGGCGGTCTCGTGGCGGCACAGGACGCATTCGATCCCCGCCCGCTCGAGCGCGTCGATGAGGGTCAGGACCTCGCCGCCCGGCATGCCCCAGGCGCGGCGCACCCCCGCCTCGGCCAGGCGGCGGGCCAGCACGTCGGCGGCGCGGATCGGGTCGTCTGGCATCGGCGCCTCCGGGATCGAGGCCCGCACCCTCGCCTCGCGCCGCGACGCCCACAAGGGCGCTCCGTTCACGGGTGCGAGGCGGCCCTCAGGCGGCCATGGCCGCGGATTGCCGCTCGTAGAGCGCGCGGTAGGCGCCGCCCTCGCGCCCGAGCAGCTCGGCATGGGTGCCGTCCTCCACGATCCGGCCGCGGTCGAACACGAGGAGCCGGTCCAGCCCCGCCACGGTCGAGAGGCGGTGCGCGATCACCAGGGTCGTGCGCCCGGCCATGAGCCGCTCGGATGCCGCGGCCACCAGCGCCTCGGATTCCGAATCGAGCGCGCTCGTCGCCTCGTCCATGATCAGGACCGGCGCGTCCGACAGGAACGCGCGCGCGATCGCGATGCGTTGGCGCTCCCCGCCCGAGAGCTTGATGCCCCGCTCGCCCACCAGGGTCCTGTAGGCCTTGGGCATCGCTTCGATGAACTCCGCCGCGCCGGCGCGCGCCGCCGCCTCCCGCACGGCCTCCATGCCGGCATCGGGCCGGGCATAGGCGATGTTCTCCGCCAGCGTCCGGTGGAAGAGGACCGGATCCTGCGGCACGACCGCGAGGAGGCGGCGCAGGTCGGCCAGCGGCATGTCCGCGACGTTCCGGCCCGCGAGCTCGATGGCGCCGCCGGTCACGTCGTGCATCCGCTGGATGAGCTTGACGAAGGTCGTCTTTCCCGAGCCCGAGCGCCCGACCAGCCCGACGCGCTGCCCGGCCGGGATGGCGACGTCCACGCCGGCGAAGAGCGGCGTGGCCGCCCCGGCATAGCCGTAATCGACCTGCCGCCAGGCCACCGACGCGCCGCCGCCGCGCCCGATGGCGGGCGCGGGCATCGGGGCGCCGTCCCGTTCGGGCGCCTCGTCCTCCAGGGCGACGAGCTCCTCCATGTCGTTCATGGCGCGCTGGAGGTTGCGGATGTCCTGCCCGACGGAGCGCAGGTAGCCCTGCAGCGTGCCGAAGGCGAAGAACACGAACGCGACCTCCCCGGGGGTCGCCCGGCCGATCGCCCAGAGCCAGATCGTGGCCCCGAGCACGCCCGCGCGCAGCACGAGGAGCTGGGCGTCCTGGATGAGGAACATCGACGTGCCCCGCAGCCAGGTGCGCCGCGTGCGCCGTTGCCACTTGTCCACCACGAGGGCGAGCCGCGCCTCCTCTCGCGCCTCCGCGGCGTGCGACTTGACGACCGCGTTGCAGCCGATCGCGTCGGAGATCGCGCCGCTCACGCGGCTGTCCTGGGCGTTCGCCAGGGAGTTGGCCGGCGCGACCCATCGCATGGAGAGCGACACGTTCGTCGCGACGAACACCGCCGAGCCGATCAGGGCGGCGAGGCCCAGCCAGGGGTCGAACGTCGCCAGCGTGATCGTCGTGCCCACGAGGGCGGCGACGGACGGCAGCAGCGCCATGAGGAGCGCGTCGTTCAGAAGGTCGAGCGCCCAGCCGCCCCGCGTGATCCGGCGGACCGTGGAGCCGGCGAAGACGTTTCCGTGCCAGTCGGCCGGCAGGCGTTGCACGCGGGCGAACCCGCCCTGGAGCACGCGCGACATCTGCTCGAGCGTGACGTCCACGATGAGCAGATAGGACAGACTGTTCAGCACGATCCCCCCGGCGATGAGGGCGATGACGAGCCAGAGCCCGCGCAGGGCCTCGGCGCGCCCCTCCTCGGGCGGGGCGGCGACGGCGTCGATCAGGGCGCCGGTCGCGACGGGCACGAGCACGTCGGCGAGCGTGGCGGCGAGGACCACGGCGACGAGCGCCGCGATGCGCAGCGGGCTGCGCCGCCATTGGCGGAACGAGAAGCGGAGGACGCGCGCGGCGGCGCCCCGGGAGGTCTTGGCTGGCATGGATGCATCGCGGCGGGCGCGCTGGGTGCGCCGGGGCCGCGTCCTGTTGAGATGTCCGTGACTCGGCCCGTGCGAGCCGGCGCGCGCGGTGCCTAGGCGGCGATGCGCGGGATGCGCATGCGATAGGGACCGTCGCCATGAAGGGTGCGTGCGATGTCGATCATGGACGCCCTCCGGACTGGCTACTCAGGACTGGGGCGTCGCTAGCGCGGCGCGCCCCCTCGCGTCAACCGGGCACGCCCGGCCACGGCGAGGCGCCGCCGACCGGGCGCCGCGCGGGATCACGTGTCGAGGTTGGCGACCGAGAGCGCGTTCGTCTGGATGAACTCCCGGCGGGGCTCCACCACGTCGCCCATCAGCTTGGTGAAGACGTCGTCCGCCTCGGCGATGTCGGACACCTTCACCTGGAGGAGCGTGCGCGCCTCGGGATCGAGCGTGGTCTCCCAGAGCTGGTCGGGGTTCATCTCCCCCAGGCCCTTGTAGCGCTGGAGGGTGAGGCCCTTCTCGCCTTCGGCCATGATCGCGTCCAGGAGCTCCGTGGGGCCGTGCACGACCTGTCCGCGGTCCTTGCGCGCCAGGGTCGCGGGATCGGCATAGGTGCCGGCGGTCTCGGCCGCGAGGCGCCCGAGGCGCCGCGCCTCGCCGGAGCGCAGGACGGCGCCGTCGAGGGTGCGGATCTCCTCCACCCCGCGCAGGACGCGGGCGAGGCGGATGCCGTGGTCCTGGGTGATGCGTCCCTGCCAGCCGCGCTCGTACTCGGCCGCGACCATGTCGAGCCGGGCGGCCACCTCCGCCGCGACCCGGGCGAGGTCGTCATCGGCCGCGCCCTGCGCGAAGGCGCCGGCGAGGGCCGCCTGCTCGAGGATGTGGCGGGGGTAGTGCGTCGGGAAGGCGCCGAGGATGCGGCGGAACTCCCGCGCGGCCTGGACGACGCGGGCGAGGTCGGGGCCCGCGATCTCCTCGCCCCCGCGCAGGCGCAGGACGGCGCCGTCGATGCCCTGCGCCACGAGGTAGTCCTCGAGCGCGGCCTGGTCCTTGAGGTAGACCTCCGAGCGGCCGCGCGCGACCTTGTAGAGCGGCGGCTGGGCGATGTAGAGGTGCCCGCCCTCGATCACCTGCGGCATCTGGCGGTAGAAGAACGTCAGCAGGAGGGTGCGGATGTGGGCGCCGTCGACGTCCGCGTCGGTCATGATGATGATCTTGTGGTAGCGCAGCTTGCCGAGGTCGAACTCGTCCCGCCCGATCCCGGTGCCCATCGCGGTGATGAGGGTGCCGATCTCCTGGCTTGAGAGCATGCGGTCGAAGCGCGCGCGCTCGACGTTGAGGATCTTGCCGCGCAGCGGCAGCACGGCCTGATTGGAACGCGCCCGGCCCTGCTTGGCGGAGCCGCCGGCGCTGTCGCCCTCGACCAGGAAGAGCTCGGACTTGGCCGGATCGCGCTCCTGGCAGTCGGCGAGCTTGCCCGGCAGGGAGGCGACGTCCATCGCGGTCTTGCGCCGCGTCAGCTCGCGGGCCTTGCGCGCGGCCTCTCTGGCGAGCGCGGCCTCCACGATCTTGGAGGTGATCGCGCGGGCCTCCTGTGGATGCTCCTCGAACCACTCGGCGAGCTTCTCGTTCACCAGCCCCTCGACGGCCGGGCGCACCTCGGAGGAGACGAGCTTGTCCTTGGTCTGGCTGGAGAACTTCGGGTCGGGGACCTTGACCGAGAGGACGCAGGTCAGGCCCTCGCGGGCGTCGTCGCCGGTGAAGGACAGCTTCTCCTTCTTGGCGATGCCGCTCGACTGGGCGTAGCGCGTGATGGTGCGCGTCAAGGCGCCGCGGAAGCCGGCGAGGTGCGTGCCGCCGTCGCGCTGCGGGATGTTGTTGGTGAACGGCAGGACCATCTCGTTGTAGCCGTCGTTCCACCACATCGCGACCTCGACGCCGATGTCGTCGCGCGTGCCGGTCATGAAGATGGGCTCGGGCAGGACGGCGGACTTGGACCGGTCGAGGTACTTGACGAACTCGCGCACCCCGCCCTCGTAGAAGAGCTCGGACACCAGGGGCTCGGCGGGCCGCTCGTCGCGCAGGACGATACGCACGCCGGAGTTGAGGAACGCGAGCTCGCGCAGGCGGTTCTCGAGGGTGCGGAAGACGTAGTCGAGGTTCGAGAAGGTCCCGAGGGACGCCATGAAGCGGACCTCGGTGCCGGTGCGGTCGGCGGGGCCGACGACGCTCAGGCTCTCGGCGGTGAAACCGCCCTCGAAGCGTGCGACGTGCTCCTTGCCCTCGCGCCAGATGCGCAGCTCCAGCCAGTCGGAGAGGGCGTTGACGACCGAGACGCCGACGCCGTGCAGGCCGCCGGAGACCTTGTAGGAGTTGCTGTCGAACTTACCGCCCGCGTGGAGCTGGGTCATGATGACCTCGGCGGCGGAGACCCCCTCCCCCTCGTGGATGCCGACGGGGATGCCGCGGCCATCGTCGGCCACGGAGACGGAGTTGTCGGCGTGGATCGTGACGCTCACGTGGCTCGCATGGCCGGCCAGCGCCTCGTCGATGCCGTTGTCCACGACCTCGTAGACCATGTGGTGCAGGCCGGAGCCGTCGTCGGTGTCGCCGATGTACATGCCGGGACGCTTGCGCACGGCCTCCAGGCCCTTGAGGACCTTGATCGAATCGGCGCCGTACTCGGCCGGCTGCGGGGCGGCGTCTGACATTGGGGAAATCCTTCTGGCGTTGCGCGAAATATAGCGGTCCCGCGGGGGGATGTCACGTCGCGGACACAAGATGCGGTGCCGCGTCGGCGCGGCTCACCCGGGGGCGACGGCGCTGCCGCGCGGGCCCTCCGCGACGGCGAGGCGGGTGGCGCCCTCCAGCCCGTCGAAGAGGGCCGCGTCCGTGCCCGTCATCCACGCCTGGGCGCCCAGGGCCGCGATCTCGGAGTAGAGGGCGCGGCGGCGCGCGGCGTCGAGATGGGCGGCGACCTCGTCGAGGAGGAGGACGGGCGGCGCGCCGTGGTCCTGCGCCAGGGCGCGGGCGTTGGCGAGGAGGAGCGCGATCAGCAGGGCCTTCTGCTCGCCGGTGGAGGACTGCGCGGCCGGCACGCCCTTGGCGGCGAAGCTGGCCGCGAGGTCGGCGCGATGGGGGCCGGCGAGGGTGCGCCCGGCGTACATGTCGTCCCGGCGGCCCTCCCGGAAGGCCGCGGCGAGGGCGTCCGCCCCGCGCGGCCCCTCCCCCGCCAGCTCCAGGCCGGCGCGGGGGAAGGCGTCCCCGGCGCCGGCCTGCGCGGCGAGGAGGCGGGCCACCGCGTGGGCGCGCTCGTCCTGGATCGCGGCGCCGGACAGGGCCATCTGCCGCTCCAGCGCGGCGTACCAGTGGGCGTCGCGGACCTGGTCGCGCAGCAGGCGGTTGCGCTCGCGCATCGCCTTCTCATAGGTCAGGGCCGCCTCCGCGTGGCTCGGCTCGAAGCTGAGCGCGATGCGGTCGAGGAAGCGGCGCCGGCCCTCGGGCCCATCGGTCCAGAGGCGGTCCATCGAGGGCACGAGCCAGAGGACGCGCGCCAGCCGCCCCAGCGCCACCTGCGGCACGGCCTTGTCGTCCACGCGCACGGCGCGGGCGCGGCCGGGCTCGGCGCGCGCGTCGACCTCGCGCGCCTCGCCGGCGGCGGTCAGGCGCGCGCCGATCCGCCAGCCGACGCCGGCCTCCCGGCGGGCCAGGTCCTCGGCCGCGGCGCGGCGCATGCCGCGGCCGGGCGACAGCAGGCTCACGGCCTCCAGGACGTTGGTCTTGCCCGCGCCGTTGGGCCCGTGCAGGGCCACGGGGCCCGGCCCGACGTCGAGCGCGAGCGCGGCGTGCGAGCGGAACTGGACGAGCTCCAGCCGGGTGATCGCGGCCACGGGCGCGGGGCCCCGAGGGGCCTCAGACGCGCATCGGCATGACCACGTAGACGGCGCTGTCGTCGGCGCCCTCCCGCATCAGGGCGGGATCGCCGGGCGAGTTGAAGAGGAACACGGCGTTCTCGCGGTCGACCTGCTGGGCGATCTCGCGCAGGTACTTGGCGTTGAAGCCGATCTCGATGCGCTCGGCATCGTAGCCGACGGTCATCTCCTCGGAGGCGGTGCCCGAATCGGGCGCGTTGACCGAGAGGATCAGGCGGTCGTCCTCGATCGTCATCTTCACCGCGCGGCTGCGCTCGGAGGAGACGGTGGCGACGCGGTCCACGGCCTGCGCGAAGTCGCCCGCGTCCACTGTCATCTGCTTGGCGTTCCCGGTCGGGATGACCCGGGTGTAGTCCGGGAACGTGCCGTCGATCACCTTGGAGACGAGCGTGAGCTCGCCGGCCGCGAACCGAATCTTCGAATCAGAGACCGAGAGGCCGATCGTCTCGTCGTCCTCGGCCAGGAGGCGGCGCACCTCCTTGACCGTCTTGCGCGGCACGATGACGCCGGGCATGTCCTCGGCGCCCATCGGCAGCTCGGCGTCCACGCGCGCGAGGCGGTGCCCGTCGGTGGCCACGGCGCGCAGGACGCGGCCCCCATCCGTCTCCGCGACGTGCAGGTACACGCCGTTGAGGTAGTAGCGCGTCTCCTCGGTGGAGATGGCGAACTCGGACTTGTCGAACAGGCGCTTGAGCTGCGCCGCCGGGATCGCGAACTCCGCCTGGTAATCGGGGCTCGCGACCTGGGGGAAATCCTGCCGCGGCAGGGTCGCGAGCGAGAAGGTCGAGCGTCCGGCCGAGACGGTGAGGCGGCCGGCGGCCTGGTCCTCGGCGAGCTCGACGGTGGCGCCGTCGGGCAGCTTGCGCACGATCTCGTTGAGGGTGAGGGCGTTGACCGTGGTGGCGCCGGGGCGGTCGACGGCGGCCTTGGCGCGGTCCGCGACCTCCACGTCGAGGTCGGTGGCGCGGAAGGTGACGCCGCCGTCCCCGGCCTCGATCAGGACGTTGGACAGGATGGGGATGGTGCCGCGCCGCTCCACGACCGAGCTGGCGTGGCCGACCGCCGCGAGAAGGGCGGCGCGCTCGATGGTGATCTTCATCCCGGTCTCCGAACTGATCCCCGGGGCAGCCCGGCGGGGACCGCGAAGCTACCGTTTACCCCGCCCCGCGCAAGGCCCCTTCGGGGCGGAGCCCGGGGCGCGCCGGCCGCAAGCCCTAGGCTTCGAGGATGCGGCGGAGCTGCTCGACGTCCTCGGCGATGGTCGCGTCGATCGTCTGCAGCTCCTCGATCCGCCGGACGCCGTGCAGGATGGTGGTGTGGTCGCGCCCGCCGAAGTCGCGCCCGATCTCTGGCAGGGAGCGCTGCGTCAGGGTCTTGGCGAGGTACATCGCCACTTGGCGGGGCCGCGCGATGTTGCGGGTGCGGCGCGGGCCGATCAGCTCGGAGAGGCGGATGTTGTAGTGGTCCGCGACCTTGCGCTGGATCTCGGCGAGGGAGACCTTGCGGTCCGAGGCGCGCAGGATGTCGCCCAGGCTGCGCTGCACGATGTCGAGGTCGATGGGCCCGCCGACGAGCCCCTGATGCGCGAAGAGGCGGTTGAGCGAGCCCTCCAGCACGCGGACGTTGGTGCTGATGCGGTGGGCGAGGTACTCCAGGACGCCGGGCGCGATCTCCACCCCAGCCTCGGCGCAGCGGGGGGCGGCCTTGGCCTGCAGGACCGAGAGGCGCAGCTCGTAGTCGGTCGGGTGGATGTCGACGACGAGGCCGGACTGGAGCCGGCTGGCGATGCGGTCCTCGAGGTCGCGGATCTCTCCGGGGGAGCGGTCGGCGCTGATGACGATCTGCTTGCCCTGGTCGACGAGCGCGTTGAACGTGTGGAAGAACTCCTCCTGGGTGGAGTTCTTGCCGGCGATGAACTGCACGTCGTCGACCATCAGGAGGTCGACGGAGCGGAACGCCTCCTTGAAGTCCATCATCTTGCGCTCGCGGAGCGCGGCGACGAAGTGGAACATGAAGCGCTCCGCGGACAGGTAGAGCACCGTCGCGGAGGGATCTCGATCCCGCACCGCCCAGGCGATGGCGTGCATCAGGTGCGTCTTCCCCAGCCCGACGCCCCCGTAGAGGAAGAGCGGGTTGAACCCCGCCTCCCCGGTATCGGCGACGCGGCGGGCCGCGGCGACGGCGAGCTCGTTGGGCCGGCCGGTGACGAAGCTGTCGAAGGTGAAGCGCGGATCGAGCGGCGCGCCCGGCAGGTCGGCCGTGCCCGACGCGGGCAGGGGCGCGGCGGCGGCGGGCGCATCGGCGGGCGCCGCGGCGGGCGCGCCCGTGTCGACGCTGAAGGCGACGCGGCGCACCTCGTGCCCGGCCGCCTCGATCGCCCGCAGGATCGGCGCGGCGTAGTTGTTGGCCAGCCAGTCGGACTGGAACCGGCTCGGGGCGAGGAAGCGCGCGACCTCCCCGTCATGCCCCGCGAAACGCAGGGGCTGTATGAAATGGGCGTAGTTCGCCTGCCCCATGGCGCCGCGGAGCGCGTCGCGCACCGCCTCCCAGTCGAGTTCGGTCATTCCCGCTCGTACCTCGTCATCGTGGGCGCGGCCGGTCCCCGCGCGCCCGTTCCCCAAATGTCGCGCCGCCGCGGCACCGCGCTCGTCGGTCCGCGCCGGCCGCCCGGCCGCCTCGAAGGTCCCCGCCGGCCCGATCGGCCGGTCTCATGCCCAACGTGGCCCGACGCGCCGACGCCCGGATGGCAGCCCGGTCGTCGGCAGGGCCTCGGGAACGGCCTTCGCATCCGCCCGGACGGGGCGGCGCGGGACGTGCGCCCGAGATGGGTGGCTTGCCCGGATCGGCGGCGCGGTCCCTGGCGGGGCGCCGCATGTCGAAGAGCCCCGGGGGGCGCTCCGTGTGCCGGATCGGAACGGGCCCCGTGGAGCCCCCGCCGCGCCGGTCGATCCACCGGACCTCCTTGTGCGATGAATTAAACTAGCGGCCCGGATCCGCGAGTCGCAACGGATCTCTTCGGTTGACTCCGGGCGCGCCCACCCGGAATCGGACGACCCGCTGAAATCCCGCGCGATTAATGTCACGGCGCCCCGGCGGGCCCTTGCCGGACATGCAAAGGGCGCCCCGAAGGACGCCCCTCCGACACCTCGCCGCGCGCGGCATCAGGCGATGGCGTTCACCCGGCCCGAGAGGCGCGAGACCTTCCGCGAGGCGGTGTTCTTGTGCAGCACGCCCTTGGTCACGCCGCGCATGATCTCGGGCTGGGCGGCGCGCAGGGCGGCCTCCGCCGCGGCCTTGTCGCCCGAGGCGATCGCCTCCTCGACCTTGCGCAGGTAGGTGCGGATGCGCGAGCGGCGGGCCTTGTTGACGGCGAAGCGGGCCTCGTTCTGACGGGCGCGCTTCTTGGACTGCGGGGTGTTGGCCATGGGGGTCTGTCCTTCGGATCGGCGGGGCCCCTCGGGGCCGTGGAACGGGCGGTCGCGCGGCTCGGAGCCGTTCCAGGACCGGCCGAGGCCGCGTCCGATCCGGCCTGGCGGGCCTCACGCGCATGATCGGCGCCGCGTAGTCGGTGCGCGGGGGGCCGTCAACATCGGACGCGCCCGGCCACCGCCCCGCAGGCGGTTACCTGTCGCGGAACTGGGGCTCGCGCTTCTCGAGGAAGGCGGCCATGCCCTCGGCCTGGTCCTCGGTGGCGAAGAGGCCGTCGAAGAGGCGCTGCTCGAAGAGGATGCCGGGGGTCAGGGGCATCTCGTCGGCGGCGTTGACGGCCTCCTTGATGGCCATGACCGCGAGCATCGACTTCTCGGTGATCTTGGCGGCCGCGGCGCGCGCCTCCTCCATCAGCTTCTTGGCCGGCACCACGCGGGAGACGAGGCCGGCGCGCTCGGCCTCCTCGGCGCTCATGAAGCGGCCCGTGAGCTGCATCTCCATCGCCTTGGCGCGGCCCACCAGGCGCGTCAGGCGCTGGGTGCCGCCGATGCCGGGCATCACGCCGAGGTTCACCTCCGGCATGCCGAACTTGGCGGTGTCGGCGGCGATGGCGAAGTCGCACAGCATCATCAGCTCGCATCCCCCGCCGAGCGCGTAGCCCGAGACGGCGGCGATCACGGGCTTGCGGCAGCGCGCGAAGGCGGCCGGTCCGGCCTCGAACGGCCCGCCGGCGAACATCTCGGCGAAGCCGCGGCTCGCCATCTCCTTGATGTCGGCCCCGGCCGCGAACGCCTTCTCGGAGCCGGTGACGATGATGCAGCGCACCTTGGCGTCGCGGCCCGCGCTGCCCAGCGCCTGGGCGAGCTCCTCCATGACCTGCGGGCTGAGCGCGTTGAGCGCGTCGGGCCGGTCGAGGCGGATGGTCATGATGTGGTCGTCGATATCGACCGCGATGGTCTCGAAGGCCATGTGGACGCACTCCCGGGGCGCGCGCCCCCATGCGCGCAGGTGCGGAGGGTTAGCGCCTGTGCGGGTGGGTTCAAGTCATCTCTGGCAGGCCGGGCAGTGGAAGGTGGAGCGCCCCGACTGCACGATGCGCGCGATCGTGCCGCCGCAGCCCGGCATGCCGCAGGGCAGGCCCTCGCGGCCGTAGGCGGAGAAGCCGTGCTGGAAGTAGCCCATCGCCCCGTCCGCCCGCCGGTGGTCGCGGAGGGACGAGCCGCCGGCCGCGATCGCCTCGGTCAGGACGTCCTTGATGATCGGCACCAAGCGGTCGATTCGGGCGCGCGCGATGCGCCCAGCCCGCCGTCGCGGCGAGATCCCCGCCCGGTGGAGCGCCTCGCAGACGTAGATGTTGCCGAGCCCCGCCACGATCCGCTGGTCGAGGAGGGCGGCCTTCACCGGCGTGCGCCGTCCGGTGAAGGCCCCGGCGAGGCGCGCGCCGTCGAACGCGTCCTCCAGCGGCTCGGGCCCGAGCCCGGCCAGGAGGGGATGCGCGCCGGCCTCGCAGGTCGCCGTCAGGTCCATCGAACCGAATCGGCGGGCGTCGTTGAAGGTGACGCGCGCGCCGCCCTCCATCTCGATCACGACATGGTCGTGCGCCTGCCGCGGCGGGTGATCGTGAACGAAGCGCGCCAGCCCCGCGCCGGACACGGTCATCCGCCCGCTCATCCCCAGGTGGATCAGCAGCGTCTCGCCGGTGGAGAGGTCGGCCAGGATGTATTTCGATCGCCGGCGCAGCCCGAGCACGCGCGCGCCCTCGAGCCGCTCCACCATGCGCTCCGGGAAGGGTCGGCGCAGCCCCTCGCGCCGGACCTCCGCGCGCTCGATCGCGCGGCCCACCATCGCCGGCACGAGCCCCGCGCGCACCGTCTCGACCTCTGGCAGCTCGGGCATCGCGCTTTCCGTCTCCTCGGCGGGACCTATAAGAAGGGGGTCCGCCAGGCCGGCGGCAAGCCCTCCGCGAATAGGCGAGCCATGACCGACAAGACCACGCATTTCGGCGCCCGCACTGTGGGCGAGGACGAGAAGGCCGGGCTGGTGCACGGCGTCTTCTCCTCGGTGGCCTCGCGCTACGACGTGATGAACGACGTGATGTCGGGCGGCGTGCACCGCCTGTGGAAGGACGCGGCGATGGACTGGCTGGCCCCCCGGGACGGGCAGCGCCTCCTCGACGTGGCCGGCGGCACCGGGGACATCGCGTTCCGCTTCCTGCGCCGCGCGCCGGGCGCCGAGGCGGTGGTCCTCGACCTGACCGAGCCGATGCTCGCCGAGGGGCGGCGGCGGGCGGAGGCGGCCTCCCTGGAGGATCGGCTGGAATGGATCGCGGGCGACGCGATGGCCCTGCCCTTCGAGGATGCCAGCTTCGACCGCTACACGATCAGCTTCGGCATCCGGAACGTCACGCGCATCCCCGACGCGCTGCGCGAGGCCTACCGCGTCCTGCGCCCGGGCGGGCGGCTCATGGTGCTCGAGTTCAGCCAGCTCCCGAACCCGATGCTGCAGCGCGCCTACGACCTCTATTCGTTCAACGTCATCCCCCGCATGGGCCAGGCGATCGCGGGCGACCGGGACAGCTACCAGTACCTCGTCGAGAGCATCCGCAACTTCCCGGACCAGGAGGCGTTCGCGGCGATGATCCGAGAGGCCGGCTTCGGGCAGGTGCGCTACCGCAACCTGACCCAGGGCATCGCCGCGCTCCATTCGGGGTGGTCGCTCTAGGTGCGCGGCCCGCACAACATCGTCCGCCTGATCCGCACCGGCGCCACGCTCGAGCGCACCGGGGCGATGACGGTGATCCTCGACGCGTTCGAGGCGCCCGCCCTGGTGCGAGGGGTGCTGCGCGCGCTGGCCGCGCCCTTCGCCTGGCTGGGCTATGCGGGGGATCCGTCCATGCCGCCGGTGCCGCGCGCCCTCACGGTGCTGGGCCCGGCCTACATCAAGTTCGGACAGATCCTGAGCACGCGGCCGGACGTGATCGGCGAGCATCTCGCCACGCAGATGCGCGTCCTGCAGGACGAGCTGCCCCCGTTCCCGACCGCGGAGGCCCGCCGCACGGTCGAGGCCGAGCTCGGCGCGCCGGTGGACGCGCTCTTCTCGGAGTTCTCGGAGCCGGTCGCGGCCGCCTCCATCGCGCAGGTGCACCGCGCGCGCCTGGTCGGTACGGGCGAGGCGGTGGCCGTCAAGGTCCTGCGCCCTGGGATCGAGCGCGCCTTCCGCCGCGACGTCGACGCGTTCTACCTCGCGGCGCGGATCGTCTCCTGGCTCGCCCCGCAGGCGCGGCGCCTGCGCCCGATGGACGTGGTCGCCCATTTCGACGGCGTGGTGCAGGGCGAGCTGGACCTGCGGCTCGAGGTCAGCGCGAGCGCCGAGTTCGCCGAGCACACCAAGCGCGACGAGGGCTTCCGCCTGCCCAAGGTGCACTGGTTCCTGTCCTCGCGGCGGGTGATGACCCAGGGCTGGGTCGAGGGGATCGGCGCCGGCGACATCGCCGCGATCGTGGCGGCGGGGCACGACCGGCACGCCCTGGGCGAGCGGGTGCTGCGCCTCTTCCTGAGCCACGCGCTGCGCGACGGCTACTTCCACGCCGACATGCACCAGGGGAACCTGAAGATCGGGCCGGAGGGCGACATCGTCGCCTTGGATTTCGGCATCATGGGCCGGCTCGACGAGTACACCCGCCGCGTCTACGCCGAGATCATCTTCGGCTTCATCCGCCGCGACTACCGCCGCGTCGCCGAGGTCCATTTCGAGGCCGGCTACGTCCCCCCCGGCCGCGACATCGACGCCTTCGCCCAGGCGCTGCGCTCGGTCGGCGAGCCGATCTTCGGCATGGACGCGTCCCGCATCTCCATGGGGCGGCTCCTGAGCTACCTCTTCGAGGTGACCGAGCGGTTCGGGATGGAGACGCGCACCGAGCTCATCCTCCTGCAGCGCACGATGGTGGTGGTGGAGGGCGTGTCGCGCTCCCTCAACCCGCAGATCAACATCTGGTCCGTGGCGCAGCCCGTCGTCGCCGAATACGTGCGCCAGAACGTGGGCCCGCAGGCGCTGGCGCGGGATCTGGCGCGCACGGCGCGGGTGCTGGCCCGTTTCGGCCCGCGGCTGCCCGCCCTGGCCGAGCGCGCCCTGATCGACGCGCGGCGCACCTCGGACGCGGCGCGCGAGATCGAGGACAAGGCGCAATGGCACCCGGCCTGGTGGATGGCCTTCGGCGCGGCCCTCACCGGGGCGGGGGCCCTGCTGGCGGCGGGGATCGTCGCCGCGCTCTAGCGAAGCGTCATGCCCGCGCCATCCGCCCGTCATCCGCGGGTCGCGCGAGGGGGGCACCCGGTGGGCGCCACCGCCTCCAGGAGGATCCGCGATGACCCCGCTCTCGCCCGCCACCTTCGTCCTCGACTGCCTCTTCGCACCGGCCGAGCACGGCTTCGTGCGCGCCGCCCTCCGCCTGGGGGCCCATCCCGCCCGGACGGCGAGCGCGGGCCGTCCCTCCGGCTAGGGGGCCCGCCGCCGGCCGAACAGCTCCAGCCGGTGATCGACCATGTCGTAGCCCAGCTCGCGCGCGATCTCGGCCTGCAGGGCCTCGATCCGATCGTCGCGGAACTCCACGACCTCGCCGGTCTCGACGTCGATCAGGTGGTCGTGATGCGGCGCGTCGCCGAGCTCGTAGCGCGCCGCCCCCGTCCCGCCGCCGTCGAAGGCGTGACGGTCCAGGAGGCCCTCGCGCTCCAGGACGCCCAGCGTGCGGTAGACGGTCGCCAGGCTCACCGAGGGCTCGATCCGGCCGGCGCGCGCGTGGACCTCCGCGGCGCCGGGATGGTCGCCGCCCGAGGCCAGGGCACGCAGGACCGCCGCCCGCTGCCGGGTGACCCGCACGCCGGCCTCGCGGAGCCCGGACTCCAGCCGCTCGATCCGCCGCGTCCGTCCCGCCCCGTTCCGATCCGTCATCCCGCCCCCGCCGCCACTCGCAACTGACCTGCCACGAATGAGAATGCGTCGCAACTGGCTTGACCGAAGAGCTTGCAGGCGTATATCGGCAGCGAGTTGCGAACGCCTTGCAACTGCATTCGGGAGACGACCTTGCGCGCCACGCTCGCCGCCCTCGCCCTCGCCGCCGCGGGCCTGCCCGTCGCCGCCGCGGCCGAGATCAAGGTCGCCACGACCTTCACCGTCATCGCCGACATGGCCCGGCAGGTCGCGGGCGAGCATGCGCAGGTCGTCTCGATCACCAAGCCGGGGGCGGAGATCCACGGCTACCAGCCCACGCCGCGGGACATCGTCGGCCTGCGGGACGCGGACCTCCTGCTGCGCAACGGCATGAACCTGGAGCTCTGGTTCGAGCAGTTCCTCGCGAACCTCGGCGACGTGCCCTCGGCCACGCTCTCCGACGGGGTCGAGCCGATCGCGATCTCCTCGGGCGGCTACGAGGGCCGGCCGAACCCGCACGCCTGGATGTCGCCGAGCTCGGCGGCGATCTACGTGGACAACATCGCGGCCGCCCTGTCCGGCGTCGATCCCGAGAACGCGGCCGACTACGCGGCCAACGCGGAAGCCTACAAGGCCGAGATCGCCGCGACCCTGGGCCCCCTCGTCGCCGCCGTCTCGCAGGTGCCGGAGGATGCGCGCTGGCTGGTGACCTGCGAGGGCGCGTTCAGCTACCTCGCGCGCGACCTCGGCCTGCGCGAGGTCTATCTCTGGCCGATCAACGCGGACGCCACCGGCACGCCCCAGCAGGTGCGCCGGGTGATCGACGCCGTGCGCGAACACGAGGTCCCGGCCGTGTTCTGCGAGAGCACGGTCAACACCGACCCGGCCGAGCAGGTCGCCCGCGAGACCGGCGCGCGCTACGGCGGCGTCCTCTACGTCGATTCGCTCTCCGAGGCGGGCGGCCCGGTGCCCACCTATCTCGACCTGCTGCGCGTCACGACCGAGACGGTGGTGGACGGCCTCACCGGCGCGGAGGCCGGGTGAAGGATCTCGCCGCCGCCGAGGCGGGCCTGCGCGCCGACGGCGTCACCGTCGCCTACCGCAACGGCACCGTCGCCCTGCGCGACGCGAGCTTCGAGATCCCGACCCACACGATCACCGCGCTGGTCGGTGTGAACGGCGCCGGCAAGTCCACGCTCTTCAAGGCGATCATGGGCCTCCTGCCGGCCGCGTCGGGCCGGATCGAGGTGCTCGGCCGCCCGGTCAAGGCCGCCCTGAAGGCCGGGCTCGTCGCCTACGTGCCGCAGGCCGAGGAGGTGGACTGGTCCTTCCCGGTGCTGGTGGAGGACGTGGTGATGATGGGCCGCTACGGGCGCATGGGCCTGCTGCGCATCGCCGCGCAGGCCGACAAGGAGGCCGTGACCACCGCCCTCGAGCGCGTCGGCATGACCGCCTATCGCCACCGGCAGATCGGCGAGCTCTCCGGCGGGCAGAGGAAGCGCGTCTTCCTCGCCCGCGCGTTGGCGCAGGACGGGCGGGTGATCCTGCTCGACGAGCCGTTCACCGGCGTCGACGTCGCCACCGAGGACGCGATCGTCGGCCTGATGCGCGAGATGCGCGCCGAGGGGCGGGTGATGCTCGTGAGCACCCACAACCTCGGCTCGGTGCCCGAGTTCTGCGATCGCACGGTCCTCGTGAAGGGCACGGTGATCGCCCACGGCCCGACCGAGACGACCTTCACCCGCGCCAACCTGGAGCGCGCCTTCGGCGGCGTGCTGCGCCATTTCGTCCTGGGCGGCGACGACCTGCACGACGACGAGGACGCGCGGCAGGTCACGATCCTCACGGATGACGAGCGGCCCTTCGTCCTCTACGACGGCCTGCCCCATCCGCGCCGCGCCGAGGACGCCGAATGATCCTCCTGGAGCCCTTCGGCTACGGCTACATGGTCAACGCGATGTGGGTCTCGGCCATGGTGGGCGCGCTCTGCGCGTTCCTCTCGGCCTATCTCATGCTCAAGGGCTGGTCCTTGATCGGCGACGCGCTCAGCCATTCCATCGTGCCCGGCGTCGCGGGGGCCTACCTCCTGGGGCTGCCCTTCGCGCTCGGCGCGTTCCTCTCCGGCGGGCTGGCGGCGGGCGCGATGCTGTTCCTGAATGCGCGCACGGGGCTCAAGGAGGACGCGATCATCGGCATCATCTTCACCTCCTTCTTCGGGCTCGGCCTCTTCATGGCGTCCCTCTCGCCCACGTCCATCGACATCCAGACGATCACCCTGGGCAACATCCTCGCCATCACGCCCGGCGACACGGCGCAGCTCGCGATCATCGGCGCGGTGTCCCTGACCGTCCTGACGGTCCTCTGGCGGGACCTGATGGTCACCTTCTTCGACGAGAGCCATGCCCGCTCGATCGGGCTCGACACCGGCCTGCTGCGCCTCGTCTTCTTCACCCTCCTGGCCGCGTCCTGCGTCGCGGCGCTGCAGACGGTGGGCGCCTTCCTGGTGATCGCGATGGTCGTGACGCCGGGCGCCACGGCCTACCTGCTGACCGACCGGTTCGGGCGGCTCCTGATCCTCTCCGTCGCCATCGGCGCCGGCACCGCCTTCGCGGGCGCATACCTGAGCTACTTCCTCGACGGGGCGACGGGCGGGGTGATCGTGGTGCTTCAGACCCTCCTCTTCCTCGCCGCCTTCGCCTTCGCGCCGCGGCACGGCTGGCTCGCCTCGCGGCGCCGGGCGCGGGCGGCATGACGTTCGACCCGCTCCTGCCGTTCGAGTTCGCGTTCATGCGCAGCGCGTTCTGGATCATGCTCCTGCTGGCGCCGCCCATGGCCCTGCTGTCGTGCGTCCTGGTGCTCAAGGGCTGGTCCCTGATGGGCGACGCGGTGAGCCACGCGGTCCTGCCCGGCATCGTGATCGCCTACGTGGCGGGGCTGCCGCTCCTGCTGGGCGCGTTCGGGGCCGGCATGTTCTGCGCCATCGCGACCGGCTGGCTGGCGCAGAACAGCCGCGTCAAGCGCGACACCGTCATGGGCGTCGTGTTCTCCGGCATGTTCGGGCTCGGCCTCGTCCTCTACGTCTGGACGCCGACGGACGTGCATCTCGACCATATCCTCTTCGGGAACCTCCTCGGCGTGGGCGCGGCGGATTCTCTGGACCGCGGGCCTGATCGGCGCGGGGCTCACGGCGGTCCTCGCGGTGAAGTGGCGCGACCTGATGCTGCACGCGTTCGACCCGGTCCAGGCGCGGGCCATGGGCCTGCCGGTCGCCTGGCTGCACTACGGGCTGCTGGCGGCGATCTCGCTCGCCGTCGTGGCCGCGCTCAGCGCGGTGGGCATCATCCTGGCGATCGGCCTCCTGATCGCGCCGGGCGCCATTGCCTTCCTGGTCACGCGCAGCTTCGGGGCGATGCTGATCGCGGCCGTCGCGATCACGGCGGCGGCGGGGGGCTTGGGCATCTGGCTGAGCTTCTGGATCGATTCGGCCCCGGCGCCGACGATCGTCCTGATGCTGACGGCGGCGTTCCTGGCCGCCTTCGCCCGCGCCGCGCGGCGCGCCCGTCCGGCCCAGGTCTAGGTCCAAGTCTAGGTCAGGGCCCGGCGGGCGGCGCGCACGACCTCCGCGATGGGCGCCGCGCCGTTCAGGATGACCCCCTCCCCCTCCGCCCAGGGCTCGGCGGCGGCGAGTTGGCTGTCCAGGAGGGCGCCGGGCATGAAGTGCTTCCGCGCCGCCATCCGCGCGGCCAGGACGCCGCGGGGCACCTCCAGCTTGACGAGCGTCAGGGGGGCGAGGCCCGCCCGCAGGCGATCCCGGTGCACCTGCCGCAGCGCCGAGCAGGCGACGACCGACGGCCCCGCCGCCCGCGCGGCCGCGACCAGCGCGTCGATCCAGGGCGCGCGCATGACGTCCGTCAGGGGGTGGCCCGCCGCCATGCGCGCGACGTTCTCGGGAGGGTGATGGTCGTCCCCCTCGACGAAAGGCACGCCCAGCGCCTCGGCCAGGGCGGCGCCCACGGCGGACTTGCCGCTGCCCGACACGCCCGCGATCACCGTCCATCCCAGCATCCGCTTCCCCCCGCCGCGCCGCGCGGCTAGTGCGGCCCGATGGACGACCTCGCCGCCGGGCTCGCCGCGGCGATCCGCATGATCCTAGCCCTCGATGCCGAGTTGATCGAGATCTCGGCCCGCTCGCTCCTCGTGAGCGGCGCGGCGACGCTGATCGCCTGCGCGCTCGGCCTGCCGCTGGGCGCCTGGCTCGCGATCCGCCGCTTCCGGGCGCGGCGCGCCGTGGTCGCGGCGCTCAACGCGCTCATGGGCCTGCCGCCGGTGGCGGTGGGGCTGCTCGTCTACCTCCTGCTCTCGCGCGGCGGGCCCCTCGGCGTGCTGGGCCTGCTCTACACGCCCGCGGCGATGATCGCGGCGCAGGTGGTCATCACCGCGCCCCTCGTCGCCTCGATCGCGCATCAGGCGATGCGCGAGCTCTGGGCCGAGTATCGCGACCTCCTGATCGCGATGAACGCCACCCCGGCGCAGCGCGTCGCGGCCCTCCTCCTCGACGGCCGGCGCGCCCTCCTCGTGGCGGCGCTCGCGGGCTTCGGCCGCGCCGTGGGCGAGGTCGGCGCGATCATGATCGTGGGCGGCAACATCGATGGCGCGACCCGCGTCCTGACCACCGCCATCGCGCTGGAGACCGGGCGCGGCGACTTCGCCCTCGCCATGGGCCTCGGCCTCGTCCTCGTCGCGATCTCCCTTGGGGTCAGCGGCGCGGCGCACTGGGCGCTGCGCACCGAGCGGCGGGGCCGGTGGTGAGCGTCCTGCCGCTCCGGATCGAGGGCGCGGCCGTGCGCCGCGGCGGCGCGCGCCTGATCGGGCCGGTGGACCTCGTACTGGGCGGGAGCGGCGTGACGGCGGTGATCGGCCCGAACGGGTCGGGCAAGACCACGCTCCTGCGCCTCATGCACGGGCTGGCCCGGCCCGCGGAGGGACGCGCGGACTGGGCCCTGCCGGAGGCGGAGGCGCGGCGCGCGCGGGCCTTCGTCTTCCAGCGGCCGGTGATGCTGCGCCGCACGGTCGCGGCCAACCTGGCGTTCCCGCTGCGCCTCGCGCGCCGGCCCGCGGCCGAGACGCGCGCCCGGGTCGCCGCCGCCGCGGCCCGCTTCGACCTCGGCGCCCTGATGGACCAGCGCGCGGCGACCCTCTCGGGCGGGGAGGCGCAGCGCCTGGCCCTCGCCCGCGCCCTGATCGGCCGCCCGGACGTCCTCATCGCCGACGAGCCGACCGCCTCCCTCGACGGCCGCGCGACCGCGCAGGTCGAGGGGCATCTGGCCAAGGAGGCCGCGCGGGGCACGCGCCTGATCCTCGCCACGCACGACATGGGACAGGCGCGGCGCCTTGCCAGCGAGGTCGTCTTCCTGCTCCATGGCCGGGTCCACGAGGCGGGGCCGGCGGCGGGCTTCTTCGCGGCGCCCCGCACGCCGCAGGCGGCCGCGTTCCTGAGGGGGGACATCGTCGAATGATCCGCGCGCTCCTCCTCGCCCTGCTGCCGCTGGCCGCCTCGGCCGAGACCATGCGCATGGCGGTCACGACCTCGTTCGAGAACTCGGGCCTCGCGGAGATCCTCCTGCCCGCGATCGAGGCCGATACCGGGATCGAGCTGCGCCTCCTCGCGGTCGGCACCGGCCAGGCCCTGCGCCTGGGCGCGGCAGGGGATGTCGACGCGGTCCTCGTGCACGCCCGCGAGGCCGAGGAGGCGTTCGTCGCCGCCGGGCACGCGCGCCACCGGCGCGAGATCATGTGGAACGACTTCGTGCTGATCGGCCCGGCGGACGACCCCGCCGGCGCCGGGGCCGCGCAGGACGCCGCGGGCGCGCTCGCCGCCGTGGCGAGGTCCGGCGCCCCCTTCGTCAGCCGGGGCGACGACAGCGGCACCCACCTGGCGGAGCTGGAAATCTGGCGCCGGGCGGGGCTGGACCCGGCGGGCTTCGGGCCGTGGTACCGGGAGATCGGCGCGGGCATGGGCGCGGCCCTCAACGCCGCGGCCGGGATGGGGGCCTACACCCTGTCGGACCGGGGAAGCTGGCTCGCGGGCCCCCGTGCGGGGCTCGCCATCGCGTTCGAGGGCGATCCGGCCCTGCGCAACCAGTATTCCTACCTGCCCGTCGACGGGGGCCGCGGGCCCCAGGTGGCCGCGGGCGCCGCCGCCCGGCTGGAGGACTGGCTGACCGGCCCGCGGGCGCGGGCGCTGATCGACGGCTACCGCGTCGGCGGCGAGCGCCTCTTCACCTGGGGAAGCGCGCCCTAGGCGAGCCCGCTTGCGACGAGCCGCGCCGCGAGATCGGTGAACGCCTTGGCCTGCGGAGAGTCCGGGGCCGCGGCGACGATCGGGGTGCCGGCGTCCGAGGAGGTGCGGATCGCGAGGTGGAGCGGGATCTCCGCCAGCAGGGGCGCGCCGAGGCGCTCGGCCTCGCGGGCCACGCCGCCATGGCCGAAGATGTGCTCCTCATGGCCGCAGGCGGTGCAGACATGCGTGCTCATGTTCTCGATCAGGCCGATGATCGGCACCTCGAAGCGCGCGAAGAGGTCGATACCCTTGCGCGCGTCCAGGAGCGCCACGTCCTGCGGGGTGGAGACGACGATCGCGCCGGTGACCTGGAACTTCTGGCTGAGCGTCATCTGCACGTCGCCGGTGCCCGGCGGCAGGTCGACGATCAGGACGTCGAGCCCGCCCCATTCGACCTGGAGCAGCATCTGCTGGAGCGCGCTCATCAGCATCGGGCCGCGCCAGATCACGGCCTGCCCCTCCTCGGTCATCAGGCCCATCGACATGGCGGTGACCCCATGGTTCCGCATGGGAATTATCGTCTTGCCGTCGGGGGAGGCAGGGCGGCCGGACAGGCCCAGCATGCGCGGCTGGGAGGGGCCGTAGACGTCCGCGTCGAGGAGGCCGACGCGCCGGCCGGTGGCGGCGAGGGCGACCGCGAGGTTGGCGGCGACGGTGGACTTGCCGACGCCGCCCTTGCCGCTGGCGATGGCGATGATGCGGTCGACGCCGGGCACGGGCTGCGGGCCGGCGGGGGCGGCGGGCTTCCTCGGGGCGATGTCGGGCGGCGGCGCCGCGCTGTGGGCGGTCATCATCACCGAGACGTTTCCCAGCCCGTCCAGGGACTTGAGGGCGGCCTCGGCGGCGTCGCGGACGGGCTTCAGGCGCGCGGCCTCCTCTGGGGCGACCTCCATCACGAAGCGGGCGGACCCCTCCCCGACCTGGAGCGCGCGCACGAGGCCGGCGGTCACGATGTCGCGCCCGTCGGGGAGCGCGATGCGGCCGAGCGCGGCGAGGACGGCCTCCTTGGTGGGGGTGGGCATGGCGATCCTCCGGACATGGCGCGGGGCACATGCACCCAGGCGGGGGCGATTCACAATGATCACCCGGCATGCACGGGCCATGCACGACCCATGCGCATGCCATGCATGCGCGATCCGCGCACAGATGCCGTGCCCTGGCCCGGGTTTCGTGCGCGGGCGCGGGCGGGCACATGACCCGGGAGCGGCGCGCGCGCGCCGGACGACAGGATCGGAGACACCCCCATGCTGACCCAGATCGAAGGCCTGCACCACGTCACCACAATCGCCTCGGACGCGGCGACGACGGACGCGTTCCACCGCCGAGCCCTCGGCCTGCGGCGGGTGAAGAAGACGGTGAACTTCGACGCGCCGGAGGTCTACCACCTCTATTACGGCGACGCGGCCGGCACGCCCGGCGGCGTGATGACCTACTTCCCCTTCCCCGGGGCCCGGCGGGCCGCGCGCGGCACCGGCGAGGTCGCCACCGTGAGCTACGCGGTGCCGGAGGGATCGCTCGGCTGGTGGGCCGGCCGACTGGACGGCGCGCGGGAGGGGACGGCCTTCGGCGAGCGGCGGCTGGCCTTCGAGGGGCCGGACGGCGAGGCGTTCGCCCTCGTGGAGCGCGCGGGGGACGCGCGGGCCCCCTGGACGGCGGAGGTGCCCGGCGAGCACGCCATCCGCGGCTTCGACGGGGCGCACATGCGGGTGGCGGACGGCGGCGCGACGGACGCGCTCCTGCGCTTCATGGGATACGAGCCGGTGGAGACCGAGGGCGCGGTGACGCGCTACGCGGTCACGGGGGGCAACGGGGCGGACCGGATCGACGTGGAGGTGGCGCCGGGCGCCGCGCCCGCGGGACAGGGCGCGGGCTCCGTGCACCACATCGCCTTCGCGGTGGCGAACCGGGCGCGGCAGCTCGAGGTGCGCGAGGCGCTCCTCGACACCGGGCATCGAGTGACGCCGGTGATCGACCGGGACTATTTCTGGGCGATCTACTTCCGCACGCCCGGCGGCGTCCTGTTCGAGGTGGCCACCGACGAGCCCGGCTTCGACCGGGACGAGGACGCGGCCCATCTCGGCGAGGCGCTGCGCCTGCCGGCGCAGCACGAGCACCGCCGCCGGGAGATCGAGCGGCACCTGGCGCCGCTGGACTAGGCCGGCGCGGTCCGGCCGCCCCGCCCGGGACCGCGAGGCCGGGCTCGGACGGCGGCCCGGCCCGGGCGGCGGCCCGGCGCGGGCGGGCGCCTAGACCCCCACGCCCTTCATGCCCTCCTCGGTGTAGCGGGCGCCGGTGGGGGCGGGGATGGCGGCGTCCAGGCGGGCGAGGTCGGCCGGGGCGAGGCCGACGGCGAGGGCGGCGGCGTTCTCCTCCAGCCAGCGCACGCGCTTGGTGCCGGGGATGGGCACGACGTCCTCGCCCTGGGCCAGGACCCAGGCCAGGGCGAGCTGCGCCGGGGTGCAGGCGCGCTCCTGCGCCATCGCGCGGATGACGGCGACGATCCTCATGTTCGCGTCCATCGCCTCGGCGGCGAAGCGGGGATTGCCCTTGCGGAAGTCGTCGTCGGCGAGGTCGGCGGCGGCGACGGTCCCGGTGAGGAAGCCGCGCCCCAGGGGGGAGTAGGGCACGAGGCCGGCGCCGACCTCTCGCGCGGCGTCAAGCACGCCGTCCCGCGCGGGGTCGCGGGTCCACAGGGAGTATTCGGACTGCACGGCGGCGACGGGATGGACCGCGGCGGCGCGGCGCAGGGTGGCGGCGGACGGCTCGCACAGGCCGACATGGGCGATCTTGCCCGCCTCCACGAGCCGGGAGAGCGCGCCCATCGTGTCCTCGATCTCGCGGTCCCGCTCGATGCGGTGGACGTAATAGAGGTCGATTCGCTCGGTGCCGAGGCGGCGCAGGGAGGCCTCGCAGGCCTGCGCCATGTACTCCGGCGCGTTGTCGATGGTGCGGGCGTAGCCGGCGCCCTGCCGGCGGATGCCGAACTTGGTGGCGATCGTGGCGGCGCCGCGCCCGCGCTCGGCGAGGAGCCGGCCGACGAGCTCCTCGTTATGGCCGAGGCCGTAGATGTCGGCGGTGTCGAGGAAGGTCACCCCGAGGTCGAGGGCGCGGCGGAGCGTGGCCATCGCCTCCTCGGGGTCGGGCGCGCCGTAGAACTCGGACATGCCCATGCAGCCCAGGCCCATGGCCGGCACCTCGAGCGCGCCGAGACGGCGGCGGGGGATCGCGTCGGGGGCGGTCGGCATGGCGGGCTCCTCGGGGTCAGTCGGCGGCGGGGAGGCCGAATCGCGCGGCGTCCGGGGCGGCGGAGCGCAGGCGGATGTAGCCCAGGATGCGCCCGCCGCGATCGGGGTCGAAGATCAGGATCTCGCCCTCGTAGGCGTGGAACGAGGTCAGCGCGTCGATCACGTCGTAATGGGTGACGACGAGGAGCGGCCCCTCCTGGTCCCCCTGCTGCGGCCCGTCCCAGGCCATCATCCGCTCGCGCAGGGCGGCGACGTCCGCGGCCGGATCGGCGTCCAGCGGGTTGGCGGCGGCCAGGCGCTCCACGGGCAGGGCGGCGGCGTGATCGGGGTCGATCATGCCGAACCCCTCGACTAGCATGTCCACCGTGCCCCCGGCGCGGCACCGGTCCGAGCGCAGGACGCGACCGGGGCGCAGGCCGTTGCCGGACATCAGGATGCCCATGGAGCGCATCTGGTCGCGGCCGAGCGGGGTCATGGTCCGCTGGGCGGCGCAGTCGCCGGGGGCGGCGCCGGGCGCATCGGGGCGCTCGGGGTCGGCGGGGCCCGCGCGCATGAGGAACACGAGGTCGTCGTCGAAGATCTCGTCCACGATCTGGAAGGGCTCGAAGCGCAGGGTCTCGCGCTTCGCCTCGGGGGCGACGTCCGGGACGGGATTGGGCGCGGCGCTCATCACGATCTCGAGGTCCATGCTCATCTCGCCCTCGTGGGCGGAGAGCTGCCGCACGGCGGCGCCCATCGCCTCGGGGGTGGCGGGGGCCTCGCGCGCGAGGCCGCGGGACATGGATTCGAGGGTGGGCGCGGCGTCCTGCGCCAGGGCGGGGGCGGCGGCGAGGAGGAGGGCGGCGGCGGTCAGGGCGCGGATCATTCGGTCGCCTCCCCGCCGTTGGTGGCCGTCTCGCCGGGCTGGAAGTGCCCCTCGTCGGGCGCCGCCGAGCGCAGGCGCAGGTAGCCCAGCACGCGGCCGCCCTGCTTGGGATCCACGATCAGGGCCTCGCCCTCGTAGACGTGGAACTCGGTGATCTCGGCGATGTTCGTGAAATGGCTGATCATCAGGAGGGGGCCGGAGGGGTCGCCCTCCCCGGGGCCGTCCCAGGCGAGGATCGCCTCGCGCATGCCGGTGACGTCCGGGGCGCCCTGCAGGGACAGGAGGAGGTTGAGGTCGGGATCGGTCTCCACCGGGAGGCGCCGGGCGTAGGCGGGGTCGACGAGCTCGAACCCTTCGAGGATGCGGTCCACGGTCTGCTGGTTGCGGCACCATTCGGACACCATCACCTTGCCCGGGCGCAGGCCGTTGCCGGCCATCAGGATGCCGAGCGAGCGCATGCGCTCCTCGCCGAGCGGGGTCATGACGCGCTGGTTGGCGCAATCGGTCGGGGCCACGTCCTTGACGTCGCGCTTGGACCAGTCGGTCGGGCCGTGCCGCATCAGGAGGACGAGGTCGTCGCGCACCAGCTCGCCGACGATGTCGAAGGGCTCGAAGCGCAGCGCGTCGTCGAGCGCCTCCGGCGAGGCGTCCTGCGGGCCCGAGGGCGCCCGGCGCAGGACTAGCTCGATGTCGGCGACCATCTCGCCCATCTCGTCGGTGACGCGGTTGATGCCGGCGCCCATCTCGGCGGCGGAGAAGAGCGGATCGACGCCCAGCGCGGGGTTGCGCGCGGCGTCCTGGGCCGCGGCGGGGACAAGGGCCCACAGCGCCGCCGCGAGGAGGAGGGGGAGGGCTGGGGATCGCATCGGCGGCTCCGGGTCTGTCGCAGCGGAAAGGACGGCTTGAGGGCCATGTGGGGTGCGCGGCCCGCGTCTCCAGTCCCGCGGGCGACGTTCGGCGCGATTATCGCGCGGGGGCGGTGTGCGCCGGCGCACCGGGGGGGGCGTCACGCCCCGGCGGCGCGCCCCGGTCCGAGGCCGGGATCCTCCCAGGCGGCGCGGGCGGCGGCGATGGCGGCGGCGGGGTCCGTTCCGCCCTCGGGCACGGCGATGTTGTAGATCGCGTCGCCCCGGTTGGCGGTCGCGAGATGCGAGCGGCCGATCACGATGCCGCCGCGCCGGGCGCGCACGGGCTCCTCGCCGCGGCCGAACGGGTCGCCGACGGTGGCGAGCACGTCGCCTTCGGCCACGACGTCGCCGAGGGCGTGGCGGTGCCGGACCATGCCGCCCTGGGGCGCGCGCTCCCAGCCGCCGCGGGCGAGCCAGGCGGGCGGGCGCGGCGCGGGGCCGGAGGCGATCATGCCGACGGCGCGCATCACGCCGAGGCAGCCGGCGAGCCCGGCCCGCACGGCCCCCTCGTCCAGGCGCAACGCCTCGCCGCCCTCGTAGAGGAGGATCGGCACGTCCCTGGCCGCCGCGCGCAGCGAGCCGTCCGGCGGCGCGCCCGCGAGGACGACGGGCGCGCCGAAGGCGGCCGCGAGGGCGCGCGTCTCGGCGTCGTCGCCGGTCAGGCGGAGCTGCGGCAGGTTGGCGCGGTGGCGCGCGCCGGTGTGCAGGTCGATGCCGAGATCGGAGCGCTCCACCACCTCGGTCAGGAAGAGGCGCGCGAGCTGGGCCGCGAGCGAGCCGGCGGCGGAGCCCGGAAAGCTGCGGTTGAGGTCGCGCCGGTCGGGCAGGTAGCGCTCGTTCGAGACGAAGCCGAAGGCGTTGACCACCGGCACCGCCAGGAGGGTGCCGGCCATCCCGTCCAGGGCCGGGTGGCGCAGGAGGCGGCGGATGACCTCCGTGCCGACGACCTCGTCGCCATGGAGGGCCGCCGAGACGAAGAGCGTGCGCCCCGGCCGCTCGCCGCGCTGCGCGACGACGGTGAGGTTGACGGGCGCGTGGCTGGCCAGGACCGCGACGGGAAGGTCGACCTCCACCCGCCGGCCGGGCTCCAGGGCGGCGCCGCCGATGACCTGCGGCCGCGTCACCCGGCCGGCGACGCGGTCGCGGCGACGGGCGCCTCTCGGCGCGGCGCGCGCGGGCCGGTGGCCTGGTTCTCCAGGAACTCCAGGATGGCGCCGGCGACGTCGACGCCGGTGGCGGCCTCCACCCCTTCGAGCCCGGGCGAGGAGTTGACCTCCATGATGACGGGGCCGCGGTCCGAGGGCAGCATGTCGACGCCGCACACGTTCAGGCCCAGCGCTTGCGCCGCGCGCACGGCCGTCGCGCGCTCGGCGTCCGAGAGCTCGTGGGGCTCGGCGCCGCCGCCCCGGTGCAGGTTGGAGCGGAAATCGCCCTCGGCGCCGGTGCGCTTCATGGCGGCGACGGCGCGGTCGCCGACGACGATGACGCGGATGTCGGAGTTGCCGGCCTCCTCGATGAACTCCTGGATGAGGACGTTCACGTCCTGGGCGCGGAACGCCTCGATCACCGACTTGGCGCTGCGCTCGCTCTCGACGATGCCGACGCCCAGGCCCTGCGTGCCCTCGAGCGACTTTATGATGGCGGGCGCGCCGCCGACATGGGCCAGTGCCTCCTCCACCAGGGCCGAGGCGTGCGCGATCGAGGTGCGCGGCATGCCCAGCCCCTCCCCGGCGAGGACCTGCAGGGAGCGCAGCTTGTCGCGCGAGCGCTCGATGGCGATGGAGCCGTTGAGCGTCCAGGTGCCCATGAGCTCGAACTGCCGCAGGACGGCGGTGCCGTAATAGGTGACCGACACCCCGATGCGAGGGATCACGGCGTCGATCCCGGTGACGGGCTCGCGGCCCAGGGTGAGGGTCGGGCCGGACTCGGCGACGTCGATGACGAAGCGCAGCGTGTCCATGGGCACCATCTCGTGGCCGCGCTCCTGCGCCGCCTCGATCAGGCGGCGGGAGGAATAGAGGCGCGCGTTGCGCGTCATGAGGGCGATCTTCATGCGGATGGGATCCTCGGGCTGGCCACGACGGGGGCCGCGGGGTCTCTCGCCAACGCGGGGAGGGGCCGGGCCGTTCCCCCCGGCGGAACCCGGGGCGCGGGGCGCGTGTTCGCCCGATGATGACTTGCGCCGACCCGCCCATGACCGCACACGTTGCCCCCACCACACCGCTGAACATCTTCGGAGGTCGCCCATGAAAGCGCCGTCCCGGGCCGCGCGCGCCCGCCTTGCCGACCTGGCCCGTTCCCGCCTCGCGATCGAGGCGGTCTCCCCGGAGATAGACGGCGGGCGGCATGCCGCCAAATGCGTGGCCGGACGGCCGATGGAGGTGCGCGCCGACATCGTGTGCGACGGGCACGAGGTCCTGGGCGCGCAGATCGTCCTGCGGCCCGAGGGCGGCAAGGACGAGACGACGGCGCCGATGGCGCTGATCGAGAACGACCGCTGGGGCGGGGAGGTGACGGCGCCGGAGCCGGGGCCCTGGACCTACACGATCCGCGCCTGGCGCGACCTCTACGCCACCTGGCACCGCGACGCGGGCAAGAAGATCGCCGCCGGGCAGGACGTGTCGGTGGAGCTCGAGGAGGGGATCATCCTCCTGGGCCGCGTCTCCGCCAAAGGGGAGGACGGCCGCGCGGTCAAGGCGTTGATCAAGGCGGCGAAATCCGAAGGGATCGACGCGCTGATGGCGCCGGGCGCGGTGGCGTTGATGGCGCGGGCCGGGCCGCGGGGCGAGGAGACGGCGCTGGGCCGGGACCTGCCGCTCTGGTGCGACCGGGAGCGCGCGGCGTTCGGGGCGTGGTACGAGCTCTTCCCGCGCTCGCTCGGCAAGGCCGGGGCGCACGGGACGCTGCGCGACGTGATCGGGCATCTGCCCTACGTGAAGGATCTGGGGTTCGACACGCTCTACTTCCCGCCGATCCACCCGATCGGGCGCACGAACCGCAAGGGGCGCAACAACACCCTGACCGCCGGGCCGGACGACGTGGGCAGCCCCTACGCGACCGGCGCCAAGGAGGGCGGGCACGACGCGCTGCACCCGGACCTCGGCACGCTCGACGATTTCGCGGACCTGGTGGAGGCCGCGCGCGGGCATGGCCTGGAGCTGGCGATGGACGTGGCGCTCAACGCGAGCCCGGACCATCCGTGGATCGAGGCGCATCCCGACTGGTTCGAGCGCCGCCCGGACGGCACGATCAAATACGCCGAGAACCCGCCCAAGAAGTACGAGGACATCGTCAACTTCCGCTACTACAACGACGACGGCAGCCCGAACGCGCCCTATTGGGAGGCGGTGCTGGGCATCTTCCTGATCTGGGCGGAGCGCGGCGTGCTGTCGTTCCGGGTGGACAACCCGCACACCAAGCCCCTGCCCTTCTGGCAGTGGATCATCGAGCAGGTGCGCGAGAAGCATCCCGGCGCGATCTTCCTCTCGGAGGCGTTCACCAAGCCCAAGATGATGCTGCGGCTGGCCAAGGTCGGGTTCAACCAGTCCTACAGCTACTTCACCTGGCGCGACACCAAGGCGGATTTCACCGAGTACCTCACCGAGCTGACGACCACGGAGGCGGCGCACGTCATGCGGCCGAACTTCTTCGTCAACACGCCGGACATCAACCCGCGCTTCGTCCAGTCCTCGGGGCGGGCGGGGTTCCGGACCAAATCGGTGCTGGCGGCGACGCTCTCGCCGGTCTGGGGGCTCTACTCGGGCTACGAGCTGTGCGAGGGCGCGCCCCTGCCGGGCAAGGAGGAATACCTCGATTCCGAGAAATACGAGCTGCGGCCCCGGGATTTCGACGCGCCGGGGCACATCAAGGACGACGTGCGCCTGCTGAACCGCCTCCGGGCGGAGAACCCGGCGCTGCAGCACTTCACGAACCTCACCTTCGAGGTGGCGCAGGACGACCGGGTGCTGGCCTATGCCAAGCACGACCCCGAGGGCGGCCCGGCGGCGGGGACGATCCTGTTCCACGTCCTGCTCGATCCGCACGCGGGGGCGGAGTTCGGCTTCGAGATCCCGCTCTGGCGGATGGGCCTGCCCGACGATGCCTCGATCGAGGTGCAGGACATGATCCACGGCAACCATTTCACCTGGCACGGCAAGGCGCAGAGCCTGACGCTCGATCCGAACGATCGGCCCTACGCCATCTGGAAGCTCATTCCGCCGGGAGGCGCCCGATGAACCAGCAGTCCCAACTCGTGCCCGCCGACGCCGCCGCGGAGCCCGCGGACTGGTACAAGGACGCGGTGATCTACCAGATCCACATCAAGGCCTATCAGGACAGCAACGGCGACGGGTTCGGCGACTTCCGCGGCCTGATGCAGCGGCTCGACCACGTGCAGGCGCTCGGCGCGACGGCGATCTGGATCCTGCCGTTCTACCCCTCGCCGCTGCGCGACGACGGCTACGACATCGCCGAATACAAGGCGATCAACCCCAATTACGGGGACATGGACGATTTCCGCGCCTTCGTGGAGGAGGCGCACCGGCGCGGGCTCAAGGTCATCACCGAGCTCGTGATCAACCACACCTCCGATCAGCACGAGTGGTTCCAGCGGGCCCGCAACGCGCCCAAGGACAGCCCCGAGCGCGACTTCTACGTCTGGTCGGACGATCCGACCAAGTGGATGGACCTCACGCGGGTGATCTTCAACGACACCCACGATTCCAACTGGTCCTGGGACCCGGTGGCGGAGCAGTTCTACTGGCACCGCTTCTTCGACCATCAGCCGGACCTCAACTTCGACAACCCCGAGGTCCTCGCGGCAGTCATCGACGTGATGCACTTCTGGCTCGACCTCGGGGTCGACGGGCTGCGCCTCGACGCGATCCCCTATCTGGTGGAGCGCGACGGGACCAACAACGAGAACCTCGACGAGACGCACGTGGTCCTCAAGGCGATCCGCGCCGACCTCGACCAGCACTACACCGGCCGGATGCTCCTCGCGGAGGCCAACCAGTGGCCCGAGGACACGCGCCCCTATTTCGGCGAGGGGGACGAGTGCCACATGGGGTTCCACTTCCCCCTGATGCCGCGGATGTACATGGCCGTGGCGCAGGAGGACCGGCACCCGATCACCGACATCGTGCGCCAGACGCCCGAGATCCCCGAGGAGTGCCAGTGGGGCATCTTCCTGCGCAACCACGACGAGCTGACGCTCGAGATGGTGACGGACAAGGAGCGCGACTACCTCTGGAACACCTACGCCGCCGACAAGCGCGCGCGCATCAACATGGGGATCCGGCGCCGGCTCGCCCCCCTGATGCAGAACGACCGGCGCAAGATCGAGCTCCTGAACTTCATGCTGATGAGCATGCCCGGCACGCCGATCCTCTACTACGGGGACGAGATCGGGATGGGCGACAACATCTATCTCGGGGACCGCGACGGGGTGCGCACGCCGATGCAGTGGTCCTCCGACCGCAACGCGGGCTTCTCCCGGGCCGACCCGCAGCGGCTCTACCTGCCGACGATCCAGGACCCGGTGCACGGCTACGAGGCGGTGAACGTGGAGGCGCAGGAGACCGCGCCGGCGAGCTACCTCAACTGGATGAAGCGCCTGGTGGCGACGCGCCAGCGCTCGGGCGTGTTCGGGCGGGGCGAGGTGAGCCTCCTCTATCCGGCGAACCGGCGGGTGCTCGCGTATCTGCGCTCCCACGAGGGGCAGACGGTGCTGTGCGTGGCGAACCTGTCGCGCGCGGCGCAGGCGGTGGAGCTCGACCTCAAGGCGTTCTCGGGGCGGGTGCCCATCGAGCTCACGGGGCAGTCGCCCTTCCCGCCGGTGGGGGAGCTTCCCTACCTCCTGACGCTGCCGGCCTATGGCTACATGTGGTTCCTGCTGGCCGACGAGGAGCAGGCGCCGGGCTGGCACGTGCCCCTGCCGGAGGTGCTGCCCGAGTTCCTGACCCTCACGACGCGCGACGGGCGGGTGTCCTCGGGCCTCAAGGACCGGGCCGGGCCGGAGATGGTGCGGGACGTGCTGCCGCGCTGGCTCGGCCTGCAGCGGTGGTTCGCGGGCACGCCGGAGGGGGCGGTCGAGCTCACGCCGCTGGCGGAGCTCAGGGACGGGCGGCACATGCTGGCCACGATCCAGGTCGACGGGGCGCGCTACCTGCTGCCGCTCTCGGCGCTCTGGGGCGAGGAGAACATCGGCCACGGCGCGCCGAAGCTGTCCTACACCATGGCCAAGCTGCGGCGGATGAACCGGGTCGGCGCCCTCGTGGACGGGGCGATGGACGAGGCGATGGCGACGGACCTGCTGGCGCGGCTGCGCGGCGGCGGGGAGATCGAGGCCGAGGGCGGGCGCGTGGCGTTCCGCCCGCTGGCCGGGCTCGCCGAGGTCGAGGACGCGGACGCGCGCCTGCTGGGCGTGGAGCAGTCCAACGCCTCGGTCGCGTTCGGGGACCAGGCGATCCTCAAGCTCTACAGGCGCCTGCGGGGCGGGGTGCAGCCCGAGATCGAGGTCTCGCGCTTCCTGACCGAGGAGACGGAGTTCGAGAACGCGCCGGCGCTGCTTGGGACGATCGACCTGATCGAGGGCGGCGAGGACACGGTGCTCGCGGCCGCGTTCGAGTTCGTGCGCCATCAGGGCGACGGCTGGGCGTGGACGCTCTCGACGCTGGACCGCGACCTCGAGGCCGGGGCGCTGGCGGAAGGGGAGATCGACCTCTCGGGCACGCTCGACATCGGGGAGGTGCTCGGCCGGCGGACCGCGGGGCTGCACCGGGCGCTGGCCTCCGGCGCGCCGGGCACGGCGTTCGAGGCCCAGGAGGTCCGGGCCGCGGACGTCGCCGCCTGGGCCGAGCAGGCGCGCGCGGACCTGGCCGGGGCGCTGGACGGGCTCAAGGGCGCGGACCTGCCGGAGGCGGCGCGCGACGACGCGATCCGGCTCGGCCTCAAGCGCGAGGGCCTGATGGCGCGGCTGGACGGGGTCGCGGCGGGCGGCAAGCGCAGCCGCATCCACGGCGACTACCATCTGGGGCAGGTGCTCATCGCGCAGAACGACGTGGTGATCATCGACTTCGAGGGCGAGCCGACGCGGCCCATGGAGGAGCGCGTCGCGCCGACCTCGCCGCTGCGCGACGTGGCGGGGATGCTGCGCAGCTTCGAGTACGCCGCCGCGGCCGCGCTGCGCCGGCGCCTCGACCTCGGCGACGACGAGGCGACCGTGCGCGCGCGGCTGGACGGCTGGCGCCGGGACACGGCGGCGGCGTTCCTCGATGCCTACGGCGCGGGGATGGAGGGGTCCGGGCTCCTGCCGGAGGATTGGCGGCCCCTCCTCGATCTGTTCCTCATTCAGAAGGCGGCCTACGAGGTGGACTACGAGCTCAAGATGCGGCCCGACTGGGCGTCGATCCCGATCGCCGGGCTCCTCGATCTGGCGGACGAGGCATGAGGGGCGAGGTCGACGAGGAGGCCGGCACCCTCGAGGAGGGGGCGCTGCACGCGGTCCTGCGCGGCACGCATGGCGATCCGTTCGCGGTGCTGGGCCCGCATGGCGGGCGGCTCCGGGTCTTCGCGCCGGACGCCTCGGAGGTGACCGCGATGGGCGGCGGGCGCGAGCTCGAGCTGACCTGCACCCATGGCGAGGGCATGTTCGAGTGCGACTGGGAGGGGCCCTACCGCCTGCGCATGCGCGCGGGGGACAACGAATGGGAGCGGGGCGACGCCTACGCGCATGGGCCGGTCCTCTCGGACATGGACGAGTACCTGATCGCCGAAGGCACGCACGAGGCGCTCTGGGAGGCGCTGGGCGCGCATCCGCGCGACCACGAGGGCGCGGCGGGCACCTCCTTCGCCGTCTGGGCGCCGAACGCGAGCCGGGTCTCGGTGGTGGGGCATTTCAACGCCTGGGACGGGCGGCGCCACGTGATGCGCCGGCGCGGCGCGGGCCTGTGGGAGATCTTCGTGCCCGATATCGGGCGCGGCGAGCTCTACAAGTACGAGATCATGGACGGCTCGGGGCACCTGCTGCCGCTTAAGGCCGACCCGATGGGTTTCGCCGCCGAGGCGCCGCCGGCGCAGGGCAGCCTGGTCGCCGGCCTGCCGACGCACGAATGGAAGCACGAGCGCGTCGCCGCGGCCGATCCGAGATCGGCGCCGATGAGCGTCTACGAGGTGCACCTGGGATCGTGGCGGCGCGGCGAGGGCGACAAGGTCCTGAGCTACGCCGAGATCGGGCCGATGCTGGCGGAGTACGCGGTCTCGATGGGGTTCACCCATGTCGAGCTCCTGCCCGTCGCCGAGCATCCCTACACGCCGTCCTGGGGCTATCAGCCGATCGGGCTGTTCGCGCCGACGGCGCGGTTCGGCACGCCGGCGGAGTTCGCGGCGATGATCGACACGCTCCACGGGGCGGGCATCGGGGTCATCGTGGACTGGGTGCCGGCGCACTTCCCCTCGGACGCGCACGGGCTCGCGCGCTTCGACGGCACCGCGCTCTACGAGCACGAGGACCCGCGCCTGGGCTTCCACAAGGACTGGAACACCCTGATCTACAATTTCGGGCGCACGGAGGTCGCGAACTTCCTGCGCGCCAGCGCGGTGTTCTGGCTCAGGGAATACCGGATCGACGCGCTGCGCGTGGATGCGGTCGCCTCGATGCTCTACCTCGACTACTCCCGCGAGGCCGGCGAATGGGTGCCCAACGCGGAGGGCGGGCGCGAGAACCTCGAGGCGATCGCCTTCCTCAAGCGGACCAACGACGAGGCGCACCGCCTGGCGCCCGGCAGCCTGATGATCGCGGAGGAATCGACGGCCTTCCCCGGCGTGACCGCGCCGGTGGCCGATGGCGGGCTCGGCTTCGACTTCAAGTGGAACATGGGGTGGATGAACGACACCCTGCGCTACATGGGCGAGGATCCGGCCCACCGCCGCTGGCACCACCACCTGATGACCTTCGGGCTGCACTACGCGTTCAGCGAGGCGTTCGTCCTGCCGATCAGCCATGACGAGGTGGTGCACGGCAAGGGCTCGATGATCGGCAAGATGCCGGGCGACCCCTGGCAGGCCTTCGCGAACCTGCGCGCGTATTACGGATGGATGTGGGCGCATCCTGGCAAGCAGCTCCTCTTCATGGGCCAGGAGTTCGGGCAGCGGCGCGAATGGTCCGAGGGGCGCTCGCTCGACTGGCACGAGGCCTCGGGCGGGCCGCAGGCCGGGGTCCAGGCCCTGGTGCGCGACCTCAACGCCCTGATGGCGGCCGAGCCCGCGCTGCACGCGCTCGATGCGGACCCCGCGGGGTTCGAGTGGATCGACGGCGGCGCCGCGGACGAGAACGTCCTGAGCCTCGTCCGGCGGGGGCCGGAGGGGACGCGGCCGATCGTGGCGCTCGTGAACATGGCGCCGGTCCTGCGCGAGGGCTACCGCACGGGGCTCCCGCTGGCGGGGACCTGGACGGAGGTCCTCAACACCGACGCGGCCCCCTATGGCGGCTCGGACGCGGGCAATGGCGGCACCGTCCTCGCCAATGGCGAGGGGATGCACGGGCAGCCCGCGAGCGCGGTCCTGACGCTGCCGCCGCTGGCGGTGCTTTTTCTCGCGCCGGAAGGGGCGTAGGGAACGCGGCGTTCCGCACCGGGCGCGCGGGCAGGCCTTGCGCCGCCCGCGCGCCTCGCGCAGCGGGACGTGAACGAGATGCAGCGACCGCGCCCGCCGGCGGGGTCTTCGAGGATGACGAATATGACGTTCGACAACCGCGTGCGCGCCGGCACGCCGAACCGCCTCGGCGCGCGCTGGGACGGATCGGGCGTGAACTTCGCGCTCTTCTCCGCCCATGCGACCAAGGTGGAGCTGTGCCTGTTCGACCCGTCGGGACGGCGCGAGACCGACCGCATCGAGCTGCCCGAGCACACGCATCAGATCTGGCACGGCTACCTGCCCTGGGTCCGGCCCGGGCAGCTCTACGGCTACCGCGTGCACGGGCCATTCGAGCCCGAGGCGGGGCACCGGTTCAACCCCGCCAAGCTCCTGATCGACCCCTACGCGCTGCAGCTCGTCGGCAACCTGCGCTGGCATCCGGCGCTCTTCGGCTACCGGATGGGCAACCGGCGCGAGGACCTCTCCATGGACCGGCGCGACAGCGCGTTCGTGATGCCCAAGTGCCGCGTGGTGGACCCCGCGCACACCTGGGGCCCGGACAAGACGCCCAAGGTGCCCTGGTCCCAGACGGTGATCTACGAGGCGCACGTGAAGGGGTTCACCGCCCGCAACGAGGACATCCCGGCGGCGCATCGGGGCACATTCGAGGGGCTGGCCGATCCGCGCGCGATCGACCACCTGGTGAAGCTCGGCGTGACCTCGCTCGAGCTGCTGCCGGTGCAGGCGTTCTTCGACGACAGCTTCCTCGTGGAGAAAGGCCTCACGAACTACTGGGGCTACAACACGCTGGGATTCTTCGCGCCCGCGCCCCGGTTCCTGACGCCTGGCGGCTCGATCGACGAATTCAAGCTCATGGTGCGGCGTCTGCACGAGGCGGGGATCGAGGTGATCCTCGACGTGGTCTACAACCACACCGCCGAGGGCAACCAGATGGGCCCGACCCTGTCGTTCCGGGGGATCGACAACGCCAGCTACTACACGCTGGCCGACGATCCGCGCTACTACTTCGACACCACCGGCACGGGCAACTCGTTGAACCTGCGCAATTCCCGCGTGCTGCAGATGGTGATGGACTAGCTTGCGCTACTGGGTCGAGGACTGCCATGTGGACGGGTTCCGCTTCGACCTCGCGACGACGCTGGCGCGCGACCGGGACCGCTACGACAAGCACGCGATCTTCCTCGAGGCGGTGCGGCAGGACCCGGTCCTGGGCCGGGTGAAGATGATCGCCGAGCCCTGGGACACCGGCTCCGGCGGCTATCAGGTGGGCAGCTTCCCGGCCGGCTGGGCGGAGTGGAACGACGACTACCGCGACACGGCGCGCGCCTACTGGCGGGGCGATCCCGGGCAGGCCAAGAAGCTGGCCGGCGGGCTCCTGGGGAGCGCGGACACGTTCCAGCACGACGGGCGCAAGCCCTGGGCGAGCGTGAACTTCATCACCGCGCATGACGGGTTTACCCTGATCGACCTGCTGAGCTACGACGACAAGCACAACGACGCCAACCAGGAGGGCAACCGCGACGGGCACTCGCACAACCTGTCCTGGAACCACGGCGCACGAAGGGCCGGCGGGCGACGAGATCGAGGCGCTGCGCGACCGCCAGCGGCGCAACCTGATGGCGACGCTGCTGTTCAGCCAGGGCACGCCGATGATCCTGATGGGCGACGAGCGCGGGCGCAGCCAGATGGGGAACAACAATTCCTACTGCCAGGACGTGTTCTGGAACCATCTCGACTGGGAGAACGGCACCGGCCGGGAGGGCGCGTTCGAGGATTTCGTGCGCGGGATGCTGGAGCTGCGGCGCACCCGCCCCCTGCTCACGGCGGAGAACTTCCTTCACGACGCGCCGCGCCCGGGCGTGCCGGGCCACGCCCACTGGCTGCGCTACGAGGGCGGGCCGATGGAGGACGGCGACTGGGAGGACCCGATGCGCCGGTCCTTCGGCCTGCTGCTCAAGGACGACGCGTCGGCGCTTCTGCTGCTCGTGAACGGCGGGCCGGAGGGGTGCGATTTCGGGCTGCCCGCGCATCTGCACGGCGGCTGGCGGCGGCTGGTGGACACGGCCGCCGGAACGGTCGACGTCGACGGGGCCGCCCCCCCCGAGAGCGCGCCGGTGAAGCTCGGCGGGCGCTCCCTCGTCATCCTGGAGGATCGCGCGTGACCCGATCCACCGAGACGACGGGCGCCGAGCCCCTATGGGGCGCGATCCTGCGCGCGGACGGCACCGCGCGGTTCCGCCTCTGGGCGCCGGCCTGCGAGGCGCTCCGCGTGCGCCATGGCGGGCAGGACACGGCCATGGAGGCGGTCGGCGAGGGCTGGTTCGAGCTGGTGCGCCCGGCCGCGGCGGGGGATCCCTACGCCTTCGTTCTGCCGGACGGGCGGGCCGTGCCGGACCCGGCCGCGCGGGCGCAGGAGGGCGACGTGCACGGGGCCTCGATCCTCGTGGACCCGGCGTTCGACTGGCGCCACGAGAGCCCGCGCCGGCCCTGGGAGGAGGCGGTGATCTGCGAGGTGCACATCGGCACCTTCACGCCGGAGGGCACGTTCCGCGCCGCCATGGACAAGCTGCCGATGCTGGCCGAGGCGGGCTACACGGGCATCGACATCCTGCCGGTGGCGCAGTTCGGCGGTCGGCGCGGCTGGGGCTATGACGGCGTGCTGCTCTACGCCCCGCACGAGGTCTACGGCACGCCCGCGGACCTGCGCGCGCTGGTGGACGCGGCGCACGGCCTCGGCCTGATGGTGCAGATGGACGTGGTCTACAATCATTTCGGGCCGGACGGGAACTACCTCGGCGCCTACGCGCCGGAGTTCTTCGACCAGGGGCGCGACACGCCCTGGGGCGGCGGCATCCACTACGAGACCGCCCAGGTCCGGCGCTTCTTCATCGAGAACGCGCTCTACTGGCTGACCGAGTTCGGCATGGACGGGCTCCGGCTCGACGCGATCGACCATATCCACGACCCGTCCGACCCGGACGTCCTCGTGGACATGGCGCGCGAGATCCGGGAGCGCGCGCCGCACGCCTGGCTGATGACGGAGGACAACCGCAACGTCACCTACCTGCACGAGCGGACGGACGGGCGCGCGGCGTTGATGGACGGGGAGTGGAACGACGACTGGCACAACGCGGCCCATGTCGTCGCCTCCGGCGAGGAGGAGGGCTACTACGCCGACTTCGCGGACGGGCCGGCGCGCCATCTGGCGCGCGCAGCGGCGGAGGGGTTCGCCTATCAGGGCGAGAGCGGGCCGTCGTCCAAGGCGCCGCGCGGCGAGGCGTCGGGGCACCTGCCGCCCGCGGCCTTCGTCGACTTCCTCCAGAACCACGACCAGATCGGCAACCGCGCGCTGGGCGAGCGGCTCGTCGAGATGGCGCCGCATTCGCGGTTGATGGCGCTGCAGGCGATGCTGCTGCTGTCGCCGCACATCCCCTTGATGTTCCAGGGGGACGAGTGGGGCGAGACCGGGCCGTTCCAGTTCTTCGCCGATTTCGAGGGCGAGCTGGGGCGGGCCGTCTCGGAGGGGCGGCGCCGCGAGTTCGCGCATTTCGTCGGCTTCGCCGGCGCCGTGCCCGACCCGATCGACCCGGCCGCGTTCGAGGCGTCCAAGCTGCACTGGGGCCGCCGGGAGCAGGGCGAGCACCAGAAGGCGCTGGACCGGTTCCGGGCGCTCGTGGCGCTCAGGATGGCGCGGGTGGTGCCGCTGCTGGCCGGCACGGGGCCGGGATGCGGCACGGTGCTCGAGGCGCCGGAGGCCTGCGTGGCCGTCGACTGGCGGCTGAACGACGGGCTGCTGCAGTGCCGGGCGAACTTCCACCGCCATCCCGAGACGCTGCCGGAGACGCGCGGCGAGGTGATCCACCTCACCGGGGCGGCGCCGGGTGCGCCGGATTCGTGCCTCTTCGCCCTGGCGGAGGACGGGGCGTGAGCCTGCGCGAGCGCGCCGCCGCGCGGGGCATCGCGACGGGCTACGCGCAGCCGGGCGGGACCGAGCGGCCGGTGCCGGACGACACGCTGCGCGCCATCCTGGACGCGATCGGGGACGCGGCGATCCCGGCCGATGGCGCGGGCCCCCTGCCCGCCTGCCACCTGCCCGACGGCCTGGGCGAGGCGCCGGGCTGGGGCGTGTTCTGCCAGCTATACGAGCTGCGCTCGGCGCGGCAGTGGGGGATCGGGGACTTCGCCGACCTCGCGGCGCTGGCGCGGACCTGCGCGGCGGCGGGCGCGGACTTCCTAGGGATCAACCCGGTGCACGCGCTCTTCACCGCGGAGCCGGCGCGGTGCAGCCCGTTCTCGCCGTCGAGCCGCGTGGCGCTCAACCCGCTCTACATCGCGCCGGACGCCCTCGGGGCCGAACGGCCCGAGATGGCGGATGGCGCGCTGGTGGACTACGAAGCGGTGGCGGGCGCCAAGCTCTCGGCGCTGCGGGCGGTGTTCGACGCCGGCACCGATCCCGCGTTCGACGCCTTCGCCGCGACGGCGGGCGAGGACCTCGCGCGGCACGCGCTCTTCGAGGCGGCCTCCCACCACATGGCGGCGGCGCACGGCGCCACCTGGGGCGGCTGGCCGGCCGCCTGGCGCGACCCGGCCTCGACGGAGGTCGCGGCCTTCGCCGCCGATCATGCGGCGGACGTGCGCTTCCACCTCTGGCTGCAGCACGTGGCGCGCGGGCAGCTCGCGGCGGCGCAGGCGGCGGCGCGGGACGCGGGGATGCGGATCGGGCTCTATCTCGACCTCGCGGTGGGCGAGGATCCGGGCGGCTCGGCGACCTGGGGCGTGGAGGCCGGGCGCGGCAGCACCCTGCCGGGCCTGTCGATCGGCGCGCCGCCGGACGTGTTCGCCACCGAGGGTCAGGGCTGGGGCCTGGCCGCGCCCTCCCCGGCGGCGCTCGCGGCCTCGGGCTACGCCCCGTTCCGAACGATGATCGACGCGCAGCTCAAGGACGCGGGCGCGCTCCGGATCGACCACGCGATGGCGCTGCGGCAGCTCTTCCTCATCCCGCACGGGTCGCCGCCGCTGGACGGCGCGCACCTCACCTATCCCATGCACGACCTGATCGAGGCGCTGGCCGGCGCCAGCCGCGAGCGCCACGCGATCGTCATCGGCGAGGATTTGGGCTGGGTGCCGGACGGGTTCCGCGAGGCGATGGAGGAGGCGCGCATCCTGTCCTACCGGATCGTGGTGTTCGAGCAATCCAAGGCCGGGTTCGCCGGGCCGGACGCCTATCCGGCGATGGCGCTGGCATGCCTGTCGACGCACGACCTGCCGGTGCTGGCGGGCTGGTGGGCGGGGCAGGACATCGACCTGCGCGAGGCGCACGGGCTCGTGGGGCCGGCCGATTGCGCCGCCCACCGGGCGCATCGCGACTGGGAGCGCGCGGCGATCCTGCGCGCCCTGGCGGCCGCGGGGCTGTGGGAGGCCGGCGAGGCCCCGCCCGAGGAGATGCCGGGGGCCCTGCCCGCCGCGCTGCACCGGTTCCTGGCGCGCACGCCCTGCGTGCTGGCCGCGATGCGGCTCGCGGACGCGGTCGGCCCGGCGATGCAGACCAACGTGCCCGGCACGGTGGACGCGCACCCCAACTGGCGCCCCCGCGGGAGCGTGCCGGTGGAGGAGATCGCGGATCATCCGGCGTTCCGGGCCCTGACGGCCGCGCTGGCCGATGAGAGGCCGCGGCCATGATCCCCTCCTCCCTCTACCGGCTGCAGCTTCGCGGCGGCATGGACTTCGCCGCCGCCGAGGCGCTCGTGCCCTATCTGGACGATCTAGGGGTCGGGGCGCTCTATCTCTCGCCGCCGTTCACGGCCGAGGCGGGCTCGACCCATGGCTACGACGTGACGGACGCGGCCGAGATCGAGCCCGCGCTCGGCGGGCGCGCGGGGCTCGAGGCGCTCTCGAAGGCGCTGCACGCGCGGGGGATGGGCCTCGTCCTCGACATCGTGCCGAACCACATGGCGTTCTCGCTGGCGAACGGGTGGCTGCGCGACGTGCTGCGCCATGGCGAGGCGAGCCGCTACGCGCCGCATTTCGACATCACCTGGCCCGAGCGGCTGCGCCTGCCCTGGCTCGACGGCGCCTTCGCGGCGCAGGAGGGGATGCGCGTCGAGGACGACGACGAGGGGCCGGTGCTGGTCCATGGCGGCCTGCGCGTGCCGCTGGCGCCCGGGCCCCTGGTGGAGGCCGCGCGCGCCGACCCTGGCGCCATCGACGCGCTGCACGAGGCGCAGGCCTGGCGCCTGACCGACTGGCGCACGGAGGGGGCGGCGATCACGCATCGGCGGTTCTTCTCGATAACCGGGCTGATCGGGATGCGGGTCGAGGACCCGGCCGTCTTCGAGGACATGCACCGGGCGATCGTCGCGCTGGCGGAGGCGGGCACGATCGACGGGCTGCGGGTCGACCATGTCGACGGGCTGGCCGATCCGGCCGCCTACCTCACGCGGCTGCGCGAGCGCACCGGGCTGCCGGTCTGGGTGGAGAAGATCCTCACCGGGGAGGAGACGCTGCCCGACGGCTGGGCGACCGAGGGCGAGACGGGATACGTCGCGGCGCGCGACATCACGGCGGTGATGACGGACCCGAACGGCGCCGCCGCGATGCGCGCGACCTTCCAGGAGCGGGCGGGCCGGGATCGGACCTTCGCCGCGGTGGTGGCGCGGGCGCGGGCGGAGGTCCTGTCCGGGGAGCTCTCGGCGGAGCTCGACCAGCTCACCGACCTCGCGATGGAGGCGGCGAAGGACGACGCGGCCGTCGCCGAATGGGGGCGGGAGGCGATGCGCTCGGCGGTGCTGGGGCTGCTGATGATCTTCCCGCGCTACCGGACCTATGGCGATTCCTCCGGCCTTCCGCCTCTGGATTCGGCGATGGTGGACGGCCTTCTGGAGGAGGCCGACGGGCCGGAGCCGCTGCGCGCGTTCCTGGGCCGGGCGATGCGCTCGGCCGCGCCGGAAGGCGCGGCGTTCCGGCTGCGGCTGCAGCAGGTGACGGGCGCCGCGGTCGCCAAGTCGCAGGAGGACACCGCGTTCTACCGCGACGCCTCGCTCCTGTCGGCCAACGAGGTCGGGGCGGAGCCGGAACGCCCGGCGATCGACGTGGCGGCGTTCCACGCGGCGATGGCCGCGCGGGCCGAGACGATGCCCCATGGCCTCACGCTGACCTCCTCGCACGACACCAAGCGGGGCGAGGACGCGCGGGCGCGCATCGCCTGCCTGAGCTTCGCGGCCGACGCGTTCTCGGACTGGGCGGACGGGCTCGGCACCGGGATCGACGACCGGACCGAGTGGTATCTCGCGCAATGCGCCTTCGCGCTGCACGGGGCGCCCGAGGCGGCCGCGCGACTGGGCGAGCACATGGTCAAGGCGCTGCGCGAGGAGGGGCGGCTCTCCTCCTGGCTGGCGCCGGACGAGGCGGTCGAGGACGCGGCGCGCGCGGCGGCCGAAGCGGTGATGGCGGCGCACCCCGCCCCCCTGCCCGACGTCGCGGCGATGGCGGGGCGCGCGATCCTGGTCCAGGCGGCCCTGAAGCTCACGATCCCGGGGGTGCCGGACGTCTATCAGGGCACGGAGGTGGTGGATTTCGCCCTCACCGATCCGGACAACCGCCGGGCGCCGGACTGGGCGGCCCTTCGCGGCGGCCTCGCGGCGGTCGGGGAGGACGGACCGCTGCCGGCGGAGGGGGCGAAGCAGGCCCTGACCGCGCGGGCGCTGCGGCTGCGCCGGGGGGCGCGGGAGCTGTTCGTGGACGGCGCCTACGAGCCGGTGGAGGCGCCGGGCGGGGCGCTGGCCTTCGCGCGCACGCACGGCGCGGGGCGCGTGACGGTGGCCTGCGCCTTGCCGGGGTCCGGCGGGCGCGTGGAGGTCGGGCCGGGCCGGGTAGTGGCTGGCGCGGTGACGGACGGCGTGGCGGACCTCTCGGCCTGCCCGGTCGCCATCGTCGCGCACGGGCTCTGAGGCGGCGCCTGCGCGTGCGGGCGCCCGGCAACGGGGATCGGGCACGGGCCCTGGACCGCGCCGCCCACCATGCGTGAGATCGCCGTGGCCGATTACGTCGTCGTCGGCGCCGGGAGCGCGGGCTGCGCGCTGGCCTACCGTCTGGCGGAGGCGGGGCGCGAGGTCCTGGTGATCGAGGCGGGCGGCTCGGACGCGGGGCCGTTCATCCAGATGCCGGGCGCGCTCAGCTATCCGATGAACATGCGGCGCTACGACTGGGGGTTCCGGTCGGAGCCCGAGCCGGGCCTGGGCGGGCGGCGCATGGCGGTGCCGCGGGGGCGGGTGCTCGGCGGGTCGAGCAGCATCAACGGGATGGTCTGGGTGCGGGGGCACCCGAAGGACTTCGACCACTGGGCGGAGGCCGGCGCGGCCGGCTGGGCGTTCCGCGACGTGCTGCCCTACTACAAGCGGATCGAGACCTGGCACGGGCCGGAGCCGGACCCCGGCTGGCGCGGGACGGACGGGCCGATGCACGTCTCGCGCGGGAGCCGGACGAACCCGCTCGTCACCGCCTTCGTGGAGGCGGGGCGGCAGGCGGGGTATCCGGTGACGGAGGACTACAACGGTCGCCAGCAGGAGGGGTTCGGGCCGATGGAGGCGTCGATCCATCGCGGCCGGCGCTGGTCGGCGGCGCGCGCCTACCTGCGGCCCGCCCGGCGCACGGGGCGCTGCCGCGTGGTGCGCGGGGAGGCGCGGCGGGTGCTGTTCGAGGCGGGGCGCGCTGTGGGGGTGGAGCTGGGGGGCGGGCGGCGGGTCACGGCTCGCCGCGAGGTGATCCTGGCGGCGTCCTCGATCAACACGCCGAAGCTCCTGATGCTGTCGGGGATCGGGCCGGGGGCGCACCTGGCGGAGCACGGCATCGCGGTGCGCGCCGACCGGCCGGGGGTGGGCGGCAACCTGCAGGACCACCTCGAGCTCTACGTGCAGATGGCGTCCACGAAGCCGATCACGCTGGCGCGCTACTGGTCGCTGCACGGCAAGGCCTGGGTCGGGGCGCTGTGGCTCGCGACGGGGCGGGGGCCGGGCGCGTCCAACCAGTTCGAGAGCTGCGCGTTCACGCGCTCGGCCGCCGGGATCCCCTACCCCGACGTGCAGTTCCACTTCCTGCCGCTCGCGGTGCGCTACGACGGCCGCGCGCGGGTGCGGGGCCACGGGTTCCAGGCGCATGTGGGGCCGATGCGGTCGAAGTCGCGCGGGACAGTGCGCCTGGGCGGGCCGGACCCGGCGGCGCCGCCGGTGATCCGGTTCAACTACATGTCCCACGAGGACGACCGCGCCGAGTTCCGGGCCTGCGTCAGGCAGGCGAGGGAGGTCTTCGCGCAGGACGCCTACGCGCCCTATCGCGGCGCGGAGCTGTCCCCCGGGGCGGAGGTGGCCACCGACGAGGAGATCGACGCCCATGTCGCGGCGCATGCGGAGAGCGCGTACCACCCCTGCGGCACGGCGCGGATGGGCGCGCGGGACGATCCCGGCGCCGTGGTGGACCCCGAGGGCCGGGTGATCGGGGTGGAGGGGCTGCGCGTGGCGGACAGCTCGGTGTTCCCGCGGATCACGAACGGCAACCTCAACGCGCCCTCGATCCTGGTGGGCGAGCGGGTGGCGGACTTCGTGCTGGGGCGCGCGCCCCTGCCGGCGGAGGACGCGGAGCCGTGGGCGCACCCGGCATGGCGGGTCGCTCAGAGGTGAGGGGGAGCGCTCCCGCCCGTCATCGGCGCCTGGCGGCGCCTCCTCCGGTTGGGCCGGGCGCCGCGCTGCGCGCGGCGTGCCTCCGGCGGGGATACTTGCGGCCTTAGGTAGCAAACGCACCAAGGCCTCCCAACTTGGAGGACGCTGATGACTACGAGTGCTTTGGTGTGCAGCGCTTGGGTTGCCGCTCTAATCCTTTCTGGGGCTCAACCCGAGGCCGGCGGGAACCGCGATCGTCGCGCGTTGATGAGCGGCTTCCGGTCCGACCCTGTCTTAATCAGGTCAAACTTCTCGCGGGCACCTTCGCCTTCCCGATCAACAACCATGGGGCGGATGACGAAACCCTTATGTCGATCAGCTCGGAAGAAGCGGATTGCAGATATCTCATGGCCGAATATGTCGCTACCAAAGGCCCCGATATATACGCGAACCTCGGATATCTCAGTGATGGCTCTATCAAGTTCATCAGGAATCCCAAGGATTCCCGAGGACAAAGGTTCTCTATCTACCCCGTTTATTGGAATGTCGGGACGTTTTTCGTAAGTCTGTTTGAAAACGAAGGATGCTCGTTCCGGGGCATAACCTCTGTAGGATACTCTAATCTTAATAAAGAGGTTGCGCGCCGGAGTTTGGCCGAGATTCCTCAGCTCCAATTCGAACCTAGGAGTTCCATTCGTATCAAATGTCAACTTCGTGACGTTGATGTCGAGGTAGCCCCTCACTTGCGCTTGGCCAATCTCACGGGTCACATCCACAGCACTATCGGCCGCTATGACCGTGCGGCGCATCAAGAGCAGATTGTACGTCAGCAACGCGGTTCCAACGGCTACGAGGCCAGCAGAGATCCAAGCTGCATACATCATCCTTTGACTGCCACGTTCATGGCCTGCGTCGCAGCGTTCATGCCCTGCTGGGCTTCAAGGTCATCTTTCTCGCGCTGATCGGATATGGCTTCGCGGCGCTGGCGGGCTTGGGCGGCTTCATCGTCTTCGACGATCCGAACCGGAATCCCGTAGGACTGCGGATCGGCTACGCGCTGGGCATCGGCGGGCCGATCCTCGCCGCTGCCTGCATCTACTTGGGCTTCCCCTAGCTCGGGAACAGGTAAGCGGTGCTCCGGCCCCATTCCTTTACCTGGTGAGCTGGGTTGACCGGAGGCGGCAGGGGATCGTTCGCAGCCTAGACTGCGGTCTAGGCTGCGCTCTTGGTCGACGTCGCGGAGAAGGCCCACGGCATGAGGTCGTCGATGCCGGCGGCGGGATGGCCGTGGGCGATGGCTTCGAGGGTGGCGGTCAGGTAGGCGAAGGGCTCGATGTCGTTCAGGCGGCAGGTGCCGATGAGGGAGGCGAGGCGGGCCCAGGTGCGGCCGCCCTCGTCGTGGCCCGCGAAGAGTGCGTTCTTGCGGCTAAGGGCCATCACCCGTCCATTCTGCCCATGTCGGGCAGCATGCCGTCGTTCATTACCGTTGGCACGCCCTGTTTGGCCGCCGCGTGCGCGTGGAGCGCGTCGATCGGCGTCAGGACGGTCGCTTCGTCAGCGTCGAGGTCGCGCCCGGCGTGGTGACGGTGATCGCGGAATGGATGCTCGACGCGGCTGCCTGCGCCGGCATGGAGCTCGGCGCGCCGAGGGCGTCCCTCGACGCGCTTTGCGATCTCGATGAGTTGTTGAGGCGGCGCGGTCAGCGCCGATCCTGCTCCGGCAACCCCGCCGGAGAGGATCAGTCCGATGCCCCAGAAGAACCCGAAGCCGACCCCGCCCCTGCAACTTCTCATGCCGCTCGACTCGCAGAGGCTCCACGGCATGAGCCCGACGGAGCGGGGGCAGGTCGTGACCTGCCTGGCGGCCCTGCTGGTCGAAGCGAGCGAGGACAGCAGGACAGCGGAGGAGCGGGCCGATGACCGCCGCTGATCCGCTGCCGCCCGCCGTCACGGACCGCAAGGCGGTCGTCTACGTCCGCCAGTCGACGCAAGCGCAGGTGGAGGCCAACGCTGAAGGCCGACGGCGCCAGTACGAACTGGTGGACCTGGCCCGGCGCCGCGGTTTCCGCGCCGTCGAGGTGATCGACGACGATCTGGGCCTGTCGGCAAGCGGCATGGTCGCGCGGCCGGGCTTCGAGCGATTGGTGGCGGCGCTCTGCGCAGGCGAGGTCGGCGCGGTTCTGTGCTTCGACGCCTCCCGGCTCGCGCGCAACGGGCGCGACTGGCACCACCTGCTGGAGCTCTGCGGCCTGGTCGAGGCGCGCGTGATTGACCTCGACGGCGTCTACGACCCGTGCCTGCCGAACGACCGGCTGCTTCTGGGCATGAAAGGCTCGATCAGCGAGTTCGAACTCGGCGTGATCCGGGCGCGCATGCTCGATGCCGCCCGTGCCAAGGCCCGTCGCGGCGAGCTGCGCATCAGCGTGCCCGTGGGCTACGCCTGGCACCGCGAGACAGGGCTTGGCCTCGATCCGGATCTCCGGTTGCAGGAGGTGATCCGCCTGGTCTTCGAGCGCTTCCGTCAGCTGGGCAGCGCGCGGCAGGCGCATCTGTCGCTGGCCGCCGAGGAGGTGGTGTTCCCGCGGCCCTCCGACGGCGTGCGTACCGTCGCGTTCGACTGGACGCCGATCCGATACCGCAACGTGATCGGACTGCTGAAGAACCCCTTCTACGCGGGCACCTACGTCTACGGCAAAAGCGAGAAGCGCATCGTCGTCGAGGATGGCCGGGCGAGGAAGTCCTACGGACACCACAAGCCGCCCGAGGCCTGGGACGTGGTGATCGACGATCATCACGAGGGCTACATCGACAAAGTCGAGTACGACCGCAACCAGACGATCCTCGCCGCAAACGCCTATGGCCGCTCCGGCGGACAGAAGTCTGGCCGCGGTGGCCGGGCGCTCCTGTCGGGCATGCTGACCTGCGGACGCTGCGGACGCGGGCTGGCCGTGTCCTACACGGGCCGGGCGCCGGGGCGGCCGACCTACCGCTGCGACCGCCCCAACCTGATGCTCGGTCTGCCGCGCTGCCTGGGCTTCGGCGGCTCACGTGTGGACGCGGCCGTTGGAGCGGAGATACTGCGCGTGGTCGAGCCCATGGCCATCGAGGCGGCGCTGGAGGCCGAGCGGATGCAGGAAGAGGGACGTGTCGAGCGGCGCAGGGTGGCCGAGCTCGACCTGTAACAGGCCGAGTACAACGCCTCTCTGGCCGAGAGGCGCTACGCGGCCTGCGACCCCGACAACCGTCTGATCGCCGCGCAGCTGGAAACGCACTGGGAGGCGGCTCTACGCCGCGTCGAGGAATGCCGCACGCGGCTCACGGCGCTGGACTTGCCCGATGCCACCGTCCTCGTGCCGGACTTCGAGGGCCTCGCGGAGGACCTCGCCGCCGCATGGCAGGCCCCCGGCGTCACCACCCGGGCCCGTCAGCAGCTGGTCCGGGCGCTGGTGGCCGACATCGTGACCGACGTCGACGAGGCGACGCGGGAGGTCGTGCTGACGATCCACTGGCGCGGCGGGCAGCACTCGCAACTCCGCGTCCGCAAGCCCCGGACCGGCGAGCACGGCTGCCGCACGCCCGACGGGGCGCTCGCGGTGATGGCGCGCATGGCGACGCGCTTCCCCGATGCCGATATCGCTGCGACACTCAATCGGATGGGCGTGCGAACCGGACAGGGCAAGACCTGGACGGCCCATCGCGTCGGCTCCATCCGCAAGGTCCACGGCATGCATGCCTACCGCTCGGCCGAGAAGGACGGCGCGTGGCTTACGATGCGCGAGGCCGCAGCAGAGCTCGGCGTCACCAACCATGCCATCCGGCGCCTCATCGGGGACGGTATCCTGCCCGCCGAGCAGGTCATCCCCGGCGCGCCATGGCAGATCCAGGCCCAGGACCTCGAGAATGACGCTATCCGTGGCGCCCTGGCGACCGGCAACCGCCCGCGTCGCGATGAAGGCGGTAGACAGATACCAATGTTCCCAGACGCTTGAGAAAGGGGGGTATAATGACTCACCGCTGGCCAGGGGGCGGATCGCGTTCTCGACGGGGTTGGTGTCCATCTCGACGCGGCCGTCCTCAATGAGGCGGGTCAGGCCCTCCCAGCGGGCGAGGATGTAGGCCAGGGCCTTCCCCATCTCGGACTTCTTCGACAGGCGGGCGGCGTGGAGGTCGAGAGCGGCTCGTAGCGCTTCGAGGATCGGCTTGGACCGTGCCCGACGCTCGGTCAGGCGGGTGTCGGCGGGCGCGGCGCGGATCGTGGCCTCGATCTTGTAGAGCTCGGCGATGCGGCCGAGCAGGTCGTCCGCCACGGGCGAGCCGGCCTTCGGCGTGGCGCGGATGATCTCGCGGCGAGCATGCGCCCAGCAGTAGGCGAGCCGCAGCGGGGCGCCGCCTTCGCGCCGGTCGTCGGCCAAGCGATTGTAGCCGGCGTAGCCGTCGACGTGCAGGATGCCCTCGAAGCCCGCGAGCATCCGGTCGGCGTGCTCGCCCGAGCGCCCAGGGGCATACTCGAACACGACCGCTGGGGGGTCGGCCCCACCGTAGGACCGGTCGTCCCGGAGCATGGCCCAGAGGTAGCCGGTCTTCGTCCGCCCCCGCCCGGGATCGAGCACCGGGGCTGTCGTCTCGTCCATGAAGAGCCGGGGGCCTGCCTTCACGTGCTTGGCCATCCGATCGACGACGGGGCGCAGGTGGAAGGCGGCCTTGCCGGTCCAATCCGACAGGGTGGCGCGACAGGCGGGCACGCCCTGGCGGGCCATGATCTGCGCCTGCCGATATAGGGGAAGGTGGTCGGCGAACTTCGAGACGACGACATGGGCCAGCGTGGCCTCCGTCGGCAGGCCGCCCTCGATGATCGCCGGCGGCACGGGCGCCTGTCTCACCCCCGTCCGACCCTTCGGGCAGGCGTAGCGGGGACGCACGGTGACGATCACGCGGAAGCGCGCCGGGGCGACGTCGAGCCGCTCGGCGCGATCCTCGCCGATCTGGACCATCGGGCCGCAGCCGCACGGGCAGGTCAGGTCGCCGGGCTCGATCACCCGCTCCTCGCGCGGCAGGTCCTTCGGGAGCGCGCGGGAGCAGCGGGGCTTGAACGCGCCGTCCGCCTTCGGCGCGGGCCCAGGGGCCGCGCCGGCCTCGGCCTGCGCCTCGACGATCGCCACCTCGATGTCCTCGAAGGCGAGCTCGAGCTGGTCGGCGGACAGCTTCTCGGAGCTCCTGCCGAACCGCGCCCGGCGCAGCTTTGCGATCAGATGCTCGAGCCGCGCGACCCGCTCGGCCAGCGCTTCGGCGCGCAGACGAGCCGTGCGCTCGGCCATCACCACGGCGGCGACTTGCGCCTCCACGGCGTCGCGCAGCTCGGGCGGAAGCCGGTCGAGAAGCGCGGGGTCGAGGGCGGGCTGCGACATGCCGGAAGCCTACCCGACAGGAGCACCACCTCCAACGAAACAGGGGCTTGCCAGCCTTGGGTGATTCAACTCGCCGCAGCCGGCGCCCGCACCCGCCGCGCCATCGTCCGTCGCCAGTCCAGTCCGGGAAACAGGGCTTCGTATTGCGCCCGGCTGATCCGGATCACGCCGTCCGTCACCGCGGGCCAAGCGAAGGCGCCCTCGTCGAGCCGCTTGTAGACCATGACCAGGCCCGTGCCGTCCCAGACCAGGATCTTCAGCCTGTCACCGCGCTTCGAGCGAAAGACCACCGTCAGCCCCGAATGCGGGTCGAGCCCGAGCTCGTTCTGGACGGTCGCCGCCAGCCCGTCATGCCCGCGGCGGAAGTCCACGGGCTTCGTCGCGATCACGACGGCCAAGCGCTGGTCCGGGACGATCATACAGGCCGTCCGGTGACCAAGTCTCGCAGCCCTCGGACGACCTCCGACAGCCGGTCCGCCAGCACGTCGACCGGCAAACGCACCACGAAGCCCGCTACCTCGATCTCGATGCGGTTGGGGTGGACACTTGGCGTCGAAGGCGGGGCGGGCGGAGAAGACGGAGTCTCGGAACCTGATGGCTCGTGCTCACCAGCCACCATCAGCGGCACGAAGGCAGGCACCGCATTTGCGACGACGTCAGGCTCGACCGCCGGGACGGAAGACGCCCGCGTGACATGGAGCGATCCGTTCACGACCGGCGGCAAGGGCGGGCTGCCCCGCGGCACCAGCTCCCCCTGACGGTAGAGCCGCCGCCACGTCGTCACCTGGCCAGACTGCAACCCGTGCCGTCGAGCCACTTCGCCCACCGACGCGCCAGGAACATAGCTTTCCGCCACAACGCGCAGCTTCGTCTCCACGGGCCAGGTCCGCCGCCCGCAAGGCTGCTCGATCACCTCCATCCGGCCCGCAAACCCAACCCCGTCCATCGCTGCACCTCCCTCGCCAATTCGAAGGAGGATACGGTCCCGACGGGAGCGCCCGCGAGATCAGATCAGAATGGGGCTGGGGCACCGCTTACGGAACAGCTAGTCCAATCGCAACTGCGACGATCCAAGCGCGGACAGACATTGCAGCAAGAACCCCGCTGTAAACTTCCCTCGGCTTACCTTGTTGCGCAGGTTCCGCTCGTTGTCGTCCACCCCCACCGCGCTCAACCGCTCGACTAGTTGAGCGTAGGTCACGCCCTTTCTGGCCATCTCACCCCGTAGCAGGCCCTTGGCCATCTCTTCCCAGTCCGTGCGTTCCGGCATGCGTCATCTCCCATGATGCTGCCATCATCATATGCGGTGCTTTCGTAGTTGACAAGGTGACGCTTTATCATCATATCTGGTGCAACAGCACGTGAAATGATGACAATGGCACAGCACTTCCTCCTCTCCGCAGCGGCCCGCACCCTCTCCCTTTGTGCGATCTCCAAGGCTGGCGAGGAAGCGGCCTACGACGTGTTCCGCAAGATGCGCTGGCAGGACACGAACGGCGCCGCCGTCTGCCCCCGTTGCGGTCACGACAACGCCTACGACATCGCCACCCGCCGCAAGTTCAAGTGCAAGGCGTGCCACCACCAGTTCAGCGTGACCTCGGGCACGATCTTCGCCTCGCGCAAGATGGACTTCGTGGACCTCCTGGCCGCCGTCTGCATCCTAGTGAACGCCTCCAAGGGGGTCTCCGCCGTCCAGCTCTCCCGCGACCTCGATTGCCAGTACAAGACGGCCTTCGTCCTCGCCCACAAGCTGCGCGAGGCGATGGCGACCGAGGTTCACACCGGCGAGGTGTTGGACGGCCACGTCGAGGTGGACGGCGCCTACTTCGGCGGTTACGTCCGCCCGGAGAACCGCAAAGAGGACCGTAAGGACCGCCGCCTGTCCCTGCACCGCTCGCCCCGCCGCCGGGTCGTCATCGCGCTTCGCGAGCGCGGCGGGCGCGTCCTACCCTTCGTCCGCCATGCCGAACATGAGGGCGTGGCCCTGGTTGCCGAGAACGTGGACCGCATGGCCACCATGTCGGCGGATGAGGCCTCGCACTGGGATGCGCTGCACGCGGGCTGGGACACGGGCCGCATCAACCACAGCGTCGCCTACAGCGATCACGGCAACCACACGAACATGGTGGAGTCGTTCTTCTCCCGCCTTCGCCGCATGGTGCGTGGTCAGCACCACCACGTGTCCCCGCAGTACCTTCACCAGTACGCGGATCACGCCGCATGGCTGGAGAACAACCGCCGCCGGGACAACGGCACCGCCGCCCGCAAGGTCGTCGCGAACGCCATGGGCGCCCCGGTCAGCCGGACGTTGGCAGGGTACTGGCAGCGGGCGGCGTAAGCCCCCGGTTGCTAAGTTCGTTGACAAGTGGCACTCACATCGCCTTCGGTAGTGAAGTAAAAGACCAACGAGCACCGTAGAAACGCCACGTTAAGATAGTCAGACTAGGACCTAGAACACGTCAACATGCGTTAGGCTGAGACGGTTGATCACAACTGACGTTCGCGAAGACGAACGCGGTTGACCCCCGCGCGGAAGAGCACCAAGTGCCCCCGCGACGCAGAGGAGACGGGAATGGGACATCGCGACACATTGGGCGCGGCGACTGGCGGCACCGGCCGTGGCAACCGTTACGGCAGCTTTGATGACTACAGTGTTGATCTCGACGCCGAGACTGTCGCTCGCATCCGGGCTTCGGTGGACGAAGACTTTGAGGACGCTTCGAAGTGGGAAGTTGTTGAAACGACTGGCAAGGTGATCTTTGCCTGACTGGCTGACTAAGCCACCAAAACTGTTTGACATCGTCACAGGTTTCTACCCTGAGGCGAAGCCGTCTGGAGAGGTTCCGAAACTCAGACCATGCCTTGTGACTAGGCTGCTCCGATCAACAGATGGGGAGCGCTTCGCCTGCGAGGTTGCGTACGGCACGACGAAGGTAGCTCCTTCGTGGCAAGCGGGCGTCGAAGATGTCATCGTACACAATCTATCGGATCTTACAATCTATCGGATCTTGATGCGATGGGCTTGCCGCAAACGACTCGGTTCAGAGTGACGACTGAGCTTCGCGCTGTTCTTCCTTGGGACGAACGTCACTTCGGATGTTGGTCTGGAAAGGGAAGCCCGAGGCTAGGTGGGCTCACTGAGCAGTACCAGAGAGATTATTTCTGGATAATGCATCATGAGGCCATGAGCCGGGGCTGATGCACTTAGAGGGTCGCCATCCCCCACAGCTGGTACGGCCCCGTGACCCCGTGGTCGCGGGTCCACCCGCGATCCTCCACTAGCCCTTTGCCCACGCACGCCTTGATGCACGCTCCGATGCGCTTGCGAAGCGTGGCGTAGGTCGCATCGTCCGCTGCTAGGCCCCGGTCCGCGCACCAAGCCTCGGTGATCTGGCGCGACGTGAGCGGGCCGTCCGCCTCCCGTAGCTGCGTCAGGACGAAGCGCATGACGGTGCCTTTCTGCGCCCTGTGCTTCGTGACGTACTCCCGGATCGGGCTCACGTCCGCGTCGGGATCGAACAGCCGGATCGCGGCGTCTAGGTGATCCACGTCCACCGTGATCTTGCGGACCTCGGCTAGATGCCGGTCCCGCAGGGCGACAAGCTTGCGGTGCTTTTCGACTAGGCCGGCGACGGTGTTGGGGCGGGTGTAGGCGGGGGCGTTGCTCATGGGCGCCAAACTACTGGCGAAGCAACGGAATGTCCGGGAGAAGATTGGTGCGTTTGCTACCTAAGGCCGGATACTTGCGTCAAGATGAGGGGCTAGAGGATGCCGGGCAGGTTCAGCCCCTGCTGGCGGGCGCAGTCGAGGGCGTCCTCGTAGCCGGCGTCGGCATGGCGCATGACGCCGGTGGCGGGGTCGTTCCAGAGAACACGTTTGAGGCGGGCGTCGGCCTCGGCCGTGCCGTCGCAGCAGATGACCATGCCGGAATGCTGGGAGAAGCCCATGCCGACGCCGCCGCCGTGGTGGATCGACACCCAGGTCGCGCCGGAGGCCACGTTGAGCATCGCGTTGAGGAGGGGCCAGTCGCTGACCGCGTCCGAGCCGTCGCGCATGGCCTCGGTCTCGCGGTTGGGGGAGGCGACGGAGCCGCTGTCGAGATGGTCGCGGCCGATGACGACGGGCGCGGAGAGCTCGCCGGTGCGGACCATCTCGTTGAAGGCGAGGCCGAGGCGGTCGCGCACGCCGAGCCCGACCCAGCAGATGCGGGCGGGCAGGCCCTGGAAGGCGATGCGCTCGCGCGCCATGTCGAGCCAGTTGTGCAGGTGCGGGTCGTCCACGAGCTCCTTCACCTTGGCGTCGGTCTTGTAGATGTCCTCGGGATCGCCCGAGAGGGCGGCCCAGCGGAAGGGCCCGATGCCGCGGCAGAAGAGGGGGCGGATATAGGCCGGCACGAAGCCGGGGAAGGCGAAGGCGTCCTCCAGGCCCTCCTCGCGGGCGACCTGGCGGATGTTGTTGCCGTAATCGAGCGTGGGCACGCCGGCGCGCCAGAAGCCGACCATGGCGGCGACGTGGGATTTCATGCTGGCACGGGCGGCGGCCTCGACCTCGGCCGGCCGGGTCTCCTGCTTCGCGCGCCAGTCGGCGACGGACCAGCCGAGGGGCAGGTAGCCGTGGACGGGATCGTGGGCGGAGGTCTGGTCGGTGACCATGTCGGGGCGCGGGCCGCCCTGTCCCATCCGGGCGAGGAGCTCTGGGAAGACCTCCGCCGCGTTGCCGATGAGGGCGACGGACTTGGCCTCCCCGGCGGCGGTCCATCCGGCGATCAGGCGCAGCGCCTCGTCGAGGTCCCGCGTCTTCTCGTCGACGTAGCGGGTGCGCAGGCGGAAGTCGGCGCGGGTCTCGTCGCACTCGACCGCGAGGCAGCAGGCGCCGGCCATGACCGCCGCGAGGGGCTGCGCGCCGCCCATGCCGCCCAGGCCCGCGGTGAGGATCCAGCGGCCCGAGAGGTCGCCGCCATAGTGCTGGCGCCCGGCCTCCATGAAGGTCTCGTAGGTGCCCTGCACGATGCCCTGCGTGCCGATGTAGATCCACGAGCCCGCGGTCATCTGGCCGTACATCGCGAGCCCGCGGCGATCGAGCTCCGAGAAATGCGCCCAGGTGGCCCAATGCGGCACGAGGTTGGAGTTGGCGATGAGGACGCGGGGGGCGTCCGCATGCGTTCGAAAAACGCCGACGGGCTTGCCGGACTGGACGAGGAGGGTCTGGTCGCCCTCCAGCTCGCGCAGGGCGGCGACGATGCCGTCGAAGGCCTGCCAGTTGCGCGCGGCGCGGCCGATGCCGCCGTAGACGACGAGCTCGGCCGGGTTCTCGGCCACGTCGGGGTGCAGGTTGTTCATCAGCATCCGGAGCGGCGCCTCGGTCTGCCAGGACTTGCAGCTGATCTGCGTGCCGGTGGCGGGGCGGACCTCGCGGGTGTTGGACCTGCGGTCGGGGGTCGTGCGGTCGGTCATGTGGGCCTCCAGTCGGCGAGGGCGGCGAGGATGGGGCGGAGCGTGGCGCGCAGGCGGTCGGCCTTGGCGGGGTCGAGCTCCCAGGGCGGCGCCTCGGCGCCGAGATAGGCCGATTGCGCGACCTCCATCTGGAGCGCGTGGACGTGCGGCATCGCGCCGTAATGGCGGGTGGTCCAGCCGCCGCGGAAGCGGCCGTTCACCACGTGGGAGTAGGGCGAGGCGGCCATCGCGTCCGCCACCAGCGCCTGCAGCGCCGGGGCGCAGGTGGCGCCGCCATCGGTGCCCAGGTTGAGGTCCGGCAGGATGCCGTCGAAGAGGCGGGGCACCTCGCTTCGGATCGAGTGGCAATCCCACAGGATCGCGTGGCCATGGCGGGCGACGGTGCGCTCCACCGCGCCGGTCAGGGCGGCATGATAGGGCGCGTGGAACGCCGTGCGGCGGCGCGCGATCTCGGCATCGTCCGGCGGGCGGGTCCAGATCGGCGCGCCGTCGAACGCCGTCAGGGGGACGAGGTCGGTCGTGGCCTGGCCGGGATAGAGCGAGGCGCCGTCCGGCGGGCGGTTGCAGTCGATGGCGTAGCGGTGGACGCACATGCGCACCGTGGCGGCGCCGGGGGCAAGGCCGTCATACACCGCCTCGATCCGCCAGTCGGTGTCGGTCAGGGCGCGGCCGGCCGGGTTGAGGTCGGCCCAGACGTCCTCGGGGACGTGGGTGCCGGTATGGGGGATGGCGAGGATCAGGGGCGTGGTCCCCTCCGCCACCTGGACCATGGTGCCGCCGCCGGGACCGGCCAGGTCGCTCACCCGGCGAGCGCCGCGGCGGCGGGATGCGCCAGGAGCGCGCCGGTCGCCACGAGCCGGGCGGCGGCGGCGAGGTCGGGCGCCATGTAGCGGTCGGCGTCCAGGGGGGGGATCTCCTCGCGCAGGCGGGCGATGACGGCGCGGAGCGGGGCCGAGGTCTCCAGCGGGGCGCGGAAGCCGATGCCCTGCGCGGCGCAGATCGCCTCCACGCCCAGGATCACCTCGAGGTTGGTGGCCATGCGCGCGAGGCGCCGGGCGGCGTGGGCGGCCATGCTGACATGGTCCTCCTGATTGGCGGAGGTGGGGGTGCTGTCGGTCGAGCAGGGGGTGGCGAGGTGCTTGTTCTCGCTCATCAGGGCGGCGGTCGTGACCTCGGCGATCATCAGGCCGGAGTTGAGCCCCGGCGCGGGCGTCAGGAAGGGCGGCAGGTCGTGGTTGAGCGTGGGGTCCACCATCAGGGCGACGCGCCGCTGCGCGATGGCGCCGGTCTCGGCGATGGCGATGGCGATCTGGTCGGCGGCGAAGGCGACGGGCTCGGCGTGGAAGTTTCCGCCCGAGACGATCGACCCGTCCGCCAGCACGAGGGGGTTGTCGGTCACGGCGTTGGCCTCGATCTCGAGGGTGGCGCCGGCCTGGCGCATCAGGTCGAGCGCGGCGCCGGCCACCTGCGGCTGGCAGCGGATGCAGTAGGGATCCTGGACGCGGATGTCCCCGTCGCGGTGGCTCTCGCGGATGGCGGAGCCCTCCAGGAGGGCGCGCATGGCGGCGGCGACGTCGATCTGCCCGGCATGGCCGCGAAGAGCGTGGATCTCGGCCCGCAGCGGCGCGGTCGAGCCCATGATGGCGTCCGTGGCGAGGGCCGCGGTCACGGCGCCGGTCGCGAGCGCGCGGCGGGCCCGCCAGAGGCCGGCCAGGGCGCAGGCCGCGCTGAACTGCGTGCCGTTGATGAGGGCCAGGCCCTCCTTCGGGCCCAGGGTAAGGGGCTCGAGGCCGGCGCGCGAGAGCGCCTGCGCCGCCGGCAGCGTGGCGCCGCCCAGAATCGCCTCCCCCTCCCCGATCATGGCGGCGGCCATGTGGGCGAGCGGCGCCAGATCCCCCGAAGCGCCGACGCTGCCCTGCACCGGGATCACCGGGGTCACGCCGCGCGCCAGCATCGCCTCGATCAGGGCGACCGTCTCCCAGGCCGTGCCGGAGGCCCCGCGACCGAGCGACAGGAGCTTGAGCGCCATCATCAGGCGGGTGGTCGGGCCGTCCAGCGCCTCGCCGACGCCGCAGCAATGGCTGAGGATGAGGTTGCGCTGGAGGGTCGCGGTGTCGACCGGGGCGACGCGCACGCTGGCGAGCTTGCCGAATCCGGTGTTGACCCCGTAGACGGCGTCGCCCCCGGCGGCGGCGGCGGCGACGCGGGCGTGCGCGGCCTCCACCGCGGGGCGCGCGGCGGGATCGAGCGCGCCGGGGGCGTCGCCGCGCCAGAGCGCCTCCAATTCGGCCAGGGTGGCGTGGCCGGGGCGCAGGACGGTCATTCTGGGCCTCCGAACAGGCGATCGTGGAGGGGCGGGCCGCCGACATGGTAGGCGAGCTCCTCGGGATCCCGCGCGTCCCAGATGGCGATGTCGGCGCGCAGGCCCGGCGCGAGGCGGCCCGCATCGCCGAGGCCCAGCGCGGCGGCCGCGTGGACGGTCGCGCCGCGCAGGGCCTCCTCCGGGGTGAGGCCGAAGAGCGTGCAGGCCATGTTCATCGCCAGCGGCAGCGAGGTCATGGGCGAGGAGCCGGGGTTGCAGTCGGTCGCAACGGCCATGGGCACGCCGGCCGCGCGCAGGGCCGCGACCGGCGGGGCCTGGGTCTCTCGCAGGGTGTAGTAGGCGCCGGGCAGCAGGACCGCGATCGTGCCGGCCGCCGCCATCGCCCGCGCGCCATCCTCGGACAGGTATTCCAGGTGGTCGGCCGAGAGCGCGCCGTGCCGCGCCGCCAGGGCCGCGCCGCCCGTGTCCGAGAGCTGCTCGGCGTGCAGCTTGACGGGCAGTCCGAGCTCGGCGGCGACGGCGAAGAGGCGGGCGATCTCTTCGGGCGAGAAGGCGATGCCCTCGCAGAACCCGTCCACGGCGTCGACGAGCCCCTCGTCATGGGCGGCGCGCAGGGCGGGGATGCAGACGTCATCGAGATAGTCGCCGCCGCCGGGCGGCACCGCGTGCGCGCCCAGGAAGGTGGTGCGCACCCGCACGGGACGCACGGCCGCGATGCGGCGGGCGGCGCGCAGCATGCGAAGCTCGGTCTCGTGGTCGAGGCCGTAGCCGGACTTGACCTCGATCGTGGCGGCGCCGGCGGCGATCATCGCGTCCACGCGGGGCAGCGCGGCGGCCAGGAGCGCGCCCTCGTCCAGCGCGCGGGTGGCGGCGACGGTGGAGAGGATGCCGCCGCCGGCGCGGGCGACCTCCTCGTAGCTGGCGCCGGAGAGGCGCAGGGCGAACTCGGCCGCGCGGTGGCCGCCGTGCACGACATGGGTGTGGCAGTCGATCAGCGCGGGGGTGACCAGCCGACCGCCGAGGTCGCGCGCCTCCCCCGGCGGCGCGTCCGCGGCGGGGCCGACCCAGGCGACGCGCCCGCCCCGGATCGAGACGGCGCCGTCCCGGAGCGCGGGGCCGTCCATCGTCGCGACGGTGGCGTTGGTCAGGAGCATCGGGGGTCCTTGCCGGCGGGGTCGGGGTCCGCAATATGTGCGCACATATTCACGGTCAAGCGCGGTGTCGCCCCATGACGATCCTTCACGCCGATCAGGCCCTCCTGCCCGCCGGCTGGGCGCGCGACGTCCGCGTTCGCGTCGCGGGCGGGCGGATCGAGGAGGTCACGCCCGGCGCCGCGCCGGATGGCGCCCGGGTCGGCACGCTGCTGCCGGCGGCGGCGAACGTGCATTCCCACGCCTTCCAACGCGCGATGGCCGGGCGCACGGAGCGGCGCGGGCCGGCCGGGCAGGTCGACAGCTTCTGGACCTGGCGGCGGGAGATGTTCCGCTTCCTCCAGTGCCTGACGCCCGAGGACGTCGAGGCGATCGCCGCCCTCGCGCAGATCGAGATGCTGGAGGCGGGCTACGCCTGCGTGGCGGAGTTCCATTACCTGCACCATGCGCCGGGGGGCGGGGAGTACCGGGATCCGGGCGAGATGGCCGCGCGGATCGGGGCCGCGGCGGAGGCCACCGGCATCGGCCTGACGTTGCTGCCGGTGATGTACCGGCAGGGCGGGTGCGACGGGCGGGCCCTGTCGCCCGGCCAGGACCGGTTCGGCAGCGACCCCGCGGGCTTCGCGCGGCTGATGGAGGGCGCCCGGCGGGCGATCCGCCCCCTGCCCGACGGCGCGCTGGGCGTGGCGCCCCATTCGCTGCGCGCGGTGCCGCCGGAGGCGCTGCGCGAGGCGCTTGAGCTTGCGCCGGAGGGGCCGATCCACATGCACCTGGCCGAGCAGGTCGCGGAGGTGGACGAGGTGCGCGCGGCGCTCGGCGCGCGGCCGGTGGACTGGCTCCTGGCCAATGCCGAGGTGGACGCGCGCTGGTGCCTGATCCACTGCACTCAGATGACGCCGGAGGAGACGCGGGCCCTGGCGGCGACGGGGGCGGTCGCGGGCCTCTGCCCGATCACCGAGGCGAACCTGGGCGACGGCATCTTCGACGGCGTGCGCTACCTGGGCGCCGGAGGGCGGATCGCGATCGGGACGGATTCGAACGTGGCGATCGACCTCGCCGGGGAGCTGCGCGCGCTCGAGGGCTCGCAACGCCTGCGAGACCGGACCCGCGCGGCGCTCGCCCCGGCGGACGGCTCCACCGGACGCGCGCTCCTGGACGCGGCCCTCGCCGGCGGGGCGCAGGCGGCGGGGCGGGCCGCCGGGCGGATCGAGGCGGGGCGGCTGGCGGACCTCGTGGCGCTGGACGGGCCGCGCGCCGGGCTCTTCGACATGGCGGGCGACGCGGCGCTGGACGCGTGGATCTTCGCCGGGGGCGCGGGCTGGATCTCGGACGTGTGGTCGGCGGGGCGGCACGTCGTGACCGGCGGGCGCCATGTCGCGCGGGACGCCGTGGAGGCGCGATACCGGACGTCGATGGCGCGTTGGTCCCCGTGAGCGCGGGCTGGCGGGAGGTGCGCGCCGAGCTCGGCCGGCGCATCGCCGCGCGCGACTGGGCGCCGGGCGGCCGGATGCCCAACGAGGAGGATCTGGCCGAGGAGCTCGGCTGCGCGCGCGGGACGGTGAACCGGGCGATGCGCGCCCTGGCCGAGGACGGGATCGTGGAGCGCCGCCGCCGGGCGGGCACGCGCGTCGCGGTGACCCCGGTGCGGCGCGCGGTGATGCGGATCCCGGTGCTGCGGCGCGAGATCGCGGCCTCGGGCCGGGCGCCGGGCTATCGCCTGCTGACGCGCGAGGAGGCCCCGGCGCCGGAGGAGGTCGCGGGGCGCCTGGGTCTCGCGGCCGGGGCGCCCCTCTTGCGGGTGGACGCGCTGCATCTGGCGGACGGGGCGCCCTGGGCGCTCGAGCGGCGGTGGGTCGTCGCCGGGGCCGTGCCCGGCCTGGCGCTGGAGACCTTCGAGGAGATGAGCGCGAACGAGTGGCTCGTGCGGAACGCGCCCCTGACGGACGCGGACCTCGCGATCGCGGCCGAGGCGGCGGGGGCGCGGGACGCGCGGGCCCTGGGATGCGCGGCCGGCGCCCCGGTCCTGGTGCTGCGCCGGACGACGCGCAACGCGAGCGGGCCGATCACGGACGTGCGGCAGGTCTTCGCGCCCGGTCACGCGATGCGCGCCGAGATATAGGCCGCTAGGGGTAGCGCACCCCGCCTTCGGCGCGGCGGGCGCGGCCGGGGCCCTCGGGCAGCGGGATGAACTCGGACTCGTCGCCCGGCACGGTGTCGAACCGGCCGCGGGACCATTCCTCCTTGGCCTGCTCGATGCGCTCGCGGCGCGAGGAGACGAAGTTCCACCAGATGTAGCGCGGCCCCCCCATCGGCTCGCCGCCGAAGAGCATCACCCTGGCCGCCGAGCGCGCGGTGACGGTGATCGGATCGCCCGGGCGCAGGATGAGGAGCTGGCCGGGGCCGAAGCGGTCGCCGGCGACCTCCACCTCGCCCGCGACCGTGTAGAGGGCGCGCTCGACATAGGCCGCGTCGATGGGGACGGAGCGGCCGGCGGCGAGGGTCAGCTCGGCGTAGAGCGTGGGCGAGGCGGCGCGCAGCGGCGAGGCGGCGCCGAACGCCTCCCCCGCGATGAGGCGCGCGGTCAGGCCCCGATCCTCGACCACCGGAAGGGCGCCGGCGCCGTGATGGGCGAACTCGGGCGCGGCCTCCTCGGCCGCTTCCGGCAGGGCGACCCAGGTCTGCAGGCCGAAGAGGCGCTGGCCTCGGGCCTTGTCCCCGGGGGCGGTGCGCTCGGAATGGACGATGCCGGAGCCCGCGCGCATCCAGTTCACGGCGCCGGGCTCGATCGTCATGTCCGTGCCGAGGCTGTCGCGGTGCACGATCCGCCCCTCGAAGAGGTAGGTCAGGGTGGCGAGGTTGATGTGCGGGTGCGGGCGCACGTCGATGCCTTGGTCGGTGAGGAACTCGGCCGGGCCCATCTGATCGAAGAAGATGAAGGGGCCGACCATCTGCCGTTTGGTCGAGGGCAGCGCGCGCCGGACCGTCATCTCGCCGAGGTCGACGGCGCGGGGCACGATCAGGGTCTCGATCTCGGCGCAGGACGCGCGGTCCCCGAGGGCGGGGTCCGGGCCGGGGGTGAAGGACATGGGCGCGCTCCGGTTGCGGTGCGGCCGAGCCTAGCCGCGCGGCTCCCCGGGCGCCACGCGCGGGCGCGCGGGGCGGCTCCGCGCCCCCGCGCGCACGGTCCTGGCGGGGGCGTCCGGGCGCGCGTCCCCGCGCCAGAGCGGCACGCCTGTCTGGATCACCGCGCGGCCGATCATGTGCCCGGCGATGGGCGCGGTCAGGAGGAGGAAGAACATGATCGCGATGGCCCGCACCACGACCTGCCCCTCGCCGAAATGGAGCGCCGCGGCGAGCATCACGAGGCCGGAGGACAGCGTGCCGACCTTGGTCGAGGCGTGCATCCGGATGAGCACGTCCGGCAGGCGCAGCACGCCCAGGGCGGCGATGGTGGCGAAGCCGGAGCCGACGATCAGCAGGAGGCCCACGATCCAGTCCATCACGGCGCCTCCCCGTCGGTCGCGGCGGCGGCGGCGGCGGCCGCGTCGATGGCGTGCCCGGCCTGGGCGCGCTCGGCCTTGCGCTTGGAATAGCGCGCAAGGGCGACGGTGGAGAGGAACCCGACCAGCGCCAGGACCAGCGCCACGTCGAGGAAGGTCCCGTCCTCGGCGCGGATCGCGGCCAGGCCGCAGAAGGCGACGATGGCGACCGTCATCATGTCGAGCGCGACGACCCGGTCGGGCAGGCTCGGCCCCTTGGCGAGCCGCACGAAGCACAAGACCACCGCGAGGACGATCAGGCCGAAGCCGATGTCGACCGAGAGGTCGAGGAAGGCCGCGCCCGTCATTCGATCGCGTCCCGGACCCAGCGCTCCATCCCGCCCTTCAGCGCGCGGCAGATCGCGTCGGGGTCGTCGGCGAACATCGCGTGGATCAGGAGCGTCTTCCGGTCCTCCGAGACGTCGAGGCTCAGCGTGCCGGGGGTGAGGGAGATGAGGTTGGTGACCATGAGGATCCCCGCGTCCGAGCGCACGTCGAGGGGCATCTCGATCAGGCCGGGCCGCGCGAGGTGGCGCGGCGTGACGATGTCCCACAGGACGTGGGCCGACGAGACGACGAGCTCGTAGTGGAACATCACGATCAGGCGGATCCAGTACCAGACCCGCATGAAGTAGCCCCCCCGCGTGCCCATCAGGGGCGCCAGGAGCCACAGGATGCCGTAGCCGAAGACGAAGCCCGCGAGCAGCGTCGGGATCGTGGCGGAGCCCGCGAGCATGGCCCAGCCGCCGGCGAGCAGGAGGTTCAGCGCGAAGGTGTTCACTCGGGCGCTCCCAGTACGGCGGCCACGTAGGCCGAGGGGTCCATCAGCTGCGCGGCCGCGGTCTCGGCCAGGGTGACGAAGGGCTGCGGGACGAGGCCGATCACCATGGTCAGCGCCGCGAGCCCGGCGATGGGCGCCAGGAGGGCCCAGCGCGTGCCCCGGTCGAGCAGGCCCAGCCGCGGCTCCACGCCCTTGGGATGCGCCTTCCAGAACGCCTCGGCCCAGATCTTGGTCATGGAATAGATCGTCAGGAGGCCCACGAGAAGGGCCGCGGCGGCGGGGATCCAGGCCCCGATCTCGATCGCGGCGGCGATGAGCACGTATTTCGCCCAGAAGCCCGAGAGCGGCGGGAAGCCGGCGAGGGAGAAGGCCGGGATCAGGAACAAGAGCCCGAGGAACGGCGCGAAGCGGTAGAGCCCGCCGATCGCGTAGAGATCGGTCGACCCCGTGAGCCGCCCCGCGACGCCCGCCACGAGGAAGAGGTTCGCCTTCACGATGATGTGGTGCACGAGGTAGAAGACCGCCCCCACCAGCGCGAGCGCCGAGCCGAGCGCGAGGCCGAGGATCATGTAGCCGATCTGGCTGATGATGTGGAAGGACAGCACCTTGCGGAAGTCCCCCTGCGCCGCGGCCCCCAGGACGCCGGTCACCATGGTCAGGACCGCGACCCACAGGAGGATCGGCTGGAAGAAGCCGGGATCGTGGTCGAAGACGAGGGTGAACATGCGGATGATCGCGTAGACGCCCACCTTGGTCAGGAGGCCCGCGAACACCGCCGAGACGGCGAAGATCGGCGTGTGGTAGCTCGCCGGAAGCCAGAAGAAGAGCGGGAACAGGGCCGACTTGATGCCGAAGGCGATGAGGAACGTCACCCCGACCACCGTGAGGAGGCCCTGATCGGCGCCGTCCACGGCGGTGCTGAGGTCGGCGAGGTTCAAGGTGCCGGTCATGCCGTAGAGCAGGCCGATCCCCGACAGGAAGAGGATCGTCGAGACGAGGTTGAGGGTCACGTACTTGACCCCGCCGTCGATCTGCTCCGGGCGTCCGCCCAGGGTCAGGAGCCCGAAGGAGGCGATGAGCATCACCTCGAACCAGACGTAGAGGTTGAAGAGGTCGCCCGTCAGGAACGCGCCGCAGACCCCGGCGATGAGGACGTTGAAGAGCGCGTGGTAGCCCAGGCGCTCGTTGGCGGCGCTCACGTCCGCGAGGGCGTAGACGGAGACCGCAAGCGCGGTGATCGCGGTGATGACGACCATGATCCCCGAGAGCGTGTCCGCGACCAGGGTGATGCCGAAGGGCGCGGGCCAGCCGCCCATCTGTCCGGCGACGACGCCCTCGCCCAGGACGGCCGCCATGAGGGCGCCGGCCGCCGCCAGGAGCGCCAGGTTGCCGCCCACGGACACCCAGCGCCCGCCGCGCGGCACGAGGAACGCCGCCACCGCCGTCGCGAAGGGCAGGACGATGGGGAGCGCGAGGAGCCAGCTCACGTGCGGCGCGTCTCCGGCCGGGGCTCGGCCAGGCGCATCTCGTCGCTGTCGAGCGTGCCCAGGGTGGCGTGGGCGCGGAACACCAGGACGAGCGCGAAGGCGAAGAGGCCGAAGCCGATCACGATCGCCGTGAGAACGAGGGCCTGCGGCAGCGCGTTGGCCACCGCCTCGGGGGGCGCCTGGAGGCCCGCGGGCACCAGGGGCGGCGCCCCGTCCGTCAGGCGCCCGGCGGCGAAGATGATGAGGTTCGCCGCGTTGGAGATCAGGACCAGCCCGAAGATGAAGCGCAGCAGGTTGCGCGCCAGCATCAGCCAGACCGAGGCCGCGACCAGCACGCCGACCGTGAGGGCGATCAGCGCCTCCATCAGATCTCCTCCTCCAGCGCGAAGACGAGGGTGAGGATCGCGCCGAAGACCACGAGGTAGACGCCGATGTCGAAGATCAGCACCGTCGAGAGCGGCAGCCCCTTGTCGTCCGGCGTGGACGGGTCGGCGCCCAGGAACAGCCACTGCCCGGTGAAGAGCGCGTCCCCGAAGAGGGCGGCCAGGAGCCCCGCCGCGAGCGCGACGCCGAGGCCCGCCACCGCGATCCGCTCGGGGCGCAGGCGCAGGGCCTCGCGCGCCTCCACGGTGCCGCAGCCCAGGGCGTAGAGGACGAAGCCGGTCGCCCCGATGAGCCCGCCGATGAACCCGCCGCCCGGCTCGTTGTGCCCGCGCAGGAGCATGTAGATCGAGAACAGGAGCAGGAGCGCCACGAGATAGCGCGTCCCCGCCCGCAGGATGATGGAGTTCACGGCGCCCCCCTCACGGCTCGTCCTTCCGCTGCGCGGCCGTCGTCGTCCGCAGGAGGGCGTAGGCGGCGAGGGCCGCGACGGCGACGACCGCGATCTCCCCGAACGTGTCGAGGGCGCGGAAGTCCACGAGGATCACGTTGACGATGTTGCGCCCGTAGGCCTCCGGCCAGGAGGCGCCCTCGAAATAGGTGGTCAGGCGGCGGTCGAGCGGCGCGGCGAGCACGGCCAGCGTCACGGCCGAGACGGCGGCGCCGACGCCGAGCGCCACGACCCCGTCCCAGGGGCGGCGATCCTTGCGCGTGTGATCGTCGAGATAGGGCAGGCGCAGCATCGCGACCGAGACGAGGACGACGACCAGCACCTCGACCAGGAGCTGCGTGATCGCGACGTCGGGCGCGGAGAAGACGATGAAGATGAGCGCGGTGCCGATGCCGACCACGCCCAGCCCGGCGACCGCGGCGATGCGCGAGCGGGTGAACGCGGTCAGGAGCGCGCCCGCGACGATGAGGACGAGGATGGCGACGTTCTTGGGCCGGATGCCCTCGAGGGAGACGGGCGCGAGCTCGGGCCGGGCGAGCAGCATGGTGCCCCCGATCCCGGCCGCGACGACGGCGAAGGTCGCGATCAGGTAGGCGCGCAGGCGGCCGGGCTGCACGATCCGCGTCTGCCAGGCGGCGAAGGCCTTGAGCCCGTCGAGGAAGCCGTCCCAGCCGCGGTCGAAGCTCGGCGCGGCGGCGTCCGCGCGGATGAGGGCCGCGCGCAGCGGGCGGTGCGCGAGATAGAGCGCGATCCCGATCCCGAAGGTCGCGAGCGACAGGTAGAGCGGCAGGTTCACGCCCGCCCAGAGCTTCAGCTCCTTGGCGAGGCCGGCATCCCCCAGGACGCCCGCGACGATGGGCGCGACGATCCGGTCCTGGATCAGCCAGGGCGCGAGGCCGAAGGCGAGCCCCGCCAGCGCCAGGAGGACCGGCCCGGCCAGCATCTGCCAGGGCGCCTCATGGGGGCGGGCGGGGGGGGCCTCCCCCTCCACCCGGCCGAAGAAGGGGCGCAGCGCGACCACGCCCGCGACCGCGAACATCAGGGCGTTGGCCGCCAGCGCCGCGGCCAGGATCATCAGGCGCGGGCCCTCCGCCTCGACCCCGCCGGCATATTGCAGCTCCTTGGAGATGAAGCCGACGAGGGGCGGCAGCCCGGCCATGGAGAGCGCGGCGAGGGCGGCGGCGAGCGCGGTCACCGGCATCGCGCGCGCGAGCCCGCCGAGGCGGTCCGCCTCCCGCGTGCCGGTGGCGTGGTCGATGCAGCCCACCATCAAGAAGAGGGCCGCCTTGTAGAGCGAATGCGCCACGAGGAAGGTCGCGAAGGCCGTCACCGCGTAGGCGCCCGGCTGCGCCAGCGTCATCGTGAGCGTGCCCAGCGCCATCAGCGTGGTGTAGGCGAGCGCCTGCTTGAGGTCGGTCTGCCGCAGCGCCAGCACGCTGGCGAACACGGCCGTGACCGCGCCGAAGATCGTCAGCGTCCAGAGCCAGGCCTCCGTGCCCGACAGCGCGGGGTGCAGGCGGGCCATGAGGTAGACGCCGCCCTTCACCATCGTCGCCGAGTGCAGGAACGCGCTCACTGGCGTGGGCGCGGCCATGGCGTTGGGCAGCCAGAAGTGCAGCGGGAACTGCGCCGACTTCGTGAACGCGCCGGCGAGGACGAGGATCAGGACGGGAACGTACATCGGGTGGGCGCGGATCGCGTCGCCCATCGCGTTGATCTCCGAGATGCGGAAGGTGCCGGCCGCGTTCCCGAGCAGGATCAGCCCCGCCAGCATCGCCAGCGCCCCCGCGCCGGTCACGAACAGGGCCTGCAGCGCCGAACGGCGGCCGGTCGAAGTCTCGTGGCCGAAGCCGATCAGCAGGTAGGAGGTGATCGTCGTCAGCTCCCAGAAGACGAAGAGCGAGATGAGGTCGTCGGCGAGCACGAGGCCGAGCATGGCCAGCATGAAGGAGGTCAGGAACAGCGCGAACCGCCCCCATTGCGGATGCCCCGCGAGGTAGGTGTTCGAGTAGAGCAGCACGAGCGCGCCGATGCCCGAGATCAGCAGGCAGAAGGTGAGCGACAGCCCGTCGATCGCGACGGCGAAGGCGATGCCGAGCGAGGGCAGCCACGGCACCGACCAGGAGAGGACCTCGCCGGCCTCCACGCGCGGCAGCGCGAGGGCGAAGAGGGCGAAGAGCGTGGCCGCGAACAGCGCCGGCAGATAGCCGGCGGCGCCGTTGGATCGCGAAGCCGCGTGGTCTGTCACTCAGGCCCCCCGGATGCGCGCCGCCCTACGCCGCGGCACATAACGGCGGCGCCGGGGGATTTCGAGGCACAACCGGACGGCGGCGCGCGGATTTCGCGCCGGTGCCGCCGGTTTCACCCCTCGGGTCCGGCCCCGAGCCGCAGATCGGCGACCCGCGAGCCGCGCACGGTGCGCAGGCCGTTGGGGATGTCGTTGCCCTCGGCCTTCCGGCGCGCCTCGTCCTCGGGGAGGCCGGCCGCGCGCCAGCGGTCCAGCAGGCGGCGGCGCAGCTCCGCCTCCGGCACGTCGAGGAAGACGGTCAGCGACCAGTGCGGCGCCAGCGGCCGCCAGGGCGCCTCGTCCAGGAGGAGGTAGTTCCCCTCGACGATGGCGAGGTCGCAGTCCGGCGGCACGACCGCCGCGCCGGCGATCGCGATCTCCCGCGCGCGGTCGAAGACGGGGTGGACCACCTCGCCCCCCTGCCCCAGCGCCGCGACGAGGCGGAGGAGCCCGGCGGCGTCGAAGGTCTCCGGCGCGCCCTTGCGGGGCAGCAGGCCGCGCGCGCGCAGCACCCGGTCGTCGAGATGGAAGCCGTCCATCGGCACGACCCGGGCCGTCCTCCCCCCGTCCGTCAGGTGGCCCGCCAGCGCCCCGGCGAAGGTGCTCTTGCCGCTCGCGGGCGGGCCGGCCACGGCGACGAGCGTGCGCCGGCCAGGGCGCGCGGGCGGGATCGCGGCGGCGACGCGGGCGAGGTCCGCGGCGTCCGGCGATCCTAGGGCGCTCAGGCCGCGTCCTCGAGGGTGCGGGCGCCGGTCATCAGGGCGACGGCGTCGGACATGGTGTGCTCCTTCGGGTCGATGACCGCCAGGCGCCGGCCGAGCCGGTGGACGTGGATGCGGTCCGCGACCTCGAAGACATGGGGCATGTTGTGGCTGATGAGGATGATCGGGATGCCCCGCGCGCGCACGTCCTGGATCAGCTCGAGGACCTTGCGGCTCTCCTTCACCCCAAGCGCGGCGGTCGGCTCGTCGAGGATGATGACCTTCGATCCGAACGCCGCGGCGCGGGCCACGGCGACGCCCTGGCGCTGGCCGCCGGAGAGCGTCTCCACCGGCTGGCGGATGTTCTGGATCGTCATCAGGCCGAGCTCGGTCAGCTTCTCGCGCGCCCGGCGCTCCATCTCCGGCCGGTCCAGCATGCGGAACACCGAACCCATGATCCCGGGGCGCCGCAGCTCCCGCCCCATGAACATGTTGTCCGCGATCGAGAGCGCGGGCGACATGGCCAGGGTCTGGTAGACCGTCTCGATCCCCGCCGCGCGCGCGTCCAGCGGGGAGGCGAAGCGGATGGGGCGGCCGTTGAGGCGCACCTCGCCGGAATCGGGGACCACCGCGCCGGAGATCGCCTTGATGAGGGTCGACTTGCCGGCGCCGTTGTCGCCGATCACGGCGAGCACCTCGCCCGGGTAGAGGTCGAAGTCGCACGCGTCGAGCGCGGTCACGCGGCCGTAGCGCTTGGTCAGGCCGCGCCCGGTGAGGATGGGGTCGGCCGCGCTCACGCCGCCGCCTTCCGGATCCACTGATCCACCGCGACCGCCCCGATGATGAGGATGCCGATCAGCAGGTAGGTCCATTGCGCATCCGCTCCTATGAGCCGCAGCCCGAGGGTGAAGACGCCGACGATCAGCGCGCCGAAGAGCATGCCCAGGATCGAGCCCCGCCCGCCGAAGAGGGAGATGCCTCCGATCACCACGGCGGTGATCGATTCGATGTTCGCGAACTGCCCCGAGGTCGGGGAGACCGAGCCGATCCGCCCGATCAGGGCCCAGCCCGCGAAGGCGCAGATCAGGCCCGAGAGCGCGTAGACGCTTACGAGCGTGCGCTTGACCTGGACGCCGGAGAGCGCGGCCGCCTCGGGGTCGTCGCCGACCGCGTAGACGTGGCGGCCCCAGGCCGTGTGGCGCAGCGCGTAGGCGAGGACGAGCGTCAGCAGGATCATGAACACGACGCCCACCGTGAACACCGCGCCCGCGACCTCGAACTTGGCTCCGAAGAGCTGCAGGATCGGGGCCTCCTCCTCGATCACGCGGGAGCGGATCGTCTCGTTGCGCGAGTAGAGGAAGTTGCCCGCGAGCACGATCTGCCACATGCCGAGCGTGACGATGAAGGGCGGCAGGCGCATCACCGCGACCAGCAGGCCGTTGATCGCCCCGCAGGCCGTGCCGACGAGGAGCCCGCAGGCCACCGCGACCTCCGGCGGCAGGCCGTAGCGGAAGGTGAACTGCCCCATCACGACCGAGGACAGGACCATGATCGCCCCGACCGAGAGGTCGATCCCGGCGGTCAGGATCACGAGGGACTGCGCCGCGCCGACGATGCCGACGATCTGCACCTGCTGGAGGATGAGCGTGAGCGCGAAGGGGGAGAAGAACCGACCCCCGAGGAGCGCGCCGAAGACCGCGATGGAGGCGACCAGCACGATGAGCGGCACCAGCGCCGGCGCGCCGTGCAGGACGGATTGGAGGCGCTCGGCCGGGCCGCGGCGCGGCGCGAACGCGGCGACGCGCGCGTCCGCGCCCTTGGCGGCGCCCTCGTAGTCGTCGGCGCTGGTCATGCGCGGCCCCCCGGTCGGGGACCGGCGGGAGGATGCCCGCCGGTCCGGTCGTCACGCGCGGCCCGGAGGCGGGCGGCGGCGGTCAGCCCCAGCAGAGCTCCGTGCCCTCGGCGGTGTCGATGCTCTCGACGCCCTCGGCGGGCCGGTCGGTCACGAGGGCGACCCCGGTGTCGAAGAAGTCCTTGCCCTCGGTCGGCTCGGGGAGGGTGCCGTCCTCGGCGTACTGGGCGATCGCCTCGATCCCGAGGGAGGCCATCTGCAGCGGGTACTGCTGCGCGGTGGCGCCGATGATCCCGTCGGCGACGTTGGCGACCCCGGGGCAGCCGCCGTCGACCGAGACGATGAGCACGTCGCCCTCGCGGCCGATGTCGCGCAGCGCCTCGTAGGCGCCCGCCGCGGCCGGCTCGTTGATCGTGTAGACGACGTTGATCTCGGGATCCTGGGCGAGGAGGTTCTCCATCGCGCGGCGGCCGCCCTCCTCGTTGCCCTGCGTCACGTCGTTGCCGACGATGCGGGGGTCGTCCTCGTCGCCCCAGCGGGAGGGGTCCTTCACGTCGATCCCGAAGCCGGTGAGGAAGCCCTGGTCGCGCAGGACGCCCACGGTCGGCTGGCTGATGGCGAGGTCGAGCATCGCGATCTTGGCGGTCTCGGCCTCGTCCCCCAATGTCGCCGCGGCCCACCGTCCGATCAGCTCGCCGGCGAGGAAGTTGTCGGTGGCGAAGGTCGCGTCGGCCGCGTCGATCGGGTTCAACGGCGTGTCGAGCGCGATGACCAGGATGCCGGCGTCGCGGGCCTGCTGGGTCGCGCTGACGATGGAGGACGTGTCCGAGGCCGTGATCAGGATGCCCGACGCGCCGTCCGCGATGCAGGTCTCGATCGCCGCGACCTGCGCCTCGTGGTCGCCGTCGATGCGGCCCGCGTAGCTGCTGAGCGTGATGCCGAGCTCGTCGGCCTTGGCCTGCGCGCCCTCCTTCATCTTGACGAAGAACGGGTTCGTGTCGGTCTTGGTGATGAGGCAGGCGCTGGCGGCGTGCGCGTCGGCCAGGGCCGTGCCGGCGGTGGCGAGGAGGGCCAGCGCGGTGCCGGTGAGCAGTCTCGTCATGTCGTTCTCCCAGGTGGCGCGCCCGATTCTGCGTCCGGGCGTCTGCGCGGCGGGTGGACCCCGCCCCGGACCGACGATGGCCGCTGCACCGCGCGCGGTCAATCGACGCGGGCGCGCGCCCGGGGAACGGCGCGGTCCGGCCGGGGCGGTGCCGCGCGCCCCGGGCCATCTGGTCAGGCAGAGGACCCTCCCGTAGACGGGTGACATGACAGTTTCTCCCGACGAGCCGCGTGGTCTGCTGCGCCGCCTTTTCGACGCGGCCGTCGCGGCCGCGGATCCCATGCACGCGGTGCCCCCGCACCTGCCCGAGCGGCCGGCGGGGCGCACGCTCGTCCTGGGCGCCGGCAAGGCGTCGGCGCGGATGGCGGAGGCCGTCGAGGCGGCCTGGGGCCCGTGCGAGGGGCTGGTGATCACGCGCCATGGGCACGGGCGCCCGCTGCGCGGGATCGAGGTGGTCGAGGCGGCGCATCCGGTGCCGGACGCCGCCGGGATCGCGGCGTCGGTCCGGTTCCTGGACCTCGCGGCCGGGCTCGGGCCGGACGATCTGTGCCTGGCGCTGATCTCGGGCGGGGCGTCGGCGCTCCTGAGCGCGCCGCGCGCGCCCCTGACGGAGGCGGACATGGCGGCCGTGACCGCCTCCCTCCTGGCCAGCGGCCTGCCGATCGGGGCGATGAACCTCGTGCGCCGGCAGCTCGACGACGCCAAGGGCGGGCGGCTGGCGGCGATCGCGTGGCCGGCGCGCATCGTGACGCTCGCGATCTCGGACGTGCCGGGGGACGATCCGATGCTGATCGGCTCGGGGCCGACGGTGGGCGGCACGGACCCGGCCGGCCTGCGAGCGGCGGCGTCCGCGTTGGTGGACCTTCCCCCGGCGGCGCGCGCCCTGCTCGAGGGGCGCGGCCACGCCCTGCCGCCCGGCGATCCGCGGCTGGCGCTGGCGTGCACGCAGGTCGTGGCGGGGCCGTCGCGCTCGCTCGCCGCCGCGGCCGACGCGGCCCGCGCGGCCGGGGTGCGGGTCATCGACCTCGGCCCGGAGGTGGAGGGCGAGGCGCGCGAGGTCGCCGCGCACCAGGCCGAGGTCGCGCTCGAGGCGCGGGGCAGCGGGCCGGTCCTGATCCTCTCCGGCGGGGAGCTGACGGTCACGCACGCGCGGGGCGCGGACGGCGTCGGCCTGGGCGGGCCGAACGCCGAGTTCGCCCTCGCGCTCGCGATCGCCCTGGCGGGCGCGGAGGGCGTGCACGCCATCGCCTGCGACACCGACGGCGTGGACGGCGCCGCCCCCGTCGCGGGCGCCTGCATCGGGCCCGGGACGCTGGCGCGCGCGCGCGCCGCGGGGCGCGATCCGGGCGATGCGCTGGCGCGGCACGACGCGCACGGGTTCTTCGCCGCCACGGGCGACGCGGTCGTCACGGGGCCGACCCTCACCAACGTCAACGATTTCCGCGCGATCCTCGTGAGTTGATCGGCGGTCGCGCCCTCTCCACTGGCCGGGGCCCACGCGCCCTGCTACGCATGAACGCCAGAGACGGCCCTCGAGGGCCGCGAGCGACCACAGGGAGAGACCACCACATGAAGACCATCGCATTCGCCTGCGCCGCCACCCTTTCGGCCGGCGCGGCCTTCGCCGACGCGCACGAGGATCGGACCGGCTGGCCCGAGAGCTTCACCGTCGCGACCGCCTCGCAGGGCGGCACCTACTTCGCCTACGGCTCCGGCTGGGCCAACCTCGTGGCCGAGGAGCTGGGCCTGACGGGCGGGGGCGAGGTCACGGGCGGGCCGGGCCAGAACATGGCCCTCGTCCACACCGGCGACGCGCAGTTCGGCATGACCACGATGGGACCCGCCGCCGAGGCCATCGCCGGGGAGAACCCGATCGCGCCCGGCCTGCAGATGACCAACGCCTGCGCCATGTTCCCGATGTACGAGACGCCGTTCTCGGTCACGGCGCTCAGCTCCTCGGGGATCACCTCGATCTCGGAGATCCCGGCCGGCGCGCGCATCGGCTTCGGGCCCGCGGGCTCCACCTCGGACACCTACTTCCCCCAGATGATGACCGAGCTCGGCGTCGACTACGAGCGGCGCAACGGCGGCTGGGACGACCTCGGCTCGCAGCTTCAGGACGGGCTGCTGGACCTGATCGCCTTCGCCGCCGGCGTGCCGGTCCCGGCGGTCAGCCAGCTCGAGGTGCAGACCGACGTGAACATCATCGAGTTCACCGAGGAGGAGCAGGCCCAGATCATGGAGGACTTCCCCGTCGCGGCGTTCGAGATCCCGGCCGACACCTACCAGTCGCTCGGCGAGCCGGCGCGGTCGGTGTCGATGTGGAACTTCGCGATCGCCAATTGCGACCTGCCGGAGAGCTTCGTGAACGCGGTCGTGGACGTGGTGATGTCGGACAACGCCCGCATGGTGAACATCCACGCCGCCGCCGAGACGACCATCCCCGAGAACTGGGACAAGAACCGGGGCACGATCAAGTGGCACCCGGGCGCGGCGCAGTGGTTCATCGACAACGCCGGCGCCGACATCCCGGCCGAGAACATCCACGGCGGCACCTGATCCCGACGGGCCGGGCGCGCCGCGCGCCCGGCCCGCACCGTCTCCGGGCCGTCCCCGCCGCGGGGGCGGCCCGATTCCAGAGGGCGCCCCATGACCCAGACCGACACCGAACGGGGCGCGGCCCCGCGCGACGCGAACGAGCCCCGGCCCGGTGCGGACGCGGACGCGGACGCGACCGGGCGGCTCGACACGGCCGGCGTCGACGAAGAGCCCGTCGAGCAGAACCGCCGCCTCTTCGAGGGGCGCACCTACCTCGCCGTCGCGGGCCTCTCGGGCCTCTACGCCCTCTTCCACGTCGCGGTCCTGAACGGCTGGTCGATCCGCGGGCTGACGGGCATCGACCTGCCCTTCCTGCCGACCTTCCCGATGGAGACGTGGAACTTCCGCATCGTCCACGTCGCCGGCGCCCTGATCCTGGGCTTCACGCTCTACTCCGCCCGCGCCTTCGCCGAGGAGGAGGCCCCGCGCCGCCACCCTCTCGACCTCGCCGCCTACGCCTTCATGCTGCCGGCGCTCTACGCCTGCTGGACGGCGATCTCCTTCGCGACCCAGATCGCCGGGGGGGTGATGTGGAACGGGATCGACGCCGGCATCCGCGCCGCCGAGATCTGGCATTTCGGCGTGCCCCTCCTGATCGCGACCGCCGCGGGAATCGTCCTGGGCTGGGCGCGGCCGCGCACGCGGGGCACCATCGCGGCGCCCGACATCCTGCTCTCGATCTGCGCCGTCGGCGTCGCGATCTACCTGATCACGATCTTCGGCACCTTGATGCGCAACTCGACGGGCACGCCCTTCGCGCCCATCGGCATGAGCATCGCCGCCGTCGCCGGCACCGCCCTCATCATGGAGATGACGCGCCGCGTGGCGGGGCTCGCGCTGATCGTGATCTCGGCGGTGTTCCTGATCTACGTCTTCGTGGGCGAGCGGCTGCCGGGCTTCCTCAACGCGCCGGACATCGCCTGGGCGCGCTTCTTCAGCCAGGTCTACACCGACGCCGGCATCCTGGGCCCGACGACGGCGGTCTCCTCGACCTACATCATCCTCTTCATCGTCTTCGCCGCGTTCCTGCAGGCGTCCAGGGTGGGCGAGTACTTCGTGAACTTCGCCTTCGCGGCCGCCGGCCGGTCGCGCGGCGGGCCGGCCAAGGTGGCGATCTTCGCCTCGGGCCTGATGGGCATGATCAACGGCACCTCGGCGGGCAACGTCGTGGCGACGGGCTCGCTCACGATCCCGCTGATGAAGAAGGTCGGCTACCGGCCCACGACCGCCGGCGCGGTCGAGGCCGCCGCCAGCACGGGCGGGCAGATCATGCCGCCCATCATGGGCGCCGGCGCCTTCATCATGGCCGAGATCACGGGCATCCCCTACACCGACATCGCGCTCGCGGCGATCATCCCGGCGATCCTCTACTTCGTGTCGATCTACTTCATGGTCGACTTCGAGGCCGCCAAGCTCGGCATGCGCGGGATGCGCGAGGACGAGCTCCCCAAGTTCCGGGAGATGGCGCGGCGGGTCTACCTGTTCCTGCCGATCGTCATCCTGATCTTCGCGCTGTTCATGGGCTATTCGGTGATCCGGGCCGGCACCTACGCCACCGCCGCGGCCGCCGTCGTCTCGTGGCTGACGCCCTACCGGATGGGTCCGCGCTCGATCGCGCGGGCGTTCGAGCTCGCCGGCTACATGTCGATCCAGATCATCGCGGTGTGCGCCTGCGCGGGCATCATCGTCGGCGTCATCTCCCTCACCGGGGTGGGGGCGCGGTTCTCGACCGTGCTCCTCGACATCGCGGACGCGAACCAGCTCCTGGCGCTGTTCTTCGCGATGTGCATCTCGATCCTGCTGGGCATGGGCATGCCGACCACGGCGGCCTACGCGGTCGCGGCCTCGGTGGTGGCGCCGGGGCTGGTGCAGCTCGGGATCCCGCAGCTGACGGCGCATTTCTTCGTCTTCTACTTCGCCGTCGTCTCGGCGATCACGCCGCCGGTCGCGCTCGCTTCCTACGCCGCGGCGGGCATCTCCGGCGCCAACCCGATGGCGACCTCGGTGGCCTCGTTCAAGATCGGGATCAGCGCGTTCATCGTGCCGTTCATGTTCTTCTACAACTCGGCCCTCCTCATGGACGGGACCTGGATCGAGGTGATCCGCGCGGGCCTCACGGCGACGTTCGGCGTGTTCCTGCTATCCTCCGGGGTGCAGGGGTGGTGGGCCGCCGGGCGCGCCGGCTGGCCGATCCGCATCGCCCTGATCGTGGTCGCGCTCTTCATGATCGAGGGGGGGCTGATCTCCGACATGATCGGGATCGGCGGGGCGGCCGCGCTCTTCGCCCTGGCGCGGGTGGGGCGCGGCGGCAAGGTCGCGGCCTAGGCCGGCTAAAGCCGGGGCGGCCGACAGGAGGGTCGCGTTCCCGCCCGCGGCGGTGGTGTCGGTGCAGACGTGCCGCTCCAGGAGGCTCATCGCCGCCTCGCCTTCGGTCAGGAGGGGCACGATCGGGCCGGGCCGGGCGGCGAGGGCGCGCCGGATCGCCCGTCCGTCCGGGCCGGCGTGCATCACGGCCGCCAGCCCCGCCGCCCCGGTCAGGAGGCCCGGAGGAACGGCGGCGCGAAGCCCCTCCCCCGGAGCGAGGTCCGGCGCCGCCGCCAGGGCGACGCCGCCGCGCGCGCGCACCGCCGCGGCCTGGGCACGGGCGGCCGGCGCCCCCGGCCCCAGGCAGAGCACCGGCCCGCGCGCACGCTCGCTCAGGACGTTGCGCTCGCCGGTCGGCCCCGGAAGCCGGACGGCGGAGAGCGGCCCTGCCGGGGCGACGGTCGACGCGAGCGCCCCGTCGAGATCGGCGGCGGTCGCCGACCGCCCCGCGACGTCCGACGCCCCGCATGTCTCCGGCCGCGGCGCCAGGAACCGCTCGACATAGGCGGGACCACCCGCCTTGGGACCGGTGCCGGAGAGCCCCTCGCCGCCGAAGGGCTGCGAGCCGACGATCGCCCCGATCTGATTGCGGTTCACGTAGAGGTTGCCGACCCGCGCCTCGCGCCGCACCGCGTCCGCGACCGCCTCGATCCGGGTGTGCAGGCCCATGGTCAGGCCGTACCCCAGCGCGTTGACCTCCCGCACGGCCGCGAGCGCCCCGCCCGCCCCGAAGGTCGCGACGTGGAGGATGGGGCCGAACACCTCCTCGCGGACCGAGTGCGGCCCGTCCACCCGCAGGAGCGTCGGCGCGAAGGCGTGGCCCGCGCCGCCGAGCGGCCCCTCGTGGATCACCCGGCCCTCGGCGCGCGCCGCCTCGACATGGGCGGCGAAGGCCGCGCGGGCGGCCTCCGAGATGAGCGGGCCGAGATCGGTCTCGCGCTCCCAGGGGTGGCCGGGGCGGAGCTCGTCCATCGCGCCGCGCAGCATCCGCAGGAACGGCTCGGCGATGTCGGACTGCACGAGGAGGAGGCGGCAGGCGCTGCACCGCTGCCCCGCCGATCGGAAGGCCGAGGCGACGACGTCGCGCACCGCCTGCTCGGGCAGGGCCGTCGAGTCCACGATCATCGCGTTGATGCCGCCGGTCTCCGCGACCAGCATGGCGTGCGGGTCCAGGTGCTCCGCCATGCGCGCGTCGATCGCCCGCGCGGTGGCCGTGGAGCCGGTGAAGACGGTGCCGGCGATCTGCGCATCCCCGGCGAGGGCCGCGCCCACGCGCCCGCCCTCGCCCGGCAGGAGCTGCAACGCGCCCCGCGGCACCCCCGCGCGGTGCATCAGCCGCGTGCCCAGCGCCGCGATCAGGGGCGTGGGTTCCGCCGGCTTGGCGATCACGGCGTTGCCCGCCGCCAGGGCGGCCGCGACCTGCCCGGTGAAGATCGCGAGCGGGAAGTTCCAGGGCGAGATCGCGAGGATCGTCCCGCGCGGGGACCGGGCGCCCTCGGGGTCGATGCGGCGGATCTCGGCGGCGTAGAAGTTGAGGAAATCGACGGCCTCGCGCAGCTCGGCCACCGCGTCCGGCAGGGTCTTGCCCGCCTCGCGGGCCAGGAGGGCGAAGATCTCCGGCGCCGCGTCCTCGAAGAGGGCGGCCGCCGCCTCGAGGGTGGCGGCCCGCGCGGCCGGCGGCGCGTCCCAGGGGCGGGCGGCGCCCACGGCGCGGCGGGCGGTCTCGGCATCCGCCTCGATCACGCGCCCCACGACGTCGCCCGGGTCCGCGGGCGAGAGAACGGGCCGCGCCGCGCCGCCCGCGAGGCCGCCCGCCAGGATCGGCGCGGCCTCCCAGGTCGCGGCGCGCCACGGCGCGCGGGCCGCGTCCAGGGCTTCGAGGGCCACCGGATCGTCCAAGTCCCAGCCCCGCGCGTTGGCGCGCGGCGCGAAGAGGTCCGGCGGGGCGGCGACCGGCGTGCGCCGTTCCATCCGAGGGAACGGGTCGGAGACGACCTCCTCGGCCGGGACCGACGCGTCCGCCAGCCGGTTCACGAAGGAGGAGTTGGCCCCGTTCTCCAGCAGGCGCCGCACGAGATAGGCCAGGAGCTCGCGGTGCCGGCCGACGGGGGCGTAGACGCGCGTGCGCACGTCCGCCTCCTGCGCGACGTGGGCGTGCAGGGCGGCCCCCATTCCGTGCAGGCGCTGCAGCTCGAAGGGGCCGGCCGCGCCCTCCTCCGCCATGTGCAGGATCGCGGCGATGGTATGCGCGTTATGGGTCGCGAACTGCGGATGGAGGCGCGGCGCCGCCAGCAGGCGCCGCGCGCAGGCGAGGAAGCTGACGTCGGTGGCCGCCTTGGCGGTCAGGACGGGGAAGTCCTCCAACCCCTCGGTCTGGGCGAGCTTGATCTCGCCGTCCCAGTAGGCGCCCTTGACCAGGCGCACCATGATCCGGCGATCGTGGCGCGCCGCCAGGGCGTCCAGCCAGTCGATCACCGCCATCGCCCGCTTGCCATAGGCCTGGACGACGAAGCCGAGCCCGTCCCAGCCGGCCAGGGCGGGATCGCGCAGGACGGCCTCGAACACGTCGAGGGAGAGCTCGAGCCGTCCTTGCTCCTCGGCGTCGACGTTCAGGCCGATGCCCCCGGCGGCGGCCGCCCGCGCGAGGGAGGCCACGCGCGGCACCAGCTCGGCCATGACCCGGTCCCGCTGCGCCCATTCGTAGCGCGGATGGAGGGCCGACAGCTTGACCGAGACGCCCGGCGCCTCGCGCACGGCCCGGCCGCCGGCGGCCTCGGAGACCGCGGCGATCGCGCCCGCATAGGACGCGTGGAACGCGTCCGCGTCGGCGCGCGTCATCGCCGCCTCGCCGAGCATGTCGTAGGAATGGAGCGCGCCGCGCCGCTCCATCGGCCGGGCGCGGGCGAGGGCTTCGGCGATGTCCCGGCCGAGCACGAACTGGCGCCCCATCTCGCGCATGGCGGCGCGGGTGGCGGCGCGGATCACCGGCGCGCCGAGGCGCTGGGTGGCGCGCGCCGCGACGCCGCGCGCCTCGCCCGGCGCCAGGACCCGGCCCGTCAACGCGAGCCCGAGCGTCGAGCCGTTCACCAGCCGGGAGGCCGAGTGCCCGATATGCTCCGCCCAGTCCCCCGGCCCGACCTTGTCGGCGACGAGGGCGTCGGCCGTGCGCCCGTCCGGCACCCGGAGGAACGCCTCGGCCAGGGTCATCAGGGCGAGGCCCTCCTCGCTCGACAGCCCGTATTCGGCCAGGACGCTCTCCATCAGGCCGAGCGAGCCACGCCGCCGCAGCGCCCGGACCCAGGCCGCGGACCGCTCCACGATTCCGGCCCGCGCGGCGGCGTCCAGGCCCGCGTCCCGCGCCAGATCGCGGACGAGGGCGCCCTCCTCCATGCGATGGCGCGCGCGGATCGCGAGGCGGGCCTCCGCGTCCCTGGACGGCGCGGCGGTGGGCGACGACTGGGTCATGGGAGCCTCTCCGGCGATCCGCCATGTGGCGACGCGCCGATGCTACCGCGATCGCGGGGCGCGCGGGCGTCCGATCGCGGGCTTTCGGCGGACGATCCGACCGATTATCCCGCCTCTGGCGGACGATCCGCACGAGGGGGCCCGGTATGGCGGATCGACTGGACCGGTTCGACAGGGCGATCGTGGAGGCCCTCATGAGGGAGGGTCGGCAGGCCGTCAGCACCCTCGCGGATCGCGTCGGCCTCAGCCGGACGCCGACGCTGGCGCGGTTGCGGCGGCTCGAGGCGAGCGGCGTGATCCGCGGATACGCCGCCCTGGTCGATCCGGCCGTCCTGGACCGCGCGCACGTCGCCTTTGTGGAGGTCCGCCTGTCGGACACGCGCGAGGCCGCGCTCGCCGCCTTCGACGCCGCGGTCCGCCGCGTCCCCGAAGTGGAGGCGTGCCATCTGATCGCAGGCCCGTTCGATTACCTCCTGAAGGTGCGGACTCGGGACGTGGCCGCCTATCGCCGCGCCCTCGGGGAGCACATCTCCGCCCTGCCGCACGTCGCCTCCACCTCCACCTACGTCTCGATGGAGACGATCGTGGACGCCGCGGAGGCGGCCGACCGGCGCCAAGACCGCGGCGGGCCAGAAGGCATCCCGATGCCGTAGCCCGCCCCGTCGGCGACGGGACCGGACCCTCTGCCGCCCCGCAGGAGGCCGAGCGGCCCGGATCGACGGGCGCTGTCAAGGTCGCGACCTCGCGGCGGGGGACTCACGCCCCGGGGCGTCGCGGCCCGCCCGGGCGCCCGTGCCCCCGGAGGCGTCGCCGCCATCGGCGGCAGCTCCACGACCGGGCTCGGCACGGCGGCCGCCGCGCGGCCGGGCTGCGACCGGATCGCGATCCCCACCTCGCATCCCAGCTACGAGGAGACCCCGATCCCAGTGGAGATCGCGGGCGGAAGGCGACGCGGCGCGCCCTCGCCGCCCCGCTCGGGACGGCGATCCACGACGTCGCGCGGGTCATGGCCCTGCCGCCGCGGTCGACGGTGGCCGAGGGGAGGAGCGCCGTCGCCCACGCGGTGGAGGCGCTCCATTCGAGAGAGACGAGCCGTGTGCTGGCCCTTTCGGCCGGGGAGGGGGTGGCTGGGACGATCGCCGCCCTGCCCCCGATCGCACGTGCCCTTCAGGATGCGGGCGTCCGCTCGGACGCGTCCGGTCGCGCTCGGCTCCGCGCGGTCGGCCTGGGCTCCGGATCGCATGACGCGCTCCGTCACGTGCCGGGCGGACGCTTCGATTCGCCCCATGCGGGGACGCAGACCGCCGGGCCGCCCCATGCGCTCGCCCACGACGCGCCAGCGGTGGTGGGCGCGACGGCGGCGCCGCGCCGCGTGACGGCCCCGGACGACCCCGCCGCGCACCAGGACGACATGTCGGCCGCGCGGGGGGCGCGCCGCGGCGGCTCACCTCGCGAGGGTTCCCCTCGCCGGAGGCTCGACGCGGTGACCGTCCCCGCGGGCGACGGCATGCCCGGCCGACGCGCCGGGGAAATGGTCGCAGAGGAGGACCGTCCCGGCCCTGGCGTATTCGGCGAGCCGCGCCTCGCGCACGGCGCGCGGCGGCGGGGTCCGCGTCGAACCCGGTCCCGGCCGCGGGGTGGAGCATCTGCGGCGTCGTGCATCAGATCGGCGCAGAAGGCCGCGACCGGCCGGCCGCCCTCGCGCAGCTCCAGCCCGATCATGCCGGGGGAGCGCCCCGCGAGGTCGACGACCACGAGCCCCGGCGCGATCTCGTCGCCGATCGGGGCCGCGTCCATCAGTCCGGCCGCGACGACCGCCTGGGCGCAGCCGGGGATGGAGGTCGGCATGGCGCCGGCCTCCTCGTGGCGGGCCGGCCAATGCGCGAGCTCGGCCCGGCTGGCTAGATGACGCGCGGACGGGAACGTGGGCACCCAAGCGCCCTCGTCGCGCCGCGTCAGCCATCCGGCATGGTCGGGATGCAGGTGCGTGAGGAGGACGGTGTCGATCTCCTCGGGCGTCGTGCCGATCCGGCCCAGATGGAGCGACCGGTTCGACCCGGCGTCGTCCCGGTCGGGGCGCCTGGGGACGTTGCCGTCCTCGCCCAAGGCGGCGTCGACCGGGATGCGCCGGTCGCCGGCCTTCACCACGAAGGATCGATAGGCCATCCGGAGCGTTGCGCTCCGCGCGTCGAGATCGCCCATCCGCCCGATCCGTTCGCGATCGTCGCCGGGCAGGGGATCGGGCCGTCCGCGCAGCATGGGCGCCGGCGGCACGGCCCGGCCGGCCGAATCGAGGAGCGGATGCATTTCGATGCCGGCAAGGGTCACGGGCGCCATGCGCGGCAGCGGGCCTGGCGTCATCCGCGGTATCCTCGGCAGGTCGAGGGGCCGGTCGGTCGGAATCCCAGGAACGATGCCCTCGTCGGTCATAGGAGGCCAGGGCGGACCCGGGCATGGAGCGGCGGCGCGCGGACGGGGACGATCGCGGGGCCGCAGTCGCAGCGCGGGCGCATCTCGACGCCGTGGACGTCCGCGATCGCCTCGCGCAGGGCGGCTCGCCGGGCCTCGCCTGGAGGACCGCCGCCTTGCGGGCGGTCGTTCTGGCCGGAGCCCAGTCCCCGATCCGGCCTCGGGCACGCCCGGGGACATGGCGACGGGCGGGACGCCCCCGCGGGCCCTGTCGGCCCGCTTCGCGATCCGCTCGTCGACGGGCGCGTTCGGTGGTGCGGGCTGCCGACAGGCCGGGGCCGCCCGCTCGCCGACGACCATCGCGATTGCCCGGCACGGATCGAGGTCGTCCTGGACCGCGGCGTTGGATCGCGGCCCGCGCGCGCACCCATGCAGCTCGCATCGCGCCGGACGCGATGGCCCTTCGAGACGAACGCGGGACCGGCCGCCCCGCGCCCGGGAGGTGCCGCGCGCGGTCGCCCCAGGGCGGCCGGGGCACCGGCCTTCGCCGACAGGCGGTCCCGGGGGCCGGCATCGAAGGGGTGCCGATGGCGGCCGGCCCGGCGCCGTCATGTCGCCGGGGGTTCCGCCGCTTGCCCCCCCGACACGTCCGCGCCCCACCGCGCCGTGGCACGCGGAGGCGGTGCCCGCCGACCGCCCGCCGGGCGCCCCGCATCCGCGCGAAGGCGCCGCTCCTGAGACCCCGCCCATCGATCGTCCGCCGCCCCGCGGGGGCCAGGCCCGTCCGCGCCCGCCGCGGGCCGGCCCGATGACGGCGCCGGTCGTCATCCGCGTCGCGATCACCGGGTCCGTGCCGGACGAGTCGGACGACCCCGCCGTTCCCGTCACGATTGCCGAACAGGTCGACTCGGCCCGAGAGGCAGTCGCGGCGGGCGCGAGCATCGCGCATTGCCACGTCCGGGACGATGACGGCGCCCCGACGGCCGATATCGGCCGGCTCGCCGGGCCGAAGGAGGCCTGTCCGGGCCTAATCGTCCAGCTCTCGACCGGGGGGCGGTCCGGCGCGGGGCGCGCGCTTCGGGCTGCGCCCCGACATGTGCTCGCTCTGCGTCGGATCGAACACCGTCACCCACGAGCGTCTACGAGAACCCGCCCGACCTCGTGGACTGGCTCGCGGCGGAGATGGCCGCGAGGGGCGTGGTCCCGGAGATCGAGTGCTTCGACCCGTTCCGTCTCCGTCGGGCGGCGGCGATGCACGCGGACGGACGCCTGCGCGCGGTGCCTTGTCGTCGGTTCGTCCTCGGCGGGCGCGACGCCATGCCGGCGGACCGGACGGCGTTCGACGCGATGCTCGCCGCCGGGGGGCACGCGCGCACCGGGCCCGAGGACGACGTTCGCCTCGACCGGGCGACCCTCGCCCCCTCCGACGCCGCGCTGGTGGAGCGCACCGCCCGGATCGCGGCGCGCCATGGCCGACCGGTCGCGGCGGCGCCGAGCGCGAGGGTCGGCAGCGAGCGCGCAACCCGGGCCGGAACATCTTGCGGCCGCCGATCGGCGCGGCGGGCGAGTACATGGAACGCGGGCGCACGCACGGCGGGAGGCTTCCGCCCGCGGGCGGCGGGCCGGCCTAGGCACCCTCTCCGCCAGGCTGCCCGGTGGTGACGAACGCGCTCGGGACCCGTCCCGTCACGCGCTTGAACTCCCGGTTGAAGTTGGATCGGGCGGCGAAGCCGGAGGCCAGCCAGGCGCCCGTGACGCTCTCGCCCGCCTCGAGGAGCGCGCGGGCTTCGGCGACGCGCCGGGCGTTCACGTGGCGCGACACGTTCGCCCCCGTCACCCGGTTCACCGCCGCCGACAGGCGCTTGGCCGGCACCCCGAGGCGGCGCGCGAGCCGGACGAGGGACAGGTCGGGATCGAGGTGCAGCCCCGACGCGGCCAGCAAGTCGTCGAGCCGGGTGACGAGCGCCGCGTCGGCCTCGTCCGCCGCCGGGGGCGCCGGAGGCGCGGGGGGCGGCCCGCCGCCGGGGCGGGCGGGCCGCAGGTCGCCGGCCACGGCGACCCAGCCGACGAGCGCCAGCATCGCCGTCGACCCGAAGGTGACGATCCAGGGCACCGCCTCCGGCCGGCCCGCCGCGAGCGCCCCCGCGATCAGGGCGTCGCTCGCGCCCGAGCCGAGCAGCGCCGCCCCGATCAGTCGCCAGAGCCGGGCGGGCCGCTCGCCGGTCTCGAGCCGGAGCCCCGGCACCGCGTCCGCGCCGGGGCGCAGCCGCCACAGGATCGCGGCGCCATACGCGGCGAAGACCGCCGGCACGAGCACGTCGAGAGCCGGCGGGAGGAGGAGGACGCACGACGCCGCCACGGCGGGCGCCGCCAGATGCATCGCCGCGTCGCGGGCCGGCCGTTCGCCCGACGCCGTCCGCCCGAAGGCGATCCAGGCGAGGGGCGGAACGGCGCAGGCGGTCACCGGCTGGACCGGGCGAAGGAGCGCGGCGCCGTAATGCTGCACCGCCGCGACGAGAGCGGCCTGGGCGGCGCAGGCGAGGATCAGCGCGGGAAGCCAGCGGCCGCCCTCCCCTTCGGCCCGCCGCGCCGCGACGAGGGCGAGCACGCCTAGCGCCATCGCGGCGAAGGCGGGGACGGGAAGGGTGGGCAGGCCGGCGGGCATGGGCGGACCCTGCCCGAGAACAGGGTCCAGGACGACCTGGAACCGGATCGAGGACGCGCGCGGCGACCGAAATCCCGCAAGGCCGGGGCACTCGATCCCAAAGGAGGCATACCATGAATTCCCCCCTCGTTCCCGCCCTCGCCACGCTGTTCCTTGCCGGGGCGGCCCTCGCCGACCCGGTCGGCCTCGTGGAGCTGGACATCGACGCGGCGCACCGCGCCGGCCCGCTCGAGGCCGCGATCTGGTATCCGGCGCAGGCCGGTCCGGCCCCCGTCGCCTTCGCCGAGAACGCCGTCTTCCACGGCGAGGAGGTCCTGCGGGACGCGGCGCCGGCCGGCACCGGGCACCCGGTCGTGATCCTCTCGCACGGGCTCGGCGGCAATCTTCGCGGGCTGGGGTGGCTCGCCCACGGCCTCGCGGCGCGCGGCGCGGTCGCCATCGCCGTGAACCACCCCGGCAGCACGACCGGCGACCTGGACCCGGCCGGGAGTCTCGACCACGCGAGGCGGGCGGCGGACCTCGGCGCCGCGCTGGACGCGCTCAAAGCCGATCCGCGCTTCGCGGGTCGGCTGGACGAGGGCGCGGTGACGGCGGCGGGCTTCTCCCTCGGGGGGTGGACGGCGCTCACCCTGGGCGGGCTGCGCGGCGACCTGTCGGGCTACGTCGCCCATTGCGAGGCCGTGGGCGCCGCCTCGACCCATTGCGCCGATCTGGCCGAATGGGGCGTCGACCTCCACGCGCTCGACGCCGCCGCCTGGGGGGCGGACCTGTCGGACCCGCGGATCGCGCGCGTCGGGGCGATCGATCCCGGCCTGATCTGGGGCCTGGCGCCCGGCGCGGGGCGGGGCGTCACGGCCGAGGTCGCCCTGATCGCGCTCGGCACGGACGAGGACCGCCTGCTCGCCACGGATTTCGACGCCGCAGGCCTCATGGACCTCCTGCCGGGGGCGGCGCGAGAGGTCGTCGCCCCCGCGCGCCACTGGTCCGCCCTGCCGGTGTGCAAGCCGGGCGGCGCGGCCATCGTCGCCGAGGAGACCACCCTGCCGATCTGCGCCGATCCGCCCGGCGCCGACCGGGCCGCCATCCACGCGCGGATCGTGGACGCCGTCGCGAGGCTGGCCCTGCGCCCGGGGCCCTGATCGCGCGCGGCGCGCCGGCCGGGGCCCCTACGCCCGCCCGGCCACCGCCCGGTCGTAGAGGCTCAGGACGCGCTGCACCGCCGCGACCGCGGCGTCATGCGCGCCCATCGCGCCCCCGCCCCTCAGGTCCGGAAGGAACTGGCTCAGGACCGGTTCGGGAATGGCCCGGCCCTCGAGGCGCGCCTCGAGGGCCGCGACCGCCGAGCGCGCCGCCGGAGCGGTCCAATAGTAGCGGATGCGGTCGGAGTAGCTGAAGTGCCGCTGCAGCCAGAGCGCCGCGGCATCGCCCTCGTAGTATCGGCGCCAGGCGTCCGGGTCGGCCTGCATGACCGCCTCCATCGCGGACATGAGCGTCCCGGAGGGCGCGCGCCCGTCGAGCGCGTCCGCGGCCGAGTCGAGGCCGTAGAGCGCCTCGCGCAGGGCGAAGGTGAGCCAGGGGCCGACCTTGAGGATGCGGAACCCCCCCGCGACGAGCGCGGCGAGGGCGGCCTCGCTCTGATAGTCGGTCGAATGGGCCTCGAAGACGACGCCCGGCAAGCCCGTGAGCGCCGACGACAGGGCGCGGGCCGCCTCCGGATCGAACGGCACGACGTCCGAATGGCCGAACTCGACGCCCGGCTGCACGACCAGGGCGATCACCCGGCCGAGGGCCGCCGCGAGGCCGGCCTCCTCGAAGGCGGCGCGGTGGACGCGCCAGGTCTCGGCCGCGGCTTCGGGGGAGGTGACCTCAAGCTCGTCCAGCGCCTCGGTCGCCCCGCCCGGGACGGGCACCTCGGTCCCGATCACGTAGACGGGCGCGAGCGCCCCGGCCCGCGCCTCGGCGATCCCCGCCAGGCGCGCGGCGCGAGCGGCGACCTCCGCGTCCTCCAGGACGGCCGGCTCGCCGGCGCAGCCCATGGAGCAATCGAGATGGAGCTTGGTGAAGCCCGCGGCGGCATAGGCCGCGACCATCGCCTCCGCCTTGGCCATCGCCTCCGCCGCCGGCAGCGCGCGCCAGGGGTTCGGGCCCAGATGGTCGCCGCCGTAGACGATACGCGCGGGGTCCAGGCGGACGCGTGCGGCGATCGCCTCGACGAAGGACCGGAACGCCGCCGGGTCCATCCCGGTATAGCCGCCGTCCTGATTGACCTGGTTGCACGTCGCCTCGATCAGGACCGGGCGGTCGTGATCCGCGGCCAGCCGCAGCGCCGCCTCGATCACGACGGGATGGGCCGAGCAGATCGAGGCGATGCCGCCCGTCCCGCGCAGGACCTCCATCAGGGGATGCGTCATCGAGCGTCCTCTCCGGCGGCGGCCATCCGCCGCAGCGCGGCGAGGTCGGCAACCCCTTCCATCGGGCCGCGCACGCCGACCGCGTGCGCGCCCGCCGCGGCGGCGAGGCGCAGCGCTTCGGCCCGGGATGTCCCGCGCAGCCAGAGGGCCGTGAACGCGCCGCCGAAGCAATCCCCCGCGCCGGTGGGATCGACCTCGCGCACCGCGAAGGGCGCCTGGAGAAGCGTGCCCTCGCGGTCGTGGAGGCGCGCGCCCTCGGCGCCCAGCTTGTGGACCACCGTGGCGCCCATCGCCGCGAGCTCGGCCAGGGCGCCCGGCGGGTCGTCCGCGCGCGTGAGCAGCGTGAGCTCCTCCCCGCTCGGCAGGAACAGGTCCGTGAGGGCGAGGATCCCGGCCATGGCCTCCGCCAGTCCCGCGGCGCCCAGCATCTCGGGGCGCAGGTTCGGGTCGAAGGAGACCGTGCCGGAGCGCGCCCGAACCGCGCGGGCCGCCTCGAGCGCGAGCTCCGCGAGCCCGGGCGCGGCGAGCGACGAGCCCATCACGTGCAGGTGGTCGGCCCCAGCGAGCGCGGCGCGGCCGGCGGCGTCCGGCGCGAGCGTGCCGCAGGCGCTGTGGCGCAAGTTGAAGACGAAGTCGCGCCCGCCATCCGGGCGGTAGCGCACGAAGGCCGTGCCGGTGGGACGGTCCGCATCGACGCGCACGCCCGAGACGTCGACCCCGGCGCCGCGCAGGCGGCTCAGGTTCATGCGGCCGAAATCGTCGTCCCCGACCGCCGAGACGATGGCGCAGGGCTGTCCGAGGCGGGCCGCCTGCGCGGCGAAGATCGCCGGCGCGCCGGACGGATAGGGGCCCGTCAGGGCGATCGGTCCGGCGAAGCCTTCCCCGGCCTCGTCGGCCATTATCTCGGCCAGGATCTCCCCGACCACGACGATTCTCTTCACGCGGCCTCTCCATCCCGGCGGGCCGGCGCGGGATCGGGCGGCGGGCGCCGACGATCTGCCGCGAACCCCGGCGGAACTTGACCGTTCACATCGAACTTTACTAACGTCAAGCTACATTACTTCGCGTGATATGATACGGAAGGCCTCCGAATGGGTGCGCCCCACGGGATCGGCCGGCGCGAGAAAGGGAAGATCCCGCCATGATTCCCGGGAAGATACAGAACATGGAGGCCTTCGCCCGCGTCAGCGGCATCTCCCGGCCGACGGTCTCCAAGTATTTCCACGACCCCGAGAGCGTCAGAAAGACGACGCGCGCGAAAATCGAGAAGGCGCTCGAGACCTACGACTACAGCCCCAACGTCTACGCGATCAATCAGAACCGCCGCCTGACCAAGACGATAGGGATCGTCGTGCCCTATCTGGCCGATCCGTTCTTCGCCGAGATGGCCCGCAGGATCGAGCGCCGATGCATCGACGCGGGGTTCTCGCCCCTCCTGTTCAGCTCCCACGGGCACACCGCCCTGGAATCCGACATCCTGCGCTCGCTGCGCGCCATGAAGCCCGCGGGCGTGCTGCTCGCGCCCCTGGGGCGTGAATCGGACCGCGGCGTGCTCGCGAGCTTCTGCGCGGACGTGCCGACCGTCCTGTTCGACGCCAACGTCGAGGGGCTGGGCGCGGCGTTCGTCGGCTCGGACAACTTCCAGTCCGTCCCCCTCATGGTCGACTACCTGTGCCGCACCGGCGCGCCGCCCTGCTTCTTCGAGATGCCCCCGGTGAACCCCAACGCCAACAAACGCAGGCGCGCCTACGTCGAGGCGATGATGCGCCTCGGGCACCATCCGAACGTCGTGAGCGTGCGGGGCGAAGGCTGGAACTTCGAGGAGGTCGGGTACGCCGAGGGGCTGCGCGCCATCGAGGGGCGGGCCTTCGCGACCGGCACCGTCCTGTGCTCGAACGACCGGCTCGCGATCGGCCTCCTGGCGGCGGCCTACGAGAAGGGCCTGCGCGTGGGGCGAGGCCCGGGCTCCGCGATGCGGATCGCCGGCCATGACGACCACCCGTTCGCACGCTACACCTGCCCCGCCCTGACCACCGTCGCGCAGGATTACAGCGCCGTGTCCGACCGGACCGTCGAGGCGCTCTTCGCGGTGATCGAGGCGGGCGAGCGCACCCCGAAACGAAGCGAGACGCTCTTCCCCGGCACCTTGGTGATGCGCGATTCGGCGTGATCCCGACCGCCCCCTATGTTGACGCGTGTAAAAAATGCGTTGACAGCCATGCCCTGGACGGCGATACGGTATGCACTCACGGCAAGACGACACGTCCAGGGAGGACACCATGACGCTCAAGCACGCGCTCTACGGGGCGACGGCGCTCTCGATGATGGCCGGTTCGGCCGTCGCCGACGCGCACGCCACCACGATCACCATCGCCACGGTCAACAACGGTGACATGATCACCATGCAAGGCCTGATGGACGACTTCAACGAGAAGCACCCCGACATCACCGTCGAGTTCGTGACCCTCGAGGAGAACGTCCTTCGCCAGAACGTGACGACCGACATCTCCACCGGTGGCGGCGCCTACGACATCCTGACCATCGGCACCTACGAGGTTCCGATCTGGGGCGCGAACGGCTGGCTCGTGCCGCTCGACGACCTGCCCGAGGACTACCAGACCGACGACATCATCCCGGCCATCGCCGGCGGGCTGTCGGTCGACGGCACGCTCTACGCGGTGCCCTTCTACGGCGAGTCGTCCTTCACGATGTACCGCACGGATCTCTTCGAGGAGGCCGGGCTCGAGATGCCCAACGAGCCGACCTGGGAGTTCATCCGCGAGGCCGCCGCCACGCTGACGGACCGCGAGAACGAGATCAACGGCATCTGCGCGCGCGGCAAGGCGGGCTGGGGCGAGAACATGGCCCTGATCACGGCCATGTCGAACTCCTTCGGCGCCCGCTGGTTCGACGAGGAGTGGAACGCCCAGTTCGACACCCCGCAATGGCAGGAGACGGTCGACTTCTACCTCGGGATGATGGAGGAGTCCGGGCCCTCGGGCGCCGCGAACAACGGCTTCAACGAGAACCTGACCCTGTTCCAGCAGGGCAAGTGCGCCATGTGGATCGACGCCACCTCGGCCGGCCAGTTCGTGGTCAACGACGACTCCACCGTCGCCGACCAGGTCGGCTTCGCCCTCGCGCCCGATACCGGGCTCGGCAAGCGCGGCAACTGGCTCTGGGCGTGGTCGCTCGCGATCCCGACCTCCTCGGAGAAGCAGGACGCGGCGAAGACGTTCCTGAACTGGGCCACCGGCCCCGATTACTCGGCCCTCGTCGCCGAATCGAAGGGCTGGGTCGCCGTTCCCCCGGGCACGCGCACCTCGCTCTACGAGAATCAGGAGTACCTCGACGCCGCGCCGTTCGCCGCCGCCACGGTGGAATCGATGGGCACGGCCGATCCGACCAACCCGACGGTCGACCCGGTTCCCTACACGGGCGTCCAGTTCGTCGCGATCCCCGAGTTCGCCGGCATCGCCACGCAGGTGGGCCAGCAGAATCTCCTCGGCCCTCGCCGGTCAGCAATCCGGCGCCGAAGCCCTCGCCGCCAGCCAGGAGCTGACGGTCGAGGAGATGGAGGCCGCCGGCTACTAAGTCTGGCTTCTCGGGCTCGGGCGGCGCATCCTCGCGCCGCCCGAGCCGTCCCAGTCCGTCCCGGACATCCCGCGAGCCGCGCGCGCGCCGCTTCCGCGATATCCGGCCCGACCCCGACCTCAGGTGGCTCCCATGGCGACAGCGCATTCCAAATCGGCGGCCCGGATCATGATCGCGCCGGCCGTGTTCGTCCTCCTGGTGTGGATGCTCGTGCCATTGTGCATGACGCTCTATTTCAGCTTCGCCGACTACCGCCCGCTGCGCGGCACCTTCGAGCCCTGGATCGGTGCCGAGAACTACGTGCGCTTCGTCACCTCGTCCTCGTTCACGAACGCGGTCGTCACGACGCTCCAGATGGTGCTGGGGATCCTCACGATCACGATCGGGGGCGGCGTGCTCATGGCGCTCCTCCTGGACCGGCCGATCTTCGGCCAGGGGATCGTGCGCATCCTGGTGATCGCGCCCTTCTTCGTGATGCCCACGGTTTCGGCCCTGGTGTGGAAGAACATGTTCTTCAACGTCGACAACGGGCTCTTCTCCTACGCGTTCAAGGGCCTGGGCCTGCAACCCTACGATTTCCTCAGCCAAGCGCCGCTCTTCTCCATCATCGTGATCGTCGCCTGGCAGTGGCTGCCCTTCGCGACGCTGATCTTGCTGACGGCGGTGCAGTCGCTCGATTCCGAGCAGCTCGAGGCGGCCGAGATGGACGGCGCGCCCGCTCTCTCGCGCTTCCGGTTCATCATCCTGCCGCACCTGAGCCGGGCGATCACGGTGGTGATCCTCATCCAGACGATCTTCCTGCTGTCGATCTTCGCCGAGATCTTCGTCACCACGAACGGCGCCTTCGGGACCCGGACGCTGACCTATCTCGTCTACCAGCGGGTGCTCGAGAGCCAGAACGTGGGCCTCGGCTCCGCGGGCGGCATCGTCGCCGTCATCCTCGCAAACATCGTCGCGATCTTCCTGATGCGGATCGTCGGCCGGAACCTCGACTGAGGGGGACAGACAATGGCGCGCGCGATCTCGACACGCAAGAAGGCCATGTGGACGGCGCTCGCCTGGGCGTTCGGGCTGCTGATGTTCTTCCCGATCCTCTGGACGTTCCTGACGTCGTTCAAGACCGAGGCGGCGGCGATCGCCGACCCGCCGGTCTGGTTCCTCTTCGACTGGACGCTGGAGAACTACACCGCCGTCCAGGAGCGCTCGAACTACCCCAAGGCGCTGACGAACTCGATCGTCATCGCGGTCGGCTCCACGCTCCTGGGCATCCTCATCGCGGTGCCCGCGGCCTGGGCGATGGCCTTCGTGCCGGGGCGGCGCACCAAGGACGTGCTCCTGTGGATGCTCTCGACCAAGATGCTCCCGGCCGTGGGCGTGCTCTATCCGCTGGTGCTGCTGGCCAAGTGGCTGGGCGTCATGGACAGCCGCATCCTCCTCATCGTGGTGCTGATGCTGATCAACCTGCCGATCATCGTCTGGATGCTCTACACTTACTTCCGCGAGATCCCGGGCGAGATCCTGGAGGCCGCGCGCATGGACGGCGCCTCGCTGCGCTCCGAGATCCTCTACGTCCTGACCCCGATGGCGGTGCCCGGGATCGCCTCGACGATCCTCCTGAACATCATCCTGGCCTGGAACGAGGCGTTCTGGACGATCCTGCTCACGACCGTGAACGCGGCCCCGCTCACGGCCTTCATCGCCAGCTTCTCGGCGCCGGAGGGCCTGTTCTACGCCAAGCTGTCGGCGGCCTCGATGCTGGCCGTCGCCCCGATCCTCGTCATGGGCTGGTTCAGCCAGAAGCAACTCGTCCGCGGGCTCACCTTCGGCGCCGTCAAGTAAGGAGACCGTCATGGGTCGCATCGTTCTCAAGGGTGTCCGCAAGGCCTTCGGCGAGGTCGAGGTCATCCCGCCCCTCGACCTCACGATCGAGGATGGCGAGTTCGTCGTCTTCGTCGGCCCGTCCGGCTGCGGCAAGTCCACCCTGCTGCGCCTGATCGCGGGGCTGGAGGACGTCTCCGGCGGCGCGATCGAGATCGACGGGCAGGACATGACCTCGGTGCCGCCGGCCAAGCGGTCGCTCGCGATGGTGTTCCAGTCCTACGCGCTCTACCCGCACATGTCGGTGCGCAAGAACATCGCCTTCCCCCTGCGGATGGCCGGGATGGAGGAGGCCGAGAAGGACCGCCGCATCGCCCACGCGGCGAGCATCCTGAACCTGACCGACTATCTCGACCGCCGGCCCGGCCAGCTCTCGGGCGGGCAGCGCCAGCGCGTGGCCATCGGCCGCGCCATCGTGCGGGAGCCGTCCGCCTTCCTCTTCGACGAGCCGCTCTCCAACCTGGACGCGGCGCTGCGCCACGGCATGCGGGTGGAGATCGGCGAGCTGCACAACTCCCTCTCGACGACGATGATCTACGTCACCCACGACCAGGTCGAGGCGATGACCATGGCCGACAAGATCGTCGTCCTGCGCGCCGGGCACATCGAGCAGGTGGGCTCGCCGCTCGAGCTCTACCGCAATCCGCGCAACCTCTTCGTCGCCGGCTTCATCGGCTCCCCGACGATGAACCTCTTCACGGGTAACGCTGCGCGGCAGCAGGGCGCCGAGACCCTCGGCGTGCGCCCCGAGCACCTCGCGCCGTCGAAGGCGGAGGGGCTGTGGACCGGGCGCGTGGGGCTGTCGGAGCACCTGGGCTCCGACACGTTCCTGCACATCCACGAGACCGGCTTGGCCGAGACGATCACCGTGCGCACCACGGGAGATTTCGACGCCCATCACGGGGATACGGTGTTCCTCACGCCCGAGGCCGACAAGGTCCACCGCTTTGACGCCCAGGGGCTGCGCCTGGCATGAGGCTGGACGGGAAGTCGGCTCTCATCACCGGCGCCGCACGGGGGATCGGCCTCGGCTTCGCGGAGGCCTATCTCGCCGAAGGCGCGACCGTGGCGCTGGGCGACCTCGACCTCGGGGCCGCCGAGGCCGCGGCGGAGGCGCTGGGCGCCGGCGCCTACCCGGTGTGGATCGACGTGAGCGACCAAGACAGCATCGAGGCGGCGATGGACGCGGTGGTGGCGCATGCGGGCCGGATCGACATCCTCGTGAACAACGCCGCCCTCTTCGACGCGGCCGCCACCGTCGACGTCACCCGCGCCTCCTACGACCGGCTCTACGCGGTGAACGTCGCCGGCACGCTCTTCACCCTCCAGGCCGCCGCCCGGCGCATGATCGCCCAGGGGCACGGCGGCAAGATCGTTAACATGGCGAGCCAGGCCGGCCGCCGGGGCGAGCCGCTGGTCGCGGTCTACTGCTCGACCAAGGCGGCCGTGATCTCGATCACGCAGTCGGCCGGGCTCGACCTCATCAGGCACGGCATCAACGTGAACGCCATCGCCCCGGGCGTCGTCGACGGCGCGCACTGGGAGCACGTCGACGCGACGTTCGCGCGGCTCGAAGGTCGCCCGCTCGGCGAGAAGCGCGCCGAGGTCGAGGCGGGCGTGCCCGCGGGCCGCTTCGCCGTTCCCGCCGACCTCGCGCCGATGGCCGTCTTCCTCGCCTCCAGCGACAGCGACTACGTCGTCGCGCAGTGCTACAACGTGGACGGTGGCCAGTGGATGAGCTGATCCCCCTGTCGGACGCCGCGCTGGGGCGCCTGCCCGAGGCCGTCAGCGTCCCGACCTACGACCGTTCCGCCCTGACGGCGGGGATCGTGCATATCGGCCTGGGCAATTTCCACCGCGCGCACCAGGCGTGGTACCTGCACCGCCTCATGCAGAAGGGCCTGGCCCATGACTGGGCCATCGTCGGCGCCGGAGTGCGCGCGCCGGACGCCGCGATGCGCGAACGCCTGCGCGCGCAGGACCACCTGACCACCCTGATCGAGCTGTCGCCCGAAGGCCTCTCGGCCGAGGTGATCGGCTCGATGATCGACTTCGTGCCGGTCGAGGAGGGTCACGGCCCCCTGATCGCGCGCATGGCGCGGCCGGACATCCGCATCGTGTCCCTGACGGTCACCGAAGGCGGCTACTTCCTGGACGCGGCCACCGGCGGCTTCGACGCGGGTCACCCCGACATCCGCCACGACGCCGCGCACCCCCGCACCCCGCGGACCGCCTTCGGCGCCATGATCGAGGCCCTGCGCCTGCGCCGGGAGGCCGGGGCCGGACCCTTCACGGCGCAGTCCTGCGACAACCTCCAGGGCAACGGCGCGATCCTGCGGCGCACGCTGGTCTCCCTGGCGCGGCTGTCGGACCCCGATCTCGCGGACTGGATCGACGCGCGCTGCACGTTTCCGAACTCGATGGTCGATTCCATCGCCCCCGCGACCGGTCCGGCCGAGCTGGCGCTGGTGCGCTCCCTGGGCATCGAGGACGCCGCCCCCGTCACCCACGAGGATTTCCGCCAATGGGTGATCGAGGACGCGTTCTGCGCCGGTCGCCCGCCCTGGGACGCGGCCGGCGCGACGTTCTCGGACGACGTGCACGGCTACGAGTCGATGAAGATCCGCCTCCTGAACGCCGGCCACCAGATCCTCGCCAATCCAGCCGAGCTCCTGGGGATCGAGACGATCTCCGGCTGCATGGAGGACGCGCGCATCGCCGCGCTCTTCCGCCGGATCGCCGCCGAGGAGATCGTGCCCCATGTCGCGTCGGTCCCCGGGATGACGCCTGCGGCCTATGTCGGCCTCATCGCCCGGCGCTTCGCCAACCCGCGCATCGTGGACACCGTGCGCCGCGTGGCGTTCGACGGCTCCTCCCGCCATCCCGGCTTCCTGCATCCCGTGATCCGCGACGCCCTCGCGGCCGGCACGCCGGTCGAGGGGCTCGCCCTCGCCGAGGCGCTCTGGGCGCGGATGTGCGAGGGGACCCGCGAGGACGGCAGCGCGATCGCGCCGAACGACCCGATATGGGACGACCTCACCGCCGCCGCGCGCGCGGCACGCACCCGCCCCCGCGCCTGGCTCGAGCAGCCGGGCCTCTACGGCGAGCTCGCCGCCGCCCCGCGCTTCGCGGAAGCCTTCGAGCGCTGGCTGACCGCGATCTGGGAGGGCGGGACCGACGCCGCGCTGCGCCGCTACCTGGGCGAGGCGACGGCATGAAGGCGATCGTCTTCCCCGCCAAGGGCGAGGTCGCGGTCGTCGATCGCCCCGATCCGCGCCCCGGGCCGGGCGAGGCCCTGATCGAGGTGCGCGCGAGCGGCATCTGCCATACCGACCTCGAGGTGCTGGCCGCAAACTACGGGACCGGCGCCTTCCCCGTCGTGCCGGGCCACGAGTATGCCGGCATCGTCGCCGAGCTCGGCCCCGGCACGGACGGTCCCGCCCCCGGCACGCGCGTGGCGGTGGACCCGAACCTCGAATGCGGCCGGTGCCGCGCCTGCCGCCGAGGCGCCGCCCATCTGTGCGAGTCCCTGCGCGCCTACGGCGTCACCCAGGATGGAGGCTTCGCCGAGCGCAGCGTGGTCGCCGCCTCGGCCCTCCACCCGATCGGCGATATGCCCTTCGCCCTCGCCGCCCTCGCCGAGCCGATGGGCTGCGTCCTGAACGGCCTCGGCGCGGTGCTCGACGCCTCGGTCCGAAGCGCGCTCGTCTTCGGCGCGGGGCCGATGGGGCTGCTGATGGCGCTCGCCCTGAAGGGACGCGGGGTGGACGACGTGGCGATGGTCGACCTCGACGAGGCCCGGCTCGACCTGGCGGCGGGCTTCGACCTCGGCGCCCACGCGCCTGGCTCCGCGGAGCTCGCGGGCCTGCGCCGCGGGGTGGACCTCGCGGTCGACGCGACCGGCGTGCCCGCCGTCGCCGCCAGCCTCACGGATTACGCGGCGAGCGGGGGCAAGGCGCTGTTCTTCGGCGTGTGCCCCTCCGGCGCGCGCATCGAGATCTCCCCGTTCGAGGTCTTCCGGCGGCAGCTCACGCTCGCCGGCACCCATTCGCTCAACCACAACGTCCCGGAGGCGATCGCGGCCTTGGGCGCCGACGCCGAGCGCATCGGACGCCTCGTGTCACACCGCCTCCCCCTTGACGAGGTCGCGGCCATCTTCGGGGGCCGCGCGCCTCCCGGGAGCCTGAAGGTGCAGGCGAGCTCGGCTTAGGACATGTGCGGGGTCATGGCTCCGTCGGACGACCGGGGGAGGCGCGCGGCGACGGGGGCGCCCGCCCGCCCGCCGGCGCCCTGTGGCATGTCATCGCCGTGTGGGTCATCGGTCCTTGGATCGTCGGAAGGCGCCCTGGACGATGCGGTCGATGACCATGGCGACGAAGAGGATGGCGAAGCCGCCCAGGAGGCCCGGGCCCTTGGCGGCGAACTGCAGCGCCTCCAGGATCACCTGCCCGAGGCCGCCGCCGCCGATCAGGGAGATGATGACCACCATCGACAGGCACATCAGGATCGTCTGGTTCACCCCCGTCATGATCGAGGGCAGCGCCAGCGGCAGCTCCACGTCCTTCAGGAGCCGCCAGCGCGAGGCGCCGAAGGCGGTGGCCGCCTCCTTGATCGTCCCCGGCACGCCGCGCATCCCGAGCGCCGTCAGCCGGATCACCGGCGGCATCCCGAAGATGATCGTGGCCAGGATGCCAGGCGGGTTGCCGGTGCCGAAGAAGGCGATGATCGGGATCAGGTAGACGAAGGCCGGCAGCGTCTGCATCAGGTCGAGCACCGGCTCGGCGACGGCGTAGGCGCGGCGCGACTTGCCGAACCAGATGCCGAGCGGGATGCCGATGACCACGCACAGCACCACGGCCGCGCCGACGAGGGCGACCGTCTCCATCGCGATCTCCCAGTAGCCCATGAGGGCGACATAGGCGAGCGCGGCCGCCGTGAAGACCGCGACCCGGGGCCCCGCCGCGCGCCAGCCGACCACGAGGATGACGGCCATCACCACGATCCAGGGCGTGCCGATCAGAGCCAGGGAGATCGCGTCCAGCACCCGCCGGACCACCAGGACGATCCCGTCGAACGCCCCCGCCCCGCCCCGCGCCGCGTCGTCGATCACCCCCTCCAGCCAACGGGCCGAGCCGGCATAGACGTCAGGATCCGAAGGAAACTCGATGAGCCAGCCGGGCACGCCCTCCACCGTGAACCGATAGACCGTCAGCGGGATGACCATGAGCCCGATGGCCAGCCCGAGGGCCAGGTTGCGCGGCCTCAGCCCCGAGGGCACCGTCGCGGGGTCGATCCGCCAGCGGCTGTACTGCGCCTCGTAGGCGACGTTGGCGTACACGGCCTGCACCAACCGCAGCGCCAGCAGCAGGCCCAGCCCCAGCAGCAGGATCGCCACCGAGTCGGCGGCGGCGGCCTCCGCCGCCTCGCGCGACCGCTCGGCGGCCCGCCCGAGGTTGCCGGCGAGCGTCTCGAACCGGCTGGCGTCCTCGCCGGCGGCGAGCGCCCGATCGGCGCGCGCCTGGAAGTCGGCGGCGCGCGCGGCCTGCCGTTCCGCCTGCTCCAGGGCGGCGGCGCCGAGCTCGCCCCAGGTGCCGCGGCCGATCTGCACGAGGGCGACGATCTCCAGGATCAGGAACGCCCAGAACATCCCCCAGGCGCCGCGCGCCGCGGCCCAGAACGGGCCCGCCAGCGCCGCGGCGCGGTTGAACGTCCGCGGGACGGCGCCCAGGGTGTCGTGGATCGCGTGGAAGGCCCGGGCGTAGTAGTCCGCGTTCGGGCCCGCGAACGCGGCGATGGAGGCGTCCAGCGCCTCGCGGTCCACCACGACGTCGCGCACCGCGCCGGCCGGGGCCGCGCCCCCCGGCGCCGGCGGCGCCCCGTCCACGGTCATGGTCATGCCTTGCCCCCCTGGATGCCGCGCAGGAGCACGGTCTTGTCGATGGTGCCCACGTCGCGGCCCGCCTCGCGCACCACGAGCGGGTGCGGCGTGCCCACCGCGACGTCGATGAGCGCGTCGAGGTCGGCCTCCCCGTCCACGCGCGGCGCGTCGGCGGGCGGGGCGGCCCCGTCGAGGGGCGTCATGATGGTGCGGGCCTTCACCAGCTTGAGCCGGGAGATGCCCTGCACGAACTCGCGCACGTAGTCGTCGGCGGGCCGGGTCACGATCTCCTCGGGCGTGCCGACCTGCACGATCACGCCGTCCTTCATGATCGCGATGCGCGTGCCGATGCGGATCGCCTCGTCGAGGTCGTGGGTGATGAAGAGCGTGGACTTGCCCAGGTCTCGCACGAGGGCCTTGAATTGGTCCTGGAGCTGCAGCCGGATCAGGGGGTCGAGCGCGCTGAAGGGCTCGTCCATGAGCAGGATCTCGGGGTCCGAGGCGAGCGCGCGGGCGATGCCGACGCGCTGCTGCATCCCGCCCGAGAGCTCGGCCGGCAGACGGTCCTCGAAGCCCGCGAGGTCGACGAGCCCCAGCGTATGCTCGGAGATCGCCCATCGCCTCGACTTCGGGACGCGCTGGATCTCCAGCGGGTAGGCCACGTTGTCGCGCACGGAGCGGTGCGGCATCAGCGCCATGTGCTGGAACACCATCCCCATGTGCCGCGAGCGCATCGCGCGCAGGGCCTTGGGGCTCATCGCGCCGACATCCTCGCCCAGCACGCGGATGGTGCCCGCGGACGGCTCGATCAGGCGGTTCACGTGGCGCACCAGGGTCGACTTGCCCGAACCCGACAGCCCCATGATGCAGAACACCTCGCCGCGCGCGACCGAGAAGCTGGCGTCGCGCACGCCGATCACGGCCTCGAAGCGCGCGAGCGCCCCGGCCTTGGTCAGGCCCTCGTCCCGGGCCGCGCGGAGGGCCTCGGCCTCGCGGCGGCCGAAGACCTTCCAGACGCCCTCGAGCTCGACCACCCGCTCGGTCATGGCACCCCCAAGCACCGCCCCGGGGGCGGCCGTCCCATGGCGCCGCGGGGGGCGCGCCCCCGCGGCGTGCGTCCGTCCCGCGGACGGATCAGTCGGTCAGCCAGCCGAGGATCACGTCCTCGTTGGCGTCGACCCACTGGCGCGCGTACTCCTCGACCGGCTGGTCCTCGATCGAGAGGGCGTAGCCCGCCTCGCTCAGGACATCGGGCGGGATCGAGTAGGCGTCGAGCATCGCGGCCACCTCGGGGTAGTCCTCGCGCAGGGAGGCGGCGTAATGCAGGTGCAGCGTCGCGCCCTTCCACGCCGTGGAGGCCTCGGACTTCTCGAGCCACTGGGGGTGCTCGGTCGGCTGCAGGACCGTCCAGGTCGAGGGGTCGTGCTCGGGCTCGTCGAGGTAGACCATGTCGTAGGCCGCGAAGATGAAGTGCGGCTCGTAGCAAAAGCCGATCCAGGGCTCGTCGTTCGACGACGCGGTGGCCAGCTCGCCCCAGGCGACGGTGCCGTCGTACTCCTTGAGGTCCATCACCTGGTCGTAGCCGTAGGACTTCGCCCGGACCCGCTCGATCGCCGTCGAGGCCCAGCCCGGCGCGCCGATCCAGAGGTCGGGCCGCCCGTCGCCGTCCTTGTCGAACGCGGCCGTGAGGTCGGGGTCGGTCAGGTCGTCGATCGAGGAGATCCCGTAGGCGTCCGCCGTGTGCCGGGTGACGCACATGCCCTGCCGGGCCGTCACGGGGTTCCCGTTCATGACGACGGTGCCGCGCTCGTCCACGTACTCGTCGTGCAGGTTCTGCTGGTTGGGCAGCCACACCTCGGGGTGCAGGTGCATGGAGCCCGAATCCATCGCCTCGAAGATGATCGGGTTGGTGCCGTTCTGCAGTTCGACGTCGAGGCCGAAATTCTCCTCGATCACGATCTTGAGGATGTTCGACGTGGCGCTCGCGGCCGGCCAGTTCGGCACCCCGAGCACGATGTCCTGCGATGAGGCGGCGCCGGTCAGCGCCATGAGGGCCGCCGCGGCGGTCATGGTGGTCTTCATGCTGTCGTCTCCTTGTTGATCTTATTGTTCGCCCGTCGGGCGGGGCGCGCCAGGGGCTCGCGCCCCTCTCGCGCGGGCCGGATCGCCGCCTCGGCCGGCAGGCCGAGCGCGTCGAGGACCGGGACGGGGGCCGGGATCGTCCCGGCCGCCGATGAGAACTCCGTGCGGCAGGCGCGCGCGCGCCGCGCGCCGGCCTCGGCCATCGTCCGCGCCTCGCGGGTCGGGCGCGCGCCGGCCTCGGCCGAGGGGACGCTCCGCCCCATCGCGCGGACCGCGCCCGGCGCGCCGACGACGCGCCGCACGAGGGGGACGGCCGCCTCCGGGCCCATGCCCCCTCGGACGCCGGCCGTCCTCATGCGACCGCCCTGGCGCCGAGGACGCGCCCGGCCACGTGGGCGCAGGCCCGGCACGCCGCGCAGACGGGCGGCGATGCGGTCGTGCCGGGCGGTCCAGCCCGCGATCCTCCCGTCCAGCGCCTCCAGCCGCGGCGGCAGGATCGCGGCGCGCAGCTCGTCCAGCCGCCCCGCGACGTTCGGCGCCCGCAGGCGCAGCCCCTCGGCGGCGGCCGCGATCCCGGCTTCGGGGATCGGCTCCTGGCGGGTGAAGCCGCCGGCGAAGGGCGCGGGCGCGGTCCGATCGATCCGCGGGTCCATCGCGTCGGCCTGCGCGACCGGCTCCGGCGCGCGGTCGGCATGGCCCGGCGCCGCCGCCGGGTTCGCCCCGCCGGGATGCGTCTCGGCGGTCGCGCCGTGGAGCGCGTCGAGGAGCCCGTCGCCGGGCCCGTCATGGCCCGGATCGTCCGACCCGGCCCGATCCTCCGGCGGGGCATGGCGGTGGAGGCCCGTCCGCGCCGCGGAGGCCGCCGTCCGGAGGGCGTCGCCCGATCGCGTCGGCGCTCGCGTCGTCACCCGATCGGCGCCCATCCGCGGCGCCCCGGCCACCGGGACCTCCGGCGTCTCGCCGCGCCCCGAGGACGGGCCAGCGCGGTCGTCACGCTCGATCCCCGGCGCCTCCGACGGGCGCGGCATCCGCTCCGCGGCCGCCGGCGGCTGCGCCGGACGAACACGCCCGAACCGAGCCAGATGCATGCCGAACCCCCACCACGCCCCCGCGAAACCTTACCGACGGGCACCGCGAATGCAAATGCCCCGCCGACCGGCCCCCTGCCGCGGATACGTGACGTAGGGGCGACGCCCGGGCCCGGGCGCGGTCCCGGGGCATCGCCCCTCGGCCGGCGAAGGCCATTGCCCGGACGCGCCGCGCGGCTATCTTCGCCCGCATGACGCAGATCGCTGCACCTCGGCGCCGCACGGCTCGGACGGGCCTCGCGCTCATCGCGGTCGCGGCGCTGGCGGCGCTTCTCCTCGCCGTGCCGGCTTGGCGCGGCTCGGACGCCGCCGAGGCCCGGCCGGCGCCCGGCCTCGCGGCCCCCGTGGACGCCGCCGGCCTCGTGCGCGAGGCCCATGTCGTGATCCCCGCCGTGCTGGAGCGGATCTACGAGGCCTTCGCCGCGACGGGCGAGGCCGAGATCTACGACGGCCTCGCGGGCGTGGCGGCCGGCGACGCGCTCGAGGCGCTCTATCTCGAACGCGCCGGCGCCCTGGCCTCGGGCGGCCTGCCCGACCAGGTCGTCCACGAGATACGGGTCCTGTCGGGCACCTGGGCCGAGGACGGGGACGCCATGCGCGCCGACATCCGCTGGACCGTGATCGGCGAGGTCGGGCACGACGCGCACACCCACATGCGGGGCAACGCCTACGGGGCCGTGCTCCGGCTGGAGCCCGAGGACGGGGCGTGGCGTCTGACGGGGTTCGACCTCACCGACGTGGACCGCACGGGCGCCGGCGACCTCGTCACGGCCCGGAGCGGCGACGGCGCGCCGGCCGCCGAATGATCGCCCTTCGGGACCTGCGCTTCGCCTATCCCGGCGGCTTCGCCCTGCACGTGCCCGAGCTCTCGGTCGCCGCGGGCGAGCGGGTCGCGGTGGTCGGCCCGTCCGGCTCCGGCAAGACGACGCTCCTCAACCTCGTCTCGGGCATCGCCGTCCCGGATGCGGGCGGCGTCTCCCTGGACGGGACCGAGATCGGCGCCCTGCCCGACGCCGCGCGCCGCCGCCTGCGCGCGGCCCGCGTGGGCTTCGTCTTCCAGGAGTTCGCGCTCGTCGACTACCTCACCGCGGAGGGCAACGTCCTCTACCCCTACCGCGTCGGCGCGGGCCTGCGCCTGGACGCGGAGGCCCGCGCGCGCGCCGGCGACCTGCTCGCGGCGTTCGGCCTGGGCGAGAAGACCCGCCGCCGGCCCGCGCAGCTCAGCCAGGGAGAGCGCCAGCGCGTCGCGATCGCCCGCGCCCTGGTGACCCGGCCCAAGGTCATCCTCGCCGACGAGGCGACCGGCAACCTCGACCCCGCCAACAAGGAGGCGGCGCTCGACCTCCTCTTCGCCCAGGCCGCGGAGACGGGCGCGGCGCTCTTGTGCGTGACCCACGATCACGAGCTGCTGCCGCGCTTCGACCGCACCATCGACTTCGCGGACCTGAGGGCGGCGGCGTGAACGCGCTGCACCTCGCCCTCGCCAACCTCGCGTTCCACAGGGGGCGCACGCTGGTCCTGGTCCTGGCCGCCGCGCTGGTGATGGCGGTGCCGGTCCTGACCCGCGCGCTCCTCGCCGAGGGGGAGGCCGCGCTCACGTCCCGCGCCGAGGCGACGCCCCTCCTCCTGGGCACGCGCGGCAGCCGGCTCGACCTCGTGATGGCCGGCGCCTACTTCACCGACGACCTGCCGGAACCCACCACCATGGCGGCGGCCGAGGCGGTCTGGGATTCGGGCCTCGGCATCCCCGTGCCGCTGCACACGCTCTTCACCGCCGAGGGCGCGCGGATCGTGGGCACCACCCTCGACTATTTCGACGTCCGCGGCCTCGCCCCGGCCGAGGGCCGCCTCTTCGCCGTCCTGGGCGAGGCGGTGCTGGGCTCCGGGGCGGCCGCGCGCCTGGGCGTGCGCGCCGGGGGCCGCATCGTCTCGGACCCCGAGAACCTCTTCGACCTCGACGGCGCCTATCCGCTCGAGATGACCGTCGCCGGCATCCTCGCCCGCACCGGCACGCCGGACGACGACGCGATCTTCGTCGACGTGAAGACCGCCTGGATCATCGAGGGGATCGGCCACGGCCACGACGACATCCTCGCCACCGGGGCGGACGGCGCGGCCGCCGCGGCCGCCGCCATCCAGTTCGCCCGCGTCACCGACGCCAACATCGGCAGCTTCCACTTCCACGGCGACCCGGCCGGCTACCCCGTCACCGCCGTCATGGTCGTGCCCCACGACGCGCGCTCCGCCACCATCCTGCGCGGCCGCTACCTCGACGCCGAAGGCCCGGTGCAGGCCGTCGTCCCCCGCGACGTGATCGACGCGCTTGTCGAGCGCCTCCTGCGCATCGCCGCGCTGGTGGACGCGGTCACGGTCGTCGTCGGCCTCGCCGCCGCGCTCGCGCTGGGCCTCGCCCTCTTCCTGACCTGGCGGCTGCGCGCCCCCGAGATGCGCACCGCCTTCGCGCTGGGGGCCGGCCGCGGCACCATCGCGCGCCTCGCCCTGTCGGAGATCGCGCTGGTGCTCCTGGCCGCCGGGCTCGTCGCCGCGCCGCTCGTCATTGCGTTGCGATCGAACGCCGATACGATCGCCGCACGCCTCATCGCCCTCGGCTCATAGGAGAGACCATGCTTCGCACGACCTGCCTCGCCGCCATAGTCGCCGCCACCCCCGCGCTCGCCCATTACGGCATGATCATCCCCTCCGATCCGATGCTGGCGCAGGACGAGGGGCGCTCGATCGACCTCACCCTCTCCTTCTCCCATCCGTTCGAGGAGGACGGGATGATCCTCGATCGGCCCGAGGCCTTCACCGTCACCCATGACGGGACCCGGACCGACCTGATGGACGCGCTCGCCGAGGCGACCGTCATGGACGAGCCGGGCTACACCATGACCTACGAGCTCGACCGCCCCGGCACGCACGTCTTCGCGATGACGCCCGTGCCCTACTGGGAGCCGGCCGAGGACGCCTTCATCCAGCATTTCACCAAGACTTATGTCAGCGCCTATGACGACGACGAGGGCTGGGACGCCGAGCTCGGCCTGCGCACGGAGATCGTGCCCCTGACCAAGCCCTTCGGCCTTTGGGAGGGCAACGTGTTCCAGGGCACCGTGATGCTCGAGGGCGAGCCCGTGCCCTATGCCGAGGTCGAGGTCGAGTTCTACAACGAGGGCCAGTCCGCGACGGTCCCGTCCGAGCTGATGATCACCCAGACCGTCAAGGCCGACGGCAACGGCGTCTTCACCTACGCCGCCCCGACGGACGGCTGGTGGGGCTTCGCCGCCCTGAGCACCGCGCCCGAGACGATGGACCACGAGGGCGAGGCCAAGGCCGTCGAGCTCGGCGCCGTGATCTGGGTGCGCTTCGAGGAATGGACCGGCGAATGACCCGCGCCGCGCTCGCCATGATCCTGGCGCTGGCCCTCGCGGGGCCCGCGCTCGCGCACCGCGTCAACGTCTTCGCCTCCGTCGAGGGGGAGGTGGTGACCGTGGAGGCCCGGTTCTCCACCGGGCGCATCCCCGTCTCCGGCGAGGTCCGGGTGGAGGACGCGGGCGGCACCCTCCTCGCGACCTACCCCCTGCGGGAGGACGGCACCGCCAGCTTCCCGCTCGACGCGGCGGCGGCCGCCGGCGGGCTCTCGATCACGGTCGCGACGAGCGACGACCATGAGGGCTACTGGCTCCTGACCCCGGCCGACATCGCGGCCGGCGAGGGCTCGTGATGCGCGCCCTCGTCGCGCTGGCGCTGCTCGCGGCCCCGGCGGCGGCGCAGGACCGGCCCGTCGTCGTCGCCGACAGCTACCCCATGGCCTACATGGCGGAGCGCCTCACGGGCGGCGCCGCCGAGGTGCGCCTCGCCGTCCCGGGCGGCCGCGACCCCTCCTCCTGGCGCCCGACGCTGACCGAGATCGCGGAGATCCAGGGCGCCGACCTCATCGTCCTGAACGGGTCGGGCCTCGCGGACTGGACGACGCGCGCCGCCCTGCCGCGCGCGCGCACCGTCGACACCGGGCGCGGCCTCGCCGGCGATCTCATCCCGACCGAGACCATCACCCACAGCCATGGCGAGGAGGGCAGCCACAGCCACGAGGGGATGGCGAGCCACACCTGGCTCGACCTCTCACTCGCCGCCCGCCAGGCCGAGGCGCTCGCGGACGCCCTGCCGCGCGCGGTCCCGGGGGCGGATGTCGGCGCCACCCTGCCCGCGCTCCTGGCCGACCTCGCCGCGCTCGACGCGGCCGGCGACGCGCTCGTCACGGGCGCGCCCGTGCCCGTCATCGCCGCCCACCCGCGCTACGAGTATCTCGGCCGCGCCTACGGGCTCGACGTCGCGTCCCTCGACTGGGAGCGCGGCGCCGTGCCGGACGCCGCGCAGCTCGCGGCGCTCGAGCGGCTCTCCGGCGAGACCGGCGCCCGGATCCTCATCTGGGAGGACGCCCCCCCCGCCGAGGCCCGCGCGGCCGTGGACGCCCTCGGCCTGGCGCAGGCCGTGGTCCCGCCGATGGCCATACCCCCGGCCGGGGAAGACCTCGTCTCCGCGATGCGCGGCGGCCTGGAGGCGCTCGCGGAGGCGCTCGCCGCGACCGGCCGCTAGGCCGGGGCCCGGCGCCGCGCCGCCCCGGGGGCGACACGGGGACGCCGAGCCGGCCCTATTCGGCGGCCTCGCGGTGCGGCGCCCCCGTCCCGTAGGGGATGTTCGCCCCGCCATAGCGGCGCACGCGCACGTTGCACTGCTCGGCGTGCCCGACGAAGCCCTCCAGCATGCACAGCCGCGAGCCGTAGGCGCCGATCGAGGCCGCGGCCTCGTCGGTGGTGACGCGCTGATAGCTGTGCGTCTTGAGGAACTTGCCCACCCAGAGCCCGCCGGTGTAGCGCCCGGCCTTCTTGGTCGGCAGGGTGTGGTTGGTCCCGATCACCTTGTCCCCGTTGGCGACGTTGGTGCGCGGTCCCAGGAACAGCGCGCCGTAGCTGTGCATGTTCTCGAGGTACCAGTCGTCGCGATCGGTCATCACCTGCACGTGCTCGGACGCGATGTCGTTGGCGAGCGCCAGCATCTCGTCATGGTCCGCGCAGACGATCATCTCGCCATACGCCTCCCAGGAGGCCCGCGCCGCCTCGGCGGTGGGCAGGATCGCGAGCAGGCGCTCGATCTCCGCCAGGGTCGCCTCCGCCAGCTTGCGCGACGTCGTGAGCATCACGCACGGGCTGTTGTAGCCGTGCTCCGCCTGCCCGAGGAGGTCCGTCGCGCAGAGCTCGGCGTCGGCGGCGGTCTCGTCGGCGATCACCATCGTCTCGGTCGGCCCGGCGAAGAGGTCGATCCCCACCCGCCCGTAGAGCTGGCGCTTGGCCTCCGCGACGAAGGCGTTGCCCGGGCCCACGAGCATGTGCACCGGCTCCATCGTGTCGGTCCCGATCGCCATCGCGCCCACCGCCTGGATGCCGCCCAGCACCCAGATCTCGTGCGCCCCGCCCATGTCCATCGCCGCGATCACCGCCGGGTTGGGCTTGCCCTTGAACGGCGGCGTGCACGCGACGATGCGCGGCACGCCCGCCACGTCCGCGGTCGCGACCGACATGTGCGCGCTCGCGACCATCGGATACTTGCCCCCCGGCACGTAGCAGCCGACCGAGCGCACGGGGATGTTGCGATGGCCCAGGATCACGCCGGGCAGGGTCTCGACCTCGACATCGGTCATCGAGGCGCGCTGGACCCGGGCGAAGGCGCGCACCTGCTCCTGGGCGAAGCGGATGTCGGCGAGCTCGCGCTCGGTGAGCTCGCCGATCAGGGCGTCGATCTCGGCGCGCGGCAGGCGGTAGCTCTCCGGCGCGTAGCCGTCGAACGTCTCCGACATCTCGCGCACGGCCGCGTCCCCCCGCGCCTCGATGTCCGCGAGCGCCGCCTCGACGGCGCCGCGGACCTTCGCGTCGTCCTCGGCCCGGTCCGCCGCGGAGCGCGCCGTCTTGAGATGCTCGGCCATGATGTGTCCTCCAGTCCAGATCGGGTTCGGCGCGGGCGATCCGCGCGGCATGGGTCGGGCGCCGCCGTCGCGGCGCGGCGATGGCGGACGGGCCCGCACCCGCCTGCCTACCGGGCGCTGGCCGGCCCGGAAAGCCGCGTCGGCGGGCGATGGCGCGCGGCCCGCCCTAGGCCCGCTCGTCCTTGGGCGAGCCCATCACCACGAGGGTCGTGATCCGCGCCACCTGCGGCAGCGTGCCCAGGATGTCGGTGTGGAAGGACTTGTAGTCCCGCAGATCCGCCGTCTCGACCCGCAGGAGGTACTCGGCTTCGCCGGTCACGTTGTGGCATTCGCGGACCTGGCGCGCCCCCGCGACGGCGCGCTCGAACGCCTCCTGCGCGCCTTTGGTGTGCAGCGACAGGCCGACCGTCACGTAGGCGGTGAACCCGGCGCCGCGCGCCTCGGGCGCCAGGACGGCGCGGTAGCCCCGGATCGCGCCGCCGCGCTCGAGCGCCGCCACCCGGCGCGAGCAAGCCGAGGGCGACAGGCCCACCCGGTCCGCCAGCACCGCGTTCGCCACGCGCCCCTCCGCCGCGAGGACGCGCAAGATCCGCTCGTCGATGGGGTCCCTAGCGCCGATCACGTGCACGATCTCGCCCGATCGCCGCACGATACGCAAGCCATCCGCGCGAGCGGCGCGCTAGGTTGGCGTCATGACCCTCGACCTTCTCCTCGCCCTCGCCGGCTTCGCCTTCGTCACCTCGATCACGCCGGGGCCCAACAACCTCATGCTCATGGCGTCGGGCGCCAATTTCGGTCTGCGCCGCACGGTGCCGCACGCGCTCGGCGTGGCGCTCGGCTTCACGGTGATGGCGGCGGTGATGGGCCTCGGCCTGGGCGCGCTGTTCCACTCCCTGCCCTGGGCGCGCCCGGCCCTGACGGTGCTCGCGGTCCTCTACATGCTCTGGCTCGCGTGGAAGATCGCGACCGCCGCGCCCCCGCGCGAGGGCGCCGCCGCCGGCCGGCCCCTCACCTTCCTCCAGGCGGCGGGCTTCCAATGGGTGAACCCCAAGGCCTGGATGATGGCGATCGGCGCGATGACCGTCTACGCGCCGGGCGGCGAGCCGTGGCGCATCGCCCTCGTCGCGGGAGTGTTCGGCGCGGTGAACCTGCCCTCGGTCGGCTGCTGGGCGTTCGCGGGCACGCAGCTGCGCCGCCTGCTGACGAACCCCGCCCGGCTGCGCGCCTTCAACTGGACCATGGCCGCGCTCCTGGTCGCCTCGCTGGTCCCGGTCCTGTCCTAGAGCGCGAGCGCATGCGCCCGGCGCATCAGGGTCGGCAGCGCGGCGGGGTCGAACCGCCCCCCTGGCACCCACTCTCCCCGCGTCGGCGATGCGCAGGAGGTGGCGGCGCGCACCTGCGCGTCGAGGTGGAAATGCGTGAACGTGTGCCGCAGCGTCCCGGCCTCGCGCCAGTCGGCGGCGAGGGGCGGCGCCCCCTCGGGCCGCGCGTCCCAGGTCGTCGTCGGCCAGCCGAGCGTCCCGCCCAGCAAGCCCTTGTCCGGCCGCCGCTCCAGGAGCCAGGCCCCCGCCCCGTCCGTCGCGACCCACAGGACGCCGCGCCGCACGGGCTTGGGGGCCTTGGGCGCCTTGGCCGGCAGATCCGCCGCGATCCCCGCCCGCCGGGCCGCGCATCGCGCCATCCAGGGGCAGATCCCGCAGGCCGGGGACCGCGGCGTGCAGATCGTGGCCCCCAGGTCCATGACCGCCTGCGCGTAATCCCCCGCCCGCGCCCGCGGCGTCGCCTCCGCCGCCAGCGCCGCCAGCCGCCCCTTGGCGCCCGGCAGCGCCTCGGTGACCGCATGGCGCCGGGCCATCACCCGCTCGACATTGCCGTCGACCACGGCGACCGGCGCGTCATGGCAGATCGCGGCGATGGCGGCGGCGGTGTAGGGGCCGATCCCGGGCAGGGCCAGGAGGCCCTCGCGGCTCTCGGGGAACCGCCCGCCATGCGCCCCCGCCACGAGGCGGGCGCAGGCCAGCAGGTTGCGCGCCCGGGCGTAGTAGCCGAGCCCGGCCCAGGCGGCCATCACCTCGCCCTCCTCGGCCGCCGCGAGGTCGCGCACGGTGGGCCAGCGCGCGGTGAACCGCTCCCAGTACGCGCGCACCGCCGCGACGGTCGTCTGTTGCAGCATGACCTCGGACAGCCACACGCCGTACGGGTCGGGCCGCGCGCCGGCCGCGCGCGCCGCGGGCCCGGTCCGCCAGGGCATCTCGCGCGCGTCATGGTCGTACCAGGCCAGGATCTCGGCCGCGTCCTCACGCATAGTTCAGCCCCGATCGTGCCCCGCCGGAGGGGTCCGCCTATCGCCGGGGCGCGCCGCGGTCTATCTCTGGCGACGATGACCCGCACGCGCCCGCCATATCGCCGCCCCTCGCGCGGCTTCGCCCACGCCGCGGCGCTGCTGGCGCCCGACATGCGCGCCGCCGCCGAGACGCGCGGCTTCGCCCTCGCCCGGATGCTCACCCACTGGACGGAGATCGTGGGCGAGGACACCGCCCGCCTCGCCCGGCCCGTGAAGATGACCCATTCGCGCGGATCGCTCGGCGGCACGCTCCTCCTCCTGGTGCCGGGGGCCGCCGCGCCCATGGTCCAGATGCAGGCAGAGCGCATCCGCCGGTCGGTCAACGCCGCCTACGGCTACGCCGCCGTCGCCCGCGTGCGCCTGACCCAGACCGCGCCCGAGGGGCATGCCGGCTTCGCCGAGGCCGCCGCCCCCCTCGCGGGCGCCCCGCCCGCCCCCTCCCGCGACGCCGAGGCCGCGGAGGCCGCCGCCGGCATCGCCGATCCGGGCCTGCGCGCCGCGCTGGAATCGCTCGGCCGCGCGGTCCTCACACGCACATCCGCCACGGAGACACGCCCATGATCACCCGCCGCCGCCTCGCCGCCCTGCTGGGCGCCGCCGCCGCCTCGCCCGCCGTCCTGCCCGCCGCGCTGCGCGCGCAGGACGCCGCCCTGCCCACCATTGAGGACGTGACCCTGGGCGCGGCCGACGCCCCGGTGACCCTGATCGAGTACGCGAGCTTCACTTGCCCGCACTGCGCGCGCTTCCACGCCGACGTGCTGCCCGCGATCAAGGCCGACTATGTCGACACCGGGCGCGTGCGCTACGTCTACCGGGAGGTCTATTTCGACCGCCCGGGGCTCTGGGCCTCCATGGTCGCGCGCTGCGGCGGCGCGGAGCGCTACTTCGCCATCGCCGACATGCTCTACGCGCGGCAATCCGAATGGACCCGCGGCGAGCCCGGCGCCGTGGCCGCGAACCTGCGGCGGATCGGCCTCGCCGCCGGCCTGCCGGCCGAGGAGCTCGAGGCCTGCCTCTCGGACGGGGCGACCGCGCAGGCGCTCGTCGCCAATTACGAGGCCAACGCCGCCGCCGACGACGTGCGCTCGACGCCGAGCTTCGTCCTGGCTGGGGAGAAGCTGCCCAACCTGCCCCTGCCGGAGATGCGCGCCCGCCTCGACGCCGCCCTCGACGCGGCGAGCTGACCCGGGCACCCTCCCGGGGCGCGCGCCCCCCCGGGAGGACCCGATGCACCCCAACCCCGTCTTTGGCGGCCCGGACCGGGAGGCGGACATCGCCTTCGCCGCCGCGCGCGGCTTCGGCACCCTCGTCGCCTGCGGCGCGGACGGCCCCCTGATCGCCGCCGCGCCCTTCGTCATGGGGGCGGACGGCGCGGTGGAGCTGCACCTGATGCGCTCCAACCCCCTCGCGCGGGCCCTGCCGGCCCGCGTCACGATGGTCGTGCAGGGGCCGGACGGCTACGTCTCCCCGGACTGGTACGGCCTGCCCGACCAGGTGCCGACGTGGAACTACGTCGCCGTCCACCTGGCCGGCCCCGCCGAGATCCTGCCGGACGCCGCCCTGCGCCCGCATCTGGACGCGCTCTCGGCCACATTCGAGGGGCGGCTGGACAAGGCGCCCTGGACCTCGGCCAAGATGACCCCCGGCGTCATGGAGCGGATGATGCGCGCCCTCCTGCCCGTGCGCCTGCGGATCGAGGAGACGCGCTCGACCTGGAAGCTCAACCAGAACAAGCCGCCGGAGGCGCGCCGCGCCGCGGCCGACCGGATCGGCGCGGGCATCGGCGCCGAGCTGCCCGCGCTCGCCGCCCTGATGCGCGGGGCCCGGCGCCCGGCGCTGGACATCGGCGCGCCGCCGGCCAAGATCGCGCCCGCGCCGCGTCCGCGCCACAGGAACACCGCCATGCAGCTCCTCCATTCCCCCGCCTCCCCGTTCGCGCGCACGATCCGCGTCCTCCTGCGCGAGGGCGGGGGCGAGGGCGCCGTCTCCGAGGTGGCCGTGCGCACCGCGCCCGGCGCGCCCGACCCGGCCGTGGCCGCCGCCAACCCGACCGGGCGCATCCCCGTCCTGCTGCGCGGCGAGGCGCCCGCGCTCCACGACAGCCGCGTGATCGCCCGCTTCCTCGACGATCATCTCGGCGCCGGCCTCTACCCCGCCGCCCCCCGCCTGTGGGAGGCGCTGACCCTCGAATCGGCGGCCCACGGGATGATGGACAGCGCGGTGTCGCTCTCCTACGAGGGCCGCCGCCCCGAGGAGCGGCGCTCGCCGGACTGGATCGCGGCGCAGGGCGGCAAGATCGCGGCCGCGCTGGACGCGGTGCAGGACCGCTGGATGTCGCACCTCGCCGGCCCGCTCGACATGGCGCAGGTCGCGCTCGCCTGCGCGCTGTCCTATCTCGACCTGCGGCACGGGCACCTGGACTGGCGGGGCGGGCACGGCGCGCTCGCCGCCTGGCACGAGGGGATCGACGCGCGCCCCGCCTTCGCCGCCACCCGCCCCGAGTGAGCGCGGTGCCCATCCGCTGGGCCGCGCCGGAGGAGGCCCCCCTCTGGCGCGCGATCCGGCACGAGGTGTTCGTCCTCGGCCAGGGCGTGCGCTCCGAGGAGGAGGTCGACGGGCGCGACGGGGCCTGCCGCCACGTTCTGGCCCATGCGGGCGGCGCGCCGGTCGGCACGGCCCGGGTCCGCCCCGCCGGGCGCACCGCCAAGATCGAGCGCGTCGCGGTCCTGCCGCGGGCGCGCGGGGCCGGGACGGGGGCCGCGATCATGCGGTGGATCGCCGCGCGCCTCGCCGAGGAGGGCGCCTGGGACGACGCGCGCCTGGGCGCGCAGACCCACGCGCTGGGGTTCTACGAGCGCCTGGGCTGGCGCGCCGAAGGGCCGGAGTATCTCGACGCGCGCATCCTCCACCGGGACATGCGGCTGGCGCTGGGCGCGCCGATGTGACGCCGCGATCCCGACGCGCGGCCCGGGCTGCGACGCCGGGGCGCTGGACCGCCGCGCGCCCGCGCCCTATGTCAGGACGGATTGCAGCGGTGAGCGGCGGTCCCGCGGCATCCGCCCCGCGCCCCTGCCCCCCGGACCGCACCGATGTCGAGGAGAGAAGCGTGTCTGATACCGACCCCGCCACGGACGGCCATTCCGAGGCCACCCGCCGCGACTTCCTCTACTACGCCACCGCCGGCGCGGGCGTCGTCGTGACCGGCGCCGCGGTCTGGCCCCTCATCAATCAGATGAGCCCGTCCGCGGACGTGCAGGCCCTCTCCTCGATCCGCGTCGACGTGGCCGACCTCGAGCCGGGCACGCAGCTCACGGTGAAGTGGCTCGGCAAGCCGGTGTTCATCCGGCGCCGCACCGAGGATGAGATCGCCGAGGCCAACGCCGTCGACGTGGCGTCGCTTCCGGACCCGGACGCGCGCAACGACAACTACGAGACGGGCACCGAGGCGACCGACGTCGCCCGCTCGATGATCGGCCCGGACGGCGAGCCCGCCGAGGAGTGGCTCGTGATGATCGGCGTTTGCACCCATCTGGGCTGCGTGCCGCTCGGCGACGCCGGCGATTTCGGCGGCTGGTTCTGCCCGTGCCACGGCAGCCATTACGACACCGCGGGGCGCATCCGGCGCGGCCCCGCCCCCCGAAACCTTCCCGTGCCCGTCGCCGCCTTCGTCGACGAGTTCACGATCCAGCTCGGCTAGAGGAGACTCCGATGGGCGGCATCCCGCACGACCACTACGAGCCGAATTCCAAGGGGGAGAAGTGGGTCGAGTCCCGCCTCCCGGTGATCGGCCTGATCTACAACACGCTGATGATCCCCACCCCCAAGAACCTGAACTGGATGTGGATCTGGGGCATCGTCCTCACCTTCACCCTGGTCCTGCAGATCATCACCGGCATCGTCCTGGTGATGCACTACACCCCGCACGTGGACCTCGCCTTCGCGAGCGTCGAGCACATCATGCGCAACGTGAACGGCGGGCACATGCTCCGCTACATCCACTCGAACGGCGCCTCGCTGTTCTTCGTGGCGGTCTACGCGCATATCTTCCGCAACCTCTACTACGGCTCCTACAAGAGCCCGCGCGAGATCACGTGGATCATCGGGATGCTGCTCTACGTCCTGATGATGGCGACGGCGTTCATGGGCTACGTCCTGCCCTGGGGGCAGATGTCGTTCTGGGGCGCCACGGTGATCACCGGGCTCTTCGGCGCGATCCCCTTCGTCGGCGAGGGCCTGCAGACCTGGCTCCTCGGCGGGCCGGCGGTCGACAACGCGACGCTCAACCGCTTCTTCTCGCTGCACTACCTCATGCCCATGATCATGATGGGCCTGGTGATCGTGCACATCTGGGCGTTCCACAACACCGGCAACAACAACCCCACCGGGGTCGAGGTGCGCCGCACCTCCAAGGTCGAGGCCGAGAAGGACACCCTCCCGTTCTGGCCCTATTTCGTGATCAAGGACCTCTTCGCGCTGGCGATCATCCTGCTGGTGTTCTTCGCCATCGTCGGGTTCATGCCGAACTATCTCGGCCACCCCGACAACTACATCGAGGCGAACCCGTTGGTGACGCCCGCGCACATCGTGCCCGAATGGTACTTCCTGCCGTTCTACGCGATCCTGCGCGCCTTCACCTCGGACGTCTGGGTCGTCATCGCGGCGGAGTGGATCACCGGCGGCATCGTGGACGCGAAGTTCTTCGGCGTGCTGGCCATGTTCGCGGCGATCGTGGTCATGGCGCTGGCGCCCTGGCTCGACACGTCCTCGGTCCGCTCGGGGCGCTACCGGCCGATGTTCAAGTGGTGGTTCGCCCTGCTCGTCGTGGACTTCTTCGTCCTGATGTGGGCGGGCGCCATGCCGGCCGAGGAGCCCTACGCCTCGATCAGCCTCGTGGCCTCCGCCTACTGGTTCGCCTACTTCCTGATCATCCTGCCGTTGCTGGGCGTGATCGAGAAGCCGACCCCGGTGCCCGCCACGATCGACGCGGATTTCCGCACCCATTACGGCAAGGCCGACGTGCCCCCTGCGGCGAGCGCGCCCCAGGGCACGCCGGCGGAGTGACGACCATGACCAGGACCAAGACCTCGCCCCTGCGCCGCATCGCCCTCACCGCCGGGCTCGCGCTCGGCCTCGCCTCCCCGCCCCTCTCGGCCGGGGCGGACGAAAAGATCGTGGATTACGACTTCTCCTTCGAGGGGCCGTTCGGCACCTTCGACCAGATGCAGCTGCAGCGCGGCCTGCAGGTCTACACGGAGATCTGCTCGGCCTGTCACGGCCTCAAATACGTGCCGATCCGCACGCTGGCCGATTCCGGCGGGCCGGAGCTGCCCGCCGACCAGGTGCGCGCCTACGCCGAGTTCTACGAGGTGTTCGACCCCGAGCTGGACGACTTCCGGGCGGCGGTCCCCACGGACCACTTCCCCGAATCGATGCTCTCGAACGCCCCGGACCTCAGCCTCATCGCCAAGGGGCGGGCGGGCTTCCACGGGCCCTACGGCCTGGGGATCAACCAGTTCCTCAAGGGGATGGGCGGGGCGGAGTACGTCGCCTCGGTCCTCACCGGCTACACCGGCGTGGACAAGGAGGAGGCCGGCGCGATCCTCTACGAGAACACCGCCTTTCCGGGCGGCTGGATCGCGATGGCGCAGCCGATCTGGGGCGACGACGTGTTCTACGAGGACGAGAGCGACACCTCCCAGGAGGCGATCGCGCAGGACGTGGCCGCCTTCCTGATGTGGACGGCGGAGCCCAAGATGATGGCGCGCAAGCGGGCGGGCCTGACCGGGGTGATCTTCCTCGGCGTGCTCTCCGTGCTCCTCTACCTCACCAACAAGCGCCTCTGGGCGCCGGTGAAGGCGCGGGCGAAGACCGGCCCCGCCGAGTAGCCGCCGCCGCCTCCGGCACCGCGAAGGCCCGCCGGCCATGGCGGGCCTTCGTCGTCTCAGCGCCCCAGATAGCCGGCGAGCGCCGCCGGCGGATCGTCCAGGATCGCGCCCGTCGGCGCCGGCGGATGGGCCCGCCCTTCCATGACCAGGATCGTGTCCGGGCACACGCGCCGGGCGTCCTCGCGGCAGGTGGGTGACCATCAGCATCGTCGCGCCCGCCGCCTCCGCGATCCCGGCCGTCAGGTCCAGCATCTCGCCCCGCAGCGCGGGGCCGAGCGCCGCGAACGCCTCGTCCAGCAGGATGAGGGGCCGCGACTGCACCGAGACCCGCGCCAGGGCGACGCGCGCGCGCTGCCCGCCGGAGAGCTCCGCCGGGCGCCGGTCCTCCATCCCGCCGAGGCCCACGTCGCGCAGCGCCCCGGCCACCCGGGCGCGCTCCGCCGGGTCCAGCGACCCGTTCGGCCGGATCCCCAGGGCGACGTTCCGCCCCGCGCTCAGATGGGGGAACAGGTTGCCCTCCTGGAACAGGGTCGCGACGCGGCGGCGCCCGGGGGGCAGCCCGTCGATGCGCTCCCCGTCCCACCGGATCGCGCCCCGCGTGGCCACGAACCCGCCGATCCCCGCGAGGAGCGTGGACTTCCCGCCGCCCGACGGCCCCATCACCGCGACCCGCGCGCCCCGCGCCACCGTGAGGTCGGCGTCCAGCGCGAAGGCGCCGAGCTCGATGCGCAACCCCTCAAGCGCCAGCACGGCCGATCCCCCTGTCGAGCGCCACGAACAGCGCCAGCGTCAGGGCGAGGAGGAGCGTCGCCGCCCCCATCGCGTCCTCCATCCGGTAGGCCCCCATCAGGCGGTACATCTGGAGCGGCAATGTCGGCGCCTCGGCCCCGGCGAAGAAGGCGACGACCCCCAGGTCCCCCATCGACAACGCCGCCGAGAGCCCGGCCGCGAACCCGATCTCCCGCCGCATCGGCGGCAGCGCCGCGAGCCGCAGCCAGGCCGCCCCCGCCATCCCCAGGGAGTCCGCCAGCCGCCCCGTCCGCGCCCGCATCCGGTCCGCCGCGGGCGCCAGCGCCCTGAGCGCGAAGGGCAGCGACATCAGCGCGTTGACCGCCGCCGTCACCGGCAGCGCCCAGGCCGCCGGATCGGTCCACGGCCGCAGGAGGAGGAACAGCCCGGTGCCGATCGCGAGCGGCGAGACGGCGATCCCGGCCATGCCGACCGCCTGCGCCGCCCGCCCCCCTGCGAGGACGATGGAGAGGGCGAGCGCCATGCACAGCGCCGCCGAGCCCAGCGCCACGATCAGCGAGCGCAGCGCCGCCTCCCAGACGCTCGGCGGCAGGGAGGGCACCGCCCCGAGCCCGCGCGCCACGACCGCGCCCAGCGGCGCCGCGATGAACAGGATCGCCGCCGCCACCACCGCCATGTCCTGCGCCAGGAGCGCGCCGCCCGGGCCGCGCATCGCGCCCGCCGGCAGGAGGTCCGCCCCCCGCGCCTCCGGCAGCGACAGCGCCAGCCCGACCGCGACCGCCGCGGCCCCCACCCCCGCCTGGATCAGGGCCAGCGCCGCCGCCCGGGGCAGGTCGAACTCGAGCCGGAACGCCTCGTAGATCGCGAGCTCCAGCGTCGTCGCCCGCGGCCCCCCGCCCAGAGTGAGCGCCACGGCGAAGCTCGTGAGGCACACCAGGAAGATCGCCGCCGCCACCCCCGGCACCGTCGCGCGCAGCATCGGCCATTCGATCAGGCGCCCCACGTCCCCCGCCCCCGCCCCGAGGGAGGCCGCCAGCCGGTGGCGCGCCGGCGGCACCGCCTGCCAGCCCTGCAGGATCAGCCGCACCGCGAGCGGCAGGTTGAGGAACACGTGCGCCAGCACCACCCCCCCCAGCCCGTAGATCGACGGCGGATCGAGCCCCAGCCCCCGCGCCGCCCAGGCGACCGGCCCCGTCCGCCCGAACACCGCGACGAGCCCCAGCACCGCCACGATGACCGGCAGCACGAACGGCGCGCCCATGAGCGCGATCACCGCGCCGCGCCCCGCGAAGCGCCGCCGCGCCAGCGCCCGCGCCACCGGGATCGCCAGCGCCACGGAGGCCCCCGCCGACAGCGCCGCCTGCAGGAGTGTGAACCGCAACGCGCCGAGGTCCGTGCCCCGCAGCGCGCCCGGCCCGCCCGCCCGCAGGGCCAGCACCCCCAGCGGCACGAACACCAGCGCCAGCACGACGCCGGCCGCCAGCGCGCCGGGCAGCCGCCTCAGCGCGAGAGCCCTTCGAGGAAGGCGCCCACCGCGCGGCGCGCCTCCTCCGGCGACGGCTCGCCGTAGAGCGTCGCCCCGGGCCCGTAGGCCGCGCCGAACCCGTCCGGCAGGCCGCCCTCGAGCGCGATCGCCGGGTGCATCCAGTTGGTCGTCGGGATCACCTCCTGGAATCCCTCGCTCACCATGAAGGACAGGAACTCCCCCGCCAGATCCGGCGCGTCCGAGCCCGCGAGCCGGGCCGCCACCTCCACCTGCAGCCAGTTGCCCTCCTCGAACGCGGCCGCCGCGAACCCGTCATCCTCCTCCGCGATGGCGTGATAGGCCGGGGAGGTCCGGTAGCTCAGGACCATGTCCGCCTCGCCCTCGAGGAAGAGCCCGTACGCCTCCGACCAGCCCTTGGTCACGGTCACCACGTTGTCCGAGAGCGCCGCCCATGTCGCGGCCGGGTCCTCCGCCGCCGCGTCGATCCAGAGCGCCAGCCCGAGGCCGGGCGTCGAGCTGCGCGGGTCCTGCACGACGATGCGCAGATCCCCCTGCGCGAGCGCCTCGAGGGAGGCCGGCGGCGCCAGGTCCGCCCGGTGGACGAAGGCGAGGTGCCCCCAGTCATAGGGCAGGAACGTCCCGTCCGACCACTCGACCGGCATGTCCAGCGCCGCGCCCTCCACCCCGTGCGGCGCGAAGAGGCCCGTGGCCCGCGCCCGCTCCATCGTCCCGTTGTCGAGGCCGAGCACCACGTCCGCCTCCGTCCGCTCCCCCTCGAGCTGCAGGCGCGACAGGAGGGCCGCGCCGTCCCCCGCGACGACGAAGGCGAGGTCGCAGGCGCAGGCGGCCTCGAACCGCCGCTCGATCTCGGGCCCGGGGCCCCATTCGGCGACGAAGCTGTCATAGGTGTAGACGGTCAGGTCCTGCGCCGCCGCGGGGGCGGCCGCGAGGATCAGGGGGATGGCGTATCGCATGTCGGTCTCCTCTCACGTCCGGGCACGGGTGAAGGAGCGCGTTCCCTTCCCTCCGCCGGTACGAGCCGGTTCAGGTTCGACGGGTCCGCTTTCGCGTCTCAGCCCTGACGGGCGCCCCGAGGTGAGGCGAAGCTAGGGCGCCCAAGTTGCCGGGGCAAGGCGGCGCCGCTAGGAGGGCCGGGCATCCGCGCGGGGGACCCCATGTCGTTCAACACCTTCGGCCGTCTGTTCCGCGTCACCACCTGGGGGGAGAGCCACGGCCCCGCCCTCGGCGCCACGGTGGACGGCTGCCCGCCGGGGATCGAGGTCTCGGAGGACGCCATCCAGGCCCTGATGGACCGCCGCCGGCCGGGGACGAGCCGCTACACCACCCAGCGGCAGGAGGCCGACGCGGTGCGCATCCTGTCGGGCGTGCACGAGGGCCGCACCACCGGCACCCCGATCCAGCTCATGATTCAGAACACCGACCAACGGTCCAAGGATTACGGGGAGATCGCCCGCACCTTCCGCCCCGGCCATGCCGACATCGCCTACCACCTCAAATACGGCCACCGCGACCCCCGCGGCGGCGGCCGCTCCAGCGCGCGAGAGACGGCGGCGCGCGTGGCCGCCGGAGGCGTCGCCCGCGCGGCGCTGGCCGCCCTCGCGCCCGGCCTCGCCATCACCGGCTACATGGTCCGCATGGGCGAGATGACGGTCGACGAACGCGACCTCACGGAAGTCCCGAACAACCCGTTCTGGGTCCCGTCGGCCAGCGCGCCCGAGGCGTGGGGCGCCTACCTGGACGGCGTGCGCAAGGCCGGCAGCAGCGTCGGCGCCGCCATCGAGCTGCGCGTCGAAGGTTGCCCCGCGGGCCTCGGCGCCCCGATCTACGCCAAGCTGGACGGAGACCTCGCCGCCGCGATCATGTCGATCAACGCGGTCAAGGCGGTCGAGATCGGCGAGGGCATGGCCGCCGCCACCCTCACCGGGGAGGACAACGCCGACGAGATCGTCATGGGCGAGCACGGCCCCGAGTTCACCACGAACCACGCCGGCGGCATCCTAGGCGGCATCTCGACCGGGCAGGACATCACCCTGCGCTTCGCGGTGAAGCCCACCTCCTCCATCCTGACCCCCCGCCGCTCCGTCACCGTGGACGGCGAGGCGACCGAGGTCCGCACCAAGGGCCGCCACGATCCCTGCGTCGGCATCCGCGCCGTCCCCGTGGCCGAGGCGATGGCGGCCTGCGTCATCCTCGACCACCTCCTGATGGACCGGGGTCAGACCGGGGGCGCGCGTGGCCGCGTCGGCTGACGCCGCGAGAGCTGCACCATCAGGATCGCCGCCGCGACGACCCCGACCCCGATCAGGTCCGCCGCCCCCAGCCGCTCGCCCAGCAGGAGCGCGGCGATCCCCACGCCCACGGGCGGCGTGAGGAAGTGGAACACCGCCGCCCGCGTCGCCCCGATGCGCCGCACCAGCGTGAGCCAGACGAAGGTCGCGATCAGGCCCGGCACCAGCAGCGTGTAGGCGAACGCGGCCGCCAGCGACCAGGACGCGCGGACCACGAGGGGCTCGAGCAGCGCCGCGGCCGGCGTCAGGACCACCGCCGCCACCAGCATCTGCAGCCCCACGACCATCAGGACGTTCCCCCCCGAGGTCGCGCCCGCGACCATCAGCGTCGCGAAGGTCAGGGCCACGACCCCGGCCACGCAGAACGCCAGCCCGGCGATGTCGACCCCGCCCGAGATGCGGCTGCCCATGACGATGGCGACGCCGGCGAAGCCCAGCGCCAGTCCGAGCGCGCCCAGGCGGGGCAGCCGCTCGCCCCGCAGGATCATCGCCGCGGCGACGAGGAGGGGCAGCGTGCTCGCGACGATGGTGGCGAGCGACGCCTCGACGGTGCGCATCGCGACGAAGTTGAACCCGAGATAGAGCGCGTTCTGGCAGATGCCGAACAGGACCGTGGCCCGCCACTGCGCGCGCGTCAGGCGGGCGCTCTGCCCGAGCGCGAGCGCGAGGAGGACCGCGATCGTCCCCGCGATCCAGTAGCGCGCGCAGAGCGACCAGAGCGGCGGCGCGTGCGCCACGATGATGCGCGCCGACGTGAAGGCCGAGGCCCACATCACCGCGAAGCCCACGCCCATCACGGCGGCGATCCAGTCGACCCGCGGCGCGGGCGTGGCGGGCGCGTGGCTCATGGCGCGTGCCTAGCGCCGCGCCGGCCCCGCGCCCAGACGAAAGCGGGGCCGCGCCTTCACGGCACGGCCCCGCACGTTCCGGCGGCCTGGAGCCGCTCAGTCGTTGACGGTGTCCTTGAGGGCCTTGGCGATGGTGACCTTCACCACCTTGTCGGCGTCCTTCTCGATCTGCTCGCCGGTGGCGGGGTTGCGGACCATCCGCTTGGGCCGCTCGCGGCAGTAGAACTTGCCCACGTTCGGCAGGGTCACGGCGCCGCCGTCGGCCACGGTCTCGGTGATGACCTCCGTCACGGCGTCGAGCGCGGCCTGCGCGGATTTCTTGTCGCTGTCCATCTTCTCGGCGAGGGCGGCGACGAGCTGGGTCTTGGTCATCGGCTTGGTGGCCATCGTGTCTTTCCTCCGGTCAGGACGCGCCGCGGCGCGTCATCGGGGGCACTAGACGGCATGATTCCCCCTGCGACAACGGGGTGAATCGCCAAACGCCCCTGTTTCACACGCTTTCTCGCCGGAATCCGCCCCCTACGCCCCTCGGCTCAGAGAAACGCCGTCTCCTCGAAGCTCCGCAGCTTGCGGCTGTGGATCCGCTCGAGCGGCATCTCGCGCAGCCGCTCCATCGCCCGCACCCCGATCAGCAGGTGCCGGGAGACCTGCGTGCGGTAGAACTCCGTCGCCATCCCCGGCAGCTTGAGCTCCCCGTGCAGCGGCTTGTCGCTGACGCAGAGCAGCGTCCCGTAGGGCACCCGGAATCGGAACCCGTTCGCCGCGATGGTGGCGGACTCCATGTCGAGCGCGATCGCCCGGCTCTGCGACAGCCGGTGCACCGGGCCCGAGTGGTCGCGCAGCTCCCAGTTGCGGTTGTCGATCGTCGCGACCGTCCCCGTCCGCATGATCCGCTTGAGCTCGTAATCCTCGAGGCCGGTGATCTCCTCCACCGCCTCCTCGAGCGCGATCTGGATCTCCGCCAGCGCCGGGATCGGCACCCAGACCGGCAGGTCGTCGTCGAGCACGTGGTCCTCGCGCAGATAGGCGTGCGCCAGCACGAAATCCCCCAGGCTCTGCGAGTTCCGAAGCCCCGCGCAATGCCCGACCATCAGCCACGCATGCGGGCGCAGCACCGCGATGTGGTCCGTCGCCGTCTTGGCGTTGGACGGCCCCACCCCGATGTTCACCAGCGTCACGCCCCCCTGCCCCTCCCGCTCGAGGTGATAGGTCGGCATCTGCGGCAGCTTGGCGGGCTCGGGGCGGTCCTCGTCGCCGCGGGTGATCGTCACGTTCCCCGGCCCCGTGAAGGCGGTGTAGCCGCTCCCCGGATCGTCGAGCGCCGCCCGCGCGTAGGCCTCGAACTCCTCGACGTAGAACTGGTAGTTGGTGAACAGCACGTGGTTCTGGAACCGCTCCGGCGCCGTCGCCGTGTAGTGCGAGAGGCGCGCCAGCGAGTAGTCCACCCGCTGCGCCGTGAACGGGGCCAGCGGCCGCGAGCCGTCGGCGAAGACCGTGTCCTCCCCGTTGACGATGGAATCGCTCGTCGTGGCGAGGTCGGGCACGTCGAACACGTCGCGCAGCGGCACCGAGAGCGCGCCCTCCTGCGGCACCGTGAGGGCGGCGTTCGCCACCGCGAAATGCACCGGCATCGGCGTGGAGGAGATGCCCACCGTCACCCCCTGCCCGTGGTTCTCGATCAGGAGGCCGATCTGCTGCGTGAGGTAGTTGGCGAAGAGGTCGGGCCGCGTCACCGTCGCCGAATAGGTCCCCGGCGCCGCCACGTGCCCGAAGCTCAGCCGGCTGTCCACGCGCGCGAAGCTCGAGGTCGTGATCCGCACCTCGGGGTAGAACGCGCGGCAGGGCGCGGGCGGCACCTGCCCCGCGATGGTCTCCACGAACCGGTCGATGAGGAAGCCGGCCGCGATGTCGTAGAGCTCGCGCAGCCGCGCCACCGCCGCGCCCGCCTCGCCGAAGAGCTCGGGGCCGGGCACGTCCGGGGTCATGTGTCCGATGTCGATATGGTCGGTCATGTCGCGTCCAGGATGAGGTCGGTGCGCTCGAAGCGGGTCACGTCGATCAGGCCGAGATCGCTGATCCGCAGCTCCGGGATCACCACGAGCGCCAGGAGCGAGTGCTGCATGTAGGCGTTGTTGAGGGTGCAGCCAGCCGCCCGCATCGCCTCGCCCAGCGCGTCCGCGGCGGCCGCGACCTCCCCCGCCGGCCGGTCCGACATCAGCCCCGCGATGGGCAGCGGCACGAGCGCCGCCTCCGCGCCGCCCCGCCAGAGGGTCACCCCGCCCCCGACCTCGCCGAGCCGCGCCGCGGCCCGCGCCATCATCTCCCGGTCGGTGCCGACCACGATCATGTGGTGGCTGTCATGCGCGACCGTGGAGGCCATGGCCATGCCCGGCCCGTAGCCGAAGCCCGAGACGAAGGCGTTCGTCACGCCCCCCGTGCCCCGGTGCCGCTCCACGAGGGCGATGTGCGCGACGTCCCCCTGCGCCTCGATGCGGCCGTCCGCCACGTCGAGCTCGGCGACGAGCGCCCGCGTCGGGGCCTGGTTCTCCACCACGCCGATCACCCGCGCCGTCACGCGCGCCGCGCCCTCCGGCGCCGGCACCGCGAAATCGTCCGCGCCCAGCGCCCGCCCCAGCTTCACCGTCGCGCGCGCGTCGTCCGGCCAGTCCAGATGCGGGCACTCCACGAGGCACTCGCCGCCCCGCGCGACCGTCACCCCGGCCGCGATCACCCGCGCCGCGCGCATGTCCGTCAGGCTCTCGGTCAGGACCAGATCCGCCCGACGCCCCGGCGCGATGGACCCGACCTCCCGCGCCATCCCGAAATGGGTGGCCGCGTTGATCGTGCACATCTGAAGCGCCACCATCGGCTCGCAGCCGCACTCGATCGCGTGGCGCAGCACCCGGTCCATGTGCCCGTCCCGCGTGAGCGTGCCCGCGTGCGAATCGTCCGTGCACAGGATGAAGAGCCGCGGGTCGAGCCCCCGCTCCGTCACCGCGGTGATCTGCGCCGCGACGTCGTACCAGGCGCTCCCGAGCCGCATCATCACCGCCATGCCCTGCCGCACGCGGGCGATGGCGTCCTCCTCGCGCGTGCCCTCGTGGTCGTCCGCCGGCCCGCCGGCCGCGTAGGCGTGGAACGGGCCCAGGTCGGGGCTCGCATAATGTCCGCCAACCGTGAGGCCCGCCGCCATCGTCGCCGCCATCTCGGCCAGCATCTTGGGGTCGGCGTCCACCACCCCGGGGAAGTTCATCATCTCCCCGAGCCCGACGATCCCCGGCCAGCCCATCGCCTCGGCCACGTCGTGCGGCCCGATCTCCATCCCCGTCGTCTCCAGCCCCGGCGCCGAGGGCGCGCAGGACGGCATCTGCACGAACATGTGCGCCGGCTGCATCATCGCCTCGTCGTGCATCATCCGCACGCCGGAGAGGCCGAGCACGTTGGCGATCTCGTGCGGGTCCACGAACATCGACGTCGTGCCGTGCGGCAGGACCGCGCGCGTGAACTCGGCCGGGGTCAGCATTCCGGACTCCACGTGCATGTGCGCGTCGATCAGGCCGGGGATCACGTAGGCGCCGGCGGCGTCGATCACCTCCGTCTCCGGTCCCACGCAATGGCTCGCGTCCGGCCCCAGATAGGCGATCCGCCCGGCCGCGATGGCCACCTCCCAGTCCAGCACCTCGCGCGTCTGCACGAGCGCGACGCGCCCGCCGCGGACCACGGTGTCGGCCGCCTCGCGCCCCGCCGCGACCGCGATGAGCCGGGCCGCGCTCTCCTGCCATGTGGGGATGCTCGCCATGCGGGTATGTGCCGCGCGCGGCCCCGCGCTTCAAGTGACAATCCCGGGGCGGACGGAACCGAACCGCCCCGCCGCGCCTCCCGCAGGAGAGGCCGACGCCGGAGGACCGAGATGCGCTACTACCTGAACGACGAGATCCGCGACGACGGCACCCAGGTCGTCCACGCCGAGCGGTGCCAGTACCTGCCGAACGAGGAGAACCGAACGGCGCTCGGCGACTACGCCTCGTGCGAGACGGCCATGCGCCACGCCCGCGAGGAGACGGACGACGCCAAGCCCTGCCGCACCTGCTGCCCCGACTGCGCCGATTGAACCCGGGCCGGGCGGGGGCCGGCCGTTGCGCGGACCATGCCCCCGGCGAACGGGCCATGCGCATGGCCCGTGCATGGGATGTGCATGGCCCGTGCATGGCCTGCGCGGGCCCCTCGCCATAGGATCGGCCGATGCCCACGCTCCTCTCCATCGGCCATGGCTACAGCGCCCGCGCCCTCGCCCGCCGCCTCCTCGCGCGGGGCGGCTGGCAGGTCATCGGCACCACCCGCAGCCCGGAGAAGGCCGCCCGCATCGCCGAGAACGGAGTGCGCCCGATCCTCTGGCCGAGCGGCGACGACATCCTGCAAGCCATTGAGGAATCGACCCATCTCCTGACCTCCGTCGCGCCCGGTCCGGACGGCGACCCGGTCCTGGCGGCCCTGGGCGGCGCCGTCTCCGCCGCCGCGCCCCGCCTCGACTGGGCCGCCTACCTCTCCACGTCGGGCGTCTACGGCGACCGCGCCGGCGGCTGGGTGGACGAGCGCTCCGAGTTGCGCCCCGCCACCGCCCGCGGCCGCGCGCGCGTCGCCGCCGAGGCCGAATGGCGCGCCATCCCCTTGCTCCCCTTGCATATATTCCGCATCGCCGGCATCTACGGCCCCGGCCGCGGCCCCTTCGCCAAGCTGCGCGCCGGCACCGCCCGCCGCGTCGTGAAGCCCGGCCAGGTCTTCGGCCGCATCCACGTGGACGACATCGCCCGCGCCCTGCAGGCCAGCATCGAGGCCCCCGCGCCCGGCGCCATCGTCAACCTGACGGACGACGAGCCCGCCCCCCCGCAGGACGTGATCGCCCACGCGGCCGGCCTGCTCGGCCTGCCGGTTCCACCGGAAATCCCCTTCCAGGACGCGGACTTGTCCCCCATGGCGCGCAGCTTCTACGCCGAGAGCAAGCGCGTGCGGAACGACCGCCTGCACGCCCTGGCGGGCGCGCTCCTCCACCCGACCTACCGCGAGGGCCTCGCCGCCATCCTCGGCGCCGAGGCCGGGGGCTAGGCCGGAGCCTCAGGCCCCCTCGCGCCGCCGGGCCGCCAGCCGCTCGACCCCCAGGACCGACAGCACCTTCGCCTCGATGTCCTCGGCCTGCAGGCCGGCGGCGGCGTACATGTCCGCCGGGCCGGCATGGTCGATGAACGTGTCCGGCAGCACCATCGAGCGGAACGCCAGCCCACCGTCGAAGGCGCCCTCCTCGGCCAGGAGCTGCGCGACATGGCTGCCGAAGCCGCCGATCGCGCCCTCCTCTATGGTGATGAGCGCGTCGTGCTCCGCCGCCAGCCGCAGGATCAGATCCCGGTCCAACGGCTTGGCGAAGCGGGCGTCGGCGATCGTCGGGTCCACGCCGCGGGCCCGCAGCGCCTCGCAGGCCGCCTCGACCTCTCCCAGGCGGGTGCCGAAGGACACGATCGCGACGCCCGCGCCCTCGTGGATCACGCGCCCGCGCCCGATCTCGAGCGGCACGCCCGCCTCGGGGAGCTCCACCCCCCGCCCCTCGCCGCGCGGGTAGCGGAAGGCGATGGGCCCGTCATCGTGCACGGCCGCGGTCGCGACCATGTGCATGAGCTCGGCCTCGTCGGCGGCGGCCATGACCACCATGCCGGGCAGGTTCGCCATGTAGGCGATGTCGAAGGCGCCGGCATGCGTGGCGCCGTCCGCCCCCACGAGTCCCGCGCGGTCGATGGCGAAGCGCACCGGCAGCCGCTGGATCGCCACGTCGTGCACCACCTGGTCGTAGCCCCTCTGCAGGAAGGTCGAGTAGATCGCGCAGAACGGCCGCATCCCCGCGGCGGCGAGCCCGGCGGCGAAGGTCACCCCGTGCTGCTCGGCGATGCCGACGTCGAAGGTGCGGCTCGGATAGCGCTCGGCCATCAGGCCGAGGCCGGTCCCGTCCGGCATCGCGGCGGTCACGGCCACGATGCGGTCGTCCTTCGCCGCGGCCGCCGTCAGGGCGCGGCCGAAGACCGAGGTGTAGCTCGGCGCGTTGGGCTTGGCCTTGGCCTGCTTGCCGGTCAGCACGTCGAACTTTCCGACGCCGTGGCCCTTGTCGGCGGCCTCCTCGGCCGGGGCGTATCCCTTGCCCTTGCGGGTGATCGCGTGGATCAGGATCGGCCCGTCCGCGCGCACCTTCACCGTGCGCAGCACCGGCAGGAGCTGGTCCATGTCGTGCCCGTCGATGGGACCGATATAGTTGAACCCCAGCTCCTCGAAGAGGGTGCCGCCGAAGGCGAGGCCCTTCACCAGGTCCTTGGCCCGCTTCGCCCCCTCCTGGAACGGGCCGGGCAGCAGCCCCACCGCCCCCTTCGCCGCGGCCTTGAGGTCCTGGAACGGCGCGCCGGCATAGAGCCGCGAGAGATAGGACGACATCGCCCCCGTGGGCGGCGCGATCGACATCTCGTTGTCGTTGAGGACCACGATGAGGCGCCGGCCGAGGTGGCCTGCGTTGTTCATCGCCTCGTAGGCCATGCCGGCGGACATCGCGCCGTCCCCGATCACGGCGATCGCGTCGCCCACCGGCCCGGGCGCGCCCAGCTCGGCGGCGACCGCGAAGCCGAGCGCCGCGCTGATCGAGGTGCTCGAATGGGCGGCGCCGAACGGGTCGTAGGGCGACTCGCTGCGCTTGGTGAAGCCGGAGAGCCCGTCCTTCTGGCGCAGGGTGCGGATGCGGTCCCGCCGCCCGGTCAGGATCTTGTGCGGGTAGCACTGATGCCCGACATCCCAAATGATCTTGTCGCGCGGCGCGTCGAACACCGCGTGCAGCGCGACCGTGAGCTCGACCACCCCGAGCCCGGCGCCCAGGTGCCCGCCCGTCTCGGACACCGCCGAGATCGTCTCGGCCCGCACCTCGCCGGCCAGCGTCTCCAGCTCGCGGTCGGTCAGGGCCTTGAGATCGCGGGGCGATCCCACCCGGTCCAGGAGCGGCGTCCTCGGTCGCTGCGGCATGTCTTCGGCTCCCATCACCTGTCGCGAGCGACCGTATAGCGCGCCAGCGCGCGCAGTGTCTCCCCCTCGGCCCCGAACGGCGCCAGGGCGGCCTCGGCCTCCGCCGCCAGGCGGCGCGCCTCGGCGCGCGCGCCGTCCTGGCCCAGGAGGGTGATGACCGTCGCCTTGCCGGCGGCCGCGTCCTTGCCCACGGCCTTGCCGGCGGCCGCCGCATCGCCGGACGCGTCGATGAGGTCGTCCGCGATCTGGAACGCCGCGCCCAAGGCCCGGCCGTAGGCGCGCAGCGGGGCGGGGTCGGCGCCCGCCAGGAGCGCGCCCGCGGCGGCCGACCATTCGATGAGCGCGCCGGTCTTGGCGGCCTGGAGCTCCAGGACCGCGCCCATGCCCTGCGGCGGGCCGCGCTCGGCCGCGATGTCGAGCGCCTGGCCCCGCACCATCCCGGCCGCCCCCGCCGCCTCGGCGAGGGAGGCGATCAGGGCCACCCGCACCGCCGGGTCGGGATGGGCCGCCGGGTCCGCCAGCAGCGAGAAGGCAAGCGTCTGGAGCGCGTCGCCGGCCAGGATGGCGGTCGCCTCGTCCCAGCCGACGTGCACGGTCGGCCGGCCGCGGCGCAGGTCGTCGTCATCCATGGCCGGCAGGTCGTCATGCACGAGGGAGTAGGCGTGCAGCGCCTCGATCGCGGCCGCGGCCGCCGCGCCGCCATCCCCCCCGTGCAGGCGCGCGCCCTCGAGCACGAGGAACCCGCGCATCCGCTTGCCGCCCTCGCAGGCATGGCGCATCGCGTCCACCACGGGTCCGGGGGGCAGGGCGTCGAGAGCGGCGCCGAGACATCCTTCGATCCGCGCCGCCGCGCCCGCCATCGCGGCGCGCAGGCCCGCGTCCACCCGGGTCAGGATCCCAGCGGCGCCGTGCCGGCGGGGCGCCCGTCCTCGCCCTGCACGATCTGGGCCACCTTCTCCTCGGCGCGGGCGAGCTCGGCCTCGCAGCGCGCGCGCAGCTTGGCGCCGCGCTCGTAGAGGGCGATGGACTGGTCCAGCGTCGCCTCGCCGCGGTCGAGCGTGTCGACGATGCCCTCCAGCTCGCGCAGCGCGTCCTCGAAGCTGAGCTTCGCGGGATCGACCGGCTTGTCGCTCATGCCCCGCCCTCCAGCGCGCCGACGTGCGCCCGGACCGACCGGCCGAGCGAGGGCAGGTCATACCCCCCCTCGAGGCAGGAGACCAGACGGCCGGAGGCGTGGGCGCCGGCCAGCTCCACCAGCCGCGCGGTGATCCAGGCGAAGTCGTCCTCGTGAAGCTCGAGCTGCGCCAGGGGGTCGTCCGCGTGGGCGTCGAACCCGGCCGAGACGATCACCAGATCCGGCGCGAACCCGTCCAGCGCGGGCAGCAGGTCGCGCTCCCACAGGGCGCGGAACGCGGCGCCGTCCGCGCCGGGGGGCAGCGTGCGGCTCACGACCTGCCCGGCCGCGCCGCGCTCGCCGGGCCCGCCCGTGCCGGGCCAGAGCGGCGACTGGAACGAGTTGGCGAGCATGGCGCGCGGCTCCGCGCCGAGGAGGTCCTGCGTGCCGTTGCCGTGATGCACGTCGAAGTCGACCACCGCCACGCGGGCGAGGCCGTGCGCGTCCATCGCGTGGCGCGCGGCGATGGCGGCGGTGCCCAGAAGGCAGAACCCCATCGGGGTCGCCGTCTCCGCGTGGTGCCCCGGCGGGCGCGCGGCGACGAAGGCGGCCCCGCCCGCGAGGGTGGCGTCCACCGCCGCGCAGGCCGCCCCCGCCGCCCGGCGCGCGGCGTCGAGCGAGCCGGGCGAGAGCCAGGTGTCGGCATCGAGCGGGGCGAGCCCTTCGGGCGGGGCGGCGGCGGCGAGACGGTCCAGGTACGCCCGCGGATGACAGGCCAGGATCTGCGCGTCTGTCGCCTCGGGGGCGCCGCGCCGGTCGACCACGAGGTCGAGCAGCGCCTCGCGCACCGCGTCCATGCGCGCCGGGCGCTCGGGATGCCCGTCCGGGACGGCGTGCCCGGAGAACGCGGTGTCCCCGTAGACGATCACGCCAGGGCGGCGAAGAGCCGCGCGACCGCCTCCGCCCCCGGGTCGACATGGCCGTGCAGCGCGTTCGCCCCGACATAGGCCGAGCGCCCCGCCTTGGCCCGCGCCATGCGCGCGGTCGCGTCCGCGCCCTCGCGCGCCGCGGTCGCCGCGGCCGGCATCCCGCGCGGAAGCGCCGCCAGGGCCGGGGCGAGCGCGTCGATCATGGTCCGGTCCCCCGGCGCCGCCCCCCCGACCTCCATCACCCGGGCGAGCCCGGCCTCCAGGGCGCGGGGCGTCGGCGCGCCGTCCTGCGCGGCTTCCCCCGCGGCGGAGAAGAAGATCGCCAGCAGCACGCCCGACGAGCCGCCCATCGTCTGCCCGAGCTCCTGCCCGATGGCCCACAGGAGGGTCGCCTCGTCGGCCATCGGCAGGCGCGGCGCCGCGTCCATCAGGGCGCGCGCGGCGGCCCGGAGGGTGGCGCCGGTGTCGCCGTCGCCCGTGCGCCCGTCGAGCGCGTCGAGATCGGGCGCGGCGGCGATCATCGCCTCGCAGCCCGCCGTCAGGAGGGCCGCGCGCGCCGGATGGGACGAGGCCTCGAACCGGAGCGGCGCGAGGCCCTCGGGCATCTCCCTCGGAGCGGGATCGCGCACCGACACGCAGCCGGGCCAGGCGGGCATCGGCACCGGCGCGGCCAGCGCCTCCACCCAGCCCGGCCGCACCGGCAGGAACGAGAGCGACAGCCCCCGCATGTCGAGCGCGGTCATCATCGGCGCCGGCCCCACAACGTGCGCGACCCGATCCGAGAGCTGGCCGCGCAGGAGCTCGCCCGCGCAGATCGCCATCTCAAGCCCCGTCGCGCCGCCGAGGTTGTTGACCATCACGACATGCGCGCCCCCCTCGATCTCCGGCAGGAGCGCCTCGGCCATCAGGTCGAGCGCGCCGGCCGCGTCCTCGTGGTCGATGCGCATCGCGCCCGGCTCGCCGTGGATGCCCAGTCCGAGCTCGGCCTCGCCGTTGGGGATGCGGTCGTCGAGGGCCACGCCCGGCACGTGGCAGCTCGTGAGCGAGAGGCCGATCGTGCGCACTGCGGCGGCGACCTCGCGCGCGGCCGCCGCCACCTCGGCCAGCGGGGCGCCGGCCTCGGCCATGGCGCCGGCGATCTTGTGCACGAAGAGGGTGCCCGCCACGCCGCGCGGCTGCGCGATGTCCGGCAGGGCCACGTCGTCGGCGACGACCACCATCTCCACCGCGCGGCCCATCGCGCGGGCGCGCTCGGCCGCAAGCCCGAAGTTGAGCCTGTCGCCGGTGTAGTTCTTCACGATCAGGAGGCACCCCCCCTCCCCGGTCATGGCGAGGATGCCGGCGAGCACCGCCTCCACCGAGGGGCTCGCGAAGACGTCGCCGCAGACCGTGGCGGCCAGCATCCCCGGCCCGACGAAGCCCGCATGCGCCGGCTCGTGCCCCGCGCCCCCGCCCGAGACGAGCGCCACGCGCCCGCCGTCGAAATCGGTGCGCACCACCACGCGCACGTGCGGGAACCCGTCCAGCAAGTTGATCCCGGGGGTGACGCGCACGAGGGCGGAAAGGGCGTCGGTGACGATGGCGTCCCGGGCGTTGGTGAGCTGCGCTTGCGCTGTCATGCGGTACCTCTCATGCGGCGGCCGTCCGCGTCGAACCAGAGCGCGCCCTCGGGGCGCACGGGCAGCGCGGCGCCGGGGGCGAGGTCGGTATGCGGATCGGCGAGGGTGACGAGCTCGTGCCCGCCCAGGGTCAGGTGAACGCGGGTCTGGTCGCCGAGCCGCTCCACGCGGGTGACGCGCCCTTCGGGGCCGTGGTCGTGGCGGATCATCTCCGGGCGAAGGGCGATGGTCGCGGCCCCGGCCGGCGCCCCGGGGAAGGTGCCCGCGGGCAGCGCGTTGATCCGCGGCAGGCCCAGGCGCCCGGCGACGTAGAGGCTGGCCGGATCGGCGTAGATCTCCCGCGGCGTGCCGAACTGCGCCAGCCGGCCGTGGTCGAGCACGCCGACATGGGTGGCCATGGTCATCGCCTCGATCTGGTCGTGCGTCACGTAGAGGAGGGTCGCTCCGAGCGATTCCTGGATGCGCTTGAGCTCCACCCGGAGGTCCGAGCGCAGCTTGGCGTCGAGCGAGGAGAGCGGCTCGTCCATCAGGTGCACCGCCGGGCTGCGCACCAGCGCCCGGCCGATGGAGACGCGCTGCATCTCCCCGCCGGAGAGCTCGGTCGCCTTGTTGGCGAGCTTGTGGGGGATGCGCAGCACCTCGGCCACCTCGCCGACCCGGCGGCGGATGGTCTCCTCGTCCGCGCCGATCACCGGGGAGCGGAGCGGGAAGGCCAGGTTCTCGGCCACCGTCAGGTGCGGGTAGAGGCTGTATTGCTGGAACACCATCGTCACGTCCCGCTGCGCGGGGCTCTCGCCGGCCACGTCGCGCCCGCCGATGCGGATCGTCCCCGCGTCGGGCGCGTCCAGCCCGGCGATCAGGCGCAGCGTCGTCGTCTTGCCCGCCCCCGTGGGGCCGAGGAGCACGACGAACGCGCCGTCCGGCACCGTCAGGTCGACGCCCTCGATCCCCACGTCGCGCCCGTAGCGCCTGGTGAGCCCCTGCAGCGCCACCTCCGCCATCAGCCGAGCACCCGCTCGTTGGCCGCCGAGCGCAGCGCGCGGCCATCCGCCCGGTCGAAGAGGGTGATCGTGCGCGGATCGAGCGTCAGGCCGGTGCGCGCGCCCGTGCGGATCGCCGTCGCGGCGGGCGCGCGCGCCTTGACCGTGCCGTAGGCCGTGCTCAGCGTCACGATCTGCGTCGTGCCGAGATACTCGGTCGCCGTGACCTCGCCGCGCAGGGGCGCCGCGTCGTCCAGCGCCACGTGCTCGGGCCGCACGCCCAGGACCAGATCGCCGGACCGCCCCTCGCGCTGCTCGGGGATCGCGATACGCGCGTCGCCGAGATGAGCGGCCGTCGCCCCCGCCTCCACGGCGCCGCGCAGCGTGAGAGGGTTCATCGGCGGGTCGCCGATGAAGTCCGCGACGAAGAGCGTGGCGGGCCAGTCGTAGATGTCCTGCGGCGTGCCGAACTGCTCCACGACGCCGTGGTTCATCACCACGATCTTGTCGCCCATCTGCATCGCCTCGAGCTGATCGTGCGTCACGTAGACGGTCGTGGCGCCCATCCGGTCGTGCAGGGCGCGCAGCTCCTCGGCCATGCGCTCTCGGAACTCGGCGTCGAGCGCGCCCAGCGGCTCGTCCATCATGAATGCCGCCGGCGAGCGCACGATCGCGCGCCCCAGCGCCACGCGCTGCCGGTCCCCGCCCGAGAGCCCGCCGACCGGGCGGTCGAGGATGTCCTCGATCCCGAGGATGCCCGCGACCTCCGCCACCTTGTCGCGCACCTGCGCCCGCGCCATGCCCTGCGATTTCAGGGGATAGGACAGGTTCCCCCGCACGGTCATGTGCGGGTAGAGCGCGAACATCTGGAACACGAAGGCGATGTCGCGTTGGCTCGCGGGCCGCTGGGCCACGTCCTCCCCGTCGATGCGGATCGCCCCGGCGGTGGGCAGCTCGAGCCCCGCGATCATGCGCAGCGTCGTCGTCTTGCCGCAGCCCGAGGGGCCCAGCAGCATGAAGAACTCCCCGTCCTCGATGGTGAAGCTGCTCGACTGCACGGCGGTGAAGTCGCCGAACTCCTTGCGAACGTCCTCGATCTCGATCCGCGCCATCTACTCGCCCTCCGGGAAATGCGAGACGACGATGAACCCCACCGTGCCGACGAGCAGGACGACGAAGCTGTAGCTGTAGAGCACCAGCGCGAAGGGCTGCATCAGCATCACGACGCCCAGCCCGATGAGCACGCTCATCACGGCCTCCCAGGGCCCGCGGCGCATCCCGGCGAGGCCGGCGGCGAACCCCCTCACTTGCGGACCGCGCCGAAGGTGATCCCGCGCAGAAGGTGCTTTCGCAGCAGGATCGTGAACACCATCACCGGCAGGAGGAACAGCGTGGCCCCCGCCGCCACAGCCGGCCAGTCCTGCCCGCCCACCCCGATGATCGTCGGGATGAAGGGCGGCGCCGTCTGCGCCGTCCCGGAGGTCAGCAGCACCGCGAACGCGTACTCGTTCCAGGAGAAGATCAGGCAGAAGATCGCGGTCGACGCGATGCCCGTCGCGGCCTGGGGCAGCACCACCTTGGTGAACGCCTGGAACCGCGTGTAGCCGTCGATGAGCGCCGCCTCCTCGTACTCGCGCGGGATCTCGTCGATGAACCCCTTCAGCAGCCACACCGCCAGCGAGATGTTCACCGCCGTGTAGAGCAGGATCATCCCCAGATGCGTGTCCGACAATCCCAGTTGCCGGAACATCAGGAAGATCGGGATCGCCACCGCGATCGGCGGCATCATCCGCGTCGAGAGGATGAAGAACAGCAGATCGTCCTTCAGCGGCACACGGAACCGGCTGAACGCGTAGGCCGCCATCGTCCCGAGGACGATCGACAGGAAGGTCGAGCCGAACCCGATGATGACCGAGTTCAGGAACCGCTCGCCGTAGCGGGACGGCCCCGCGATCACCATGTCGCGGCTCCGCACGATGGTCTCCGCGATCCCCTCCGGCGGCGGCAGCGCCGCGAGCTGGTCCGGCGTCACCCGGGTCCGGGTGGTGAAGAGGTTGACGTAGCCCTCGACCGTCGGCTCGAAGAGCACCTTGGGTGGGTAGGCGATGGCGTCGGAGGGCGACTTGAACCCCGTCGTGACGATCCAGATCAGCGGCAGGATCGTGATCAGCGCGTAGCCGATCACCAGCACCCCCGCGATCCATTTCTGCCCGGAGGACGGCTCGGTGATGGAGTAGCTCACGCCCGCCCCCTCATCTTGACGCAAGTATCCCCGCCGGAGGCACCCGCCCTCCCCGGCCGGGCCGCCAGCCGGACGGCCGCGCCGTCCCGCCCCGCGGCTCCGCCGATGTCGCGCAGCGACGAGGCCCGGCCCAAGCGCCCGAGGCCGAAGGCCGAGACGCGCGGGAGGGGCCCTCGGGGCCGCCATCCCACGGCGCGCCGCCCGGATCGGAGCGCCCGGGCACGCTGCCCGCCGAGCCGGGTCATCGCTCCTTCACCTTGTTGAGGGCCTTCACGTAGATCGAGGCGAGGCCGAACACCGTCACGAACAGGATGATCGCGTAGGCCGAGGCGTAGCCCGTGCGCCATTTCTCGAACGCCTCGCGCTTGAGGTTGATCGAGGTCAGCTCCGTCACCGAGCCCGGCCCGCCCCCGGTGAGCTGCACCACCAGGTCGAACATCTTGAAGTTCTCGATCCCGCGGAAGAGGACGGCCAGCATCAGGAACGGAAGGACCATCGGCAGCGTCAGGGTGAAGAATTGCCGCAGCTTGGACGCCCGGTCGATCTCGGCCGCCTCGTAGATGTAGTCCGGGATCGAGCGCAGCCCCGCCAGGCAGATCAGCATCACGAACGGCGTCCACATCCAGGTGTCGACGATGATGATCGACCACGGCGCGAGGTCGACGCTTCCGATCATCGAGAAGCTGGACGGGTCGATCCCGGTGAAGAAGGAGACCACGTAGTTGAAGAGCCCGATCTGCGGCTGGTAGAGGAACGTCCAGAAATTGCCGACCACCGCGGGCGACAGCATCATCGGCAGCACGATGATCGTCGTCCACAGGTCGTTGCCCTTGAACTTCCGGTTGATGAGCCAGGCCAGCGTGAAGCCGATCAGCACCTGCAGTACGATCGTCCACACCAGGAAATGCGCCGTCGCCTGCATGGTCAGCCAGATGTCGCCATCGGTCAGGATGCGCTCGTAATTGCGCAGGCCGACCCACTCGACCTCCCGGTTGGGTCGATTGGCGCGGAAGTCGGTGAAGCTCAGGTAGAGCGTCCAGATCAGCGGAAAGATGTTGATCGCCAGCAGCAGCACGACCGTCGGCCCGACGAAGAGCCAGGCGATCGCCCGGTCGGACAGCCCCCGCACCCGGCGCGCGACGGAGGTCGGCGTCGCGCGGGCGGCGCGGGTGATCGGCGTGTCGGTCATGCGCGTGCGCCGGCCTCTTGCGGATGGCCGCCCCGGCCCCGGGTCCCGGGCCCCGCGGGCGGTGGGCCCGGCCTCCGATCGGAGGCAGGGCGTCGTGGTGGGAGGCCCCGGATCGGCGTCCGGGGTTATGATCGCCCTAGGCGATCATAACTTACCTTCGTCCTCGAACGTCTCCGTCCAGTCCTCGATCAAGAGGTCGAGCGCCTCCTGCGCCGTGCCCTGGTCGGCCACGATGTAGTCGTGCATCCGCTTCTGCATCGCTAGGAGCAGCTCGGCGTAGGCCGGCTCCTGCCAGAAGTCCTGCACGTCGTTCATCGCCACGAGGAAGTCGGCCGCGAAAGGCGTGCTCTCCTCGAACCCGTCCGCTTCGAGCACCGACTTGCGCGCCGAGTAGCCGCCGAGCTCCCACCATTTCTGCTGCACCTCGGGGGAGGCGAACCACTCGATGTACTCGAGCGCGGCGTCCTGCTTGTCCGAGTAGGCCACCACGCTGATGCCCTGCCCGCCCAGCGTGGACCCTGCCTGGTTCTGCGGCGGGTTGACGAAGAAGTCGACCTTGCCCTCCAGATCGGGATCGGCCGCGAGGCCGGGGAAGAAGGCGAACCAGTTCATCGCCATCGCCACCTGGCCCGATTTGAACGCGTCGAGCCCCTGCTCCATGTAGCTGTCGGTGTAGCCCGGCGGCGTCGCGGTCTGGTAGAGCTCCTTGTAGAACTCGAGCGCCTCGACCGCCTCGGGCGAGTTCACCGCGCCCTCCATGTCGTAGCTGCCCGGCGTGTTCTCGTACTTGAACCCCCAGGGGTAGAGCGCGCCGGTCACGCCCATCGTGATCCCCTCGGAGCCGCGCTCGGTGAAGATGGCCGCGCCGTAGCGCGTCTGGCCGTCGATCTCGCGCTCCTGGAAGAACTGCGCGATCTCCAGCAGCTCCTTCTGGGTCTCGGGCTCGGCCAGAGGGCGGCCGTACTCCTCCTCGAAGGCGGCTTGGATCTCGGGCATCTCGAACCAGTCCTTGCGGTAGAACCAGCCGTTCGCGTCGCCCATCGCCGGAAGCGCGTAGTAGTTCTCCGAGCCCTTGGGCCAGGTCGAGTAGGCGTAGACGGTCGCGTCCGCGAAGTCGGACATGGCGATGCCGGCCTCGTCGAAGAAGTCGTTGAGCTTCACGTAGTGCCCGCTCTCGGCGCCGCCGCCGATCCACTGGCTGTCCCCGATCAGCAGGTCGCAGAGCTGACCGCCGGAGTTGAGCTCGTTGAGCATGCGGTCCGCGAAATTGGGCCAGGGCACGAACTCGAAGCTCATCGTGTGGCCGGACTTCGCCTCGAAGTCCTTGGAGAGCTCGACCAGCGCGTTGGCCGGGTCCCAGGCCGCCCAGCAGAGGGTCAGATCCTCGGCCTGCGCGGCCCCGGCGCCCAGCGCCGTCAGAGCGGTGGCGGCGAGAAATGCGGATCTCTTCATGTCGTGTCCTCCCATGTCGCGCGGATATCGCTCGGCTCTTGGCGGCCGCCGCGCCCCTGGAAGGACGCTACGGCCGCGGGGGAACTCGGTAAAGGGGTTCGCTAAACGTCGAGGGACGTCCACGCCGCGTCCGCCCGGGACGACCGGACGCAGGCGTCAACGAAGGCGACCCCCTCGAGCCCGTCGCGCAGGGTCGGGTAGATCACGCCCTCGGGGATGGCGCGCCCCTCGCGCCGCGCCAGGATCGCCTCGGCCGCCTCGGAATAAATGTTGGCGAACCCCTCCAGGTAGCCCTCGGGGTGCCCCGCCGGGATGCGCGTGAGGCGCGCCGCCGCCGCGCCAGCGCCCGGCCCTCCGCGCGTGATCCGCCGCACCGGCTCGCCCAGCGGCGCATGGCGCAGGACGGTCGGCACCTCCTGCTCCCAGTCGAGCGCGCCCTCGTGCCGAACACCCGCAGGCGCAGCGCGTTCTCGCATCCCGGCGCGACCTGGCTGCACCAGAGGGCGCCGCGCGCCCCGCCGCGGAAGCGCAGCATGACGTGGGCGTTGTCGTCCAGCCGCCGGCCGCCCACGAAGGTGCTCAGCTCCGCCGCCAGCGCCTCCAGCTCCAGCCCGGTGACGAAGCGCGCGAGGTTGTAGGCGTGCGTGCCGATGTCGCCCGTGGAGCCCCCGGCGCCCGCCACGGCCGGATCGGTGCGCCAGCCGGCCTGCTTCTGCCCCGTCTCCTCGAGCGCGTCCGACAGCCAGTCCTGCGGATACTCGACCTGCACCACGCGGACCTCGCCGATCTCGCCGGCGGCCACCATCTCGCGCGCCTGCCGGACCATCGGGTAGCCCGTGTAGTTGTGCGTCAGCACGAAGAGCGGCCCGTCCGCGGTCTCCATCGCCGCGAGCGCCTTCGCGTCCGCCAGCGTCGAGGTCAGCGGCTTGTCGCAGATGACGTGGATGCCGGCCTTCAGGAACGCCATCGCCGCCGGGGCGTGCACGGCGTTGGGCGCGACGATGCTCACCGCCTCGATCCCGTCCGCGCGCGCGGCCTCGGCCGTCGCCATCTCCTCGAACCCGTCATAGCTGCGCGCCAGCCCCAGCGCCTCGGCCGAGGCCGCGGCGCGGCCCGCGTCCGAGGAGAGGGCGCCCGCGACCAGCTCGAACCGGTCGTCGATCCGGGACGCGATGCGGTGCACCCCCCCGATGAACGCCCCCTGCCCCCCGCCGACCATGCCGAGGCGGATGCGGTCCGTGCCCGAGCGCTCCACCTTCAGAGCCCCAGCATGGCGCGGTTGGCCGCCTCGTCCGCGCCCCCGCCGGCGAAGTCGTCGAACGCGGTCTCGGTCACGCGGATGATGTGATCGCGGACGAACGCCGCCCCCTCGCGCGCCCCGTCCTCGGGGTGCTTGAGCGCGCATTCCCACTCGACCACGGCCCAGCCGTCGAAGCCGTTCGTCGCCATCTTCGAGAACACCGCCCCGAAATCGACCTGCCCGTCGCCCAGCGAGCGGAACCGTCCCGCCCGGTCGACCCAGGGCTGATAGCCGCCGTAGACCCCCTGCCGGCCGGTGGGGCGGAACTCGGCGTCCTTGACGTGGAACATCCGGATGCGGTCGCGGTAGATGTCGATGTTGTCGAGGTAGTCCAGGCATTGCAGGACGTAATGCGAGGGGTCGTAGAGCATGCAGGCCCGCGGGTGGTTCCCCGTCCGCTCCAGGAACATCTCGTAGGTGACGCCGTCGTGCAGGTCCTCGCCGGGGTGGATCTCGTAGCAGACGTCGACGCCGCAGGCCTCGGCATGGTCCAGGATCGGGCGCCAGCGCGCGGCCAGCTCGTCGAACGCCGCCTCCACCAGCCCCGCGGGCCGCTGCGGCCAGGGGTAGACATAGGGCCAGGCCAGCGCGCCGGAGAAGGTCGCGTGCGCCCCGATCCCGAGGTTCCGGCTCGCCGTGAGCGCCAGGCGCACCTGCTCCACCGCCCATTCCTGCCGTGCCTTCGGGTTCCCCCGCACCGACGGGTCGGCGAACCCGTCGAAGGCGTGGTCGTAGGCGGGGTGCACGGCGACGAGCTGCCCCTGCAGATGGGTCGAGAGCTCGGTCACCTCGACCCCGTTCGCGCGCGCGGTCCCGGCCCACTCGTCGCAATAGTCCTTGGACTCCGCGGCCCGGGCGAGGTCGATCATCCGCGCGTCCCAGGACGGCACCTGCACGCCCGCGTAGCCGCACTCGGCCGCCCAGCGCGTGATCGCCGTCCCAGGTGTCGAACGGCGCGGCGTCCCCGGCGAACTGGGCGAGGAAGAGCGCGGGGCCCTTGATGGTCTTCATGGCGATGCCCTCCCGTCGGGGCGGTCTGGCGCCGCCCGCCGGGTCAGGCTGCCCGCGCCGCCCGGCTGCGTCAATCGGGCCGTCGCCCCCGGCATGGGGCGCGCGGTCGTAGCCGCCCGCGATGTAGTCCCGGATCGCCCGCCAGGTCAGCGCCGAGATAGGCGCCCCGCTCGCCGCGGTACCGCCGCGCCTTCATCAGCCCACTTGACCATCGCCGCCGGCACGAACGCCGCCCGCCACCGCCCGGACGTCTCGGCGTAGACCTCGAGGAGGTTGCGGTGATTGTAGTACACCTTCCAGATCGGGCGCAGCCGCCCGTCGCCCGCGGCGATCGCCTCGCAATCGTGCTCGAAGCGCAGGCTCGGCATCGCCATGAGGCGCATCCCCGCCGCGGTCGCCCGCAGGGTGTAGAGCGTGTCGTCCCCGTAGAGGAACATGCGCGGATCGGGGTAGCCGTGCCGCGCCAGCGCCCCGCGCGACAGGAACAGCCCGACGAAGGAGGCCACGTCCACCGGCCGCGGCGGCGCGTCCGGGGCCAGCTCCGCGCCGCCCATGTGGAACGCCTCGCGCCCGCGGCGGAACGTGTCGCGCAGCATCCCCGCGATGGCGGAACGGGTCCCAGGCGGGGCGGTTCATGTCGCACACCGCGCCGGTGGGCAGCATCACCGCCCCCGCCACCGCGTCCACGCCGGAGAGGTCGGCGGCGCGGAACCGGTCGAACGCGTCCGCCTCCGGCCCTGCGTCGTCGTCCATCACCACGATCCAGTCGGCGGCCCCGGCCTCGAACAGATGGCGCATCCCGGCCTCGAACCCGCCTGCGCCGCCGGTGTTGCGCGGCAGGGCCAGCACCTCCACGTCCGCCTGCGCGGCGAGCCAGTCCAGCGTATCCGCGCGGCGAGGCGTTGGCGACCACCAGGATCCAGTCCGGCCGCGCCGCGCGCAGCCGCTCGACCGCACGGCGCAGCTTCGGCAGCCGGTCCTGCGTCACGACGAGCGCGGCGAGGTGCCCGGGCGCGGCGGCTCGCCCGTCACGGCAGCGGCGGGAAGACGAAGGCCGGCATCGGCGCGCCCGCGGCCCGGCCCAGGATAGGCGGCCGCCGTGTCCATCGCCTGCCGGATGGTCACGTCCATGTCGAGGTAGCGGTAGGTCCCGAGCCGCCCCACGAAGGTCACGCCCTCCATCGCCTGCGCCCGCGCGGCGTAGTCGGCCAGCAGCGCCTTCTCCTCCACCAGGCGGATCGGGTAGTAGGGCGTGTCCTCCGGCCCGCATTCGCGGCTGAACTCGCGGTAGAGGACGCTGCGCTCGTGGTCTCTCCCACGGGGCGAAGTGCTTGTGCTCGGTGATGCGGGTGAAGGGCACGTCCGCGTCGGGGTGGTTCATCACCGCGCAGCCCTGCCAGTCCCCCTCCGCCTCGAAGCGCTCGAAGTCGAGCGTGCGGTAGCCCAGCCGCCCGGCATCGTGCCCGAACCAGGCGTCCAGCGGGCCGGACCAGAACACGTGGTCCCAGTCGCCGGCCTCGCCCGGGTCGAACCGCGTCTCCAGCTCCACCGTGATGCCGGGGTGGTCCAGGATGCTCTCCACCATCGGGGTGTAGCCGTCCTCGGGCATGCCCTGATGGCGGTGGGCGAAGTAGTTGTCGTCGTAGTTGAAGCGCAGCGGCAGGCGCTTGAGGATGCTCGCCGGCAGGTTGGCGGGCTCCGTGCCCCATTGCTTGCGCGTGTAGCCGGCCAGGAACGTCTCGTAGAGCTCGCGCCCGACGAAGCGGAGGCCCTGCTCCTCGAAGGTCCGCGGCTCCTCGATGGAGGTGTCCGCGAGCCCCTCGACGAACGCGCGAGCCTCCGCCGGCCTCATCGAGGCCCCGAAGAACTGGTTGATCGTGTGCAGGTTGATCGGCAGCGTGTAGACGGCGCCCTTCGACGTCGTCTTGACCCGGTTCTTGTAGGGCCGGAACCGGGCGTGGGCGTTCACGTAGTCCCAGACCTCGTCGTCGTCGGTGTGGAAGATGTGCGGGCCGAACACGTGGACCAGCACGCCGGTCGCGGCGTCCCGCTCGGTATGGCAGTTGCCGGCGACATGGGCGCGCGCCTCGCGGATGGTGACGGCGTGCCCCGCCTCGGCCAGCGCCCGGGCGATCACGGCGCCCGACAGGCCGGCGCCGACGATCATCACTTCGGCCATGTTCCGCTCCCCCGCGTCCGCCCGCGGGCGCGCATAGCGGCTTCGCCGGCGGGATCCAACGGCGCCGCGCCCAGCGGACAGGTCGGCGCCGCGCCCAGCGGACAGGTCGGCGCCGCGCCCAGCGGAAGGGTCGGCGCCGCGCCCGGGGGGCTGGACGGGCGGCGCGCCTAGCGGAAGGCGCGCACCCGCGTGGCGAGGCCCAGCGTGTTGCCGATGATCGACGTGATCGTGCGGATCTCGGTCACCTGGCTCTCGGTGGCCAGCACCACGTCGCCGGACTGGATCAGGAAGCGGTTCGCGCTGAACGTCCCGTCGGCCGACGTGAGGTCGATCGCGAAGACGACGCGTCGGCGGTCCGGCCCGCGCGTCGGCTCCGGCGTCACCGCGCCCGCCGGATAGTCCCGCAGCACGAGGATTCCGTTGAGGTCCGCGCGGTCGTCGTTCACCCCGCCGGCCAGGGCGATCGCCTCGAGCGCGGTGACCTCCTCCTCGGGGAAGCGGATGATCCGCTCCGAGCCGGTGGCCCCGATGGCCACGAAGGTCCGCGGATCGTCCTCGACCACGAGCTTGTCGCCGCCGCGCAGCACCGTGTCGAGCGCCGGGCTGGCGTAGAGCCGCGCCAGGGGGATCGTATAGGTCCGCGAGCCGCGCAGCAGCCGCAGGCGCGGGTTGTCGATGGTCCGCTCGGCGCCGCCCGCCTCCGACAGGACCGCGAGCGCGGTCGTCGTCCCGTCCTGGAGGGCGTAGCGGCCGGGGCGCGTCGCGCCGTCCACCACGTCGACCGAGGACATGCGCCCGGCCTCGCGCAGGAGCTGCACCTGCGCCGACGGGAGGATCTCCTCGAACTGGGTCTGGATGCTCGAGCGGGCCGCCTCGACGCTCCGCCCCCCGACCGAGACCAGGCCGATATAGGGCACGAAGATCGTCCCCGCCGGCGAGACGGTCGCGCCGTCGATGTCGACCGCCCGCTGCCCCGGCGCGGTCAGGAGGGCGTTCTCGTCGGAGGTCCAGACGGTGAGGCTCACCGCGTCGCCGGCGGCGATCATGCTCGACTGCGTGCCGTCCGCGCGCGCGATCCAGCCGTGGCCGTCACGGTCGCGCCGGTCGGCCTCGGGCGCGGGCCAGGCTGCGAGATAGTGCAGGAAGCGATCCGTCACCGGATAGACGGCGAAGTCGCGGGCCTCGTCGTTCGCCGAGCCGATCAACTCGCGCTGGAGCGGCGCGCCGCGCGGCAGGTCGGTGCAGGCCGCCAGGATCGCGCAGAGCGAGGCCATGAGGAGGATGGGTCGTGTCGCGGCGCGCGCCCGGGCGGTCGTCATGTCGAACTGGGCTCCCCGAGTCCTCCGCGCGGCCGCGGAGCGGCGGGACCGGTCGGGCCCACCGAGTGCAAGTGCGCTGCACTCTAGCAGGCGTTCGGCGGAGCGCACCCTGAATCGTCGCGGGTGCCGCGCCCCGTCCCGGCGGACCCGCATGCGACGCAAAAGGGCCGCCCGATCGGACGGCCCTCCGCGATGTCTCATACAGCCCGAAGGCCCGCCGATCAGGTGTCGGGGGTGGACTCCTCGGAATCGTCGTCGTCGACCACGATCGCGATGAGCGTCACGCCCACGACGGCGGCGGCGACGGCGGCGCCGGTGCCCAGATCGCCCAGGCCGGGGACCTGCGTGGAGACGCGCGACTCCAGGAGGGCGGCGTCCGAGGCGGACTGCGCCAGGCCGGCGGAGGCGGTGGCGACGAGCAGCGCGGCGGCCGCGGCGATGGTCTTTGTGGCGGTCATGGACGTACCCTCAGTTGAGTTGGATGAAGCACTGGTGCCCTCGCTAGCATGGGCCTCCTGCCCGGACAAACGCAATTCGCGCCGATCGGGTCCGTCGCGGCGCCGATGCGCCCTGACGGGCCATCGCTCGCCCGATATGTTGCAGCACTGCATCGGTCCTGGGCGCGCCGGCGTCAAATCTCGCCGATCTCCAGCGTGAGGTAGCCCAGATGCGGGGCCGCCCATTGCCGGCTGCTGCGGATCGTCCCGGCCGAATCGATCTCGTAGACGTTCTCGATCCGCCCGCCCGGCGCCTCCGGATAGGCCGGACCGACCGGCCCGGAGCACGCCTCGCTCCAGCGCGTGACCGCATAGCCCCGTCCGGCCACCTGCGCCGTGCCCGCCCCGCCCCGCATCAGGGTGCAGGTCAGGTCGATGCGGCGCAGCACCCCCTCCGCCGTGAGGTCGCGGATCACCCGCACGTAGCGCCCGCCGCCCGCCGCCAGCGTCTCGCGGAAGAGCCCGTCATCCGCCGACATGAGGTCGAAGCGCAGCCCGCGCGTCGCGACGAGGAGGCCGCCGCGCGTGCTCACGGTCACCGCGTCGCCGGCGCGCCAGGTGACCGCCCCGCCGTTCGCGGCCTCCGGCACCAGGGCGGCGCGCGCGCCCGTCCGCTCCACGCGCGCGAGCAGCACGGGCCCCGAGAGCCCTGCGCCCGCGAGCTCGGCGCGGGTGAAGGGCCCCCGGGCCGGCGGGGCCTCCGTGCGCAGTCCCCGTGCCAGCGAGAGCGCGCTCGCCAGCGCGCCGTCCCCGCCGGGCGGGCCGGTGCCCCCGGAGCAGGCGGGAAGCGCGAGCGCGCCCAGGAGAGCGAGGATCGGCGCCCGGACGGCGCGGCGAAGGCTCATCGCAGCACCCTCCCCCAGCTTCGCGTCAGGTCGCCCGAATGGAAGCCGCGCACCCGTCCGTAGAGCCGGTCGTCGACCTCCAGGCGCGCGCCGCCGTCGCGCCGGACAGGCCGCAGGGTCAGGCCGAACTCCCGCCCGGTGCGCATGCCCAGGAGGGCGCGCACCGGGATCGAGATCTCGATCCCCTTGTCGAAGCTGCCCTCGCCGAACTCCTCCGCCGAGGCGCTGGTCAGGGTCGCGAACGCCCCGATGCGCCAGCCGTTCGCGAACTCCCGCGCGAGGGTGAACGTCGCCCCGGAATCGCCCGCGAGGTAGCGGCCCAGGTCGACCTGCCCGTGAAAGCCCCGTCCGAGCTCGGCATAGCCCGAGACGTGGCCGGTCACGACGTCGTAGTCCTGGAACCCGAAGCGCTGGTCGAAATCGCGCTGCCGGGCGTAGTTCACCTCCACGCCGAGGGCGTAGCGGCTCGTGACGGGCTTCCAGAGGACCTCGCCGGAGACGCCGCCGAACATCCGCTCGAGATAGCCCGCGGTGACGCGCGCGTAGAGGTCCCGGCCCGGCCGGGCGAAATAGGCCGCCGTCAGCTTCTCGACCGCGAGGTCCGATTCCGCCGCGTAGCGCGCCGCGTTGGTGCGCACCTGCTCGAGCTCGGAGGTCGAGTCGTCCGCGTCCTCGATATTGCCGATCAGGTCGGTCGCGAGCCGCCCGGACAGGACGACGCCCGGCGCCGGCTGCCATTCGGCCTCCGCCTTGAGGCCGAGCTCGTAGCGCACCGGCTCGTTCGGATCGAAGAAGGACGGGCGCAGATAGGGCCCGATCGACCAGTCGAAGCGCGGATAGACCTCCGCCGCGACGATGTCCCCGGGCGCGGGCCGGGCGAGGGCGGCCGCGTCGCCGAACGCCGCCGCGCCCAGCAGGGCCTCGGTCCCTCCGGGGGCGAGCTCGGCGCGCTCCAGGTCCGAGCGCCGGATCGCCACCTGGCTGATCGCGATCCCGTCCACCACCGGCACGATGCGCAGCACCTCGACCGAGGCCGGCAGGTCGCGCGACAGGATGCGCGCCGTGCGCCCGACCGTCTGGGCCGTGACGCCGATCGCCGGGTCGCGCACCCGCACCACGACCTCGCGCGCCGAGGGCAGGGTGAAGCCCTCCAGCACCAGGCCCTGCGCCGCCAGGGACTCGCGCACCCGCTCCGAGAGCGTCGGCAGCGCGGCGTCCAGGAGGACCCAGCCCTCGCCATAGGCGTCCGGGTCCACCCGCCGGTCCGGCCGCGGCAGGACGACGGGCGGCGCGCCCTCGTCGATCCCCGAGCCGGTCGTGCGCCGGGGGTTGAGGACCAAGGAGAAGCCCGCGCCGACCTCGCTGCCGTGCAGGGCGTAGGCGCCGACCGCGATCTCGGGCGTGAGCTGATACTCGATGGCGGCGTTGACCGGGCCGTCGCGGTCGACGATACCCTGCCGCCGCTCGAGGCGGTAGTCGTCCGAGGAGTACTCGAGCTTGACCCGAAGCCGGTCCGTCGCGCGCCAGTCGATGGACGCGAAGGGCGCGGCGTCCCCGCGGAACCACTGGTCCACGTTCGGCTCGCCGCCCTCGCCCACGTCGATCGGCGGGCGGTCCCCGAAGGGCTCGCCGATGCCGCCGAAGCTGCCCAGCCGGCCCCAGCCGAGCCCGGCGCTCACGGAGAAGCGCGGCCCGAACCGCTTGGACGCGACGAGGTACTCCCCCGCCAGCACCCCGGTGCCCACGAAGTCCTGGAGCCCCAGCGTGACCGCGGGCAGGTAGCGCCCCTCCTCAAGGAGGCGGAAGCGCAGATCGAAGCTGCGGTCGTAGTAGTCGTCGAAGCCGAAGAGGTTCAGGTCGTCGATCCCGACATAACGGAAGCTGCCGGAGAGCCAGGGCAGGGCCTGGAAGGTGATCGTCGAGCGGAAGAAGCCCCCGACCGAGCTCGCGGCGACCGCGAAGTCCCCCTCCGGCCGGTGGAAGGCCGAGGGCGTGTCGATCCCGCCGGGCACGCCGTAGAGGTTGATCGCCGGGCGCCCGGCCTCGTCCTGGACGGTGGCGCCGCCGACGGGCGGCCTCGGGGCCTGCGCGCCCGCCGGCGCCGTCAGGCAGGCCGACGCGACGGTCAGGGCGGCGGCCAGCGCGGCGCGGCGGCGGGCGCTCACGTCGCCGCCCCGCGCGCGGCCGGCTCCGCCGGCGTGGCCGGCGTCCTGGGCACCAGGGCGAGCGCCGGCGCCGCGCCCGGCGCGATCGGCACCCCCAGCAGCCCGCCCGCGATCCGGCAAGCCGCCGCCGCGTCGCCCTCGGCGAGGGCCCGGTCGAGCGCGGCCATCCCGCGGGCGAGCGCGATCTGCGAGGGATGGGTCTCGGCGGCGAGCATGACCTTCTGATGCGGCGTCGGGACCATCTCGTCCAGGTCGTAGAACAGCTCCTCCTCCATCTTCTCGCCCGGCCGCATCCCGGTCCAGTCGATCTCGATGTCGCCCTCGGGATGCGCCCGGTCCCGCACCGTGAGCCCGGCGCGCCGGATCATCCCGCGCGCCAGGTCCTCGATCCGCTGCGGCGCGCCCATCTCCAGGACGTAGACCTCCCCGCCCGACGCCAGCGCGCCCGAGACCAGCACCAGCTTGGCCGCCTCGGGGATCGACATGAAGTAGCGCTTCATCTCCCGGTGGGTGATCGTCACCGGCCCGCCGGCCGCGATCTGCTCGCGGAAGAGCGGCACCACCGAGCCCGAGGAGCCCAGCACGTTGCCGAAGCGCACCATCGAGAAGACGGGCGTGCCGGGGAAGGCGCCGCGCCCGGCGCGCGCGGCCAGGTCCTGCACCACCATCTCGGCGAGGCGCTTGGTCGCGCCCATCACCCCGGTCGGGCGCACGGCCTTGTCAGAGGACACCAGCACGAAGCGCTCCACCCCCGCCGCCGCCGCCGCCTCGGCCACGACCCGCGTGCCCACCACGTTGTTCGACAACCCCGCGATCGGGTTCGATTCCACCAGGGGCACGTGCTTGTAGGCCGCCGCGTGCAGGACCACGCGCACGCCCTCGCGCGCGATCACGTCGCGCATCTTTCGCGGATCGCAGACCGAGCCCAGCACCGGCACGATCCGCGGATGGTAGCCGCCCTCGCGGGCGATCGCCTCGGCCAGGGTGCGCAGCTCCCGGTCGATCCGGTAGAGCGCGTATTCCGACACCTCCAGCAGCACCACGCAGGACGGCCCGCAAGTGAGGACCTGCCGGCAGAGCTCCGAGCCGATCGACCCCCCCGCGCCGGTGATCATCACCACGCGCCCGGCATAGGCGTCCGACGCGCCCGGCAGGTCCCCCTCGAGGCTCTGCCGGCCGAGGAGCTCGGTCACCGAGACCGTCGCGAGGTGGCTCGTCATGTCCTCCCGGCGCAACAGGTGCGCGAGCGGCGCGAGCTCGAGCGCCTCGACGCCCAGATCCCGCAGGCGGCTCACGATCTGGGCCCGGCGCACGGCGCCCAGGCCCGGCATCGCGAGATGCGCCTCGGTCACGCCCTTGGCGCGCACGACGGCGCCGAGGCGGCTCGGCGCGCGCACCACCAGGTTGTCGACCGTGGTGCCGTGCAGGACCGGATCGTCGTCGACGAAGCCCACCACGTCGAAGATGCGCTGATCGCGCAGGGCGGCGCACAGCTCGCGCCCGGCCCCGCCGGCGCCCCAGATGAGGGTCCGGCGCCGCTTGTCGCCCAGCTCGTAGAGCCGGCTCAGGACCCGCGCCGCCGCCAGCCGCCCGGCCACGCCCGCGCCCACGCCCAGCGCCGCGGCGGCCGTCCCGGCGAGCGCCGCGCTCGGGCCCGGCACCCCGACCGCCATCATCGCCAGCGCCATGAGGGCCGCCATGGCCGCGCCGATCGCCACCTGCCGCCGCCGGATCGCGCGCCCGTAGCCGTGGATCCGCGTCACCGAGAGGCCGCCCGTCTCGCTCAGGAGCCCCCCCATCGCCGCCACCAGCAAGGTCAGGGCCGCCTGCGCCGGCGGCGCCACCGGCAGGGCGGCGCACACGAGGAGGAACGCCGCGCCCGCCGCCGCGCTGTCGGCGAGGATCCAGAACGCGCGCTTCTGATGGCCGGTGATCGCCATCACCGTCCGGTACAGTCCGATCCCAGACACCATCATCCGCCCCGCCTTCGCGTCGTCCTCGCCGGCCCCGCGCCGCAGATCGCCCGGGCGCCGCCCCTTGGCGGACCCTATGCCCTGCCGCCGCGGGATGCGAGGCCCCGCGCCGCGCCGCCGCGCGGGTGTTCCGCGCGCGCCCCGCCCCGCCCCCCGGGCCGCCCGTGCCGGCTGCTCCGCCGCAGGGTCCGGCCGATGATCCACAGGTCCAGCGCGAGGCTCTTCCTCGCATGATAGATCGCGTCGAGCCGGGCCTTCCGCGGCACGCACACGCGCGCGTAGATCGCGTCCGTCTCCTCGGGCGTGCGCCCGCGCGCCAGGAGCCGCCCCTCGTGCGCCGCGGTGACCACGGTCGCGAGCCCGGTGATCCCCGGCCGGTCGCGCAGCACCTCGGCATAGACCTCCGGGAACCGCTCCACGTAGGCGCGCAGCGGCGGGCGCGGGCCCACGAAGGTCATGCGCCCGCGCGCCACGTCCCAGAGCTGCGGGATCTCGTCGCCCCGGTTTCGGCGCAGCCAGGCGCCGAACGGGGTGATGCGCGCGGCCTTGTCGGCCCCCGTCACGCCGGCGTCGGCGGCGTCCACCGTCATCGTGCGCATCTTGTGGAGGAGGAAGGGCCGCCCTCCCTCCCCCATCCGCTCGGCGACGTGGAGGAGCGGCCGTCCGTTCCGCCACAGCGCCAGCGGCACGATCACGAGCATGGGCAGCGCCAGCACCAGGATGGACAGCAGCATCAGGCCCGCGTCCTCGGCCCGCTTCCAGCCCGGCATCACCCCTCCCCGACCGCGATCAGCCGCGCCCGCTGCGCTCGCCACTGCGCGATCAGCGCCCCGGCCTCCGCCGCCGGCGTCGCCGCCGGCCCCGCCATCAGGCGAGAGACGTCCATGGTCGCGACCGGCGCGGCGGCGGCCGGCCCGTCCCGCCAGCGCGGCGCGCAACCCGCCGCCGACAGCAGCGCCCGCATGGGCAGCGGCGGGTCCTGCGCGAGGTTCAGGACGCCGGGCGCCCCGTCCATCGCCGCCAGCGCCCGCGCCGCGCCCAGCAGCGCCGCCGCCCCGATCCACGAGCGCACCGGCCCCGCGCCGCCCATCCGGTCGAGGGTCCCGGCCCCCGACAGAAGCGCCGGCGCCAGCGAGTCGGCCCCGACGACGTTGCCCATCCTCAGGATCGTCACCGGCGGCGCGCCGCGGCCCGCCAGCGCCGCCTCCATCGCCGCCTTGTCCGCGCCGTAGGCCCCGGCGGGCGCCAGCGCGCCCTCCTCGTCCGCCGCCTCGGCCGCGCCGTAGACGCCCAGCGTCGAGGCCGCGAGCATGCGCGCGATCCCCGCCGCCGCGGCCGCCGCGTGCGCCGCCAGCGCGATCGCGGCGTTGCCGCCCCCCGGCCCAGTGACCCCCGCCAGCGCCAGGAGCACGCCGCCCCGCGCCGCCTCCGGCAGGGCGGCGCCGTCCCAGCGCGCGGCCTCGCCGCCATGCGCCAGCCCCGCCGCGCCCGGCGCGCCGCGCGACAGCCAGAGCGGCGCCGGCCCCGCGCCGTCCGACAGGTCCCAGGCCGCACGCATCAGCGAGCCGACCCGGCCCGTGGCGCCGGTGACGACCAGCCGCCTCATCCGCGCGCCAGCAGCGCGTCCACCTCCGCGCGCTCCGGCATCGAGGGCGCCGCCCCCGCCCGCGTGACCGACAGCGCGGCCACCGCCGTCGCCCGCCGAAGCGCCTCGTGCAGCTCCGCCCCGCCCGCCAGCGCGGCGGCCAGCCCGCCGTTGAACGCGTCCCCCGCGCCCGTCGTCTCGACCACCGGGCCCGCGCGCATCGGCGCCACCTCGATCACCGCCTCCTCGGAGACCCAGAGCGCGCCTGCCTCGCCGAGCGTCACCAGCGCCGCGCCGGCGCCGCGCTCCAGCATCGCGCGCCCCGCCGCCTCCGCGCTCGCCCGCCCCGTGACGGCGATGCCGGTCAGGCCCTCGGCCTCGCTCTCGTTGGGCGTGACGATGTCGCACAGCGCCAGCATCCCCTCCGGCAGCTCGGCCGCCGGCGCGGGGTTCAGGATGGTGCGCACCCCCGCCGCCCGAGCGATCCGCAGCGCGGCCACCGCCGCCTCGACCGGCTGCTCGAGCTGCGTGAGGAACACGTCCGCCCCCTCGATCTGCGCGCGCCATCCCTCGACGTCGGCCACGCCGATGCCCCCGGCCGCCCCGGCCGAGACGATGATCGCGTTGTCCCCGCTCGCCTCGTCCACGAAGATGAAGGCCGCGCCCGTCGCCTCGCCGGCAAGGCGCGGCCCGGCATGGCACACGCCCGCCCGCGCCCAGACCGCCTCGGCCATGTCGGCGAACGCGTCGTCGCCGAGCCGCGACAGGAACGTCACCTCCGCCCCCGCGAGCCCCGCCGCGACGGCCTGGTTCGACCCCTTGCCCCCCGCGGCGAGGGCGAAGCCGCTGCCGAGGATCGTCTCGCCCACGCGCGGCAGGCGCGCGGCGCGATAGGCCGTGTCGGCCACGAAGATGCCCAGGATGCAGACGCGGCCCATGATGTCCTCCGGCGATGCGAGCCCTCTTAGGCCCGACCCCCGCCGCGAGGTCCAGATGGCTGGCGCCGAGGAGCCCTCAGCCCTCGCGCGCCGCCTCGACGAGGCGCTGCATCTCCTCGACCGGCACGAGACCGGGCACCGGCGCGTCCCCGATCACGAAGCTCGGCGTGCCGGAGAACCCGATCTCCTCGGCCAGCGCCATCGACGCCTCGATATGCGCGTCGACCGCCGGCAGGGCCATGTCCGCGCGCAGCCGGTCCATGTCGAGCCCGGCGCCTTGCGCGATCGCCATCACCATCGCCTCGTCGAGCCGGCCCTGCGCGCCCATCAGCGCCCAGTGCATCTCCTCGTACTTGCCCTGCGCCCGCGCGGCGAGGGCGGCGCGCGAGGCGGCCACCGAACCCTCCCCCAGGATCGGCCATTCGCGGTAGACCACGCGCACGCCTGGATCGGCCTCGATCAGGGCCTTCACCGCCTCCCCGGCGCGCCGGCAATAGGGGCAGTTGTAGTCGAAGAACTCGACCACCGTGACGTCGCCGTCCGGATTGCCGAGGACCGGCGCGTCCTCTCCGGCCGTCAGCCGCGCGAGGTTCCCGGACAGGGCCTCGGCCTGCTGGGCGGCGGCGGCCTCCGCCTCGCGGGCGCGCAGGATGTCGACCGCCTCCATCACGATCTCCGGGTTCTCCAGGATCGCCTCGAGCGCGAGGCGCTTGACCTCCTCGGGCGTCATCTCCTGGGCGGCGGCCGGCAGCGCCAGCGGGGCGCTGAGGGTCACCGCGGCGGCGGCGGCGAGGGCGCGGATGGCGGGCATGGGACGTCTCCGGATGGGGGCGGGGCGAGCATGGCCCGGACCGGCGCGATGCGAAAGCCGGGCCCGGATCACGTTGGCGTCGGCCCGGCCTCGCCGCCTCAGTCGGGCGCCAGCATGTAGCCCGCCCCGCGCACCGTCTGGAGGTAGCGCGGCTGGCGCGGATCGGCCTCGATCTTGCGGCGCAGGCGCGTGATCTGCACGTCGATCGCGCGCTCCTGGGCCACGTCCCCGCCGCGGCCGAGCGCCCGCGTCAGCTCCCCGCGCGCCCAGGGCGCGCCGGGCCGGCGCGCGAAGAGCCGCATCAGCTCCCCCTCGGTGGAGGTCAGGTGCACGAGCCGCTCGCCCTCCCAGAGCTCGCCCCGGTCCGCGTCGTAGCGCAGCGCGCCCAGCGAGAGCGTCACCGGCCCCGCCTGCGCCGCCTCGGGCACCCGGCGCAGGATCGCGTTGATCCGCAGAAGGAGCTCCTTGGGCTCGAACGGCTTGGCGAGGTAGTCGTCCGCCCCCGCCTCGAGCCCGGCGATCCGGTCCGCCGCCTCCGACTTGGCGGTCAGCAGCAGGATCGGCGTCGCCCGGCGCAGCCGCAGGTCGCGGCAGAGCGAGACCCCGTCCTCGCCGGGCATCATCACGTCGATCACGATCAGGTCGAAGTCGAGCCCCGCCAGGATGCGCCGCGCATGGGCGGCGTCCCGCGCGGCCGTCACCATGAAGCCGTTGTTCATCAGGAACTTGCGTAACAGGGTGCGGATGCGCTCGTCGTCGTCGACGATCATCAGGTGCGCCGCGTTCGCGCTCATGGCCCGCTCCCGTCGCCCGCCTCCCCCCGGCTCCCGGCGGGCCGCTCGGGCGCCGCGCCCTGATACTGGCGGCGCAGGTCGGGGTCCATCATCGCCTCGAGGACGGCGCGGAACCCCTGGACCGCCGCCGGCCCGGCCCGGCGGAAGGCCGCGCGCAGCCGCCCCCGCTGCGCTTCTGACAGGGCGCCCTCGAGCTCCGCGCCCGCCGGGGTCAGGCGCAGCCTGCGCTCGCGCCGGTCGGTCGCGCCCGGCCGGCTCTCGACGAGCCCGTCCTCCACCAGGGTCCGCAGCACGCGGTTGAGCGACTGCTTCGTCACCCCCAGGATCGCCATCAGGTCCGCGACCCGTATGCCGGGCCCGCGCCCGACGAAGTGCAGCGCCCGGTGATGTGCGCGCCCGTAGCCGCGCTCGGTCAGGATGCGGTCGGGATCGGCGGTGAACCCGCGATAGGCGAAGAACATCGCCTCGCTGCCGCGGCGGAGCTGCTCGTCGGTCAGGAACAGGAGCGCCTCGCCGCCCCGGTCGCCGCCCGAGGCGCCCCCCGCTCCGCCCTGCCCCGAGCCCCCGTCCCTGCCATCGTCCATGCCCCCGGGATACGTCAGTGTCGTTGACAGACCAACCCCCCGCTGATAGCCCCGACCGGGTTTTGCGCAACATCGTGTCCGTATCGGACCATTCCGCGCAACGATTGCAAAGGAGGCCCGGGCATGGCCGGCTATGACGATCGCGATGGCAGCATCTGGATGGACGGCGCGCTCGTCCCCTGGCGCGACGCCTCCGTCCACGTCCTGAGCCACGCGATGCACTATGCCAGCGCCGTGTTCGAGGGCGAGCGCGCCTATGGCGGGCGCATCTTCCTCGGGACCGAGCATTCCGAACGCCTGCGCGCCTCCGCCGACATGCTCGACTTCGAGATCCCCTATACCGCCGCGGAGATCGACGCCGCCAAGGCCCTGGTCATGAAGGACAACGGCCTGACCGATTGCTACGTGCGCGCCATCGCCTGGCGCGGCGCCGGTGAGGACATGGGCATCGCCGCGACCCGCAACCCGGTGCGCTTGGCGATCGCGGCCTGGGCCTGGGGCGACTATTACGGCGACGCCAAGGCCAAGGGCGCGCGCCTCGACATGGCCCGCTGGCGCCGACCCGCCCCCGACAGCGCGCCCTTCGCCGCCAAGGCCGCCGGGCTCTACATGATCTGCACCATGTCCAAGCACGCCGCCGAGGCGAAGGGCTGCTCGGATGCGATGATGCTCGACCATCGCGGCTACGTCGCCGAGGCGACCGGCGCCAACGTCTTCTTCGTCAAGGACGGCGCGGTCCACACGCCCCTGCCCGACTGCTTCCTGAACGGCCTCACCCGCCAGACCGTCATCGGCATGCTGAAGGCGCGCGGCGTCGAGGTGCACGAGCGCCATATCGAGCCCGCCGAGCTCGAGGGCTTCGAGCAATGCTGGCTCACCGGCACCGCCGCGGAGGTCACGCCCGTCGCCCGGATCGGGGACGCCACGTTCGAGGTCGGCGCGCTGAGCCGGGACATCGCCCGCGCCTACGAGAGGCTGGTCCGCGAATCTCCGTGACCGCCGGATGATATTTTCGTTGCCGTTTCGTGACGACCCTCTATTTCATTAGAATGCGGTCCATCGTTCACCTCTCCAAGCCCGACCTGTCGGTCTCGCGGCCGGTCCTGATCGCCGCCCTGACGATCGACCTCCTCCTGATCGGCCTGTGGCTGTCGCAGGCGCACCCGGTGGTCGACCGGCTGCTCGACCCCGTCGCGACGCTCGTGTCGATCACCGCCGACGGCGGCCTGGGTGAGCTCGCGAACTACGCCAAATGGGCGCTCGCCTGCGTCGTCCTCCTCATGGCGGCGCGTCGGCGCGCGAGCATCGGCGCGGTGGCCGTCGCCTGCGTCTTCGCCCTCCTGCTCGCGGACGATTCGCAACAGATCCACGAGACGGCCGGCGCCGCGATCGGCCGCGCCGCGGGCTTCTCCTACGCGGCGGGGGAGCTCGTCGTCTGGGCGGCGATGGGCTTGGCGGCGGCCGCGCTCCTCCTAGCGGCCCTGCGCGCCGATGACGGGCCGGACCCGGCCTGGCTCCTCGGCCTCGTGGTGCTGATCGTGGCGCTCGGCGGCTTCGGCGTCGCGGTGGACGCGCTGCATTCGGCCGCCCTCGCGCTGCGCCCGGACGCCTGGGCCCTCGACCGCGCCCTGGGGGGGCTCGAGGACGGGGGCGAGATGGTCGTCGCCAGCGTCATGCTCGCCCATGTCGTCGCCCGGTTCGGCGCCCCAGCCGAGCGACGCGCCCGCCCCGAGACCTGATCCGCCCCGCGCGCTCACGCACTCGGGATGCGCCCGTGTTTGGCGATCCGCGCGTCCCGTGACAGGCTGTGCCCGGACCAGGCCCGGAGGCTCCCATGCGCCATCTCATCCTCGCGGCGTTGCTCGCGCCCCTCCCCGCCCTCGCGGCGCCCGCCTTCGCGCAGGGGGCCGCGCAAGGAACGCGCGTCACCGTCACCGGGGAGATCGTCGACACCTGGTGCTACTTCTCCGGCGTCATGGGCGGCCCGGACGCGGTCGTGGGCTCCGCGCACCATACCTGCGCGCTCTGGTGCAGCGCGGGCGGCATCCCCGTCGGCCTGCTCACGCCCGAAGGGGAGATGTACATGATCCTCAAGATTCCCGGGCGATCCCGGCGCGGCCGGTGGCGACACGCAGCTCACCCTCGCCTCGAACACCGTCACCGCCGACGGCATGCTCTTCGAGCGCGACGGCTTGAGCTACATCACCGTCGAGGCGGTGACCCAGGACCTCGGCATCACCGCCCTCAATCATCTCGACAACGGCGTCGTCCCCGGCTTCGCCATCCCCGAGGAGGCCCGCCCGTGAGGCCGCTCGCGGCGATGGCCCCCGCCCTGATCGCGGCGTCGCTCGCCCTGCCCGCCGCCGCGCAGGAGGCCGATCCCTACGCCTTCGAGGAGGGCTCCGAGGCCCGCTCCTGGAACCTCTACGCCGAGATCCCCGCCCGGTTCGAGGCCCGCGTCGTCGACATGCTCTGCGAGGTCGCCGGCGCCTGCGAGGACGCCTGCGAGGACGGCCGGCAGCTCGGCCTGCTGCGCGCCGCCGACGGGGTGCTCGTCTTCCCCAACAAGAACGCGCAGCCCGCCTTCACCGGCGCGGCCGCCGAGCTCCGCCCCCATTGCGGCCGGGACGTCGAGGTCGACGGCCTCCTGCTCGACGATCCCGACCTCGGCGCGACGAACGTCTACCTCGTCCAGCGCATCCGCGCCCTGGACGCGCCCGAATGGACCGCCGCGAACCGCTGGACCCGGGACTGGGCGGAGGCGAACCCAGAGGCCGCCGGCCCCGGCCCCTGGTTCCGCCGCGACCCGCGCGTGGCCGCCCATATCGCCGAGGACGGCTGGTTCGGCCTCGGCCTCGAGGAGGACGCCGCGATCCTGCGCGAACTCTACGCCGAATGAGGTGGCTCGCCCCCGTCCTTGCGCTCGCCGCCGCGCCCGGCTCGCCCACCAGGACGAGGATCACGCCACGCCGGAGGCCGCCGCCCGCCACGCGGTCCAGGTCCCGGACGGCCCCGTCACCCCCCTCCCCTTCGACATCGGCGGTCCCTTCGCCCTGATCGACCAGACCGGCGCCCCGCGCACCGAGGCGGACCCCGAGGGCCGGATGCAGCTCCTCTTCTTCGGCTACGCCAACTGCCCCGCGATCTGCACCGTCGCCATGCCGATGATGGCCGAGGCCGCCGCCGCCCTCACCGCCGCGGGCGCGCCCGCCGTGCCGGTGATGATCACGGTCGACCCCGAGCGCGACACCGTCGGCACCATGGCCGCCCCCCTGGCCGAGATCGATCCCGCCCTCGTCGGCCTCACCGGCCCCCAGGACGCGCTGGACGCCGCCTACGCCGCCTTCGGCGTCGAGCGCACGCTGGCGATGGAGCACCCCGAGCTCGGCCCGATCTACGCCCACGGGAGCAACGTGTTCCTCCTCTCACCGGCGGGGGAGGTGCTGACCCTCCCGCCCCCCATCCTGGACCCCGCCCGCGCCGCCGAGATCGCCGCGCGCTACGCCGGCGCGGGCGGCTAGCCCCCGGCCGCGTCCGCCGCCACCGCCTCGAACACCGCGTCCAGCTCGGCCGCGAGATCGGCCAGCGCCGCCCCGCCCTCGGCCATGTAGGGCGCCCAGACGAGGCTGGGCGGCACCCAGGACAGCGTCACCGCGCCGCCCTCCTCCTCCGTCACGTAGAGCCGGATCGGCGCCTCGATCCCGGCCGCGACGGACGCCTCGAGCATCCGCCGGGCGTAGTCGTTGCGGAACAGGCCGAAGACCCGGTTGCCGGGGATCTCGAACCCCTGCGCCGCCGCCCCGTCAGAGGCGCTCGCGGTCGTCACCACGGCGATCGGCGCGCGCTCCACGGCCGCGCGCACCGCCTCCACCGTCTCCTCGAAGGCGGCGGCCGATGGCAGGGTGCGCCAGCCCGGAGGCGCGTCCAGCGCGGCGGCCGGCAGGGGAAGGGCGAGCGTGAAGGCGAAGGCGAGGGCGCGCATGGCATGTCTCCGTTCGGGGCCGCCCGCACCCTAGCCCGGCGCGCGCCGGCCGGGGCATCACGCCTGCGTGGCGCGGCTCGCGCGGCGCTCCGCGCGGGCCGCTTGGCACCGCGCGGCAGTCCGCTAACATCGGGTCAGACCTTGAAGGAGGATGCGGCATGGCGACCACGGAACGCACGGGCGGGCGCCTGATGGACAGGCACGAATACCGCAACAAGCCCAAGCCCCTCACCCGCGGGCCGGAGGTGATGGTCTCGGACGCCGTCGCCGCGATGTCGGACCTCAACTACGGCGCCGTCATCGTCACCGACCCCGACGAGAAGGTCATCGGCGTCGTCACCGAGCGCGACATCATGAACAAGATCGTCGGCCGCGGCCTCGACGCCAAGACCACCCCCCTGCGCGACATCATGACCGCCAACCCCCGCCTCGCGCGGGAGACGGACGACATGCTCGAATGGCTGCGCCTGATGTCGAACGAGCGCTTCCGCCGCCTGCCCGTCGTGGACGACCAGGGCCGCATCAAGGCCGTGTTCACCCAGGGCGACTTCGTCAGCTACACGTGGCCGGATCTGATGAATCAGATGGGCTCGATCCTCAAGGCGCAGGCGGCAGGCAATTTCCACTACCTCCTGATCGGCGGCGCGATCCTGATCTACACGATCGCGATGATCGTCGTCCTGGGCGTCGTCCTCTAGGGGCCGCGTTAGGCGGCGGTTAACGGTCGCGGGGCTAGGGTCGCGGGGCGTTTTCCGAGAGGCCCCTTCCATGACCGACGCCGAGATCCGCATCGTCCAGGCGCACTTCGCCCGCGTCTACCTGGCCAAGGGCGCCCTGTCGGTGCTCTTCTACGACCGCCTGTTCGAGATCGCGCCCGCCGCGCGCGCCCTCTTTCCCAAGGACATGACCGCCCAGCGCGAGAAGCTGACGGACACCCTGGCCTTCGCCGTGCGCCATCTCGGCGGCGGCAGGGACCTCGAGGGCGCGCTGGTCGAGCTCGCCCGCCGGCACGTCGCCTACGGCGCCCGCCCGGAGCATTTCGGCCCGGTCGGGGAGGCCCTGATGCACGCCCTGCGCGAGGCGACGCCGGGCGGCCTGACCGCGGACCAGGAACGGGCATGGGCCATGACCTACGCCACGATCGAGGCCGCGATGGTCCCCGCCATGATCGAGGCCGCCCGCTCCGCCGCCGCCTAGGGAACGCCCCGCGCGGCCACCTGCGAGAAGTCGGCGCCCGCCACCACCTCCACCCCCAGGCCGCGCATCTCGTCCATCGCCGCCCGGCTCGCCGCGTCGGCCGTATCCGCCTCCGGCCCCGGCCGGCGCAGGATCACCCGGGCGATCCGCCGTCCATGCCGGCGCGCCGCGTCGCGGTAGACCTCCGCGTCGTGCTGCCCGGTATCGCCGAGGAGGACGAAGCGGAGATCCGGGTTCGCCGCCAGGATCGTGTCGATCGCGCCGCCCTTGTGGCTGCCATGGCTCGCCGCGACCATCCCATGCTCCGAGACGCCGTAATCGCGCAGGAACTTCGGCCCGCGCGGCAGGCCCGCGCCCGCGAACACCGTCTCCAGGAAGTGGTGCAGGTTCCACGGGCTGGACGAGACGTAGAACACCGGGTTTCGCCCGCCCTCGTGCAGCGCCTCCATGAGCGCCACCGCGTCGGGAAAGACCCGCCGCGTCAACGCGTTGCCCGTGAACGTGGTCCAGAGGTTGCGCGCCAGGGAATAGGCGCCCGTCTCCATCATGGTGTCGTCGATGTCCGAGATCACGCCGAAGGCCGCGTCCGCCCGCGGCACCAGGACCGGCACGGTCTCGCCCTCCTCGAACCCCTCGCAGCGCACGGCCACCTCGTGCCATCCGGCCTCGCCCGGCCGGTCCAGGTGCAACGCGAAGTACCCCTCCGAATCCGAGACCGCCTCCCCCCCGCCGCCGAGCACGCGCACCCCCGCGACCTCGGCCGTGGCGAAGAGGCGCGCCATCTGCCGCAGGTTGGTCCAGCGCGATTGCGTCGGCAGGGCCTCGCCCCGCCGCACCGCCGACAGGACCCGCCCGCGCGCCACGATCCCGTCCGGCGTCGCGTAGCCGAGATAGGGCTCGATCACCGGCCGCTCGCGCCCGCCCCGCGCCGCCCGCCGGTCGAGCACCCGCTCCGCCCGGACCGCCGCCCGGCGCAGCGCCCGCCCGATCACGCCAGGAGCGCCCGCTCGAGCGCCCACCACAGGCCGATGGCGGCGATGGCGTAGCTCGCCGGCTGCGAGAGGGCGGCATGCGCCTCGCGCGGGGCCCGCCGCCGCGGCGGCAGCGCGAGGAGGGCGAAGCCCGCGCCGATCACCGCGACCTGCCCGGCCCCCACCCCGAGGGCGAACCCCGCCGGCGACGGCCCCGCCCCCTCCAGCGCGGGCGCGAAGGCCAGCCCGTGCACCGCCCCCGCCGCGAGGACCGCCGCGATCCGCCCCCAGCCGAGCCCGCCCCGGCCGAACACGTTGCCCAGGCCGATCCAGACCAGCGAGAGCGCGACCAGCAGCCCCGCGGTCCCCGCCGGCACCGCGCCCCCGCCCAGCGCGAGCGCCGCCCCGCCCGCCGATGCGAACGCCGCGACCTGCGCCAGCACCGGCCGCCAGCCCGGCGCGTGGAGGAAGAGCCCCACGAGCAGCAGGACATGCGCCGCCCCCCCCGGCACCGCCCGCTCGAAGCCCGCCCGCGCGCCGTCCAGCAGCGCCGCGCCCGCGCCGTCCCCGCCCCGCGCCTCGAGCGGCGGGGAGAGCTCGCCCGGCGCCAGGATCCCGGCGAAGGGCTCCCCCCCCTCCGACACCTCGCGCAGGATCAGCTCCCCGTAGGCCGGCGCCCAGCCGACGCGCACCGACGCGCCCTCCATCGCCGCCTCGAACGTCACGACCGCGTCGCGCGGCAAGGCCGGGTCCGGCTCCTCCCCCACCGCCACCCCGACGAGCGCCGGCGCCCCCGCCCCGTCGAGCGTCAGCCCCCGCGCGATCCGCGGCCAGTCCGCCTCGAACGCGGCGGCCAGCGCGCCCGCGTCCAGCGCCCGCAGGCGGTCGTACTCCGCCACCTCGGGCGCGTCCGCCGAATCGTCGTGCGCCGACAGGTCGATCCCCGACAGCAGCGCCTCGGCATTGAGGGTGACCACCGCCCGCGCCTCCCGCCCGACGGACACGTCCATGATCGCGGGCCGCATCTCGTGCGCGCCCGCGGCCAGCGGCGCCATTGACACCGCGAGCAACGCCGCCACCCTCGCCATCAACGGAAAGGTCATCCCCATGCGCGCCACCGCCGCCCTCCTCGCCTGCCTCGCCGCGCCCGCCGGCGCGCACGAGTTCTGGATCTCGCCGACCGACTACACGCCCGCGCCCGGTGAGGCCACATCCGCCGACCTGCGCGTCGGCGAGCGCTTCTCGGGCGCCGTGCAGGCGTATTTCCCCAACTCGATCACCCGGTTCGACGTCGTGGCCGGCGATGCGGCCACCCCGGTCGAGGGCACCGTCGGCGACCGCCCCGCCATGGCGCCCGCCACCCTGCCGGAGGGCCTGGCCGTCATCGTCCATGAGACCGGCGACAGCCGCCTCACCTATACCGAGGCCGCGAAGTTCGCCCGCTTCGCCGCCCACAAGGGCTTCCCCGAGATCGCGGTCGGCGCGCAGATGCCGGTGACCGAGCTCTACCGCCGCTACGCCAAGTCCCTGATCGGCGTCGGCTCCGCGGCCGGGGCCGACGCGCCGGTCGGCCTCTATGCCGAGCTCACCGCCCTTACGAACCCCTACACGGACGACCTCTTGGGCGGCATGACCGTCCGCCTGACCGAGGCCGGCGCCCCCGTCCCCGACTACCAGATCGAGGTGTTCGCCCTGCCCCCCGGCGCCGAGGCCGCCACGATCGAGACCTACCTGACGGATGCGGACGGCGCCGCTACCTTCCCCGTCGCCCCGGGCACGCAGTACATGGTGGACAGCGTCCTGATGCGCCCCCTGCCGGACCGGGACGACGCCGACTGGTTCAGCCACTGGGCCAACCTCACCTTCGAGACCCCGGGCGCCTAGGCCCCGAGCCGCGCCAGCGCCCAGCGCCCGGCCTCCGCCACCACCGGGTCCGCGTCCGCCGCCAGCCGCGCGGCCGCGGGGGCGAGCGCCGGCAGCCCCGAATTGCCGATCGCGTAGGCCACGTTGCGCGCGAACCGATCCCGCCCGATCCGCTTCACCGCCGTCCCGGCGAAGCGCGCGCGAAACCCCGCGTCGTCCAGGGCCGCCAGCTCGGCGAGCATCGGCGGCTCGGGGTCCCGCGCGACCAGCCGCGCGTCCCGCGCCGCCACCGCGAACTTGTTCCACGGGCACACCGCCAGGCAGTCGTCGCAGCCGTAGACCCGGTTGCCCAGCCCCGGCCGCAGCGCCTCGTCCACCGGCCCGGCATGCTCGATGGTCAGGTAGCTGACGCACCGCCGCGCATCCAATCGGAACGGGGCCGGGAACGCGTCCGTCGGGCACACGTCGAGGCACCGCGTGCAGCTCCCGCAGGACTCCGCCGCCGCGCCATCGCGCTCCAGCTCGAGCGTGGTGAAGAGAGCGCCCAGGAACACCCAGTTCCCGAAGCCCCGCCCGAGCAGGTTCGTGTGCTTGCCCTGCCAGCCGAGCCCCGCCGCCTGCGCCAGCGGCTTCTCCATCACCGGCGCGGTGTCGACGAACACCTTCACCCCGACGTCCTCTCGCGCGGCGCCGTCCGCGACCGCCTCCGCGACCAGCCACCGCGCCAGCCGCTTGAGGCGCTTCTTGACCACGTCATGATAGTCCCGCCCGGCGGCGTAGACGCTCACCGCCGCCGCCTCGGGCCGCTCCAGCACGGCGAGCGGGTCCACCTCCGGCGCGTAGCTCTCGGCGAGCATCACCACCGAGCGGACCTCGGGCCACATCGCGGCCGGGGCTGCCCGCCAGCCCTCGCGCCCCTCGCGGTCCTCCATCCAGCCCATCGTGCCGTGATGCCCCGCCGCCAGCGCGTCCCGCAGCCGCCCCGCCGCCTCGGGCACCGCGTCCGGCGCGCACACGCCCGCGGCCACGAAACCGTCCGCTAGCGCCTGGACCTTCAGCCGTCCGGCGAGGCCGCCCCCCGCCCGCCGCCGGGGGCTAGAAGTCGAGGTCGGCATAATGGCTGGGCGGGCGCTGCCAGGGGATCGTGTCGGCGAGGAGGCCGCGGAACGCCGGGCGCGACTTGATCTTGGAGTACCAGTCCCGGACCCCCTCGAACCGGTCCCAGGGCACGTCGGAGATGTAGTCCAGACAGCTCAGATGCGCCGCCGCCGCGAAATCCGCGAGGCTCAAGCCGTCCCCCGCCAGCCATCGGCGCCGGTCGAGGAGCTCGGTCATCGCCTCCATGTGCACCCGGATCGCCACCGAGCCCGCCTTCACCGCCGCGCTGTCGGGGTAGCCGTCTCCGCGCACCTTGCGCATCAGGCGCTCGCCCAGCAGGCGCGCGGTCACCTCTCGCGCGAAGGCGTCGTCGAACGCCGCCACGATGCGCCGCATCTCGTAGCGCGCGGCCGCGTCCGCCGGGATGAGGGAGGGCCCCTCCCGCGTCTCCTCGAGGTATTCGCAGATCGCCGCGCTCTCTGTCATCAGCCGTCCGTCGAGCCGCAGGATCGGCACCCGGCCCAACGGGTTGCGGCGCAGGAACTCGGGGTCCCGCTCCCAGTAGCGCTCCTCGACGAGCTCCACCTCAATGCGTTTCTCCGCCAGGCTCAGGCGCACCTTCCGGCAGGCCGGCGAGAGCTGCCAGTGCCAGAGGCGGGGGCTCTTGGCGCCGCCGGGGGCGCTCGTGGTCGCGGGTGGTCGCATGGCCCCTGTTACGCCGGCGCGCGCCCGCCCTTCAACCGGGCGCGAAGCACGCCGCCCGCCCGTCCCGGCGGATCGTGGCCGCGCCGTCCATGATCCGCGCCGCCCGGCGCGCCATCGCCGGAGAGGGCGCGCCCGCGTCCCGCGTCTTGGGCGAGGGCAGGACCGCCGCCAGCGCCGCCGCCTGCGCCGCGCTCAGATCCGCCGCCGCGACGCCGAACGCCGCCCGCGCCGCCGCCTCCACGCCGAACACCCCCTCCCGGAACTCCGCGAGGTTGAGGTACACCTCCAGGATGCGCCGCTTCGGCCAGGCCAGCTCCACCGCCGGGGTGAGGAGCCCCTCGAGCGCCTTGCGCGGCCAGGACCGCCCCTGCCAGAGGAGGGCGTTCTTCACCGTCTGCTGGCTGATCGTCGATCCGCCCCGCCGCGCGCCGCCGCGCATCGCCGCGCGCAGCGCCGAGATGTCGAACCCCGAATGGCGGCAGAAATCGGCGTCCTCCGCCGCCACGGCCGCGCGCGCCATGGCGGGCGCGATCCGCTCCATCGGGACCCAGTCCCGCTCCACCCCGCCCAGCCGCGCGGCCTCCGCCCAGATATAGGGCGAGCCGGGCGGCGGCAGCACCCGGTAGAGCGCGATCACCGCCAGCGGCGTCAGCACCGCGGCCAGCACCAGCAGTCGAAGGGCGCGCGCGGCGCGGCCCCGGCGGGGCGGACGGCCCGCCTCGGCTGGGGAGCGGGCGGAGTCGGGACGGGCGGCGCGGCGCGGCATGGCCGGATGCTGACCATGCGGGCGGCGCGAATGCCATCCGCCGGGCGCAGCGCCCGTCCGGCTGTGGCCCGGGAACGGGAGCGCCCCCGCGCAGCATCCTGCGCGGGGGCGCCCGAGGGGCGCGCAATGCGGCGCACCCCGGGATCGGCGCGGGATCAGCCGCGGCGGCGGCGGGCGAGGCCCATCCCGCCCAGCGCGCCGGCGAGCAGGAGCCCCGCCGCCGGAACCGGGATCGCCGCGATCTGCAGCGCGGCCAGCGCGCCATCGGGGTTGCCGGCCGAGTCGTTCCCGGACCGCACCGTGAAGGCGAACTGCGAGCCGATGACCGACAGGCCGATGCGCTCGGCATAGCCGGCACCGGCGCCGAACACGTCGTCCGCCGACAGGTCGACGGTCTGCAGGCCGTCGACGGTCAGGACGCCCACCTCGAAATCGTCGCCGCCGTTCAGGTCCTTGAACAGGTCGAGGAACGCGAAGCCGGTCGCGCGGACGGGGGTCGTGAACGTGACGATGATCGACTCAGAGGTGCCCATCGTCTGGCTGATCTCGTCGTCGTTCACGCCGGCGCCGTCGAGCGCGAAGGCGAGGTCGAACGAGTTGACCGGGGTCGGGTCGCCGCCATCGTAGGTCGTGCTCGTCAGGGGGCCGCCGATCGTGGTGATGGTGTAGGCGAAGCCGCCGACCGTGCCGCTGGTGGAGGCCGGATCGGACGTGAAGTCGATCGTGCCGGCGGTCGCGGCGGTGCCGGCCAGGCCCATGGCCGCGAGGAGGGCGGTGCTGGCGATGATGCGGGTCATGAGAAGTCCTCTCGAAATTGAAACGAATATCTTCGAGGCCACGCCTATCGAAGACGGCGTCCCGTATCTACGGGGAGCACCGAAACAATCCGTTCGTATTCAGAGGGTTGGGAAACGATCTACCCCACATGGGCGGATCGTTTCCCGACATTCCGCTCGGGTCCCGCGCCGGACGCGCGGGGCCTCCGCGGGCCGCCTATTCGGCCGGGACCGCCTCCGCCTCCCGCCCGAGCGGCGCGGGCAGCCGCCCCAGCATCTCCTTCGGCACGACCTGCACGAACCGGGGCAGCTCCTCCTCCCAGTGCTGGAGGATCTCCGCCGCCCGGCGCGAGCCCGTCTCGGCCGCGTGCCGCTCCACCATCGCGCGCAGCTCCGCCTCCCAGTGCGCCTCGCCCACGCGGCCGGTCACCAGCGTCTCGCGGTTCATCAGCCCCTCGGCCGTGCCCTCCGGGTCCCAGACATAGGCCATGCCCCCGGTCATCCCGGCGCCGAAGTTCGCGCCGATCCGCCCTAGGATCACCGCCGCGCCGCCGGTCATGTACTCGCACCCGTTGGAGCCGCACCCCTCGACCACCACGCGCGCGCCGGAATTGCGCACCGCGAACCGCTCCCCGGCCCGCCCGGCCGCGAGGAGCCAGCCGTCGGTCGCCCCGTAGAGCACCGTGTTGCCGATGATCGTGTTCTCCCCGGCCACGAGCGGCGAGGCCATCGGCGGGCGCACCACGATCACCCCGCCCGAGAGCCCCTTGCCCACGTAGTCGTTCGCCTCCCCCGACACCTCGATCTTGAGGCCCGGCGCCGCGAACGCCCCCAGCGACTGCCCGGCCGAGCCCGAGAGCTTCACCGTCAGGTGGTCGGGCTGCAGCGCGTTGCGCATCCCGAACCGCCGCACGATATGCGCCGAGGTCCGCGTGCCCACGCTGCGCTGCGTGTTCTGCACCGCGTAGCTGAGCTGCATCTTCTCCCCGTCGCTCAGGAACCGCTCCGCGTCCCGCACGATCTGCGCATCCAGGGTGTCGGGCACCGGGTTGCGCTCGCGCGTCCGGTCGAAGGTCGCCGGCGCGTTCCCGTCCACCGTGATCAGCAGGGGGTTGAGGTCCAGGTCGTCCAGATGCGCCGACCCCCGGCTGACCTGGCTCAACGAATCCGCCCGCCCGATCACCTCGTCCAGGCTGCGCGCACCGATCGAGGCCAGGATCTCGCGCACCTCCTGCGCGTAGAAGGTGATGAGGTTCACCACCTTGTCCGCGTTGCCGGTGAACTTGCCGCGCAGCGCCTCGTCCTGCGTACAGACCCCGACCGGGCAGGTATTCGACTGGCACTGCCGCACCATGATGCAGCCCATCGCGATCAGGGCCGCCGTCCCGATCCCGTACTCCTCGGCCCCCAGCATCGCCGCCATCACCACGTCGCGCCCGGTGCGCAGCCCCCCGTCCGTCCGCAAGGTCACTCGTGACCGCAGCTTGTTCATCGACAGGACCTGATGCGCCTCCGTCAGGCCCATCTCCCAGGGCAGGCCCGCGTATTTGATCGACGTCGCCGGGCTCGCCCCCGTCCCGCCGTTGTGCCCGGAGATCAGGATCACGTCCGCCTTCGCCTTCGCGACCCCGGCCGCGATGGTCCCCACCCCCGACGACGCCACCAGCTTCACGCAGACCTTCGCCCTCGGGTTGATCTGCTTGAGGTCGTAGATGAGCTGCGCCAGGTCCTCGATCGAGTAGATGTCGTGATGCGGCGGCGGGGAGATCAGCGTGACCCCCGGCGTCGAATGGCGCAGGCGCGCGATGAGCTCCGTCACCTTCATCCCCGGGAGCTGCCCGCCCTCGCCCGGCTTGGCGCCCTGCGCGACCTTGATCTCGAGCTCCTCGCACTGGCCCAGGTACTCCGCCGTCACGCCGAAGCGCCCGGACGCCACCTGCTTGATCTTGGCGCTGGGATTGTCGCCGTTGGCTTCCGGGTGGAAATGCGCCGGATCCTCCCCGCCTTCCCCCGAATCCGAACGCGCCCCGATCCGGTTCATCGCCACGTTGAGCGTCTTGTGCGCCTCCGGCGACAGCGCGCCGAGCGACATCCCCGGCGTCACGAACCGCTTGCGGATCGCGGTCACGCTCTCGACCTGCTCCACCGGGACCGGCTCGCCCAGCGGCTTGATGTCGAGGAGGTCGCGCAGGTGGATCGGCGGGTTCGCCCGCATCTTGGCCGAGTAGCGCATCCACATCTCGAAGGACGCCCGGTCGCACGCGCTCTGCAGCAGGTGCATCGACGTCGCCTCCCAGGCATGCGTCTCCCCGGTGCGCCGCGCCTTGTAGAACCCCCCGATCGGCAGGACGTTGGACGTGCCCCGCCAGGCGAGCGCGTGCACCCCCTCGACCTTGCGCTGAATGCCGCCCACGCCGATCCCGCTGATCCGGCTCGGCATCCCGGGGAAGAACTCGGCGCACATCGCCCGGCTGAGGCCCACCGCCTCGAAGTTGAGGCCGCCGCGATAGGAGGAGACCACGCTGATCCCCATCTTCGCCATGATCTTGAGGAGCCCGGCGTCGATGGCGGCCCGGTAGCGCGCCACCGCCTCGGTCAGCGTCCCGTCGATCAGGCCCCGCCCGATCCGGTCGGCGATGGAATCCTCCGCCAGATACGCGTTCACCACCGTCGCCCCCGCCCCGATCAGGACGGCGAAGTAATGCGGGTCCACGCATTCCGCCGAGCGCACGCAGAGCGAGGTGAACGTCCGCAGCCCCTTGCGGGTCAGCCACGAATGCACCGCGCTCGTGGCCAGGATCATCGGCATCGCGGCGCGCCCCTCGCCCGAATGCTGGTCGGTCAGCACCAGGTGCCCCGCCCCGGAGGCCACCGCCTCCTCCGCCTCCGCCCGGATGCGCGCCAGCGCCGACTGGAGCGCCGCGGGCTCCCCGGCCGCGAAGGTGCAGTCGATCTCCGCCTCGGGGGCGTTGAACGCGCCCCGCAGCCGCTCGAACTGCGCGTTGCCCACGAACGGGCTGTCGAGGACCAGGATCTCGGTCTGCGCGGAGGACGAATCCAGCACGTTCTTGAGGTTCCCGAACCGCGTCTTGAGGCTCATCACCCTGTATTCGCGCAGGCTGTCGATCGGCGGGTTCGTCACCTGGCTGAAGTTCTGGCGAAAGAAATGGCTGAGCGGCCGGTACTTCTCGCTGAGCACGGCGCTCGGCGTGTCGTCTCCCATCGAGGCCAGCGTCTCCTTGCCGTCCTCCGCCATCGGCGCCAGGATCTGCTCGAGCTCCTCGACGGTGTAGCCCGCCGCCACCTGCCGCCGGCGCAGCTCGGCCCCCTCGAACATCGGCGCCTCGGCCACCTCGGCCAGGACGCCGTCCAGCTCGTTGATCCGGCCAACCCACTCGCCATAGGGGTTCGCGGCCGCGAGCCGGTCCTTCATCTCCGCGTCGTGGAACAGGCGGCCCTCGGCCATGTCCACCGCGATCATCTGCCCCGGGCCAAGCGCCCCCTTCTCCTGCACGCCGGCCTCGTCCACCGGGACCATCCCGGCCTCCGACCCCGCGATCAGGAGCCCGCCCGCCACCACGTAGCGCATCGGGCGAAGCCCGTTGCGGTCGAGCCCCGCGCACACCCAGCGCCCGTCCGTCATCGCGAGGGCCGCCGGCCCGTCCCAGGGCTCCATCACCGAGTTGCAGTAGGAGTACATGTCGCGCCAGGCCTCGGGCAGCTCGGTCGCCTGCTTGGACCAGCTCTCGGGCACCAGCATCGTCTTGGCCATCGGCGCCGTGCGCCCCGCGCGCACCAGCACCTCGAACACCGCGTCGAGCGCCGCGCTGTCGGACGCCCCCTGCGCCACGATCGGCTTGATGTCCTCCGCCATCTCCCCGAACGCGGAGGACGCCATGCGGATCTCGTGGGACCGCATCCAGTTCAGGTTGCCCTTGAGCGTGTTGATCTCGCCGTTATGCGCCAGCATCCGGAACGGCTGCGCCAGCCACCATTGCGGGAACGTATTGGTCGAGTACCGCTGGTGGTAGATCGCGAACGCGCTCTCGAACCGCTCGTCCCGCAGGTCCGGGTAGAACTCGGCCACGTCCTGCGCGAGCATCATCCCCTTGTAGATGATCGACCGGCACGACAGCGACGCGAGGTAGAGTTCGCGCACCCCCGCCGCCGCCGCCCGCTTCTCGATCCGCCGCCGGATCACGTAGAGCTCGCGCTCGAACGTCTCCTCGTCCGCGCCCGTCGCGTTGGAGATCATGATCTGCTCGATCTCCGGCCGCGTCGCGTTCGCCTTCTCGCCGAGGACGCCCACGTTCACCGGCACGTGCCGCCAGCCGTAGATCACGTGCCCCATGCGCAGGATCTCGGATTCCACGATCGTCCGGCAGGTCTCCTGCGCCCCGAAATCCGTGCGCGGCAGGAACACCTGCCCCACCGCGAAGAGCTCGTCCTTCATCGCGTGGCCCGTCCGCTCCACCTGCTCGCGGAAGAAGCGGAACGGGATCTGCACGTGGATGCCCGCGCCGTCCCCGGTGCGCCCGTCCGCGTCGACCGCGCCCCGGTGCCAGATCGCCTTGAGCGCGCCGATCGCGTTCTCCACCACCCGCCGCGAGCGCTGCCCGTCCAGCGCCACCACGAGGCCCACCCCGCAATTCGCCGTCTCCGTCTGCGGCAGGTACATCCCCTCCGCGGCCAGCCGCGCGGCGGCGTCCTCGTATTCGGCGATGCCGCTCGTGATCCTGACGTCGGTCATGCCTCGTCTCCCTGCACATGGCGGTGCCCCGCCTCGTAATCCGCCGCGCTCACGCGCTCATGGTCCCCAGCCAGCGCGAAGGCCCGCGCCCGGTCGGCATAGACCTCCCGCGCCAGCGGCCAGGCCCCGGCCTCGTCGAAGATGCCGGGCGACAACTCGAAGGGCCCGCCGTCGTCGCGGAACCACAGATGCGTGCCGCACGCCTCGCACCAAGCCCGCGTGGCGAAGCTCGAGGACCGGTAGGTCCGCACCGGGCCCTCGATCTCGACCCCCTCGGCGTCGAACCCGGCGAAGACCGACCCCGACCACCGCCGACACGGCCGGCAATGACAAGCCGACAGCGCGCCCGCCGCCACCGCGCGCACCCGCACCGCCCCGCACAGGCACGTGCCGGTCATCGCGGCGTCACTCAATGCCGAGCACCGGGCCGTCGGCGCCATGCGCCACCATCCCGACCAGGCCCTCGATCCCGTCCTCGACGATCGCCCAGAACATGTCCGCGACCGGGACGCCGTAGGCGAGCCGGGTCCCGAAATCCGACTGCAGGCCGAACTGCCGCTCGTCGCCCATGAAGCCCTCGGCATCGAACGCCACCGGCCCCGTGGTCGGCGTGCATCCGGCGAACGCCCGCGCGACCAGGGGCAGGAACGGCACGCCCGGGTCCGGCGAGCCGCCCACGAAGGGCTGCACGAGATAGATCGGCGCCCGCGCGCCGTCATCCTCTACGCCGGCCTCGAGCAGGACGGCCGTCGCCTCCTGGCGCGCGGTCACCACGATCGCCACCGTCACGTCCGCCCGCCCGCCCGACGCCGGGCACGACATCAGGCCCGCGCCCTCCAAGGGCGGCACCGTCTGCGCCGCGGCGGGCGCCGCCCCGGCGGCGGCCAGGGTGGCCAGAAGGGCGCAGAGCCTATTCATACGCGATGTCGCTGACGTCGCAGCCATAGGCCGGCACCGGGTCGAAGAACCCAGGCTCGCCCGGCTCGATGAAGCGCACCGGCGTGTTGTCGATCTCGACCGTGCGCCCGCCGATGTCGATCGTCTCGGTCCCCGCGAAGAAGAGGCGCCGGCTCTCGGAGACGAACTGCCCCCCCGTCACGCTGACCTCCTCCTCGCCGTCCTCGTCCAGCTTGCGCATCGCGAAGATCGTGCGCTTGAGGACCTCGCCGTCGATGGTCACCTCTGAGCCCTCGAGCCGGTCCACCCCCACGATCCGGGAGGAGACCGGCTCGCCCGATGCCGTGTCGATCACCGTGAAGTCGTAGACGTCTTCGCCCGTCTCGAAGAGCTCGGTGAGGCTCGCGGGCTCCTCGATCGGCAGGCCGAGCTTCTCGGACCGCTCGGTGCCGTAGCTCTCGAGCCACTGGTACTCGTCGTCCACGATCGACGCGCCCGTGGCGCCCCCCTCGCGGAAGGTCACGTGCCGCTTCCAGCCCTCGGGGTCGCCCTCGCAGGTGAAGTGGTTCGAGACCATGCACCCCTTCATCTGCACCGTCAGGAACCCGGTGCAGCCGGGCGGCGGCGCGAATCCCTGCGCCGCCGCCGGGCCGGCCGGGCCGAAGGTCGCCATCGCCGCGAGCGCCGCGGCGCCGAAGACCGTCCGTTTCGTCCGCATCGCCATCGTCCTCTCCGTCATGGTTGGGTCAGCGTCGCTGACCTGTCGAGCGCGCCCGTTGCGCGGCGCGGGGCCGGAGCGTCCGGGATCGGTGCATGGGACGTGCATGGCATGTGCATGCCCCGTGCATCCCCCGCGCCCCTTGAACCTACTCCGCCGCGATCTCCGATCCAGCCCTGCCGCGCAGCGCGAAGCGCTCGAGCATCGCCGCCGCCGCCTCGCGCCCGTCGCGGATCGCCCACACCACCAGGGAGGCGCCCCGCACGATGTCGCCCACCGCGTAGACCCCCTCCATCGCCGTCTCGTGCGTGCGGAAATCGGCCTTCACCGTGCCCCAGCGCGTCACCTGGAGCTCCGGCTGGTCCCAGAGCATGGGAAGATCCTCGGGCTCGAACCCCAGCGCCTTGACCACCATGTCCGCCGGCTCGTCGTAATCGGCGCCCTCGATCACCTCGGGGCTCTGCCGCCCCGTCGCGTCCGGCGCGCCCAGGCGCATCCGCTCCACGCGCACGCCTGTCACCCGGTCGCCGCCGAGGAACGCCTTGGGCGCCGCGAGCCAGACGAACTCCACGCCCTCCTCCTCGGCGTTGGCGACCTCGCGCTGCGAGCCCGGCATGTTTCCCCGGTCGCGCCGGTAGAGGCACTTCACGCTCGTCGCGCCCTGCCGCACGGAGGTGCGCACGCAGTCCATCGCCGTGTCGCCCCCGCCGATCACCACCACCCGCTTGCCCTGCGCGCTCATCGTCCCGTCGTCGAAGGTGGGCACCGCGTCGCCGAAGCTCTTGCGGTTGGAGATCGTGAGGAAGTCGATCGCGTCCACCACGCCCGCCGCGCCCGAGCCCGGCGCGGCCAGGTCCCGCGTCTTGTAGACCCCCGTCGCGACGATCACCGCGTCGTGCCGCTCCCGCAGCGCCTCGAACGACACGTCGCGCCCGATCTCGCAGTTCAGCTCGAAGGCGACGCCCCCCTCCTCGAGCTGGCGGACGCGGCGCATCACCACCTCCTTCTCGAGCTTGAAGCCCGGGATGCCGTAGGTCATCAGCCCGCCGGCCCGGTCGTGGCGGTCGTAGACCGTCACCTGCACGCCCGCGCGCCGAAGCATGTCCGCCGCCGCGAGCCCCCCGGGCCCCCCGCCGACGATCCCGACGCTCTCGGCCCGCTCCTCGCGGGGCGCGATCGCCTCGACCCAGCCCTCGTCCCAGGCCATGTCGGTCACGTATTTCTCGATCGAGCCGATGGTGACCGTGCCGTGCCCCGACTGCTCGATGACGCAATTGCCCTCGCACAGCCGGTCCTGCGGGCAGATCCGGCCGCAGATCTCGGGGAAGGTGTTCGTGAGCTGGCTGATCTCGTAGGCCTCGCGCAGCCGCCCCTCGGCGGTCAGGCGCAGCCAGTCGGGGATGTTGTTGTGCAGCGGGCAGTGCGACTGGCAATAGGGCACGCCGCATTGCGAGCAGCGCCCGGCCTGCTCGGCCGCCTTGCGCTCCGCGTACTCGCCGTAAATCTCGCGGAAATCCGCCCGGCGTAGGTCGGGGGGCCGCTTGGCGGGCATGTCGCGCGCCACGTCCACGAACTTGAGCATCGGCTGCTTGGCCATCGCACCCTCCCCGACAGGCAGGCGCCCCGTTAGCCGATCCCCGCCCCCATGAAAAGTCAGCAGTGCTGACATATAATCCCGCTTTCGCGCACGCCGCCCCGTCCGCCCCGCCGGACGCCGCCGAAACAAGGTCCGATACGGCCCTACGTGCCCGCTCGAACCATCGTGATTCCGTCACTGGCGCCCGCCCCCTCATGGCGTATTGGAACGGGCATGCCGCTCTTGCACCTCATCCTCGTCGCCATGGTCCAGGGAATCACCGAGTTCCTGCCGGTTTCCTCCTCCGGGCACCTGGTCCTCGTGCCCCTCGTGACCGGCTATGACGACCAGGGCCTCGCGGTCGACGTCGCGGTCCATGTCGGCACGCTCGCCGCGGTGGTCCTCTACTTCCGGCAGGAGGTTGGCCTCGCCCTCGCCGGCACCGTGGACCTGCTGCGCGGGCGCGTGGCCACCCCCGGCGCCCGCCTCGCCGCGGGGCTCGCCATCGCCACGGTCCCGGTCGTCCTGGCGGGCCTCGCGCTCGAGGTCACGGGCGCGGCGCAGGCCCTGCGCTCGGTGGCGGTCATCGGCTGGGCGATGCTCGTCTTCGGCCTCGTCCTGTGGTGGGCCGACCGGACCCCCCCCACCCGTTCGGACGCGGGCTGGACGCCGCGCCACGCCCTGATCCTGGGCCTGTGGCAGGCGATCGCCCTGATCCCGGGCACCTCGCGCTCGGGCATCGTCATCACCGGCGCGCGCCGCCTGGGCTACGACCGCGAGAGCGCGGCCCGCCTCGCCATGCTCATGAGCATCCCGACCATCCTCGCGGCCGGCGCCCTCCTGTCGCTGGAGGCCGCCCGCCTGCCGCAGCCGCCGGGCTTCTGGCGCGAGCTGTGGATCGCCGCCGCCCTCGCCGCCGCCGGGGCCTTGGCCGCGCTCGCGGTGATGATGCGCCTGCTGCGCTCGGTGAGCTTCACGCCCTACGTGCTCTACCGCGTCGTCCTGGGCGCCGCGCTCCTCGCCTGGGCCTACGCCTAGTCGCGAAGGTTGCGCGCGCTCTCCTTGATGTCGGCGTACTGGCCCGAGTCGCGGAACCGCCACAGATAGCCCGGCAGGATCGAATCGAGCCCCGTGGGCGCGATGCCCAGCGCCTCGAAGCCCCGCGCGCCGGGGCGCACCACGTTGTCCGCCCGCAGGTTGCGCACCTGGTCGCCCGTGATCGGCTGCGGCAGCAGGCCGAAGCTCGCCCGCCGCGCCAGCCCCGTGCCCCAGGCCATCGCCCGCGCGCCGAAGAACGGCACGTTCACCACCAGCCGCCGCCGCCGGATCACCGACAGCATCCGCGCCATCATCTCCCGGAAGGTGAGGATCTCGGGCCCGCCGAGCTCGTAGACCCCCCCGGGCGCGGCGCCGGTGGCGCCCATCTGCGCCGCATGGGCCACGTCGTCGACGTAGACCGGCTGGAACCGCGTGCCCGCGCCCACCACCGGCAGGACCGGGCTGAGCCGGGTCATCCCCGCGAACCGGTTGAAGAACTCGTCCTCCGGCCCGAACACGATCGAGGGGCGCAGGATCACCGCGCCGGGGAAATGGCGCAGCACCGCCGCCTCGCCCTCGCCCTTCGTGCGGGCGTAGTCGCTCCCCGCCTCGGGGTCCGCGCCGATCGCGCTCACCTGCACGAAGCGCGCGCAGCCGGCCTCCGCCGCCAGGCGCGCCGCGCGCTCCGCCCCGTCCCGCTGGAGCGCGTCGAAGGTGCTCGCCCCGCTCTCGGCGAGGATGCCGACGCAGTTCACCACCGCCTCCGCCCCGGCCAGCACGGCGGCCACGCTGGCGTCGTCCCGGATCTGGCAGAACACCGGCTCCACCTGTCCGGGGCTGCCATAGGTCCGCACGAACACCGCCTCGTTCGGATTGCGCACCGCGACCCGCACGCGCCAGCCCTCCCGCGCCATGCGCCGCGCGACGTAGCGCCCGACGAAGCCCGAGCCGCCGAAGATCGTGACGAGCGGCATGGCGGCCTCCTGGCATGGGATGCGCCCGCGCCGGCGGCCGGGCGCCCCGCTCTAGCCCGCGGCGCCCGAGGCGGCAAGAACGCCCACGCCTCGCGATCCGCGTTGACACCCCCCGCCCCCCCGCGTAACGCCCCCGTCGCGACACCTGCCCAGGTGGCGGAATTGGTAGACGCGCCAGCTTCAGGTGCTGGTATTCGTAAGGATGTGGAGGTTCGAGTCCTCTCCTGGGCACCAATCGCGCGGTCGCCGGCGTCCGCCAGCCGCCGATACCCTTCCCGAAATACCGTAGTTCTTGGGCCGCATCGTTCGCGAACGTCCGGCTCCGTTCGCCCACGGCCGGCGCGAGGCGGGGGCCGTCATCTCGATGGCTCGGACGCGCTCGCCATGGCGCCGGCGGATGCGCCGCGCGGAAGACCGTGACTTGGCCGGGGCCGCGGGGCCCCACCTCCGTCCGACGTCGGCCGGCGGAAAGCTCTGGCGGCTCGAGCGTCGAACGCACCGGGTCGAGCGGACCCTCGCGCCGGGCCGCCATCCCGACGTAACGCCGGGCGGCGGGCTCGGCAGGCCGGCCCGCCAGGACGGAGCGCGGATGCCGTCCGCCGGTATGGGCGCCAGGTGGAGCCGCCCGATCGCGGTGGGGCAGGTGATCGCGGCCCTGGGCTCGATGTCGGACCTGCGGATGCCGGCGCGCCGGCCTTGGAGCGCGGTACGACGGACGGACCGGGCGATGTCGATCGGCGCGCCGTGCGCGGCCCCGAGGCCGGCACCATCCGCTCCACGGCCGGCAGGCCCCGTCGCCGCCCGGGTCTCGGCGCGCTCCTCGCCATGTGCCGCGCCGTCCGCTCCACCGGACGGACGCTCCGCGTCATGCGGCGAAGGCGACCCGCACGAGGAGGCCGCCCGAGCGCTCGTGCTCGACCTCGGCGCCGAGCTGCCGGGCGAGGGCGTCGACGAGGGCCGAGCCGAGCCCGGAGCCGGAGGGCGCGGGGTCCGCCTCCGCGGCGATCCCCGAGCCGTTGTCCGAGACTTCGAGGACCAGGCGCCCGGCGTCGCGCGCGAAGCGCACCTCGATCCTCGGATCGACCTCCGATCCGCCGGAGAACGCGTATTTCACGGCGTTGGTCACGAGCTCGTTCACGATCAGGGACAAGGGGATCGCCTGCTCGGACGGCACCGCGACCGCCTCGGCGGCGACCTCGATCCGCACCGATCGCGCGTCGGCGCCCAGGCCTTCGGCCAGGCTGGCGCAGAACGAGCGCAGATGGCTGCCGAACTCGATCGAGCGGACGTCGGCGTGATGGTGGAGGGATGCGTGCGCGGCGCCGATCGCCTGGATCCGCGCCGCCGCGGCCCTCAGGGCCCCCTTGGCGTCCGCCGAGACGCTCTTGGACTGCAGCGACAGGATCGAGCCCGCGATCTGGAGCGAGTTCTTCACCCGGTGGTTCATCTCGTCGAGGAGGAGGACCTTGTCGTCCACGAGGCGCATCTGCTCGTCGATGTCGATCAGCACGACCGCGGCGCCGAGATGGCCGCCCTCCGGATCCCGGATCGCCTCCGCCACGATCCGCATCCACGCGCCCGCCCCGTCCGGAGCGTCCGTCCGGACGTCGAGCTCGGCGCGGTCCTCGCCGGAGACGATCACGCGGGACAGGGGATGCTCCGCGGCCGGGACGCGGGAGCCGTCGCCACGCCGCACGTTCCAGTCGCCGAGCAGGCGCGCGCCTTGGGCATCGCCGAGCATCTCCTGCGCCTGCGGGTTGCCGAACAGCCGCCGGCCGTGATTGTCGGCGACGATGATGCCGACGGGAAGCGTGGCGAACATGGCCTCGTAGAGGGCGACCCGGGCCTCCGCGTCCTGCGAGGGGGTCGGCGCGGACCGCGACGGCCACGCGCCGACCTGCGCGAGCGCGGCCGCCGCCTTGGTGGCGACGAGCTCCCCGCGCAGGCGCTCGATCTCCGCGTTCAGGCGCACGACCTCGCCGGACGCCCGCCAGAGGGGAGCGCTCCTGATCGTCCTGTCCAAGTTGATCATGGCTCGCTCCCGGATCGGCTTGCCCCGAGCGACGCGCGCATCCCCGAAGGCCATCGGCCCGAAGGAGGTCGCGCATCGCCGCCCGGGGTCGATGGCGGTGGCTCGTGGTCCCTGGGTCGTCGTCGCTGTGTGTGTGGTCGTCGACGCACCTGGGACGGAGGCACGCCGACGCGGACATGTCTCGCGTCGAACCGCCGCCCCCACAACGGCGAGGGGGGCGCGCTTAACTAAGATTAGTTTTCTGGTTTGGTTTCCGGCGAGCCATGGCCGAGATAGGCCGCGTCGAAATCGCAGAAGGCCTGGAGCCGGGGGACGTCCGGGATGCGCACCGTGCGCCCACGCCATTCCAGGAGCCCGCCGCCGCGGAGGTCCTGCAGCGCGCGGTTCACGTGCACCGCCGAATGGCCCGTCACCTCGGCGACGTCCGTCTGCGTCAGGGGCATCGCGAAATTGCCGTCATCCGCCAGCCCGACGGCGGACAGGCGATGCTCCAGCTCGCACAGCAGATGGGCGATGCGGCCCGGCGCGCGCATCACGCCGGCCAGGACGATCCACGTCCGGTAGATCTGCGCGTCAAGGAGCGTGGCCGCCCAGAGCATGCGCCCGATCTCGGGCCGGTCGAAGCAGAGCCGATCCAGGTCGGCATGGGCGACGAACTCGGCCGCCGTCCGGCCGACCGAGACGACGTCGTGGTCCAGGCGTTTCGGGATGAGCGAATGCAGGTCGATGAAGTCGCCGGGCACGCAGACCGAGCTGATGACCGCGGCCTCCTTCGGCCCGACGTGCCGGCGCACCGCGATACCGCGGATCAGCAGGCAGCTCTCCTCCTGGCGGTCCCCTGCCGGGACGATGAGCTCGCCGTTCTCGAAGACGGATCGCCTGACGGCGACGCCCGCCACCGCCGCGTGCGCCTCGGGCCCCAGGCCGTGACGGCTGAGGTAGAGCGGGAGGAACTGCGACGTCGCGAGGGCGACGTTCACCGCCCGGGCTCCGGCCGCCGCGCCGCGTCCGCCCGGGTCAAAGGGCAAGGCTCTCGAGCCAGATCACGACGTCCTCCACGTGGCAGGGCTTGGAGAACCGCGGCGTGTCCCTCGGGATCGTCCCGGATCGAAGGGTCGCTTCGGTGTAGCCAGTGAGCAGGGCCATCGGGATGCCGCGTTCCAGGAGGGCGGCCGCGACCGCCTCGCTGGTCTCGCCGCCGCCGAGGTTGAAGTCGAGCAGGGCCGCGCGGGGCTCGTAGTCGGCGAGCCAGTCGTGGGCCTGGCGCGCGTTCGCGCAGATCGCGACGGGTCCCTGCCCGTGCTCCATGAGCGCCATCTCGGTCTCGATGGCGATGAAGGCCTCGTCCTCGACGAGCAGGATCGGTTTCATACGTCGGATACGTCCTCGAAGGAGATGTCGTAGCGCAGGCCGTCCGGTGCCCAGCGAGCCTCCACGTCCGCCCCCAGGTCGCTGGTCAAGACACGGCTCAGCACGAAAGTTCCGAAGCCGGCGCCGCGCGCGTCCTCCGGCGGCACGGGCGGGCCACCGGCCTCGATCCAGCGCACGTGGACCCGGCCCTCCCGGATCTCGGTCTCGACCGAGACGGTCCCCTCGTCGGTCGACAGCGCCCCGTGCTTGGCGGCGTTGGTCATCAGCTCGTGGATCGCCATCCCCAGGGAGGTCGCCCTCTGCGATCCGAGGATCACGTCGTCGCCTGAGACGGTGACGCGCGGCGCCCCCTCGCCAACGTATGGCTTGGCCTCCTGCCTGACGATCTGCGCGAGGTCCAGCGTCGTCCACTGCGCGTCGGTCAGGAGGTCGTGGGTCCGCGCGAGCGCGCCCAGGCGCGCGCTCAGGCGGTCGTGGAAGGTCCGGAGGTCGTCCGAGCCGGGCAGCAGCATCCGCGAGATGGCGCGGATGGTGGAGAGCGTGTTCTTGACCCGGTGCTGGAGCTCGCCCAGCAGCAGGCGCTGGTGGTCGTTCTGCTTCTCGATGTCCTTTCGGGCCTCCACCTGCTCGGTGATGTCGTAGGCGAAGCTGATCAGGCCCGTCGCCTCGCCCTCGGCGTTCCGGTTCGGCTCCAGCGTCAGCGACAGCCAGAGGTCGCGTGGCTCCGCGGCGTCGGGATCGCCCGGCCCGGGAAGCTCGGGGACGGTGACGCGCTCGGCGGACTTGTAGGCCTCGTCGTAGAGGTTCTCGACGGGCCCGTCGTGGAACTCGGGGAACGCCTCGATCAGCGATCGCCCGATCAGGCTCCGGTGGCCGGTCATCTCCTCGTTGGCGGGGTTGGAATAGGTGAAGACGTGATCGGGCCCTTCGGTGATCGCGATGAAGACGGGCGAGGCGTCGAAGAGCCGGGTCAAGCGCAGCTCGCTGGCGGCGATCTCGTCCATGAGGCGCTTCTGCTCGGTCACCTCCCGCACGCAGATGCCGGTCGCGTAGACCTCACCGTCGATCAGCACGGGGTAGAAGTCGGCCAGGAAATGACGGGGCAGATCGCCGCTCTCGTCCATGACGGAGGTGATCTCGTGGCCCAGGACGGGGCTGCCCGTCTCGAACACCTGGGCGTAGAGGGGGCTGACGATCGGGGCGATCTGCGGCATGATCTCACTGATCGTGATGCCGACGTATCGGTCGATCGGCTGCCCGTCGATCCGCGCGAGCATCTCGTTCACCCGCAGGTAGCGCAGGTCCCGGTCGATCAGCGCCAGGCCCACCGGCGTCGTGTCGTAGAGGTTCTCGAGCTCGGCGTACTGCCGCGCGAGGAGGCGCTCGCCCCGGCGCAGCGCGTCCTCGGCGTTCTTGCGATTGGTGATGTCGACGAAGGAGAGCACGTAGCCGTCGATCCGGTCGTCGATCGTCCTGTAGGGCCGCATCCGCAGGAGGAACGTCTCCCCCGAACCGGTCAGGTGGACCTCGCGCTCGATCGGCTGGAGGGTGGCGTCGACGCTCGCGGCGTCCGCCTCGAGCTCGGGATACTCCACCCGGCTCGCGAGGTCGAAGATCGGGCGGCCGACATCGCGCGTCCGGATGCTGAAGATCGCGGCGGTCGGGGGGGTGAACGAGCGGACCGCGAAGCTCCGGTCGAGGAAGAGGACCGCGATGTCGGTCGCCTCGAACAGGTTCTTGAGGTCCGAGTTCGCGCGCAGGAGCTGCTGGTTGTTCTCGCGCAGCTCGGCGTTGACGGTCTCGAGCTCCTCGTTGATCGACTGCAGCTCCTCGCGCGAGGTCTCGAGCTCCTCGTTCGAGGATTGCAGCTCCTCGTTCATGCTCATGAGCTCCTCGTTGGTGCTCTTGAGCTCCTGGCCCGACGTCTCGTACTCGCGCATCGCCGCGCTCACCTGCCGGCGCAGGCGGACGTTCTCGTGCTCCAGGTGGTGCCTGTCCGAGGCGTCGCGCCCCTCCAGGGCGGAATCCAGGAGGCCCGATTCGATGGCGCGCACCTGGGTCAACGTGAGGAGGAACGCCCCCGCGTCGCCGCGCAGCGGCTCGACCGCGATGTCGAAGACGCTCGGGCCCTCGCCGCCGACATCCGGGACGATCACCGTGTCCGCCGTGGCGGGGCCGCCCGTCTCGGCGGCTTCGGCGAGCGCGATCCGGACCGGCACGCGCAGCGCCGACGCGAGGTAGCCGTCGATATCCGTCGTCGGAACGCCCGACGCCGGGCCCACGAAGGCGGCCATCTGCGGCGAGACGTAGAGCACCTCCCCGCCGGAGGAGACGACGGCGAACGGCGCCGCGCGCGAGCGCAGGAAAGCGTGCTGCGCCGCCGTCTCGCGGGAGATCTCGGACGCCGCGCCCGTCAGGGCGACCTCCCGGCGGTCGCGCCCGGCGGGGGTGCCGCGCATGGCCGCCGCGGGCGGCATGTCCGACAAGGCGCTGTAGCCGGCCGCCGCCTCGTCGTTCCGCAGGAAGATGCGCGCCGCCTTGTCGACCGGATGGAAGAGGGCGTCGTTTCCCGCCAGCGTCTCCGACGGCCCCAGGAGCAGCATCCCACCCGCCCGGAGCGAGAAGTGGAACCGGGGGAACACCTGCGACTGGAGCTCGGATTTCAGGTAGATGAGCATGTTCCGGCAGGAGATCAGGTCGAGCCGGGAGAAGGGCGGGTCCTGCAGCAGGTTGTGGGGCGCGAACACGCAGATCTCGCGCAGCTCGGGCCGGGCCCGCCAGGCGTTCCCGGTCTTCTGGAAGAAGGCGCCGCGCCGGTCCGGGTCCATCTCATCGAGCGTGCGCGCGTCGAACTCGCCGTAACGGGCGGCCAGGAGGGCATGCTGGTCGATATCGGTCCCGAAGACCTGCAGGGGCCGGCGGTCGCCCCGCGCGCGCATCGCCTCCATGAAGAGGATGGCGATCGAGTAGACCTCCTCCCCGGTGGAGCAGCCGGGCACCCATATCCGCACGTTCGCCAGGGCGCGGTCGAGGATCGGGGCCACGACCCGCTCGGGAAGCTGGGCGAAGATCTCGGGATCGCGGAAGAACCGGGTCACGCCGATGAGGAAATCGTTGGCGAGGAGGCTCGCCTGCTCGTCCTGGGTCTCAAGCGTCTCGAGGAACCGATCGACCGAGTCCAGGCGCATGAGGGACATCCGGCGCTCGATCCGCCGGGTCAGGGTCCCGGGCTTGTACTCGGAGAAATCGTGCCCCGTGACGTGCGCGAGGTGGCGCGCGATGCGCGGCAGGGCCGCCTCGACCTCGTTCGAAAGGTCGCGCCGCCGCGGCCCGAGATGGCCCGATCGGTGGCGGAGGATCGTGCGCAGGCGCGGCCCGATCTCCCGGGAGGGCAGCACGAGGTCGACGAGACCCGTCGCGACCGCGCTGTCGGGCATGCCGGGGAAGCGCGCGCCTTCGCTCTCCTGGACGATCGCGACCCCGCCGGCGGCCTTGATCTGCCGCATCCCGGCCGTGCCGTCGGACCCGGTGCCCGACAGGATCACGCAATAGGCCGCGCGGCGCCGCGCCTCCGCCAGCGACGAGAAGAAGATGTCGATGGGCCGGAAGACGGGATCGGCGTCGTCGCGGGCCGTCAGCTTGATGTGGTCGCCGTCGATCCGGGCCGCCTGCCCGGGCGGAATGACGATGATGCTGTCCGCGCGGACCCGCTCGCCGTCCTCGATCTGGCTGACCGGGATCGCGGAGTGCTTGTCCAGCAGCTCGTGGAGGATCGATCGATGGTTGGGCGCGAGGTGCTGGATGATCACGTAGCATGCGCCCACGCCCGGCTCGATGCCGCCGATCAGGTCGGTCAGCGCCTCTATGCCGCCCGCCGATGCGCCGATCCCGACGACGGGCAACGGGTCGACGGCCGCGGGCTCGCGATCGTCGTCGGGGTCGGGATGGTCGTCGGACATGAATCGCCCTCTTCTTCCGCGCCCAATCGATGATAGGGTCGCCACCGACTGTCTAGGAGACGAAATGGCCCACAGGATCGACGCGGTGGTGATCGGCGGCTCGGCCGGCAGCTTCACGGTACTCAAGCGGCTCCTCGGCGGCCTGCCGGAGGACCTGCCCGCCGCGGTCATGGTCTGCCTCCATCATGCCGCCGGCAGCGGCGTGCGGGCCGCGGACCTCCTCGTGCCCCACTCGCGTCTGCCGATCGTCGTCGCCGAGGAGTCGATGCCGATGGAGCCGGGGCGGATCCACTTCGCGCCGCCGGACACGCATCTCCTGATCGGGAGCGATCATCTGCACCTGCGGCGCGGCGCGCACGAGAACAACTTCCGCCCGGCCGTCGATCCCCTCTTCCGCTCGGCGGCGGTCTACCGGCCCGGGCGGGCGATCGGCGTCGTCCTGTCCGGGCTGATGGACGACGGCGCCGCGGGCGTGCGGGCGATGATGCGCGCCGCCTGCCGGACCCTGGTCCAGGATCCGGACGGGGCCGAGTTCCCCGACATGCCCCGCGCCGCCCTCGCGGCCAGCCCCGAGGCGGAGGCCGTTCCCCTGGACGCGCTCGCGGGGCGGATCGGCGCCCTCGTCGGCACGCCGGCCGAGACCGACGTGAGGGTGCCTTGGGACATAGGGGTTGAGCTCAAGATCGCGGCGCTGGAGGATGCGAGCATGGAAGCCGGACGTAAGCTGGGCACGCTGTCCCCCTACAACTGCCCCCATTGCAACGGCGTCCTGTGGGAGGTCGAGGACGGGCCGATCCACCGCTACAGGTGCCATACCGGCCATGCCTACACCGCAGCGACGCTCGACGCCGCGCAGGAGGAAGCCCTGGACCGCAGCCTGTTCGACAGCCTGCGCGCCCATCGCGGCCGCGCGGACCTGATGCGCCGGATGATCGCGCGCGACGACGGCGTGGTCGACCGGATGCGCGCCAGGATCGCGCTGGTCGAGGAGGACGCCGACCGCCTGGAGTCGATCATCCGCGAACGCCGGGGGCGGTGACCGCCCGGGGCGAGGTCCCCGTCCCGCCCGGCGTCACGTTCCCAGCCGCGCCCAGTGGCCCACCTCGCTCCAGTCGCGCACGAAACCGTAGGGGTAGTCCGGCAAGCCGGGCGCGGAGGCGGCGGTGAGGGCCGCGAGCTCGTCCGCGCCAAGCGCGAGGGTGCCGGCGGCCAGGTTTCCCGCGAGCTGCTCGGCATCGCGCGCGCCCAGGAGGATCGAGGCCACCCCGGGGCGGGAGGCCAGCCAGGCGAGCGCCACATGCGCCATCGGCCGGCCGTGCCGCGCGGCCACGTCCCGAACCGCGCGCAGCACCGCATGCGTGCGCGGGACGTTGCGCCGGTCGTAGGCCTCGACGCCGCGGCCCGGGTCCTCGCCCAGCCGCGTCGCGCCGGCCGGGCGGGCGTCCGCCGCGTACTTCCCCGTCAGCCAGCCCCCGCCCAGGGGCGACCAGGGCGTGATCCCGACGCCGTTCTCCAGCGCGCAGGGGAGCGCCTCCCACTCGATCCCGCGATCGAGCAGCGAATACTGCGGCTGGAGCGCGCACGGCATCGGCAGCCCCAGCGCCCGCGCCGCGCCGCAGATCCGCTCGAGCTGCCACCCCGTGACGTTCGACCAGCCGTAATGATGGATCTTGCCCGCCGCGCGCAGATCCCCGAGCGCGCCCAGGGTCTCGCTCACGTCGGTGCGCGCGTCCCATCCATGGACCACGAAGAGATCGATCGCCTCGATCCGCAGCCTGCGCAGGCTGGCCTCGGCCCGGCGCAGCACCGCGCGCCGCGAGGCGCCCGCGCTTCCCGGGGTCGGCGCGAACCGGCATTTGGTCATGAGGATCAGGTCGTCCATGCCGCCCCGCGCCCGGCCCCACCGGCCGATGATCTCCTCCGAGGCGCCGCCCGCGTAGACGTCGGCCGTGTCGATCAGGGTCCCGCCGCGCGCCGCGTGGAGGTCGAGCATGCGGCACGCCTCCGCCTCGTCCGTCTCCGCGCCGAAGGTCATCGTGCCCAGGCCGTAGGCCGACACGATCGGCCCGCCCCGCCCCAGGGTCCGCGTCGGCGGGCTCGAGCGGTGCTCGGTGTCGTCGGTCATGGGTCTTCCTCCTGGTCCGCGCCATGGTCGTTGCCCGCAGGCTAGCGATCGCGGACCATGGCCGGAACGACATGACGTGGAGGGGTCGTTCCATGGATGACACGACCGCCCCCGATGGCGGCCCCGGCGGCGCCTCCTGGGACGACCTCGCGGCGTTCCTGGCCATCGCGCGGCTCGGCGGATTGTCGGTCGCGGCGCGCGAGATCGGGTCGAGCGCGCCGACGCTCGGCCGGCGCATGCGGGCCCTGGAGCGCGCCCTGGGCCGCGAGCTCTTCGTCCGGCGGACCCATGGCTACGGCTTGACGGCGGACGGCGAGAGGCTCCGCGACGAGCTGCGCCCCGCGGAGGCGGCGATCGCGCGCGCCACGGCGCCGGCTCCCGCAGGCGCGCCGCCCCTCGTCAAGATCGCGGCCGGGACCTGGACCATGCTCGCCTTGGCGGACGACCTGCCGGCGATCACGGGACGTCCGGCCGATCTGCGGATCCGGCTCCTCCAGGGCGAGGACGTGCTGTCGATCCCGCGACGGGAGGCCGCGATCGGGTTCCGCTCCCGGCGGCCCGTGGAGGCCGGGCTGGCCGGGCGCAGGCTTCGGCGCGTCGCCTTCGCCCCCTATGCCGCGCCGGGTGCCGTGGATGGCTGGGTGGCCGTGCGCGCGCGCACGCCTTCCGCGCGCTGGGTCGCCGAGCATCACGGGAGCCGCATCGCCGTGGAGACGAACGCCCCCCGGCTGGCCCTCGATCTCGCGCTGCGAGGGGCGGGGCGGGCCGTGCTTCCGACCTTCCTCGGGGACCGTCAGCCCGGGCTCGGCCGCGCCGGCCCCGAGATCGACGCTCTCGGGCACGACCAATGGCTCGTCGTCCACGACGAGGACCGCGCCCTGCCCGAGATCAGGCGCGCCCTGGATCGGATCGGCGCGGCCTTAGGGTGATCGGTCCCCGCCACGGCGCGGCGGCGCGCCTCGGCGCATGGCGCCGGCCGGGCCCGGGGCCCCGCCGGCGCGTCGGCTCACTTCGGCAGCAGGACGCCGTCGACCACGTGGATGACGCCGTTCGACTGCATGACGTCGGCGATCGTGACCTGATAGGCGTTGCCGCTCTCGTCGTAGACGAAGACGTTGCCGCCGGAGGTGACCTGGGCCGACAGCGCGTCGCCCGAGACGGTCTGCAGGTGGTTGAACCCGTCCGAGCCGACCCCGGCGATCAGCGCCTCGGCCGTGAGGGTGCCCGGCACGACGTGCGCGGTCAGGACCTTCTGCAGCATCTCGAGGTTCTCGGGCATCAGCAGCGTCTCCACGGTGCCGGCGGGCAGCGCGGCGAAGGCCTCGTCGGTCGGGGCGAAGACGGTGAACGGGCCGGGGCCCGAGAGCGTCTCGGCGAGGCCGGCGGCCTGCACGGCGGCGACGAGGGTCGTGTGGATCGGCGAGTTCACCGCGTTCTCGACGATGTTCATGTCCGCCATCATCGGCGCGCCGCCGACGGTGGGGTTGTCCTGCGCGAAGGCGGCGGTCGCGGCCAGCGTGGCGGCGGTCAGGGTCAGGGCCTTGAGGGTGCGTCGCATGTCGTCTCTCCTGGTGAGGTGCGGCGCGGGTCTGCGTCGCCATGTTTCAGTAACGTAGGGGAACGCCCGGAAGTTTCGACCGCCCGTCAGAACGCGACGACGGCGGAGGCGGCCAGCACCGTGCCCGGCACGCCGGTGCGCGAGCCCCCGACGTCCTCCTCGGAGACGGCGAGCGTCAGGCTCGCGACGTCGTCGCGCAGCGATTCCGGAAGCGGCGCGCGCCCGTCCTCCTCGATGACGCCGAGGGACACGGGCGCCTCGCCCGGCGCGATCGCCCAGAGCTCGAGGTCGCGGCCCGGGGGCGCCGCGCCCGCGAGGCGGCGCACGCGGAAGGCGCCGGCCGCGGGGTCGTAGGCCGCGAGCACGCGCAGCGCGTCGCCCTCGGTCGCGATCTCGGCGACGATGGCGGTGCCCTCCCCGCCGTCCGGCACAGGCAAGGGCAGGACCGCGACGGCGAGCGCGGCGGCGGCGGCTCCCGCCAGGAGCCATGGCGCCAGGCGCGCCCGCAGGGACGGCGCGCCGGCGAAGAGCCTCGTGCGCAGGCGGCGCCAGACGCGCCGGGGGGGGGCGACCTCGGCCACCTCGTCGACGAAGGTGACGAGCGTGCGCTCCCAGTCCGCGACCTCCGCGCGGAAATCCGGATCGGAGGCCATGCGGCGGCGGGAGGCGGCACGCGCGTCGCCCTCGTCCAGCCCGGCGGCGTGCTCGGCGGCGGCGATCATGTCTTCCTCCGTCAGGGTCATCGCGAGAGGCAGGCGCGCAGCGCCAACAGGGAACGGCGCAGCCACGTCCGCATGGTGTTGAGCGGCACGCCGGCGGCATCGGCCAGCTCGGCATAGGTCCGCCCCTCGAGATAGGCGCCGCGCACGGCGGCACGGCGCGCCGGGTCGAGCTCCCCCAGACAGGCGCCGATCCGCGCGGCCTCCGACGCGGCGATGACGGATTGCTCCGGGGTCGCGGCGGGATCGCGCATCTCGGGAATGGCGTCGCCCCCGTCCTCGCGGCGACGGCGCTGCGCGCGGACGCGGTCGATCGCGGCGTTGCGCGCGATCGTGGCGAGCCAGGTGATCGGGCTCAGGCCGTTCGCGGCGTAGCGATCAGATGCGTGCCAGACCTTCACGTAGACCTCCTGCAGGACGTCCTCCGCGGCGGCCCGGTCCCTCAAGACACGCAAGCATATGCCGTAGAGTTTCGCCGAGGTCGCCGCGTAGAGCGCCTCCATCGCCGCACGCTCGCCGATACCGCACCGCGCGATCAGGCTCTCGATGTCGTCGGTCGTGGTCGGCCGGGTCATGCGGAGGGTTTGCCCGCGTTCGCGAGGCGCTGTCCATGCGCGAACGGCACGCGAGGCGCGACGATCGGGATTTTCTTCGGGTTTGGCGAAACTCTCGGCCCGGACCGGACGTCACTTCACGCATGCCGCGGCCTCGGGGCCGCTCAAGGATCGGGAGATCAAGCATGACACTTCGCACCGCCCCCCTCGCGGCGCTCCTCGCGCTCGGCGCCGCCACGCCCGCCCTCGCCATGGGCCATGCCGGCACGATGGGCTACGCCCTCGCCGAGGACGGCGCGACGCTCGTGACCATGGCCGACATCGCCGCGCCCGGCGAGGTCCGGACCTTCGAGCTCGAGACCCCGCTGCGCGCCATTGCCTTCCGGCCCGTGACCGGCCAGCTCCTCGGCTATGCCGACGGCGCCATCTACGAGGTCGACCCGGCCTCCGGCGCGCTGACCGATCTGGGCGCGATGTTCATGGACGACGCCATGATCGGCGACGGCGCCGTGGCCTTCGACTTCAACAATCAGATCGACGCCGTGCGTGCCGTGGGCGCGGACGGATCGAACCTGGTCTACTTCCCCGAAGGCTTCGGCGACGGCGACGAGCGGGCGAACTCCGTCCGCCGCTTCACCGACGCGTTCTACCTCGACGGCGACGCCGCCGCGGGGAGCACGCCCACGATCTTCGCGAACGCCTACACCAACGCGGTCGCCGGCGGGACCGCCGCGAGCACCGCGCAATACGCGCTCGACGCGGGCGCGGACGCCCTCGTCACCCTGGCCAACAACGCCGGCGAGCTCGCGACCGTCGGCTCCCTGACGCTCGACGGCGCCGAGGTCGACGTCACCGACATGGGCGGCTTCGACATCGTTTCGGCGGCCGAGGGCTCGGACCTCGCCTACGCGATCCTCCAGATGGAAGGCGAGGACAACGCGGGCCTCTATTCCGTGGACCTCGCGAGCGGCGCCCTGACGTCGTTGGGCGATCTGGGCATGGGCGGCTTCACCGGCTTCGCCGCGTCCGGCGCTCCCTGAGGGCCGCATGCCGGACGCCGAACCAGGCGTCCGGCCCGCGCGGCCACGGGACGGCCGCGACCATCCACCACCCCGCGTCCCGCCCGCACCGAGCCACGCCGGCTCGGTGCGGGCGGGCCGCTGAGCCGGGCGCATTCCACCCGCGGCGGCCTCGGGCGGCCCAAGCGCCCCGGCACGCCGCCGGGCCGATCGCCGGGGGCGGCGCGAAGGTCAGCCCGGCGCAATCCCGAGCAGCCTCGCCCCCTGCGCCTCCGTCATGCCGCAGCGCGGTGCGACGCCCCGCCGGCCACGGTCCCAGGCGACGAGCGGCCCCGAGGTCTCGGCCAGCGGCCGCGCGGCGAGGCCGGCCCGCCGCGCCCACCATGCGAGGCGGTCGGTGTCGTCTCCCGCGCCCAACGGCACCCCGGCACGCAGGGCGGTGGCGCCTGCGCCGAGCCGCGCCGAGGCGGCCCGCTCGCAGGCGCGCTCGAGCGGCCCGTGGGACGCGCCGTAGGCGGGGGCCGAGGCGCGATCACCGGCGGGACGGGCGGCCGCGACGGCGAGGTCGGCGGCGGACGCATCCGGGGGCGGGGCCGCCTCGGTCAGGCCGGGCGCCGCGTAGGTGCCATGGACCGACAGGGAGGAGATCAGCGCATAGCGGCCAAGATCGCCCCCGAGGGCGCCGAGCGGAGCGTCCACCGCATCCGGCGCGACGGCGCAGGTGTCGAACGCCCAGTCGAAGGTCCGGCCGGCGAGGCTCGACACGTCGCCATGCCGGTCGCAGGGGATCGGCTCGACGCCGGGCCGCAGCGCCCCCGCGGCGGCGCCGCGCGACACCGCCGCGACCTCGTGGCCCGCGAGGACGAGCGCCTCCACGATCGCTCCGCCCAGGGAGCCGGTTCCGACGACGACGAGACGGCGCATGGATCGCTCGGCACCTTCCCCGGACGGACCGGACCGCATGGCCGATCGCCTGACATGGCGAGGGCACCGCCGGAGCCGGCCGGCGGCGAGGGGGCCGCGCCGGTCGCGCACGCCCTGCGCCGCGCACGCCGGGCCGGGCGCCATCTCGGCAGGTCCCGGGCGACGGCCGGACGGGCGCGCGAGGGCGCGGATCCGCCATTGCGTGTCAAGGATGAGCGTCGACGGGCCGGACCGCACGGTGCCTGGGAGCTCCGACCGGAGCGCCGACGGACGAAGCACCGGCGTGAAGGGCGCCAGCTTGCGGATGGGCGCGTGACGGCTCCGCCTCGCACGCCCCCATCGGCCCGCGCGGCGCGCCATCCCGGAAGGGGACCGGATGCCCCCGGGCCTGATCCCCCGACGTCAGACCCGACCGCGCGACCCGGCCAGGTCGGAAGCGGGCGGTTCGCCCTCCCCCAAGGCACCCGCGTCCACGACCCCGGTCGGCGTCTACCGCGACCGTCGTCGCCGGCGGCACCCGCCGCCCGCTCGGGCATCCTGCGGCGCCCGGAGGAGCGCGGGGTGGAGGAGGTCGCGATCTCGACGGGCCGACCGCGTCGAGGCGCCCGGCGCGACCCGGACGCGGGACGACCCGCCGCGTGGCGGCCCGACGGGCATCCGGGCGTGGGCCGACCGCATAAGACCGTGTTGCCAGTGAGGACGACGTTACCCTCGCGCCGACGTCCGCCGCCCCCTCGGCGGCGATGATGGGAGCCCGCGGGCCGGTCCGGACCCGCGCGTGGGCCGGGTCGAAGCGGACGCCAACTCGTGCCGCGGCCTGGGCCGGGCCCGCGGAGCTCGCGGCTTCACGGCCTCGGCGGGTCCGCGGGCCCGCGGCCTCCCGCGATCTTCACCGGCGCGGTGATGGCTTGCCCGGCGCCTGGTCCCGAACCGGCCGGATCCGGGGCCGCGAGCGCGGACCGGGCCACGGGGCGGTCCCGCGTCTTCGCGCCAGGGGCATTGACCTCGAGGCAAGCGTGCGGCCACCATCCGGGCGAGCCGCAGCGGGGCCGAGCCCCCGCCCCCAGGACCCGAAGCCCCGCCGGAGACCCCGCATGCGCCAACTCGAAGCTCCCTCCCCGGCCCGCCGCACGTCGCCCCGGCGCGCCCTCGGCCTGCTGGTGTCCTGCGCCGTCGCGCTTCCCATGCCGGCGGCGGCGGACGACACCGCGCGGCGCCTCGCGATCGGCATCCTGGGGGCGGCCATCGCCTCGCAGGCCGTGCGCTCGGCTCCGAGGGCGCAGGGCGCGGCCCGCGCGTCCTCCTCCTCGGCGTCCTCCTCCTCGGGCGCGCGGGCGGCGCCGGCCGATGCCCTTCCGATGACCGTCGACGCGCGGATGCAGGTCCAGGAATCGCTGCGCGCCCTGGGCCATTACGACGGCGCGATCGACGGCGCCTACGGCCCCGGCACCCGCGCCTCCATCGCCGCCTACCAGCGCTCCATCGGCGCGAGCGCGACCGGGCGCCTGGCCGCCGGGGAGATCCACGACCTCGTCGCCGCGAGCCCGGCCTGGCGCGTCTATCCCGACGGCGATCCGGCGCTTTTCGCCTCCGAGATCGGGCGCGACCTGGACGGCGCCGGCCTGCGCCGCCTGCAGGCCGGGCTCAATGCCGCGGGCTACGACGCGGGGCCCGTCGACGGCGCGATGGGCCGCGCGACCGGCCGCGCGATCGCGGACTACAAGCGCGGCCGGGGGCTCGCGGGCGGGCCGTTCGCCACGGCCCGGCTCCTCGCGGCCGTGGAAGGGGGCGTCCATGTCGGGGCCGCGCGCCGCATGATGGGCGGCGGCGCGTTCGCCGGCGCCGCGGTGGAAGCGCCCGTCGAGCTCCGGATCGTCGATGCGGCCGAGCCCGCGGCGCCCTTCGCGGCGGCCCCCGTCGATCCGGCTCTGGCGAGCCGGCCGCCCGAGATCCTGACGCTCACGGACCTGCGCACCGGGCAGGACGTCGACGAGATCGGCGCCGAGCTCGCCGCCCGGTTCGACGCCCCCCTCGCGGTCGAGACCGCGGGCGCCGCCGCCTTCGCGGGCACGGGCACGATGACGGCCGCCACCCGATGGACCACCGCGGACTGGCCCGCCCCGATGTCGCAGAGCTTCGTCGCCCTGCACGATCTGGCGCGACCGGAGATCGGGGCGATCGCGATCTTCCGCACGCTGCGCCTGCCGGACGGGATCGACTTCGACGCCTCGATCCTGCCGCGCATGATCGAGGACGTGGGGACGCAGGCGCACCTGCCCGGCAGCGCGACATGGATCGCGGAGGCGGCCGCGCGGGCCGGCGGCGGCTCGGGCTGCGGAACGCTCGCGATGCCCATCGGCGCGGACGGGCGCTGGGCCTATGGAAGCGGGCCGCGCCTCGCGGGCGCGATGCCGACCGCGCCCTGCGGAGACGTGCTCGCGGCGTCATCGCAGGGCGGCGCGCTGCACATGGGCCTCTGGAGCACCGGAGCCCTGGCGGGCGCCTCGGCCGGGGGCGCCACCGCCCTGCCGGAGATCGACTTCTAGTCGCCCCGGGCGCGCCCCGCGCCGCGCCGCTCGGTCAGGTCGACATAAATCTGGACCATCGCGGAGAACAGCTGCGCGATCACCGCCAACGCCAGGAGGAACGGGCTCGAGATCACGAAGTCGATCGGACCCGGCCGGATGAGCTTCGGCCGCTCGCTGCCGAAATACATCGTCATGAGCCCCGTCGCGCCCGGCCGGGAGAGCGCGACGACCTCCATGTGGGGGCCCGCCTCGTCGACGCCCGGCGTCAGATGGCCGTAGACCGGAACCTCGGCGCGCCCGTCCCCGTCCGGCAGCGGGTCGCCCGCGACCGTCATCTGGCTGCCGCGCACGATCTCCCCCGACTTCACGACGTCGGTCTCCGCGTCGCCCCGGCGGACCCAGGACGCGAACGGGTCGGTCTGCCGCGCCTCCCATCGTCCGCCGAGCACGAGCGCGTCCTGCCCCGCGGCCATGACGGACCCCGCTCGCATCCGGGCCGCGAAGGTCAGCGCGCCGGAGCGGCGCCAGGCCTGCGCGCTCACCAGGATCCGCGAGCCGGGGCCTAGGGGCGCGTCGCCGGCGCGCGCGTCCAGGCCAATCTCCCCGTCCTCGACCTGCAGGAGGAGCGCGCCGTTCGGGCCCACCTCGGCGCGCAGGACGGCGCCGGGGGTCCAGACGAAGTCGACGTCCCGCAGGCCGCCGGGCGAGACGGACTCGTAGAGCGAGGAGCCGCCGCACTCTTCGCTGCCGCCCGCCCCGGGCACCGCGCCCGCCTGGAAGCGGCAGATCACCGCCCGGGTCGCCTTCCAACGGCCCGCGCCCTCGGCGAAGGCGAGCTCCAGCGCCGTCGTGCGCAGCTCCAGGAGGATCGTCCGGTCGGCGCCCTCGTCGGCCGCCCGCAGCCACCACAGGAACACCGCAGCGAGCGCCAGGAGCGTGGCCAGCCGCACCAGCCCCGCCCCCCGGCCGAGCCCGCGCAGCGGGCCCGTGCGCATCAGGAGCGACAAGCGACCGTCGCTCAAGGCGCGCCGAGCCAGAGCTCGAAGACATGGGGTTCGGCCGGGATGCCGTCCGTCACCGCGTGGAGCGTGATCTGCGCCCGCCCGCGCGCGCCCTCCGGCAGCGCGCAGACATGGTCGGCCAGGGTCACGCCGCCGGGCGCGATCTCCCGGCAGCGCACGGGCGCCGGGAAGGCGCCGCTGGCGGCGAACACCTCGTCCGCGCCGAACCCCTTGACCAGGAGAAGGACGCCCGAGGCCGCCGCCCCGTCCGCGCGCCAGGAGGCGACGGCGGCAGGCGCGCCGGGCGCGCCGCACGGGCCCCGGGTCACCCGGATCCCCAGATCGCCCGGCCCCTGCGCGTCGAGGAGGGCGCCCTCGTCCGTGGGGAAATCGACCTCGACCATGCCGCCGCCCCAGTCGGGCGGGGTCGCGGGATAGGAATTGAGCGCCTCGTAGAGCCCGTCGGCGGTGACCACCCCGGCGCAGAGCGGATCGCCCGCCCAGTCCCCCGGCACGTGGACGAGGAAGGGCCGCGCCGCGCCGTCGACCGGCGCGCTGCCATGGCGCAGGGCGCCGATCATCACGGAGCCCGCAATGTTGGCGCCGGGGCGGACTTCCTCGTAGAAAGGCTCGGGGGCCTTGAGGGTCAAGGGAGCCTGCGCGCAGGCCGGCCCCGTCAGGAGCACCGCCGCCATGCCGATCGCCGGATGTCGCATCGCATCCCCCCTGCGCCGAGCCCGCGGCATGCTAGCAGCCCTTTGCCTTTGCGTCATCTCCCTAGGGGGTGCGGCCACGGCGCAGGTCGTGGGCCTGGACGCGGCGAACGGATCGACCGGGCACGGCCACATGTTCCGCTCGGGCGGGACCTGCTACGTCGTCTTCCCGCGCCACCTCGTGAAGCCGGACGGCGCGCCCTTCGCCTTTCCCGAGATCACCGTGCGCACATCCGCACCCGTCGTCGTCGGCAGCGGGCTCGCGATCCTGCCCTTCTGGGAGGAGATGGACCTGGCGCTCGCGGTGGCGCGGGGGGCCGTCGAGCCGCGCTGCACCGCGCGCCTGGCGGACATGGCCGCGACCGGCGCGGCGCGGGGGGCCACGCGCTTCGGCCTCGTGCGCATCGACGGCGCCGGTCAGGAGGAGCACGTCCCGCTCGAGTTGGTCGGGCGGCGCGGCTACCATCACCTCGAGGCGCGCGTCCTGTCCGAGGCGCGCATCGGCACGGGAACGTCGGGCGCCTTCGCCTTCGCGGACGGCGCCCCGGTCGGCATGGCGCTGTGGACGGGCGACCCCGCCTCGGCGCGCCTCCTCCGGATGGAGGAGATCGCCATCCACCTGCGGCGCTACCTCGCGGAGCGGGGCCCCGCCCTCGCGGCGCGCGCGGCGCCCGTGCCGGCGCCGCAGCCCGGCGGCTTCGCCCTCACCGTCGCGGAGGCCTCCGCGTCCCCGGTCTCGCCGGAGCTGGGGCCGGGCAACGTCCTCGGCGGCGGGCTCTACGTGTTCGACGGGGGCGCGCGCGCCGAGATCGTCCTCGAGGTCGAGGGCGAGGCGCCCGCCCGCGTGACCGGCCTGCGGATCGAGGCCCCGACGGGAGGAGAGACCGCCCTGCCCCGCGCGGTCTACCTCGAAGTGGACCCCGCGGCCGAGGGCGGGCGGTTCCGCCGCTGGACCCGGGGGGAGATCGCGCAGGACGGCATCTTCGACACCGGCGTCCTCGCGCCGCGGGACGTGCACCGCATCCGGGTGATCGTCCTGAGCGCCTGGAGCGAGGGGCCGGTCGCGATCGACCGGATCACCGTGCGCTGAGGTCAGTCGACGAGCTGGATCACGAACGGGATCGCCTGGGCCACCCGTGACATGGTCGCATGGCCGGCGATGGAGCCCGTGCCGTCCAGCGTGCCCCGGGCCGCGTATTGCGGCCCGTCGAAGCGCACGCCGTCGAAGCCGACGGTCACGAAGCAGGTCTCGCGCCCCGCTTCGACGAAGCAGCGCTGCGCGGGGTCGAACGCGCCGACCTGCGCGGTCCAGTAGGCCCCGAGGTCCGGGTCCAGCGAGGCGCCCAGATGGCTGCGCGCGTCGCCGGCGAAATACGTCTCCTCGAGGCCCGCCCCGTCGAAGCGGACGGACAGGACCGGCCCGGTCGCCAGGAACGCCTCGAGCGCGATGCGCCGCACCTCGGGGTTGGGCGAGGCGAGGCCGAACTCGCGCGCCATCTGCACGAGGTCGGGGTCGCCCGTCTCCATCATGATCCGCACGGCGGCGCGGCTGCGCGCGGGGTCGGGATCGTTCAGGAGCGCCTGATAGGGGTCGAGCCCTTCGACTCTCTGGTCGATCAGGGCGCGCAGCTCCTCGGGCGTGAGCGCCTGCGCGCCCGCCCCCTGCGCGAGGGCCATCGCGGCCCCCAGGATCGCCGCGCCGATCGTCCGGCGTCTCGCGTCTCTTCTCATGGCAGTACCCTCATCGTGGCGTCGAATCCCTGGCTGACATTGCGCACGCTGGCGGACCCGGACACCACGCCATCGTTGCCGAGCACCCCCTCGAAGACGAAGGAGCCGTTCGCACCGGAGGCCCGCACCCCCGCGTTCCCGACCCGCAGGCGGCAGTCGCCCTCCGCCGGCGGCACGCCGACATAGCAGAGCCGCGCCGAATCCCAGGCGCCGACCCCGTAGGTCACGGCCGCGGTCCCGTCCGGGGCCATGGCGGCGCCGGCGGCGGTCATGCTGCCGCGGTAGTTGGGCGCCTCGATGTCTCCCCCGATCACGATCGAGATCGCCGGCCCCGAGGCCAGCCACGCCTGCAACGTGCGCTGCCGCACGCCCGGATCGGACGAGCCGAGCCCCGCCTCGAGCGCCATGCCGGCCAGGAGCGCGTCCCCCGAGGCCAGGAGCGCCTCGATGGCGATGCCCTGACGGATCGGGTCGGGGTCGTTCAGGAGCGCGTCGTAGGGCTCCAGCTCCGCCGAGCGCCCCTCGACCAGGGCGGCCAGCTCGGCGGCGGTCGGCGCCTGCGCGCCCGCCACCCCCGCCGCGCCCCAGATCCCGGCCACCGCCATCCGCAGCGTCCGTCCCATCACGCGCCCCCCATTCGCCTTCGCCATCGCGGTCAACCTCCCCGTCCCGGAACGGGCACGAAGGCGCGCGCGTGCACCCCCCGCATCACCAGGTCCGGCCCGGCCTCCGCGGGGTCCAGTCCCGCGATCCCACCCGCGAGGCAGTCCGCGCGGGTCAGCCAGATCACCGGCTCGTCGATCAGGTCGGCGTACATGCGCACGGCGTCCGCCCCCGCCGCCGGCAGCGGCACGGCGATCAGGCCGGCGAGCTCGGACGGGATCAGGCGCGGATCGACGCAGCTGTGCACGAGGGCCGTCGGCGGGATCTGCGCCGCGCCGGCGGGCCGCACGAGGACCAGGCTGCGCGCCGCGAGATCGGCGGCCGGGGGCGCGCCCGCCTCGCCGTCGACATGGTGCAGGAGGAGGTGCGCGTCGCCCGGAGCCCTCCGGTTCTCGAGGAAGACGTAGGCCTCCAGGATCCGCGGGGCGATCCGCAGGCTCGGCGGGTCGGCCGCGCGCCTGCCGGGGACGAGGGCCCGGGCGCGCGGCTCGATGCGGACGATGGCGGCGATGGGCGTACCCAGCGCGCCGCTTCCGAACGTGGCGCCGTTCGCGGCCGCGAAGGATTGCGCGAGCTGCCGCTCGTCCGGCGGCGCAGCGCGCGTCGCCCACCCCATCCGCGCCAGCGTCTCGTCGTCGATCACCAAGGCGCCCGGCAGATGGACCGCCCCGACATCGGCCCGTGCCGGGGCCGCGGCGATGCCGGGATCCTCCCGGCCGTCGCCCCGCTCCAGCGCGGCCACATCGAGCGAGATCGTGACGGACGCGCGCCGCGTCGCCGGGTCGGGATCGAAGAGCCGCACCGCGGCGGGCACCCAGATCGGCCGCCCGGCGAGCCCGTCGGTGTAGCGCGCCGCGAGCGCCGCCCGGTAGTCGTCCCGCCGCGCCTCGCGCACGAGGGGATAGCTCGGGGTGCGCGCGACGATGGCATCCAGCAGCTCGGCGCCGAGCGGGCCGCCGGCGAGCAGGGCCGCGCCGACGATGTCGCGATGGGTCGCCGTCGGAAGGTCGGCGGGGCCGAACGATTCGGTCGCCACGTCCTCGATGTCCGCGGCGAAGGCGGCCGGCTCGAACTCATGGATGGGGATCTCCATCGCCGGGCCGGCATAGAGGACCGCCCGCAGCACCGGGACGGGCACGACGGCCGGACCGGCCGGCTCGCCCGCCGCGGGCGCGGCGCCCTCCGGCGGGCCGGGCACGGGCGGCAGGTCCATGTGCAGGCCCAGGCGCAGCGGCGTGCGCGACAGGCTCGCGAGGACGGCCCGCGCGCCCTCGGCGGGCAAGGGCAGGCTCGCCGGGGGCGCGAAGGACGGGGACAGCGCGTAGCGCACCTCGCCCGGCACGTCCGGCAGCGCGAGCCGCAGCAGGTCGCCGCGCTGGGGCTCGACCTGCAGCGCCACGGCGCCGGCCGCCGCGTCGTAGGCGCCCAGTCGAACTGTCAAGCCGCGCACCGCCGCGATCGGCCCGTTCATCGCCCGCCCCGCGAGGACGGGGCGCATCTCGCCGCGCAGCCGCTCCGCGACGGCCCTGAGGTCGAACGGGCCGAGGCCGCCCTCCCCGCGCGCCGGCACCCCCGCGGCCGCCGCGTCGGTCCCGCGATAGAGCCGGGCGCGCTCCTCCCAGGTCAGGAGCCTCGTGCCGATGGCCACCGCGGCCTCGTCCCCGTCCAGGAGGTCCGGGCGGGCGGCGAGCAGCGCGCTGGCATGGAGCGTCCGGGCGAAGTCGGCCACCGCGCGGCCATCGTCCAGCAGGAGCGCGCCGCCGATCCGGGGAACGCCCACGGGCTCGGCCGGATCCCTCTGCGCCAGCCGGACCATCGCGGCGTGCAGGTCGAACGGATCCGCCGCGACCGGCACCGGCGCCGCCGAGCCGCCGCGGTAGACGTGGACGACGGCGCCGGGCCCGCCCTCCGGCCGGGCGAGGCGGATGTCCGCCCCGTCCACGGTGCCCGCGAGGCGCAGGTCGAGCCCATCCTCGCTGGGCCCGAACGCCTCCACGTCGACATGCACGTAGACGCGGCCCGCCCCCTCCAGGCCGCTCGCGAGCAGCTCCGCACGCGGACGAAGGGCCGCCGCCTCGCTCGGCGAGAGGATCATCCTGTCCACCCGCGGCGCGCCGCGCAACTCCAGGTCGAGCGCGACGCCGCCCGTGCCCGGCAGGGGGACGCTGGCATAGGGCGCGATCCGCTCCGCGCCGTCGACGGGCAGCGGGACCTCGATCGGACCGGCATCCGCCTCGGCCGGCGCGCGCAGCGCCGAGGGCAGCCGGCGGAGCTCGGCCGTGAGCTCGAGGGTGACGCGATCGGGCACCGGGAGCGAGAGGCGGCCGACCTCCCCGGCGATGCGGCGCAAGGTGTCCATGTCCTCGGCCGCGCCCTCGCCATAGGCGAAGAAGCCCGTGAGGCGCCCGGCCGAGATCGCCGCGCGCAGGGGCTCGATGCGGGCGAACTCCGGCAGCCGCGCCAGGGCGGCGATCGTCAGGTAGTCGGTCGCCGCCGCGCCGCCGCCGATCGGGATCACCATGCGCCCCGCCATGGAGATTGCCGCCGCGCCGCCGGGCGCCGCCGCGATGGCCCGCGCGCCGGCCAGGCCCAGGAGCGCGTCCCGCTCTTCGGGCGTCAGGGTCCCGGTCGCCCGGGCGCCGCGCCGGGCCTGCCATCGCATGATCGCCTCCCGGGTCGAGGCGCCCATGACCCCGTCGATCGCGCCGACCGGAAACCCGGCCGCGGCCAAGGCGGACTGGACGGCGCGCGCGTCCTCCACCGCGGCCGGCAGGGCGCCGGGCGCGCCTCCGGCGGCGGCGGCGCGCAGCGTGGCCACGGTCCATCCCCCGCTCCGCGCGGCGCAGTTCAGCGCGCCCTCGCGCGCGCGCAGGGCGTCGATCCGCGCGGCCTGCGCCGAGGTCACCTGCGGCGGGCCGGGGGTGCAGCCGGCATTGCCGAAATAGCCGATGCCGAGCTGGCTGGTGAAGCAGTAGCCGCCCGCGTCGAAGATGCCGTTCCGCTCCAGCCAGAGGGTCATGCACTCGTCCGCGGCGGCCGGCAGGGCGGCGAGCACGGCGAACGCGATCGCGAGGGGGGCACGCATCATGTCGGGGTCACTCCTCGGGGGTCCGGGCGGCCATGAGACGCGCGTGGACGATGAGCTCGGGGCGGTACTCGAAGTGCATCCCGTCGAAATGGTGCCACTTCCCGCCCCAGACGAAGCCGCGCCGCTCGAAGGCGCGCACGAGGGCCTCGGGGACGCGGTTGTCGAACGGGCCCGCGTTCCCCGCGGGGCGGCCGGCCCAGCGCCAGTAGCCGCCCAGCGCCGGGTTCAGATCGATCGCCGCGCCGTGGGAGTGGACGCTCAGGCGATCCGTGCCCGCGATGGCGCGCCAGGCGAAGCCGCCGCCGACCGCCTCGAACAAGGCGGGGGGCCGGCCGCCCGTCTCCTCGAGCGCGGCGGCGAGCTGGCAGTCGACACCGTGCCGGCGCGTGACGTGGAACACGGCCGCGGACCCCGGGACGGGGACGGCGCGGAGCGCGGCGCGGGCGGCAGCCTCGCCGCCGGGGTAGAGGAGGGAGAAGAACGCCGCGTCGCGCAGGCGGCCGGGGTCGAACCAGGGCGCCTCGCGGGCCGAGAGGTCGAAGGCCAGCGGATATACGTGTCGGAACTGGTCGCCGAAGCTCGCGGCCTCCAGCGCCTCGGCCGGACCGAAATCCGTGCGAGGCGTCACCGGCGCCTGCCGTCCGTCCGGGCCGACGAGCCGCCCGGCGGCCGCGTCGAGGCGCAGGTCCGGATAGGCGTGCAGGACGCTCGCCACAGCGGCCACGCCGGGCGCCACGGGCAAGGGCTCGGCCAGGAAGTCGCGCGCATCGCAGGCCGCGGCGGGCGCCGGCGCGAGCGAACACAGGGCGAGCGCCGCCCGGCAGAGAAACCTTCGCACCGTTCCGTCCCCCTCGTCCGTCCGGCTCGCGCAGCGGAACCCTGCACCGACGGCCCGCGGATGGACAGGCCAAACTGCCCCTGCGTCGCTTCGGCGGGCATCGCGCGGACACGGGAGTATCTCGGTCGCGAGTCATGACTATTCGCGCGCCCTCCCTCGTCCGTGGAACGTCCCGCGAGCGGAGCGGGCGAGCCGGACCGGACGGGCGGTGCGACGGGGCGGCGCAAGGCCACCGGCGGACCGGGCCTGCGACCACGGCGCCGCCTACGCGCCACCGGCCCATGATCTTTCGCGCGGCGGGGTGTCGGGCGGGACCGCGCGGGCGGCGCGTCGGACGCCCGGTCCGAGATGCCGGCGCAGCGCGGGACGTCCGCCGACCCGGTCCGCGACGCGACATGTGGAAGCTCCCGTCCAGCGGCGCGGCCGCCCGATGGACGGGGTTCGCAGAGGGCGGAACGGCGGGACGCTCCGCCGACGCCGTCCTGACGCCGCACCGTCGCCTCCCGGCCCCCGACGGCATCGAGGGCGAGCCAGGGAGGTCGGTGAAGCGCCCTGGGCGCGTGCCGAAATCCGCGCCCGCATCGTCGCCACCGCCTCCCCACGCTCGGCCGAGGTCGGGCCCACGGCCGCCCCGAACGCCAGCACGGATCGCGCCCCGCGCCGCTTGGCGTGAGCGTGGGAACGGGCATGTCGCCGGCGCCGTCGTGAGGGAGCCGGCGCCGAGGGGCCGGCGCGACGGCCCGCGCCTCGATCGAGAGGCCGCGGCCGCGGCAGGTCAGCCGTCGAAGACGAGCGGTGGGCGGCGCGGCACCACGGGGACGCATGGGACCACACCGTCGGAGCGGCGCCGGCTCGATCACGCCCGTCTCCTCTCGCCAGCCCGGCCGGGATCGAATGCACCCATGACGAGACGCGGACAGGGCATCGGGCCTCGGGTGGATGCCGATGAGGCGGAGGCCCGCGCGGCCTCCGGCCGGGTCGTCGCGCCCCCCGCCGCCGCGAGCCGCGGCGGCGGAACGGGATCCGAGCGATCACCAGGGGGATCCCGGCGGTCTCGACGGTTCGGGTTCGGAGGGGCAGGCCTTCGGAGGCCCGCCAGCCGCCCGCCAATGCGGGCCCGCGCCCGCCATCGGGCCGGCGATCGCGGCGATGGATGACCGCGCCATGCGGCCGACCTCCGCCTTGGAGATGGCCGGCGCGGCAAGGCCCATCGCGACGCCCTCGATCCCGATACCCAGCCCGGAGGCCCGGAACCCCCGGTGACGGGGATCGCCCTCGACCCGAGCAGCCGTGCCGAGGGACCGCGCGCGCCTCAAGGCCGGGCGCGTGCGTCCGATTCCGGGGCGCGGAGCTCGGCGACGGCGGCGACCCGGTCTCCGTGCCGACATCGCGCCCCGCATCTCCTGGCGCGCCGCCACGCCCGCGCGTCCATGGTCGTCCCCGTGGCCCTCGAGCCCCGCGGTTGCGCCCTCGGTCGCGCCCGGCCAGACAGGGAGGGGCGCAGGCGGGCCGGAGGAACGGGCGTGATCGACGACGACGGGTCTCCAACCGCCGGGCGCGCCGCCGCGCTCCCCTGGTGGCAGACGGCGGTGGGGTATCAGATCTACCCCCGAAGCTTCGCCGATTCCGACGGCGACGGGATCGGAGACATCCCCGGGATCGTCTCGCGCCTGGACCACCTCGCCGATCTGGGGATCGGCTTCGTCTGGCTCTCGCCGGTCTACGCCTCGCCGCAGGTCGACATGGGCTACGACATCTCCGACTACCGCGCGATCGCGCCCGAATACGGGACGATGGCGGACATGGACCGCCTCATCGCGGAGGCCGGCGCACGCGGCATCCGCATCGTCATGGACCTGGTGGTGAACCACTGCTCGGACCGGCACGCCTGGTTCCGCGCCGCGCTGGCGGACCCGTCCTCGCCGGAGCACGACTATTTCGTCTGGCGCGACCCGGCACCGGATGGTGGCCCGCCCACGCCCGCGCGCTCCTATTTCGGCGGCTCGATGTGGGAGTACGTCCCCGCCCTGGGGACGTGCTACCTGCACCAGTTCGCCCGCGAGCAGCCGGACCTGAACTGGCAGAACCCGGCCCTGCGGGCCGCGATCCACGACATGATGAACTGGTGGCTGGACCGCGGCATCGGCGGCTTCCGCCTCGACGTGATCGACCTGATCGGCAAGGATCCGGACGCGGGCGTGTTCGCCGAGGGGCCGGACCTGCACCCGTTCCTGAGGGAGATGCACGACGACTGCTTCGCGGGGCGCGACGTGCTGACGGTCGGCGAGACCTGGTCGGTCACCCCCGGGACGGCGCTCGCGTATTGCGGGCGGGACCGCGGGACGCTCGGCATGGTGTTCCAGTTCGAGCACGTCACCGCCTTCCACCACCCCGAGCGCGGGAAATGGGACCCGCTGCCCTTCGATCTGCCGGCCTTCAAGCGCGCGCTCTTCCGCTGGCAGGAGGCGCTGCGGGACGACGGGTGGAACGCCCTGTTCCTCTCGAACCACGACCTGCCGCGGCAGGTCTCCCGCTACGGGGACGACGGGGCTCGGCGCGTCCGCTCGGCCAAGGCGCTGGCCACCGCGCTGCACCTGCTGCGCGGCACGCCCTTCGTCTTCCAGGGCGAGGAGATCGGCATGACCAACACCCGGTTCACCGACCCCTCGCAGTTCCGCGACGTCGAGGCGATCGGCCATTGGGCCGAAGCCCACGCCCGCGGCGAGGATCCCGGCGCCTTCCTGGCCGGGGCCTCGGCCAACGGGCGCGACAACGCCCGCACCCCGATGCAGTGGTCCGGCGACCCCCATGGCGGTTTCACCGCCGGCACGCCCTGGATCGAGGCGAACCCGAACCACGCGGCGATCAACGTCGCCGCCGACCGCGCCGACCCGGACGGGGTGTTCGAGCACTACAGGCGGCTGATCGCCCTGCGCCGGGACCACGCCATCGTCTCGCACGGCCGCTTCGCCGCCCACGCGGAGGACCACCGCCAGGTGATGGCCTACGCGCGCGAGCTCGGCGGGCGGCGCCTGTCGGTCGTCGCGAACCTCTCGGGGCGGGGCGCGGCCTTCGCGGTGCCGGCCGGCCTCGCGGTGTCCGGCGCGTGCCTGAGCGCGACTGCCGCGCCGCGGGGCCGGATCGAGGGCACGCTGGACCTGGCGCCCTATGAGGCCGTCGCCGTGCTCGGCCCCGCGCCCTGATCGCCCTGGGTCCCACGCATTCGCCGGTGTATCGTCCGCGAGACGCAGGCAGATCGAGGTCCCCATGTCCGACACCGCGCCCGACTCCCGACGCATCGTCTCCAGTCGGCACCTGGCGGACGGGGCGGGCTGGGAATCCTCCGAGCTCGAGTTCGGGATGATCGTCGCCTACAACGCCTTCGCCCGCTGGACGGCGCGGTGCATGGCGGCCGCGGGGCGCGAGCTCTCCCCGCTCGAGGTGCTGGTCCTGCACAACGTGAACCACCGGGGCCGGGACAAGCGCCTGATCGATGTCTGCTTCCTTCTGAACATCGAGGACACGCACACGGTCAACTACGCCCTGCGCAAGCTCCTGAAGGCCGGGCTGGCGACCTCGGAGCGTCGCGGCAAGGAGGCCTTCTACGCGGCCTCCGAGGACGGGCGCGCCCTGTGCGAGGCCTATCGCCGGGTCCGCGCGCAATGCCTGCTCGGCGGGCTCGCGGGCGGGGATCTCTCGGGCGAGGAGATGCGCGCGATGGCGGCGAGGCTGCGCGCGCTCTCGGGTCAGTACGACCAGGCGAGCCGGGCCGCCGCCTCCCTCTAGCGCCGCGTCACATCGGCGAGGGCAGCCACAGCGCGATCCCCGGGACGGCCACGATCGGCCCGACCCCGGTCAGGAGCGGCACGAAGAACGGGAACGCCGCGCGCGCGATGCGCAGGATGTCGAGGCCGGTCAGCCCCTGGATGACGAAGAGGTTGAACCCCACCGGCGGCGTGACCTGCGACATCTCGACCACGATCACGAGGTAGATGCCGAACCAGATCGGGTCGATCCCGACCGCCTGGACCATCGGCAGGATGATCGAGGTCGTCGGCACGATCACCGATATCCCGTCGAGGAAGCAGCCGAGCACGACGAAGAACACTTTCAGCACCGCCAGGAGCGCGGTGGGGCCGAGCCCCATCTCCCCGATCCGGGCGGCGAGGGCGCGGGGAATGCCGGTGAACCCCATCGCGACGGACAGGAACGCCGCGCCCAGCAGGATGAACACGATCATCGCGCTGGTGCGCGTCGCGGCCATCGCGGCCTCCCCCAGCCGGGTCCACGAGACGCCGCCGGCGGCAAAGGCGAGCACGACGCAGAGGACGACGCAGAGGACGACGCCGAGCGCGGCGGCGTCGGTGGGGGAGGCGAGGCAGGTGTAGATCGATCCGATCACCGCCACGATCAGGAGCGCCACGGGGATCAGTCGGCGCGACGCCTTCGGGCGCGCCATGTCGGGCGGGCGCTCGCCCCGCGCGGGGATGAGGGCCGGCTCCATCCACACGCGCGCGGCGACGTAGCCCGCGAACATGACCGTCGGCATCAGCCCCGGCAGGATGGCGGCCACGAAGAGGCGGGCGATGCTCTGCTCGGTCGCGACCCCGTGGACGATCAGGATGATCGAGGGCGGGATCAGGAGCCCCAGCGTGGCCGAGCCCGCGAGCGTGCCGATGACCAGCCGCTCGGGGTAGCCCCGCGCCGTCAGCTCGGGCACCGACATACGCCCGATCGTGGGCGCCGTCGCCGCCGAGGAGCCCGAGACCGCCGCGAAGATCGCGCAGCCCAGCACGTTCACGTGCAGGAGCCGCCCCGGCAGCCGCCCGAGCCAGGGCGCGAGGCCGGTGAACATGTCCTCCGACAGGCGCGAGCGCAGGAGGATCTCGCCCATCAGGATGAAGAGCGGCAGCGCGGCGAGCGACCACGAATGCGAATGCGAATGCGAATGGCCCCGGAGCGTCGTCGCCAGGACCAGCCCCGCCGGCGCGTTCGAGAACGCCATCAGCGCGATCAGGGCGACGCCGCCCAGCGCCATCGCGATCCAGATGCCGGCCGCGAGGAACGTCAGCAGGATCGCCAGCAGCGCGCCCCCGGTCAGGATCAGGTCCATCAGGGCTCCTCCCCGGCGCCGAGCACCGGCGCGCGCGCGTCCCAGGTCTCCACCAGGCTCTGGAGGAGCGCGAGCGTCAGCAGGGCGAGCCCGACCGCCATCGGGATCCGCGCCAGCCAGGTCGGGATCGGCACCATCCCGGTGGAGACGTCGCCGAACCGGTGGCTCGCCTCCAGGAGGAGCGCGGCGAAGACGGCCGCGTAGCCGGCGAAGGCCGCGGCGGCGGCGATCACGGCCAGCTCCAGCGCCCAGGCCGCGCGAGACGGCAGGCGCGAGGTCACCGGCGAGACGCGCACGTGCCCCCCGGTGCGCAGCGTCCACGGAAGCGCGAGGAAGGTGGCGGCGGCCAGGAGGTAGCCGGCGAAATCCGCGTAGGACGGGATCGTCGGCGGCAGGGGCCGGCCGGCACGCGTGCCGGCGTCGAGGGCGATCTGCGCCGAGACCAGGAGGCAGATCGCGCCGATGCACGCGGCCGCGGCGATGGCGCCCCAGCGATAGGCATTGTCGAGGAGGCGGAACATCGGCGCGGCCCTTCGGCTGGACGTGGGCTCCGGCCCGGACCCCGCGGGGCCCGGCCCGGCGGGAGGGGATCAGCCCCCTTGGTCGTCCGCGAGGATCCGCTTGTGGTCGTCCGCGAGGATCCGCTTGACGGCGTCCGAGGCGGTCGAGTTGGCGCCGGTGGAGGGGGAGGTGATCATCGCCTCGACCTGGCCGGTGGCGAAGGCCTGCGGGATGTCGACCGCCTCCACCTGCACCGGCGTGGCGCCGGCGAGCGCGGCGTCGTAGGCCCGGAAGCGCAGCCCCTCGAGGCCGGAGGCGTCCGCGACCTCGCCGTTGGCGTAGGGGCCCTGCGCCGGCCACGGCACGGAGAAGAGCGGGATCAGGCCCTGCTCGGCCAGGAGCTCGGTGACGCCGGCTTCCGCGCCTCCCACAGGCGGCCCGCGTCCTCGTAGGAGGTCGCGACGAAGGGCTGGCGGCCCAGGCCGAAGGCCGCGTCCTCGTCGGAGAGGGTCGAGAGGAAGACCACGCCCAGCGGCACCTGCCCCGAGCGCACGGCGTCCTTGATCTCCGCATGGGGAAAGAATGAGCCGGCGGAATGGATTGTCACGTCGAGCGCGCCGTCCGTCGCCGCGCGCAGGTCGTCCGCGAACTGGGCGATGTTCCGCGTGTGGAAGGTCGCGTCGCCATAGGGCGTGGGCATGTCCCAGGACCGGGCGCCGGCGGGCAGGGCCGCGGCGCAGGCCAGGATGTGGCCGAGGACGATCTTCATGGCCGCCTCTTCGGGTGACGCCCCGCGGGGCTCGTCATTCGACGTTGACGATTCGTCATCGTTTCGTCAGTCATTCATTCGCGATATCCGCCGGCGACGCGAGGATCCCGACATGACCGACCCCAGCACGGGCCCCTCCGCCTCCGGCGCGTCCGGCCCCTGGCGCTTCTGGGTGGACCGCGGCGGCACGTTCACGGACCTCGTCGCGCGCGCGCCGGACGGCACGCTGCGCACGCACAAGGTCCTGTCCGAGAACCCCGGCCGATACGCGGACGCGGCCGTCCAGGGCATCCGCGACCTGATGGGCCTGTCCGGCGGCGCGCCGATCCCGCCCGGCGCCATCGCCGAGGTCCGCATGGGCACGACCGTGGCGACCAACGCCCTCCTCGAGCGCAAGGGCGAGCGGACGGGCCTCCTCGTCACGCGCGGCTTCGCGGACCTCCTGCGGATCGGAACGCAGGCGCGGCCCCGCCTCTTCGACCTCGACATCCGCCTGCCCGAGCTTCTCTACGAGGCGGTGGAGGAGGTGGACGAGCGCCTGGGCGCGGACGGCGCCGTGGTTCGCCCGCTGGACGCCGCGCAGGCCCGCGCCGCCCTCCTTCGGCTGCGCGCGCGGGGCATCGCCTCGGTCGCGGTCGCGCTCTGCCACGGCTACCGCAATCCAGCCCACGAGCGGACGATCGGAGAGATGGCGCGCGAGGAGGGCTTCGCCCAGGTCTCCCTCAGCTTCGAGGCCTCGCCCCTGATCAAGCTGGTCCCGCGCGGGGACACGGCGGTCGTCGACGCCTACCTCTCCCCGATCCTGCGCCGCTACGTGGCCCAGGTCACCGAGGCGCTCGGCCGCCCCGAGGCGGGCGGCCCTCGCCTGATGTTCATGCAGTCGAACGGCGGGCTCACGGATGCGGCCCTGTTCCAGGGCAAGGACGCGATCCTGTCGGGCCCCGCGGGCGGGGTCGTCGGGATGGTGCGCACGGCCGCCGCGGCGGGCGCGGAGCGGCTGATCGGCTTCGACATGGGCGGCACCTCGACGGACGTGTGCCATTACGCCGGCGCCTTCGAGCGCAGCTTCGAGACCGAGGTCGCGGGCGTGCGGATGCGCGCCCCGATGATGGCGATCCACACCGTCGCGGCCGGGGGCGGCTCGATCCTGTCCTGGCGGGACGGGCGGATGCGCGTCGGGCCCGAGAGCGCGGGCGCCGATCCCGGACCCGCCGCCTATCGCCGGGGCGGGCCGCTCACGGTGACCGATTGCAACGTCCTCCTCGGCAAGCTCCAGCCGGACGCCTTTCCCCCCGTCTTCGGCCCCGGCGGGGACGAGCCCCTCGACCGGGACGTGGTGGCGGCCAAGTTCGAGGACCTGCGCCGGGAGATCGACCCCGGGCGCACCGCCGAGGAGATCGCCGAGGGCTTCCTGCGCATCGCCTGCACGGGCATGGCCTCCGCGATCAAGAGGATCAGCACGCAGCGCGGCTACGACGTCACCGAGTACACGATGAACTGCTTCGGCGGGGCCGGCGGGCAGCATGCCTGCCTCGTCGCGGACGTGCTGGGGATGCGCGAGGTGTTCGTGCATCCCTTCGCGGGGGTGCTCTCGGCCTACGGCATGGGGCTCGCCGACATCCGCGCCATCCGCGAGCGGCAGGTCGGCCGCCCCCTGGCCGATCCGGCCGAGGCCGACCTGGAAGAGATCGCCGGGCAAGCGAGGCGCGAGGTCGCCGGGCAGGGCGTGGACGCAGGCTCGATCCGCGTCCTCCCGACGGCCCATGTGCGCGTCCGCGGCGCCCAGCAGGTCCTGGAGGTGCCGTTCGGCCCCGCGCCGGAGATGGCAGCCGCCTTCGCAGAGGCCCATGCCGCCCGCTTCGGCTTCGCGCCCCGCGGCGAGGACCTCGTGCTGGAGATGCTGACCGCCGAGGCGGTGGGCGCCTCCGGCGAGGTGGTGCGCGCCGCGGCGCCCGAGGCCCCCCCGCCCCCGGACGGGACGACCCGGATGCACGCGGGCGGCGCCTGGCGCGAGGTGCCCCTGGTCGACCGGGCGGCACTGACGCCGGAGCGCGGCCTCGACGGGCCGGCGATCGTGACCGAGCCCACCGGCACCACCGTCGTCGAGCCGGGCTGGCGCGCGCAGGCGGACGCGGCGGGCAACCTGATCCTGCGCAGGACGGGCGCCGCGCCGCGGGGCGAGGCGATCGGCACGGCCGTCGATCCCATCCTGCTGGAGGTGATGGGAAGCCTCTTCATGTCGATCGCCGACCAGATGGGCGCGACCCTCGCGAACACCGCCCATTCGGTCAACATCAAGGAGCGCTACGACTTCTCCTGCGCGATCTTCGACGCCGCCGGCGACCTCGTGGCCAACGCGCCGCACGTGCCCGTGCACCTGGGCTCCATGTCGCAGAGCGTGCGCACCATCCTGCGCCGCCACGAGGGCGACATCCGCCCCGGCGACGTCTTCATGACGAACGATCCCTTCGACGGCGGCACGCACCTGCCGGACGTGACGGTGGTCACGCCCGTCTTCGACGAGGGCGGCGCGCGCATCCTCTACGCCGTGGCCAGCCGCGGACACCACGCGGACATCGGCGGCACCACCCCCGGCTCGGCCCCGCCGGACAGCACCCGGATCGAGGAGGAGGGCGTCGTGATCCGCGATTTCCGTCTCGTCCGCGCGGGTGCGCTCCGGGACGCGGAGGCGCGCGCGCTCCTGTCCTCCGGCCCCCATCCCTGCCGCAACGTCGATCAGAACATGGCCGACCTCGCCGCCCAGGTCGCCGCCAACGCGACCGGCCGGCGCGAGCTGACGCGCCTCACCGAGCGGTTCGGGGAGGAGGGCGTCGCCGCCTACATGCGCCACCTGCAGGACAACGCCGAGGAAAGCGTGCGCGGGGTGCTCGGCGCCTTGAAGGACGGCACCTGCGAGTACCCGCTCGACGGCGGCCAGCGCATCCGCGTCGCCATCCGCGTGGACCGGGCGGCGCGCCGGGCGGTGATCGACTTCGCCGGCACCTCGCCGCAGGATCCCGGCAACTACAACGCGCCGCCCGCGATCTGCCGGGCGGTGGTGCTCTACGTCTTCCGCACGCTGGTGGGCGCGGACATCCCGATGAACGAGGGGTGCCTCAAGCCCCTGGAGATCCGCGCGCCGGAGGGCTCGATGATCAACCCCGCGCCCGGCGCCGCCGTGATCTCCGGCAACACCGAGGTCAGCCAGGCGATCGCGGACGCGCTCTACGGCGCGCTGGGCACCCTGGCGGGCAGCCAGGGCACGATGAACAACTTCGTCTACGGCAACGAGGCCCATCAGAACTACGAGACGATCTGCGGCGGCGCGGGCGCGGGACCCTCCTTCGACGGCGCCTCGGGCGTGCACACGCACATGACCAACACCCGGATGACCGACCCCGAGATCCTGGAGGCCCGCTTCCCCGTGCGGGTGGAGGCGTTCGAGATCCGCCGGGGCTCCGGCGGCGCCGGGCGTCATCGCGGCGGGGACGGGATCGAGCGCCGGCTCCGGTTCCTGGAGCCGATGACCGCGACGGTCCTGTCCTCGCACCGCATCGTGCCGCCGCCCGGCGCGGAGGGGGGGGCGCCAGGATCGGTGGGCGAGAACGCGGTCGAGCGCGCGGACGGCACCGTGGAGCCGCTGCGCGGCAACGACCGGGCCGAGCTGGCGGCGGGCGACGTCTTCGTGATGCGCACGCCCGGCGGCGGCGGCTACGGCGCGCCCTAGGCGCCGCGCCCCGCGGGCGGCAGATCGGGCGGCGCGTAGGGGTTCGGGCCGCCCGCCGTCGCGGCGATGCGGGCCCGCACGGAGGGGTCGACCGCGTGGCCCTCGGGCACGTCGCGCCGCTCGCCGAGCGGGAAGAGGCGGCGCAGCCCGCGCCGGGTCCGCCGGGCGCGGGCCAGCGAGCTCCAGCGCGGGAGCAGCTCGATCGGCCACCACGGCAAGGTGAGCGATTCGTGCAGTCGGCCCTCCGGCGCAGAGCCCCGCGGCTCCGCCATGTCCCCGGCCGGCCCCGTGCGGAAGGCCAGGCCCTGCGCCGCGGCCTCCGCGATCATCCAGGCCAGGGGGCGGCGCGCGGCGCGTCCGTCCTCCTCGGGATAGCCGCCGCCGACGTCGCCATGCGCGCCCGCGAACCAGACCGAGCGCGCGTCCTGCGGCGCCGGGCGCCCGCCATGGCGCGGGGCGTAGTCCTGCCCCGGCTCCCACGGCGTGGGCCGGAACATGCGCCGCCGCTCGTCCAGCGCCAGCGCGTGGCGGAAGCACCGCACGGAGGCGTTTCGCCGCACGCCCGGCAGCTCCTCGAACGAGGGCAGATAGAGCCGGTCCGGACGCGGCACGATGACCGAGCCGACCGTGTCCCAGCATCCCAGGAAATGGACCGGCGGGCGCAGCGTCCGCAGCACTTCGCCCAGCCGCTCGGCCAGCTCCGGCATCTCCTCGGTGTCGGCGCGCTTGTAGGTGGTCATCGCGTAGCCGATCAGGTGCTCCTGATGCGGGCGCAGGATGCCGACGAGGCGGATCAGGCTGGCCAGCACCCGCGCCGTGTGCGCCCCGCGGCTGAACCCGAAGAGCCAGATCTGATCGCCGTAGCGCCAGTGCCGCACGAGGAAGCGGTAGGCGTCCATCACGTTCTCGTCGAGGCCGGCGCCCGTCAGCAGGCCGAAGGCGCCCCGCGCCCTCGCGCGCCACCGGGCCCAGGCGCTCGCCTCCGCGACGATGCCGACGCCGGGGTCGTAGAACACGACCTGGTCCTCGCGCTGGGCGATGGCGCGGTAAAGCTTGAGGACGTTGGACTGGCGCTCGCCGATCTCGTTGCCGGTGCCGTCGCAGCACACCACGAGGCGGCGCGCGCCGGGGCGCAGCGGCGGGGGAGGCGCCGGACGCGGCCCCGGGGCGGCGGGATTACCTAGAGGAAGATCGGTCATCGGACCCGCATAGCACGGGGTCCGGCGTGGGGCGTGCGGTTTTCGACGTCCGCCCGCCAGGGACCGGCTAGAGGCCCTCGGCGAAGGCGTCCGCGAGATGGCCGACGACGGCGCGCATGGCGGCGGGCTCGTCCGCGCCGCCGGCCAAGGCGGCGGCGCGGACCTCGCGCTGGCGGTCCGCGCCGCTCCCACGGGCCGCGATGCCCCGGATGCGGTCCACCTCCGCGGCGCAGCCGAGGCGCTCGGCGTCCGGCGCGACGAACTCGAGGATGTCGTCCACCAGCTCGGCCATCGGCGCGATGCGTCCCGCGCCGAGGTCGATGAGGGAGCCGGTCGCGCCGTAGCGCTGCGCGCGCCAGCGGTTCTCGTCCAGGAGGAACCGGTCGTAGCGGCGCCAGGTGCGGTTGCCCGTCCGCAGCCGCCAGAGCGCGCGCATCAGGGCCTGGATGAGCGCCGCGAGGGTCAGCGCGTCCTCGATCGCGGGGCACACGTCGCAGATGCGCGCCTCGAGCGTGGGATAGGCCTCGGACGGGCGCAGGTCCCACCAGATCTTGGATCCGTCCTCGATCACGCCCAGATCGGCCATCAGGTCCACGGCCCGCCGCCAGTCGGCCCAGCCCTCCAGGTGGGGCGGCAGGCCGGTGCGCGGCATGTTGTCGAACACCGTCGTCCGGTAGGAGGCGAGGCCCGTGTCCGTGCCGAGCCAGAACGGCGAGGAGGCCGAGAGCGCCAGCAGGTGCGGCAGGAAGTACGCCGCCTGGTTGCACAGGTCGATGCGCAGGGCCTCGTCCTCGATCCCGACATGGACGTGCATGCCGCAGATCAGCATCCGGCGCGCGACGCCGCCCAGATCCCGCTCCAGCGCGCGATACCGGTCCTTGTCGGTGAAACTCTGGTCCTGCCAGTCGGAGAACGGATGGCAGGAGGCCGCGATGGGGCGCAGCCCGTGCTCGCCCGAGAGCCGCGCCACGGTCCGCCGCAGGTGCGAGAGATCCTCGCGCGCCTCGTCGATCCTCGCGCACACGCGGGTGCCGACCTCGACCTGGCATTGGAGGAACTCGCGACTGACCTGATCGCCCAGCGCGTCCCGGCAGGCGGCCATGAGGGCGTCCGGCGCGCGCACCAGATCGCCGGTGGCGGCGTCGGTGAGGAGGTACTCCTCCTCGATCCCGATGGTGAACGGCGGCTCGCCGCCGGCGTGACGATCCATGACGTGCCCCCCGGGCGGCAGGCTACCGCAACGCGGGCGCAGGGAAAGGGGGCGAATCGGCTGGTCCCGGCGCCGACTCATTCGGGTCTTGCCGCAGCGGCCGCCTTGGGGGACGCTATCCCCAACGGCGCCGGACGTGCGCCCACCGGGAGGAGACCCGCATGACCCAGACCAGACGCACCGTGATGAAGGCCGCCGGCGCCATCGCCGCCGCCGCGATCATCGGCGGCGCCGCCTTCGCGCAGGCGCCGCAGTTCTTCCGCATCGCGACGGGCGGCACCTCGGGCACCTACTTCCCGATCGGCGGCCTGATCGCCAACGCGATCTCCGCCCCGCCGGGCAGCCGCGCCTGCGAGGAGGGCGGATCGTGCGGCGCGCCGGGCCTGATCGCGACGGCGATGTCGTCCAACGGCTCGGTCGCCAACGTCAACGGCATCGCCGGCGGCACCATCGAGAGCGGGTTCAGCCAGTCCGACGTCGCCTTCTGGGCCCATAGCGGCACCGGCATCTGGGAGGACCAGGAGGCGGTCGAGAGCCTGCGCGCCATCGCCAACCTCTACCCCGAGTCGATCCACCTCGTCGCGGCGGCCGACAGCGGCATCGCCGGGGTCGCGGACCTCGCGGGCAAGCGCGTCTCCCTCGACGAGCCGGGCTCGGGCACGCTGGTGGACGCGCGGATCATCCTCGAGGCCGCCGGCCTCTCGGAGGACGACATCGAGGCCGAGTACCTCAAGCCCGGCGAGGCGGCCGACCGGATGCGCGACGGCGCGATGGACGCGTTCTTCTTCGTCGGCGGCTACCCGGCGGGCGCCATCGCCGAGCTCGCCAGCCAGCAGGACGTCGTGATCGTGCCGATCGAGGGGGACGCCGCGACGTCGATCCTCACCGATTACGAGTTCTTCGCGCAGGACACGATCCCGGCCGGCACCTACGAGGGCCAGGACGCGGACGTCGCCACCATCAGCGTGGGCGCCCAGTGGATCACCTCGGCCGATCAACCCGAGGAGCTCGTCTACGAGATCACCAAGGCCCTGTGGAACGACAACACGCGCGCGCTCCTCGACGGCGGGCACGCCAAGGGCAAGGTCATCACCGCCGAGACCGCGCTCGACGGCGTCGGAATCCCCCTGCACCCGGGCGCCGAGCGCTTCTACCGCGAGGCCGGGCTGATGGAGTGATCCTGCGCGCATGACGGGAAGGGGCGGCGCGCCGCCCCTTCGGGACACACGGCGAAGGACGCACCATGGATCGCATGCCAGGACCCGCGGGAGGCGTCGCCGCCGCCCAAGGCGCGGCCGCCCTCACCGAGGCCGAGCAGAAGGCCCTCGAGGAGAAGTTCGACAGCGAGGTCCGCTTCCGCCCGCTGCTGCGCCCGATCCTGATCGCGTCCTCGGTGGCGCTCTTCGCGCTGGCCTGCTTCCACTACTACACCGCCGGCTTCGGCATCCTGCGCTCCACCACGCATCGCGGCGTGCACCTGGCGTTCACGCTCGGCCTGATCTTCGCGGTGTTCTCCTTCTCCGGCCGGGTCGAGCCCGAGGCGCGCCGCTCGTCCCTCGCCCACCCGCTCGGCCTGCCGCTCCTCGACTGGGCGTTCATGATCGGGGGCGTGGTCTCGGCGCTCTACGTGCCGTGGGTGTTCGACACGCTCGCCATGCGCGTCGGAAACCCGAACGCGCTCGACGTGACCATGGGCACGGTCCTGATCGTCGTCCTGCTGGAGGCGACGCGCCGGGCGATGGGCTGGCCCCTGCCGTTCATCGCCTGCCTCTTCATGGCCTATGCGGTGTTCGGCCAGTCCATGCCGGGCATCTTCATCCATCCCGGCGCCTCGTGGAACAGCCTGGTCAACCACCTCTACCTGACCTCGCAGGGCATCTACGGCACCGCGCTCGGGGTGATCGCGACCTACGTGTTCCATTTCGTCCTGTTCGGCGTGCTCGCCACGCGCATCGGGCTGGGTCAGCTCTTCATCGACCTCGCCTCCGCGCTCGCGGGCCGCTACGCGGGCGGGCCGGCCAAGGTCTCGGTCCTCAGCTCGGCGATGCTGGGCTCGATCTCGGGCTCGTCCATCGCCAACACCGTCACCACCGGATCGCTGACGATCCCGGCGATGATCAAGATTGGTTACAAGAAGCACTTCGCCGCCGCGGTGGAGGCGGCGAGCAGCACCGGCGGGCAGATCACGCCGCCCGTCATGGGCGCGGTCGCGTTCCTGATGATCGAGTATCTCGAGGTGCCGCTCACCACGATCCTGACGGCGGCGCTGGTGCCGGCGTTCATGCACTTCTTCGGCGTGCTGGTGCAGGTCCACATGGAGGCCAAGCGCCTCGGCCTGCGCGGCCTCACCAAGGAGGAGCTCCCAGACGCCTGGGCGGTGTTCAAGGCCAACTGGATCACCGTCGCGCCGCTCATCGTGCTGGTCGCGATCCTCTTGTCGGGGCGCACGCCCTACTCGGCCGCGTTCTGGGGCATCTCGGCCTGTATCGCGGTGATGGTGGTGCAGAACCTCCTGCGCGGCGGCGTGGCCGGGGCCGTCGCGGGCACCGCGCGCGACCTCTTCGACGGGTTCGTCCTGGGCGCGAAGTACTCGCTCTCCGTCACCGCCGCCGCCGCCCTCGTGGGCGTGGTGATCGGGGTCGTGACGCTCACCGGCGTGGGGTTCAAGATCGTCTACCTCGTCACCTCCACCGCCGGCGAATGGGCGGCTAGCGTCTCGGCGATCCTGCCGTTCGAGATCATGAGCGTTCAGACGATGACCCTCCTCTTCACCCTGATGATGACGGCGGTGGTCTGCATCCTGATGGGCTGCGGCATCCCGACGACGGCGAACTACCTCATCATGATCGCGATCGCGGCGCCGATCCTGGGGGCGCTCGGGGTGGAGCCGATCGTGGCGCACTTCTTCGTCTTCTATTACGGGGTGCTGGCGGACGTGACGCCTCCCGTGGCCCTCGCCGCCTACGCCGCCGCCGGGATCGCCGGGGCGAACGCGTTCAAGGCGGGCAACACCGCGTTCCGCCTCTCGATGGGCAAGGCGCTGGTGCCGTTCGTGTTCGTGTTCTCGCCCTCGCTCCTGATCGTCACGCAGGGGTTCACCTGGGGGCTCTTCGCCCTGGCGCTCTTCGGGGCGATGGCGGGGATCACGGCGCTCTCGGCGGCGTTCTCGGGCTACCTGACGCAGCCCCTGCGCGCGTGGGAGCGGGCGCTGCTCGCGGTCTCGGCGCTTCTCTTCGTCGCGCCCGACCTGCCGACGACGATCGTCGCCACGCTCATCGTGCTGCCGGTGCTGCTGCGCGGCGCCTTCGGCGGCCGCGGGGCGCAGACCGCCTGAGGCGGAACCGAGCTAGCGTTCGGAGGAGAAGTGCGTCTTGAGGTAGGCGAGGACGCTCTCGCGGATCTCGGGCTCGGCCTCTTGCATGCCCTGCTCCTCGACCATCCAGCCCCAGAGGTAGTCCCAGCGCGCGTCGGTCAGGCGCTGCTGGCGGATGATCGCCGTCGAATGGCAGGCGACGCACTGGTAGTAGGTGTCCTCCGCCCCCGCCCCGCGCGGCAGGTCCCCGAGCTCGGGATCGCCCGCCGGCGCGGCGGTGGGGCCGGCGGCCCCCGGCATGCCCGGCAGAGCCGGGGCGCCGCGGGCGGCGGCCATCGGGTCGTAGCCCTGCTGCGCCGTCGCCTGGATCGGCGTCAGGGCGATCAGGGCGGCCGCCCCGAGGGCGGCGGCGCGGGTTGCCGTCATGTCCGGTCCTCCGATGGCCGGGGGCCTCAGCCCGCGATGAGCGCGATGCGGTGCTGCATGTTGTTGCCGTAGCCGCGCGGGTTCCACCCCGGCACCACCGGCGGCTGCATGGCGCCGTCCATGTCCGTCGCCCGCGCCCAGACCTCGTAATAGCCCGCCTCCGGCAGGGTCACGTCCGCGCGCCAGCGCTGCCAGGCGTACTTGTTCGGCGCGGGCTCCAGGGTAGCGGCCGTCCAGGTCGCGCCGAAATCGGTCGACACGTCCACCGCCGCCACGTCGCCGCTCCCGGCCCAGGCGTGGCCGCGCACCTCGGTCGCCGCCCCGGCCGCGACCTCGGCGCCGGACCGGGGGTGCGTGACCAGCGACTTCACCGGCATCGTCTCCATCACCACCATGTCCTCCTCGGGCACCTCGGTGCCCGGCGCCACCGGATAGGCCGGCAGGCGGTAGGAGTAGCCCTCCATCTTCGCGCCGTCGTGCTGGACGTCGCGCACCCAGATCCGGGTCAGGTACTTCTGCGAGGCCGAGCCCGGATAGCCCGGCACGACCAGGCGCAGGGGGAAGCCGTGCAGGGCCGGCACCGGCTCGCCGTTCATCTCCCAGGCGATGATGGCGCCGTCCGCCTCCATCGCCTTGTCGATCGGCACCCCGCGGGAGATCGCCTCCTTCTCCGGGTCGCCCGACAGGTGCACGTCGTTGCCGTAGTGCCCGGTGTAGACGGCGCCGTCCTTCACGCCGGCCGCGGCCAGCACGTCGGCCAGCCGCACGCCGGTCCATTCGGGGCAGCCGACCGCGCCCGTGGTCCACTGGTTGCCCGAGGCGCCCGGCTGGAAGAAGGCGCGCCCGTTGCCGCCGCATTCGATCACCATGCGGATCGTCACGGTCTCGAACCGCTCCCGCAGGTCGGCGATCGTCAGCTCCAGGGGCTCGTCCACCTCGCCGTCGATCGTCAGGGTCCAGCCCTCGGCGTCCATGTCGAGCGCGGTGTCCGGCACCAGGCCGTTGTTGCGCACGAAGAAGCGCTCGTAGGGGGTGACGTCGTCGTCCAGCAGGTGGGCGGGCGTCTCGGCGTTGATCGGGCGGTCGCCCAGCACGATCAGGCCGTCCTTGGCGGCCATCAGATCCTCCTCCATCCCCTGCGCGGCCGCCACGGGGATCAGGCCCGCGGGCATGCGCGCCTCGAACGGGATGGTCATCCCGACCATCGCGCCCAGCGTGGACAGGCCCGTCGTGCGCAGGAACGCCCGCCGCCCCCCGTCGGGGACGCGCCCGGCGGCCCGCTCGTCGGCCCGCTCGGGGGCGGTCCCCGGTTCGGCCCTCGGTTCGGCGCGTCCGATGCGCCCGTCGCTCTGTGTCCGTGCTCCCGCGTCGTCCATGGCCCGTCTCCCTGTCGCGCGCCCTCCCGGCGCCCGCGCCATGATGGGGCCGCGCCCCCCCGTCCTGTCAACGCGAATGGCGCCGCGGCGGCGGGAAGGCTCGGCGCCCGGCTGGACGATCCCGCGTCGCGACCCACGTCCACGCCATCTTCACAAAGAGAACGAATAGTGAACTGATAGGCGGGTGCATGGGAATCGATTCGACATATCGGGCGCTGCGCGCCGCCGCCCCCGGGGAGGGGCCCGAAGCCGCCGCGCGGGCGGCGGCCCCGCCATGCCCGGGCCGCGCCGCCCTGCAGGAGGCGCAGTCGTGCCGCCCGCTGGACGGGGCCGCGACGGCCTTCGTGCTGGCCGCCCTGCCGGAGGGCGGCGGCCCGATCCTGTGGGTGCAGGACCGGCTCTCGCGCCGCGAGGGCGGGCGCCTCTACCTCCCGGGCGGCGCGGCGGGGCCCCGCGCCGACATCCTGCGCATCGAGGTGAGCCATCCGCGCGACGTGCTCTGGGCGATGGAGGAGGGCGCCGCCTGCGCGGGCCTGGGCGCCGTGGTGGGCGAGATCCACGGCGATCCGGCGGTCCTGAGCTTCACCGCGACCAAGCGGCTCGCGCTCAGGGCCGAGGCCTCCGGCGTGCCGGTCTGGCTGATCCGCGGGGGCGCCGGCGGTGGGCTCAGCGCGGCGCGCGAGCGCTGGCGCCTGACGGCCATGCCCTCCGCGCCGCATCCGTTCGACCCGCAGGCGCCCGGCGCGCCGATCTGGGACGCCGAGCTCTTCCGAGCGCGCGGGCGCCCGCCGGGTCGCTGGGAGGCGCGCCATGAGCCGCATGACGGCGCGCATGCGCACGAGCGGCGGGAGGAGCGCGCCGGCTCCGCGGCCCGCGTCGGGCGCGCAGCCCGTGCCGGACCGCCGGATCGTCTCCGTCTGGCTGCCGCATCTGGCGATCGAGCGCTGGCGGCGGACGCGGGAGCCGGCGGGGGAGCCGGCGGGGGAGCCGATGGCGGGCCGGACGGAGGGATGGCCGCCCGCGCCGCCCGCGCATGACGGGCCCGCCTCCGGCGCCGCCGCGCCCGGCATCCGCGCGCCGGGCGGGCCCGTGGTCCTGACGCGCCCGGGCCCGCACGGCCCGGTGATCCACGCCGCGGACGCCGCCGCCCGCGCCCGCGGCCTGGCCCCCGGCGGCCGCGTGGTCGACGCGCAGGCCGTGCATCCGGACCTTCGGGTCGAGCCCGGCGATCCCGAGGGGGACGCCGCCCTGCTCGGACGCCTCGCGCTCTGGTCGCGGCGCTGGTGCCCCTGGACCGTGGCCGAGGGCCCGGGCCCGGACGGCGCGGATCCCGACGGCATCGTGCTCGACGCGACCGGCTCGGCGCATCTCTTCGGCGGCGAGCCGGCGATGCTGAACGACATCGTGCGCCGCCTCGGGGCGCAGGGCCTCACGGCGCGCGTCGCGATGGCCCCCACCCGCGCCGCCGCCCACGCCCTGGCGCGGCACGAGGGCCCGGGATCCGCCCCCGGCCCCGACGGCGTCCGTGACGTGCGGGCGATGCGGGCCGCGCGGGGGGCGCTGCGCCAGGCGATCCGCGATGGCTGATCGCCATCCCGCTCCCCGGCCCGTCTCGAAGCTCGCCGCGGGAGCCGCCCGCGCAGCGGCCGGGCCCGGCCGGGAACCTCGCCCGAGACCCCGGCCAAGACCCCGCCCAGGACCCCGGCCGGGACCCTCTCCGGGACCGCGGCCCGGCGCCCGATGACGCGGCGCACGGCCCCTGCCGAGGGGGAGGGCAACGCCCGCTCCGCGCGCGCCGCGTTCTCGGCTCCGCCCCCCGCCATCGGACCGGATCGGCCCCGCATCGCGGCGCCCCCCGCCTCGGCCGCCGCCGCCCTTCCCCCCTGCGCGCCGGCGGAGCTGGACCGGCGGCTCGCGCCCCTGCCCGCGCGCGCCCTCGGGCTGGACGCGGACACCGCGCGCCTGCTGGACCGGCTGGGGCTCCGGACGATCGGCGCGCTGGCGGCGGTCCCGCGCCCCGCGCTCATGCGGCGCTTCGCGGACCTGCCGGCGGAGCGGAACCCGCTCCTCCTCCTGGACCGCGCCACCGGCCGCCTGCCGGAGCCGGTGGACGCCCCCCCGGACCCCCGGCGCCTCGTCGCGCGCGCGCGGCTGGCCGAGCCGGTGGAGGACGCCGCCCCGCACCTGCCCGCCCTCGCGGAGGCGCTGTGCGCCGAGCTCGCGAAGGCCGGGCGCGGCGCGCGCCTCCTGCAGCTCACGGTCTACCGCGTCGACGGGACCTGGCGCTCCGCCGAGGTCGCGACCGCCCGCGCCACGCGCGATCCCGCGCATCTGCGGCGCCTGCTGGACGGCCGGCTGGACCGGATCGACCCCGGCTTCGGCTTCGACCTCCTCACGCTGGAGGCCCTGCGCGCCGAGCCGCTGGGGGCGCGGCAGGAGGGGCTGGCGGGCGGCGGGCGCCCGCGCGCGGAGGTCGACGCCCTGCTCGACCGGCTGACCGCGCGCCTGGGCCCCGGGCGGGTGATGTGGACCCATTGGCGCGAGAGCCACCTGCCCGAGCGGGTGGAGGTGCCGGTCCCGGCGCTGGGCGCGCGCCCCGCCGCGCCGCCCGTCATCGCGCGCGAGCGGCCCGTGCGCCTGCTCGACCCGGCCGAGGAGGTGCGCGTGCTCTACGCCGTGCCCGAGGGGCCGCCCGCGCGCTTCGTCTGGCGGCGCGTGCCGCTGGAGGTGGCGCGCCACGAGGGACCCGAGCGCATCGCCCCCGAATGGTGGCGCGAGGGCCCCGCCACCCGCCTGCGCGACTACTACAAGGTCGAGACCGCGGACGGCCGCCGCCTCTGGCTCTACCGCGAGGGCGTGCTGGGCGACGGGCGCGGGCGGGTCGTCACGGCGGGCGGGGATGCCGAGGATCGCTCCGGGCCCCATGCGCCGCGGGCCGCCCGGCCGCCTGCGGAACGGGACGCCCGGATGGGAGGCGCGCGCGCGGACGGCCCGCCGGGGGGGGCGGCCGATCCCGCGCGGCCCGGCACGTCCGGGCGGGCCGGGCCCGAAGGCGGGGCCTCCCCCACCCCGTCATCGGGGGAGGCGGCGCGCGCGCCCGGCGCCGCGAACGACGCGCCGGACCCGGGCATGGCCCGCCGCGCGGCCCGGGACGGCGACTCCGGAGGATCGCGATCCGAGCGCCCATCCGGCCGGTGGCCGCCCGGCGCGCTGGAGGACGCCCCGCATCCCGGCGACGGGCCGCGCATCGCCGCCCCGGCGATCCATACGGGCGACGGCGGGGACCGGCGCGGCGCTCCCCTCGCCGCCGGCGCGCACGTCCCGCCGCCGCCCGAGGAGTCCGTCCTGCCGTTCCCGGCCCCCGCCGGCGCCGCCCCGGCGCCGCGCGCCGTCGAGCTCGCCCCTCGCTGGTTCGTCCAGGGGCTCTTCGCGTGAGCCGGGCCGGCCCGGCCCTGGCGACGGCCCCGCCGCCGGCTCCCTGCCGAGCGCAGCGAGGCCCGGCCCAACCGCCGGAGGCGCCGGCAGGCGCCGAGGGCGGGCGGGAGCCTCCCCGTTCCCGCCACGCCCCCCGTTCCCGCCACGCCCCCCGTTCCCGCCACGCCCCCCGTTCCCGCCGCGCGCGCCCTCCCTGCCGCACGCCCCACCCGCGCCGCGCGCTCAGACCCGCCCACGGACCCGCGCCCCGGCGGGAGCCCGCGCCGTGCCGCTGAACGACGGGCCGTCCAAGGTCGTCCTGGCCGCGGACGAGGCGTTCGCCTGGCACCGGGACGTGCCCTTCGTGGAGCTGGGCGTGACGAGCTGCTTCTCCTTCCTCGAAGGGGCGTCCTCCGCCGGCGACCTCGCCGCGCAGGCGAACCGCCTCGGCTACCGGCGGATCGGCATCGCCGACCGCAACACGCTCGCCGGCGTCGTGCGCATGCATGTCGACGCCGCGACCGCCTGCATCGAGCCGCTGATCGGCGCCCGGCTGGCGCTCGTCTGCGGGGCCGAGCTGCTCGCCTACCCGCGGGACCGCGCCGCCTACGCGCGCCTTTCCACGCTCCTGTCGCGCGGCAAGCGGGAGGATGCCGCGGGCGGGTGGCAGGCCAAGGCCGAGACGCACCTCACGCTCGAGATGCTGACCCGGCACGCGGACGGCCTGCACCTGATCGCCATGCCGGACGAGGACCTCGGCCGGTTCGAGGCCCGCCTGCCCCGCCTCGCCGCGGCGCTGCCCGGCATGCGCCATGTCGCCGCGGCGATGCGCCACCGCGGCGACGACCGCGCGCGCGTCTCGCGGCTCGACGCGATGGCGAGGGCGCACGGCCGGACGATCCTGGCGACGAACGACGTGCGCTACCACGTGCCCCAGCGCCGCCCGCTGCAGGACGTGATGACCTGCATCCGCCACGGCACGACGATCGACCGCGCGGGCTACCTGCTGGACGCCAACGCCGAGCGGCACCTCAAGTCCCCGGCCGAGATGTGCCGCCTCTTCGCGGACTGGCCGCACGCGATCACGGCGAGCCTGGAGATCGCGAAGGCGATCACCTTCTCGATGGCGGACCTGAAATACGCCTATCCGCAGGAGGTCATCCCCGAGGGCGAGACCCCCCAACAGGCCCTGGAGCGCCTGGTCCGGGAGACGGCAAGCAAACGCTATCCGGACGGCGTGCCGGAGAAGGTCCGCAAGACGATCGCCAAGGAGCTGGAGCTCATCGCAGAGAAGGACATCGGCCAGTACTTCCTCACGATCCACGACATCGTCGACTTCGCCCGGAACCGCGCCGATCCCCCCATCCTCTGCCAGGGCCGCGGCTCGGCCGCGAACTCGGCGGTGTGCTTCTGCCTCGGCATCACCTCGGTCGACCCGGCCGAGAACGAGGTCCTGTTCGAGCGCTTCCTGACCATGGAGCGCGACGAGCCGCCCGACATCGACGTCGACTTCGAGCACGAGCGCCGCGAGGAGGTGATCCAGTACGTCTACGCCAAGTACGGGCGCCACCGCGCGGGCCTGTGCGCCACCGTGATCCACTATCGCCCCCGATCCGCCATCCGCGAGGTCGGCAAGGCCATGGGCCTCTCCGAGGACGTGACCTCCCGCCTCGCCGGGACCGTCTGGGGCAGCTTCGAGGGCGAGGTCGGGGACGACCGGGTGCGCGAGGCCGGGCTCGACCTGTCCGATCCCTACCTGCGCCGCGTCCTCGCCGTCGCGCGGCAGATGATCGGCATGCCCCGCCACCTCAGCCAGCATGTCGGCGGCTTCATCCTGACCGAGACGCCCCTGACCGAGATCGTGCCCATCGGCCACGGCGCCATGCCCGAGCGCTCCTTCATCGAGTGGGACAAGGACGACATCGACGCGCTCGGCATCTTCAAGGTCGACATCCTGGCATTGGGGATGCTGACCTGCATCGCCAAGTGCTTCGAGCTGATGCGCGCGCATCACGGGGTGGACATGGACCTCGCCGCCGTCCCGCCGGAGGACGCGCCGACCTACGACATGCTGTGCGAGGGCGATTCGCTCGGCGTCTTCCAGGTGGAGAGCCGGGCGCAGATGGCGATGCTGCCCAAGCTGCGCCCGAGGCGCTTCTACGACCTCGTGATCCAGGTCGCGATCGTGCGCCCCGGCCCGATCCAGGGCGACATGGTGCACCCCTACCTCGCGCGCCGCCGCGAGCGGCAGGCCGATCCGGGCGTGGTGTTCGATTACCCCCGGCCGGGCCCGCCGCACGATCCGATGGAGCTGGAGAACATCCTGAGCCGCACCCTGGGCGTGCCGATCTTCCAGGAGCAGGCGATGAAGATCGCCATGGTCGCGGCCGAATTCACCACCGCGGAGGCCGACAAGCTCAGGAAGGCGATGGCGACCTTCCGCGCGCGCGGCCTCGTCTCGGACCACAAGGACCGCATGGTCGAGGCGATGGTCCGCCGCGGCTACGAGCGCGAGTTCGCGGCTCGCTGCTTCAGCCAGATCGAGGGCTTCGGCGAGTACGGCTTCCCCGAGAGCCACGCCGCCAGCTTCGCCAAGCTGGTCTACGTCTCCTCCTGGATGAAGTGCCACCACCCCGCCGCCTTCGCCTGCGCGCTCCTCAACTCGCAGCCCATGGGCTTCTACGCGCCGGCGCAGATCGTGCGCGGCGCGGCCGATCACGGGGTCGAGGTGCGCGAGGTGGACGTCGCCTTCTCCGACTGGGACTGCACGCTGGAGCCGTGCGGGCTGGACGGGGCCGGCCGGCCCATCTTCGCCCTGCGCCTCGGGATGCGGATGATCGGCGGCATGCGCGAGGAAGCCGCCCGCCGCATCGTCGCCGCGCGGGACGGGCCCTATGCCGACATGGCCGACGCTCAAGGCCCGCGCCCGGCTGGACGCCGGCACGATCCGGCGGCTCGCGGCCGCCGACGCGGTGCGCTCCATGGGCGTGGACCGGCGCGGCGCGCTCTGGCAGGCGCAGTCCCTGGTGGACGCGCCCGACCTGCCGATCTTCGCCCATGCGGAGGAGGCCGCGCAGGGCCCGGACCCCGAGGTGGCGCTCCCGGCCATGGCCCGCGCCGAGCACGTCGTGGCCGACTACCAGACCCTGCGCCTGTCGCTGAAGGCGCACCCGATGCGCTTCTTCCGCGCGAGCCTGCGGGCGCAGGGCTTCTCGGCGGCCGCGGACCTGCCGCGCCTCGGCCATGGCCCATCGGTCTCGCTGGCGGGGCTGGTCCTGATCCGGCAGAAGCCGGGCAGCGCCAAGGGCGTGTGCTTCATCACGCTCGAGGACGAGACCGGGGTCGCCAACCTGGTGATCTGGCCCAAGTCGTTCGCCGCCTACCGCGCGGTCATCATGTCCGCGCGCCTGCTGGTGGTGCACGGGCAGGTGCAGAGCGACGGCCGCGTCCTGCACGTCGTCGCCCACCGGCTGGAGGACCGCTCCGACCGGCTCGCGCGCCTCTCCGGCGAGGCGCTGCCGGGCATCACCGTGCGCGCCGACCACCCGACCAATCCCCTGCCGCACCAGGTCGGCATGCACGGCCATCCGCGGGACGCGCGCGTCATCCCCAGATCGCGCGATTTCCACTGATGGAGGGGGCCTAGCCTCCCCCCTGGTGGCCGTAGCCCTCCAGCATGGCGAAGGTCGCCTCGATCTCGGCCTCGGACAGGATCACCGGATCGCCGGCGAGCCTCGCCGCGTGGTACTGCCGCGCCAGCGCCTCGAGCTCCACCGCGCGCCAGAGCGCCTGCTCCACGTCGCCGCCCAGCGCGACCATGCCGTGATTGGCCAGCAGGCACGCCGTCCGGCCGCGCAGCGCCTCGACCGCCAGGTCGGCGAGCTCCGGCGTGCCGAAGGTCGCGTAGCCCGCGCAGCGCACGTCGGTGCCGCCGAAGATCGCGACCATGTAGTGGCAGGCCGGGATCGGCGCGCGCAGCATCGAGAGCGCGGTGCAGTAGGTCGGATGCGCGTGCACGACCGAGCCCACCTCCGGCCGGTGCTTGAGGAGGAGCCAGTGGAAGCGCCGCTCGGTCGAGGGCCTGCGCGGCCCCTCCCAGGCCTCTGTCATCTCGCCGGTGAGGTCGATCGACGCCACCATCTCCGGCGTCATCGCGTCATAGGGCGTGGCGGAGGGGGAGATCAGCATCCGCCCGGCATGCCGCACCGAGACGTTGCCGGACGTGCCCTGGTTGATCCCGGCCGCGTTCATCGCGCGGCACGCCTCCACGACGCGGCCCCGCGCCTCGATCTCGCTCATGTCGCCTCCCGCGCCGCGCCCGCGCCATGTTCGCCCATTTCCGCCGCCCCGGCCAGGAGCGCCGGCAGCACGGGGTGCGGCACGCGGCGCTCGACCGTGATCGCCCAGAACGTCTCGACCAGCTCGCCCGGCGCCGGGACCGCGACCAGCGCGCCCGAGGCCAGTTCGGCCTCCACCACGATGGGCGCCGCCACCGCGATGCCGAACCCGTCGCGCGCCAGCAGGCGCAGCGTCGCCATGTCGTCGCATTCCGCGGCGATCCGCGGCGCCACCCCGGCCGCGTCGAGCCAGCGGTCCAGCCCCGCGCGCACCCCGTTGCCGCGCGCCGGCACCACCAGCGGCCGGCCGGCCAGGAGCGCCGGCGCGTCCGCTCCCATCAGGCCCGGCGGTCCGGCCAGCACGGCCCGCGCCTGTGCCAGGCGGTGGGAGCGCAACGCGCCGCCCGCCGGCGCCGGCCGGTCGGTGATCGCGATGTCGAGGCCGAGCGCGCTCAACTCCTCGATCAGGGCGCCGCGCGGGAGCGACCGCAGCGCCAGGCGGGCCGCCCCGCGGGCCGGGCGGAGCGCCCGCGCCAGGAAGTTGCGCGAGATCGTGTCGAGCGCGCCCACGCGCAGCGGCCGCTCGCCCCCGCCCTCCAGCGCCGAGAGCAGCGCCTCGCCGGCCGCGTGCACCGCCTCGGCATGATCGAGCGCGAGGTGCCCCGCCTCGGTCAGCTCGAGCCCCCGCCCCCGCCGGTCGAAGAGCGCGTGCCCCAAGCGGTCCTCGAGCGCGCGGACCTGCACCGACAGGGCCGATTGTGACAGGCCCAGCCGCTCGGCCGCGCGGGTGAGGTTCCCCTCGTGGGCGACGGCCCGGAAATACCGCAGGTGATTGAGGTTGAGGCGCGCCATGATCGTTCGGAATAAGTGAACGATCGGCACCGATCAATGTATTTTCCCTTGCGCCCATGATGCGTCATCCCGTCCCGAACGTCCGACCGGAGCCGCCCATGTCCTTCGCCCTGATCCTCCTGATCGCCCCCCTCGCCCTCGCGGTCGCCGCCGTCGACGGGGCGCGCCGTCCGGGCCGGCGCCCCGCGCATCTGGCGCGGGCGGAGGGCGCGGCCCTCCTGGCGCTCGCCTGCGCGGCGCTTGGCGGGGCGATCCTCCTGGTCCGCGGGCCGTCGGACGCGGTCGCGCTGGGGCTCGGCACGCGGCTCGACGCGGTGTCGGCGACGATGCTCGCGGTGTCCGCGCTCGTCGGCTGGGCGGTGCTGCGCTACGCGCGCACCTATCTTGACGGCGACGCCCGGCAGGGCGCGTTCCAGGCCGGGCTCTGCGCCGCGCTGGCCGCGGTGACCGCCTTCGTCACCGCGGGCGGGCTCCTCCAGCTCCTGCTCGGCTTCGCCGCGACGGCCTTCGCGATCAACCGGCTCCTGCGCTTCTACGCGGGCCGCGCCGGTGCCCGCCGCGCCGCCGCCAAGCAGGCGCTCGCCGCCGCCGGCGCGGGCGCGTGCCTGCTGGGCGCCTGCGTCCTCCTGGCCGCCGGCTACGACACGTTGCGCATCGACGCGATCCTCCTGGGCGCGACGGTCCTCCCCTCGTCGCACGGCGTCGCGGCGGCGATCCTGCTGGCGCTCGCGGCGCTCCTCGCCTCGGCGCAGATGCCGTTCCACGGCTGGGTCACCGACGCGATGGAGGCGCCCACCCCGGTCTCCGCCCTCCTGCACGCCGGGGTGGTGAACGCGGGCGGCTTCCTCCTGATCCGGTTCGCGCCCGTCATGCTGGAGGCGCCGATCGTGCTCGCGGTCCTGGCGCTCGCCGGGGGGGCCACGGCGCTCATCGCCGCGCTCGTGATGCTCACGCAGCCGGCGGTGAAGACCGCGCTGGCCTGGTCGACCGTCGCGCAGATGGGGTTCCTCCTGCTGCAATGCGGCCTCGGGCTCTTCGCGCTGGGGCTCCTGCACATCGCCGCGCACAGCTTCTACAAGGCGCATGCCTTCCTCTCGTCGGGCTCGGCCGTCGCCACCATCGCGGCCGACGCGCGCCCCGGCGCCGTCGCGGTCCCCGGGCCCCGCGCGGTGCTGCTGTCCTTCCTCCTGGCGCTCATCATCTACGCCGCGGGCACGGCCCTGCTGGGCGGGGCGGGCAAGTCCCCGCAGGCGCTGGCCCTGGGCGCGATGCTGATCTTCGGCACCGCCTACCTCGTGGCGCAAGGCCTGGCGGAGGCGGCGCCCCGCGCCCTGACGATCCGCACCTCCCTCGCGGCCGCGGGCGCCACGATCGCGTATTTCGCCCTCCAGGCCGGCGCCGAGTGGTGGACGCGCTCCTCCATCCCGCCCGTTCCGGCGCCCGGGCCCCTCGAATGGCTGGTGATGATCCTCGCGGTGGCGGGCTTCGGCGCGGTCGCGCTGGCGCAGGCGATGCTGCCGCTCTGGTCGGCGCATCCGGCGGTGCGCGGCCTGCGCGTGCACCTCTCGAACGGCCTTTACGCCGACGCCGCCGTCGAACGCGCGCTCGGCCTGCGCATGACATCCTCGGGAGACGCCTCGTGATCCACGACCGCCGCTATGCCGGACCCGCCCTCGAAGTCCTCGCCGCCGCCGAGGCCGCCTGCGCCCGCATCCCGCCGATGTGGCCGCTGGAGGAGGCGGTCGCCGTGAACCCCTATCTCGGCCACGCCGAGGACGACCTCGCCACCGCCGCCGCGCGGATGGCCCGCGTCGCCGGGGCGCGCGTGACGCTCGAACGCGCGGAGATCGCCGCCAGGATCGAGGCGGGGACCATCGGGGAGGCGCATCTCGCCGCCGCCGCCCACGCCGCGGGCCTGGCGGCGGGGGCCCTGCGCGAGGCGGCGAGCCGCTTCCGCCCGGCGCCGCGCGCCCTGCCCACGGTCGCCGACCTGGCGGCGCGCGCCACCGGCACGGGCTGGCCCGCCATCGTCGCCGAACGGCTCGGCACCGTCGCCGCCGCCCACATGGACCGCGGCCAGGCGCTCTGGGCGGCGCCGCCGGGGCGTGCGCTCTGGCAGCGCTTCGTGGACTACGCGCGCCGCGACCTGACCCCGTCGCTCGCCGGCCTGCCGGGCCTGTGCGCGCGGGTCGACGCCCTGCCGGTCGAGCCGCAGGCGGCCCTCGCGGCCGCCGCCGCCGAGCTCGGGATCGAGGGCGCGGCCGCCGAGACCGCCTTCCACCGACTGCTCATCGACCTGGGCGGCTGGGCGCAGGCCGCGCGCCTGCCCGGCTGGCAGGCCGAGCGCCATGACGGGCGCGACACGACGCTCCTCGAGCTCCTCACCGCCCGCCTCGTCTGGGAGGCGGCCCTGCTCGAGCGCTTCGAGGCCAGCGTCGGCGCCGCCTGGCGCGAGGCCCTGGCCGCCCATGCCGCCCCGGTGGCCGCTTCGGAGGAGGACCGGCTGGACGCCGCGCTCCACGATGCCGCCGAGCGGGCGGCGCAGGCGGCGTTCTTCGCGGGCATCCCGTCCGCCCCGGCGGCGGACGCGGGGCGCCCGGCCCTGCAGGCCGCGTTCTGCATCGACGTGCGCTCCGAGGTCCTGCGCCGGGCGCTCGAGGCGCAGGCGCCGGGGATCGAGACCTTCGGCTTCGCGGGCTTCTTCGGCCTGGCGATCGAGCACCGCCCCGCGGCCTCGGACACGCCGCACGCGCTCCTGCCGGTCCTCATCGATCCGGCGCTGCGGACGCGCTCGTCGATCACCACCAACGCGGACGGCGAGGCCCGCGTGGGCGCGCGCGCCTCCCGGGCCTGGCGCCGGTTCAAGACGGCGGCCGTCTCCTCCTTCGCCTTTGTCGAGGCGGCGGGGCCGCTCTATCTCGGAAAGATCGTCGCCGACGGGCTCGGGCGCGGCCACGCGCCGGCCGCCGAGCCCGCCCCGGTGCCGGCCGCCGACTGGCCCCTGGCGGACCGCGCCGCGGCAGCCGCCGGCATCCTGCGGGCGATGAGCCTCACCGGCCCGTTCGCCCGCGTGGTGATCCTGGCCGGCCACGGCGCGCGGGTGGTCAACAACCCGCACGCCGCCACCCTGCAATGCGGCGCGTGCGGCGGCCGGTCCGGAGAAATCAACGCCCGCCTCCTGGCCGGCCTCCTGAACGACGCGGACGTGCGCCGCGCCCTGCCCGGGCACGGCCTCGACGTGCCGGAGGACACCCGCTTCGTCGGCGCCCTGCACGACACGGTGACCGACGAGCTCACCCTCTATGAGGACGCGCCCTGGGGGCGGCACGCCGAAGCGATGGAGCGGGCGCGGGGATGGCTCGCCCGGGCCGCCGCCGACGCGCGCGCCGAACGGGGCGTCCGGCTGCCGGGCGCGGGGCCGACCGCGCGCGGGCGCGACTGGGCCCAGGTCCGGCCCGAATGGGCGCTCGCCGGCTGCATGGCCTTCGTCGCCGCGCCCCGGCACCGGACCCGCGGCGCGGATCTGGGCGGGCGGGCCTTCCTGCACGGCTACGACTGGCGCGCTGACGAGGATCGGTCGGTGCTGGAGCTGATCCTGACCGCGCCCGTGGTCGTCGCGTCCTGGATCTCGCTGCAATACCACGGCTCCACCCTCGCGCCGGAGATCTTCGGCGGCGGCGACAAGGTGCTTCACAACGTCACCGGCGGCATCGGCGTGGTCGAGGGGAACGGCGGGCGCCTGCGCCCCGGCCTGCCGATGCAGTCGGTGCATGACGGCGAGCGGCCCATGCACGATCCGCTGCGCCTCGCCGTGGTCATCGAGGCGCCGGCCGAGGCGATCGACGCGATCCTCGCCAAGCACGAGGGCGTGGCGCAGCTCTTCGACAACGGCTGGCTCAGCCTGCACCGGATGGACGACGAGGGACGCATCGCGCAGCGCCGCGCCGCCGGCGGCGGCTGGGAGGACGCCTAGCGCCCTCCCGATGTCGCCCTCCGGCCAGATCGGCGCCCTCCGGGGCGCCATCCTGGGATCCGGCAGGACCCGAGGTCCGGCAGGGGGAGCGAGACATGAGAACGCATGCGCAGGCCGTCGTCATCGGCGGCGGGGTGATCGGATGCTCGATCCTCTACCATCTCGCCAAGGCGGGCTGGACCGACTGCGTGCTGCTGGAGCGCGACGAGCTCACCTCCGGCTCCACCTGGCACGCGGCGGCCAACATCCACGGCCTCCACGACAGCACCAACATCTCGCGCCTGCAGCACTACACGATGAACCTCTACGCCGAGCTCGAGGCCGAGACCGGCCAGTCCTGCGGCGTGTTCCAGCCCGGCAGCCTCTACCTCGCGCAGACCGAGGCGCGCGAGCACCAGCTCCGCCTGCAGGCCGCCAAGGCCCGCCGCTACGGCATGAACTTCCACGAGGTGAGCCGGGACGAGGCCGAGCGCCTGCACCCGCTGGTGGACTACGACGGCATCCGCTGCATCATGCACGAGCCGGACGGCGGCAACGTCGATCCCTCGGGGGTGACCGCCGCCTATGCCGCGGGCGCCAAGGCGCGCGGCGCGGAGGTGATCCGCTTCTGCCCCGTGACGGGGACCGAGCAGCAACCGGACGGCACCTGGATCGTGCGCACGCCCAAGGGCGACATCCGCACCCCCTGGGTGGTGAACGCCGCCGGGCTCTGGGCGCGGGAGGTCGGCGCGATGGCGGGCGTGGACCTGCCGCTCCTGCCGACCGAGCACCAGTACTTCGTGACCGAGACGATGCCGCAGGTCGCGGCGATGGACCGGCGCCTGCCCTCCGTCGCGGACCGGGACGGCGAGTACTATCTTCGCCAGGAGGGGAAGGGCCTCCTCGTCGGCGCCTACGAGCGCGACGTGCGCTTCTGGGCCGAGGACGGCACGCCCCAGGGCTTCGGGCATGAGCTCTTCGCCGACGACCTCGAGCGGATCGAGGAGAACATGATGCGCGCCATCGCGCGCGTGCCGGCGCTCGGCGAGGCGGGCATCAAGCGGGTGGTGAACGGGCCGATGATCTGGTCCCCCGATTCGGCCGCGCTCTTCGGCCCCGTGCCGGAGCTGACGGGCTATTTCTGCTGCTGCGGGATCATCCCGGGGTTCAGCCAGAACGGCGGCCTCGGGCACCTCGCGGCCGAGTGGATGACCGAAGGCGAGCCGAAGCTCGACCTCTTCGGCTGGGATCTCGCGCGCTACGGCGCCTGGGCGGGCAAGTCCTTCACCAAGGAGCGCGTGCGCGACGCCTACGCGCACCGCTTCTCGATCCATTTCCCCGGCGAGGAGCGCGCCGCCGGCCGGCCCGTCCGCACCCGCCCGGTGCACGCGATGCAGAAGGACATGGGCGCGATCTTCGGCCTCAACTACGGCTGGGAGCATCCGCTGTGGTTCGCCGCCCCCGGCGAGCCCGGCGAGGAGAGCGTCGGATTCACCCGGCAGAACTGGTGGGCGCCGGTCGGGCGCGAGGCGCGGATGCTGCGCGAGGACGCCGGCATCATCGACATCTCGAACTTCGCCAAATACGTGGTGCGCGGCCCCGGCGCCGCGGCCTGGTGCGACGCGCTGTTCGCCAACGTCATGCCGAAGGCGGTCGGCCGGTCCTGCCTCACGCCCCTGATCGGGGCGCGCGGCGGGATCGCGGGCGACTTCACCGTGACGCGCATGGCCGAGGACGAGCTCTGGATCGTCGGATCGGGCATGGCCGAGCGCTACCACGCGCGCTTCTTCAAGGCCGTGCCCCTGCCGGCGGGCACCACGTTCGAGAGCCGGACCGAGGCGGTCTGCGGCTTCAACGTGGCCGGCCCGCGCGCGCGCGACCTCCTCGGGCGGCTGACCAACGCGGACCTCTCGAACGAGGCGTTCCCCTTCATGCGCTCGGCACGCATGGAGGTCGCGGGCGTCGCCACCAACGCCCTGCGCGTCAGCTTCACGGGCGATCTCGGGTGGGAGCTCCATTGCGACGAGCGCGACCAGGCGCGGCTCTACGGCGCCCTGATCGAGGCCGGGCGCGAGGTCGGCGCCGGGCCGGTGGGCAGCCGCGCGCTGGGCTGCCTGCGCGTCGAGAAGGGCTACGGATCCTGGGGCCGGGAGTACTCGCCGGAATATCGCCCGCAGGAGGTCGGGCTCGAGCGGCTGATCAAGCCCGCCAAGGACTTCCTCAACAAGGCCGCCTGGGAGAAGGTCGCCGGCGAGCCCGCCCGGGAGCGCCTCTCGATCCTCGAGGTGGACGCGGAGGCGGCCGACGCCTCGAACGCCGACGCCACCGGCGGCGAGCCGATCTTCGCCGCGGACGGGACGCCGGCGGGCCATGTCACCACCGGCGCCTACGGGCACGGGGTGGGCGCGTCCCTGGCGCTGGGCTTCCTCAAGGCGGGGGTGGCGGGGCCGGGCGACCGGGTGAGCGTCTCGATCCTGGGACGGGACCACATGGCCACCGTGCTGGAGCGCGCGCCGTTCGACCCCGAGGGCGCGCGCCTGCGCGCCTGACGAGGCCCGGCCCGCGCGTCGCCGAGGGAGGGAGGGCCCCCGGGCCGCGCGAGCCGAGCCTGCCAGCGACCGGCCGCCCGGGGGAACGGGCGACCGATCGTGCGGCGGCGCGGCCCCATCGCGAAGCCGTCGCCACCCGTGCCGCGGAGCCCCGTGGGGCGGGACCGCCGCGACACCGGATGGATCGCACGGCCCGCGGCGCGGCGCGCGTGAACTCGGCGCGAAACGCCGTGAAACCGGTGGCTCAACAGCCGAGCGTTCCCCCGTCGCGCTGGGCCGGCGGAGGCGGCGGCCCGGTGCCCGGCGCGGAGCCGCCCCGCGGCCGCACGCGCCCGCCGAGCTCGCGCGCATAGGCGACGTCGAGCATCCCGGCCTCGCGCAGGGAGGCGACGGGGTAGTCGCCCTCCGCCATCGCCCCGGCGGCGAAGCCCGGCTCGGCGCGCGCCAGCATCTCGAGCGCGCCGCCGGCCTCGCGCACCTCGCCGGCGCGGAAGGCCAGCGCCGCCACGAAGCGCATCGCCGGCCGGGAGGTCGGCGCCGTGCGCAGCGCCCGCCGCGAGAGGGCGAGGGCCTCGCCCTCCCGCCCGGCCAGGGCCGCGGCCGCCGCCGCCCCCATGTCGAGGAAGGCGGGCGCGAATCCGGCCAGCGCCCCCTGCCCGGCCGCCGCGGCGTGGCGCGCCGCCTCCACCGGCCGGCCCGCGCGCGTGTTGGCGATGGCGAGCGCGAACTGCACGAAGCTGCTGGCCATGTCGACGGTCTCGGCCCGGCGCGCGAGGTCGAGCGCGTCCGCGATCCGCCCGTCGGTGGACGCGACCAGGCTCGCCGAGGCGAGGACGACCGGATTGCCCGGCGCGCGGCGCACGCCCTCGTCGGTCCGGGCGGACGCCTCGGCCATGGCGCCCTCGGCGGGCAGGAGGCGGTCGAGCACCATCGAGGTCGTCGCATGGCCGAGGAGCGCCGCCGAGACGTCCCCGCGCAGGCCCGCCGATCCCGCCGACAGAGCGCCGTGCGCCCGGCGAAGGCGGTCGGGGTCGAAGCTGTGGATATCCGCCATCAGGGTCGAGACCGTGCCAAGGAGCGCCGTCGAAAGCCCCTCCGAGAGCGGCGCGAGGGCCGCGCCGAACCCGTCGCTGGCGATGCGCTGCACCCGGCCGTGAACCTGCCGGCCGGACTCGTCGGCCGCGTGGACCTCGATCAGGAGGCCGCCGCCCGCGTCCGGCAGCGCCGTGCAGCCGAGCTCGATCCAACGCGGGGAGAGCGCCCGACCGGACGCGCCGACGCCCATCACCGCGGGGGCGAACCCGGTCACGCGGCGGGCCGCGTCGCGCAGGATCACGTCGCAGAGCGGATGCCCCCCCTCCCCGGCTGGTGGAAGCACCAGGACGAGAGGCGCATCGCCTCGCGCGCCGTCCGCCGGGGGGGCGGCGATCCCGGCACGGGCGCGGCGCGCACGCAGCCAGGCGCGGAACGCCGGATCGCCCAGATCGAGGTCGGCGGCGAAGCCGTCCTGCGGGCCGTCCTCGGGAGGTATCGCGACGCGCACGCGTGCGGGGTCGAGGCCGATCCAACCGGTCCCCGCGATCAGGGCCTCCCGCTCCGCCCCCAGCGCCTCGCGCAGATCCGAGAGCGCGCGCCGCAGGCTGCCGGCGGCCTGCTCGGCCATCCGGTCGGACCAGAGGGTCTCCTGGACCATGATCCGGCTCAGCCGCAGCCGCGGCGCCACCCCCAGCAGCGCCAGCAGCGCGCGCACCTTCGCCGGCCTGGGCGTCAGGTCCGCGCCGGACGCCCCCGTGAGGCGGACGGTCCCGTCCAGGTCGAGGGTCAGCTGCGTCATGGCGCGACAAAAGCCTTTCCCCACGGGCACGTCCACCGGTAGCATCCGCCGGGTCCCCTTCAACCAACGATCCGAGGTCCGCGATGTCGATCGAGACTGTGCAGACGGTCCAGACCGTCCAAACGGTGCAGACCGTGCAGACCGTGCAGGGCGCTTCGGGGGCAAGCACGCCCGGCACCGCCCCGCCGGCCACGCTCCTGACGCAGCGGGAGGGAATCGTGGGCCTGGGCACGCTGGAGCGCGGCGACCTGCCCCAGGACGACGCCCTGACCGCGCGCGGGACCGGGACGGACCGCCTCCTACGCATGGACGAAGGCGTGCGGGCCTACGCCGTCCTGACCGAGCTGCACGAGGGCCTTCGCTTGGCCGCGCGCGCCCCGCGCGGCGCGGCCCGCCTGGAGGTCGTGGAGGCCAAGGGCGGCGGCGCGCCCCTGGTGACGTTGCACCGCCCGGCGCCGGACGCGCTGCGCGAGGGGCTCATGCACATCATGGGATATGCCGACCTGCGCGCCGAGCGCGGCGCCGAGATCGTCGCCCAGATCACCGACGTGATCTCCTATGTCGGCTCGTCGGTCTACCTGCACCCCGCGCGCTGCCCCCGCACGGTGGAGGTCATGCTGATCGCGCAGAAGCTGACCTCGGGCCTGTGCCATCGCCTCAAGCTCGAGCTCGGGGTGCCGCGCCCCGTCGCCGTCCTTCCGGCGGTGCAGCCCCTGATCGCGACGCCCACGCATCACAGCTTCCCCTCGGGGCACGCGGCCCAAGGGTTCATGGCCGCCCGCCTGCTCGCGGCCCTCGTCGGCGGCACGGCCGGGCCCGGCGCGGCCGAATACATGCGGCGCGCGGCGTCCCGCACGGCGGTCAACCGCACCGTCGCGGGGCTGCACTATCCGGTCGACAGCGTGGCCGGCGCGCTCCTGGGCCGGACGCTGGCCGGGCACCTGATCGCCCTCGGCGCGCCCAAGGAGGCGGACGCGCCGAGGGCGCGCACCCTCAAGAAGTCCGGATGGCCCGCGGCGCAGGACTTCCACCTCGCGACCTGGACCGAGTTCGAGGGCGACCTGCCCAAGGGCGCTCCGGCGGCGGGCCGGCCGGCGCCCCTCTGGTCCGCGCTCTTCTCGGCGGCGCGCGCGGAATGGTCCGCCGCATGAGGATCCCGGACGGCTGGGGCGCGCCCGAGCCCCTCGGCGACGCGGCCGCGGCGTCGGCGGACGACCGCGCCCGCGTGGATGCGTATGTCGAGCACTGGTTCTGGCTTCGCGCCCGCGAGGCGGAGGCGCGCGGCGGGCCCCCGGCCCCGATGGAGGACGCGGCGCCGGCGCGCGTGCCCCTGCCCTGGACCCGCTCGGGCGGGGACTGGCCGCGCGACCGCCTGCGCGGCCTCCTGCTCGCGGTCCTCGCCGACGTGCGGGCGCCGCCGGGGGGTGCGATCGCGCTGCACGAGGAGGTCTACGCCGATCTCCGCCGGGACATGGGCGCCTATCTGCGCCCCGACACCTTGCCGGGGAGCGCGCCGGGCAAGCCGGACCCCGCGCCGTTCCTGGCCCCGGCGGCCCGGCCCGCGGAGGGGCCCGCCTGCGTCGTCGCGGTGATCGACGACGGGATCCCGCTCGTCCATCCCCGCCTGTCCGTGCGGGCGCCGGACGGCGCCCTCGTCTCGCGCACCGCCTCGGCATGGGCGATGGGCGCGCGCGCGGGCTCCGGCGAGGCGCCCTTCGGCCGCGAATGGCGCGGCCCGCAGGTCGACGCCCTGCGAGCCGCCCACGCCGCCCCCGGCGCCGGGGTCGACGAGGAGGCCCTGATGCGGGCCGCCGGCCTCTGGGACGCCGCGCGCGGGCCGCTCCACGGGGGCGGGCGGCGCGCCTCGCACGGCGCCGCGGTCGCGGACCTCGCCGCCGGGGCGGACCCGGCGGACCCCGCCGCCCGCCAGCGCCCCGTGATCGCCGTCAGCCTGCCGCCCGAGGTCACGCGCGACACGGCCGGCACCTTCTCCCCGTGGTTCGTCCTGCTGGCGATCCTCCACGTGCTGGACCGCGCCCGCCGGCTCGCGGTGGAGCTGGAACGCGGCCCGATGCCGGTGGCGATCAACCTCAGCTACGGGGTGACCGCGGGATCCAAGGACGGCGGCGGCATGGTCGAAGGGCTCCAACGGGCCGTCGCCCGGGCGGGCCTGCCCGGCATCGGCCCCGTGCGCTTCGTCCTGCCCGCCGGCAACCACCGGCAGGGGCGCCTGCGCGCCCGGGTGCCGGAGGGCGGCGCCCTGGCCTGGCAGGTCCCGCCCGACGACGCGACGCCGAGCTTCCTCGAGATCTGGGGCCCGCCCCTGGAGACGGCCCCGCCGCCGATGCGCGCCGCGCTGCGCCCGCCGGGCGGCGAGGCCCGCGAGGTCCGGCTCGCCCATGGCACCGCGAGCGAGCTGACGGCGGGCGGACGTCATCTGGCGCGCGCCTATCTCGGGCTGCACCGCGCGCCGGACGGCCGGACGCGCGAGGTCATGACCCTGGCATTGCCCGCGACCGACGAGGCGGCGGCCGTGCGCGGGCCGCCGGGCCTCTGGCGGTTGGGCGTGTCGGGGACCGGCCCGTTCGAGGCCCATATCCAACGCGACGACGCCATCCCGGGCTTCGGAGGCGGCGCCCGGCAGATGCGGTTCGCCGACCCGGACTACGCCCCGCACGGCCCGGAGGGGCGCCCGTTCCCCTACGACCCGCCCGAGGCCGGCTGGACCCGGCGCGAGGGCACGATCAACGCCTGGACCACCGGCGGCGCCCCGGCCCAGATCGCGGTGGCGGGCGCCATGCCGGCCGCGCCGCCCGGCCCGCCCTGGTCGCCCGGCGCCCCGCCCGCGGGCGGTGGCGCGCCGGAGGGGGACGCGCACTATTCCGGCCTCCCCGCCGACGCGGCGGGGCCGGACCACCCGGCGACGCGCGCCCTGTCGCGCGCGGTGTGCGACCTCACACCGGTCACGCGCGGCGTGCGGGCGGCGGGCGCCTTCGCGGGCGGCGCGGTGCGGGCCGCCGGCACATCCGTCGCGGCGCCGCAGGTGGCGCGCGCGCTGGCGGACGCGCTCGCGGCCGGGGCGGACCCTTGCGGCCCGCTGCGCCCGCGCGGGCCGGCCGAACGGCGCGGATACTGACCTTCGCGGCGCCGCTTTCACGCCCAATTCACGTGCTTCCAACGCCCCTGCGGCAGACGCTGCCGGCAGACAGGGCCGCAGGAGGCACCCCATGCAAGACGTCGACATCCTCGCCGATCCCCGAATGACCCTGCCCGTGCCGGCCACGCGGGCGCCGGCGGCGGCGCCGGGCGACCTGCCGCGAGCGGTGCGCCTGGGCATGCCGCATCTCGACCCGGACGGGCTCTCGGAGGGCTGGCTCCTGTCGGAGGCGGTACACCATCACTGGCTCGGCGTCGCCGCGGCCTGCGGCACGCGCCCCGGCGCCCTGCGCGATATCGGCGGCGCGCGCGTCCACCCGGCGATCGTGTCCTGGGTCCACACCGGATCGCCCGTCCGCTTCGAGGAGGACGAGGTCGCCCGACTGCGCCGGGAGGTCGCGCCGACCGCCGCGGGCGGCTGGCGCAGCGTCCTGCGCGCCGAAGGCGGCGCCGGCGCCGGCGCCCGGCTGGAGATCGCCTCCGTCCTGGCGCGCCGGGAGGGGCCCTCCAACGCCTCGCTCGCGGCGGCGGAGATGGACGCCGCCCTGAGCCCCCCCGCCCTGCCCGAGATGATGCCGCGCGCGGCCCGCATCCTGCGCGCCCGGGCCCGCGCCATGCGCGAGGCCGCCGGGGCCCGGCCCGCGGCGCCGATCCTCACGGTGCGGATCGGCGCGCACGAGCTCGACGGGCTCGGCCTCCTGCCGCCGGCCGCGCTCCTGCGCCACTTCGCCGCCGCGGAGGCCGCCGCGCTGGGCGGGCCGTGGTCCGCCCCGCCGGTCCATCGCCGGGAGGTCCACGCCTACGCGAACCTCGATCCGGGCGACTGGCTCGACCTCGATTGCGACATGCTCGCCACCGAGGTCTCGCCCGAGCCGGCGGTGTTCTCCTCCATCGCGGCGCGGCGCGCCTCGGACGGGATGCTGATCGCGGCCTGCGAGACGGTGCGCTGCTGACTTGACCCCGAGGGCGGGTCGGCCGCTCATGCGGCATGGCCCATGTGATCGACCCGCCGCCGCGCCCCGCCCTCCCCGTCCTGGGCGGGGGCACCTTCCCCGTTCGCCGCATCTGGTGCGTGGGGCGCAACTACGCCGCGCATGCCGAGGAGATGGGCAACGACGCGCGCGATCCGCCCTTCTTCTTCGCCAAGCCGGGGGACGCCGCCCTGCCCTGCCCCGAAGGCGCGCGAGCGGACGTCCCCTATCCGCCCGGAACGCGCGAGCTGCACCACGAGGTCGAGCTGGTCGTCGCCATCGGGCGCGCCGGCGCGGACATCGCCCCCGAGGACGTGCGCGCGCATGTCTGGGGCGCCGCGGTCGGCGTCGACCTCACCCGCCGCGACCTCCAGGCCGAGGCCAAGGCGGCGCGCCGCCCCTGGGACCTCGCCAAGGGGTTCGACGCCTCCGCGCCGATCGGCACGCTCGCGCCGCTGGGCGACATCCCCCTGGACCGGGGCCGCATCGCGCTCGAGGTGAACGGCGAGGCGCGCCAGGCGGCCGACCTGTCGGAGATGACCTGGCCCGTCGTCGAGCACGTGGCGATCCTGTCGCGATCCGTCGCCCTCGCGCCCGGCGACCTGATCATGACCGGAACGCCCGCGGGGGTCGGGCCGCTGGAGCGCGGGGACGTGCTCACGGCCCGGATCGAGGCGCTGCCGACGCTCCGGGCGCGAATCGCGTAAGGGAAACGATCCCCGGGGGGTATCGTCGACGATCGTCCCGTCTATGGTTAACGCTCCTGGCCCTTTCGCCGCCGGCCGTCATCGGGACGTGACCTTGCGCGGGCACGTCCCGGCCCGGAGCCCCGTCTCGCCGAGACCGAACCGCAAGGAAGACGCACATGTCACTGATCATCACGGGGGTCCTCGACGGCCCGCTCTCGGGCGGCACGCCCAAGGTCATCGAGCTCTACGCGACCCGGGACATCGATGACCTGTCGGCCTTCGCGATCGGCTCGGCCAACAACGGCGGCGGCACGGACGGGCCGGAGTTCTCCCTGAGCGGCTCGGCGGCGGCGGGGCGGTTCCTCTACGTCGCCGGCTCCGGCGGCGACGGGATGCTGGACTATCTCGGCTTCGAGGCCGACTTCGTCACGGGCTTCGCCTCGATCAACGGCGACGACGCGATCGAGCTGTTCCGGGACGGCGCCGTGATCGACACGTTCGGCGTGCCGACGGTCAACGGCGACTTCGAGCCCTGGGACTACAGCGACGGCTGGGCGTCGCGGGTGGCGGGCTCGGCGGCCTCCCCCGTCTTCGACCTCTCGCAATGGAGCTTCTCCGGCCGCGACGCCCTCGACGGCTCGAGCACGAGCGCGGGCTCCGGCGCGCCCTTCCCGGCGGGCACGTTCTCGGGCGGCGGCGGCGCGGGCGGCGGAGATGGGGGCGGCGAGCCGCCGGCGCGCGCCATCGTCATCAACGAGCTCGATTCCGACACTCCCGGCGTCGACATGGCCGAGTTCGTCGAGCTCTACGACGGCGGCGCGGGCGGCACCTCCCTGGACGGGCTGAGCCTGGTGCTCTTCAACGGCGGGGCGACGGGCGATGCCGGGTACCGGACCGTCTCCCTCGACGGGCAGGTCACGGACGCGGATGGCTACTTCGTGGTCGGCTCGGCGCAGGTCGACGACGTGGACCTCGTGGCGTGGACATCGAACGGATTGCAGAACGGCGCCGACGCGGCCGCGCTCTACGAGGGCACGCCGCCGGCCGAGCCCACGACCGAGGGCCTGATCGACGCGGTCGTCTACGGCACGGCCGACGCGCCCGACGCGGCGCTCCTGGCGGCGCTCGGCCTGACCGCTCAGGCGGACGAATCGGGCGGCGCGGAGGGCTCCGCGGCCGAATCGCTCCAGCGCGTCCCGAACGGCGCCGGCGACTTCGCCGCCCTCGCGCCGACGCCGGGGGCGCAGAACGCGGCCCCGCCCCCGCCGCCCCCCCCGCCGACCGAGATCACCCTCATCAGCGCGATCCAGGGCACGGCCGGCACCGCCGCCGGCTCCGTGATCGGCACCGACGACGTCTCCGCCCGCGACGGCGAGACCGTCACCGTCCGGGCCATCGTGACCCTCGACTCGCAGCGCTTCGGGGACAATGGCGGCCTGCGCGGCTTCACCCTCCAGGAGGAGGATGCCGACGCGGACGGCGACGCGCTCACCTCGGAGGGCATCTTCGTCTTCGACGGGACGAACCCGGCCGTCGACGTCTCCGTCGGCGATCTCGTGGAGGTCACCGGCACGGTCGGCGAAGGCTTCGGCCAGACGCAGATCACCCCCACGATGGTCAGCATCATCGCATCGGGCCAGCCGCTGCCCCTCCCGGCCGAGATCGATTTCCCGACCGCCAGCGTGATCCGGACGGACGACGGCGCCTATGTTGCCAACCTCGAGGCCTACGAGGGCATGCGCGTGAGCATCGGCGAGGAGATGACCGTCTCCGAGCTCTTCCAGCTCGGCCGCTTCGGGCAGTACACGGTCACCGAGGGCGGACAGCCGCTGCAGTTCACCCAAGACAACGCGCCCTCCGTCGTCGGCTTCGACGACCACCGGCGCGACGTCGCCAGCCGCTCCGTGGTGGTCGACGACGGCCTGAGCGCCTCGAACCCGAACGTGATCCCGATCGTCGACGGCAATGACGGCGTGCTGACCGCGGATGACAGCTTCCGCATGGGAGACGGGATCGAGGGCCTCACCGGCGTGCTGACCTACGGGTTCGACGCCTACCGGGTGCAGCGGGCGGAGGGCACCTATGTCGGCGGCACGACCCGGCCCGACGCGCCAGAGGAGACGGGCGGCAACTTCAAGGTCGCGAGCCTCAACGTCCTGAATTACTTCACGACGATCGACGCGGGCGGGGCGGTGATCGACAACGGGCAGGACCCGCGGGGCGCGAACTCCGTGGAGGAGGTCGAGCGGCAGGCCGCCAAGCTCGTGCAGGCGATCGTGGGGATGGACGCCGACGTGGTCGGCCTCATCGAGATCGAGAACGATTTCGAGGGCGAGACCTTCGCGCTCGCCGACCTCGTGGCGCGCGTCAACGCCGAGCTCGGGAGCGAGGTCTACGCCTTCGTCGATCCGGGCATCGCCTCGGTGGGCGGCGACGCGATCTCCAACGCGCTGATCTACAAGCGCGGCGAGGTGAACCTCCTCGGCGAGATGGCGATCCTGACCGAGTTCGAGGGGCGCGACTTCGTCGACCCCCTGGGCAGCACGCGCGACGGGCTCAACCGCCCCGCGATCGCCCAGACCTTCGAGGACGTGGATACCGGCGAGACGATCACCGTCTCGGTCAACCACCTCAAGTCGAAGGGCTCGCTCTCGGGCCTGGCGGCGGACGAGGCGCAGGGCGACGGGCAGGGCAACAACAACGCCACCCGCACCGCCTCGGCCGAGATCCTGGCCGACTGGCTGGCGAGCGACCCCACCGGCCAGGGCGCGCAGAACACCCTGATCGTCGGCGACCTCAACGCCTACGCGCGCGAGGATCCCCTGACCGTGCTCGGCGATGCCGGCTACACCGACCTGGCCCAGGCCTTCATCGGCGCGGAGGCCTCGTCCTTCGTCTTCGACGGGCAGCGCGGCACGCTCGACTACGCGCTCGCCAACGGCGCGGCGCTGGAGGACGTGGTCGGCGTGACGGAATGGGCGGTGAACTCGCCCGAGGCGCTGGTCCTCGACTACAATCTCGACTTCGGGCGCGATCCGGCCCTCTTCGACGCGGACAGCCCGCTGCGGAACTCCGACCACGACCCCGTCATCGTCTCCTTCGACTTCGAGACGGTCTACAACCCGATCGCCGGGACGGCGGGGCGCGACATCCTGCGCGGCACCTCCGGCCGCGACCGGATCGAGGCGGGCGAGGGCCGCGACTTCGTCTCCGGCGGCGCCGGGGACGACCTCATCGACGCGGGCGGCGGGCGCGACACCGTGTTCGCCGGCGCGGGCGACGACCGCGTCCTGATCGGCGCGGGCCGCTACGATTCCGTGTTCGGCGGCTCTGGCGCCGACACCTTCGTGATGGCCGAGCCGGACTCCGCCGGCAGCCGGCGCGACAGGACCGTCGTCTGGGACTTCGACGCGGAGGTCGACGCGCTCGACCTCGCGGGCGCGGAGATCGACGCCGTGCGCGAGCGCTTCGGCAGCGTGACGATCGACCTCGCGGATGGCGGCGACCGGATCGTGCTCGTCGGCGTGCGGGAGTTCGAGGACGTCGAGATCCTGAACCAGGGAGGCGGCCTCTTCTTCTGAGGGCGCCTATCCGGCCGGGGCCGCGCCGGCCCCGGCCTGCCGGCGACGCAGCTCCGCCTTCTGGACCTTGCCCATCGCGTTGCGGGGCAGGTCCGGCACCATCGCGTACCGGCGCGGCAGCTTGTAGCGCGCCAGCACCCCGGCCAACGCGGCCTCCAGCGCCGCCATGTCCGGCCCGTCCCCGTCCGGCACGATCACCGCCAGGACCGCCTCGCCCAGGTCGGCGTCGGGCGCGCCGATCACCGCGCTCTCGGCCACGCCGGGCTGCGCGTCCAGCACCTCCTCGACCTCGCCCGGATGGACGTTGAAGCCCCCGGTGATGATCAGGTCGCGATCCCGCCCGAGGATCGTGAGGTATCCGTCCGGCCCCGTCCGGCCCAGGTCCCCGGTCGCGAACCAGCCGTCCCGCGTGAGCTCCGCCTCGGTCCGCTCGGGCATCCGCCAGTAGCCGGAGAAGACGCCCGGCCCCCGCACCTCGATGCCGCCGGCCTCGCCGGGCGCGGCCAGGGCGCCGTCCGCGCGGCGGATGCGGATCTCGGTCTCCGGCAGGGCGGTGCCGACGGTGCCGGCCCGCCGGTCCCCGTCATAGGGGTTGGAGGCGATCATCCCGGTCTCGGTCATGCCGTACCGCTCCAGGATGCGGTGCCCGGTCGCGGCCTCCCAGGCGGCGTGGTCCCGCGCCCGCAGCGGCGCCGAGCCCGAGACGAACAGGCGCATCCCCGCGGCCGCGGCGCGCAATCCGGGCTCGGCCAGGAGGCGCGTGTAGAAGGTCGGCACGCCCATCATCGCGCTCGCCCCCGGCATCGCCCGCACCATCGCGGCCGCGTCGAACCGCGGGAGCATCATGATAGAGCCGCCCGCCGCCAGCGTGACGTTGACCGCGACGAACAGGCCGTGGACGTGGAAGATCGGCAGCGCGTGCAGAAGGACGTCCGCCGGCCCGAACCGCCAGAGCGCCGCGAGCGCGCGCGCGTTCGACAGGAGATTCCCCTGGGTCAGCATCGCGCCCTTGGGCCGCCCCGTGGTGCCGGAGGTGTAGAGGAGGGCCGCGAGGTCGCCCGGCGCCCGCGGCACGGCGGGCGCGGCGGCGCAGGCGTTCGCCAGGCCGGCGAGCGTGCCCGCCCCGTCCGGCCCCAGCGTCTCGAGCCGGGCGCCGGCCGCCCCGGCCAGTGGCCGAAGGGCGGGCGCGTCCTCCGGCGCGCAGATCAGGGCGGCGGCGCCCGCGTCGGCCATGAGGCGCTCCATCTCGGCGGGCGTGTAGGCCGGGTTTAGGGGAACGATCACCACGCCTCGTCCCAGGCAGGCCGCGTAGAGGGCCAGGGCGTCCGCGCACCTGGGCAGCCGCGCGACGAGCCGGTCGCCCGGGGCGAGGCCCATCGCGGCGAGCGCTCCGGCCATGCGCCCCGCCCGCCCGACGAAGCGGTCATAACTTAGCCGCGCCCCGCCCGGCCCGGTCAGGAAAGGGGCCTGCGAGCCCGCGTGACGGGCGACGAGATCGTCCCAGAGCGGGTTCATGGCGGCCTCCGCGTCCGGGCGTAGCGGCGCGTCCCGCCCGCGGCAAGACGGTGGCGGCGGGCGCCTCGATGGGGCAGTTTGACCCTGGGGCAGGTAGGGAGAGGCACCATGGAGGGATTCGGCGTCCACACGAGCATGTGGACCATGCGCTGGGATCCGGCCGGCGCGGAGGCGGCGGTGGCCGGAGCGGTGGAGCACGGCATGGACTTCATCGAGATCGCGCTCCTCGACACGTCCGTCGTGGACGCCCCGCACACCCGCGGCCTCCTCGAGCGGCACGGGCTGCGCGCGATCTGCTCGCTCGGCCTGCCAGAGGCGGTCTGGCCCTCGCGCGGGGAGGTGGACGGCGCCATCGCGCATCTCGTCGACGCCCTGGAGACGACGCGCGCGCTCGGCGGCGAGGCGCTCTCGGGCGTGACCTTCGGCGGCATCGGCGAGCGGACCGGCCTTCCGCCGACGGAGGTGGAGCTCGACAACGTCGCCCGCACCCTCGATGCGGCGGCGTCCCACGCGAAGTCCATCGGCCTCGCCTTCGGGATCGAGCCGGTGAACCGCTACGAGAGCCACCTCGTCAACACGGCGGCGCAGGCGGTGGCGATGATCGAGCGGACGGGCTCGGACGCTATCTTCGTCCATCTCGACACCTACCACATGAACATCGAGGAGAAGGGCGCCGCCAACGGCATCCTCGATGCGCGCGAGCACCTGCGCTACATTCACCTGTCGGAGAGCGATCGCGGCACGCCCGGCGAGGGGACCTGCGACTGGGACGAGGTGTTCGCCGCGCTCGCCGCGATCCGCTTCCGCGGCGGGCTCGCGATGGAGAGCTTCGTGAACATGCCGCCCGAGATCGCGCACGGGCTGTCGGTCTGGCGGCCCGTGGCGCCGAGCCACCGGGAGGTGATGGAGCGCGGCTTGCCCTTCCTCCGCAACAAGGCCGCGCAGTACCGGCTAATCTGACCCTGCGTTCAGCGCGGCGAGGCGGACGGCGCCCGCGACGGGGCCCGTCCCTTCGGTGACGGGCACGACACGGCGCCCGACATGCCGCTCCAGGACGGCCAGGTACGCCGCGTCATGGGCCAGCGGCCCCTCCACGCGCACGTCGCCGCCCGCCGCGCCGATATCGCCGAGCCGCCGCGCGCTCACGAGGGCCAGGTGGCGCGCCACCGCCGCCCGGCGCCCCGCCGGCGAGAGGCCGGCCGCCGCCTCGCGCCAGGCCGGCGACGCGCCCGATCCGTCGATCAGGGCCTCGTCCGGGGCCTCCGGCATCGCCGCTGGGTCCGTGGCGCCCTCGGCATCGGCCCCCAGGAGGTCTGCGCGGTGCCGGCCACCCATGAAGAGGGCGGTGGGCACCGGCGCGCCATAGGCGTCCACGTTGATCAGCACCGCCTCCGCGCCGGGCCGGAGCGCGCCCTGCCGGACGGCCATAACGACCACCCAGGTCCCGGTGGAGATGACGGCGCAGGGGCCCTCCCCGTCCAGGTGCGGCAGAAGGGCCGCGTTGGAATCGTGGATGCCGGCCAGGACCCGCACGTCCGCGCCCAGACCGGTGCGCGCCCGCACCTCCGCGCCGGGCGGCCCGAGGGCCTCCCAGGCGGCCCTCATCGGCGGGATGAGGGCGCTCCACCCCCGCCGCCGCGCCATCGAGGACGGGGCGCCGGCGCCTGGCGACCAGAGGTCGGTATGACAGGCGAGGTAGGTCACCTCGGAGGCCACGACGCCGGAGAGCCGCCAGGCCCAGTATTGCGGCCATGTCAGCAGATGGCGCGCCCGCGCGAAGGCCGCCGGGTGCGCGGCCTCCTGCCGGTGGAGCTGCCAGCCGACGTTGAGCCCGCCCAGCAGGGGGGAGCCGGTCTCCTCGAAGGGCGCGCGCTGCGCGTCGTATGCGCGGCGCAGCGCGGCGTCCCCCTCGTCCTCGTAATCCATGACGGGCAGCACGAGGCCGGCCTCGTCCACCAGCGCCGCCGTGCCGCCATGACCCGACACGACGACATGCGTGACCCCTCGCCCGGCCAGCGCCGCGAGCCCGTCCAGCGCGAAGCCCCAGATCCCCTCCACGTCCAGATGCCCGTAAGGTGGGCCCGGCAGCGCCGCGTTCGGGCGCTCCCGCCGGTCCAGGACACGGCCCGATCCGTCCGCCAGCGCCAGCTTCGCGTTGGTCTTGCCGATGTCGAGCACGGCGACCCGGAGGCCGCGTCCGCTCACGCCTCGGCCCAGGCCGGCGGGATCGCCAGCTCGGCCGCGATGGTCCCGGCGAGCGAGCCGTGCACGTCGCCGTCCAGGCCCTCGCGCCGCGACAGGGACCGCGCGATCGCCTCCGGCGGGGTGCCGTGCTGCAGCAGGAGCGAGACGATGACGCAGAGGTCCTGCACGAGGTATTCGAGGTCCGAGCCCGACCGGTAGCCCTCGTCGTAGAACACCTCTCGCGGGCGCGTGGGGGCGTCCGGCGCGTAGCCGATGGTGATGAAGACGCGGGCCGAGACGCCGTCCGTCCGCAGGTGCTCGATGCGCCGGGTCTCTGACAGGCGCCGGTCCGGCAGATGTCGGCGGGGGCTTTCCTCCATCATCGCGGCAGGACGACCGGCTGACCGTGCGGGGCCGCGTCCGCCGCCGCGCGCCAGGCGGCGAAGAGCGCGCGCAGGGCCTCGCCCTCGCCGGTGATCTCCTCGAGCGCGCCGAGCCACGCCTCCCAATAGGGTGCCTCGCCCACATGGCGCGCCAGCGTGGCGGACCAGTCGGACCAGGCGAACGCCCCGGCCTCGTGCATCGCCAGGGTCATGGCGAAGGCCAGCGCCTGCCACGGCGCGTCGAACGGGCGTTCAGGCGCCCTCAAGGTACGGCTCCCACCGGTCCAGCGTCACCGTGTCGCCCTCGGGCCGGTCCGCGCCGAAGAGCTCGCGCGCGCGGAAGCGGACCTGGTAGAGCCAGCGCGGGTCCTCGCCCAGGCTGCGGGCGTTGCTGTCCGGGAAGACGTGGTGCCCGAGCACGCGCGTCACGACGCCGGTCCGGCCCCTCGCATAGCGTGGCAGGCGGGTGTGGTGCGCGGGGTGCGCGTTGACCGTGCGAACCGCGTCGCCCGGGGCGAAGGCCGCCGGTCCGTCCGCCGGCCGGTCAACCGGCCCGCCCCGGCGAAGGGCCGCGTCCACCGCCCCGGCCGCGAGGGGCGCGGCGTCCCCCGGCCCCTCCGCCGCGCCGGTGGCGAGCTCGCGCGAGGTGACGAGGCCGGACTCCTCCAGGAGCCCCTCCAGCGCGGTCAGCCAGATGTCGTAGTAGGGCTTCGACAGGTAGTCCGCCGGCGGCAGGCCCTCGCGCGTGGCCCGGCTCCGGTCGATGTTCCAGCAGCCGAGCGCGCCGCAGGCGATGGTCATGCCCATCGCGCGCCGCTCCCACTCGGCATGGAACGCGGGCTCGCCGGGCTCGGGGCGCACCGGGCCGAACCCGTGCATGCCCCCCATGTCCGCCGCGCCGTTCACAGGAGCGCCGTGCCGATCATGCCGTCGCGCGTGACCAGCGCGGCGAGCGCGTCCGCGTCCAGCCCCTCGGTCCCCTCGGGGCGCCGGGGGACCACGAGGTAGCGCGTCTCGGCGGTCGAATCGTGCACCTCGACGGCGGTGCCCTCTGGCAGGGTCACGCCGAACTCCGCCAGCACGCCGCGCGGGTCGCGCACCGCCCGGCTGCGATAGGCGGGCGACTTGTACCAGGTCGGCGGCAGGCCGAGCACCGACCACGGATAGCACGAGCACAGCGTGCAGACCGTGAGGTGATGGACCCGAGCGTCGTTCTCCACCACGACCATGTGCTCGCCCTGGCGCGAGGCGTGGCCCATCGAGTGGATCGCGGCGCTCGCGTCCTCCCGCGCCCAGGCGGCGAAGGCCGGGTCCTCCCAGATGCGCGCGACCACGGCGGCGCCGTTGCGCGGGCCGATCTCGTGCTCGTAGGTCTGCACGATGCGGTCGATCGCGGCCGGATCGATGAGGCCCTTGTCCGTCAGGAGGGTCTCGAGCGCGCGCACGCGGATGTCCATGTCGCTGAGGGTCGCGCCCTCGCCGTGCCCGCCCGGGTGATCGTGTGGCATCGCGCCCTCCTGCGCCGCGATGGTGCCCCCGGGCGGCGCCGCGTTCAATGCCCACCGGGCGCCGGGCGCGCGGGGCCTTTCCGCCGGCGGCGCGGCGCCGCAATGTAGCTCCTGGGGAGGACGGGCGATGGGGCAGGCGGCGATCCGCATGGGCGTGGACATCGGCGGCACCTTCACGGACGTCGTCGTGGAGTCGGGCGGCGCGCTGCACGTGGCCAAGGTCCTGACGACCCATGACGCGCCCGAGGACGCGATCCTCGCCGGGATGGCGCAGGCCTGCGCGGCGGCCGGGGTGCCGCCCTCGGCCCTGGGGCAGATCGTGCACGGCACCACCCTGGCGACCAACGCCCTCATCGAGCGGCGCGGCGCGCGCACGGCCCTCGTCACCACCGAGGGCTTCCGCGACGTGATCGAGATGCGCACCGAGAGCCGGTTCGAGCAGTACGACCTCGACCTCGAGCTGCCCCCGCCCCTCCTGCCGCGGAACATGCGCCACGTGCTGCGCGAGCGGATGGACGCGGATGGCGGCGTCCTGATCCCCCTCGATCGCGCCGAGGCGGAGGCGCTGGCGGACCGGCTCGCGGAGGGCGGGGTGGAAAGCGTCGCCGTCGGGTTCCTGCACAGCTACGCCAACGCCGCGCACGAACGGATGGTGGGCGAGGTCCTGGCCGAGCGCATGCCGGGCGCGCACGTGTCCCTGTCCTGCGAGGTCAGCCCGCAGATGCGCGAATACGAGCGCTTCAACACGACCTGCGCGAACGCCTACGTGATGCCGCTGATGGCGTCCTACCTGAACCGGCTGACCGGGCGGCTGGCGGCGGCGGGCGCGACGTGCCCCGTGGTCCTGATGCATTCGGGCGGCGGGATCATGTCGCTCGAGAGCGCGGCGCGGTTCCCGGTGCGGCTGGTGGAATCGGGCCCGGCCGGCGGGGCGATCTTCGCGGCCCAGGTCGCCAGCCGGCACGGGATCGACCGCGCGCTCGCCTTCGACATGGGCGGCACCACGGCGAAGATCTGCCTCGTGCGCGGCGGCGCGCCCAAGACCGCCCGCGTGTTCGAGGTCGCACGCTCGGCGCGGTTCAAGAAGGGCTCCGGCATGCCGATCTCGATCCCGGTGATCGACATGGTGGAGATCGGGGCGGGCGGCGGCTCGCTGGCGAGCCTGGACGCCATGGGCCGCGTCGCCGTCGGCCCGCGCAGCGCCGGATCGGAGCCCGGCCCCGCCTGCTACGGCCGCGGCGGCACGCGTCCCGCCGTCACGGATGCCGACCTCGTCCTGGGCCGGCTCGACCCCGCGGCCTTCGCCGGCGGCACGATTCCGCTGGACCTGCCCGCCGCGCGGGCGGCCCTGGCGGCCCATGTCGGCGACGCGGCCGGCACGGACGCCGAAGCGTCCGCCCGGGCGGTCGTCGAGGCGGTGGACGAGACGATGGCCGGCGCCGCGCGGGTCCACGCGGCCGAGAACGGCGAGGATCTCTCGGGCTACGCGATGATCGCCTTCGGCGGGGCCGCCCCCCTCCATGCCGCCCGGCTGTGCGAGAAGCTCGGGATCGCGCGCTGCCTCGTGCCGGAGGGCGCGGGCGTCGGCTCGGCGATCGGCTTCCTGCGCGCGCCGGTCTCCTACGAGGCGAGCCGCTCGGACCCGATGCGCCTGGGCGCCTTCGACGCGGGCCGCGCGGCCGGGGCGCTGCGGGCGCTGGCGGCGGAGGCGGAGGGCTTCGTGCGCGGCTGCGATGCGGAGGCGGCGGTCGCGGCGGAGCACCGCGCCTGGATGCGCTACGAGGGCCAGGGGTGGGAGATTCCCGTGGCCCTGCCGCCGGAGTTCGCGGCGACGCCGGACGCCGACGCCCTGCGCGCCCTCTTCGAGGCGGATTACGCCCGCCTCTTCGGCCGCACCGTCGAGGGGATGGAGGTCCTCGTCGCGTCCTGGTCCGTCACCGCCGCGACCGAGGCCGCGCCCCCCGAGCGGGCGGCGCCGGCGCCGGAGGCCGGGGAGGCCGCGCCCGCCGGCGCCCGCCGGGTCATCGACGCCGCGACCGGCGCCGCCGCCGAGGCGGGCGTGCACCCGCGCGCCGCCCTGGCGCCGGGGCGCGCCCTGCCCGGCCCCGCGATCGTGACCGAGGACGAGACCGCCCTCGTGGTCCCGCCGGGGGCGCGCGCGCGCGTGCTCGGGGACGGCACGCTCGAGCTGGCGCTCGGCGCGCAGGCCCCCGCCGGCGAGCCCGGGGAGGTCGCCCATCAGGTCATGTGGACGCGCCTCCTCTCGGTCGTGGAGGAGCAGGCGCAGGCGCTGGTGCGCACCGCGTTCAGCCCCTCGGTGCGCGAGGCCGGCGACCTCTCCGCCGGGGTCTACGACGCGGCGGGGCGCATGCTGGCGCAGGCCGTGACCGGCACGCCGGGCCACGTCAACGCGATGGCCGACGCGGTCGCCCATTTCATCGCCGCGATCCCCGACATGGCCGAGGGCGACGTCTACCTCACCAACGATCCCTGGCTCGGCACCGGGCACAAGCACGACGTCACCGTCGTCACCCCGATGTTCCGCGGCGGGCGGCATGTGGCCTTCCTCGCCTGCACGGCGCATGTCACGGACATCGGCGGGCGCGGCTTCGGGGCGGACGCGAACGACGTCCACGAGGAAGGGCTCGCGATCCCGATCATGCCCTTCGCCCGCGCCGGCGCGGTGGATCGCACGCTCCTCGCCATCGTGCGCGCCAACGTGCGCGAGCCCGATCAGCTCGTCGGCGACCTGCACGCGCTCGCCACCTGCAACGAGATCGGCCTGCGCCGCCTGGGCGAGATGATGGACGAGTTCGGCCTGGACGCCCTGGACGGGTTGGCCGCCTTCGTCCTGGAGCGGTCCCGCGCCGCGACCCTGGAGCGCATCGCCGCCCTGACCCCCGGCGCCGCGGAGGGCGCGATGCGCATCGACGGCTTGGCGGCGCCCATCGACCTCCACGTGCGGGTGGAGATCGGGGCGCGGGGCGTCGCCGCGGACTGGTCCGGCACCTCCGGCATGGACCCGAAGGGCATCAACGTGCCGTTGGTCTACACCAAAGCCTACACCTGCTACGCCCTCAAATGCGCGATCGCGCCCGACATCCCGAACAACGCGGGCTCCCTGGCGCCCTTCGCGGTCACCGCGCCCGAGGGGAGCATCGTCAACGCCCCGCGCCCCGCGCCCGTCGCCCTGCGCCACGTGATCGGGCACATGTTGCCGGACGCCGTGTTCGGCGCGCTGGACGCGCTGATGCCCGGCACGGTCCCGGCCGAGGGGGCGGGCTGCCTGTGCAACTTCCAGATGTCGCTGCGCCCCGGGGCGGACGCCCCGCGGGGAGCCAGGGGCGCCGAGGTCCTGACCTTCAACTCCGGCGGCTCGGGGGCGCGGCCGGGGCGCGACGGGCTGAGCGCCACGGCCTTCCCATCGGGCGTGATGACCATGCCGGTGGAGGCGACGGAGCACGCCGGGCCGGCCGTCATCTGGCGCAAGGAGCTGCGCCCCGATTCCGGCGGGCCGGGCCGGTTCCGCGGCGGGCTCGGGCAGATGATGGAGATCGGCGGCCGGCCGGGCCACGCCTTCGACGTCCAGGCGATGCTCGACCGGGTGGACCATCCCGCGCGCGGCCGCCGCGGCGGGAGCCCGGGCGCGCCGACGCGGATCGGCATCGCCGGGGGCGCCCCCCTGCGCGCCAAGGGGCGGCAGGCCGTGCCCGAGGGCGCGCGCGTGGCGATGGCCTTCCCCGGCGGGGGCGGACACGGCGATCCGGCGGCGCGCGACCCCGCCGCCCTCCGCCGCGACCTCGCGATGGGGCTGGTCACGCCGGAGGCCGCGGCGCGCGACTACGGCATGGACCCGGACGAGGCCGCCGCCGCCGCCGCCGGGCGCCCCTGATGGCCCTGCCGCCGATCGCGAGGGCCCCGGCCCGGCCCGCCTACGACGTGGTGATCGTCGGCGGCGGGATCATGGGCTCCGCGACCGCCTGGTGGCTGACGGAGCTCGGACTGGGCGGCTCCGTCCTCGTGGTCGAACGCGACCCGACCTATGCGTCCGCCGCCACCAGCCTGACCAATTCGTGCATGCGCCAGCAGTTCTCGACCGAGCTGAACGTGCGCATCTCGCAGTTCGCCGCCGAGTTCGTCACTTCCCTGCGCGCGCGCATGGGCGGCGACGCGCGCGTGCCGGACCTGTCCATCCGCAACTTCGGCTATCTCTACCTCGCGGACGATCCCGCCTTCGCCCACGTCCTGCGGGAGAACGCCGCCGTCCAGCGCGCGGCCGGGGCCGAGACGGTCCTTATGACGCGGGAGGAGATCGCCACCGCCTGGCCGTTCTACGCGCTGGACGGCGTGCTCCTGGGCTCGATCAACCGGAAGGACGAAGGCTACTGGGACGGCGCGGCGGTCTTCGACGCCCTGCGCCGCTCCGCCCGGGAGCGGGGGGTCGAGTACGTGCGCGGCGAGGTTGCGGGCCTGTCGCGCGGGCGGGCGGGCGTCGAGGCGGTGCGCCTCGCGGACGGCGCGCGCGTCGCCTGCGGGCAGGTGGTGAACGCGGCCGGCACGCGCGGCGCGGCCGTCGCCGGCATGGCGGGGCTGCCCCTGCCGGTGGAGGCGAGGAAGCGCCACACCTGGGTGTTCCGCGCCGAGCGGCCGCTGGACCGGGACCTGCCGCTCACCATCGACCCATCGGGCGTGCACGTGCGCGAGAACGGGGGCGGGACCTACATGGCCGGCGGGCACGGGCGCGAGGACCCGGCGGTGGACCCGGGCGACTTCGAGATGGACCATGCCCTGTGGGAGGAGCACGCCTGGCCGGCGATCGCGGCGCGCATCCCCGCCTTCGAGGCGGTGCGCGTGGAGGCCGAATGGGCCGGGCACTACGACTGGTGCGTGCTGGACCGCAACGCCGTCCTCGGCCCGCATCCCGAGGTCGCGAACTTCCACTTCCTCAACGGGTTCTCCGGCCACGGGCTGCAACAGGCGCCCGCGATGGGCCGCGGCACCGCCGAGCGCATCGTCCATGGCGGCTATCGCACGCTGGACCTGACGCCCTTCCACTACGACCGCATCCTCGCCGGCGCTCCGATCCCCGAGCGCGCGATCATCTGACCCTGCGGAGACCCCGATGACGACACTCGAGCAGATCACCCTCACTGGCGCGGCCGGCCGGCTCGGCACCCTCCTGCGCGCCCCCCTGGCGGAGATGTGCGAGCGCCTCGTCTCCACGGACATCGCCGAGGGCGTGCCGGACCTCGCGCCGAACGAGACCTACGCCCGCGCGGACCTCGCGGACCCGGAGGCCGTCGCGGCGGCGGTGGCGGGCGCGGACATGGTGGTGCATTTCGGCGCCGTCGCGGACGAGGCGCCGTTCGAGGCGATCCTCGGCCCCAACATCGTCGGCGCCTACAACGTGTGGGAGGCGGCGCACCGCACCGGCGCGCGGCGCGTCGTCTACGCCAGCTCGATCCACGCGGTCGGCATGCACCTCAAGTCGGACGGGATCGGCGTGCACGCCCCGCACCGGCCGGACACGTTCTACGGCCTCGCCAAGTGCTTCGCCGAGGATCTGGGCCGTCTCTACTGGGAGCGTCGCGGGATGGAGGCCGTGTGCCTGCGCATCGCGTCCTGCTCGGGGGAGGTCACGAACGCGCGCGCCCTGGGCTCGTGGCTGAGCGACGGGGACCTCGTGCGCCTGGTGCGCGCCGCGATCACGACGCCGGCGACCGGGTTCGCCATCGCCTACGGCGTGTCGGCCAACGACCGCGCGGCGGTGGACAATTCGGGCGCGGGCTTCCTCGGCTATCGGCCGCAGGACAACGCCGAGGCCTTCGCCGAGCGCATCCTGGCGGACGCGCCGCGGGCCGATCCGGCCGACCCCGCGGAGATCCGCCTCGGCGGGCCGTTCTGCACCGTCCCCCTGGGCGAGAGCGGCACCGCGCACCTCGGCTTGGCCCCCCCGGCCGAGGAGTGATCCGCGCGCTCGGCGCGAGCGCGGGCGCGGCGGATCGCGTCCCTCCGCCGCACGGCGCGCCACGCACGGTTGGAGAGACACCGCCGACGACGCCGCGCGGCCTCCTCTGCGACGGGCGGCCCGACGCGCCGCCGCCCTCGCGACTCCCCGCGAGACCGAACGGTGTGGACGCGTGACCGAGGACCGCCCGCCGGGACACGGCATGTCGCGGGCCGGACGGGTGGCGCGGGTGGTTTTTGCGCGGGAGGCATGGATCGATGACGAGCCTGGCACCCCCGCGACGGCGGGCGCGGCCATGACGCGGCGGTGCGCCGGCCCCGCGAGCGGACTCCGGCCGCCGGGCCGCGATGGCACCGGGTGCCGCCGAGTCGCCGCGACAGGCCCGCCTGGGGATCGCCGCGCTCGCGAACGCCGGGCCGTCGTTCGAACCGATGCCCTCCGGCCTGCCGCAAAGCGGGACGAGGGCGCCGAGCCCGCGCGCGAGCCGGGATCCCCAGCCGCTCGCGTCGGCGGCCGGGCGGAGGCCGTCCGGGCGGCGATCGTCGTTTGCCGCGCGGACGCCGAAGCGGCGGGAGGCGCCGAACGCCGGGCGATCCCGCCCCGCCGAACTCCGCCTTCGGCTCGCGGGGCGCCGCCGGGCCCTGGCCACTCTCGCGGCGGACCTCCGTCGCCGACATCCCGCCTTGCCGCGCGCCGGTGTGCTGGCTTTTCCTCGTGTCGGCCGCGCCCTCAGGACGGGGCGGGTCCTCCATCACGGCGAGGGATGCCGCCGGGGGAACGGTCGGGGGGCGGGCGCCCCTCCCCCGGCGCGGGGCTGCCTCGCGGGCCCGCAGGGCGGAGGCGTGGCCGTCCGGCCCGCACGCCCCGATGCCGGCCGCGCGGACCCTCGACCTCGCACGTGGCGAAGCCAGTGGCCCGTACCGGGCCGGCGCGCGGGCCTCGGCCGGACGGCCGGCCCTTCCCATCGCGACGTCGATCGGGGCGGGCCTGGAGGCGTCCCGCCCCCGGTCGTCCGGCATGGCGGGCGCGGGAGCCGTTCCGGACGACGCGCACCTCGCCGGCCGCATCCGCCCCGTCCATCCCGGTCGAGCCGCCTCCACCGCCGACGCGCCGGGTCGTGATGGCTTCGGGACCGGTGGTCCGGGGCCGGGACGGCGGCGCGATCGGCTCTCGCCCACGGGGCGGTCCCGCGATACTGCGCGGTCCGCCCGGCGGCGCCGCGAACCGATCGTGGAGGCCGGGGCACTCACGGTCATGGGACGGTTGGACGAAGCGGATGGGCAAGGCGGGCCGGGCGGAGGATGCGGAGGATCGCCGCCTCATCGACGGCGTCGTCCGGCGCGACGTCTCGTCCCTGCGGTCCCTGCACGACCGCTATCACGGGCGCGTGCGGGGCTTCGCGATCCGCATGGTCCGCACGCCGGAACTCGCCGAGGAGGTGGCGGCCGACACGATGGTCGCGGTCTGGCAGGGCGCCGCGCGCTTCGAGGGCCGCTCGAAGGTGTCGACGTGGATCTTCGGGATCGCCTATCGAATCGCCTTGAAAGCGGTGAGCCGATCGCTGCGCGGCCCGGCGCAGGTGCCGCTCGAGGCGGCGGCCGGGCTCGCAGACACGGAGGCGGTCCCGCCCGAGGCGCGGATCGACCTCGACCGCGTCACCCGGGCCATGCGCGCCCTGCCGGTCGAGATGCGCGCCGTCATGGAACTGACCTACTACTACGGCCACAGCATCAGCGAGGTCGCCGAGATCACGGGCGTGCCGGCCGGCACGATCAAGTCGCGCATGTTCGCGGCCCGCGGACGATTGAAGGAGGCCTTGCGATGACCGGAGGACCGAAGACGCCGAAGGCCGGCATCGCCCATGAGGCGGCGTTCCGGGCGATTCCCTGGCTGGTGAACGGCACCCTGGAGCCCGCCGAGGCCGCACGGCTGGAGGCGCATCTCGTCGCCTGTCCGGCATGCCGCGCCGAGGCCGACTGGCAGAGGGGCCTGCAGGGCGCCGTCGCCGCGGCGGCGGATCCCGACCCCGGCGCGGGCGCGGATGCGGCCTGGCCCCGGATCGAGGCCCGGATCGGAGCGGCGCCGAGGCGCGGCCATGCGCGGAGGCCCCGCCTCCTTCGCCTGCCCCGATGGCCGGCCTTCGCGGCGGGCGGCGCCGCGGCGGCGGCCCTCGCGCTCGCGCTCGGCCTTCTCGCGCCATCCTACAGGACCCTCACCGGGGGCGACTCCCCCACCGCCGCGGCGGGTCTCGTGGAGGTCCGGATCCGCCCGGCGCCGGGCGCCTCCGAGGCGCGGATCCGCGCGGCGCTCGACGCCGCCGGGATCGAGGCGGCGCCCGAGCGGTCGGCGACGGGGCTCCTGCGCGTCACGGTCGAGGGCGGGCGGCGGGACGCCGTGCTGGACATCCTGCGATCGGATGCGGACATCCTCGTGGTCGCGGCCGACCCCGCGCCCTCCCCCCCGCCGATGCAGGAGTGAGCCACATGCGACCCCACCTGATCGCGGCCCTGATGGCGGGCCTGGCCCTCGCCGCCCCGGCGGCCGCCCAGGAGGCGCCGTCCGGCGAGGGCGCGCCCCTCCTCCTGGGCGACGTGACCGGCTTCGACGACGGCGCCCATGTCATCGTCCTGATCCCGCGCGCCCCGGAGGGCACGGCGCTGGCGGTCGGCCGGGCGCTCGCGGCGCGCCACGACGCGGACCTGGCGGCGGCCGTGCCGCTCGCCTCGGTCGACGAGACCTGCTTCGTGCTGCGGGTGGAGGACGCGGACGAGGCGGGCGCCGTCGGCCGCGCCATCGCCGCCGAGCCCGGGGTGGTGACGGCCTATCCCGTGCAGGGGTTCTCCCTCCGGCAGACGGCGGCGAGCGAGCCCTTCTTTCCCGTGCAGGACGCGCTGCGGACCCTGCGGGTCGACCGGGCGCAGGAGGTCGCGACGGGCGCCGGCATCCGGGTCGCGCTGATCGACACCGGGGTCGCGCTGAACCATCCCGACCTCGCGGCACAGGACGTGACCCTGCACGATTTCGCGCCCGGCGCGGGCCCGCCGGAGGCCGAGCGCCACGGGACCGCCATGGCGGCCCTGATCGTGGCCGACGCGCGCAACGGCGTCGGGATGGCGGGCGTGGCGCCGGACGCCGCCCTGTTGGCCCTGCGGGGCTGCTGGGAGGACGCGGGCGGCGGCGGGCGCTGCAACACGTTCAGCCTCGCGCTCGCGCTCGACCGCGCGATCCTGGAGCGCGCGCATGTCGTCAACCTCAGCCTGGGGGGGCCGGAGGACCGGCTCCTCGCGGCCCTCGTCGCCCGGGCGCAGGCGCAGGGCGCGGTGGTGATCGCGGCCGCGACGGATGGCGGCGCGGCGTTTCCGGCCGGCGTGGACGGCGTCGTGCGGGCCTCCGGCATCGGCGGGCCCGGACGGGCGCAGGCGCCCGATCTGGAGGTGGTGAGCGCGGAGCCCTCGGGCGCCTGGGACTTCTTCTCCGGCGCCTCCGTGGCGGCGGCAGAGGTCTCCGGCATCGCGGCCCTGATCTGGTCGGCGGTGCCGTCGGCGGCGCCGGACGCGGTCCGCCGGGCCGTCGCCGGACGTTCGGCCGGGCCCGTCGACGCCTGCGACGCGCTGGCGGCGCTGGGCCCGGCCGCCTGCCCCTGACCGTCGCGATTCGCGGCTCCCCGGCATCCTCGTAAATTTTTTCGAACCGAACGCCGCCTCCCGCGCACCTACTCCCGGACCCCGACGAGACACCGGGGGTCCGCGCGGAGGGAGGCGGACGAATGCTCACGAGGCCGAGACCGCCGCGCCACCGGGCGGGCCCGCCGCATCTCCGCGCCGCGGACGATGACGGCGGCCGACACGCACGAACCAATGGGAGCGACACGATGAAGACCATCCTATACGCCGCCGCCGCGGCGACCGGCCTCCTGGCCGCGCCGGCCCTCGCCCAGGACCTCCGCGGGACCGGCTACACGATCCTCAACGGCACCTCGCTGGTGCGGATCGACGACCTGATGAACCCGGCCGGGGTCACGGTCCTGCCGATCACGGGCGACGTCTCGCGGCTCGACGCGATCGCCTACCGGCCGAACACGCGCGGCTATTTCGGCTATGACGACGCGACCGACTCGATCTACGAGATCGACGTCGCGACGGGCGCCACGACCTTCGTCGTCGCGGGCGACACGGGCGCGATGCGCCCCGAAGGCACCTCGACGACGAATTCGAGCATGGACTTCAACAACGCCGCCGACGCCGCGCGCTTCGTGTCGGTGAACGACGAGAACGGCGTCTTCTTCCCCGATGATTCGACGGCCACGTCGCCGGCGGGCCTGAGCCCCGACATCACCCGCGTCACCGACCTCTTCTACGTCGACGGCGACGACAACGTGACCGTCGATCCGAACGTCATCGGCAACGCCTACTACGGCGCGCTGCCGCAGGCGCTGGCCGGCGCGAACAACGGCGGCAAGCAGCTCGCCATCGACAGCGGCACCGACGCGCTGCTGACGCTCGGCAACAACGCCGGCACCCTGACGACCCTCGGCAAGTTCACCCTGGGCGGCATCGAGCTGGCCTTCGGCGATTTCGGCGGGCTCGACATCCTGTCGCCGATGCCGGGCACCGACATCGGCATCGCGCTGCTCGAGGTCGGGGCGATCCAGGGCCTCTACCGGTTCGACGCCCCCGCCATCGGCATGGACGGCGACCCGGTCGCCGGCAACGTCGCGGTCACGTTCCTGGGCGCCCTGCCCGGCGGAAGCGGGTACTCCGGCCTCGCGGTCGCGCCGTCCCCGATCCCGCTGCCGGCCACGGCGCTGCTCCTCTTCGGCGGCCTCGGCGCCCTCGGCGCGGTGCGTCGGCGCAAGAGCTGATCACGGCACCCGGGCGGCGCAGCGGCGCCGCCTGGGAGACGATCCACCGCTCGGCGTTCGGGAGGCACGCGCCCGCCCAGATGGCGACGAACGCCGATCGAGTGACCCGCCGGCTCCCGGCGGCTCTGACCACGGACGCAGCGTCCGCTGCCATGCCCGATCCGAGCCGTCCCCCACCCGAGGGACATTAGGCCACGGCACGGCGAACGGTCGGACGTGCGCCAGGCCTCCCGTCGATCCGCGCCGGGAGCGGCCGCGCGATGTCCGAAAGCCGATCCGCCCGATGCCCCCCGTTACCGCCATGGCCCTGCCGGGCACGGCGCGGCGATGCGGCGCGAGGTTGAAGCGGTCCGTCCGGTCGGTGCCGGAGCCCCGCCGGCGTCACGCGATGCGCTCTCCCTCGGACCAGACCGACTGAATGCGCGAGAGGGCGCCCGCCGCGCGCACCCGCACGAGGTCGGCGCGCAGGCCCGGCGCGATCCGCCCCCGGTCGTCCAGCCCCACCGCGCGGGCCGGCGCGGCCGTGACCGTCCGGATCGCGGCCGGAAGATCGGAGATCATCTCCGCGAGGCGCATCGCCGCGAGGAGGAGCGCCGAGGGGATGTAGTCGGAGCTCAGGATGTCCAGGAGCCCCGCGCGGGCCAGGTCCGCCGCCGCGACGTTCCCGGAATGCGAGCCGCCCCGGATGATGTTCGGCGCGCCCATCATCACGGCGATCCCCGCCGTCCGGCAGGCGTCCGCGGCCTCCCGCGTCGTCGGGAACTCGGCGAGCCGGACGTGGTGGCCCGCGCTGACGCCCACCTGCGCGGCGGTGGTGTCGTCATGGCTGGCGAGCGCCGCGCCGAGCCTCTGGGCCGCGGCGACGGCGGCGGCCTCGTGGACGGCGCCGTACCGGGCCTGGAACCCCCGGAGCTCGGCGCAGTAGAGGTCGAACTGTTCGGCGTTCAACCCTTTCTTGCCTTGGATGTAGGCGCGCAGCTTGTCCGGGTCCGCGAACTGCCGCTGACCGGGGGTATGGTCCATCAGGCTCACCAGCCGGACGCGGTCCTGCGGCCCGAAGCTGTCCAGCTCGCCCACGAGGTCCTGGCTGCAGATCTCGGCGCGCAGATGCAGATGGTGCGAGATCTTCAACGCCCCCGCCTCGCGGAGCGCCATGATCTCGGAGGCGAGGCCCCGCGCGTAGGCGTCGTAGCCGAGCCCCGTCTCGGACCTGAGGGTCCCGACGCGCAGCGCGTCGAAGACGGTCGTGATCCCGCAGGACGCGAGCTCCCGATCATGGGCGAGGATGGCCGCGTCATGGGGCCAGTCGACGCCGGGGCGCGGCTGGATGTGACGCTCCAGGTTGTCGGTGTGCAGCTCGACGAGGCCGGGAACGACGAGGTCGCCCGCGCAGTCCACGACCCCCGCCGAGGCGCGCGTTGACCCGGGTTCGACGGCGGCGATAGTCCCGTCGGCGACGGTGAGCGTGCCCTCGGTGATCCCGTCCTCGAGGACGATGCGGGCATTGGTCAGGATCAGGTCGCTCATGGATGGCTCCGGGAGGCGGGATGGACTGGGCACGCTACGCGATCTACTGGCTGCCGGACGGCGCGCTCGGCCATGCCGGGGCGGCCTGGCTGGGCTGGGATGCGCGCGCCGGGACGGCCGGGGGCGGGCGCGCGGACGCGCAGGCTCCGCGCCGCTACGGGTTCCACGCGACCCTGAAGCCGCCGTTCCGGCTGGCGGAGGGGACGGACGCGCGGGCGCTTCGAGAGGGCGCGCGGGCCCTCGCGGCGCGGATACCGCCCGCCGATATCGGGGCCCTGTCGGTCGCGCGGATCGGCCGGTTCCTCGCGCTGGTGCCGGAGCGCGATCCCGCCGGCTTGGCCGCGGCGATGGTGGAGGGCCTCGACCGTTTCCGCGCGCCGCCCTCCGAGGCCGAGCTCGCGCGCCGGCGCGCGGGCGGTCTCACGCCCGAGCAGGGGCGGCTGCTGACCCGCTGGGGCTATCCCTACGTGATGGAGCAGTTCCGGATGCACCTCACGCTGACCGGCCCCGAACCCGCCATCGGCGCGCGGGCGGAGGCCGAGGCCCGGTTCGCGCCCCATGCCGGTCCGCACCGCATCGGCGCGGTCTCGCTCGTGGGCGAGGACCCGGAGGGACGCCTCCACCTGATCGAGGATCTGCCGCTCCTGGGCCATCGTCACACGCCCCCCGACAGCGCCCGCGCGGCCTCGCGCACCGCCTGATCGAGCGTCCCGCCATTGTCCACCGAGATCGCGTCCACCCCTTCCGGCAGCGCGGGCCCGGACCGCGCGAGGCGGGTGCGGATCTCGGCCTCGCACTCCCGCCCGCGCCCGGCCAGCCGCCGCGCCAGGACGTCCCGGGGCGCGGTGACCTGCAGGACGGCGAATCCCGGCAGGACGCGCGCGGCCCGTGCCAGGACGGCGCGCGAGAGGTTGAGGAGCCCCGTATCCCCGGCCGCCAGGGCCTCGACCTCCGAGAGCGGAACGCCGTAGCGCAGGCCGTGCGCGGACCAGTGCAGCGCGAAGGCGTCCGCCCGGACCATCGCGTCGAACTCGGCCTCGGTGGCCGGGTGGAACGGCTCTGACGGATCGGCGGGCCGGGTCACCACGCGGCGCAGGGCGCGCATCCCCGGCCGCGCCGCGAGGGCGGCGATGAGGCTGTCCTTGCCCACGCCCGAGGGGCCGACGATGGCGACCACGCGCGGGCCCGTCATGACGCGGCCGGCGCGAAGGCGGAGACGTCCACCTCCCGATCGGCGAGGGCCTCCCGGGCGCGCGCGTCGTGGAAGATGCCGACCACCGCCGCGCCCCGCGCCTTGGCCTCGCGCACGAGATCCAGGACGACCGCGCGATTCACCGGATCGAGCGAGGCCGTCGGCTCGTCGAGCAGGAGGACGGGATAGGGGTGCACGAAGCCGCGCGCGATGTTCACGCGCTGCTGCTCCCCGCCCGAGAAGGTCGTGGGCGAGAGGCTCCAGAGCCGCTCCGGCAGGTTCAGACGCGACAGGAGGGCGGCGGCCCGGTCCCGCGCCTGCGCCTCGGGCATCCCGAGCGCGGCCAGCGGCTCGGCCACAACGTCGATCGCCGGCACGCGCGGCACGACCCGCAGGAACTGCGAGACGTAGCCGAGCGTGGCACGCCGCAGGTCCGACACCTCGCGCGCCGAAGCGACCGCGAGGTCCGTTCCCGCCACCACGAGGGAGCCGCCCCCGGCGCCGTAATTGCCCTGCAGGAGCCGCAGGAGGGTGGACTTTCCGGACCCCGACGCCCCCGTCAGCGCGACGCATTCGCCGGGCCCGACCCGCAGCGCGGCGCCGCGCAGCACGGGGATGCGGGCGCCGCCCTGGTTGTGGAGGACGAAGTCCTTGGAGAGGTCCGACACCGCGATCATGTCGGCAGCACCGACGAGACGAGGAGCTGCGTGTAGGCGTGCTGCGGGTCGTCCAGCACCCGGTCGGTCAGGCCGGCCTCGACGACCCGTCCGTCCTTCATCACCATGAGCCGGTCGGCCAGGAGCCGCACCACCCCGATGTCGTGCGTCACCACGATGGCCGAGAGCCCCATCCGCCGCACCAGGCCGCGCAGCAGGTCCAGGAGCCGCGCCTGCACGCTGACGTCGAGCCCGCCGGTCGGCTCGTCCATGAGGACCAGCCGCGGCCCCGTCACCAGCCCGCGCGCGATCTGCAGGCGCTGCTGCATGCCCCCCGAGAACTGGGAGGGACGCTCGTCGATCCGGGCGGGATCGATCTCCACCCGCGCCAGCCAGTCCTCGGCGGCGGCGCGGATGTCGCCGTAATGGCGCGCGCCCGCCGCCATCAGGCGCTCCCCCACGTTGCCGCCGGCGCTGACGTTCATGCGCAGCCCGTCGCGGGCGTGCTGGTGCACGAAGGCCCAGTCGGTGCGGGCCAGCCGCCGCCGCTCGGTCTCCGGCAGGGTCAGGACGTCCGCGCCCGCGTAGGAGACCGTGCCCGCGTCCGCGCCCAGGTGCCCGGCGAGGCAGCCCAGGAGGGTGGACTTGCCGGACCCGCTCTCGCCGACGATTCCCAGCACCTCGCCGGGCCAGAGATCGAGGTCCACGTCCTCGCAGCCCACCCGCCCGCCATATGACTTCGCGAGGCCCCGCACCGACAGGAGCGGCGCCGCGATCGCCCCCGCCACGGTCATGCCCGGCGCTCCGCGCAATGGTCCGTGTCCGAGCACTGGAGGCGGCGGGCGCCCGCGTCGTCGGCCACGATCTCGTCGAGATAGGCGCTCTCGGAGCCGCACAGCGCGCAGGCGCCCGGCGCCTTGGACGCCTCGAACGGGTGATCGTCGAAGTCGAGGGACGCGACGCGCGTGTGGGGCGGGATCGCGTAGATGCGCTGCTCCCGGCCGGCGCCGAAGAGCTGGATCGCCGCGCTCTCCAGCTTCGGGTTGTCGAAGCGCGGGATGGGCGAGGGGTCGAACACGTGCCGCCCGTTGACCATCGCCGGGTAGGCGTAGGAGGTCGCGATGGCGCCGTGGCGGGCGATGTCCTCGTAGAGCTTGACGTGCATGAGCCCGTACTCCTCCAGCGCGTGCATCCGCCGCGTCTCGGTCTCGCGCGGCTCGAGGAAACGGAGCGGTTCGGGGATGGGCACCTGGTAGACGAGGATCTGACCGGCGCGCAGCGGCGTCTCGGGGATGCGGTGGCGCGTCTGGACGATGGTGGCCCGCGCGGTGCGCGTCGTCGTCGCGACGCCGGCGACGCGCGCGAAGAACGCCCGGATCGAGACCGCGTTGGTCGTGTCGTCGGCGCCCTGGTCGATCACCTTGAGCGTGTCCTCCGGCGTGAGGCAGGCGGCCGTCACCTGCACCCCGCCGGTGCCCCAGCCGTAGGGCATCGGCATCTCGCGAGACGCGAAGGGCACCTGATAGCCCGGCACGGCGAGGCCTTTGAGGATGGCGCGGCGGATCATCTTCTTCGTCGGCTCGTCGAGATAGGCGAAGTTGTAGTCGCTCACAGCAGCCCCCTCCGGGACAGGGCGTCGCGGAAGCCTTCGGCTCCGGTGAAGTGGTGGCCGTCCATGCCGACGGCCTTCGCGCCCTCGACGTTGTGCGCGCCGTCGTCGACGAAGAGACAGTCCCCCGGCAACAGCCCCGCTCGTTCGCAGAGCAGCCGGAAGATGCGCGGGTCGGGTTTGGTCATCCCCTCGCGGCCCGAGACGACCAAGGTGCCGAAGACCTCGCCCAGGCGGGGATGGACCGAGACGCCCACGGGCCAGGTCTCGGCCGACCAGTTGGTGATGGCGTGGGTCGCGACGCCGGCTGCGGCAAGGTCGTCCAGCACGTCCCAGGTGCCGGGCACCGCGTCCCGCACCGTGCGCGCGTAGAGCGATGGGTAGGCCGCCAGCCGGTCCGCGTCCTCCGGATCGTCCAGCTCCGCGGCGAGGGCCGCGAAGGTCTCGCCCCCGTCGGCGCGCAGGTTGCGGGCGGGGAAATCCACGCGCGCCAGGAAGGCCCGCGCCTCGGCCTCGCCGATCTCGGGCGCCCAGGCGAGGTGCGGCTGCCAGTCCACCAGCACGCCCCCGATGTCGAACACGACCGCACGCAGGCTCATTCGGCTGCCTCCTTCATGCCCTCGGCCTCGCGGCGCAGGCGGCGGATCAACTCGAGCTCCGCCTGGAAATCGACGTAATGGGGCAGCTTGATGTGCTCCAGGAACCCCGTCGCCTGGACGTTGTCGGCGTGGCTGAGGACGAACTCCTCGTCCTGCGCGGGCGCGCCGACGAAGTCCTCGCCCAGCTCGCGCCATTGCAGCGCCCGGTCGACCAGCGACATGGAGATCGCCTTGCGCTCGCATGCGCCCAGCGTGAGGCCGTAGCCGCGGGTGAACTGGGGCGGCTCCGCCTTCGAGCCGGTGAACTGGTTCACGGTCTCGCATTCGGTGACGGTGATCTCGGCGAAGGCCACGGCGAAGCCGAGCTCAGGCAGGTCGATCTCGACCTCCACCGCGCCGACGCGCAGCTCCCCGACGAAGGCGTGCGTGCGCCCGTAGCCGCGCTGCGTCGAGTAGGCGAGGCCGAGGAGGAACCCCTCGTCCGCCCGGGCGAGCGCCTGGAGGCGCAGCGCGCGCCCGGCGGGCAGCTCGAGCGGCTCGCGGGTGAGGTCGGGCGGCGCCGCCTCGCCGGCGGGCTCGTCCCGCAGCAGCCCCTCGCGCCCGAGATGGTCCGAGACGCGCGGGCGCGCCCGCGGCGCCGCGGCGGCCATCGCGGCGGGATCGGCGCCCGCGGCCTGCGCGAACTCGATCAGGCGGTGGGTGTAGTCGAAGGTCGGGCCGAGGACCTGGCCGCCGGGGATGTCCTTGAACGTGGCCGAGACGCGGCGGTCGCAGGCCATGGCCCCCGTGTCGATGGGGCGCGACGCGCCCAGGCGCGGCAGGGTGGTGCGATAGGCGCGGATCAGGAACACGGCCTCGATCAGGTCGCCCCGCGCCTGGCGGACGGCCAGGGCCGCGAGCTCGGGGTCATGGAGCGAGCCCTCCGCCATCACCCGCGCCACCGTCAGCGCGAGCTGCGAGGCGATCTGCTCCACGTCGAGGAGGGCGCCGCGGCCCCGCCGCTCCTCGGCCAGCCAGCGGTGCGCGGCGGCGATGGCCTCCTCGCCCCCCTTCGCGGCGACGTACATCAGGCGACCTCCAGGTGGATGCGGCTCGATCGGGGGAGGGCCGCGAGGCCGTTCCCGCAGGTGAGGATCAGGTCCACGCCGAGGGGGTAGAGCGCCGCGTTCGCCGCCAGCGCGCGGGGGTCCGGCAGGGGCAGCGTCGCCTCGGCCTCGATGCCGGGCCCCGTCAGGCGCGTGCCGGGCCCGCCCAAGGTCGGCACCTCGACGATCAGCGTGGCGCTGCGGTCGGGGTAGTCCGGCGTGCCGACGGCCCAGTCGGTGAGCGGCGCGAGGTCGTCCCAGGTCCCGACGGCGAAGACGGCCTCCGCCCGGGCGCGGGCCGCGGGCGCGCCGGCGTGGAACGACAGCCAGTCGGCCCCCGCCCCGGTCCAGACCGGCGTGGTGCCGTCCGCCAGCACCAGCAGCACGGCGGCGGCTGCGGGCGAGAGGCCCTCGGGCGACGGGCCGGAGACGGCATGGACGGTGCCGGGCCGGGCCATGGCCTCCAATATGGCGCGGAAGGCGCGGGCGGACTCGGCCGGGTGGTCCGCGAAGGCCGGCCGCATCGGCCCTGCCCCCCCACCCATCGGGCCTTCCCCCGCACCCATCGACCCTCTCCCCCCACCCATCAACCCTGCCCCCGCACCCATCGGGCCTCTTCCCGCACCCATCAGCCCTCCCCCCGCACCATCGTCTCGAAGTCGACCCGCGTCGCCTCGGCCTTCCGAGCCCGGTCGTCCCGGCGCGCGGCCTCGGCCTCGGCCAGCGGCTCGAGGACGGACCGTCGGACCTCCGCGGCGCGGGGCCCTTGCATCAGCAGGTCTAACCGGGCGGCGAGCGCCGCGTGGTCCGCGTCCCGGCCCTGCACGACCGCATGGCCCTGGAGGTCGCCGTCATGCACGGCGCAGCGGGTCGCCGTCACCTCGCCGAGGTTGAACGCGGCCCCCGTCCCGCCGGCGCGGCCCCGCACCATGACGGTGCCCGTCTCGGGACGGCGGAGCCACTCCGCCTCCGGGACCCGGCCCAGGCGCTCCGCGGCCGCCCGGAGCGCCCCCGGCGCCGCGCGACCGAGGAGGCCGATCCATTCACGTCTCTCCATCGTCCCGCGGACCTTTCCGTGGTGGCGGCGCTCGACGGCGGCGACCTCGACAACTAGACAACTCTCATGGAGAGCGCCAGTGACGAATCGATGACGGTCTGGGCGGGCATCGCGGGCGCCCTGCGGTCGGAGATCGCGGGCGGCGCCCGCGTGCCCGGGGACAGGCTCCCGACCGAGGCCGCGCTCGCCGGGCGGTTCGGGGTCAACCGGCACACGGTGCGGCGCGCCTTGGCGGCCCTGACCGAGGAGGGGCTCGTCCGGAGCCGGCGCGGCGCCGGGACCTTCGTCGCCGACGTGCCGGCGGAGTACCCGATCGGCGCCCGCGTCCGGTTCCGACGCTCGATGGAGGCGGCGGGCCGCGTGCCGGGCAAGCGCATCCTCGGCACGGAGACCCGGCCCGCCATGCCCGCCGAGGCGGCCGCCCTGGGCATCGCCCCACGCGAGCCCGTGCACGTCGTCGACGGCATCGCGCTCGTGGATGGCGGGCCGGTCGCGCTCTTCCATTCGATCTACCCGGCGGCCCGCCTGCCCGCCCTCACGGAGGCGCTACGCGAGACCGGATCGGTCACGGCGGCGCTCGCGGCCTGCGGCGTCGCCGACTACGTGCGCGTCTCCACCCGGATCGTCGCGGTCGCGGCCACCGCGATCGAGGCCGGGCATCTCGACGTCGCGGCCGGCGCGCCCCTCCTCCTCTCGGAGGCGGTCAACGCCGACCCGGACGGCAGGCCGGTCGAGTTCGGGGCGACGCGCTTCGTCGGGGACCGGATCGCGCTGACGCTTCACCCCTCGTAGCGCTCGAGGAAGGCCTCGGCGGATAGGGCCCGGAAATCCTCCAGCGTCTCGCGGAGGCGATCGTGCGACCAGTCCCACCATGCGAGCGCGATCAGGCGCTCCGCGGTGCGCTCGGGCAGGCGGCGACGCACCGGGCGCGCGGGCACGCCGGCCACGATCCAGTAGGGCGCGACGTCCCGCGTGACGACCGCGCCCGCCGCGACGACCGCCCCGTGGCCGACGCGCGCCTCCGGCTTGACCATCGCCTGCGCCCCGATCCACGTGTCGTGCCCCAAGGTCGCGATCCGGGTGCGCCGGTGCGCGAACCACGCCTCGTCGTGCCGCGCGTCGTCCCAGTAGTCGGCCGAGCGGTAGTGGAAGTGGTGCAGCGAGGCCTTCTCCATCGGATGGTCCGTCGCGCCGATGCGCGCGTGGGCCGCTATGTTGGCGAACTTGCCGACCCGCGCGTTGGCGATGTCGGCGAAGCGGTCGCAGTAGGAATAGTCGCCGAGCGCGGAATGGGCGACGCGGCTGCCGCGCCCGATCTCGACATAGGCGCCGAAGGTGCAGTCCGCCGTGATCTCGCAGTCCGGGTGCACGAAGGGCGCGTCCGGCGTCAGGCGGGGCACCGCGCCCTCACCCCCGGATCAGGCGCCGCCGGAGCCAGCCCGACAGGCTGTCCATGGCGAAGACCATCAGGACGACGAGGAGGATGTAGTAGGTCACCTCCTCCCAGTCCTTCTGGGTGATGATGGCCTGCGTCAGCAGCAGCCCGATCCCGCCGCCCGTGATCGCGCCGATGACCGTCGCGGAACGGGTGTTCGATTCGAGGTAGTAGAGGACCTGGCTCAGCAGCACCGGCACCAGCTGCGGGATGACGCCGAAGCGCGCGCGCAGGACCGCGCCCGCCCCGGTGGAGCGCACGCCCTCGATCTGGCGGCGGTCGACGTTCTCCAGCGCCTCCGAGAACATCTTGCCGAAGGTGCCGACCTCGGTGATCAGGATCGCGAGCGTGCCGGTGAGCGGGCCGGGCCCGAAGGCGCGGCTGAGCACGATGGTCCAGATCAGCCCGTCCACCCCGCGCAGGAAGTCGAACAGGCGGCGGGAGACGAACCGCACCGCGGACAGCGCCGAGAAGCCGCGCGCCGCGAGGAAGGACAGCGGCAGGGCGATGAGGGCGGCGCCCATCGTGCCCAGGAACGCCATCAGCACCGTCTCGAAGAGGGCCCAGGCGACCTCGCCATGGCGCCACATGTCGTTGGACCAGAACGCCTCCCAGATCGCGCCCGCCTCGCCCCCGGCGGCCGCCGCCGCGAGCGCCCAGGGCCCCATCCCGTGATACGGGCTGTCCAGCGTGAAGAAGAACAGCTCCCACCCCGCGAAGTAGCGGAAGACCTCCGTCCGATTGCGGGTGACGATGAAGCGCCCGGCCTCGGTGTCGACGACGACCCGGTTGCGCGAGGCGTTGATCCAGTCCGGGACGGGGCCCGCGGGAAGGGTGACGTTCGCCCCCGCGGCGCGCGTGGGCCGGGCGAGGATCGTGCCGTAGCCCGGCACCTCGTAGGCGGCGGCGTCGCCCGGGCCGAACGTGGCGACGTGGCCGCCCCCCATGTCGATCACCGTGGTATCGCCCAAGGTGACCCAGCCCGGAGCCTCGCCGGCCGGGTAGCGCCCCTTGCGCTCCCCCTCGACGGCGATCTCGATCGCCCCGTCGCGGTTGTCCCGGGTGACGTGCACCTTGTGCGAGACCGCGTCGGCCAGGAGGATCCTCGCGTTCTGCCCATCGGCGCCGCGGATCAGCTCGGGTCCCTCGAAGGCGAAGAAGATGTAGATCAGATAGGCCAGCGCCAGCACCGGAATGCCCATGATCCACAGCCGAAGGCGGGCGAAGTGGCGGTCGGCGGCGTCGTGGCGGAGGTCCAGGCCCGTCACAGCGCGGCCCCCTTGGTCAGGCGCTCCCGGATGACGGAGCCGATCTGGTCGACGATCACGATGGTCGCGAACAGGAGGACGAAGATGGCGGCCGCCTCGGCGAAACGGCCCTGCCCGAAGGACATCGCGTTGCGCAGGTCGTAGCCGATCCCGCCGGCGCCGACGAAGCCCAGGATCGCCGAGGCGCGGATGTTGATCTCGAAGCGCAGCAGCGCGTAGCTCAGCCAGTTGGGCGCGACCTGCGGGAGCACCCCCAGGAGCATCCGCTGCCCCCAGGTGGCGCCGACGGAATGGAGGCCCTCGACCGCGCCCCGCGGCGCGTTCTCGGCCACCTCGGAGAAGAGCTTGCCCAGCGCGCCGATCGTGTGCAGCGCGATGGCGATCATCGCCGGGACCGGCCCGCCGCCGAGGACGAAGATCAGCACGAGCGCGATGACGATCTCGGGCACGGCGCGCAGCGTGTCCAGCAGGCGGCGCAGGGGAACGACCAGCCACGCGGCCGGGGCGAACCCCGGGGTCACGAGGAAGGCGAGCGAGCCGCCGATCACGATGCCGATCAGGGTGGCGGCGGCGGCGATGTTGATCGTCTCCATCAGGGACGGCAGGTATTCCAGCAGCAGCGCGGGCAGCTCGTCCGCCCGCTGCACCGCCTCGCGCACGACGTCGGCCGGAAAGTCGAAGACGTTCCCGATCCCCTGCCAGAATCCGCCCGCGTTGCGATCGTCGGTGGTCACGAACCCCGCGACCATCATCAGGGCGAACAGCATCAGCCCCGTGCCGGACCAGATGCGCTTGCTGCGCAGCGCTGCGTCGTAGGCGGCGTGCAGGTCGCCCAGGCGGGCGGCGCGCGTCGGAGCGGCGGCGGCGGCGGCCGTCAGGGTCATTCGAGCGTCTCCGCGGGTCGTGAAGGGACGGGCGCGCCCCGCCGGGGGGGCGCGCCCGCGATGGCCGGCCTCAGCCGCCGATCTCGCGGCGACGGACCTCGATGATGGTCTCGTAGGCCTCGTGGGTGACGGGGGTGAAGCCCGCCGTCTCGCCGGCGGCGACGCCGTAGGCGCAGTCCTGGTCGGTCTCGATCAGGTTCTCGACCAGGTCGGTCATGATCGTCTTGACCTCGTCCGGCAGCGAGCTGCGCAGGACGACGGGGCCTTCGGGGATCGGGTCGGACCGCCAGATCTCGACCAGGTCGTTCATGTCGACGATGCCGGCGTCCGAGGCGCGGCGCAGCGCGCCGGAATTGTAGCCGTCCTCCCAGTCGCCCTGCCCGTCGGCCCAGGTGACGCCGCCGTCGACGTCGCCGCCCGCGACCGCGACGATGGTCTGCTCGTGGCCGCCGGTGAAGCGCACCTCGCCGAAATAGTCGCCGTCCTCCATCGTGGCGCCGGTCGCCTGCGGGATCTCGACCGAGGGGATCAGGTAGCCGGACGTGGAGTTCGGATCGCCGAAGCCGAAGACCTTGCCCTTCATGTCGCCGAGAGAGGCGATGCCGCTGTCGGCCCGGGCGAAGCCGATGGAGTAGTACGAGGACGACCCGTCGAGGTTCGTCTTGACGAGGACCGGCTCGACCGCCTCGGGGTCCTGCAGGTAGATGGCGGCGTAGGACGAGGCGCCGAGCCAGGCCATGTCGAGCGTGCCGCCGAGCAGGCCCTGGATCACGCCGTTGTAGTCGGCCGGCGTGAAGACGTCGACGTCGATGCCGCCGAGCGCCTCGGACGCGTAGTTCGCCAGGCACTCGTTGGCGGTCAGGCGGTCCTGCGCGTTCTCGCCGCCGAGCACGCCGATGTTGAACTCGGACAGGCCGTAGGACTCGGCGAAGGCGGCGCCGGTCATCGCGGTGGTGGCCACGAGGGCCAGAATGGTCTTGGTCATGGAACTCTCTCTCATGGGGGGTGCCCGGCGGGGCGGTTCACACGTCAGACGGTCGCCATGGCCTGGTGGGCCCGGGCCGCGTCTCCCGTCTCGGTGTCTCTGATCTCGGTCGACGTCGCGGCCTCCGAGAAGTCCGCGCCGGCGCCGTAGATGTCGCGCGCGGCGCCCGTGGTGAGCTGCTCGGGCGTGCCGTCGAACACGACGCGGCCGTCGCGCATGCCGATCACCCGGTCGCAGAAGCGCCGCGCGGTATCGAGGGTGTGCAGGTTGCAGATCACCGTGCGCCCGTCCTCCTCGTGGATGGCGCGCAGGCTCTCCATGACGATCTGGGCGTTCATCGGGTCGAGCGACGCGATGGGCTCGTCCGCGAGGATGATCTTCGGATCCTGCATGAGCGCGCGCGCGATGGCCACGCGCTGCTGCTGGCCGCCCGACAGGGCCTCGGCGCGCTTGGCGGCGTGGTCCTCGACGCCGAGCCGCGCCAGGATGTCGATGGCCCGGTGCACGTCCGCGCGCGGCCACAGCGCGAAGAGCGCGCGCGCCGTCGACCGCCGGCCCAGCGTGCCGTGCAGGACGTTGGAGACGACGTCCATCCGAGGCACGAGGTTGAACTGCTGGAAGATCATCGCGCAGTCCGCCTGCCAGGCGCGCGCCGCCCGCCCCTTGAGCGCGGTGACCTCGCGCCCCTCGAAGACGACGCGGCCCTCGGTCGGACGCTCGAGGAGGTTCAGCATCCGCAGGAGGGTGGACTTGCCGGCGCCCGACCGGCCGATCACGCCCACCATCATCGGCCCGGCGATCTCCAGGGTGACGGCGGACACGGCCGTGGCCGCGCCGAACCGCTTGGTCACGGCGTCTACCTTAAGCATCTGGCCACGACCCTCCGTCCCCGTGCCGCAGGGCTTCGCCCATGTGGGGCAAAGCCCCGTGACGGAATGGCCAAGGTTTCGTAACGGTCGACGCCGCCGCCGGCCGCCGATCCGCCCCGGGGCAGGCCCGGCCGGCAAGGGACCCGGCGCGGCCCCGCCGATCGCCGCCGAGAGGCGCGGATGAGCGCGAGCGCCGCTCGCCGTAAGGCCGGCCCAGGCCGCGGCGCCGCCCCGGCGCGCGAGGAGGCCTCCGGGCGCCGCGCCCTCGATCCGGCGCGCGGCGCGACCGGGCGCATGGCATTCTCCCTCGCCGGGCTCCGATCCCGTCGGTGAGGGCGATCTCGTCGGAGGCCCGGCACGGCCGGGCCGACTCGCCACGCAGGCGGCCCGGGACGGCCCGCCTCGCGCCTCCCGCACCCTCTCGCCCGCGTGGAGCGACGGTCAGGAGGCGCCGGCCGAATCCGGTGCGGCCGGGCCGCGCCCCGGCGCGCAGCCGGTCGCCCGCCGTGGCGGCAGCCGGCGCGGCAGGGCCCCCGGGCCTCCGTCATGCGCCGCCATCCGGGCCAGCCTGGCGGACGGCGCGGCGCCGGCGGGCGGGGACAGGCGCCGTCCCACGGCGGGACCGCGCCCGGCCGGCGCCCGGCCCAGCCTGCGGCCCCGGCGCACGAGGAGCGGCGTCGTCGTCCGGGCCCCGAGGATGCGGACCCGGTGGCGCATGGCCCAGCGCAAGGCGTCGAGCCGCGCCGCGGCCGCGGGGGACCGATCCCGTCCGATGGACCGCCTCCGACGCGCGCGGGGCGGAGGGCGGAGGCGATACCGGCATCGCGGACCGCTGGACGAGGGCCGCGATCTTTCGCCTTTCACCGGCCCGCGCCGGCCTCCATCCTGGCGGGGAGGTCCGATGCGGAGGCGGGAATGCCGGAGACGCTCCGATTGTGCATGGCGCAGATGCGCTCGACCGACCGGCATGCCGGCAATGTGGGCGCGTTGCGCGCCCTCGCCCGCCGGGCGGCGGAGGATGGCGCCGGCCTCCTGGCCCTGCCCGAGGCGTCGGGCTTCCTCAACGGGGACCGGGCCAGCGCCCTCGACCGCGTGACCGCCCATTCGGGCGATCCGTTCGTCGCGGCGGCCCGCGCCGCGGCGGCCGAGTTCGGCCTTTGGATCCACACCGGATCGACGCCGGTGACCGGACCGGACGGGCCGGAGGGGCCGCGCTTCCTCAACCGTTCGGACCTCATCGACGACCGGGGCGAGATCGTCGCGACCTACGACAAGATCCACCTCTTCGACATCTTCCTCGACGGCAAGCCCCCCACCGGGGAGTCGCGCCGCTACGCCCCCGGCGCGCGCGGCGTCGTCGCGGCGACCCCCTGGGGCCCGGTCGGGCTCTCGGTCTGCTACGACCTGCGCTTCCCGGGCCTCTACCGCGACTACGCCCATGCCGGCGCGCGGATCCTGTTCGTTCCGTCCGCCTTCACCGTGCCCACGGGCCGCGCCCACTGGGAGGTGCTGCTGCGCGCCCGGGCGATCGAGAACGGCGCCTTCGTCGTCGCCCCGGCCCAGGTCGGCCGCCATGACGACGGGCGCACGACCTACGGCCATTCCCTCGTCGTGAGCCCCTGGGGGGAGGTTCGCGCCGACCTGGGCGGGGATGCGCCCGGCGCGATCACCCTCGATCTCGACATGGCCGAGGTCGTCGCCGCGCGGCGGCAGATCCCCAGCCTCGAGAACGGGCGCCCCTACGAGATGATCCGGCCGGCGCCCACGGCGACCGGGCGATGAGCCGGAGCACCGCGCCGCCCGACCCTCGCCCTCATGCCGGCCCCGGGACTCGCCGCCCCGGCACGCGCGCACGACCGGCCCGGCATCGCCCTCGCCGCCGAGAGGCCGGCCTCGTCCGACCATGACGGCGAGACGCCCGTGTGACGCATCACGCGGGGGACCCGCTCGAACGACGAGGGCGCGGCCGCTCATGGTCGACCGGTGCCGCGGCGCCGGGATCGAGGTGCCGCCGACCATCGTGGACGCCGTCTCGCCCCTCCTACGAGCGGGCGTCCGATGGGCTCGGCCCGCCGATGTCCTCGGCCTTTCCGGGCGATCCAAGGCGGCGCTCCGGGCTCGACCGAGCCCCTGATCCGAGCTTCGCGAACGCCGCGCGCCGCGCCCGCGCGCCCCCGGGTCGGCTCCCCAGGCCTGGCGAGGCCTCCGTGCGGGCGCAGGAGGCCGAGGCGAGGCGGAGGAACGTCACGCCGGGCAGGCACCCCCGGCGCCACGTGGCCGGCTCGGGGTGCGCGAGGAGCTGGACCGGAATCGAAGCGACCCGGCGGCGATCATCTCCGATCCCCTGCGCCGCGTCGTCCGCCAGATCGGGGAGATCGCCGAGGGGCACGCCCCGCGGCGGGCGCGCGGCCGCGATGCTCCGGGCCGTTCGCCTGCCCCGCCCGGCACGGCCCGGAGCGCATGGAGCGCAGTCCCCGCGCCGGCCTCCGGCGGGCGGGCGCGGCGTGGCGCGATCGCCGGCGGGCTCCGGCATGGGCGGGAGGTCCCGGCGGCGCGGGGCGTCTCCCCCGGCCCCGGGCGCGGGCGGGCCGTCGTGGCCGCGGGGGTGCCGGCGTCGTCCACCGTGAAGCCGCCGCCGACGATCCCGCTGGGGGCGGCGCCCTGCGTCCTCGGTCCCGGCGTGCGGCCCCTCCCTCGGCCAGATCGTGCCGAGGGCGCGAGGGGCTGCTCACCGCCCGGTCACCGACCGCCTTTCCCGGCGCGGCGGCCTTCCGCCGCGCCCTCCACGCCGGCGTCCTCTCCGGTCGGCCGCGCGACCGCCTCGACCCGGGGCCGCGCGCGGGGCGCGTCCCCGACCCCGCGGGAAGGCGCTCGTGATGGCGGCCCGGCCGTGTCCGTCCGGACCTGCGGCGCGTCCCCGCGAACCGCGGGGGGGCCCGGCGCCGCCGCCGGGCGAGGCGGGCACGGCCTCCGCCCGCATCCGGGCGCGATCGAAGGAGGGCCGGGCCGGGCCTCAGGTCGTCGGCACGACCACGTCCGGCACGATGCCCGAGGCGCGGATGGCCCGCGCCGCGTCCCCGTCCGGATCCGCCCCGGCGAACAGGCCATGACCCGTCACCAGGACCGTGCCCATGCCCGCCGCGCGCCCGCCCAGCACGTCGGTGTGGAGCGTGTCGCCCACCATCGCCACCCGCTCCGCCGGCAGGTCCAGCCGCGCCAGCACGTCGGCGAACCCGTCCCCGTAGGGCTTGCCGTACCAGCGTATGTCGGCGCCGATCCGGTCGGCGAGGTCGTGCGCAAACCAGCCCGGCTCGCGCACCAACCCCCCCTCCCGCGGGGAGGCGAGGTCGGGATTCGCGACCGCCAGCGGCCGGGGCCGCCGCTCCAGCGCCGCGCCGAGGCGCGCGTGCAGGGCCGCGTCGTACCGCGCGACCGCCAGGAACAGGACCCCGTCCGCCGCGTCCAGCGCGCCGGGATCGGCCACCGCGTCCAGCGTCTCGAACGGCAGGTCCGCGCGGTCGTCCTCGGCCTCCGCGATCGCCGCCCAGACGGCGCCGGGCGCCTCGGCGGCAATGCGGGACGCGGCCACCTCGCGCGAGGTGACGAGCTCATGCGGCGCGAAGTCGAAGCCGAGGCGTCGGTACGTCGCGAGCGCCCCGGCCGGCGTGTAGGACGCGGCGTTGCTCAGGACGCACAGCCGCAGCCCGCGCGCGCGCAGGGCCGCCATGCGTTCCGGCGCGCCGGGGATCGCCCGGCCGCCGACGTTCAGCACGCCGTAGGCGTCGAGCGCGAGGCCGTCATAGCCCGCCGCCGCCTCGCCCAGGTCCGCCATCGCCCGAGGCGCGCCCGCGAACGACGCGGTCGGCAGCCGCCCGCGCACCGCCTCGTAGCGCGCGGACACCGCCTCGGAGGAGACGTAGGGCCCGTCCTCAGACACTGGCGAAGCCGCCCTCGACCATCATCAGGGAGCCGTTGACCATGTCCGACGCGCCGGACGCCAGGAACAGGGCCATGTCCGCGACCTCCACCGGCTCGGCGAAGCGGCGCGCCGGCGTCGCGGCCAGGAACGGGTCGCGCCGCGCCGGGTCGGACCAGTTCGCGGCGCCCATGTCGGTCATCACCACCGTCGGGCAGATCGCGTTCACCTGGACGTTGTGGCGCCCCCATTCGGCGCACAGCGCCTTGGTGAGGGCGTTGAGCCCGCCCTTGGAGGCGATGTAGGACGCGTGGTCGTCCAGCGCGATCACCCCCGCCTGGCTCGAGACGTTGACGATCTTGCCCATGCGCCGCGCGATCATGCCCGGCGCGACGGCTCGGGCCAGCGCGAAGGGCGCGCGCAGGTTGACGGCCATCGTCTCGTCCCAGCCCTCCAGCGTGAGCTCCGCCGCCGGCCCCGTCCGCGCGATGCCGGCCGCGTTCACCAGGATGTCGACGCCGCCCCAGGCCGCGATCACCGCCGCGGCGGCCGCCCCCGGCCCGTCCCGCGCGCCGAGCTCGGCCGGGACCAGGAGGGCGCGACGGCCCATGGCCTCGACCTCCGCGGCGACGGCGGCGAGCGCGCCCTCGTCCCGCGCCACCAGGGCCACGTCGGCGCCGGCATCGGCATAGACGCGCGCGATCTCGGCGCCGATCCCGCGCGAGGCGCCCGTGACCAGGGCGCGGCGCCCGGTGAGGGCGAAGCGCCGCGTCCAGCCCCCCGCCGTCATTCGAGGTTCGAGTGGCGCGCGCGCATGGCGGCCGGGTCCACCCCCAGGCGCGCGCGCAGGTCGAGGACGAGGAGCTCGAAGGCCAGGAACTGCGCGCCCTCGTAGAGCGAGCCCATCGGCAGGATCGCGTCCCCCTCGCCCCCCTCGTCATCGGCCATCGTCCGCGCCGGAATGGTCAACGCCAAGCCGCAGGCGCGCGGCACCTCGCCGCCGGGCCGCGCGGTGACGCAGGCCGTGCCCGCCCCCGCGTCCCGCGCCACGCCCACGAGCGCCGCGACGGTGGAGAACGCCCCCGGCCCCGCGCTCACCAGGAGGAGGTCCCCCGCCCCGACCGGCGGCGCCGACATGTCCCCCGCGACATGCGCGTCCAGCCCCAGGTGGTGCAGCCGCATCGCCAGCGCGCGCATCATCAGCCCCTCGCGCCCGACCCCGTGCAGCACGATCCGTCCGGCCCCCGCGATGGCGGCGGCGAGCGCGTCCATCTCCGCCGGGTCGATCCCGGCGACGGCGCGGGCGACCTCCGCGGCGGCGCCCCTCGCGCGGTCCGCGAGCGCGGCGGTCATGCGGGCGCCCGCGCCGGCAGGGCGGCGTCGATCGCGGCGTCCAGCATCCCCACCTCCTCCAGGAGGTCCAAGACGGTGTAGCGCCGGCGCAGGAAGCGCGCGTGCCGCACCGTCCGGCGCAGCGCGTCCCGGCTCACCCCGATCTCCTCGGACGCGGCGGGCGCGCCGGCCGCCGCCAGCATCGCGGCCATCTCCGCCGGGGGCAGGACCTGCGCGCGCAGCCGGCCGCGCAGCTCCGGCCAGATGGCCCGCAGCCGCTCCAGCCGGGCGCGCCGCCCGGCCTCGGGGGCGTGCTTGGCCTCGACCTCCGCCAGGGCGCGCCGCGCGACCTCGCCCGGCCCGAACGCGCGCGCCACCGCCGCCGCCTCGGCCTCCATCCCGGGGGCCGCCGCCGCGATGCGCGCGGCGTCGATCCCGGTCAGGTCCTGGGCCAGCAGCCAGTCGTAGAGCGCGAGCGTGGCGACGCAGCCCACCGCGACGCAGGCGCCGTGGCTGACGACCTCGCCGCCCTGCGACAGGCCCTCCATCTCCCATAGGTGCGCGATCTGATGGTCGGCGCCCGAGGCGGGCCGCGAGGAGCCGTGCGCCTCCATCGCGAGGCCCACCAGGGTGAGGCCGCAGAACAGCGCCTCGCAGGCCGCGCGGTCCCCGGCGCGCAGCCGCGCGGGCCCGGCCAGCCGGTCGCGCAGCCCGCCCTGCACCATCGGCCAGGCGACATCGTCCAGGGGCTCGATCCCCAGGGCGTCCGCCACGATCCAGTCGGCCCCGGCGGGCACCTTGCCGGCGAGGTCGCCATAGCCCCAGCCGATCATGCGCGGCGGCGCGGCGGCGATCACGTCGAGATCCGCGATCACCGCGCGCGCCGGGCGGCAGGGGATCGTCATCTTGAACCCGCCCTCCGAGAGCGGCGCCCCGGCCGACGTGTAGCCGTCCATCGAGGCGGCCGTCGCGACGCACAGATAGGGACGGCCGAGCCCGAAGGCCGCGTGCTTGACCACGTCGTTCATCACCCCCGACCCGATGGCGACGGGCACCGCGCCCTCCGGCCCCGCGACCTCGGCGAGGGCGCGGGACAGCTCGACCGTCGGCTTCGGACGCGGCGTGGCCGGCAGGACGTGCGCGCGCGTCTCGACGCCCGCCGCCCGCAGCGCCGCCTCCACCGCCGGGCCCGCCGCGGCCCAGGACGCCTCGTCGGCGAGGAGACACGCGCGGCCCCCCCCGAAGTGGCGGGCGAAGACCTCGCCCGCGCGGGCCAGCGCGCCTTCGCGCACCAGCACCTCCGCCACCGCGGAGGACCGGGCGACGGCCTCCGCGACGTTCACGCGGGCACCGGCTCGGGGGCGGCCGCCAGCGTCCGGCCGCCGGCGGCGAAGAAGTGCAGGCGCTCCGGCGGCAGGACGAGGCCGACCCGGTCCCCGGCGCGCAGCGGCGTGTCCCCCTCGGCGCGCACGACGACCTGCTGGCCGTCCTCCAGCCGGACGTAGAGGTAGCTGTCGCCCCCCAGCGTCTCGCGGAGCACCACCTCGGCGTCCAGGGCGCCCCCGCCCGGCGGGGCGGCGGCCACGTGCTCTGGGCGCACGCCCAGGCGCGCGGCCCCCTCCGGCGCGGGCAGGCGCGCGCCGGCGAGGCGCACCTCGCGCGCCCCGCCCGCGACATCGAGGATGTTCATCGACGGCGCGCCGATGAACCCGGCGACGAACTCGCTGACCGGACGATGATAGAGGTCCATCGGCGGGCCCACCTGCTCGACCCGCCCGTCCCGGAGCACGACGATCTTGTCGGCCATGGTCATCGCCTCGACCTGGTCGTGCGTCACGTAGATCATCGTGGCGCCGAGCGTCCGGTGCAGGGCCTCGAGCTCGACGCGCATCTGCACGCGCAGCTTGGCGTCGAGGTTCGAGAGCGGCTCGTCGAAGAGGAACACCGCCGGCTTCTTGACGATCGCGCGCCCGATCGCGACCCGCTGGCGCTGCCCGCCGGAGAGCTGCCCGGGCTTGCGGTCCAGATAGTCGCCGAGCTGCAGGACGCGGGCCGCCTCCTTGAGGCGCGCCTCCCGGTCGCCCGCGGAGAAGCCGTTGATCCTCATCCCGAAGTCGATGTTCTCGCGGACCGTCATGTGCGGGTAGAGCGCGTAGGACTGGAACACCATCGAGACGTCCCGCTCCGACGGCGCGAGCGCCGAGACGTCCCGCCCGCCGATGCCGACCGCGCCGCCCGAGATCTCCTCGAGCCCCGCGATGGCGCGCAGCAAGGTGGACTTCCCGCACCCGGACGGGCCGACGAAGACCGCGAACTCGCCGTCCTCGATCGTCAGCCGGACGTCGTGGAGGGCCTGATGCCGCCCGTAATGCACGGACACGTCGTCCAGCGTCACCTCGGCCATCGCCACCTCCAGCCCCGGGGGCAACTTTGCTGTTGACCCGGCCCTCGCCTTTTACATTAATATGGCGTGCGTTACAAATGGTCAATCGGCCGGATGCACCCCAGGGAGGAAACCGCCATGAAAGCACTGTCGTCACTCGGCGCCACGTCACTCGGCGCGCTGACCGCGCTCGGCCTCGGCACGGCCGCGAGCGCGTGGACGCTGGAGGAGGCCGCCGCGCCCTATGCCGGCACGGAGGTCGACGTCCTCTTCCTCGACCGGCCGGGCTACAACGCCGCGCTCGAGATGATCCCCGAGTTCGAGGCCGCGACCGGCATCACGATGAACGTCACCACCGTCCCCTACGAGAACGCGCTGGGCGAGCAGGTCCGCGACTTCGTCACCGGCGGCGACATCGACATCGCCCTCGTGGACCTCGTGTGGATCGGCAACTTCGCGCAGAACGACTGGATGGTCCCGATCTCCGAGTTCACCGGCGACGCGGCCCTGGCCGATCCCGAGCTCGACCTGGACGACTTCTTCCCCCTGACGCTCGACGCGTTCGGCACCTGGGACGGCGAGGTCTACGGACTGCCCTTCGACAACTACTCGGGGCTGATGTTCTACAACTCCTGCATGCTGGAGGAGGCCGGCTTCGACGGGCCGCCCGCCACCTGGGCCGAGCTGAAGGACACCTACGGCCCCGCGCTGACCGGGGACGGAAAGCACGCCTTCGCCCTCCAGTCCAAGCGCAACGAGACCCAGTCCGCCGACAGCTTCGCGCGCGTGCTCTGGCCCTTCGGCGGCTCGTTCCTGGACGACGAGTTCCGCTCCAACCTGAGCTCGCCCGAGAGCCAGGCCGGCCTTCAGTTCCGCCAGGACCTGATGCAGTACATGCCCGAGGGCATCGTCGCCTACGACCACGCCGAGGCGGTGAACGCGCTCGCCCAGGGGGACGTGGCGATCATCACCGAATGGTCCGCGTTCTACTCCTCGCTCGCCGATCCCGAGACCTCGACGCTGGGCGACTGCCTGGCCATCGCGCCCGAGCCCGAGGGGCCCGCGGGCCGCAAGCCGGCGCTGGGCGGCTTCTCCCTCGCGGTCGCGAGCCAGGCCGATGAGGACGAGCGCGCCGCCGCCTGGCTCTTCATCCAGTGGATCACCTCCAAGGCCAACGCCGAGGACTACCTGCGCATGGGCGGCGTGCCGGCCCGGCAGTCGGTCTACGAGACGGACGGCATCGCCGAGGAGTTCCCCTTCGTGCCCGCCCTGGTCGAGAGCTGGCAGGACGGCGTGCCGGAGTTCCGCCCGCGCTTCGCCGAATGGCCCGAGATCACCGAGATCGTGCAGGAGCTCGGCACCCGGATGATGCTCGGCGAGGTCTCCGTCGAGGAGGGCGCCGCCGAGATCGGCACCCGGATGGAGGCCGTCCTCGAGGACGCGGGCTATTATTCCGGCGACAAGCCCCTGGCGCAGTAGCGCCGCCCGCGCCGGCCTCCCCCGGGGGGCCGGCGCCCCTTCCGCCCCCATCCACGAGCCCGCCATGAGCACCCGCGTCTCCGGACGGACCCTCGCCGCCTTCCTCGCCCCGGCGGTGGTCGCGCTCCTGATGGTCGGCATCGTGCCCCTCGGCTACGCGCTCTGGCGCAGCCTCTACGACTTCAACCTCACCCGGGTCGGGCGAACCGAGTTCGTCGGCCTCGCCAACTACGCCGAGACCCTGACCAGCGGCGCGTTCTGGGGCGCGATGGGCCGCACGGCCCTCCTCTTCGTCTCCGCGGTCCCGATCCAGGTCGCGCTCGGCCTCCTGATCGCCCTGGTGCTGCACCGGCCCGGCCTGACACTCCTGAAGACGCTGACCCGGCTGGCGCTCGTCCTGCCGATGGCGACGACCTACGCGGTGGTGGGCCTGCTGGCGCAGGTGATGATGAACCAGAAATACGGCGTCCTGAACCAGATGCTCGGCTGGTTCGGGGTCGCGCCGATCAACTTCATCGGCGATCCGACCAACGCCTTCGTCGCCGTCGTCTTCTGGGACGTCTGGCAGTGGACGCCCTTCGTCGCGCTCGTCCTCCTGGCCGGGCTCGCGACCGTCCCACCCGAGATCGAGGAGGCCGCCACCCTAGAGACCCGCAGCCAGTGGGTCCTGCTGCGCCACGTGCAGCTTCCCTACCTCGTGCCGAGCCTGGTCGCGGTCCTCATCCTGCGCACCGCCGACACGCTCAAGCTCTTCGACATGCCCTTCACCATGACCCGGGGCGGCCCCGGCAACGCGACCGAGTTCATCGCCGTCCTGATCGAGCGGATCGGCAACCGGCAGTTCGACATCGGGCTGGCCGCCGCCCATTCGGTCGTCATGCTCGCGGTCACGGTGGCGCTGGCGCGCGTCTACATCGTCCTCTTCTACAAGGAGATGCGGTGATGGCCGGCGCCCTTCACTCCCGGGGGCGCGGCCGCTGGGGGGAGGCGGCGCTCCTCCTCGCCATCGGGCTCTTCTGCGTGTTCCCGTTCTACTGGATGGTCACCACCAGCCTGAAGACCCAGGTCGTCGCCCTCCAGTCGCCGCCCGCCTGGACCTTCGCGCCGACGCTGCGGAACTATGTCGAGGTGCTCGTGGAGGACCGCGTCGGGATCGCGCTCCTCAACTCCCTGATCGTGGCGGTGTGCACCACGGGGCTGGCGGTCGGCCTCGGCTGCCCCGCCGCCTACGCGCTCGCCCGGTTCGAGTTCCGCGGCAAGACCGACCTCTGGTTCTGGTTCATCACCAACCGCTTCGTGAGCCCGGTGATCCTCGTCTTCCCGGTGTTCATGATCTCCAACGGCCTCGGCCTGCGCGACACGCACCTGGCCCTGATCCTGATGTACCTCACCTTCACGCTGCCCATCGTCATCTGGCTGTGCACCGACCAGTTCCGGGCGATCCCGAAGGACCTCGGAGAGGCAGCGTTGCTGGAAGGCGCCTCGCAATGGCGCGTCTTCCGGTCGATCTACCTGCCGCTGGCGATGCCCGGGGTGGCCGTCTCGGCGATCCTGTCGTTCATCTTCTCGTGGAACGAGCTCCTCTTCGCCTACATCCTGGCGCCGAAGGACGCCAAGACCGCCCCGGCGATGGCGATCACCTTCATGGAAGGCTACGACGTGCCCTACGGCAAGATCATGGCGACCTCGACGCTGATCGTGATCCCGGTGCTGATCTTCGCGCTCCTGGCCTCCAGGCACCTCGTGCGCGGCCTGACCATGGGCGCGGTGAAGTAGCCGTGAGCCGGGCGCCCAAGCTCGCCCGCGTCGACACCGAGGAGCGTTTCCTCGCCCGCGTCGCCTGGGCCTACCATGTCGAGGGGCTCACCCAGGAGCGCGTCGCCGACAAGCTCGGCGTCACCCGCCTGCGCGTCAACAAGGCCCTCGCGGAGGCGCGCCGCCGCGGCCTCGTGCGCGTGACCCTCAACACCCCGTTCGCCGCCTGCGCCGAGGCCGAGGCCGCGCTCCTCGCCCGCTACGGGCTGCGCACCGCCTATGTCGCGCCCGCCCCGCAGGACCCCGCCGCGGTCCAGACGGTCGTGGGCGCGGCCCTGGGGCATCTCCTGTCGGACGTGCTCGCCCGGCCGGAGCTGCGGCTCTTCGGCATGTCCTGGGGCGGCACGCTCGACCTCGCGACCCGCTTCGTCGCCGCCATGTCCCGCCCCGACCTCGAGATCGTCTCCGTGATGGGGGGCCTCACGCGCGGCTCGGACCTCAACAGCTTCGAGATCACGACCCGCCTCGCGGACCTGATCGGCGCGCGGCACAGCTACTTCACCGCGCCGCTCTACGCCGGCTCCGCCGAGAGCCGGGACATCATCATGCAGCTCGACGTGTTCCGCGACGTCCTGGCGACCCTGCGCTCGGTGGACGCGATGGCGATGGCGGCGGGCGACCTCTCGGACCGCTCGCTCCTGATGCGCGACGGCCTGCCCTCGGACGTGACCGTCGAGCAGCTGCGCGAGGCCGGCGGCGTCGGCGACGTGCTGGGCACCGTGATCGACGCGTCCGGCCGGCCCATCGACCACCCGATCAACGAGCGCATCATCGGCATGGGGATGGACGACCTCGCCCGCGTGCCGGACGTGATCGCCGCCGCCGGCGGGCCGCACAAGGTCCCGGTCCTGCGCGCGCTCCTGGCCCGCGGCGTGGTCGACACCCTCGTCACCGACGAGGCCACCGCCGCCGCCCTCCTGGAGGATCCGTGAGCCTCTCCATCGGCATCGACCTCGGGACCTCCGGCATCAAATGCGCCCTGATCGACGGAGGCGACACGATCCTCGGGGAGGCCGCGGCCCCGATCGAGGTCTCCATCCCCCGGCTCGGCTGGAGCGAGCAGGACGCGGAAGCCTGGATCGGCGTCACCTGGGCGTGCCTGGACCGCCTCGCCGCCGCGCATCCGGGCGCGATGGGCGCCGTGCGCGGCATCGGCCTCTCGGGTCAGATGCTCGGCTGCCTGCCGCTCGGCGCGGACATGCGCCCCCTGCGCCCGGCCATGCTCTGGAACGACCGGCGCGCGGTCGCCGAATGCGCCGAGCTCCTCGCCGCGGTCCCCGATATCGGCCGCCGCTCCAACGGCACGCCCGACCCGGGCCTGACCGCGCCCAAGCTGATCTGGCTCGCCCGTCACGAGCCGAGCGTGACGCGGCGCGCGCGCATGCTCCTGCTGACCAAGGACTACGTCCGCCTGCACCTCACCGGGGAGGTCGCCACCGACGCCTCGGACGCGGGCGGCACGCAGCTCCTCGACTGCGCCTCGGGCGCCTGGGCGCCCGACCTCTGCGCCGCCGCCGGATGGGACCCGGCGCATCTGCCGCCCATCCGTCCCTCCTGGGAGGCGGCCGGCGGCCTGCGCCCCGCGCTCGCGGCCCGCTGGGGGATGCGGGCCGGCACGCCCGTCGCCGCCGGAGCGGGCGACAACATGGGCTCCACCCTCGGGGCCGGCGCCGCCCGGCCGGGGGACGCGGTGCTCTCGGTCGGCACCTCCGGCGTGAGCAACGTCGTGGACGGCGCCTTCCACCCCGGCCCCGAACGGGCCGTGCTGACCTCCGCCCATTGCGTCCCCGGCGCGTTCCTCTCCATGGGCGTGGTCATGACCGCGACCGCGGCGCTCGACTGGACCGCCCGGCTGGGCGGGGTCCCGGCCGCCGACCTCGCCGGCGCGGCGGAGGCCGCCGCCGCCACCGGGCGCATCGCCGAGGCGCCCGTCTTCCTGCCCGCTCTGGGCGGCATCCGCACGCCCGGCAACGCGCCGCGCGCCACCGGCCGGATGGAGGGGCTGCACCCCGGCGTGGACCTGCCGCTCCTGGGCTACGCCACGATGGAGGGCGTCGCCTTCCAGATGGCGGCCTGCCTGGACGCGCAGCGCATGGCGGGCGTGCGCGCGGAGCGGATCGCCGTCGCGGGGGGCGGCGCGCGCTCGGCGCTCTGGCTCTCCTTGCTGGCGACCGCCCTCGACACCCCGCTGCGCGTGCCGGAGGCCGCGAGCGCCGCGGGCGTGATCGGGGCCGCGCGCCTCGCCCGCGCCGCCGCCGGGGACGGCCCGGCCGCCCTGACCGCGCCCATGGCGGGCGGCCGCACGGTGCCGCCGGACCCGGCGCTGGCCGCGATCCTCGCCCCCCGGCGCGCCCGGTTCGACGCGCTCATGGACCACGCCCTGCGCGAGGCGGCCAGCGCCTGACCGACATCCGGCGCAGCAGCGGCGCCCAGGACCGCAGGTCGATCGCCGCCTTCGTCAGGGCCCCGATCGCCAGCAGGCACAGCGCCGCCTTCGACACCCGCCCCATCGTCCCCACGATCAGGGCCGCGTGCACCGCCGTGCCCAGCACCGCCACCGCCGCCAGCGCGGTGTGCGCCGGCCGCCAGAGGCGCGGCGCCACGCGAAGCGGGCGGCGCAGGAGCGCCAGCGCCGCCGCCCCGATCACAGCCCACATCGCCGCCACGCCCCAGACCGAGAACGGCGTCGGCGAGGCCAGCAGCAGCGCGTCGATCACGTCCGGCGGGCTCGTGATCCAGAGCCCCCCGACATGGAGCGCGACGCATCCCGCCAGCGCCGCGCCCATGGCCGCATGCGCCCGCCGCCCGCGCCGCCCGCCGAGCCCCGGCAGGTACCCGCCCGCCAGGAGCGGCTGCACCAGCAGGAGGCCCAGCCCCGCGACGCCCGCCAGCCCCGCCGCCACGTAGACGGGCTCGCGCCAGGCCAGCAGCGGGCTCGTCGCGGCCACCGCGAACGGCACCGCCAGCGCGAGGGCGAGCGCGGCCCAGATCGCCGCCGCCCGCATCCGGCTCAGACGGGCTCGAGGACGAACCACACCGGAAGGGACGTGTCCCCGGCGCTCGACATCACCGGTCGGAGGAACACGGTGCGGAACGCGCCCTGCCCCGCCGCGGGGTCGTCCTCGGCATCGTAGGCGAGGTGCCCGTGGGGCTGACCGAAAGCGGGTACGATCTGCGGCATCTCGATGCGGAACGTCCCGTCCGCCCCCGTGAGGGTCGCGCCATGGCTGCGCGCGTCGCGCTCGTGCCCCTCGGTGGTGTGGGCCCAGACCTGGATGCGGCGGCCGGGCAGAGGCGCGCCGTCGCCCGCGCGCAGCACGGTGCCGTGGGTCCAGAACCCGCCGCCGCCGATGCGCGCGACGATCGGCGCCCCGGGGCGGTAGTTGTTGGCCCCGCCCCGCATGGTCGGCGTGGGTGCCAGGCCCTGCGCCAGGACGGGCGCTCCGAGGCCCGCGGCACCGAGGCCGATCGCGGCCCCCAGGGTCGACAGGGCGGCGCGGCGCGTGGCCCGATACGCGGTCATGGCGGATCCTCCTCCATCTGGCGCGACATGTCTAACCGCCGGCGCGCGTCCCGGTCAGCCGGACATACGCACTCGTGATGGTCCGCTCAACGCGCGCAGTAGGGCGGGAGGGGGTAGATCGCGGCGAGGTCCCGGCCGGCCGCGCGGGCGGCGCGCTCCGCGCCGGCATAGCGCCCGCCGGAGTAGCGCGGGCAGTCGCGCGCCAGCCCGGCCCGCACCATCGCCTCGCCCAGGTCCGCGCCGTCCACCTCGCACAGGCCGACGGGCCGGTTGCCCGACCGGCGCCCCGTCGTCGTCCCGTCGAGCCGGCAGGACACCTCGCGCCCGTCCGCCAGGCGCGACAGCGCGGCCGAGGCCTCGGGCCCGCCCGCGTCCCGCGCCGCCGCGTTGTCCTCGGGCGCGGCGATGCCCTGGAGGCGCACCTCCACGCGGCCGAACCGCACGCCGTCGCCGTCGACGACCCGGGCGGTGCCGACGAGCACGGCCGCCACGTCGAACGCGGGCGCGGCGCCGGGCGATGCCGCGAGCGCGGCCAGGAGGGGGAACGACAGGTGTCGCATCCCCGGCGGAATGGAGGGGGACCACGCGCGGCGCAACCCGCCAAGTAACTGACATTGTTATACTATGCGCGGCAGTTTATCGCCGGAAGCCGCATTCGGGCCGCACTGTTGCCCTCCTGCCCCGGGCGGGCCCCCATCCGCCGCGTGACGGCGCGCCGTCTTCGTGATCCACTGTCCGCGCCAACACACCCCGGAGACATGCATGGAACTCACCGGCACCCGCACCATCGCCGCCGACCCCGAGACGGTCTGGGCCGCGCTGCTCGACCCGCACGTGCTCAAGGCCTGCATCCCCGGCTGCACCGAGCTCACCGGCAGCGCCGAGGCGGGCTTCGAGGCGACGGTCACGCAGAAGGTCGGCCCGGTGAAGGCGACCTTCCGCGGCGCCGTCGCGATGGACGACATGGTCCGCCCCGAGCGCCTGCGCATGTCCGGCGAGGGCAAGGGCGGGCCCGCCGGCTTCGCCAAGGGCGGCGCGGACGTGACCCTGGCGCGGACCTCGGACGGCACGGGCACCGAGCTCGGCTACGCGGTCGACGCGCGCGTCGGCGGCAAGCTGGCGCAGCTCGGCGGCCGGGTCGTCGACGCCTTCGCCCGCAAGATGGCCGACCAGTTCTTCGAGCGCTTCCAGGAGCAGGTCGAAGGGCCCGGCGCGCCGGTCGACACCGTGCCGGCCGAGGCGATGTCGGCCCAGGCGCCCACGGGCGGCGCCGACCCCGCGCCGGCGGACGAGCCGTCGATCCGCGCCGGCGGCCCCCAGGACCCCACCCCGCCCCACGCCCCGGGGCAGGAGAAGAAGGGCTTCTTCAAGAAGCTCCTCGGCTAGGCCGTCCGCGCCGCGGCCCCGGGCGCCCGGGGCCACGCGCGGCCCCCGGCGCGCCCGGGGCGCCGCCCCGCCGGGGCTCAGGCGGCGCGGTCGGGGAACAGCGCCGCGATCGCGCCCGCCTCGGCCGCGACGACCCCCCGCTCGGTGATGAGGCCGGTGACCAGGCGCGCGGGCGTCACGTCGAAGGCGTGGTTGGCCGCCGGCGTGCCCTCCGGCGCGATGAGCACCTTGGTGATCCGCCCCTCCGGGTCGCGCCCGTGCACCCAGGTCACCTCCTCCGGGCCGCGCTCCTCGATCGGGATGTCCATCCCGTCCGAGAGCCGGAAGTCGATCGTCGGCGAGGGCAGCGCCACGTAGAACGGCACGCCGTTGTCCTTCGCCGCCAATGCCTTGAGGTAGGTGCCGATCTTGTTGCACACGTCGCCCGCCGCCGTGGTCCGGTCGGTCCCCACGATCACCAGGTCGACCATCCCCCGCATCATGAGGAGCCCGCCCGAGTTGTCGGTGATCAGGTGGTGCGGCACCCCGTGGTTCAGCAATTCCCACGACGTCAGCGCCGCGCCCTGGGAGCGGGGGCGCGTCTCGTCCACCCAGACGTGCACCGCCACGCCCGCGTCGTGCGCCTGATAGACCGGCGAGGTCGCCGTGCCCCAGTCCACGGTGGCCAGCCAGCCCGCGTTGCAATGCGTGAGCACGTTGACCGTGGGGTCCTCGCCCGCCGCCCTCTTCCGCTTCGCGATCTCCTCGATCAGGGCGCGCCCGTGCACCCCGATCATGCGGCAGATCTCCACGTCCTCCTCGCAGATCGCGGCGGCGCGCCGCCAGGCCGCCCCGGCCCGGTCCCCCTCCGGCAGCGGCTTCAGCGCCCCCATCATCTCGTCCAGCGCCCAGCGCAGGTTCACCGCCGTGGGCCGCGTCGCCAGCAGCGCCTCGTAGGCCGCGCCGAGCCGCGCGTCCGACGCGTCCTCCCGGATCGCCAGCGCCATCCCATGGGCCGCCGTCGCCCCGATGAGCGGCGCGCCCCGCACGAGCATGTCCGCGATGGCCCGCGCCGCGTCCTCGAGCGTGGTCAGGTCCACGGTGACGAACGCGTGCGGCAGGCGCGTCTGGTCGATGATGCGCACGGCCTGCGGCGCCTCGGCGCTCGGCACGGGCCAGATCGTTCGGGTGGGGGTGCCGTCGACTTTCATGGGGGCGTCTCCTGATGCCTGTGCGTTGGGCTCCCGCCGACCCTATGCCAGCGCGCGCGGCGGATCACCCGCCCAGCACGTCGCGCGCGGCGTCCGTCGCGGCGGCGATCGTCCCGATGGGCCGCGCCTCCTTCGCCAGATGCCCCGCCAGCCGGAGCGCAGCGCGCTCCTTCGCCAACCGCGCCGCCACCGGCTCGATCGACTGCAGATCCGCGACCCCGGCCAGCCCCACGATCCGGCGGGCCATCTTCGCCCCCGCGAAGCCGATCGCGTCCCGCTGGATGCGCGCCAGCATCGCCGCCAGCGCCGCCTCGGACGCCTCCCCCAGCACGCGCTCCACCTGCGCCTCGCCGCGCCGCTCGCTCCGCCAGAGCGCGGCGAAGCGCGCCGCGAAGGCGTCCCAGGCCCGGGGCGCCTGGGCCAGCGACCAGGCCCGCGCCGCCCCGTCCTTGGACGCGCCGCTGAGCAGCAGGTTCGCCACCAGGGCGCCGACGTCGAACCCCATCGGCCCGTAGAACGCGAATTCCGGGTCGATCACCCGCACGTCCTCCCCCGGCCCGGCGGGCGAGACCATGACCGACCCGGTGTGCAGATCCCCGTGCAGGAGCGCCTCGGCGCGGGTGGTGAAGTCCCACTTCAAGTCCTGCACCGCGCGCCGCCACGCCGCGTCGGCGCGCATCCCGGCCACCTCCGCCTCGAGCCCGGGGGTGAAGTCGTTGAGCGGGTGGTCGACGTAAGGATCGGTGAAGATCAGGTCCTCCGATATCCGGCAGAGGGCCGCGTTCCCGGCGAAGAGCGCCGCCTCGCGCTTGCGGACCTCCGGCGCCAGCGCCAGATCGGAGGACCGGAACAGCGCGTCGGCCATGAACCGCCCCAGCACGGGGGCCGCGCTCTCGTGCCGCTCCCCGTCGATCAGCGCCCCGCGCCAGACGCGATGCCCGGCCAGGTCCTCCATCACGATCAGGGCCTGCGAGGGTTCCACGTGAAACACCCGCGGCACGGCGCCCGCGTCCTGCGCCTGCCGCGCGAGGGCCGCCGATTCGTAGAACGCCCGGCTCAGGGGCAGCGGCCAGCCCTCGCCGACCACCCGCAGATAGGGCAGCGCCTGCTTGACGCAGAGCGAGCCCGCGGGCCCGCGCACGATGAACACGTGGTTGAGGTTGCCGTCCCCGACCTCCCGCACCGACCAGTCGCCCGGCCCGCCGCCCAGCCGCTCGGCCACGCCCGGGAGCGCGGCCAGGCGCTCCGGCGTCGACCCCTCGTCGAGCGGGACGTAGCCGTCATGGGGCGGCTCGGCCCACTCCCCCTCGCGCACGTCGGTCATCGCGTCCTCCCCGGGTCCCACGGTGCGGGCGCGCGCGCGCCGGCGCAACTCCCCGGCCGATCACCCCCCGCCGGGCGCGAGGATCACGGGCGCCAGATGCGGCTCCTCCGGCGCGTCGCCCACGGCCCGGCGATGGCGCGCCACGACCGTGTCGCCATGGACGAGCACCACGACGCCCTCCCCGTCCACCTGCGCGCGCAGCGCCGCGCACATCGCGTGCCCGTCCGGGGCCGGCGCGTCGAACTCGTAGCGCTCCACCAGGCCGATGCGCGGATGGCGCGCGCGCAGGGCGGGCAGCTCGGCGATCAGGGCCTCGATCTCCGGGGTCCGCACGCGGAAATCACCCGAGATCGCGAGGTCCACCTCCCGCGGGCCGGGCGCGGGGCGGCCGGGGTGCATCATCCGCGGCGCGGCGAAGGGCCGGCGCGCGGGGTCGTCGCCATAGCGCAGGCTCGGCGCCGTGCGGTGATGGTGCGCCTGGGCGTCGCGATACTCCTTGCGCACCCCGAAGAACCGGTCGCCGAGCCCCGTGACCGCATCGCCGGTGACCGAGAGCGCCGCCTCGCGCTGGAACGAGAGCGGGCCGGTCGGGACCCTGGCGTAGGAGGCGTCGCCGAAGGTCGCCCGCATCCGCCGGATCAGCTCGGTGTCGGCGGCGAAGCGCACGGTGTCCCAGTAGCCCAGCGCCGCGCGCACGGGCGCCCGGCGGAACATGAAGGACGAGGTGTTGAAGGTCGTGAAGAGCCCGTCGCCGCGCGGCCGGGTGAAGCGCAGCTCGTCGTTCGCCCGCGCCCGGTCGGAGGTGCAGCCCATCACGCCGGGATGCGCCAGCAGGTGCCGCGCCTGCGTCTCGATCTTGAGGGGGTGGGACCAGTCGTCCGCGTCGTGGATGGTCACGAACGCGCCGCCCGCGAGGTCGAGCCCCCGGTTGCGCGCGACATAGGCCCCGCCGTTGCGCTCCATCCGCAGGGTGCGCACGCGCGCGTCCCCCTCGGCCGCCGCCTCGGCCGCGCGCAGCGTGGCGCCCCCGTCCGGGCTGCAATCGTCGATCACGACGATCTCCAGCGCGCGCCAGGTCTGCGCCCGGAGGGACCCGATCGCCGTGCCGATCATCGCGGCCGCGTCGTAGGCCGCGATCAGCACGGTGACGAGCGGGCCGTCCACCACCGCCGGCAGGGGCGCGGCCCCGGTGAGGCGGTCGTAGGGCGCGCGCCCGTCCGGGGCCTTGAGGGCGACCGGCGGAACGCCGTGCCCTGCCAGCGCGCGGTTGATCCAGGCGCAGCGATCCTCGGCCGCGTCCTCGAAATTGGCGCGGGCGAGGTAGGTGTCCGGCAGGGTCTCGCCCGCGAGGACGGCCCGGCCGAACCGGGCGAGGCCGCCGCTCCGGTCGCCCAGCGCGTGGTCGCACACGAGTCGGATCCCGGTCAGCTCGGCGCGCTCCTCGGGGGCGTCGGTGCCTTGCATGGCGCGGTCCAGCCAGCGGATCGCGCGCGCCGGATCGGCCGGGCGCGCCCGCAGGAGGTGCCAGCGCGCCAGCTCGCGCGCCGCGGCGGCCCGCGCCCCGCGCGAGGCCCCGTCCTCGGCGATCTGGCGCAGGGCCTCGAGCGACCGGTCGACATGGCCGAGCGCGTGGAGCGTCTCGATCGCCTCGTCGACGCGCGCCTCCTCGGACCACGGGCGGCCCCGCGCGGGCGCGTCCTGCCGCAGGAGGCGGTCCATGAGCGCGTCCGCCGCGCCCGGCGCGACGCCGCGGCGGTTCGGGGCGCGCCCCATGCGCGCGCCGTAGCGCAGGTAGTGCTCGGCCGGGTCCATCCCCAGGCGCGCGACGTCGGGATAGCGCTCCAGGTACCACCGCGGGTGGACCTCCCCGGAGCGGCGCAGCACGTCCAGCGCCGCGTCGAACGCCCGGTCCCCGACCTCCCGGGCCGCCTCGAACTCCACCCGCCCCTCCGCCGGGGCGCCGGCCCCGCCCGGGGCGTAGCCACCGGCCCGCCGCCGCGCAACCGGGGGGCGGGTTGGTCCGCCATCCGCCCGGTGCTACGCCCGCGCTCGGCGGCGCGGCGCGGGGCATCGACGGGCGCCGCCGGACCGGGGGACGGGATCGATGACGACGCGCGACACGGCGCCGGGGTGCCCGGCCCTCGACGACGGCCCGGCGATCCTGGCCGGGGTCCTGGCGGCCGCGCCGGCCCCGCCGGCCACCGCGGCGCGCGGCGCGGCGCCGCACCTGCCGCTCCTGCGCTGGCTCATCGCGGAGATCCGGCCGCGCCGGGCGGCGCTCGCGCTCGGCGCCGGGGCGCAGGCCCTGCGCCGCGCGGCGCCCGGGGCCCTGTGGGCCGAGCCCGAGGCCGGCGCGCTGGACCTCCTCATCGGCGATCCCGCCGAGGCGGACCCGGCCGGGTGGCCGTCCCTCCTGGCGCCGGGCGGGCTCCTCATCGTGCTGGGCGCGGCCCCCGGCGAGCCCGGCGCGGCGGTCGTCCTGGGGCATGGCGGCGGGCTCGCCGTCTCCTGCCCCGCGGGGTCGCCGCCGCCCGCGCTCGAGCGGCTCGCCGCGGCGCTGGCGGACCCGGGGTCCGGCCCGGCCCTGCGCGCGGGGCTCGCCCGCCTGGGCGACTGGTCCGCCGCCGAGGCCGCGCGCCTCGACGAGCTCGTGGTCCTGACGACGATGGCCGAGGAGGCGCGCCTCGCCCGCGCGGCGGCGCAGGCGGACCGGGACGCGGCGGCCGCCGAGCGCGACGCCCTCCTGCGCAGCACGTCCTGGCGCATGACGGGCCCGCTCAGGCGGGCGGTGCTGGCCCTGCGCCGCCGGGGGTGAGGTAGGGGGCCGCCGCCTCGCCCACCCGCACCCGCGCGCGCAGCCGCGCGCCCAGCAGGAAGGTGCCCGCCAGCTTGCGCTGGACGTAGAGCGCCTCGATCGGGGGCGGCGGCGGCGCGAACCCGGCCTCGGCCAGGGCGATGCCCTCGTCCCGCATCCGCTCGGGCAGGTCGCTGGCGGCGAAGTCGAACGGGTCCGCCCGAAGGGCCGCGAACGCCGCTTCCATGATCCGCGCCACGCGGCCGGCGTGCTCGGGCGCCATGTCCGGCGGCAGGAGGCCGAGCGCGCGCGCCGCCTCCCAGGTCGCGCCGCCCTCGCCGGAAAGCCCCGCGGCCAGCAGGCGGCGGAACCCCTCGGAGGCGGCGGCGTCGATCCGGCGCGCGGCGCCGAAGTCGAGGAGCACGATGCGCCCGGTCTCCGGCTGCCAGCGGTAGTTGGCGAAGTTCGGGTCGGTCTGCATCCAGCCGAGGTCGAAGAGCTCTGCCAGCACGAGGTCCACGAGATCCCGCGCGATCCGGTCGCGCGCGGCCTGTGGCGCGGCCGCCGCCTCCTCGATCGGACGCCCCTCCACCCAGGTCATCGCGAGCACCTGCCCGGTGCTCCAGTCCGCCTGCGGCTCGGGCAGCACGAAGCGCGCGTCCCCCGCCAGGAGGGCCGCGAAGCGCGCCATGTGCGCGGCCTCGGCGCGGTAGTCGGTCTCCTCGCGGAGCTGGGCGCGGGCGGCGTCCAGATAGGGCGCGATCTCGAACCCCGCGGGCAGCAGGCCGGACATCCGCATCAGGGCGCCCACGTTGGCGACGTCGGCGTCGATGCTGCGCGCCACGCCGGGATACTGCACCTTGATCGCCAGGTCGCGCCCGTCCCTGAGGCGCGCGCGGTGCACCTGCCCGATCGAGGCCGAGGCGACGGGCCGCACGTCGAAGCGCTCGAACCGTCCGCGCCAGCCGGCGGGCCACTGCGCGCCTAGGACCTGCCCGAGCTGCGCGGGCGGCATCACGTGCGCCCCCTCGCGCAGCTGCGCCATGATCTGCGCCAGCTCGGGGGGCAGCATGTCGCCCGCGTCCATCGAGACGAGCTGCCCCAGCTTCATCGCGGCGCCGCGCATGCGGGAGAGCTCGGCGGCCACCCGCCGCGCGTTGGCCGGCGTGATCAGGAGGTCGCGCATGGCGGGCCGGCGGCCCCGGCCGAGCTCGACCAGGCCCCGCGCGGCCGCGCCGCCGGCGACCCCCGCGCCGAGCGAGCCCAGCCGGGCGAGCCGGGCCAGCCGCCCCGAGGGCACGGGCATCGCCCGCGGTCCGCCATCCTCCGCCATGCCCGCTCCTCCGCCCGCCAGGCGCGAGAGGTAGCGCGCGCGCCGCCGGGGTCAGGCGGCGTGGATCACCGGGAACCAGTCCTCGCGCAGCCGCTCGCCCGGCGCCATCCCGTGACCGGCGAAGGGCGGCGAGGTCGGCCCCGCCCGCTCCACGTAGCGCGCGTCGTCCCCCACCAGCCGCAGGGAGAAGGCCCGCCGCCGCGTGCCCGCGACGTTGCCCCGCGCGCCGTGCAGCGTCCGGTAGTGGAACGCCACCGCGTCGCCGGGCGCCATCTGCCATTCGAGGACCTTCATCCCCTCGGCGTCGGGGTCGGGCACGGGGCGGTATTCGTCGGAGGCCGGGTAGAAATCGTCCTCGGCGAGCCAGCGCGTCGGCAGGACGGGCTTCTCCCAGAGGTGCGAGCCCGCGACGCAGCGCAGCGAGGCCTCGCGCACCGGGTCCATCGGGGACCAGAAGCTGACCGTCTGATCGCCGCTCACGAAGTAGTAGGGCGCGTCCTGGTGCCAGGGCGTGGGCTTGGAGGTGCCCGGCTCCTTGACCAGCACGTGGTCGTGGAAGAGCTGCACCCGCTCCGAGCCCATCAGCGCGGCGGCGACCGCGGCGGCGGGCGAGGCCCTGGCGGCGGCCTCGAACTCGGGGATGCGCTGCCAGTTGCAGTAGTCGTCGAAGAAGCGCCCGGCATCGTTGCCGCCGGTGTTCTCGGCCGCATACGGGCCGGGCTCGGCCATGTTGCGGTCGATGCCGGCGCGAATCGCCTCGACATGCTCGGCGAAGAGGCCCGGGATCAGGACCGCGCCGTCGCGGCGGAAGTCGTCGATCATGCTTCGGGTGAGCATGGGATGCGTCATCGTCGGGGCCTCCGCGCGGGGCGGCGTCCGGCCGATCCGGGCGCTCGGGCGGGCATCTGACGCCACGTCCCGCGGCACTTCAAGCACCGCGCGCGACGTGCCGGCGCCCGCCCGCGTCATGCCCGCGTCACGCCCGCGGCATGCGCCGCATCGTGCCGGGCCGCTCCGGGTCGCGATACTTGTCCGGCACGCCGCGCTCGCGCAGGAGCCCCGCCAGATGCGCGAGGCGCCCGGCGTCCAGCGTGACGCCGAGCCCGGGCCCGGACGGCAGGTCCACATGGTCGTCCCGCGGCGCGAACGGCCCGCCCTCGATCACGTCATGGGGCTGCTGGCGCAGGAGCGACTGGTTCGGCTCGCGGATGTGCGGATGCGCCGCGCACAGGTGGAGGTAGGCCGCGGTGCCGAGGCCGCTGTCGCCGGAATAGCACCAGAAATCGATCCCCGCCCCCTCGCAGGCGGAGACGAAGCGCATCGCCGCGCAGAACCCGCCGAGGCCGGCGACGTCGCTCACGATGGCGTCGGGCACCCCGTAGGCGGCGGCCTTGGCGACGTCCAGGTGGTGCCCCGAGAAGGGGATCGCGCAATGCTGCCGCAGGCGCCGCATGTCGCGCCAGCGGGGGGTGGGATCCTCCCAGTTGCGCACGCCCGCGGCGGCGAAGGCCGGCGCCAGCGCCAGCGCCGAGGGCACCGAGAACGCCTGGTTGGAATCGATGCGGATCATCGCGTCCGGGCCGAGCGCGTCGCGCAGCGCCTCCACCAGGCGGATGTTGGCGCGCAGGTCCGGCTCGCTGACCTTGCCCTCGAAGAAGCTCGTGCCGTGCGCGGCGCGCAGGCCGAGGCAGTACGCGACGACCGCCTCCGCCGTGCGCTCCCCGCCCCGGTCCCCCTCGGGCAGGCGGTAGCTGAAATAGTCGGTGAACGGGATGCGGTCCCGGTGGACGCCGCCGAGCAGGTTGGCGACCGGCTGCCCCCAGGCGCGGCCGCGGAGATCCCACAGCGCGACCTCGATCCCGCCCCACGCGCCGAGCGTCGCGGTGTCCGTCACCGAATGGGCGAGCGGCATGGAGGGCAGGACGCGGCGCTCCGCGCCCGCGATGTCGAAGGGATCGCGCCCGATCAGGCGCTCGGCCATCGCCTCCACGATCGCGGCCGAGGCGTGGGAGGGCGCCTCCCCGATGCCGGTCGGGCCGCTGTCGGTGACCACCTCGACCACGGTCTTGGTGAACCCGTCCAGCGCGCCGTAGGACCACAGGTACGGCGCCTCGAGCGGCACGAGGATCGGCGTCGCGCGGATGGCGGTGATCTTCATCGGGCCTCCCTTCGCGCGGCCGGCGAACCGTGCCATCCTCGCCCCCGCCGGGCAAGGCGGCCCGAAGGGGAGGAGGCGCGCATGCGCATGACGCTGGACGAGGTGGAGGCGGCCGCGCGCGCCGCCCTGATCCGGGCGGGGGCGAGCGCGGCGCAGGCCGGCCCCGTGGCCCTCTCGATCCGGGACGCGGAGGCCGAGGGGACGCGCGGCATCGGCCTGGGCTACCTGCCATATTATTGCGGCCACCTCCGCGTGGGGAAGATCGTCGGCGGTGCCGAGCCCGAGGCCACGCGCCCCCTGCCCGGCCGCATCGCGGTGGACGCGCGCGGCGGCTTCGCGCACCCGGCCTATGCCTGCGGGGAGGCCGCCCTGATCGAGGCGGCGCGCGCGCAGGGCGTCGCGGTCCTCACGGTGCGGGGCGCCTATGCCTGCGGGGTGCTCGGCTGGTTCGCGGACCGGCTGGCGCGCGCGGGGCTGGTCGCGCTGGCGGCGACGAACGCGTCCGCGACGATGGCGGCCTGGGGCGGGGCGCGGCCCTTCTTCGGCACCAACCCCTGGGCGTTCGGCGCCCCGGCGCAGGGCGATCCCCTGGTCATCGACAGCGCGTCCTCCGCGACCGCCTTCGTCAGCCTCGCCACCGCCGCGGCCGAGGGGCGCGCCCTTCCCGAAGGCTGGGCCCTGGACGCGCAGGGCCGCCCGACGACCGATCCCGACGCCGGGATGGCCGGCACCATCGCCCCCGCGGGCGGCCACAAGGGCGCGGCGCTCGCCCTCATGGTGGAGGTGCTGTCAGCCGGGCTGGCGGGCGCCAACTGGTCGCACGAGGCGTCCTCGCTGGGCGACGATTCGGGCGGGCCCCCGGGGCTCGGCCAGACGTTCCTCGCGATCCGCCCCGACGCGGGGTTCGGCCCGCGCGTCGCCGCGCTGCTGCGCGAGATGACCGCGGAGCCCGGCGTGCGGGCCCCCGGCGCCCGGCGCCACGCGGCGCGCCGGCGGGCCGAGGCGGACGGCGTCGAGGTGGACGAGGCCCTCGCCGCGACCCTGCGCGGCCTCGGCGCGCCCTAGGGCCGCGCGAGCCCGTGCGCGGCCGAGACCCCGCGCGCGGCCGCGTCCCGCGCGGCGATGACGTCGTAATCCTCCGGCACCGTGCGCACGTAGCCCGCCAGGCCCAGCGCCTCGCGCGCGGCCTCGGGCGCGTCCGCGACGCCGGCCGCCACCGCGTCCGCATGCGCCGCCCCCGCCCCCGCCGCCGCGACGAAGGGCAGGCCGGGGGTCGGGTCGGTCCTCTCCATCACGCGCAGGCCCGCGGCGAAGGGGCGGTGCGCCGCGATCAGGCGCCATGTGGTGTGATCGATCGCGGCGATGTCGGCCCGCCCCTCCGCGACGGCGCGGGCGCTCGCCTCGTGGGCCCCGGTCGTCGACACCCGCCCGAAATGCGGGACCGGCAGGGCGCGCACATGGTGCATCATCGCCTGCGTGCCCGACTGGCTGTCGGCGCCGTTCACCGCGAGCCGCGCCCCCGCGAAGGCGCGCGTGCCCTCCCGCGGATCGTCCGCCCGGACCACGACGACGCTGTCGTACCAGCCCGGCGGACAGCCCGGCACCGCGAAGTCCGGCGTCCCCAGGAGCGTCACCCGCCGGCGCAGATGGCGCACATAGGGCAGCCCGCAGGTCTGCCCCAGCACGAGGGTTGGCGAGAGCCAGCCCTCCATCAGGCCCAGGCCGCGGGTGAGCGTCTCGGGAGCGGGCACCCCGGCCTCGCACAGGCGGGCGGCGATCGCCGACCAGAGCGCGTCCCAATGGGGGCGCACCTCGGGCCAGTCGTTCATCGGCAACGCCGCGAGGGGCGCCGCCGCGGGCGCGCTCATGCGCCGGCCGCGCCGCTCGCGAAGGCCGGAACGGGCACGGGGACCGGGACTGGCGCGGGCATCGCCGGGGCGGCGTGCCCGGACGGGTCGGTGAGCAGCGGATGGGCCACCGGGTCCTTCGCCCGCAGGAAATGCGCGCCGATCACCTGCGCGTAGGAGCGGTAGACATAGCCGCCGTTGCGCCGGAGCACGGCCGCCCTGGTGGCGAAATAGGCGGCCGGCAGACGGTACCAGGCGAGGCCCGGCCGCGCGTGGTGAAGGGCGTGGAAGTTGTTGTTCAGGAACAGGAGCGCCAGGATCCCGCGATCCTCGATCACCACCGTCCGGGCCCGCGCGGCGTGATGCGCCCGGTGCTCCGCGAAGGTGCGGATCTTGAGGACCATCATCGCGCCGTAGCAGCCCAGCGCGTAGCCCCACCAGGGCAGGGCCGAGGCCCAGACCGCCAGCGCCACGACCGCGGCCCCCGCCAGGTGCGCCGCGTGGTCGCGCCGCAGCCCCGGCGCCCCGCGCGCGATGCCCCGGACCTCCTCGCGCCAGAAGGCCGCGAGCGAGATCGCCGGCCCCAGCGCCATGCGCCCCGCCAGCGTGTTGTTCGCCCGGTAGAGCGCACGCGCCATCGGCCCCATCCGCGCCCAGCGGGCGGGATCGAGGTAGTTCGTCTCCGGGTCGTCGTAGGGATCGGTCAGGCTGGGGTCGAAATGGTGCGCCAGGTGCTGCGCCCGGAAGCGCCGGTAGGGCACCAGAAGGCCGATGGGGAGCGAGACGACCGCCTCGCTGAGGGCGCGCGAGTGGAACGGATGGCCGTGCATGACCTCGTGCTGGAGCGACGAGTGCAGGACCATCACCGGCACGAGCAGCGACGCCGCGATCGGCGGCGTGAGCGCGCCGGCGGTCATGAGGATCGCGGCCCAGCTCCCGTGGACGCAGATCAGGAGGCCGATCGTCGGCCATTCGATGTCGTGACGTGCCTCGTGCGCGCTCGCACGGCGATGACGTACCTCGTGCGCGCTCGCACGGCGATGCCGGCCCAGCCCCATGGTCCCTCCAAGCAGGATGACGATATGTGAGGTATCCGGGTTCGTCCCGTTGCGGACGCCGTCCCGGACCCAGCGTCACCATGCGCCGAAAACCGCGACGGTTCAAGGCGATCCGCCTGCGGGCGGGCGCCCCCCGAGGGGGGCGCCCGCATCGTGGGCGCTAGGCGTCGAGCCAGACCCGCTCGAGGTGCATCTCGCGCGTCTGGTGCTTGACGTAGCCGACCACCTGGGCGGTGTGGTGGGCGTAGTAGTTGAGCCAGTAGGGCTGGACGATCACGCCGCTCTCTCGCAGCATCTCCTCCATCCCGGCCATGATCTCGCGCCGGGCGTCCGGGTCGAACACGCCGAGCGCCTCGCTCAGCCTGGCGTCGAACTCGGGGTTGGAATGCGCGGTCTCGTTCCAGGCGGCGCCGCTCTGGTAGGCGAGGGCGTAGATCTGCACGCCGAGCGGGCGCATCCCCCAGGAGGTCGCGCTGAACGGGTACTTCGTCCAGTCGTTCCAGAACGTCGCCCCCGGCATCAGCTTGCGCGAGACGTTGGCGCCGGCGTCCCGCATCTGCGCGCCGATCGCGTCCGAGGTGAGCTTGAGGTAGTCGTCGTCGATCGAGATGAGCTCGATGGGCGTCTCCGCGTGCCCCGCGTCGCGCAGCATCTGCATGCCGGCGGCCGGGTCGTAGGCGGACGGGCCGATATCGGCGTATTCGGGGTGCATCGGGCCGACGTGGTGGTTCTCCGCGACCTGCCCCAGCCCGGAGAAGCCGAGCTCGAGCGTCAGCTCGTTGTCGATCATCATCTGGATGCCGCGGCGCACCTCGACCACGTCGAAGGGTGGCTCGTTCACGTTCATCCGCGCGACCATCGTGGCGCCGGTGACGACCTCCACCCGGGTGAGGCCGAGCCCGTCCAGGAGCTCGACGAACTCGCCGTTGCTCTCGTCGTTCACGTCGATCTCGCCGGCGTCGAACAGGGCCACCTGGGTCGACTGGTCGGTGCCGATGTCGATGAACTCGACCGCCTCCAGATGGGCGCGCCCGCCCCACCAGCCCTCCTCGCGGCGCACCACGCGCGCGCTCTCCCCGATGGAGATGCTCTCGAGCTCGAAGGCGCCCGTGCCGATCGGGTTCTCCGCCAGGTCGCTGCCCGTCTCCTCGAAGCTGGGATGCACGATCAGGGCGGGATAGTCCGACATCCCCGCGATGAGGGTGATGTCCGGCGACGGCAGGGTCAGGCGCACGGTCATGTCGTCCACGACCTCCATCGCGCCCTCCACCATCGCGCCGGTGTCCGCGTCCACGAGGCTGCCCATCCGCGCGGCCATCGAGTTCCCCTCGACGGAGCGGTCGCACCAGCGGCGCAGGTTGTAGGCGACGTCCTCGGCGGTGAAAGCGTCGCCATTGGTCCAGGTGGCGCCGGGGCGCACGCGAAGGGTGTACTCCGTCGCGTCGTCGCTGACCTCCCAGCCCTCGAGCAGCAGGCCCGAGAAGGAGAAATCCGTCTCCCAGCGCACCAGGGTCTCGCAGAACTGCCGCGCGATGTTGGCCTTCTCCGGCCAGTCGAAGAGGATGGGATCGTTGATCGCCAGGACCTTCTGCCCCACGCGGAGCGTGCCGCCGTCCACGGCGCCCTCGGCCGGGGCCATGTCGGCGCCCTGCGCCCGGGCGGGCGCGGCGAGGCCCAGCATGCCGTAGGCGGCCGCGGCGGTCGCGCCCAGCACGGAGGCCGAGGCGATGAACTCCCGCCGGTCCATTCGTCCCGCGCGCGTGGCGGCGGCCATCCGGTCCATCATCGCCCTGCGGCCTTGGCTCGTCTCGGTCATGTCGTCCCTCCATCGGGGGCAGGTTCGCGTCCGGGCCCATGATTGCGCCATTCGCCGCCCGCGCCAAGGCGCACGGGCCGGCCCGCGACGAAACGCGCCGCCCGCGCCGGGCCCGGCGCCCGTTCGCACGGCAGGCGGGCGCCCGCGAGCCCCGCCCGGGTCAGTCGAGCAGCGGCCCGATCTCCTCCGTCAGGCTCCGCGCCGTCTCGTCCACGCTCGCCGCCCCGTTGGCGAGCGCCGTCATCTCGTCGAGCACGACCTGGCTGATGCGCACGCCGTTCCGCCCCGGCCAGGCGAACCAGGGGAAGGCGCGCCCCGCCTGCGTGGCGCTGGTGCGGAAGTTGGGGTTCTCCGCGTAGAACCCCTCCAGCACCTCCAGCGAGCCCTGGTTCACCGGCATGTAGCCCGTGTTCTCGACCACCATCGCCTGCGCCTCTGCCCCCGTGCCGAACAGGAGGTACTCGAACGCCGCCTCCCGCTTCTCCGGATCGTCCGTCAGGATCGCGGCCGCCATCCCCCCGGAGGCGACGCCGCCGCCCTCGGCCATGGCCGGCATCTGCGCGGTGCCCCAGTCGAAGCGATCCCCGATCTCCCGGGTGAAGGAGCGCACCGCCGCGGTCGAGTTGAAGTAGAGCCCGAGCTGGCCGGCATACATCTGCTGGCGCGCGGCGGTGTCCTCGATCGGCTGCTGGCCGCCCTCGTCGAAGAAGCGGCGGTAGGTCGCCAGGACCTCGCGCCCCGCCTCGGTGCCGAAGGCGATGGTCTCGCCGTCCTCGCCCATCGGCGAGAGCCCCGCATTGGCCAGGAGGTTCTGCGTCATCCAGTCGTCGTCGCCCAGCGTGTAGTACATCCCCGAGACGTCCGGCCCCAGCGCGTCGATGGCGGCGGCGAGCTCGATGGTCCCGTCCCAGGTGGTGGGCATGTCGTCCGGGTCGCCGCCCGCGCGCGCCACCAGCTCGCGGTTGTAGAACATCACCGGCGTCGAGCTCGTCCAGGGCAGGGCGTACTGCACCCCGTCCACCTGCGTGAGCGCCAGCACCTCGGGCGAGTACCCCAGCGCGGCCATGTCGCGCCCCTCCATCAGGGGCTCGAGCGGCTCCACCATCCCGCGCGCCACCAGGTTCCGCAGCAGGTGCGAGCCCACCATGAACACGTCCGGCGCCTCGCCGGCCAGGTCCTGCCGGATGACCGAGACGAGCCCCTCGTCGTAGTCCGGCGCCGGCGCCTGGAAGGTGATCTCCACGCCCGGGTTCTCGGCCATGAACATCTCGGCGATGGCGGTCTGCCATTCGGCGTGGTGCGCCCAGGCGTGATAGACGGTCAGGTCCTGCGCGGCGGCCGGCAGGGCGAGGGCCGCGAGCGCGGCGCCGATGGTCATGTGCTTCATGTGCGTGGGTCCTTCGTGGTGGATCAGGTGCGCGCCCCGACCGAGAGGCCGGCGACGAGGTGGCGCTGGAGGAACAGGAACCCGATCACGAGGGGCGCGGTCACGATCACGCCCCCCGCCATCAGGGCGCCCACGTTGCCCGCCGTCTCGCCGGAGGACTGGAACGCCAGGAGCCCCAGCGGCGGGGTCATCATCTCGGTCCGGGTCACGACGACGAGCGGCCAGTAGAGGTCGTTCCAGTGCGCGATGACGGAGATTACGGCGAAGGCGGCCACCGCCGGGCGCGCCGCCGGCAGCATCAGGCGCCGGACGATGGCGAGCTCGGAGAATCCGTCGAGCCGCGCGGCGTCCAGCACCTCGTCGGGATAGTTCAGGAAGAACTGCCGGAAGAGGAAGATCGCGAAGGCCGAGATCACGAAGGGCAGCACCAGCGCGGTGTAGGTGTTCAGGAGCCCCGCCCAGGCCAGCGCCACGTAGAGCGGGATCGCCGGCACCTGCATCGGGATCATCAGCGCCACGACCACCGCGCCGAAGAGCAGCCGCCGCCCCCGGAACGGCAGCTTGGCCAGCGCGTAGCCCGCCGGCGCCGCGATCAGCACCTGCAGCACCAGGATCGCGCCGCAGACGATGGCGCCGTTCGCCATGTAGCGCAGGAGCGGGACCTCGGTGAGGGCGTAGGCGTAGTTTCCCCGTGTCGCGCCCCAGCTCGGCGCCGGGAGGATCGCGCCGGCGTAGACGGTGCCCTGCTCGGCGAAGCTCACGGCCAGCATGTAGACGAAGGGCGCCAGCGTCGCGAGCGCGACCAGGGCCAGCGCCGCCGTGCCCGCCGCCCGCCTCACCGGTCGCTCCGGCCGTGCCGGCCGCCCCGGTCGAAGGCGCGCACCTGCGCGATGGAGAGGACCGCCACGAATCCGAGGAACGCGACCGCCAGGGCCGAGGCGATGCCGATGTCGAGATATCGGAACGCCTCCTGGTAGAGCGTGTAGAGCATCATCTCCGTCGCCCCGCTCGGCCCCCCGCGCGTGAGGACCGCGACCAGCTCGAACTCCGAGAAGCAGCGGATCAGGGTGATGACGCTCACGAACAGGGTCACGGGCGCCAGCATCGGCCAGGTGACGAGCGTGAACCGGCGCCACCCCGCCTCCGCCCCGTCGATGGCCGCCGCCTCGTAGAGGTCGCGCGGGATCGTCGCCAGCCCCGCCAGGAATAGCAGGACGTTGTAGCCCAGGAGCTTCCACACCCCGATCATCGCCAGCGTCGGCAGCGCCGTGTCCGGGTCCGACAGGAAGCGCACCTTCTCCAGGCCCAGCGCCGCCAGCGCGGCGTTCGCCATGCCGAAGGTCGGGTGCAGCAGCACCTCCCACGCGGTCGCCATCGCCACCAGCGTCGCGGTGACGGGCAGGAAGAACACCGCCTGGAACGGCCCCCGCAGCCGCCCCTGCCCGGTGAGGAGGATCGCCACCCAGAGCGCCCCCAGGATCGAGACCGGCGCCACGAAGGCGACGTAGGCGAAGGTGTTGGAGAGGCTGCCGCGGATGCCGTCATCCTGCGCCAGCCGGACGTAGTTGGCGGCGCCCACCCAGTCGAACCTGCCCATCCCGAACTGGTAGTCCGTGAGGGACAGGGCCAGCACCCCCGCCGAGGGCGCGAAGAGGAGCGCCACCAGCAGGATCGCCGCCGGCGCCGCCAGAGCCGCCCCGGCGGCCCGCCCGGTCACGCGGCGGCCCGCCCGGCGGGGGCGGGCGGCGCGGCGCCCGCGAAGAGGTGCGCGTCCGCGAGGGAGAAATGCATCACCCCCTCCGCGCCCGGCGGCCAGTCGGCGATGTCCGCCGACGCGATCCGCACGAGGCAGGGCGTGCCGTCCGAGGCGAGCCGCGCGAAGAGGTTCGCCTCCGCGCCGCCGTGCTCCACGTGGTCCACCACGACGCGCAGGCCGGGCAGGCCGGGCGCGTCGGGCCGGCGGATCGAGGCGTGCTCGGGGCGGAACGCGATCACCCCCTCGACCTCGGCCAGGGGCCGGCCGGCCACCGAGATCTCCCCGGCCCGCGTCCGGTCGCCGATGGCCGCGCGCACCGCCGCCGCAGGGATCACGTTGAGGTGCGGCTGCGACAGGAAGCCCGCGACCTCCAGGTCCGCCGGAGCGCGGTAGAGCTCGTCGGGCGTTCCGACCTGCCGGATGCGCCCGTCGAACATCACGATCACCCGGTCGGAGATCGCCATCGCCTCGGACTGGTCGTGCGTCACGAACAGGGTCGTCGCCCCGGTCCGCCGCTGCAGGGCGCGCAGCTCGGTGCGCGTGCGGTGGCGCAGCGCGGCGTCGAGGTTGGCGAGCGGCTCGTCCAGGAGGAACAGGTCCGGCTCGCGGATGAGGGCCCGGCCCAGCGCCACGCGCTGCCTCTGCCCGCCGGAGAGCGCGGCCGGCCGCCGGTCCAGGTAGGGCCCGATCTCGAGCTGCCCGGCCGTCGCCGCGACGCGCGCGTCGATCGAGGCGCGCGCCCGCCGCTGCCCCGGCAGCAGGCGCCACAGGCCCGCCGTCCGCCCCGCCGCCGTGAGCTCCGCCATGGCCAGCGGCGCGGCCAGGTTCTGCCGCACGCTCATGTGCGGGTAGAGCGCGTAGGACTGGAACACGAAGGCCACCTGCCGGTCCTTGGGGCGCAGGCCCGCCACGTCCCGCCCGCCGACCTCGATCCGCCCCTCCGCCGCCGGCTCGAGCCCGGCGATGGCGCGCAGGAGCGTGGACTTGCCGCAGCCGGACGGGCCCAGCACCGAGACGAACTCCCCCGCCGCCACGTCGAAGGAGGCGCCGCTCAGGGCGATGGCCCCGCCGTAGCGGCAGGTCAGGTCCCGCACGGCGAGCGGCTTGGGCGCTCCCGTCACGGGCGGCGGCGGGGTCGGATCATCGCGCGACCTCCCTCATCCCGGCGGCGAGGCGACGACCTAGGACGCCGCCGCGGGCGCGCCATGCCGAATCGCTCGAGGTCAGACGGGCGCGAAGATCACGGCCGCCGCCAGGGCCGCCAGCGCCCCGCGCCTGAGGAGCGCCCCCCGCCCGATCACCGCGTGCGACAGCGCCGCGAGCCCCACCCCCATCCGCGCCGCCGCCAGCGCCGCCGCGCCGAGCCCGTCCCCCGGCGCCGTGAGCGCCGGCAGCGCCACCATCCCGAGCGGGATCACGTAGAGCCCGATCCCCAGCGCCATCGCCGAGCCCGCGACGCGCAGCCAGTTCTCTCCCACCATGCCGGCGGCGATGAACACCGCGCCGCAGACCGGCGGCGTGATCGTGGAGAGGAGCGCGAACCAGAACACGAAGAGATGCGCGCGCAGCGGCTCCAGCCCGAGCTCGATCAGGGCCGGGCCCGCCACGCTCACGCAGATGACGTAGGCCGCCGTCGTCGGCACCTCCATCCCCAGCAGCAGGCACGCCAGCGCCGTCAGGAGGAGCGCCGGCCAGAGCGCGCCCCCCGCGCCCGACACGATGAGGGAGGTGAGCTTGATCCCGAGCCCGGTGATCCCCAGCACCCCCACGACGATCCCCGCGCACACGATGATCGACCCGATGAGGGCGATCTGCCCGCCCGCCGCGACCGCGGCCCGCGCCGCCCGCGCCGCCCCCTGCCGCGGCATCCACCCGCGCCGCCCGTCGAACGGCAGGAGGCACGCCGCCACCAGGATGGCGAGGCAGGCCGCGTATTGCGGCGTCAGCCCCGCGCCGAACATCGCCCCCAGGAGCGCGGCGAACGGCACCGCGAAGAAGGCGCTCGTCACCATCACGTCGCGCGCGCCCGGCCGGTCCTCCGGCGGCACGCCGGGCAGGGCGTGGCGCCGCGCGTAGGCGTCGATCCCGACCCAGACGGCGACGAAGTAGAGGATCGCCGGCAGCAGCGCCGCCGCCATGATCGACGGGTAGGGCACCCCCGTCAGCTCGACCATCACGAACGCGCCCGCTCCCATCAGCGGCGGCATGATCTGCCCGCCCGAGGACGCCACCGCCTCCACCGCGCCGGCGAGGCTGCGCGGATAGCCCAGCCGCACCATCGCCGGCAGGGTGATCGCCCCGGTGGAGGCGACGTTGGCGCTCGCCGAGCCCGAGATCGAGCCGAACAGCGCCGAGGACAGAACCGAAACCTTCGCCGCCCCGCCGCGCAGCCGCCCCGCCGCCGCGGCCGCCACGTTCATGAACCCCTGCCCCGCCTCCCCGGCGTTCAGGACCGCGCCGAAGATCACGAAGATCGCGACCACGCCCACGGACACGCCCGTCAGGCTGCCCCAGACGCCGCCCTCGGCGATGGTGAGCGTGCCGAGGAAGCTCGCCACCGGGATGCCCGCATGCCCGAACTCCCCCGGCACGTGCTGCCCCATGAGGCCGTAGGCCAGCGCGGCGGCGGCCACGGCGGGCAGGGGCCAGCCGATCATCCGCCGCGCCCCGTCGAGCACGACGGCGAGGAGCACGGCCGCCATCGCCACCTGCGCGCCGCCCTCGAGGAACCCGTACTGGTCCCGCAGGCCGCGATGCGACCACGCGATCCAGACGCAGATGCCGATCCCCGCCGCGCCCACGGGCCAGAGCGCCGGCCGGCCGCGCGCGAAGTAGATCCACGGCAGGATCAGCGCCAGGTGCAGCGGCCGCGCCACCAGCGCCGGCACCAGCCCCTGGAAGATGAGGCCCAGGTGGAACGCGATCGACCCCAGGCCGAGGAGGACCCAGCCCCGCCCCGCCGGCGCCGCGGTCGCCCCCGCGGTCGCCCCCGCGGCCGGAGCGGTCGCCGCCGGGCCCGGCCCCGGGGGGCCGGCCCCCGCGGGGCTCAGCCGCCGGACCCCAGCCCGGCGCCGATCTCCTCGTAGTAGCGCATCGCGCCCGGGTGGATGCCCGCGGCCACGCCCTCGAGCATGTCGGGCGAGACCCCCGCCCACCAGCGCGCCGACTCCGACAGGCGCTCCTGCTCCTCCCAGAACGTCTTGGTCATGGCGTAGGCCGTGTCGTCCGACATCTGCGTCGTCGCGAACGCCACCACGTCGAGCGCGGTGGTCACGATCGGCGCGTCCTGCCCGGCATAGGTGCCGGCGGGAATCTCGATCCGGGTGCGCCCGGTCTCGGCGATCTCGGCGTCGCTCATCGACAGGACGGTCACGTCCATCGTCGCCGCCGCCTCGATGACGTTGGGCGCGGGCCAGGACCCGGCCGTGACGAACCCGTCGATCTGCCCGTTCTTGAGCGCCGCGACCGCGTTCGACAGCTCCGCGTCCGCGACCTCGGCCTCGATCCCGAAGAGCTCGAGGTACTTCTCCCCTTCCGTCGCGCCGAAGCTGCCCGAGCCCAGCAGGATGCGGAGGCCCGCCATGTCCGCCATCGCCGTCGCGCCCGCCTCCGCGTCCATCACGAAGTGCATCGTCAGGGACGGGATCGGGAACAGCGCCCTGATCTCGTCGAAGGCCGGATCGCCCTTGCCCTCGAACGGCCCCGTGCCCGCCTGCGCGGCGGCCACCAGCCCCGGAGGCGTCGTGAACACGTAGTCCGCGCCGCGCGCGCGCGCCTCCATCACGTTCTGGACCGAGCCCTGGCTCTCCTCCACCGTGACGGAGATCGCGCCGTCCGTGCCCGCGCGCATCGCCTCGGCGAGCTCCACGCCCATCTGATAATAGGACGAGCCCGCCTTCGCGGACTTGTAGGTCACGCGCTCCTGCGCCGCCGCCGGCGCCGCCAGCGCCAGCCCGGCGCAGAGCGCCCCGATCCATACCTTCATCGCGTATCCTCCCTCGGGGGCTCGTCGCGGCCCCGTCCGGCGGAGCCTACCGCCCGCGCCCGCGGTGGCAAGCGCGCCCGGGAACCGAACGCCTCCGGACGGCCCCCTCGGGGTCGCGGACCCCCCGCGGTCGCCGACCCCGCGGTCACGCCCCACCGGGACCAGTCCCCCCGGGGCCGGTCCCACCGGGACCAGTCCCCCCTGGCGGCCCCCGCCGGGGCAGCAGGAGCGGCAACGCCACGATCAGCCCCAGGATGCGCGCGATGTGGTGCACCCCGACGAAGACCGGGTCGTGCCCTAGGAAGAGCGCCATCGCCGCCATCGCCTCCACCCCGCCGGGGGCGAAGGCGATCATCACCTGCCCGAACGGCACGTCCAGCGCGCGGGCCACCGGCCAGGCGGCGGCCGCGGCGATCCCCGTCGCCATCGCCGTCAGGGCCAGCGCGAGGCCCCCGGAGCGCGCCAGCTCCCGGACGGTCACGCCGCGCAGGCGGCCGCCGATCACCGCGCCGGTCACTGCGAACCCCGCGAAGGAGACCGGGGCTGGCAGCCGCCCCTCCACCAGCCCCGCGGCATGGGCCGCCGCGCTCGCCGCGAAGCCGGCCAGCAGGTAGGCCGCCGGCATCCGCAGGCGCGCGCCCGTCCAGCCCCCCGCCATCGCCAGCGCCAGGAGGACGGCGCCGAGGGCGTATCCCGTGTCCGCCCCCGGCGGCAGGGCGGGCCCGCCGGCGCCCCCCGCGCCCGTCGCCCCGGCCAGGAGCGGCGGCAGCGCGACCGTCAGGGCCAGGAGCCGCACCGCCTGCAGGATCGCGACCGCGCGCGTGTCCCGCCCCGTCTCCTCGCTGAGCGCGAGCGCCACCGACAGCGCCCCCGGCGAGACCGCGAGGAGGGCCGTGCCCCCTTCCATCCCGGTGCGCCGGAGCAGGAGGCTCGAGAGCGCCAGCGTCAGGGCGATGGTCCCCGCCAGCGCCGCCAGCGACAACGGCCACCGCGCGAGATCCGCGAGGAATCCCGGCCCGATCCCGGCGCCCAGCGCCACGCCGATGGTGGCGAAGGCCGCGTCGCGCAGCCGCGCCGGGATCGCCGGGGGCCCGCCGGCCAGGGCCAGCGCCGTGACCGAGAGCGCCGCCCCGAGGAGCGGCCCCGCCGGCAGGCCCGCCGCGCTCGCCCCGAGCGCGCCCAGCGCGGCCACCCCGAGGGTGACCCCGACCTCCCGCGCGCGCCTCGTCCTGGCCCCCTGCGGCATCGCCGGCCCCCTCGGCGCTCGATACCGCGCGCCGCCCGGCCGCGCCAGCGATCAGCGCCGCCGCCAGGCGCGCAGCAGGAGCCAGGCCGCCACCCCCGCCCCCGCGAGGCCCAGGGCCGCCGCGATGTAGCGCGGCCGCGGCCCCCGGCCGGCGGCCGACCCCTCCCCCCGCCGGAACCGGGGATCGAGGACGCGCGTGTCCGCCAGCCAGCGGCCGATCCGCCCCTCGGGCATCCGCTCGATCCGGCGCAGCCCCCGGCCCGGCCCGTTCAACCGCTCGATCGCCGCGATCAGGGAGCCGCCCGCCTGCGCCGCCGCGAACGCCTCCGCGCCCACGCCCAGGTGCTCGCCCAGCAGGCGCGCCCGCACCCCGGCGATGGTCTCCGAGCGCGCGCCGTCGCACTCGGCCGCGACGTCGCATTCGGTGTCGAAGCCCATCGAGCGGTCGTCGAGGTTGCTCGACCCGATCCGCAGCACCCGGTCGTCCGTCACGAAGACCTTGGCGTGCACGTAGATCGGCTCGCCCGCCGCGTTCACCGGGGTGTAGATGCGGAACCGCCCGCCCGGGTCCGCCGCCTCGAGGCGCTCGATCATCCGCCCCCGCACCACGTGCATCGCCTTGTCCTCGAGCTCGGAGAACGCCCGCTCGGGGTTGATCACCACCACCTCCGGCCCGTCCGGCTCGGCCAACCGGCCCTCCAGGGCGGCGACGATCGATTCGGCCGCGAAATACTGCGATTCGATGTAGATCCACTTCCGCGCCGCCGCGACCTGGTCGAGGAACAGCCGCTCGATCTCGTCCACCAGGGGGTCGCCGTCGAAGGGCGGCTCCGTGCGCGCGATCGCGAGGTCCACGTCCCGCCCCAGCGGCGTCAGCCCCTCGGGCCAGAGGTCGGCCCCCGGCCCCTCCGGCGGCTCGAGCGCGCCGCCCGTCGCCCGCGCCCAGCGCTCGCGCGACAGCTCGCCCAGCGCCGCGGCGGCGGGGCCCGTCACCGCCGTCATCGCGTCGTGCCAGGGCGGCGCGAGGCTGCCGTCCTTGCGCACGCGCCGCGGATCGTCCGGCGCGTGCTCGGACGTGTCCCAGCGGTCTTCGGTGACGTCGATCCCGCCGCAGAAGGCCAGCGCGTCGTCCGCCACCACGATCTTCTGATGGTGGCACGCGCCGAACGGATGGTGCCCGTCCAGGGCGAAGTGGATGCGCTCGTCCTCCATGAACTTGAGCTTCAGCGCCGGCACGATCCGCCCGGGCGCGATCGCCAGCGCCCCGTTCCACTTGAGCATGTGGACCTGCAGCCCGGGCGTGCGGGCGACGATCTCGGCCACGAAGGGCCCGATCGCGTTGGGGTAGCCGTCCGGCGCCAGCCCCGCCGCGTCGCTCTCCCCCGGCAGCATCTCGATCTCGAAGTCGAGGTCCCAGCCCACCAGGAGGAGCTGCCGCCGCGCCGCGATCATCACCCGGCGCAGGGCCGCGAAATAATCCGCCGCGTCCACGATCAGGGCGAAGGCGTCCGCCCGCGCCACGCGCCAGCAGTTGCGGCCCGGCTCGAAGATGGTGGCGTCGTCTCTCTCGCTTCGATGCATGGCTGCCCTGTCCGGATCGCGGGATGGCCGCAGGGGACCGCCCCTCCATAACGCGCCGGGCGCCCGGGCGACAGGCGCGCCCCCGCGGAAGGGAAGCGTCACGCCCCCGTCTCGCGGCAGCGCCCGGGACGCGCCCCCCGCCGGTGCCCGTCGCCCGGCGATCGACCCGCGATCGACCCGGCGAGCGCGCGATGCGGCGCCGCCCCGATTCGGGGCGAGGGGATGCGGGCGGCCGCCCCCCGCCTCAGCGCCCGGTGACCGCGCGCACGATCCGGCTCATCGCCAGCATGCCCGGATCGTCCATGCCCACGGACTTCTCGGCGTAGACACGCGCCCGCCCGACCGTCGCCGGCCGGTCCCGCAGCGCCGCCTGCGCCTCCTCCGCCGCCGCCACGGCCGCGCCGGCCGGGTCCTGCGCCCCCTCGAGCGCGGCCGCCATGGCGTCCAGGCTGTCGAGCACCGTCTTGCCGCCGAGCTCGGCCTTGCCCCGCGCCATCATCGCGTCCCGCGCCGCCGCCACCAGGCCCGCGAGCTCGCCCGCCTCCACGGCCGCGCGCCCCTTCGCCGCCTTGGCCGCGGCCATCAGCCCCGTCGCCAGCAGCGTGCCGTAGGAGGAGGCCGAGGTCTTGGTGAACGCCTGCGCCGCGACCATCAGGGCGCGGCCGAAATCCTCGTCCGGCATCTCGCCCGCCCGCTCCGCCACCGCCCGCGAGCCGCGCCGCATCGTGACGCCCAGGTCCCCGTCCCCCAGCGCCCCGTCCGCGGCGTTGAGCGCGTCCGCCTCCCCCTCCATCGCGTCCCGCAGCCGCTCGGCGGCGGCGCGCAGGTCGGCGACCCCGATCACCGCACCGTCCAGAACGCGCAGTCGCAGGGCGCCGTCAGGTGCCGCTCCAGCTCGGCGTCCAGCTTGCACAGCGTCACCGACGCGCCGGCCATCTCCATCGAGGTCGCGTAGCGCCCCACCAGCGGCATCACGACCTCCGCCCCCGCCGCCTCGATCCGCGCCTTGACCACACGATACATGATGTAGAGCTCCTCGTGCGGCGTCGCCCCGAGCGAGTTGACGAGGACCGAGACCCGGTCGCCCTCCGAGAGGGCCATGTCCCCCAGCAGCCGGTCCATCATCTCGCCCGCGATCTCGTCGGCCGGGCGCAGCTCCCCGCGCCAGACGCCGGGCTCGCCGTGGATGCCCATGCCCATCTCGATCTCGGTCTCCCCGATCTCAAAGGTGGGCCGCCCCGCCTGCGGCACCGTGCACGGGCTGAGCGCGACCCCGATCGACCGGCAGGCGTCCGCCGCCGCCTGCGCCACGCGCGTGACGTCGGCGAGGTCCCCGCCCGCCTCCGCCGCCGCGCCCGCGATCTTGAAGGCGTAGATCATGCCCGCGACCCCGCGGCGCTTCGAAGCCTCCTCCGGCCCCGCGCTCGCCACGTCGTCGGCGAGGAGGACGGTCGTCGTCTCGATCTCCTCCATCTCCACGAGGTCGCCGGCCATGTCGAAGTTCATCACGTCGCCGCCGTAGTTCCCGTAGAGCCGCAGCACGCCCGCCCCCCGGTCCGCCGCGCGGATCGCGTCCGCCATCTGCTCCGCCGTGGGCGAGGCGAACACGTCCCCGATCGCGCAGGCGTCCAGCAGGCCCGTGCCGACGTAGCCCGTGAACACCGGCAGGTGCCCCGAGCCGCCGCCCGAGACGATCCCGACCTTGCCCTCCGCCCCCGGGCTCGCCCGCGCCACCGCGCGCATGTCCTCGCCGACGAGCCGGTAATGCTCCGGATGCGCCGCCACGAGGCCCTCCAGCATCTCGTCCACGTAGGCCTCGGGGTCGTTCAGGATCTTCTTCATGTCTTCCTCCGCCGTGTCGGCATGCGCGCGATGTTCAGGAGCATCACCCCGATCAGCAGCAATCCCCAGATCAGCTCGCGCGCGAAGTTGGAGACCTGGAGCATGTTGAGCCCCGACGACAGGAACTGCATCGACAGCACCGCCAGCACCACGCCGATCACCCGCCCGTAGCCGCCATAGGGGTTCACCCCCCCGAGGACGGCGATGAGCACGGCGAGCAGCAAGTAGGACGAGCCGTAATCGGCCTTGGCCGAGTTGGCCCGGCTCATCACCACCATCCCCGCCACGGCCGCCAGCATCCCCGAGGCCGCGTAGACCCGGATCAGCGTGCGGTCCACGTCGACGGCGGCGAACCGCGCCGCCAGCGGGTTGGCCCCGTACATCCGCAGCGCCACCCCGAACGCCGTGCGCGACAGCACGAACGCCAGCCCCGCCGCCAGGACCGCGAAGAGGATCAGGGGCACGGGCACGCCCGCCACCGTCCCGTTGCCCAGGAACGCCGCCGCCGGCGGGAAGCCCATCACCGCGCTCCCCCCCGTGAGCGCGATCGCCAGCCCGGTGAAGATCAGCCCCGACCCCAGCGTCGCCAGGATCGGCGGCAGCCCCAGCTTGGCCACCAGCACCCCGTTGAACAGCCCCGCCAGCAGCCCCACCCCCAGCGCCAGCAGCGAGGCCAGGATCAGCACCCCCGCGCCCGACCCCTCCCCGGTCAGGCGCACCAGGAGCGTCGCCGCGATCACCGCAGAGAGGTTGGACACCCCCACCACCGACAGGTCGATCCCCCCCGTCAGCATCGCGACGGTCATCGCCAGCGCCAGGATCGCGAACTCCGGGAACTGGAACGCCATCGAGGTCATGTTCTGCGCCGACAGGAACCGGTCGGGCGACAGCGCCGCCATCAGCGCGAAGATCGCCACGGCGATGATCGCCAGCCGTCCCTCCGGAGAGCCGAGCACCCTCATGCGCTGCGCGCCTCCGCCCGCCGCGCCTGCCAGGCCGGCAGGCCGGTGCCCACCAGGATCAGCGTGCCGATCACCACCGACTGCCAGGTCGACGGTATCCCCAGCACGATCAGCGAGTTGCTCACCAGCACGATCAGCGCGACGCCCAGAAGCGTGCCCGTCAACGTCCCGTACCCCCCCGCCAGCCGCGCGCCGCCCAGCACCACCGCGGCGATCACCGAGAGCTCCAGCCCCACCAGGTCGAACGGGTTCGCGATCCGCGCCATCGACGCGTGGACGATCCCCGCGAGCCCCGCGAGCGCCCCGACATAAATATATACGAACATCTGCGTGCGCCGCACGCCGATCCCGATCCGGCGGGCCGATTCCTCCGATCCCCCGATGGCGTAGATCGACCGCCCCAGCATCGTGCGCTGCAGGATGAACCACGTCAGCACGACGATCCCCACGAGGAACGCGAACGCCCAGGGCAGCGAGTAGAACGAGCCGTCCGCGTTCGTGCCCCGCACCATCATCAGCCGGCTGAACCCCCGCATCTCGGGCGGCAGCGCGCTGATCTGCACCGTGCCGACGAAGGTCAGGAGGAACCCCCGGAACACCGACAGCGTGCCCAGCGTCACGATGAGGGTCGGCAGCCGGAACACCGCGATCAGCACCCCGTTGACCGCGCCCAGCGCCGCGCCGATCACCATCGCCACCGCGAAGGCCAGCGGCCAGGCGAGGTCCGGCGCGTGGGCCAGCAGCAGCACCGTCGTCGAGTACATCGCCACCGCCGCGACCGCCGTGAAGCTCACGTCGATCCCGCCCGAGACCAGCACCAGCATCGCGCCCACCGCGAAGATGCCCAGCACGATCGAGTTGCGCATCAGGTCCGTCGCCGTCGGGATCGACAGGAAGTTCGGGTCCGCCACCGCGCCCCAGACCACGAAGGCCCCGATCACCCCCGCCACCAGCACCTCGTTGCGCGCCCAGTCGAGCCGCGGCCGCCGCGCCCCCGCCTCCGGCGCCCCCGCGATCCCCCGCTCGGCGCTCATCGCGACCCCTCGGAGCACAGAGCCGCCCCGGGCTCGACCCGGGGCCTCGCGGGCTTGGAGCGCTCCCCGACCACGGGGCCCCGGACCCGGTCCGGGGCGGCGTGCGCCAAGGCCGTCACGACGCGAGCCTGTGCGAAAGGTCGCCCTCGCTCACGCCCGCCCCGCCCATCAGCTCCTCCGTCATCCGCCCCGCCTTCATCACCAGGATGCGGTGGCAGGTCGAGAGGATCTCCGGCAGGTCGTCCGAGATCACGATCACCCCCAGGCCGCTCGCCGCGAGGTCCGCGACGATCCCGTGGATCTCCGCCTTGGAGCCGACGTCCACCCCCACCGACGGCCCGTTCAGGACCAGGACCTTCGGCGCCCGCGCCATCCAGCGCGCCAGCACCACCCGCTGCTGGTTCCCGCCGGAGAGCGAGCGCACGGGCGCCTCCGCGTCCGGCGCCTTGACCGACAGCCGCCGCAGCCATTCCCGCGCCTCCGCGCCCATCGCGCGCAGGTCCAGGAGCCCGCCCGAGGAATGCGCCCCGAGCCGCCCCACCGCCACGTTGCGCGCGATGGACTGCGTCAGGAACAGCCCCTCCGTCAGCCGGTCCTCCGGCACGTAGCCGATCCCCGCCGCCGCGGCCGCCACCGGATCCCCGACCCGCAAGGGCGCGCCGTCCAGCACGATCCGCCCCCCGTCGGGGACGGCCAGCCCGAACAGCGCCTTCGCCAGCGACGTCCGCCCCGAGCCCAGGAGCCCCGCGATGCCAAGCACCTCGCCGGCGCGCAGCTCGAAGGACACGTCCGCGAACGCCCCCGCCTTCGTGAGCCCGTCCACCTCGAGGATCACCGGCGCCCCCTCCCGCAGCGGCGCGGGCGGCGCGGTGCCCACGTCCCGCCCCGTCATCGCCCGAGTCAGGGACGCGGCGTCGAAGCCGCTCGCGGGTCCGTCCGCCACCTTCCTGCCGTTGCGCAGCACGACCACGTGCTCGCAGACCTCCAGCACCTCGGCCAGCTTGTGCGACACGAAGAGGATCGCCACCCCGTCCGCCTTCAGCCGCCGGATCAGGTCCAGCAGCCGCGCCACCTCCCGCTCCGTCAGGGCCGTGGTCGGCTCGTCCATCACGATGAGGCGCGCGCCCCCCGCCAGCGCCCGCGCGATCGCCACCACCTGCTTGTGCGCCACCGGCAGCGCCTCGACCCGCGCCGAGAGGTCGAGGCCCACCCCGATCCGCTCCAGCACCGCCGCCGCCCGCTCGCGCACGCGCCCCCGCGCGAAGAGCCGCGCCCCGTCGGCCCGCTCCGCCGGCAGGGCGATGTTCTCCGCCACCGTCAGGTTCGGGAACAGGCTGAAATCCTGGAAGATCACCTTGATCCCCGCCGCCGCCGCCGAACCCGGCGTGATCCGATGCTGCGCCTCGCCGCCGAAGCGCACGACCCCCTCGTCGTGCCGCTCCACCCCGACCAGGACCTTGATCAGCGTCGACTTCCCCGACCCGTTCTCCCCCGCCAGGCACACCGCCTCCCCGGGCGCGATGGCCATGCTCACGCCGTCCAAGGCGGTGATCGCGGCATAGCGCTTCGTCACGCCCTCCAGCTCCACGAGGGGCTGCGCCCCGCCGGCGGGCACTTCGGTGGAGAGGTCAGGATTGGTCATATACGATGCCGGGGGACGCGTGGCCCCCCGGCTCCCCGGCGGCGGTGCCGCCTCAGAACGGGTAGTCGGCCATGTTGTCGGCATCCACGTCCACGAAGGCCTGCCCGTAGATCACCTTCCCGTCGAGCGTGATGGCCTCGTAGCCCTCGAAGCCGAGGTCCATGCCGTCCGTCACCTCCTCGCCGTCCATGACCATCACGGCGACGGCGTTCATCACCTGCCCCGCGATCTTCGGGTCCCAGAAGCCGATGCCGTCCACGGCGCCCGTCTCCATGTACTGCCCCGCGATCGACGGCAGCGACGTGCCCAGCACGCAGGTCGCGTCCTCGAGCCCCCGCTCCTCGATGGCGAGGCCGATCCCCGCCACGTCCGTCGACGCGGACCCCTGCATCCCCTTGATGTCGGGATAGGCGCGCAGCACCTCCTGCGCCTTGGCGTAGGCCTGCTGCTGGTCGTCGAAGGTCTCGTTCTTGTCGCCCACCAGCGTCATGTCCGGATAGGCCTCCTCCTGGCGCGCGATGGCGCCGTCGACCCACTGGTTGTGCGTCTGGGAGGTGAGCGAGCCGACGAACACCGCGTACTCCCCCGTCTCGCCCATGCAGGACGCGAGCCGGTCCATCAGGTTGGCGCCGAAATCCTCGTTGCGGAACGCCTCGATGTCGTAGGTCGTGTTCTCCTGGCTCGCGGCCTCGTGCGTGACCACGGTGATCCCCGCGTCCATCGCCCGCTTGAGGACCGGCTCGAGCGCCTCGGGGCTCATCGGCACCACGGCGAGGGCGTCGACGCCCTGGGCGATCATGTCCTCGATCAGGGCCGCCTGCTGCTGCGGGTCGGCCTGCGCCGGGCCGACCTGGAACGCGTTCATCCCGGTGTCGGCGGCGAACTGGTCCACGCCCTCCTGCATGCGGTCGAACCACTGGATGCCGGCGATCTTCACCACCGTCGCGATGTCCTTGGAATGGGCGTCGGCGAAGGCCGGCGCGGCGAGCGCGGTGGTGGCGAGGGCGGCGGCGAGCGTGCGGCGGATGGTCATGATGGTCTCCTCCCGAGGATACGCGGCCCTCATGGCGGGGCCGTCGTGCCGCCCGAACCTACAGCCTCGCCCGCGCCGGTCCAGCGCTTTCCGCCGCGTCCCGCTCACCCGGCATGGTGCACCTCCTGGAGCCCGTGGACCGGCGTCGCGATCCCCTCGAACCGCGCCTTGAGCTGGAGCGCGAGGTAGAGCGAGTAGTGCCGCGACTGGTGCAGGTTGCCGCCGTGCATCCACAGGTGCGGCACCTGGCCCGGCTTCCACATGCCCCGCTGCTCGCCCTCCCACGGGCCCGGGTCCTTCGGCGTGTCCGAGCCCAGCCCCCAGACCTTGCCCACCTTGTCCGCCGTCTCCCGGTCGATCAGGTCCGCGATCCAGCCGTTCATCGACCCGTAGCCGGTAGCGTAGACGATCACGTCCGCCGGCAGCTCGGTGCCGTCCTCCAGCACGACGCCGTCCGGCACGATCCGCGCCACCTGCCCGTGGGCGAGCTTGACCCTCCCGTCGATGATCAGCTGCGAGGCGCCGACGTCGATGTAGTAGCCCGACCCCCGCCGCAGGTACTTCATGAACAGGCCCGAGCCGTCCGCGCCCCAGTCGAGCCGGAACCCCGCCGCCTCCAGCGCCTCGTAGAAGCCCGCGTCCCGGCGCGCGATCTCCTCGTAGACGGGGATCTGGAACTCGTGCAGGATCGCGTAGGGGATCGAGGCGAAGGTCATGTCCGCCTTGAGGGTCGTCATCCCGCCCTCGACCGCGGCCTCCGAGTAGAGCCCGCCCAGCGCCACCTCCATCAGGCTCTCCGAGCGCACGATGTGGGTGGTGGAGCGCTGCACCATGGTCACGTCCGCCCCCGCCTCCCAGAGCGCGGCGCAGATGTCGTGGGCGGAGTTGTTCGAGCCGATCACCACGGCCCGCTTGCCGGCATAGGCGTCCGGTCCCGGATGCGCGCTCGAATGGTGCTGATCGCCCTCGAAATCCTCCATCCCAGGGTAGTCCGGCACGTTCGCCTTGCCCGACATCCCCGTCGCGAACACGAGCTCCCTGGGCCGCAGCACGATCTCCTCCCCGCCCCGCTCCACGACGACCTCCCACGCGCCCGCGTCCTCGTCCCAGCGGGCGGACCTGGCGGCGGCCTCGGTCCAGTACGGGATCTCCATCACCCGGACGTACATCTCCAGCCAGTCGCCGATCTTGTCCTTGGGCGCGAAGACCGGCCAGCTCTCCGGGAACGGCAGATAGGGCAGGTGGTCGTACCAGACCGGATCGTGCAGGCAGAGCGACTTGTACCGCCTGCGCCACGAGTCCCCCGCCCGCGCGCCCCGCTCGATCACGAGCGCCGGCACGCCCAGGCTCCGCAGCCGCGCGCCCAGCGCGATGCCCCCCTGCCCGCCCCCGATCACCAGGGTGTGCGGCTGCACCTCGCGGCCGAGCGCGCGCGCCTCCGCCTCGCGCCGCTCCGCCCAGGACGGCTCGCCCGTGCCCGCCCCGTGCAGCGCCCCCTGCGGGCGCTCGCGCCCGAGCGGTTCCTCATGGCCCTTGAGCTCCGTCATCGCCGTCAGCAGCGTCCAGATCGCGCCATCCCGCACCCGGATCAGGCCGGACCCCCGCGCCACCCCCGTCTCGAACTCGATCCAGGCGGTCGCGACGCCGCCCTCCTCGCTCGCCACCTCCCCCTCGGCGATGCGCAGCCCCGACGGGTCCACGTGATCGAGCTGCGCCGCCAGCATCGCCTCGATCGCCGCCCGCCCCTCCATCGTCCTGAGGTTCCAGGTGAACGTCACGAGGTCGCGCCAGAACCCCCCCGCCTCGAACAGGGCGGCCGCCCCGGCGGCGTCGCGGGCGGCCATCGCCGCCTCCAGGTCCTGCAGGGCCCGGGTCACGGTGTCGCGCGCTGTGGTGTCGAGCATGCCTCGTCCCTCCCAAGATGCGTGCCCGCAGCTTGGCGGGCCGGCCGCCCCTGCGTCAAGCGGCGCGCCCCCGGGCGGCGGCCCCCCGGCGCCCGGCCGCCGGGCCCCGCGTTGCCCCCGCGTCCCCGCCGCGCTAGGCCCGCGCATCCCCCCGCGCGAGGACACCCATGGCCAACCACCTCCACCGCGGCGACCTGCCCGCGGACCTCGCCCTCGGACCCGTCGTCGCCATCGACTGCGAGACGATGGGCCTGAACCCCCATCGCGACCGCCTCTGCCTGGTGCAGCTCTCGGACGGCTCGGGGGACGCGCACATGGTCCAGGTGGCGCCAGGCCAGTCCGAGGCCCCCGTCCTCGCGGCCCTCCTCGCCGATCCCGCCACGCTCAAGCTCTTCCATTTCGGCCGCTTCGACATCGCGGCCATGCACCACGCGTTTCGCACCCTGGCGCGCCCCGTCTGGTGCACCAAGATCGCCTCCAAGCTGATCCGCACCTACACCGACCGGCACGGGCTGGCGAAGCTCACGCACGAGCTCCTCGACGTGGACATCTCCAAGCAGCAGCAATCCTCCGACTGGGGCGCCCCGGACCTCACCGAGGCGCAGCTCAGCTACGCGGCCTCCGACGTGCTGCACCTGCACGCCATCCGGGAGATCCTGCTGGAGCGCCTGGAGCGCGAAGGCCGCCTGGCCCTCGCGGAGGCCTGCTTCGACTTCCTGCCGACCCGCGCCGCCCTCGATCTGGCCGGCTGGGCCGATGTCGACATCTTCACCCACTAGGCGCCCGCCCCCGCCGCCGATGCCGCCGATGCCACCGGCCCTGGTCCCGGGGCCGGACGGCTGGTCCCGCTTCGTCGGGGCCGCCAAGCTGGCGCTGCCGCTGGCGGCGGTGGCGCTCCTCTCCTCGCTCTTCCTCGTCGCCTCCCGGCCCGGCGGGGGCGCGCCCGCGCCCGCCCTCGCCTCCGCCGCCGCGGCGGGCGCGCAGGGCGAGCGCGTCGGCGCCCCGAGATTCGCCGGCGTCACCGACGACGGGGACGCCGTCACCCTGAGCGCCAGCGCCGCCCGCCCCGACCCGGACGCGCCGGGCACCCTCGTCGCCCGGAGCGTCGAGGCGCTCGTCGCCGGCGGCGCGCGCACGCTGACCCTGCGCGCCCCCCTGGGCCGCATCGGCCGCGAGGACGTCACCGTGAGCGGCGGGGTCCGCATCGGCACCTCGGACGGCTGGGACCTGACCGCCCCGCGGGTCGTCGCCGCCCTGGGGCGCACCGAGGTCGAGGCGGCGGGCCCGCTCTCGGGCGTCGGCCCGCTCGGCGCCGTCGCCGCCGGCGCCCTGACCATGACCGCAGACCGCCTGGTTCTCTCCGGCGGCGTCCGGGTGCTATACGACCCCCCGGCGCCCTGACGCGCCCCGAACGGAGCCGCCACGTGACCGACATCCGCCCCCTCGCGCTCCTCGCGGCCCTCGCGCTCGCGGCCCTGGCCGGGGGGGGCGCCCTGGCGCAGACGGCCGTGCCCTTCGGCGACCTCGCGCAGGACACCGGCGCCCCGGTCGAGCTCGCCGCCGACCGCCTCACCATCGAGGAGGGCGGCGCCCGCGCGATCATGGAAGGGTCCGTCGTCATCGGCCAGGGCGCCATGCGCCTCGCCGCCGACCGGGTGGAGGTCGACTACCTGGAGGGCCGCATCGCGCGCCTCCTGGCCACCGGCGCCGTCGTCCTGACCCAGGGCGAGGACGCGGCCGAGGCCGCCCGCGCCGATTACGACATCGACCGCGGCACCGTGATCCTCACCGGCGACGTGCTGGTGACCCAGGGGCCCACCGCCGTCGCCGCCGAGCGCGCGACCGTCGACCTCACCACCGGGCAGGCGGTGATGGAGGGGCGGGTGCGCACCGTCCTGGGCGGCCCATGAGCGAGGACGCGGGCCGCGGCGCGCGCCCCCCCGCCGGGGGCCCCGGCCTCGCCCCGTTGGACGGCGCCGGCGGCCTCGTCGTCACCGGCCTGCGCAAGAGCTACCGCAAGCGCCCGGTCATCCGCGACGTGACCCTGCGCCTGGGCCGCGGCGAGGCGGTCGCCCTCCTCGGCCCCAACGGGTCCGGCAAGACGACCTCCTTCTACTGCATCGCCGGGCTCGTGGCGCCAGAGGGCGGCACCATCGCCATCGACGGGCGCGACGCGACCGGCCTGCCGATGTACCGCCGCGCGGCCCTCGGCATCGGCTACCTGCCGCAGGAGATGAGCATCTTCCGCGGCCTCTCGGTCGAGGACAACATCAAGGCCATCCTGGAGATCGCCGTCCCCTCGCCCGCGCAGCGCGCCCGGCGGCTGGAGCGCCTGCTGACCGATTTCGGCATCGAGCACCTGCGCCGCGCGCCCGCGCTCGCGCTCTCGGGCGGCGAGCGCCGCCGGGTGGAGATCGCGCGCTGCCTCGCCTCGGACCCGCGCTACCTCCTGCTCGACGAGCCGTTCGCGGGCGTGGACCCGATCGCCGTCGGTGAGATCCGGACCTTGGTCGCGGACCTCAAGACGCGCGGCATCGGAGTGCTGATCACCGACCACAACGTCCGCGAGACCCTCGAGATCGTGGACCGCGCCTACATCCTCCACGACGGGCGCGTGATCATGTCCGGCACCGCCGAGGAGGTCGTCGCCGACCCGGACGTGCGCCGCGTCTACCTCGGAGAGGGTTTCCGCATCGTGTAGGGGCCGCGCGGCCCATGCGCATGGGCCGTGCATGGGCCGTGCATGGGGCCTGCACGGCCCTCGCGAGGCGCCGGCGGCGCGCGGGCCGATTGACACGAGGGGGCCCGCCGGTCTGTCATGGGGGCCCGCTCGGCGGGGCCGCACGGCCGCGATTAACCTTACGTTAATGCGCCCGCGGCACCTTCGGGCGGCCCAGGCCGAACGAAGGAGCCTCCATGCGCACCCAGATCAGCGGACGACAGATCGACGTCGGACAAGCCCTGCAATCGCACGTCTCGGGCGAGCTCGGGACGATCCTCGGCAAGTACTCCCAGCGCCCCACCGACGCGCAGATCGTCTTCTCCCGCGCGGGCCACGAATACGTCTGCGAATCCGAGGTGCACCTGAGCACCGGGCTCAGCGTCCAGGCCCGCGCCAGCGCCGCCGAGATATACGCCGCCTTCGACGCCTGCGGCGAGAAGATGGACAAGCAGCTCCGCCGCTACAAGCGCCGCCTCAAGGACCACCACCGCGCCCGCCCCGGCCGGGTTGACGGCCCAGGAGGCGCCGCATACCTGCACGCGGCCGACGGGGAGGACGCCCCCGAGGTCGCGGACGGAGCGGACGGGTCGGGCCCCGTCATCGTCGCCGAGACCGCGCGCGCCGCGCCCCGCTTGAGCGTCGGCGAGGCCGCCGGCCGGCTCGAGGCCGAGGGGCTGCCCGCGCTCGCCTTCCGCAAGGAGGGGCAGGACGCGCTTCACGTGGTGTATCGCCGCGGCGACGGCAACATCGGCTGGATCGACCCCGGCGTTCCGGGGTAGTCCGGCCAGGACAGGCACGGCGCGCCGGGGGGACATCCGGGCGCCGATCCGTTGGGCAGGGCAGGACGCGCATGGAACTCGGAACCATCCTTTCCCCGCAAGCGATTCGCCCGTCGGTGAACGTCACCTCCAAGAAGCGCCTGTTCCAGGCGCTCTCCGACGTGGCCGAAGGGGTCTACGGCCTCGACCGGGCCGCGACCGTCGAGGCGCTGTGCGAGCGCGAATCGCTCGGGCCGACCGGGGTGGGCCGGGGCGTCGCCCTGCCCCATGCCCGGATGGACGGCATGACGGGCGTGTCGGGCTGCTTCTTGCGCCTCGAGGAGCCCATCGAGTTCGGCGCCGTCGACCGTCGACCGGTCGACCTCGTCTTCGGCCTCTTCGCCCCGGCGGGCTCGGGGGTGGAGCACCTCAAGGCGCTCGCCGCCGTCAGCCGCGTCATGCGCGACCGCGAGATCTGCGCCAAGCTGCGCGCCAACGCCGACGCGCGCGTCCTGCACGCGATCCTGGTCGACTCGCGCCTCGACAAGGCCGCCTGACCCCCTGCGGGGGAGCCTCCGGGCCCTCCGCGGGGCTGGGGAGATCGGCCCTGCCGGGGCCTTAGGCCCCGAAGCCGCCCGTGCGGTGCCAGCGCCAGGCGTCCTCGATCATCTGCGGCATCGTCGAGCGCCGGGGCTCCCAACCGAGCTCGGCCCGCGCGCGACGCGAGCCCGAGACCAGGCGCTCCGCGTCTCCGGCCCGGCGCGGCCCTTCGACCGCGGGCACCTCGCGGTTCGTCACCGCCCGGCTCGCGTCGATCACCTCGCGCACCGAGAACCCGGTCCCGGTCCCGAGGTTGAACGCCCGGCTGCCGCGGCCCTCCCGCAGCCAGTCCAGGCCCAGGAGGTGCGCGGCCACGAGGTCGCTCACGTGGACGTAGTCCCGCACCGCGGTGCCGTCGGGCGTGCCGTAGTCGGCCCCGTGCACCGTCAGGGCCGGGCGCATCCCGTCGATCGCCTGGAGCATCACCGGGACGAGATGGGTCTCGGGGTCGTGCGCCTCGCCGATCTCGCCCTCGGGGTCGGCGCCGGCGACGTTGAAATAGCGGAAGATCACCGCCCTGAGCCCGTGCGCCGCGCCGAAATCGCGGATCATGTCCTCGATCGCGCGCTTGGAGGCGCCGTAGGCGTTGAGCGGGGCCTGCGCCGAGCCTTCGTCGAGCGTGACCCCGTCCTGATCGCCGTAGATCGCGCAGGTCGAGGAGAACACGAGGTCCCGGCAGCCCGCGTCCCGCATCGCCTCGAGGAGGGTCAGGGTGCCGCCGACGTTGTTGCGCCAGTAGAGGCCGGGATCGGCCATCGCCTCCCCGACCTGGCTCGAGGCCGCGAAATGCAGGACCGCCGCCGGCGCGTGCTCGGCGAAGGCGGCGTCGAGCGCGGGGCGGTCGTGGAGCGAGCCGCGCACGAAGGGCCCGAACCGCACGGCCGCCTCGTGCCCGGTCGACAGGTCGTCGAAGGCGACGGGACGATGGCCGGCCGCGCGCAGGGCCTTGCAGGCGTGGCTGCCGATATACCCCGCGCCCCCGGTCACGAGGACCGTGATCCCGCCGCCCGCCCGGGGGCTCACTGCGCCGCGTCCCTCGCCGCGAGGGTGTGGCGCAGGGAGGCCGCGAACTCGTCCTTCAGCTCGGGATGCGCCAGCCCGAAGGCGACGGTCGCCTGGAGGTAGCCGATCTTGGAGCCGCAATCGTAGCGCTCGCCGCGAAAGCGCAGGCCGAACACGTCGCGCCCCGCCTGCATCTCCTTGGCGATCGCGTCGGTGAGCTGGATCTCCCCGCCGGCGCCGGCCTCGAGCCCGTCGAGATTGGCCATCACCTGCGGCGTCAGGATGTAGCGCCCGATCACCGCGAGGTTGGAGGGCGCCTCCCCCGGCGCGGGCTTCTCGACCATGCCCTTGGCGCGCACGATGGACTGCATGTCCTCGGCCACGTCGAGGACGCCGTAGGCCTTGGTCTTCTCGGGCGGGACCTCCATCGTGGCGACCATGCAGCCGCCGGTCTCGGCATGGGCCTCGACCATCTGCTGCAGGCACGGCTTCTCGTCGCCGGCGATCACGTCGTCGGGGAGCATGACCGCGAAGGGTTCGTCGCCGACGAAGCGGCGCGCGCACCAGACGGCGTGCCCGAGGCCGCGGGCCTGCGCCTGCCGGGTGTAGGCGATGCGCCCCGATTCCATGTTGGATTGGCGCAGGGTCTCCAGGAGCTCGAGCTTGCCGGCCTCCTCGAGCTTGCGCTCCAGGTCGGGGGATTCGTCGAAATAGTCCTCCAGCGCGCCCTTGCCCTTGGCGGTCACGAAGATGAACTCGGAGATGCCGGCCGCGCGCGCCTCGTCGATCGCGTATTGCACCAGGGGGCGGTCGACGAGCGTCATGATCTCCTTGGGGACCGACTTGGTGGCGGGCAGGAACCGGGTGCCGAGCCCGGCGACGGGGAAGATCGCCTTGGTGACCTTGGTCTTCATGGGTACGTGTCCTCGCGGTCGGCCCCGCCGATGGTGGGGGGTGCTCTCGGGGGGCATGATGCCCGTCCCGGCGAGGATTATCGAGTGCGTCCTCCCCGGGGCGCGGACATTCCGCGGGGTCGGGCGCGGGTTTTCCCGCCGCAGCGGCGCCGCGCGCGATCAGTCCATGCCCATCGCGGCCATCATCGCCTCGATCCGGGGCACGTCCTCGGGGTTGTTGAGCTCCCAGAACGGTCGCCCGCGCGCCTCGACGCGCACGCAGGCGACGGGGTGCCCGTTCTCCAGGAAGCGGAGCTGCTCGAGGCCCTCGGCGGTCTCGAGCGGGCCCGGCGGCCAGCCGAGATAGGCCTGCAGCGCGCCCGGCGTGTAGGCGTAGACCCCGACATGGTGGAGGATGGGCGGCGCGCCGGGCCCGTCGAAGGGCAGCACCTCCTTGGAGAAGTAGAGGGCGGCGCCGTCCGCGCTCGTCACCGCCGTGGTCCCGCCGACGCGGCCCGCGGCCCGGTCGGCGCGCAGGGCGGCGGCGTGCGCGGCATCCGCCACCAGGACGGGGGTCGCGACCGGGCCCCGACCGGCGGCCATCGCGGCCACGAGGTCCGAGACGTACCAGGGGGGCGTGAGCGGCGCGTCCCCCTGCAGGTTCACCACGCACTCCCAACCGTCCCCGAGGGCATCCAGCACGGCTGCGCAGCGCTCGGTCCCGTTGCGGCAGCTCTCGGGCGTCATGACGACCTCCGCGCCGAAGCCCGCGGCGTGGTCCCGGATGCGGGCGTCGTCGGTCGCGACCACCACGCGGGCGCCGCCGGGGATCGCCTCGGCGGCCGCGGTCGCCGCGTCCCAGGAGCGGCGGATCAGGGTCCGCGCCTCGCCCCCCGCGCCGCGCAGCTCGGCCAGGGGCTTGCCGGGATAGCGGGAGGAGGCGAAGCGCGCCGGGATCGCGATCAGGACGCTCACGGCGCGACGAGGCGCACGCCGGGCGCGTGGGCGACGAAGAACCCGTTCTCGTAGCCGGGCTTGCCGTAGGCGAACGGCGCGTGGTCCTCGAGGCGCACCATCCGGCCGCCCGCGCCGCGCAGCACCGCGTCGCCGGCGGCGGTGTCCCATTCCATCGTGCGGCCGAGGCGGGGGTAGAGGTCGGCCTCCCCCGCCGCGACGAGGCAGAACTTCAGGGACGAGCCCGCGGCCACGATCTCGGAGGTGGCGTAGCGCGCGAGGTACGCGTCGGTCGCCGCGTCCCGGTGGGACTTCGACGCGACGACGCGCAGCGCCGATCCGTCCGGCGTGGCGACGCGGATCGGCGCCGTGGGGCCGGGGGATGCGGGATCGTGCGGCCCCGTCTCCTCGGCCGAGGCGCCCTCGGCGTCGGTGTAGAAGAGGCGCCCCTTGGCGGGCGCGTAGACCACGCCGCGCGTCGGCACGCCGTCCTGCACCAGCGCGATGTTGACGGTGAACTCCCCGCGCCGCCGGACGAACTCCTTCGTCCCATCGAGCGGGTCGACGATGAGGAAGGTGGCCGCCCGCTCGGCATGGGTCGCGGCCTGCTCCTCCGTGACCAGGGTCACGTCCGGGAAGGCGGCGCGCAGGCCGGCGGAGATGATGGCGTCGGCGGCCTCGTCGGCGCGGGTGACGGGGCTGTCGTCGGCCTTGGCCCGCTCGCCCAGCTCGCCGCTGTCGTAGATCTCCATGATCGCCGCGCCGGCCTCGATCGCGAGGCGGCGGGCGGTGCGGAAGAAGAGGTCATGGTCCATGTCCGCCCTCCATGGCGCGTTGAGGCCGCCGGCCCGTCCGCTTATCGTGACGCCCGGGCGGATGGGCAAGCGGAGGCGGGCGATGCTGCGGATGGCGAGCGTGCTGACCTGCCTCGCGGGGCCGATCGCGGCCGAGGCCTGGCTGCCGCCGCTCGCGTGCTTCGGGACCGAGCCGGGCTGGTCGCTCGCGCTGGACGCCGGGGAGATCGGGGGCGTGGCGATGCCCGGCTTCGATCCCGCGCCGATCTTCGTGACCCGCCGGACCCGCAGCGCCAACGACCCCCGCGCCTACGGCTTCACCGCGCGCTGGGACGGGCCGGAGGGGAACCCCGCGACCTTCGGCATCACCGGCGCGCCGGTCACCGGCATCGTGCGGCGCGGGGCCTGCTCGGACGGGATGTCCGGAGATGCCCACCCGCTGGCCATCGACCTGCTGCTCGGCGTCCTGGACGCGGACGGGCGCGCGGACGTCGCGCATCTCACCGGATGCTGCGGCATTCCCGAACCGGGCTGAGCCCGTGCGGAGATTTTCGCGCCTTCCGTTGTTGCCCCGGGATCGCCTGACTATATGCGGTGCCGACGCGGAGGACGGGCCCCGGCCCGCCACCGCGATGAGTTGGGAAGGGCGCGCCGCGCCGCGAGCGGGCGGGCGCCCATATCGCCGTAAGAGGAGCAAGACATGGCCAAAGTGATCGGCATCGACCTGGGCACCACGAACTCGTGCGTCGCCATCATGGACGGATCCGCCCCCCGCGTGATCGAGAACGCGGAAGGCGCGCGGACCACCCCCTCGATCGTCGCGTTCACCGACGACGAGCGCCTGGTGGGGCAGTCCGCCAAGCGCCAAGCGGTGACCAACCCCGAGAACACCGTCTTCGGCGTCAAGCGCCTGATCGGCCGGCGCGCGGACGACGCGCACCTCGCCAAGGACAAGAAGAACCTGCCGTTCAACGTCATCGACGGCGGCAACGGCGACGCGTGGGTCGAGGCGCACGGCGAGAAGTACTCCCCCGCCCAGATCAGCGCCTTCATCCTTCAGAAGATGAAGGAGACCGCCGAGAGCTATCTCGGCGAGGACGTGACGCAGGCCGTCATCACCGTGCCGGCCTACTTCAACGACGCCCAGCGGCAGGCGACCAAGGACGCGGGCAAGATCGCCGGCCTCGAGGTGCTGCGCATCATCAACGAGCCGACGGCGGCGGCGCTCGCCTACGGGCTCGACAAGAAGGAGACGCGCACGATCGCGGTCTACGACCTCGGCGGCGGCACCTTCGACATCACCATCCTGGAGATCGACGATGGCCTCTTCGAGGTGAAGTCCACCAACGGGGACACCTTCCTCGGCGGCGAGGATTTCGACATGCGGATCGTCGACTACCTCGCCGGCGAGTTCAAGAAGGAGACCGGGGTCGACCTGACCAAGGACAAGATGGCGCTGCAGCGCCTCAAGGAGGCGGCCGAGAAGGCCAAGATCGAGCTGTCGTCCTCGACCCAGACCGAGATCAACCAGCCGTTCATCTCGATGGACCCCAAGGGCGGACAGCCCCTGCACCTCGTGATGAAGCTGACGCGGGCGAAGCTGGAGAGCCTCGTGGGCGAGCTGATCCGCAACTCGATCAAGCCGTGCAAGGCCGCGCTCAAGGACGCGGGTCTCTCCACCTCGGAGGTCGACGAGGTCGTGCTCGTCGGCGGGATGACCCGGATGCCCAAGGTCGTGGAGGAGGTCTCCAAGTTCTTCGGCAAGGAGCCGCACAAGGGGGTGAACCCCGACGAGGTCGTGGCCCTGGGCGCCGCGATCCAGGCCGGCGTGCTGCAGGGCGACGTCAAGGACGTGGTGCTCCTGGACGTGACGCCGCTGTCGCTCGGGATCGAGACGCTGGGCGGCGTGTTCACGCGGCTCATCGATCGCAACACGACCATTCCGACGAAGAAGTCCCAGGTCTTCTCCACCGCCGAGGACCATCAGAACGCGGTCACGATCCGCGTCTTCCAGGGCGAGCGCGAGATGGCGGCCGACAACAAGATGCTCGGGCAGTTCAACCTCGAGGACATCCCGCCCGCGCCCCGCGGCATGCCGCAGATCGAGGTGACCTTCGACATCGACGCGAACGGCATCGTGTCCGTCAGCGCCAAGGACAAGGGCACGAACAAGGAGCAGAAGATCACCATCCAGGCCTCGGGCGGCCTCTCGGACGACGAGATCGAGAAGATGGTGCAGGACGCCGAAGCCAATGCCGAGGCCGACGCCCAGCGCCGCGAGCTCGTCGAGGCGAAGAACCAGGCCGAGAGCCTGATCGACGCTACGAGGAAGTCGCTCAAGGAGCATGGCGACAAGGTCGACCCCTCCACCGTGGAGGCGATCGAGCTCGCGGTGAAGAACCTCGAGGAGCAGACCGAGGGCCAGGATGCCGGCAAGATCAAGTCGGGCATCCAGAACGTCACCGAGGCGTCGATGCGGCTCGGCGAGGCGATCTACAAGGCGAGCGCCGAGGCGTCGGGCGATGACGCGGCGGAGGGCGCCGACGAGCCGGCGGGCGTGGACGACGACATCGTCGACGCCGATTTCGAGGACCTGGACGACGACAAGCGCGCGTCCTGATCGCCCGACCTTCTGCATCGCGGCCGGTCGTCCTGCGCGGGCGGCCGGCCGCGTCCGTTCCCGGGAGGGAGTGAGACATGGCCAAGAAAGACTATTACGAGGTCCTGGGCCTGGCGCGCGGCGCCGGCGCGGACGACATCAAGAAAGCCTACCGCCGGAAGGCCAAGGAGCTGCATCCCGACCGGAATTCGGACAATCCGAACGCCGAGGCGCAGTTCAAGGAGGCCAACGAGGCGCATGACGTCCTCAAGGACCCGGAGAAGAAGGCCGCCTACGACCGCTTCGGCCACGCCGCCTTCGAGGGCGGCGGCGGAGGCGGCGGCGGCAGCCCGTTCGGCCGCCGCGGAGGCGCCCAGCAGGCCGATTTCGCCAGCGCTTTCTCGGACGTGTTCGACGATCTCTTCGGCGGCATGTCCGGGCGCCAGCAGGGCGGCGGCCGGCGGGCCTCGCGCGGCTCCGACCTGCGCTACAACCTGCGCGTCACGTTGGAGGAGGCGTTCGCCGGCAAGTCCGAATCGATCCAGGTGCCGACGGCCGTCGCCTGCGACAAATGCTCGGGCACCGGAGCCGAGGGCGGCGCGGAGCCGACCGTCTGCCCGACCTGCTCGGGCATGGGCAAGGTGCGCGCGCAGCAGGGCTTCTTCACCGTGGAGCGGAGCTGCCCGACTTGCTCGGGCGCGGGCCAGATCGTCAAGAACCCCTGCGCCAAGTGCGGGGGTGCGGGGCGCGTCGAGCGGGAGCGCCAGCTCTCGGTGAACATCCCCGCGGGCGTGGAGACCGGCACCCGCATCCGCCTCGGAGGCGAGGGGGAGGCGGGCCTGCGTGGCGGGCCCTCCGGGGATCTCTATATCTTCATCGAGGTCGCCGAGCATCCGATCTTCCAGCGCGACGGTACGCACCTCTTCTGCGAGGTGCCCGCCCCGATGACGAAGGCCGCGCTCGGCGGCGAGATCGAGGTGCCCACGATCGACGGCGGGCGCAGCCGCGTGAAGGTCCCGGCCGGCAGCCAGTCGGGCAAGCGCATGCGCCTGCGCGGCAAGGGGATGCCTGCGCTGAGGGGCGGCGTCGCGGGCGACATGTTCATCGAGATCGCGGTCGAGACCCCGGTCAGCCTCTCGGGACGGCAGAAGGAGCTGCTGCGCGAGTTCGAAACGTTGAGCGAGGCGTCCAACAACCCCGAATCGGATGGGTTCTTCGCCCGGGTGAAGAGCTTCTGGGACGGGCTCGCCTGAGGCGTTAACGCCCCTTTAACCGTGATGCCGGAGGGTCGGGCCATGTCCGACCCCCACGCCTTCGCCGAGGCTTCCGCCTCCCTCCTCGACGAGGCCCCGGCCGTCCCGAACGGGGCGCGGCTGCCGTCCTACATCAAGGACCACCGCGCCAGGCTCCGCAGCCGGTTCGTGCGCGGCGGCGACGGGGCGGTGCCCGATTACGAGCTTCTGGAGCTGGTGCTGTTCCGGGCCATCCCGCGGCAGGACGTCAAGCCGCTGGCCAACCGCCTGATGGAGCGATTCGGCGGCTTCACCGGCGTGCTCGCCGCGAGCCCCGCCCGGCTGGCCGAGGTGCACGGCGTCGGTGCGGCCGTGGTGACCGAGATCAAGATCGTCGAGGCCGCGGCGCGGCGCCTCGCGCGCGGACGTGTGATGCAGCGGCCGGTCCTGTCGTCCTGGGACGCGATCATGGACTATCTGCGCGCGGAGATGTCCCATTCGGACACCGAAGCGTTCCGCGTCCTCTATCTCGATCGCAAGAACGCCCTGATCGCCGACGAGCAGGCGGGCAAGGGCACCGTCGACCACGTCCCCGTCTACCCGCGAGAGGTCATCAAGCGGGCGCTGGAGCTCGACGCCTCGGCGCTGATCCTGGTGCACAACCACCCCTCGGGCGACCCGACCCCGTCGCAGGCCGACATCGCCATGACCGAGCGCATCGCCCTGGGGGTGGAGGCGCTGGGGCTGGTCCTGCACGATCATATCGTCATCGGCGACAGCCGGGAGGTCAGCTTCCGCGCGGAGGGCTACCTCTAGTCCGCCCAGACCTCGACCCGGCGGTTGACGCGCCGGCCCCAGGGGGTGTCGTCGCAGGCGAGCGGCGCGGCCTCGCCGAAGCCCGCGGCCTCGATCGTCGCGCCCCCGGGCCCGCCCGCCGCCCGCACCAGCGCCGCGCGCACGGCCTCCGCCCGCAGGGCCGAGAGCCGGCGGTTGCGCGCCCCCGGCCCCTGCGCGTCCGAGAACCCGGCGAGGAGGATCGTGCGTCCGTCGAACGCGCCGGCGGCGATCCGGGCGCCGAGGCGATGGACGTGATCCGTGCTCGGCGCGTCGAGCGTGGCCGCCCCGTCCGCGAAACGGAACGTCGTGGTCAGCCGGTCGGCGCCGCGCAGCCGGCCCACGAGATCCTGCAACGTCTCCAATGGCGCGTCCTCACCGGCGTCCCGGATGGCGCGCGCCAGCCGGACCCCCTGTCCGGCCAGGGGGAGGCGCCGCGGCACCCGGTCGACCAGCCCGGCGGCGGCGATTGCAACCTGGGCCTCCGGCCCCGCGAGATAAGCCGCGAGGTCGCGCGCCATCGGCGGCAGCCGCCGCGCGGGAAGGTAGAGCAGGATCGGCAGGACGAGCGGGTGATCCCCGGCGCGGATGGCGTCCGCGTCGTCCCGGATGGGATCGCCGCAGCCGCCGCGCAGGCCGAGGACCCGTGCCGGCCCCGACTGTCCGAGGCGCACGATGCCGATCGCGCCGGGATCGGCCGCGACCGCCCGTGCCAGGGCGCCGGCGTCCGCATGACGCGTGATCTCCGCCGCGAGGGTCAGCCCGGCGGGCGCCATGACCGCGTCCTCGAAGGCCTGCGCCATGCCGTCTCCCTCCATCGGGAGATGCAGGCGCACGGGGCCGAGGGGCAGCCCGAGATCGGCCCAGTCGTCCAGCGCGCCGGCGAAGAGGGCCGCGAGCTGCGGCAGGGTCGGCGCCATTGCGCCGCCGTCCGGCGAGACGACGGGCACGAGCGCGTCCGCACCGAGGGCGCGCGCTCGCGCGGCCGCCCCGACCGCGCCCAGCCCCGCGTCCTCGATCATCGCGGCTTCCAGGAGCCGCACCGGGCGCAGCGCGATCGCGAGGTCCGCCTCCTCGGCGATGATGTCGGCCAGCCCCTCGGCGGTGGTGGTGTGCCGCACCGCCACCCGGAGGAGCGCGCCGTCCTGCGCCGTCAGGGTCCAGTCATCGTGACCCCCGTCGGGCCGGTCGAGGGCGACCTGCAGTCCGCGCGCCCGCGCGAACCCTTCGATCAGGGGCGGGAGGACCCCGCGGCCGATCGCGCCCTCGCCGGAGATCGCGAGCCGTTCCTCCCAAGGCGGAGGGCACGCGGCGCCGCGGCAGGTGGCGGCGGCGGCGTCGACCGTGAGGGGGCCGTACTCGGTATCGATCCGGATCCGCGCGCCGTCATGTCCCAGGAGGGCGCCGGTCAGGGAGGGGCCGTCTTCGATCTGCAGCGTGACCTGCATGTCCTGCGCCGCGGCGGCCGCCCCGAGGACCAGGGCAAGGCCCGTCACCGCCGCCCGGACGGCGCAGGCCACGGCCCCGAGGGACCTCAGGCGAGGCGGCCGTGGCAATGCTTGAACTTGTTGCCCGACCCGCAGGGACAGGGATCGTTGCGCGCCGGATTACCCCAGGTCGCGCGGTCGGCCTCGTCGAAGCCGGTGACGGGATCCTCGGGCCGGGGCGCCGGCTCGGCCGCCTCCGCGAGGGCCCCCTGTTGCGCGCGAAGCTGCGCGATGAGGCGGCGCTGCTCCTCCTCGTTCATCGGGCGCACCTGCCCGAGCTTCTGCGTCACGTCCTCGCGGAGCCCGTCGAGCATGGATTCGAAGAGCTGGAAGCCCTCGGTCTTGTACTCGTTGAGCGGATCGCGCTGGGCATAGCCTCGGAAGCCGACGACGGAGCGCAGGTGCTCGAGCGTCAGCAGGTGCTCGCGCCATTTCGCGTCGATGGTCTGCAGGAGGACCTGCTTCTCGATGTCCCGCATCTGATCTGCGCCGAAGCGCTCGGCCCGCCCCGCCGCGGCCTCGTCGGAGGCGGCGTAGAGGCGCTCGCGGATGGTCTCGTCGTCGACGCCGTCCTCGTCCGCCCATTCGATGACGGGCGCCTCGAGGTTCAGCTTCTCGATCAGGGCGGCGTAGAGGCCCGGCCCGTCCCATTGGTCGGCGTAGGACTTGGGCGGGATGTGCGCCTCCACGAGGTCGTCGATGACCTGATGGCGCATGTCCTGGACGATCTCGGAGAGGTCGCTGGCCTCCATGATCTCGCGGCGCTGGCCGAAGATGACCTTGCGCTGCTCGTTCATCACGTCGTCGAACTTGAGGAGCTGCTTGCGGATGTCGAAGTTTCGCCCCTCGACCTTGGCCTGTGCCTTCTCGAGCGACTTGTTCACCCACGGATGGATGATCGCCTCGCCCTCCTTCATGCCGAGCGTGGAGAGCACCTTGTCGAGACGGTCGGACCCGAAGATGCGCATCAGGTCGTCCTCGAGCGACAAGAAGAAGGACGAGCGACCGGGATCGCCCTGACGGCCCGAGCGGCCGCGGAGCTGATTGTCGATGCGCCGGCTCTCGTGGCGCTCCGTCGCGAGGACGAAGAGGCCGCCGGCCTCGATCACCTTGGCCTTGTCGCCGGCGACCTCGGCCTCGATGCGGGCGCGCACGGCGTCGGGATCGGCATCCGGATCCTCGGCCAGGGCCTCCAGCACGCGCATCTCGACATTGCCGCCGAGCTGGATGTCGGTGCCGCGCCCGGCCATATTGGTCGCGATGGTGACCGCGCCCGGCTTTCCGGCGTCGGCGACGATCTGCGCCTCCTGCTCGTGCTGCCGGGCGTTCAGGACGCTGTGCACGATGCCGGCCGCCGTGAGGAGACCGGACAGCATCTCGGATTTCTCGATCGAGGTGGTGCCGACGAGGACCGGCTGGCCCTTCGCATGGGCCTTCTCGATCTCGGTGACGATGGCGCCGTATTTCTCGGTGCCGGTGCGGTAGACGGCGTCGTCCTCGTCGGCGCGGGCGATGGGGCGGTTGGTCGGCACCTCGACGACGCCGAGCCCGTAGATCTGCATGAACTCCTCGGCCTCGGTGACGGCCGTGCCGGTCATGCCGGAGAGACGGTCGTAGAGGCGGAAGTAGTTCTGGAACGTCACGCTCGCGAGGGTCACGTTCTCGGCCTGGATGGGCGTGCCCTCCTTGGCCTCGATCGCCTGGTGAAGGCCGTCCGACAGGCGGCGGCCCTTCATCATCCGGCCCGTGAACTCGTCCACGAGGACGACCTCCCCGCCGGCCACGAGGTAGTGCTGGTCGCGCTGGAAGAGCTTGTGCGCGCGCAGGCCCTGGTTGACGTGATGGACGATGGTGGTGGACTCGGGATCGTAGAGGGACTGCCCCTCGGGCAGGATGCCGAGCTCCTGCAGCCGGCCTTCGAGGAACTCGTTCCCGTCATCGGTGAAGGTCACGTTGCGGGTCTTCTCGTCGAGCTCGTAATGCTCGGGCGCGATCTCGGGGATGACCTTGTCGATGGTGGTGTAAAGCTCGGACCGGTCCTGCGCCGGGCCCGAGATGATGAGGGGCGTGCGCGCCTCGTCGATGAGGATGCTGTCCACCTCGTCGACGATCGCGAAATTGTGGCCGCGCTGGTTCATCTCGGCCAGCGAGCCCTTCATGTTGTCGCGCAGGTAGTCGAAGCCGAGCTCGTTGTTCGTGGCGTATGTCACGTCGGCGGCGTAGGCGGCCTTCTTCTCGGCCTCGGGCTGCTGCGGGTAGACGACGCCGGTGGTCATGCCGAGGGCGGCGTGCACCTTGCCCATCCACTCGGCGTCGCGCTTGGCGAGGTAGTCGTTGACCGTGACGATGTGCACGCCGCGGCCCGTCAGCGCGTTGAGGTAGGCGGGGAAGGTCGCGACGAGGGTCTTGCCCTCGCCGGTCTTCATCTCGGCGATGTTGCCCTGGTGCAGGAAGATGCCGCCCATGAGCTGCGTGTCGAAGGCGCGCAGGCCGAGGGCGCGGCGCGCGGCCTCGCGGCAGTTGGCGAACGCCTCGGGGATGAGGTCGTCCAGCGGCTCGGCCTTGGCGCGCTCTCGCAGCGCCTGGGTGCGCGCGATCAGGCCGGCATCGTCCAGCGCCCCGAACTCGGGCTCGAGCGCGTTGATCTTCTCGACCAGCGGGGCGACCGCCTTGACCTTGCGGTCGTTCGGCGTGCCGAAGACCTTGCGCCGGATGGTGCCCAAACCAAGCATGTAGCGATCACTCCCGCTGGCCGCGACGTGAGGATGGGAGCCTTGTCGCCCGGGCGGGAGGGCCGTAACAGTCGGCGCCACATCCGCTGGCCAAGTCGCCCCGGGATCCGCGACGTTCGCGAGATAGGGGTGGCCCCGGTAAAGGTCAACGTCGCCACGCCCCATCCCGGAGATCCCATCGTGAAGATGCTACGGACCACCTGCCTCGCCGCCCTGCTTCTCGGCGCCCCCGCCCTCGCGCAGGACGGCGGCGAGACCGTCGTCGCGACCGTCGCGGGCGAGGACGTCACAATTGCCGACCTGCGCGTCGCCCTCGGCGGCCTGCCCGAGCAGTACCGGAACCTGCCCGGCGAGGCGCTCCTGCCGGGCCTGATCGACCAGGTCGTGCAGCAGAACGCGCTCGCCCTGACCGTCGAGGAGGTGCCCGAGGAGGTGGAGCGCGAGCTGGAGGGGATCCGTCGCGGGCGGCTCGCCAACCTCGCGATCATGCGCCATCTCGAGGACGCGGTCACGCAAGAGGACGTGCGCGCCGCCTACGAGGCGCAGATCGAGGGGTTCGAGGGCGCCGCCGAATACGATGCCTCGCACATCCTGCTCGACTCCGAGGAGGACGCGCTGGCGGCCATCGCCGAGATCGAGGGCGGGGCGGCGTTCGCGGACGTCGCCAAGGAGCGCTCGACCGGGCCGTCCGGTCCCCGCGGCGGCGCGCTGGGCTTCTTCGGCGCGGGCCAGATGGTGCCAGAGTTCGAGGCGGCCGTTCAGGCGCTCGAGGTCGGTGCGGTCTCCGCCCCCGTCCAGACGCAGTTCGGCTGGCACGTGATCCGCCTGAACGACACCCGCGAGGCCGCGCCGCCCGCCTTCGAGGCCGCCGCCGCCGAGATCCGGGGTCGCCTGCAATCGGAGGCGGTGCGCGCCTACCTCGCGGAGGTCGAAGCCGCGACGCAGATCGAACGCGTGCCGCTCGAGGCGCTCGACCCCGCGCTCCTGCGCCCCTGATGGCCCGCTCGCCGCTCGCGCCGGAGGCGTTCCCCGACCTGCCCGAGATCGCGGGCCTGCGCGTCGCCTCCGCCGCCGCCGGCCTGCGCTACAAGGGGCGGCCGGACGTGATGCTCGCGATCCTGCCGCCGGGGACCGCCATGGCCGGGGCGTTCACCCGCTCCGCGACCCGTTCGGCCAGCGTGCTCGACTGCGAGGCGAAGCGCGGGGGCGATCCGTCTCAGGGCGCCGCGATCTTCGTCAACGCGGGCAACGCGAACGCCTTCACGGGCAAGCGGGGCGACGGGTCGGTCGCGGCGATCTGCGCCGCCGTGGCGGCCGCGACGGGCGTCCCGGAGGGGCGCGTGTTCACCGCCTCCACCGGCGTGATCGGCCAGCCGCTGGACGACGCCGCGGTGGCGCGCGCCATCGACGGGCTCGCCGGGCAGACGGGCGATCTCCGCGGGGCGGCGGACGCGATCCTGACGACCGACACCTTCGCCAAGGGGGCGTCCGCCGTGGCGGGCGGGTGGGCGATCGCCGGCATCGCGAAGGGCTCGGGAATGATCGCGCCGGACATGGCGACGATGCTCGCCTTCGTCTTCACCGATGCCGACATCGCGCAGGACGCCCTGCAGGGAATGGTCTCCCGGCAGGTCGCGCGCAGCTTCAATCGCGCGACGGTGGACGGGGACACCTCGACCTCGGACATGGTCCTCGTCGCCGCGACCCGCGCCGGGCCGGCGCCCGAAGCGGAGGCCTTCGAGGCCGCGCTCGGAGGCGTGATGGAGGACCTCGCGCGTCAGATCGTGCGCGACGGCGAGGGGGCGACCCGCTTCGTCACCGTTCGCGTCACCGGCGCCGCGGACGACGCCGACGCCGCGCGCGTGGCCCGCGCCATCGCCGAATCGCCCCTTGTGAAGACCGCCATCGCCGGCGGCGATCCGAACTGGGGCCGCATCGTCATGGCGGTCGGCAAGTCCGGCGCGCGGGCCGATCGCGACCGGCTCGCGATCCGTTTCGGCGAGGTGGACGTCGCGCGCGAGGGTTGGGTCTCCCCGGACTATTCCGAGGAGCGCGCCGCCGCGCACATGGCCGGCACCGAGATCGAGATCGCCGTGGACCTCGGCCTCGGGACGGGCGCGGCGGAGATGTGGACCTGCGACCTCACGCACCGCTACATCGAGATCAATGCAGACTACCGCTCCTGACGGCGCGCGCCTCGTCCTCGTCGCGGCGGTCGCGCTGATCGACGTCGACGGCCGCATCCTCCTGGCCCGGCGCCCGCCGGGCAAGTCCATGGCGGGACTGTGGGAATTCCCGGGCGGGAAGGTCGAGCCCGGGGAGACGCCGGAAGCCGCCCTGATCCGAGAGCTGCACGAGGAGCTCGGCATCGGCACCTGGGCGTCGTGCCTCGCGCCGCTGACCTTCGCGAGCCACGCCTACGAGGGCTTCCACCTCCTCATGCCGCTCTACGCGTGCCGGAGGTGGGACGGTCGGCCGATCGCGAAGGAAGGACAGACGCTCGAATGGGTGCGCCTCTCCCGGATGCGGGACTACCCGATGCCGCCGGCCGACCTCCCCCTCGTCGCCGCCTTGAGGGACATTCTTTAGGCGCGATCGCACAACATTTGTTCACGAACGGGTCATTAGGGCGCAGTTAACGGATGACGCCTTAGAACTGTCATACTAGCGTATGTCATGGAACAAATCGGATCGTGGGGGACAGAAGCATGATCAGGACGGTGACGGTTGGTGATTACGTCTCGGTGCAGGGCAGCTACGTGCGCTCCCTTCCTGACGGACGCGTGGTGGTGCAGGTCGGCGCGAAGACCGTCGCCGGCGATCCGATCCAGGCGGTGATTGGCGCCTGAGCGGACGGGCCGCTCAGCGGCCGGAGACTCGAGGTCGGGAAACGGGAGGGGCGCAGGCCTCTCCCGTTTTTCGTTTCCGAGGCCGTCGAGGGCCGGCCATGTACGACCGGCCTCGAAAGCCCCCCGTCCCAGGTCATTCGACGGGGAGCGAGCGCTCGACCTCCTTGCGCGTGAAGATCTCGATCACGTCGCCCTGGCGGATGTCCTCGTAGCGCTCGAACGCCATGCCGCATTCCTGGCCCGACTGCACTTCCGAGACCTCGTCCTTGAACCGCTTGAGCGTCTTCAGCGTGCCCTCGTGGATCACGACGCCGTCGCGCAGCAGGCGCACCCCGGCCGAGCGGCGCGCGACGCCTTCGGTGACGAGGCAGCCCGCGACCTTGCCGATCTTGGAGACGTGGAACACCTCCTTGATCTCGGCGTAGCCGATGAACGTCTCGCGCACCTCGGCCTTCAGCAGACCGCTCGCGGCGTCGCGCACATCGTCGACCATGTCGTAGATCACGCTGTAGTAGCGGATCTCGACGCCCTTCTGGTTGGCGATCGCCCGGGCGGCGGCGTTGGCCCGAACGTTGAAGCCGAAGATCGGCGACTTGGACGCCTCGGCGAGGGTCACGTCGCTCTCGGTGATCGCGCCGACGCCCGACAGGAGGAGGCGCACGCGCACCTCGTCGTTGCCGATCTTCTCGAGCGCCTGCTGGATCGCCTCGGCGGAGCCCTGCACGTCGGACTTCACCAGGATCGGGAGCTCGGCCACGTCCTCGTCCGCCTTGGCCTTCGCCATGAGCTGATCGAGGGTGACCGCGGCGCCGGCGGCGGCGCGCTTCTCCTTGGCCGCGCTCTGACGGTAGGCCGCGATCTCGCGCGCCTGGCCTTCGGTCTCCACGACGTTGAGGACGTCGCCCGCGCCGGGCGTGCCGTTGAGGCCGAGGACCTCGACCGGTTCGGACGGCCCCGCTTCCTTGACGCGCTGACCCTGGTCGTTCTCGAGGGCGCGGACCTTGCCCCATTGCTCGCCGACGACGAAGATGTCGCCCTGCCGCAGGGTGCCGTTCTGGATCAAGACGGTCGCGACCGGGCCGCGGCCGACGTCGAGCTTGGCCTCGATCACGGCGCCCACGGCGGGGCGGTCGGGATTGGCGCGCAGCTCGAGCACCTCGGCCTGCAGCGCGATCGCCTCGAGGAGGGACTCGAGCCCGGCGCCGGTGGTGGCCGAGACCTCCACGTCCTGCACGTCGCCGGACATCTTCTCGACGACGACCTCGTGCTGCAGGAGGTCCGTCCGGACCTTGTCGGGATTGGCCCCGTGCTTGTCCATCTTGTTGATGGCGACGATCATCGGGACCTTCGCCGCCTTGGCGTGGGCGATCGCCTCGATGGTCTGCGGCATGACCTGATCGTCCGCCGCGACGACGAGCACGACGATGTCCGTCACCTGCGCGCCCCGCGCGCGCATGGAGGTGAAGGCCGCGTGGCCCGGCGTGTCGAGGAAGGTCAGCGGCTGACCGTTCTGGACGACCTGATAGGCGCCGATGTGCTGGGTGATCCCCCCGGCCTCCCCGGCCTGGACCCGCGCCTGGCGGATCGCGTCCAGAAGCGAGGTCTTGCCGTGGTCGACATGGCCCATGATCGTGATCACGGGCGCGCGCGCCACGAGGTCGCCCTCGTCGTCGGGCGTCTGCTCGATGACGTCCTCCACGTCCGCGTCCGAGACGCGCACGACCTTGTGGCCGAACTCCTCGATGATGAGCTCGGCGGTGTCGGCGTCGATCGTCTGCGTCTGCGTGACCATCATGCCGCTCGTCATCAGCGACTTGACCACGTCGGCGACGCGCTCGGACATGCGGTTGGCGAGCTCGGCGACGGTGATCGCCTCGGGCAGCCGGACCTGGCGCACGACCTTCTCGCGCGGCTCGGCCTGGCCCATCGCCTGGCGGCGGGCGCGCTCCTGCTTGCGCTTCATGGACGCGAGCGAGCGCTGGCGCCCGCCGCCGCCGGTGGCCTCCGAGAGGGTCAGCTTGCCGGTGCGGCGACCGCCACCCGCGTCGGCACGGCCCTTGCCGCCGTCGCGGCGCTTGTCGTCCTCGCGTCCCTTGCGGGGCGCGGCGCCGGGCGCGGCGCGGGACGGGCCCCGGGCCACGTCGCCGGGGGCAGGGGGCGGCGCGGCGGCGGCCTGGGCGCGCGCCTCGGCGGCGCGCTTCTCGGCGGCCTCGGCGTCGGCCTTGGCCTTGAGCGCGTCGGCGCGCTCCTGCTCCTCGCGCTCCTTGGCCTCGATCTCGGCGCGGCGCTTCTCGCGGTCCTCGGCGCGGGCGCGCTCCTCGGCCTCGCGGCGCTCGGCGTCCTCGGCCTCGCGGGCCTTGGCGAGCTGGAGGGCCTTCATCCGGCGCTCGAGCTCGGCCTCGGAGATGCCGCCGGGCCGGCGCGAGGGGTCGCCGCCGATGGGCCGGGTCGTGCCGGCCCCGGTCGCGGCCGAGGGCTTGGCGCCCGGCTTGGGGGCGACCACGCGCTTGCGCTTGGTCTCGACGACCACGCTGTTCGTGCGGCCATGGCTGAAACGCTGCTTGACCTGTCCCGAACGGGGGCCGCCGCCACGCAGGCCGAGGGGCTTCTTGTCGTCGTCGCTCATGCGATGGGTTCCTTCCCGGCGGCCGGATCGCCGCCGCCTGCTGTCCTGAGACCGGCGAGCTTCGCCGCGTCCTCTACAATACGGGTCGTCAACCTACCAGACGCGAGCGCGGCATGGATCGCCGACGCGCGGCCGAAGGCCAGTCCCAGTTCCTCCGCCGTCAGGGCGCCGATGAATCGGCCGTCCTGTGGCGTGTTCAGCTTGGTCTTCTGCCGGCCGGAGCCGTCGCTGGCCTGGACGAGGACCTTCCCCTCGCCCGTCAGCAGCCAGCCCTTGACCTTCTCGTAGCCCGTCACAGCGCGGCCGGCCTTGCGCGCCAGCGCGATGCCGTCCTGGACCCGGCGCAGGAGCTGCGCCTCGATCATGTCCAAGAGGCCGTCGGGCACCTCGACCGGCGCCTTGGCCCCGCGGGCGAAGAGGCGCTTGTCGATCGCGCGCTGCAAGGCGGCGCGCTCGGCGGTGACGTAGAAGCCCCGGCCCGGCAGCTTGCCGGCCACGTCGGGCACCACCTGCCCCGAGGGGCCGGCGACGAAGCGGATCAGCCCGGCCTTGCCGCCGCTCTCGCCGGTGACGAGGCAGCGACGCTCGGGGGCGTCACGCTCCTTGGTGGCTCCACCACGGGTCATTCCGGGACATCCCGGCCATCAGGCCGGGGCCTCCGCGGCTTCGGCCTCGGCGGCCTCCTTGGCGAGGCGCTCGCGCTCGAGCTCCTCGGGATCGACCCAGCCCAGAAGGACACGCGCGGTCATGATCATCTTCTGCGCCTCCTCCAGCCCGATGTCGAAGGGCTCCAGCACCCCGTCGTCCTTCTTGCGCTCGCCGTTCTCGACCGTCCAGCCGCCGGCGATCTCCCAGTCGGCGAGGGTCGCGAAATCCTCGAGCGACTTCACGTCGTCCTGGGCGAGCGCCTCGACCATCTGGGGGGTCAGCCCGTCGAATGCAATGAGGCTGTCCTCCGCGCCGAGCTCGCGCGCCTTCTCGAGGGCCTTGGCGGCGATCGCCTCGAGATGCTCGGCGGCCCGGGTCTGCAGCTCCTCGGCCGTGTCCTCGTCCACGCCGTCGATCACCGTTAGCTCCGAGCGGTCGACATAGGCGACCTCCTCCAGAGAGGTGAACCCCTCGGCGACCAGGAGCTGGGCGAAGAACTCGTCCAGGTCGAGCGCGCCGACGAAGAGCTGGGTGCGCTCCTCGAACTCCTTCTGGCGGCGCTGGCTCTCCTCCTCCTCGGTGAGGATGTCGATGTCGAGGCCGGTGAGCTGCGAGGCGAGGCGCACGTTCTGACCGCGCCGGCCGATCGCGAGGCTGAGCTGCTCGTCGGGCACCACGACCTCGATGCGCTCGGCGTCCTCGTCGAAGACGACCTTGGACACCTCGGCTGGCTGCAGCGCGTTGACGAGGAAGGTGGGCATGTCCTCGTTCCAGGGGATGATGTCGATCTTCTCGCCCTGGAGCTCGTTGACGACCGCCTGCACCCGGCTGCCGCGCATGCCGACGCAGGCGCCGACCGGGTCGATGGAGCTGTCGTAGGAGATCACGCCGATCTTGGCGCGGCTGCCCGGGTCGCGGGCGACGGCCTTGATCTCGATGATGTTGTCGTAGATCTCCGGCACCTCCATGCGGAAGAGCTCGATCATGAACTCGTTCGCGGTGCGCGACAGGAAGATCTGCGGGCCCCTGATCTCCCGGCGCACGTCCTTGATGTAGACGCGGATGCGGTCGCCGGGGCGGTAGCTCTCGCGGCCGATCTTGTCCGAGCGGCGCAGCACGCCCTCGCCCGGCGAGAGGTCCACGATGAGGTTGCCGTACTCCTCGCGCTTGACGGCGACGTTGATGATCGTGCCGATCCGGTCCTTGTAGTCCTCGAACTGCTTGTCGCGCTCGGCCTCGCGCACCTTCTGGAGGATCACCTGCTTGGCCGACTGCGCGGCGATGCGGTTCATCTCCACGGGCGGGACCTCGTCGACGATCGTGTCGCCGACCTTCGGATCCTCGAGGTGGTCGCGGGCCTGCTCGACGGTCATCTCGGCCTGGTAGTTCTCGAGCTCCTCCTCGGCGACCACCGTGCGCACGCGGGTGAAGGTCGCGCGGCCGGTCTTGCGGTCGATGCTGACCCGGATGTCCATGCCGTCGCCGTAGCGGGACTTGGCGGCGCGGGCGAGCTACTCCTCCATCGCCTCCACCACGAGGGCGGGGTCGATCATCTTCTCGCGCGCGACCGCCTCGGCGGTCTGCAGGAGCTCGAGCTGGTTGGCGGAGGTGATGGCCATGTCAGTGGTCCTTTCGGGGGGCGGCGGCCTCGGCCTCGCCTTCGTCGTCCATGAATGTCTCGACGCTGTCGAATTGCGCCTCGTCGATGGCGCCCTTGTCCTTGCGGGCCCGCAGCACGTCGCGGATCAGCTCGTCGGTGAGCACGAGCTTGGCGTCGCTGAGCCAGTCGAAGCGAAGGCCGATCGTGCCCTCCTCGATCTCGACCAGCACCTCCTCGCCCTCGGTCCCGGCGAGCGTGCCCTTGAAGCGGCGGCGCCCGTCGATCAGCTCGGCCGTCTCCAGCTTCGCCTCGTAGCCGGCCCAGACGTCGAAATCCTTGAGCCGGGTCAGCGGCCGGTCGATGCCCGGCGAGGACACCTCCAGGGTGTACTCCTCCTCGATCGGGTCGACCACGTCGAGGTTGGCGCTCACGTCGGTGGAGATGAGGGCGCAGTCGTCCACCTCGATCCCGCCGCCGGGGCGGTCGGCCATGATCTGCAGGATCGGCGTCTTGCCCGACATCAGGCGCAGACGGATGAGCTCGTAGCCCAGGTCCTCGATCCCCGGGCGCACGATCTCGGCCAGGCGCTGGTCCATCGCGGTCTTGGCGACGAGGTCGCTCATCTGGGCCTCCATCGGCTGGGCATAAAAAAAGCGGGTCCAGACGGCCCGCTCCTCGGTTCGGTGGGCGCCGGGGGTGGAGGCCGGCGCGCCGCTGTCGATGGCTAGCTACGCCCCCCTCGCGCCCAGTTCAAGGGCATCCGCGAGGCGGGATGTTCCGGTCTCGATATTTTAGGCTTGAAATGTCTCGCGCGCCGGGTACCGTGACCTCATGGCAAGGACCCGCACCTCATGAAGATCGCGTGCCTCGGCGGCGGCCCCGCCGGCCTCTACTTCGCGATCTCGCACCGCCTGCGCGATCCGGGGGCGGAGGTCACCGTCTACGAGCGCAACCGCCCCGACGACACGTTCGGCTGGGGCGTCGTCCTCTCGGACGAGACGCTCGGCAACCTCGCGGCCAACGACGCGCCCTCGGCGGACGCGATCCGCGACCACTTCGCCTATTGGGACGACATGGCCCTCGTCATCGGTGACGCGCGCGTCGTCTCGGGGGGGCACGGGTTCTGCGGGATCGGGCGCAAGCGCCTGCTGCAGATCCTGACGGACCGGGCCCGTGCGCTCGGCGTCGACCTGCGCTTCGAGACCGAGGCCGACATCGCGGACCTGATGGCGTCGCACGACCTCGTCGTGGCCTGCGACGGGCTCAACTCCCGCACCCGCGCCCGGTTCGAGGGCGCGTTCCGCCCGATGACCGATCTGCGGGCCTGCAAGTTCTGCTGGCTCGGCACGACGCAGCGCTTCGAGGACGCCTTCACCTTCATCTTCGAGAAGACCGAGCACGGCTGGATGTGGGTGCATGCCTACCAGTTCGAGCCCGGGACGGCGACGTTCATCGTGGAGTGCGGCCAGGGAACCTGGGACGCGTGGGGCTTCGAGAGCATGACCCAGGAGGAGAGCGTCGCCACCTGCGAGCGCATCTTCGCGCGGCATCTCGGCGGACACCCCCTAATGAGCAACGCGCGCCATATCCGCGGCTCGGCGTGGATCAACTTCCCCCGCGTCCTGTGCGAGCGCTGGCACCACGAGAACGTGGCGCTCATGGGCGACGCCGCGGCCACGGCGCATTTCTCCATCGGATCGGGCACCAAGCTCGCCCTCGAGAGCGCGATCGGGCTGGCCGAAGCCCTCGCCGAGGAGCCGGACGTGCCCGCCGCCCTCGCCCGATACGAGGAGACGCGGCGGGTCGAGGTCCTGCGGCTTCAGACCGCGGCGCTCAACTCCCTGGAGTGGTTCGAGAACGTCGACCGCCACCTGCATCTCGACCCGATTCAGCTCAATTACGCCATGCTCACGCGCTCGCAGCGGATCGGGCACGAGAACCTGCGCCGCCGCGACCCGGCCTGGCTGGCGGAGGCGGAGGCGTGGTTCGCCGGCGGGCCGGGCGCGCCCGTGGACGCGCCGCTGGTGGTGGGCGATGCGACGCTGCCGGGCCGGGTCGCGGGGCCGGGCGCCCTTCGCCCGGACGGGGACGGCCTGCGCCTCACCCTCGGCGCCGCCGAGATCGCCTTGCCGCCGGCCGCGATCCTGGCGGCGGATGGCGAGCCGGAGGCCCTGGTGCGCGCCGCGGCCGCCGCAGCCGCGCCGCTCGTCTACCTCCACGATCCGTCGGGCGATCCGGACCGCAAGGCGGGCCTGCGCCGCGCCGCCCTGGCCGACCGCATCCGCGCCGAGACGGGCGTGGCCGTGATGGTCGACGGCGGCGGCATCACCCGCGACGACGCGAACGGCCTCCTCCTCGCGGGCCGCGCCGACCTCGTCGCGATGAGCTCGGACGCCCTGGCCTCCCCGGGCTGGACGAGCGCGGCGGAGGACGCCGCATGAGCCGCCCCGCGCTCGCCCGGAGCGCCGGGCCGTCACCCGCCGAGCCCCTGTCGAAGGACCGGCTGCGCCTGTGGCTCAAGCTGCTGGGCGCGTCCTCGCGGGTCGAATCGACCCTGCGCGAGCGGATGCGCGCGCAGCAGGGCACCACCCTGCCCCGGTTCGACGTCCTCGCCACGCTGGCGCGCCATCCGGCGGGCCTCCGGATGACGGAGCTCTCGGGCCATCTGCGCGTGTCGGCCGGCAACGTGACGGGCATCGTCGACCGGCTCGTGGCCGAGGGGCTCGTGGACCGCGCCGCGGTCGCCGGGGACCGCCGCGCCCTGCGCGTGCGCCTCACGCCCGGCGGCCGCGCGACCTTCGCCGCCCAGGCCGAGGCCCACGAGGGCTGGGTGGACGAGCTCCTGGGCATGCTCGGCCCGGACGACATCCGCGCTCTCGCGCCCCATCTCGACGCCATCGCCGGTGGCGCGCGATGACCCTCGGCCCGACCGCCCATGTCGACACGTTCGCCCGCGACAACCTGCCGCCCGCGCATCTCTGGCCGGACCTGCCACTCGGCGGACTCTCCTACCCGGAGCGCCTGAACGCCGCGGTCGAACTGACGGACGGCCAGGTCGCGCGCGGCTTCGGTGACCGCACGGCCCTGATCGGGAACGGCCGGCGGCGCACCTACAAGGAGCTGGCCGACTGGACGAGCCGCCTCGCCCACGCGCTCGTGGAGGACCTGGGCGTGGTGCCCGGCGCGCGCGTCCTGATCCGCTCGGCGAACAACCCCGCCATGGTCGCGGCCTGGCTGGCGGCGACCAAGGCGGGCGCGGTGGTGGTCAACACCATGCCCATGCTGCGCGCCGGCGAGCTGACCAAGATCGTGCGCAAGGCCGAGGTCTCGCTCGCGCTCTGCGACGCGCGCCTGATGGACGAGATGGAGGCCTGCGCCGCCGAGACCGGGGTGCGCGTGGTCGCCTTCGACGGCACGGCCAGCCATGACGGCGCGCTCGACGCGCTGGCGCTCGAGAAGCCGGTGCGCTTCGACGCCGTGCCCACCGGCGCCTGCGACGTGGCCCTCCTGGGCTTCACCTCGGGCACCACGGGCGAGCCCAAGGCGACGATGCACTTCCACCGCGACCTCCTGATCGTCGCGGACGCCTACGCCGCCAACGTCCTGCAGGTCACGCCGGAGGACGTGTTCGTCGGCTCGCCGCCGCTCGCCTTCACCTTCGGGCTGGGCGGGCTCGCGATCTTCCCCCTGCGCTTCGGCGCGACGGCGACGCTGCTGGAGGCCGCCTCCCCGCCGAACATGATCGAGATCATCGAGCGCTACCGCGCGACGATCTGCTTCACCGCGCCCACCGCCTACCGGGCGATGATGGCCGCGATGGACGAGGGCGCGGACCTCTCCTCCCTGCGCGTCGCCGTCTCCGCCGGGGAGACGCTGCCCGCGCCCGTCCACGACGAGTGGGTGCGCCGCACCGGGGTGCCCATCCTCGACGGCATCGGCGCGACCGAGATGCTGCACATCTTCCTCTCCAATCGTCTCGACGATCATGGGCCGGGCCGGACGGGCCGCCCCGTGCCCGGCTACGAGGCGAAGGTCATCGGCCCGGGCGGCGGCGACGTGCCGGACGGCACGGTCGGCCGCCTCGCGGTGCGCGGGCCGACGGGCTGCCGCTACCTCGCGGACGACCGGCAGGAGGGCTACGTGGAGGGCGGCTGGAACGTCACCGGCGACAGCTTCGTGCGCGATCCGGACGGGACGTTCCGCTTCGCCGCGCGCAACGACGACATGATCGTGAGCGCCGGCTACAACATCGCCGGGCCCGAGGTGGAGGCTGCGCTCCTGTCGCACCCCGCCGTCGCCGAATGCGCGGTGATCGGGGCGCCGGACGCGGAGCGCGGGCAGATCGTGGAGGCGCACGTCGTCCTCGCGCCTGGCGCGAGCGCCGACGCGAAGGCGTTGCAGGACCACGTGAAGGCCGTCATCGCGCCCTACAAGTACCCTCGGCGGATCGTCTTCGTCGATGCCCTGCCCAAGACCCAGACGGGCAAGATCCAGCGCTTCGCCTTGCGGACGCCGGCATGAGCTGCCCCTACGATCCCGCCGCCGAGGGCGCCGAGCAGGACTTCGCGCGCCGCATGTCCTACGGCGACTACCTGGGCCTGGACGCGATCCTGGGCGCGCAGCACCCGAAGACCGACGCGCACGACGAGATGCTGTTCATCGTCCAGCACCAGACGACCGAGCTCTGGATGCGCCTCGCGATCCACGAGCTCCATGCCGCGCGCGCCGCGATCGAGGCCGGCGAGCTGCGCCCGGCGTTCAAGATGCTCACCCGCGTCGCGCGCATCTTCGAGCAGATGATGGGCGCCTGGGACGTGCTGCGCACGATGACGCCGTCCGAGTACACCGAGTTCCGGGGCGAGCTCGGCGCGTCCTCCGGGTTCCAGTCGCATCAATACCGGACCTGCGAGTTCGTGCTGGGCAACCGCAACCCCGCCATGCTGCGCCAGCACGCGCACCGACCGGACGAGGTGGCCGCGCTCGAGGCCGAGATGGCGCGGCCGAGCCTCTACGACGCCGCCATCGGCACGCTGGCGGAGGCGGGCTTCGACGTCGGCGCCGCCGCCGCGCGCGACCGCACGGCGCCGCACGCCCCGGACGAGGCCGTCCGCGCCGCCTGGCTCGCGGTCTACCGCGACCCGGCCGCCCACTGGCTGCTCTACGAGCTGGGCGAGAAGCTGGTGGATCTGGAGGACTACTTCCGCCGCTGGCGCTTCAACCACGTCACCACCGTCGAGCGGATCATCGGCTTCAAGCGCGGCACGGGCGGCACCTCGGGGGTCGCCTACCTGCGCCGCATGCTGGAGGTCGAGCTCTTCCCCGACCTCTGGCACCTGCGCACCGATCTCTAGAGACTTCCCCTCAGGCGCCCCGCCACGAGGGCGCGGACCGACAAGGAGAGACCAGATGACCCGACTGATCACCGCCACGGCGCTCGCCGCGCTGATGACCGCCCCCGCCCTCGCCGAGACGAAGGTCGGGCTCGTCACCACGCTCTCGGGCGGCGGCGCGGGCCTCGGGCTCGACATCCGCGACGGGTTCATGCTCGGCATCGAGATGTCGGGGCGGGACGACATCGAGGTCGTCGTGAAGGACGACCAGCAGAAGCCCGAGATCGCCGTGCAGATGTCCGACGAGCTGCTCCTGAGCGAGGACGTCGACGTGATGACGGGCCCCGTCTTCTCCAACATCGCGATGGCGATCGTCCCGTCGGTGACGGGCCAGGGCAAGTTCTACCTCTCGCCCAATGCCGGCCCCTCGGCCTTCGCCGGCGAGCGCTGCCATGAGAACTACTTCAACGTGAGCTGGCAGAACGACGCCCTGCACGAGGCGGCGGGCGCCTACGCCAACTCCGCGGGCTACGCCAACTCCTTCATCCTGGCCCCGAACTACCCGGCCGGGATCGACGGGCTCAACGGCTACAAGCGCCTCTACGAGGGCGAGCTGGCCGGGGAGGTGATGACCACGCTCGGTCAGACCGACTACGCCGCCGAGATCGCGCAGATCCGCGCGTCGGGGGCCGACTCGGTCTACTTCTTCCTGCCCGGCGGCATGGGGATCGCCTTCCTCAAGCAGTACGCCGACAGCGGCGTGGACCTGCCCCTGATCGGCCCGGCCTTCAGCTTCGACCAGACGATCCTGGCCGCCGCCGGAGAGGCCGCGATGGGCGTCAAGAACACGTCCCAGTGGAACAAGGATCTGGACAACGCGGCCAACGCCGAGTTCGTCCCGGCCTTCGAGGAGGCCTACGGCCGCCTGCCGTCCGTCTACGCGAGCCAGGCCTACGACACCGCGCGCCTCCTGGTCAGCGCGCTGGAGGTGGCCGAGGTCTCGGACGCGGACGCCTTCCGCGAGGCGCTGCGCGCCGCCGACTTCGAGAGCACGCGCGGGGAGTTCCGCTTCGGACCGAACCAGCACCCGATCCAGGACTACTTCATCCGCACCGTGATCGAGGAGGACGGCGTGATCACCAACGAGTCCGGGGAGATGGTCCTCGAGGACCATGCCGACGCCTACGCCGCCGACTGCAAGATGTGAGCGGCCTCGGGGGGCCGGCGCGGCCCCCCGACCCAACGCCGAGGTTCCATGTCCGTCCTCCTCCTCGAACAGCTCCTGAACGGCGTCCAGCTGGGCGTGATGCTCTTCCTGATGGCGGCGGGGCTGACGCTGGTGTTCGGGGTGATGGGCCTCATCAACCTCGCGCACGGCTCGCTCTTCATGGTCGGCGCCTTCGCGGCGGCCACCGTCGCGGGCCTGACGGGCAGCTTCCTCCTCGCCGTGGCGGCGTCCATCGCGGCTGCGGCGGCGGCGGGCGCGGTGGTCGAGGTCGGCGTGATCCGCCGGCTCTACGACCGCGACCACCTCGACCAGGTGCTGGCGACCTTCGCCCTCATCCTCGTCTTCTCGGAAGGGACGCGGATGCTGTTCGGCTCCTTCCCGCTCTACCTCAACGTGCCGTCCTGGCTCGCGGGCCCCGTGATGCTGCCCGGCGGCGTCCTCTACCCGGCCTACCGGCTGGCGCTGATCGGGGTCGGGATCGCCGTGGCGCTCGGCCTGTGGGTGCTCGTCACGCGGACCCGGCTGGGCATCCGCATCCGGGCGGGGGAATCGGACCGCGAGATGATCGCCGCGCTCGGCGTCGACATCCGGCGGCTCTACACCATCGTCTTCGCGCTCGGCGCGGGCCTCGCCGGGCTCGCGGGCGCGCTCGTCGGCACGTTGCAGTCGGTGCAGGTCGGGATGGGCGAGCCGGTGCTGATCCTCGCCTTCGTGACCATCGTCATCGGCGGCATCGGCTCGATCCGCGGCGCCTTCGTCGGCGCGCTGCTCGTCGGGCTCACCGACACGCTGGGCGGCTTCCTCCTGCCCGGCGCGATCGAGGCGCTGGGCGGCACGCGCGACGCGGGCGCGATCCTCGCCTCGATGATGATCTACGTGCTGATGGCGGGCGTGCTCCTGGCGCGGCCGACCGGCCTCTTCGGGGCGGCGGCATGATCCCGATCCGCATCCTCAACGCCGTCATCCTGGCGGGCCTCGGCCTCGTCGCCCTGCAGGCGCACCTGGCCGGCGAGCTCTTCACCGTCACGCTCGCGACCAAGGCCGCCATCTTCGCGCTCGCGGGCGTCGGCCTGAACCTCGCGCTGGGCTACGGGGGGCTGGTCAGCTTCGGGCACTCGGCCTTCTTCGGCATCGGCGGCTACGCGATGGGCATCCTCGCCAGCCACGCGCAGGACTACACCCCCGTGATCGCCGGCCTGCCGGGCACCAACGCCATGCCCGTCATCTGGCTCGTCGCGGTCCTCGCCTCTGGCGTCGCGGCCCTGGTGATCGGCGCATTGAGCCTGCGGACCTCCGGCGTCTACTTTATCATGATCACCCTGGCGTTCAGCCAGATGTTCTACCAGTTCGCCATCTCCTGGCAGCGCTACGGCGGCGAGGACGGCATCCTGATCTTCACGCGCAACGCCTTCCCCGGGCTGAACACGCTGCAGCCGATCCAGTTCTTCGGCCTCGCCTACGGGGTGCTCCTGGCGGTGATCCTCCTGGTGGCGCTGCTGCGCGCCTCGCCGTTCGGGCTCGCCCTCAACGCGCTCCGCCAGTCGCCCGAGCGGGCCGAGACGGTGGGGCTCGACGTGTTCCGCCTGCGCCTCACGGCCTTCGTCCTCTCGGGCATGATCACCGGGCTCGCGGGCGCGCTCTTCGCCGACCTCAACCGCTTCGTCGCGCCGACCATGTTCTCCTGGCAGATCTCCGGCGAGATCATGATCTTCGTCATCCTCGGCGGGGTCGCACGCCTGACTGGGCCGGTCGCGGGGGCCTGCGTCTTCGTCCTGCTGGAGCACATGCTCGGCGGGGTCAGCGACTACTGGCTGATGTACCTGGGCGCGGTCCTCCTGGGCGTGGTCCTCTTCGCGCGGGGCGGGATCGTCGGCACGCTCGGGCGGGGGCGCGCGGCATGAGCGTCCTGTCGGTGCGCGGGATCACCAAGTCCTTCGGCGCCGTCACGGCGTCCCGCGACGTGTCGCTCGAGCTGGAGGCCGGCACGATCCACGCGCTGATCGGGCCGAACGGGGCCGGGAAGTCGACCCTCATCAAGCAGATCTCCGGCGGGCTGCGGCCCGATTCGGGCACCGTGCAGCTGGGCGGGCGGGACGTCACGCGCCTCTCGACGGCGCGCCGCGCCCGCGCCGGGCTGGGGCGCAGCTTCCAGGTGTCGGCGGTGATCCCGGAGTTCACGGTGCGCCAGAACGTGATGCTCGCCCTGATCGGCCGCGACCGGATCGGCTTCCGCGCCCTGCGCGGGTGGCGCTCCGAGGGCGCCCTGATCGCCGAGGCGGAGAGGCATGCCGACCGCACGCACCTGGGCGGCCGCATGGAGGTGGAGGCCGCCGCGCTGGCCCATGGCGAGCGACGCCGGCTGGAGCTCGCCATGGCCCTCGCGCTGCGCCCGCGCGTCTTCCTGCTCGACGAGCCGATGGCGGGCCTCGGCGCCGAGGGCGCGGCGGAGATCACCGCCCTCCTCGCCGAGCTGAAGCGCGAGGCGCCGATCCTGCTGGTGGAGCACGACATGGACGCGGTGTTCGCCCTGGCCGACCGGATCAGCGTGCTGGTCTACGGCGAGATCATCGCGTCCGGCACGGTGGCGGAGGTCCGCGCCGACCCGGCCGTGCGCGCGGCCTACCTGGGCGAGGAGGACGCGGCATGACCCTGCTGCGAGTCGAGGACGTGACCGCCGCCTACGGGGCGACGCAGGCGCTGTTCGGCGCCTCGCTGGAGGTCGGCGAGGGCGAGGTCGTGGCGCTCATGGGCCGCAACGGCATGGGTAAGTCGACCACGATCAAGTGCATCTGCCGGATGCTGGCGCCCGATGGCGGGCGCATCCTCTGGGACGGCGCCGACATGGCCGGCCTGCCCTCGCACCGCGCCGCGCGAGGGGGCATCGGCCTCGTGCCCGAGGGGCGGCGCTGCTTTGCGAACCTCACGGTGATGGAGAACCTGACCGCCGCCGCCCGCCCCGGGCACTGGGACGCCGCGGCGGCCTTCGCCCTCTTCCCCCGGCTGGAGGAGCGGCAAGGACAATCCGCCGCGACCCTCTCGGGCGGCGAGCAGCAGATGGTCGCCATCGCCCGCGCCCTGATGACCAATCCCCGCCTCCTGATCCTCGACGAGGCGACCGAGGGGCTGGCCCCCCTCGTGCGGGCCGAAATCTGGGCCGCGATCGCCCGCGTGAAGTCGCAGACGGGCATGGCGATCCTCCTCGTGGACAAATCCCTGCGCGAGCTGCGCCGCATCGCCGACCGCGCCGTGATCCTCGCCCGGGGCGAGACCGTGTGGACCGGCGAGATGCGCGCCCTCACCCCCGAGCTGGCGGAATCCCATGTCGGCGTCTGACCCCTTCGCCATGGAGCAGAAGGTGCTGTTCAAGCACTGCGACCCCGCGGGCATCGTCTTCTACCCGCGCTATTTCGAGATGATGAACGACTTGGTGGAAGCCTTCTTCGACGCGGCCCTCGGCGCCCCCTTCGAGGTGCTGCTGCGGACCCACGGGGTCCCCACGGCGACCATCCAGGCGACGTTCCACGCGCCGTCCCGCCACGGGGACGTCCTCACCCTCACCGCCGCGCCCACCCGCGTCGGCGGCGCGAGCATGGACATGGCGCTCGCCGCCGCCTGCGCCGGGGAGCCCCGCTTCACCGCGGCCTCCACCCTCGTGCACATCGACCGCGCCGGCCGTCCGGAGCGCTGGCCCGACGCGATCCGCGCGGCCGCGGCCCGCCTCGTCCCCGATCCCGCCTGAGGAGCCTCCATGCACGTCCCCCCGCCCTTCCCGTCCGAGCTGCCCGTCTTCATCGCCGCCGCGGTGCAGGCCGCGCCCGTCTTCCTGGACGCCGCCGCCTCCGCGGCCCGCGCCGCGGACCTCATCGCCGAGGCCGCGGGCCGCGGCGCGACGCTCGTCGTCTTCCCCGAGGTGTTCGTCCCCGGCTACCCCTACTGGAACTGGATCACCGACCCGGTGACGGGCGGTCCCTGGTTCGAGCGGCTGGTCAAGGCGTCGGTCTACCTGCCGGGGCCGGAGATCGACATCGTTCGCCGCGCCGCCGCCCGGCACCGCGTGCACGTCGTCATCGGCATCGACGAGCGGAGCACCGTCTCCCTCGGCACGCTCTGGAACACGCTCGTCTTCATCGGGCCGGACGGCGCCATCCTCGGCCGTCACCGCAAGCTGGTGCCCACCTGGGCCGAGAAGCTCACCTGGACGGGCGGCGACGGGGAGGGCCTGCGCGTCCACCAGACCGCCATCGGCCCCCTGGGCGGCCTCGCCTGCGGGGAGAACACCAACGCCCTCGCACGCTTCGCCCTCCTCGCGCAGGGCGAGCTGGTGCACGCCGCGAGCTACATCTCATTGCCCGTGGCGCCCAAGGACTACGACATGGCCGAGGCGATCCGCCTGCGCGGGCAGGCCCACAGCTTCGAGGGCAAGGTGTTCACCGTCACCGCGACCTCCACCATCTCCGAGGAGATCATCACCGCGATGGAGGAGCTGCGCCCCGACGCCCGCGACCTGCTGGAGCGCAAGCAATCCGCATGGTCGGGCATCATCGGCCCCGACGGGCGCGCCATCGACGGCATCACCGACGAGGACGGGATCGTCACCGCCGAGATCGACCTCAACCGCTGCATCCAGCCGCGGCAGATGCACGACGTCACCGGCCACTACAACCGCTTCGACGTGCTGCGCCTCTCGCTCGACCGCTCCGCCCGCGCGCCCCTGCATGCGCACGACCCCGCCGCCGAACCCCTCGCCCAGCCGATAGGAGACGACCATGACCAAGCATGACGACACGATGCTCGGCCGCGCCCGCGTCAAGGACACGCCCGAGCTGGAGGCCTACTATGCCGACCTGGCGCGCATCGACACCGGCGCGCTCTGGACCGTCGCCAACGACATCGAGCCCTGGGAGCCGACGCCCAAGTCCGCGCCCGTGCTCTGGCGCTGGAAGGACCTGCGCCACGAGGTCCTGCGCGCCATCGACCTGGTGCGCCCGGAGGATGCGGGCCGCCGCGTCGTCTACCTGCGCAACCCGCGGCGCACGGACGTGAGCGCCGCCTGCGGCTGGTTGTTCTCCGGGCTGCAGGTGATGAAGGCCGGCGAGCGGGCCGGGGCGCACAAGCATGCCGCCTCCGCGCTGCGCTTCATCATGGAGGGGTCCGGCGCCTACACCATCGTCGACGGGCACAAGATCACGCTCGGCGCGCGCGACTTCGTGCTGACCCCCAACGGGAGCTGGCACGAGCACGGGATCGAGGCGGACGGCACCGACTGCATCTGGCAGGACGGGCTCGACATCCCCCTCACCAACGCGCTGGAGGCGAATTTCTACGCCGTGCATCCGAACGACCATCAGTCGACCAACCTGCCGGTGAACGACAGCCCGCTCAGCTACGGCGCGCCGGGGCTCAAGCCCGAGCTCGACAAGTGGGACAAGCCCTATTCGCCCCTCATGGCCTATCGGTGGGAGCCGACCTACGAGGCCTTGCTGAACTACGCCAAGGTCACCGACGGCTCGCCCTATGACGGCGTGATGATGCGCTACGTGAACCCGCAGACCGGGGGCGATCCGATGCTCACCATGGGCGCGGCGATGCAGATGCTCCGCGCCGGGGAGGCGACGCGCGCCCACCGCCACACGGGCAACGTCGTCTATCAGGTCGCCAAGGGCTCGGGCCATTCGGTCATCGACGGCAAGCGCTTCGACTGGACGGAGAAGGACATCTTCTGCGTGCCGCCCTGGACCTGGCACGAGCACGCCAACGCGAGCGCGTCCGACGACGCCGTCCTCTTCCAGTTCAACGACATGCCCGTCATGCGCAAGCTCGGCTTCTACGCCGAGGAGGCGCTGGACGAGAACGGCGGGCACCAAGAGATAGCCGCATAAGGATACTCGGATGAAACTCGTGACCTACAGGCTCGGCGCGGACGGCGCCGGGCGCCTCGGGGTGCTGCACCCCACGGATGCCGGCGAGGTGATCGTCGACGCCGAGGCCCTGGGCCAGATCGTCGGCGAGGCGTTCCCCGCCACCATGCTCGAGCTGATCGACATGGGGCCGGACGCCTGGGCGGCCCTCGCCCGCGCGGTCGAGGAGACGGACGGCGAGCGCCCCGCCGGCGTCTCCGTCTGGGCGGACAACGCGCGTCTGCTCGCGCCCATCCCGCGCCCGCGCAAGAACGTGTTCGGCATCGGCCTCAACTACACCGAGCACGTGGCCGAGAGCGCCCGCGCCCTCGATACCGAAAACGCCCTGCCGCAGCAGCCGGTCGTCTTCTCCAAGCCGCCCACCGCCGTGATCGGCCCCGGCGACCCCATCCGCCACGACGGCGACGTCACCCAGCAGCTCGACTGGGAGGTCGAGCTCGGCGTGATCATCGGCCGCCGCGCCTGGCGCGTGGCCGAGGAGGACGCGCTCGCCCACGTCTTCGGCTACACCGTCATCAACGACATATCGGCGCGCGATAACCGGCGAGCCGGTCAGTGGATCTTCTCCAAGGGGATGGACGGGTTCGCGCCGATGGGGCCCTGCATCGTCACCGCCGACGCGATCCCGGACCCCCACGTGCTCGACCTCTGGCTCACCAAGAACGGCGAGGAGAAGCAGCGCGCGAACACGAAGCTCCTCCTCTTCAACGTGCCGCAGCTCATCGCCGACCTCAGCCAGGGAATGACATTGGAGCCCGGCGACGTCATCGCCACGGGCACGCCCGCGGGCGTGGGCGCGGGGCGCGACCCGCAGGAATGGATGTGGCCCGGCGACGTGATCGAGTGCGGCGTCGAGGGGATCGGCGTCCTGCGCAACCCCGTGGTGGACGCGCGGGGCGATTAGGAGGCGAGCCGACGGACCTCGCCGAAATCGCGCAGACGGTTCGTCTCGTCCACGAGGGCGGCGGTGATGCCGCCCTCGCTGAGCGCATGTCCCGCCCGCGCGACGATACGAAGCTCGCAATCCCAGACCTCTGCCAGCGCCCAGGCCGAGGCGGGCGGACAGATCATGTCATAACGCCCCTGCACTACGAAGCCGGGGATGCCCGCCATGCGGTGCGCGTCCGTGAGGAGCTGCCCATCCTCGCGCATGAAGGCGCGGTGGCGGAAGTAATGGTTCTCGAGCCGGGCGAAGGCGCGGGCGTACTCTCCGGGGCTCTCGCCCGGCGCGCCGTCATTGGCGATCGAGGCGAGCGCGTTCTCCCAGGCCGCCCAGGCGCGCGCGAAGCGGGTCTCCTCCATCATGTTGCCGGAGAACAGGCGCCGGCCGTAGGCCGCGATCGGATCGCCGCGCTCCGCCTCGGGCAGGGGCTCCAGGAACCGCGCCCAGAGATCGGGCCAGAACTGCCCCGCGCCGCCGCCGTAGAACCAGTCGAGCTCGCGCCGCGTGGCGAGGAACACGCCCCGCAGGATCAGGCGCGCGGCCGCTTCGGGATGGGCCTGCGCGTAGGCCAGGGCCAGCGTGGCGCCCCAGGAGCCGCCGAACACGATCCAGCGCTCGATCCCGAGGGCCGCGCGGATGCGCTCGATGTCGTCGACCAGGTGCCATGTGGTGTTCTCCTCCACGCTGGCATGGGGGCGCGAGCGCCCGCAGCCGCGCTGGTCGAACAGGATCACCCGGTAGATCGAGGGGTCGAAATAGCGCCGCATCACGGGGCTGCACCCGCCGCCCGGCCCGCCATGCAGCACGACCACCGGCACCCCACCGGGCGCGCCGCACTGCTCGACGTAGAGACGGTGCCCGCCGGGCACGTCCATCATCCGCTGGTCGAACGGATCGACCGGCGGGTAGAGCTGGTGCGGCGCACGGCGGGAGGTCAACGGGTCCATCGCGGCCTATATAGCGGCTCGGCGCGCCGCGGGCAGGGGGCGCATGGCGCAAAGGAGATCAGCGATGCAGGCAGATGCCGCGGCCGCGACGGCCGGCACCACCATCGACCCTGGCGAGATCGCCAAGTTCCAGGCCATGGCCGAGGCGTGGTGGGACCCGGACGGGATGTTCAAGCCGCTCCACATGATGAACCCCGTGCGCCTCGAATACGTGACGGCGCAGATCGCGGCCGAGCATGGCCGCGACCGCTCGGCGCCCCGGCCCTTCGAGGGGCTGCGCATCCTCGACATCGGCTGCGGCGGCGGGCTCCTGTGCGAGCCGATGGCCCGGCTGGGCGCCGAGGTGGTCGGCGCCGACGCGGCCGAGCGCAACATCCCCGTCGCGCGCCTGCACGCGCAGGCGTCCGGCCTCGACATCGACTACCGTGCCACGACCGCCGAGGCGCTGGCCGCGGCCGGCGAGAGCTTCGACGCGATCCTCAACATGGAGGTGGTCGAGCACGTCTCGGACCCGGCGGCCTACCTCCGGGCGTGCCGGGACCTCCTTCGCCCCGGCGGCGTGATGACGTGCTCCACGATCAACCGGAACGCCAAATCCTACCTCTTCGCCATCGTCGGCGCCGAGCAGGTCATGCGCTGGCTTCCGAAGGGCACGCACGAATGGTCCAAGTTCATCACGCCGGACGAGCTCTACGAGCTCCTGCGCGGCGCGGGGCTCGATCCCGTCGACCGGCAGGGCTTCGTCTTCGACATCCCGCGCTGGGACTGGAAGATGTCCGATCGCGACCTCTCGGTGAACTACGTCACGACCTCGAGGCGCCCGGCCTGACGGGCGACATCGAGGCGCCCGGCCTGACGGGCGACATCGAGGCGCCCGGCCTGACGGGCGACATCGAGGCGCCCGGCCTGACGGGCGACCTCCCGGCGCCAGGATCAGCCTGCCAGGAGCGGGTCGAGCTTCCCCGCGCGCTCCAGCGCGGCGAGGTCGTCATAGCCGCCCACATGCGTGCCGCCGACGAAGATCTGCGGCACGGTGTGGCGGCCGGAGCGGTCCATCATCTCCTGCCGCCGGGCGGGATCCCGCGAGACGTCGTGCTCCGCATAGGCGGCGCCCTTGGCGTCCAGGAGCCGCTTGGCGGCGTGGCAATAGCCGCAGAGCGGGGAGGTGTAGAGTTCGATCGTCTGCATCGGGTCCTCGTGGCTGGCTCGCCCACCATCTAGGCATCCCGCGCCGCGCGCGCGAGGACGCAGACATCGACCCGCGCCGCGCCCGCCGCCCGCGCGGCCTGGGCGCAGGCCTCGAGCGTCGCGCCGGTGGTCAGGACATCGTCCACCAGCAGCACGTCCCGCCCAGCCATCGCGGCCCCGCGCGCCGGGTGCGGGGCGATCGCCCCTCCCAGCGCCTGCGCCCGCGCCTCCGCGCCGAGGCCCGCCAGGCTCGGCGTGCGGCGGGCGCGGACCAGGGCGTCCGGCCCGTGCGCCGCGCCGGCCGCCGCGGCGAGCCGGACAGAGAGAAGCGCCGACTGGTTGTACCGCCGGCGCCAGAACCGCCAGGGGTGCAGCGGCACCGGCACCACCAGGGTGCGCGCCCCGATCAGGTCCGCGCAGCGCGCCGCCATCCAGGTGCCCGCCGCGCGGGCGAGCTCGGGGCGGTCGCCGTGCTTTAGGCGGAGCACCAGCTGCCTCGCGCGCCCGTCATAGGCGAAGAGCGCGCGCCCCCGGTCCCAGGCCTTGGGGGCGTCGCGGCAGACGTCGCACAGCACCGCGCCCGCATCCTCGCCCGGCAGGGCCACGCCGCAGGAATCGCAGGCGAGGCCGCGCAGGAACGGCGCCTCGGCCCAGCAGGCGGGGCAGAACGCGCCGTCCGCGGCGGTCCGCGTGTCGCAGGTGAGGCAGGCGGGCGGATAGACCACCTCGATCGCCGCTCGGGCCAGGGCGGAGGCGCCTGCCGTGATCCGCCCCATTTGCATCGCCCGCGCCATCGCCTACCTCCGCCGTGATGCAGCGACCGCCCCTCACGGACCGCGCCGCCCTCGCGCGCCACCGCGCCCGCTCCGATCCCGGCGCCCTCTTCGCCCACGCCATCGCCCGCGCCTCCGTGGAGGAAAGGCTGAGCGAGGTTAACAGGACGTTTACGCGTCCCGCCGTCATCACCGGCCATCCAGGGGCCTGGGGGGACTCCACCCCGACCAACGGATGGTGGCGGACGATGGGACCCTGGCCCTGGAGCGCGGCGCGCACGACCTCGTGATCCACGCGATGGCGCTCCACTGGGCGGACGATCCGGTCGGGCAACTGGTTCAATGCCGCCACGCCCTCCGCCCCGACGGGCTCCTGCTCGTCGTCCTGCCCGGCGGGCGCACCCTGCATGAGCTGCGGGCCGCCCTGGCGCAGGCCGAATCGCGGCTCACGGGGGGGCTCTCCCCCCGCGTGGCCCCGATGGGGGAGGTGCGCGACTACGGCGCCCTCCTGCAGCGCGCCGGCCTCGCGCTGCCCGTCGCGGACGTGGAGGCGCACCGCGTCACCTACGCCGATGCGCGCGGCCTGATGCGCGACCTGCGCGCCATGGGGGAAGGCAACGCCCTCGCCGCCCGGGATCGCCGTCCGCCGCCGCGCCGCCTGTTCGAGGACGCCGCCGCGATATACGCCGCCGCCCATCCGGCGGAGGACGGCCGCATCGCGGCCACGTTGGAGCTGGTGCACCTGGCGGGCTGGGCGCCCTCCGCCGACCAGCCCCGGCCCCTGCGCCCCGGCAGCGCCCGCACCCGGCTGGCCGACGCGCTGAAGGTGTCCGAGCGGCCCCTGCCCCGCGATTGATCTATCCCCGCCCGCCGCTATCTGCCCAAACGCCCCCTGAAGACGCGAGAAGGACCGCCGCGATGCTGGACGCCAAGGGCATGACCGCCGACCCCCCGATCGCGGAGCGCCGTGATGGGGCCGCGCGCCACCTGCCAGGCGACCACCCGCCCGTGCGCATGGGCAAGGTCGGGGTCCTGCTGGCGAATCTCGGCACGCCGGACGCGACCGACTACTGGTCCATGCGGCGCTATCTCGGCGAGTTCCTGTCCGACCGGCGCGTTATCGACTACTCGCCATGGCTCTGGCAGCCGCTCCTGCAGCTCGTCATCCTCTCCAAGCGGCCGTTCAGCTCCGGCGCGGCCTACCGCTCCATCTGGAACGAGGAGGCGGACGAATCGCCCCTCGCGACGATCACCAAGGCGCAGACCGCGGCGATCGAGGCGCGGATGCGGGCGCGCTACGGCGAGGACGTCGTGGTCGACTACTGCATGCGCTACGGCAACCCGAGCACGCGCTCCAAGGTCGAGGCGATGCGCGCGGCGGGCTGCACCAAGATCCTCTTCTTCCCGCTCTATCCGCACTATGCCGGCGCTACCTCCGCCACCGCCTGCGACCAGTTCTTCCGCGTGCTGATGAAGGACAAGTGGCAGCCGCCCGTGCGCACCGTCGCGCCCTATTACGACCGGCCGGACTACATCGACGCGCTCGCCCGCTCCGTCGAGCGCGCCTACGCGGCGGCCGAGCGGCGCCCGGAGGTGCTGGTGTGCTCCTATCACGGCGTGCCGCGGCGCTACCTGCTGGAGGGCGATCCCTACCATTGCCAGTGCCAGAAGACGACGCGCCTGCTGAAGGAACGGCTCGGCTGGGCGGACACCGAGATCCGCACCACCTTCCAGTCGAAGTTCGGCCCCGAGGAGTGGCTCAAGCCCTACACGGTCGAGGAGGTCGCGCGCCTGGCGGAGATCGAGGGCAAGCGCTCCATCGCCGTGATCGCGCCGGCCTTCTCGGCCGATTGCATCGAGACGCTCGAGGAGATCAACGAGGAGATCGCCGAGAGCTATCACCATGCGGGCGGCGAGGCCTTCCTCTACATCCCGTGCCTGAACGACGACGAGGCCCATATCGCGGCCCTCGGCGCGGTCATCGAGGAGAACCTGCGCGGCTGGCTCGACTGACCCTCGCCGGGGGCGGGCGCCCCTGGTTCCGAGTCCTCCCATCCGGCATCGGCTCGCCGCCGCGACGAGAAAAGGGGGCCCCGGTCTCCCGGCGCCCCCTTTCCCTGGATCCGATCCGACGCCCGGAGGCGCCGGAGGGCTCCGATCAGTCCGACGCGGCGACCGCGGCGATGACCGCGATCAGCAGGAGCGGCACCACGATGCCGGCCGAGGAGGACGACGTCGCGGCCTCTTCGACGATGATCGGGGCTTCGATGATCGGCTCGGCCAGACCACCGGCGAAGGCGGTCGAGGCGGCGGCGGTCATCGCGGCGGCGAGAACGAGTTTCTTCATGTTATCCTCCAAGGAGTGTGCCGGCGGCCATGTAACGAGGAGGCCAGGGGGCAGCAGGCGCGTGACTGGACCTCACCCGTCGGTCAAAGCATCGGGGTTGGGCGATTGCAAACCTTAGTTGCGACACCCTTTTTCGTGCCCCCGCGGGTGTCGTCAAATCAGCAACACCTGTGTGCCCACTTTGCTCATGGAGAAGAGCTCGGCGATCTGCTCGTTGAAGAGGCCGATGCATCCGTTGGACGACCGGCGGCCGATCTTGCGCGTGTCGTGCGTCCCGTGGATGCGATAATACTGCCAGGTCAGCCACATCGCATGGGTGCCCAGCGGATTGTCCGGGCCGGGGCCGATGAACTCCGGCCATTCGGGATTGCGCTCGCGCATCGCCGGCGTCGGCGCCCAGGAGGGGCCCACGACCTTCTTGATGATCTCGGTCCGGCCCAGCCGCGTCAGGTCCTCCGAGAGCGGCACGCTGGTCGGGTAGAGCTTGTACACCGAGCGATCCTCGCTCCAGTAGTGCAGCGCGCGGCTCTGCGTGTCGACGAGGATCGCGCCGTTCGCGGTGTCGTCGAAATAGGGCTGCCAATCGAGCGCGCGGAACCCGCTGACGTTGCGGCCGGCGCTGGCGCCCTGCGCGATCGCGGGCGCGGCCAGGAGGGCGCCGCCGGCGGCGGCCGAGCCGGCGAGCCCGGCCAGGATTGCGCGGCGGGTGCGTGTATGGTCGCTCATCGTCTCGTCTCCTTATCGGCGGGCACGGGGGCGGATGCGCGCCCGAAGGGCGGCTCCGACGGCCGCCGCGGTCTCCACATAGGGACGCGGGCGGGAAATGGGTATCACGTCCGCGTCAAGACGCCGCGTCGGCGCGGCACGGCATTTGCCCGCCAGCGCCCCTGGCCCTAAGGGAGCGCGATGGACAATATCGCCGCTCATGGGGGCCTCGCGCTCCGCTCTCCCAACCGCCGCCGGGCGATCCTCGTCCTCGGCGCCGCGCTCCTGGCCGGTTGCGCGGGCGGCGGTGGCGGCGCGGTCGCGCGCGGCCCCGGCATCTACCGGATCGGGCCGGGCGACGAGGCGCGCATCAAGTTCGCGACGCTCGACGCGGTGAACGCCCTCAGGGCGGCCGCGCGCGCCGCGCCCCTGCGGCTCGACCCCGCGCTCGACGCCGCGGCGGCGACGCACAGCCGCGACATGGCGAACCAGAACCGCCCCTGGCATTTCGGCTCCGACGGATCGTCCCCGATCGACCGGCTGGCCCGGGCGGGGTACTTCGGCAGCCTGGGCGGAGAGGCGATCTCCGAGAGCTTCGACACCGAGACCGAGACCCTGGCCGCCTGGATGGACGAGCCCGCGACGCGCGGGGTCATCCTCGACCCCGAGGCGCGCGACCTCGGCTTCTCCTGGTATCAGGAGCCGGGCGGCAAGATCTGGTGGACCCTCGTCACCGGGCGCGCGGGCTTCGCCGGGACGCGGGCGATCCCCTCGGCGCCCTCCACGGGCTTCTAGCGCCTCAGGCGTCCGGGAGCGCGGCGGGCGGCGCCGCGAGCGCGGGTGCCGGCGACCGTCCTGCCGCCTCGCTGGCGTAAATGTCGATCACGGTGCCGTTCCGGACCATCGCGTAGATGTCCTCTATCTCGCGGTCGGTGACGGCGATGCAGCCCCAGGTCCAGTCGTCGCGCCCGCCGACCCGGCTCGGCGTTCCATGGATGAAAATGTCCCCCCCCGGCGAGCGGCCCAGCGCGCGGGCGCGCGCCACGTCGTTCGCGTTGGGGTAGCTGATCCCGATGCTCAGGTGGAAGCTGCTGTTCGGGTTGCGGCGGTCGATGCGGTAGCGCCCCTCGGGCGTGCGCCCGTCGCCCTCCACGGCCTTGTGCCCGGTGGGCGCGAAGCCGAGTTCGAAGTCGAAGCCCCTGAGCGCCCGGTCCCCGTGCATCAGGTACATGCGGCGCTCCTCCTTGAAGACGACGACGCGCGTGACCTCGGGCCCGTCATAGGTCCGGAACTTGGACCCGCAGGCACCGAGCGCCCCCAGGAGGACGATCGCGAGCAGCGCCCGGATCACGGGAGCGAGAAGGGGCATGGGCACGCGACTCCCTGGAGCGGGCCCGCCCCGCCTATCCCGGCATGCGCCGGTCCGCTAGCGGGGGCCGGCACCGCGCGGCGCGCTGTCGCGCCGGGGCACCGCACCGGCGGCGTCCATATGCGCCTCGATGGCGCGCAGCCTCTCGAGGACCTCGTCGCGATAGGCGTCCGTGGCCGCGACCTCCTCCTCGGAATGGGCCTCCTGCATGGAGTTCACGATCAAGCCGACGAGCAGGTTCACCACGGCGAAGGTCGTCACCATGATGAACGGCACGAAGAACGCCCAGGCGTAGGGATAGAGCTCCATGACCGGGCGCACGATGCCCATGGACCAGCTCTCCAGCGTCATCACCTGGAACAGGGAATAGAGCGAGCGCCCCAGCGTGCCGAACCACTCCGGGAAGGCCTCGCCGAAGAGCTTCGTCGCCATGACGGCGCCGATGTAGAAGATGATCCCCATCAGGAGGAACACCGAGCCCATGCCGGGCAGCGCGGTGATGAACCCCTCCACCACCCGGCGCAGGCGCGGCGCCACCGTGATGACGCGCAGGACCCGCAGCACCCGCAGCGCGCGCAGGACGCTGACGCCGTCGGCCGCCGGCGCCAGCGCGATGCCGACGATCACGAAGTCGAAGAGGTTCCACGGGCTGCGGAAGAAGCGGGGCCCGTGCGCGACCAGCTTGGCCAGGATCTCCACCGTGAAGATCGCGAGGCAGATCGCGTCGATCGCGAGGATCGCGCCGCCCGCCGCGCCCATGGCGGCCTCCGACGTCTCCAGCCCCAGCGTCACCGCGTTCACGAGGATCACGGCGATCACCGCGTTGCGGACCGCGGGGCGGTCGAGAAAGGCGGCGAGGCGCTGGCGGGGCGTGATCGGCATGGAGCGCTAGATGCTACCGCCGGAAGATCGCGACAAGCTCCACGTGAGAGGACCACCGGAACTGATCGACCACGTGCACCGGCCCGATGCCGTAGCCCCCCGCGACGAGGGTCGCGGCGTCGCGCGCGAAGGTGACGGGATCGCACGAGACGTGCGCGATCACCGGCGGGCCGTGCGCCGCGAGCGCGCCGACCTGCGCGGCGGCCCCGGCCCTCGGCGGATCGAGGATCGCGGCGGCGTAGGGCGCGAGCTCGGGGCCCGCGAGGGGCCGGCGGAAGAGGTCGCGCGCCTCGGCGGTGACGGGGCGCAGGCCGGCGGCGCCCCGCGCGCCGGCCAGAAGGGCCTCCACCATGTCCGCGTCCCCCTCGACCGCGTGGACCGGCCTCGCGGCGGCCAGCGGCAGCGCGAAGGTCCCGCAGCCGGCGAAGAGGTCGAGCGCCGGCCCCTCCGGTAGCGCCGACGCCACGACCGCGCGCAGCGCCGCCTCCCCGTGGCGCGTGGCCTGGAGAAAGGCGCCCGGCGGCGGCACCACGCGCACCCCGCCGAAGGACTGCGCCGGCGCCGCCGATCGCCAGGCCGGCTCGCCATCCCAGGTGAGGCGAGCGATGCCGCCCGCGGCGGCGATCCCCGCCAGCTCGGAGAGGAGCGCGGCATCCGCCGGCCGCCCGCCGGCGACCGCCACGTCCGCGCCGCCCGCCGCCTCCGTCACGGTCAGGGACGGCGCACCCCGCCGCGAGGCGCCTGCCGCGACCATCGCCTCGCAGGCCGGCAGCAGCGCCATGAGCGCCGGCGCGAGCACCCGGCAGGACGGGATCGGCGTCACCGTGCCGGAGGCGCGCGCGTAAAACCCCACCACCGCGCCGCCCTTCGTGCGCAGCCCGGACAGGACGGCGCGGCGCCGCGAGCCGGGGGGCGAGGTCGCGACCCCCGCGATGTCCGCCTCGATCCCCCGCGCGGCCAGGGCGCGGCGCACCACCCCGGCCTTCCACGCGGCCACGAACCGGTCCGAGGCGTGCATCAGGGCGCAGCCGCCGCAGCCCGGGGCGCCCGCGGGCGCGAAATGCGGGCAGGGCGGCGGCGCGCGGTGCGGCGAGGGGCGCAGCACCTCGGGCGCCGCCATCCGCCCGCCGGCCACAGCGCCCCGCACCGATTCCCCCGGCAGGGTCCGTGGCGCGGTCACCCCGCCGGCGATCCCCTCGCCGCGCCGCGACAACCGCTCGACGGTCAGGGCCGCGGCCTCAACGGTCACGCGCCACCGCCGGGCTGAACGCGTAGCCCTCGGGCGAGAGGATGGTGCACTCGCGCAGGCCGTGGGGCTTGTCCGCCGGCGGCTCGATCACCTCCGCGCCGGCACCCCGCGCCCGGGCCGCCGCCGCGTCGGGATCGACGCCGAAGAGGTAGACCTGCGCGCCGCCGCCGCGAAGGCCCTCGGGCACGAGGCCCAGCACGGGATGCGCCCCGAACGTGCCGTCCCGGTGGAGCTGGATCAGGCCGCCGCCATGCGACAGGAGGGCGAAGTCCTCCGACAGGCGGTGCACCCCGAGGCCGAGCACGCCCGACGCGAAGGCCGCCAACGCGCCCACGTCGCGCGTCAAGAGGTTGAGCCCGATGCCGGTCAGCGATCGACCGAAGGCCGCGGGGTCCACCGTCTCGAGGTCCATGCCGCGCCCTTACACGGGCGCGGGGCGGGGCGCTATTCCGCCGCCTCGCGGGCCTCGATGAAGCCCCCCGACTGTCGGTGCCAGTAGCGCGCGTAGAGCCCGCCGCGCGCCAGCAGGTCCGCATGCGTCCCGCTCTCGGCGATGCGGCCCGCGTCGATCACCACGATCCGGTCCATCGCCGTCAGGGTCGAGAGGCGGTGCGCGATGGCGAGGACGGTCTTGCCCTCCATCACCCGCTCCAGCGCCGCCTGGATCGACGCCTCGACCTCCGAATCGAGCGCGCTCGTCGCCTCGTCGAGCACGAGGATCGGCGCGTCCTTCAGGATCGCGCGCGCCAGCGCGATGCGCTGCCGCTGCCCGCCCGAGAGCTTGACCCCGCGCTCGCCCAGATGGGCGGCGTAGCCCTCCCGCCCGGCATGGTCCCGGATCCCTAGGATGAACTCGTGCGCCTCGGCCTTCTCGGCGGCGGCGACGACCGCGGCCTCGCCCGCCTCGGGATCGCCGTAGAGGATGTTGTCCCGCGCGGAGCGGTTGAACATCGCCGTCTCCTGCGTGACGAGGCCGATCGCGCGGCGCAGGCTGTCCTGCGTGACGGCGCGCACGTCCTGCCCGTCGACACGGATCGCGCCGTCCTCCAGGTCGTGCATCCGCAGGACCAGGTTCACCAGGGTCGACTTGCCCGCCCCGGAGGCGCCCACGATGCCCACCCGCTCGCCCGGCGCGACGTCGAGCGAGACGCCCTCCAGCCCGCCCGAGCCCCGGCCATAGGTGAAGCGCGCGTCCGCGATCTCGATCCGGCCCTCGGTCACGGTGAGATCGGTCGCGCCGGGCGCGTCGACCAGGCTGGGACGGGGCGAGAGGGTGCGCATGCCGTCCTCGATCTCGCCGACGGCGGAATAGACGCCCATGAAGGTGAACGAGACCCAGCCCGACATCTGCGCCAGCCGGATCGAGATCGTGCCCGCCGCCACGATGGCGCCAGCGGTGGCCGCCCCCTGCGACCAGTAGAGCAGCATCAGCCCCACCAGGATCACCGGCAGCAGCCCCGCGAGCGCGAACAGGCACACCCGGAACGCCGCCGAGAGGGTGCCGAAACGCAGCGCCTTCTCGCGGAAGGTGCGCATCGCGTCGAGCGCGGCGCGGTCCTCGTGCTCGGCATGGGAGAAGAGCTTGACCGTCTTGATGTTCGTCACCGTGTCGACGACCTGCCCGGTGACGGCGGCGCGCGCGTTCGCCCGCGCCTTGGCGCGCACCCGGATGCGGGGCAGGAACCAGGCCATCAGGCCGAAATAGGCCACCGTCCAGACGGCCATCCCGGCGCCTGCGCGCGCGTCGATCCCAGCCACCATGATGGCCGCGCCGACGATCGAGGCGACGGCGAAGAGGCCGGTGTTGATCACGTCCACCGTCACGGTGGTCACGGCGTTCGCGGTCTGCATCTGCTTCTGGGCGATGCGTCCGGCGAAGTCGTTGTCGAAGAAGGTCACCGCCTGGCCCATGGTCCATCGGTGCAGACGCGTGAGGACCTGGTTCTGCAGATTGGGCTGCAAGACGATGGACTGCATCGCCGCGTTGAACCCCGTCACCAGCGGGCGCACCACGATGAGGAACAGCGTCGCGCCGATCAGGAGCGGGAGGGTCGAGGACCACAGCGCGTCCGGACCCGCGTCGATCGCCCCGTCGATGATCCAGCCGAGCAGGAGGGCGGTCAGCACCTCGAACACGCCCGCCAGGATCGACAACGCCGCGGTGATCGAAAGGGCCGGCCATGCGCCCTCCACGCACCAGCGCAGGAAGGCCGCCAACGTGCGTGGCGGCGGCCCCGTGGCCGGGGTCTCCGGGTCGATGAGGTCGCCGAGACGGTCGGCGAGGCCGGCGGCGGCGGATGCGGGGGCGGGCATGGGCGTCTCCAAGACCCCATCACATAGGGGGCGGAGGCCATCGCGCTAGGGTGAAAGCGCCAGGGCGCGCAACTCGGCCACGGTCAGGGCGAAGCCCGAGGCGATCCAGGCGGCCTCCGCCCGGCGGAGCGCGTCGCCGAGGGCCGGACCCTCCAGGGGCAGGTCCGCGGCCCGGAGCGGCAGGCGCTCGCGCGCCGCCGCCTCGATCCCCCGAAGGTCCGTCGCCGCGCCGTCCGCCCGGATCAGCGCCACGTCGCGCGCGGCCTCCGCGCCGTGGCGATAGGCGACCTCGTGCACCGGCACGCCCGCCTCGAGCGCCGCGCGCCGGACCTCGATCGCGCGCGCATCGGCGCGGGACAGGCGCCAGCCGCCCACCTCGCCGCCCAGCGCCGCCGCCCGCCGGCGCCAATCGGGGGGGAGGGCGCCCTCGGCATCGATCAAGGGCGCGAGGGCTTCGGGGCCCGCGCCCGGCATGATCCGCGCCAGAACGCCGGACGCCGCCATCGCCGCGACGGCCGGCGCGGGGTCCGGCGCGGCGAGGAGGCGGGCCATCTCCCCCCCGATCCGCTCCGCCGAGAGGCGCCCGAGCCCGTCCGCCCCCCGCGCGCAGGCGTCCAGCGCGTCCGCGTCGAGTCCGCCGGCGGGGTCCGCGTACCAGGCGTGGAACCGGAAGAAGCGCAGCACGCGCAGGTAGTCCTCGCGCACCCGGGCGTCCGCGTCGCCGACGAAGCGGACGCGGCGGGCCAGCAGGTCGGGCAGTCCGCCCAGCGGGTCCACCACCGTCCCATCCGGCTCGACGTAGAGCGCGTTCATCGTGAAGTCGCGGCGGGCCGCGTCCTCGGCGACCTCGTCCGAGAAGGCGACGACCGCGTGCCGCCCGTCGGTCGCCACGTCGCGGCGGAAGGTCGTGACCTCGTAGGGCGCGCCGCCCGCGACCACCGTCACCGTCCCGTGCGCGATGCCGGTCGGCACGGCCCTGAGGCCGGCGGCCTCCGCCAGTTCGGCGACGCGGCCAGGGCGCGCGTCGGTCGCCACGTCCACGTCGTTCACCGGCACGCCCAGAAGGGCGTTGCGCACGCACCCTCCGACCGCCAGCGCGCGATGCCCACCGCCCTCCAGCATGCGCAGCACCGCCTGCGCGGACGGGGCCGTCAGCCAGTCACCGCTCGTCTTCATCCCACGCCTCCGCCAGGGCCCGCAGCATTCGCGCCGTCGCGCCCCAGACGTAATGCGGGCCCCAGGGCACCGCATAATAGCGCCGCCAGTCCCCGCGCCAGAGACGGCGCTCGACGGTGTAGCTCGCAAGGTCGAGGAGATGCCCGAGCGGCACCTCGAAGATCTCGGCGACCTCGCCCGCCTCGGGCACGGGGACGAAGCCGGGATCGATCGCGGCCAGCACGGGGGTCACGTGGAACCCGGTGACCGTCTCGTGCGGGCGCAACCGGCCCAGGACGCGCGCCTGGGCGGGGCCGAGCCCGACCTCCTCGGCGGCCTCGCGCAGGGCGGTCGCTTCGGGGTCCGCGTCGCCGGGATCGCGCTTGCCGCCGGGAAACGCGACCTGCCCCGGATGGTGGCGCAGCCGCGGCGAGCGACGGGTCAACAGGACCGTCGCGGCCGCCGCGTCCTCGCCCCGCACGCCCACCAGCACCGCCGCCTCCCGCAGGACGCGGCCGCCAGGCGCTCCGGTGCCGGGGTTGAGGTCGTAATCGGACGTGTCCGCCGCCGCGCGACCGGCCGCCGCGACGAGCCGCGCGGCGAGGCTCACGCCCCGGACGCCGCCTCGAAGCCGAGGGTCTCGGGCGCGAACTCGTAATGCGCCCCGCAGAACTGGCAGTCCGCCGTGACGATGCCCTCCTCGGTCGTCATGTGCCCGATATCCCTGGCGGAGTAGATCGACATCGTGGCGCGCACCCGGTCCGCCGAGCACGAGCAGCCGAAATCGACCGATTGCGCGTCGAAGACCCGCGGCGCCTCCTCGTGGAACAGGCGCGCGAGCACATCCGTGGGCGCGGGGTCCGGACCGATCAGCTCGGACGCCGTCACCGTGGAGAGCAGGAGGTTCGCCCGCGTCCAGTTCTCGCCCTCGTCCTCGTCCAACAGGTCCGCGGCCGCGGTCGTGCCGTCGGCGGTCGAGGGCGCGTCGCGATGGAGGGGCGAGGCCTTCGGCATGTGCTGGAGCATGATGCCGCCCGCGCGCCAGCCCTCCACGCCGCGGCCATGCGCCATCACGAACCGGGTGGGGAGCTGCTCGGATTGGGCGAAGTAGGTCTCCGCGCAGGCGGCGAGGCTGCCGCCGGCGATGGGGGTGATGCCCTGATAGGGCGCCATGCCCTCGCCCTGGTCGATCAGGATCGCGAAATAGCCCCGCCCGATGAGGTCGAAGGGCGCCGGGCCTCGGTCCATCCGGTCGGCGTCGAAGCTCGCGTAGCCGCGCAGGCGGGCCGGGGCGCCCGGCTCGGCCGGGGCGTGGTAGTCGGTCGCGATCAGGCGCGCGGGCCCGTCGCCGCGCACCTGGATCGAGAGCTTCCAGCGCAGCTTCATCGTCTGCCCGATGAGCGCGGTCAGGAGCGCGGCCTCGGCGACCAGGGCCTCCACCGGGTCGGGATAGGCGTGCTGCGACAGGATGCGGTCGAGCGCGCCGCCCATGCGGGCCGCCCGCCCGCGAATGTCGCTGCGGTCGAGTTGGAACGGCAGCACGGTGTCGTCCCAGGCGAGTTCCTGGATGCCGGTCATGGCGCCCTCCGGGGTCTGGATGCGGGGTCAGCGTGGGCATATAGGATCACGGCGCCCCGGACCCAAGGGCATGCCCGGCGGCGGGGAGCCAGGACCATGAGGCGACATGGCCCGCCCCCGCCACCCGGCCGGCCTCACTTCGTCCGGCCCGGCGCTTACGCGCTCCTCCGCCTGCCAGGGACGGACGACCTCCTCCTGACGGCCGGACCGTCCGGAGGACGCGAGACCCTGCAGCTCCCCGGCGGCGGGATCGACCCCGGCGAGCACCCCATCGCCGCGCTCCACCGCGAGGTGCGCGAGGAGACCGGCTGGATCATCGGCGCGCCGCGCCTCTGGCGGCGTTATAGGTCGTTCGCCTGGATGCCCGATCTCGGCCGGCATGCCGAGAAGGTCTGCGGCGTGTGGATCGCCCGGCCCGTGCGCCGCGTGGGATCGCCCAGCGAGCCCGGGCACCGCGCGGTCGTCCTCCCGCGGTGCGAGGCCGCCCGACGGCTGGAGAGCTCCGGCGACATGGCTGCCGCGCGCGATGTCGGAGCGCGCCGCGGCCGGATCGCGCGGGGCGTCTCGCCGCCGCGCCCCTGCGCACTCTCGTGACCACCGCACCGGCGGGTTCCGGCCTCTCGGCCGATCGGGTGCCCGCGTCGTCCACGATCAGGTGCGGGCGTAGTCCACCAAGAGCGCGGAGAGGTCGTCCGCGAACGGCGCGCCGCCCGAATGGCGGCCCAGCGCGGCATGCAGGGCGTCGAGCAGCTCGCTGCCCGGAAGGTGGGCCAGCGGCTCCACGATCCGCGCGAGGCCTTCTTCCTCGAGCATGCCGTCCGGCCCGTCGCACTCGGTGATCCCGTCGGAATAGATGAGCATCCGATCGCCGGGCATGAGCCGGGTGCGCTCCTCCTCGTAGGTCGCGTCGGCCAGGAGGCCGACGGGCAGACCGCCCTGCCCCACGAAGTCGATCCCTCCCGCGGCGCGCAGGATCATCGGCGGCGGATGCCCGCCCTGCACGAAGCGGCATTCGCCCGTGCGCATGTCGAGCTCGGCATAGAGGAGGGTGAAATAGTGCTCGGTCTCCATCTCCGCGAGGGTGACCTCGTTGAGGCGCGCGGCGACCACGGCCGGGGGGTAGCCATAGCGCACGTCGTCCGCGACCTGCATCACGGCGAGGTTCTGCGACTGCTTGCTGTCGGAAAGGAAGCCCTTGAGCCGCGCGGTCATCAAGGCGCTGGTGATCCCGTGACCGGAGACGTCGATGCCGTAGACGCCGAGCCGGTCCGTCCCGGTCGGAAAGTAGCCCACGAGATCGCCGCCGACCTTGCCGGAGCTGTGCAGCATGACCGACAGGTCCGCGCGCCCGATCCGCGCGCTGGGCGGCGGCGCGAGCGAGCGCTGAAGGCGGCGCCCTTCCTCAAGGTCGCGCTGCACGAGGGCGTCGAGCCGGCGCAGCTCGCTCAGCGTATCCTCGAGCCGGGAGTTCGTGGTGCTGAGGGCGCGGTGCATGCCCAGGATCCGCGCCCCCGAGGTGATTCGCGCCCCGAGTTCGGCATTGGAGACGGGCTTGGACAGGAAGTCGTCCGCCCCCTCCCGGAGCCCCTCGGCGATCTCGGCGCTCTCGGACTTCGCGGTGAGGATGATGAAGTAGACGAACCCGCCCCTGGCGCGCAGCGCGCGGCACAGGTCGATCCCATCCCGCTCGGGCATGATCCAATCCGAGATGACGAGGTCGACGGGCGATTCGTCGTGGAGCGCGAGCGCCTCGTCGACCGACCCGGCCTGGACGACCTCGTAGTTCCATTTGCTCAGCTGCGCCGTGAGGATGCGCCGTTGAAGGCGGCTGTCGTCGACGATCATCACACGGCGGACGACACCCTCCGATCCCATGACGGTGGCGCCGCCGCCGGCGCCACCGTGGCCGCCGGGCGTATCCCGATCCGGCACGGGCAGGCGCATGGGCACGGGCAGGTCGGCGGACGCCGCGCCGCCGGTCGGGATAGAGATTGCATGCTGCGCGTTCATGGGGATCCCTCATCGGTCCTGGCCATGGATATCGCCGGCGGCGGTGAACGGGCGGTTAACCGGGGGCCGAAAACGCCAGCGGCCCGGTCAACCCGTTCTTAAGGGCCGTCGCGCATCCTGGCGGCGGCATCCGAGGAGACCGCCATGATCGACTGGAAGCGAATCGACGCGCTGTGCGATGAGGTCGGCTCAGACGCGCTGCCCGAAATCGTGGAGCTCTTCCTGGAGGAGACCGGCGCCGCGGTCGATGCCCTTCGCGCCATGGCCGCCGGAACCGCGCCGCAGGGCCCGCCGGCCGGCATGGCGGCGCGCATGCACTTCCTGGCCGGATCGGCCGGGCAGCTAGGCCTCACGGACATGAGCCGAATCGCCGCCCAGGGAGAGCGCGACGCGATGGCCGGGCGCCGGGTCGACCCCGCCGCATTGGTCGCCGCCTATGACGCGGAGCGCCGCGACCTCGCCGCCGGCCTCACCGCACGCGCCGCTTGAGCGTTCAGATCACCAGTTCGGCGAGGGCCGGATCGCCGGTGATGTCGCGGAGCGCGAAGCCCGCACCCGCGGCGCGCGCCTCCATCCCCGCCAGCGCGCCCGGCGTGGCGCCCTCGATCCCGATCAGGACGGTGCCGAAGTTGCGCGCCGACTTCTTGAGGTACTCGAACCGCGCGATGTCGTCCCCGGGACCGAGCACGCCCAGGAAGTCGCGCAGAGCGCCCGGCCGCTGGGGCAGCCGCAGGAGGTAGTACCGCTTGAGCCCCGCGAATCGCTGCGCGCGCTCGCGCACCTCCGGCAGCCGCTCGAAGTCGAAGTTCCCTCCGGAGACCACGCACACGACCCGTCGTCCGGCGACGTCGAGGTCGCGCAGCGCATCGATCGCCAGCGCCCCGGCGGGCTCTAGCACGATGCCCTCGACGTTCAGCATCTCCACGATCGTGCCGCAGAGCCGATCCTCGGGCACGCCGAGCACGTGCGCGGGGTCCGTCCCGGCCAGGATGGCATGGGTCCGCTCGCCGATCCGCGCGACCGCGGCGCCGTCCACGAAGCCGCTGATCGACGGCAGGGTCGCGGGCCTCCCGGCCGCCAACGCCGCCGCCAGCGACGCCGCGCGCTCGGGCTCCACGAAGCGCATCGCCACCTCGGGCGCGCGGCCCCGCAGCACCAGGGAGGTGCCGGCCGCGAGCCCGCCGCCGCCCACCGGCAGCACGATCATATCCGGCGCGCCCATCTGCTCGAGGATCTCGAGCGCGACGGTCGCCTGCCCCTCGATCACGTCGTCGTCGTCGAAGGGCGATAGAAAATGCGCGCCGGTCTGCGCCTCCCTGGCGCGGGCGGCGGCCAGGCACTCGTCGAACGTGTCTCCGGTCAGCACGATCTCCACCAGGCCGCCGCCGAACTGAAGGGTCTTCATCCGCTTCTGCTCTGGCGTGGTGACGGGCATGAACACCTCGCCGCGCACCCCCATCTGCCGGCAGGCGAAGGCGACGCCCTGCGCATGGTTGCCGGCGCTGGCGCAGATCACGGCCCCGAGCCCCGGACGTTTGCGCATCGCGTTCCAGGCGCCCCGGACCTTGTAGGACCGCACCGGCGAGAGGTCCTCGCGCTTGAGCCAGACATCGGCGCCGTGGCGCTCGGAGAGGAACGCGTTGCGCTGGCACGGCGTGGGAGCGAAGAGCGCGCGCAAATGGCCGAGCGCGTCGACGACGCCCGCCAGCGGGTCCGCCGCCCCGGCCCTCGATCGCGAGGGACCGGGCCCGAGCTCCCCCGTTTCATCGCTATCCATTAAAGAACGCGGCGCTTATGAGTTTCAATACGCGTCCCGAAGATCGAACATCGATCCAAATCGAGACACCTGCCGATTGACGTACGCCCCGCTTCATTGGAAACTCGCCCATGAATTATCGTTCCATCTTCGACATGCAGGTGGCCCTCGAGCGCGCCCTACATCTCCTTCCGGCCGACATCGACCTCGTCGTGGGGTTGCCTCGCAGCGGCATCATAGCCGCGTCGATGATGGCCCTGATCCGCAATCGGCGGATGACCGACATCGATCGCTATGTCGAGGGAAAGACCTACGCCGCCGGCCGCACCAAGGCGCAGGAAAAGCTGCACGCGTTCTCGGACGTCCGCCGTGTGCTCGTGCTCGACGATTCGGTGAACAGCGAGCGATCGATGCGCGAGGCCAAGGTCCGGATCGACGCGGCCGGCCACGGGCATGACGTCTTCTACGCCGCCGTGTTCGGCAACCGGAGCGCCGCCGAGTACCAGGTCTGCGATCATGTCTGCGAGATCGTGAGCGAGCCCCGGGTCTTCCAGTGGAACGTCATGCACCACAACGTCCTCGCGCGGTCCTGCGTGGACATCGACGGCGTGCTCTGCCGCGACCCCGAGCGCGCGCAGAACGACGACGGCCCCGCCTACCGGCGCTTCTTGCGCGATGCCGCGCCGCTTCACAGGCCGAGCTGGCGGATCGGCACCCTCGTGACCAGCAGGTTGGAGCGCTACCGACCCGAGACGGAGGCCTGGCTCGAACGCCAGGGCATCCTCTACGACCGGCTCGAGATGCTCGACCTTCCGAGCGCGGAGGAGCGGCGCCGACAGGGCGCGCATGCCGCCTTCAAGGCGGACCGCTACGGCGCGTCGCGCGCGCAGCTCTTCATCGAGAGCGAGATCGGCCAGGCCCGCGAGATCGCCCAGCGCACCGGCCGCCCGGTGCTGTGCATGGAGAGCCATACGCTGTTCGACGCCTCGAATGCCTTCGATCCCCGCGCCGGGCATCTGCCGCGCAACGTCCGGACGGTCTCCGCGCGAACGCTGCGCGCGGCGAGCCGGATCGCCGCGCTCGCCTTCGGACCGAGCGGGGCGGACGCCGTGCATGGGATGCGCGCGGGCCTGCAGAAGTTGCGCCATCGCACCGCCCGACGCCGCCCCCGCGCCTGATGCCGAACGAGCGGGGCGCGGCGCTCCCTGGCCCGTCCGCCTTGCCGGCGCCGCGCCCGCGCGCTACCGCCCGGCCGTCCGCCGGAGGGAGCCCCATGACCAAGCCGAAGAAAGTCGTCCTCGCCTATTCCGGCGGGCTCGACACCTCCATCATCCTGCGCTGGCTCATGGAAGAGTACGGTTGCGAGGTCGTGACCTTCACCGCCGACCTGGGTCAGGGCGAGGAGCTGGGACCGGCGCGCAAGAAGGCCGAGGACATGGGCGCCTCCGCGATCTACGTCGAGGACCTGCGCGAGGAGTTCGTGCGCGACTTCGTCTTCCCGATGTTCCGCGCCAACGCCCTCTACGAGGGCCTTTACCTGCTCGGCACCTCCATAGCCCGCCCCCTCATCTCCAAGCGCCTGGTCGAGATCGCCCATGCCGAGGGCGCGGACGCGGTCGCCCACGGCGCCACCGGCAAGGGCAACGATCAGGTCCGCTTCGAGCTCTCCGCCTACGCGCTCGACCCGGACATCAAGGTCATCGCCCCTTGGCGCGAATGGGATCTCACGAGCCGCACCAAGCTCCTGGAGTTCGCCGAGGCGCACCAGATCCCGGTCGCCAAGGACAAGCGTGGCGAGGCGCCGTTCAGCGTGGACGCCAACCTCCTGCACACCTCCTCGGAGGGCAAGGTGCTGGAGGACCCGGCCGTGGAGGCGCCGGCCTATGTCTATCAGCGCACGGCCCATCCAGAGGACGCGCCCGACGCCCCGCAATACGTCGAGATCGGCTTCGAGCGCGGCGACGCCGTGAGCGTGGACGGCGAGGCCCTCACCCCGGCCGCCCTTCTCGCGCGCCTCAACGAGATCGGCGGCGCGCACGGCGTCGGGCGCCTCGATCTCGTGGAGGGCCGATTCGTCGGCATGAAGTCCCGCGGCATCTACGAGACCCCCGGCGGCACCCTCCTGCTCGAGGCGCACAGGGCGATCGAGTCCATCACCCTCGACCGAGGCGCCGCGCACCTCAAGGACGAGCTCATGCCCCGCTACGCCGAGCTCATCTACAACGGGTTCTGGTTCTCGCCGGAGCGCGAGATGCTGCAGGCCGCGATCGACCATTCCCAGACGCACGTCACCGGCACCGCCCGGCTCAAGCTGTACAAGGGCTCCGCGCGCACGGTCGGGCGGCGGTCCGAGCACTCCTTGTATTCGGAGGCGCACGTGACCTTCGAGGACGACGCCGGCGCCTACGACCAATCCGACGCCGCCGGCTTCATCCAGCTCAACGCCCTGCGCCTCAAGCTCCTGGCCGCCAGGGCACGCAGGATGGGCTAGGGCGCGCCGGACGAGGCCTGCGCGAGGATCGCGGCGGCGTCTCCCGGCGGCTCGCCGGGCGCCCCCGCGACCTTCGGCCCCTGGGCCGTCATCCCCGCGCCACGCGCGCCCTCACCCCGTCCCGTTGGGGATCGCGTCGTCGGCCCGTCCCGCGCCCTCAGGTCCAGTAGAGCATCCGCGCACCCGGCAGGCGGTCGACGAGCGATGCCTCCAGCGCGGCGCGCATCGCCCGCATCGTCCGGGCCGGGTAGACGTATTTCCGGCCGCCGAACTTGTTCCGCTTCACCGTGCGCACCGCCTCGTCCATCTCGAGCCCGGTCGCGGGGTACCAGCCGAGCAGCACATCGCGCGAGCCGGGCGTGAAGCGGTGGGTGATGAGCTCCGCCGTCACGTCCGCGCCGGGCGGAAGGGCGGCGGCGGCATCGGCGAAGAGGCGGTCATACGCCTCCTCCCACCCCTCGATCGGCATGATCGGCGCCACCGTCAGGCCGACCTTGTAGCCCGCCCGCGCAAGCCGGCCCATCGCGGCGAGGCGCGCCTGGAGCGGCGCGGTGCCGCCCTCGAACCTGCGCGCGATCTCATCGGCGTTGACGGAGAAGCGCGCCCGGACACGGCCCGCATGCGCCGCCCGCTCCAACGCCTCGGTGTCCGCGAACTTGGTCGTGAACCGAAGGGCGAGGTCCCCGTGACGCGCGCCGAACCAGGCGACCGCCTCGGACAGGCAATCCGAGAGCGGCTCCAGCGCCAGGGGATCGGTGTAGCACGACGCCTCGAAGGTCGTGCCCTCCGACGCCCTGTCCGCGCTCCGGGACGTGATCCGGCCCTGGCCCTCGAGTGGCGGCAGACGGTCCAGGATCTCCGGCAGGTTGGCGAAGAGCCGAGTCACCGGCGGGCCCTTCAAGGAGCCGGCGAGGTAGCAATACTGGCAGTGCGCGGGGCACCCGGTGGCGAGGTCGAACCGGAAGTCGGCGGAGGGCGGGATCGGCTGCGGGCGCATCGCGCCCTCCGGCGCCACCGTGACCGCGAGCGTCGACTTCGCGCGGCGATACGCCTCGCGCGGGTCGGCGTCGCTCAGGCCGGTGATCCGGTCGCCGGACAGCTCGACGATCTCCGCGCCGATCGCCGCCGCCCGCTCCGCCACCCGGGCGGCCATGGGCCAGCCGCGCGCCGAGCGCGTGATCAGGACCCGGCGCGGCCGAAAGGGGCGATGCGCCGCCTGGCCGCCGGGCAAGCGGCGCGCGGCGCCCGCGGGAAGATGGGAAGGGGCGATGTGCGGCGCGTCGATCATCCGGGACGAACGCGGCGCGAGGCCTGCGGGTCCGCGCGATCCCGGTCGGACCCGGTCGTGCCGGCGAAGGAGAGCCGTCCGCGACGTGGGGCAAGGCGATGACGACCTGGACGTGCAGATTCTCCCCGATCGACCTGGGGATCCCGCGGCGCGCCTTGATCCGGGGTCGCTCGTCCCGACCGGCGGCACGGTCGCCGCGAACTTGTCCTCCACCGCGGCCAGGGTCCTCGCGACGCTGTGCTTTCCCCTTCCCCGTTCGACCGGTCGCTCCGCCGCATGGGCTTCGCGCGCGGCGAACTCGTCCACTACGGGTCCCCTATCTCATCCTCGGCCTCCCCCGACGAGGACGGCTCGAGGCGCCATCGGAGCGGCCGGCAGCCGGCGCATGTCGGGGCCAGTCCGCCTCGCGGGATCCACGACGAAGCGCTCCACCTCCCCGGCCATGCGAGGATGATGCGCACCTCGGCCGACATGGCTGGCGGGAAGCGGCGCTTCGCAGCGAGGACGGCGAACGACGCCCGCTCCGGCAGGCGCCGCCGGGTCGTGGGCAGCGAGATGGCGGGATGGACCTCCGACGCCCTGCCTGCGGTCTGCCGCAGTCCGCGAAACCGCGTCCTCGGCGTCCGGCGACCGTCGCTCGGGCGGAGCCGCAGGGTCCCTTCGCGCTCCGACGGTCGCCACCGAACCCCGTTCGAGGGCGCGCGGTCCACGTCGCGTTCGCCAGTCGTGGCGGCGCTCACAGGCCGGACGGCCGGGGGAGGCGGCGGCCCGTGATCGTGGCGGGCCGGGCGGGCGGGCGTCTGGAGCCGGTCGCGATCGCCTTGGCCAGGGGGCGCCCGAAGGCCGGGACGGCACGGGCGTTCGGGACCCGTCAGGCCACGTCGCGTCGGGAGGCGCGGAGGGGGGAGGGCTGCGATCGGTGGGAGCCGGACGAGGTGTGGGGGGAGCCAGCTCCCTGCCGTGCCGGCTCGTGGCCGCGTCGCCGGCCGGCGCATCGACGTCTCGCGACGTCCCGTCGAACCGCCGGCTCGGCCAAGCCAGGATCGCGTGATCGGGGAGGGCCGCCAGACCCGCCGACCTCGGCGGGGTGCCACGGCATCGGTCGCGGATCAGGCCGGAAGCGGGCCGCCCTCGCGGATCATGGCGGCGTGCGCGGCGGCGATCTCGGCGTCGCGGCCCGCGCCCATCATCGCCATGACGCGCCCGTCCTTGACGTAGGACGCGACGAAGTCGCCGCCGTCCTCCGGGGCGCCGTCGAAGCGGATGTCGTCCCAGCCCTCGGCATGGCCCAGGTAGCGGTACTGCCGCGACAGCGCGGTCCAGAAGAAGGGGACGCCCGGGGAGGGCGCCGGCTCGCCCAGCATGGCGCCGGCGACGCGCCGGCCGTGCTGCTGGGCGACGCGCCAGTGCTCGATGCGCACCTCGCCCCAGGGCGTGGGCGCCCGCGCGATGTCGCCCGCGGCCCAGACCCCCGCGAGTCCCGGCACCGAGAGGTCCTCGGCGACGCGCACGCCGCCGTCCCCGCCCACCGGGAGGCCCCCGACGGACGTGGCGGGGCGCACGCCGACGGCCACGATGGCCAGATCGGCGTCGATCGCGGTCCCGTCGCCCAGGCGGACGCCGGACAGCGCGCCGGCGCCTTCGAAGGCCGCGACCTCGGCCTCCGCGTGGAAGATCACGCCCTCGGCCTCGTGCTCGGCCATGATGGCGCGCCCGATGCGTGTCCCCACGACGTTGGCGAGCGGAGTCGCATGCCTCATGACGAGATGGACCTCGATCCCGCGCTTCGCGAGGCTGAGCGCGGCCTCGAGGCCGATGAAGCCCCCGCCGACGAGGACGGCGCGGCCCGCGCCCGCCGCGGCCCGCGCGACGGCCTCGGCCTGGACGCGGCCCCGCAGGGCGTGCACGCCGGGCAGGTCCGCGCCGGGCAGGTCGAGGCGGCGGGCCTCGCCGCCGGTGGCGACGAGGAGCATGTCGAACTCCCGCATGGCCCCGTCCGAGAGCGCGATCCGGCCCGCGTCGATGGCCGACAGGCGCCCCTCCGAGAGGACGATGTCGCGCGCGTCGAGCGCGTCCCGCGAGACGGTCGTGAGCGGCCGTGGCCCCTCGGCCCCCGCGAGCACCGACTTCGACAGGAGCGTGCGATCGTAGGGCAGGGCCGTCTCGGGGGAGATCATCTCCACCCCGCCCTCGAATCCGAGGTCCCTCAGCGCGAAGGCGCAGGCGGTGGCGGCCGTCCCGGACCCGGCGATCACCACGCGGCGCGCGTCGCCCCCGCGGCGGACATGGGCCGGCGCCGGGTGGGGATCGGCGCCCTCGGGCACCTCGACCAGCACCCGGCCGCCCGTCACCACCGCCTCGTAGCGGCGCAGGTCGCCCCGTCCGGGCGGCTCCGTCTGCCGGCCCGTCGAGACGTCGAAGCAGGCGTGGTGGAAGGCGCAGATCAGCGTGTCGCCGTCGAGATGCCCCTTCGAGAGGGGTAGGCCGTAATGCGGGCAGGCATGCGCCATCGCCAGCACGCCGTCCTCGCGCCGGATCACGAGGATCTCGGCGTCTCCGGCGTCGGCGGCGGTCGGCCGGTCGATCTCGAACGCCTCGAGCGCCCCGATGTCGTGCCGTGCCATGGCGGTCCCTCCGCATCGCTCGGGGGCATGTGCCCCCGCCGCTTTCGAACTAGCGGGGCTTCGCGCGCGATCCACGATTCGCCTCGGTCCGAGGCATGCCGAAGGACCGTCGGGGCGGAGCGCCCAGGCACGTCTCCGCGGCACGTCAGGCCTCGTTCCACGATGCCAGCCTGTGATTCACATCGCGGGTCCGGCGGCATGGCCGGGGGGGACGTCCAAGCCCGCGCCTGCCCGTCATCGCACCCTGGACTGGTCCGCCCACGGCGCGTCGCCGCGTGGGCGCGGCTCGCCGAGCGTCTGGTCGACCCGGGCCGGCATGCGGCGCCGCCGGGCGTGCGCGGGCGCCGGCGGACCGTGCCGGACGCGGCGATCCGGGCGTGGACGACACCGGCATCGAGGTGCGCGGCGAGGGCGAGCGGCACGCGCGCACGCACGGCGGGGCCCGCGGGCGCGTCCGGCGCGAGGTGCACCTCGCCGTGGACGAGGCGACGCTCGGGGTCCGCGCGGTCGAGGTCACCGGCAGCGCCGTCGGCGACGCGCCTGTGCGGCCCGGCCCACCGTCGCGGATCCCCGCGGACGAGCCGACCGCGCAGGCGACGGCCGGCGGCGCCCATGATGGTCGCGCCGGCCGGGGCGCCGCCGCGATCGTCCCGCCTCGCCGAACCGCGGCGCCCTGGAAGACGGGCAGCCCCGGGGCGGCACCGGGGAACGAGGCCGCGCGCGCCACCCGGCGCCTCGGCCGAACGCTCCGGCGCGGATGGAGCTGCCCCTACCGCCGCGGCCGCGCCGAGACCAGGACGAGATGCAGGACGCTCCCCGGCCGAGGGCGCGCAGCCCGAGACGTCGACCGCCCGACCGCCCAGCTCCAGGTCCGCTCCGCCACACCCGGCATCCCCATCTCCCGACCCGCCGGCCGGCGTCAAAAGGGGGAAGCCCGGACCTCGGGAGTTCTGCGCAACGGAGCCCGTGGAGGACGCCGTCGCCTCGATCTGACGCGACCCTGCCGGACGCGATCCTGGAGCCCCTCGTGCAGCGCCTGGACGTCACCGGCCAGCCGATCCTCACCCGCGCCGGGAGCGATCCCGCCCGCACGATCGAGGAGCTGTCGGACCTCGTGGACGACGGGATCGCCCGCGCCCCCGTGACCGGGGGCGGGGTTGGCCGCGACGTGGGCGGCGGCGACCGCGCCGGCGAGGTGAGCTCGACCCGGACCGCCGGCTGGTCCCGGGGCCGACCGCGGCCCGGGTGGACGACCGGCTCGGCCAGGCGAACGTCCGCCTGGGCGGCAGCTCGGGTGCCCCCCCGGGTCAGGATTACGCGATCCGCACGCCACGGCGGGCCGCCACGACCGCGGCCCTCGCCGCGACGCCGATCCCGCTGCGCGGCGGCGGCATCGCAAGGCTGGAGGACCCGCGCGCCGCGTGCACCCTGGGAAGGTCCACCATCGCCCCGGGGGTCGCGCCCGTCAGCTTCATATCCGGCATCGCCGGGCCGTACTTCGGTCAGTTCGGCCGTACGATGGTGGTGGCGGTCCTGTTCTCGCGGCCGGTGACGCCTTCGGTCGCGGCCGACCTCCTGCGCGGCGCGGCGCCGCCGCGGCCGGGTCCGGGCGTCCTCGCAGGTTCGATCCTCTCGGCCACGCCGCTGCCCACCGGGGTGGTCCCCGCCGCCGAAACCCGGCGCATCCAGGTCGCGCCGGAGCTGCCCCCGGCAGCCGGATCGAGGGCACCCGCGCCGCGGCACGCGAGGCGACGGGGCGCATCGCGGGCAGTCCCAAGGTCGAAGTCGTCGGCGTGGACGGCGCGGCGCAGGGCGCGCACCGCCACCATCGGCGCCGGCGACGCTGACGCCGCGACGTTCGCCGGCGGCGGGCGGCGGATCTCCATCCTGGTGCCCCCGAAGCGCGGCGCGCGGGAGGTCCTCTCGCGGGCGTCCGGCGTCCGGGGGCCGACGCGCTCGGGGACGCCCGTGCCGCCCGACGTAGCGGCGGACGCCCGCGCTCTCGGGAGGACCCACGCCAGAGGAGCGCCGCGATCGCCGGCACCGCACCATCACCGATGGCGGACACCGAGGACGGCGCGGTCCAGGGACCCGCGACGCAGGCCGCGCCCGCCGCCGCGATCGACCTGCCCGACGGCACGCGGCTCGGGGCTTGGGCCGACGCCGCGATGATCGGCGAGGTGATCGGGCAAGTCTGCCTGGCGACGGGAGCGGACATCCTCTTCGTCTAGTGCGCGCAGATGCTGCTCTTGGGTGCGTTCCCAGCGCGGGCGGCGATCTTCGCGCCCTTCCTCTACGGCTCGGCGGTCGGCCTATCGGGGGTGATCGGAGTCCGGGGGCTCATGGGCATCGCGACGGAGACCGCGACCGGGCCGGTGGAGCTCGCGATTCCGGCGATCGCCGATCCGGCGCCGCGATCCTGGACGCGCGCCGCAAGCGCGTGCCCGGTCCCGATGAGGACGATCGCGAAGACCGCCGGCATGGCTGGCGCTGGAGGATGGGAGCGATTTCCACACGCCCATGACGGTGGCGGTCACCCAGGGGCCGACGCTCTCCGCGGTGCCGACCCCGATCTTGGGTCCCTCGCCCGTCATCGTGTTCGACGCGCCGCGCGTCCGGGCGCGGCGCGTCCTCGGCCGGGCGATCCGCCTACCCGCCGGGTCCGCAGCGGGGTAGGATCCGCGCGGGCCGGCGCCACTTGCCGAACCGGGCCCGCCGGCCATGTCAGGCAGAACTGGAGGCACCCGATGTTCGCGATCGCCGGCACACCCGCCAGTATCGCCGCCGCGACCGTGGGCGGCCGGCCGGGCATCGCGGCACGGGCTCGCGCCGGCGCGGGCGCGGGCAGGTTCCCCTGATCGGCCGGGGGGAGGGCGCGGCGCGCCCGGCGCTGCGGCTGGCGGATCTCCACGCCGGCTATGGCGGTCGGGACGTGCTGACGGGCGTATCGCTCACGGTCCGGCCGAGGGAGGTGCACTGCCTCCTCGGGGCCAACGGCGCCGGCAAGACCACCCTGATCCGCACGGTGCTGGGGCGCGTGCGGCCCCGCTCGGGCCGGATCGAGCGGGCGCCCGGCGGCATCGGGCTGGTGCCGCAGGACATCGCGCTCTTCCCCCGGCTGACGGCACGCGAGAACCTCGCGGTGTTCGGCCGCCTCGCCGGGCTGCGCCGGGCCGTCCTGGCCGAGCGGGTGGGCGAGGCGGCGCGGGCGACGGGCATCGAGGCGCGCCTGGACCAGCGCGTCGCGACCCTGTCGGGCGGCTGGAAGCGGCGGGTGAACATCGCCGCCGCGATCCTGCACCGCCCGGGCCTGCTGATCCTCGACGAGCCGCTGGCCGGCGTCGATCCGGCGGCGCGCGCCCGGCTGCACGAGGTGATCGGCGCGCTGGCGGCGGGCGGCATGGGCATCCTGATGACGACGCACGACATCGCCGAGGCGCAGGCTGCGTGCGGCCACGCCGCCATCCTCGCGGGGGGGCGCATCGTGCGGGCCGGCCCCATCGCCCGGCTGCTGGAGGAGCGCTTCGGCGGGCGGCTCGCCCTGATCCTCGCGCCCGCCGCGCCGGTGGGGGCGGTCGCGCGGGCGCGGCTCTCGGCGCTCGGCTTCGGCCCGCCCGACGGCGCGCCGACGGCCCTGGTGGCGGACGACCATGCCGGGCTGGCGCTGGTGGCCGAGGCGCGCGCCGCCGGCATCGCCCTCGCGGGCTTCGCCATCGAGCGGCCGGGCCTCGCGCGGCTCTACGACCTCGTGTCGCAGGAGGCGGCGTGATCCTCGCGATCGCCCGGGTGATGCTGCTCACGCTGCTCCGCGATCGCGGCTCGCTGGCGATGGTGCTGGCGCTGCCGCCGCTGCTCTACCTCGTCTTCGCGGCGATCTTCGCGAGCGCCAGCGGCGGCGAGCCGCACCTGCGGGTCGGCCTCGCGCTGCCCCATCCCGCGCCCGAGCTGGTCGCGGCGCTGGCGGCCTCGCCGGCCCTGACGGTCACGGCCTACCCGTCCGAGGACGCGCTCCGGCTGGCCGTGGCCGAGGGCGGGCTCGACGCGGGCGTGGTGGCGCGGGGCCCCCTCGCCCGGCTCGACCCGCCCCCGGTGACCATCCTCGTCGACCCGGGCAAGCGCATGGCCGGCGCGATGCTGGAGGGGCGCGTGCGCCGCCTGCTGGCCGAGGCCGCGCCGGCGGCCCTGCTGGACCGGCAGGCGGCGCAGCTCGCCGCGGCGATCGGGCCCCTCACCGCCGCGCAGTCGGCCCGGCTCCAGGGCGCGCGCGCCGGGGCGCCCGGCGGCGGCCCGGGCCTCACGGACGCGCAGGTGGTCGGCGGCGGCGGCGCGGTCGACCCGACCGTGACCTACTATGCCGGCGCCGTCGCGGTGATGTTCCTCCTGTTCTCGGCGACCCAGGGCGCGGCCGGCCTGATCGACGAGCGGGAGTCGGGCATCCTCGACCGCTTCGCCGCCGGTCCGGGGGGCATCGACGCGGTGGTCCTGGGCAAGGCGCTGTTCCTGACCGGGCAGGGCGCGGTGCAGGCGGCCCTGGTCTTCGCCGCCGGCGCGGCCGCGCACGGCGTGCCGGTGGCCGCGCACCTGCCCGAATGGGCGGGCGCGACCCTGCTGGTCGCCGCCGCCACCGCCGCCACCGGCCTCCTGTGCGCCGCCGCCTGCGAGACGCGCGCCCAGGCGCAGACGGTGTCGACCACCGTGGTGCTGGTGTCCTCCGCGCTCGGCGGCTCGATGGTGCCGCGCTTCCTCATGCCCGACTGGCTGCGCGACGTCGGCACGCTCACGCCGAACGCCTGGGCGGTGGACCTCTACCAGGGCCTGCTGTCGCGGGAGCTCTCGCCGCTGGAGCTGCCCGGCCCGATCCTGGCGCTCGCGGCGCTGGCGCTGGGGGGGCTCGCCGGGGCCGTGCTCCTCTCCCGCCGCCGGATGACGCTCTGAGCTTACGGTGGCCGCAACGGGCGCCGAGCTCGAGATCGTCGCATCCGGCGATCGAGACGTCGCGCGGCACCCCCGGCCCCCTCGCCCCGGCCGCCTCGAGCGGGCTACCTCAAGCAGGCCGGGGGCCGGCGGGGATCGACGGGGTCGGATTGCCGGAACCGATCCGAACGAGCCGCCCCGTCGGCGTCGTCTCGGCGCGGCGGCAGGACCGGGTCCTGCGCCGGCGGGCCGGGGATTCCGGGCAGCGGCGCAATGGGGCGGGCGGGCCGTCCAGCGGATCGGACGGAAGCCCGCCGGGCGGTTCGGTCCTCGTCGCCCTGCGCGGTCACCGATCCGTCCACCGGGTCGACGGCGATGCGGCGCATGTCGACACGGACGGTCTCCGGTCCGCCCAGGCCGATCGCCTCCAGGCTCGGGCCGCCCGCATCCTCGAGCAATACCAAGATGCCGGCGACCTCCCCGAGGCGCCGCGAACGGGTTGCCCCGCCAGGTCCATGACCGAGATCGTCTCACCCGCGAGGTCGATGGAGCGTTCCGGCGCGGGGTCGGACGGGGCCCCGGCCTCGTCGACGGGCTCGGCGACGTCGCCCGAGGGCAGTCCCTCCTGCGGCGCCCGGGTGGCGGGGAGGGCGGCGATCTCCCGGGCAGGTCCCGATCGGCCTCCCGCGCCTCCAGCTCGGCGAGACGGTCGTCGGGATCGGTCGGCAGCGGCACCATGTCGATTCCGCGCGCGACCGCGTCCCCCTCCGGACCGTCGCCGACGCGCACGCGCGCCTCCGTGACGGCGCGGGCGCGCATCACGGCCTCGGCGGCCGGGACGTCGTCGGCCTCGGCCGGGCGCAGGGCCGGCGCGCCGCGCGGGAAGGTCACCACCAGGCGGACATCCTCGGCTAGGGTCCGCCTCTCGACGGGCGGATCGTCGGAGGCGTGGGCCTGGGAGGGGACGAGGTGGAGGGCCGCCACGCGGCGCAGGATTTCGGCCGCGGCCGGGTCCTCGAGCCGGTCGACGAGAGCATCGGGCAACCGCCGGAACGCCTCGTCGGCGGGGGCGAACACGGCCCGGGGACCGGGCAGGTCGCGGGCGGGATCCGTCTCGCCCGGCAAGCCGGCGGAGACGTCGAACCGCCCGTCGCCTTCCACCGTGTCCACCGGGCGCTGCGCCGCGGCCGGCGAGGCGAGCGCGCCCATCGGGGCCGCCGCCCCGAGGAGATCGTCCGCGGTCCTTCCGCTTCCTTTCGGTCCTCGTCCACCGGCCGCCGGATCGGGGGCGGTCGGGGACCCGCCCGTGCCGGTTTCCCCGGTGGAGGTGTCCTTCTAGTCTCCGAAGGCGAAACCCTCTTCACCCCCATCTCGCGGCTCGACGGGTTCGGCCCGGCGACCGGCCCGCGCCTCCCTCCCCCCCGGACGGAACCGCCATCCTCGAGCGCGGCGCGACCGGGCGGGCGACCTCGCTAGAGCTCGGCTCGTCGCGGATCGGCAGCGGTTCGGTCCGGATGATCTCGACCACGACGCGCTCGAAGGCGGCGGACCGGCCGACCGCGGCGCGCAGGATGTCCGCCTCCTCCTGATCGGCCGGCATCGTCAGCACGTCGGCCCCATCGCCCGTCGCCCGCTTCCCCGGTCCCATGTCCCCGGCGGCGGCGGCGCGATCAGCGCGGCGAACTCCGACCGCCCGAGCAGCATGGCGATGGTCAGGACGAGGGCCGGGCCGGGTCCCGGCTCCGGCGCCGCCGCGCCCGATGACAGGCGGGCGGTCGAGACGGCAGAGACCACGTCGAACGGCGCCGCGATCGGCCCGGCGGAGACGCCGGCCGCCCTGAACCCGCCGACGAAGTCGAGGGCATGGGCCAGCAGCGCCCCGTCACCGGGTCCGAAGCCGATGGCGGCCGCGGCCGTTTAGAGCGCGGTGCCCCCGGCCATGCGGCCCAGGAGCGGGCCGACATGACCGTTCTCGACTGCGCCGCGCGGTCCCTTGCGCCAAAGACGGACGTAGAGGACGACCGAGACCGCGGCGACCACGCGGACGGACATCACGGACACCCGCGCGGCCGGGCCATCGCTCGCCAGGCTGTCCCCCCTCGGCGTGACCCCCCCGGTGGAGGCGGCGGCGCGCGCGACGGACAGGCCGGACGAGGTGATGCCGGAGGTCGCCTCGAACGGGGCATCGACGGACGGCATGCCGAGGACGACGAAGGGCGGCCAGACCACCCCGCGCCGCACCGGCGCCCGGGACGGGAACGGGCGCCGGACTGACGGGAGCCGGGCGACGTGGGCGGCATCGCTCCGACTCACGGCGGCGGCGCCCCCGGGCCATCCGGGCATCCCGAGTCGCCGGCTCCGATGCCGCGTGCCGGGGCGGATCGGTGCCGACGACTGCAGGCTCGAGAACATGACGGCGGACCGCACCGACGACGTCCCGGTAGGGAAACGAGTTCGGTAGGTCGCGTACGCCGCGATGCGCGTCGCCCGGCCTCGGGTGCATGGACCCGAGGCCGAGCGAGGACGGCCGTCATGATCGACGAGAACGCCTTCACCTTCGCCTATCGGGAACACGAGGTGATCCGTCACGTGTTCAGCTTCACGGCGGCCGTCTTCGCCGCCTCGCCGTTCCACGTCGCCATGACGGTCGGGCAGGCATCGCCCGAACACCGCACGACCTTCGTGATCTCGGGCGTCGTGATGGTCTCGGCGACGCCGGAGCTGTCCCCGCTCTGGCCGATGTGGAACCAGGCCTTCGTCCTCGACGCCACGACGATGACCCGGTCGATCGGAGAAGGGGCAGGTCTTCGCGAACGGCGACCGCTCTGCCGACTGGCCGATCGACGTACCGATGCTGCTGACGCAGGTCCCGATCGTGCAGCAGTTCACCGGCAGCGATCTTCGGTCGCGGTGGGTCAGGATCGCGGGCGCCGGCGCCGCGATGATCGTCCTCGGCTCCATCGGCCAGTCCTACGAGCCGCGGGTCGCGGGCTCTGCCGAGGGCGGCGGCGCCCCGTTCTCGGTCTGGGGCGGGCCGAGCTGGCCGGTGTCCTTCTACCTGCTCCACGCCGCCAAGGGCGCGGTGAAGGTCGGCAAGCGCGATCTCACGCCGCGGGCCGCGTCGCCGATGCGGAACGCGTGGATCCTGCTGGTGGTGACGTGGGTCATCCACAGCCTCGCCGACCTCGTCCCCCGGCATCCATCGGGACAGCGCCCGGGTCGTCGTCCGGCAGGGCATCCACATCCTCGCCGACGTGGTCCCGAAGACCGTCTTCGGCATCCTCCCGAGCCAGGTCGCGCCGACGCGATCGGCGGCGGCGCGATCGCGGACGGGGTCAGGTGGCGAACCGGGCCACGCCGCCTGACGGTCCATGGCCCGGGCGAGGAGGCCGTCATGTCCGATGCGACGACGGAGGCCCGCCGGCGCGACCACGGCGCCGCCGGCGGGGGGCGAGGCCCGCGATGCGAACCGGCCCGGCGCCCTGGCGGCGGGCTGGCCCTCGCCCCGGGCCGGGGTGCGACGGTGCCGTGGGCGGAGCGGGCGGCGATGGCGACCTGCCGCGCGCCGCGCCGCGCGGCCTCGCCGATCCCCCACGACCCGCAGGCCCGCGACGCGGTCCACCGAAGCGGGCCGGCCGTCCGGTCGCAGGTCGGGGCCGGCCGCGCGATCAGGCCCCGGGAGGGATCCGATGCCCCGCGACACCGCCGGCCACCCGCGCCATCGTCGGCGGCGGCGGCCTGGGCGGAATGGGCGCGGCCTCGCGTCTGCGCGCGGGGCTGCGGCGTCCGCCTCATCGACCGCGGCCCCCGGTCGGGCGGGCGGGCGCAGGTCTGCGAACGCGGCGGCGTCCGCCACGATGCCGGCCCCACGATCCTGACCGCGCCGCATCCGCCGCAGGACCTCTTCGCGCCGTTCGGCGAGCGGCCGGAGGATCACGTCACGCCGGTCCGGCCCGGCCCCTGGCATCGCGTCGCCTCCACCGACGGGGAGACGCCGGATGACGGCCCCACCCTGGATCGGACGCCGGACGCCATCGCGCGCCTGTCGCCAGGCGACGTGGACGGCTTTCGGCGGATGCCGGGCCACAGCCGCGCGATCCACGACATCGCCTTCGCCAAGCTCGCCCACGCGCCGCTCTCCATGGCGCGCCGGACCCCCGACCTCTCGCGACGTCGTGGATACGAGGCGCTCCGGCGGATGGTCTCGCGCCACCTGAAGGACGACCGCCCGCGCCGCGCCGTCTCGATCCAGCCGCTGCCGATCGGCGGCGATCCGCATCGGACGACCGGCATCCACGGCATGATCACCCACCTGGAGACCGCCCACGGCATCTGGTTCGCGATGACCGGAACCGGCGCGCCGGCCCGGCCGACCGAGGAGGAGGGCGTGGAGATCGAGACGGGCACCACCATCGACCGCATCCCACTCGACGACGGCCGTGCCGCCGGCGTCGAGATCGAGGGCGGTCGCCGCCTGCTCGACGAGGTCCTCCGCGAGGGGCGGCTGGGCGACGACGTCTCGCCCGACCGCCACCGCTCCGAGCCTCGCGCCGGATGGGTGCGGCAGCTTCTCCGCGCCGTGCCCCGTGCCCAATCCGCGCGCCGCCTCGCCCGGGTCGGCATGGCCCTCGGTACGCGCGCGATGGACGACCCGGTGCGCCGCGACGGGGCCTGGGCGGGGTCGGCCAGTATCTCGTCGGCCGCGAGATCCGCGCCGATCGGGCGGTCTTCGACGCCGATCGCGGCGGCCCGATGCATTTCGGCCCGCCGCGCCCGAATCGACTTCACCTATGTCCTGCCCTTCGCGCCCGACCACGCCCTGATCGAGGCGACCGCCCTCGGCCCGGCCCCGCCAGATCGCGCAGATCTCGACGCCTGGCTCGCGCACGGGATCGAGGCGCGGACCGGCGGCGCCGGGATCGAGGGGGCGCGGGACGAGGCGGGCTTGGTCCCCACGGTTCCGATGGGCCGCACGGCCCGGAGCCTGGGGCCGCACCGCGCCCATGCCGGGATCGCCGGCGGCGCCGCGCGCCCCCCGACGGGCCACGCGTTCCGACGCATCGACGCGCGGACCGCGCATCTGGCCGATCGTCAGCCGCGTGGCGACCCGGACCTCGTGCCGAGGGCGGACGCGCCCATCACGCGGTTCATGGACAGGCTTCTCCGACGCGTCCTCCGACGCGCGCCGCGGAACGGCCCCGCCCTCCTCCTCGCGCTGTTCCAGGGCGCCCCGACCGACCGTCTGGAACGCGTCCTGTCCGGCTCGACGGCGCCGCTCGACCGCGCCAGCGTCATCGCGGCGATGCCGCCCCGGCCCTTCCTGCGCGAGGTCGCGGGCCGGTGACCCTGCGCCGGACGCATGCCGCGGGCTTCACGGCGGCGACCCTCGCGCTCTTCGCGCTCGAGCCGCCGTCGATGAACGCCCCGATCGTCGGGCCGGTGGTCTTGGTCGCCTTGCCGGGCGTGCCGCCCTGATCGTCGGCGGCGCCTGTCTCGGCCTTGCCCCCGTGACGGCGGGGTTCCGGCTCGTGGCGCCGGGCGCGTCCCTTATGGCGTTCCTCGCCCATTCCGCATGGCATCCCGCCGACGGCTGGCGGGGCGAACGGCCGACATCCGCCCGCCTCGCGGCGGGGGGCGGGTCGACCCCGCCACACGAGAGGTCGCCGAACGGCTTCGGCCAGCGCCTCGCCGTCCGCTCGGGAATGGGAGAGCGCGAGTCCGCCGTCCTCGATCCTCGGGATGAGGGCTCGGCCACCGATGAAGGGCTTGCCGATCGCACCCCCGGCTTGGGCAAACGCCCGGTGGAGCGGGGAATGCGTCCCGTCTCTCGCCCCGCCGGGACCTGTCGGCCGCGGCGAACAGGGCGCGGCCCGCATCGGGAGGGTCACGTCCGGCGGGGCGGCGAAGGGCGCGGGGCGGCAGAGGCGCCCCAGCGGCGCGATCGTGCCGGCGAGCACGCGAGAGGGCGCGTCCGCATCGGCGGCGACCGCCGCGAGGTCCCGCGCCGTCATCTCGGGGGCCATGTCGGCCGAATGGTCGATCACCGCTTGGGCGTCCCCGGATCGGGCGCGAAACGCGGTGGCGATCGCCGTCGCGCCGGGGACCATCGGTGCGAGCCGGACCGCCATCGACCCCGCACCGCCGGCGCCCCGGGCGATCGGCAGGGCCCGTTCCGCGACCCGGTCCGCCATGTCGGGCCCCGGCCGGGCCGGACATGCGAACGGGGCGTCCCACGCGGCGCGCGCGATCGACGGCGGGGGGGGCTTCAGCGGCGGTCGGGGAACCGGCGCGGCGACCGACCGGCACGAGGCGCTCGCCAGGACCGACTTGCGGGATCGGCATCTCGCGGCTCACGAGGCGCGGGGGGGCCGGGCGCCCGGCGCGCCCGCCATGTCCCGGTCGCCCTCACGGCCCGCCTCCAATCCGAACTTGCGCGCGCTGTGGATCACGGCGACCGCCTTCGATCGGACGCGGGACCCGCCGGGCGATATCCGTGGGCGGACGATCGGCGCCACGATCTCGCTCGGGACGATTCCCACGTCGTGCTCGCCGGTGTCCGGGCCTGCTGCGCGCCCGCTTCCGAGGCCGGAGGGACGGATGCGGCGCGCCCGTCCCGACCTGCCACGGGCCAGCTGGCGGGCGGAGCGGGCGCCCGCCACGACCGCGGCGCGGCTGGTCCGGACGTCGCGGGAGCGGATGAGGTCGCCAGGCCCCACCGGAGGCTCGCCTCCTCGGGGCCGGTCCGGGCCTCGGGCGGGGCGCCCCCCTCGATCGGGATGCGCGCGGCGGCGGCGCCGGGATCGTCGTGCCGGCCCGCGCGCATGGCCCGGGGGCACGGGGCGAGGCCGGGACGAGGACGCTCCTGACGGGCGTCGCGGGGCCCGGCGGCGCAGCGCGCCCGGCGCCGCGGTGATGGACGAGATCGAGATGGCGATGGCCGCCATGAGCGGCGTGGCCCGCCCGGCGAGGCGCGCCGGGCGCCCCGAGGGGCGGCACATGACGGGCGGCGCCCCCGACGGAGGGGCACGTTTCGTGGTGCAATCGCCCGGGCGGTGCCGTAGCTCGCCGGTGTCGGGACGGACGGTGGAGGCGGCATGGCCATGGGCGGCAGGACGGCGATCGTCACCGGGGGGATGTCGGGCATAGGCCTCGCCATCGCGCGCCGGCTGAGCCGCGACGGCACCCACGTCGCCATCGGCGCGCGGCGCGGGGGCGACGCGGACGCGGCGCGCGCCTTTGCCGCGCAGGCGCCCGACATGCACGTGGCGGCGCTCGACGTGCGCTCGCGCGAAAGCGTCGACGCCTTCGTCGCGGAGGTCGCCGCACGGCGCGGCGGGGTGGACATCCTGGTGAACGCCGCCGGCCTCTACGAGGAGGCCGCGGTGATCGACCACCCCGAGGCCGCGTGGGAGGGGCAGATCGACACGAACCTCTCGGGCACATTCCGCATGATCCGGGCCGTCCTGCCGCACATGAAGGCGGCCGGCTGGGGCCGGATCGTCAACGTCGCCTCGATGGCCGCGCACACAGGCATGGCCGGCAACGCGGCCTATTGCGCCTCGAAGGCGGGCCTCCTGGGTCTCGGGCGCTGCGTCGCGCTCGAGGGCGCGCCCCACGGGATCACATGCGTCTCGATCAGCCCCACCTGGGTCGAGACCGAGATGCTGACGCGCTTCGTCGAGGCCGACATGGCCGCCTCGGGCCGGCCGCGCGAGGAGGTGCAGGCCGAGTATGCCGCCTCGAACCCGCAAGGCGCGCTCGTGCAACCCGAGGAGGTGGCCGAACTGGCCGCCTACCTCGTGAGCGACGCGGCGCGCGCGGCGACGATGGCGGACTATCCGCTCAACGCCGGCTCGCCCTGGTAGGCGGCGGCCCGGCACGCCAGGAGCGCCTCCGGGTCGCCGATCGCCTCGAAGGGCCGCGTCGAGACGCGTGCCCACGCCGCGCGCGCCGCGGCCGTCTCGAACGTGGCATCGGCGTGCAGCGTATCCGGATGCTCGGCCAGGACGCGCGCGATGCCGGGCGGCAGGTCCGCCGACGCGCACCACGCGGCCGGATCGACGGCGCCAGGGGCATCCGGGACCACGGAGCCCGCCACGAGGTTGTAGGTCGGCGCGTGCTCGGCGACGATCGGCCCGAGGACGAAGGCGGCCGCCGCCTCGACGTCGATCATCGGGAACCGCAGCCCCCGCGGCCACGCGCCCCCCTCGAGGGCGGCGCGCAGGACGATCTCGTAGATGTCGCGCGGGTTCGGGCGCGCGAGGTCGTAGAGCGAGGGCAGGCGCACGAGGGCCGAAGGCACCCCCGCCGCGCGGATCGCGTCCTCGGCGTCGATCTTGGCGGCGCCGTAGCCGGTGATGCCGTCCCAATGGCGCGCGGGCCCCTCGGGCCAGGGCCCGCCGCGGTCGGGGAACACGGCCGTCGACGAGGTGAAGCGCAGATCCGCGGCCGCGGCGCGGCAGAACGCCAGCACCGCCTCGGTCCCGCGGGAGGACCACGCGCGCATCTCGGCCGCGCCGATGGCCATGTTCACCATCGCCGCGCAATGCACGACCGACCGGACCCTGCCCGCGAGCGCCCCGTACGCGGCCGGCTCCAGCCCGAAGCGCGGCGCGTCGAGCGTGCCCGGGACCATCGCGTAGCGGTCCGCCGCGAGCCCGTGTGCGCGCGCGGCCCCGTCCAGCCGGTCGCGGGCGCCGCGCCGCCGGTCGCGCACGAGGCAGTAGACGACGTGCCCGGCCGGAAGATCCCGCGCCGCCCGCGCCAGCACGTGCCCCCCGAGGAACCCCGTCGCGCCCGTCAGGAGGATGCCGGGCCGCTCGAAGCCGTCCGTAGGCGGCGGTGCGTCCGCCTCTTCGGTCAGGAGCTGGTCGAGCCGGTGCAGGGGCACGTTCATCGCGAGATCGAAGTCCACGGGCCGCCCGTAGGCCGCCTCGAGCCGCGTCATCATCGCGACGCACATGAGCGAATCGCCCCCTTGCTCGTGGAAGCTCAGCGCGGGATCGATCCGCTCGGGCGCGAGGCCCATCGCCTCGGCCGCCGCCGCGAGCACCGCGTCGCCGGCCGGCGGGCCGGCGGCGGCATGGTCCGACACGGGCGGCAGCGCCCGCGGATCGCCCTTGCCCGAGACCGGATGCAGCGGGATCGCGTCCATCTGCACCAGGTAGCCGGGTACGCAATAGGCCGGCAGGCCCTCGCGCAACCGCGCCGCGAGGGCGGCGGGCATCCGGTTCGTGCCCGCCCCGAGGCCCCAGCGGTCCGCGTTCGCGCGCGCCTCCTCCGCGCCGGCGGCGAAGTAGAAGACCAGCGACCGACCGCGCCCCGCGACCTCGGACACCCAGGGCATCGCCTGCCCGAAGGCCAGATGCGCGCGCATCGACTGGATCAGCTCGCGCGTCTGGATCGAGTAGCCGCGCAGCTTGAGCATGTGCGCGACGCGCCCCTCGACGTGCAGCGCGCCCCGCGCGTCGAGCCGCGCGCGGTCGCCCGTGTCGTAGAGCCGGACGGCGCGCCCCCCGAGGGTCATCTCCCGAAAGCGCAGCCGCGTCTCCTCGGGGCGGTTCACGTAGCCGGGCCCGAGCATGCGCGGCCCCTCGAAGTGCAGGAGCCCGGACGTGCCCGGCGGGCAGGGCGCGTCGCCCTCGTCGAGGATCACCGCCCGCAGGTGCTCCATCGGCACGCCCACCGGCGCCGGCGCGCCGCCCGAGGGGGCCGTCAGCCGCGTCATGCACACGTCGTGCGTCTCGCAGATGCTGTAGAGGTTCCACAGCTCGGCCCCCGGCAGCAGGTCGAGCGAGGCCGCGATGAGGTCGTCCCCCACCACCTCGCCGTTGAGGATTACGCGCTTCAGGGGCACGCGGGCGGCCGTCCCCGGGTCCACGGCCCCGAGGAAGGTCTCGTAGAACGAGGGGGTGAACAGCATCTCGTCGATGCGGCGCCTCACGAGGAAATCCGCCAGGCCGCGCGGGGCCATGAGCGTGTTGGCGTCCGGGAACCACAGCTCGGCCCCGTCCCGCAGGGGGCGGAACATCTCCCAGATGGCGAAGACGTAGATCCCCACGCGGAAGCCGGGCCCGTAGGGCGTGTAGGCGTCTCGCCACTCGTAGGAGAGGCGCGCGGCGTCGTGGGAGACGGGGATGCACTTGGGGCGCCCCGTCGTGCCCGAGGTGGCCACGAGGTAGATCGGCGCCTCGGGCGCCACCTCGGCGGCACGGAGCGGGCGCGACGGGGCGGGCGGCGGATCGCGCAGGAGCGCCTCCGCGTCGACCTGCGCGCAGCTCCCCGGCACGAGCCCCGGCGCCGCCGGCTGGCAGATGACGACGGTCGTGACGCCCAGCTCGGCCACGACGTTGTGCAGCACCATCTGCGGCATCGCCGGGTCGAGATGCACGAAGGGGACGCCGTGGATCACGCAGGCCGTGCAGGCCGCCGCCATCGCGACGCCGGGCGCGCCGAACACCCCCACGGCGGACGCGCCCGCGACGTGCGGTGCCATGCGCTCCACCACGGCGCCGAGCTCGCAATAGGTGAGGCGGCGCGCGTCAGACGCCATCGCCGGGCGGTCCGCGTGCCGCGAGATGGCGCCGGCGAGGCGCTCCGGCACGGTCTCTTGCTCTGACATCTGGGGCCTCTCCGGATCGGGTTCGCGCAAGGCGGGTCCCTCAGGCGGGCGCGGCGCCCAGGGCCGCCCAGGCGGCTCGGGCCGTGTCGTGGGTCTCGGCGCGCACGGGCATGACGGCGTCCATCGCCTCGATCATCCCCTCCGCGCCCTCGGGCGCGCCCGCCACGACGTAGCGGTCCACCGACCAGAGCGCCTCCGTCCGCGAGCGAATGGCGGGCCACGACATCCCGGCGAGCGTCTCGGCGCCCTCGTAGCCGTCGAAGATCAGGAGCATGTCGACCTTCTCGTCGCTGGCCTCGAACACGTCGACCATGCGCCGCCCCATCGCGGCCATGTCGTCGCGCGTGACGGTGCCGGTGACGCGGAACGCATGCAGGCGCGGGCGGGGCGCGGGCAGTTCGCGTATGCTGGGCGTGGCGAGCATCGGGCGTCCTTTCGGTCCTGGGCGCCTCGGGCGCGCGAGCACCGGCGAGGCATGGATCGGGAACGTCCGGGACCGCGTCCGGGTCCGTCCGCGCGTCCCCCGCCGGATACGTCGATGCCCGAGCCGCGCGCCGGCCGCATCGCCGTTCCTGCCGTCCTCCCGGACGTAGGGCGGAGACGGCGCGACGGGCGACGGAATGGGCCGAGCGACGGCACGCAGGCCGCGCGCCGTGGATCATGTGCATGACGGTCTGCACCGCGCGTCCGGGATAGATTCGAAGCATCCTTCACGATCTCGGCGACCGGCGCGGGGTCACGGCCATGCCCGCGCAGGTCCGGCCTTCGCGATGGATCGGCGGCGAAAGGCTCCGGCGCCGCCGTGGTGGAAGCCGTCCGGCACCCGGGTGTCGAATGGCGCCTCATCCCGCCGAGCTCGCCGCCGGTCGCTCGGAAGGATGCCGGGACGGTGAGTCGAAGCGGGTCCGAAGGGATCCTCGCGCGGCGCGACGTCCCGGCCGGGCCTGCGTCGAACACGGTCGCGCGGTCGTCGGGGCCAGGATCCGGCGGCGCGCCGGGGCCGCCCTACAGGATCGGGCGCGCGGTGATGCCCGCCGCGTCGATCAGGACGGCCGCCGCCTCGATCCTCGCGGCGGCGGCGACGAAGGCCCCGTGCCGCACGAGGCCCGCCACCACGTCGGCCCGCCCCAGCGCCTCGTCGAGCGGCGCCAGCGTCACGTTCGGCAACGCGAGCGCGGCCGGCAGCACGTCGATATGCGGCTCCACCACGTCGATCCGATGGCCGCTCCGCGCCAGGCGGAGGCAGATGCCCATCGCCGGGCTCTCGCGCAGGTCGTCGATGTCCGGCTTGAACGCCAGGCCCAGGCAGCAGATGCGCGCCCCGCCGGACCCGGCCGCGGCCTCGGCCTCGGCCAGGATGCGCTCCGCCAGCCAGACGGGCTTGTGGTCGTTGACCTCGCGCGCGGTGCGGATGATCCGCGCCTCCTCGGGGGCGGAGGCCACGATGAACCACGGATCGACCGCGATGCAGTGCCCGCCCACGCCCGCGCCCGGCTGCAGGATGTCGACCCGCGGATGGCGGTTGGCCAGGCGGATCAGCTCGCGCACGTCGATCCCGAGCCGCGCCGCGATCAGCGACAGCTCGTTGGCGAAGGCGATGTTCACGTCGCGGAAGCTGTTCTCGGTGAGCTTGCACATCTCCGCGGTGGCGGCGGTGGTCGCATGGCACGTCCCCTCGACCACGATCCCGTAGAACTCGATCGCCATCCGGCTCGCCCGCGCCGTCAGGCCGCCCACGATGCGGTCGTTCGAGACCAGCTCGCGCACGACGCGGCCCGGCAGGACGCGCTCGGGGCAGTGCGCCACCTGGACGTCCGCCTCCTCGCCGGCCTGATCCGGGAAGGTGAGGTCGGGGCGCTCCTCGGCCATCCAGCGGGCCATGCGCTCGGTCGCGCCCACCGGAGAGGTCGATTCCAGGATCACGAGGTTGCCCGGCGCCAGCACGGCCGCGACCTTGCGCGCGGCGGCCTCGATGTAGCTCAGGTCGGGGGCGCGGTCCGCGTCGAACGGCGTGGGCACCGCGAGCACGAACACGTCGGCGGGCTCGGGCTCGGTGGTCGCGCGCAGGTAGCCCTCCGAGACGCTCGCCCGCACGAGGATGTCGAGCTCGGGCTCGACGATGTGGACCCGGCCCGAGTTGACCGTGTCGACCACGCGCTGCGAGACGTCCACCCCGATCACCGATTTGCGGCGGGAGGCGAACAGGGCCGCCGTCGGCAGGCCGATATAGCCCAGCCCGATGATCGAGATCGTGTCGATGTCCATCCGATGTCCCCGATGTCGCGTGCGGCGCCGCCGGCCGGCTAGCCGATGATTGCCTCGGGGTCGCCCCCCGAGAGGATTGGCTCGGGGTCGCGCGCCGAGATGATTGCCTCGGGGTCGCGCCCCGAGAGGATCGCCGCGATCCGCCCCGCCGCCCGGCCGTCCCCATAGGGATTGTGCGCGCGCGACATGGCGTTCCATTCGGCCGGATCGTCCAGGAGCCGGCCGGCCTCCTCGACGATCCGCGCCGTGTCCGTCCCGACGAGGCGGACCGTGCCGGCGTCGACCGCCTCGGGCCGCTCCGTCGTGTCCCGCATCACCAGGACGGGCTTGCCCAGCGAGGGGGCCTCCTCCTGGATGCCGCCCGAATCGGTCAGGATCAGGCGCGCGCGCCGCATCAGCGCGACGAACGGCGCGTAGTCCAGCGGCGCGATCAGGTGGACGTTCGCCCGGCCGCCCAGGAGGCGGTTCACCGGCTCGCGCACGTTCGGGTTGAGGTGGACGGGATAGACGATCTCCAGCCCATCGCGGTCCGCGAGCTCCGCCAACGCCCGGCAGATGCGCTCGAACCCGTCCCCGAAGTTCTCCCGGCGATGGCCGGTGACGAGGACGATCGGGTGCGCCGGGGCCAGCTCGGGTAGGCCCGGGATCGGCACCTCGAGCGCGCCGCGCTCGAGCCGTGCCACCACGTCGCCGAGCGCGTCGATCACCGTGTTGCCGGTCACGTGCACCCGGGCGGGATCGACCGCCTCGGCGCGCAGCGCGGCCGCGGCGCCCTCGGTCGGCGCGAAGTGCAGGTCGGCCAGGCGGCCGGTCAGCATCCGGTTCATCTCCTCGGGCCAGGGCGCGAAGCGGTCGCCGGTCCGCAGCCCCGCCTCGACATGCCCCACCGGGACGCCGGCGTAGAACGCCGCCAGCGCCGCCGCCGTCGAGGTGGTCGTGTCGCCGTGCACCAGGACCCGGTCCACGCGGTGCGCGGCGAAGACCTCCGCCATCCGTTCCAGGATCGCCGCGGTGAGGCTCGTGAGCGTCTGGCCCGGCCGCATCAGGTCGAGGTCCACGTCCGGCACGATGCCGAAGAGGTCCAGGACCTGGTCGAGCATCTGCCGGTGCTGCGCGGTGACGCAGACCGTGACCTCGATGCCGGGCTCGGCGCGCAGGCTGGCGACGACGGGCGCCATCTTTATGGCCTCGGGCCGCGTGCCGAAGACGATCATCACTCGCACGGACGGGCTCCGATCTTCTACCGAACGCGCGGCGTCATAGCCGAAACGCCCCGGTCCGCAACCGTTGCCGCCGGGTCCGCGGAGGGCCTCGCGCGGGACGCGGACGCGTCCAGAAGGGGCGATCTTCCACCGGGGCATCGCCGCGCCGGCCCGGCCCGCCGGCCGCCGCGATTGTGGCCCGATGCCGACTGGCCTAGGTCGGACCGGACGAGGGCGCGGGGCGGAGGCGGACGCATGGGCCACGAGGTGAGGACATGCCGCGATCCCACGTTGGTGCGCGCGCGCAGGGCCGAGCGACATCTCCCGACCGCGGAGGTCGCGGCGCCGCCGGACCGGGCGACGGCCGCGGCGCGCGGGCGCGACGATCTCAGGGGGAGCATGTCCCACGGGATCACGGGGCCGCTCCGCCATGTCGCCGACCGGGTCCGGTCCTGAGTTCGGGGCGAGGGCGGCCGCGGGGGGGGCCGGTCCACGGCGTCTCCGCGCGCTCCCCCCGATCCGGCGGCATCACGGGAGGTCGGGCGATGATCCCGGATCCGGTCGTCGGCCGGACGCCCGCGGCCAGGCCCCGCGGGCCCGCCGCGGGCGCCACGCCGTGAGCACGGCCGACGCGCCCCGCCCGCGGGCGCCGGCGCCACTCTGGCGGGCGCTGCGATCGGCCGTCTGGGCCGGCGCGCTGTGCCTGGCGGCCTGGGCGGCCACGACCGGCGCCGGGCTCGTCGCCGCCGCGGCCTCCGCCTCCATCGGGCTCGCGCTCCTGCCGAAGGCCTTCACCCGCGTCTCCGGCATCGCCTTCCCCGCCGGCCTGACGACGGGCATCCTCGTCTTCTCGGGCGCCGCGCTCCTCCTGGGGGAGCTGGCCGGCTTCTACGGCGCCTATCCGATGTGGGACGTGGGCCTGCACCTCGTCGCCTCGGCGGTGCTCGCGATCGTCGGCATGGCGCTGGCGATGACGGCCACGGGCGGCGCCCGGCCCGTCGTCGCGGTCTGGGTGGTGGCGGTGGTCGCGTTCGGCTTCTCGATGATGGTCGGCGCGATGTGGGAGCTGATGGAGTTCGCCATCGACGCCACCCTGGGCACCAACACGCAGCGCTCGGGCCTGCCCGACACGATGGGCGACGTCGCGGTGAACGTCGTCGGCGGCGCGGCGGGCGCAGTCGCCGGCCACGCGCATGTCTCACGGGGCGCGCGCTGGCCGCTCGCGGGGCTCCTGGCGCGGTTCATGGACCTCAACCCCGTGCTCTACCCCCGCCGCTAGGGCGAGCGCGGCCGCCCGCTCGCCGCTCAGGACCGCGCCCTCCAGCGTCGCCGGCAGGCCCGTCGCGACGTGGTCCCCCGCCAGGAACAGGTTGCGCCAGGCGGTGCGCGCGCGCGGCCGCCGCGCGGCCCCGGCGGCGGACTGATCGAAGGTCGCGTCCTTCTCGCGCACCAGGCGCGCGGGCGGCATCGCGTCCGGCACCTGGCCGCCGTGGTGGCGCACCGCCGCCGCGACCTCTCCCCAGAGGAGCGCCAGCGCCTCCTCCCGGCCCAGCCCCTCCACCGGCGAGGCCTCGGCGGCCGACACCGTGACCGACACCATGTCGCCGCGCCGGAACAGCCATTGCGCCGCCCCGCCCAGGAGGCCCAGGAGCGGCGGCAGCGCGTTCCCCGGCACGAGGAAATGCGCGTTCGCGATGGTCAGGCCCGGACCGGGCAGCGCCGTGCCCGGCAACAGCGCGGCGGCGGCGCGCGGCGGCAGCGCCAGGATCGCGGCGTCGGCGGGGCCGAGCGCGAGCGCCCCGTCGCGGGTCTCGATCCCGGCGAGGCGTCCGCCCGCGAGCCGCAGCGCCCGCGCCGGCTCGCGCAGGCGAATGCCCACGCCTCGCCGCTCCAGCAGCGCCGCCGCCGGATCGATCAGCGCCGGGCCGAGGCCGCGAGGCGCGAAGACCGGCCGGCAGGCCGACGCGCCCCGCGCGAAGCTGCGCAGGATCGTGGCGCGCAGAAGGCCCGCATCCGCCACCTCCGGGTCGGCGTTGAGGACGGCGCGCGTCATCGGATCCCAGAACGCGTGCCAGAGCGGGCCGCGCTCCGGCAGGGCGCCGGCCACGCTGCGCCCCCGCCGCGCCAGCATCAGGCGCGCCGCCTGCGCTCCCGCCCGGGCCAGGGACACGCCCGGCGGGCGCGCCTCCCGGCGCAGGAGCCCCCCCGCCCCGGGCGCGATGCGGATCGTCCAGGACGCGTCCGTGCCGAGGTCGAGGAACGCAAAAGCGGCTTCGCCCGCGACCTCGAGCGCATCTCCCCCGCCAATCCGCCCGGCCCAGCCCAGCACCGCGCGGTTGCTGCTCAGGATCAGGTGGTTGCCGTTGTCGATGCGCCGACCGAGGCGCGCGTCGTGATAGCTGCGGCAGCGCCCGCCGACCTTGGGCGAGGCCTCGAGGAGGATCACCTCCCGCCCGGCCGCGCTCGCCGCTTCCGCCGCGACGAGGCCCGCCAGCCCCCCGCCGATTACGACGATCCGGCCCCGCGCCCGCCCCCCGCTCAAGGCGCGCCCCGCGCCGCGAGCCGCGTGCCGTCCAGCACCTTGCCGAAGCCCGAGCGGCGCGCCGGCGGGCACGACCAGTCGGCCTCCATCCGCGCCAGCAGCCGCTCGTAGGGCCCCATCATCAGGAGCGCGGGCAGCAGGCGCAGCCGGTCGTGCGCCGGGATCTCGATCGCCGCCAGGGCGAAGGCCGTCCGCGCCTCGCGCCCCAGCGCCGCGCGCGCCGCCGGCAGGTTGGGATGCGCCGCCGCCGCGAGCGGCTCCTCGGGCACGCCGGCCGCCCGAAGGACGTGCGCCGGCAGGTAGAGCCGGCCGAGGGCCGCGTCCTCCTCCACGTCGCGCAGGATGTTCGTAAGCTGCAGCGCCAGCGCCAGGTTGGTGGTGAACCGCTCGGACGCCTCGCCCCGCCAGGCCCCGAAGCAGCGCATCGAGAGCATGCCCACCGCGCCGGAGACGCGCCGCACATAGGCCGTCAGCCGCTCGGAGGAGGGCGCGACGATGCCCCCCGAATCCATGCGCATCCCGTCCAGCACCAGGAGGAACTCGCCCAGCGGCAGGTCGTAGCGCCCCATCGCGCGGGCGATCTCGGCGCCCACGGCGGTGCGCGGCGCGCCGGACCGCGCGCGCAGGACCTCCTCCTCCCAGGCGGCGAGCATGGCGGGGCGCGCGGCCGGGTCCCGCGCGCCGGGCGCGTCCCCGTCGGCGATGTCGTCCACGATCCGGCAGAACGCGTAGATCGCGCGGATCGCCTCGCGCCGGCGCCGAGGCAGCACGCGCATGCCGGTGGCGAAGGAGGAGGACGCCGCCGCGACGATCCGGCGCACCGCGGCCGCGTCCGCGCGCCCGGCGGGTGGCGCGAAGCCGGTCAGGGCGTGGCCCTCGGCCGGCGGCGCGCCGCTCATCTGGCCGCCCGTCCGAGGAGGGCGCCCAGCACCGCCGCCGCCACGTCCGCCCGGCCCGGCGCCACGCGCGCGGCCAGCGGATCTCCCGCCCGCAGCCGCGCCGAGAGCCCCCGCGCCAGCGCGTGCGTGGCCGCCGCCTGCACCCGCAGCCCCCGGTGCGCGATCCGGCCCGGCAGGGCCGCGGCCTCGTCGAGGAGGGCGTCGCAGGCGTCCAGCGCCCGGTCCACCGCCGCCCGCGCCCCCGGCGAGAGCGCGCGCGCCGAGAGGTCCCGCGGCGCCGCGCCGGCCGCGGCGAGCCAGGCGGCGGGCAGGTAGACCCGGCCGAGCCGATCCCGGTCCGCGCGCAGGTCCTGCAGGTGGTTGAGCACCTGCAGCGCCGTGCACAGCGCGTCCGAGGGCGCCTCCGCCCCCGGTCCCTCGCCCCGCAGGGACAGCAGGAACCGCCCCACCGGATCGGCCGACATCGCGCAATAGGCGCGCAGGTCCGCCCAGGTCTCGTAGCGCGCGCCGCGCGCGTCCTGCCGGAACGCGCCCAGGAGGGTGCGCGCGTGCCCGATCCCCGGCGCCCCGGACCCCAGGGCGGCGCGCAGGGCCGCGCCCTCGGGCGCCCCGTCCCGCCCGTCCAGCGCCGCCTCGAACGCCTCCAGCCGCGCGAGCTTCCGCTCAGGCGATCGGCCCGGGTCGTCGGCCACGTCATCCGCCGCGCGCGCGAAGGCGTAGAAGGCCAGCACGCGGCCGCGCTCCGCCCCCCACAGGAGGCGCCCGGCGACGGGGAAGTTCTCGCTCCGGTGGGTGCGGGCGGGCGGCACGGACGGGATCGCGGCCAGGGTCCTCATGGGCATCTCTCGCGTCACCTCTCGCCGCCCCGTGACATCGGCACTCGATGTCCTAGCTGTGCACGGACGAGGGGGAAAGGGTTCAGGCCCTTGATCTCGATGAAGGAAAGCATACCGGACCGGGTTCGCCCCGGCCGGCGGGCGCCCAGGCCGGCCCCGACTAGGCAAGGAGAAGACGCCTCGTGAACGCGATGAACCCCCCGCCCGCCCCGCCCGGACCGGGCGCCGCGCCCCGGCGCGCCGTCGTGATCGGCGCCGGCCCCGGCGGCCTGGCCACCGCGATGCTCCTGCGCGCCGCGGGCGCCGAGGTGACCGTGCTCGAGCGCTCCGCCGACGTGGGCGGGCGCACCTCGAGCTTCACGCAGGACGGGTTCACCTTCGATTACGGCCCCACCTTCTACCTCTACCCCGACGTGCTGCGCGAGGTGTTCGACGCCTGCGGCCGCTCCCTCGACGAGGAGGTCGACCTGCGCCGGCTCGACCCGATGTACCGGCTCCAGTTCGACGACGGCAACACGTTCGACGCCACCCCCGACGTCGCGCGCCTGACCGCCGAGGCCGCGCGCATCTCCCCCGAGGACGCGCCGAACGTGCGCCGCTACCTGACCGAGAACACCGCCAAGTTCGACGTCTTCAAGCCGATCCTCCAGCGCCCGTTCCACTCCCTGCTCGACTGGGTGCGCATGGACATGGTGCGCGCCCTGCCGCTGTTCCGGCCCTGGCTGACCGTGGATCAGGACCTGCGCCGCTGGTTCAAGCATCCCGACCTGCGCCTCGCCTTCAGCTTCCAGTCCAAGTATCTCGGCATGTCGCCGTTCAAGTGCCCGTCCCTCTTCACGATCGTCGCGCATGTCGAATACGGGTTCGGCGTCTTCCACCCGATCGGCGGATGCAACGCGATCCCCCGCGCCATGGCCCGCGTCGGCGCCGAGATCGGCATCGACATCCGACTGAGCGAGCCCGCCGAGGAGATCGTCTTCGACGGCCGTCGCGCGGTCGGCGTGCGCACCGCGCAGGGCACCTACGGGGCCGACGCCGTCGTGGTGAACGGCGATTTCGCCGGCACGGTGCCCAAGCTCATCCCCGACCGGCTGCGCAGGCGCTGGACCGACAAGAAGATCGACGCCAAGAAGTACTCCTGCTCGACCTTCATGCTCTATCTCGGCATCGAGGGCCGGCTGGACGACATGGAGCATCACACGATCTTCCTCTCCGAGGACTACCTCCACAACATCGAGGAGATCGACGCCGGCCTCGCCCCCGAGGAGCCGACGATCTACGTCCAGAACGCCTCCGTCACCGACCCGACCCTGGCGCCGGAGGGGCATTCGACGCTCTACGTCCTGGTGCCCACCGGCAACCTCTCGGGCGGCGTCGACTGGGACGAGATGGGGCCGCGCTACCGCGAGAAGATCCTCGACCGGCTCTCCAAGCTCTCGGGCCACGACATCCGCCCCCGCATCCGCACCGAGCGGATGATCACCCCCGCCGACTGGGAATCGCAGATGGGCATCTTCCGCGGTGCGACCTTCAATCTCGCGCACAACCTCGGGCAGATGCTGCACCTGCGTCCCCGCAATCGGTTCGAGGACGTCGACGGCGTCTACCTCACGGGCGGCGGCACGCATCCCGGATCGGGTTTGCCCACGATCTTCGAGAGCGCCAAGATAGCGGCGACGCTGGCGGCCCAGGACCTCGGCCTGCCGGAGCGCGAGCGCATACCGCTGGACACGGCGATCGATCCCGCGAAGGAGGCGGCGGAATGAGCACCACCTGCATCATCGGCGGCGGCCTCGGCGGCCTGGCGGCGGCGGCGACCTTGGCGGCGCGGGGCCACAAGGTCACCGTGCTGGAGCGCAACGACTGGCTCGGCGGCAAGGCGGCGGTCCATGAGGATGCGGGCTACCGCTTCGACATGGGCCCCACGATCCTGACCATGCCCCGCGTCCTCGGCCGCATCTTCGCCGAGGCCGGGCGCGAGATGTCGGACTACCTGGACCTCAGGCGCCTCGACCCCCAATGGCGCTGCTTCTACGACGACGGCACGGTCCTCGACCTGCGGAACGACCCCAAGGCGGCCGCCGCCGAGATCGGCCGCCTGAGCCCCCCCGACCGCGAGGGGTTCGAGCGGTTCATGCAGGTGGCCTCGCGCCTCTCGGACGTGAGCGACAAGTTCTTCTTCTGGCGCTCGGTCGAGGATCTCCGCGACACGATGAACCTCAAGGAGAACATGTCCCTCGCCACGCTCTCGGACGTCATGGCGCTCCGGATGCACCGCACCGTGGCGGGCCAGATCAAGCGCGACGTGAAGGACCCCCGCGTCCAGCAGATGCTCGAGCACTTCATCCAGTACGTCGGCTCCTCCCCCCTCGCCTCCCCGGCGGTCCTGTGCGGCATCGCGCAGATGCAGCAGGGCGAGGGCGTGTGGTACCCGATGGGCGGCACCCGCGCCGTGCCCGCCGCCCTCACCCGGCTGGGCGAGGAGCTCGGCGTCGACTACCGCACCGGCGTGGACGTCTCCTCCATCGAGGTGGAGGGCGGCCGCGCCGTGGCGGTGGTCGCCGACGGCGAGCGCCTGCCCTTCGACCGCGTGGTGTCCAACATGGACAGCGTGCGCACCTATCGCGAGCTGGTCGGCGGCAAGGCGTGGCAGGAGTTCGGCTACCGCAAGGCCGAGGCCGCCTGCTCGGGCATCGTGCTCTACCTCGGCCTGGATCGCGCCTACGAGCACCTGGCGCACCACAACTTCGTCTTCTCCCGCGATCCCAAGGAGGAGTTCGGCGCCATCTACGACCGCGGCGAGCCCGCGCCGGACCCCACCGCCTATGTCGCGGCGCCCGCGCGGACCGAGCCCGGCGTCGCCCCCGAGGGGGGCGAGGCGCTCTACGTCCTCGTGCACACCCCGCACCTGCGCCCGGGCCACGACTGGCCGGCGATGATCGCGGCCGAGCGCGCCAAGATCATGGACAAGCTCGCCCGCGCCGCCGGCATGGGCGACCTGGAGGAGCGCATCGTGACCGAGCGCGTCCTCACGCCGCAGGACATCCACGAGCGCTACAACGTCCTCGACGGCGCGATCTACGGGCTCGTGAGCCACGGGCGCATGAACGGCGCGTTCAAGCCGGGCAACCGCTCGCGGCAGGTGGAGGGGCTCTACCTCGCGGGCGGCTCGGCGCATCCGGGGCCGGGCATGCCCATGGCCCTGATGTCGGGGTGGATCGCGGCCGACAGCCTGCACGCGGACGCGCAGTCGAACGCGCCGGCCACCGTCGCGGCGGAATGACGGCGCCGGCGGGCCTCCCGGACGATCCGGTCGTCCTGCGCTCGGACGCCCATGTGCGCTTCTTCGACGGCGTGATGCGCCGGCAGATGCGGCGCGCGTTCCGGGCCGTGCGCGTGGCGCGCCCCGGCGTGCCGGGCCTGCCGGCGGATCGGTCCTTCGTGCTCTACGCCAACCACCCGTCCTGGTGGGACCCGGCCATGTTCATGGTGCTGCGCGACCGGCTGTTCCCGGGCCGGCGCGGCTACGGGCCGATGGATGCCGCCGCGCTCGATCGCTACCGGTTCATGCGGCGGCTGGGCATCTTCGGCATCGAGCCCGCCTCGCGCGCCGGCGCCGCGCGGTTCCTGCGCGTGGGCGAGCGGGTGCTGGCCGATCCGGGCCGCGTCCTCTGGCTCACGGCGCAGGGCGAGTTCGCCGACCCGCGCGCGCGCCCCGTCCGCCTGCGCCCGGGGCTCGCGCACCTGATGCGGCGGGTGCCCGGCACCGTCGCCGTGCCGCTGGCGCTGGAGTACACGTTCTGGTCCGAGAAGCGGCCCGAGGCGCTGGCGGCCTTCGGCGCGCCGGTCGCCGCCACCGGCGACGCGCAGGCGCTGCAGGCCGCGCTGGAGCAGGGCCTCGAGGCGGCGCAGGACCGGCTGGCGGTCCTCTCCCTCGCCCGCGACCCGGCGGCGTTCGAGACGGTGCTCGGCGGGCGCGCCGGGGTCGGCGGCGTCTACGCGGGCTGGACGCGCGCCCGCTCGCTCCTGTCGGGCCGCGCCTACGAGCCGGACCACATGCCGGACCGGGGCTCGTGATCGCGGCGGCGCTCACGGCGCTGGCCGGGATCTGCCTGGCGCTCGCGCTGCTCTACGCCCTCGTCACGGCGGCGAACCTGATCGTGTTCCGCGCGCCCCGGGCCGCGCCCGGCGCCGCGCCGGAGGTCTCGATCCTGATCCCCGCCCGCGACGAGGCCGCCAATATCGGCGCCGCCCTGGACCGCGCCCTGGCGCAGGAGGGCGCGTCGGTGGAGGTCGTCGTCCTCGACGACGGCTCCACCGACGCCACCGCCGCCATCGTCCGCGCCCGCGCCGACCCGCGCGTCCGCCTCGCAAGCGGCGCCCCCCTGCCCGCCGGCTGGAACGGCAAGCAGCACGCCTGCCACCAGCTCGCCGCTCTCGCCGCGCGCCCCGTCCTCCTCTTCGTCGACGCGGACGTGCGCCTCGCCCCGGACGCCGCCGCGCGCCTCCACGGCGCGATGGAGCGGGGCGGGCTGGCCCTCGTCTCCGGCTTCCCGCGGCAGGTCGCGATCACCCTGCCGGAGATCGTCGCCATCCCGCAGATCATGGTCGTGCTGCTGGGCTACCTGCCCTTCGTCATGGCCCGCCGCTCGCCCAAGGAGGGTTTCGCCGCCGGCTGCGGTCAGCTCCTGATGGTGCGCGCCGACGCCTACGCGCGGGCGGGCGGGCACGCCGCCTTCCGCCACCTGATGCATGACGGGCTGAACCTGCCCCGGGGCGTGCGGCGCACGGGCGGGCGAACCGACATAATCGACGCCGCGCCCCTCGCCTCCTGCCGCATGTACGACGACTGGGCCGGCATCCGCGAAGGCTTCACCAAGAACGCGACCGAGGGCATGGCCCGCCCCCGCGCCCTGCCGGTCTGGACCGTGCTGCTCGGCGGCGGCCACGTCCTGCCCTGGGCGCTCGCGCCGCTCTCCTGGCTCGCGGGCGCGCCGACGGCCGCCGCGCTCTCCCTCGCCGCCATCGCCGCGACCATGCTGGCCCGCGCGGCCCTGGCGATCCGCCTGCGCCAGCCGGCGCTCTCGGTCCTCCTGCATCCCGCGGGGGTGATCGTCACGCTCTGGATCCAGTGGTCGGCCCTCCTGGGCGCGCGGCGCGGCGAGCGCGCCACCTGGCGCGGCCGGAGCTACGACTTCCAATGAGGGACACCGCCCCCGAGACCCCCCAGGCCGCGTTCGCCCGCCTGCGCGCCGCCTTCTCCCTCGCCGACGTGCCCGCTCCCCGCGCCCGCATCGCCCGGCTGCGCGCCCTGCGCGCCGCCATCGGCGCCCGGCAGGACGGGATCGTGCGCGCCGTCTCCGCCGATTTCGGTCACCGCGCCGAGGTCGAGACCCGCACCGCCGAGATCATGTTCACCCGCGAGGGCATCTCCGACCTGATCGCCCGCCTGCCCCGCTGGGCCGCCGAGCGGCGCGCCCGCGTGCTGCGCCCCCTGCCCGGCCGGACCATCCTCCGGCGCGAGCCCAAGGGCGTCGTCGGCGTCCTGTCGCCCTGGAACTACCCGGTGCAGCTCGCGCTGATGCCGCTCGCCACCGCCATCGCCGCCGGCAACCGCGTCCTCCTCAAGCCCTCCGAGCGCACGCCGGCCACCTCGGCCCTGCTCGCGGACCTCCTCTCGGAGGTCTTCCCCCCGGAGGAGGTCGCGACCGTCCTCGGCGGGCCGGAGGTCGCGGCCGCGGTCTCGTCCCTGCCCTTCGACCATCTCTTCTTCACCGGATCGACCGCCACGGGCCGCCTCGTCGCCCGCGCCGCGGCCGAGAACCTCACCCCCGTCACGCTGGAGCTCGGCGGCAAGAGCCCCTGCGTCATGCGCCCCGACGCCTCGCCCTCGGACCACGCCCTACTCGCCGGCTGGGGCAAGTGGCTGAGCGCCGGACAGACCTGCGTCGCGCCCGACTACATGCTCGTGCCCCGCGGCACCGCCGGCGCCTGGGCCGACGCGCTCCTCGCGGTCGCGCGCCGCTTCACCGGCGGGGACGGGAGCGACTACACCGCCCTTCTGTCCCCCGGCGCGCAGGCCCGGCTGGAGGCGATGATCGCCGAGGGCGGCGAGGTCCGGCGCGCGCCCGCCACCGGCCCCGGCCGGATGGACCCGGCCATCGTCATCGGCCCGCCCCCCGGCGGCGGCCTCATGACGGAGGAGATCTTCGGCCCCGTCCTGCCCATCCTCGAATACGGCGCCGAGGCCGAGGCCGAGGCGACCATCGCAGCCCTGCCCCCGCCGCTGGCGCTCTACGTCTTCGGGCGCGACGCGGCCGCGGCCCGGCGCATGGCCTGCCGCATCCGCTCGGGCGGCGCCACGATCAACGGCACGATCGTGCACCTCGCCGCGCACGACCTCCCCTTCGGCGGCATCGGCGCCTCGGGCATGGGCGCCTATCACGGCGCGCGGGGCCTGGCGGAGTTCACCCACGAGCGCGGCATCCTGACCGTCGCGCCCGGCCCCTGGGCGCGCCTCATGGTCCCGCCCTACCCGGCCATCGCCCGCCGCCTGATCGCCCGCGCGTCCGGGCGCCGCTCCTGATCCCCTGGGAGCCGCTCGGGGCCGCCCTCGCGCCCGGCGGCGGCGGCACGCTGCGCCTCCTGCGCCGGGGCGACGAGCTCTCGATCCGCCTCGGGGACGGCAACGAGCTGATGAACAGCCGGCTGGGCGGCTCCGAGGAGGCGCTCGCCGCGGACGGGCTCGCCCCCCTCGCCGGGCGCCCCGCCCCGCGGGTGCTGATCGGCGGGCTCGGCATGGGCTTCACGCTGCGCGCCGCGCTGGAGCTCCTGCCGCCCGGCGCGCGGGTCACCGTCTCCGAGCTGGTCCCCGAGATCGCCAACTGGGCGCGGGGCCCGATGGCGCAGGTCATGGCCGGCGCCCTGGACGATCCCCGCGTCGAGCTGCGCATCGGCGACGTCGCCGCCGAGATGGCACGCCCCGCCGCCCGGGACGCGATCCTCCTCGACGTCGACAACGGGCCGGACGGCCTCACGCGGGAGGGCAACGGCGCGCTCTACGCCGAGGCCGGGCTGCGCGCCGCGCGCCGCGCCCTCGCCCCCGGCGGCGCGCTGGCCGTCTGGTCCGCCGCGCCGGACCGCGCCTTCTCGGCCCGCCTGGCGCGCTGCGGCTTCGCCGTGACCGAGCGCACCGTGCGCGCCGCCCGTTCGGGCCGGGGCGCGCGGCACATGATCTGGACGGGCGTGAGGGGCGCGTGAGCCCCGGGCCTCACGCGCCGGCCGTCTCCACCGCGTGCTCCATCAGGCGCCGCAAGTCGGAGAAATAACCCCCCGAGCGCGCCGGCGATGTCGGGTCGGAGGTGATCGCCACCGCGATCCGGCCCTCCGGCACCACCGCCAGCACCTGCCCGCCATAGCCGCGCCCATAGGCCGCCCGCCGCCCCGCGATGCGCGTCAGGAACCAGCCCAGCCCGTAGCCGTCCCCGGACCAGGGCGAGCGCGCCCGCGGCTCCCAGGACGCGGCGATCCAGTCCGCCGGGATCACCTGCGCCCCGTCCCATGCGCCGCCCGCCAGCACCGTCTCCCCGATCCGCAGGAGGCCGCGCGGGCTCACGGCCATCTCGTTGCCGCCGAGATAGTGGCCCTCCGGCCCCCGCGCCCAGGGCGGCAGGTCGAGCCCCAGCGGACGCCCGATCCACGCGCGCGCGAGCGACGGCAGGTCGTCCCCCGCCGCCTCCGCCAGCGCGGCGCCCAGCACGTGCCAGCCCCCGGTCGAGTAGACGAACCGCCCGCCCGGCCGCGCCACCAGCTCGCGCGTCATCGCGTAGTCGACCCAGTCGCGCGAGGCGATCCAGGCGCCGTAGCCGGGCCCCGAGGTGCTCGCGAGGCCCGCGCGCATGGACAGCAGGTCGCCGACGGTGATGTCGTCGCGCGCGTCCCCGGCCGGGGCACGGCCCAGGATCGGGCCGATGCGCTGCTCCAGGCCCTCCAGCACGCCGCGCTCGATCGCGATCCCCACCATCAGCGCGAGCAGCGTCTTGGAGACCGACTTGACGTTCGCCGGCCGGTCCAGCCCCCGGCCCCGCGGCGCGACGGCGATCACGTCCTCCCCGGCGCGCGAGACCGCGAGCGCATGGAGCTGCCCCAGAGAGCGGGCATGCGCCTCGAGGTCGGCGGGCTGCGCCCCCGCGCGCCCCGCGAGCCAGGGCGCCGCCAGCGCCCCGCCGAGCGCCGCGCGGCGCGTGATCCGATCGGTCGTCATCGGGCCGCACATAGACCCCCGGGCGGCCGCGCACAGCCCGCCTCGCGCGATCGCGACGCGCCCGGTTGCGCCCGGCGCCGCGGCGGTCACGATGCGCGCATGACCCAGGACGCCCATCGCTACCCCGCCCCCGCCGGCGGCCTGCCGCCGCAGACGCAGGCCTTCCGCGGGCCCGCCGTGTTCACCGAAGGCTACGCCCTCGTCCCCCGCGCGGTGCAGACAGATATCGTGACCTCGGCCCTGCCGGGCTGGGACGGGATGCGCATGTGGGTCCTGGCGCGGCCCATGACCGGCTTCGCCGAGACCCTGTTCCAGGCGGCGGTGGAGCTCGCGCCCGGCGGCGGGTCCGAGGCGCCGGAGACGGAGGCCGGCGTCCAGGGCGCCCTCTTCGTCACCCGCGGCGCCCTGCGCGTGCGCGTCGGCGCGGCCTCGCACGACCTCACCCCGGGCGGCTACGCCTGGCTCCCGCCGGATGCGGGCTGGACCCTGCGCTCCGAGGCCGGCGCGACCTTCCAGTGGATCCGCAAGCGCTACGTCCCCGCGCCCGGCCTGCCCGTGCCCGAAGCCTTCGCCGCGCACGAGGACGACGCCGCCCCGGACGCGATGCCCGGCACGGACGGCGCCTGGACGACGCGCCGCTTCCACGACCCGGCCGACATGGGCCACGACATGGCCGTCAACATCGTCTCCCTCGCGCCCGGCGCCTCGATCCCGTTCCTCGAGACCCACGTGATGGAGCACGGGCTCTACGTGCTCGAGGGCCGGGGGGCCTACGCCCTCAACCGCGACCGGGTGGAGGTCGGGGCCGGCGACTTCATGTGGCTTCGCGCCTTCTGCCCGCAGGCGTGCATCGCCGGCGGTCCGGGGCGCTTCCGCTACCTCCTCTACAAGGACGTGAACCGCCTGCCGCCGATGCGGCTCTGACCGGGCGCGGCGAGGGGAGGGCGCGCTCCCGCCCCTCTCGGCCTGCGGCCTGCGAGGCTTGGGCCAGGCCTCGCCCTGCGGGCATCGGCGCGCCTGCGGCGGGCGGGGGTCAGCGCCCGTCGACCACGGTCCAGGGCGCGTCGTAGCGGTGCTCCTCGAGGTTGCCCGCCCCGGCCCGGTCCACCACCCAGAACAGGCCCGGCGGCGAGAGCGGCGTCAGGACCCCGTGCCAGGTCCCGCGATGGAGCTGCACCCCCTGCCGCGGCGCGGCGACGAAGGCGCGCGGCGCCGCCTCCGGCCCGTCCGCGACCACCACGAGGAACGGCGCGTCCCCCATCGGAAGGAACGCCTGGCTCCCCTCGGGATGCCGCTCTATCAGGTCCAGCGCGTAGGGCAGCGCCCGCGCCTGCGCCTCGAACACGCAGATCGACACCGCCCCGGAGGCGATGTCGGGCCGCGCCTGGTCGTGCCAGCGCGTGCACATCCCCGCGTTGATCGCCCGGGCCGTCCCGCCCCCCGGCGCGATCACGTCGCCATAGGGCGCGAACGCCTCGACCGTGAGCGGCGCGGCCCGGACCTCCCGGCTCACCAGTCCATCGCCTCGAGGCGCAGGCGCGCGATGCGGGCCACCTGGGCCTCGGCCTCGGCGCGCTCGGCCTTCGTGCCGTTCGCGACCCGCCGCTCCATCGCCGCCAGGATGCCGGCCTTGTCGTGATCCTTCGCCGCGATGACGAACGGAAACCCGTGCCGTGCCACGTAGCGGGCGTTCAGCCCCTCGAACGCCGCCCGCTCCGCGTCCGTCAGCCGGTCCAGCCCCGCCGCCGCCTGCTCCCCCGTCGACTCCGCCGTCAGCCGCCCGGCCGCCGCCAGCTTGCCGGCGAGGTCGGGATGCGCGCGCAGGACCGCGAGCCGCTCGGCCTCGCTCCCCGCGCGGAACGCCCGCGCCATCACCGCGTGCACGCCCTCGGGCGAATGGTGCGCGGGGCCGAGCTCGGCCGCCCAGGCGCGTGCCGCGACCCAGGGCGAATGCTCGAACACCCCGCCGAAGCGGGCGATGAAGGCGTCGCGGTCCATCTCCGGCACGCTCGGCCCGCCGAGGGCGACCGCCCGGTCCGACAGCGGCGCCGCCACCGGACCGCCGCCGGGATGCACCGCGTCCCAATGCCGCGCGATCTGCGCCCGCGTCGCGATCCACACGCCCTCGTGACCGCCCACGTGATCGAGGAACCGCGCCAGCGCCCGCGCCCGCCCGGGCCGCCCGGCCAGCCGGCAATGCAGGCCGACGCTCATCATCTTGGGCGCGCCCGCCGCGCCCTCCGCATGCAGGCAATCGAAGCTGTCCCGCAGGTATGTCTCCCAGGACGCGCCGTCCGCGTGCCCGGCGGGGATCGCGAACCGCATGTCGTTGGCGTCGAGCGTGTAGGGCAGCACGAGCTGCTCGCCCGCCCCCGCCCGCACCCGGTAGGGGAGGTCGTCGGCATAGCTGTCCGAGACGTAGAGCGGCGCCGCCTCCTCAAGCGCCAGCCGCACCGTGTTCACCGAGCAGCGCCCCGTGTACCACCCCTCCGGCGGCGCCCCCGTGGCCAGGGCGTGCACCCGCGCCGCCTCGCGGATCGCGGCGCGCTCCTCGTCCTCGGGCATGTCCTTGTGCTCGACCCATCTGAGCCCGTGCGACGCGACCTCCCACCCGGCCGCCAGCATCGCCTCCACCTGCGCCGGCGAGCGCATCAGGGCGTCCGCCACCCCGAACACGGTCACCGGCAGGTGCCCCAGCATCCGGCGCAGCCGCCAGAACCCCGCCCGCGCCCCGTATTCGTAGAGCGATTCCATGTTCCAGTGCCGCATCCCCGGCCAGGGCCGCGCCGCCGTGATCTCGCTCAGGAACGCCTCGGACGCCGCGTCCCCGTGCAGGACGCAGTTCTCGCCCCCCTCCTCGTAGTTGAGCACCAGGCTCAGCGCGATGCGCGCGGGGCCCGTGCCGTCGACGTCGGGCCAGGCCGGGTCCGGCGGCGCGGCGCCGTGGCCGCGCATGTCGCGAGGATAACGGGGGGGATGGGACATCCCCCGACCTTCGCCGCCCCCCGCCCCCCCGTCAACGAGGGGGACCCGTCCCCAAGGGGACCCGCCCCCGAGGGGACCCGCCCCCGAGGGGACCCGCCCCCGAGGGGCCCCCGCACGTCGGGTGCGCCGGGATCGGCTCGTCCCCGTGACGCTCCGCCCGTCCATGGCCTACGGCATCGCCGTCCGGCCGCCCCGCCGCCGCACCCGAGACGGGCACCCGGCGCCCCGCGTCGCCGGGGCGCATCTCGCGGCCGCCCCGCAGGGGCCGGGACGGCTAACGCCCGCCGCGCGCGCCCGCTATGACCCCCGGCGAGGGGGGCGCGCGCCATGGACGACATCGCGATCATCTGGGACTTCGCCGGCGCCGCCGTGCGCTGGCTGCACGTCATCACGGCCATCGCCTGGATCGGCTCGTCCTTCTACTTCATCGCGCTCGACCTCGGCCTGCGCAAATCGCCCCACCTGCCGGCCGGGGCCACCGGCGAGGAATGGCAGGTCCACGGAGGGGGCTTCTACCACATCCGCAAGTTCGCCGTCGCCCCGGCGGAGATGCCCGACCACCTCACCTGGTTCAAATGGGAGAGCTACGCCACCTGGCTCTCGGGCGCGGCCCTCCTCGCCATCGTCTACTGGGCGGGGGCGGAGCTCTTCCTCATCGACCCCGCCAAGGCCGCGCTCCCGGTCTGGCAGGCCATCGGCCTCTCGGCGCTCTTCATCGCGGCGGGCTGGCTCGGCTACGACGCCCTGTGCCGCTCGCCGCTGCGTACCCGGCCCACGGCGGTCATGCTCGTCCTCTTCGCCGGGATCGTCGCCGCCTCCTGGCTCCTCGACCAGGTCTTCACCGGCCGCGCCGCCCTCCTCCACCTGGGCGCGATGACCGCCACCATCATGACCGCCAACGTCTTCTTCGTGATCATGCCCAACCAACGCATCGTGGTCGCCGACCTCAAGGCCGGGCGCACGCCGGACGCCAGGTACGGCGCCATCGCCAAGCTCCGCTCGACGCACAACAACTACCTGACCCTGCCCGTGATCTTCCTGATGCTCTCCAACCACTACCCGCTCGTCTTCGGGACCGAGCACGCCTGGATCATCGCCGCGCTCGTCTTCCTGATGGGCGTGCTGATCCGGCACTTCTTCAACACGATGCACGCCGGCGGCGGGCTTCCCTACTGGACCTGGGCGGGCACCGCCCTCGTCTTCGTCGCGATCATGTGGCTCGCCGCCGCCCCCCTCTGGCAGGAGGATCCGCCCGAGGAGGCGGCGCTCGCCCCGGCCGCGGCCCGCTTCGCCGCCGCCCCCCATTTCGAGGAGGCGGCGAGCGTCGTGCGCGGCCGCTGCTCCATGTGCCACGCCCGCGAGCCCTTCTGGGACGGGATCCGCTGGGCGCCCAAGGGCGTCCTCCTGGAGACCGAGGCCGACATCGCCGGCCACGCCCGGCAGGTGTTCCTCCAGTCGGGCGCCAGCCACGCCATGCCGCCGGGCAACCTCACCGGGATGGAGGAGGCCGAGCGCGCCGTGATCCGCGCCTGGTACCGCGCCGCCGGGGCACGGCCGGGCACCGTCCTCGCCCTGGGGGGCTAGCCCCCCGGCTTGCCCGGCCCCGCCGCCGCTGCGATGACGGGCGCACCGGCGCATCGGAGCCCGCCCTGACCGACCGTCCCGCCTCGCCCTTCTCGGTGCCGATCTTCCGCGCGGTGTGGCTCGCCTCGATGTCCTCGAACCTGGGCGGGCTGGTCCAGGCGGTCGGCGCCGCCTGGCTGATGACCACCCTCTCGGGCTCGGCGCGCGACGTCGCGATGGTCCAGGCGTCGATGACCCTGCCGATCATGTGCCTGTCGCTCCTGGCCGGCGCCGTGGCCGACAACCTCGACCGCCGCCTCGTCATGCTCGGCGCCCAGGTCTGGATGCTGTGCACCTCCGCGCTGCTGGCGCTCTTCGCCCATCTGGGGTGGCTCACGCCCTCCGGGCTGCTGGCCTTCACCTTCGCCGTCGGCTGCGGCGCGGCCCTGCACGCGCCCGCCTGGCAGGCCTCGGTCGGGGACATGGTGCCGCGCGCGGCCCTGCCCGGCGCGGTCGCGATGAACGCGATGGGCTTCAACATCGCGCGCTCGGCGGGCCCGGCGGTGGGCGGCGCCATCGTCGCGGCGGCCGGCGCGGCCGGCGCCTTCGCCGCCAACGCGCTGAGCTACGTCGCCCTCATCGTCGTCCTGATGCGCTGGCACCCCGCGCGCGCGCCCCGCGCGCTGCCGCCCGAGCGCATCGGCATCGCGATGGCCGCCGGCCTGCGCTACGTCGCGATGTCCCCCCGCATCGGCACGGTCCTCGTGCGCGCCGGCGTCTTCGGCGCGGCGGCCGCCGCCCTGCCGGCCCTCCTGCCGATCGTCGCGCGCGACCTCGCCGGGGGCGGCCCCCTCACCTACGGGCTCCTCCTGGGCGCGTTCGGCGTCGGCGCGGTCGCGGGCGCCCTGATGAGCGGCCGCGCCCGCGCCCGCCTGAGCACCGAGGGGATCGTGCGCGCGGGCTCCGCCCTGATGACGCTCGGCGCGGCCGGCACCGCGCTCGCCCCGTCCCTTCCGGCGATGCTGCCCGCCCTCCTCCTGGGCGGGGCGGGCTGGGTGCTGGCGCTCTCGACCTTCAACGTCACGGTCCAGCTCTCGACCCCGCGCTGGGTCGTCGGGCGCGCGATCTCGCTCTACCAGATGGCGACCTTCGGGGGCATGGCGGCGGGCGCGGCCGGCTTCGGCATCCTCGCCGAGGCGCAGGGCGTCGCCGCCGCCCTCCTCGGCGCCGCCGCGCTCCAGGCCGCGGGCGGCCTCCTCGGCCTCGCCCTGCCCCTCCCGTCCGGGACGGGCGGCGACCTCGAGCCCCTGGACCGCTTCCGCGAGCCCGCGACGGCGATCCGGGTCGAGGCCCGCTCCGGCCCCATCGTCGTCACCGCCGAGCACCGCATCGCGCGCGCCGACGAGGCCGCCTTCCTCGCCGCGATGAACGAGCGGCGCCGCATCTCGCGCCGCGACGGGGCCCGCCGCTGGACCCTCCTGCGCGACCTCGCCGACCCCGAGCTCTGGATCGAGCGCTACCACGTGCCGACCTGGCTCGAATACGTGCGCGACGCCCAGCGCCGCACCCGCTCGGACGCCGAGAACTTCGAGCGCGTCCGCGCCCTTCAGGTGCCCGGCCACGAGATCGTCGTCCACCGCATGATCGAGCGCCCCGTCGGCTCCGCCGCCGCCCACCACGCCCCGTCGGGCCGCGAGGCGGGCGACCCGATGACCGACCCCAGCCGCGCGAGCTGACGCGCCCACGGCCCCTGACGCTTGCGTGAGGCCGCTGGACGGCGCGCCCCTCCGCCGTCACCTAGGGAAGGACCCGACGCCACCGGAGACACCGCCATGATGACGCGCCTCGCCCTCCTCGCCCTCCCCGCCGCCGCATCCGCCGACAGCCTCGTCGTCGCGGGCGGCTGCTTCTGGTGCGTGGAGGCCGATTTCGAGAAGGTCGCCGGCGTCACCGAGGTCGTCTCCGGCTTCGCCGGCGGCACCGTGCCGGACCCCACCTACAAGGAGGTCGTGGGCGGCGGCACCGGCCATTACGAGGTCGTGCGCATCGACTACGACGCCTCCGTGATCTCCCCGCGCCAGATCTACGACCTGTTCCTGCGCTCGGTCGATCCCACGGACGCCGGCGGCCAGTTCTGCGACCGCGGCGACAGCTACCGCACCGCGATCTTCGCCGATCCCGCGAACCGCCCCGCCGCCGAGGCCGCCATCGCCGCCGCCGAGGCCGAGCTCGGCCGGGACATCGTGACCCCCGTGCTGGACGCCGCGCCCTTCTACCCCGCGGACGACTACCATCAGGACTATTACAGGCAATCCGCCCTGATCCTCACCCGCTTCGGCCCGCGCGCCAAGTCGTCGGCCTACGAGCTCTACCGCACCTCCTGCGGCCGCGACGCCCGCGTGGCCGAGATCTGGGGCGACGCCGCGCCCTTCGCCGGCTGACCCCCTGGCCCCTCCACGGCGCGCGCCATAGCGTGCCGCGCCGGGGAGGGATTCCATGACCGCCACGCCCATGATGGCGCAGTACCTGGGCCTCAAGGCCGGGCACCCGGACGCGCTCCTGTTCTACCGCATGGGCGATTTCTACGAGCTCTTCTTCGAGGACGCGGCCGCGGCCGCCGCCGCCCTCGACATCGCCCTCACCACCCGGGGCGAGCACGAGGGCGCCCCCATCCCCATGTGCGGCGTGCCGGTCCACTCCGCGGAATCCTACCTCCTCTCCCTCATCCGCCAGGGTCACCGCGTCGCCATCTGCGAGCAGATGGAGGACCCGGCCGAGGCCAAGCGCCGGCGCGGCCCGACCCTGGTGCGCCGAGAGGTCGTGCGCCTCGTCACCCCGGGCACCCTGACCGAGGACACCCTCCTCGAGGCGCGGGCGCACAACTACCTCGCCGCCTGGGCCGAGATCCGGGGGGCGGGCGCCCTCGCATGGGTCGACATCTCGACCGGCGCGTTCCGCGTCATGGCCGCCCCCCGCGCCCGCCTCGGGCCCGAGCTCGCCCGCCTCGCCCCGCGCGAGGTCATCGTGCCGGACGCCCTGGAGGCCGAGCTGCGCGCCACCGTCGAGGAGGCCGGCGCCACCCTCACCCCGCTCTCCCCCGCCAGCTTCGACAGCGCCCGCGCCGGCGCCCGCGTCGCCGCCCTCTTCGGCGCCGCCACGCTCGAAGGATTCGGCGCGTTCCAGCGCCCCGAGCTCGCCGCCATGGGCGCCATCGCCGACTGGCTGGACATCACCCAGAAGGGCGCGCTCCCCCGGCTCACGCCCCCGGTCCGGGAGGCCGAGGGCGACCTCGTGCAGATCGACGCCGCCACCCGCCGCAACCTGGAGGTCTCGCGCACCCTCGCCGGCGGCCGGGAGGGCAGCCTGATCCACGCCATCGACCGCACCGTGACCGCCGCCGGCGGCCGGCTCCTGGAGTCCCGCCTCGCCGCGCCCCTGCGCGACGTCGCCGCCCTGCGCGCCCGCCACGACGCGGTCCAGGAGCTCGCCGAGGACGGCGCCGCCCGCCTCGCCGTCCAGGACGCCCTGCGCGGGGCGCCGGACATGGACCGCGCCCTCGCCCGCCTCTCCATGGGCCGGGGCGGCCCGCGCGACCTCGCCGCCATCCGCGGCGGCCTCGCCCGGGCGCGGGGCGTCGCCGCGCACCTCTCCGAGGCGGAGGCCGCGCCCCTGGCACGGGCCGCCGCCGCCCTGACCGGCCTGGAGGACGTCGCAGGCCCCCTCGAGGCCCGCCTCGTCGCCGAGCCCCCGGTGCAGGCCTCGTCCGGCGGCCTCGTCGCCCCCGGCGTCGACGCCGAGCTCGACGAGATGCGCGAGCTGCAATCGGACGGCCGCTCCGTCATCGCCCGGCTCCAGGCCCGCTACGCCGAGGAGACCGGCATCCCCGCCCTGAAGGTCAAGCACAACAACGTCCTGGGTTATTTCGTGGAGGTCACCGCCCGCCACGCGGACGCCATGCTCGCCCCGCCCCTCTCGGACGCGTTCCGCCACCGGCAGACGACCGGCTCCGCGATCCGCTTCACCACGCCCGAACTCTCCGAGCTCGAATCGCGCATCCTCAACGCCGCCGCCCGCGCGCGGGAGATCGAGGCCGCCCTCTTCGCCGCCCTCGTCGCCTCCGTCCTGGCCCACGCGCCCCGCGTCGCCGCCGCGGCGGCCGCCCTGGCCGAGGTCGACCTCGCCGCCGCCCTCGCCACCCTCGCCGCCGACGAGGGCTGGACCCGCCCCCGCGTCGACGATGGCCGCGCCTTCGAGATCGAGGCCGGGCGCCACCCCGTCGTCGAGGCCGCCCTGCGCCGGGAGGGCCGCGGCTTCGCCCCCAACGACTGCCGCCTGGAGGGGGGCGATCACGGCGCGATCTGGCTCCTCACCGGGCCCAACATGGCCGGCAAGTCCACCTTCCTGCGGCAGAACGCGATCATCGCGCTCCTCGCGCAATCGGGCGCCTTCGTGCCCGCCGCCTCCGCCCATATCGGCGCGGTGAGCCAGATCTTCTCGCGCGTCGGCGCCTCGGACGACCTCGCCCGCGGCCGCTCCACCTTCATGGTCGAGATGGTCGAGACGGCGGCCATCCTGAACCAGGCGGACGACCGGGCGCTCGTGATCCTGGACGAGATCGGCCGCGGCACGGCCACCTATGACGGGCTCTCCATCGCCTGGGCCACGCTCGAGCACCTGCACGAGGCGAGCCGCTGCCGCGCCCTCTTCGCGACCCATTACCACGAGCTGACGGCGCTGGCCGCGCGGCTGGACGGCGTGCGCAACGCGACCATGGCGGTCAAGGAATGGCAGGGCGACGTGATCTTCCTGCACGAGGTCCGCCAGGGCGCGGCCGACCGGTCCTACGGCGTCCAGGTGGCCCGGCTCGCGGGTCTCCCCGCCACCGTCGTCGCCCGCGCGCGCGAGGTGCTGGAGCGCCTGGAGGCCGGCGGCCAGGGCACGCGGCCCGAGACCCTGATCGACGACCTGCCCCTCTTCGCGGCCCCGCCCGCGACCGCGGCCCCGGCGCCCCGCGCCTCGCAGGTCGAGGACCGCCTCGCGCGCGTCCACCCCGACGCCCTCACCCCGCGCGAGGCGCTCGACCTGCTCTACGAGCTGAAATCCCTCCAGGACGCCCCGCCCCCCTGACCGGCCCCGCCCCCCTGGCCGGCCCCGCCGCCACGGACGTCCCTCCCGACGAGGGTCGGCGCTCCCGCCCGCCCAAGACCGGCTCCGCCGGCCTCCGGCGGTTGGGCCGGGCGCCTCGCCTTCGGCATCGGCGCGCGCCTCCGGCGGGGACCGGGACGGCGCCCGGCGGCACCGCGGGCGCCCGCACCTCCGCACCCCTCATCTTGACGCAAGTATCCCCGAGGGGCGTGGGGAGCGGAGCGTCCCCACGGCGGCGGGGGAGCGGCCCCGGACGGGGCCCGAGCCCGCCGCCCCCTCCCCGCGGCGCCTCAGCTCGCGGGCATCGAGCTCACGCCCACCTGGGCGGGGCGCAGCAGCCGCCCGTTGAGCTGGAACCCCGCCGCCGAGACCTGGATGATCTCGCCCTTGCGCGTCCCCGGCACCGGCGCCTCGAACATCGCCTCGTGCAGCTCGGGGTCGAACCGGTCGCCCACCTCCGGCGTCACCACCGTCACGCCGTGCCGCGCGAACACCGCCATCAGCTCCTTCTGCGTGAGCTCCACGCCCTCGAGGAGCGCGCCGGCCACCGCCCGCTGCTCCTCGGTCGCCATCTCGAGCGCGCGGCTGAGGTTGTCGAACACCGGCAGCAGGTCGCGCGCGATGCGCTTGCCGCCGTACTGCTCGGCCTCGCGGCGGTCGCGGTCGGCGCGCTTCCTCACGTTCTCCGCCTCGGCGAGCGCCCGCATCCAGCGGTCGCGCATCTCGTCCCGCTCGGCCATCGCGGCGGCGAGCCGGGCGTCCACGCCCTCCTCCGGAGCGGCGGGCTCCTCCGAGAAGGCCCCCTCCGGCCCGGGCGGCAGGCTCACGTCGGCCACGCTCGCGGGCGCGCGCTCGCCTTCGGGCTCGGGCGGCAGGTCGCCGCCGTCCAGGTCGGGGGTCTCGTGCTTCGGCTCGGCCATATGCTCTCTTCTCACGTCCTGCGGAGCCCCTGCGGCGGCCCCGTCTGCTGTCCCGTCTAGGGCGTCTTCCGGGGCGTCATCCGCGGCGGAGCGCCCCCGCCGATGATTCGCCCCACGAGCTGCGCGGTGTAGTCCACGATCGGCACGATCCGCCCGTAGTTGAGGCGCGTCGGCCCGATCACCCCGACCGCGCCCACGATCTTCCGGTCGGCGTTCATATAAGGGGACACGACGAGAGAGGAACCCGAAAGCGAGAACAAACGGTTCTCCGAGCCGATGAAGATGCGCACCCCCTCCGCCGCCTCCGCCCCGCTCAGGAACGCGGCGATGTCCCGCTTGCGCTCGAGATCGTCGAACAGGCTGCGGATCCGTTCGAGATCCGCGCCCGAGGCCGCGTCCACGAGGTTGCCGCGCCCGCGCACGATCAGGCGCTCGGCCTCGGTGCCTTCCGCGTCCCAGGTCGCCATCCCGCTCTCGATGAGGCCCGCCGCGAGGGCGTCGATCTCGCGCCGCCGCCGCGCGACCTCCCCCTCCATGCGCCCGCGCAGCTCGCCCAGCGTGCGCCCTTCGGCCATGGAATTGAGCACGTTGGCCGCCTCGCGCATCGCCGAGGGCGTCGTGCCCGCGGGCGGCGAGAACACCCGGTTCTCCACCCGCCCGTCCGCCAGGACCATCACCACCAGGGCGCGTCCTTCCCCCAGCGCCACGAACTCGATATGCCGGATCGGCGCCTCCTGTCGCGGCGCCAGCACGAGGCTCGCCCCCTTGGTGAGGCCGGACAGAGCGCTGCCCACCCGGCCCAGCATCTCGGCCGTGTCGCCGCCCTCGCCCGCGCCGGTCGCCTCGATCGCGTCCCGGTCGGCGCCGTCGATGTCCTTCACCTCGAGGAGCCCGTCCACGAAGAGGCGCAGCCCCGCCTGCGTCGGCAGCCGCCCCGCCGAGACGTGCGGCGAGGAGATGAGGCCGAGATATTCGAGGTCCGACATCACGTTGCGGATCGTCGCCGCGCTCACCGTCATCGACCGCGTGAGGGTGCGCGAGCCCACCGGGTCGCCCGATTCGAGATAGCCCTCGACCACGCGGCGGAACACCTCCCGCGAGCGGTCGTCCAGATCGGCGAGGGCGGGCGCGTCCTGCATCGGTCCTCCGGACGGGGGCGGCCCCGCATAGGCTCTCGCCCGCGCGCCCGTCAATGCGTCCCGGCCCCGCAGGCCCCCCGCGCCCGCCCGCGGGCCCGCGGGGTCTTGCCGCGCGCCGCGCCGGGGGTGCATACGCGCGTCCTGCCAGCCGCCCCAAGGAGCCCCCACATGCGCCCATCCGGCCGAGCCCTCGACCAGCTCCGCGACGTCTCCATCGAGACGGGCGTCACCCGCCACGCCGAAGGCTCCTGCCTGATCCGCATGGGCGACACGCACGTCCTGTGCACCGCCTCCGTCGACCCCGGCGTGCCGCGCTTCCTCAAGGGCTCGGGCCTGGGCTGGGTCACCGCCGAATACGGCATGCTCCCCCGCGCCACCCACACCCGCATGCGCCGCGAGGCCAAGAACGGGCAATCGGGCCGCACGCAGGAGATCCAGCGCCTCATCGGCCGCAGCCTGCGCGCCGGCATCGACCGCGTCGCCCTCGGCGAGCGGCAGATCACCGTCGACTGCGACGTCCTCCAGGCCGATGGCGGCACCCGCTGCGCTTCGATCACCGGCGGCTGGGTCGCCCTGCGCCTCGCCGTCAACGCCCTGATGACGGCCGGGGAGATCGCCGTCGATCCCCTCGCCTCCCCCGTCGCCGCGATCTCCTGCGGCCTCTACGCCGGGCAGGCCGTGCTCGACCTCGACTACCCCGAGGACAGCGAGGCCGGCGTCGACGGCAACTTCGTCCTCACCGGGGAGGGCCGGCTGATCGAGGTCCAGATGTCCGCCGAGGGCGCCACCTTCTCGCGCGAGCAGATGGACGCGCTCCTCACCCTGGCCGAGGCCGGCACCCGCACCCTCGCGGAGGCGCAGACCGCCGCCTGCGCATGACCGCGCCCCGGCCCCGGCCCCTGACCGGCGAGCTGATCCTCGCCAGCCACAACGCCGGCAAGCTCGCGGAGCTGCGCGCGCTCCTTGCGCCCTATCCCGTCACGCTCCTCTCCGCCGTCGACCGCGCCCTGCCCGCCCCGCCCGAGACCGGCGCGACCTTCGCGCAGAACGCGCGCCTCAAGGCCCACGCCGCCTCCCGCGCCACGGGCCTGCCGGCCCTCTCCGACGACAGCGGCCTCGAGGTGGACGCGCTGGGCGGCGCCCCCGGCGTGCGCACCGCCGACTGGGCCGAGACGCCCTCGGGCCGCGACTACCTCCTCGCCATGACCCGCACGCGCGACGCGATCCTGGCCGCCGGCGCCGCCCTGCCGGCCCGCGCCCGCTTCCGCGCCACGCTCTGCCTCGCCTGGCCGGACGGCACGGACGAGCTCTTCGAGGGCACGGCCGAAGGCCATTTCACCTGGCCCCCGCGCGGCGCCGAGGGCTTCGGCTACGATCCCTGCTTCGTCCCCGAGGGCCGGTCCCGCACCTTCGGGGAGATGACCGAGGCACGCAAAGCCCCCCTCACCCATCGCGCCGCGGCCTTCGCCGCCCTCGCCGCCCGCCTGGATGCCTGATCCGCGGGACATCGCCGTCTACGTCCACTGGCCCTTCTGCGCGGCCAAGTGCCCCTATTGCGACTTCAACTCCCACGTCGCCCCCCCGCCGGACCACGCTGCCTGGGCCGCCGCCTTTGAGGCGGAGATCGACCGCCTCGCCGCCGAAATCGCGCCGGCCACCGTCACCTCCATCTTCTTCGGGGGCGGCACCCCGTCGCTGATGGCCCCCGCCACGGTGGAGCGGGTCGTCGCCCGCCTCCAGTCCCGCCTCCGCCTCGCCAACGACGCGGAGATCACGCTGGAGGCCAACCCAACCTCGGTGGAAGCGAGCAAGTTCAACGACTTCCGCGCCGCAGGCGTGAACCGCGTCTCCCTGGGCGTCCAGGCCCTGAACGACGCCGACCTCCACCGCCTCGGCCGCCTCCACACCGCCGACCAGGCCCTGGAGGCCCTGGGCACGGCGCGTAGCGTCTTCGACCGGGTCAGCTTCGACCTCATCTACGCCCGTCAGGACCAGTCCGAGCGCGCCTGGCGGGCCGAGCTCGCCCGCGCCCTCGCCCTCGGCCCGGACCACCTCTCCCTCTATCAGCTCACCATCGAGCGGGGGACCGCCTTCGGCGCCCGCCACGCCGCCGCCCGCCTCCCCGGCCTCCCGGACGAGGACCGCGCCGTGGACCTCTGGCACGCCACCCAGGAGCTCACCGAAGCCGCCGGCCTGCCCGCCTACGAGATCTCCAACCACGCCCGTCCGGGCGCCGAATCGCGCCACAACCTCATCTACTGGCGCGGCGGCGAGTGGCTCGGCATCGGCCCCGGCGCCCATGGCCGCCACCGCGCCCCCGCCGGCTGGGTCCGCACCGAGGGCCACCGCATGCCGGAGGACTGGCGCGCCGCCGTCGCGGCCGGATCCGGCGACGCCCTCCGCGAGCCCGTGGACGATGCGGAGCGCGCCGAGCTCCTGGTCCTGATGGGCCTGCGCCTGACCGAAGGCGTCGACCTCGCCCGCTACGCCGCCCTCGCCGATCCCGTCCCGCTCGCCGCCCGGGCCGAGACCCTGCGCGCGGACGGCCTGCTCGGGCCCGGCTCCGGCCGCCTGCGCGCCACCCCGCGCGGCCGCCTCCTCCTCAACGCCGTGACCGAGGCGCTCCTCGCCTAGCGCCGGACCGGCTGCTGGAGCCGGGCGACGATATCGTCGAGGTCGTCCAGCCGCGAATAGGTCAACGTGATCTTCCCGCTCGTCTCGGAGGACGGCTGGATCGACACCTTCGCCCCCGTCGCTGCCGAGAGGTCCTCCTCAAGCGTCTCCACGTCCGCGTCCCGCTCGGGCTTGCGCCGCGCGCCGGCCGGCTTGCCCTCCTTCGCCAGCGCCTCCGCCTGGCGCACGCTCAGGCCGCGCGACACGATCTGCCGCGCCAGCCCCGACGCGTTCGGCACCGTCACCAGCGCGCGCGCATGCCCGGCGGTCAGCTTCCCCTGCACCAGCAGGTCCAGCACGTCGTCAGGAAGAATGAGCAATCTCAACATGTTGGCGATGTGGCTCCGGCTCCGCCCCAGGACGGAGGCGAGCTCCTCCTGCGTATGGCCGAACCGGTCGATGAGCTGCCGGTAGCCCATTGCCTCCTCCACCGGGTCGAGGTCGGCGCGCTGCACGTTCTCCACGATCGCGACCTCGAGCACCTCCGCATCCGACATCGCGCGCAGGACCACCGGCACCTCGTGCAGCTGCGCGATCTGCGCCGCCCGCCAGCGCCGCTCCCCGGCGACGATCTGATAGCCCCCGCCCTCGACGCCGCGCACCACGATGGGTTGGATGATCCCGTGCCGCCCGATCGACGCCGCGAGCTCCTCCATGGCCTCCTTCGGGAAGGTCTTGCGCGGCTGGTCCGGGTTCGGATGCAGCGCCTCGATCGGCACGGTCCGATCCGGCGCCGCCGGGGAAGCCTCGGGCGGCGCGACATCCGCCAGCAGGGCCGAGAGTCCCCGTCCCAGTCCTCGCCTCGCGTTCGATTCGCTCATGCCACCGCCTCCGTCCGTCGCCGCCTCAGGATCTCCGCCGCCAGATCGCGATAGGCCTGCGATCCGGTCGAGCGCGTATCGTAGTCCAGCACCGATTGCGCGAAGCTCGGCGCCTCCCCGATCCGCACGTTCCGCGGGATCATCGTCTCGAACACCAGATCGCCGAGCGTGTCCCGCGCATCCGATTCTACCTGCCTCGCCAATCGGTTGCGTCCATCCACCATCGTCAGGAGCACCCCTTCGATCCGCAGGCCCGGATTGGCCCCGGCCCGCACCTCCCGCACGGTCCGCAGCAATTGCGACAGCCCCTCCAGGGCGAAGAACTCCGCCTGCAACGGGATGAGCACCGAATCCGCCGCGACGAGCGCGTTGAGCGTGAGGATCCCCAGGGATGGCGGGCAGTCGATCAGGATATCGTCGAACCGGGAGTACGCGGGATCACTCAAGGCGCGCCGCAGCAGGGCGATACGCTCGGGATGCTCCGCCAATTCGATATCCGCCGACGCGAGGTCGATGTTCGCCGGCACGAGCTCGAGCCGCGTCGTCGCCGTCGGCAGGATCAACCCCCCTGCGTCCTGGGCCCCGATGAGGAGGTCCATCGACGTTCCCACCCGGTCCTCAGGGGCGATTCCGAGGCCCGTAGAGGCGTTGCCCTGCGGGTCCAGGTCGATCACCAGCACCTGCCGCCCCATCTCCACCAGCGCGGCTGCCAGGTTGATCGCTGAGGTCGTCTTCCCGACGCCCCCCTTCTGGTTCGACATCGCGACCTTACGCGCCATCCGGTCCCCCGCGAGGTTGCGCCTCGATGCCGGACACCTCCACCACCCGGGCCTGCCCCGTATCGGAATGGATCACGTAGCACGCCGGCCAGACGCGCCGCGCCGTCTCGACCTCCTCCTCCGCCCGGGCGCCCTTCAGCGCCAGCAACCGTCCGCCGGGCGCAAGATGCCGCGCGGCATAGCCGACCAGCCGATCCAACGGCGCGAGCGCCCGCGCCGTCACGATCTCGACGCCGAGTGGAGGAATGTCCTCGATCCGCCGAGCGACGACCTCGGCCCGCCGCCCGATCGTCCGGAAGGCGTGCCGCAAGAACGCCGCCTTTCGACCATCCGACTCCACGAGCGTCAGGACGTCATCCGGCCTCGCCCGTGCAAGCAACAAGGGAATCGCGGGAAGACCTCCGCCGGACCCAAAATCCGCCCAACGCACGGCGCGATGACCCGGAAAGCGTGCCATCAACGATGCGACCTCCGCATTGATGCGAGGTTCGAGGTCGTCTCGATGCCCCGGCCCCTGCAATTGGATGCGCCGGTTCCAATCGCGCTGAACCTCCAGAAAGGCGGCGAGATCGGGGAATGTTTCACGTGAAACACTCTCCATCTCAATCATGGCCACGCGCCGCGGCCAGAAGCACGAGGCCCGCCGCAGGCGACATTCCTTCGATCCGCATCGCATCCGCAAGCGTCCGGGGCCGAGCCTGGTGCAGTCTCTCCTTCTGCTGCGTCGTCAGACCGGAGAGGTCGAACATCATATCCAATGGAAGCTCGACGCCGCGATCCTCCCGCAGGCGTTCGACGTCCCGCTCCTGGCGCGCGATATAGGGCGCGTACAGGTCCTCGGCCTCCAACGATCGCTGTGCGTGCCGACGATCCCTCGGACCGACGTCGTCGGCCAAGCCGCGCTCGGACCTCATCGCGTCCAGGACGGCCGCACGTCGGGCAGTGGCCTCCTCCCGTTCCGGGCCGACGAGGCCGGAACGCGCGGCGATATGCGTCAGGCGCGCCTCCGCGTTGTCGCAACGGAGGCTCAGGCGAAACTCGGCGCGGGACGTGAACATCCGATACGGTTCGGACGCGCCATGCGTCGTCAGGTCGTCGATCAGGACGCCGGCATAGGAGGTCGATCGATCGAATACGAGTGGGTCGCGCCCGGCCTGGGCGAGAGCGGCGTTCGCGCCGGCGACGAGGCCCTGTATCGCAGCTTCCTCATAACCCGTCGTGCCGTTGATCTGGCCCGCGAAATAGAGGCCGGCGATCGCCGGGAAGGAGAGGTCTCGTCCCAAGCCCCGCGGGTCGGCATAGTCGTACTCGATCGCGTATCCGGGACGGACGATCTCGGCCGAGCCGAGTCCGTCGATCGAGCGCACGAGGGCGTGCTGGACGGCTTCGGGGAGGGATGTCGAGATTCCATTGGGATATACGAGATCGGAGCGTGCGCCTTCTGGCTCGAGGAACACGGAGTGGGAGGAGCGGTCTGCGAACCTGACGATCTTGTCCTCGACCGAGGGGCAGTATCGCGGGCCCTTTCCGGAGAGGCCGCCTCCGTAGAGCGCGGATTCCGTCAACGAATCCCGTATGATATCGTGGGTGATCTCATTCGTCACCGTCAGGCCGCAGGCGATCTGCGGGCGGAACGGCGCTTGGGTGTCCATGGCCAGGAACACGGGATCGGCGTCGGCGTTCTGAAGGGCGAGTCGGTCCCAGTCGATCGACGACGACCGAAGCCGCGGCGGGGTGCCGGTCTTGAGCCGCCCGAGCCGTAGGCCGTGATCCCGAAGTCGGGCCGCCAGGCGGGTCGATGGGCGGTCTCCGGCTCGGCCCGCGGGTGTCACTTTCCGGCCGATATGGATCTTGCCATCTAGGAAGGTACCCGTCGTCAGGATCACGCGCGGCGCGTCGATCCGAGCGCCATCGGCGAGGAGGACGCCCGCGACGGCGCCATTGGAGATCCAGATATCGACCACTTCGCCGGACACGAAGGTGATCCCCGGCGTCGCGAGCGTCTCCCTTCTGGCGACCCCCCGGTACACATCCCGGTCGATCTGAGTGCGCGGCCCCTGGACGGCCGGCCCTTTGCTCCGGTTCAGGAGGCGGAACTGGATGCCAGCGGCGTCGGCCCACCGAGCCATGACACCGCCAAGGGCGTCGATCTCCCGAACGAGATGGCCCTTGCCGACGCCCCCGATCGCGGGATTGCAGGAGAGCGTCCCGATATCGCGCTCGTTCATCGAGATCAGGCTCACCGCCGCGCTGATCCGAGCCGCGGCATGCGCCGCTTCGAGGCCGGCATGACCCGCGCCTATGACGATAACGTCCGTTCGATGTTTCACGTGAAACACTCACTTACCGATGCAGAATGCCGAGAACAGCTCATCCAGGACCGCCTCGGTGCCGATCCGGCCGACGAGTTCGTCCAAGGCCTGCGCCATCCGCCTCAGGTCTTCGGCTACCAGATCGAGCTGGGCGGCGTCCAGGGCGGTCGCGGCGCGGGCGGCGGCGTCGGCGGCGGATCGGAGATGGGCCAGGTGGCGCTCGCGGGAGAAGATGCCGGCCGCGTCCGCGCGGGCGGTCAGGACGGTCGAGAGATCCTGCAGGAGGCGATCGGTGCCCGATCCGTCGATTGTCGAGAAATCGCCGTCGCCGAGATCGGCGAAGGCGCGGCGGACGAGGTCGCCGGGGCGGGGCTCGACCTGTGGGATCGAGGCCGGATCGGAGAGGAAGAGCCGGAGGGCGGCGGCGCGGGCGCGGATGACGGCGCGGTCGATGCCGGCGGTTTCGACCGCGTCGGCCGAGGCGCGCAGGCCCGCGGTGTCGAGGAACGTCACGAGAAGGCCGTCGAGGTCGTATCGCAGCTCGATCACGTCGCGGGTCGTGCCGGCGACCTCGGAGACCAGCGCCAGGTCACGTCCAGACAACCAATTGATCAGACTCGACTTTCCGCTGTTCGGGAGGCCGACGATCGCGACGTCGAACCCGTCCCGGACGCCCTGGCCGGCGGCGGCCTCGCGGACCGCGTTCGCGAAGGCGGCGGCGAGCTCGGCCAGGAGGACCCCGAGGCGGTCGACGATATCCTCCGGGATGTCGTCCTCGACGAAGTCGATGGCGGCTTCGCACAGGGCGAGCGCCGAGACGATGGCGGCGCGCCAGCGGGCGACGCGGGCGGCCACCGCGCCGTCGAAGAGGGAGAAGGATTGGCGCCGCTGGCGCTCGGTCTCGGCCTCGAGGAGGTCGCCCAGACCCTCGACCTCGGCCAGCGTCATGCGGCCCGCGATCAGGGCCCGGCGGGTGAACTCGCCGGCCTCGGCGGCGCGCAGCCCGGGCAGGGCGGCGAGGCGGTCGGTGACGGCGCGCACGACGGCGCGCGAGCCGTGGCAATGGAGCTCGACCACGTCCTCCCCGGTGAAGGAGGCGGGGCCCGGGAAGGTCAGGACGAGCGCCTCGTCGACGGGACCTCCCGCCGCGTCCCGCAGGCGGCGCAGGGCGGCGCGGCGCGGCGGGGGCAGGGCGCCGGCCATCGCCTCGGCCGCCGCCAGGGCGCCCGGGCCGCTCAGCCGGATGACGGCGACGCCGGAGCGGCCCGGCGGCGTGGCGAGCGCGAAGATCGTGTCACGCATGGCAGCTCCCCCGGGGTCGCCCCCCCCCGCGGGGGCCTCAGGTGTTCATGGAATCGAAGAAGTCCGAGTTCGACTTGGTCTGCTTGAGCTTGGAGATCAGGAACTCCATCGCGTCCATCGTGCCCATCGGGTTGAGGATCCGGCGCAGGACGTAGGTCTTCTGCAGATCGGTCTTCTCGATCAGGAGCTCCTCCTTCCGGGTGCCGGACTTGAGGATGTCCATCGCCGGGAAGACGCGCTTGTCCGCGATCTTGCGGTCGAGGACGATCTCGGAGTTGCCGGTGCCCTTGAACTCCTCGAAGATCACCTCGTCCATCCGGGAGCCGGTGTCGATCAGGGCGGTGGCGATGATGGTGAGGGAGCCGCCCTCCTCGATGTTGCGCGCGGCGCCGAAGAAGCGCTTGGGGCGCTGCAGGGCGTTGGCGTCCACGCCGCCGGTCAGGACCTTGCCCGAGGAGGGCACGACCGTGTTGTAGGCGCGGCCCAGGCGGGTGATCGAGTCGAGCAGGATCACGACGTCGCGCTTGTGCTCGACGAGGCGCTTGGCCTTCTCGATCACCATCTCGGCGACGGCGACGTGCCGGGTGGGCGGCTCGTCGAAGGTGGAGCTCACGACCTCCCCCTTCACGGTGCGCTGCATGTCGGTGACCTCCTCGGGGCGCTCGTCGATGAGGAGCACGATGAGGAAGCACTCGGGGTGGTTCTCCTCGATGCTCCGCGCGATGTTCTGCAGGAGCACGGTCTTGCCCGTCCGCGGAGGGGCCACGATCAGCGAGCGCTGCCCCTTGCCGATGGGGGCGACGAGGTCGATGATCCGGGCCGAGCGGTCCTTCAGGGTCGGATCCTCGATCTCCATCTGGAAGCGCTGGTCGGGGTAGAGCGGCGTGAGGTTGTCGAACGCGACCTTGTGGCGGGCGCGCTCGGGGTCCTCGAAATTGATCGTCTCCACCTGGGTGAGGGCGAAATAGGTCTCGGTCTCGCCGGGCTCGGTCATGATGCCCGACACCGTGTCGCCGGTGCGCAAGGAGTGCAGGCGGATCATGTCGGGCGACATGTAGATGTCGTCGGGACCGGGGAGGTAGTTCGCCTCGGGGGCGCGCAGGAAGCCGAACCCGTCCTGCAGCACCTCGAGGACGCCGTTGCCGCCGATGATCCAGCCCTCGTCCGCGCGCTCGCGCAGGATGGCGAACATCATCTCGCCCTTGCGCATGGTGGAGGCGTTCTCGATCTCGAGCTCCTCGGCGTAGGAGACGAGGTCGGCCGGGGTCTTGGCCTTGAGGTCCGCGAGGTCGAGCCGTTCGGCGCGGTCGGCGGCCGGGGCGGCGTCGCCGGCGTCGAGGGGGGATTCGTCGTTCATGGTGCGGGGATGTCCGTCAGGGCCGCGCCACGCGATTGCGTCGGGCATCGGGGGCGGCGTCACGTTGGGAGGCGACGGATGGCCGGACGGCCGGTCGCGCGCTCCAGCTAGAGGGCGGGGGCGCCGGGGTCAAGCGCGGCGGCGCCCTACCAGCGGACGATGACCGACAGGACGATGACGACCATCAGCACGGTCGGGACCTCGTTCATCAGGCGGTAGGTGCGGCCCGGGCGGGTGTTGGTCCCGGCGGCGAACTCGCGCCGGCGCACGGCGAGCCAGCCGTGGAACCAGGTCATCGCGATGACGGCGGCCGCCTTGGTCCAGGGCCAGATCGCGCCCCAGTCCACCACGCCGGGCGTCGCCACGAGCAAGAGGCCGAAGCCCCAGGTCGCGATCATGGCCGGGGTCATGATCGCGCGTAGCAGGAGGCGCTCCATCTTGGCGAAGAGGGCATCGTCGGCGCGCGGATCCTCGGCGTGGTAGACGTAGAGGCGCGGCAGGTAGAACAGCGCCGCCATCCACGCGATCACAGAGATCACGTGGGCGCTCTTGGTCCAGGGATAGAGAGCGGAGAGCAGGTCGAGCATCGGGCCCCCTTAATCTCGAAGATCTCCGAGAGGAAGATGAGGACAGTAGGGGGCGCGGGGCCTGTGGATCCCCGAGCCGTCCCCAGGGACGTCCACCTGTGGGCGGCGCGCATCGGGCGTTGCCGAAGAGTCACTGATGCCAGGATGCTACGGCCCTCTGTGGCGAGGATGTCCCATGTATGTTCCGTCCGCGCGGCGGGGCCCGGAGGGGCTTGCCTATGTCCTCGTGCACACGTGGACATCGGGCCCGGGAGGGCGGAGAAGGTGGGCACAACCGCGCGCGCCCGGCCTTCGGGGGCGGTCCGCGCCTTTCGTCCACAGGTCGGTGCACCCCCATGGCCCTCGTCCTCGCCACGTCCTCGCGGACCCGGATCGCGATGCTGGCGGCGGCCGGGGTGTTGGCGGAGGCCGAGGCGCCGCGCGTCGACGAGGCGGCGATCCGGGACGCGATGGCCGCGGACGGGGCGAGCCCCCGCGACATGGCGGACGCCCTCGCCGAGGCGAAGGCGCGCAAGGTGGCGGGGCGGCGGCCGGAGGCGGTGGTGATCGGCTGCGATCAGGTGCTGGAGCTGGGCGGGGCGGCCCTGGGCAAGCCCGGCTCCCCGGAGGAGATGCGCGCGCAGCTCGGGCGGCTCGCGGGGCGCACCCACAGGCTCCACACCGCCGTCGTCGCCTACGCGGCCGGCGAGCCGGTCTGGCGGCACCTCGAGAGCCCGGAGATGACGATGCGCGCGGCGTCGGCGGAATGGCTGGACGGCTACGCGGCCCGGACCTGGGAGGCGGCGCGCGGCAGCGTGGGCGGGTATCTGATCGAAGGGGAGGGCGCGCGCCTGTTCGCGTCGGTCCGGGGCGACGGGTTCGCGATCCGGGGGCTGCCCCTCGTGCCGCTGCTGGCATGGCTGACGCTGCGCGGCGAGATCTCCGGGTGAGGGGTCCGGGATCCCCGGCGCCGGCGGGGCATCGTCCGGGGCGTGCCCGATGACCGCGCGCGTGCCGCTGGCCGGGGTGATCGGGGACCCGGTGGGGCATTCGCGCTCCCCGGCGCTGCACGGGCACTGGCTCCGGACGCTGGGGCTCCCCGGGCATTACGTGCCGCTGGCGATCCGCGCGGAGCATCTGGACGAGGCGCTGCGGGCGCTCCCGATCCTGGGGTTCGTGGGGGCGAACGTCACCATTCCCCACAAGGGGGCGGCGTTGGCGCTGGCGGGGGAGGCGACGGCGCGGGCGCGGCGGATCGGGGCGGCGAACACGCTGACGTTCCGGGACGGGGGGGCGCACGCGGACAACACGGACGGGGCGGGGTTCCTGGCGGCGCTGCGGGCCGGGGCGCCGGGCTGGGCGCCGGGGGAGGCCCTCGTGCTGGGCGCGGGGGGCGCGGCGCGGGCGGTGGTCGACGCGCTGGTGCGGGAGGGGGCGCGGGTGCGCATCGCCAACCGCACCGCCGGGCGGGCGGAGGCGCTGGCCGGCGAGCTGGGCGGCGAGGCGATCCCGTGGGAGGAGGCCGGGGAGGCGATCGGGCGGGCGGGCCTCGTGGTGAACACGACGTCGCTCGGGATGGCGGGGGCGCCGCCGATGGAGGTGCCGCTGGGCGGGCTGCGGCCGGGGATGGCCGTGATGGACCTGGTCTACGCGCCGCTGCGCACGCCGCTCCTGGCGGCGGCGGAGGCGGCGGGGGCGCGGGCCGTGGACGGGCTCGGCATGCTCGTGCACCAGGCGGCGCCGGGGTTCGAGCGCTGGTTCGGCGCGGCGCCGCCGGTGGATGCGGCGGCCCGGGCGGCGGCGCTGGGGGGATGAAGGTGCTCGGCCTGACGGGCGGCATCGCGATGGGCAAGAGCACGGCGGCGGCGATGTTCGCCGAGCTCGGCGCCGCGGTCTGGGACGCGGACGCGGCGGTGCGGCGGCTCTACGGCCCCGGCGGGGCGGGCGTGGCGGCGGTGCGTGCGCTCCGGCCCGCGGCCGTGCGGGAGGGCGCGGTGGACCGGGCGGCGCTCCGCGCGTGGATCGCGCAGGATGCCGCGGCGCTGCCGTCGCTGGACGCGGCGATCCACCCGCTGGTGGCGGCGGACCGGGCGGATTTCATCGCGGGGGCCGACGCCCCGCTGGTGGTGTGCGACGTGCCGCTCCTCTTCGAGACCGGGGCCGAGGCGGGGATGGACGCGGTGGCGACGGTCTCCGCCCCGGAGGCGGTCCAGCGGGCGCGGGCGCTGGCGCGGGGCACGATGGACGCCGCGGCCCTGGACGCGATACTGGCGCGGCAGTTGAGCGACGCCGAGCGCCGCGCGCGGGCGGACCACGTGATCGACACGCGCGAGAGGGGCGCGGCGCGGGCGGCCGTGCTCGCGATATACGGGGAGATGACCGCATGAGGACGCCGAGATGAGCCTGCGCGAGATCGTCTGGGACACGGAGACGACCGGGTTCGAGCCGGAGGCCGGCGACCGGATCGTGGAGATCGGGGCGGTCGAGCTCATCGGCCACGTGCCGACGGGCGAGACGTTCCACGCCTATCTCGACCCGCAGCGGGACATGCCGCAGGGGGCGTTCGAGGTGCACGGGCTCTCGACCGAGTTCCTGCGCGGCAAGCCGCTCTTCGCGGAGGTCGGGCCCGCGTTCCTCGCGTTCGTGGGCGATGCGGACCTGGTGGCGCACAACGCGGCCTTCGACATGAAGTTCATCAACGCCGAGCTCGCCTGGGCGGGCCTGCCGACGATCCCGGACGCGCGCAAGGTCGACACCCTGGCCATCGCCAAGCGCAAGTTCCCCGGCGCGCGCCTCTCGCTCGACGCGCTGTGCGCGCGGCTGGGCGTGGACAACTCGGCGCGCGAGAAGCACGGCGCCCTCCTCGACAGCGAGATCCTGGCGGAGGTCTACCTCGAGCTGATCGGCGGGCGGCAGCCGGGGCTCGAGATGGGGGCGCCGGCGGCCCGCGCCGACGCGCCCGGCGCGGGGCCGGCCGGCGGGCGGCCCCGGCCGCTCGAGCCCCGGATCACCGAGGCCGAGCGCGCCGCCCACGCCGCCCATGTCGCGGAGCTGGCGGGCGGCGGCCTCTGGGGGGTCTAGACCCCCCGGGGCCCGGGCTCCGCGGCGCCTAGTTCGGCGGGGTCTCGGCCTGCTTGGCGGCGGCCTGCTGGGCGGCGCGCTGGGCGAGCTGCTGGCGGTAGAGCTGCATGAAGTCGATGTTCTCGAGGTTCACGGCCGGGAAGCCGCCGTCGCGGGTGACGTCCGAGACGATGCGCCGCACGAAGGGGAAGAGCATGCGCGGGCACTCGATCATCAGGAACGGGTGGAGCTGCTTCTCGGGGACGCCCTCGATGTTGAAGAGCCCGCCATAGTCCATCTCCATGAGGAAGAGCGTGTCCTCGGTGCCCTTGTTCTTGGAGGTGACCTTCACCTTCATCAGCACTTCGTACTGGTTCTCGGCGGCGCGCTTCCTGGGCTCCACGGCGACGCCGATGGAGAGCTCGGGCGTGACCTCGCCCTTGGCGCCGTTCTGCGCGAGCGCGTTCTCGAAGGAGAGGTCGCGCACGTACTGGCCCAGGACGTTCATCTTGACCTGGACCTGGCTCGCCGCGCCGTTGGGGGCCGCCGCGCCGTCCTGGGGGGCCTGCGCCTCGCCGTTCTCCGCTTCGCCGTTCTCGGACATGGCTGTCACCTGCTGGATATGGGATGTGGGATCGGCCCCGCGCCTAGCAGAGGGCGGGCCGGCCCTCAATCGCGGCCGCGCGTCCAGCCCGAGGGGCGGCGCGGGCCGCGGCCGGGCACGGGGGCGTCGTCGGGGAGCTCCTCCCACTCGCCCTCGACCACGGGGCCGCCGCGCGGGTCGGCCGGACGGACGCGGCCGGCGGGGCCCGCGGGGCCGGCGGGGCCCGCGGGGCCGGCGTGGAGGGGGCGCATGCGGATGCGCTTGCCCGCCTCGCGCATCACGAGGTCGCGCACGCCGGGGATCAGGAGCGCGAAGCCGACCGCGTCGGTGAAGAAGCCGGGCGTCAGGAGGAGCGCGCCGGAGAACAGGATCATCGCGCCATGGGCCAGCGGGCGCGTGGGGTCCGAGAAGCCGTTCAGCGAGCCGCGGAGCTGCGAGAGGGCCGCGCGGCCCTGCGAGCGCACCAGCCAGGTTCCGGCGATGGCGGTGATCACGACGACCGCGAGGGTGGGCCAGAGGCCGATGGCGCCCCCGACCTGGATGAAGAGCGCGATCTCGATCAGCGGGACCAGCAGGAACGCGATGAACAGCCACATGGGCGGGACCTCCTTCGGCGGGGCGCGGGCGGCCGTCGGTGGACTTGACCCCCCGCGCCACTTACATATGTGGCCTGCCGCCGCGCGGGCCAAGCCCGGGCCGCGCCCGTCCCTGCCGGCCCCGAGGGGTCATGCCCGCACCCGAGGTCCGTCGATGAACTCCTCCGTGATCCAGCTCCTCGTCCTCGCGGGCGTAGCGATCTTCCTGATCCTGCGGCTGCGCAGCGTCCTGGGCACGCGCGAGGGATTCGAGAAGCCGCCCCTCTCGCCGTCCGAGACGCCGAAGGGACGGCCAGATTTCGAGGTCATCGAGGGCGGGCCCGACCGCGACATCACCGACCACGTCGCCGAGGGCACCGCCGCCGCGGAGGCCCTGTCGCGGATGAAGGCGGCCGATCCCGAGTTCTCGGTCACCGAGTTCCTCGACGGGGCCAAGGGCGCCTACGAGATGATCCTGATGGCGTTCGAGCGCGGCGAGCTCGAGGAGGTCGAGGGGTTCCTCTCCGACGACGTGGCGACCGCGTTCCGCTCGGTGATCGAGACGCGCGCCGAGCAGGGCCTCAGCGTGGAGGCGGACTTCGTGGGCGTGCGCGAGACGACCCTGACCGACGCGGCCTTCGAGGAGGCGACCTCCACGGGGGAGGTGACGGTGAAGTTCATCGCCGAGCTGACCGGCGTGGTGCGCGGGCCGGACGGCGCCATCGTCGAGGGCTCGCCCACCGAGATCAAGCGGCAGAAGGACGTCTGGACCTTCGCGCGGGCGATGCGGTCGGGCGATCCCAACTGGCAGCTCGTCGCCACCGGCTGAGGCGGGGCGATGCTGCGGGCGGCGGCGCTCGTCCTCCTGCTGGCGGCGCCGGCCGCGGCGCAGGTCGAGCGGCGGGTCCTGGACTGGGCCGAGCTCAGCGGCTGGGCGGGCGCGGACCCGGCCGGGGCGCTGCCGGCCTTCCGCGAGACCTGCCCGGACCTGACGGGCGCGGACTGGCGGTCGCTCTGCGCGCTGGCCTACGACATCGAGGACGCCGAGGCGCGCGGGTATCTCGAGGCGCTGTTCCGGCCGGTCCTGATCACCGACGGGGCGGCGCCGCTCTTCACCGGGTATTTCGAGCCGGAGATCGACGGCGCCCTGACGCCCGGGGGGCGCTACCTGCATCCCATATACCGCCGGCCGGAGGACCTGCCGCGCGGTGGCCCGTCCCTCACGCGGGCCCAGATCGAGGCGGGGGCGCTGGCCGGGCAGGGGCATGAGATCGCCTGGCTCGACGATCCGGTGGAGGCGTTCTTCCTGCAGATCCAAGGCTCCGGGCGCATCCGGCTGCCCGATGGCGGGGTGGTCCGCGTGGGCTATGGCGGCAATAACGGCCACCCCTACCGATCCGTCGGCCAGGAGATGGTGCGCCGCGGCATCGTGGAGCCGGGGCGCGCCTCGGCGGAGGTGATCCGGTCCTGGGTGCGCCTCAACCCCGAGGAGGGGGCGGAGCTGCTGCGCCACAACCCGTCCTTCGTGTTCTTCCGCGAGGTGGGCGAGGTGCCGGCGGAGGACGGGCCGCTCGGGGCGATGAACCGCTCGATCACGGGCGGGCGCACGGTGGCGGTCGACCCGTCCCTGGTGCCCCTGGGCGCGCTCGTCTGGCTCGAGACCGACGGCGCCGAGCCCCTGCGGCGCCTGATGGTCGCGCAGGACACCGGCAGCCGCGTGAAGGGCGCGCAGCGGGCGGACGTGTTCTTCGGCACCGGGCGCGAGGCGGGGCGGGCGGCGGGCCGCGTGCGCGACGGCGGCCGCATGCTCGTGATCGTGCCCACGCGCATGGCCTGGGCGATGGCGCCCGCGGGGATCGAGCCGCCCGCCCCCCCGGCCCAGGCGGCCGCCCTCGCGGGCCCGGCGGCCCGGCCGTGAGGCGGCGGCGGGGCCTGAGCGAGGACGACCGCGCGCTCTGGAGCCGGGTCGCGCGCGGGGTCGAGCCGCTGCCGCGCCCGGCGCGCCCCGCCCCGAGCGCGCCGGCCCTACCGGTCACGGTGCGGCCCGCCGCCGCCCCGGCGCCGCCCGCGCCGTTCCGCATGGGCGAGCGGTCGCAGACGGCGCCGTCGGCGCACGACCTCGCCCCGAGCATGGCCGAGGCCCTGGACGCCGCGCCGCTCGCCATGGACGGGCGCACGCACCGGCGGATGCGGCGCGGCAAGCTGGCGCCCGAGGCGCGCCTCGACCTGCACGGGATGACGCTCGCGGACGCGCAGCCGGCCCTGACCGGGTTCGTGCGCGCGAGCCATGCGGCGGGCCGCCGGCTGGTGCTGGTGATCACCGGCAAGGGGCGGGCGGGGGATGCGGACTGGACCGGGCGGCGGCCCGGGGCGCTGCGCCGGCAGGTGCCGATGTGGCTCCATGGCGGCGCCCTGGCCGGGATCGTGCAGCAGGTGACCCCCGCGCACCGGCGCCATGGCGGGGAGGGCGCGCTCTACGTCTACCTCCGGCGCGTCCGCTAGGCCGGGGGGCCGCGGCCCGGGGCCGGGACGCTCGAGCCCGGGCCCTAGGCCGGGAGGAGGCGCACGCCGCGCCGCAGGGCGAGGGCGGCGAGGGCCGAGGAGGCCGCGATATAGGCCGCGATCCAGGGCATCTGCGCCGGGAAGTCGACGCCGCGGTCGATCAGCATCCCCACCAGCCCGGGGCCGAGCGCGGTGGCGAGGACCATGATCGCGACCGAGGCGGCCTTCACCGCGCCGATGTGCCGCGTGCCGAACTGCTCGGCCCAGAGGGCGACGGGCACGGTGTTCATCGCGCCCTGGGTGATCGCCAGGAGGATCACCGCCGGGATCGCGCCGGTCAGGCTGTCCGCCCCGGCCAGCAGGAGGAACCCCGCCGCCATCGGCAGGAGCGCGGGCGCCAGGAGCCGCGAGGCGCCGTGACGGTCGATGAGGGCGCCGGCCGCGAAGGTCGAGGCGATGGACGCGCCCATCAGCACCGGGAAGAGCGCGACGAAGCCGACCTGCGACCAGCCTTTGACCGCCGGGAGGTGGACCTGGAAGAAGAGGAAGGCGGTGCCGAAGGCGGGCGTGCCGATCAGGGCGGGCACCAGTCCCCAGAAGAGCGCGGTGCGCAGGACCTCGGGCCGGGTCCAGTGGCGCCCGCCGATGCCGGCGGCCTCGTCCTCGCCCTCGGCCGTGCCGCGCGGGCGCCGGGGGCGGGCGATCAGGCGGGTGACGGGCACGATCGCCGCGAGGCAGATCGCGGCGCTGGCGAGCCAGAGCGCGGGCGCCGGCACGCGGCCCAGCGCGGCGGTGTAGAGGAGCGGCAGCGTGGCCTGCCCGGCGGCGAAGCCGAAGGCGGTGATCGCGAGGGCCCGGCCGCGCGAGCGCACGAACCACCGGGCGGTCGCGACGGAGGCGATGTGGCTCATCATGCCCTGCCCGAAGAAGCGCAGGCCGAGGACCAGGATCGGCAGCGCCCAGACCCCCGGCGCCAGCGCCATCCCGGCGCAGGAGGCCGCGAGCCCGGCGAGCATCCAGGCCGTCAGCCGCGGCAGGGGAACCGTGTCGGCGAGGCCGCCGGCCCAGACCATGGCGGCGGCCGAGGCGGTGGTCCCGATGGCGTAGATCGCGGCCCAGGACCCTTCGGTCAGGCCGTGCCCCTCGATCAGGGCGCCGGCGAAGACGGAGACGAAGGAGGTCTGCCCGAAGGTGCTCAGGAGGGAGATCAGGAACCCCGCCCCGAGCCAGGGCGCGTTCTCGCGGAGGAAGCCGGGGACCATGCGCCGCGCTTGGCAGACTCGCGGCGCGGCGGCCAGTCGCATGGCGCGCCGGGGCCCGCCGGGGTCCGATGGCGCCATGTCGCATGCCGAGTTCCGCGCCACCCTCACGCCCGCCGAGCGCGCCCGCCTGACGGCGCGGTCGGACGGGCCGGGGCTGCGGCACCTGGCGGCGCATCTCGGCGCGATCCTGGTCATGGGCGCGGCCCTGGCGGCGCAGGTGCCGTTCTGGTGGCTGCTCGTCGTGCCGCAGGGGATCGCGATCGCGTTCCTCTTCACGCTGCAGCACGAGTGCACGCACCGCACGCCCTTCGCCTCGCCGCGCCTGAACGAATGGGTGGGGCGCGGGGCGGGGCTCCTGATCGGGCAGCCGTTCCTCTGGTTCCGCTACTTCCACCTGGCGCATCACCGTCACACGCACGATCCCGAGCGGGACCCCGAGCTCGCGGGCGGCGGCAAGCCGGAGACCTGGGGCGACTGGCTGCGGCACGCCTCGGGCTGGACCTACTGGGCGGGGCACGCGGCCACGCTCGCGGCGGGCCTGACCGGGCGGCTGTCGGCGGACTACCTGCCGGCGGGCGCCATGGGGCGGATCGTGCGGGAGATGCGGGCGATGGCGGCCGTCTATGCCGGGGTGGCGGCCGTCACGCTGTTCGTGTCGCCCGTCCTGTGGCGGGCCTGGCTGCTGCCGGTGCTGGTGGGGATGCCGGCGCTGCGGCTCTACGTGCTGGCCGAGCACGGGCGCTGCGCGCATGTCGCGGACCTGTTCGAGAACACGCGCACGACGCTCACCAACCGGATCGTGCGGGGGCTGGCCTGGAACATGCCCTATCACGCGGAGCATCACGGGCACCCCGACGTGCCGTTCCACCGGCTGCCGGAGCTCCACGCGATGGCGCGCCCGCATCTCGGGGTGGTGCAGCCCGGCTACGCGGCGTTCACGGCGCGGTGGGTCCGGAGCCTCGCTCAGAGCATGTAGCGGCTCACGTCCGAGGAGCGGGCGAGCTCTCCGAGGTTTGCCTCCACGAAGGCGGCGTCGACGGTGACGGCCTCGCCGGAGCGGTCGGGGGCGGTGAAGCCCAGCTCCTCGAACACGCGCTCGATCACGGTGTAGAGGCGGCGCGCGCCGATGTTCTCGACGCTGCCGTTCACCTCGGCGGCGATGCGGGCGATGGCGGCGATGCCGCCTTCCGTAAAGGTGACCTCCACCCCCTCGGTCGCCATCAGGGCGGTGTACTGCCGGGTGAGGGCGTTGTCGGTCTCGGTCAGGATGCGCACGAAGTCGGCCTCGGTCAGGGCGCGCAGCTCGACCCGGATCGGCAGGCGGCCCTGCAGCTCGGGCAGCAGGTCCGAGGGCTTGGCGACGTGGAAAGCGCCGGACGCGATGAAGAGGATGTGGTCGGTGCGCACGGCCCCGTGCTTGGTGGAGACGGTCGTGCCCTCGATCAGGGGCAGGAGGTCGCGCTGCACGCCCTCGCGGCTCACCTCGCCGCCGCGGGCCTCGGCGCGGGCGGCGACCTTGTCGATCTCGTCGAGGAAGACGATGCCGTTCTCCTGCACGCTCTCCAGCGCGGCGGCGGTGACGGACTCGTCGTCCAGGAGCTTGTCGGCCTCCTCGCCGATCAGGACCTCGTAGCTGTCGGCCACGCTCAGGCGCTTGCGGACGGTGCGGCGGGGCATCGCCTTCTGGAGCATCTCGCCGAGGTTCATCATGCCCATGCCGGGCTGGCCGGGGATCTCCATCGCGCCCAGGGGGTTGGACGCGTCCTCGACCTCGAGCTCGATCATGGTGCCGTCCAGCTCGCCGGCGTGGAGCTTGCGGCGGAACATGTCGCGGGTGCCGTCCCTCGCGGCCTCGCCGGCCAGGGCGTCGATGACGCGCTCCTCGGCGGCCTCGCGGGCGGCGGCGGCGACGTCCTCGCGCATGGTCTCGCGGGTGGTGACGATGGCGGCGTCCACGAGGTCCCGGATGATCTGCTCCACGTCGCGGCCGACATAGCCGACCTCGGTGAACTTGGTCGCCTCGACCTTGAGAAACGGCGCGCGGGCGAGCTTGGCCAGGCGGCGGGAGATCTCGGTCTTGCCGACGCCGGTGGGGCCGATCATCAGGATGTTCTTGGGATACACCTCGTCGCGCAGGTCGTCCCCGAGCTGCTTGCGGCGCCAGCGGCTCCGCAGGGCGACCGCGACGGCGCGCTTGGCGTCGTCCTGCCCGATGATGAAGCGGTCGAGCTCGGAGACGATCTCTCGGGGGGTCAGGTCGGTCATGTCGTCCCGTTCGGTGGCGCGTGGCGGAGCGCCTGACCTAATCGCTGCGGGGCCGCGCGCAAGCCGCTCGCGGCCCGTCACGCCCGCGCGAGGCCGCCGCCCGGCGCGCGCGATCCGAAGGTGGCGATGGGGCGCGGCGGCCACGACCCGGCGACGCTGGCGGGCGTGCTCCGGTCGGACCGCGGGGCGCAGCGCCATGCCCTGCCCGCCGGGCTGGACTCCGGCGATCACGACGAGGTGCGGATCTGGTGCGAGCGCTTCGCCGTGCCCCTGGCGGCGGCCAGGCTGCATTAGGCGGCGGGGGCCGAGGACCCCCGGATCGTCTCCACCGTGAGGGCGCCGTTGGTGTAGACGCAGATGTCGGCGGCGATGGCCATGGCGGCGCGGGCGACGGTCTCGGCGGTGCCCTCGCCGACCATGAGGCCGCGCGCGGCGGCAAGGGCGTAGTTCCCGCCCGAGCCGATGGCGGCGACGTCGTGCTCGGGCTCGAGGACGTCGCCCGCGCCGGTGACGACGAGCATCGCGTCGCCGTCGGTCACGATCAGGAGCGCCTCCAGCTTCTGGAGGTACTTGTCGGTGCGCCAGTCCTTGGCGAGCTCGACGCAGGCGCGGGCGAGCTGGCCGGGGGAGGCCTCGAGCTTGGCCTCGAGCCTCTCGAGCAGGGTGAAGGCGTCCGCGGTGGAGCCGGCGAAGCCGACGACCACTTCGTGCCCGCCGGGCGAGAGGCGCCGCACCTTGCGCGCGGTGCCCTTCATCACGGTCTGGCCCATCGAGACCTGCCCGTCGCCGGCGACGCAGACCGCGCCGCCGCGGCGGATCCCGACGATCGTGGTCCCGTGCCAGCCGGGGCCGTCGCCCATGGTCAGACGCTCTCCTCGATCCAGGATTTCAGCGCGGCCTTGGGCGCGGCGCCGATCTTGTTGGAGACGATCTCCCCGTTCTTGTACATGAAGAGGGCGGGGATGCCGCGCACGCCGACCGCGCCGGGGGAGGCGGGGTTCTCGTCCACGTTGACCTTCACGATCTTGACCCGGCCGGCGTATTCCTCGGAGAGCTCCTCGAGCGCCGGGCCGATCTGCTTGCAGGGGCCGCACCACTCGGCCCAGAAGTCCACGACGACGGGGACGTCGGACTGCTTCACCTCGGCGTCGAAGGTGGCGTCGGTGACGGGAACGGTGCCCATGGCGGTCTCCTCGGGTTCGGGGAGGCAGAGGTATGGAGCGCGCCCGGAGCCGTCAAGCGGCGCGGGAGAGGGCGGCGGCCGCGAGGTCGGCGGGCACGCGCATCAGGGTGGGGCCTTCGGTCCAGAGGATCGCGAGGTCCACGGGCCGGTCCGGGAAGGCCGGGGCCAGGAGGGCGGCATAGGCGCCGAGCTGCCGCAGCAGGCCCTCCGGCACGTCCTGCGGCCGGGCGGGCACGGCGGCGTTGGACTTGTAGTCGACCGCCAGGACGCGGTCGCCGATCACCAGCCGGTCGATCGCGCCGGACACGGGGCCGAGGCCGGGCACCACGCCGGCCACGTCCACCTCCGCCAGGGTGCCGGGGGCGAAGAGGGGCGCGAGCTCCGGCGCGTCGAGGATCGCGCGGGCGGCCCGCGCGAGGGCGGGGATGGCCTCGCGCTCCGCGCCTTCCGGGCCGCCCGTCAGGAGGTCCGAGGCGACCCCCTCGTCCGGCAGGCCGGGATGCAGGGGCAGGTGCTCCAGGAGGCGGTGCAGGTGGATGCCGCGCAGGCGGGCGGCCTCGCCGTCCGTGTCCAGGGCGCCGCCGCCCTGCGTCCCGTCGCCGGCCAGGGACTTGGCGCCGCCGAGATCCGAGGGCTTGCGCGGCTCCGGGTCCTCCGCCGCCGGGGGCGGGGGGCGGGCGGCCCAGTCCGGCAGGGGCGGCGCCCCGGGGGCTCCGGGCGCCTCGGGCGCCTCGGGGGAGGGGGCGGCCCAGTCCCCGGCCTGATGGCGCAGGCCGGGGCCGAACGGGGTCTCCAGAGGGGCGGCGCACAGGCCTTCGAGCGCGCCCTCCACCCGCGCGTGCCAGGAGGTGCCGTCCTTGCCCATGTCGCCCGCGCCGGCGACGATCAGCCAGCTCCGCGCCCGCGTCATCGCGACGTAGAGGAGGCGCACCTGCTCGGCGGCCATGCGCGCCTTCTCGGCGTCCACGGCGGGGGTCAGGGGGGCGGGCATGTCCTCCTTGCGGGGTTTCCAGACGATGCCGGCGGGCGTGCTCAGGAGGTCGGGCACCTGCGCGGCGGTGCCGCGGACCGGCCCGGCCTGCGGCAGGATCACGATCGGCGCCTCGAGCCCCTTGGCGCCGTGGACGGTCATCACCCGGATGAGGGCGCCCGCGCCCTCGGCGACGCGCTTGATCTCGGAGCCGTCGGCGCGGAGCCAGGAGACGAAGCCGGTGAGGGTGGGCACCTCGTCGGCCTCGAAGCCCAGCGCGAGGCCGAGGAGCGCGTCGATCCCCTCCGCGATCTCGGGGCCCAGGCGCGCGGCGAGGCGGCGGCGGCCGTCATGATGGTCGAGGATGCGCTCGATGAGCTCGTAGGGCCGCAGGTAGTCGGCGCGGTCGCGCAGGTCGGTGAGGACGGCCATCGTCCCGGGCCACTCCTCCGCGCGGTCCCGGAGCTCCTCCCAGAGGAAGCGCCCCGGCGCGCGGCCCGCGGCCGCGGCGTAGAGCTCGGCCTCGGACCAGCCCAGGAGGGGGGAGCGCAGCGCCTCGGCCAGCGCGAGGTCGTCCTCGGGCAGGGAGAGGAACGCCAGGAGGGAGGTCACGTCGCGCACGGCGAGCTCGGCGGCGACGCGCAGCCGGTCGGCGCCGGCGACGGGCAGGCCGAGCGCCTTGGCGTGGCGGATGATCTCGTGGAAGATCGTGCCGCGCGAGCGCACCAGGATGAGGACGTCGCCGGGGCGCACGGCGCGCATGGCCACGCCGCCCGCGCCGCGATCGGGGATGGCCTCGGTCCCGATCATGGCGGCGACGCGCTCCACCACCGCGCGCGCCACCCGGATCGGCGCCGCGTCCTCGGCGGGGCGGTCGACGGGGTCCTGCCAGGGGGCGGGCTCGGGCTTCTCCGGGGCGGGCAGGGCGGGCCAGAGGTCGACCCGGCCGGGCAGGTCCGCGAAGAACGGCAGGTGCTCGGTCTGGCGCTCCTCGGGGGCGCCGTCCAGCATCACGTCGACGGCGCCCAGGACCGCGCCGGCCGAGCGGAAGGAGTGCAGGAGCGGCACGTCCTCGACGTGATGGCCCGCGTCCCGCAGCGCGCCGCCCAGATCGTCGCGCGTGCGGGCGAACCCGGCCGGGTCGGCGCCCTGGAAGCGGTAGATCGACTGCTTGGGGTCGCCGACGACGAAGAGGGTGCGGCCGGGCCGGTCGGCGCCCTTGCCGGCCGTCATCTCGCGCAGGAGGGCGGCGACGATCTCCCACTGGACGGGGGCGGTGTCCTGCGCCTCGTCGATGAGGACGTGGTCGATCCCGCCGTCGAGCTTCCACAGCACCCAGGGCGCGACGGCCGGGTCGGCCAGGAGGTCGCGGGCGCGGCGCAGGAGGTCGTCGAAGTCGAGCCAGCCGCGGCGCAGCTTGGCGGCCTCGAAGCGGCGGGCGAAGCGGGCGGCGAAGGCGCGCAGCGCGTCGGTGCGCTCCAGGGCGGCGAGGGCGCGGCGGGCCTGGGCGGCGGCCTCCACGCGCTCCATCAGGGCGTCGAGATCGGCGGCGGGGAAGGCGGGGTCCGCGCGCACGGCCTTGGTGCCCAGGGGCCGGTCGTTCACGTCAGCGGTCTTCGCCCGGCCCACGTTCTCGCCGGACTTCCAGAGGAAGGCGGCTTCCCAGTTCGGCAGGTCCGCGACCTCGGGGCGGAGCGCGGCGATCCGCTCCGCGGCGCCCATGTCCGTCTTGCCGCCCTTGGCCAACGCGGCGGCGGCGGCGCGCAGGAGGTCCGCGTCCTCGGGCTCGAAGGCGATGCGCGCGAGGTCCGCGGCGTCCAGGGTCTCGGGCACCTCCAGGAGCGCGGCGAGCGCGGCGCGCGGGGCGATGGCGCCGAGGGCGCCGGCGCGGACCGCGAAGGCGCCGGGGTCGTCGCCCGTGTGGTGGCGGGCGAGCGCGTCGAGATGGCGCCGGTCCTCGTCCTCGGCCATCTCGGCCAGGACGTCCTCGCGCAGGCGGGCGAGCCCGCGCTCGGGCCCCTCGCGGAAGCCCGGCGGCACGCGCGCCTCCAGCGGGAAGCGCCGCAGGAGCGCACCGCAGAAGGCGTGGATCGTCTGGATGCGCAGGCCGCCCGGCGCGTCGATGGCGCGGGCGAAGAGGCGCCGCGCGCCGCGCAGGGCCTCCGTCCGGTCGGGCACGTCGGCGCCGAGCGATCCCAGCGCGTCCAGGAGCGCGTCGTCCGGCATCATCGCCCAGGCGCCCAGCCGCGCGAAGAGCTGGTTCTGCATCTCGGCGGCGGCCGTCTTGGTGTAGGTCAGGCACAGGATGCGCTCGGGCGGCACGCCGCGCAGCAGGAGGCGCGCCACCCGGTCGGTCAGGACGCGCGTCTTGCCGGAGCCGGCGTTCGCCTCGACCCAGGTGGAGGCGCCGGGGTCGGCGGCGCGCCATTGCCGGGCGGTCGCCTCGTCGGGGGCCTCCCTGGCGGGGTCGTCCGGGGCGCTCATCCGACGGGCCGGGCCTCTGCGGGGTGCGCCGGATCCCATTCGCCCAGACGGGCGAGGTGGTCGTAATCGCCCGGATGGCCGTCCCGCTCGACCGCGAGGCGCGAGACGTAGCCGCGCGCGGGGTCCAGGTAGGCGCCGACGAGCGCGGCGAGCTCGGCGCGCGCCCGCGCCAGGGGGACCGCGCCGAGCGGGGCGGGCTCTTCCTTCGGCGTGGCGCCGGTGCCGACGAAGGCGGCGTGCGCCACCGGGGCGGCGGGCACGCCGGCCAGCGCGCCGGCCTCCGCCAGGATCGCGTTGAGGAAGAGCTGCCGGTCGAGACGCTCCTGCTGGGCGGCGGTGGGCGGGGTTCCGGTCTTGTAGTCGTAGACGATCAGGGCGCCGTCCGCGCGCCGGTCCACGCGGTCGACCTTGCCGCGCAGGGTGGCGCCGGGCAGGCCGGGGATCTCCATCGTGCCCTCCGTCTCGTGCGCCAGGGGGGCGGCGAGGCGCCGGCGCGCGTCCTCGGTGGCGACGAACCAGTCCGCGACGCGCCCGAGCCGGCCGAGCCACAGGCGGCGCGCGGCCGGCCAGGGCACGCGCTCCTCCAGCACGGCCTCGCCCAGCGCCATCAGGCGGGCGGCGTCCTGCGCCCCGTCCTCGAAGACGAAGCGCTCGAAGACCCGGTGCAGGACCTCGCCGCGCAGGAGCGCGTCCGGCTCGGCGCGCACCGGGCCGAGGGGGCGCAGGCCGAGCACCTTGGCGGCGTAGACCGCGTAGGGGTCGCGGCGCAGGGTGCGCAGCGAGGAGGGCGACCAGGACGTGGGCCGGGCCGCCACCGGCGGGGCCGGAGCCGGGCGCGGCTCGGCGGGCACGGGCGCGGGCGCCGCCTCGAGCGCGGCGGCCATGGCGAGCCAGCGCGCGCCGCGGTCCTGCGCCTGCGCCCAGGCCTGCGGCCCGCCGGCCTCCGGCAGTCCGCAGGTCAGCATCGCCAGCCGGTTGAGCCAGCGCGAGGGCACGGTCTGCGCCTCCATGTCGCGCACGGGGCGGGCGAGCCAGATGTCCGGCGCGCCGGCGGCCTGCTGGAAGTCGTGCGCCGAGAGGCCGGTGCGCCGCTCGGGCAGGGTGAGGCCGGCCTCGTGCCGCATGGCGCGGTTGAGCCAGGGGTCGGCGGCCGGCGCCGGGGGCCAGACGCCCTCGGTCAGCCCGCCCAGGATCGCGAGGTCGAGCCCGCCGGCGCGCGCCTCAAGCGTGCCCCAGATCAGCACGTCCGGGCGCACGATCTCGGGGCGGCGGACGTCCTCCCCGGCGGTCAGGACGTCGTCGGCCAGGGCGGCGTAGTCGGCCGCGTCCATCGGCGCGCCGTGGCTGGCCTCGGCCAGCAGGCCGTCCATCGCGGCGCGGGCCTTGGCGCCGGCGTCCTTGTCCCAGAGGGCGCCGGATCCCTGCGCCGCGTGCCCGGCCGCGAGCCGCTCGGTGAGGGCGAGATGCGCCGCGGCGTGCTCGGCCGGCGTGGCGGCGGGGGCCCCGGCGGCCTCCAGCGCCTCCGCGATCCAGGTGCACCAGGGGCCGCAGCCCTCGCCCCGCTCGAGGCCCGCGGCCCAGGCGGCGAGATCGGCGCGCGCCGGGTGGGGCGGGCCGTTGCGGCGCAGCTCCAGCTCGAGGTCGTGGACCCGGCGCATGTGGTCGCCGCGGCCCGCGCCGGTGTGCACCAGCGGATGCTTGAGGAGCGCGAGGAGCGCCTCCACGTCGGGCGCGCGCAGGCGCAGCCTGGCGGTCTGGCGCAGGAGCCGGCCGGGCGGCGACTGGCGCAGGGGCAGGCCCGCGCTGTCGTCGGGCACGATGCCCCAGCGCTCCAGGGCGGCGGTCACCCGGCGGCCGAGGTCGCGGTCCGGCGTGATCAGGGCGGCGCGGCGCCCGTCCTCGGCCGCCGCGCGCAGGCCGAGCGCGATGGCGAGCGCCTCGGCCCGCGGGGAGGGCGCCTCGATCACCGTGACGCCGCGCAGGGCGTCCGCCGGCGGGGGCAGGCGCGGGCCCTCGCGCAGCCAGTCGTCGGTCACCGGGGCGGGACGCAGCGCCAGCGAGAGCAGGGCCGCGCGCGCCGGCACGGGGGCGCGCGCGTCGGTCCAGGGGCGCACGGCCTCGGGCCCGACGCCGAGCTCGTCCATCAGGCGGCGGAAGCGGTATTGCGGGTGGTCCTCGGCGGTCAGGGGGTCGTCCATCGCCGCCCAGACCCGCGCCGGCAGTTCGAAGTCGAAGCCCGGCAGCACGACCGCCCCGCCCGGCAGCCGCGCGAGCGCCCGCATCAGGAGGGCGGTCGCCCCGCGCGAGCCGGTGGAGCCGGCGATCACCGTGGGGCGGGGCGGCCCGTTCGCCGCGGTCCAGTCGGCGGCGAGGCGGGCGGCGACGGCGCGCAGGCGCTGGGCGCCGTCGGGCGCGTCCATGCCGTCGAAATAGGTCTGCACGATGCGCACGAAGGCCAGCGCCCGGTCCCAGTGGATCGCGAGCTCGCCGGTGCCGAGCGCCTCGAGCGCGGCGGGGTCCACGCCCTCGCCGTGCATCTCCGCCATCAGGTCCGCGAGCGATCCGGCGAGGTCGAAGAGGCTGGCGCGCGGCGCGATGTCGGGGCGCGCGTCCAGCAGGCGCGCGACGAGGGCGGCCGCCTCCAGCCGGCGACGCAGCGGCGGGACGGCGGGGGCGAGCCCCGCCATGGGCACGTCGCGGGCGAGATCCTCGATCAGGCGGATGCGCGGCAGCAGGCGCGCGCCCCGCGCGATCAGGGCCGCGCGCGCCGCGCGACCCATGCGCGCGCTGTTTACCAGGAGGTCGACCCTCGCGAGCGCCTCGTGTCCCTCATGGCGCGCCATCAGGCCGGCGGCGAGCTCGCCCGCGAAATCCGCCCCGGGGGGCAGGGCGTGGAGGCGCGCCTCAGCCATCGGCGAGCATCTCCTGCGCGAGGGCCACGCCGGCCGGGGTGCCGACGTCGCACCACGCGCCGTCCCAGACCAGCCCGCGCAGGGCGCCGCGCGCGGCGGCCCGGTCCCAGAGGGTCCACATCGGGAAGGCGCCGGGCGGCGGATCGGCCATCGCGTCCTCCCCCACGATCTGGAGCCCCGTGTAGACGAGGTCGCCGCCGGGCGCGAGGCGGCCGGCCGCGTCCATCCGGAAGTCCCCCGGCGCGGCGCGGCCGCGGGCGGCGGCGAGCGGCACCAGGAGGAGGAGCATGCCGTCCCCGCTCCAGGCCGCGGCGAGCGCGCCGATCGGGTCCGGGCCGCGCCAGGCGGCGTCCGCGTTGAGGGTCAGGACCGGGCCCGGCCCCAGCGCGCTCCGCGCGTTGACGAGGCCGCCGCCGGTGTCGAGGAGGGCCTCCTCGCGGATCGCGGTGACGCCTCGCGCCGCGAGGTGCGCCTCCAGCGCGGCCGGCAAGTGGTGCGTGTTGGCGACCCGGCGCGGGATGGAGGCGGCGTCCGCCAGCGCCAGGGCGTGGTCGATCAGGGGGCGGCCCGCGACCTCCACCATCGGTTTGGGCACGTCGGTCCGGGCCATGCGCGTGCCCCGGCCGGCGGCGAAGAGCATGATCGCCCGCGGCCCGCTCACGGCGCGGGGCCCCCGGGGACGCGGCCCTCCAGGGCGGTGGCCAACGGGGCGAGCGCGGGGTGGGCGAGGTTCGCGGCGAGATGCGCGCGCACGCGCGGGGCGTGGCGCAGGTAGCCCGGCCGCCCGGCGCGCGCGAGGCGGCCGAAGACGCCCAGGATGCGCAGCGCGCGCTGCGCGCCGATCGCGGCGAGGCGGGCGCCGAGGTCGCCATCCCCCGTCACCGTCCGCCAGCGGACGAGCGCGGCCTCCGCCGCCGGGGCCGGCACGTCGCGGCGCGCGTCCTGGAGGAGGGAGATCAGGTCGTAGCCGTCCGGGCCGGCCATCGCGTCCTGGAAGTCGATCACCCTCAGGGCGCCCCCCTGCCACATGAGGTTCTCCGCATGGCAGTCGCGCAGGATCGGGACGGGCGGGCCGCCCGCATGGGCCGACAGGGCCGCCCGCAGGGCGACGTGCCAGGGGGCGGCGCCCGCGCCGGCGGACCAGTCGGTCCAGGCGAGGTCGGCGGCCGCCGCCATCTCCCCGGGGCCGAACGGGGGCAGGCCGTCCGCCGGCGCGGCCCGCAGCGCCAGGAGCATCTCCACCCCGGCGCTGTAGAGCGCGGGCGCCTCCTCCGGGGCCACGTCCAGGCGCGCGGCCATCGTGACGTCGCCCAGGTCTTCCAGCAGCATGAGCCCCGCCTCGGGGTCCATGGCGTGCACCTCCGGAGGGCGCAGGCCGGCGGCGCGCAGGCGCCGCGCGACGGCGGCGAAGCGGCGGACGGGCTCGGCCCCGCCCGGGTCCTCCATCAGGATCGCGGTGCGGCCGTCCGGGGCGGTCAGGCGGGCGTAGGTCCGGGCGGAGGCGTCGCCCGCGACCGGCGCGCGCGCCGCGTCCGGCCAGCCCGCGCGGGCGAGGAAGGCGCTCATCGGGCCATGGCGGCGAGGACCGCGGCGGCGTCTCGTCCTCCGGGGGCGGCGAGGGTGGCGCGGCGGCCCTCGCCCGCGGGCTCCAGGCGCAGCGTCCAGGCGTGCGCCGGGGCGAGGGGGCCGAGGCGGTCCGGCCATTCGACGAGGCACAGGTCGCGGCCGAACGCGTCGAGGAGGCCCGTCTCCTCGACCTCGGAGGGATCGCCCAGGCGGTAGAGGTCGGCGTGCACGACGTGGACGCCCGGCGCGTCGTAGGATTGCACGAGCGTGTAGGTCGGGGAGGGCACGGGCGTGTCCGCCCCGGCGAGGGCGCGCACCAAGGCGCGCGCGAGGTGGCTCTTGCCCGCGCCGAGATCGCCGGAGAGGAGGAGCGCGTCGCCCGGGCCGAGGACGGCGGCGAGCGCCGCGCCGAGCGCGTCGGTGGCCGCGGGGCCGGGCAGGTCGATCGTGGCGCGCCGCTCCATGGCGCCAGTTGCCCCGGGGCGCGCCGGCATCGCAAGGGGCGGTCATTCGGCGGCGACGCGCAGCCCGGGCTCGGAGGAGGGGGCGGGCGCCCGGGCGGCGGGCGGGCGGCGGTGGGCGGGCGCGCCGGCGAAGCCGATCAGGGTGGCGCCCCCGGCCAGCGGGACGCAGCGGCAGCGCAGGCGCCCGCCATCCGCGGTCTCCACGGGCGCGGACCATCCCGACCGGGCCCGCCCCGCGCCCGTCCCCGCGCCGGGCCCGCCGGTCACCGCGTCCCGGAGCTCGCCCCACACCCGCGAGGGCGCGGCGCGCGCCATCCAGGTGCGGCACGCCTCCGCGATGGTCACGTCCACGAGGGTGGTGCGCGGATCGACGCCCCAGAGCTCGGCATAGGCCGCGTTGGACGACACCAGCACGCCCTCGCGGCCGAAGACGGCGATGGCCTCGGGGATCGCGTCGGCGATGGCGCGCCCGGTCTCGATCTGGGCGCGGAAGCGGCGGGCCAGCAGGACCTCCGAGGAGATGTCCTCGATCAGGAGGGCGATCGCGCCACCGGGATGCGGCCGTCCGGAGACGCGCCAGGAGCGCCCGCCCTCGATGTCCCAGGTCTCCATGTAGGTGCCCGAGCGCGAATCGCTCTCCATCCGGGCGATGCGGCCGGACCAGCCGTGCCAGTCGCCGGGCTCGGCCAGCAGGCGCGCGTCCCGCATCCGGTCGAGGATGTCGCGCAGGGAGGGCCGGGCCACCAGGGCGCCGGCGGGGATCTCGGTCAGGTCGGCGAGGGCGGGGTTGAAGAGCTTGAGCCGCCCGCCGCCGTCGAACACCGCCAGCCCGATGGGCAGGTGGGCGAACGTGTCGGTCAGGGCGATGGCGAAGCCGCGCAGGGAGGCCTCGGCCTCGGCCGCCTCGTCTGCGGGCAGGGCGCAGCGCAGGGTGGCGTCCTCGATCGGGCGCGAGACGTCGAACCAGCCGCCGGCACCGGACGCGCGCAGCCGGCGGGGCGAATCGGGCGGCGGCAGGTCGGCGAGATCAGGCCCCTCGAAGAGCGGCGGCGGGGGCCAGGCGGCGGGGTCGCCCCCGGCGCGGGAGAGGTAGGCGGCGTTGGCCCAGAGCGGCTCGTCCTGCGCCCCGGCGCGCCAGACCGGGACCGGGATCGCGTCCATCGCGGCGCGCAGGGCGGCGAGCTCCTCCTCCATCGCGGCGAAGATGGCGGCGTCGACGACCACGCCCGCCTCGCCAGGCGGCATGCCGGCCGAGAGGACGCCCCCACCGGCCTGCACCGGCACCTCGAGGCGGAGGCGCGCGCCGTCGCGTGCGAATCGGGCGGGGGGCGCGCCGCCCTCGCGCCGCGGGGCCTCGCCCTCGTCGGCGGCGCCCGCCAGCGCGGCGGGCAGGCCGGGATGCGCGCGCGCCGCCAGCCCGGTCACCGCCGGCAGGGAGGTCGCCCCGCCGGCGCGCGCGATCATGTCCCAGCCGGCGGCGTTGGCGTCGAGCAGGCGCTCGCCCTCGAAGAGGAAGGCCGCGCCTGGCGCGGGCCCCAGCGGCGGGGCGGCGCGCGCGTCCGCCCGGGCGGCCCGCCCGGCGCCGGCGAGGGCGATCCCGGCGGCCAGGGCGGCGCCGGCGGCGAAGGGCAGGGCTGCCAAGAGGGCGGCGAGGAGGTCCGGCACGATCGGCGGCATCTGGGCGACCTTTGCGGCAAAGCTGCCTCAAACTGCTCAGATCTCCGTTAACAGCGGGTTAATCCCGCCCCGCGCGCCAGGGCTCGTCCGGGCGCGCGGCCGCGGCGGGCCAGGACACCTCCACCACGGCCCCGCCGGACGCCCCGCCCGCCGCCCCCCCGGATCGCCGGCCGCCGGCGGGGTCGTCGCGCCCGTTGCGGAAATCCACCCGCGCGCCGGTCCGCTCCAGGAGGGTGCGCGCGATGAAGAGGCCCATCCCCATGCCGCGCGAGCGCCGCCCGCGCGGCAGCCCCGGCTCGCCGAGATGGTCGAAGAGGCGCGCGGGGTAGCCCGGCCCGTCGTCGCGCACGGTCACGGTGGTGGTGCCGTCCGGGTCCGTGCGGCTGGCGACCTCGACCCGCCGCCGGGCGTGGTCGACCGCGTTCTGGATCACGTTGCGCATGGCGTGCACGACCTCCGGGGCGCGGCCGAGGCGGGCGCGCGCGCCGCCCTCCACGCCCTGCACGTCGAAGACGACCTCCTTGCCGCGGGTCATGTGCGGGGCCGCCGCCTCGCGCAGGATCGCGTCCAGGGGCGCGGCGTCGAGGAAGGGATCGCCCCCCGCCGTGCGGCTCCGCCCCAGGTCGCGCAGCATCTCCATGCAGCGGTCGGCCTCCTGCGCGATCAGGCGCGCGTCCTCCAGGGCCTCGCCCTCGAGCTCGCCGGCGAGCTCGGCGGCGACGAGCTTGATCGTCCCGAGGGGGGTGCCGAGCTCATGCGCCGCCGCCGCGGCCATCCCGTCGAGATCCGAGAGCCGCCGCTCGCGCGAGAGCGCCAACTGCGCCGCCAGGAGGGCCGCGTCCCGCGCGCGCGCCTCGCGGCCGGTTCGCCGGATATGCGCCAGCAGCACTGCCAGGCAGAGCGCGATCGCCGCCCAGTGCCCGGCGACGTAGAGCGGGGGCAGCTCCAGCGGCGCGCCCCCCGCCAGCAGGAGCGGCAGCGACAGCGCCGGCAGGGCCGCCAGGACCGCGAGCGCCGCCAGCCCCGGCAGGAGCGCCCGCCAGGAGGAGATCGCGGTCGCCCCGACAACCGCCGGCACCAGCAGCATGAGAGCGAACGGGTTGCGCACCCCGCCGGTCAGCATCAGCAGCACGCCGATGATCACGGTGTCGAAGGTCAGGATCGCGGCCGCCTCCGCCTCGCTCAGGGGGGTGCGCGCCGGCCGCAGGAAGAGCGCGCCCAGATTGGTCAGGACGGAGGCGCCGAACAGGACGTAGATCGGCTCGAGCGGCAGGACCACGCCATAGGCCCGGTGCGCCGTCTCCACGGCCGCCGCCTGCCCCGCGACGGCGAGCCAGCGCAGCCCGATCAGCGCCGGCAGGCCGATCGCGGCGCGCGGCGGCTGCTCGTGCGGGACCCTGGCGGCGGCGGTGCTCAACTCTGCGCGCTCCCGTTGGACGGACCGGCGCCCGGCGGCGCCCCGCAGGGAACCTAGCACGTCCGGGGTGGGAGACACGGCGCCGCGCCCTATGCTCACGTCGGTGGGCGATGCGGGGGATGGCGGGATGCTGCAAGAGGCCAGAGCGGAGATCGGCCCCGATCCCAGCCTGCTTATCGTGGACGACGACGAGCTGTTCCTGCGCCGTCTCGCCAAGGCGATGGAGAAGCGCGGCTTCGCGCCCGAGCTGGCGCTGAGCGTGGCCGAGGGGCGCGCCGCGGCCGCCGCCCGGCCCCCCGCCTACGCGGTCATCGACCTGCGCCTGGGCGACGGCAGCGGGCTCGACGTGGTCGAGACTCTGCGCGGCGCGCGCCCGGACTGCCGCGTGGTGGTCCTCACCGGCTACGGGGCCATCGCGACGGCGGTGGCCGCGGTGAAGGCCGGCGCGACCGACTACCTCTCCAAGCCCGCGGACGCGAACGCGGTGATGCAGGCGCTGCTCACGCCCGAAGGCGAGCTGCCGCCGCCGCCCGAGAACCCGATGAGCGCGGACCGCGTGCGATGGGAGCACATCCAGCGGGTCTACGAGCTCTGCGACCGCAACGTGAGCGAGACCGCGCGCCGCCTGAACATGCACCGCCGCACGCTGCAGCGCATCCTGGCCAAGCGCTCCCCGCGCTAGGGCTCAGAGCGGCACGATCGGCACGCCGCGCGCGCCCAGGGCGGCGACCGCCCCGTCGGGATCGGCGAGGTCGCGGGCGGCGAGCCGGCGGACGCCCCCGCCCTTGAGCATCACGTGGATGTCGTAGCGGCCCGAGAAGCGCGTGATCTCGATCCGGCGGACCGCGGAGAGGTCGAAGCTCTCGCGCCCGGCGGCCGAGCGCATCTCGAGGGCGTCGCCGCGCACGCGGATCCAGTGGCGGCGCATCGCCCGCGGTATCAGGGCCAGGGCGATGGCCGCCGGGGCCCATGGTGCCCAGCCGGGCAGCATGGCCGGCAGGATGGCGCGCGCCTGCGCGTCCATCGCCGCGAGGGCGAGCGCGGCGGCGAGGCTCGCCAGCGCCGCGGGCGGTCCGAGGCCGCGCAAGGACCGCGCGGCGCGGCGCGCGCCGGACAGACGGCCCGGCCGGGCTGCGGGGGCGGAGGCGGGGGGTCGGGCGGCGTCCATGCCCGCAGGCTAGGACGATTCGCCGGCCCCGCCCCGCGCCGATGCGCCGGCGCCGCCCGCCACGGCCCCGCTGTTGCGCGAACAACCTATGCGCGATGGCGCGATGCCCGCTCGGCGGGCGCGCCGCCCCCTAGCCGAGCGCCGATTCCTTCCCGAAATGGGTGGTCAGCATGTAGTAGAGGCTCGCGCGGTACTTGCGGCGGTTGTCGCGGCCGTACTCGCGGATCACCTTCTGGATGCCGCCCATCGCCTCGCCCTCGTCCTCGATCCCGAGCTTCTTCATCACCCAGTTGTCGCGCACGGTGTTGAGCTCGCCGGTGCTCGAGGCGCTGACCGTCTCGCTGTCGGCGTTGTAGATCGTCGGGCCGCAGGCGATCACCACCTTGCGCAGCAGGTCCATGTCGGCGTCGATGCCGCACTTCTCCTTGAGGTCCTTGGCGTAGGCCTCGATCTTCTCGTCGCGCTTGCTCACGTGGCGTCCCCCTTCGCTGCTGCGCCGCTCACGCTAACGCGGGCGGCGCAGGGCGCAAGGCGGGCGTCAGTAGCGGTAGTGCGCGGGCTTGTAGGGGCCGCCCTCCGGCACGCCGATATAGTCGGCCTGCGCCTTGTCGAGCGGGGTCAGCTTCACGCCGATCCGGTCCAGGTGCAGGCGCGCGACCTTCTCGTCGAGGGCCTTGGGCAGGATGTAGACGTCGTTCTCGTAGGCGCCGGCGTTGGTCCAGAGCTCGATCTGCGCGAGCACCTGGTTGGTGAAGGAGGCGCTCATCACGAAGCTGGGGTGGCCGGTCGCGTTGCCGAGGTTGAGGAGCCGCCCCTCGGACAGGAGGATGATCCGGTGCCCGTTGGGCATCTCGATCATGTCGACCTGCTCCTTGATCGACGTCCACTTGTGGTTCTTGAGGGAGGCGACCTGGATCTCGTTGTCGAAGTGCCCGATGTTGCCGACGATCGCCATGTCGCGCATCTGCCGCATGTGCTCGATGCGGATGACGTCCTTGTTGCCGGTCGCGGTGACGAAGATGTCGGCGCGGCCGACGACGTCCTCGAGGAGCACGACCTCGAACCCGTCCATCGCCGCCTGCAGCGCGCAGATCGGGTCGGCCTCGGTCACCATGACGCGCGCGCCCGCGCCCTGCAGCGAGGCGGCCGAGCCCTTGCCCACGTCGCCGTAGCCGCACACGACCGCGACCTTGCCGGCCATCATCGTGTCGGTCGCCCGGCGGATGCCGTCGACCAGGGACTCCTTGCAGCCGTACTTGTTGTCGAACTTCGACTTGGTGACGCTGTCGTTCACGTTGATCGCGGGGAAGGGAAGCTCGCCCTTGCGCTGGAGCTCGTAGAGGCGGTGCACGCCGGTGGTCGTCTCCTCGGAGACGCCGCGGATCTGGTCGCGGACGCGGGTGAACCAGCCCGGGCTCTCTGCCATGCGCTTGGCGATCTGCGCCTTGATCGCCTCCTCCTCCTCGGACTGGGGCACGGGGATGACCTCCTCGCCGGCCTCGGCGCGCGCGCCCAGGAGGACGTAGAGGGTCGCGTCCCCGCCATCGTCGAGGATCATGTTCGGACCCTCGGGAAACTGGAACGAGCGGTCGAGGTAATCCCAGTGCTCGACCAGGGACTGTCCCTTGATCGCGAAGACGGGCACGCCGGCCTCGGCGATGGCGGCGGCGGCGTGGTCCTGCGTGGAGAAGACGTTGCAAGAGGCCCAGCGCACGTCCGCGCCGAGCGCGGTCAGCGTCTCGATCAGGACGGCGGTCTGGATCGTCATGTGCAGCGAGCCGACGATGCGCGCGCCGGTCAGGGGGCGGGACTCCCCGTATTCCTCGCGCAGCGCCATCAGGCCCGGCATCTCCGTCTCGGCGATGTCGAGCTCGCGGCGACCGTAGCCGGCGAGGGAGACGTCCTTCACGATGTGGTCGTGCGCCATGGCTCAATCCTCGTTCTTTCGGCCGCGGCCGTGCGCCGCGCCCGGTCCGTCTCACGGCGCGGCGCCCTTGGCAATCGAAGGCTCCGCCGCGTCACGGGATATGTCGACAGACGGTTAACGAATCTTTACCCCACCCGCATCGCATCCCGAAAGGATCTCGTCGTGACCGCATTCACCACGCTCGGCGGGGCCGCCGCCCTCGCCCTCGCGGGCGCCGCCGCGCAGGCCGCCCCCGTCGCCACGTTCGACCTCTCGGCGGATTTCTTCGCCTCGAACGATGGCGACCTGGTCCGCCTGGAATCCGGAGGCGCCTTCTTCGGCGAGATCCTGGACCCGGTCGCGATCGGCGCGCCGAACGACCTGATCTTCTCGGCCTCCGTCACGGCCGTGCTGTTCGGGGGAGGCGGCCCGGTCGCCATCGACCTCTTCTCCGGCGCGGTCCGCCTCGACGACATCGTCCTCCTGGACGCCGCCGGGGCGGTCGCGGAGGAGGTCGGCCTCATCGTCGACGACCTCCTCCTCGGGGGCGATCCGTTCGTCACCGGCGTGATCGCCTTCCTCGGCGACCTGCTCGCGGACGGCACCGCGAGCTTCGACGACGGCGTCACCGCCATCGACGTGGCGGTGGAGGCCGCCGCGACGGACACGGCGGTGGACGGCCTGTTCGCCATCTTCGCCGAGACGGAGACGTCCCTCCTGGAGGCGCTCCTCTTCGAGCTCGCCGACCTGGACGGCCTGCCGACGGGCGAGATCGGCGGAACCCTCGCGATCGACCTCGACATCGCCACCGCGGTGATCCCGCTGCCCGCGACGCTGCCGCTGATGGTTCTGGCGCTGGGCGGCGTCGCCGCGATCCGGCGCCGCGCCGCCTGAGGCCCCGGGCGCCCCGCCCCCGGGGGGGCGCCCGGCTTGACCGGGGCCGGGGCGCTGGCGATATCGCCCCGATGATCGCCGCCACCTGCTCCCGCACCGCGACGCACCGGACCGCGGTCGTCTTCGCCGCCGACGGGCTCTACGAACGCTTCGCCCTGCTGGCCGCGCAACGCCTCCGCGCGCTCCAGCCCGGCGCCTTCGACATCGTGCTCGCGGGGATCGACCCGCCGCGCCCGGTGCCGGCCTCCCTCGCCGGGCTGGACGTGCGCCTCGCCCATGTCCGCACCGGCGCGCTCTTCGATCCCCTGCGCCTGGACGCGAACCACAGCGCGGTCATCTACCTGCGCCTGGCCCTGCCCGAGGCGCTGGCCGGCGATTACGACCGCATCCTCTATCTCGACAGCGACGTGCTGATCGAGCGGGGGGATTTCGCGGCGCTCCTGTCGGCGGACATGCACGGCCACGCGCTCGGCGCGGTGCGCAACCACGGCCAATGGCGCACGCCCGGCCGGCGCAACGACCAGTTCCGCAGGCTCGGGCTGCCCGCCTCGCCCTACTTCAACTCCGGCGCGCTCCTGATCGACGTGGCGGCCTGGCGGGCGGCGCAGGTGATGGAGCGCTCCGTGGCCTTCGGCGCCGCGCATCGCGGCGACATGATCCGCCACGACCAGAACCTCCTCAACGCGGTGCTGCAGGGCGACTGGGCGGAGATGCACCCGGCCTGGAACTGGCAGTACACGCGCGCCTCGGGCTTCTTCGCCGAGATGATGGACCCCGCGGTCCTGCACTTCATCGGCGGGGCCAAGCCGTGGAAGGTCGACGACGGGCGCTTCCCCTTGCGCTACCGCCGCGCCTTCGTGGACTTCCTCGCCGCGCACTGGCCCGGCGAGCCCGCGCCCGCCCCGCCGCGCACCGCGCCGCAGGACGCCCCGCGCGAGATGCGCCACGCGCTCTGGCGGCACCTCCTGTCATCGGACCGGTTCGCGCGCTACGTCGCGGCCTGCGGCGATCCGGGGACGCTGCGCGCGCGGGCGGAGGTGCCGGCGTGACCGCGCGGCGCCCGAGGGCCTGGCAGCGGATGCTCTCCGGCCGGCGGCTGGACCTCCTCGACCCCACGCCGGTGGACATCGAGCCGGGCGACATCGCCCACGGCCTCGCCTTCGTCGCGCGCTGGAACGGGCAGACGCGCGGCGACTGGCCCTATTCGGTGGCCGAGCACTCCCTCCTCGTCGAGGAGCTCTATGCCGGCCCGGACGCGCCGCGCTGGCGGCTGGCCGCGCTCCTGCACGACGCGCCCGAATACGTGATCGGCGACATGATCAGCCCGGTGAAGGCCGCCGTCGGTCCCGGCTACGCGGAGATGGACGCCCGCCTCGCGGCCGCGATCCACCTGCGCTTCGGCCTGCCCGCGATCCTTCCGGCCCCGGTGAAGCGCGCGATCAAGGCCGCCGACAAGGTCTCGGCCTGGATCGAGGCGACGCGGCTCGCGGGCTTCGCGGTGGCGGAGGCCGACCGCCTGTTCGGCCGCCCGGACGCGGCGCTCGTGCGCGCGCTGGACCCGCGACCCCCGGCGCGCGCGCGCGCCGATTTCGCGGCCCGGCTGAGCGCGCTGGGCGGCTGACCTACTCCGCCGGGGCGGCCCCGCCGGTGACGAAGAGCGCGACCAGCGTGCGCTGATCGGGCAGGCCCGTCGGCTCGAGGCCGTTCGCCGCCTGGTAGGCCTCGATCGCGGCGCGCGTGGGCGCGTCGAGATCTCCGGTCTCGGGCAGGTCCGCGGCGCCGAGCTCGCCCAGCCGCGCCTGCACCCGGCGCACCGTCTCGCGGTAGAAGGTCACCGCGCGCCCGTCCGCCTGCGCGCGCTCGATCGGGGAGGCCTCGGTCATCCGTTGCGGGGCGAGGGCGCGCATCATGTCCACCGCCGCGCGCATCACCCCGGTCCCCTCGGGCGCGGCGTCGCACGCGACCCGAAGCAGGCCCAGGAGCGTGCGCGTGTCCTGCCAGGGCGCGAGGTCGTGCGTCGTCTCGGTCGTCTGGTTCATCGCCGTCAGGTAGCCCTCGAGCCAGCCGCCGTAGAGCGCGAGGTCCGAGCTGCCCTCGTCCCAGGCGCGCACGAAGGCGGCGCAGCCCTGCAGCCCGGCCCCCTTGATCGCGAAGGTCCCGTCCTCGTCCGCGGCCCCGGCGGGGGCCGCGGCCAGCAGCGCGCCGGCCGCGAGGGCGCGGGCGAGCGGGCCCCCGCGGCGCGCGCGCACCGTCAGGCTCGGCGCCGGCGGCGCAGCGCGGCGCCCCCGCCGAGCGCCAGCGCCCCGAGGTAGAGCGAGAGCCCGGCCGGCAGCGGGATCGGCGCCATCGGATCGTCGTCGATGACGATCGGCGTGACCGTCACGGACATGGTGCCCGTCACCGTCTCGAAGCCGACGGCCAGCGGGAAGGCCAGCGGGTTGGCCGGGTCGAGCATCAGCGCGGGGTCGATCCCGGTGACGGAGAACGCCGTCACCGCCGAGCCGAACGCCGCCACGAGGTCGAGCGTCGCGCCCGCCGCGAGGGCCACGCTCACGCCGCCGGCGGTGATCGTGTAGCCGTCGAGATCGGCCACCGTCGCCAGCGAGGGCGCGATGATCTCGTCGAAGGCGTTGGTGTCGATCTCGTACTCGTAGCCGACGGCGATGGGCGGATCGATCCACGTCACGGCGTCGTCCGGGATGCCGGCCGGGATCTCGATGACGAACTCGCCGGTCTCGGGGTCGGGCGGGTTGGAGGGCAGGAGCGGGTCGAACTCGCTCTCGCCCGTCGGGCCGTCGCCGCCGCCGGTCCCGCCGCCCCCGGTTCCCCCGCCGCCGGGCGTGCCCGCGGCGAAGAAGCTGCTGAGGTAGACGGTCGTGTCGAGGATAGCATCGCCCGCATCGGCGAGGATCAGCGTGAAATCGTTCACCTGGCCCGAGTTCACCGGCACGTCGAAGCGAAGGACGGGGTTGCCGTTAGGCGCCAGGACGCCGTCGAGCTCGGTGCCCGCGATCTCCCTCATGTCCGCGTTATCGATGTTCACCGGCTGGTTCGGGCCGCCGCCCGTGGGGCGCACGCCCGCCACGTTCACCCCGTTGGCGAAGAGACCGAAGCCATCGTTCACGCCCGAGTCCTGGAACTCGGGGAACTCCTCGGAGCCGAACGCGCCGAAGAAGGTGACGCCGCTCACGTCGTCCGGCACGAAGAACGACACGTCGAACTGCACCACGTCGAAATGCTCCGGCTGGCCCGTGATCGGGCTCAGGAGGTCGTTCTGCGCGCCGGTCGCCGTCTCGCCGCCCGTCCCGCTCGTGAAGCCGTCCTGCTCGTTCGGACCGGTGCCGTACTCCGAGACGTCGCCCGTGCTGAACATGACGCCCGCGTTCGGCAGGCCGTAGGTCCCCTGCGGGTTGAGGTAGGTGCCCGCCTGCCCGAACGCCCCGCTGAGGGAGAAGCTCTGCAGCGCGAGGCCGTTGACGTTGAGGAACAGCGTGTTCGCGAGGCCGGCGGCGTCGGTGGTCGGCGTCACGTTGATCGCGAGCGCGGCGCCGGGGGCGACGAGGCAGGTCGCGGCGAGGAGCGCGGCGGCGCTGCGGGGGGATGCGGGCATAAGGAAATTCCACTCGGTTGATGCGGCGGGGCACGATCGCGCCCGTTCGCGGACATTAACCAAAGGCTAACCCCCCGCAACCCCGTGATCGCGGGACATGTCTCTTGTCCCGTGGGCGCGCGCCAGCCAGCGCGCGAGCCCCACCGACCCCTCGACCTCCGCGGCGCGCGTCACGGGGCGGCCGAGCACGCGCGCCCGGATCGCGGTCCAGACCTCGCTGCGCGCCCCGCCGCCCACGGTCGCGACCGCGCGCGGCGCCGGCGCGCCAAGCGCCTCGAGCGCGGCGTATCCCGCCGCCTCGACCCGGGCGATCCCCTCCAGCAGGCCGTGGAGATAGGCCGCGTCGTCCTCCGGGCGGGGCTCGATCCGCGGCGCCATCGCCGGGTCCGCCACCGGGAAGCGCTCGCCCGTCCGATTCAGGGGATAGTAGTCGAGCGGCGAGGGCACCGCCGGGTCGATCCGCGCCGAGAGCGCCTCGAGCGCGTCCCGCCCGAAGAGCCGCGCCAGCACCCCGCCGCCCACGTTCGAGGCCCCGCCCGCGAGCCAGAGATCCCCCAGCCGGTGCGAGTAGACGCCGCGCGCCGCATCCTCGATCCGTCCGGGCGAGACGAGCTTGATCGCGAGCGTCGTGCCCAGGGAGGTGACCGCGTCGCCGGGAGCGTGCGCGCCGGTCGCCATGAATGCGGCGACCGAATCGGTCGTCCCGGCATGGACCCGGCAACCCGGCGGCAGGCCGAGCGCCCGTGCCGGCGCGCCCGCCCGCCCGATCGGCGCGCCGACCGGCACCGCGCGGGGCAGGGCGGGGCCGAGTTCGGGATGCGCTCGAAGCGCCGCGGGCCAGGCGCGCGCCTCGGGGTCGTAGCCGGTCTTGAGGGCGTTGTTCTCGTCCGTGACCCCGAGGGGCGCGCCCAGGCGGTGCGCGATCACGTCGGCCTGATGCGCCAGGTGCGCCGCCCCCGGCGCGGCTCGCAGCGCGTGGAGCGCCCGCGCGGTGGCCGAGGCCGGGGAGACGCCGAGCGCCGCGCCCTCGGCGTCAAAGCCGGCGCTGTCGTACATGTAGCCCGGACCCGCGATGACGCCGTCCGCCCGCAGCGCGACCATGCTGCCCGACGTGCCGCCCGAGGCGATCGCGGCGACCTCGTCCATCGGCACCTCACGGCCGAGGGCGCGCAGGGCCTCCTCGGCCATGTCCCACCAGCGCGCGGCGTCCACGCCGTCCCCGGAGGGCACCGGCCCGCCGTCCACCCGCGCCGCCCCGGCCACGGCGCCGGAGGCGTCCACCGCGGCGCAGCGCACGCCGGAGGTGCCGACGTCGATCCCGACGAAGAGGGTCATGCCCGCCCGGCCGCGAGCTTCCGCCGGTAGGCCTCGGCGTCCCATCCCGTCAGGTCGGCCTCCGCGGCGGCGCCGATGGGCGCGGGCGTCCAGCCGTCCGGGATCCGCGCGAACACGTCCGCGAGGCAGCGCGCCATGGCCCGCGCCGCGTCCCCTGCGTCCGCGCGGATCGCGAGGCCGCCGGAGGACAGGCAGGCGGGCCGCCCCTCCGCCGGCCCGTCCGGCAGGCCGGGGCCGAGGAAGACGACGTGGTCGGGCCAGAAGCTGCCCGCGCCCGGCGCATGGGGGCCGAACGCGGCGGGCACCCATTCGAACCCCTCCGGCGGCGGCCCTGCCGGCACGTCCTTCGCCCGCGCCGGCAGGGTCAGGCGCGCCTCGACCTCCGCCAGCAGGTCCGAGACCGCGGCCGCGTCGTCCCCGCGCACGATCAGGCCGTGATCGGCGAGGACCAGCACCGGCGCGTTCCCCGAGCGCTCCAGGATCGCCCGCGTGAGCGGTCGGCCCGGCATCGCGTAGGGGATCACGGCGTGGGGGATGCCGTCCAGCGCGGCGCCGAGCGCGTCCAGCCCCTCGGGCGAGGTCGCGTGCGCCAGGGCGCCGACCGAATGGGTGTGCGCGACGCAGCGCCCCTCCAGCGCGGCGTGGAACGTCGTCTCGATGGAGGGGCGCAGGCCCTCGGGGCCGGCGCCGGCGATCACGGCGGCGCGGCAGGTCCCGTCGCCCTCGCCCTCCGCCTCGGCCTCGGCCGCCGCGCGGTCCACGGCGACGAACACGCCCCGCGTCATCGCGTCCGACAGGAGCATCCCGCTGGCCTTGACCCACATCGCGGGCCCGGCCTTCCAGGAGGTGTTGCCGCCCGCGCCCTGGATCTGAAGCGGGTCGGCCCCGATCCGGGCGGAGAGGGCGCGGAACGCCATCGGCGGCGGCGCCGGCGGGGTCACGCCGCGCCGGCCAGGCTGGCGATCGCGTAGGTCGGCATCGGCGCGCCCTCCTCATGCATCAGGGCGGGCACGCGGGACGCGTCCCCCCCCAGCCGCGCGGCGTGCAGCCCGCCCATCACCAGGCAGGTCGCCCAGCCCGCGCCCGCGCCGCCCGCCACGTCGTGCTCGGGCGAATCGCCCACCATCAGGAGGCGGCCCGTGCCGAGGGCGCGCGCGAGAGCGTCGAAGACGGGGCGGTGCGGCTTGCCGTACCACAGCACCTCGCCGCCCGCATCGGCATGGGTGTGGGCCAGCGCGCCCGGGGAGACCGCCGTGCCGCCGCCGGCGCGAGGGGAGGCGCGGTCGGGGTTCGAGCAGATCACCGGCAGGCCTCCGAGGCGGGCGAGCAGGGCCTCGGCCCCGTCCGCGTCCGTGCCCTCGGGCAGGCCCATCAGGAGGACCGCGTCCGCATCCCCGGGCCCGTCCGTCAAGGTCACGTCCAGGCCCTCGGCGAAGGCGGCCGCGTCCCCCGGCGCGCCCTCCACCGGCCAGAGCCGGCGGTGCGGAACGGCCCCGCGGGCGATGTCGGAGCGCAGCGCCTCCCCCGAGGTCATCACGGCCTCGAACAGGCCCCGGGGGAAGCCCATCCGCTCGATGCGCGCGGCGTTATAGGCAGCGCGCTTGCCCGAGTTCGACAGGACCGCGAGCCGATGCCCGGCGGCGCGCAGGGCCTCCAGCGCCGGGACCGCGCCGGGATAGGGCCGCGCGCCGTCGTGCAGGACGCCGTACTGGTCGAGGACGACCGCGTCGTGATCGCCGGCGACCTCCAGGAGGCTGTCGATGGACCTCACCGCGCGGCCCGGTCCCGCCGCGCCCGTCCGCGCGGGCGGGCGCCGCCCCGGCCCCGGGCGGGCGCCGTCCTCACGCCGTCATCCTCGGACCCGATCCGAGGATCTCCCGGGCCGGGGCGCGCGCTCCGGGCGGGGAGATCCTCCGGCCCGGCCGGAGGATGACGGGGGCGATGGCGGTCCCGATGCCGGGGCGCGGACACGGACCGAGCGGGGGCAGGGTCAATCGGGCGTCGGCGGCACGAGGCCGGCGACGTAGGCGTCCGCCTCCTCGCGCGTCATCGCCGGGGCGGCCTTATGGGCGGCGCCCGCCGGCATGTCGCCGAAGTAGAACCTGTATCCCGGGATCGGCTGGCGACGCTGCCGGATCGGCATGCCCTCGTAGGGGAACACGTCCGAGCGCTCGTTCGCGACCTTGTCGTGGCAGGCCAGGACGTAGTCGGCGCGCTTGTCCAGCTCCTCGACCGAGCGCCAGCCGGCGACCGAATCGACGAACCGCGCCGGGACCCAGTGGCGCCAGCCCTCGTCCGGGTTGGGCTCGAGGTTGCGCTCCTGGAAGATCGCGTCGCCGGCGATCACGATGTCGCCCGCGGACGTCGCGACCGTCACCGCCATGTGCCCGACCGAATGGCCCGGCGTGTGGAACATGGTGATGCCAGGTAGGACCTCGCACTCGTCCTCCACCGCCTCGAAGGCGCATCCCGCATAGGCGGGCTCGATCTCGAGGACGCCGCTCTCGTAGGTGCGGTAGTAGAGGGGCAGGGGGTTGTAGGCCATCGCGATCTCGGCCGCGGGGGCGATGTAGCGGGCGTTCGCGGAACATCTTCATGTTCTGCACGTGGTCCCAGTGCAGGTGCGTGAAGACGATCGCGTCGATCTCGTCGGGGTGGACGCCCAGCTTCCGCTCGAGGTGCTCGTGCACCTGGAGGCAGCCGCGCTTGTCGCACTTGTGGTGGTACTGGGTGGCGCGCGCCTCGTCGCACAGGCCCGTGTCGACCAGGATCTTGTGCTCGCCCGTGTCGACGTAATGACAGAACACGGGGTTCCAGATCTTCTTCCCCGCCGGGCCCTTCCAGAAGATGTAGGTCCCGAGATCGGCCTCCAGCCAGCCGGTGTTGATCGGGTATATCCTGGTCTCTCGAACGCCCATGCCGGGGTCTCCTGGATGTGGATGCTGCCTGGCCTCTTTGTGCACAGCGGGGCGCCTGTGTCCACCTGGGCCGGATCAGTTGACGGCCAGCACCTTGAGGTAGCTCTCCGTCAGGTGCGCGCGCATGCCCTCGTAGGCGTCGCCGGCATCCCCGTCGAGGATGGCGGCCAAGAGCGCCTCGTGGCTGCGCGCGGACGCGATCAGATCCTCGGGCCCGGCGAACTTCTTGGCGCGGAACGGCCCGGTCCGGCGCCTGAAATCGACCGCGAGCCCCTGGACGTAGGGGTTCTGCGTGGCGGCGTAGATCTCGAAATGGAAGGCCTCGTTGGCGCGCAGATAGGCCGGGATGTCCCCCGCCTGCGCGGCGGCGGCGCACTCCGCCTGCGCCGCCTGCAGGCGCGCCCGGCCCAACAGGGTCAGGCGCTGCGCGGCCAGTCGGGCGCAAACGGCCTCGATCTCCTGCATGGCCTCGAACATCTGGGCCAGCTCCTCATGGGTCAGGGTCGCGACGCGCAGTCCGCGCCCGCCCATCCCCGTGGCGACCCCGGCCGCGACCAGCCGCCCCAGCGCCTCTCGCACCGGCGTGCGCGACGTGCCGAACCGCGCCGCGAGGCGCGTCTCGTCCAGCCGCTCGCCCGGCGCGATCGCCCCGATCGAGACGTCGTCCAGCAGCGCCGCCTCGATCCGCGCCGCCGCCGGGGGCCTCGGCCCCGCGGTCTCCCGCGTTCGCGCAGTTTGTGCCATGACGCCTCCCTTACGTGACGATAGCACCCATCCGGCGCCCTTGGCGAGCCCCGACCGGCTCCCTTGCATCCCGCCGCTTGCGTTTGCATGCAGAACGCGCGACCGTTCGACGGAGAGAATGAGGAGCGTTCCCCGCCGATGCCGGTCATCGAACTGCAGAGCCTGCGCAAGGACTACGGCACCGCCACGGTGATCGAGGGCCTCGACCTGCGCATGGAGGACGGGGAGTTCACCGTCTTCGTCGGCCCGTCCGGCTGCGGCAAGTCCACGACGCTGCGGATGATCGCGGGCCTCGAGGACGTGACCGGGGGCGAGATCCTGATGGACGGGCGCGACGTCTCGCAGCTCGACCCCAAGGAGCGGGACCTCGCGATGGTGTTCCAGGACTACGCGCTCTACCCGCACATGAACGTGGCGCGGAACATGTCCTTCGCGCTACGCCTCGCGCGGATGGACCGGGCCGAGATCGACCGCCGCGTCGGTGCCGTCGCCCAGACGCTGGGCCTGACCCCCTACCTGAACCGCAAGCCGGCCGAGCTCTCGGGCGGGCAGCGCCAGCGCGTCGCGATGGGCCGCGCCCTGGTGCGCGACGCGGGCACCTTCCTCTTCGACGAGCCGCTCTCGAACCTCGACGCCAAGCTGCGCGGGCGAGATGCGCGCCGAGCTCGCGCTGATGAGCCAGCGGGTCGACAAGAACATGGTCTACGTCACCCACGACCAGATCGAGGCGATGACCCTGGGCGACCGGATCGTCGTGATGCGCGCGGGCAAGATCATGCAGCACGGCACCCCGGAGGAGCTGTTCCGCTCGCCCGCCAACCTCTTCGTCGCGAGCTTCATCGGCTCGCCGCCGATGAACTTCGTGCCCGGCGAGCTGATGGAGGAGGCCGGCCGACTGCACGTGCGCGGCGACGGGTTCGACGTGCCTCTGCCCGCCTCGCGCGCCGCGCTGGGCGGCGGGCGGCGGGTGACGGTGGGGATCCGGCCGTCCGGCTTCACGCTCCTGCAGGGCGGGGACGCGCCGGGGGCGATCGACCTGCCGGTGATCCTGTCCGAATACGTCGGCGCGCAATCGGTCCTGATGACCGATCTCGGCGCCGCCCGCATCGCCATCGAGGCGCAGACGGCCCGGCCGATCAAGGTCGGCGAGACGGTCCGCGTGGCCATCGACCCCGATCAGGTCCATCTCTTCGATCCGGACACGGAGGCGGCCCTCTGACGGGGCGCCGACGGATGGCGGCCCCCGAGCGGGGCGGCCGAACGGGGGGCCCGGCGGGCCGCCCGCATTCAAGGAGCCGCAGCGCTCCGCCCAAGGGAGGATGACATGAAGCACACGATGAGAGTCTGGTCCGCCACCGTCGCGGTCACCGCGACGATGACGGCGTCGATCACGGGCGCCGCCTGGGCGCAGGACGTCGCGGCGCCCTACCAGCCCTATGCCGGCACGAAGTTGGTGATGATGGTGCCCGCGCACCCGCACTACAACGCGATGCGCGAGGTGATCCCCCAGTTCACCGAGGAGACCGGCATCCAGGTCGAGATCGACCAGCTCGAGTACCTGCGCATGCGCGAGGCGCAGACGCTGGAGCTGACCAAGGACGAGGGCGACTACGACCTCATCTCCTACGTCGTGTTCTCCAAGGCGGACTACATCTTCGCCGACCAGCTCGAGAACCTGGCCAAGTACTTCATGAACCCGGCGCTGGCCGATCCCGAGTACGACGCCGAGGACCTCATCGACGGCTACGTGCAGAACATCGGCGTCGCCGGCGGCACGAAGGGCTACCTGCCCGGCAAGACCGGCTCGCTCTACGGCCTGCCCTACGGCTCGGAGACCTCGGTGCTGGGCTACCGCACCGACATCTTCGAGAAGCACGGCCTCGAGGTGCCGACCACCTATGACGAGCTCCTGGACCTCGCCTGCCGCATCCCCGAGCTGGAGCCGGACATGGGCGGCCTGGCCTCGCGCGCGGCCTCCGGCCAGCAGGCGAGCCACGCGTTCCTGCTGCACCTCGCCCCGCTGGGCGGGCGCATCTTCGACGACAACTGGCAGCCCATCGTCAACAACGAGGCCGGCGTCGAGGCCGCGACCGCGCTCAAGACGATCGTGGACTGCGGCATCGAGGGCTCGCTCGCGTTCGGCCCGTCCGAGGCGGCCGCCGCCTTCGCGCAGGGGCGCTACGGCATGTTCCTCGACTCCATCGCCTTCGCGGCGGGCTTCGAGGATCCGGCCAACTCCACCGTGGTGGGCAACGTCGGCTGGGCGCCGCATCCCGAGGGCGTGCGCCGCGGCAGCCAGACCGGCGGCTTCGGCATCGCGATCCCGCAGAACGCCCAGAACAAGGAGGCCGCGTTCCTGCTCGCGCAGTGGCTGACCTCCAAGAAGGGCGACCTCGCGGTGGCGCTGGCGGGCGGCAACCCCTCGCGGTTCTCGACGTATCAGAACGCCGAGCTGAACGAGAAGTATCCCTACTCGGCCACGTTCGGCGAGGCGCTCGAGTTCGCCGACCCCGACTGGCGCCCGATCATCCCCACCTGGGGCAAGATCAACAACGACCTGGGCACCACGATGAACCAGGTCCTGACGGAGGATCTGGACATCCAGACCGCCATGGACGGCATCGCCGAGCGCGCGCGCGAGACGATGGACGAGGCCGGCTACTACACCTGGCAGCAGGCCGAGTGATCGACGACTGACACGGCGCGCGGGCCCGGGGGCGACCCCCGGCCCGCGCGCATCCCAGACCGGAGCCCGCACCCTACGTCATGTCGAGATCGATCGCCAACCGGGCCACGCCCTACCTCTTCCTCGCGCCCGCGGGGATCGTGCTCGTGGGCGCGCTGCTCTACCCGATCGGCTACATGGTCTGGGCCAGCTTCCTGAAGTGGAACCCCAGCCAGCGCATCGGCGAGGCGGAGTTCGTCGGGCTGGACAACTACATCGGCCTGCTGACCGATCCGTTCTTCCGCGAGAGCTTCTGGGTCACGCTCAAGTTCGCCTCCATCGTCGTCAGCCTGGAGATGGTGCTGGGCGTCGGGCTGGCGCTGCTGCTCGACCGCAAGCTGCGCGGCATGTCCGTGCTGCGGACCCTGTTCATCCTGCCGATGATGATCGCGCCGATCGTCGTCGGCCTGATGTGGCGCTACATGTACGATTCGCAGGTCGGCATCTTCAACCGCGCGCTGGACGCGATGGGCTTCGACAAGATCCCCTTCCTCAGCGACGGCGGATGGGCGTTCTTCTCGGTCGTGGTGGCCGATGTCTGGCAGTGGACGCCCTTCATCTTCATCCTGGCGCTGGCGGCGCTGCAATCGCTGCCGCGCTCGGCGCTGGAGGCCGCGCGCATCGACGGCGCGACGGGCTGGCAGCAGATCTGGCACATCAAGCTGCCGCTGATGATGCCGGTGCTGATCGTGACCTTCCTCCTGCGCCTCATCGACGCGTTCAAGGTGCTGGAGGTGATCCTGGTGATGACCAATGGCGGGCCCGGCATCTCGACCGAGATCCTGTCGCTGCGCATCAGCCGCACCGCCTCGGAGTTCCGCGAGCTGGGCACGGCGGCGGCGATGTCGAACTACCTCCTGATCCTGCTCCTGGTGATCACGCTGGGCATGTACCTCTACAACAAGGCGCAGGAGCTGCGCTCGGCGCGCCTGCGCATCGCCGCCGAGGGGGAGAGCTGATGGCGATCGCGGGCGAGCGGCGGGCGAGCCCCGCCTTCTACGCGCTGCTGACGGCGCTGGTGCTGATGGCGATCGGTCCGATCGTCCTGATGCTGTCGACGTCCCTGAAGCTGAACGTCGACATCCTGTCGGGGACCGGCGGCCTCCTCTTCGTGCCGACGATCCAGAACTACGAGACCGCGCTCTGCGGGATGCTCCCCTACGAGCCCGAGCACCTGCGCTTTTGCGACGAGACGTTCGGCCGGGCGCTGGTGAACTCGCTGATCATCTCCATCGTCTCGACCGCGCTGACGCTGGTGATCGGGTGCATGGCCGCCTACGCCATCGTGCGCTTCCGCTTCATGGGCCGGGACGCGGTGTCCCTGACGACGCTGATGATGCGGATGGTGCCGCCGGCGGTCCTGCTGGTGCCGGTGTTCGGGATCTGGACGTTCCAGTTCGGCATCGACGGCACCCGCGCGGGGATCGTCCTGATCTACGTGGCGATGAACCTGCCCTTCGTGATCTGGATCCTGCAGTCCTTCATCGTCCAGGTGCCGATCCAGCTCGAGGAGGCGGCGCGCATGGACGGGGCGGGGCCGTTCGGCGTGTTCTTCCTCGTGGTGCTGCCACTGATCAAGCCGGGCCTGGCGGCGGCCGCGATCTTCACCTTCCGCATCGCGTGGAACGAGTTCCTGCTGGCCAACGCCATCGCCGACCGGGGCACGCGCACCGTGCCGGTGACGATCGTCAACTCCCTGACGGAGTTCAACATCGACTGGGGCGTCATCATGGCGACGGGGATGCTCCTGGCGATCCCGCCGGTGATCTTCACCCTGCTGGCGTCCCGCCAGATCATCACCGGGATGACCGCCGGGGCGGTGAAGGGGTGAGCGTCCTGTTGCTCGCCACCTACGACACCAAGGGCGAGGAGGCGGCCTATCTGATGGGCGCGCTCCAGGCCGGGGGCGTGCCGGCCGAGCGCTGCGACATCTCCCTCCATTCGGACGGCGCGGTCTGGGATCCGAAGGCCAAGCTCGCCGGGATGGAGGCCGCGGCATCGCGCGCGATCGAGCAGATCGCCTACGCCCCGCAGCAGGGCCGGCGCATGGTCTGCGCCATCGGCGGCGGCACGGGCGGGCAGATCGCGCTGCAGGTGCTGCGCTCGCTGCCGATCGAGATGCCCAAGGTCATGGTCTCCACCCTGCCCTTCGATCCGCGCTACGCGCTGGCGGACAACGCGATCGTGCTGGTCCCGACCATGGCGGACCTCACCGGCCTCAACGCGACGACGCGCCAGGCGCTGGACCGCGCCGCGGCCATCGTCGGCGGGCTCTATCACGCGACCCTCCCGGAGGGGCGGGTGGCGGTGCGCCCGTCGATCGGGGTCACGGCGCTGGGCATCACCGCGCCGGGGATCGACGCGCTGCACAAGCGGCTGCAACGGGCCGGGCACGAGGTGACGGTGTTCCACGCCAACGGGTTCGGCGGCGCCGCCTTCGCGCGCTGGTGCGCGGCGGGCGCCTTCCGCGCGGTGATCGACTACACGCCCCACGAGCTCACGCGCCTCAACATCGCCGGCGCGCACGTGCAGATGCCCGAACGCTTCACCGTCTACGGCGGCCTGCCTCGGGTGATCCTGCCGGGCGGGGCCAATGTCATCGCCATGGGCGAGGCGCGCCTGATGCCCGACGTCTACCTGGCGCGGCCGCACTACTCGCACTCCCCCCTCTTCACCCATGTGCAGTGCACCGAGGAGGAGATGGCCCGCATGGCCGGCATCCTCGCGGACGAGCTCCTGAAGGGGAGCGGGCCGGCCGAGGTGCTGCTGCCCATGGCGGGCTTCTCGACCGAGGACCGGGAGGGATGCGCGATTCCCGGGCCGGCGCAGCGCGAGGCCTTCGCCGAGGTGATGGAGGACCGGCTGCGCGGCGCGATGCCGGTCCGGCGCCTGCCCTGGCACGTGAACGACCGGGAGACGGCCGCGGCGGCCGCGGACGCGCTGCGCGCGCTGATCGCCCGGGCGAAGGCCCCCAAGGAGGACGCATGAGCGAACGAACGCTGGACCCGAACGACGTCGAGGCGAAGAAGGACGCGCTGATCGCCTGCGCGCGCCGCTGCTTCGAGAGCGGCTTGCAGACGAACGCCGGCGGCAACCTGTCGGTGCGCCTGAGCGCCTCGGACGCCATCGCCATCAAGCCCTCGGGGATCGGCTTCGCCGAGTGCACGCGCGACAACCTCCAGGTCGTGTGGCTGGACGGGACGATCGAGCCCTCGGCCCTCAAGCCGTCCAAGGACATGGACTTCCACCTCGACCTCTACCGCATCCGGCCCGACATCGGCGCCATCGTCCACTGCCACTCGCCCTGGGCCACCGGCTGGGCCAGCGCGGGGATGGAGATCCCCTGCCTCACCGTGCAGACGATCGAGAAGATCGGGCGCATGCCCCTCATCCCCCTGTCGGCGAATGGCGGGCCCCAGACGGAGGTGGAGATCTCCCCGGTGTTCCGGGACGTCTCCGTGCGGGCCGCGTGCCTGGCCAACCACGGCACGATCGGCGTCGGGGCGACGCTGACCAAGGCGCTGCACCTCGCGGAGATCATCGAGGAGACGGCGCATGTCGCCTTCGTGCGGAAGATGCTGATGGGCGCGGCCGCCCCCGCGGCGGAGCCGATGCCGACCTACGGGACCGCCGCCGACGCGCGCGCCGCCACCGGCTAGCGCGCCGCCAACGCCATCACGGCGTCCCATTCCGCCTCGGTCACCGGCGCGACCGACAGCCGCGAGAGCCGCACGAGCGCCATGTCCGCGCAGGCCGGCTCGGCCTTGATCTCGGCCAGCGTGACCGGGCGGGGCATGGGGCGCAGCGCGCGGATGTCCACGCACTCCCAAGTGCCGCCGTCGTCGGTGCTGTCGGGATGGGCGGCGGCGCAGACCTCCACGATGCCGACCACGGCGCGCTCGGTCTGGGAATGGTAGAAGAAGCCGAGATCGCCCACGGCCATCTCGCGCATGTTGTTGCGGGCGGCGTAGTTGCGCACGCCGTCCCATTCCTCGCCGTCCTCGCCGCGCGCGACCTGCCGGTCCCAGGACCAGGTGGCGGGTTCGGACTTGAAGAGCCAGCGTCTCATGCGTCCTCCGATCGGAGCGGGCGGGCCAGGAGGGCCGCCGCGACGGCGGCGGGATCGCCCCCGTCCAGGAGCGCCACCGTGGCGGCGGCGACGGGCATGTCCACCCCGTGCCGGGCCGCGAGGGTCAGGGCGGCGCGCGCCGTGGCCGCGCCCTCGGTGGTGATGCCCGCATCCCAGGCCCCGCCGCGCCCGAGGGCCAGGCCTAGGCGCAGGTTCCGGCTGAGCTCGGAATGGCAGGTCAGGGCGAGGTCCCCCAGGCCCGACAGCCCCGCCAGCGTCTCGGCCCGCGCGCCCAGGGCGACCGCGAGGCGCGTCGCCTCGGCATGGCCGCGCGTCATCAGGGCGGCGCGCGCGCTCTCGCCCAGCCCCGCGCCGATGGCGGCGCCGCAGGCGATGGCGGTGACGTTCTTGAGCGCGCCGCCGATCTCGGCGCCGGTCACGTCGTCCGTCAGGTAGAGGCGCAGCGCGTCGGTCGACAGGGTCCGCTGGAGGCTCTCGCCGCCCTCCCCCACCGCGAGGGTGAGGGCGGTAGGAAGGCCCGCCGCGATGTCCGCGGCGAAGGACGGCCCGGTCAGGACGGCCGCGCGCGCGCCGGGCACGCACCGCGCGATCACGGCCGAGGCGCCCTCCCCGGTGGCGAGGTCGATCCCCTTGCAGCAGGCGACGAGCGTCCGCCCCACGAGCGCGGTGGCCTGGGCGTCCAGCACTTCTCCCAGGCGCTGCATGGGCACTGCGAGGAGGATCACGGGCGCGTCCCCGGGGTCGGGATCGGCGGTGGGGCGGACCGCATCCGGCAGAACCGCGCCCAGTCGCGGCACGCGCCGGTCGGCGGCCGCGCGGTCCATGACGCCCGCGTCCCGGCCCCAGAGCGCGATCCGCCGCCCGCCGCGCGCCAGGGCGATCGCGAGCGCCGCGCCGAAGGCCCCCGCCCCGACGACGCGCACCTGCGCGCTCACGCCTTGGCCCCGCGCTTGCCGGAGCCGAGCATCGGGGCGGCGTCCTCGTCGAGCGGCCAGCGGGGGCGGGCCGCGAGGGCCATCCCGTCGGCCGGTCGGCCCGCGTCGATGCCCTCGATCGCGGCCCAGGCGATCATGGCGGCGTTGTCGGTGCACAGATCGAGCGGGGGCGCCGCGAATCGGACCCCCCGGCCCCGCGCGAGCGCCCGGAGGGCCGCGCGGATCGGGCCGTTCGCCGCGACGCCCCCCGCGACGGCGAAGGCGGGCGCGGCCGGGGCCAGGGCCTCGTACGCGTGGAGGGCCCGCGCCGACTTGGCCGCCAGCACGTCCACCATCGCCGCCTGGAACCCGGCGCAGAGATCCGCCCGCGCCGCGGCCGGCAGCGCCCCGTCCACCAGCGCGGCGTCCCGCGCGCGCAGGACGGCGGTCTTCAGGCCGGAGAAGCTCATGTCGCAGCCCGGCCGGTCCAGCAGCGGGCGCGGCAGCGCCACCGCCCCAGGCGCGCCTCGGGCGGCCTCGACCTCGATCGCGGGGCCGCCCGGCTGCGGCAGGCCGAGAAGGCGCGCGACCTTGTCGAACGCCTCCCCGGGCGCATCGTCGATCGTGCCGCCCAGGCGCGCGTAATCCCCCGCGCCGCGCACGACGAGGAACTGGCAGTGCCCGCCCGAGACGAGGAGCATCAGGTAGGGGAAGGCGAGCCCGTCGGTCAGGCGGGGCGTCAGGGCGTGCCCGGCCAGGTGGTTCACCCCGTGGAGCGGCAGGCCGGCGCCCGCAGCGAGGCCCTTGGCGAACATCACGCCCGAGAGCACACCGCCGATCAGGCCCGGCCCGGCCGTGACCGCGATGCCGTCCATGTCGCCCAGGGACAGGTCCGCGACGTCCAGCGCCGCCTGCGCGACCCCGTCCAGGCGGACGGCGTGCGCGCGGGCCGCGATCTCCGGGACGACGCCGCCATGGCCGGCATGGAGCGCGTCCTGCCCGCGCACCACGTTGGACAGGATCGCGGCCCGCCCGTCCGCGCCGCGGCGCACGACCGCGGCGGCGGTGTCGTCGCAGCTCGATTCGATCCCGAGGAGGGTGATCGCCTTTTCCGCCATCGCCCCGGCGGGTAGCATCGCCCCGTGGCCCCGACAACGCGCGATCCGCCAGTCCTCCTGCTCACGCGCCCGGCGGACGATGCGCGGCGCTTCGCGGGGGAGGTGCGCGCGCGGGTGGACGGATGGCGGCTCGTCCTCTCGCCCCTGATCGAGATCGTGCCCCTCTCCTGGGAGGCGATGCCCGCCGGGGGGGTGCCGGTCCTGACCTCCGCGCATGCGGCCGCGTTCGCCGGGCCCGGCGGCGGGGCGCGGGCCTGGTGCGTGGGGCCACGCACCGCGGCGGCGGCGCGGGCCGCGGGGTGGGACGCGGTCGATGGGGGCGGGGACGCGGACGCGCTCGTCGCCGCGATCCTGGCGAGCGGGGAGGGCGGCCGCTTCGTGCACCTGCGCGGCCGACATACCCGCGGCGACGTCGCCGGGCGCCTGGCCGCGGCGGGGCGCGAGGCCGCGGAGCGCATCGTCTACGACCAGCGCGCGACGGCCCTGAACGCGGCGGCGCTGGAGGCGCTGGCAGGCGCCGCCCCGGTCGTGGCGCCTCTGTTCTCGCCGCGCACGGCCGCGCTCTTCGTCGCGGGAGCGGGGAACCCGGCCTCGCCCCCGCGCGTCGTGGCGATGAGCGCCGCCGTCGCGCGAGCCGCCGAGCGCTTCGCCCCCGCGAGCCTCGCGGAGCGCCCGACCGGGGCGGCCATGGCGGATGCGGTGGCGCGGTGCCTTGCCATCGACGGGGGTAGGCCGCAGGCTAGGTGGGAGCACGCCCGTTCGGGGGCGGGAGTCAGGGTCGAAGAGGACGTTTCGATGGCGCGCAAGGGATCAGGGCGAACGACCTCCGATGCGCCGCGGCCGCGCCGCGAGGACGAGACCGTCCCGATCGAGGACGCCGAGATCGTGGGCGAGGCCCCCCCGGCCGAGGATGGCGCGGCCCCGGACGCGCGCGCGCCCGACGAGGCCGCCGGCTCGGACATGGTGCCCGCGGCCCCCGTCGACCTGGTGCCGCCGCCCGGCGAGACGCCCCCCCCCGAGCCGCCGGAGCCCACCGCCGCCGACGCGCCCGACGTGATCGAGGTGCCCCCCGCGGACGTGGGCGAGGCCCGAGCCGCGGACGCGGGCGACGCCGCGCCGGATGAGGACGCCGCGCCGGGTGAGGCGGCCTCCTCGGTCCCGCCCGTGGGCGCGGCGTCCTCGCGCAAGCGCGGCGCTCCGCCGCCTGACGAACCAGCGCAGGCGCGCCCGGCCCCCGAGCCGGCGCGCCGCGGCGGGCTCGGCGGGATGATCCTGGGCGGGTTCCTCGCCGGGGCGCTCGGCTTCGCGCTCGCCTGGTTCCTGGGGCAGGGGCCGCAGCAGGCCGCCCGCGTGGAGGTGGGCGCCCTCTCGGACCGGCTCGCCGCCCTGGAGGGCCGGACCGGTCCCGACATCTCCCCGATCGAGGCCCGCCTGGCGGAGCTCGACGGCAGGATCCCGGACACCGCGCCGCTGGACGCGCGCATCGCCGAGGTCGAGGCCGCCCTGGGCGACGTCGCCGATACCGCCACCCTGGAAGCGGTGGACGGGCGGCTTTCGGCGCTCGAGGCGGGGCTTACGGGCCTCGTCGAGGCAGAGCCTCCCGCGCCGGCGGCGCCCGCCGTCACCGTCGAAGCGGTCGGCGCGGTCGAGGCCGTGACCGGCTCTAACGCGGACCGGCTCGGCGCCCTGGAGGACACCATCGCAGCCCTGCCGGAGGGCCTCGCGGACCTGCCGGGCGCCGTCGACGCGCTGCGCGCGGATCTCGAGACCCTCGGCGCCGACGTCGACACGCTGGGCACCGAGCGGTCCGAGGCGGCCGAGGCCCTGCGCGCGGAGATCGAGGCCGTGCGCGCCGCGGTCCAGGACCGCCAGGAGGCCGTCGAGGCCGAGCGCCTGGCCCTCGAGGCCGCCGCCGAGGAGGAGGCCCGCACCCTGCGCGCCGAGGCCGCGATGACCCGGATCGGCGCCGCGATCGACACCGGCGCGCCGCTCGTCGACCCGCTGGCCGCCTGGCAGGACGCGACCGGGCGCCCGGTGCCCGCCCCCCTGGCCGAGAATGCCGAAGGCGGCGTGCCCTCGCTCGGCGCCCTCCAATCCTCGTTCGGTCCCGCCGCGCGCGCCGCCATCGGCGTAGCGCCCGCCGCGCCGGGCCCGGCCGGTTTCCTTCGCGCTCAGGTCGGGCTCCGCAGCCTCTCGGAGCGGGCGGGCGACGACGCCGACGCGATCCTCTCGCGCGCGCAGGCCCGGCTGGACGCCGGCGAACTCGCCGCGGCGGTCGAGGAGGCGGACGCGCTGGAGGGCGCGCCGGCGCAGGCCATGGCCGACTGGCTCGAGCGCGCCCGCACGCGCCTCGCCGCGATAGACGCCGCGGAGGGCCTTGCCGCCCCCGCGTCCACCGAAGGATAAGCCGACATGCTCTGGTCCCTGCTGAAGATCCTGATCTTCGTCGCCATCGTCGCGGGGCTCGCCCTGCTGGCCGGCTACCTCTCGGAGGCGGACGGGGGCCTGCGCGTCGCCTTCGCGGGCTACGAGCTCAACCTCGGGCCGCTCCAGGCGGCGATCGGCCTGGCGGTGCTGCTGCTGGCGCTGTGGCTCCTGCTCAAGCTCGTGGGGCTGCTGGTCGCGTTCATCCGGTTCCTGAACGGCGACGAGACGGCGATGTCGCGCTATTTCGACCGCTCGCGCGAGCGCAAGGGCTTCGAGGCGCTGGGCGACGGGATGATGGCGCTCGCCTCCGGCGAAGGGCGCGAGGCGATGTCCAAGGCGCGGCGCGCCGACCGCTATCTCAACCGGCCCGAGCTCACGGGCCTCCTCACCGCGCAGGCGGCCGAGATGTCCGGCGACCGCCGCCGCGCCGAAGAGGCGTACAAGGCCCTCATCGTCAACGACCGCACGCGGTTCGTCGGCATCCGCGGCGTGATGAAGCAGCGCCTGGCCGACGGCGACACCGAGACCGCGATGGAGCTCGCCAAGCGCGCCTTCGCCCTGCGCCCGCGCCACGAGGAGGTGCAGGACACGCTCCTGACGCTCCAGACCCGCAAGGGCGACTGGCACGCCGCGCGCGAGACGCTCGAGGCCAAGCTGAAGCACGGGACCATGCCGCGCGACGTCTATCGCCGCCGCGACGCCGTGCTGGCGCTCTCGGAGGCCGGCGACGTGATCGCCGAGGACGCCAGCGTGGAGGCGCGCGAGGCCGCCATCGAGGCCAACCGCCTATCGCCGGACCTGGTGCCCGCCGCCGTCATGGCCGCCCGCGCCTACATCGCGCAGGGCAAGCCCAAATACGCGGCCCGCGTCCTGCGCGCCGCCTGGGACGCGCGGCCCCACCCCGACCTCGCGGCCGCCTTCGCCGCGATCGAGCCGAACGAGACGCCCGCCGCGCGCCTCAAGCGGTTCGAGGTGCTGACCCGGCCGAACCCGGACGCCCCCGAGACGCGGATGCTGCGGGCCGAGCTCCTGATCGCGGCCGAGGACTTCCCCGGCGCGCGCCGCGCGATGGGCGATCTTGCCGAATTGCATCCCACCGCGCGGGCCGCGACCCTGATGGCCGCGATCGAGAAGGGCGAGGGCGCCGACGACGCCATCGTGCGCGCCTGGCTCGCCCGCGCCGTGACCGCGCCGCGCGGTCCGCAATGGGTCTGCGACAATTGCCACACCGTGCATGGCGACTGGCGCCCGGTCTGCGAGAACTGCGCGGCCTTCGACACGCTCGAATGGACGGAGCCGCCCGCCTCCTCCGCCGAGGGGCCGGCCGCGGGGATGCTGCCGATGATCGTCGGCGCGCCCGCGGGCCTGCCCGCCGCGGAGGCGGGAGAGGCGGAGGTGCTGCTGGAGCCCGCGGACGCCGATGCGGCGGTCGGCGGTCGCCGCGAGGGCCCGCTCGACGTGGGAGGTCCGCCCGCCGGCGTAGGCGCGTCGCCGCCCGTGGAGCCGGCGAACCCCGCCCCGGGCGCCGCGCGCCGCCCGTGAACGGAGCCCCGGCGGAAGGGCTTTCGCCCCTGCCGTCGATGCGCTAATGCACCGCCGGGGCCGCTGTAGCTCAGCTGGTAGAGCACGTCATTCGTAATGATGGGGTCGGGGGTTCGAGTCCCTTCAGCGGCACCAGCCTCGTGAACGGTATCGAATCACTTGAGCGACGAGCCTCGCTTTCATCCACCGACTACCCACCAAGAGGGTTGGCGGATCGTGCTGCCGATCTGGAGGGATGCGTCCGCCAAGGCAGTATTCTGCCGATGATGGTTCGGCAGGCCGACGATCGAAGATCGGGCCCCAGGCGGATTTTCTTGCGCTTACAGTTGGCCTGTAAAGAAGTGCGTCGTCCTCTGCGGTTTCCTTTCGATTTGGTGGTGCCGAAAGGATCCAGCCGTCCGAGTGGTGGTTACGGTTAGTAACTTGGGCGAGCTCAGGACCTCGCCGTGCATCGGTCTGCCGACCTCCTGCCGATTAGGCCACCTGCATCCGCGACTGGCGCGATGGTCTTTCCCCCCGCCGCATCCTCGAACGCGCCGGGGGACGGCGCCTTGATCGCTGCGATCGGCAGGCCTTCGGAGGCGGGACGCGCGGCGTCCGTCAGGTCCGGCAGGCAGGTTCTTCCATTCGCGGTCAGGACGCCGAGGGGCCGGGTGCCGGAGACCACGGGCAGGGCGAAGGTCCAGCCCTCCGCGGTCCGGGCGATCGGGCCGCCCAAGACGAAGGCGATCTCTTCGCCCCAGATCGAACCCGTCCGATGCGGCTCGCCCGCGCGCGGACTGCGGGAGGGGACACGGGCGCCGAGCGTCTCGAGAAGGCCGGCGGCGATGAGGACGGCCGAGCCCGCGCCGTGGCCTCGATCGGCGCGTGGTCGCCCTCTGGCCCGGGGGCGGGCGCGGGCTCACGGCCCAGCGTCAATCACAGCTCGTCGGCACCACGCAGCCGCGACGGCGTCGCCATCCTGTCGGCACGCGGCCGGGCTGCGCCCACGGTCCACTTATAGGTCGTGGTGAGACTGACGTCGACGCCCCATTTCGCCAGCTCGCGGGTGAGCCCGCTCGCACGCCCGTGCCTCTCGGCCGGCGCGGCGGGGCAGGCCGGGAGCGCGGCGTTCAGGCGTTCGGCGAACTCGGCCGTGGCCGGCGACACGGCGATCCCCGGCTGCGGCCCTTCGGGCCGATAGGTGAGACGTCCACCTTACGGGTTGACGATGGCTCCGTTGCACGGAACGCCTGGAGGCTACGCTTCTCCTTTCCGCTGCCGAGGTCGGCCGATGGGTTGCGTGACGGGGATGCCGTGGGCGGTGAATCGGTTCAGGACGGCGATGCGGACTTGGAGCTCGGCGGTCCGTCGGTCGAGGTCTCGGGCCATGAGCTTCTGGCCGAGCCGCTTCATGCCGTTCATCTCGGTCGCGGCGCGGCTTTTGCGGCGATGCCCGCTCCAGCGTCGCCAGATGGTCCGGCCAAGACGCCCGATGGCACGTAAGGCCTCGTTCCTGCCTGCCGCCCCAAGGCTGTCCTTCTTCCATGGCTGGGCGTTGCGCCGGGGCGGCACGACCGCGTCCGCGCTCCGGTTCGCGATGGCGTCGCGGCAGCCCCGGGCGTCGTAGGCCCCGCCCGCGGCGACCGACGCGATCGGCTCGCCCTCAGGGATCTGGGCGAGCGGATCGGGCGACACGGGCGCATCGCCCACGCCGCTGCCGTCCACTGGCTCTTTCGGACCAGTGGCATTCGCCGGTGAACTCTCGACTGCACGGACCTCCAGGGTCGCCTTGTCCATGGCCAGGTGGACCTTGCGCCGAACCCGCCTTCGCGCTCCACCATGCTTGCGGGCATGCCATTCGCCGATCCCGCCGGACCTCGATGCCCGTGCCGTCCACGAGCCGGTGCGGAGGGCCGCCGCCGCCACGGTAGAGCGACTGCACGGCCAGCGTCTCCTGCCGTCGGCAGAGCGCCCTGAAGTCCGGCACCGGTCAGTCGAGGCCTGCCAGCTTCGGAAGGCCCGCGACGACGCCCGTCATCTGGCGAGGCGGCAGGCCGGACAGCACCTCGATCGTCAGGCAAGCCTGGATCGCGGCGTCGCCGTGGACCGGCCGGCCCCCGCGCTTGCCCGATGGCGCCGCGTGCCAGGGCGTCGACGAATCGAACCAGACGGTCGGCGACCCACGCTCACGCAGCGAGGCATCGTAGGCGGACCAGTCCAGGGTGCGGTAGCGGGTCGGGGCGGGCGTGGACATGCCGCCCAGCCATGCCACTGGACCCGCGATGTGAATCCCGGGCAGGCCCCGTGCAACAAGGCCCCGGGAACCTCTTCAACGCCATGACGGGCCCGACACATCGGCAGGACGGCCCCCGTCTCGACAATCTCGACATCAAGCCGCCGCAGGAGGGATCCCCGATCCCCGTCATCGCATCGTCGAGCTTCAGAAGACCTGATCTTCCCCCGGTCTGGTGGACTCGGTCAGGCCGCCGTTCGCTCCCTGTCGGCCGGCGCGTGTGATGGGAGCCCTCGATGTATCCGAGCCGGTCCCTGCGCGCCTCGCCGCGGGTGGCGTGGAGGCGGTGGTGGGCGCGCTCGACTTCGAGGGCGTGGAAGAGGCTCTCCATCGGCGCGTCATCCAGGCGATGACCGCGGCGGCTCATCGAGGGGGTTATTCCCGCGGCGCCAAGGACGCCGCGATCCGAGTGTCGGATGAGCCCGGAAGGAGAGCGCTGCCTCTCGATGGCCATGCGCAGGGCCTCGACGGCGATCCCGCCGTGCAAGGTCTCGTGCATGGCCCAGCCCGCGGCCTTGGGGGCGTGCATGTCGATCAGGGCGGCGAGGTGGCGCCAGCCCTCGTCGGTCGGGATGCAGGTCAGACCGGTGAACCAGACCCGGTCGGGCGCGGATGCGGATGCGGCGACGTTCCGGCCGATCCTGTTCGGGGCGATCGGATGGGAGTGGCGGCTGTCCGCAGTTCGCATGCGCCGGAGCGGCGCGGCCAGCCCGCGAAGACCCGCCAGGCCCATGAGCCGCGCGACGCGGCGCCGGCCGATCCTCCGGCCAAGGCTGCGGAGCTCGGCGTGCCTGCGGGGCGGCCCGTGGGTTCCGCCGGTGCCTGCGCGAACGTCCCGGATCTTCGCGAGAAGCTCGCGGTTCTCGCAAGCCCGACGGCTGTCCGGACGGGATCGCCAGGCGGAGTGACGGCTCGCCGACACCCCCATCACCCGGCACGTCATCCTGACCGGCCAGGTGCCGCGATGCTCGTCGATGGGCCGGAAGATCACCGGCTGGCCCCGCCGAAAAGCGAGCCATGTACGCCATCGTCCGCGGACGATGGCGGGCGCGGCCGTCTTCGAGATGTCGCGCTCCGTCCCGGCGCGGCGCAGCTCGCGCCTGAGGCGCGCAGTCTCGGGCGCCAGGTCGGCCGGGGACGGCGTCATCGGCATGGGCGTCGGCCGCCGCGCCGTCGCCGAACCGCGCGATCCGACGCCGCAGCGCCGTCTCGTGCAGCCCCGGCTCCCCGGCCACCGCGATGATCGTCATCCCGCCCGTCCGGATGCGATCCACCGCCTCGCGCTCGAACCCGTCCGCGGACACCCGCCGCTTCCGTTCCGCCATGGGACACTTCCCTCCGGGTCTCCTCGACCCTGTCAGGGCGTCCACCAGACCAGGGGAAGATCAGACGGGGTCTTGCCCGCCCCCGCGAGTCCCGAGCACAGGCCGATGCAGCGGTGGAGGCGGACGGCGGTCGCGAACTCCGAGAACCTCCGGTGCTCCTTGGCGGCGATGAAGGTGCCCGTGTCGCGAATGGGTGGATGCGCCGTGCCCATCGTAAGTCGCCTTCCTCCTGGAGGCGGAGGCGCGGCTTCGGACGTTCCAAATCCCGGTACGTCGGTGCATGAATGAACCAGGGGTGGAGCCGGTCGAGGGTCGAGGGATGCGTGCGACGGAGATCATGGGGCGCCTGACAGGCCTGGGCGGGGACCGGTGGCACGTCCACATGCGCGCCGCGGCGATGGCCGAGCGCGGCCGCGACGTCATCGACCTGACCATCGGGGAGCCCGATGTCCCGACCCCGACGGACCTCGTCGACGTGGCGGTGGAGGCGATGCGCGCGGGACGGACCGGATACGCCTCCGGGCGGGGCGAGCCGGGCCTGCGGTCGGCCCTGGCCGCGCGCTACGCCGCCCGCCTCGGCCGTCCCGTCTCGCCGGACCGGGTGCTCTGCTTCCCCGGGACCCAGACGGCGCTCTTCGCGGTGATGGCCGGCGTCGCGGAGGCGGGATGCGAGGTGCTCGTCGGCGATCCGATGTACGCGACCTACGAGGGGGTCGTCCGGGCGACGGGGGCCGAGATGGTCCCGGTGCCGCTGCGGCCCGAGGCGGGCTTCCGGATGCGGGTGGAGGACCTCGCCGCGCGCGTGACCGAGCGGACGACGGCGATCCTGCTCACCACGCCGCACAATCCCACGGGCGCGGTCCTGACCCCGGCCGATATCGAGGAGATCGGCGCCTTCGCCGCGGCGCACGACCTCTGGATCGTGTCCGACGAGGTCTACGAGGATCTGGTCTTCGAGGGCGCGGCCTTCGCCTCGCCCCTGGCTAGGGCCGATCTGGCGGAGCGCACCGTCGTCGTCTCGTCGATCTCAAAGTCGCATGCGGCGACGGGGTTCCGAAGCGGCTGGTGCATCGGCCCGCCCGACTTCGTCGCGGCGCTGCTCCCGGTCTCGGAGACGATGCTCTTCGGGAACCAGCCCTTCATCGCGGACATGACCGAGCGGGCGATCCGCGACGGCTCGGCGGTGGCACCGGGCATGCGTGCGCGCTTCGCGGCCCGCGCGGCGCGGCTGGAAGAGAGGCTCGGCGCCGGCACGCCGCTCAGGGTCCACCGCCCCGAGGCGGGGATGTTCGCGCTGGTGGACGTCTCGGCGACGGGGCTCGACGGGACCGCCTATGCGGGCGACCTCCTGGAGCGCACGGGCGTCGCCGTGATGCCCGGGGCCTCCTTCGGGAAGACGCTGGGCGGCTGGGTCCGGATCGCGCTCACGGCCCCGGACGACCGGTTCGACGAGGCGACCCGCCGGATCGCGGCCCATGCCGGCCGCGTCCCGCGGGCGGCCGAATGACCACGATCGGCGAGGCGCTCGTCGCGGGGCTCGCCATGCGGGGCGTCGAGGTCGTGTTCGGCATCCCCGGCGTTCACACGATCGAACTCTATCGCGGTCTCGCGGCCTCGGGTCTCCGCCACGTCACCGCCCGCCACGAGCAGGGCGCCGCCTTCATGGCCGACGGCTACGCGCGGGCCACGGGGCGGCCGGGGGTCGCGTTCGTGGTGACCGGGCCGGGCCTGACCAACGCGCTGACGGCCATGGCGCAGGCGCGGGCCGACAGCGTGCCGATGCTCGTGGTCTCCGGCGCGAATCCCGAGGCGACGCAGGGCCAGGGGCTGGGGATGCTGCACGAGCTGCCCGATCAGGGCGCCCTGACCGCGACCGTGGCGCTCGTGTCGGAACGGGTGTCGCGAGCGGCCGATCTCGGGCCCGCGCTGGCGCGCGTCTTCGCGCCCTTCGCATCCGGCCGCCCGGGGCCGACGCATCTGGAGATCCCGTATGACGTGGCCCGGCGGCCGTACCTCGCGGCACCTTCGGATCCGGCGGGGCCCACCGCGACGGACGATCCCGGGCCCGGGATCGACGCCGCCGCCCGGCGCCTGGCCGCGGCCGCGTCGCCCGTCATCCTCGCCGGCGGCGGCACGCGCCGCGCGGGCCACCCCCTGAGGGCCCTAGCCGAGGCCCTCGGCGCGCCGGTCGTGCAGACGGTGAACGGCCGCGGAACCCTGCACGGCCATCCGCTCGTCGTTCCGGCGAGCCCCAGCCTGCGGGCGGTGCGCGACCTGATCGAGGCCGCCGATGCCGTCCTCGCCGTCGGGACGGAGATCGGGGGCACCGACTACGACATGTACGTCACCGGCATTCGTGCGCGGATGAACGGCCTGATCCGGGTCGATCTGTGCCCCGAACGCCTCCGCCACCCGCCGGCCGAATGTGCGGTCCGCGGAGACGCCGCCAGGGTCCTCGCGGCGCTTCACGACCGCCTCGCCCGCCCCGGGCCCGCGCCGGACGGCCCGGCCCGGGCGGCCGAAACGCGCCGCCGCGCCTATGAGGAGATCGGACCCGAGACGCGGCACCTCTGCGCGCTGCTGGCCGCGATGCGGGGCGCCGTTCCCGGCGCGCTCATGGTCGGGGATTCGACCGCGCCCGTCTATGCGGGCAACCTCTACCACGATCACGACCGTCCCGGCGGATGGTTCAACTCGGCGACCGGATTCGGGACGCTCGGCTACGGGATCCCGGCCGCCATCGGCGCGGCGATCGGGGCGCCCGGCACGCCGGTGATCTGCCTCGTGGGCGATGGCGGCGCCCAGTTCACATTGCCCGAGATGATGGTCGCCGCCGAGGAGGACCTGCCGATCCGCTTCGTCGTCTGGAACGATCGCGGCTACGGCGAGATCGCCGCCGCCATGAGGGCGGCCGGGACGCCCGTCATCGGCTGCGCGCCGACGCCGCCCGACTTCGCGGCCGCGGCGGCCTCCTTCGGTCTGCCGCATCGCCGGATCGCGCCGGAGGCCGGCGCCCTTCGCGAGGCCCTCGCCGCCGGGGCGGGACCCTCCCTGATCGAGGTCGATACCGCGGGCCTGCCGCGGACCGGCGCCTAGCGGCCCGTCCAGACCGGATCGCGCTTCTCGGCGAAGGCGCGGGCCCCCTCCCGCTGATCCTCGGAGCCGTAGAGCCGGTCGACGCTCGCCACCTGCCGGCGGGTGATCCGGTTCAGCATGTCCTGGAAGCGCATGGCCTCGGCCTCCCGCACGATCTCCTTGATGGCGGCATAGACGAGCGGCGGCCCGGATTCGAGCAGGCGCGCGAGGTCCCAGGCCTTGGGCAGCAGATCCTCGGGCGCCGTGACCTCGCGCAGGAGGCCCCAGCGAAGCGCCTCCTGGGCGTCGAACCAGCGTCCGGTGAGCAGCAGGTCCATCGCCACGTGGTAGGGGATGCGCTTGGGCAGCGCGACGGAGGCCGCGTCTGCCACGGTGCCCGACCGGATCTCGGGCAGGGCGAAGGTCGCCGTCTCGGAGGCGAGGATGAGGTCGCAGGATAGCGCTAGCTCCAGCCCGCCGCCGCAGCAGATGCCGTTGACGGCGCAGATCACGGGCTTGCCGAGGTTCGGCAGCGCCTGCAGCCCCCCGAAGCCGCCGACGCCGTAGTCGCCGTCCACCGCGTCGCCCTCCGCCGCCGCCTTGAGGTCCCAGCCGGGGCAGAAGAACTTGCTCCCCTCGGCCCGCAGGATCGCGACGCGTAGCGCGTCGTCGTCGCGGAAGGCCAGGAACGTCTCGCCCAGCCGGCGCGAGGTGGCGAGGTCGATGGCGTTGGCCTTGGGGCGGTCGAGGGTCACCTCGAGGATGCCGCCTTCGCGGCGGGTCTTGACGGGATCGGTCATGGGTCCTCCGGGGGTGCGGGTCTCGTGGGACGCGCCCGGGTGGCGGGAGGTCCTCTCACGATGCGGTCACGATCAGGGCGTCGGCGGCCAGCGCGCGGCCGTCCGGCATCAGCATCAGGGGGTTCACGTCGAGGCTGACAAGGCCCTTGTCGCCCTCGGCGTAGCGAGCCACCGCCCGCGCCGCCGCCCGCACCCCGTCGTGGCACAGGCCGAGCCGCGCCAGGGCGCGCTCCAGCGCGGGCTCGGACAGCGGCAGGAGCAGCGTCTCGAACAGCGCCGTCGCCTCGGCCATCGCCCCGCCGCGCCCAACGATGAGCGCCAGGCCCACGGCGGGGTCGCGCTTGACCCCGAGGATGATCTCGACCCCGGGCGCCATCGCCTCGACGAGGAGGCGGTCGGCCCCGGTCGCCGCGACGATGCTTGCGGCGGCGGCGCGGACGTCCTCGCGGGTGCCGAGGCCCAGGCGGACCCCGCCGAGGCGCGCCTTGTGCGCCACCGCGTCCGACAGGAGCTTGAGCGCGACCGGGAAGCCGATCCGCGCGGCGGCGTCGGCGGCCTCGTCCGGCGTCACGGCGGCATGGACCGGCGCGGCGAGCCCGCAGGCCGCGAGGCGCGCCTTGGACGCCGCTTCGTCCAGCAGCCGCGCCCCCGCCACCGGGGCGCCGTCCAGCAGCGCGCCGCCCTCGGGCGGGGTGGCGAGCCATGCGGCATGGCCCAGGGCCTCGATCCCCTCGGGCAGGCCGCAGAGCGCCGCGACGCCCCGCGCCTGAAGGCTCTCACGGATCTCCTCCGGGACCCCTTCGGGCAGGATCGCGCAGACGGCGGTCGGGATGCCGAGGCGGTCGCTCACGCGGGGCATCGCCGCCAGCGAATCGCCCCACACGCGGTCGAGCCCGTCCGCCCCCGCGCGGGGCACGTCGATCAGGAAGGCCGCGGCGTCGGCTCCGCTCGCATGGTCGCAGAGGACGTCGGCCACCGCATCCACGTCCCGCATCGAGATCCCGTCCGAGGACCGGAACGGAATGTTGAGGTCGAGCGGATTGGCGATGCGCACCGTCTCGGGCAGCGCGGCCGCGAGCGCCTCGGGCCGGGCGGGCGGCGGCAGGGTCAGCCCCGCACGCACGGCCCGGATGGCCGCCAGCCCGTTGGCCCCGCCGGAATAGGACGCGAGCGCGAGCCTCGGCCCCGCGGGGCGGCCCGCCACCGTCAGCAGCTTGAGCGTTTCCACCAGGGCCTTGGGAGACGACGCCTCCGCGATGCCGTAGCGGTCGGCGAAGGCGGTCCAGAGATCGCGTTCCATCACCATCGCGGCGGTGTGGCCGATGGCGGCGCCGGCGCCGGCCCCGTCCCCGCCCTTGAGCGCCACGACCGGCACCCCGCGGGCCCGCGCGTCGAGGCAGGCCGCGCCCAGGGCCGCGCCGTCGGTCATGCTCTCGAGGTAGAGGCCGATGCTCGCCACCCTCTCGTCGGCGGCGAGGGCGCGGATCAGGTCGGCGACGCCCGTCCCGGCCGCGTTTCCGACCGAGACGGCATAGCCGAGCGGGAGCGCGCGCTCGACGCCGAGGATGCCGATCAGCATGGCGCCCGATTGCGAGACGATGGCGCAGCCCCGGCCCGCGCAGCGCGCCAGCGGCGTGTCGTCGCCCCAGATCGCCGCGCCCTCGAACGCGTTGACGATGCCCATGCAGTTGGGCCCGACGAGCGGCATGCCGCCCGCCGCCGCGACCAGCGCGGCCTGCCGCGCCGCGCCCGCCTCCCCCATCTCGGCATAGCCCGAGGACATCACGACGCAGCCGCCCGCGCCGATCCCGGCAAGGGCGCGCACCGCCGCCTCGGCCTTGTCGGCGGACAGGCCCACGACGGCCGCGTCGGGCGGATGGGACAGGTCGGCGACGGAGGGGACGGCGGCGACGCCCTCGATCTCGCCGACGCGGGGGTTCACCACATGGAGCGTGCCCGCATAGCCCGCGCGGCGGCAGGCGCGGATCGGCCCGGCCATCTGCGCGCCGCCGACGAAGGCGATCGACCGGGGACGCAGCAGGCGTGCGAGGTCGGTCATGCCCCGAGGGGCCGCAGCAGCTCGCGGCCGATGATGTGGCGCTGGATCTCGGAGGTGCCGTCCCAGATGCGCTCGACCCGGGCGTCGCGCCAGAACCGCTCGATCGGCAGGTCGTCCATCAAGCCCATGCCGCCGAAGACCTGCAGGCTGGCGTCGGTCACATGCGCCAGCATCTCGGAGGCGTAGAGCTTGGCCGAGGCGATCTCCCGGTTTGCGGGCAGCCCCTGGTCCAGCCGCCAGGCCGCCGCGAGCGTCAGCCAGTCGGCGGCGTCGATCTCGGTGATCATGTCGGCGATCTGGAAGCTCACGCCCTGGAACTTGCCGATGGGCTGGCCGAACTGCCGCCGCTCGGCAGCATGCGCGAGCGCGAGGTCGAAGCAGCGCCGCGCCCGGCCCACGGCCATCGCGGCGACGGTGATGCGGGTGGCGTAGAGCCAGTCGTTCATCACCGCGAAACCGCCGTCGACCTCGCCCAGGACCTGGGCGTCCGCCAGGCGGCAGCCGTCGAAGTCGAGGACCATGTTGGCGTAGCCGCGGTGGCTGACGGAGCGGTATCCGGGCCGGATGGCGAAGCCGGGCGTGCCGCGATCGACCAGGAAGCAGGTGATGCGCTTCTTGGGCCCATGGGGGGTGTCGTCCTGCCCGGTGGCGACGAAGACGATGACGAAGTCCGCGTGGTCGGCGCCCGAGATGAAGTGCTTGGTGCCGTCGATCACCCAGTCGCCGCCCTGCCGCCGCGCGGTGCAGGACATGCCCCGCACGTCCGATCCCGCCCCCGGCTCGGTCATCGCCAGCGCGTCCATCCGCTCGCCCCGCACGGCCGGCAGCAGGTAGCGCTCGCGCTGGTCCCCCACGCAGGCCATCAGGATGTTCTGCGGCCGCCCGAAGAAATGCGTGAGCGCCATCGAGCCGCGCCCCAGCTCGCGTTCGACTAGCGCGAAGTCGAGGTGGCCGAGGCCACCGCCGCCGACCTCCTCGGGGAAGTTGCAGGCGTAGAAGCCGAGCTCGATGGTCTTGCGCCGGATCTCGGCGGCGAGGCCCGCGGGGACGGCGCCGGTCCGCTCCACCTCCGCCTCGTGCGGGTAGATCTCGCGCTCCACGAAGCTGCGGACGGTGGAGACGATCATCTCCTGCTCTTCCGTCGGGCCGAAGTTCATCGCAGCGCCTCCAACCGGCCCGCCACGTCCTCTGGCGGCGGGCAGGACTTTCGGGACGAGAGGTCCACATGGACCAGGAGCTGCTCGCAGGTGGCGAGCGGAGTGCCGTCCGCGCGCGCCATCGCGTGGGAGAGGCGCAGCTTCCTGCCGCCCGCCTCCGGCACCGTCGTCGTGACCGCGATCCGCTCGCCCGCCAGCGTCTCGTGCAGGTAGGAGACCGCCGTCGAGACGGTGAACCAGCTCAGGCCCCTCGCCTCGGCGTAGTCCGGCCCGGTGCCGATCGCGGTGAGCACCGCGTCGGCCGCGTCGCTGAAGACCTGGCCGTAGCGGCCCTCGTTCATGTGGCCGTTGTAGTCCGTCCAGTCCACGGGGACGGTGCGGTCCTGGGTCGTCATCGGGCTCGCCGCCGGCGGCTTCGGCATGAGCGTCCGGTCATGGGCATTGAGCACCGCACCCGCGGCCGCGTCCCGGCCGCGCAGCGCGCGCAGGATCCCGACGAGGTTGTCGTCGCGCAGGCGTTCGAGCTCGCGGATGGAGAGATGGCCGGACTGCGCGTCGGACTGCTCGGCGATGGCGGTGGACAGGGCGTCGTCCAGCTCGGGCACGTCCATCAGCTTGGTCCACGGCCATTTCAGCGCGGGGCCGAACTGGTCGAGGAAGTGCCTCATCCCGGCCTCGCCGCCGGCGATGCGATAGGTCTCGAAGAGGCCCATTTGCGCCCAGCGCAGGCCGAAGCCCATGCGGATCGCCTCGTCGATCTCTCCCGTCGTCGCGACGCCGTCCTTCACCAGCCACAGCGCCTCGCGCCAGACGGCCTCGAGGAAGCGGTCGGCGATATGGGCGTCGATCTCGGCGCGCACGCGCAGGGGGCGCATCCCCAGCGAGGTCAGCACGGTCTCGGCGGCATCGAGCACCGCCGGGTCGGTCGACGGCCCGCCCACCACCTCGACCAGGGGCAGCAGGTAGACCGGGTTGAACGGGTGCGCGACGAGGACGCGGCCGGGATCGGGCGCGCCCTCGGCCAGCTGCGACGGCTTGAACCCCGAGGTCGACGAGGCGACGGGGGCGGCGCAGGCGGCCTGCGCCTCGGCGATCACCCTATGCTTGAGGTCGAGGCGCTCGGACACGCTCTCCTGCACCCATCCGGCGCCGTCGCAGGCCGCGCCGATGTCGTCCGCGAAGGTCACGGCCCCCTCCGGCGGCAGGGCGTGGTCGTAAAGCATGGGCAGGGCGCGGCGGGCGCCGTCCATCACCGCGGCCACCTTGCGCGGCGCTTCGGGGTCGGGGTCGTGGATGGCGACGTCGTGTCCGTTCAGTGCGAAGCGCGCCGCCCAGCCGCCGCCGATCACGCCCCCGCCGAGGATCGCGACCCTCACGCGGGCGCGCGCTTGGCAAGCCCCAGCCGCTCGCGCACCGCGCCCGGCCCGGCCACGCGCGCGCCCAGGCGCTCGACGATGCCGACGGCGCGCTCCACCAGCTGCGCGTTGGTCGCCGGCACGCCGCGGTCCAGCATCAGGTTGTCCTCCAGCCCGACGCGGACGTTGCCCCCCGCCAGCACCGCCGCGGCCACGTATGGCATCTGATGGCGCCCCAGGCCGAAGGCCGACCAGGTCCAATCCTCCGGGATCGCGTTCGCCATCGCCAGGAAGGTGTGGAGGTCGTCGGGCGCGCCCCAGGGCACCCCCATGCAGAGCTGCACCAGGGCCGGGGCGTCCAGGACGCCCTCCTCCACCAGGGCCTTGGCGAACCAGAGGTGCCCGCTGTCGAAGGCCTCGATCTCGGGGCGGATGCCGGCCTCGGTCATCGCCCGGCCCATGGCCCGCAGCATCCCCGGCGTGTTGACCATGACGTAGTCGGCTTCGGCGAAGTTCATCGTGCCGCAATCGAGCGTCGCGATCTCCGGGCGGCACTCGAGCAGATGGGCGATCCTCTCCTCGGCCGACGCCATGTCGGTGCCGGCCACGGGCGGCAGGGGCGAGGGATCGCCCAGCACCAGGTCGCCCCCCATCCCGGCAGTGAGGTTCAGGACCACGTCCACCTCCGCGTCGCGGATGCGCTCGGTCACCTCGCGGTAGAGCGCGATGTCGCGCGACGGCGCGCCCGTCTCGGGGTCGCGGACGTGGCAGTGCACGATCGCGGCGCCGGCCTTCGCCGCCTCCATGGCGGAGTCGGCGATCTGCGCCGGCGAGCGCGGCACGTGCGGGCTGCGATCCTGTGTCGAACCCGAGCCGGTGACGGCGCAGGTGATGAAGACGTCGCGGTTCATCGTCAACGGCATGGGCGCGGCCCTCCTCGGTCGACACTGTCCGACTTGACGACCAAAGCGATGCCGAGTTGGATGCGATCATGCCGAACTGGCAAGAAAACGCCCGCGCGCCCCAGCGGTTCGGCATCCTGCTCTTCGACAGGTTCTCGAACCATTGCCTCGCCAACCTGATGGAGCCGCTGCGCGCGGCCAACACGGTTCTGGGGCGGCGCGCCTATGACTGGCGGATCCTCACGCCCGGCGATGCGGGCGTCACCTCGTCGAGCGGCCTGCCCGTCGGCCCCACCGCGAGCCTGCGCGACCGTCCCGGCGGCGACGCGCTCTTCGTCGTCTCGAGCTACGGGCATCTCGGGCACGCCACCCCGGCCGGCGCGCGGATGCTGCGGGCGGCGGCGGGGCGCTTCGGCACGGTCGCGGGGCTCGACACCGGGGCGTGGCTGCTGGCGGCGGCGGGGCTGCTCGACGGGCGCGAGGCGACGATCCACCACGACGAGTGGGATGCGTTCGCCGAGCGCTTCGTCCACGTGGATGCGGTTCGACGGCGCCACGTGCTCGACGGCGACCGCCTGACATGCGGCGGCGCGGCGGCGACTTTCGAGATGGTGCTGGACCTGATCGGGGCGGCGCACGGGGCGGCGGTGACGCTCGAGATCGCTTCGCTCTTCATGATGGGCGGCGCGATGGACCGTCCGGCGCTGCGCGTGCCCGCGGACCCGCCCGTCGCCCGCGCGATCGCGCGGATGAAGGCCAACGTCGAGGAGCCGCTTCCCCTGCCCGAGCTGGCGCGCGCGGCGGGATGCGGCCCGCGCGAGCTGTCGCGGAGGTTCCGCCGGGCGATGGGCGCGCCGCCGGGGACCGTCTACCGGCGGATCAGGCTGGTCGCCGCGCGACGCCTCCTGGAGGCGGGCGGCGTGCCGGTCTCGGAGGTCGCGGCCCGCTGCGGCTATGGCGATGCCAGCGCCTTCGCCCGCGCGTTCCGGCGCGAGTTCGGCGCCGCCCCCCGCGCGCTGCGGGCAGGGTGACCCGGGCGGGCGTGCCGCCCGGGTCGAGAGGTCGGCTCAGCCGAAGTGCCAGCGCTCCATCCAGCGCTCCCCGTCCATGTCCCAGTTGGTCGCCATCTCTCCGGTGACGACATCGCCGGTGGTGGCGAAGACGTAGTTGGCGAACATCGGCACGATCACGCCGCCGTCCTGGTTCAGGATCGCCTGCATCTCGTGGTACATCCCCCGCCGCGCCTCGGTGTCGAGCTCGGCCCGCGCCTTCACCAGAAGCTCGTTGAAGCGCGCGTTGTCCCAGAACGTGTCGTTCCAGGCGGCGCCGGCGGCGTAGGCGATGGTGAACGCGCCGTCCTCGGTCGGGCGCCCGCCCCAGTAGACGGCCGAGAACGGATCCTTCATCCACACGTCCGACCAGTAGCCGTCATTGGGCTTTCGCGCGACGTCGAGGGTGATCCCCGCCGCCGCGGCCGAGTTCTGGTAGAGCACCGCCCCGTCGACCGCCCCCGCGAAGGCCGCGTCCGCCGCCGAGAGCTCCACCGACAGCGAGTCCAGCCCGGCCTCGCGCAGGTGGAAGCGCGCCCGGTCGGGATCGTAGGACGTCTGCTCGAGCTCCTCGTTGAAGAAGCGCTGGCCGCGCCCGATGGGGTGGTCGTTGCCGACGCTGCCGTAGCCGAAGAGCAGCTTGTCGACCATCTCCTGCCGGTCGATCGCGTATTTGAGCGCCAGGCGCACGTTGCGGTCCGTGTAGGGATCGGTGTTGGTCGACATCGCGAAGGTGTAGTGCTGGGTGCCGTCGATCGAGTGGATCGTGACGTCGGGGTTGCGGGCCATCAGGCCGACGGTCTTGAGGTCGATCCGGTCGATCGCGTGCACGTCGCCCGAGATCAGCGCGCTCGTGCGCGCGTTGGCGTCGACGATCGAGAGCATCTCCACCGCCTCGAACCAGCCGCGGTCCTGGTTCCAGTCCTCCGTGAACCGCTCCAGCCGAGCCGAGACGCCGGGATCGAAGTCGATCAGCCTGTAGGGCCCGCTGCCCACGCCCGAGCGCCAGTCGATCGACCCGTCGGCCGCCGGCAGGATCGCGAGGTGGTAGTCGGTCATCGTGAACGGGAAGTCCGCGTCCCCCGCCGCCAGCGTGAAGACGACCGTGTCGCCGCCCTCGACGGCGATGTCGGTGATGCCCGTCAGGATCGGCTTGGCCGCCGAGGTGCTGTCCTCGCCGCGGTGGAAGTCGATCGAGGCGACGACGTCCTCGGGCGTTACGTCGCGCCCGTCGTGGAAGGTCGCGCCCTGGCGGAGCTTGAAGCGCCACTGCGCCGCGTCGGCGCTCGCCTCCCAGCTCTCGGCGAGCTCTGGCTCGACGTCGCCGGTCTGCCCCACGCCGGTGAGGAAGCCGTTCACGCCATGGGACAGGGCGATCGTGAACCCGTTCTCGAAGGTGCCGGGATCGAGCGTGTCGCTGGTGGAGCCGTGGCCCTTGGCCGCGCGGATGGTGCCGCCGCGGGTGGGCTGCGCGCGCGCCGCCAGCGGCGTCAGGCCGGCGCCGAGGCCGGCCGCGGCGGCCACGCCGGCGGTGGTCGTGGTGAGGAATCGGCGGCGGGTCGGCCGTATGAGGCTCGGTCTCGCATCGGTCATGGTAATCGTCCTTCCCTGATGGCTGCCGCGCGTCGCGGCGTCCCGGTCCTTGGTGGCCGGGCCGCCCCGACGATGCAGGCTGGAGAGGGAGCGGTCAAAGGGGCAGTCCGGGCGGGCGCGCGGGGCCCTGCGCCGACAGCGAGGAGAACGTCGCCTCGAGCCAGTCCGCCAGGGCCTCGGCCGCCGGAGTGCGCATCTGCGGCGCCGGGCGGCGCAGGACGTAGGCCTCCCGCATCTCGATCGAGGTCGCGAAGGGGCGCGTGAGGCGGCCCTGCGCGACGAGCTCGCAGACCAGCGTGTCGTGCGCCATCGCGAGGCCGGACCCCGCCAGCGCCGCCCCGATCGAGGCCGCGAAGGTCGACGTTCGGTGGGCGAGGTCGGCGACCGGGGCCGCCTCGCCGTGGGCCGACAGCCAGGCCGGCCAGCCCGCGAGCACGCCGGCGCAGTCGAAGAGCGGCATCCGCCGCCAATCCGCCCCGTTGGCGATCGAGGCGCCGAGCTGCGGCGAGCAGACCGGATAGGCCGTCTCGGCGCGGCGCGGGGCGCGCCGGTCGCCGCCATGCACGGGGTATTCGTACCGGATCTCGACGCCGGCATCCGAGGCCGTGCGCTGCGGATCCCAGACCGGCGTGACGAGGTCGAGCCGCAGGCCGGGGCACGCCGCCGCCAGCTCGCCGAGCCGCGGCACGAGGCGGAGCGTGGCGAAGCCCATGTTGCATTGCAGGATCACCCGCGTCCGGCGGGCCACATGGGCGCTGCGCGTCCCGGCCGCGAGGATCGCGAAGGCCTCGCGGATCGTCGGCAGGTAGCTCGCTCCGTCCTCCGTCAGGGTCACCGACCGGGGATGGCGCTCGAACAGAGGCGTGCCGAGGAACGCCTCCAGGCTGCGGATGTGCTGGGACACGGCCGACTGCGTGAGATTCAGCTCCCGGGCGGCCTCGGTGAAGGACCGGTGGCGCGCCGCGGCCTCGAAGGCGCGCAGCCACCTCAGCGATGGCAGGTGGGACGGCGACATCGCGATCCTCGCATTCGCGTTCGCATTAGGAATACCGATCGCGCGGCCCCGCATCCATCGTTTGCGGCACGTCGCGGCGGACCCTACGCTCGGCCCGAGCCCGTAGGGAGCGCCACCGTGAACGATCAGACTGCCATCCCCGGCCTGACCCACCGCGTCGAGCGGACGGACCTCGCCGCCGCCTTCCGCTGGGCCGCGCGCCTGAACCTCCACGAGGCCGTGGCGAACCACTTCTCCCTGGCGGTGGACGCCTCCGGGCGGCGGTTCCTGGTGAACCCCGACCAGCGCCACTTCGCGACGATCCGCGCCTCCGACATCCTGCTTCTGGACGCGGACGATCCCGGCACGATGGACCGCCCCGGCGCGCCGGACCCCACCGCCTGGGGCCTGCACGGATCGGTCCACCGGCGCGTGCCGCACGCGCGCTGCGTGATGCACGCGCATCCGATCTTCTCGACGGTGCTGGCGAGCCTGGCCGATTCGCGCCTGCCGGCGATCGACCAGAACAGCGCCACCTTCTTCGGCCGCGTGGTGATCGACGAGGGCTACGCCGGCCTCGCGCTCGAGGACGAGGGCGAGCGGATCGCGGCGCAGCTCACGGACCCGGACAAGAAGGTCATGGTGATGGGTAACCACGGCCTCCTGGTGATCGGCGACACCGTGGCGGACACGTTCAACCGCCTCTACTACTTTGAGCGCTCCGCCGAGACCTACATCCGCGCGCTGCAGACCGGCCTGCCGCTGCGGGTCTTGACCGACGAGGTGGCCGAGAGCACCGCCGCCGCGATCGCGGACTATCCCGGCCAGTCCGAGCTGCACCTCGCGGGGCTCAGGGCCATCCTCGACCGGGAGGGCAGCGACTATGCGGGATGAGGCGGAGGCGCCGGCCGGGGTCGCCCTCGGCGCGCGGGGGCTGGAGGTGCCGCTCGGAGCCGGGCGGGCCTACTTCAACTACCACTGGTTGCGGGACGCGGACCCCTCGGCGGTCGACCCCGAGACCCGCGAGCGGGTGTTCGACATCGCCGCCCTGGAAGGTAGCCCCGCGGCGCGCGCGGCGCGCCTGGAGGGCGGCCAACTGGTGATCGACTGGACCGGGGAGGCGGCGGCGACGCGCCTGCCCCTCCCCCTCCTGGAGGAGGTCGCGGAGCACGGGCGCGAGCGCGACCCCGCGGGGCTGCCCCGTAGGCTCTGGGATGGCCCGGCGCCGGCGGACCTCCTGCGCCTCGCCCAGGCGGAGGTGGACGGCGCGGGGGACGGGCGTCTGCGCCTCGCCCGCGCGCTGATCGAGGACGGGATGGCGATCGTCACCGGGATGGAGGGGACGGACGCCGGCCTCACCCGCCTGGCCGAAGCGCTCGGGCCCGTCACGCCGACGGTGGACGGGCACTATTTCGACGTCCGCCTCAGCATCGCGCCCACCAACCTCGCCTACACCGCCCGTGCCCTGGAGATGCACACCGACCTGCCCAACGAGGAGGCGGCGCCGGGCATCCAGTTCCTGCACGCACGCGTCAACACCGTGGAGGGCGGGCGCACGATCTTCGTCGACGGCGCGGCCGTGGCCGAGGCCCTGCGCGCCGCCGACCCGGCCGCGTTCGACCTGCTGGCGGGCCACGAGATCCCGTTCTACCGGCGCCACGAGGGCTGGGACTACCGCTCGCATCAGAGGGTGATCGAGGTCGACCATTCGGGCGCGGTCTCCGGCGTCACCGTCTCCCAGCACCTGCAGGACAGGCTCGACCTGCCCCAGCGCCTGCTCGACGACTACTACCCCGCGCTCGTGCGCTTCCTGCGGATGCTGCGCGAGCCGCGCTTCGCCCTGCACCTGCGGCTGGAGGGCGGGATGTGCGCGGTGTTCGACAACCACCGCATCGTCCACGGGCGCGAGGCGTTCGTCGCCGAGAGCGGCGAGCGCCACCTGCGCGGCTGCTACGTCGACCGCGCGGCCATGCGCTCGACCTACCGCACGCTCCTGCGGGGCGGCGGCTAGCCCGCGGGCGCCTCCCCCCTGGCCCGGAGCAGCCCGGTCAGCCAGTCCGGGTCCATCTCGGGCACGGAGGACAGCAGGAGGTCCGTGTAGGGGTGGTGCGGCGGGCGGAACATCGCGTCCCGCGGCCCCTGCTCCACCACGCGCCCGCGCTGCATCACGACGACCTCGTCGGCGATGGCGCGCACCGTCGCGAGGTCGTGGGTGATGAACATGTAGGCCAGGCCCAGCTCGTCCTGCAGCCGGCCGAGGAGGCGCAGGATCCCTTCGGCGACGAGCTGGTCGAGCGCGCTCGTCACCTCGTCGCAGATGACGAAGGAGGGCTCGGCGGCCAGCGCCCGCGCGATGCCCACGCGCTGCTTCTGCCCGCCCGAGAGCTCCGAGGGCAGGCGGTCGCGGTAGAGCGCGGGCTCCAGCTCGATGAGGTCGAGGAGCTCGTCCACCCGCGCTCCGAGCGCCGCGCCCCTGAGGCCGCCGTAGAACCTCGCGGGCCGGCCGACGATCTCGGAGATGCGCTGCTTGGGATTCAAAGCGGTGTCGGCCATCTGGTAGATCATCTGCGCCTGGCGCAGCTGGTCCTTGCTGCGCTGGCGGAAGGAGGCCGGCAGGACCTCGCCCCGCATCGCGACCTCTCCGCCCGTCGGCGGCAGGAGCCCGGTGACGCAGCGCGCGGTCGTGGACTTGCCCGAGCCCGACTCGCCCACCACGGCGACGGTCATGCCTGGATGGATGTCGAAGGACACGTCCTCGAGCACCTTGACCGTCCCGTAGGCCGCGTCGACCCCGCGGATCGAGACGGCCGGCACGCTGCCCGCGGGGCGCGCCTTCATCGGCCGGGCGAAGCTGCGCACGGCCCAGAGGCTGCGGGTGTACTCCTCCTTCGGCGCCGACAGCATCTCGGCGGTGGGCGCCTCCTCGACCTCGTCGCCCCGGAGCAGGACCTTGATCGTATCGGCCATCTGCGCGACCACCGCGAGGTCGTGGGTGATGTAGATCGCGGCCGTGCCGGACTGGTCGACGATCTCGCGGATCGCGGCGAGGACCTCGATCTGGGTCGTCACGTCGAGGGCGGTCGTCGGCTCGTCGAAGACGATGAGGTCCGGGCGCGAGGCCATCGCCATGGCCGTCATCGCGCGCTGGAGCTGGCCGCCCGAGACCTGGTGCGGATAGCGAAAGCCGATCGCGTCCGGGTCGGGCAGCCGCAGCCGGGCATAGAGCGCCCGCGCGTCCCGGCGCGCCTCCGCCCGGCCCGAGAGGCGGTAATGGAGCGGCGTCTCAATGGTCTGGTCGATGATCTTGTGGGCGGGGTTGAAGGACGCGGCCGCCGATTGCGCGACATAGGCGATGCGGGTGCCGCGCAGGCGCCGCCGTTCCGCCTCGGGCAGGGTCAGCAGGTCGCGCCCGTCGAACCGGACCGAGCCGCCCGAGATGCGGCAGCCGTCGCGCGCGAAGCCCATCGCGGCCAGGCCGATCGTCGACTTTCCCGCCCCGCTCTCGCCGATGAGGCCGAGCACCTCGCCGCGGCGCAGGGTCAGGTCGACGCCGTGCACGATCTCGGCCCAGTCCTCGCCGCTGCGTCCCTCGATGCGCAGGCCCTCGATCTCCAGCAGGACGTCGTCGGCGGGCTGCTCCACGGGCGTCTCCTTCAGGTCTTGAGGCCGGAGGACCGGTGCAGCATCCAGTCGACCACGAAGTTGACCGCCACCGTCAGCGTCGCGATGGCCGCCGCCGGGATGAGCGGCGTCGTCACTCCGAACGAGATCAGCGTCGCCGTCTCGCGCACCATCGAGCCCCAATCCGCCGCCGGCGGCTGGATCCCCAGGCCCAGGAACGACAGCCCCGAGATCAGCAGGAAGACGAAGCAGAACTCCAGCCCGAACTCGGCGATGAGGGGAGCGGAGGCGTTGGGCAGGATCTCGCGCCGGATGAGGTGCCAGTCGCCCTCTCCGCGCAGGCGCGCGGCTTCGATGTAGTCCATCGTCATGACGTCGCCCGCCACCGCGCGGGTGAGGCGGAAGACGCGCGGCGCGTAGACGACCGTGATGATGACGACGATGATCTCGAGGCTGGTGCCGAGGATCGACAGCACCAGGAGCGCGAAGATCAGCGAGGGCACCGACATCACGACGTCGACGATCCGGCCGAGCGCCTGGTCGACCCAGCCGCCCCGCACCGCGGCATAGAGGCCCGCCGACGCGCCGAGCACGAAGGCCAGGGTCGTCGCCAGCAGCGCGAGGCCGACGGTGTTGCGCGTGCCGAAGATGAGCCGCGAGAGCAGGTCCCGGCCGAGCTGGTCGCCCCCGAGCCACATCCGCCCGTCCGCCATGGCGAAGGCGCCGCCGACCACCTCCGCCTCGCCATAGGGCGCGAGCAGCGGCGCGAAGAGGCCTACGACGGAGAAGACGAGGATCACCAGCATCCCGAACGCGGCCGTCAGCGGCGCGGCGCGCAGGGCGGGGCCGGCCCGCGCGGGCAGGACGGCGAGGAGGATCCACCTGAAGGCCCAGCCGGCGGCGGCCGAGCCCGCGACGACGAGGGCCGCCACCCCGAGCCACCGCAGCGGCCAGGCGCCCACCGTCGCCCAGAGCACTCCCCCCAGGACCATGAGCGCCGCGAGGGTCGCGGCCCGGGTCCGGTCCCCCCGCCGCGCGGCCAGCGCGGCGCCCGCGGCGAGCGCGGCGAGGACGAGGCCGGGCAGGACGAGTTCGCTCACTTGGGGAACCGCAGGCGCGGGTTCGTCAGGATGGCGCCGATATCGGCCGCGAGGTTGAGCAGGATGAACGTCGCCGCGAAGATGAGGCAGCAGGCCTGCACGATCGGAAAGTCGCGCTTGGCCACGGCATCGATCAACAGCTGCCCGATGCCGGGATAGACGAACACCACCTCCACCAGCACCACGCCGGTGACGAGATAGGCGACGTTCAGCGCGACGACGTTGATGATCGGCGCCCACGCGTTGGGCAGGGCGTGGCGCACGATCACCTTCCAGGGCGGCATCCCCTTCAGCCGGGCCATCTCGATGTACGGGCTCGACAGCAGGTTGATGATCGCCGCCCGCGTCATGCGCATCATGTGCGCCGTGACCACCAGGACGAGCGTCAGCGCCGGCAGGAAGGTGCGGTGGAGCAGCTCCGGCAGGGTGAGGTCGGACTCGAGCGTGGCGATGGCGGGGAAGAGACCCGCATTCACCGACAGGAGCAGGATCAGGACGTAGCCGAGGAAGAACTCCGGCGACGAGATCGAGATCAGCGTCCCGACATTGGCGGCCCGGTCGAAGACCGTGTCGCGCCAGAGCGCCACCAGCACGCCCAGGCCGATCGAGACCGGGATCGCGATCAGCGCCGCATAGGCCGACAGGAAGAGCGTGTTGGCGAGGCGCCCGCCGATGATCTCGGCGACCGGGTCGCCGGAGACGAGGGAGACGCCAAGATCGCCCTGGAGGACGCCGCCGAGCCATCCGGCGTATCGCAGCGGCGCGGGCTGATCGAGGCCGAGATGGTCCCGGAGGACCGCGACGGTCTCGGGCGTCGCGCCGCGGCCGAGGATCGCCTGGGCGATGTCGCCCGGCAGCAGCTCGACCGCGAAGAAGATGAGCAGCGAGACCACGAGGAGCGTGACGATCCCCAGGGCGAGCCTCTGGCCGATGAGCCAGATTACCGACGACATTCAGGCGAGCATGGATGCATCGGAATCTTGGAACCGGTCATGCGCCATCCTGGCCCTACCGGATCCGCCCGGTCAACCGCCGTGAGTTCCCCGGCGGCCGAAGGCGTCGCCACGCATCCTCGCGTGCCTACGTCGTAGATCGCTCCGCTTCCCGTCCGGGTTCTGACGCCGTTAATCGTCCGCGGTGCCGGTGTTGGCGTCCGTGTCGGGGCTGACCCTGAACGCCTCGTAGAGGGCGGACTTGCCGACGCGCACTCGGGCGGCGGCCTCGCGCACGGTGAGGCCCTGGGCGATGAGGCGGCGGGTGCGGGCGACCTTCTCGGGCGTGGCCGCGACGGGCCGGCCGCCCTTGCGGCCCCGCACGGCGGCTGCGGCGAGCCCGGCGCCGGTGCGCTCGCGGATGAGGTCGCGCTCGAACTGCCCGAGGGCGCCGAAGACGTAGAAGATGAGCCGCACCGCGGGGGTGGCCGTGTCGATGGCCTCGGTGAGCGAGCGGAAGCCCACGCCGCGGGCCTCGAGGTCCAAGACGACCGCGAGGAGGTGCGTCATCGAGCGGCCCAGCCGGTCGAGCTTCCACACGACGAGCGTGTCGCCTTCGCGCAGGGAGCGCAGCGCCTCGGCCAGGCCGGGGCGCTCCGTCCTCGCGTCCGATACGCCCCGATCCTCGAAGACGCGGCCCGCGGCGGCGAGGGCGTCGATCTGGAGCGCGAGGTCCTGCTCGGCGGTCGAGACGCGCGCGTATCCGATAAGCGACATGCGTGTTCCCCGGCCGGGACCGCCCGACGGGCCGCATCTGTCCGCGAAGCCGTCCGGCAGTCACGTCGTCCAGTTAGCCGTTCGATAGAACGTTGTCGGACATCGGCTGATGCGTTCCACCAAATGTCGGTTTGCGGGACGGGCTCGCGAACGGTCCCTCGGCTGTTCCACCCCTGGGATGGCATGAGCCGGCCGACAAGCTCCACGGTGCAGATGCTCGTTTCCGGCATGATGGCGCGGTCTACGATCATGGTCTGTCCCCATCACGTGCCACCGAATGCGAGAAGCGACCGATGACCGACGCGAGCATGGACGTCCGCGTGGCTTCGAACGGCCGCCTGATCCTGCCGCGCGCGGTGCGTAAGGCGATGGGTCTGACCGGAGACACCAAGCTGCACCTGACGATGGAGGGCGACGTGGTCCGGCTCGAACCCCTCGGCCATCGCGTGCGCCGGGCGCGCGAACTGTACCGAGCGGCGGTCGAGAGCCCGCGCACCACGGAGGACTTCCTGCGCGACCGACATGCCGAAGCCGATGCCGAGGAGGGCGGGGCGGGCGGCGGCCGGGCCGGCGACGAGGGGGCCGCGTGAGCGACGTCGTCCTCGACGCCTCCGCCGTGCTCGCCATGCTGCGCGGGGAGCCCGGCGGCGATGCCGTCGCCGCGTATGTCGGCCGGGCGACGATCTCGGCGGTGAACCTGCAGGAGGTGGCGAAGGAGTTACTGCGCGAGGGCGCGTCGCCCGAGGCGGCGCGGGCGGTGATCGACGAACTGGTGCTCGACGTCCGTGCCCACGACACGGAGGCCGCCTATGCCGCGGCGGCGCTCTACCTGCCTACGAGGCGGCATGGCCGGGGGCTGGGGGATCGCGTCTGCACGGCGCTCGGGATCGCGATGGGGGTGCCGGTCCTGACGACGGACCGCGAATGGAGGAACGTCGAGGTCGAGGGGCTGCAGCTCGAGCACGTGCGACAGGGGCGATCAGTCATCGGGCGATCGGTGTCGCGTCAGGGTCCAGACCCGCCTCGAGGGGCGTTCCACAATGGCACGGTCGACCTGACCGCGACGCAGGTCGTTCAGGTGACGCCGCAGGAGACGTTTCACATCGAGGTCGCTGTGGGGTGCACCCTATTGAGGTTTCACGCCGTTGAATGCTGCAAAATCCTTTACGTCGGGTTGGCGTGGCGATGCGATCGACTGGCGCCGGACCAGCTCGCATTGGAGGCGAACACGCGCGTGCGATGCAGCGTCCTCCGGTGCTGCTACGACGCGTTCGACGGCCCATCGTCCCATGGCGCGGCTGGGCAGGATCAGAGAGGTGAGAGGTGGGGACATGTGGCGAGCGATCTCTTCGTCATCGTAACCGACGACCGAGATGTCCTCGGGAATCCGGAGCCCGAGTTCCTTGAGAGCCTCGTAGCAGCCGATCGCCATCCGGTCGTTCTGGCAGAAGATTGCCGTGGGCGGGGCGGCCAGATCCATCAGGGCGCGGGTGCTCCGGTATCCGGCGCTCGCGGACCAGTCGCCTTCGACGACGAGCTCGGAGCGTACGGGAATGCCGGCCCCGCGCAGCGCCTCCCGGTAGCCCTGCAGGCGGTCGCGGGCCGCCTCCATGAAAGCCTCCCCGGTGATGGTGCCGATCCTGCCGTGCCCGGCATCGACGAGGGTTTGGGTGGCGCGGAGTCCGCCGGCGACCTCGTCGGGCACGACGGCGGGCAGGGGCACGTCCGCATAGCAGTTGAGCAGGACGACCGGCACGGCGGCGTCCAGCAGGATCGGCGGAACCGTCACCTGGCGGGTGAAGATGCAGGCGTAGACGATCATCCGCACCTCCATGCGGAGGAAGGTCTCGATGGTGCGGGGCTCGATGACCGCGTCGTTGTCGGTCTCGGCGGCCAGGACGATGGCCCCCATACCCCGCGCGGCCTCGCGGAGCCCATCCAGGACCACGACACCTTCGGGGCTCGTCGTCATCTTGTCGATCACCAGGGCGATCACGCCGCCCTCGCGCGCCGTCGCGCGGCGCAGGCCCGCCAGATCGGCGCGCCGGTAGCCCATCTCAGTGGCGATGGCGAGGACGCGGTCCCGCGTCGTCGCGGAGATCCGGATGCCGTCGGTCCCGTTGAGCACGAAGGACACGGTGGACTGCGAGCAGCCGGCCGCGCGGGCGATGTCCAGCATCGTCACCCGGCCGCCGGCGACCGCCTCCGTCGTACCGGCGGACCGCCGGGCAATGATTCTGCGCATGTCTTCGGCCATCGAGATCGGGTCCTCCTGACGGCTCGTTATAGAAGGCTTGTTGACAGCTAAAGAACTTTAGCATCCGATCGGACCATCGACGGGACGGGTTCAGGGCCACGTCCCGCGCACTCTGGGAGGAGAGATCATGGATCACAGGACATTCACCGTCTTCGGCTCGACGGCCGCGCTTCTGGCGTCGTCGGCGCTCGCGCAGGGTCTGCCGCCGCTGGAGCAGCAGGAGAGCTACAAGGTCGGCTTCGCGCAGGTGGAATCCAACAACCCCTGGCGCATCGCCGAGACCAAATCGTTCCAGGACACGGCCGTCGAGTGCGGCTGGGATCTGATCACGACCGACGCCGCCGGATCGGCCGCCAAGCAGGTTGCCGACGTGGACAGCATGATCGCGCAGGGCATCGATGTCCTGTTCCTGCCGCCGCGCGAGGAGAAGCCCCTCATCCCGGCGGTCAAGAAGGCCGCGGCGGCGGGCATCCCGACCTTCCTCGTCGACCGCTCGGTCGATGCGGACGCGGCGCAGGCGGGCGTCGACTACGTCTCGTTCCTGGGCTCGGACTTCGTCGACCAGGGTGCGCGGGCGGCCGGCTGGCTGATGGAGAACTTCGAGGGCGAGGAGGGCATCGTCGTCGAACTGGAAGGCACGACCGGATCGTCGCCGGCGCAGGACCGCAAGTCGGGCTTCGACGACGCCATCGCGGGCGACGACCGCTTCGAGATCGTGGCGTCGCAGACCGGCGACTTCGCCCGCGATCAGGGACGCCAGGTCATGGAGACGCTGCTGCAGGCGCATCCGGACGTGAACGTCGTCTACGCCCACAACGATGAGATGGCGATCGGCGCGATCCAGGCGCTCGAACAGGCCGGGCGCGTGCCGGGCGAGGACGTTACCGTCGTCTCCATCGACGGCACGCGCGATGCGCTGCAGGCCATCATCGACGGCAAGCTCGGCGTGACGGTGGAGAGCTCGCCGTTCTTCGGCCCGCTCGCCTGCGACACGATGAACGCCTACGCGGCCGGTGAGGACATCCCCGCCTGGGTCAAGGTCGAGGACCGGATCTTCACCATCGAGAACGCGGCCGACGCCATCGACGACGCCTATTGACGCCGATCCGGTGCCCGGCCGCCGCGCCGGGCACCGGCCATCCCGCGGCGCCGCCACCGGATGGTGCCTGACGAGCGGACTCCCATGCTCCTGACCATGACCGACATCGACAAGGCGTTCGCCGGCGTCTCGGCGCTGAACGCGGCATCGCTCGAGATCGCGCCGGGCGAGGTCCACGCGCTGATCGGACAGAACGGGGCGGGCAAGTCGACGCTCATCAAGATCCTGACCGGGGTCTACCGCCGCGACGGCGGCATCGTGCGGCTGGTCGGGTCGGAGATCACGCTCGGCGGCCCGCGCGAGGCACAAGAGGCCGGGATCGCGACGATCTACCAAGAGCTTAACCTCGTCCCGCTGCGCTCGGTCACCGAGAACATCGTCGCGGGGTCCGAGCCGCGCCATTGGAGCGGACTGATCGACTGGCGGGCCGCGCATGCCCGCACCCGCAAGATCCTCGCGCGGTTCGGCATCGAGATCGACGTGACCGCCCCGCTGGGCGGGTATCCGACCGCCATCCAGCAGCTCGTGGCCATCGCCCGCGCCGTGTCGCTCGACGCGCGGCTCGTCGTCATGGACGAACCGACATCGTCGCTGGACGCCTCCGAGATCGAGGTGCTGTTCGGCGTGGTGCGCGAGCTGAGGCGGACCGGCGTGTCGGTGCTCTACGTCTCGCATTTCCTGGCCGAGCTCTTCGCGATCTGTGACCGCGTCACGGTGATGCGCGATGGCCGGACCGTCGCCACCCGGCGCATCGCCGAGACCGGCCAGCTCGAGCTGATCGCCGACATGCTCGGCCGCGACATGGGCGAGATCGAGGCCGAGGGGCGGACCCAGTTCGGAGGCGCGCGGGCCGATCGCGGCGACGAGGTGATGCGGGCCGAGGCGGTGGCGACGGGCCCGCGCCTGACACGGTTCGACATGGCGCTCCACCGGGGCGAGATCGTCGGGCTGGGCGGCCTGCTGGGCGCCGGGCGCACCGAGGCGGCGCGCGCGCTGTTCGGCGTGGATCCGCTGCGCGGAGGACACATCACGCAGCATGGCAGACCCGCGGTCCATGACAGTCCGGCACGCGCGATCGCCGCCGGGATCGGGTTCCTGACCGAGGATCGCAAGGCCGACGGGATCGTGCCCGACATGTCGGTGCGCGAGAACGTGACGCTGGCCCTCCTGCCGAGGTTGTCGCGCGGCGGGCGCATCGCGTTCGGCGAGGAACGCGCGCTGGTCGAGCGACTCGTGGCGGCGCTGGGGATCAAGGCCGCGCATGTCGACCAGCCGATCCGCGAGCTGTCGGGCGGCAACCAGCAGAAGGCCCTGCTCGCGCGCTGGCTTGCGACCGAGCCCGAGATCCTGCTCCTGGACGAGCCGACCCGCGGCGTCGACGTGGGCGCCAAGCGCGAGATCCAGCGCTTCATCCGCGACTATGTCGACAATGGCTGCGGCGTGGTCCTCATCTCCTCGGAGTTCGAGGAGCTGGTCGAGGGCGCGGACCGCATCGTGGTGATGCACGAGGGCCGGGCCGTGCGCGAGATGACCAATCCCGGCATCACCGAGAACGCCCTGGTGCGCGCGCTCGCCCACGATCCGGCGGCGGCGTGAGCGGCGAGGCCGACGGGCGGCCGGCCCGCACATGGGCCCGGCTGCCGGTCCACGGCGGGCTCGCGGCGCTGGCGGTCATCGTGATCTTCAACATCGCCGTCACGCCCAACTTCCTGCAGGCGCAGACGCTGTTCGTGAATGTCAGCCAGGTCGCCACCATCGCCATCGTCGCCATGGGCATGACGCTGGTCATCGCCACGGGCGGGATCGACCTGTCGGTGGGCGCGGTCATGGCGCTCTCGGGGGCGCTCGCACCGCTGATCTTCCTGTCGGAGTTCGGCGCGGCCTATCCGGGGGCGGGCGTCGCCCTGGCCATCGCGGTGCCGCTCGCGGTGGCCGCGGCGTGCGGCGCGTTCAACGGCGCCCTCGTGGCATTCCTCGGCGTGCAGCCGATCATCGCCACGCTGATCCTGTTCATCTCCGGCCGGGGCATCGCGCAGGTGCTGACCAACGGCAACCTGCAGACGTTCCAGAATCCCGCATTCGCCTATCTCGGGACCGGACGGGTCCTGGGCCTGCCGGTCCAGGGATGGCTCGCGCTCGTCATCGCGGCGATCCTGTCCTGGGTCGTCACCCGGACGATCTGGGGCCGCTACCTGCTCGCCATCGGCGGCAACGAGCGGGCGGCCTTCCTCGCCGGCGGACCGGTCGCGCGGGTCAAGATCGGCGCCTACGTCATCTGCGCGGGGCTGGCGGGACTGGCGGGGCTGATCTCGGTCGCGATCAACTCGGCCTCCGACGCGGCGCGCAACGGCAACCTGATGGAGCTCGACGCCATCGCCGCCGCCGTCGTCGGCGGCGCGCTGCTGCAGGGCGGGCGGGCACCGATCTTCGGAGCGATCCTCGGCGCGGTCATCATCCAGCTGATCCGCTACACGCTGCTGGCCAACGGCGTGCGCGACGAGGTCGCGCTGATCGCGAAAGCCGTGATCATCCTGGCCGCAGTCTACGTCCAGCAACGGAGGCGCGAGTGACCGCCCTCGACGTGGACCTGCGGCGATACCTCTTCCGCAATTCGCGCTCCGCGACCGTGTGGGTGGCGCTGGCCGGGCTGATCGCCTTCGGCCTGCTGCGCTACGACAATTTCGGCGGCGCCTACAACATCGCCTCCTTCCTCAACTACAACGCCATGTTCATCGCGATCTCGGTGGGCATGTGCTTCGTGATCATGACCGGGGGGATCGATCTGTCCGTCGGCTCCGTCGCCGCGTTCACCTCGGTCGTGGCGGCCTATCTGAGTCCCTGGGGGCTGCAGGTGGCGATGCCCGCCGCGATCGCGGCGGGCATCGCGCTCGGCGGGGTCAACGCGCTGTGCATCGTCGCGCTGCGCATTCCGCCCTTCATCGCGACGCTGGCGATGATGCTGGGCGCCAAAGGCGGCGCTCTGGTGATCTCGGACGCGCAGACCGTCGCCGTCGACTGGAGCTCGAACTTCACCCGGCTCGGGATGGAGAGGGCGGTGAGCGTGCTGCCCTGGAGTATCGTGGTCGTGATCGCCCTGGTCGCGGTGCTGTGGATCGTGCTGGAGCGGACGTCGCTGGGCCTCACGGTGCTGGCCATCGGGGGGAGCGAGGACGCCTCGACCCTGATGGGCCTCCGGGTCGATCGGGCGAAGGCCTTCGTCTACTTGCTCTCGGGCGGCTGCGCGGGGCTGGCGGGCGTGTTTCTCGCTTCGGGCTTCGGCGCGGGGCAGCCGCTGGAGGGGGTGGGGTGGGAGCTCTCGGCCATCGCCTCGGTCGTGGTCGGCGGCACGCTCCTGACGGGGGGGCTCGGTTCGGTGACGGCGACGGTGGCGGGCGCGCTGCTGCTGGGGCTGATCTTCAACATCCTGAACTTCGAGAACGGTCGCGGCACGATCAGCTTCTCGGCCTACTGGCAGCTGGTGATCAGGGGCGGGTTCCTCTTCGTCGTCATCGTGCTGCAGTCGCGCGTGCAGGGCCGGAAGGGATAGGGCGAGGCGCCTCCGCCCTGCCTCACGGATCCGGCGGACGGCGATCGTGCCGGTCGGTCGCGCGTCGCCACGCGTGGCCGACCCTCAGGACGGCGACCTCGTCGAATGGGCGCGCCATGATCCGGAGCGCGAGGGGCAGTCCGTCCGCGTCGATCCCGCAGGAAACCCAGAGCGCCGGCAGGCCGATGACGCTTGCCGGCACGCACGGGCGGACATAGGCGGCCGCGATCGGCTCCGGCGTCCCGCGGATCGTCAGGACGTCCCGATGGCGCCGTGCCACCGGCGTCGGCAGCACCGGTGCCAGGACGACGTCCACCCGCTCGAAGATGTCCGCCCGATCCGCGCGCAGTTGGCGGCGCAGGTTCAGGGCGTCGACCTAGCGGGTCGCCGGGATCGCCAGACCGTCCCGGAGCAGGCGGGCCACGTCGGGGGCGAAGTCGTCCGAAGCTCGGCACCGGCCGGCCCGTCCCCGCCGGCTCGAGCAGGTTCGCCCTGAAGCCGGTCGTCCGCCGAAGCGGCAGGCCGAGCGCCGCCTGGCCGCCGGGCAAGACGGGCCCTCGATCGTCAGCCACGCCCGGATCGCCGCGTCCGGCACGGTCCGCCGGCGCCCTCGGGCAAACGGGGCCGTCGGCAGACCGTCTCGGACGCCGCGGTCCAGGCCGGCCCGACGATCGAGGTCCTGTTCGGGCTGCTGCGTCGGCAGATGACGGGGTTCGTGGCGAGCCTGCCGAAGCCGGCGGGGAAGGGTTGGCCGGCACCGGACCACCCGGCGCCGTCCCGAAGGCGCGGACGCTCGAGGTGCGGTTGCCCTGCCAGGGTGCGCGGGGCCCGCTGAACCCGCTGATCGACTGCACCGCCATCGAGGTCCGCGGGACGGGGAGCGGCATGCCCGCAGGCGTGGCGGGACTAGATGGCGCGTCTGGCGCGAGGCACGTCCGGGGATCGACGAGGCGACGATGGAGGTCCGCGCCGCCGAGCGTTCACTGGCGAATGCCATGGGCCCGAAAGGGTCACCGGAGGGCAGCGGCGTGGGCGACGCGCCGATTCCGCCCGACCTGCTCGATCCGGTCCCCGAGGGCGAGCCGCTCGCATCCGCCACCGCCGGAGGCGCTTGCGACGCGCGGAAGCGCCACGGCGCCGGCGCCGGCGCCGTCGTCTCGCCGGGCAGGACCGCCAAGCCATGGAAGAAGGACCGCTCCGGCGCGGAGGCCTTCGGCCGTCAGACGCCTCATACGACGGCGCCGTTCGCATGGCGTTCCTATGGCACCTCATGCGGTATGACGTAAGGGAAGTCTCGGAACCGCCGAGCGAGGTTGTTAAGGCACCAGCGCCTCCCCACGCGCCTCGCGGGTCGATCCCATTCGGGCGGGTCGACGCGGGTTCCAGATCGAGCGTGTCTCCGTCGCGCACCTTGGCGGCGCCGGTGATCCCGGTGGGCGTCCCGGCCGCCTCGCCCGGCGGGAAGGCCGCTGGGGGAGGAGAGCCCCGTGGGTGAGGGGGAGACGACGACCGGCATGGCGGCCTCCCGCGCGTCAGATGGGTTCCCTCGCGACGCTCTGCCGGGACCGCGCAGGACGATCCAATGTTTCGATGGTGCCTCGGCCGATCGAGGATCGCGACCGGGCCGCGTTCGCTCAGGGCCGTTAAGGCCCTGTTAACCGCGATCGCCGATCAAGGGGTCGACGTGACCTCGGGGAGCAAGCTCTGGTGGCATCCCGTAAAGGGTCTGAAGGTCTCGAGGACCGTCTGGCCGGCGTCTTCGACCGGGTCTGGAACTGGCGGCTCGGGAACGGTGGGACCGCCAAGGGGGCTCTTCCGTTGCCGGAGGGTGTTTCGTCTCGGGGTTTTGCCGAGGCTTCGGCGCCTGGCCTGGGCGATCTCGATGCTCGAATGGTTCCTTCGGGGGTGGTTGCCCGGCCGGCCTCGGCGCCGCGCTGGCGGCATACGGACCGCCTCTCGCGCGAGGCCAGCGCCGGCGGCGGCCTGGTCCGGCAGCCCGATGGGTCCATGCGCCCGCATTACTGGGGCCATCGCAAGCGCCTGCGGGAGCGCTTCCTCGCCGGAGGCCATGCGCCGCTGCCGGAATACGAGGTCCTGGAGCTCCTGCTCTTCAACGCGATCGAGCGCATCGACGTCAAACCCCTGGCCAAGCGGCTCCTGGCGGCCTTCGGGGACCTGAACGGCGTCGTGGCGGCCTCGGAGGCGCAGGTCCTCGCGGTGGACGGCGCGACGGAGAAGGTCTTCCTCCAGCTGCGCATCGTCGAGGCCTTCGCGCACCGGATGAGCCGGTCGAAGGTGCTCGACCGGCAGGTCATGTCCTCCTGGGAGGACATCGTCGACTACTGCCGCCTGAAGATGGCGTATCTGACGACCGAGTCCTTCCGCGTCCTCTTCCTCGACCGCAAGAACGTGCTGATCGCCGACGAGGAGCTCGGCCGCGGCACGGTGGACCACGTGCCCGTCTATCCGCGCGAGATCGCGCGCCGCGCCCTGGAGCTGCAGGCGAGCGCGATCATCCTCGTGCACAACCACCCCTCGGGCGATCCGACGCCGAGCCGCGCCGACATCGACATGACGCAGCGCATCGTGGAAGCCTGCGGCACGCTCGAGATCGCGGTGCACGACCACATGATCATCGGCCGCGCGGGGGAGACGTCCTTCCGGACGGAGGGCTACCTCGACTGAGCCGGAGCCCCCCGCGGAGGGGGCGACGGCCGGCGATGCCGCCAGTCGCAGGCGCCTGGACGCCCCCGTCCTCGCGGGCGACGCCGAGGATCGCACCCACGGCGGCCGCGACAACGGGCACGATCCGCCCCGGACAAATCGCCCGAAGCAAAGGCAAAATACCTCGATAGGCCCGCAGCGGCTACAGGATCACGGAGGCGTCCTCGGCCATCGACATGACGCTGCCCGGCCCGGAGCCCTACCGCTTCGGGCTTCGCCCGCCCGACGTGCACGGTCCGTCGAGGAACGCGTCGATCGCGGCGGCCAGGAACCGCGGGAGGGTCTCGAAGGCGTAGCGGCGGTGGACGCGCTCGCCGCGCTGGTGGAACTCGCGGCCCCAGGGTCCGACGTTCACGGTCGGATGGGCGAGCGCGGCGGGGGTGGGAGAATCGATCAGCCGGGAGGCCGGCGTGTTTCGGGCGACCGCGCCGCCTCCCGGCGACGATGCCACGCCCATGAAGCTCATGTCGGAGATGCCCTGGAACACGGGCTGCCAGGTCGGCGCGTCGGCGGGCCATACCGCGCGCGCCGCGTCCAGCGCGCGGGCGAGCGCCGCGCCCTCCCGCGATCCGCGGTCGATGGACGTGGGCGGATAGTGCAGGCCGGCGAAGCCGATCACGACCGCCGGGCCCATGAGGCCGGACTCGTCCCAGAGCGCGCAGGCCATCCGCCGGCTGACCTCCAACGGATCGTCGATCCCGCCGAGCGCCGCCTCCGACGCCGCGATCCGCGCCAGAGCCTCCGCGCCCCCGTGCTCGGCCACCGCCTCTAGCAGCCGCTCCACCGTCACGACGGGCGGCGGACCGGCCCCGCCGGCATCCCGTCCGAGATGGCGCGCCGCGTGCGCGGCCTGCCCGGCGGCGGCGCGCGCGGCGGCGCCGGCGACGACGCCCTCGAACCGGGCGAGGATCTCGGCGGCGGCCGCCGCATGGTGGAGCCAGTTGAAGGCGAGCCAGAAGCGCGCGGGCGTGGTCACGTCGTACCCCTCGCGCAGGTCGCGCGCCTGGAGGCAGATCGGCGGAGGGGCGGCGAAGCCGGCGCCGCGGTCGGACAGGTCCGGGTCGCCCTCGACCGCGGCGAGGATGCCGGCGCCGATCGCGGCCGCACTCACGCCCTCGAACGGATAGGCCGCGTGCGCCGGGCGCCCGACGACGAGGGCGAAGGGCATCGACTTGCCGATCGTGCCGGCGAAGATCGCGCGCCCCTCCGCGCCGTCCCCGGGATCGGAGGTCACGTCGAGGTTGATGACCCCCGCCAGCTCGATCCCGAGGCGGGCGGCGAGCGCCGGCAGAGCGTCGCGCAGGCTGCGCGCGCCGCGGCTCTCGCGCTCCTCGTCGGGGCTGGCCATGAGCATCAGGTTGCCCTGCCGGCCCGGGATCGACGCGAACCGCTCCAGGAGCGCCACGCCAATGGCGAGCCCGCTCTTCATGTCCAGCATCCCGCGCCCCGGCAGGAATGCCCCCGAGGCGAGGTCCGAGCGCAGGGCGGCGTCCGCCTCCCCGGCCCCCGTCATCGCGGCGACCAGCGCGTCCGGGTCCAGCGCCCGGTCCCCCAGGTCGCCGTAGCCGCGCGTCTCGACGGTGTCGTAGTGCCCTGCGAGCCCGAGGGTCCGCCGCCCGGTCCCCCGCACCAGGGCGACGACGCTGTGGCGCGGCGGGTCCCCGTGGCTCGGCACCAGCACGACGTCATCGGGATTGTCCTGGAAGTACGGGATGGCGCGCAGGAGCTCGGCGAGGCGCGGGCCGAAGGCGGCCTCGCCGTCCGTGCCGGTCTCAGACGGCCAGGAGACCAGGCGCCTGGCGATGGCCTCGACGCGCCCCGGCGGCGGCAGCGGGTCCATCCTACAGAAGTCCCAGCCAGCGTGGGATGGACAGGGACAGGGGCGGCCAGAACGTGGTCGCGAGCATCACCGGCAGCGCCACGAACGCGATCAGGCCGAGCGCCGGCCCCACCGCGTCCAGGATCGGCGCGCGGCAGATGCGACAGGACATGAACAGCACCGGCGCCACCGGCGGGCTGTTGGCGCCGATCACCACCGAGCAGGCGACGATGGCCGCGAAGTGCACCGGATCGACCCCGGACGCGACCACCACCGGCAGGAACAGCGGCGCGACCACGACCGTGACCGACACGTCGTCCATCAGCGCCCCGGCGACGATCAGCACCGCGTTGACCAGCATCAGCGCCCCGAGGGGGGACTGGACCAGGGCCTGGACCGCCTCGGTCAGGTCCTGGGGGATGCGCTCGGCGGCGAGGATGCGGGAGATCATGAACGAGAACAGCAGGATCAGGATGATCGTCCCGGTCGTCTCGGCCGCGTCGATCACGCTGCGGCGCAGGGAGCTCCAGGTGAACTCGCGGTAGATCAGCCCGCCGACGACCAGGCTCGCGGCCACCGCGACGCCCGCGGCCTCGGTCGGGGTGAAGACGCCGCCGTAGATGCCGCCCAGGATGATGACGGGCAGCGACAGCGCCGGCAGCGCGGCGAGCGTGACGCGCGAGAAGGGCGGGCGGCCGCCCTCTTCCACCGGCACCTCGTCGAAGGCGCGCCCCACCAGGAACCGGTTGTAGGCGATGAGGCCCGCGATCAGGATCAGCGCAGGGCCGATGGTCGCCGCGAAGCAGGCGGCGACCGACTGGCGCGTGACCACGGCGAAGAGGATCATCGTGATCGAGGGCGGGATCAGGATGCCCAGCAGCGAGGAGATGCCCAGCAGCGCCGCGATGCGCCCGCGCGGGTAGCCGCGCCGCGCCAGGGGATCGGACATGATCGTGCCGATCGAGGCGATCGCCGCCGTCGCCGTGCCCGAGATCGCGCCGAACACGGCCGAGGACAGCACCATCGCGCTGCCCATGCCGCCGCGTCCCGTCGCCAGGCGCTCGACGAAGGCGACGATCCGCCCCGCGATGCCGCCCGACTGCATCAGGTAGCCCGTGAGCACGAAGAGCGGCAGCGCCACGAGGATGACGGAATCGAGCGAGCGGTAGCCCTGGAGCATCAGCGTGTCGAGGTTCGCGTCGTAGACCACGCTGAGGTAGAGCAGCACCGCGCCGAAAGACCACGCCACCGGCACCCCCGCGCCCATCAGCACCACCAGGAGGAGGACCGCCGGCAGCGCCTCCATCAGCGGCGCAGCGCGCGCAGGGCGCGGCCGACGTCGCGCAGCGCGTAGAGCAGGCTTCCCACCGCGGCCACGACGATGGGCAGTTGGAGCGCCCAGACCGGGATGCGCCAGGCCGGCGTGAGCTGGGGTCGCTCCAGCCCCCAGGCGATCATGCGGACGGACCAGACGCAGAACGCCGACGCGACGACGGCCGTGACGAGCCCCACGAACAGGCGGTGCGCCTGCCGGCCGCGGCCCTCCGCCAGCCGCTCGCCGAGCCAGTCGACGGTGAGGTGCTCGCCCCTGCGCGAGGCGATCAGCGCGCCGGTCATGTAGAGCACCATCGCGGACCCCATGATCAGCTCGTGCAGCCCCACGATGGAGAGGCCGAGCACGTAGCGCGCGACCACCAGGAACAGCATCAGCCCCGCGACCGCCGCCGAGGCGGCGAGCGCGAGGACGTCGAGCCCCGCCACCGTGATGCGCGACGCGGGGCCCGGCCGCTCAGTCGAGCTTGGTGGCGTTGGCACGGATGGTGTCCATGATCTCCGGGCCGACGCGCTCCTCGAGGAGCGGCCAGACCTCGGCCCGCACCGCGGTGGCGAGCGCGGCGAGCTGCGCGTCGTCCGGCTCGACATATTCCATGCCCGCCTCGATCGCGAGCTCGACATAGGACTGGTCCAGCGCGCGGGCGTTCTGGAACGCCTCCTCCATCACGATCACCGCGGTGTCGGCCACGACCTGGCGCTCCTCGTCCGTCAGGCCCTCCATCGAGCCCGCATTGGCGCTCAGGATGCCGGTGACGAAGTTCTGCTTGGTGCGGTTGTAGTAGTCGAGCGTGTCGCGGAAATACTCGTAGTCCCAGTAGATGATGTTGGCCCCGTCGCCGTCGACCACGCCGGTCTGGATCGCGGTGAAGGTCTCGCTCCAGTCGATGGTCGCGGTCTGGTAGCCGAGCGCCTGCACCGCCTCGGCCATCGGGAACATGGGCGGCACGCGGATCTTCATGTCGCCCGCCTCCTCGACCGTCATCGCGTAGCCGCCTTTAGAGGCGATGCCGTTGAACCCCTCCGGCCAGACGCCGAGGAAGGTCAGGCCCATGTCGTCGTAGATGTCGCCCAGCATCGAGTAGAGCCAGCCGCCCGGGGAATAGGCCGGCAGCGCCTCCTCCCAGGAGGTGACCATGTAGGGCGCGAAGAGGACGCTGAGCTTGTCGCTGTAGGCCGTGGTCGGCCAGTTGAGCATCAGGTCCACGTCGCCGGCGATGAAGAGGTCGAAGATCTCCTGCTGCCCGCCGAGCTCGTTCTGGTAGAAGACGTCGACCTCGACCGAGCCGCCCGTCCCCTCCTCGATCAGCGCGGCCCAGCGGTCCATCGCGTCGCCAGAGGGGCTGCCCGCGGCGCCGGAGTCGGTGGCCAGCTTGAGCGTGCTCTGCGCCTGCGCGCCGCCCGCGGCGAGGAGCGCGACGATGGCGGCGGTGGTGAAGGCTGTCGCGGTCATTCCAGATCCCCCGGTGATGCGGTGCCACCACCGTGGGAGACACCGGCCGCGGCGTCAATGGACAGGGGTGGCCATGGCGCCGAGGGGCGGTGCGGCGACGCGTCGGCAGTCGTCGGGACGGGCGGTCCGGCCCCCGCGCCTCACCCGCCCAGGCGTTCGAGCAGGCGCACGTAGGCCTCCTGCCCGCGCCGGTAGACATCCAGGCGGAAGAACTCGTCGGGGGCGTGCAGGTTCTCGTCGCCATGGCTGAACCCGAACATGGTCGCATGGACCCCGAGCACGTCGCGCAGGGTCGTCATGACCGGGATCGAGCCGCCCAGGCGCGTGCGGTAGGGCTCGACGCCGTAGAGGTCGCGCAGCACCTCGGCCGCCACGGCGCTCGCGTTGTGGCCCGCGGGCACGAGGAACGGATCGGCCCGCCCGGGGGTGCGGACCAGCTCGGCCGTCACGCCCTCGGGCGCGTGGGCCGCGACATGGGCCGCGATGGCGTCGAACACGCGCTCGGGCGACTGGTCCGCGACGAGGCGGCACGTTATCTTGGCGCGGGCCTCGGCCGGCAGCACGGTCTTGGTGCCCGCGCCCTGGTGGCCCGAGGTCAGGCCGTTGACGTCCAGCGTCGGCCGCGCCCACAGGCGCTCGTAGGTGGTGTATCCCGGCTCGCCCACGGCGGCGGGCGCGCCGGTCTCGGCCAGATACGCCGCTTCGTCATAGGGGACGCGGGCGATGGCGGCGCGCTCGTCGTCGGTCAGGGGCAGGACGTCGTCGTGGAACCTCGCGACCGTGACGGTGCCGGCCGCGTCCTTCATGGTCGCCAGCAGTTGCGCCAGCGCCAGCGCCGGGTTCGCGATGCCGCCGCCGTGCAGGCCGGAGTGCTGATCGGCGCGCGGGCCGCGCACGATCACCTCCATGCAGACCATGCCCTTGAGTCCCTCGACGATCTGCGGCCGATCGGGCGACCATTGCAGGCCGTCGGCCGAGAAGATCATGTCCGCCGACAGCCGCTCGCGCGCGGCCTCGATGGCAGGGGGCAGGTCGGGCGAGCCGATCTCCTCCTGCCCCTCGTAGAGCACCTTGACGTTGACCGGCAGCCGCCCCGTCGCGGCGAGCCACGCCTCGATCCCGAGGATCGAGCACATCATCCCGCCCTTGTCGTCCGAGGCGCCCCGGCCGTAGAGGCGGCCGCCCCGGATCTCGGGGGCGAAGGGCGGCGACGTCCACAGGTTTAGCGGCTCGGCCGGCTGCACGTCGAAATGGCCGTAGACCAGCACCGTCGGCTTGTCCGGCCCGGCATGGAGCCAGTCGCCGATCACGCAAGGGTGCCCTTCCGTCGGCAGGAGTTCCACATGCTCCATTCCCGCCCGGCGCAGGCGAGCGGCCACCCATTCGGCGGCACGGATGACGTCGTCCGCATGGGTGGGATCGGCGGAGACGGACGGGATCGCGACCAGCTCGATCAGCTCGGCGACATGGGCGTCGAAGTTGGCGTCGAGATGCTCCAGCGGTGTCATGCGCGCGGCCTCACTGTCCGTTCCGAGGCACGGTACGGTCCCAATCGACATGGTGGAACACCTCGTCCCCGTCGCGGCAGGTGACGGAGGCGATGAACCGGAACGCCTCGGCCGTACAGGTCATCTCGGCATCGCACTCGATGGTGGCGCGCCAGTCGCCGCGCTCGAAGCCGGCGCGCTGCGACAGGCTCGCGCGGGCCGAGAGAGGATCGTCCGGATGGATCGAATGGAGCCGCTCGGAGACCGAGGACAGGACCGTCCCCGTGTCGTCCAGACGCGACGACCCCACGGGACCGAAGACGCCCCCGTCGAAGAAGACGCGGTGATGGACGACCCCCGTCTTCAGGTCCGTGGCGATGGTGCGGGCCATCGCGCCGGGGCTCACCTGCGTGGTGCGCGGCGGGTGCGCCTCCGGGGGTGGCGTCAGGTCGCGCGGCGTGGGCGCGTCGGGCGTCCCCGCCCGGACCGGGACCGCCAGCCGCGAGCGGCCGGGCGCGATGGTCAGGCCGAGGGGCTCGGGGCCGGGCCAGAGGACCGGCCAGTAGGCGGTCGCCACGTGCAGGCAGAGGCGGTGCCCCGCGGGGACGCGGTAGGCGCAGCCGTGAAGCGGCACCGTGATCGACAGGGGCTCGCCCGGCGTGACGGTGCGCGGGTCGGTGTCGCTCTCCAGATGGCTGAGGTTGGCGTAGCCGCGCGAGATCAGGGTCTGCGCCCCGCCCGGCGCCTCGTCGTAGAGGAGCGCGGCGACCAGGCCCTCGGGCGCATCGGCCTGCGCTTCCAGCATGAGCACGGGCTGACCCAGGACGTCGGTCGCCTCCACCATCGGTGCAGAGTGGAACAGCAGCGCGCCGCCCGCGTCCATGCGCCCGTCGCGCGGCAGGTCGCCGGGCGTGCCGAAGCCGCACATGTCCCCGCCGGCCATCCCGTAGGATTGCGGCGAGCGGACGTGCATCGCCTCGCCCTCCGCCGCATCGTCCCCCAGCGTGCCCGCGTTGAGCCACAGTTGGCGATCCGCCACGTTTGGGGAGGGCCACGTCGCCTCCTCGACCCACCGCCCCGCGCGGTCCTCGTAGTGGCCATGGGGCGGATGGCCGTCCAGGATGAAGAACCGCAACGGCGGCTCCTCGGGCATGGGCCGGCCCTTCAGATGGTGGTCGAGGAAGCCCGTCAGCTCGCCCACGAAGTCCACCGTCGGGCCGGGGATCGCCTGGTGCGGATAGAGATGCGCCCAGGGGCCCATCAGCAGCTTCACACGGTCCGGCATGTTCTCGGCGATGCGGAAGGGCGTGTCGCGGAAGAGATCCGCCCAGCCGCCGAAGAAGTAGATCGGCACCTGGATCGCGTCGTAATCCTCGCAGATCGAGCCGTGGCGCCAGTGGTCGTGCGTCTGGTGCTCGGCCCACATCGCGGGCCAGAACTCCATCGCCTCCAGCCGCTCCTTCCACATACGCCGCCACTCGGCGCCCACGATCTCGGGGTCGGGCGGCAGGGCGTTGAGCTCCTGCATGACCGAGCCCCACCAGAAGTTGTCCCCCGCGAGCCGCCCGCCGTAGAAGTGGATGTCCTCGCGCCAGCGGTCGTCGCAGCCCATGACGGGCGCGATCGCCCGAAGCGCGGGCGGGCGCATCGCGGCGATCTGGAACGAGTTGTAGGCGCCCCAGGACTTGCCGAACATCGCCACCTGCCCGTCGCACCAGTCCTGCGCGGCGATCCAGGCGATGACGTCGCACCCATCGTCCAGTTCTGCCTGCGCGTACTCGTCGCGCATCACGCCGTCGCTGTCGCCATGGCCGCGGCAATCGACGCGCAGGCAGGCGTAGCCCGCGGCGGCCAGCGCCGGATGGATTGATTCGTCACGCATCCGTGTCCGGTCCCGGCGCCGATAGGGGATGTACTCCAGGATCGCCGGCACAGGCGCGTCGCGCGCGCCCTCGGGCAGCCATAGCCGCGCGGCGAGGCGGGCACCGTCGGGCATCTCGATCCAGATCGTCTCGTGGTCCTCGATGGCGATCATGGCCGGTCCTCCGCGGTCCGTGGGGGCGTCGTGCCCGGGTCGAGCGGGTAGTGGCAGCGCCAGGCCCGCGCGCCTTCGCCGGTCATGGCAGGCATCTGCGTCCGGCAGCGGTCCCGCGCCCACGGGCAGCGGGTGTGGAACTCGCACCCCGGCGGGCGCGCGAAGAGCGAGGGCACCTCGGCGGGCAGGGTGATGCGCGTCGCCGCGCGGTCCGGGTCCGGCTCGGGGTTCGCCGACAGGAGTGCTGCGGTGTAGGGATGGCGGGGTGCTGCGAAGACCTCGCGCGCGGGGCCGGTCTCGACGAAGCGGCCGAGGTACATGACCGCCATCCGGTCGGCGATACGCCGCACGACGTGCAGGTTGTGCGTGATGACCAGCATCGACAGCCCCATCCGCGCGCGCAGGTCGGCCAGCAGGTTCAGGACCTCGCCCTGCACCGACACGTCCAGGCCCGCCGTGGGCTCGTCCGCCAGCACCAGCCTGGGGTCGAGGGCGATGGCCCGCGCCACGCCGACCCGCCTGGCCTGCCCGCCGGAGAGCTGGTGCGGATAGCGCGCGGCGAAGGCGGCGGGCAGCCCGACGAGCCGCAGGAGGCGCTCCACCTCCGCGGCCAAGTCGCGCCCGTCCGCCCCGTGGATGCGGAACGGCTCGGCCACCAGCGCGCCGACCGTGAGGCGCGGCGAGAGCGAGCCCACCGGGTCCTGGAACATCATCGAGACCTCGCGCCGAAGCGCCTTGAGCGTCGCGCCGCGCAGGGTGGAGACGTCGCGACCGGCGACCTCGATGTGGCCGGCCGTGTGCGGGGTGAGCGCGCCGATGGCGCGGGCTAGCGTGGTCTTGCCCGACCCGCTCTCGCCCACCAGGGCGAAGGTTTCGCCCTCGCCCATCTCGAACGAGACGCCGGCGACGCCCAGGATGCTCGACGGGCGGCCGCGCAGGCGCCCGGCGAGGGTGCCGACGTCGAACGCCACCTCGACGTCCCGGACTTCCAGCAGGCTCATCCGCGGTCCCTCGGGGTGTCGGCCAGCCAGCAGCGGGCGTGGTGATCGCCGGTGACGGCATGGAGCGGCGGCGCCTGCGTGCAGCGGTCGTGCGCCAGCGCGCAGCGGGGCGCGAAGACGCAGCCGGCGGGCCGGGCGCGCAGATCCGGCAGCTCACCCGGGATGGTGGCCATCGGGCCGTCCTCGTCGCCCGCCAGCGCCGGGTCGCAGTCGAGCAGGCGCGCGGTGTAGGGGTGGCGGGGATCGCGGAAGATCGCGCGCACCGGCCCGCGCTCGACCACCTCGCCGGCATACATCACCACCACCGCGTCGCAGAGCTCCGCGATCACCCCCAGATGGTGCGAGACGAACATGATGGCGACGCCCGTCTCGCGCTGGAGATCCCGCAGGAGCTCGATGGTCGCGACCTCCAGCGTGGCGTCGAGCGCGGTGGTCGGCTCGTCGGCGATCAGCAGGTCCGGCTCCATCATCAGCGCCATGGCGATGGCGACGCGCTGCTTCATGCCGCCCGACAGCTCGTGCGGGAACTGGCCCAGCCGCGCGGCCGCGTCGGGGATGCGCACCGCCTCCAGCATCTCGCGGGCGCGGACGCGCTTGGCGGCGGCGCCGCGGCCGCTGCGATACTGCACGTCGACCATCTGCGCGCCGATGGAGCGCACGGGGTTGAGCGCGCCCATCGGATCCTGGAACACCGTGGAGATGCGCGTGCCGCGGATCGCGCGCATCGCCTTGGGCCCTTGCGCCGTCAGCTCGGTCCCGTCGAAGTCGATGGACCCCTCGGTGACGGTTCCGTTGTCGGCCAGGAGCCCGAGGATCGCGTTGATGAGCGTTGACTTGCCGCAACCGGATTCGCCCACGATCCCGGTGATGCCGCGCACGGGGATGTCGAAGCTCACGCCCGTCAGGGCGCGCAGCGTGCCGCCCTCGGTGGCGAAGTCGACCGCGAGGTCCCGGACGCTGAGCACGCTCATCGGCCCTTCAGCCTCGGGTCGAAAACGTCGCGCAGCGTCTCGCCCAGGAAGGTGAACCCCAGCGTGGCGACGACGATGGGCGCCCCGCCCGCGACGACGATCCAGGGCGTCTCGCGGATGTTGGAGAACCCGTCGTTCAGGATCGCGCCCCAGGAGGGCGTCGGCGGGCGCACGCCCAGGCCGAGGAAGGACATGCCCGCCTCGATGGCGATGACGACTGGGATATCCATCGAGGCGAGGATCACCACCGGCCCGATCACGTTGGGCAGGACGTGGACGCGCAGGATCCGGGCGGTCGAAGCCCCCATCGAGCGCGCCGCATCGATGTGCTCGGCGCTGCGCAGCGCCATGGTCTGCGTTCGCACGATGCGCGCGTAGCCGGGCACGTTCACGAGGATGACGACGACGACCACGGCCTCGATAGAGGGGCCGAACAGCGTCACGAGCGCGAGCGCCAGCATCACCGTCGGAAAGCTCTTCACCGCGTCGAAGACGAGGACGAGGACCGCATCGAGCCAGCGTGGCCCGTAGCCCGCGATCAGCCCCAGGACCGCGCCCAGGACGACGGACACGGCCGTCGCCCCGACAGCGACCGTCAGAGCGATCCGCGCCCCGTGCAGGACGCGGGCGAAGAGGTCCCGGCCCAGGTGGTCGGTGCCCATCAGATGCTCCCAGGACGGCGCCAGGAAGCGGTCGCGCGGCGAGATGCGGGTGGGGTCGGCCGCGGCCAGCACGTCCGCGAAGAGCGCGCCGAAGACCGCCGCGACCACCAGCGCCAGGCCGAACGCGCCCAGCGGCTCGCGCAGCACCCGGCGCAGCGCCATGGCGCGGGGCGCTCGGCGCGGGGGATCAGAGGCCGCGGCGGACACGGGGATCCAGCGCGGCGATGGCGAGGTCGGCGGCGATGTTGGCGAGGACGAAGAACACGGTCGTCACGAGGACGGCGCCGGTCACGAGGGGATAGTTGCGGGTCAGGATGGCGTCGTAGACGAGCTTGCCGATGCCGGGCCGCGCGAACACGATCTCGGCGAACACGGCCGAGGAGATCATCTGCCCGACGCCGATCCCCAGCAGCGTGATCGTCGGCAGGATCGCAAGCGGCAGCGCGTAGCGGTAGACGATTCGTCCTTCGGTCAGGCCGAAGGCGCGGGCGGTGCGGATGTGGCTGGATTCCAGGACCTCGAGCATCGAGGCGCGCACCAGCCGCGCGATGTAGCCCACCCAGCCCAGCCCCACGGCCAGCGACGGCAGGATCAGGTGCACGAGCTGGTCGCTGAGATCCCCGGGCTCGCCCGCGCCGATCGCCGGCAGCCAGCGCAGCGAGACCGAGAAGATCAGGAGCGCGTAGATCGCCACCACGAAGGACGGCACGGCGATCACGGCCACCGACAGGAGGCCGACGATCCGGTCCACCCAGGAGCCCCGGCGCACCGCCGCGAGGCACCCCAGCGGGATCCCCAGCGCCACCGACCAAAGGATCCCGCCCGCGATGAGGGCGAGCGTGAACGGAAGCTGCTCCAGCACCACCGTCAGGACGGGACGGTTCGACAGGACCTCCGTGCCCAGATCGCCCGTCCAGGCGCCGGAGTAGAAGTTCCAGAACTGCGCCCAGATCGGCTGGTCGAGGCCCATGCGCGCGCGCAGGGCCTCGATCATCTCCGGCGTCGCGCGGGGGCCGAGCGCGACGGAGGCCGGATCGCCGGGCACGACGTAGATCATCGCGAAGAGCGCCGCCATGGCGAGGCTCACGATGACCACGCCCAGGGCCAGCCGGCGCAGCGCGTAGATCAGCACCCGCCGGCCCCCCGCGTCGTCAGGAGGCCGGCCGGAACTCGGCCAGGATCGGCCCCCCGTCGGGCTTGAGCGCGGGCTCGATGCCGGGGCCGTGCAGGACGCCCACGACCTCGTGGGTGAGGAAGACGTAGGAGCCGCTCTCGTCCATCAGGTCCTGCATCCGCTCGATCGTCGCGGCGCGCGCCTCGGTGTCGATCTCGACCAGCGACGCCTCGTAGAGCTCGCCGTACTCGGCGTTGTCCCACCGCTCCCAGTTCCACTTGCCGATCTGCTCGGGCGTGAACCAGGCCACCGGGAAGGACGGGTCGGGGAAGGACGAAAACCGCTGGAGGAAGAGCTGCATGTCGTCGTAGTACTCGCCCTCCTCCGAGCCGAGGGTCCAGAAGGTGCCGCTGTCGTTCTGCTTGATCTCCACCTGGATGCCGACGTCGGCGAGGTTGGCCTGGATCACCTGAGCGGCCGTCAGGCGGTCGGACTGGTTGAGGATGTCGAGCGTGACCGAGAGGTCCGAGACGCCGGCCTCGGCCAGAAGCTCGCGCGCGCGGTCCGGGTCGTACTCGTAGGTGACGCCGTCGCGATGCCCCGGCAGCCCCGGCGCGACGACCCCGGTCGAGACTTGGGCCGCCCCGAAATAGGCGGCGTCGACCACTGCCTCGCGGTCGATCGCGTGCTGGACGGCGCGGCGCACCAGCGGATCGTCGAAGGGCGCCACGTCCTGGTTCATGCCCATCCAGACGAAGGCGAGCGACGGCTTCTCGATGACCGTCGCGCCCTCGGGCGGGTTCTCCTTGAGACGCGGAAGCGACGAGACGGCGGTCCAGGTGTGGTCGATGTCGCCGGATTCGAAGCCGCGCTCGGCCGTGCTGGGGTCCTCGATGGGGATGATGTGGATTTCCTCGAAGCCGCCCGGCTCCCCTGGCCAGTCGGGGTTGCGCGTCAGCACCGTGCGCTGCTTGGGCACCCATTCGGTCAGCACGTAGGGCCCCGACATGCCCAGGGGCGGGATGCCCAGCCGACCCTCCGAATCCGCCACCGCCTGCCGTGACAGGATGCACGAGCGGCCGGTGGGCAGGGTCGAGGTGAAGAGCGGCGCGAACGCCTCGGTGAGGCGGATGACGCCCGTGCGCTCGCCGGTGACCTCCACCCGGTCGAGCGCCGCCCATTCGGCGGCGTATGCGCTCTCGACCTCCGGATCCACGAAGCGCTCGATCGAGAACTTCACGTCCTCGGCCGTCACCGGGCCGTAGCCGTCGGTGAACTGCAGCCCCTCCATCAGCTCGAACTCGACCTCGGTGTCCGACACCTGTTCGACGCGGGAGGCCGCGACGGGCTTCCACGCCCAGTCGTCGCCGGCGACCGGGCCGACGAGCGGGGCGAAGATCGCCATCATCACGTCCTCCTCCGGGATGGCCAGGAGGTAGGCAGGATCGACGGTCTGGAGGTCGGAATAGGACCGGATGCGCAGGACCCGGCCGTCCTGGGCCAGGGAGTAGCGCGGCATCGCGGCGCCGAGGACGCCGGCCGCCGCGCCGGTGGCCAGGACTTGGCGCCGCGACGGGCTCCAGCCTTTCGTGTGTACGATCCCGGTCATGTCGATCCCCCTTGGACGTTGCGTCATTGAGGGAAGTGAACACCACCCCGGGCACTTCTGTCCAGTCTCGTCCGGTGTACGTCGCAATGACGGTCGGCAGCTATGGACATCCATGTCCATCGCCCGATAGCCTTCGCGCGACGGAGGGTTGGCGATGCAGCATTACCGGGTGATCGTGATCGGCGGCGGCGTGGTCGGGGCGAGCGTCCTCTACCACCTGGCGCGCAAGGGCTGGACGGACGTCGCGCTGATCGAGCGCAGCGTGCTGACCGCGGGCAGCTCTTGGCACGCGGCCGGCGGCTTCCACGCGCTCAACGCCGATCCCAACATCGCCCAGCTCCAGGCCTACACCATCGACCTGCTGCAGGAGATCGAGCGCGAGAGCGGCCAGTCCGTGGGCATGCACATGACGGGCGGCCTGACCCTCGCCGGCACGCCGGACCGCTGGGAATGGCTGCAATCGGCCTATCGCACCTTCCAGTCCATCGGGATCGAGGATTGCCGCCTCGTGACCCCCGAGGAGGCGGTGGAGCTCTGTCCGATCATGTCGCCGCACGACCTGCTGGGCGGGATGTGGGCGGACCGCGAGGGCTACATCGACACGACCGGCGTGGTGCACGCCTATGCCAAGGCCGCCCGGACGCGCGGCGCCACCGTCATCGAGCACGACCGCGTGCTGGAGCTCCGCCAGCTCCCCGAGGGCTGGGAGGTCGTCACCGAGAAGGGCACCTACCGCACCGAGCATGTCGTGAACGCGGGCGGTCTCTGGGCCAAGCAGCTCGGGCGCATGGCGGGCATCGAGCTGCCGGTCGCCCCGCTCAAGCACCACTACCTCATCTCCGACACGATCCCGCAGCTCGAGGAGCTCGACTTCGAGGTGCCGATGACGGTGGACCTCGAGGGGTTCACCTATCTGCGGCAGGATCAGAAGGGCGTGCTCCTCGGGATCTACGAGATCGAGCACGAGCACTGGGCCGAGGACGGCGCGCCCTGGGATTACGGGATGGAGCTGTTCCAGGAGCAGACCGACCGCATCGAGCGCGAGCTGACGCTCGGCTTCGAGCGCTACCCGGCCCTCCAGGAGGTCGGGGTGAAGACCTGGGTCAACGGCGCGTTCACCTTCTCGCCGGACGGCAATCCGCTGGTCGGCCCGGTGCGGGGCCTGCCCGGCTACTGGTGCGCCTGCGCGGTGATGGCGGGGTTCCTCCAGGGCGGCGGCGTGGGCAAGTCCCTGGCCGAATGGATCGTGGACGGCGAGCCCGAGGCGGACGTGTTCGGCATGGACGTGGCCCGCTACGGCGAGTTCGCGCAGAACCGCCGCTACATCCGCGAGACGACGGGCCAGTTCTACACCCGCCGCTTCGTGATGACCTATCCCAACGAGCGCCTGCCGGCCGGCCGGCCCGCCAAGGTCGCGCCCGCGCATGACGCGATGACCGCCGCCGGCGCGCGCTGGGGCTCGTCCTACGGGCTGGAGGTGCCGCTCTACTTCGCGCCCTCTCCCGAGTTCGAGGAGGCGCCGACGCTGCACCGCTCGGGCGCCCACGAGGTGGTCGGCGACGAATGCCGCGCGGTGCGCGAGGCCTGCGGTCTGCTCGACATCTCGGCCTTCTCCCGCTTCGAGGTGACGGGGCCGCGGGCCGCCGCGTGGCTGGACCGCATGATGGCCTCCAAGCTGCCCGCGCCGGGCCGTGCGCGGCTGGCGCCGATGCTGGCGCCGGACGGGCGGCTGAAGGGGGACCTCACCCTCTTCAACTGGGGCGAGACCCCGGCCGCGGACGGCGCGGCGCCGGGCGGGGACCGCTACTGGATCACCGGCTCCTACTACCTGCGCGAATGGCACATGCGCTGGTTCATGGACCATATGGAGGAGGGCGTGAACGTCGCCGACCTGTCGGACCGTGTGGTGGGCTTCTCGCTCTCGGGCCCCCGCTCGCGCGAGGTGCTCGAGCGGGTGACGGAGCACGAGGTGGCCTTGCCGTTCATGGGCTGCGCCCGGATGGACGTGGGCCTCACCCGGGCGCATGTCGGCCGGCTCTCGGTCTCGGGCGAGCTCGGATACGAGATCCACGTCGACGCCATGGGCCACGTCCCCCTGCGCCGCGCGCTGCTGAAGGCGGGCGCGGATCTGGGCCTGCGCGAGGTGGGGTTCGACGCGCTCCTCTCGCTCCGACTCGAGAAGAGCTTCGGCATCTGGTCGGCCGAGTTCACCCAAGGCTACACCGCCGCCGAGACCGGCATGGACCGCTGGATCGACTGGTCCAAGGAGTTCACCGGACGCGCGGCCGCCCACGGCGCGAACCCCTCGCGCCGGATCGTCACGCTGGAGGTGGATGCGGACGATGCCGACGCGAGCGGGTTCGAGCCGATCTGGCAGGACGGCAAGCGCGTGGGCTTCGTGACCTCGGGCGGCTACGGGCACACGCTCGGGCGCAGCCTCGCCATGGGGATGGTCTCGGCGGAGGCGGCGGAGGTCGGCGCGGCGCTCACGATGCACGTGGTCGGGCGGGAGCGGGGCGCGCGCATCGTGCCCCCCTCGCCCTACGACCCCGAAGGCCGGGCGATGCGCGCGGACGCCCCTTCGTCCGCGACGCACCCATGAGCGAGGCCCCATCCCCCGACGCGTCCCCCGACGCCCCCATGGCCGAGACGCGCCGCCGCGGTGGCGGGCGCCGTGGCCGGGCCGCGTCCGTCTCGGCCGGGGAGGGCGCGCGCGAGACGAACTATCACGACCTGCGCAACCCGTTCCCAGCCGTCCCGGTCTTCACGGAAGACCGCATCGAGGCGATGCACGAGGCCGCGTTGACGGTGCTCGAGGAGCTGGGGATGAAGGTCCTGCTGCCCGAGGCGCGCGATATCTACGCCGCCGCGGGCGCGCGCATCGACGGTGAGATGGTCCATCTGGGCCGCGACATCGTCGAGGCGGCGCTGGCCACCGCGCCCAAGGGGTTCGACCTGCGCGCCGGATCGCGGGCCAAGGACCTGCGCATGGAGCTGGGTCGCCTCGTCATCCAGCCCGGCGCGGGCGCGCCCCATGCGGACGACCACGTCCGGGGCCGGCGGCCCGGCGACCTGGAGGCGTTCGACGACTTCACCCGGCTCAACCAGCATTTCGACGTCCTCCAGATGCTCTCCCCCTCGGTCGAGCCGCAGGACGTCCCCCCGCACGAGCGCCACTACGCGACGATGCGGTCCTCGCTCACCCTCTCGGACAAGGTGCCGTTCGTCTTCTCGCGCGGCAGCCCGCAGGTCGCCGACGCCTTCGAGATGCTCCGCCTGGCGCGCGGGCTGGGCGCGGACGCGTTCGCCGCCGAGCCATGGTGCTACACGATCATCAACACCAACTCGCCGCGGATGCTCGACATCCCCATGGCGCAGGGGCTGATCGACTTCGCGCGAGCGGGGCAGGCCTCCATCGTCACGCCGTTCTGCCTGATGGGCGCGATGGCGCCGGTGACCGTCGCGGGCGCGGTGACGCTGAGCCATGCCGAGGCGATGGCGGCGATTACCCTGACGCAACTCGCCCGGCCGGGCGCGCCGGTCCTCTACGGTTCGTTCACCTCCAACGTCGACATGAAGTCGGGCGCGCCCGCCTTCGGCACGCCCGAGCACGTCAAGGCCAACCTCGCCGTCGGGCAGATGGCGCGCCTTCTGGGCCTGCCCTGGCGCAGCGCCACCGGCGCGGGCGGCGCGGTGAACGACGCCCAGGCCGCGCACGAGACGCAGTTCGGCGCCTGGGGCGCGGTGCTGGCGGGCGCGACGGTCCTGATCCACGGCGCCGGCTGGATCGAGGGCGGGCTGACGGTCAGCTTCGAGAAGATGATCACCGACCTCGAGGCGATGCAGGTCTTCGCCGAGCTCTGCGCCCCCACCCCCGCCGGCGAGGCCGAGATCGCCATGGACGCGCTGCGCGAGGTGGCGCCGGGGGGCCATTTCTTCGGGTGCGACCACACGATGGAGCGGTTCTCGACGGCCTTCTATCAGCCCCTCGTCGCCGACTGGTCCAACATCGGCGCCTGGCAGGAGCGCGGCGGCCTGGACGCCGACGCGCGCGCCACCGACGTCTGGCAGCGGGTGCTGCGCGAGTTCCGCCCGCCCGCGACCGACCCGAGCCGCGATGCGGCCCTCGACGACTTCATCGCCAGGCGCCGCGCCGAGGGCGGCGCACCGCCCGTCAGCTAGGGGAGCCGCGACATGGCCTTCGACGACACCGTCCGCATCCGCCGTATCGACGTCGGCGGCGTCTCCATGCGGGTGGCGGTGGCGGGCCCCCCGAGGGGGGACGCGCCGGATATCGTCTGGATCCCCGGCGGCGACGCCCCGGCGGATTACTACCTCGAGCAGTGGGAGCGCTTCGGGGCGTATCGCTGCATCTCCTACGATCCGCGCGGCGTGGGCGAGACGACGTCTCCGCCCCCGCCCTGGACGATCGAGGAGATGGCCGCCGACTGCGCCGCGGTGATCGAGGCCACCTGCGACGGCCCCGTGATCCTGACCGGCTTGTCCATGGGCGGTCTGCTGACCCAAGCCGTCGCCTGCGCGCGCCCGGACCTCGTGCGCCTGGCGATTCCGATGGGCACCTCCGCCCATATCGACGGCTTCACCCGCGACTGGATGCAGGCCGAGATCGACATGCGGCGCGAGGGCCGGTCCATCGACGGGATGATGGCCACCTGCCACTACGCCGCCTTCGCCTATCCGACCGCCGCCCTGGGCGACCCGCAGGTCTGGGCGCGCGTCAAGGCCGCCTACAGCGTCCGCTTCGGCGAGCGCGCGCCTGAGGACCTGATCGCCCAGTGGCAGGCCTGCCTCGACTATGACGGCCGCGAGGCCCTGCGCCGCTGCGAGGTGCCGATGCACGTCGTGGCCTTCGCGCAGGACGTGCAGACGCCGCCCGCCATGTGCCGCGAGGTGTCGGATCTGGCGCCGCGCGGCGTCTTCCACGAGGTGCCGGGGCTGGGCCATGTCAGCCACGCCCGCCACGCGCCGGACACGGTGGCGTCGCTCCTGCACGAGATCATCGCCGAGGCCGGCTCTTGAGCGTGATCGTGCCCCTGCGCGACGCCGCGCGCGATCTGCCCGCCGGCAACGTCAAGGTCACGCGCGAGGACTGGCTGCGCCTCGCGCTCGACGTGCTCGTCTCGGACGGGATCGACGCGGTGAAGGTCCTGCGGCTGTCGCAGCGGCTCGAGGTCTCGCGGTCCTCGTTCTACTGGTACTTCGGCTCGCGGCAGGAGCTCCTCGACATGCTGCTGGCGCATTGGGACGCGACCAATACCCGCGCCATCGTCGAGCTCGCCGAGGCCGACCGGCCCACGATCACGGCCGCGGTGGCGCACGTCTTCCGCGCCTGGGTCGATCCTTCCATGTTCGATCCCCGCCTCGACTTCGCCGTGCGCGAATGGGCCCGCCGCTCGGGGCCCGTCCGCCGCGTCCTCGACCGTGCGGACGAGGCGCGCCTGCGCGCGCTCCGCGCGATGTTCGCGCGCCATGGCTACGACGCCGCCGAGGCGGACGCCCGCTCGCGCGTCCTCTACTTCATGCAGATCGGCTACTACGCGCTCGACCTCCACGAGCCCCTCGAGGACCGGCTCGGTCGCGTGCCGGGCTACGTGCTGTCCTTCACGGGGCGCGAGGCGTCCGCGGAGGAGGTGGAGGACCTGCGCGCCGAGGCGCGCCGGGCCGCGGAAGCGCGGGGCTGACGAGCGCTCCGATCCCCCTCGCGCGTCCGGGGGGGCGGGCGGCGACCCGCATGTGCCGGCGCCCGCCCCGGCGATCGGTCCACCTCGGCCCATCGGCGCCCGGGCCGTCGCGAGGTGCCATGACGATCCCATCGCCGGAGCGACGGCCCGGCCGATGACGGCGCCCCGGGCTGGGACCGCCGAGCTTGTGCGGCTCGGGATGGCGCTCCATGCTCGGCGAAGGCGGCCCAGGTCGAGGCCGCACGGATCGGGAGGTCTCATGCTCAACCGTCTCACGCTCGGCGCCGTGCTCGCGCTCGTCGCCCTGCCGGCCGCTGCCCAGGAGCGCATCGCGCTGGGCGCGACCAACGCGCAATCCTCGCACTACGCCTACTTCGCCGCCCTCGCGGGGCTCCTCAACGAGCGCACCGACCTTCAGGCCAGCGTGGTCGAGACGGGCGCCACGGTGGACAACCTGCGCCGCATGGAGCGGGGCCAGCTCGACGCCGGCCTCATCACCACGAACACGCTCTACCAGGCCTACGAGGGTCAGGGCGAGTTCGAGGGCGCGCCCATCGAGTCGAAGCTGCTGTGGGCCTATTCCCTCGCGCCGCAGCTGATCATCGTGCGCGGGGACGCCGGGCTGGACGCGATCGAGGACCTGGACGGGCAGCGGTTCGGGCCCGGCCAGCGCGGCAGCTCGACCGAGGCGACCTCGGAGCAGGTGATGGAGCTCTTCGGCCTGTCCCCCGAGTGGGTGCGCGGGTCCAATTCCGAGCTCGCCAACGAGATCAAGGACGACCGCCTGTCCGGGTTCATCAAGTCGGCCGTGGGCACCAAGTTCGACCCGCTCACCACCGACATCGCCACCCTGACGCCGCTCAAGGTCCTGCCGATCAGCGAGGCGCAGGCGGATGCGATCCGCGAGGCCCTGCCGGAGCTGTCCATCGTCGAGCAGCCCGCCGACGCGCAGCAGGGCGCCGACGCGCCCTACCTCGCTTGGGGGTTCATGATCGGCGTCGGCGCGCGGCCGGACCTGCCCGACGACATCGCCTACCAGATGACGAAGGCGGCGATCGAGGACACCACCGTGCAGGCGGCGGCCTTTGCGGACCTGCAGGGCAACTCGATCCCCGAGCTGACCCTCGAATACGCCACGTCGCCGCTGCATCCCGGGGCGATCCGCGCCTACGAGGAGGCGGGCTTCGAGGTGCCGGGGCGGCTGCGGGGCGAATGACGGCCTGAGGGGCGGCGCTCCCGATGTCGATGCCGGACGCGGGCGTCGCCGAGACGCTGCCGGGCGCGGGACCCGCCCCGCGCCTGGGCGGCCCGCGCGAGCGCATGGGCGCCGCTCTCGCCGCCCTCACCGGGCTCTTCGTCTTCTGGACCGCGGCGGCGGGCCCGTTCGAGAGCCTGGTCCAGCGCGCGATCTTCGTCGGCCTGATCTCGGCGATGGCGGTCTGCCTCTACCCGGCCGGGGCCGGGCGGCGCTGGCGCCCCCTCGGCATCGCGGTCGACCTCGCGCTGCTCGGGGCGATCTGGACCGCCTGCGCCTACACGATCTGGCATTTCGAGCGGATCATGGACGAGCGGCCGTTCGCCCAAGGACACGAGGTCTGGATCGCCGCCGCCGCGACCGTCGCGATCCTCGAGCTGTCGCGCCGCGCCGTCTCCTGGGTGTTCCCCGCGCTGGTCGCGGTCATGGCCGCCTACGCGCTCTTCGGGAGCCTCATCCCGGGGGCGTTCGGGCACCGGGGCTTCGACGCCTACTACCTGACCGAGACGGTGCTCCTGTCGGATGCGGGGCTGTGGGGGATGCTGGTCGGGGTCGCGGCGACGACGCTGGCGGCCTTCATGCTGTTCGGGGCGTTCCTCCTCCATACCGGGGCGGGGCGGGCGTTCTTCGACCTCGCGGCGCGCGCCTCGGGCGCCAGCCCCGGCGGCGCCGCCAAGATCGCGACCATCGCCTCGGGCCTCTTCGGGATGATCTCGGGCTCCACGGTCGCCAACGTGGCGACGACGGGCAACTTCACCATCCCGCTCATGAAGCGCCTGGGATACCCGTCCCGCTTCGCCGGCGGGGTGGAGGCGATCGCCTCCACCGGCGGGCAGCTCGCCCCGCCCATCATGGGGACGGCGGCCTTCGTCATGGCCGAGCTCGTGGGCGTCGGCTACTGGACCATCGCGCTCGCGGCGCTGCTGCCGGCGATCCTGTTCTACCTCGGGGTCTACCTGACGGTCGACGTGGTGGCGCGGCGGCGCGGCTATGGCGCGGCGGTGGACGACACGCTGCCGACTTGGCGCGAGGCGCTCGACATCCGGCGCATCGCCCCGATCGTCGCCTCCCTCGCGGGCATCCTCTACGGCGTGCTGCAGGGCTATTCGGTCGCGACGACGGCCTTCTACGGGATCGTGTTCATGATCGCCGCCTATCTCGTCGCGCGGCTGAGCGCCGGCGACGGGCCGATCGGAGCGCTGCGGGGCCTCCTGCCGGCGCTCGCGACCGGGGGGCAGGGGCTGGTGATCGTCGGGCTCCTGCTGACGGCGGCGCAAGTGTTCGTTTCGATCCTCAACCTCACCGGGGTCGGGGTGACGTTGACCTCGTGGATCCTGGGCGCGGCGGGCGGGCAGGTCTGGCTCATCGCGATCGTGATGGCGGCGGTCTGCCTGATCGCGGGGATGGGGCTGCCGACCTCGGCCGCCTACGTGCTCGTGGCCGCGGTGTTCGCGCCGGCGCTGATCGGGCTCGGGCTGGACCCGCTCACGGTGCACTTCTTCGTCCTCTACTACGCGACGCTCTCGGTGGTGACGCCGCCGGTCTGCGTGGGCGTCTTCGTCGCGGCCACCATCTGCGAGGAGCGCTGGCTTCGCGTCGCGGGCGAGGCGCTGCGCCTGGGGGCGGTCGCCTACGTGCTGCCGATGCTGTTCCTGATCTATCCGGGCATGCTGGCGCAGGGCGGCACGGAGGCGATCGCCCACGCGGTGGTCTCCGGCACGGTCTTCACCGTCAGCACGGCGTTCCTCCTCGGCCGGCGCCCGGTCATGGGCCGTGACGGGCCGATGCCCGCGCTCTGGCTCGTGCCGCTGGCGCTGTCCGTCCTCCCCGGCTGGCTCCCGACGCTCGCCGCGGCCGCCCTCCTCGCCGGGGGGACATGGGGAGCGGGCGGGCGGCGGGCCGCGGCGGCGCCGCCGGGCTGACGCCCCGCCAGCCGAGAGGCCCCCGGGGGCGGCGGGCACTGGCCAAGCCGCCGCGTTTGGGGGAGAGGGTCGCACCGGGCGGGCGAGGCGAGATGAAGCGGCGGCTCAAGGCGACATCCCTCGACGTGGCGCGCCTCGCGGGCGTCAGCCGGGCGGCGGTGAGCCGGGTGTTCACCCCCGGCGGCTCGGCCTCGCCGAAGATGAACGCGCGCGTGCGCGCCGCCGCCGAGCAGCTCGGCTACCGGCCGAACGCGCTCGCCCGCTCGCTCAACACCGGTCGCACGCAGATGATCGGGCTGCTCGTCGCCTATCTCGACAACGCCTTCTACGCCGAGGCGGTGGAGCGGCTGTCCCTGGAGCTGCAGGGCCGGGGGCATCACGTCCTGCTGTTCATGGCGACGCCCACGGTCGACGACACGGACTGCGTGGTGCGCGAGATCATGGACCGGCAGGTCGACGGGATCGTGCTCGCCTCGGTCACGATGTCCTCCTCGCTCGCGCGCGAATGCGCGGCGAACGCGATCCCCGTCGTGCACTTCAACCGCGAGCTCGACGAGGCGGGGCTCAACGCGGTGGTGACCGACAACCGCGCGGGCGGCCGGGCGGTCGCCGAGCTCCTGTGCGGCGCTGGCCATCGGCGGATCGGCTACCTCGCGGGCTACGAGGGCGCTTCCACGCAGATCGACCGCGAGCGCGGGTTCCGCGAAGGGCTGGAGGCCCACGGGATCACCCTCGCCGCGCGGGGCCTGACGAACTTCATCCGCGCCGACGCCGAGGAGGCGACGCGCCGGATGTTCGACGGTGGTCGGGGGCCCGAGGCCCTGTTCGCGTGCAACGACCACATGGCCTTCGCCGCGATGGGCGTGCTGCGCGCGGAGCTGGGGCTGCGCATTCCGCAGGACGTGGCCGTGGTGGGCTTCGACGACGTGGCGATGGCGTCCTGGCGGGAATACGACCTGACCACCGTGCGGCAAGGCATGGGCCGGCTGGTGGAGGGGACGGCGGACGTCCTCCTGGCGCGCATCGCGGACCCGTCCCTGCCGCCGCGGCGCGTGCTGATCGAGGGGCGGCTGATCGAGCGAGGCACGACCCGCGGCCCCGCGGAGGCCTAGCCTCCCGTAGGCCCCGCCTCCCCAAGGCCTCGCCCGCCGGGGGCGCCGCCCGCCGGGGGCGCCGCCCCTCGGGGGCCTAGGGGGCGGGCGGCGCGAGCTCGGCGTTGCGGGCGAGCACGTCCAGGCCCTGCATGGCCAGGAAGTGCAGCATGTCGATGAAGATCCAGTTCTCCGCCAGGAGGTCGCCGTCCCGCCGGTACATGTCCACGACGCGCATGTCGGCCGGGCCGGGCCCCGCGGGCATGCCCATGAAGCCGCCCGTGCTGGTCGTGGTGATGTTCGCCCAGCCGAAGAAGCCGCCGAACTGCCCCTCCGCCAGCCGGCAGAGATGGCCGTTGAAGCGGTAGTGCCGGTCGAGCGCGCGGCCGAAGGGGGTGCAGTGCTGCGCGATGTAGCGGGGAATGGTGTAGGTCGCGCCGATGCCGGCGGGGCCCCACCAGAGCATGTCCTCGTGCCAGGACTTGCGCAGGTGGTCGTCATAGCTCGGCTGGGGGACGTCGCCGCGCTCGGCCTCGCCCATGCCCGTGAGCATCCGGTTGATCGAGGCGAGCGTGGCCTCCCCCACCGCCGGGTCCTGCGCGTCCCACATGAGGCCGTCATGGGTCATCGGGCCCGGCTGGATCAGGTGAGCGCCGGTCTGGGGCGGGAAGGGATTCTGACCGGCCTGGATCATCACCGCGGGGATGTCGCAGAAGAGGGCGGTCTCGACCACGCGGCCGTCCTCGACGCGGTCGAACTCGGCGTAGCGCAGCATGGCGATGCGGCCCGTGGGCCGGATGCCGAGCCAGGGGCGGTCGAAGAGGCCCATGAGGTGCCCCATCGACACGACCCAGGTGGAGCCGAACCCGTCCATCTCGTTGCGCCCGGCGAGGAAGATGTCGGGCCGTCTCTGAAGCGCGGTGAACGCGGTCTTAAGGGGAGTCCAGAACGCTTCGGCGACGGCCTCGGGGCCGCGCCGCTCGTGGAAGGGGTGCATGCCCCGCCAGTGCCAGCCCGGGGCAACGTGCGCGGCGAGCGCCTCGGCGACCCCCTCGGGCGGCGCGGCGGCGAGGGCGGCGTGGAGCGCGCGGACCGCGGCCTTCTCGGCCTGGAAGGCGGTCACGTCGCGACCTCGGCGTTGCGCGCCAGGAGGTCGAGCCCCTGCTGGTGGAGGTGGTGGAGCATGTCGATGAATATCCAGTTCTCGGCCAGCTTGTCGCCCGCCCGGCGGTAGACGTCGCAGACCCGCATCTCGGCGCTCGCCGGCGCCGCGGTGAGGCCCATGTACCCGCCCGCGTTGCGCACGATCATGTTCGCGTAGCCGAAGATCGCGCCATAGGATCCTTCGGCCACATGGCAGATGTCGGGGTGGTGGCCGTCGCCGCCATGGGCGAAGGCGTCGTCGAAGGGCTTCGTGTGATGGCGCCTGTAGCCCGGGATCGTGTAGGTCGCGCCGATCCCGGCGGGCCCCCACCAGAGCATGTCCTCGTGCCAGAACTCGGCGAGGAGGCGCGCCTCCTCCGGGTGATGGTAGCCCCGGTTCGGACCCGTCAGCATGGCGTCGACGAGGGCGAGCGTGGCCTCGCCCTCGGCGGGGTCCCGGCCTTCCCACATCAGGCCGTCATGGGTCATCGGGCCGGGATTGATCAGGTGGGCGCCGGTCCGGGGCGGGAACGGGTCCTGCCCGGCCTGGATCATCAGATGGGGGATGTCGCAGAAGAGGGCGGTCTCCACCACGCGGCCGTCCTCGACGCGGTCGAACTCGGCGTAGCGCAGCATGGCGATGCGCCCCGTCGGCCGGATGCCGAGCCAGGGACGGTCGAAGAGGCCCATGAGGTGCCCCGTCGACATGACCCAGGTCGAGGCGCCGCCGTCCATGGCGTTGCGCCCGGCGAGGAAGATGTCGGGCCGCCTCTGGAGGGCGGTGAACGCGGTCTTCAGGGGGCTCCAGAACGCCTCGGCGACGGCCTCGGGGCCACGCAGCTCGTCGAAGGGGTGCATGCCGCGCCAGTGCCAGTCCGGGGCGACGTGCGGCGCCAGCGCCTCGGCCACGCCTCCGGGCGGCGCCGCGGCCAGCGCGGCGTGGAGCGCGCGGACCGCGGCCTTCTCGGCCTGGACGTCCATGGCCTAACCCTTGACGGCGCCGGCCGTCAGGCCGCTGACGATCTGCCGCTGGAAGAAGAGGATCAGCACGAAGAGCGGCGCGATGGCCGACACGACGGCCGCGACCGCGAACATCACGCGCCCCTCCTGCTGGGTGGAGCCGAGGAAGGCCGCGATGCGCGGGACCATGGTGTGGTTCTCCTGGCTCAGGAGGAGCGCCGTGATGACGAAGTCGTTGTAGCCGAGCAGGAACGAGAACAGGCCCGTCGTGATCACGCCCGGCCACATCACCGGGATGATGACCAGCCGGAACGCCTGGAACCGGCTGCAGCCGTCGACCATCGCGCTTTCGTCGAGATCGCGCGGGATGCTCAGGAAGAAGCCGTAGAGCATCCACAGCGTGAACGGCTGGTTGAGCGCCACGAGGACGATCACGGTGGTCGAGACGTAGCCCCAGATCCCCCATTCGAAGAAGGGCAGCAGGTAGCCCGAGACCAGCGTCACCCCCGGCATCGCCCGGAAGATCAGGGCCGCGATCAGGATCCAGAACGCGTAGCGGTGCCCCGACCGCGCCAGGGCGTATCCGCCCAGCGTCCCGATGGTGAGGGAGATCAGCGTCACGAAGAGCGTGATCACCATGGTGTTGAGGGCGGCGCGCCAGAACTCCTCGTCGATCCAGGCGCCGCGATAGCCGTCCAGGGTGAAGCGGCCGCCCTCCTGCGCGAGGGTGAGCGGGCCGGTCAGGGCGCGCGTCCAGTCGGTGCGGGAGAAGAAGTCCCCCTCGACCTTGAACGAGCCCCACATGGTCCAGAGGAAGGGGAAGGCCGCGACGAACACCCACACGAGCACGAGCACGGTCGAGAAGATCGCGAAGCCCATGGACCTCTGCGTGGCGCGGCTGCTCATGTCATGCGCCCTTCCGGGAGAAGTCGCGCCAGGTGCGCACGAGCACCGGCGTGAGGAGGATGAAGATGCCCGTGATCGTCAGCAGCGAGGTCGCGGCGGCCGAGCCGAAGAGCGGCTGGTCGGAGCCGCGCAGGTCGTTGAAGATGAGCCAGGACAGCGTGGTCGCGTCGGCGGAGGCCTGGAAGCCGATGATCGGCTCGAAGACGCGGAAGTTGTCCATGAGCTGCACCAGCGCGACGAAGGTGACGAGCGGCATGAGGTGCGGGACGATCACGTCGCGCGTGCGCTCCCAGCGGTTGGCGCCGTCGATGACGGCGGATTCCAACGTGTCCTGCGGCACCGTCTGGAGCCCGGCGTAGAAGACCAGGAAGCTGAACGGGAGCATGTGCCACAGCCCGTAGACCATGATCACCGCCCAGGTCAGCGTCTGCGAGGCGCGCAGCGACATCTCCGGGTCGTCGAAGATGAGCTGCAGCGTGGCGCCGATGATGCCGTTCTCGTCGATCATCCAGAACAGGACCAGCGAGCCGATCAGGGGGGTGACGATCATCGGCAGCAGCGAGAAGAAGATCACCGGGCCCTTGATGAGCTTGGGGATCGCGTTGACGCCCATCGCGATGAAGAGGCCGAGCACGATCACCAGCGGCGTGACGACGAAAGTGTAGACGAGCGTGAAGCCGAGCGCCTTGTAGAAGGGCAGGTTCATCAGCCGTCCCACCACGTCGCGCAGGCCCGCGTTGTCGGTCAGGATCGCGCCGACCTCGGCCACGGCGAGGTGGCGCGAGTCGAGATAGGTGCCCAGGCCGTTGAAGCGGCCCATCGGGGCCTCCTCGCGCAGCTCGGCCATGGCGGCGCCGTCCACGCGCACGCTCTGCGTGCAGCCGAAGGGCCCGCAGGTCTCCTCGGCGATGATGACCTGCTCGTGCTCGATGTAGAGCGACTGGATCGCGACCGACGCGATGGGCAGCGCGATGAAGAGGAACATCACCGCGAAGGATGGCAGGAAGAAGAAGAAGAACGTCCTGTGCGGCACGGGCCCTCTCTCTCTGCTGCCTTCGGACGGGCGCGGCGACTTCGTCCGCGCTGCGTGCCTTCGCCGACCACCATGGAGGGACCGCGCCATATTGCAACCGTGTTCGATAAGTTTTTGCAACCGCGTTCACGCGCTGCTAGCGTTCGGCCCAACGACCGGTCACGGTCCGAACGGTCGGCCCTCCGGCTCGTCCGGGCCGAAACGCGCAGGGAGCTGAAAATGAAGCATTCCACCACCATCGCGGGCGCCGTCGCCGCCGTTCTGGCGACGACCTCCGGGGCCTTCGCCGACGCGCACGCGAGCTGCGAGATCGCCGGCGAGGGGTCCGTGCGGGTCCTGTCCAACGATTTCGAGGCGCTGCACCGCGTCAACGACGGCGTGCAGGAATGCGCCTCGGACGGCGTCCAGGTCGAGGTCAACCAGACCATCGAGCACAAGACGATCCAGGTGCCCGCGCTCACCACCAGCCCGGCGACCTATACCGTCGCGGTGATCGCCAACAATTCGATCGTCCCCCTGATGAGCGCGGACCTGCTCCGTCCGCTCGACGACTACATCGCCGAATACGGCGAGAACGTCTCCGACACGCAGCTGATCCGCACCGGCGAGGGCGTGATGGCGGTCGCGTTCATGGCCAACGGCGTGCACCTCTACTATCGCAGCGACCTCCTGGAGGAGAACGGCATCGAGGTGCCCACGACCATGGAGGAGGTGTTCGCCGCCCTCGAGACGCTGCGCGAGGCCGGGGTCGAGCATCCCTTCGCGTCCAACTTCCAGCCCGGCTGGGACCTCGCGGCGGAGTTCGTGAACTTCTACCTCGGCACCGGGGCGGACTTCTTCGAGCCCGGCACCGCCAATCTCGACATCCAGAACGAGAACGGCATGGCCGTCCTCGAGACGATGCGCCGCCTGTCGGAATACATGCGCCCCGCCTTCATCACCGATAACGGCAACACGATCATGCCGCTTTGGAAGGAGGGCGAGCTCGGGATGATGTTCGCCTGGGGCTCGCGCGCGCGCGAGGTGCTCGACGAGGCCGGCTCGGAGACCGCGGCCGTGAGCGCCGTGGCCGCCATGCCGGCGATGGAGGCCGGCGGCCCGCCCGCCGCCGCGCTGTGGTGGGACGGGTTCGCGATCGCCAAGAACGTCTCGGACGCGGACGCGGAGGTCTCGTTCCAGGCGATGGCGCACGCGCTCGGGCCGGATCTCGCGACCGAGCACGGCGACACGGCGGTCTGGCTCACCCCGGACTATGAGCCGATGCCCCCGGCCGTGGGCGTCTCGGCCAACATCCAGGCCGGCGCGCGGGCCTACCCGATGGTGCCGTTCATGGGCCTGCTGCACACCGCCCTCGGGGAGAACCTGGGCGAGTTCATGCAAGGGTCCGAGAGCGCCGAGCAGGCGCTGGCCGACATCACCTCGGCCTACGAGACCTCGGCCCGCGAGAGCGGCTTCCTGCAGTGAGGCGCGGCGCGGGGGAGGCGCTCCCCCGCGCGGCCGTCCTGCTCCCCCGGGCGGCGCCGAGCCGCCGCCCGAACGCCATCTGTCCGAGAGGGTTCCCGTGAAGGGTTTCGACGAGAAGTTCACCGACTTCCCCGACTACATCGTCAAGATCACCGAGGAGATCTGGGAAGGGCGGGGCCTGTCCACCCTGCACGACTACTACGCGCCGGACGTGATCGTGCGCACGCCGGGCGGGGTGATCCACGGCAACGTGGCGATGATCGCCGACACGATGGCCTCGCTCGCGCAGTCGCCCAACCGGAACCTCCTGGCCGAGGACGTGATCTGGTCCGGCGACGAGGACGAGGGGTTCCTGTCCTCCCACCGGCTCATGACCTACGGGCGGCACACCGGGCGCGGCCGGCTCGGGGCGCCCACGGACCGGCCCTTCAAGATGCGCGCCTTCGCGGACTGCGCGGCCAAGGACAACGTGATCTACGACGAATGGGTCCTGAGCGATCAGTCGGGCCTCGCGCTCCAGTTCGGGATCGAGCCGGAGGATCAGGCGCGGGCCGACATCGCGGATGCGGGCGGGCCCGAGGCGGCGCCCAGGCCCTTCCACCCCACGCGCGACGTGAAGGGCCGCTATGGCGGGCGCGGCAACGACGACCCCTGGGGCGAGCGTCTCGCAGACATCATGACGCGCATGATGGACGCCGAGTTCTCGATCTTCCGGCGCGAGTACGACCGCGCCGCGCGCATCGAGCATCCGGGCGCGCGCGCGGGCTGGTCGTGGGATTTCGCCGAAGGGGGCTGGCTCGCCCTGCGCTCGTCCTTCCCATCGGCGACCTTCGCCATCGAGCACCGGATCGGCCGCGAGGATCCCCACATGCCGCCGCGCGCCGCGGTGCGCTGGTCGATGCTGGGCACCCATGACGGCTACGGCGCCTTCGGCCGTCCGACGGGCGCGGAGGTCTACATCATGGGCTTCACCCATGCCGAGTTCGGCCCGCGCGGGGTGCGCGCCGAGTACACGCTCTACGACGAGATCGCGATCTGGCAGCAGATCCTGCTGCACACGGGGGCGGCATGAGCGCGTCGCCGGCGGCGGACCGCTTCAGCGAGCGCTGGCCGGACTTCCGCGACTACATCGTCGACATCACCCGGGAGATCTGGGACGACCGCGAGATCCTCAAGCTGCACGACTACTACGCGCCGGACGTGATCGTGCGGCGCCCCTCCGGCGTGACCCGCGGCGTGGAGGACGTGATCCGCGAGACCTTTGAGGCCGTCGCGCAGACCCCCGACCGCGGGGCCGGCGCCGAGGACGTGATCTGGTCGCGCGACGACACCGGGCATTTCCACTCCTCGCACCGCTGCTGCGACCGCTCGGTGCATGCGGTGGACGACGTGTTCGGCGCCGCGACCGGCAAGCGCCTGCGCTACTGGCTCGTGGCCGATTGCGCCGCCAGGGACGACGTGATCGACGACGAGTGGCTCGTCTCGGATACCGGCGGCCTCGTGCGGCAGCTCGGCTGGACGCCGGACGCCTTCGCGCGGCACCTGATCGAGATGGAGGGCGGCCCCGAGCGCGCCGCACGCCCCCTCACCGGCGCGACCGACGTGGAGGGCCCCTACAGGGGCACGGGTAACGACGACGAATGGGGCGTCCGCTATGCCGGCATGCTCGAGGCGGCGATGGCCGGCGATCTCGGCGCGATCCTTAAGGGCTACGACGACCAGGCGCACATGATCTACGCCGGCGGCGTGCAGGGGAATGGCCCGGACGACGCCAACGCCTTCTGGGCCGGGCTGCGCTCGGCCTTCCCGAGGGCGAAGTTCACCATCCGCCACCGCGTCGGGCGGCACGATCCGCTCCTGTCGCCCCGGGCCGCGGTGCGCTGGACGCTGGAGGGCCGGCACGAGGGCTGGGGGCCGTTCGGGCGGCCCACGGGCGCGGACGTCTACGTCCTTGGGATCAGCCATGCCGAGTTCGGCCCCTGGGGGCTGCGGCGGGAATGGGGGCTCTACGACGAGGTCGCGATCTGGAAGCAGATACTGCTGCAGTCGGCCGGCGACGCGCCGGCGCCGTCCCATCCCGACCCGGCGCCGCGGCCATGACCGGGATCGCCCTCCGGCACGTCTCCAAGCGGTGGGGCTCGTTCGTCGCCGTGGAGGCGTTCGATCTCGAGGTGGCGGACGGCGAGTTCCTCGTGCTGCTCGGCCCGTCCGGCTGCGGCAAGACGACGACGATGCGGATGATCGCCGGGCTCGAGGACGTGACCGAGGGCGAGATATGGCTCGGCGACCGCCTGATCAACGACATCGATCCCAAGGACCGGGACGTGGCGATGGTGTTCCAGTCCTACGGCCTCTATCCGAACCTCACGGTCGCGGAGAACGTGCGCTACCCGCTGCGCGTGCGCCGCGTCCCCAAGGCGCAGCACGCCGGTGCGGTGGACGCCGCGATCCGGATGGTCGAGCTCGAGGAGTTCCGCCACCGCCGCCCCTCCGAGCTCTCTGGCGGCCAGCGCCAGCGCGTCGCGCTCGCGCGGGCCATCGTCCGGCGGCCGTCGGTCTTCCTCATGGACGAGCCGCTGAGCAATCTCGACGCCAAGCTCCGCGTGAGCACCCGGGCGCAGATCAAGAACCTGCAGGCCGAGCTCGGCACGACGACGGTCTACGTCACCCACGACCAGGTCGAGGCCATGACCATGGCCGACCGCGTCGTCGTGATGGACGGCGGCGCGGTGCAGCAGGTCGGCACGCCGACCGAGATCTACGACCGGCCCGCCAACACCTTCGTCGCCGCCTTCATCGGCAACCCGGCGATGAACCTGATCGAGGGGCGCGTGGACGGCGGCACGTTCCGCGCGGCGGGGATCGAGGTCGCGGGCTTGCCGGGGCGCGACGGACCCGTGACCCTCGGCTTTCGGGCCGAGGACGCGGAGATCGCCTCGGCGGGCGGCCAGATACACGCGCCCGTCTACGCGACCGAGCTGCTCGGGGACGCGGTGCTGGTCTCCTGGCGGCTCTCCGGCGCGCTGGTGTCCGTCCGGGCGCCAAAGGAGTTCCGGGCCGGGATCGGCGACGCCCTTGGCGCCCGCATCCCCGCCGCCGCGTGCCACCTCTTCGACGCGGATACCGGGCGCCGCCTGGGGCACGGCGCCTGACGGCGCGCTATCCGCCGCCCGCGGCGCGGGCCGGGCGCTCCCCCAGTCCCTCCGCCATGCGCAGCAGATACCCGTCCGGATCGGCCACGACGAACTGGCGCACGCCGAGCTCCCGCGCGCCCCGCCGATACCACCGCTCCTCCACCGGCAGATGGAGGTCGACGCCCGCTCGGGCGAGGGCCGCCACGAGGGGCCCGATCGCCTCCACTTCGATCTGCAGGTTCATGCCGCGCCCGAGCGGGTGGGCCAACGGCGCGCCCTCGACCCCGAAGGTGCGGCCGCGCCCGATCTCGTCGAGCATCAGGTCGGCCTCACCCCTTCGAAGATAGGCGAACCCTTCCTCCGGGCGCTCGTAGAGGACGGCGAACCCGAGGAGGTCCTCGTAGAAGCGCAGGCTCGCGCGCGTGTCGCGGACGGCGAGCTCGGGGACGAGAGCGGTCATCGTGCCACCCTATGCGGACGCGCAGGCGGGCCCAAGCGCCGTCCGCGGACGAGCTCGCCGCGTCCCGGGCGAGGGGACGCGGCGCCCCTAGCGCGCCGCGCGCTTCGTGGTGAGGTAGAGGTTGGTCTCGGAGTGGACGACGCCGCGCAGGCGGCCGATCTGCCACAGCAGGCGGTCGAAGGAGGCGAGGCTGTCCGTCCCGAGCTCGCAGATCACGCCCCACCGGCCGGCGGTCGTGTGGATGGCCCGCACCTCCGCCATCCGGTCCAGCGCGTCGGTGACGTCCGGCAGGGCACGGCCCTCCAGCTCGATCATGATGATACCGCGCACCGGGGCGGGGGCGGCGGCGTCGCGCAGGACGACCGTGAAGCCCTCGATGGTGCCGGCGGCGCGGAGCCGGTCCATCCGCGCGGCCACCGCCGCCCGTCCGAGCCCGAGCTCGGCCGACAGCTTCGCCACCGGCGCACGCCCGTCATGCCGCAGGAGCGCGATCAGCTTGCGGTCCGTATCGTCCATCCTGCCCCGTCCTCGCCGTCGATTCGTCCGGTTCCGACTTCATACTGCCATATCTGCGCGCTTCCGGCCGGCACCGTATCGCGCGCATGCTCGGCCGATGACCGACATCACGCTCCTGGGACTGCCGATCGGGGAGGGCGCGGGCGTGCCGGGCTGCGCGATGGGCTCGGCGGCGTTGCGGACCGCCGGCCTGCCTCGGGCCCTGCGCGACCTGGGCCATGCGGTGACCGACGCCGGCGACCTTTCGCCCCTCGGTTCGGAGGCCGCGCACCCGAACCCGGCGATCCACGACCTCGGCGCCTGCACCGGCTGGATCGCGGCCGCGCGCCGGATCGCCCCGCCGGGCGGAACGGCGGTGTTCCTCGGCGGCGATCACCTGATGGCGGCCTGCACGCTGCCCCTCATGGCGGCGCGGGCGGCGGCGCGGGGCCGGCCCCTGCACGTCCTCTGGCTCGATGCGCACAGCGACTTCCACGACCTGGAGAGCACGGACAGCGGCAACCTGCACGGCGTGCCCGCGGCCTACGCCATGGGGCGGCCCGGCTTCGACCCGTTCCCCCCCGTGGTCCATGCCGTGGCGCCGCAGGACGTGCTGATGCTGGGCCTGCGCTCGGTGGACCGCTGGGAGCGCGGCAGACTGGCCGAGGCGGGCGTGCGCGTCCACGACATGCGCGCGGTGGACGAGCACGGCGTCGCGGCGCCCATCCGCGCCTTTCTGGAGCGGGCGGCGCAGGCGGGGGCCGACGTGCACGTCTCGCTCGACATGGACTTCCTCGACCCGGCCATCGCGCCCGCCGTCGGAACGACGGTCCCCGGCGGCGCCACCTTCCGCGAGGCGCACCTGATCATGGAGCTCCTGCACGATTCCGGCCGCGTCACCTCGCTCGACCTGGCCGAACTGAACCCGATGCTGGACGAGCGGGGCCGCACAGCGCGGGGGGCGGTCGACCTGACCGCCTCGCTCTTCGGCCGCTCCGTCCTCGACCGCGACACCAGGAGGTTGTGACATGGAAGATCCCGACGGGACCGGCGCCCCCCAGCCCTCCGCGCTCGCGATGGTGCCGTTCGTGTCCGTGGCGGACATGATGGCCCTGGTGCGGACCCGCGGGATCGGTCCGACCATCGCCGTGCTGACCGACCGGATCGAGGATTGCTTCGCCCGCTGGCCCGGCTTCGACCGCGTGCCCCGCGTGCCCAGCCATTCGCGCGAGGGGGTGATCGAGCTGATGCCGACCTCCGACGGGGAGTTCTACGGGTTCAAATACGTCAACGGCCACCCCGCCAACATGGCGCGCGGGTTCCAGACGGTGACCGCCTTCGGCGTCCTGGCGCGGGTGGACACGGGCTATCCGGTCCTCCTGTCGGAGATGACGGTGCTGACCGCGCTGCGCACCGCCGCGACCTCCGTGATGGCCGCCCGGCACCTGGCGCCGAAGGACGCGTGCGTGATGGGGATGATCGGCGCGGGCGCGCAGTGCGAGTTCCAGGCGCTGGGGTTCCATCACGTCCTGGGCGTGGAGGAGGTGCGCCTCTACGACATCGACGCCGCCGCGACGCGCAAGGCCGCGCGCAACCTCGAGGGCACCGGGCTGCGGGTCGTGGTGTGCGAGACGCCGGAAGAGGCCGTCGCGGGGGCGCAGATCGTCACGACCTGCACCGCCGACAAGCGCAGCGCGACGGTCCTGTCGGGCAACATGGTCGGGTCCGGGGTGCACCTCAACGCCATCGGCGGCGACTGCCCCGGCAAGACGGAGATCGCCCGCGATGTCCTCCTGCGCGCCGACATCTTCGTCGAGCACCCCGAGCAGACCCGGGTGGAGGGGGAGATCCAACAGTTGGGCCCGGACCACCCGGTGACCGAGCTCTGGCAGGTCGTCGCCGGCAAGGCGCCCGGTCGCACCGGACGGGACCAGATCACGCTGTTCGATTCCGTCGGGTTCGCGATCGAGGATTTTGCGGCGCTCTGCTTCGTCCACGACGCCGTCGAGGGGGGCGCCGCCCATGCCCTGCTCGATCTCGTCGCCGATCCCGACGACCCCCGGGACTTGTTCGGCATGGTGATGCGATCGGGCTGAACGGCGCAGGTCCTCGGGCCGTCCCCGATCGGGCCGATCACGTCGCCCGCGGCCCGAAGACCGCTTGCGCCCGCGGTCGGTGATCGCCGGGGGCCTTCGATCCCAGACCGGGAACCGACCGATCGTTCGGTCGGTTCCCGCTAGGGTCGTCCGGTGCACCTGCGCCGGAGGCGCGCCGCCGCGCGGCCATCGCGCCGCAAATGTCGGCGACCGGGAGCCAGCGATGACGATCGACACCCTCCACGATCTCCATAGTCGCGGCATCCAGGACATGCGCACGGGCTTTGCCGGGACGTTCCACGGGATGGCGCGGATGCGGGATGCCGCCACGCACGAGGACGCCCGCGCCCTCGTGGACGGGGGGGTTCGGGCGATTCACGCCGCGATGGAGGCGTTCGACGGCATCCTGAAACGTCATGGCGCCGCGGAGGATGGGACGCCCGACCGTGCCTTGGCGGTGCGGGCCGAGGCGGCCGCCGACCGGATGGACGGCGCGGACGCGCGAGAGACCCTGCGCGACCTCGCCATCGTGGAGGAGGCGCGCAGCGTCGCCTCCGACCCCGGGGCGGGTTTCCCCGCCGTCCGTCATCGAGCCGGCGCGCCGGGCAATGACCAGGACGCCCGCGCGCTGGGCGCAGACGCGGCACCCTCCGGCGAGGATGATCCGAGCGCGACCATGGACCGGGTGGAGGCGGCGCTCCCCGACCGGATGGTCCGGGCGGCCTGAGCTAGCGTCCGCGCCTGGCGTTCCCTGCGGGGCGTCCGTCCGCATGTGCATGACCGAAGGGGGTCTCATGTCCGATCACGGCTTCACCGAGAAGAGCTTCGCCGTCCTGGGCGAACTCGCGCAGAACAACGACAAGGACTGGTTCCACGCCCACAAGGACGAGTTCGAGACCTATGTCGAGGCGCCGTTCCTGGGTCTGCTGGCCGCGCTCTCGGATCGTCTGTCCGGCGCGGACGTCCCGCTGAGGGGCGGCAGGACGACCATGTTCCGCATGAACCGCGACGTGCGCTTCTCGGAGGACAAGTCGCCCTACAAGACCGCCATCTCGGCCGTCCTGACGCCGTCGGGCACCAAGGCGGAGGGCGGCGGCCTGCTCTACGTCCACGTCGACCGGACCGGGGGCTTCGCCGGCACCGGATGGTACAGGATGAGCCCCGCGGCGCTCGGCCCCTTCCGAGACGCGATGGTGGAGGATGCGGACCGGTTCGACGCGGTGCAGGCCGCGCTCTGCGAGGCTGGTCGCGAGCTGAGCCCGGACGACTCCCTGACGGCGATGCCCCGCGGCTATTCCGATCACCACGATCACCGTCACGCACAGGCGATGCGGCTCAAGTCCCTGCTGGTGTCCGAGGATCTGCCGAAGACGGCGTTCGTCTCCGGCGACGCGGAGGCCCGCATCGCGGCGATGGCCCTGGACGCGATGCCCCTGCTGGCATGGGGCCGCTCCATCGCCGGCGGCCGCTAGCGGCGAGCCGCCCGTCTTCGCCGCTCCCGACCTGCATCGCCTTCCGGTTCGGGCCTCGTTGCGCCTCGTGGGGCGCCGGTCGACGAGCGACCGCCCCGTCGAGCGCGACCCCGAACCGCCGCCGCGCGAAGGCCGGCGACACGGCCGGCACGCCCCGCGGGCCGTCCCACGGGTGGGGCTGGCGGCGGGCGCCCCCGCGAACGGGTTCATCCCGCGGGCACGTCTCGTCCGGAGAGGCGAGGAGACCCGCGAAGATCGCGCGGCGGCGCAGCCGAAAGCCGGACCTGCCGGGTCGGACATGCGAATGGACCGCGATGCGGGCGCCATCGGCTCGCCCGGAGCGGGATCGCCTCACGCTCTTGCCCGCACCCTAGGGCGGAAGGAACGCGAGGCTGGGGGTCCGGCGGACCTCCCGTCCGCCGGGCGTCGGTGGCCGACCGTGCCGGGGTGACGGAGGCTCCCTCCCTCGGGCTCCGTCGCGACGGACGCCGCCCCTCGGTGGCGCCAGGTCCCCGAAGCCACATTGGCGGCCATCCGTCCAGGCGATCGACCTCGCCACGCATCTCGCAGCTCGCGCACCCGTCGCCGGACGGCTTCCGGCCGGACCCGGGCCGCCTGGCGACGGCGCTCTCGGACGCGGTTCGCATGGCGGTGTCGCCGCATTCGCCGATGCCGGACATCGCGGGCCCGCGCGACCTGCGGACGACCTCCGACATGCCGGGCGTGGCCGGGGGACGACGCCCTGCGGTCCCGGGTCGGGCCGTGATCGAGACCGCGGCGGATACGATCGACATGGCGACTTCGATCCGCGGGCCGAGGGGGCGATCGCCTGCGGCGGGACATGTGCCGACATGTCATTACCCTACCCACTCGCCCGACGAGGACGGTCGACACGGCTCCAGCGGCGATCGGCCAAGTGCCGGGCAGCGGACGAGGAGACCACGGCCGATGGCCGCCCGGCGGCGGCGAAGACGTGACGGGCGATATGGCGGCATCCGTCCTGTCGCATAGGGGTCCGGCGCGGCGGCTCGCCACCTGGGCGCGGCCCCGGGCCCGGGCGAGCGAGTTGGCGTCCCGCCGGACCGACCACCGTCCTCGTCCCGCTCCGATCTCGGACGCCGGGGGCCCCATGGCTCGCGCCTCCGAACGCGGTGGGCCCGCGGTGCCGGCCGATGCCGGCTGGCTTGCGGACGGGGCGCTCGCGTCTCATCCGCGCACGCGGGTCCGGGCCACCAGCCGGCACGCGCCGCGACCCCCGATCGGTGGGCGCCGCGCGCTCGTCCACCTCGGACGCGGCGCGTGCCCGGCGGTTTCGCTCACCCCCCTCCATCGCGGCGCCGCCCCGCCTTTCCCGAAGGAACGGCGGCAAGCCGGAGCGATCCCTCGCGGCGGGGTCCCTGACGGGGGCCGGGACCGGCCGTCCGGGCCGCGTCGGCATGTCGCCGGCGGTGCCGGACCCGGCATGGCGGCCCGCCGCGATGAGCCTCGCACGAACGGGCTGCGGCCGTCCGGCCCCGGCGGGAGGACGTGTTCCGGACGGGTGCCGCCGCGCCGAGACGTGAAGAGGGTCCTCGCCCGTCATCGCTCCCGCGGGGACCGGCTTGGACCGGCGCGGTGGGGTCATATGGTGCGGGCCATCCACCGTAGGACGGGCGCCGTGACATCTCGGGAGGAGACGAAGGAAATGGCGGTTCGGCGACGCGCGGCCGGGGTGGGACCCCGGACGGCCGCGGCTGGCGCGGAGCGAGGTCGTCGTGCCGGTCGTGCTCCGAGGCTCGGGCCTCGTCGGCTCGCTCCTCGCCTGCGAGCTGACGAAGGGCGAGCGGGACCGTTCGGAGTTCTCCGCCTGCGTCCTCGCCGTCGCGCGGGCATGGCGGCGGCGCGGCATCGCCACCACGTCGGTCGCCGAGCTCCGGGCGATCGCCGCGCGGGCCGGCGACTCGCCCGTCTCCGCGTAGGCGGACCCCGACGACGCCGCGGCCCCTTTTCGCGACCCACCGGGCACCCGCGCGGACGTGCGGCATCTCGACTTGTCGGCGGAGCGAGCGCCGGCCGCGAACCCGCCATGGAATCGAGGATGGCGGCTCCGAGCGACAGCCGGCCCGCGCCGCGCCCTCGGGGCGACGCCCGGGGCACGCCGCCGGACCCTACGTCGCGCCGGCCGCGCGTGCCCGCCGGCCCCGGGCGGCCGCGTCCCTCGCCCTGGCGCCGGAACGCCGGGCCGTCGGGACATCCTGCTCCGCCGGGTCCGCGGCCGCACGCCCCCCGTTCGCGGACGCCGGGATCATGGGGTGCTACGGAGGCCCGGCGGCGGCGAGTGGCCTGCCCCTCACCGTCCGGGAGCGGGCCGTCTCGACCGGCCGCGCGATCCCGGTGGACGTCCTCGGGCGATCCTGGACCCGGCCGGCGGGGCGGAGGGCCGCCTTCGGCTCGGCCGACCGCACCGGCTGGCCATGCCGTGCCCAAGCCGCCCGGATCCGCCGGGTCTCTCCGGCTTCGGCGAACGCCATCTCGCCGGGCGGGTCCCGGGGGGCGTCGCGGCACTTCACCCCGCGGGATGCGCGGCGTCCGGTGCCGCGATCGGCGTGGCGGCCCCGTGCGGCGCTTCGAGCGAGCCTCCCGCCGTCCGCGGAGGCGCGGCCCCGGACGGCCGAGTGGCGGATGGCGCCTCGCGTGGCGCCTCGATCGCCGAAGGGCGTGCCGCCGACCTGGATCGGGTCTTCGCACCACATGCGTCCGGCTCGCCGGGCCCGGCGCTCCGTGCGGCGGTCCCTCCCGCGCGAGGCGCGCCCCGAATGACCGGGCGCGGCTCGGAGGACCGGGCCCGGGCGTCGAACCGGACCGGGGGCGTCATGCGCGCCGGCCGGGCTCCTGCGAGGCTACGCGTTCGCGTCGACCGCGCCCCCGGCCTCGGCGCGCCGGCCGACCCAGCGGCCGGCGGGACCTGCGATCCCTCCCTGGCCCAACCCGCCACGCGCGAGCGTTCGCGCCCGGAGCGGCCCCCGGACGGCCCCGAGGATCGTCCGGTGCGGACGAACGCGCCGGCGGATGTCGGCGGCCCGGGCGGCAAGGGCGGCCTGGCGATCGACGTCCACGTCTCGGCTCGGCCGCTTTCGGGCGCGAGGTGCCGGATGGCGAAGCCGCGGAACGCCACTCGACCGCGCGCCGTGGCTCCTGAGCTGCCGGGCGGACGCGCACGGCCCGGCGGCCATCGGGTGGCCGTTCGCGACCTTCCGGCCGCGCGCGTCGCCGCCCGGACGACGAGGACCGAGGCGGCGGGCCAGGTGCATGGGGGCGGACGAAGGAGGAGGATGGTGGCCGTCGATGGCGGGGCAGGGGCCGCCCTCCACCGAGGCGCGAACGACTATGCGCCCCATCGCCCGCCGGGCGCCCTGCCGCGATGCCCCGAGTGAAGGCCGCACCTGCGCGGGCCGCCGCTGCGGGAGGGCCATCGCCGCGACCCGCCGAGACGCGCGCGGGCTCGCCTTCGCGCGCATCCTCCTCGGCGTTCGGGCGGGCCGGGCCCTCGGCCCTCCAGGGCCCGTCGGAGCGGGATTGCGCCTTCGCCACCGGGACGGCGTCGCCTACTGACTCGGGGGACGATTCGCGCGGAGGCGGACATGGACACGGCATTCTCGCCCGCGGGGGCGCTCGCGGGGCTGCGCGCCTTCGCCTCGCGCGTCCTGCCGGGGGTGGCGGTGGCGGTCGCGCTCGCGATGTGCGCGCAGTTCGTCTCCGAGCATTACGGCGCGCCGGCGATGCTCATGGCGCTTCTCTTCGGGATCGCGTTCCACTTCCTGGCCGAGGAGGGGCGCTGCGTGCCGGGCATCGCCTTCGCCTCTCGCACGGTGCTGCGCCTGGGCGTGGCGCTCCTCGGCGCGCGCATCTCGGTCGAACTGCTGATCGGCCTCGGCCCCGCCCTGATCGCCCTGGTCGTGGCCGGGACCGTCTGCACCATCCTCTTCGCGCTGGCGCTGGCACCGCTCCTCGGGCGGGGCTGGCGGTTCGCGATCCTGACCGGGGGGGCGGTGGCGATCTGCGGCGCCTCGGCGGCCATGGCCATCGCGGCGGTCCTGCCCTCCCGGCCGGGCGAGGAGGGGCGCGCCGAGCAGGACCTGATCTTCACGGTGCTCGGGGTCACGGTCCTGTCGACGGTGGCGATGGTGCTCTACCCGTTCGTCGTATCCTCGCTCGAGATGTCGCCCGTGGCCGCCGGCGCCTTCCTGGGCGGCACGATCCACGACGTCGCGCAGGTCGTGGGGGCGGGGTTCTCCGTCTCCGAGGAGGTCGGAGAGACGGCGACGCTCGTGAAGCTGATCCGGGTCACCACGCTGGCGCCCGTGGTCATGGTCTTCGCGCTGGCGATCCGGGCGGCGGAGGCCGGCCCCGCGTCCGGCCGGCGCCCGCCCCTGATGCCGTCCTTCGTGGCGGCGTTCCTGGTGCTCGCGGGGCTCAACTCGCTGGGCCTCGTGCCCGAGGCGGTGCGCGGCGCGCTCTCGGACCTTTCGCGATGGGCGCTGCTGACGGCGATCGCCGCGGTGGGGATGAAGACGTCGCTGCGCTCGATGCTCGACGTGGGCGGCGCGGCGACCGTGCTGATCGTGGCCGAGACGCTGTTCATCGGGGGCTTCGTCCTGGCCGGGCTGGCCTGGCTGGGGACCTGACACGCGCCGGCGGACGCCCCCTCCCCGGCGGGGCCGGCGCCGGTGCCCCGCCGGGACCCTCGGGCGAGCCGGGCAGCCCGGTCCCCGGCGCGGGCGCCCGCGACCGCCCTGCCGCCGCCACCGCCAGCTTCGCGGCGTCATGCATGATCGGGCGGCACAGGATGTCGGACGGCCAGCGCGTCGCGGTTTAGGCCACCCGAGATCGCCATATGACAGGGTTCGGCGCGGTGCGCGCCCGACCTCCGCGCCGGTTCGTTCGATCCGCGTTCCTCCGCGTCGCTCGGCCGATCCCGAACCTGATCGACATCGCCGCCCGGTGATGCGCCCCCCCTATTGGGAGGTCATGGCGCGCCGGGACCGCGTGTCAGGCCGCCTCGACTCGGATCGCCACCTTTCGGCGACGCATCGAAAGCCGTGAGCCCGCCGTCCTCGGCGTGGCGGCCGAAGCTGGGACGGGCGCCTGGCTCCGGTGCGCGGCGCGTCGTCCGGCGGGGGCCCGCCCCCTGGGGCCCGCGGCAATCGGGGTGCCGACTTGGATCGTGCCGCCGGACGGGCGTCCCGTCCGGCCGCGACCTTCGCCCCGCGACGACGGCTCGTCGGGTGCGGCGGGTCCGGGCGGGGCGCGAGATCTGGGCGGACGCCCGTCAGACGACCAGCCGCGCCAGCATGACGACGGCCATGCCCATCATCGTCAGGGTCTCGATCGGGGAGACCGCGCCGAGGGGACGTGCGAGCCGCCGCCCACGCAGGCGCATCCGAGCTCGCGCGCGTCGAGGTAGACCGCCTCGGACGCCGAGGCCGCGCCGACGGCTCCGATGAAGAGGGCGGCCGGGCGGCGGCGGGTCGGCGACATGCCGGTCAACAGGACGCCGGCGCCCGTCTCTACCCGGGGGTAGACGTAGCCATAGGGCACCCAATGGCGGGCGAGGAGGTCGTGATCGAGGACCATGGTCGCGAAGCCCTCGAGGTCGCGCAGCTCCTGCATGCCGAGCGGGATCGCCGGGATCGAGATGACCCAGCCCCGCGCCTGCCGAGAGACCGCGCCGAACAAGCCGACCGACGGAGCCAGCGCGGTCTTCTTCCCGCCGGCGCCCACGTCCCCGGCGGGATCGCCGGCGTGCGGGAGCCGAGGTCACCGTCGCCGCGTCCGGGCGCATCACCTCGTCTCGGCACGTGATTCCACGTGGGGACACGTGACGGCGCCGTCCATGCGGGGTCCGACCGGGGGCGTGTCGCGCACCGTCGAAGGCGATTGGTCCCGCGTGGCACGACCATCGCCGTGTCGGCTGACGGCGCCCCGCGGACGGGCTCGTCCGAGGCGTGGTCCTCATCGCCGATGACCTCGCCGATGCCGTTCCGCGGAACGACAGACGGCGTCGAACCTCCAGGACGCCGGGAGGCCGGGTCCCTCATGGCGCCGTGCCGGGAGCCGTCCGTTCGGTCCCGGGCCGCATGGATGTGGCGGGTTGAGATCATCCGCAGGCGGGCGCGAGATCATCGGCAGCTTCGGCGCGGATCGCTTGCGACCAACCGGCGGCCCGAGCTCGCATCGCGTGAGGCCGGCGCAGATCGGCCGCGACGGGCGCGGGACGATGGGACTGGCGGCAGATGACGGCCGCGGGCCGGTGCGACGCGCCCTCACATCGGCAGGCCGGCGGTTCGCATCATGTCGGCCAGCTCCCGTGTGCGACCGACCTCCAGATGCCCATCGGGGAGGCGGCGTATCTCGCCGGGCTTGGCGCCGAACTGCTTGGCGAGCGCCTTCATGGTCTATCCCCGCCGCGTCAGGCGGGGCTCCAGGTCGTCGAAATCCGGCGCGAGGGTGGCGGCGACGACGTCCGGCCCGATCGGCTTCCGGCCGAGGCGGAAGCCTTCCTCGAAGGCGCGGCCGAGATGCTCGCGGATCTGCGACGGGGTCGTCAGGCGCGCGGCGAGGACGTCGGGAGTGATCATCATCGTCGGCCTTGGCGCCCTTGGCGGCGCATTCTCCGAACGGCCGGTCGAGGTAGGGCCGCGCCTCGTCGCCCGAGCCGTCGAGGCCGAGGACGTCGGTGCGGTAGCCGGCCTCCTCCATCACCGGGCAGCTTCGAGTGGCGGGCGAGGACCACCGAGAGCACGCCGCCGCCTTGGGCGGTCACCTCCATCGGCCGCTCGATCCCGTTCGGAGTCTCGGGATGCAGGTCGCGCGCCCCGTCGACGAGGAGAGCGACCGGCTTGCCGGCGCGGGAAACGAGCTTTCGCAGCTCGCGCTCGCGACGCTCGCCCTGGGCCGGGATCCTCGGCGCCTCGTCGCGCGACAGGTCGTAGAACGGCGCGGCGACGAGCGTGGGCACCGTGGTGCGGGCCGTGTCCACCGCCAGGCTGCGGGCGACGATGATCCTCCTCTCCTCGGTGATCTCGCTTCGCGGGCGGTTGAGGACCATCGTCTCGCCCACGCCGATCGGGCCGGCGACGGCGATCGGCCGGCCCGAGCCGAGCCCGCCGCGCAGGGCGCGGGCGATCTGGCGATGCGTCCCGGTCCCGGAGAAGCCCGCGGCGCGCCAGCCCCGCGCGAGGCCGTATCGGCCCGTGATCTCGGCCGTCGGCACGTCGGGTCCTTTTCGATGTCGGCGGGTCGGCGGGAGAACCGAGACCGCACCGCCGCCGCGATGTCGGTCCGCTTCTGGACCTGGGACCTGGCCGGCCTGCGATGGCGGGGGAGCGGGATCGGCCCGCCGGGGGGGCGCATAGGGACCGAAGCGCCTGTCGCCGAACCCGGCGAACAGCTCATGGTCGAAGAGCCCCCACCAAAGCGTCACCTGCGCGCCGGCGAGGTCGGACTCGACCTCTTCGGACGCGCCCTCCACACGCATGCGGGCATCGCCGCCGACCTTCCGGCTCCCGGGTGCGCGGGCGAAGGCGCAGTATCGGTCCCACGCGCACGTCTGCCGGATGCCGCCCTCGGGCAGGTCGGCGATCCGGTCCTCGATGCGGCCGTGCCCCTCCCGCCGGTGGGGCTGGGCGTCGTAGCGGTCGAGGAGCGGCATCGGCCGCCCTGGAGCCCCGGCGCCTCGCCCGCCTCGGGCGCCATGGCGTCGAACAGGGAGCGCAGCCCGCTCTCGACGTCCTCGCCGTGGGCGCGGCGATATTGACGGAACGCCACGCCGCTGCGGTCATCGACGACGCCGAACGACATCGGCACCGGCGGGCTGCGGCGGAGCGGGTCGACCCAGCCGGGCTGCTCGATCCCCTTGAGATCGGAATGGCCGATGTCGAACCGCCAAGGCGCGTTGCCGTGCGTCGCCTCGAGGCGCACCGCGGCCGGAGCCCGCGTCATGCGGGCGTCGTCGTAGCCCCGGAGGGCCGGATACCGGTTCACCGTCGCGCGGTGCGGCAGGCCCGGCCGCGCCCGGACCTCGCCGCCGGGCGTCTCGACACCGTGCTCCCCCGGCAATCCCATGGCGCGAACGGTGGAGAGATGCCGGCCCTTCCTATTCATCGTCCGGATCTTCGGCGCCGGGATGACCTCGCAGAACCGCTCCGTCTCCGCCTGCGGCATCTTGCGGGGTGCGCCGCGGTCCGAGCGCCGCCGACCCTCGGGTCGGAACCGCCCGGTAGATGGTGGCGCGCGACACGCCGAAGAGGGCTGCGGCACCCTCCTCGATGATGCGACGCCCGATCTCGCGCGGAGACAGGGCATCGAGGCGGCGGCGTAGATCGAGAAGGGCTCCGGCCGGGATGCCGCCACCCCGGCTCCCCGATCAAGGCCGACAGGGCGCTTGCGCCCCCGGCGGTGCCCCGATACCCATGAGGCCAACGGCGCCCGGATGGTGCGCGCCGTCATCCGATGCTTGGGAATCCGGTCCTTCTCGTCACGCGAGGAGTGGGCGGATATGAACGATCCCCAGGCCATAGGCGATCTCGTTTTCCACATCGATTTCGGTACCGCGCGTCGTCGCGACGGCAGCGTGATCCGCTTCACGCCGACCGAAGCCCGGCTGCTCGCGCACATGGTCCGCCACGCGGACAGGGTGCTGACGCGCGACCAGCTGCTCGACGCGATCTCCGAGCCAGGTTCGGACCACGTCGACCGCAACGTCGATTTCGTCGTGAGCCGCCTGCGCCGCAAGCTCGGCGACGACGCCACCGACCCGCGCTTCATCGCGACGCGGTACGGCGAGGGCTACGTCTGGCTCGCGCCGCCACGCGACGGCGACCTGGCCGCGGCGGGGGCGCATCTCGTGATCGGCCCCGTCCGGAGCCCGGCGGACCCCCCGGAGCTGTCAGGCCTGACCCATGACCTCGCCGGCCAGCTCCTCCTCGGAGCGCGGGCGCACCTGCCGGGCGACCGGTCGGTGGTGCTCGTCCCCGACTTCGAGCGGGGTCACCTCACCGGCGCGGACGAGCCGGAGCTCGCGATGGAGTTGACCGTGTTCGACGGCGCGGACGGCCCCGAGCTCGTGCTCGCGGCGCGGTCGGCGCGCACGGGCCATCTCCTCGACGTGACGCGCCAGATCATCCCGACCGATCCGCATGCCCGCGCGGCGTTCGCTCGCGACCTCGCGGTGTCCGTGCTCGGACGGCTCTGGCGCGCCCGCGCGATGCTGGAGGCGGCCGCGTCTCCCCTGCCGGTGGCGATGCACGACGCCGCGGAGGTGCCCCGCGGGACCCAGGCCTCATGGGCCGCGAACGACGACAGGCTGCACCGGCTGCGTGCCGAGCATCCGGACGACGAGGGGCTGAAGCTGATGCAGGCGGCGCATATCCACTCGAAATACGTGATGCTCGGGCACGACCTCTTCTTCAGAGGCGTCGACGACCGCGCCCGCGACGAGGACGAGATCGAGCGTCTGGTGCTCGATTCGCTCCCCTTCGCGCAGCCCCGACCGGACCAGGCCGCGCTGGCCGCCAAGCTGCTGCACTTCCTCGACCGGGGGTATCTCGACCTCGCGACGGGGATGGCCGAGGACGCCCTTCGGACCAGCACCGCCGTGGGATCGACGCTCGCCATCGTGGGCCAGATGCGCGCGTTCCGGGGCGAGACCCAAGGCGCGCTTCACTGCCTCCGACAGGCCGCCCAACTGAGCGAGCGGAACTCCGAGTTCCACATCTACGTCCTGGTGATGGTCTGCCAGGCGGCCATCGCCGGCGGCGACCGCGATGCGCTGAGCGAAGCCCGCGACGAGCTCTACGCGCTGCGCCCCGCCGCGCGCTTCTTCTTCGAGCCGATGTTCACGGACCCCGACAGGCCATCGCTGCGCGCCCGCGGTGCCGTGATGCTGCTGTCCCGGGCCCGGAGCCGGGCGCTGCTGAGGTTTCTCGGCTACGTGTCGGTCCGGCTCTTCGCGGTGCCCGAGCACCGCGAGAACGCCGTCCGCACCCCGCTGAGGCTGCTCATGCGCCGCTTCGGTCCGGGCGTGGTGCCGGGCGAGCTCGCCGATCTCGTCCCCGGACTAATAGCCAGCTAACGCGCCCAAGCCGGGATTCCGGCTCGTCTGCACACATTCCGACAACATCGTGGTCCGACCCTCGTCCCCAAGGGCAGGCGCCGATCCGGCGTCCGGCCCGAGGACAGCAAGGAGGACGACATGATGCACGATCTCCATGGCATCGCGGCCGGGGCCCAGCTCGATGGACTCGAACGCGCGGTCCAACGCGCCCGCTTCCGGCACGGCGGCGTCAACCCTCCCTTACGGGTCACCGGGCTCGTTCTGGTAACCGTGCTGGTCGGTATCATCGGCCTGGCATGGGCCGTGCCCCTCGCGTCGGCGACGTGACGGACCCTGCCCAACTCTCGCTCGGCCTCTTCGGCGCGATCAACGTGCTCCGGCTGCTGGCTTACGGCCCCCAGATCCGGGCGCTGATGACCGACAGGACGGGGGCCTCCGCGGTGTCGGCCGTCACATGGGGGGTCTTCGCCGCCTCCCACCTGTCCACGGTGCTCTATGCGCTCTTGGCTCTCGACGACCTCGTCGTGGCGTTGGTGTTCAGCGCCAACACGGTGGGCTGCTCCATCATCGTCGTCCTGACGCTGCGCGCCCGTCGAGCGGCGCATCGGTCGGACCTCTCGCTCCCACGCTTCGAGAAAGGATACTCCCATGCCTGACTTCGACACGGCCCCGGGCCTCCTCCCCCTTCATCGCCGGCGTCGGCGGACCATCGACCCGTTCGTCGCGCTGGCGCGAATGCAGGACCGCTGGAGGCAACGCCAGGACCTCGGAGGGCTCGACGACGATGCCCTGCGCGATGTCGGCATCACGCGCCGCCAGGCCGCCGCCGAGGCCGCCCGCCCGAGCTGGCGTTGAGGTGCCGACTATGTCGGGCCATGCGCAACGCAGATTCTGGACGGCGACGCGGACGGCGGGCCTGGTAAGGCTGACATGCCTCGGCATGCTCTTGCTCGCGCCCGCCATGTCGCCGACGGAGGCCCCTCCGGCCTTTCCAGCCGGAGCCGTCGGTGACCGAACCCCGTCCGGGCCATGAGGCACCGCCGGAAGGAGTCCACATGGGAGGGGTTCGACCATGACCTCCGCGAAGACGATCACCGCGATCACGATCGCACCGTCCGCATGTCGGCCGTCGGCCCCGCGGAATGCGCGCGATCTCAGCGCGAGCCTCCTCGCCGCCCCGACCGCGACCGAAGGTCTGCATCGCTGGTGCGTGGCGCACGAGCTGGGGGCGGGCCCGATCCTCGCCGTCAAGGTCGCCGGGCCGGTGGCCCCACCGGACGCGGCGGTCTTGGACTGGCTTCGGCCACATGGCGACGAAGCGCCGCCCGTGCATCGCCGCGTCGCGCTGTGCCGGAGCGGGCTGGTCCTCGCGCGGGCCGACAACTGGTTCATGCCCGAACGGCTGCCCCGTGCCCTTCGTGCGGCGCTGGCTCGGACGGACGTGCCGTTCGGCGCCCTCGTGCGCCCGCTCGGCGTCCGACGCCAGACCGTGCTGGTCCGGTTCCTGGACGAGTGGGCGGACGGAGGCGGGGCGAGGGAGACGGGAACGCCGCCGACCGTCCTCGAGCACGCGGCCGTCCTCTTCGACCGCCACGATCGACCGCTCTGCGGCGTTCACGAGCGCTTCACCGCCGCGCTCCTCTGAGCTCGGCCCCGCCGGGATCGCATCGCCGCCCTCCGCGAGAGCCGCGTCACGTCCTGGGGGATACGACCGGCGGGCTCGTCGAGGATCCGGGTCAGGGACATCTCCGCGGCGAAGCTCCCTCATAGGGTCCGGACGCCAAGCCGCAGGCTCGACCGGCCGTCCCCTGGGATCGGCCGCACCGAAGATGCCTCGCCGCGTCCGTGCCCGGCATCAGCCCCCGGTGCCAGATCGGGCGTGCCGGCCATCTCGCGCCCGCACGCGGATAACCACACGCCGCTACACGTAGGCCGTCCGGAGCCTTCGAGCGGGCGCATGGGAGGCTATGCGTCTCGCGGCACGATCCGGCGCGGCCCGAGCGAAACGCTCCGAGGTTTCGGGATCGCGCAGGCTTCCGAGGAGGCCGGAGCGCCGCGCCCGGGTCATGCGGGCGAGGGGGCCGACGGGCCGGCGCCCAACGGGTCCGTGTCGATCGACCCCGGTCGAACCCCAAGTCCCGGCGCTGCTGAGGGCCTGGATGCCGGAGGTCGGCGCTTGCCGCTCGGCGTCGCGCCTCCGCCCATGTCGCATGTGACGGCTGGCTCCCCTCCCCCCGGCGAGGGGCGGCCCTGCCCGGATGGGGTCTCGATCCCTGGTCATCCCCGCGCGCGACCGGTCCCGATCGCCGGACGGCTCGTCGACCCGGCGCCCCGCGCGCCGGAGGCGGCGTTCGGCGGGATGGACTCGCCCGGCGTTTCCGAGCGCGGCGATCCCCGGGCGGGCCCACGGCGCCCTCCGCGACGCTCTCCCGAACGGGGGGAGCCCCGACGGTCCCGGCGACGCGGCTCCACCCGTATCGGGCCGCATCGCGCCCCGGCCGATGTCACGCCCGCGCGCCCGCGCCGCCCTGAGAGCCTTTCCGCCTCCGGCGACTCGCCACGGGGTAAGGCCCGCTATCGATCTCCACACGGTGGCGAGGCGTCCGGAGAGCCGTCGCGACGTGGGGACCTCCAATCGATCCGGGGGCTCCGATACGGGCGTATGATCCGCGTGCGACGGCCTTCCGACACGGTTTCGCGACCAGCTCCGGAGAGCAGCCTTGTCCGAGCGGGACCGGGCCATGAGCCGTCATTTCGGCGGCCGACGACGATGCTACGATCAGGTGGGTGGGTCGGTCTTGCCGCCGTCGCGATGGCCCTAGTCGGGCGCCGCGAAGGTCAGCGATGCCCAATGGGAATGCCAGTCCGCCGCGCCGTCGTGGGGTGGCTCCTCCATCCAGACCACGTTGGCGAGGACCGTCGCGCCGCGGGCGATGACGACGCTCGCGCGGCCGGCCGCATCCGTCCGATAGCGATCCTCTGTCACCTCGCCGTTCGGCAGTCGTTGGAGCACCCGCAAGCGCACGCCTTCGAACGGATCGCCGTCCAGCAGCGCCCGGAGCGGCAGGCCGGCCGACAGGTCGTCGCGATAGGGGTTCAGCTCGGCGACGATCTCGACCTTGAGGCCGGCGACCCGGTCCGCGCCGGCGCCCTCGCCGACGGCGACGAGGCTCTTGGCGTAGCGGGAGAAGGACTCGGTCAGGCCGACGGGGTCGAGACCCCGCTCGACGTTCCGCTCTGCGACGTGACCGAGCCCCTCTTCCTCGATGAATCGGGCATAGACGTCGGCGTCGTCATAGGTGAGCTCCGACGGGGTCGAGACGTAGACGAGGGACAGGAGGCCATCGGGCAGATCGGAGACGTTCACCGCCGGGCTGTCTCCGATCCGGCCGGGCATGGGGAACGCCTCGTCCCCGGCGAGCACGTCGAAGCGGGCGAAGCGCGGCGGCAGGTAGGGGAACGTCTGCCCGCGCATGTGCTCGCCGACCCGCAGCTCGGCCACGAGCGGCCGATCGGCGGCGATCGTGAAGTCGAGCGGCTCGATCCAGAACTCGTGGGCGGCGGCGTGACCGGCGCCGAGCAGCGCGGCGGCCAGGAGCGCGAGGAAGCGGCGCATGTCAGTAGAGTCCGTCGATCTCGAGGGGGAGCTGGCGGACGGGGGCGTCGCGGGTGCCGAGCCGGGCCGGCGCGGGGACCTCGACCTCGGCCTGGCCCAGGCGGCCCAGGCGTCCCTGCGCGATCCGGCTGGCGTCGTGCTGCGAGGCGATGACGCGCGGGCGCATGAAGACGAAGAGCGTGCGCCGCGTCGCGTCCCGCCCTCGGGACCGGAACAGGTTGCCGACGATCGGCACGTCGCCGAGGCCGGGGACCTTGGCCTCCGTCTCGCTCCGGTCGTCGGTGATGAGCCCGCCGAGCACGATGGTGCCGCCGCTCTGCGCCTCGACGGTGGTGTTGATGAGCCGCCGGTTGGTGATCAGGTCGGCGGCGCCGTCCACGGTCGCGTTGACGAGCGAGGACACCTCCTGGCTGATCTCCAGTCGGACGATCCCGTTCGCGGTGACGCGAGGCAGCACCTGCATGGTGATGCCGACGTCCTGGCGCTCGATCGTGGTGAACGGGGTCAGGGTATTGCCGTCGGTCGAGAAGCTGCCGGTGCGGAAGGGCACGTTCTGGCCCACGACGATGGTCGCCGGGCGGTTGTCGAGCGTGGTGACCGACGGGGTGGAGAGGAGCTTGGCGCGCGTCGAGGAGGACAGCGCCTGCACCAGCAGGCCGAAATCGTCCGTCCCCCCGGCGAGGCTGAACCCGGTGCTGAGGGCCCGGCCGCCCGGCGCGCCGAGCGCGACCAGGACCGATTGCAGCGACGTGCCGCCGTTGCCGAAGGAGGTCGCGGCGATGGCGCCGGTCGGGACGCCGCCGCCGAAGCCGAGCTGCACGCCGAGCCGGTCCGCCACGTCGCCGGACACCTCGACGATCGCGGCCTCGATCATCACCTGCGGGCGCTGCATGTCCAGCGCGGCGATCAGCGCGCGCGCCTCGTCGAGCTGCCGCGCGGTGCCGCGCACGATCACCGCGTTCTGCTCGGTCGAGGCGGTGACGGTCACGTCGCCGGTGAGGAGCGCCTCGCCGACCGGGACCGGCAGGCCGTCCTCGCCCACGGCCTGCGCGACGGGGTTCGTGAGGTCCGCGCCGCCCTGCAGCGCGCCGGACACGATCTCGGCCACGGTCTCGGCGTCGGCGAAGTTCAAACGGTAGATCAGGTTCGACACCTGCTCGCGCTGATTGACGCGAGGAGCGACGTCCATGCTGCGGGCGAGCTCCCGTATCTGGGCGATCTCGGCGGGGCTGCCGCGCACCAGGAGGGTGTTGGACTCGGGGTCGACCGACAGGCGCGCGCGGGTGCCCGCCTCGCCCAGGACCTCCGCGATGGCGCCGCCGACGATGGCGGACCGAGCATAGGTGAAGCGGATCACCTCCGCCCGCACGCCGGCGTCCGAGTCGAAGGCGCGCGCGATGTCGAACAGGCGCTCGACGTTGGCGCTGGTGTCGGAGATCACGATCGCGTTCGGGTCGCTCACGGCCTCGATGTAGCCGGCGCCCGCCACCAGGGGGCCGAGCACGCGCACCGCCTCGGCCGCGGGCAGCCGGTCGAGCCTCAGGAGCCGGGTCACCACGTCCTGCGTGCCCGCGGGGCGCGTCGCGAGCTCGGCCCGCGTGCGGGCCTCGGCTTCGGGCACGACCTCCCAGATCGCGTCGCTCTGCACCGCGACGTAGCCGCGCGAGCGCAGGATCGACTGGAACAGCGCCCAGATGCCGGCCGCGTCGAGCTCCTGGGCGGAGATGACCGTGACGTCACCGCTCAGGGCGGGGTCCAGGACGAGCGTGCGGCCGGTGATCTGGCTGACCTGCTCGGCCAGGACCGTGATGTCGGTGTCGCGCAGGTTCAGGACGAACGGCCCGTCGTCCCCGGCGCCCTGCGCCCCGGCCTGCGCCGCCGGCAGGACGAGGGACGCCGCCAGCAGCACAGCCGCCGCGACGCGGCCGAGCCTCATCGCGCGATCCCGGGTCATTGGAGGGGGAAGGACATCGTGATCGTCTCCCCGTCCCGTTCGATTTCGACCATGGCGAGGCCGGACGCGGCGATCTCGTCGTAGAGCGCGCGATCGCGGTCGACATTCCCGACCGCCTGCCCGTTGACCCTTGCGACGACGTCGCCGGATCGAAGGCCGATCCGCGCCACGCCGCTGTCGTGCTCCCGGGCGATGGTATAGCCGCCCTCGCCCGGGACCAGACCGATCGTGTCCAGCACCTGTGACGGGTTGCGCCTGATGCGGTCCCGCCACAGGGCGATGTGATCCTGCACCGTCTCGGGCGGGGCGCGCTCGGCCCGCTCGCGGCGCACGCCGTCGACGATGGCGGCGCCGAGCCGGTCCATCGGGGTGACCGCCAAGGCCTCGGCCGGGGCGGCCCGGTCGAGGCGCGGCGCCGCCGCGGCGGGGGCGTTCGGGAACGACAGGACCTCCTCGGTGCCGCCCACGTCCAGGCGGACGTGATCCGCCGCGACGCCGATCAGCGTCACGCCGGCATCGATCTCCTCGCCGGTCAGGTAGCGGCCCGTGCGCTCGCCCGTCCAGATGAAGGCGGCCGACCGCGCCGGATCGGACGAGATCGCGACGCCGTGCAGGACGAGGTCCAGCGCGGTCTCCTCGGGTCGCTCGTCGTCCGCGGCGGGCGCCTCGGAGCCGAACGGCGAGAGCGCGCGCACCGCCGCCACGTCGACGGCCACGGCATCCCTCACGGGCGGCAGGGGCGGCAGGTCCCGCGCGGCGATCGCCGTGTCGCCCAGCGCGTGCCAGAACGCCGTCGCGGCCGGCACGGCCAGCGTCGCCGCGACCCCGGCGGCGATGACGCCCACGATCGCGCCGCGCGCCCCGGTCATCGCCGGTCACCGGCCGGCAGCGTCGCCGCGTCCTGGAAGCCCGTCATCCGCACCAAGGGCGCCGACCCCGCCGGCTCCGCCGCGGCGACCGCCACGTCGACGCGCATCAGATCGGGGTCGTCCGTCGGCGAGACGTCCAAGGTCACGCGCCACAGGGCGCCCATCGCATCCACGTCGCCGGCGGCCTCCGGCAGCCCGAGCGCGGCCTCCGCGAGGCGGTTCTCGGCCACCCAGCGGGCGATCGTCCTGTCGCCGAGCTGCCGCGCCATCGCGGCGTGCCGTTCGACCGCCGTGAGCAGGCCCACGGCCCCCGTCGCCAGGACCGCCATCGCCACCAGCGCCTCGATCAGGGTGAAGCCGTCCTCGCTCCCGCGCGCCCGCGTCATCCGGGCGCAGCCTGGGTCCGCGCCGACACCCCGTCGAAGAGCACCTCCACCAGCGCCCGCCCGTCGCTCAGGGCCAGCCGGAACGGAGAGGGATCCGGCGCCGCGAGGTCGGCGCCGATCACGAGGCTGCCGCGTCCGGCGCCCTCCGCCCCGAGGTCCAAGGCGGCGAACCGCTCGGCCCGGCCCAGCTCCGGCGCGGGGTGCGGCCGCCACTCGCCGGCCTCCCAGACGACGAAACGGTAGCCGGCGGGCGTCCAGACGAAGGCGGCGTCCCGCCCGGTCGTCGCCGCCGTCTCGGCCGCGATGGTCAGGCGCGCGGCCAGGGTGTCGGCATGGCGCGCGACGGTCTCGCCGCCCTGCAGCCGCCCGATCGACAGCGTCGCCAGCCCCGCCAGAACGCCGACGAGGGCGATGACGACGAGCATCTCCACCAGCGTGACGCCCGCGTCCCCGGCGCGCGGGCCCGGCGCCGCATCCTGTGGCGCGCGCCGCATTCAGCCGCCGGCCGCCGAGCGCTCGAACCGGGCGATGTCCGCCGCCGTGCCCTCCCCGCCGGGCGCCGCGTCGGCGCCGAGGCTGACGAGGTCGTAGGCGCCCTCCCGCCCGGGCGAGGCGTAGACGTACGGCGTGTCCCAGGGATCGGTCGGCACCTCGGTGAGGTAGCCGCCCTCGGCCCAGTTCCGGGGCGCCGGCGCCGAGGTCGGCCGCTCGACCAGCGCCTCGAGGCCCTGGGCGGTGGTCGGATAGGTCCGGTTGTCGAGACGGTAGAGCTCCAGCGCGCTGGAGATCGAGCGGATGTCGGTCTCCGCCACCGTGACCCGGGCCGCGTCGGGGCGGCCGATCACGTTCGGCACGACCATCGCGGCGACGATGGCGATGATGACGAGGACGACCATCATCTCGATGAGCGTCACCCCTGCCTCGGGATCCCGCAGGGCGGCCCCCTGCCTTTCGCGTCGCATGAAACTTCCGCTCCCTTCGAGACGTATCTCCGATTGCACGTCGGTAGAACATAGCGGAACGGTAGGACGACGATAGGAGAAACGCCCGGGGGAATCAACGGGGATCGGATGGCCAGTTCCAGGATTTCGATCATGATTCCCGCGGGATCCGGGCGTGCCGGCGCCCCGTCGGCCGATGCGTCGGCGACGGTCGGACCGGTGCCGTTCGCCTCCCTCGCGGGCCGCATCGCCGCCCGAGGCGGCGCGGACGCCTCGGTCATCGCCGCCGAGCGCGTCACGCTCCTCGTGGTGGACCTGCCGCTGCGCGGGCGCTCGAAGCGGCTGCAGGCTCTGCCCTTCGCGATCGAGGACCGGGTGGCGGCGCCCGTCGACGCGCTCCACTGCGCGCTGCGCCCCGGAGCCGCGGCCGGCGCCGGTCTCGCCGCCGTGATCGACCGCGCCGCGATGGCGGAGGCCGAGGGCGCCGGTCCCGTCATTCCGGAGACGATGGCCGTTCCCGCGCCGCCGGAGGACGGGGGCCGCGCCGCCTGGGCGGTCTGGCGGGAGGGGGAGCGCGCCGTGGTGCGCGCCTCGGACGGCACCGGCTTCGCGGCGCGGGCGGAGAGCCTGCCGGCGCTCTGGGCGATCGCCGGCCGGCCGGCCGTGCTGCGGCTGCGCGAGGAGCTCCCGCCCGAGATGGGCGCCGTCGACCTCTCGGACGACCCGCCCCCGCCGGACCCGGACGACCTGCGCTTCGATCTGCGGCAGGGCGCGTTCTCGCCGGGGGGGCGGCACTGGCCCGGCACGGCGCGGATCGCGGCCGGCATCGTGCTGGCGGGCCTCTTGGTGCACCTGGCGCTGGCGCTGACCGACCGCGCGGCCCTTGCGCGCATTGCCGCCGCGGCAGACGGGCGGGCCGGCGACCGCCTCGAGCAGCGGCTGCCGGGCGTGCCCGCCGCGATAGGATCCGCCGCCCTGGTCGACCGATTGGTCCCGCAGGCCCGCGCCGCCGGGGGCAGCGCCTTCCTGCCGCTCCTCAACGAGGCCGCCGCCGCCCTCTTGATCGAGGCCCCGCGCACGCAGGTGCGGCGCCTGACCTGGGACGCCCCCTCGGGCGAGCTGCTGCTCGACGTGACGGCCGGTTCCCTCGAGGATCTGCAGGCGATCGAGCGGACCCTGGTCGCCGCCGGCCTGCCGACGCGCAGCGGCGTCGCGACGGCCGATCAGGGCGCCGCGCGCGCCGAGATCCGCGTGGGGCCGCGTCCATGACCGGGGCCGTGACCGCGCTCGCGAACCTGACGCCGCGCGAGCGCCGGCTGGTCCTGGGTGCCGTGCCGCTCGCCCTCGTCCTCCTCGGCTGGACCCTGCTGTGGCAGCCGCTCCAGCGCGACCGCGAGGCGCTGCGCGTCCGTATCGCGGACGCCCTGACGATACAGGCGGCGCTCGACCGTCACCCCGCCGATGCCGTTCCCGTGCCGGCCGTGCCCGCCGCGGAGGGCACGATCTCGACGCGCGTGACGCGCAGCGCGCAGGCGGCGAGCATCGCCCTGGCCCGCCTGGAGCCGCGCGGCGATGCTTTGACGGCGCTGGTGGACGAGGCCCCGTTCGAGGCGGTCATCGAGTGGATCGCCGCGATGGAACGGACCGAGGGCATGCGCCTCATCGGGATCGCGCTGGACCGCCGACCGGCCCCCGGCATCGTCTCGGCCCGGCTCGAGCTGGAGGACGCGTCGTGAACCCATCTGTCCGCCTCGCCTACGGCTTCGCCAACCAGAACGGCGCGGTCCTCATGGCCACGGGCGACGGCCCCGTGATCCGCCACCGCGCCGACGCCCCGCTCGAGGCGCTGCTCGAGGCGCAGCGCGCGGCCGGCGGGCTGGCCCGGTTCGAGCCGCTGGATGCGGCCGCCTTCGAGGCCGCGCTCGGCGCGATCTACCGCGACAGCGCCAGCGAGGCCGCCGAGGTCGCCGCGGCCGCCGACGACGACCTGCACTCGCTCGCCGAGAGCGCGGCCTCGGTCGACGACCTCCTCGATCAGAACGACAGCGCGCCGGTCGTCCGCCTCATCAACGCCCTCCTCCTGGAGGCGGTGAAGGAGGGCGCCTCCGACATCCACGTCGAGATGGAGGAGCGCCGCCTCGTGGTGCGCTTCCGCGTCGACGGCGTCCTGCGCGAGGTGATCCAGCCCAAGCGCGCGCTCGCGCCCCTGCTCGTCAGCCGCCTAAAGGTCATGGGCCGGCTCGACATCGCCGAGAAGCGCCTGCCGCAGGACGGGCGCGTGTCGCTGCGCGTCGGCGGCTACGAGCTCGACGTGCGCCTCTCGACGATCCCCTCGCAATACGGCGAGCGGGTGGTGATGCGCCTCCTCGACCGTGGTCAGACGCGGATGGGCCTCGCCCATCTCGGCATGTCGGAGCGCGACCTGCGCGCCTTCGAGCGCATCCTCGCCCGGCCCGACGGGCTGCTCCTGGTCACGGGGCCGACCGGCTCGGGCAAGACGACGACGCTCTACGCCGCGCTGGACCGGCTCAACGACCGCTCGCGCAACATCATGACGGTCGAGGACCCGATCGAGTACGCGATGGACGGCGTCGGCCAGATGCAGGTCGACCCGCGCACGGAGCTCACCTTCGCCCGCGGCCTGCGCGCCATCCTGCGCCAGGACCCGGACGTCATCATGGTCGGCGAGATCCGGGACGGCGAGACCGCGCGCATCGCCGTCGAGAGCGCGATGACGGGCCACCTCGTCCTCTCTACGCTCCACACCAACACCGCGATCGGCGCGGTCGGCCGCCTGGTCGACATGGGGGTGGAGCGGTTCCTGATGGCGCCCATGCTGCGCGGGCTGGTGGCGCAGAGGCTGGTGCGCCGGCTGTGCCCCGCCTGCGCCGCCCCGCACCGCGTGACGGACGGGGAGGCGGCGACCCTCTCGGGCGCGGTCGCGGCCGGCGAGGAGGTGCGCCGAGCGGCGGGGTGCGAGGCCTGCGGCGGGCAGGGCTATCGCGGACGCCTGCCGATCTACGAGGTGATCGAGACCGATGCCGAGCTCGAGCGCCTGATCCACGACGGCGCGTCCGAGGCCACGCTCGCGCGCGAGGCCCGCCGGCACGGGCCGGGCATCCTCGAGGACGGGGCCGCCAAGCTGCGCGCGGGCCTGACCACCGTGGAGGAGGTCGTCCGCGCCGTCCGGGTGGACGTGGTCGCGGACGACGCGGGATGATCGCTTGAGCGCCTTCGCCTACCGCGCCGTCGACGGGCGGGGCCGCGCCGCCCGCGGCGTGATCGAGGCGGCGAGCGCGCCGGCCGCGCGACGCCTGCTCCGTGAGCGCTCGCTCCTGCCGATCTCGGTCGAGCGGACCATGGCCGGCGCCGCGGCGGGCCCGCGGCCCGCGGGCGGCGCGCCCCGCGTCGGCGCGCGCGCCGTCGTCCTGCTGACGCGCCAGATCGCCACCCTGGTCGGCGCCGGCGTCAGGGTCGAGGAGGCGCTCCGCACCATCGCCGACCAGCGCGGGCAGGCGCGGATCTCGACCCTGACGTCGAACCTGCGCGCCTCGGTCCTCGACGGGCGCAGCCTCGCCGCCGCCCTCGACGAGCATCCGCGCGTGTTCGACCAGTTCTACCGCGCCTCGGTGCGCGCGGGCGAGGGATCGGGCCGGCTCGGGCAGGTGCTCGACCGCCTGGCCGACCACGTGGAGCGGCGGGCCCAGAACCGTCAGACGGTCCAGCTCGCGCTCCTGTATCCCGCTCTGCTGGGCGCCGTGTCGCTGGCGGTGATCGTCTCGCTCCTGACCTTCGTCGTGCCCGACATCGTCCGCGTCTTCACGGCGCGGGGGGCGGACTTGCCGCTCCTCACCCGGTCGCTCATCGCCCTCTCGGAATGGATCGGAGCCTACGGCCTCGCCCTGGCCGGCGGGCTCGCGGTCCTGGTCCTGGCGGGCCTCGCGCTGCTGCGGGCGCCCGCCTACCGCCGGCGATGGCACCGCGCGCTCGCGGGCGCGCCGGGCCTCGGCGTCCTGGTCCGGCAGGTCGCGGCCGCGCAGTACGCGGCGACCCTCGCGACCCTCGTCGTCAGCCGGGTGCCGCTCCACGAAGCGCTGGTGGCCTCTGCCGCGACGGTCTCGAACCTGCACGTCCGCAGCGCCGCCGAGCGCGTCGCGGCCCGCGTACGAGAGGGCGCCCCGATGGCCCGCGCGATGGGCGAGACGGAGGTCTGGCCATCGATGCTCGTCGCGATGGTGGCGAGCGGCGAGGCGAGCGGCAAGCTCGGCGAGAGCCTGACCCGCGCGGCCGAGCAGCAGGGGCGCAGCATCGAGGCGAAGGTCGCGACCATCGTCGGCCTGGTCGAGCCGGGCGTGCTCCTCCTGATGGGCGGGGTGGTGATGCTGCTGGTGCTCGCGATCCTCTTGCCGATCATGGGGCTGAACCAGCTCGTCGGCTGAGCGCGGCCGTCAGAACGGCAAATCCAGCGTGGTCGCCGCGCCGCTCGGCATTCCAGGCACCAGCACGGCGCCGGCGGGCTCCACGCGGATGGTCGCGCGGCGTGCCGGCGTCACGCGCAGGCTGGCCAGGACGGTCCCGTCCTCGGCCCGCGCGATCGCCCGCGCCGCGTCCCCGTCCTGTTCCAGCACGATCCGCGTCGCGGGCAGCGGCACCTCCCGGCCGTTCGCCCGGCAGGTGCCGGTGGCGACGTCGATCGCGCCGTTCGCGCGGATCGCCGCGCGCGACCATTCGATCACGGGCACCTCGATGCTCGCCCGGCCGTCGCAATCGAGCCCGAGGCCCGGCGCGAGGCGCAAGAGGCCCGACCCGGCCCGCCCGGCCACGTCCCGCACGGCCCACCGGACGGGCGTCAGTCTCGCGACCGCGTCCACCGCGCTGTCCGGCCCGGCGAGCGCCACGTCCGCCCCGATCGCGAAGCGGGCCAGGTCCCGAGGGCGGAGCGACCAGCCCAGGACGTAGCCCCCTTCCAGCCGAGCGCGGCCGTCCCGCGCGTATCCCTCGACCGCGAGCACCTGTGGCGGCAGGTCCAGGAGGCGTGCTAACGTGGCGGCGGGCATGGTCCAGAGCGCCACGCCCGCCGCCACCGGAAGGATCGCACATGCGACGAGCAGCGCCACCGCCGCGCCCCGGACCCGGCGGGCGAGCCCTGCGCCCCGGCCGGCGCGGCGTCCTGATGGGGGTGCTGGGCGGATGCTCGACCCTCGCGCTCGGCGGTTGCGGGGCGGCGTTCGGCGAGCGCCTGCCCGACCCGAACGCCCGCGGACGGGCGGCGCTGCTCCTGCCGCTGACGGGCCCGCGCGCGTCGTTAGGCCAGACCCTTCGCGAGGCCGCAACCTTGGGCGGCACCACCGTCGGCCTCGGCGCCGAGATCGAGGTGCTGGATTCCGGGGACGACGCCGAAAGCGCCGTGCGCGCCGCGACCGCGGGCATCGCGGCCGGCGCGCGGATGATCCTCGGCCCGCTCTTCTCCGAGCAGGCCCGCGCCGTCGCCGAAGCGGTGCCGCGCGGCATCCCGGTCGTCACGCTCAGCAACGACGACGCGCTGGCCGGGGGCGGGACCTTCGTCTACGGCGTGACGCCGCGCCATTCCGCGAGCGCGGTCCTCGCCTTCGCGGCCTCGCGCGGCCTCACCGACATCGGCATCGTCGTGCCCCCCGGGCAGTTCGGGGAGCGCGCCGTGGAGGGCGCCCGCGCGGTCGCGGACGGGGCCGGGGTGACGCTGCGCGAGACGATCGTCGCCTCGGAGGGCCGCGCCATCGCCGCCGCCTACGCCGCCAGCGCTCCGCAGGCGATCTACCTGCCGGGCGCGGGGCCCGAGCTCGCCGGGCTCGCCGCCGCCGCCCGCGGGGTCGGCGCGCGGGTCCTCGGTTCCGTCCAGTGGTCGCAGCTCGACCTCGCGAGCCGGTCCGAGCTGGACGGCGCCTGGTACGCGGCGCCCGACCCTCTGCGCTTCGCGCCCTTCGCCCGCGCCCTCGAGGAGCGCGGCGAGCGGGCCGGGATCGTCGCCGGACTGGTCTTCGACGCGGTCGAGATGGCGCGCATCCTCGGCCGGCTGGAGCAGCAGGACCGCGGCGGCCTCCTGCGGGACGAGGGCTTCACCGGCGTGCTCGGCCCCTACCGATTCCTGCCGGGCGGCCGGCTTGGAGCGCAGGCTGGCGATCCTCGGAGTGGAGGGCGGCGCCGTCTCCGTGCTCGGCACGCCGAGCGCATGACCCCGGGGCCGGGCGGCCGCGATCCGCAGGCGGGCGTCACCTTGGTCGAGATGCTGGTGGCGCTGGCGCTGTGCGCCCTGATCGGGGTGGCGGGCCTGACGATGCTGGACGCGATCCTGCGCGTCGACCGCGCCACGGAGGCGGGGCTCGACCGCCATGCCGACATCGACCGGGCCTTCCTGGTCATCGGACGGGACGTGCTCGCAGCCGAGGCCGGCACCCTGCGACTGGACGACGCCGGCCTGGCCCTCGCCGCCGGGCCGGCGACGACGTCCTACCGGGTCGAGGACGGGATGCTCCTGCGCCGGACCGGCGCGGCCGAGGTCGACCAGGCGCTGCTGCAGGGCGTGACGGCAGCCGAATGGCGGGTGCTCGACGCGGCGCTGGCCTGGCACGAATCCTGGCCGGTGCCGGACGCGGGAGCGGGCGCCATCGGCGTGGACCTGCGCGTGTCGCTCGAGGGGCCGGGCGGCGCCGCGGTGCGCCGCGTGTTCCGGGCCACGCCCGGCATGACCGCGCCGCCCGGGTCGTGAGCGGCGCGCGCGCGCGCGAGGACGGGATCGTGCTCGTCAACGTCCTGGTGGTGCTCGCCATCGCCGCCGGGATCGTCGCCCTGATGCTGACCGCGCAGGACCGGGCCATCGACCGGGCGCGGCAGGCGGCGAACGTCGCGCAGGCGCGCGAGCTGGCCCTCGGGGCCGAGGCGTCGGTCATGGTCGCCCTGCGCCGCGACATGATGGAGGCGCCGGAGGCCGATCACCTGGGTGAGCCCTGGGCGAGCGTGCTCCAGCGGGAGGCCGTGCTGGAGAGCGGGCGCTTCTCCGTCGACGTGCAGGACGCCAACGCGCGCTACGACGTGAACCGCCTCGCCGAGCGGCGAATCGCCGACGTGCAGGCCTTCTCGCGCATCGCGGCGGCGGCCGGGCTCGAGGGGCCGGCCGCCGCGCGCGTCGTCTCCGGCCTGGCGGAGCGCGGGCCGTTGGCCGACGCGTCGGAGCTGACCTCGCTCGGTCTCTCGGAGGAGGAGGCGGCCCTGCTCGCCCCGCACGTTACGGCTATGGCCCCGCCGGAGGGCGCGATCAACCTGAACGCGGCGGGTCCGCTGATCCTCGGCGCGCTGCTCGGGGACGCGCGGGCGGCGGAGATGCTGATGCGGCGACGCGCCGAACGGGGGTTCCTGGACGCGGCCGACCTGGCGAGGGCGGGCGTCGTCATGCCGCCCGGCAGCGGGTTCACGTCGGACGCCTGGGACGTCACGGCGGTCTCGGAGGTGGATGGGGCGGTGGTCGAGCTGCGCAGCCGCCTGCGGCGGGACGCGCGGGGCGAGGCGCCCATCGTGATGGTCGAGCGGCGCGCGTTCGGTCCCGCTCCGGGCGTGCGGCCACCGCCGCCCGAGGGCCTCGATTGACGCGGGCTGGCCTCGACGTGATCGGCGCGGCCCACATGGGGCCGCGCCGGGTCTTGGCAGGGTGAGCCGATCAGGTCGGGTCGAAGGGCTCGATCGTCGGGGTCAGCGTGAGGCTGACGTCCTGGGCGTCGACCGGGTCCGAGTTCGGATCGGCCGCGAAGGCGCGCCCGAAATCGTCCCCGAGGCTGTCGATGCCGTTCGCGCCCGCGGTTCCGCCGTCGTTGTCGCTGTCGCAGGCCGCGACGAGGACGACGAGGCCGGCCATGGCGAGGCCGAGCCGCACTCTTGAGTATCGCATGCTCATGTCCTCTCCGATCAGTTGGTCGCGCCGGGAAGCGGCGTGTTCAGGTACGGGAAGGTGTTGCGCAGCTCGGCGGCGCTGATCGGCGCGCCGTCCGTATAGGGCAGGTCGCCCGCCTCGGCGTCGTCCGCACCGTTCTCGCACAGGCCCAGCGGCACGAGGTCGGCGTCCGTGTCCTCGATCGAGGCATCGCCCGAGAGCTCCGCGCCGAGCGGCACCGGGTGGCACAGACGGCCCATCACCACGCGGAGCGCGATGTCGACCACGTCGTCGCCCGGCCGGCGGCCGTTCGGGAAGCCGGCCAGATCCTCGCCCACGACGCCGAACGCGCTCTGATCGTTGCGCCGGGTGGCGGGGATCGCGGTGTTGAGCCGCATCATCTCCGACGCCGTGACGCCGGCCGGCTGGTTCAGCCCGTCGACCCCGGTCAGGAACGCCGCCACGAGGTCGCCGCGCGGGAAGTTGGTCGGCGCCGCGACGCCGAACAGGAGCTCCAGGAGCGCCGGCAGCGTCGGGTTGGTCACGTAGGTCGCGAACCCGATCTCGGGGTCGGCATCGTCCATCGGCTCGGAGGCGTTGAACGCGTCCTTGTCCGGCAGGCCGATCACGAGCTCGTTCACCAGGGGCGCCGACAGGCGCGACTGCTGGACCCAGGCGCCGCCGAAGGCCGAGGTGCCGTTGTAGGTGGGCGAGGGATCCTCGATCTGCGCCTGCGGCAGGCTCGCGGTCGTCCAGGCGCCGATGATCGTGCTGCCCTCGGAGACGAGGCACTCGGTCGGCACCTCGAGCGCGAGCGAGGTCACGTTGAGCTTGCCGACGAGGTCGTCATTGTCGCGATCCTGGTCGATCGAGCCTTCCAGGGGCACGAAGTTCACGAGATCGAAGACGCCGCCGAGGTTGACGGCGAACGCCTCGGCGCGCTGGCCGACGAACACCCGGCCCGGCCGGTCGCATTCGGGGATGTCGACGTCGTAGATGAACGCGTCGGCATAGGTCTCGTAGTCGGGGATCGTCTTGGTCCCGATGTAGTCGATGGGCTTGCGGAACGGCCCCGTGACGCCGCCGCGCCGCGTCACCTCCTCGCGGGCGCCGCTGCGGCGGTCGCCGACGATGCGCTCGATGGTGTAGGTCTCGACCTCGTTCTGGGCGCTGCGGTCCCCGACGGAGATCGGGCCGGACTGACGCAGCGGGATCGCCACCGTCTGCCCGCCGATGTCCAGCGCCTGGCCGGCGCCGTCGCCGCGCAGGAAGGTGTCGAAGTCGAACTTGAAGGTGATGTCCTCGACCGCGTCGCCGTCGTTGTCGATGTGGATCTCGTAGATCGCGTTGTTGTCCATCGTGAAGTAGTTCGGCCCGCCATAGGGGGCCTGCACGGGCTGGTAGTTGGCGATCAGGGTGGTGTACCCGCCGCGCCCGGCCTCGTAGCTCCGGAACATGTAGAAGTCGGTGCCGTCGATCTTCGGCGTGAGGGTGATGCCGGGCGCTTCGCGGTGCGACGAGGCGAGCGCCGTGGACGCCACCGATGCCATGAGCACCGCGCCCAATCCCTTCGATAGCGTCCGTTTGGTGATTGCCATGCCTGTTCCTCCCCGAGAGCTTCCTTGACGGATCTGCATTGACCCGACGAAACCACGAGCACCGTCGAGCGAGAGTTTCAACCGGAGGAGAAAATTGTTCGCATTTCCCGCCGACCCGTCGGCCGCACGGCTGGCCGTGCTCCTCGCCACGCTGGTCCTCTACGCGGCGCTCGCCGTGCTGGCAGCGATCGACCTGCGCACGTTCCGCCTGCCGGACCGGCTGACGCTGCCGCTGGCGGCGACGGGCCTGGCCTGGTCGGGCTGGGTCGCCGGCGGCCCGCCGATCTCCGCCATCCTCGGCGCGGCGGTCGGATACGGGTGCTTCGCGCTGCTCGGCCGGATCCACTACGACCGGCGCGGAACCGAGGGTCTGGGGCTGGGCGACGCCAAGCTGCTGGCGGCCGGCGGCGCGTGGCTCGGCGTTCAGGCCCTGCCCTGGATCGTGCTCGTCGCCGCGTCCGGCGCGCTCGCGGTGGCCCTGGCGATGCGGTCCGGCGATCGGCGGATCGCGTTCGGTCCCTGGCTCGCCCTGGCGATCGCCGCCTGTTGGACGGTCCGGCACATCTGACCGCCACGCCGCCGGAGCGCGCGCGCCTCATCGGGCCGCGTCGACCGAGAGGCCACTATGATCGCCCCCGATCGACCGTCATGCGCCCCCGGTCGGGCGCCGGGCCACGGAGCTGGACGGGATGGCGAGAGGGGGGCTGGGGCGGCGATCGAGGGGCGTGTCGGAGCGCGGAGAGGCCGATGGCGGCCGGATCGGTCGCCCGAATCGACCGCCGTCCGACGCCGATCGGCCGATGGGCCTGGGCGTCGCCGGACGGCGCGTCCCGCCCGGGCGAGCGCCGGGCTTCGAGCGCCGTCCCCGAAGCCCCCCGAGGACAAGGACGAGGAGCGCTTCGGCACGACGTCGCTCGAAGCCCGCTCCCCCCGCATGAGCATCGTCTCCATATCCGCGACAGACGGGCCGAGCCCGTCATCGGGGCTCGGGGGCACGCCGCCCGAAGCGCTCGCGCCATCGGAGCGAACCGCGCCGAGATCGGCCGGGCCGGCGACGCCTGCCCTGCAGCGCCGCCGAGCGCGCCGGCCAGAGGACGTCGCGCCGCCGGATCGCATGCCGAGGCGGTCGCCCAGGGCGGACGACCTCTGGCCTGATGAGCCCGCCAGGGCCGATGTCGATGGCTCCGGGCTTCGATCGTCGGGAAACCGAACCCGGGCTCAGGATCGCGATGTCCGAATATCGTATCTCCGTTCATATCATCGTCGTCGGACCCGTCGAACGTTCCCCCGGGGGGGCCGGCTTCTCCCTGCCCCGTCCAATGGCGCCGCCATCGCAGGGCGGGAGTGGACACCCCCGATCGGGCGACCTCAACGCCCAGCAGGTCCCAGGGCCTCCTGACCGTAGCCCGACCTCCCGGTGTGATCGTGGCCCCCCGCCTCGGGTTCGGGTGCTCGCCATCTCGCGCGGAAAGGTCGCGACGGCAGGGCGGGCCGGAAGAGGTGATCCGGGCCGCCTCGCACGTGGCCGAGCGGACGGTCGGTCATGAAGGTTCACCCGTGACCGGCGAGACCGCGGCTCGGCACGCGATCCTCTCACGAGCGACGTCTTGCACCATATCCTGCAGGAGCCCGCCTCCGCGCCTCGCGCTTCGGGGCCGAGGTCGTTCCCTGCACGAGGCCGCCGATCGTCCCGCGCCGTTCGGACCGCCGTGAGGATGCGCGCGCATGGCGCCGAGGGGCGCCCGGGGGGATCACCGGATCCTCCGGGGCCGTGTGCTCGAGCAGTCGTCCGCCATGGCCTTCCGCGCCGACCCGTCGCATGAGCCGGGGCTGCCGGGTTCGAGGATAATCTCGCCGGTGGATACCTCGAAGGCCGCGGCCTTCCGGGTGCCCGTTTCCAAGGTTAGGGCGGCGACGGCCCCCGGTTCGATCGTCCGGCCCATCGGGAGCGTCACCGCGGACGCTCGTTCCTTCGATCCCGGAATGGCACGGCCCCATACGGCCCCCTCGGCGGGCTCCCGATCCCGGGTCCCGTGACCGGACCGACACCCTCGTGCGCGACGCGCCCGCCGCGCCGCTCCGTCCCGCCGACCGGCCCGCCCCTCCTCGCGCGATCCGCCGGCTCCGGACCACCGCCCAGACGCGATGCCGAACGCGTCCCGCGACGAGGAGCCGCCCGGTGCGGCGGCGTGTCGAACCCGTCCCGTCGCTCCCGGATGATCGCCGCAGGGTCCTGGCGCCCGGGATGCGGCCGGCGCGGCGGGTCGCCCTAGCCGCCGTGAGGACGGCGACCCAAGCGGCGCGCTTCGCCGATCCGGACGTAGAGGTATCCCGCCAGCGCCGCGACGTAATGGAGCCCGTGCACGGGTATGGACCGGATGGCGAAACCCGGGCCCCCGATCCTCGAGAGGGCCCGGAGGAACCGGGCATTGGCGGCGAGGAACACGGCCGACGACGTCAGAAGCCCGATGAGCGCGGCGGTCCCGAGCGCCGGCAGGAGGACCGCCGACACGATCGCCGCCGCCACCGCCGCCGCGGAGAGCCGGTGGCCGAGCGCGGTGTTGAGCGTGCCGACGTCCGCCCGCCCGAGGCGGAGCAGCCGCGTCCACGGGACGGCACGACCCCAGAGATCGGTCAGGAACATCGAGCGCAGCGTCCACGCCTTGAGGTGCGTGCCCCGTATCTCGCGGTCGAGCCGGATGCGCCCGCCCGCCGCGCGCAGGCGAAGGCCGAACTCGACGTCCTCGATGTTCTCCCAGTCGCGGTCGAGCCCGCCTCGGGCGACGAACGCCGCGCGGCGGACCGCGCCGAGCCCCGTCCAGAACGTGCCCGCCTCCGGGCCCGCCGCCTGGTGGGTGAAGAAGTGCAGGAGGTTCCGGTACCGGCTCACCGCCCCCCCGTTCGGCGGCGCGTCGTCGTAGGAGCCGATGACCGCGGTGACCGTAGGATCGGCGAACTGCGTCTCGAGCCGGGCTCTGATGTCGCGATGGACCGTCACGTCCGCGTCGACGAAGAGGACGAGGTCCCCGCCGGTGAGCTCCACCCCGCGGTTGCGCGCCCTGGCCGGGCGCAACGGCGTCTCGTTGCGCGCCACGCGCATGCCCGCCGCCTCGGCGATGGCCCCGGTGCCGTCCTGGGAGCCGTCGTCGACGACGAGGATCTCCGCCGGCCCGAACCCGGCTGCCCGCAGGGCCTGGAGGCAGGCGGCGAGCGTTCCTTCCGCCTGGTGAGCGGGAACGATCACCGACCAGACCGGGTTGCCCGCTTTCGGAGGCGGTGCTAGCGCCCGGCTTTCGCTCATCGTGGGTTCCGCCCCGCCGACTTGGTCTTCGCAATCAAGGTGAGGTCTCCGAACGGAAATGGCACAAAAACGCGTCCTCGTATCAGGCGGATCGGGTTTCCTGGGAAGCCATCTGTGCGACAGGCTCGTCGCGCAGGGCCATGACGTCATCTCGGCCGACAACTACTTCTCCGGCCGCAAGAGCAACATCGCCCACCTGATCGGCCGCCCCAACTTCGAGGCGCTCCGTCACGACGTCACGTTCCCGCTCTATGTCGAGGTCGACGAGATTTACAACTTCGCGTGCCCCGCCTCGCCCAAGATGTATCAGCACGACCCCGTCCAGACGACCAAGTCCAGCGTGCTGGGCGCGATCAACATGCTCGGCCTCGCCAAGCGCTGCGGCGCCCGGATCCTCCAGGCCTCGACCTCCGAGATCTACGGCGAGCCCGAGGTGCACCCCCAGCCCGAGAGCTACTTCGGCAACGTCAACATCGCCGGCCCCAGGTCGTGCTATGACGAGGGCAAACGCTGCGCCGAGACGCTGTTCTACGACTATCACGCCCAGCACGGCGTCGACATAAAGGTCGCCCGGCTCTTCAACGCCTACGGGCCGCGGATGCAGATCGACGACGGGCGCGTCGTCTCGAACTTCGTGGTCCAGGCGCTGTCGGGCGAACCCCTGACGATCTACGGCTCCGGCCGCCAGACGCGGTCCTTCTGCTACGTGGACGACCTGATCGACGGGATAATGGGCTTGATGGGCACCCCGGACGGGGTGACCGGGCCGGTGAACATCGGCAACCCCCATGAGATCACCGTGGAGACGCTCGCCCGGGCCGTGTCCGATCTCTGCGGGGTCCCGCTGAGGATCGTTCACGAGGGTCAGCCCGAGAACGACCCGCAGCGCCGGTGCCCGGACATCGCCCTCGTCTCGCGACTGACCGGCTGGGCGCCGCGCACGACCCTCGAGGAGGGGCTGCGCCGGACCATCGACTACTTCGCGGGCGAGATCGGCACGGCCGGCCCCGCGTCACCGAACATCGAGGATCGACGAGCATGACGCACACATCAACGGGGTCCGGGAAGCTCGTCGTCATCGGCGGCGGGCCCGCCGGCCTGACCGCGGCGTACGAGTTGCAGAAGCACGCCCCGGATTTCGAGATCGACGTCTACGAGGCGTCCGGGATGGTCGGCGGGATCTCCCGCACGGAGGTATTCAAGGGCTTCCGCCTCGACATCGGGGGCCACCGGTTCTTCACCAAGGTGCCCGAGGTGGAGGAGATGTGGCGCGAGGTCCTGACCGACGATTTCATCAAGGTCCGGCGCCTGAGCCGCATCTTCTACCGAGGGAAGTTCTTCGATTACCCGCTCAAGATATTCAACGCGCTCGGCAATATCGGCCCGTACGAGTCGATGCGCATCATGGCGAGCTACGCCAAGTGGAGGGTCCGCCCCTCCAAGACCGAGGACAGCTTCGAGGAGTGGGTCATCAACCGCTTCGGCGGGCGCCTCTACATGCATTTCTTCCGCAGCTACACGGAGAAGGTCTGGGGCATCTCGCCCAGGGACATCCAGGCCGACTGGGCCGCGCAGCGCATCAAGAACCTCTCGCTGCCCAAGGCCGTCTGGAACGCGCTGACCAAGGCCAACGACACCAGCAGCCTCATCGAGGAGTTCGACTATCCCCGCCTCGGACCCGGCATGATGTGGGAGCGCGCGCGGGACCTCATCGAGGAGCGCGGGGGGCGGGTCCACATGGACGCGCCCGTCGTCAAGCTCGAGCGCGAGGGCAGCCGCATCGTCGCGGTGCATGTCGAGAAGGAGGGCGGGACCGAGCGCGTGCCGGGGACGGACTTCATCAACTCGATGGACCTGCGCGACCTCATCGACCGGATCGAGCCCGCGCCGCCCGCCGAGGTCGTCGCGGCGGCGCACCGGTTGCGATACCGCGACTTCCTGATCGTCGGCCTCATCGTCGACCGCAGCGATCCGTTCCCCGACAACTGGGTCTACGTGCATTCGCAATCGGTCAAGGTCGGCCGGATCCAGAACTTCCGCGCCTGGTCCCGCGACATGGTTCCCAGCGATGACCAGTCCTTCATCGGGATGGAGTATTTCTGCCAGGAGGGCGACGGCCTCTGGAATACGCCGGACGACGAGCTCATCGCGCTCGGGAGCCGGGAGCTCGAGGCCCTCGGCCTCGCCTCCGCCGAGGAGGTCAGCGACGGCACGGTCATCCGCCAGCGCAAGGCCTACCCCGTCTACGACACCCAGTACCTCGCGGCAGTGGACACGATCGCCGCCTGGATCGGCGGGCTGGAGAACTTCCAGACCGTCGGCCGGAACGGCCTGCATCGCTACAACAACCAGGACCATTCGATGCTCACCGCGATCCTCGCGGCGCAGAACCTCGTCGGCGCCGACCACGACGTGTGGAACGTCAACGTCGAGCGATCCTACCACGAGGAGTTCGAGCGCAAGCCCGAGCCCGCCAGGGCGGCCGCGGCGTCCTGATCGGCGCCCGTGTCGACCCGGTGCGACCTCTCGCGAAGACGCCCGGCCGGGCGCGCATGGGCCGGCCCGAATGGTCCATCGGGTCGTCTCGCGATGCCCCGCCGTCCGGCGGACGGGGGTGCTCCCGGACCGGACGCTCCACGCTCGCGTCCCGGCGATCCGGCCCCGGGGCCGAGCCCGCACGGCACCATGCACGTGGAGGGCACGGCGCCCCATCCCGATGCCTCCACGGACAGGCCGGGCCCGGGCGGGGTCCGTCCCGCGGCTTCGGGCCTCGCGTCACCCTCGGTCACGGAGCGCGTCGCCTCCGGACCGGGACTCGCGGCCCGTAGGCCATGCGCTCCGTGACCGCGGGTGCGCAGGCGGTCGCGGGCCCGCAGGAGCCCCCGGCCGCCGGCCCGGCCCCGGCCCCGGCCCCTGCGGCGCCGGGCGGCGGCGGATCGCGGCGGCGCCGACGTGCCTAGGGTGGATCGGCCCGCCGCCGAGCCCGGCCGGTCCGGGCCGCCGCGCCGCATGCTCCATACGCTGGGGTCCGCGGCGCCGCCCGCCTGGCCGCTGGTCCGCTGGCTCGTCCTCGCGCTCTTCGCCGGGCTGGGGCTGCTGCTGCTGGTCACGCACGAGCCCTGGCGGGACGAGGCGCAGGCCTGGCTGCTCGCCCGGGATGCCGGCCTCTGGCCGCTCCTCTCCTATCTCGCCGGTCAGGAGGGCTCGCCGGTCCTCTGGCATCTCCTCAACATGCCGCTCGCCCGGCTGGAGATGCCCTATGCGAGCCAGCGCATCCTGAACTTCGCCTTCGCCCTGGGCGCGGCCTGCCTGATCCTGTGGCGCGCGCCGTTCCCTCCGTGGATCCGCGTCGGGCTCGTCCTCTCCTACCTGCTCTCGTTCGAGTACGGGGCCATCGCCCGGTCCTATGCGCTGGGCGCGTTCCTCCTCTTCCTCGTGCTGAGCCTGCACGGTGCACGGCGGGAACGGCCGCTCCTCTACGGAGCGGCGATCGGCCTCCTGGCCAACGCGAACGTCTTCGCGCTGCTGCTCGCGGCGGCCCTGGGGCTCGAGTGGCTAGTGGCGACGATGCGGGGCCGTGCCGCGGCGCGGCGCGCCCTGTCCGGGCTGGCGGTCGCCGCCGCGGGGGGCCTGCTGGCGGCCTGGCAGATCCGCCCCCCCCCCGACAACTGGAGAGGCGACGGGCTGCGCCCCGCATTCGTGCCCGGCGGCGTCGATTCGGCGAAGGCTCTCCACATCCTGACGGAAGCCGTGTTCTGGCCCGTGAACCTCCTGGATCGACTGGGGATCTGGGACCCGCTGAACACGGTCGCCGTCGCCGCGATCTGGGCGGCCCTGCTCGCGCCGCTCCGGCGGGCGCCGCATGCCCTCCTCGTGTTCGGCCTGGTCGCGGCCGGACTCCTCTATATCGGCGTCTTCGAGCGTCCGCTCGCGATCCGCCATGTCGGTCACCTCCTGCTCGCCTATGTCGCCGCCCTCTGGATCGCGGGCCCCGGGCTCTGGGCGCGGGGCGGCGGCCGCGCGCCTCCGGCCGTCGCGCTCGCCCTGCTCCTGGTCTTCTCCGGCTCCGCCGTCGATCTCGGCCGCGCCGTCGTCGGGGAGGTCGCGCAGCCCTTCTCCGCCGGACCGGGGATGGCGGCGTACCTGCGGCGCACCGGGCTTTGGGAGCGCGATATCGTCGGCCATCAGCCGCCACAGGCGTCGAACGTCCTGCCCTACTTCCCGGGCAAGCGGCTATGGTATCCGGCGGCCGGGGCCATGGGCAGCTACGTCATCTGGCGGGCGGGCGCCCTTGCGGACCTGGACGCGGGCGAGGTTCTGGAGGCCGTCGAAGCCGCGGGCGGTCCGGACGCGCCGCTCTACCTGCTGTCGACCGCGACCGACGATCCCCGCTTCAGGCTCCTGCACGCCGAGGCGGGGGTGCGCAGCGATCTCTTTCTCTACGACATGGTCCGGGACGAGGATCGTCCCGCGGGCCCGTGAAGGGGAGCCCCCGCTCGACGCGCCCCGCGCGCCCGCGACCGGGTGTCGACCCGGGACACGGCCTCGATCGGCCTGCCCGCGTCTCGTCGCCCGCGCCGACGTGCGAGATGCGCGCGCCGCGCTCCATCGCCGTTCGGGGGATGACCGGCGGGCGGGAGACGAGGGCCGAGGGCTTCCGGCGGGACCAGGTGATCGCGTCGGGGCGCGGGCTTCGCGGAGCCCCGACGTCAAGCGTCCCCGCGGCGCGAGCCCCTTGCGCCGGAATGCGTCCCGTGTTGCCCGTAGGACGCCGGGGCGCGGGACGACGATGCGGAGGGTGGGGTCGAATGGGTAGCCTGAGGGAACGACCGCCCGCCTCGCCTCGGACGTTCGGTGCCGCCGGTCCGCCGCGGCCGACGGTGATCGGGACGGGAGCCCTGTGCCCGACGGGCGTCCCTTCGTGCGCGATCGATCGGTCGAAGGCGGCGTCCCGCGCGCCGGCCTGCCGGCCGCGCCGTCACGAAGCCCTCGAGGCGGCGATGGACGGCGCATATGTCGCCATCGCCGGGACCGAGGGGGAGGCGGCCTGGCGCCACGATGCCCGCCGGACCGGGCCGCTCGGGGCCCGCCGCCCGCCATCGCCCTGCGCCCCGCGGCGGAACGCCCCGGCCGCATCCTCGACTATGTCGTGGCGGCGTCCCCCGGGACCGGCCAGGACCGGCCCCGACGACGCGTTCGGACGGGAGGGCGCCGCGGTGACGGCTTCGCCAGTCGGTCCCCGCGCGCGAGCCGATACCGCTCCGCCGCGGACGCGCGATCGGGCGGGCCCGGCGGATCTCTCCCTCCGCGGGCGGACCCATGTCGCAGGCTGACGCCTCCGTGGGATCGAAATCCCACCTGCGCGGCTCCGCCCGCATGGAAGACGTGCTGCGCGCGGGCGCCGATCCGCGGCTCATCGGCACGATGATCGCGCCGTTGATGGGCGTCCTGCCCGGCGCGCGCGCCGCGGCGGCGGCCCTCGCGGGGTTCGTCGCCCTGGAGGTCGTGGCCTTCCTGGGCATCTCGGCGCTCGCGCGCGCCGCCCTGGCCGGCGCGGCGTCCGGCGAGATCCCCGGCACGTCCATGGTCGTGGCCGGGTTGGTGGCGGCCGCCGCGCTCTTCGCGGTCGTGACGCTGCGCTTCGCCCGGCAGGAGGCGCTCATCGCCCGCTGGCGCGGCCATCTCTTCGACCGGCTCAGCCGGCACATCGCGACCGCGCGCTACGAGGATCTGGCCGGCGTGCCCATGGCGGGCCTCAGGGAGATCCTCCTGACGGACGCACCCGCCGCGACGCGCTTCTACGTCGAGGTCTTCGCGGCCGGCCTCGTGGTCGTCTTCTGGATGCTGGGCCTCGGCGCCGTCCTGATGTGGCGCGGCTCCGCGCTGGCGCTCGGCCTGCTGTTGCTGCTCGCCACGTTCGGCGTGGTCCTGGGGGTGCTGATGATGTGGCAGATGGCGCTCACCGGACCCCGGTTCCGCCGTCAGTCGGACCTGAGCGAGCGGGCGCGCGACATGTGCGAGCTCGATCGCGCGATGGCCCTGCGTCAGTACGGCCTCGCAGAGACGCAGCGCGAGCGCCTGCTGTCGGACGAGCGCGCGTTGTCGGACGTGCTGACCCGGCAGGCGGTGCTGGCGCAGACCGGGCGCGCGGCGCTGCTGGCCCTGAACGGCTCGGGCTTCCTGCTGCTGGCGGTGCTGGGCGCGCACCTGATCGCGGCGGAGCGGCTCACGACGGCGGATCTCTTCGCCGTGCTGTTCCTGACGATGCAGTTGTTCGCCGCCCTGACGCAGCTCGGGCAGATGACCGGTCAGGCCGCCGAGACGATGACCGCGCTGCGGCGCCTGGCGCTCTACTTCGATCCGCCCGCGCGCGCGGCCCTCGCGGCGGACGTGCCGGTCGATCTCATCGAGGCGCGGGGCGTCTCCTTCGGCTACCGCGGCCAGAGGCCCGTGATCCGAGGGCTGGACCTGCGCCTGGAGCGCGGGATCACGGCGCTCACCGGGCGCACGGGCGCGGGCAAGACGACGCTCGCGCTGCTGCTGTCGGGGCTCCTGGAGCCGGATGCCGGCGACGTGCGGCTGGACGGCGGAACGCCGGCGGCCGCGCTGGCTCCGGGGCGCATCCTCTACGTCGGCTCGAAGCCGGTCCTGTTCGCGGGGTCCCTGCGCGACAACCTGTTCGCCGAGGCGCACCGCATCGAGGACGATCCGTCGATCGATACGCTGCGCCGGCTCCTGCGCCAGGAGGACGGCGCCGCGATCGGCCTCGACGATCCGCTCGTCGGGCCGGGGGGCGCCGGGCTGTCCTCGGGGCAGGGGCAGATCGTGGGGCTGATGCGCGCGATCCTGCGCGGCCCGGACGCGATCCTGCTGGACGAAGCGACGTCCTCGCTCGACATGGGCACCGAGGCCGACGTACAGCGCCTCCTCCTGGCGTGGTGCCGTGCGCGCGTCACCCTCGTGGTGTCCCACCGGCCCTGTCCGTGGGTCGCGCAGGCCGATCGGAGCCTCGAATGGTGAACGTCGTCCATGTCCTGAACTACGGCTGGCCGCATATCGACGGCTACACGATCCGTTCGGCGGCCCTGGTCTCGGCCCAGGAGTCCGTGCTCGGGTGGACGCCCACGGTCGCCGTGTCCCCGTTCCCGGCCTTCGCCGCCGGGCAGGACCCGGAGTTCCGCACCCGGGCCTGGACCCCCGACCGCCAGTTGCGCGCCGCGCGCCACGGCGCGGACGGGCCCCAGGGCCCCCGCCCGTGGGAGAGGCCGGCGGTGGGCTTCGCCCCCGTCACGGGCCCGGCGATGACGACGGAGCTCGCCAGCATCTTCCGCCGCACGGGCGCCGAGATCGTGCATGCCCACCACCCCCACCAGTCGGCGCGGCCCGCTCTGGCGGCGGCGCGCGCGCTCGGCCTGCCGTTCGTGTTCGAGCTGCGCTGCTTCAACGGCGACTACGACATCGATGCGCCACGACCCTACGCCCGGCTGCGCGGCCGCCGGGTGAACGCCCTAGAGATGAGCACGGCGCGCTCCGCGGACGCCGTCGTCACCATCGCCGAAGGCCTCGCGGAGCGCCTGGCCGAGGGCGGCGTGCCGGAGGACCGCATCCACGTCGTGCGCAACGCCGTCGACACCGGCCGCTTCCACCCCGGCGTGGCGCCGGAGTCCGCGCGGAGCGGACGCCTCCATCTGGGCTACGCCACCAGCTTCGCCGAGATGGAGAACCTCGACGGGTTCCTGCGCTCGCTGCGCCTCCTGCTCGATCGGCGCCCGGATCTCGCGGGCCGGCTGCGCGCCACCCTCGCGGGCGACGGGCCCGAGATGGCGCGCATGCGGGCCCTGCGGTCCGAACTCTCGCTCGGGGACCATGTCGACCTTCCGGGGTTCGTGCCCTACTCGCGCATGCCCGGCCTTCTCGCGGGGCTCGACCTCTTCGTCGTCACGCGCAAGCCCGCGGCCGTCTCCGCCCGCACGACGCCGCTCAAGCCCCTGGAGGCGCTGGCGGTCGGCGTGCCGGTCCTGTCCACCGACCTGCCGGCCATGCGCGAGCTGCTGGGCGACCGGTCCGACGTGCGCTTCTCGCGATCGGACCCCGAGAGCCTGTCGCGCGGGATCGAGGGGTTCGCCGACGCGCCCTGGGCCGGAACCGGCGAGATCGGCGACAGGAGCTGGCACGAAGAGGTCCGCCGGTATCCCGCCATATACGAGGCCGCGCGCGCCCGGCAGGCCGTGGCCGGCGGCGGACCGGCGCGGCGACCGCTCCGGGACGTCGTGGCCGCCTTCGTGCCACGCCCCGCGGCGCGGCTACATGCGGTGATCTGCGGCTTCCCGCGCAGCGGCTCGACCCTCTTCCAGCTGATGCTCGAATCCTGCGTCGACGGCCTGCGCGGCTTCGGCGAGGAACGGGCGGCGCTCGCGACCCTGCGCTATCCTCCACCGAGGGCGCGCAACGTCGTCACCAAGCTGCCCGACGACGTGATGCGGCTGGACGAGATCCGCGCGGCCGCCGCGGCGCGGGGCACGCGTCCGGCCTTCTTCGTCCTCCTGCGCGATCCGCTCGACTGCCTGACCTCGACGCACAAGGCCGACCCCGCGACGCGGGGCTACTACCTCTCCACCGACCGATGGCTCCGGCTCCACGACGCCGTGATCGCCGCGCGCGACGCGTCGGACGTCACGATCCTGCGTTATGAGGACCTCGTGCGCGATCCGGATCGCGCGGGGGAGGCCGTGGCGGCGCGTCTGGACCTCCCGCTCGCCCGTCCGCTGGGCGACTGGTTGGCGGCGGCGCGCGGGCGGCCGCGCGATTCGATGACCGAGGGCGCGCTCGGCGGGCTTCGCCCCCTCGAGACCGCGGGCATCGGTCGCGGTCGCCTGCCGGAGCATGCCGAACGCCGTGCCGCCATCGAGGCGGCGATCCCCGACTTCGCCGCACGGTGCGCGGCCCTCGGCTACGAACCACCGGAGGCCCGATGACGACCCTCTTCCGACACGTCCTGGACGACCTCGAGCGCCTGGTGCCCCAGGTCGTCGACGCGCGCGGCGAAGGCGCCTCGCCGGCCGGCGCGCGGTGCTGGACCGAGGCGGAGACCCGCCCCGCCACGGGCCGCTGGATCGGGCCGCCCGAGGCCGCGGATGCCGACGCCACGCTGCTGCGCGAGGGCGGCCCCCCGCCGCCGACGGACCGGCCGCTCTACTGCGACGACCTCGCCGCGGTCCCGGCAGACCACCCGGGCCCCGTCGTCGTGCGGCGGCTCGCCTCCTATCCCTGCGCCGCCGAGCGCCTGCTCGCCGTGCTGGACCGGATGGAGGACGACCCGCGGCTCCTGCTGGAGACGTCTGGCGCCTCGATCGCCTACTTCGTCACCATCGCCGCGACCCGCTTCCCCGAGCGCGTCCTGTTCGGCAGCGGCGGCCCGGTCTTCGACCCCGAGGCGCAGCTGGCCCACGTCGCCGCCGCCCTGCCGGATGACGGCGTGCTGCGGCTCGTCCTGCACGACAACGCGGCCCGCTGGCTGGAGGGCGCGTGATGCGGATCGACTGCCATGTGCATATCGGGGCGTCCGATACCGGACAGATCTACTACGGTCGCCTGACCGGCGAGGAGTGGCTGGCCATGGCCGAGGCCGCTGGGATCGAGCGCGCCGTCGTCTTCCCGCCCACGCTCGACGCGGGCTACCGGGCGGCGAACGGGACGCTGCGCGACTGGGGCGCGCGGATCGGGGGGCGCGTCCGCGTGCTGGCACGGCTCGGCGGGCGGCGGATGCCGATCGAAGAGCCGTTGCCCTGGCTGATCCGCCGGGCGGCGCGGCGCATGGTGATCGCGCCGCCGCCGGACATGCCCGAGGGCGGGCTGGACGGGTTCGCGGGCGTGAAGCTCCTGCCACAGCTCGACGGCATCCCGGGTCGCCGCGCCTTCGAGGAGATCGCGGACCGCCGGATGCCGGTGCTCAGCCATGCGGGCCGCTTCGTGCCCGCGTCCTGGCTGGCGCGCGTGGTGCTGCCCCGGACGACGGGCCCGCTCGTGCTGGCGCATCTGGGCGCCTTTCCCGCCCAGGGCGACCTGCTGGAGGAGGCGATCGACCTCGCCGCCCGCGAGCCGCGCGTCTACCTCGACACCTCCGGCATCTGGGAGCGGCGGCTCCTGGCGCGCGCGATCGAGGCCGTGCCCCGCAAGCTCATGTTCGGCTCGGACGCGCCGCTGACCCATCCGGGCGTCGCCTGGGCGCAGGTCGAGCGCCTGATTCCCGATGCGGGCCTCCGGGGCCGCATCGGCGGCGGGCTGGCCGAGGAGGTCTTCGGATGATCCACGCCCGCCTTCCCCGCGCGGCCTCGCAGGTCCTGTCGGAGCGCAAGCTCTGGCGCGCCCTTCCCATGCCGCGGGTGGCGCGCCCGGACGGCACTGCGCGCCTCGCGCTCAGCTTCGACCTCGACTACCAGGCCGACACCGACGCGCTGGGCCCGCTCTGCGAGATGCTGGCGGCCAGGGACCTGCGGGCGACGATGTTCTGCATCGGCGCGCTCGTGACGCGCGACCCCGCTCCCTACCGCGCGGCCGCCGAGGCGGGCCACGAGATCGGCAACCACACGCAGACCCATCCCGACAACCCCGTCCTGAACCCCGACCGGGAGTTCTGGGATCTCACCGAGGCGGAGATGGCCGAGGAGATCGGGCGCGCCCAGGCCGTGCTGGAGGCCGAGACCGGTCAGCGCCCCACCGGCTTCCGCGCGCCGCATTTCAAGGACGCCCCGCCCCTGTTGGCCGCCCTGCGCCGGTTCCCGGAGATCGCGTATCTCTCGTCGTCCCTCGCGACCCGGTGCCCGGTGCCGGTGCCCTTCGTGCCCGGGGGCGACGCGGCGCGCGGACGGATGATGCTATGCTTCCCCGCCGACGCCCCCGGGGATCGTCCGCTGATGGTGCCTCTGACGGCCTGCCCTGGCGTCCGGTGGTCGCCTTTCTCCTCCTATCTCTCGATCCGGCGCCCCGCCGACCCCGCCAAGGGGGCGGGCCTGCACGACCCGGCGACGTTCGCCGCCCTGTGGCGCAAGATGCTGGCCCGCGACCGGGGGCTCGGCTTCGTATCGGTCTATTTCGACCCGCTCGACGTGATGCGCGACGCGGAGACGCGAGGGGTCTTCGCCGGCATGCTGGACCATGCGATCGCCGAAGGATGGGCGGTCGGCCCCGTGCGCGACGTGGCCGCCGCCTGGGACGCGCCCGCGCGGGCCGCGTCATGAGCGCGCCCGTCGTCCTCCACGTCTTCGAGAGCTGGTCCCCGATGGTGACCGGCTACGTCACGCGATCGCGCCGGATCGTCGAGCATCAGCGGGACCAGGGCATCGCCGTGCCGCACGTGCTGGTGTCCTCGCGGCAGCATGCGTTGGCCGGCGGACGCGCCACGCCGCTGCCGGGCGTCCCTCCGATCACCGTCGCGGCGCCGTCGAGGCGCGAGGAGCTGATACGGCGCGTGCGGCCCTACGACCTCGACGAGGGCAACATGGCCCGTGCCGTCGCCCAGGCCGCCCGCGAAGCGGGCGCGCGGATCGTGCACGGGCACTTCTCCTCGGCCATCGGGCGCGGCGCGCTGGCCGGTGCCCGCGCCGCGGGGCTGCCCTTCGTGTCCGAGGTCCGCTTCGACCTGGCGGGCGCCATGGCCGACGCGAGCGGCAATCCTCTGATCAAGCGCGCCGAGCCGTTCTTCCGCCGCCGCTTCGAGGGCCACCACGCGCGCGCGGATGCCGTCGTCGCCGCGAGCCATGCGCTGGCCCGCCTCGTCCGGCGCCTGGCGCCCGGGGTCCCGGTCCACGTGGCGCCCAACGGGGCCGACCCTTGCGTCGACCCCGAGGCGGTGCGCCGGGCGGGCGCGGCCCTGCGGCGGCGCTACGGACTCGAGGACCATGTCGTCGTCGGCACGGCGACCAACATGCTCGGATACGAGGGGCTGCACAGGCTGGCGCCGATCCTCGCGCAGGTTCCCGGCTCGGCGCTCCTGATGGTCGGGGACGGGGCGAGGCGGGCCGAGCTCACGGCGCAGGCGGAGGCGCTGGGGGTGCGGGCGGTCTTTCCCGGGGTCGTCCCCGCGGACGAGGTGCCGGCCCATATCGCCGCGCTCGACGTCTTCGCGATCCCGCGGCCGCCGGCGACGATCACCGCGTTCGCGAGCCCCCTCAAGCTGGCGGAGGCGATGGCGGTGGGCGCGGCCGTCGTCGCCACGGATCAAGGCGACATCGCCCACATGCTGCGCGACGATCACGGGCTCGTGGTCGCGCCGGACGATGACGCGGCGCTGGCGGCCGCGCTGCGCCGTCTCTGCTCGGACCCCGACCTGCGTGCGCGCCTGCGCGCCCTGACCCGCGCCAGGGCCGCGCACGAGATGACCTGGGCCGACGCGGTTCGGCCCTACCGCGACGCCTATGCCGACGTGCTCGGATGAGGGTCTCGGCCGTCGTCCCGACCTATGGCCGCCCGGAGGCGATCCGCGCCTGCGTCCGTGCGCTGCAGGCCCAGGACGCGGACGGCCTCGAGATCGTGGTGGTGGACGACGGCTCGCCCGAGCCCGTCTCCGGCCTGCCGGAGGGCCCGCACCCCGTGCGCCTGCTGCGCCAGGACAACGCCGGCCCCGCGGCCGCGCGCAATCGCGGGGTCGAGGCGGCGCAGGGCGATCTGATCTGCCTGACGGACGACGATTGCCGCCCGGCGCCCGGTTGGGCCGGCGCGTATCTGCACGCGGCCAAGGGCGGGACGCGCGGATTGATGGCGGGCCGGACGGTCAACGCGGTCGACGGAAGCCTCTGCTCGGCAGCCTCGCAGGACATGGTCGACTACCTTCGGCGCATCGGCCCGGGCGCGGAGTTCGCACCGTCCAACAACGTCGCCATCCACAGCGCGGACTACCTGCGCGCCGGCGGCTTCCCGGCCGGGTTCACGCGCGCCGCCGGCGAGGATCGAGCCTTCTCCCAGGCCTGCGCGCGGCTCTGGCCAGGCATCGCCGACGTCCCCGAGGCGGTGGTGCACCATCATCACGCCCTCGATCTGCGCGGTTTCTGGCGCCAGCACAGGAATTACGGGCATGGCGCGCATACCTGGCACGCCTTGGCGCGCGCGCGCGCGGCGCCTACCTTCTCGGGCCCGCGATTCTATCTCGGCCTCGTGGGAGAGCCGCTTCGCGGCGGGGTCACCATCCGGACCCTGGCACGCGCGGGGCTGATCGCGTCCGCTCAGATCGCGATGGCACAGGGCTACGCCCAAGCCGCCCGCACGGCTCGCCGGACGAGGGACGTCGCCGGACGGTGAGGGGCGCTCATCGGCCGGGCGAGCCGGCCCATCCGAGGGATGACGGGTCCGGCCCCGGGGTGGATGGCCTCGGCCGGGGTGCACCGCTCGCCCCCGCACCGGCCCGCTCACCCCAGCTCCGAACGCCCGCAGGCCGCCCTGCGACCGCCGCGGGCGCGCGCGCTTCTCGAAACGGTCCACCCGGCGAAGACGCGGCCGGATGTCCGCCCGGCGAGGCCGGCCGTGCTCCAGACGCGCTCGTGCGGCGCGCCATGGCGGGGGCCCGGCGGATCGGTCACGGGCCCCCACGCGTCGCCGAGGTCCTCGTCCCGGTCGAGGCGGGCCGCGTCATCCAAGCCCATGCCGACATCCGCCGCGCCGGTCTCCACCAGGCTTGCGCCCGCGACCGGCGGCGGCTCCGGATCGTCCTCGCAGGTACCGACCTCATGAATGCGCGTTTGCGGCTCGGTCGATCCCCGTGCGGTCGATCCGGCAGCCTTGGCCGAGGACGTCCCCCCGACCCGTCACGTGCTGGATCCCGATCGGATGGGTCGGGACTGCCGGGTCGCCGCCCCGAAGCGGCGGCGCCGCCTCCTTTGCGATCCGCGCGGCCGGCTCGACCGTCCGCGCCGTCCGCCAAGGCCTTCGAACGGCTTGCGCGCCGCGACCGGTCGGCGGTGCCGGGGCCGTCCTCGAAGGGGCGCCGGAGCGCCTCGATCGGCGATGGGCGAGGCCGTGGAGCGGGTGGACCGCCCTGGCGGCTCGGGCGCCTCCGCCGCGGCCGTCATGGGCGAGGCTCCGGGGTCTTCAGGGCTGCGGATCGTCGCCCGTCAGGTCGCGAAGACGCCCTCATCCGGCGTGCGCGGGGCGCGCCGGCCTCTCGTGCCATGGCCACGCGTCCATGGGGTCCGTGTCGGGGTCGCCGGCCTGGAACCCGGCGCGGGTCTGAACGGACACGGGCTCGATTCGTCGCCCACGCGCCCACATCGCCTCGCCGGGCGCGAAAAGCCGATGATCGCGAAAAAATGCCCCCGACGCCGGTGCGGCGACGGGGGCGAGGTGGGCGCCCGATGAGGTCGGACCCGGACGCCGGCGGTGCTCTCCCCCGCGCGCGGGGGAAGGGGCGGCCCCGCGGGACGCGGGGCCTCGGCCGGGGCGCTGCCACGCCCTGCCGATGGGACTGCGCGGACGCGCCGGCGCGTCAGCTCGGGCGCGGGTCCATCTCGGCGCGGATGGCCTGGCGCATCTCGTCGATGGGCACCGGCACGCCGTCCCGGCGGGTGTGCCAGTAGGTCCAGCCGTTGCAGGACGGCGCGCCCTCCAGCGCGGCGCCGACCTGATGGATCGAGCCCGCGTGCTCGCGCACCGTGAGGGTGCCGTCCGCCCGGACCATCGCGCGGTGGCGCCCGCGGGGGCATTCGAGGCGCTCGCCGGGGCTGAGCATCCCGCGCTCTACCAGGGTGCCGAAGGGCACCCGGGGCAGGGCGCGCTTGGACCGCGAGACCTCCAGCGCGGAGGCGGCGTAGGGCCGGGCATCGGCGATGCGCGCCTCGGCGACGGCGCGATAGGCCGCCTCCCGCTCGATCCCGACATAGCGGCGCCCGAGCTTGCGCGCGACGGCGCCCGTGGTGCCGGTGCCGAAGAACGGGTCGAGCACGACGTCGCCGGGATCGGTCGTCGCCACCAGCACGCGGTGAAGGAGCGCCTCGGGCTTCTGCGTCGGATGCGCCTTGGCGCCGGCCGCGTCCTTGAGCCGCTCGTGCCCGGTGCAGATCGGCAGATGCCAGTCCGAGCGCATCTGCGAGCCCTCGTTGAGCGCCTTGAGGGCCTCGTAGTTGAACTTGGGCCGCGCCGTCCGGGAGCGGGAGGCCCAGATCAACGTCTCGTGCGCATTGGTGAGCCGGGCGCCGCGGAAGTTCGGCATCGGGTTCGTCTTGCGCCAGATCACGTCGTTCTGAAGCCAGAAGCCCAGATCCTGCACCGCCGTGCCGACGCGGAAGATGTTGTGGTAGCTCCCGATGACCCAGAGCGCGCCGTCTGGTCGCAGGACGCGCCGGGCCTCGGCCAGCCAGGCCCGCGTGAACGCGTCGTAGGCGGCGAAGCTGTCGAAGCGGTCCCAGTCGTCGTCGACCGCGTCGACCGTGCCGCCCTCGGGCCGCTGCAGGTCGCCGCGCAGCTGCAGGTTGTAGGGCGGGTCGGCGAAGACGAGGTCGACCGAGCCCGCCGGGAGGGCGCGCATCGCCTCGACGCAGTCGCCGGCCAGCACGCTGTCCAGCGGCAGCGCGCCGGCCACGTCTCTCTCGATCTCGGGCGCCCGGGCGCCGAGGGGGTGTCTGCTCATGCCTGCCTCGTTCCTGGCGCCCTCTGACGGGGCGTCTCGGGTGGTGGGCCGACACTGGCCGGGCGGGGCGCGGAGCGTCCACAGGATTATTCACATGCGGGCGAAGCGGCCTCTATGGACACAACATATTGTGGATAGGTGCGAAGGTTCTCCGATGATGTGGTGTGATCCCGTGTTGCGCCAGGGCCGCCCTGTGTTCCGCAGTCCCGTAGCCCGCGTTCCGCTCCCAGCCGTAGCACGGATGGTGTTGCGAGAGCGCCGCCATCACCGCGTCCCGCGCGACCTTGGCGACGATCGAAGCGGCCGCGATCGACACGCTGGCCGAGTCGCCGCGCACGAGCGCGCGGCCGATCAGGCCCGGCGGCACGAATCGTCCGTCGACCAATACGGGGCCGCCGCCCGCCGCCGCGGCCGCTCGCGCCATCGCCAGGAGGGTCGCGTGGTGGATGTTGAGCCTGTCGATCTCCTCCACCGATGCGGACCCGACGCCCAGATCTCGGGCGCTCGCCCGGATCGCCGCGTCCAGGACCCGCCGGCGCGCGGGGCGCAGGCGCTTGGAATCGTCGAGTCCCGGGGGATCCGGCCCGGGTCCAGGCGCACCGCCGCGGCGACGACCGGGCCGGCGAGCGGGCCGCGGCCGACCTCGTCGATCCCGAGCGGCCAGGCCCCCGCCTCGGCCAGCAGCGCGCGCTCATGGGTGAGGTCCGGCCCGGTCATCCGCGGGACGTTGCATCATGGGGCGTTCCTCCGCTACGTCTGCCGCATGCGCATCGCCGTCTCCCGTCCGCTCGTCGCCCTCGCCCTGGCGCTTTGCGCGGCCGCCCCCGGGCCGGCCGCGGCGCAGGACCCCTGCTTCGCCGACTACCGCGCCAAGCAGGACGCGCCGCTCCGCCTGCATTACGGCACCGCGGAGGTGCCGGGGGAGTGCACGATCCCGGCCGCGACCGAGGCGCTGGCGCCGCGCCTGACGGCCGCGGGCTGGACGCTGGTCGACGTCCTGTCGGTGTTCGGGGCCGAGGATCTGAGCGCCAGGGAGGGCGACGCCGGTGAGTTCCACCTCCGCTACTGAGGGGGCGCGCCCCCCCGAGGCGGAGGGGGCCGGCGCGCTGGCGGCGATCGAGCCCTCCCGCCGGGTCGTGACCATCGGCCTGGGGGCGCTGGTGGCCGTGCTGCTGGTCGCGGGAATCGTCCTGATCGGCGCGCTGCCGGACGCCGGCGCCTTCGACGCGCGCGTCGAGCGCCTGTTCATGGACAACGCGGACCTGACCTCGCAGGCCGAGATCAAGCTCCTGGAGATCCTGGCCCAGTCCGGCACCGCCTTCTCGGACACCCTCGCGAGCTACCGGCTGGTGATCTTCGTGCTGCTGCTGTCGTCCACGGCGCTTCTCGTCACCTCGTTGGCGTTCCTGGTGATCCTGCTGACCCAGGCGCGGCGCCTGCGGCAGGTCGAGCGTCAGGGCATCCGCGTGACCTCCCTCGCGCTGGAGCGCGAGACGCGCACGGTGCAGATCAACGACATGGAGTTCCAGCTCACCGCCGCGGCGATGGAGACCCTGTCCGTCCTCGCCGAGGCGCGGATCGACGGCGACCTCCTCTCGGGCGCGGAGATCGAGGCGATGATCACCGGGCGGGACGCGGCCGATTGCGACGAGGGCTCCGGCGTGACCCGGATCAAGCGGCTGCGCGACGCGCTCGGAGGTCAGATGGTCGCCGCCCTCCTGGTGCGCACGGTCGCCAAGAAAGGGTACTCCCTCTCGGTCGAGCCCCGCGCCATCAGCCTGCGTTGAGCGACCGGGCTTGGCCGGCATGACGACGACGGCCATTCCCGCGGGGCGCTCCGCCCCGCTCCGGCCCCGCCGCGGGCGGTGGTGACCCCGACAGGATTCGAACCTGTGACCTACCGCTTAGGAGGCGGTCGCTCTATCCTGCTGAGCTACGGGGCCGGCGAACTCGTCATCGCGCGCCCGCCGGCCCCGCGCAAGGTCCGCGCCCCGCGGGCCGCCGCATTGGAGCCGATGCCATGACCGACGTCCCGCCGCGCCGCCCCCTGACGCTCCGCGACGTGTCCGAAGCCGCGGGGGTGAGCGAGATGACCGTGAGCCGCGTGCTGCGCGGGCGGGGCGACGTCTCGGAGGCGACCCGCGCGAAGGTGCGGGAGGCGGCGGAGCGGCTCGGCTACGTGCCCAACCGGATCGCGGGAGGGCTCGCCTCCAGCCGGGTGAACCTAGTCGCGGTGATCATTCCGTCGCTGTCGAACATGGTGTTCCCCGAGGTGCTCGCCGGCATCTCGGAGGTCCTCGACGGCACGCCCTTGCAGCCGGTGTTCGGGGTCACCGGCTACACGCCCGAGCGCGAGGAGCGCGTGCTCTACGAGATGATCTCCTGGCGGCCCTCGGGGGTGATCGTCGCGGGTCTCGAGCACACCCCGGCGGCGCGCGCCATGCTGGAGGGCGCGGGCGTCCCGGTGGTGGAGATCATGGACACGGACGGCAGCCCGGTCGACGCCTGCGTCGGGATCAGCCACCGGCGGGCGGGGCGCCTCATGGGCGCGGCCATCGTCGAGCGGGGCTACGAGCGGGTGGCCTTCGCCGGCACGAAGATGCCGCTCGACCACCGGGCGCGAAAGCGGTTCGAAGGCTTCACCGAGGCGCTCGCCAAGGGCGGGATCGAGGTCGCGGATTTCGAGTTCTACGAGGGCGGCAGCGCCCTCGCCAAGGGCCGCGAGATGACGCAGACGCTCCTCAACCGGACGCCCGACCTCGACATGATCTACTACTCGAACGACATGATCGGCGCGGGCGGCCTGCTATGGTGCCTCGAGCACCGCATCAAGGTCGGCGAGGGCATGGGGCTCGCGGGATTCAACGGGGTCGAGCTCCTCGACGGCCTGCCCCGGCGGCTGGCGACGATGGACGCGTGCCGCCGGGAGATCGGGCGCCGTGCGGCGCGGATCGTGGCGGAGCGCGCGGCGGCGGGCGAGGCCGGGGAGGCGGATGCGCGCGGCGAGATGGTGGAGCTGTCGCCGGTCCTGCAGCCCGGTGACACCCTGCGCCCGGCGCGGTGATCGCCCATCGGTGGCACGGCACGAGGGGGGTTCAGTGGTGAGCCGTGCTGGGATCGAACCAGCGACCCACTGATTAAAAGTCAGTTGCTCTACCGACTGAGCTAACGGCCCACGCGGGGCGAGGTAGCGGCGCGTCCCCGAAGGGTCAAGCGCGAACCGCCGAGGGAGGGCGCCGCGCGGCGGGACCCTCCGGGGCCCCTCGCGCGGCGCGGCGACGGGCCCGCCCGCCGCCCGCCCGGACCCACGCGGGCGCCCGGACGGCGCCGGCTTCCCCCTCTCGCCGCCCACGCCTATACGCGCGCCCATGCCCGCGCGCGCCGCCCCCATCCCGTTCCTCAAGATGCACGGGCTCGGCAACGATTTCGTCGTCGTCGACGCGCGCGGCGACCCCGCGCTCGTCGCCCGCATCGACGCGCCCCTGGCCCGGGCGATGGGGGATCGGCGCCGCGGCGTCGGCTTCGACCAGCTCGCCGTCATCGGGGACGCGCCGGATGCGGACGCGGCGCTGACCTTCCTCAACGCCGATGGCACCACCGCCGGCGCCTGCGGCAACGCCACGCGCTGCGTCGCGCGGCACCTGATGCCGCCTTCGGGCGCCCTGACCCTGCGGACGGCGCGGGGCCTGCTGCGCTGCCGGGACGCGGGCGGCGAGATGACCTCGGTCGACATGGGCGCCCCCCTGACCGGCTGGCGGGACGTGCCCCTGGCGGAGGCGGCGGACACGCTCCACTTGCCCATCCCCGGCGATCCGGTCGCGACGGGCATGGGCAACCCGCACTGCACCTTCTTCGTGGCGGATGCCGAGGCCGTGGACCTCGCGGCGTTCGGCCCGGCGCACGAGGGCCACCCGCTCTTCCCCGAGCGCGCCAACGTGCAGGTCGCCCAGGTCACCGGGCCGGCACGCATCCGGATGCGCGTCTGGGAGCGGGGCGTCGGCATCACGCTGGCGAGCGGCTCCTCGGCCTGCGCCGCGGCGTCGGCCGCCGCGCGGCGCGGGCTGACCGGGCGGCGCGTGACGGTCGATCTCGACGGCGGCGCGCTGGAGGTGGACTGGCGCGAGGACGGGCTGTGGATGACCGGGCCGACGGCGCACGTCTTCGACGGGGTCTGGCATGGCTGAGGCGCCGATCCTGTCGAACCACGGCTGCCGCCTGAACGCCTACGAGGCCGAGGCGATGCGCGGGCTCGCGGCCGGTGCCGGTCTGGGCCCGTCGGTGATCGTAAACACCTGCGCCGTCACCGCCGAGGCGGTGCGCAAGGCCCGGAAGGACATCCGCCGCCTGCGCCGCGAGAACCCGGCTGCCCGCCTCATCGTCACCGGCTGCGCCGCGCAGATCGACCCCGCGAGCTTCGCCGCGATGGGCGAGGTCGACCACGTGCTCGGCAATGCCGATAAGATGCGCGCCGCGACCTGGGCCGCCCTGGCCCCCGGCGGCGAGCGCGTCGTGGTGGACGACATCATGGCCGTGACCGAGACCGCGCCGCACCTACTTGACGGGTTCGGCGCCCGCGCGCGCGCCTACGTGCAGGTGCAGAACGGCTGCGACCACCGCTGCACCTTCTGCGTGATCCCCTACGGACGCGGCAACTCGCGCTCGGTGCCGGCGGGCGCGGTGGTGGAGCAGGTGAGGCGCCTCGTCGGCGCCGGCTACGCCGAGGTGGTCCTGACCGGCGTGGACATGACCGGCTGGGGCGCTGACCTGCCCGGCCGGCCGCGGCTGGGCAACCTCGTGCGCCGGGTGCTTCGCCTGGTGCCGGACCTGCCGCGGCTGCGCATCTCCTCGATCGACGGGATCGAGGCGGACCCCGACCTGATGGAGGCGCTGGCGGCCGAGCCCAGGCTCATGCCGCACCTGCACCTGTCGCTGCAGCACGGGGACGACCTGATCCTCAAGCGCATGAAGCGACGGCACCTGCGGGACGACGCGATCGCCTTCGCCGAGGAGGCGCGCGCGCTGCGCCCGGACCTCGTGCTCGGGGCCGACCTCATCGCCGGCTTCCCGACGGAGGACGCGGCCGCGCACGCCCGCTCCCTCGCGCTGGTCGAGGAGTGCGGCCTGACCTGGTTGCACGTCTTCCCGTATTCGCCCCGCCCGGGCACGCCCGCCGCGCGCATGCCACAGGTGGACGGCGCCACCATCCGCGCCCGCGCCGCCGAGCTGCGCGCCGCCGGGGAGGCCGCGCGCGCGCGCCACATGGCGGCGATGCGCGGGGCGTCCGCGACCCTCCTGATGGAGAGCCCGCGCATGGGCCGGACGGAGGGGTTCGCGGAAGCGGCCGTGCCGGAGGACCGACCCGTGGGCTCGCTCCAGCGGGTGACCATCACCGGCGCGGCGCGGGGCCGCCTGACCGCCGCCTAGAAGAGCGCGTCCAGCGCCGCCTCGAGCGCCGCGTCGTCGGCCATCTCGAGCCGGACGGGCAGGATCAGGACCTCGCCGCGCCAGGCCTCCGGCAGGCGCACGGCGTCCTTCTCCGTGCACACCAGGCGCGCGTGCGCGGCGCCGGCCCGCGCGGTCAGGCGGCGCATCAGGGCCGGGGTCAGGGGGGCGTGGTCCGCCAGCGGGACGGCGCCGACGATCTCGGCCCCGAGGGCGCGCAGGGTGGCGAAGAACTTCTCCGGCCGCCCGATGCCCGCGAAAGCCAGGACGCGCAGGCCGGCCCAGCCCATCCCGGTGCGCAGCGGCGCGATCTCGCCCTCCGCCACGGGCAGGCGTCCGGCGAGGCCGCGAGCGGCGGCGCGGGCGTCCGGCGGGCCGATCAGCAGCGCGAGGTCCGCGCGGGCGCGCCCGGCCTCCGGCGGCTCGCGGAGCGGCCCGGCGGGGAGGCATCGGCCGTTGCCGAAGCCGGCCTGCGCGTCGATCACCAGGATCGAGAGGTCCTTGGCGAGCGACGGGTTCTGGAACCCGTCGTCGAGCAGGACCGCGTCCGCGCCTGCCGCCTCGGCCGCCCGCCCGCCGGCCGCGCGGTTCCGCGACACCCAGGTCGGGGCGAGGGCGGCGAGGAGGAGCGCCTCGTCGCCGACGCGGCCCGGGCCGTGCCGCTCGGGATCGACGCGCAGGGGGCCGCGCTCCGTGCCGCCATGGCCGCGCAGGACGACATGCGCGGTGGAGCCCCGCGCCGCGAGGCGTCCGAGGAGGTACAGAACGGTCGGCGTCTTGCCGGCGCCGCCCGCGGTCAGGTTGCCCGCGCAGATCACCGGCACGCCGAGGCGCTGGCCAGGCCTGGCGACGCGCCGGGCCGTCGCCGCGGCGTAGACGGCGCCCAGCGGCGCGAGGGCCGCGGCGAGCGGGCCGCCGGCCTGCCAGAACGCGGGCGCCTTCACAGGATCCCGGCGTCCTCGAGCGCCTCCACCACGGCGGCGGCGGCGCGGTCCGTGCCTCCGGCGCCGAGGGTGACCTCGGCCCAGGCGGCGCCGGCCTGGCGGGCGGCGGCCTCGGGCTGGAGCATGTCCTCCACCGCGGCGGCGATCGCGCCCGGCCCGGGAACCCGCCGGGCGGCGCCGGCGGCGGCGAGCCGGGCGTAGGCCCCGTCCCGCCCCGAGGGGGCCGGCCCGTGCAGCACCGCCGAGCCGAGGGCCGCGGGCTCGAGGGGATCGGCGGTGCCGCCGGGGCGGAACGTGTCGGCCATCAGGGTGAGCGGCGCGATGCGGTACCACAGGCCCCGCTCGGCGCCTTCGGGCACGCGGATCACGCCATCCTGCGGGTCCGGCCTCGCGCCCCCGGCCGCGTCGGGCGTCTCCATGACGAGGACGGCGCGGTGGATGCGCGCCATGAGGGCGGCGTGCGCCGACAGCACCGCACCCCGCGCGTCGGGCGGGCAGGCGGCGGCGAACCAGACCGGCCGGCCGGCGAGGACCGCGGCGAGCGCGGCGCGGCGGGCCTCGTCGTGCGCCGGGACGGCGACCCCGTCCTGCAGCGCGCCGATGGCGGTGACGCGCAGGCCCGGCCGGACGATACGTCGCAGGGCGCGAGCCTCCTCGGCGCCGGCGGCGAGGAGCGTGCAGCGGCCGAGGGCGTCGCCCGCCGCGCGCCGGCGGAGCGGCCCGCCGGGAACCGCGGCGGCGGGATCGGGCATGGGCAGGACGATGACCGGCCGCGCTAGGGCGGCGTCCAGGCGCACGGGGCCGAGCGGGGGCGCGGCCCACAGGACCGCGGCGACGCCGTGCGCGGCGAGGAAGGCGGGGATGTCGTCGGCCTCTGGCAGGGGCAGGCGCGGCGCCGGGTCGAGGGGCTGCGCGGCGCCGGTCAGGACCGCGCGCACCGGCATCTCGGCGAGCGCCTCGATCCTGGCGATCAGGGGCGGCAGAAGGCCGGCCGAGCGGGCGCCCAGATGGACCCACAGGCGCAGCTCGTCGGTCGCGGGCTCGGCGACGGGGGCGCGCGCCGCGGGGCCGGTGCCCTGCCAGAATCGCAGCGCGCGCAAGGCGATGGAGGGCGATGCCCCCCCGCGTCCCTGCCCGCGCGCCGCCCCCTCGGGGGGCTTGGTCAGTGGCCGAGCTCCTCGGTCGGGGAGGCGGGCTGCTCCTCGTCCCTGAGGCGGTGGATATGGGCGATGAAGTAGCGCATGTGGGCGTTGTCCACGGTGCGCTGGGCCTCGGATTTCCAGGCCGAATAGGCCGTCGCGTAGTCCGGGAACATGCCGACCATGTGGATGGCGGACGGGTCCTTGAACACGTTCTTCGCGGGATCGACGAGCTCGCCGCCGAAGACGAGGTGCAGGCGCTGGGTCATGGGCGGGCCTCCTTCGCGCCCCTGATATCGGCCCGCACGGGGGATGCACAACGGGTGCACATCGCATGCACATCCCATGCGCATGGACCGCGCGCCGGAGGGCCCGCCCGCGCAACGCACGGGCGCGACAGGCGGCGCGATCCGGAGCGCGGTCGCAGACGCATAACCGTCCACGAACGGCCCTGTCGCGCGAGGCCTGCCTGGGAGGCGCATCGGGGCTTCAGCGACATGGCCGGGCGGCCTGTCCAAGCCCGCGCCCACCCGCCACCGCACCCTGAACTGGGCCGCGTACGAGGCGTCGCCGCGTGAGCGCGGGTCGCGGACGGTCCGGTTCGACCCGGCATGACCTGGTATGGGAGGCCGCCGGGCAAGCGCGGCCGGCGGCGGACCTTTCCGGGACGCGGCGATCCAGGCGTGCCCGACGATCGAGGTCCTCTTCGGGCCGGTCGTCATCGCCGCCTCACCGCCCCGAGCGCCCCCGTCACGCGGCCCGTCGGCCGATCCCCATGGGGAAAGGGGAGGTCCGGCCTTCAGGCGCGTCGAGCGACAGGGCCCCCTCCATCGCCTTCATCGCCGAGCGCATCCAAGGTGCCGCATCATGGCCGCGTCTCGGTCGTCGCGGCGTCTCTCCTCGCCACGTACGAAATCCTGGACCAGGCGGGACACCCATCCATCGGACCCTTGCGGATGTCTTCGGCTGCCTCCGGCTCAGCCATCATCCTCGGTCGCGTCGCCGATCCGGCCCCGCTCGCAGGGACCGTCACCGGCCCGATGCGGTCAGTCGCCGTCCGGTCCGTCCATCAGCGATCGGCCGGTGACCTCATCGGTGATCAGGGTCTGCGGCCGCACCGACTTCAGGGCGCCGCGCAGGATGTCGAGCTTCTCCCGTCCGCCGGAGACGAGGATCTTGTTCTCGACGCGGCCGAGGCGGGCGGGCGACATGCCGATCACGCGCTCGTTCACCGGATGATCGACGAGCCGCCCTTCGGCATCGAGGAAGTTGTAGAGCACGTCGCCGACGACGCCCGCCCGGATCATCGACTGCCGCTCGGCCTCCGAGACGTAGCCGACCCTGTAGGAGGTCGTCAGCGCGTCGATCCCGCCGCAGGACAGCAGAGCGACGTCGCAGGTCGCCGCCATCTCGAATATCTGGTCGAGCCCGCAGTGCTCCAGCAGAGCATGGCGCGTCCTGGGCGAGTCGACGATCGCGGGCGCGGGGATGAGGTAGCCCTCGGCGTCGAACAGCTCCGCGAACTGCCAGGCGAACTCGGCCGGATTGAAGCGGCGCGCCTGCGCGATCCCGCCCAGCAGGGACACGACGCGCACGCCGTTCAGCGCCCGGCCCTCGAGGTGCGGCAGCATCGCCTGCAGCGTGCGCCCCCAGCCGACGCCGATCGTGAGGTTGTTGGCCATCAGCCCCGAGACGTGCGCGCCGGCGGCCGCGGCGATCGACCGGACCGGATCGCCCCCCATGGCCTCGAAGGGCGCGACGACCGCGCGGCGCAGGGCGAAGCGCCCCTCGAGGTCGCGTTCCAGCTCCACGATCGGGGCGATCTCCGAGCGCACGCGGATGACGACCTCGCCCCGCGCGCGGGCTTCGGCCAGCAGGCGCGTGATCATGACGCGGCTCACGCCCAGGGTCGCCGCCACCTCGGTCTGGGTCATCCCCTCGACATGGTAGAGCCACGCGGCCCGCACGCGCAGCGACCGGTGGCGGCCGGAGATGCCCCGGGCCCCCAGGGCGATGTCCTGGTCCACGGGCCGTCCGCCTCAGAATCCGGCCGCGAGGAGGCGGCCGATCGCCTCCGGCGCCTCGATCTGCGGCATGTGCCCGATCCCCTCGAAGAGGTGCAGCGCGGTGCCGCCGCCCGCGCACAGGGCCTGCCGCCATGGCAGGATCCGGTCGCGTTTCCCCCAGACGATGCGGGACGGCACCTCCAGCCGGCGCAGGGCGGCGCGGAGGTCGAAGGCCTGGACGCCGTCGGGGAAGAGCGCGTCCGCCATGGCGGCCTGCGCCGCGCGCAGGTCCGGATCGCGCCGTGCGGCCATGGCGGCCCGGGCGTAGCCGTCGGTCACGATCCGCTCGTCGGCGACCAGCACGCGCAGCCAGGGCGCGAGGCTCTCGGCCCGGGCGGCGCGGCAGATGCCCGACAGCGCCTCGCCGTTGACCTGCGGGCCCAGCCCGGCGGGCGCGATCAGGCTGACGCTGCGGACGCACCTGGGACGGGTGTCGGCGATCGCGAGGGCGAGGGCGCCGCCCAGGCTGTGCCCGACCAGGTGCGCGGCCTCGAGGTGCAGGTCGTCGAAGGCCTCGCGCAGCGCCTTGGCCAGGGCCGCGAAGGTCGCCGGGGCGCGGCGCGGCGAGCCGCCATGGCCCGGCAGCTCGATCCGGATCAGGGGGGGGCGGTCGAGGTGCTCCTCCAGGGGCGTCCAGATGGCGGCGTCGGAGGCGAACCCGTGCAGCAGGACGACGGGCGTGCCGGTGCCGGCGCCGCTGCGGAGGACGCGCAGGGGACCGTCCGCGGCCGGCGTCCCGGCGGGGGCCGCGGGCGCGCGCGCCCGGGACCTCCGGCCTTCGGTCGCCTCGGGATCCTCGTGCCGGGCGCCGGGGACGTCGCGCGCCTGGACGCGCCCCCTCGGGCCCGTGCCAGGCAGCCCCGCGAGGTCGATCCCCGCCTCCCGGGCGCGGCGCCTGGCTCTGGGCGTGGCGCGCGGGCGGTCCGGCGGATGGGACGAGGTCGGCCCGTCCGCGACCGGGGGCGCGGCCGTCCCCGCATCCGCCAGGGCATCGTCGGCCGGCGCGCCGCCGGGCCGGGCGCCGCTCCGCGACGGTCCGGGGCCGGCCGCGGCCCCCTCGCCATCCGGCGGCGCGTCTCCGACCGGCTCGTCCGGCGCGTAGAGCCAGGCGACCGGCGCGCCGATGGGCCGCTCGGTCCCTTCTGGGACGCGGTGGCGGAGCAGCCCGCTCGCGGGCGCCTCGATCTCCATCGCGGCCTTGTCGGTCTCGATGTCGAAGAGGGGCATGCCCTTCTCCACCGGCGCCCCGTCCTCGCAATGCCAGGCCACGATGCGGCCGGTCGCCATGTCCATGTCGACCTTGGGCATGATGACCTCGGTCGGCATCAGACGCGGCCCCGTGCCAAGGCCCGCGCGGCCTCGAGGATGTCCGGCACCTGCGGGACGACCGCGCGCTCGAGCTCGGGATTGTAGGGGATCGGGCTCTCGGCCCCGCCGAGCCGCACGATGGGCGCGTCGAGGAAGTCGAACGCGTCGCTCTCGGCGACCATCGCGCTGACCTCGGCGCCCACGCCCAGCGTCTTGACCCCCTCGTAGACCACGAGCAGACGGCCCGTGCGACGGACCGAGGCCAGCACCGTCTCCCGGTCCATCGGGCGCACGGTGCGCAGGTCGATCACCTCGGCCTCGATGCCGTCCTCGGCCAGCGTGCCGGCGGCCTCCAGCGCCTTGTGCACCATGATCGCGGTGGCCACGATCGTCAGATCCCGCCCCTCGCGCCGCACCGCCGCGCGGCCGATGGGCGTCACGTAGCGCCCCTCGGGCACGGGGCCGCGCATCTTGTAGAGGATCTTGTGCTCGAAGATCATCACCGGGTCGGGATCGTCCAGCGCGGCCAGCAGGAGGCCCTTGGCGTCCTCGGGGGTGGAGGGCTGCACCACCTTCAGGCCCGGCACGTGGCCGAACCACGCCTCGAGGCTCTGGGAATGCTGCGCGGCCGCGCCGGTCCCGGACCCGGCCGGAAAGCGCATCACCAGGGGCACGGACACCGCGCCGCCCAGCATGTAGCGCAGCTTGGCGGCCTGGTTGACGATCTGCTCCATCGCCAGCGCCGCGAAGTCGGAGAACTGGAACTCGAAGATCGGGCGCAGCCCCGTGAGCGCCGCGCCCACCGCCACCCCGGCGCCGCCCAGCTCGGAGATGGGCGTGTCCATCACCCGCTCCTCGCCGTACTTGGCCACCAGGTCGCCGGTCACGCCGAAGGCGCCGCCGTAGACGCCGATGTCCTCGCCCATCAGGATCACGCGCGGGTCCTCGCCGAGCGCGATGTCCATCGCCTCGCGGATCGCCTCGGCATAGCTCAGCTCGCGGAGCATCGCCCCGGCGGGCGCGTTCACGCGGCCGCCCCGGTGTCGACGTCGCGCGCGGCCTCGGCGGTGTCGGGCGCGGGGCTGTCCTTCGCGAAGGCGATGGCGGCGGCGACCGTCTCGGCCACCTCGGCCTCGATCCCGGCCACGGCGTCGTCATCGACGATCCCGTGGGCGCGCAGCATGTCCGTCATCCGCGCGATGGGGTCGCGCCCCTGCCATTCGGCGATCTCCTCCTTGGTTCGGTAGCGGTTGCGGTCGGACTTGGAGTGCCCGCGCCAGCGATAGGTCAGGTTCTCGACCAGGCTCGGCCCGTCGCCGGCCCGCGCGCGGGCGACGGCGGCGTCGACGGCCTCGGTCACGGCCGAGAAGTCGTTGCCGTCGACGGTGACGCCCGGCATCGAGTACGCGGCGGCCCGGTCGGCGACATGGCGCACCGCGGTCGAACGCTCGGTCGACGTGGACATGCCGTAGAGGTTGTTCTCGCAGACGAAGACGACCGGCAGCCGCCAGATCGACGCCATGTTCAGCGCCTCGTGGAACGCGCCCTCGTTGCCCGCCCCGTCGCCGAAGAAGCAGACCGTGACCGCCCCCGTCCCGAGCCGCCTGGCCGAGAGCGCGGCCCCGACCGCGATGGGCAGGCCGCCGCCGACGATGCCGTTGGCGCCGAGATTGCCCTTGGCCACGTCGGCGATGTGCATCGAGCCGCCCCGGCCCCTGCAATAGCCCGTCTCCTTGCCGAAGAACTCCGCGAACATCCGGCCGAGGTCGGCGCCCTTGGCGATGCAGTGCCCGTGGCCCCGATGGGTCGAGGTGATCTTGTCCTCGTCCGTCAGCGCCATGCACGAGCCGACCGCCGACGCCTCCTGGCCGATGCTCAGGTGCATGGTCCCGTGGATCAGGCCGCGCGTGTAGCTCTCCTCGGCGCCCTCCTCGAAGGCGCGGATGAGGCGCATCCGGCGCAGGGCCTCCACCAGCCGCTCGGGCGCGTAGGCGCGGACCGCGTAGGGCAGGTTGGCGTCGGGGCCGTCAGGCATGGGCGGGCTCCCGGCCGTGCACCATGGCGTCCTGGCGGGCGCGCAGGGCGGCGATGCGCGAGCCCGGGGGCAGGGCGGTGTTGCGGTCCGTCAGGAGCTCGCCCTTCGCGATCGCCGCCGTCACGGTGCAGCCGGGCAGGAGCCCCGCCGGCCGCGCGCCGAGGCCGCGCGCGCGGCCGGCCTCCATCGCCCAGGCGCGGTAGGTGTACTCGCCGAGCAGGTCGAGCGTGTCGCCGGGGGCGAGGTCGCGCTTGGCGACGGCCGCGACCTCGGCCACCGGCCGCGCCATCGGCACCATGTCCGCGCGGCCGTGGAGCACCGCGCGCGCGCAGGTCAGGGGAACCTCCAGGGAGGTCAGGTGGTAGGGGCGGATGAACGTGAAGTAGGGCCCGTCGCCCATCTTGAGGTCGCGCAGGCGCTCGCGGATGCGAGGATGCTCCGCCTCGATCACGACGAAGACGCCGGGCGCGAGGCCCTGGCCCACCGAGTAGTCCACCCGGCCGGCGCCCGACAGGATGCCGCCGTCCCGCTCTGGGACCAGCACGCGGGACAGGTCCTTCGGCCCGGCGGCGGGGCCGTGCATGCCGTCCACGTCGGGGACCAGCCCGGTCGCGTTGGCGATGGCGACCATCTCCACCATCGTCTTCGATCCGTCCACGAACTCCACCAGCATCCGGGGGTTCATGTGCCGGGCGGCGGCCTCGTCGGCGTAGTCGTCCGGCAGGGCGTCGAAGTTCAGGGGATTGTTCTTGCCCTTGCCCGCACACACGATGCGATGGCCCATCGCGGAGGCGAACTCGATCAGCTCCATGCAGGAGGACGGCTCGTCGCCCGCGCCGAGGGAGTAGACCACGCCCAGGCGCTCGGCCTCGGCCGCGAGATAGACGCCGATGGTCACGTCGGCCTCGACGTTCATCATCACCAGGTGCTTGCCCCGCTCCATCGCCGCGAGCCCGATCTCGGCGCCGACCGCGGGCACGCCGGTCGCGTCGATCACCACGTCGATCAGGCCGGAGTCCAGCATCGCGTCGGCGGTCGTCACGGCGGTCAGCCCGGCCTCGATCGCGGCGTTCACGGCGCCCGCGTCCGGCGCGTCGCGGCTGCACCCCCCCGCGCGCCGCGCGATCTCCACCGCGCGATGCGCGGCGGCGGGGTCGATGTCGGCGATGGCGGCGACCTCGACCCCGTCCATCAGCCCGGCGCGGGTGACGATGTCGGTCCCCATCTCGCCCGAGCCGACGAGGCCGATCCGCACCGGCCGTCCGGCATCCGCACGGGCCGCGAGGTCGCGGGCGAGCCCGGTCAGGGCGACGTTGGATGACATGGCGCTCCTCCGTTGGGCGGCGTCCCGGTGGTCCTGAACCCTTGCAGTCGTACCAACGCAATTGTTCACCGTCCAGCGGTCATGATCGCCGGCGCCCCGCGACGGTCTCGCCGCAGCGCGGCGTATCCATCGCTTGACAGGATGCCGGCGGCGTACAAACGTGACGGGAGCAGTCCATATGTTCACGCCGCACCGGGCATCACGATCCGGGCGGGATCGGACGGCGTCGGATCCAAGGGAGGAACCACATCATGAAGATCGGCGGACACCTATCCAGACGGTCGTTCCTGCAGCGAAGCTCGGCCGGCGGCCTGATCGCGGCCGGCGCCGGCGGCGGGCTGGCGATGCCCGCGTTCGCGCAGTCGCAGCTTCCCGATCCGCAGAGCGTCCTCGACCGCATCTCGATCGAGCAGTACGTGCGCGCCGACTACCGCGAGCTCTACGGGCTGACCGACGAGGACAGGATGTGGGATCCGGCGAGGGACTGGATCCGCACCGTCGACTGGGAGAAGGTCCGCTCCGAGCTGGGCGGCACCACCGTGCGCTTCGCCATCGGCGCGGCCGACGCGGAATCCGCCGCGGAGGGCCTGACCCCGTTCGAGGAGCTCTCCGGCATCACCGTCGAGCTGGTGCCGATCCCCGACGACAGCTTCTACGACAAGGCGCTGACGGAGTTCATCTCGGGCAACGCGAGCTTCGACGCGCTGCAGTTCTTCTCGCCCTGGATGGGGGATTTCGCGGCGCCCGGCTTCCTCGCCGAGCTCGACGACTACGCCGAGAAGTGGAACCTGCCGCTCGACGACTTCTACGATACGTACCGGCTCAACTACGGCTTCTTCAACGGCAAGATGTACGGCATTCCGTTCGACTGCGACGTGCAGATGGTCCACGTCCGCACCGACCTCATGCGCGAGGTCCTGGGCGGGGAGGTCGACCGGGTCTCCACGATCCCGACCTATGACGAGCTGATCCGGGTCTCCGGCGAGCTGAACCGCGTGCGGCCGGGCGTGTCGGGCGTGGGCATGATGGCCGCGCCCGGGTTCTGGTCGACCTACACGTGGGAGCACATCGCCGCGCAGGCCGGCATGATGCTCTTCGACGAGGGCTGGGAGCCGATCTTCAACGGGCCCGAGGGCATGAAGGGGATGGAGATCATCCTGGCGCTGGCGCCCAATGCCAACGAGGGCTTCGCCGGTGCCGGCTGGCCCGAGAACCGCGCCGCGTGGCTCGGCGGGCAGGTCGCGACCAACATCTCCTGGCAGGACTCGGGCACGCAGGCGATGCGCCCCGACCAGAGCCAGATCGTCGATCAGTTCACGACCATCTACGAGCCCCGCATCGAGGGGGGCCGCTTCGCGCCGCCCAACATCGCGGGCTCCACCTCCTGCGTCGCGGCCAGCGCGCAGAACCCCGAGGGGGCGTTCCTGATGCTGGCGTTCCTCACGACCGCGTCGATCATGGCGATGAACGAGGCCAACGCCAACGGCGTGGCGCCGGGCTACCGCTCGGTCCTGACCAACCCCAACCTGCAGCAGGTCAGCCAGCCGGCGAAGGTGTGGTCCGACAGCCTCGAGCACGCCTGGTGCTCGCCGCGGCTGCCGGGCGCGTTCCCGATCGAGCAGGCCATCGGCAACGAGATCAACCGCGCCGTGGTCGGGCAGATCACCGGGCAGGAGGCGCTCGACAACGCCGCCGCGGCGGTGCGGGAGATCATGTCGCAGAACGGGTTCTACCAGGGCGCCGATCCGGTCGAGTACGCCCAGGCCGCGCCGGGGCTCTATGTCGGCGAGGGCAAGGACCTGCCGTTCTGAATCCGAACGGGCGGCGCATGGCGCGCCGTCCGTCCCCCCGCCCCCGGAGGTTCCGATGACCCGCACGATCCTCACGGCCGCGCTCGCCGCGGCGCTCGCCGTCCCCGCCGCCGCCCAGGAGGCGGAGGACCCCGTCAACGTCATGGTCTTCGGCGATTCCATCACCTGGGGCTGGGTGCCCAAGGACCCGATCACCCCGACCGAGCGCCACGCCGAGGCCGACCGCTGGCCCCGGATCCTCCAGGCGGCGCTGGGCGAGGGCTACCACGTCGTGACCGAGGGCCTGAGCGGGCGCACGACCAACGTGGAGGACGGATCGGCGCCGGGCCTCATGAACGGGGCGGAGTACCTCGACTCCGCCCTGATGAGCCACGCGCCGCTGGACGTCGTGGTGATCATGCTCGGGACCAACGACACCAAGACCTATCTCGACCGCTCCCCGCTGGAGATCGGGCTGGGCATGGGCGAGCTCATCGACATCGTGCAGCGGGGCAGCGGGCTCGGCTGGTACACCTACGAGGAGGAGCCGCCCCGAGTGCTCGTCATCAGCCCGCCGCCGCTCGGCGACGAGATCGACCCCGGCGCGGCGGAGATATTCGCCGGCTCGCAGGAGAAGATCGAGGCGCTGCCGGAGGTCTACGAGGCCATCGCCAAGGCGGCGGGGGCGGCCTTCTTCGACGCGGCGACGGTCGTGGGCAAGGAGGACGTGGGCCCGGACGGCATCCACCTCCTGGTGCAGGGCAACCGCGACCTGGGCGAGGCCGTCGCCGGCGAGATCGCGGGGATGGCCGAGTGAGCCGGAGCGCCGCCGCGTGAGCGACCTCGCGGCACCCGGCGCGGCCGCGCGCCCCGTCCGGCGGCGGCGCTCAAGGCGGATGCGGGCGGCGTTCCCCTACCTGCTGGTCGCGCCGGCGGTGATCTACCTCTTCGGGATCACGCTCTACCCCGGCGTCTACGCCATCGTGCAGAGCTTCCACGCGGTGAAGTTCGGGCCATGGAACCCGGTCGGCTTCGCCAACTACGCCAAGCTGATGGGCGACGCGCAGTTCTGGGGCGCGCTCTGGAACACGTTCGTGATCGGCTCGATCGCCCTCACGTTGCAGTGCCTGATCGCGCTGACGCTGGCCTATCACGCCTACCGCGATCCGTGGGTGCGCGGCTGGCGGATCGCGTTCCTGGTGCCGATGCTGTTCATGCCCTCGGCGGTCGCCTTCATCTACAAGCTGGCGGTGCTGGACGGGCGCGTCTTCGCCGACGTGCTCATGCGGCTCGGGCTGATCGATGGGAACCTCGCGATCCAGTCCTCGATCTGGGGCAGCCGGGCGCTGCTGATCGCGGCGGACGTCTGGCAGTGGACGCCGTTCCTCTTCATCATCTTCGTCGCCGCCCTGCAGGGCCAGGACGAGGAGGTGGAGGAGGCCGCCCGGCTCGACGGCGCGTCCTGGTTCGCGATCTTCTGGAACGTGTCGCTGCCCCTGATGAAGCCGGTGATCGCGGTCGCCCTGATCCTGCGGGGGATCGACATCACGACGATGTTCGCCAACGTCTTCATCATCACCAAGGGCGGCCCGGCCTTCGGGACCGAGACGATCAGCTACTTCATCTACCGGACGGGCTTCAAGTTCTTCGACTTCGGCTACGCCTCGGCGGCCTCGGTCGTCATGCTGGTCATCACCATCCTCGTCGCGCAGCTCGTGGTGAAGCGCGCCTTCGTCTCGTCGAGGGACTAGGGCATGGCGTCCGCCAGACGCCGGCGCGGCGAGTCGCGCGCGCTGCGCTACCTGATCCTGGGAGGATGGGCGCTGTTCTGCCTGGTGCCGGTGCTGTGGTTCCTCTCGATCGGCCTGCGCCCGCGGACCGAGATCATCACCCCGCGCCCGATCTACCTGCCCACGCTCTCGCTCGACGCCTGGCACATGATCTGGTCGGACTGGCCGATGGCGAAGTACCTGCGCAACTCGGTCCTGGCGGTCCTCGGATCGGTGGTGATCGACCTCGTCCTCGCGATCCCGGCGGCCTACTCCCTGGCGCGCTACGAGTACCGGGGGCGCGACGACATCGGGTTCTACATCCTGTCGACGCGGATGATGGCGCCGGCGATCGTGGCGATCCCGATCTTCTTCCTGTTCCGCAACATGGGCCTCCTCGACACGATCTGGGCCCTGATGCTGATCTACGCCGCCATCAACCTCTCCTTCGTGACGTGGATCATCCGGTCCTACATGCTCGACATCCCGCACGAGCTCGAGGACGCGGCGCGCACCGACGGCGCGTCGGACCTGCGCATCCTGTGGGAGATCATCGTGCCGGCGATCCTGCCCGGCATCATCACCGCGGCGGTCATCGCGATGATCTTCGCGATCAACGAGTTCCTGTTCACGCTGCTGATCGCCTCGACGCCGGACGCCTACACGATGTCGGTCGCGCTCGCGAACTTCACCGGCGGCTCGGACGGCGTGATCTACAACGCCATCGCGCTGGTCGCCTTCCTCGCGTTCCTGCCGGTGTTCCTCGTGGTGGTCGCGATCCAGAAGCACCTGAGCCGCGGGCTGACCATGGGCGCGGTGAAGGGGTAGCGATGGCGCGGATCGAGCTTTCGGGCATCCAGAAGAGCTGGGGCGACGTCCACGGCGTGCGGGACGTCGACATGGACATCGCCGACGAGGAGTTCGTCGTCTTCCTCGGCCCTTCGGGCTGCGGCAAGACCACGACGATGCGGATGATCGCGGGCCTGGAGGAGCCGACGGCGGGCGAGATCCGCATGGACGGCGAGCTGATGAACGAGGTCGATCCGCGCGACCGCGACGTGGCGATGGTGTTCCAGGGCTACGCGCTCTACCCGAACATGACCGTCTACGAGAACATCCGCTTCCCGCTCAGGATGCGCGGCGTGCCGCGCGCCGAGCAGGACGCGCAGGTGCGCCGCGCCGCCGGGCTGGTGGAGCTGGCCGACTACCTGGATCGCAAGCCCGGCGCGCTCTCGGGCGGGCAGCGCCAGCGCGCGGCGTTGGCCCGCGCCATCGTGCGCCAGCCGCAGGTCTTCCTGATGGACGAGCCGCTCTCGAACCTGGACGCCAAGCTGCGCCAGGCGATGCGGGTGCAGATCAAGCACATCCAGCGCGAGCTGCGCATCACCACCGTCTACGTCACCCACGACCAGATCGAGGCGATGACCCTGGCGGACCGGATCGTCGTCATGCGCGCCGGGCGGATACAGCAGATCGGCACGCCCGACGACATCTACACCGATCCGGCCAACACGTTCGTCGCGAACTTCATCGGATCGCCGCCCATGAACCTGATCGAGGGGCGGCTGGAGGGCGGTCGCTTCTCCGCGCCGGGGGTCGAGGTCGCGGGACTGCCGAGCCGGCACGCGGGGCCGGTCACGCTCGGCGTGCGCCCCGAGGACTGCGCGGTATCGCCGGGCGGGGGCGACCTGACGGGCGAGATCTACGGGCTGGAGCCCACCGGCGACATGACGTTCCTCACGCTGCGGACCGGAGAGACGCTGGTCGAGATCAAGGCCGACCGCGCCTACCGCGCGGAGCTGGGCGGCACGCAGAGCGTGCGCTTCGATCCCGCCCGGCTCTACCTCTTCGACCATGCCAGCGGCGAGCGGCTACGCTGAGGATGCCATGACCTTCGACTACACCTCGATGGGGTTCTACACGTTCGACGCGCTGTGCCGCCCGGTGACCGAGATACCGGCCGGCGGCGGCACCCATTTCGTGGAGGATTTCGCGCTCGCGGTGTCCGGCGCGGCCGGATCGGCCGCCATCGTCGCAGCCAGGCACGGCCTCAGCGTGCAGGCGGTCGGCGGGGTGGGCGAGGACCTGATGGGCGACTGGGTGCTGCGCCGGCTGGGCGATTTCGGCGTGGACACGCGGCACATGCAGCGCTGCCCGGGCTTCTCGACCTCCTCGAGCATCGTGACCACGCGCCCGGACGGCGCGCGCCCGGCGCTGCACAAGCGCGGCGCGACGGCGGGCTTCTGGGTGGACGACGCCGCGTTGGAGAGCGTGCTGGACACGCGCATCCTGCATGTCGGCGGCGTGGGGCTGATGGACCGGATGGACGCGGGTCGCACCGCCGAGGTGCTGGCCGAGGCGCGATCCCGGGGCGTCACGACCACGCTCGACGTCTTCGCCTCTACCGCCGCCGACCTGGACCTGGTCCGGTCGCTGCTGCCGAACACCGATTACTTCATGCCCTCCGAGGAGGAGGCGATGGCGCTGTCGGGGCTGACGGATCTCGACGACATCGCGGCCTTCCTGCTGGACCTCGGGGCCGGCGCCGTGATCCTGACGCTCGGGGCGCAGGGGGCGATGCTGCGCGACCGCTCGGGCGCGCGGATCGACTCGCCCGCCTTCGACGTGGACGTGCTGTGCACCTGCGGCTGCGGCGACTGCTTCAACGCCGGCTTCGCCACCGGCCTGCATCTGGGCCGCCGGATGGCGGACTGCCTGCGACTGGGGCAGGCGGCCTCGGCCCAGAACGCCACCGGGCTGGGCTCGCAGGCGGGGGTCGTCTCGCTCGAGGCGACGCTGGATTTCATGGCAACGACCCCGCATCGGGGATAGTCTCTCGGTCATCCGCCTCGGAGTGCGACATGCGATCGGCGCCCCACCTCTTCTCGACGCTGCAGATGCCGCTCCGTGATGCCCTCCGGGGCGTCTCCTCGCTGGCCGATGCGACCGAGGAGACCATCGAGCCGGCGGTCGCCCTCCTGCCCGAGCCCATCCGTGATGGGTTCCGAGCGGGTCTCCGGGCCGTCCACTCCGTCGGACGGCGTCTCAAGGCGGCGCCGATCGACCCGGGCGCCGTGCGTGCGGCCGCCGACACGCTGGCGGATCGCGCCGCCGCGCCGGAGACGCTGGCGACGGTGGTCGTCTACGCGTGGGAGCACCTGCCCGGCGGACGACACGGGGATTTCATGAGCGAGACGCTGCTCGCGGGACGATTGTCGACGCGGCCGCTCACGGGCCGGGCTCCGGCCGAGCGCGCCGCCCGCCTCATCGCCGACATCCGCACGTCTGCGATCATCGCCCGTAGGCCCGGACTGGCCGATGCCGACCGGGGGGTCGAACAGGCCCGGATCGACCAGGCGCTGATCGCCATCGCCCTCTGGCTCCTCGCGGCGAGGGCGCCGGGGATGGCCGAGGAGGAGACGATCCTCGGCCTTTCGTCGGCGCTCGTGGCGGCCACGCGGGACGGCGTGCCGGACCGGATGGAGGACGCCGCGGGGCTGGCCCGCTATTTGCAGGCCCTGGCCGACCATCTATAGCGGTGCGCGATGACGACGCCGATCGCCCCAGAGACGCCGTTCCGGAAGTCCGCGCAGCGCCTGCGATGGTTCGTCCGGGCGTTCGAGGACGAGGTCGCGCGCATCGAGGCCGAGACCGGGCATCGCTTCGCCGTGGACCGCGAGGCGCTCGCCGGCGTGTTCACCGCCTGGCTCGCCGATTTTCAGGCGCAGAAGCCCGTCAGCATCGGGGACAAGCGCGCCTATGTGGGGTTCGCGGCCGGTCTCATGCTGCGCGCCTTGATCGTGGGAATGCCGGCCCGGCTCGGCGTCCGGGGGCCCGGGGACGCGGCCGACCCCGCGCAGTTCTGGCCCGAGGGGCACCTCTACGTCGCGTTCTGCCTCGATGTCCGGGGGCTGGTGATCTCGGCCGATTTCGACGGGATGCAGCGCGTCGCGCCATCGGTCCGGGACCTGCGGACCTGGTGGAGCTTTCGCGAGAACGTGGAGGAGGATCCGTCCCGGGCGATCGGCTTCCTCGACCTCTTCGCCGGCGAGGAGCCGGACTGGTTCGCGCCGCAGCTCTTCCGGCCGCCGCACGCGCGCCCGTCCGGCCAGCGGTCCGGCAGCGCCCGGCCCATCCAGTCCGTTGACTAGGCCCCGCGCGCTCCCCGCGCCGAGCCCCGTGCCGAGCCCCGCGCCGGGACGCCCGCCCTCCGTCGCGACATTGCTCGTGGCCGCCGGCCGGGGACGACGTCTCGGCGGGGAGGTCCCGAAGCAGTACATCCCCCTCGACGGCGTCTGCGCCCTGCGCCGCTCGATCGAGGCGTTCCTCGCCGTCGACGCCGTGCGGTTCGTCCTGCCGGTGATCCATCCCGACGACGCCGTGCTCTGCGCGCGCTCGATCGACGGGCTCGTCGATGCGCGCGCGCTGGAGCCGGTCGCGGGCGGCGCGACCCGCGCCCTGTCGGTGCGCCGAGGGCTCGAGGCGCTGCGCGCCCATCGACCCGACCTCGTCCTGATCCACGACGCGGCGCGTCCGTTCGTGCCGCGCTGGGTGATCGAAGGCGTGCTCTCGGCGCTCCAGGAGGCCGACGGCGCCTGCGCGGGGCTGCCGGTGATCGACGCGATCTGGTCCGCCAAGGGCGGCTGGGCGGACGGGTCGGTCCCGCGCGGCGGCCTCTGGCGGGCACAGACGCCGCAAGGCTTCGCGTTCGAGCTGATCCGCGCGGCCCATGCGGCTCATGACGGCAGCGGCGCGGACGACGTCGCGGTCGCCCGAGAGGCCGGCATGGCGGTCCGGATGGTCCAGGGGTCCGAGCGGAACTACAAGATCACCACGGCGGCGGACCTCGACAGGGCGCGCGCCGACCTCTGGGGAGGGGCGTCGGCCGACGCCGCGGCCCCGGCGGACGAGGCGCTGGGGGTCAGGTAGCGGGCCGTCGCCACGTCCTGCGGCTCCGCTCGCCTGGTGCCGCCGGACCGGCGCGCTGCGTCCCGCCGCCCTCCGCGCTCGAGTGTTGAGATGCCGGATCGCCTCGCCGAGCGCATCGTCCGGTCCGTGCTGCCGGGCCTCGCCCACCGCTCCTCCGGACGGACCGCCGGAGGAGCGGGAGGACGGCATCGACCACGCCGGCGCTGTCGCTTGACGCGCCTGGAGGCCGGACTTTCCCTTTCCCCATGGGGATCGGCCGACGGGCCGCGTGACGGGGTGCTCGGGGCGGTGAGGCGGCGATGACGACCGGCCCGAAGAGGACCTCGATCGTCGGGCACGCCTGGATCGCCGCGTCCCGGAAAGGTCTGCGGCCGGCCGCGCTTGCCCGGCGGCCTCGCATACCAGGTCATGCCGGGTCGAACCGGACCGCCAGCGACCCGCGCTCACGCGGCGACGCGTCGTAGGCGGACCAGTTCAGGGTGCGGTGGCGGGTGGGCGCGGGCTCGGACATGCCGCCCGGCCATGCCGCTGAAGCCCCGAGGCGCCTCCCAGGCAGGCCTCGCGCGACGAGGCCGAGCGCCAGCGGTATCCGCGCGCCGAAGAGCTTCTGACGGTCGGTCATGCCGAAGGCGTCGGCCGGCTCGATCACGTCCTCGTCGACGAGGCGGATGCCGAGGTCGGTCACGCGGATGACGGGGGCGATGGCGTAGAGGATGATCGCGATCCCGTGGAGCGTCGACCCCGCCGCCGAGAAGAGGAGGATCGGCGGAATGAGGTGGACGAAGCCGGGCAGGATCTGGAGCAGGTCCGGCACGGGGATCATGCCGCGCCGGAGCGGGTTGGACCGGGCGATCAAGATGCCGATGGGCCCGCCCCGCAGCACCGACAGCCGGGTGCGCACGGCGATGATGAAGAGCGTCTGGATGGCGACCTCGTGATGGTCGATGAAGGCCAGGAACAGCAGCGCGACCGCCACGAAGACCGTCACGCCCACGGCCCGCTCGTCGGGCGAGGCCGGGTCGTCCTCCTGCCAGGCCGGGATCTCACCCATCTGGGCGTGGGTGAACTGGACGGTGCCGCCATACCCCTCCCGCATCAGGACCTTCGAGACGGCGGCGACGACCGCCGAGGGGGCCCGGCCCATCTCCGCGATCAAGACCTCGTCGCGATCGGGCTGCGCCGCGGTCCCGGCCATTCCGACCGCGAGGCCCGCTCCGGGAAACTCGAATATCGCAGTCGTCTCTTCCGTTCGGCCGGCCTCCCGTGACGCCGAGCACCATCGCCGTCCGGAGGTCGGCCCCTCGATAGGGACCGTGCATTGACACGTTCGACAATCCGAAATCTACGTTTCGCCACGAGCGAAAACGGGGCGACGGATGAGGTCACGGCTTTCCATGCAGGCGCTGGAGGTCTTCGAGACGGTGGCGCGGACGCTGTCGCTGCGCGATGCCGCCCGCGAGCTCGACATGTCGATCAGCTCGGTCTTCCACCACCTCGGGCGGCTGGAGCAGGAGCTCGGGACGACGCTTCTCGATCGATCGCGACGGCCCATCCGGGTGACCGGCCAGGGGCAGAACTTCCTCATCCGCATCGAGGAGGGGCTGCGCCAGATCCGCCTGGCAAAGAGCGAGACCGAGATCGGCGCGATCTCATCGACGCGGGCCCTGAGGCTGGGCTTGATCGACGAGTTCGAGGGCCGCATCGGTCCGGACATCGCGCTCGCCCTGACGCGGGCGATGCCCAAGGCGTCGCTCTCGGTGCGCAGCTTGACGAGCCTCGACGCGCTCGAGCAGCTCGCCGCCCACGAGATCGACTTCGCCGTCGCCGCCGAGTCGGGCTCCGTCCCCCCCGGCCTGACCGTCCAGCCGATCCTGCGCGATCCCTTCGTGATGGCCACGCACCATGCCGACGCCCTCGACCCGATGATGCACCTGCGCGACGAGGGCTTGCCGATGGTGCGGTACTCGCGGCGCCATCTGCTCGGCCAGCAGATCGATGCCCATCTCCGTCGCAGCGCCATCGTTCCGCGACCGCGCTACGAGTTCGACGATGCCGCGTCGATCATGGCCCTGGTCGGGGCGGCGCAGGGCTGGGCCATCGTGACGCCGCTCGCCTATGAGCGGGCCTGGCGCTTCCGCGAGGCCGTCCGCCTGCAGCCGCTGCCGATCCCGGCGTTCTCCCGCTCCGTCGCGCTCTATGGGCGCTCCGACGCGCCTCCCGAGATCGCGGGGCGGATCATAGGCATCCTGAGGCAGCTCGTCTCGGAGGCCTGCGTGGCGCCGGTGGTGACCCGCTTCCCATGGCTCGACGGCCAGGTCCGTCTGGAGGGGCTCAGTCCCTGAGCGGCGCGACGTCCCGCATCGCCGCGTCCTGCTCGGGCGACAAGTAGGCCGGGCGGTGGGTGGCGAGGATCTGGCGCGCCCGGGCGCGGGCGCGGGACCAGGCATCCCGCGCGCCTTCCTCCTCCCATTGCGAGGGCGGGACGCGGTCGGCGAGGACGGGGTAGTGGTAGTCCCGCTCCATCGCGGCATAGGTCTGCGGATGGCCCAGGAAATGACCCTCGCCCAGCACCGCCTCGCGGATCGTGTCGAAACCCAGCGTCGTCTCGTCGACCTCGATCCCGCGCAGGATCCGGTAGATCGCGCTGTGCATCTCGTCGTCGAGCAGGAACGCCTCGAAGGACGCGCCCAGGAGCGAGGCGGTCATGCCCGACGATTCGTAGACGAGGTTCCCCCCGGCGAGCCCCGCGGCCAGCGCCGTCAGCGCCTTCTCGGCCCCGTGCTGGGCATCGATCGACTTGGCGTCGGTCATCGAGGAGGCGACGCCCGAGGGCAGGCCCAGATGGTTCGAGAGCTGCGCGGAGGCCGCGTTGAGGACGGCGATCTCACCGCCCCCGCCCGCGAAGGCGCCCGTGCGGAGGTCGATCACGAGCGGCCAGTTCGAGAACACCATCGGATGGCCGGGACGGATGACGTTCACCGCCACGAGGCTCGCGAGGGTCTCGGCGAGCGACTGCGCGAGGAAGCCGGCCAGCGCGGCCGGAGCGGTCGCGCCCGATTGCGCGGCGGTGATGCACGAGACGGGGATGTTCGCGTCCAGGCAGGCGTAGAGCACGTCGATCGCGTCCTCCCCGAAGCGCAGCGGGGAGATCACGGGGCTGATATGGACCTTGAGGAAGGGTCGCTCGGCGAACCTGCCCGCGCCGCCCGCCGCGATGTCGAGCATCTCCAGCAGCGGCGGGACGGTCAGCGCGGTGGTGAAGGACGTCGCGATCGGCTTGGTGGTGTTCGCCAGCAGCGCGTGGAGCGTGTTCGCGTCGAGCTCCAGATCGGTGGGCATGTCGGTCGCCACGCAGCAGCGCGTGAACCACGAGACGTTCGCCAGCGTGTCCTGCAGCCGCGTGAAGTCCCGCAGGTCGGCGAGGGACGACGGCCGGTAGAGGCCGGTGTCGAGATCGAGCGTCTGCACCGCGGCGCCGCCGGTCCCGAAATACACCCGGTCGCCGCCGACCTCGATCGAGCGCGCCGGATCCCTGCCATGGAGGACGAAGCGCTTGGGGGCGCGGTCGATGGCCCTTTGCGCCATGGCACGCGGGATCAGGATTCGGTCGCCCGCGTCGACGGCGCCCGCCTCGATCAGGTCGGCGCGCAGCCGGCCGGGCACCTCGCCCATGCCCAGCTCCTCCAGGAGCCGCAGGGCGGTGTCGACGATGGCATCGAGCTGAGGCTCGGTGAGCGGGCGATACGTGCCCCCGGGCTGTCCGGGAGGACAGGGGTCGTGCACCGGGGGGGCGGCCCGCTTCGCGACGCGCTCGCGCCGCCCTCCGCTCCTTCGCCGCGCCGATTCGGTCATCGCGTGTCCCTGGCGTCGACGTGGCGCCTGCCCACGGTTGTGTTCTCCCGGGCCGGCGCGCCGCAAGCGTTCCGGGCCGACGCGAGAAATCGGAACGAGGGCTTCTAAAACGTTGAAACGGCGACGGTCCGATTGACGATGCGCGCCGTCCCCCGGAACACGTCCGTGCCCAGGAGGAGAGGCGGATGCGCGGCACGGCGAAGGTGGTGGTGATAGGCGGCGGCATCGCCGGGTGCTCCGCCCTCTACCACCTGACGCGAGAGGGATGGTCCGACGTCGTGCTCCTCGAGCGCGACGAGATCACGTCCGGCACGACGTGGCACTCGGCGGCGCAGGTGACGTCCTTCGGAATGAACCAGACGATGGTCGCCCTGAAGGCCCACTCGATCGCGCTCTACCGCGACCTCGCCGCCGATCCCGATCATCCCGTCGGATACAATTACGGCGACGGCGGCATCCGGCTGGCCGGCGACGAGCGCACCATGGAGGGCTATCGCCACTTCGCCTCCATGGCCGAGGGGATGGATCAGCACTGGGAGGTGATCGATGCGGCCGAATGCGCGCGGCGGCATCCGTTGATCTCCACGGACGGGCTCGCCGGCGGGCTCTGGGACCCGCATGACGGGCACATCGACCCCTCGCAGCTCTGCGCCGCCCTCCTGGCCCGTGCGCGCAAGGCGGGGGCCGAAGTCGTGCGCAAATGCCCCGTGACGGGAATCGCACGGCGGCCGGACGGCACCTGGACGATCACCACCCCCGAGGGCGAGATCGAGGCGGAGATCGTGGTCAACGCCGGCGGCTACCGTTGCAACGAGATCGCCGAGATGATGGGCCATCGTCTGCCCGTCGCGTCGATGGAGCACCAGTATTTCGTGACGGAAGCCATGCCGGAGGTCGCCCAGGCCGGGCGCCGCATCCCGCTCCTGCGCTGCCCGATCTCCGACTATTACTCGCGCCAGGAGCGGGACGGTCTGCTGGTCGGCTTCTACGAGCAGGACTGCCGGCCCTGGGGCATGGACGGGATCGACCCCGGATTCACCATGGACCTCTGCCCCGACGACCTCGACCGCGTGATGCCGGTGATCGAGGGCGCGACGGCCCGGATGCCGGCGCTGGAGACGGCCGGGATCAAGCAGATCGTCAACGGGCCGATCACCTACACCATCGACGGCGCCCCCCTCGTGGGCCCGATCCCGGGCTTGCGGAACGCGTTCTGCATCACCGGCCTCAGGGCGGGGCTCGGCGAGGGCGGGGGGCATGGCTGGCTCCTCGCCCAGCAGATCGTGCACGGCGAGGCGCAATACGACACGTGGTGCATCGATCCGCGCCGCTTCCTCGCGCACGGGACGGTGGGCTACACGGCGCTCAAGGCCGTCGAGGACTACCGAAACGAGTTCCGATTCCACTTCCCGCACGAGCATCGCCCGGCAGGGCGCCCCGTGCGGACCACGCCTCTGACCGCGTCCCTGGAGGCCGCAGGCGCCCACATGGGGACCGTCGCAGGCTGGGAGCGGGCCGAGTACGCCGCGCCGGAGGGCTTCGTCGAAGCCCATTCCTTCCGCTTCACGAACGCCGAGCCGATCATCGCCGCCGAGGTTCGCGCGGTGGCCGAGAACGTCGCGATCACCGAGGTGTCGGGCTTCTCGCGTTTCGAGCTGCGGGGGGCGGACGCGCACGGCTTCCTCGAGCGGCTGTCGTGCTCGCGCATCCCCAAGAGGGCGGGCCGGGTCGGCCTCACCTACTGGCTCAACGACCATGGCTGCCTGAAGTCCGAGGTCACGGTCGCCAACCTCGCCCCCGGCCGGGTCTGGCTGGGCTCGGCGGCGGCGGCGCAGCGGCACGACCACGACTGGATGCGCGCCCATCTGCGCGCCGACGAGGACGTGGCGATCCACGACCTGACGAGCTCGCACACGATCCTGCTGCTGGCGGGGCCCCGCTCGCGCGAGGTCCTCTCGCGTGCGGCGCGGGGCGACTGGTCGGCGGCGGGCTTCTCCTGGCTGTCGGTGCGCGAGGCGGAGATCGGCATCGCGCCCGCCACGGTGATGGCGGTGAGCTTCTCGGGCGAGCTCGCCTACGAGATCCACGTGCCCAACGAAAGCCTGGTCGCGGCGTGGCGCGCCCTGCGCGCGGCCGGCGCGGACACCCTCTTCGGCTCGCGCGCCGTGGAGTCCATGCGGCTGGAGAAGAGCTTCCTGCACTGGAAGGCCGACATCCTCACCGAGTTCGACCCCTACGAGACCGGCCTCGGGCGCTTCGTGCGGCCCGGCGGCGGCTATGTCGGGGCCGATGCGCTCGCTGCGCGACGGGAGAGCGGGCCGACGGCCCGGTTGGTCACGCTGGCCGTCGACGCCGATCACGCCCCCAGCCATGGCGGCGCTTCGGTCCGCCTGGACGGGGCCGTCGTCGGCACGGTGAGCTCGGCGGCCATGGGGCACAGGACCGGCCGCAACCTCGCCTTGGCCTTCGTGCGGCCCGACCTCGCCGAGACGGGTACCGCGCTGACCGTCGACGTGATCGGCGCGCCCCACACGGCCGAGGTGATCGCGCCCGCCCCCTACGATCCGGGCTTCGATCGCCTCCGCCGATGATCCGCGCCCGCGCCCGCGCCGTCGAGATCCACGTCGCGCCGGGTTTCGTGGCGACGGAGGTCGCTCTCGTCTCGGACGTGATCGGCATCGCGCGCCGCCTGTCCGGCACCGCATTCGCGCGCTGCCGATTCATTTCGGCGGACGGCGCGCCCTCGTCGAAACGCTCGGAGGATCGTCCGCGCGATGCGCGCCGGCCGAAGAGGACCCCGATCTCCTCGTCGTTCCAGGCGGATCGGGGGTCGAGGACCACGCAAGGCGGATCCTGCCGCGCATCGGCCGCATGGGGCGGTCCGGCGCTGTCCCTCCTCAGATCGATCGCTCCGCCCCGAATGGGCGCCGCCGCTCTCTGCGCCGCCGCTCCCTCGTCGCATCACCGTTCCTCGCGTCCCGAACGGACGCGGCTCCTCCTGGGATCGACGGACCGGAGCGTTCCCGATATCGCTCCGGGATGCGGCTTCACCGGCACGCCGCATTCCTCCCGCGTCTTCACCGACCGCTATGGCGCACCGCCCTTCGTCTGCGGATCGAAGCTCTTCGCCGTCCGCGGGGCCACCCTGCCGATCACCTGCCATTGATGGATTTGCCATGAACATCGCGAAGTTTCCCCGCGTCCGCCTCGGCCATCTGCCCACGCCCCTGGAGCCGATGCCGCGTCTGTCGGAGGCGTTGGGCGCCGAGATCTGGATCAAGCGCGACGACTGCACGGGCCTGTCGACGGGGGGCAACAAGACCCGCAAGCTCGAATACCTCATGGCCGAGGCGCGCGAGGCGGGGGCGGACATGGTGATGACCCAAGGCGCCGTGCAGTCCAACCACGCCCGCCAGACCGCCGCCGCGGCGGCACGGATGGGGATGGGGTGCCACGTCCTGCTGGAGGACCGGGCGGGCTATGCGAACGACAACTACCTTAGCAACGGCAACGTCCTGCTGGACCGCCTGCACGGCGCGAGCGTCGAGCGGCATCCGAACGGCGCCGACATGCCCGAGCTGATGGAGGCCGCGGCCGAACGGGCGAGGGCCGAGGGGCGCACGGTCTACACCATCCCCGGCGGCGGCTCGAACCCCACCGGCGCGCTGGGCTACGTCAACTGCGCGCTGGAGGTGATGGCGCAATGCGCCGAGGCCGGGGTGGCCTTCGACCGGCTGGTCCACGCGACGGGGTCGTCCGGCACGCAGGCGGGCTTGGTCGCGGGGCTGACGGCGATGCGCGCGGGGCTGCCGGTCCTGGGGATCGGCACGCGCGCGCCGAAGGAGAAGCAGGAGCGGATGGTGCGCGATCTGGCCGAGCGCACGGCCGAGCGGATCGGGGCGGCGGGCTGCGTCGGCGAGGCCGACGTGGTGGCCAACACCGACTACGTGGGCGAGGGCTACGGCATCCCGACCAAGGGCGGTCTCGCCGCGATCCGTCTCTTCGCGGAGCTGGAGGGGATCCTCCTCGATCCGGTCTATTCGGCCAAGGGCGCGGCGGGGCTGATCGACCTGATCGGCAACGGCACGCTGGCGGGCGAGCGGACCCTGTTCCTGCATACCGGCGGGTCGGTCGGTCTCTTCGGCTACGACTTCGCCTTCGGGGACGGCTAGTGGGTCGCCAGGGGGCGCCCCTCGCCCCGGCCCGCTTCGAGAAGTCCTTCACCGCCCAGGCGCCGCTGCCGGAGGCGAGCCTCGCGGCCGCGGACCGCGTGCTGCGCTCGGGCGCGCTCCACCGCTACGGCGCGGAGCCGTCGGAGGCCGCGGCCCTGGAGCGGGAGTTCGCGGCCTGGCAGGGCGCGGCGCATTGCCTCGCCGTCGCCTCGGGCGGGCAGGCGATGCAGATCGCCCTGCGCGCGGCGGGCGTGGCGCCGGGCGACCGGGTGCTGACCAACGCCTTCACCCTGGCGCCGGTGCCGGGCGCCATCGCGGCCGTGGGCGCGCAAGCGGTGCTGGTGGAGATCGGCGAGGACCTGCGGATCGACGCGGGCGACCTCGCGGCCAAGGCGCCGGGGGCGAAGGCGCTGATGCTCTCGCACATGCGCGGGCATCTGCCGGACATGGACCGGATGGCGGCGATCTGCGCCGAGCGCGACGTCATCCTCATCGAGGACTGCGCGCATACGATGGGCGCCGAATGGCGAGGCGTGCGATCTGGCAATCTCGGCCTCGCGGGTTGCTTCTCGACGCAGACCTACAAGCACCTCAACTCGGGCGAGGGGGGGCTGCTGACGTCCTCGGACCCCGAGTTCATGGCCCGCGCGATCCTGCTCTCGGGCTCCTACATGCTTCACGACCGTCACGGCGCGCCGCCGCCTGCGTCCGCGTTCGAGGACGCGCGCTGGGACATGCCCAACACGAGCGCGCGGATGGACGAGCTGCGAGCCGCGATCCTGCGGCCCCAGCTGGCGGGGCTGAATGCCGCCTGCGCCCGCTGGCGCGCGCTGCATGGCGCGATGACGGCGGCGATGGAGGGCGCGCCAGGGGTGGCCCTGCCGCGCCGGCCGGATTGCGAGACGCCGGTGGGATCGTCCTTCCAGTTCCGCGTGCCGGGGCTCGCGCCCAAAGGGTGCCGGGCGCTGATGGAGAGCGCCGGGGCGCGCGGCGTCGTCCTCAAATGGTTCGGGGCGGCGGAGCCCGAAGGCTTCACCTCGGCCCACGCCTCCTGGCGCTACGTGCCCGCGCAGTCGCTGCCGCGCACCGACGCGGTGCTGGCGAGCCTGTTCGACCTGCGCCTGCCGCTGACCTTCGAGGAGGGCGACGCGCGCGCCATCGCCGCGATCGTGCGCGACTGCCTGCCGGCATGAGGACCATCGGCGTCCTGGGCGGGATGGGGCCGGAGGCGACCGTGCTGTTCCAGTCCCGCCTGATCGCGGCGGTGCCGGCGGCGGACGATGCCGATCACGTCCCGCTGCTGATCGACATGAACCCCCAGGTGCCCAGCCGCATCGCGCACCTGATCGACGGCACCGGGCCCGATCCCGCCCCCACCCTCGCCGCGATGGCGGCCCGGCTGGAGGCAGCGGGGGCGCGGGCCCTGGCGATGCCCTGCAACACCGCGCACCACTACGCGCCGGCCATCCGTGCCGCCGCGAGCGTGCCGTTGATCGACATGGTCGCGCTCTCGGCCGCGCGCTGCGCGGGGCGCACGGGGCTGCTGGCCTCGCCCGCCATGCGCCGGGTGGGCGTATGGGAGCGGGCGCTGGACGACACCCTCTGGCCGGAGGACGAAGGCGCGATGCTCGCCGCCATCCGCGCCGTGAAGCGCGGCGATCCGGCCGCGGCCCGCGCGCCCCTCGCCGCCGCCGCAGCGGAGCTCAGGGCAGGAGGCGCGGAGACCGTCCTGATCGCCTGCTCGGAGTTCAGCGCCATCGCGGACGAGGCGGCGGGCGCTCTCGACACGCTCGACGTGCTGGTCGCCGCCTGCGCGGCGTTCTCACGGGAAGGATGACCATGGAGTATCTCAAGACCGCCGTCCCCGCCGTCCCGCAGCACGATGCGGCCCTGCGGGCCCGCGTCGCCGAGCTTCTCGCACGCGTCGAGGCGGGGGGCGAGGACGCCGCCTCGGCCCTGGCCGCGGAACTGGACGGCCGCACCGGCCCGGCCCGCGTCCCGCCGGAGGAGGTCGCCGCCGCCGGGGAGCGGCTGACGCCGGCCGAGCGGTCCGACATCCGGTTCGCGCACGACAACATCCGCCGCTTCGCCGAAGCTCAGCGGGCCACCGCCAGCGACACCGAGATCGAGATCGTCCCGGGCTTTCGCGCCGGCCAGAGGCAGATCCCCCTGGGCAGCGCGGGCTGCTACGTGCCGGGCGGGCGCTATGCCCACGTCACCAGCGCTCTGATGACGGCCGCGACGGCGCGCGTCGCGGGCGTCGGGCATGTCGCCGCCACCACGCCCGCCGGTCCGGAAGGCGTGCCGCCGGCAATCCTCTACGCGCTGCACCTGGCACAGGTCGACGCGGTCCTGTCCCTCGGCGGGGTCCAGGGAATCGCGGCGATGGCCTTCGGCCTCTTCGGCCTGCCGCCGGCGGACATCCTCGTCGGCCCGGGCAATGCCTATGTCGCCGAGGCCAAGCGTCAGCTCTTCGGCCGCGTCGGGATCGACATGGTGGCGGGCCCGACGGACTCCATGGTGATCGCCGACCGTACCGCCGATCCCGCCACCGTCGCCGCCGATCTCGTCAGCCAGGCCGAGCACGGCGCGACCTCGCCCGTCTGGCTCGTCACCGACGACAGAGCCCTTGCCGGGGCCGTGATGGCCGCCGTCCCCCGTCTGATCGCCACCCTGCCGGAGAACGGCCGACATGCCGCCGAGGCCGCCTGGCGCGACCTGGGCGAGGTGATGCTCTGCGAGGGGCGCGAGGAGATGGCCGCCCAGGCCGACCGCATCGGGCCCGAGCACCTTCAGGTCATGGCCGTGAACCTCGACTGGTGGTTGGGGCGGCTGCGGGTCTACGGCTCGCTGTTCCTGGGCGCGGAGACGACCGTGGCACTGGGCGACAAGGCCGCCGGGCCCAACCACGTCCTGCCGACCTCGGGTGCGGCGCGCTACACGGGCGGGCTTTCGGTCCACAAGTTCCTCAAGACCGTCACGTGGCAGCGCGCGACCGCGGGCGGCGCGGGCCCCATCGCCGCCGTCTCGGCGAGGATCAGCCGCCTCGAGGGAATGGAGGGCCATGCCCGCGCAGCCGAGATGCGCGTGAATACGTAATATCGTTCTCACCCTTCAGATCGGCCCGTCCGCCCGGAAAAGGTCCATATGCGTGGAGGCGCTCGGCCCCGTCGCGCGAGGCCTGCCTGGGAGGCGCGTCGGGGCTTCAGCGGCATGGCCGGGCGGCCTGTCCGAGCCCACGCCCACCCGCCACCGCACCCTGAACTGGGCCGCCTAGGACGCGTCGCCGCGTGAGCGCGGGTCGCGGGCGGTCCGGTTCGATCCCGGCATGACCTGGTATGCGAGGCCGCCGGGCAAGCGCGGCCGGCGGCGGACCTTTCCGGGACGCGGCGATCCAGGCGTGCCCGAAGATCGAGGCCCGCTTCGGGCCCGTCGTCATCGCCGCGCCATCGCCCCAAACACCCCCGTCACGCGGCCCGTCGCCTGATCCCCCATGGGGAAAGGGAAAGGCCGGCCTCCAGGCGCGTCAAGCGACAACGCCGGCGTGGGCGAGGAGGAACGTCCGCGACGGGCGCACGTTCGCGTCAGGGTGTTCGGCGTCCGTGCCCGAGCCGAGCGCACCGTAGGCATTGGGACGCATGGCCTGCGCCCGTTCGAGGACGTCTCGGGCCGTCCGTTCGGGATCGAGGCGAACGACGGCGAGCGCGTCCGGGGGAAGGGCGGCGGCATTGTAGACCTCTTCGATGTTCAGGAGAGCATCGGCGCGGGCGCCGTCGTCGGCGTTCGAGGACTGCGCACCACGATCGCGCCATCGCCGTTCGAGGTCAGGCTCGAAAACGTCGACGACCGTCTCGACCGAACGCCGCCGTTCGCCCAGGAGCCGGCCGAAGAAGGAAGCGCCTGCCCCCGCGGCTTCGATCATGCCGGGCGGGATCGGGACGCCAGCCGCGAGGCTCGCGCCGGCCGCGCCGCAACCGACGAGACTCTGCGCGACGTCGGTCAGGGTCTCCGGGTCGCGGAACGCGGGTCCACCCTTCATGCCCCTGTCGGCGAGGGTGGGCTGATGCATGGGCAAGCGGACGGTCCAGGTTGACGGGGCGAGGCGGGCAATGGGCGCTGCCGGCGATGGCGCCGCCGCGGGGGGGCCGCGCGGGGCGCGCTGGCCGAGGCGGTGGAGGGCCTGCGGTGGATGGCGGCGCACCGGCGGGTGATGCAGCGCGCGTCGATCACCGGGGCGGCGAACTTCTGCGGGGCGCTGCTGGGGCGGGTGAACTCGGTCTACCGCTTGATCGCCTGGGGGGCGCTGCCGCTGGGCGCGCTGGCGGCGGCGGAGCCCGCGCTGGGGCGGCAGGCGGCGTTGCGGCCGCCGTTCTGGATCGCCGCGGGCGGGGCGGGCGCGATCCTGGCCCGCGCGGCGGCGCGGTCTGCGGCTGCGCGCCTAGGGGATCAGGCGCGGCGTGCAGGGGCGGGGGCGCGGCGAGGGCGCCGGCGGTCTGGGGGTGCTCGGCGTCGAAGCGCATGGGCGCGCCGGCCGCGTCGGTGACGGCGCAGCCGGCCTCGGACGCGATGAGGGAGCCGGCGCAGACGTCCCAGTACCAGGCCGGGCGATGGGTCAGGAGCGCGTCGTAGCGGCCCGCCGCGACGAGGCAGAAGCGCCAGGCGAGGGCATGGCGCCAGTGGAGCGAGGCGTCCGGGGCCCCTCGGGGCCATCGCCCCGGCGCCATCGACTGCCGGGAGGCGAGGAGGCGGGGTCGCCCCGCGGGCGCGGCCACGCGCAGCGGCGCGCCGTTCAGGGTGGCGCCGCCGCGATGCGTGGCGGCGTAGGTCTCGCCGCGCGCGGGCAGGTGGACGACGGCGGCGACCGGCACGCCGCCGCGGGTGAGGGCGGCCGCCACGTTCCACGCGTCCTCGCCGGCGAGGAACGGGCGGGTGCCGTCGATCGGGTCGACGATCCAGACCTCGGTGGCGGCGCGGCGGGCGGCGGGGTCGTCGGGCGTCTCCTCCGAGAGCCAGGCGGCGCCGGGGCGCGCGGCGGCGAGGGTCTCGCGCAGGTAGGCGTCGACCGCGAGGTCGGCCACGGAGACGGGGCCGGCGCCGCCGGGCTTCTCGTGGTGGGCGGGGTCCCGGCGCCAGTGGGAGAGGGCGATGCGCCCGGCCTCCCGGGTGGCGGCGAGGAGGAGGGCGAGGGCGCCGGCGTCGTCCGCCGCCCCCGGCGCGGCGGCGCTAGTCCCCGGCAACGGTCATGCCGTCCACGAGGAGGGAGGGGACCACGCGGGAGAGGTGGGCGCGCGCGTCGTTCGCGGGCACGAGGGCGGCCAGCATCTCCAGGAGGTTGCCGGCGATGGTGCATTCGGCGACCGGATAGGCGGGCTCGCCGTTCTCGATCCACATGCCGGAGGCGCCGCGCGAATAGTCGCCGGTGGTGGCGCTGATGGTGGAGCCGATCATCGAGGTGACCAGGAGGCCGGTGCCCATGTCGCGCATGAGGTCGGCGGGCGTGCGGTCCCCCTGGGTCAGGGAGACGTTGGTGACCGAGGGCGAGGGCGGCCCGCCGGTGCCGCGGGCGGCGTTGGCGGTGCTCTGGAGCCCGAGGCGGCGGGCGGAGCCGAGGTCGAGGATCCAGCGCGCGAGGGTGCCGTCCTCGACGATGGCGCTCGTGGCGGTGGGCAGGCCCTCGGCGTCGATCGGGCGGGCGCCGGAGGTGCGGGGGCGGTGCGGCTCCTCGAGGATCGCGAGGCCGGCGGGCAGGACGCGCGTCCCCATGCGATCGCGCAGCCAGGAGGCGCCCCGCGCGATCGAGGCGCCGTTGGCCGCCGCGAGGAGGTGGCCGATCAGGGAGGCGGCGACGCGCTCGTCGTAGAGGACGGGCCAGGTGCCGGTGGGCGGCTTCCTGGGGTTCGCGCGGGCGAGGGTGCGGGCCGCGGCGAGGGCGCCGATGGCCTCGGGGCCGTCGAGATCGGCGAGGTGGGTGCGGGCGTCGAAGGCGTAGTCGCGCTCCATCCCGGTGCCGGCGCCGGTGATGGCGACGCAGGCCAGGGAGGTGGAGGTGCGGGCATAGCCGCCGTCCAGCCCGTTGGTGGCGGCGACGTGGACCTCCCGCCGGGACTGGCCGGCGCCGGCGCTCTCGATCTGGGTGATGCCACGGCGCCCGGCGGCGGCGGCCTCGGCGCGGCGGGCCATCTCCTCGAGCGCGGCGGGGGCGAGGGGGGGCGCGTCGTCGACGAGGTCGAGGCCGGCGAAGTCGGCGGCGCGGGCGAGCTGCGCGGGGTCCGCGAGGCCGACGGCCGGGTCCTCCGGGGCGAGGCGGGCCATGGCGACGGCGCGGCTCGCGGCCTCGGCCAGGGTGGCGGGGGCGAAGTCCGACAGGGCGACGCAGGCCTGGCGCCGGCCGACGAGGACGCGCAGGCCGATCTCGGTGCTCTCGGCGCGCTGGGCCTCCTCGAGGGTGCCGGCGCGCACGTCCACGTTGGTGGCGGCGTCGCGGACCACGAGAGCGTCGGCGGCGTCCGCCCCCGCGGCGCGGGCGGCGTCGAGCGCGCGCGCGGCCAGGTCGGCGAGGGGCTGCGGCATGGGGGCCTCCGGGGCGTGGGCGGAGCCTAAGGGCGTAAGGCGGGCGGCGCCGACGGGCAAGCCGCCCCGATGCCGCCCCCGACGCCGCCCCCGACGCCGCCGCCCTGCGGCCGCCGGGCGATGCCGAGCGCCGGGGGGCGGGCCGCGCGGGCGGGGCGGGCGGGGGGCGAGCCCTCCCCCTAGCGCAGGGCCATGCCGTTGGCGGTGACCGAGCCGTCGGCGCCGAGGTCCAGCTCGGTGGCGTAGGAATCCGCGCCGGTGGGGCGGGCGACGAAGCCGAGCATGCCGCGGGCGAAGGCGGCCTGCTCCTGCGGCAGGACGCCCATGGTCACGAGCGCGTCGAGGAGGCCCTCGGCGCCGGCGAGGTCGATGGAGAGGGTGCCGGCGAGGGCCGGCAGGCCGGGCAGGGCCGGGGTGCCGTCCTCCGGCGCGTCGAAGGCGCCGGAGGCGTCCAGGCGCGCGCCGGCGGCGGAGAGCGAGAGCGCCTCGACGGTCAGGGTGCGCAGGGTGGGGGCCTCGGCCTCCGGCTCGGGGACGCCGGCGCCGGTGTCGGTGTCGTCCCCGTCCCCGTCGGGGGCGGGCAGGAGGTCCTGCGGGAGGGTGGCGGTCCCTGCCAGGTCGAGGGTCACGGAGGCGGGGTCGCGCGGCAGGATCGTGCCGGGATCGAAGAGGGCCCAGACCGCGTCGTCGAGGACGAGGCCCTGGAGCGCGACGGAGAGGGCGAAGGGCTGCGCGCCCGCGCCGGCGAGGATGGGCACCAGGATGTCGATCGCGCTGCTCTCCAGGGCGTAGGAGAGCTCGGGCACGGGCAGGCCGCCGCCGCGCACGCTGGCCCGCGAGCCGGTGGCGGAGAGGGCGTAGGCGAGCCCGCCCTCGTCGATCGAGACCTCGATCGCGCCGCCGGAGGAGGCGGTGGAGAGGTCGAAATCGCCGCTCGCGCCGGTGACCGCGACCTCGATCCGGGCGGGGCCGTAGGCGAACGTGCCGGCGAGCTCCCCGCCGGCGCGGGCGAAGGCGGCGAGGTCGGCCATCTCCGCCTCCTCCGGCGAGAGCGTCCGCGAGGTGCCCGAGAGGTCCGAGACGGCGAGCGCCAGGGCGAGGCTGCCGCCGCCGGCGGGGTCCGGGTCCTCGAACGACATCTCCACGGTGAGGGCGCCCGCCTCCTGGCTCTGCTCGGTGCGGCGGGGGGCGCCGTCCGCGGCCGGCCGGGTGGCGGCGGTGCCGGTGAGGCCCTCGACGCGCAGGTCGCCCGCGAGCGCGCCGTCGCCGCCGGTGACCTCGTCGAGGACGACGCGCTGCGAGGCGCCGCCATAGGTGTAGAGGAGGCCCGGCCCGTCCTCCTCCACCGCGGCCTCGAACCCGTCCAGCAGGATCCGGGCGGAGATCGTGACCGGATCCTCGCCCCCCGTCCGGGTCTCGACGCGCACGGGCAGGGTCTCGGACAGGGCGATCTCCACGCGCTCGCCGGCCTCGGTCAGGGTCATCTCGGCGATCTCGACGGTGGCGCGGGTGGTCGAGGGGACCATGGCGCCGACCTCGTCCATCGCGCGGCCCTCCGTGAGGGAGGTCAGGGTGACGCCCGCGAGGCGCACGGCGTCGTCGCCGATCTCCTCCTCGGCGATGGCGAGCTCGTAGCCGCCGGCGGCGAGCGCGGCCCTGAGGTCGGTCCAGATGTCGGCGGCCTCGGGGGCGGCGGCGGCGGGGGCGGCGGCGAGGGCGAGGGCGAGGGCCGCGCAGAGGAGGGCGCGGGCGGCGGTCCCGTCGCGGCGGTCGCCGGTGGGGGTGGCGGGCATGGTGGGGCTCCGGGGATCTCGGGGGCTGCGGGCGGACCCTAAGCCAGCGGCCCCGTGGGTCAAGCGGGGCTGGCCGGGTGCCGGGCGGTGCGGCATCATGGGCCCGGAGCGCCGGGCCGGCGCGCGGCGGCGGGAAGGACACGGGCATGGACGCGGATCGGGAGGGGGCGGGGCCCCTGGCGGGGCGCACGGCGATGATCACCGGGGCCAGCCGGGGGATCGGGGCGGCGGCGGCGCGCGCCTTCGCGGCGGCGGGGGCGAACGTGGTCGTGTGCGCGCGCGACGCCTCGGCGCTGGCGGACCTCGCGGGGGAGATCGGGGAGCGCGCCCTGGCGGTGCCCTGCGACGTGACGCGGCCCCTCCAGGTGGGCACGGCGGTGCAGGCGGCGGTCGCGACCTATGGCGGCCTCGACGTGCTGGTGAACAACGCCGGCGCGATAGAGCCGGTGGCCCGCATGGAGGCGGCCGACCCCGAGGCCTGGGGCCGGGTGATCGACGTGAACCTCAAGGGCGTGTTCAACGGGATGGCGGCGGCCCTGCCGGTGATGCTGGAGGCCGGGGGGGGCACGATCCTGACGATCGGGTCGGGGGCGGCGCACGGGCCGGTGGAGGGGTGGTCGCATTACTGCGCGTCCAAGGCGGCGGCGCTGATGCTCACCAAGGTGCTGCACCTGGAGAACGGCGCTAACGGCATCCGCGCGATGAGCCTCTCGCCCGGCACGGTGGCGACGCGGATGCAGCGGGAGATCGCGGCCTCGGGGGTGAACCCGGTGAGCCGGCTGCCATGGGAGGCGCACATCGCGCCCGAATGGGTCGGGCGGGCGCTGGTGTGGATGGCCGGGCCGGCGGGGGACGGGTTCCTCGGCGAGGAGGTGTCGCTCCGGGACGAGGGCGTGCGGGCGGCGATCGGGCTCGGCTAGCGGGCCGCCAGCGGCGGCGGCTCGGCGCGTGGACGTCCGGCGGGCGGCGCGCGAGCCAGGCGAAGGCGTGCGCGAGGTCCGGCTGGACGCGCCGCCGCTCGGGCGTCTTCCGCCACCGCGCGAGCTCGGTCTCGGCCCGGGCGGCGTGGACCTCGCCCTGGCGGATCTGGTGGACGAGGACGGTGGGCCCGCCCTTGCCGCCGCGCCGCTCGGGGACGAGGTGGTGCGGGCTCGGGCGCGCGTGGGGCGGGATCGGGCGGAGGCGGAGCGGGCAGATGGGATCGCCGGGCATGGGCGTGGAGCATTGGGCGGCCGGCGGCGGATCCGGCGGCACGTTCGGCGGCGGGGGCGACGTGTCCCTTTGCGACGTCCTGGTGATCGGGGGCGGGCCCGCGGGCCTGATGGCGGCGGAGGCGGCGGCGGAGGCCGGCGCGCGGGTGGTGGTGGCCGAGGCGATGCCGACGGTCGGGCGCAAACTGCTCATGGCGGGGAAGTCGGGCCTGAACCTGACGAACGTGGACGGCGATCCGCGCTGGTTCGGGGCGAGCGCGGGGCGGATGGCGCCGATGCTCGCCGCGTTCGGGGCGCGGGACGTGCGCGCCTGGGCCGAGGCCCTGGGGCAGGAGACCCATGCCGGGCCGACGGGGCGGGTGTTCCCGCGGGCGATGAAGGCCTCGCCCCTGCTGCGCGCGTGGCGGGCGCGGCTGGCGGCGGCGGGGGTGGAGATGCGGACGGGCCTGCGCTGGGACGGGGGGGCGCTCGGGGCGGGGTGGCCGGCGGCGCGGGCGGTGGTGCTGGCGCTGGGGGGCGCGTCCTGGCGGCGGCTGGGATCGGACGGGGCGTGGGCCCCTTGGCTCGCGGCGCGCGGCGTGCCCGTGGCACCGTTCGAGGGGGCGAACGGGGGGCTGCGGGTCGAGTGGTCGGCGCACATGGCGCGGCATTTCGGAAGCCCGGTGAAGGACGTGGCCCTGACGGCCGGGGACCTGCGGTCGCGCGGGGAGTTCGCGGTGTCCGCGCGCGGGATCGAGGGCGGCGCGGTCTACGCGGTGGGCGCGATGGTGCGGGCGGGGGCGCCCCTGATGCTGGACCTGGCGCCGGGGCGGAGCCGCGCGGAGGTGGCGACGGCGCTGGCCGGGGGGCGGAAGGGGGACAGCCTCGCGAGCCGGCTGCGCAAGGGGCTGCGGATGGCGCCGGTGAAGGTGGCGCTGCTGCACGAGTGGCGGGGGGACGTGCCGGTGGCCGAGGCGGTGAAGGCCCTGCCGGTGCGGCACGCGGGACCGCGGCCGATGGACGAGGCGATCAGCACGGCGGGCGGCGTGGCCTGGGACGGGGTCGACGAGGGGCTGATGCTGCGGGCGGTGCCAGGCGTCTTCGCCTGCGGCGAGATGCTCGACTGGGAGGCGCCGACGGGGGGCTGGCTTCTGACCGGGTGCCTGTCGACGGGGCGCCGGGCGGGCGCGGCGGCGGCGGCGTGGGCTGGGCCGGGGCACGGGCTGCGGGTCGCGGCGGGCGGGCCGGACGGTGACGGCGCGTGAAACTTCGGGGCGATGCCGGGCGTGTCTTAACGAATCATCAACCGAGGGGAGCGATAGGATGACGAAGAGACTCAAGGCGGGCGCGGTCGTCGCGGCCTGCATCCTGGCGGGGCAGGCGCAGGCCGACGCGCTGTCGTTCGACCTATCGGGGCTGGCGGACGCCTTCTTCGGCGGCGCGGTCACGGGCGGGTTCGACTTCGACGGCGGGGCCGGGACGTTCGGCGCCATCGACATCGGCGGCCTGTCGGCCACCTACGGCGCCGGGTCGGGCGTGTTCCTGCCGGGCGCCGAGATCGCGGGGTCTGGGGCGTTCGACGACGGGCTGTTCCGGTTCGCCTCGGGCGGGGTGGAGCTCCAGTTCTCGCCCACGGGGTTGGACGTGGCCGATAGCGGCCTCGCGGTCGGGGAGACGCGCGCGCTCACTGGGATCATCGGGCAGGAGGGCGTCTTCAACGCCGACTTCCAGCTGGCGGACCCGTTCGCGCCGGGCTCGGCCCTCCTGACCGGCACGGTGGAGATCACGCGGCTCGCGGACGCCGTGGCGCCGATCCCGCTTCCGGCGGGGCTGCCGATGCTGCTCGCCGGGCTGGCCGGGCTGGCCGGGGCCGGGGCGGTCCGCCGCCGCGCCTGACGCGGCCCGCCGCGCGGGGCGGACGGTCCCGCGCGGCGCTTCGGCCGGCCCTGGCCGGTCCTGTCCGGCCGGTCCACGGCGCCCGGCGGCGCCGGCCGCGTCCTACTCCCGGGCGGCGGCGCGCCCGAAGGCCGGGCGGGCGCGGGCGCGGGCCATGTGATCCGCGAGGGCGTCCGGAAGGGGGTCCATCTTCGCGATGCGGGACCAGCCGGCGCAGTGGGCGAGGAGGATGTCGGCCACGGTGAAGGTCTCGCCGGCGAGCCAGGGGCCGTCCAGCAGTCCCGCGACCGCCGCGGCCCCCCGGCCGAAGGCGGCGCGGGCGGCGGGCTTGGCCTCGGGGACGCGGTCCGCCTCGGGCAGGACGAAGGCGTTCTGCGCGTAGGCCCAGAGGGGGGCGTCCATCATCTCCAGCACCGCGTTCGTCGCGGCGTCCTGCCGGGCGCGGGCGGGGGTGCCGGCGGGGTGCGTCAGCCGCCCGTGCGCGTCGGCGAGGAAAGCCATGATGGCGACGCTGTCGGTCAGGGTCTCGCCGTCCGCGATCAGGGCGGGGATGCGGCCCGCCGGGTTCGCGGCCAGCGTGCGCTCGTCGCGGGGCCTGGAGGGGACGTGCTCGTAGGGGAGGCCCAGCTCCTCCAGCGCCCAGAGGACGCGCATGGCGCGGGACGCCTTCGTGCCGACGACGGTGATCTGCATGGGGCCTCCTAGCGGCGGGCGAGCATGGCGAGGCGCACCAGCGCGCGCTCGGCCACGGGCATGGCGGGGGCGCGGGCGCCGGGGGCGCGCAGCGCGAGGTCGGCCTCGATCAGGATGGAGATCGCCTCCTCCAGCCGGGGCGCGCCCCAGGCGCGGGCCTGCCGCTCGACCCGGGACTTGCGGGGGCCGAAGAGGGGCGGGCGCAGGCCGGCGGCGCCGAGCGTGGCCGCCGCGTGCAGGGTGCGGAAATGGCGCGCGGCGCCGATGAGGAGGCCCGTGGCCGCGCCGGAGCGGGCGGGCAGGCGGCGCAGGAGGGGCGCGAGGGCGGCCGCGTCGCCGGCGGCGGCGGCGTCCAGCACGGCGTCGATCTCGGCCTCGGGGGGGAGGGGGGCGATGGCGGCGACGTCCTCGGGCCCGGCGGGGCCGTCCGCGCCGCGGCGGTAGAGGGCGAGCTTCTCGGCGCAGTCGCGCAAGGCGGCCGGGCCGCCGTCGCGGGCGATGGCCTCCAGCATGGCGAGGGCGTCCGGGGTGGCCCGGATGCCGCGTCCGGCGAGCATCGCCTCGACCTCGGGGCGGCCGGGGGGGTCGTCGTAGAGGGGGAGGGCGGCGGCGGCGGGGTGCGCCTCGAACGCGCGGCGCAGCTTGGACTTGGCGGGCAGGGCGCCGGCGGTGACGACGACCTGCGCGTCGCCCGGGCGGTGCGCGGCGAGCGCGTCCGCGAGGACGGGGGCGAGGCCGTCGGCGGCGTCCTCCACCAGGACGGCGCGGGGGCCGGGGAAGAAGCCGGCGGTGGTCATCGCGTCCTGGAGCGCGGCGGGGTCGCGGCGCAGATCCGCGGCGGGCAGGCGCGTGAGGCGCATCTCCTCCTCGGCGCCGTCGCCGAGGAGGGCGGGCAGCAGGCGGCGCCGGGCCTCGGAGACGCGCACCGCGTCGGCGCCGTAGACGAGGAGGCCGGCGCGGGCGGGGTCGGGCGCGCTCAGGGCGCGGGCGGCGGCGGCGCCGGAGAGCTTCACGGCGCGTCCAGGAGGATCAGGCGCGCGATGGTGCGGTCGGCGAGGATGGCGGCGAGCCGCTCCTGCGCGTCCCGTTCGGCGGCGCGCACGGACACGGTCGTGCCGGTGGCGGACCACGAGGTGAGGCCGCGCTCGGTTCCCGAGGCGAGGGCGCGGCCGGCGGCGTCCGTCAGGGTCCAGTCGGCGGTGCCGGCGATCTGGACGCGGCGCGTCTCCTCGGCGTCGGTGGTGGCGACGATGCGGTCCCGGGTCGTCAGGGTCCAGGCGAGGAGCGGCGCGCCGGGGGCGGCGGGGCCGAGACGGTCCTCGATCGCCGAGCGGTACTCGAAGTCGATGCGGGTGGCGGGCTCGGCGAGGCGGACGGCCCGCGGCGCGGCCCCGCCTGGGACGGGTCCCCCGGGGGCGAGTCCCCCGGGGGCGAGGGCGGGGGAGAAGCCGCAGGCGGCGAGCGCCAGGAGGGCGAGGGCGGCCGCGGCCGTCGTCCGGCGGGTCCGGGGGGGCCGGGCCCCCGTCACGCGACGACGTTGACGATGCGGCCGGGCACGACGATGACCTTGCGCGGGGCGGCGCCGGCCAGGGAGCGGATCACGCCGTCCTCGGCGAGGGCGAGGGCCTCGACCTCGGGGGCGGGCATGGACTTGGGCACGGTGATCTCGCCGCGGCGCTTGCCGTTGACCTGGACCGGCATCGTCACCTCGTCCGAGACGAGGAGACCCTCGTCGGCCACGGGCCAGGGGGCGGCGGCGCACAGGCCAGGGGCGCCCTGCGCCTCCCAGACCTCCTCGGCGAGGTGGGGCACGAAGGGGGCCATGAGCTGCGCCAGGGCGAGGGCGGCGTCGCGTCGGGCGTCGTGGCCGGCGGCGGATTTCGACAGGGCGTTCGCGAACTCGTAGAGGCGGGCGATGGCGCGGTTGAAGCCGAAGCTCTCGATGCCGAGGGTCACGTCGCGGATCGCTTCGGCGGTGGCGCGGCGGAGGGCCCCGTCGGCCCCGTCGGCCCCGTCGGCCCCGTCGCCGGTGCCGGTCGCGCCGGGGTCCATGGCGGCGATGCGGGCGGAGAGGGCGTGGACGCGGGCGAGGAACTTGTGCGCGGCCTCGGCGCCCGAGGCGGTCCATTCCACGTCCCGTTCGGGAGGGGAATCGGAGAGGACGAACCAGCGCGCGGTGTCGGCGCCGAAGCGGGCGAGGATGTCGTCGGGGTCGACGACGTTCCTCTTCGACTTCGACATCTTGGCCGAGGGGATCACGTCCACCGCGCGGCCGTCCTCGCGCAGGACCGCGGCGCCCTCCCGCCACTCGACCTCCTCGGGGAAGTGGTACTCGGTCCGGCCGTCCTGGGCGCGGGTGGTCGCGTAGATCTCGTGCGTGACCATGCCTTGGGTGAAGAGGGCGCGGAACGGCTCCTCGCAGCCCGTCGGAAGGTGGCCGGTCGCGATCATCGCGCGGGCGAAGAAGCGCGCGTAGAGGAGGTGCAGGATCGCGTGCTCGACCCCGCCGATGTACTGGTCGACGGGCATCCAGTAGCCGGCCTCGGCCATGTCGGTCGGGGTGGTCGCGCGCGGCGCGGTGTAGCGGGCGTAGTACCACGAGCTGTCGACGAACGTGTCCATCGTGTCGGTCTCCCGCCGGGCGGGGATTCCGCAGGCGGGGCAAGGCACGTCGCGCCAGGTGGGGTGGCGGTCGAGCGGGTTGCCGGGCTGGTCGAAGGTCACGTCGTCCGGCAGCACGATGGGCAGGTTGTCCTTGGATTCGGGGACCACGCCGCAATCGGGGCAATGCACGACCGGGATCGGGCAGCCCCAGTAGCGCTGCCGCGAGAGGCCCCAGTCGCGCAGGCGGTACTGGGTCTCCCCGGTGCCGGTGCCGTTCGCCTCGGCCCAGTCGATGGTGGCGTCGATCGCCTCCTGGCCCGTCGCGCGGGTGAGGCCGGCGGGCTGGTCGATCCAGTCGACGGGCAGGTCCTTGGCCGGCACGTAGGCCTCCGCGCCGATGGCCGGGTCGCCGCCGACGGGGCCGAATGCGGGCTCGGCGGGCAGGCCGTACTTCCGCGCGAAGTCGAGGTCGCGCTGGTCGTGGGCCGGGCAGCCGAAGACGGCGCCGGTGCCGTAGTCCATCAGCACGAAGTTCGCGATCCAGACCGGGAGGGTGCCGCCGAGCGGGTTCCGGACCGTCAGGCCGGTGTCGAGGCCGAGCTTGGGCGCGGTCTCCAGCGCCTCGGCGGTGGTGCCGCCGCGGCGGGCCTCCACGGCGAAGGCGGCGACCTCGGGGCGCTCGGCGGCGAGGGCGCGCGCCAGCGGGTGCTCGGGGGCGACGGCTACGAAGGACGCGCCGCGCAGGGTGTCGGGGCGGGTGGTGTAGACCTCGATCGCGTCGAGATCTTTGGTTGCTAGGAAGTTCTTCAAACTCGCCATCTTGTCATGGGCACTATTTTCAAACCGGAACGACATGCGGAGCCCGCGGCTCCGGCCGATCCAGTTGGCCTGCATCGTCTTCACGCGCACGGGCCAGTCGTCGAGCCCGTCCAGCGCGTCCAGGAGCTCGCCGGCCATGTCCGACGTCTTGAAGAACCACTGGGTGAGCTCGCGGCGCTCGACCTCGGCGCCCGAGCGCCAGCCGCGGCCGTCCTCCACCTGCTCGTTGGCGAGGACGGTCATGTCGACCGGGTCCCAGTTCACCTGCGCCGACTTTCGGTCGACGAATCCGGCGGCGAGCATGTCGAGGAACAGGGCCTGCTGCTGGCCGTAGTATTCGGGGTCGCAGGTCGCGAACATGCGGTCCCAGTCGAGCGAGAAGCCGAGCGGCTTCATCTGGGCGACCATCTCGCCGATATTGGCGTAGGTCCAGTCCTTGGGGTGGCCGCCGGAGGCCATGGCCGCGTTCTCGGCCGGCATGCCGAACGCGTCGAACCCCATGGGATGCAGGACCGAGTGGCCGGTGGCGCGCTTGTAGCGGGCGATGACGTCGCCCATCGTGTAGTTGCGCACGTGGCCGATGTGGATGCGGCCCGACGGGTAGGGCAGCATCTCCAGCACGTAGTATTTCGGGCGGTCGTCGCGGACGGCGCGGAACAGGCCGGCCTCGTCCCAGGCGGACTGCCAGCGGGCCTCTACGGCGGCGGGATCGTAGGTCATGGGGGCGGTCCTGGGGGGCCGCACGGGAGCGGCGCGTGTGGCGGCGCGGGCCTAGAAGCGGCCGGCGGCGACGCGGAGCTGCCGCGCGCGGGTGAGGATCGCGTCCTCCACCGCGCGCTGCGTGGCGGCGGGGACGGGGCCGGAGCGCGAGCGCAGCGCGACGTTGAGCGAGCGCGCGTCGAGGGCGGGGTCCTGGACGTAGACGGTGGCGGCGTAGGCGCGCCCGCCGCCCGGCGGCGTGCCGAAGCCGAAGGAGATGACGCCGGAGAAGGGATCGACCGCCTGGACGGGCAGGAAGTCCAGCACGTCGAGCGAGGCGTTCCAGAGGTAGCGGTTGACCTCGACGTCGACATCGTCGTCGCCGCCGGCGCCGAAGAGGTCCCAGATCGTGTCGCGCTCGGCGAAGAGGCCGGCGGCCTCGGCCTGGGCGCGCGCGGCGTCGGAGGAGGCGGGCCGGCCCGCGCCGCCGCAGCCCGCCAGCAGGGCGGCGCAGAGCGCGGCGACGCCGGCGCGCGCGGCGCGTGTGGAACCTGACATCCGGCAACCCCTCGAGACCCGTGCGCGGGGTGTAGCGAACGGGCCCCAGGGCGGCAAGCGCCGCAAAACCTGGCCCCCGGCGCCTCCGGAGGCGAGGCGCCGGGCGGGGCGTGCCGCCAGGCGCACACCACTGTGGCGCGCGTGCATCAAGTCGGCGCCGCGGCGTCGCGGGGGCGGCGCGTCGGCTTGCATGGCGGCACGGCCGGGGCGAAACGTCCAATTGTGCCGGTCGGAGCTTCCGGGCGGATGCACGGAAACACCAGATCGAGGGATCGACATGAAAAAGGTTCTCTTCGCCACGACCGCGCTGATCGCGACGGCTGGCATCGCGTCGGCTGAGGTCGCCCTCTCCGGCTCGGCCCAGATGGGCATCATCGGGGGCGATATCTCGACGTCCGGCTCCGACGAAATCCAGTTCTTCACCGATATCGACGTGACGTTCACCCTGTCCGGCACGACCGAGGGCGGCCTGACCTACGGCGCGTCCATCGACCTCGACGAATCGGACGGCGATCCCTCGCAGGCCTTCTCGGGCTCCACGCAGGGCGGCGAGACCATCTTCGTCACCGGCACCTACGGCACCCTGACGATGGGCGACACGGACGGCGCGTTCGACTTCGCGATGCAGGAAGCGGCCATCGGCTCCTCGATCGGCGACGTGCACACCGAACATGCCGGCTACGAGGGCAACTCGGGCCTCGACGGGTTCTCCGACTCGGACGGCCAGGTCGCGCGCTACAACTACACCTTCGGCGACTTCACCGTGGCCGCCTCCTTCGAGATCGGCGACGACGGCGCGAACCTCGAGACGGACGGCGACTTCGACGACTCGCCCATCTACGGCCTCGGCGGCAACTATGTCGGCGACTTCGGCACGTTCACCCTCGGCCTCGGCGCCGGCTACCAGCAGGCCGGCGATTCCAGCGTCATCGGCGTCTCGGCCGACGTGAACGCGAGCGGCTTCCGCGCGATCGTGAACTACTCGGACTTCGACGACGTGGCCGACCGCGACTACGCCTACGGCATCGCGCTGGGCTACGAGTTCCAGGAGTACACCGTGGCGATGAACTACGGCGTCAAGGAATTCGACGACGGCGACGCGGAAGGTTACGGCGTCGTGGTCAACTACGACCTCGGCGGCGCGGAGCTGCAGCTCGGCTACGGCGACGGCGAGGACCAGGACGGCAACGACGCCGACGGCTACTCCTTCGGCCTCTCGATGGCCTTCTGATCCAGCCGGATCGACAGGACGACCGGGGGGGCGGGCCAATGGCCCGCCCCTTCGCGTTCGCGGGTCGCGCCCACCTCGCGTGCGGGCCCGGCCGCGCGGGCCGCGCCGAGATCGCGGGCGGCCTGGGCTTCGGATGCGCCTGGAATCCCGTCGCAGGGCGGCGCGGCCGGGACCGGCGGTGAGCGGGGGGGCGGGCGCGCTCGCCGCGCGGATGCGGGCGGCGGGCGAGGCGGCGCGCGCCGGGCGCATGGCCGAGGCCGCGCGCGCCTGCCGGGAGATCCTGCGCCGCCGCGCCGACGGCCCTCGAGCCGCAGATCCTCCTGGCGCAGATCGCCGCGGCCGGGGGGCGGCCCCTGGAGGCGGTCGCGATCCTGCGCGGGGCGCTGCGACATCACCGAGCGAGCGCCGCGATCTGGACGCCGCTGGCGCGGCTCGGAGCCGCGCACCTGCCCCCGGAGGGGCGCGCGGAGATCGCGGAGGCCGCGCGCCGGGCGGGCCTTCCTCCGCCCCTCCTGTCGAAGGTCGAGGCCGCGCTGGCGGCGCCGCCGGCGCCCCGGCGCGCGCGGGACGCGATCGAGGACGGACGGCCGGCCGAGGCGGCGGCCATCGCGGGGGACCTGGGCGACCCGGCGCTCCTGGCCGAGGCGCTCGAGGCGGACGGGCGGGCGGAGGAGGCGCTGACGGCGCACGATGCGCATATCGCGGCCTCCGGCGCGCGCGCCGGGCCGGGGCCGGTGGCGGCGAAGGCGCTCCTCTTGCAGCGGATGGGCCGGCTGGAGCGGGCGGACGCCCTCCTGCGGGACCTGATCGGGGTGCATCCGGACGACGGCGCGCTCTACCGCCTCTGGGCGACGGGCGCGCGGGTGGCGGCGGACGATCCCCTCCTGGCCGGGATGGAGCGCCTGTGGTCCGCGCGCCCGGCGGCGGAGCTGGGCTTCGCCCTGGCCAAGGCGCTCGAGGATACGGGCCGGACGGACGAGGTGTTCGACGTGCTGCACGCGGCCAACCGCCTCGCGGGGCGGGGGGCGGCGCCCGATCTCGATGCCGAGGCGCGCGACGTCGCCGCCTGGCGCGCCGCCCTGAGCGGGCCCATCCCCGCGCCTCGGGACGCGCCGGGGCCGCGGCCCCTCTTCGTCGCGGGGATGCCGCGCTCGGGCACGACGCTCATCGAGCGGATCCTCGCGCGGGGAGCGGGCGTGGCGGCCGGAGGGGAGACGGGGCTCCTGGCGCCCATCGTGCTGCGGCAGGTGCGCCCGCCGGCGCCGCCGGCCGCGGGGGCGCTGCGCGAGATCGCGGCCGCGCACGGCGCGGCGCTGGCGCGGCGCTGGCCGGGGGCGGCGCGGGTCACGGACAAGTCGATGCAGCTTTGGAAGATCGTGCCGCTCCTGGCGGCGCTGCCGGGGGCGCGGACGATCCTGGTGCGGCGCGATCCGCGCGATACGGGCCTCTCGATCTACCAGCAGCCCTTCGCGCCGGGCACGCAGCGATTCGCGACCGACCTGCGCGCCATCGGCCGGATGCTGCGCCTCTTCGACGAGAGCGTGGCGCATTGGCGCGAGACGGCGCCGGGCGCGTTCGAGGAGGTGTCCTACGACGCGCTGGTCGCGGACCCGGGCGCGGGGGCGGAGCGGCTGGCGGCGGCGGCGGGCCTGCCGCCCGGCGCGCTGTCGGGGCCCGACGCCGAAGGCGGGCTGGTGCGCACGCTCAGCGTGGCGCAGGCGCGCGCGCCGGTGCATGGGGGGTCCTCGGGGCGGTGGCGGCGCTATGCGGCGGAGCTAGCGCCGTTGATCGAGGAGCTGGAGCGATGAGCCTGGAGGAGGTGGAGGGCCGCGTGGCGGCCGCGGCGGGCGGCCGGGACGTGGAGGTGATCGCGGTCAGCAAGGTGCAGCCCGAGGACCGCGTCGACGCGGTGCTGGCGCAGGGCCACCGGTCCTTCGGGGAGAACCGCGTCCAGGAGGCGCAGGGGCGCTGGGAGCCGCGGCGGGAGGCGCACCCGGACCTGCGCCTGCACCTGATCGGGCCGCTGCAGACCAACAAGGCGCGCGCCGCGGTGGAGCTGTTCGGCGCGATCCACACGGTCGACCGGGCCAAGCTGGCGCGGGCGCTGGCGCGGCTGGCGCAGGAGCGCGGCGCGTGCCCGGAGCTGTTCGTGCAGGTGAACACCGGGGAGGAGCCGCAGAAGGCGGGGTGCGCGCCGGAGGAGGCGGACGCGCTGGTGGCGGAGTGCCGGGCGCTGGACCTGCCGGTCGCGGGCCTGATGTGCATCCCGCCGGAGGGGGAGGAGCCGTCCCTGCATTTCGCGCTGCTGGGGAGGATCGCGGAGCGCTGCGGGCTGGCGGGCCTGTCGATGGGGATGAGCGGGGATTTCGAGGCGGCGATCCGGCTCGGGGCCACGCATGTGCGCGTGGGCTCCGCGATCTTCGGGGCGCGCGTGCCGCCTACGGGATGAGGAGGGGCGTGCCGGGCGGGGCGGCGCGCGCGACCGCGAGGAGGTCCGCCGGGGCGAGGGCGATGCAGCCTTCGGTGGGGAAGCCGGGGCGGCGCCAGCGGTGGAGGAAGATGGCGCTGCCGGCGCCGGGCACGCCCGCGTCGTTCCAGTCGGTCGTCAGGATCAGGTCGTAGAGCGGGTCGGCGCGGCGCAGCGCCTCGGCCGAGGCGGCGAGGGGCGCGCGAGCGGGGCGGTTGTAGAGCGGGTGGCCGGGGTCGTCGCACCAGAGGTCGCCGGGCCGGATCGGGCGCGCCCAGGGGACCGGGCGGGGCAGGCGGTCCGGGCGCCAGAGCGCGCCGGTGATGCGCAGCGTGCCCATGGGGGTGGCGCCGTCGCCCTCGCGCTTGGGGTCTCGGACCCCGCCGCGGCCGATGGTGCAGGGCCAGGTGCGACGACCTCGGCGCAGGCCGGTGGGGGTGAGGACCAGAGGCGTCATTCGAGATGCCCGGACCGGGCGCGCTTGGTCGCGAGGTAGCCCGCGTTCCACGACGTGCGCCCGGCGTGGAGGGGGACGCGCTCGGCGACCTCGATGCCCTGGCGCTCCAGGGCGGCGATCTTGGCCGGATTGTTGGTCAGGAGGCGCACGCGGGGCGCGCCCATCGCGCGCAGGAGGCCCGCGGCGATGGAGAAGTCGCGCTCGTCGTCCTCGAACCCGGTGCGGTGGTTGGCCTCGACGGTGTCGAACCCCTGATCCTGGAGGGCGTAGGCGCGCATCTTGTTGGCGAGGCCGATGCCGCGCCCCTCCTGGTTGAGGTAGAGCAGGATGCCGCCGGGCCCGGCCATGGCGCGCAGGGCGGCGTCGAGCTGCGGGCCGCAATCGCATTTGAGGCTGCCCAGGACGTCGCCGGTGAAGCAGGCCGAATGCAGGCGGGCGAGGACGGGGGCCTCGGGGTCGGGGGCGCCGATCCGGATCGCGGCGTGCTCGGCGCGCCCGTCGGGGGGGCGGAAGACGTGGACGGCCGAGGCCGCGGCCGCCGCGAGGGGGACGCGGGCGGAGACGATGCGGGCGGCGGCGGCGGCGGGGGGCGCCGCGTCGACGCGGGTGAGATCGGCGCCGGGGGGCAGGGGCGCGACCAGGACCGCCGGCAGGAGATGCGCCGCCTTCGCCAGGGCGATGCCGATGCGGGCGGCCTCGGCCTCCCCGGGATCGCCGCCGCGCAGGGCGGTCATCGGCGCCTTGAGCGGGGTCGCGAGGTCGCGGGCGGGGTCCGCCATGGCGCGGGCCCAGTCCGGCGCGGCCCCCGGCGGCACCGCGAGGCGGGCGAGGTCGCCATCATAGGGGCGCAGGGCGAGGACGGCGGCGCGCCGGGCGGTCAGGGCGAGGACGGCGCCCGGCGCCAGGGCCGCCCAGCGCGCGGGGGGCAGCGTCTCGACCGCGGCGACGGCATGGGCGCCGATCGCCACCGGCAGGCCGCAGCGCAGGTCCGCGCGGGCGCGGGCGGCGCGCTCGGCCGGGGTCGGGGCAAGGGGGTCGTCGCACATCGCATCACCGGGCCGCGGGGCGCGGGCGGGCGGATGAAACATAGGGCCCGCCCCGGGCACAACCACGTGAGGGCGGCGGGCGGACCGTTGCCCGCGCGGCCCGCGGCGCCGAGCGTATCGAAAAAGCGGACTTGGCGGAGGACGACGCGGATGGCGGTTCTGAGGAAGATACTCCTGGTCGACGACGACGAGGACCTGCGCGAGGCGCTCAGCGAGCAGCTCATCATGACCGAGGATTTCGATACCTTCGAGGCCGGGACCGGCGCCGAGGGGATCGAGAAGGCCAAGGAGCAATCCTACGACCTGGTGATCCTGGACGTGGGCCTGCCGGACACGGACGGGCGCGAGCTGTGCAAGCTGATGCGGCGGCAGGGGGTGAAGTGCCCGATCATGATGCTCACGGGCAACGATTCGGACGCGGACACGATCCTGGGCCTCGACGCGGGCGCGAACGACTACGTGACCAAGCCGTTCAAGTTCCCGGTGCTCCTGGCGCGTATCCGGGCGCAGCTCCGCACGCACGAGCAGTCCGAGGACGCGATCTTTCAGCTCGGGCCCTACACGTTCAAGCCGGCGGCGAAGATGCTGATCACCGAGGACGACCGGAAGGTGCGCCTGACGGAGAAGGAGACGGGGATCCTCAAGTTCCTCTACCGGGCGCAGGACGGCGTGGTCGCGCGCGACACGCTCCTGCACGAGGTCTGGGGCTACAACGCGGGCGTCACCACGCACACGCTCGAGACGCATATCTACCGCCTGCGGCAGAAGATCGAGCCGGACCCGTCCAACGCGCGGCTCCTCGTGACCGAAAGCGGGGGCTACCGCCTCGTGGCGTGAGGGCAACAGCCGTCATGGTTGACGCTTCGGTAATCTTCTCGCCCTAGAGTCGTTCCAGCGCCCGGACGATGATGGGCGCACCAACCCTTCGCCGCGACGGGGTCATGTCGCGGCACCTCCCTGTTGGACTTGGCCCGGGCCTCGGCTCGGGCCTTTTTTCGCCTCGGGCGCGGGGTCTCGCTTTCCCCCCGATCGCCGGGCCCCGCGTGGCGCGCAACCGGCGGCGGGGGGTCGGCGTTCGGTCCGGCAACGACCCGCCCCGGAGGATGCCCCATGCGCCGCCTGATCAAGCTCTTCGCGATCTGGAAGCTGTTCCAGCGGTTCCGCCGGCGCCGGTAGGCCGGGCGGCGCTGGCCGGGCGGGACGGGCCGGGTTAGGCCCCGCCGCGAAGGAGCCCGCCGATGCCGTTCACCGTCGCCACCTGGAACATCAACTCCGTGCGCCTGCGCGAGGGGCTGGTCTGCGACCTCCTGGAGCGCGAGGGGCCGGATGTCCTGTGCCTGCAGGAGACGAAGTCGCCGGTCGAGAAGATTCCCCTCGAGCGGTTCGCGGCGCTGGGCTACGGGCACGTGCTGGCGCGCGGGTTCAAGGGCTACAACGGCGTCGCGATCCTGTCGCGCCTGCCGATGGAGGAGGCCGGCGCGCGCCCCCTCGCGGGCCGGGAGGACGCGCGCCATGTCGCCGGGCGGCTTGAGAACGGGGTGGTGATTCACAATCTCTACGTGCCGGCGGGCGGCGACGTGCCCGACCGGGAGGTCAACGAGAAGTTCGGCCACAAGCTCGACGTCCTCTCCGAGCTAACGGACTGGTTCCGGGACGCGCCGCCCGCGCGCTCGATCCTGGTGGGCGATCTCAACATCGCGCCCCAGGAGGACGACGTCTGGAGCCACAGGCAGCTTCTGAAGGTCGTGAGCCATACGCCGGTGGAGGTCGCGGCCCTGGAGGAGATACGCGCGGCCGGCGGCTGGGTCGACGCGGTGCGGGCGGACCATCCGGCGGGCAAGCTCTACTCGTGGTGGTCCTACCGGGCGCGCGACTGGGACGCGGCGGACAAGGGGCGGCGGCTCGATCACGTCTGGGCCACGGCCGACATCGCCGGCGCGGCGGGGGGGAGCCGCATCCTGCGGGACATCCGCGGCTGGGAGAAGCCGAGCGACCACGTGCCGGTCCTGACGACGTTCGACCTCTAGTCGTTTGATCTGCCGGGCCGGGGCGCCCATATGCGCGAAAACGATCTTTCGGAGGGCGACATGCTCGAATTCGGTGCGAACAACGCGGACAGCGGCGCGGGCCCCGCGAGCGGGCTGGTGACGGACGGGTCCGAGGCCACGTTCATGCGGGACGTGATCGAGGCGAGCCAGGTGCAGCCGGTGATCGTGGACTTCTGGGCGCCCTGGTGCGGGCCGTGCAAGACGCTTGGCCCGGCGCTCGAGGCCGCGGTCGAGAAGGCGGGCGGCGCGGTGCGGATGGTCAAGATCGACGTCGACCAGAACCCCCGCCTGGTGCAGATGCTCGCGCAGCAGGGCCTGCCGATGCAGTCGATCCCGACGGTCGTCGGGTTCGCGCAGGGGCAGATCGCGGACATGTTCCAGGGCGCGCAGCCGGCCTCGGAGATCGACGCCTTCGTCGGGCGGCTGGTGTCGATGGCCGGCGCCGGCGGTCTCGCCGAGGCGATGGAGGCGGCCGAGGCGATGCTGGCCGAGGGCGCGGCGGCGGACGCGGCGCAGGTCTTCGCCGGCATCCTGGGCGAGGAGCCGGGGCATGCCGGCGCGCAGGGCGGGCTGATCCGCGCGCAGCTCGCGATCGGCGAGGTGGAGGTGGCGCAGCAGCTCCTGGACGCGGTGCCGGCCGAGATCGCGGGCGCCCCCGAGATCGAGGCCGCGCGGGCGCAGCTCGCCCTGGCGCGGCAGGCGGCGGCTGCGGGGCCGGTGGACGCGCTGGCGGCGCAGGTCGAGGCCGAGCCGGGCGACCACGGCGCGCGGTTCGACCTCGCGGCCGCGCTCCTGGCGTCGGGGGACGCGGACGGGGCGGTGGACCACCTCCTGGAGCTGTTCCGGCGGGACCGGGACTGGAACGAGGGCGCGGCCAAGGCGCAGCTCCTGACGATCTTCGAGGCGGCGGGGCCGAAGGATCCCGTGGCGCTGCGCGGGCGGCGGCGGCTGGGGTCGATGATCCTGGCCTGAGATGGCCATGGCGCCCATTGATGCGGGGCGCGGGCGCATTAAGTCGCCGTGATGACCAATCGGACCGATCTGCCCCGCACGATCCCGATCTTCCCGCTGCCTGGCGCGCTCCTCCTGCCGCGGGCGCGGCTGCCGCTCCACATCTTCGAGCCGCGCTATCTGGCGATGCTGGACGACGCGTTGAAATCGCCCGCGCGCCTGATCGGGATGGTCCAGCCGCGCGAGGTGCCGGGCGGGGCGGCCGCCGGGGGCGCGCGCCTGCACGCGATCGGATGCGCCGGGCGCGTGACCGGGTTCTCGGAGACCGAGGACGGGCGCTACCTCATCAGCTTGACGGGGATCAGCCGGTTCCGCGTCCTGCGCGAGGTCGAGGGGTTCGCCGCCTATCGCCGTTGCGACGTGGACTGGGAGGGGTTCGCCCGCGACCGGGGCCGCACCGAGGTGGACGAGGCGTTCGACCGGCCGGCGTTCATGAAGCTGCTCGCGCGGCATTTCGCGGCCGAGGGGCTCGCGCCGGACTGGAGCGAGCTCAAGGACGCGGGCGACGAGCTGCTGATCAACTCGCTGTCGATAATGATCCCCTTCGAGCCGGAGGACCGGCAGGCCCTGCTGGAGGCGCCGAGCCTCTCGACGCGGCGCGAGACGCTGGTGACGTTGATCGAGTTCGCGCTGGCCAAGGGGTCCGCGACGGCGGGGACGCTGCAGTGAGCGACGAGATGGCGGGCAAGGGCGGGGCGGCGGAGAGGCCGTTCGATCCGCGGGCGATCGAGGCTTTGATCTGTCCCCGGACGCATGGACGGCTCGACTGGGACGCGGCGCGCTCGGAGCTCGTCTCCCGCAAGGCGGGGCTCGCCTATCCGGTGCGGGGCGGGATCCCGATCATGCTCGAGAGCGAGGCGCGGCGGCTCGAGGGCTGAGCCCTGCGGGGGGCGGTGGCCCAGAGCAGCAGGGCCGCGCCGGCCGCCGCGAGGGCGAGGGGGGCGACCAGGGCGCCGGCATCGGCCATCGGCGCGGGGGGGCCCGTCATCAGGGGCGCGGCCGCGCCGGCCCCGCGCAGCGCCAGCGCCGCGCCGAGGATTCCGGTCAGGCCGCGCGGCGCGCCCAGCGCGAAGGGCGCGGACACCGCCGCGAGGACCGCCGCCGTCCAGAGCGCCATCGCCGCGGCGGTGCCGCCGAGCGCGGCGAGCGCCGGCAGGAGGCCGGGGGTGATCGCCCAATGCGCCAGGAGCGCGGCGCCGGTCGCGGCGGCGAGGCGCAGGGCGGTCTCGAGGGATGTCATGCGCGCCTCCGGCATCGGCGCCGTCCACGCGGCGCGGCGCCTGTGTGGCGCAGGAGGATTGAGGGAGGCTTAAGGCCGGCGCCTCAAGCCCCTCCGAGGGCGCGGCCACGCATGAGGCGCGGGACCTCGCCGGTCAGGCCCGCCGCCTCGCGGATCATCGCTCGCCGGAGGCCCGGCAGGCGGCTCGCCGCGCCGAGGCCGAGGCGCCGCAGCCCGCGCAGGAGCGGATCGTCGTTGGAGAAGAGGCGGTTCACCGTATCGGTCGCCGCGGCGAGGCTGGCCGCGTCGAAGCGGCGCCAGCGCTGATAGGCGGCGAGCGGGGCGGCGGCGCCGATGTCCTCGCCGCGGCGGGCGGCGTCCGACAGGGTCTCCGCCAGGGCGGCGGCGTCCTTCATCCCGGCGTTCAGGCCCTGGCCCGCGATCGGGTGCACGCCATGGGCCGAATCGCCCAGGAGGGCCGTGCGCTCGGACACCAGGCGCTCTGCCAGCACCAGGGTGAGGGGGTAGGCATGGCGCCCGCCGAGCAGGTCCAGCGCGCCGTAGAGGTCGCCGACCAGCGGGCGCAGGTGGTCCAGGAACGCGTCGTCCGGCAGGGCGGCGACGCGGGCGGCCTCCTCCTGCGCCTCGGTCCAGACGATCGAGACGCGGCGCCCGGTCATCGGCAGGAGCGCGAGGGGCCCGGGCGGCAGGAACACCTGATGCGCGGTGCCGAGATGGTCCCGCTCGATGCCGAGCATCGCGACGAGGGACGTCTGGCCGTAGCGCTTGACGGTGCGGGCGATGCCGGCGCGCGCCGCGGTGCCGCCGCCCCGCCCGTCCGCGCCGACGAGGAGGGGGGCGTGGAGCGTGCCGGCATCGGTCGTGACCGCGATGCCGGCGGGGCCGGGGGCCTGCGCGGTCACGGAGACGGCGCGCCGCTCCACGCCGGCGGCGCCGAGCGCGGCGGAGAGGGCGGGGCGAAGGTGCCGGTCCTCGACCATGTGGCCCATGGGGCCTTCCTCGATCTCGGCATGGTCGAAATGCAGGTGCAGGGGGCTCGCGCCCCGGCCGCGGCGCCCGTCGCTCACGCGGATGTCGAGGATCGGCTGCGCGTCCGGGGCGAGCCCGTCCCAGAGGCCGAGGGCGCCGAGCATCCGCACGCTCGCGACGTTGAGCGAGTAGGACCGCGCGTCCGCCGCCGCCGCCGCCGGGTCGAGGAGGATCGCGCGCAGCCCCGCCTGCGCCAGCGCGAGGGCGAGGCATTGCCCCGCGGGCCCACCGCCGGCGATGAGGACGTCCGCGTCCGGTATGGGGGGGTGCGCCGCCATGGGGGGCAGATACCCCGGCGGGCGGCGTTGTCCATGCCGCGGCCGGCGCGCTAGCCTGCCGGCGAACGGGAGGGCGCCGATGACGGACCTGATGAACGGCGCCTCGGCGCTCGGCCGGCGGATCGCGGAGGGGGAGGTCGACCCCGTGGACCTCGCGGAGGCCGCGATCGAGCGGATCGAGGCGCATCCGCACGGCCGCCGTATCTTCGCGCGGCTCACGCCCGAGCGCGCGCTGGCCGAGGCGGCGGCGGCGTCCGAGCGGGCGAGGGCGGGGCGCCGACGCGGGCCGCTCGACGGGGTGCCGATCTCCTGGAAGGACCTCTACGACAGCGCCGGCGTGGAGACGGCGGCGGGCTCCAAGCTCCTGACCGGGCGCGTGCCGGAGCGGGACGCGGACGTGCTGTCGGCCGCGACGCTGGCGGGCGCGGTGTGCGTGGGCAAGACCCACATGAGCGAGCTCGCGTTCTCGGGGCTGGGGATCAACCCGAGCACCGCGACGGCGCCCGGCGCGCAGGGCGAGGGCCTGGCGCCCGGGGGCTCGTCCTCGGGGGCGGCGGCGTCGGTCGCGGCGGGGCTGGCGGCGGCGGCGGTCGGCTCGGACACGGGCGGCTCGGTGCGACTGCCGGCGGCCTGGAACGACCTGGTGGGGTTCAAGCCCGGCTTCGGCGCGCTGTCCAATCGCGGGGCGGTGCCCCTGGTCGAGCGGCTCGACACGGTGGGGGCCCTGGTGCGCCGGGTGGAGGACGCGGGCGCCCTGATCGAGGCGATGGGCGGCGCGCGGGCGCCGGACCTGCGCGGCGCGGACGTCTCGGGCGCGCGGCTGGCGGTGCTCGCCACCGTCGCGATGGAGGACCTCGCCCCGGAGCCCGCGGCGGCGTTCGAGGCGGCCTGCGCGCGCCTCCGCGCCAAGGGCGCGATCATCGAGACGGTGGACCTGCCGGCGGCGGCGCAGGCGATGGGGCTCTCCGTGCCGGTCTATGCCGGGGAGGCCTGGGCGATCTGGGGCGCGCGGATCGAGGCGATGCCGGGCGCGGTCTGGGGCCCGATCGAGGCGCGCATGAGGGGCGGCGAGGGGCTGTCCGCGGCGGCGTTCATCGACGCGTGGCGCACCCTGGAGTGCCTGCGGGCGGACTGGCGCCGCGCGTTCGCGGGGTTCGACGCCGTGATCACGCCGAGCGCGCCGATCCTGCCGCCGGTGGTGGCGGACCTGCTGGCGGACGGCGCGGCCTATGCTGCGGCGAACCTCGCGGCGCTGCGCAACACGCGGATCGGCAACCTGATGGATTGCGCGGGCCTGTCGCTGCCGGTGGAGGCGCCGTCCTGCGGGGTGCAGGTGCTGGCCCCGTCCGGGGGGGAGGCGCGCCTCCTGCGGCTGGGCGCGGGGATCGAGGCGGCGATGGCCTGACTCGGCACGATTGCCACGGCCGGCGCGGCCGCGGGGCGCCCGGATGGACCGAGGCGGGGCGCGCGCGATAGCCTGTGCGGCGAAGCGGGGCGCCACGACCCCGGGACCCGAGGTCGACGCAGCCATGCCGCCATCCCTTCCCGAGCGCTTCGCGCATCTGCCGCTCTATGCGTTCCCGCGATTGAGGGCGCTGCTGGACGGCGTGGCGCCCGGCGCGGACCCGGTCGCCATGACCATCGGCGATCCGCGCCACGGCCTGCCGGGCTGGGTCGGCCCGATGCTGGCCGAGCGGGCGGGCGGCTTCGGCGGCTATCCGGAGAACGACGGCGACGCGGACCTCCTGGGCGCGATCTCGGACTGGATCGCGCGGCGTTACGGGGTGCGTCTGCCGACCTCGCGGATCATGGCCCTGAACGGCACGCGCGAGGGGCTGTTCTCGGCCGCGATGGCGCTCTCGCCGGAGGAGAAGCGCGGCCGGCGGCCCGCGATCCTGATCCCCAACCCGTTCTATCAGGCCTACGGCATGGGCGCGCTGGGCGCGGGGGCGGAGCCGGTCTTCGTGCCCACCTCCGAAGGCACGGGCTGGCTCCCGGACTATGCGGGGCTGGCGCCCGAGCTCCTGGACCGGGTGACGCTGGCCTATGTCTGCTCGCCGTCCAACCCGCAGGGGGCGGTGGCGTCCGAGGATTACCTCGGCGAGCTGCTGGCGCTGGCGGAGCGGCACGATTTCAGGGTGCTGGCGGACGAATGCTATTCGGAGATCTGGTACGGGGCGCCGCCGCCGGGCCTGCTCCAGGTCGCGGGCGCCGCCGGGGCCGATCCGGAGCGGGCGCTGGCGTTCCATTCCCTCTCCAAGCGGTCGAGCGCGGCGGGGCTGCGCTCCGGCTTCGTCGCGGGCGGGGCGGAGGCGGTTCGCGCGATGCGGCAGCTCCGGGCCTATGGCGGCGCGCCGGTGCCGGGGCCGATCCAGGCGGTGAGCGCCCGGCTCTGGGCGGACGAGACGCATGTGGAGGCCTCGCGCGAGCTCTATGCCGAGAAGCGGGCCGTCGCGGCGAAGGTGCTGGGCGGCGTGCCGGGCGCCGCGATGCCGGACGCGGGGTTCTTCCTCTGGCTGCCCGCGCGCGGGGACGCGGAGGCGGCGGCGCTGCGGCTCTGGCGCGAGGCGGGGGTCAAGGTCCTGCCGGGCCATTACCTCGGGCGCGAGGTGGACGGGCACGCGCCGGGGCGCGACCGGCTGCGGGTCGCGCTGGTCGGCCCGGTGGACGAGGTCGAGGACGGGCTGCGCCGGATGCGCGCCTGCCTCTACGAATAGGAAGGACGCCCGATGGCCTATCAGACACGGCGCCGCGAGCCGCTCGTCGACGAGACCACCGCCGCGGCCCTCGCCCGGCGGGGGCGCGAGGCGATCGGCCTGGGCCTCCTGGGCGCGGGGGCGCTCCTGGGCGCGGCGCTCTGGTCCTACGCGCCCGCCGATCCGGGGCTGTTCGCGGCCGGGGGGCCGGTGGCGAACTGGCTCGGCGCGCCGGGGGCGGCGGTCGCCTCGCCGGCGCACGTGATGCTCGGGCGGGCGTGCCTCCTGGTGCCTCTGGCGCTGCTGGTCTGGGGGCTGCGCTTCGTTCTGCACCTGGGATCGGGGCGGGCGATGGCGCGCACGGTGACGCTGCCGGTCGCGGTGGTGGCGACGGCGGTGCACCTCTCGAGCGTGCCGCCGGGGGCGGAGTGGACGCACGGGTTCGGACTCGGCGGGCATGTCGGGGACACGTTCCTGGGGGCGATGATCGGCCTCCTGCCGCTGCCCCTCACGACGGCGTTCGCGGTGGCGGCGTTGGCCTCGGCGGCGGCGATGGCGCTCGTGACGCTGCATGCGCTCGGGCTGGACCGGGGCGAGGCGCGCGCGGCGCTGCGCTTCGGCGGCGCGGGGCTGGCGCGGACCGGCGGGGGCCTGCTCGCGGGGCTGGGCGCGCTGCGCGCGCGGCGCGCGGCGAGGCGCGACTCGCGGGGCGAGGTCCCGCGCCGGCGGCTGGCGGACCTCGTCCCGCTGCGGCGCGCGCGGCCCGCGGACGAGGACGCCCCCTTCGCCGAGGACGAGGACGAGGACGGCGCGGCGGAGGACGGGGCCCAGCACCGGCTCCAGGCCCGCATCGCCGACGCGGTCCGGGCCCGGGCGCGGCAGGGGACGCAGGCCCCGGGGCAGCGCGCGGAGCCGCCGGTGAAGGGCGGGGCGAGCGCCGCGCCCGATTTCGTCGCCAGGGCCGCCGCCCGCCGCCGCGCCGCCGCCGAGGAGGACGTGCTGGAGCCGGCCCCGGAGCCGGACGAGGACGAGGACGACGACGAGGTGGCCCTGTTCCGGGCGGGCGCGCCCGAGGCGGAGGGGCTGGGCACGCGCCCGCCGCCCCCGCCGCCGGTCCTGCGCGCGCAGGGCCCGCCGGAGGCGGAGGCGCCGCTGGTGCGCCATGGCGGGCCCGCGCCGCGTTCGTCCGCGCGCGCCCGGGCCGAGGCGCAGCCGCCCCTCGCCCTGGGCGAGGACGCGGCGGCCTACGAGCTGCCCCCGCTCGGCCTCCTGCGCGATCCGGACACGGTGGAGCGCCATCACCTGTCCGACACCGCGCTCGAGGAGAACGCCCGCCTCCTGGAGAACGTGCTCGACGATTACGGGGTGAAGGGCGAGATCGTCAGCGTCCGCCCCGGCCCGGTCGTCACGATGTACGAGCTCGAGCCCGCGCCCGGCCTCAAGGCGTCCCGCGTGATCGGGCTGGCGGACGACATCGCGCGGTCGATGTCGGCGCTCTCGGCGCGCGTCTCGACGGTGCCGGGCCGCTCGGTGATCGGGATCGAGCTCCCGAACGAGAACCGGGAGATGTGCGTCCTGCGGGAGATCCTCTCCACCCGCGCGTTCGGGGACGGCGCGGCGCGCCTGCCGCTCGCGCTCGGCAAGGACATCGGGGGCGACCCGGTCGTGGCGAACCTCGCCAAGATGCCCCACCTCCTGATCGCGGGCACCACGGGATCGGGCAAGTCGGTCGCGATCAACACGATGATCCTGTCGCTCCTCTACCGGCTCACGCCCGAGGAGTGCCGCCTCATCATGATCGACCCCAAGATGCTCGAGCTCTCGGTCTACGACGGGATCCCGCACCTCCTGTCGCCGGTGGTGACGGACCCCAAGAAGGCGGTCGTCGCCCTCAAATGGGTCGTGGGCGAGATGGAGGACCGCTACCGCAAGATGTCCAAGATGGGCGTGCGCAACATCGACGGCTACAACGGCCGGGTGAAGGAGGCGCTCTCGCGCGGCGAGCTGTTCAGCCGCACGGTGCAGACGGGGTTCGACGACGACACCGGCGAGCCCACCTTCGAGACCGAGGAGATCGTGCCCGTCGCGCTGCCCTATATCGTCGTGGTGGTGGACGAGATGGCCGACCTGATGATGGTCGCCGGCAAGGAGATCGAGGCCTGCATCCAGCGGCTGGCGCAGATGGCTCGGGCGTCGGGCATCCACCTCATCATGGCGACGCAGCGGCCGTCGGTCGACGTGATCACCGGCACGATCAAGGCCAACTTCCCGACGCGCATCAGCTTCCAGGTCACGTCCAAGATCGATTCGCGCACCATCCTGGGCGAGCAGGGCGCCGAGCAGCTCCTGGGCATGGGCGACATGCTCTACATGGCCGGCGGGTCCAGGATCACGCGCGTGCACGGCCCCTTCTGCTCGGACGAGGAGGTGGAGGAGATCGTCGCCCACCTCAAGTCCTACGGGCCGCCGGACTACCTCAGCGGGGTGCAGGACGGGCCCGACGAGCCGGACGACGGCCCCAGCGTGGACGAGATGCTGGGCCTGGGCGGGAACACCGGCGGGGAGGACGCGCTCTACGACCAGGCGGTGGCGATCGTGATCCGGGACCGCAAGTGCTCGACCTCCTACATCCAGCGCAAGCTCGGGATCGGCTACAACAAGGCCGCACGCCTGGTGGAGCAGATGGAGGACGCGAGCGTGGTCAGCTCCTCGAACCATGTCGGCAAGCGGGAGGTGCTCGTGCCCGAGCAGGCCTGATGGCGGCGGCCGCACGGCGCCGCGTCGGCGGCGGATCGGCGCGAATGGACGGAAGGTCGGCGCGATCGGCCGGCCCGGGCCGCGCGATCGCCCGATTCCCGCCCCAGGGACCGGTCACGTTCGGGTCATCCCACCGCCGCCCCGCGGAACATCGCCCCCGGTGTCCCGCGTTCGATTGACAGTCGACCCACACGAGGACCGATCCATGGCCAACCGCCCCATCCCCCACGCCCCGCTCCCCTACGCCCCCGAGGGCCTGGCGCCGATCGCCCTGGTGGCGATGGCGGCGAAGGCGGCGCGCGAGGACGCTACCGAGGCCCGCCTTCGCCCCTGCGAGCCCGAGGGCCGCTGCTACGAGTGAGGGAGCGGTCCGGGCGCCGCCCGGATGACGCCCGATGACGGCGCGGTCGCAATGCGATGACGCTGGCGGGGGCGGGGCGCGGTTCCTATGTCCGCCGGGCCGCCATGTCCGCGCGGCACGACCCGGAGCTCCGATGTCCCGACCCGCCGCCCCACGTCGCGCCGCCCTGGCCGCCGCCCTCTCCGTGCTGGCCGCCCCGGCGGCGGCGGACGTCTCCCTGGCGGAGGCGAGCGCCTACCTCAACGGGTTCACCGGCGCCGAATCCCCCTTCACCCAGATCGCGGACGACGGCTCGATCGCGACCGGGACGGTGCGTCTCCAGCGGCCCGGGCGGATGCGCTTCGAATACGACCCGCCGCTGCGCCAGCTCGTCGTGGCCGGCGGCGGGCAGGTCGCGATCTTCGACGGCAAGTCGAATGCCGGGCCCGAGCAATATCCGCTCTCGCGCACGCCGCTGTCGATCATCCTCGCGCCGCAGGTGGACCTCACGCGCGAGCGCATGGTGACGGGGCGGAGCGTCGACGGGCCGAGCACCACGATCACGGCGCAGGACCCCGAGAACCCCGAATACGGGAGCCTCGACCTCGTGTTCACGGACGATCCGGTCGAGCTGCGCCAATGGGTCGTGCGCGACGGGAGCGGTGGCGCGACGACGGTGATCCTGGGCGAGCTGACCCTCGGGGCGGGGTTCGCGCCGTCGAACTTCTCGATCCCGCTGGCGACGGAGCGCTGGACGCGCTGATCCCTCAGCGGCGCCCGCAGGAGACGAGCTGCGCCTCGTAGCGCTGCGCCCGCCGGGCGACGCGGTCGGAGACGTCCAGGAGCCAGCCCTTGCGCAGGTGCGTGCCGCGCCGGTAGCCGGCCCGCCCGTCATGATAGGCGAGGTACTGGCGCTTGGGGTCGGTCTTGGGGATGCCGAGCGCGCGGGTCGTCCCGTCCATGTACCAGCCCATGAAGTCGGTCGCGTGCCGGATGTCGTCCCGCTTGGCCCGGCGGGTGCCGCGCTCGGCGAGGTAGTCGTCCCAGGTGCCGTCGAGCGCCTGGCTGTAGCCGTAGGCGCTCGACTGCCGGCCGACGGGGATGACGCCGAGCGCGTAGCGGTGCGGCGTGCGGGCGTTGCCGACGAACTTCGATTCCTGGTGGATGAACGCCATGAGGATCGGGACCGGGACGCCCCATTCGCGCTCGGCGCGGGTCATCGCGCGCAGGTACTGGGGCCGTTCGGCCACCAGGGCGCAGGCGTCGTCGAGATTGCGGGGCGCCGACACGTTCGAGCTGCCGCAGGAGGCGACGAGCATCAACAGGACGAGGGCGCGAAGGGGTCTGCTCATGGCCGGCCTCGCGGGGTCTGCGGGGGCATCTGGCGCGCCCCTCGGCGCCTGCCTAGCAGCCGCGCGCCCCCGTCGATACCGGCCCGCGATCACGGATCAGAGAAGGATGCCCAATAGCATCGGAAGCGCGAGGACGCTCATCAGCGTGGAGACCACGACGAGCCCGGCCACCGCGTCGGAATCCGCCCCGTACTTGACCGCCAGGAGGTAGGAGGTCACCGCCGCCGGCGTCGCGGCCTGCAGGATCAGGACCGCGCGCGCCGTCTCCGGCAGGGCGAAGGCGGCCGCGGCGGCCCAGGCGATCCCGGCGCCCAGCGCGACCTTGACCGCCGAGAGCACGACCGGCCGCAGGAGGCCGGCCGGGCGCAGACGGGCGACGGCGACGCCGAGCGTGATCAGCATCATGGGGATCGCCATCTGCCCGACGAGGCGGAGCGTCTCGGTCACCACGGCCGGGGTCGTGACGCCGAACCAGAGGCAGGCGGCGCCGAGGAGGGTGGCGCCCACCATCGGCTCCTTGAACGCGCGCGCGGGGCTCCCCCCGCCCGAGACGAACCAGATGCCGACGGTGAAGGACAGGACCGCCATCACCGCGAAGACGACGACCGCGAGCGTCAGGCCCGCCTCCCCGAAGGCGAAGAGCGCCAAGGGCAGGCCGAGATTGCCGGTGTTGCCGAAGGCCAGCGGCGCGAGCCAGGTGCGCCGGTCCATGCCGGTGGCGGCGACCACGGCCCAGAACGCGGCGATCAGGCCGGCATAGGCGGCGAGCGTGGCCAGGGTCAGGTCGCGCAGCGCGCGGGGGTCGATCTCGGCCTCCATCAGGGCGACGAAGATCAGGCACGGCACCGAGAGCGTCATCGACAGCCGGGTCACGAAGGTGGTGTCGTAGTCCCAGCCCGCCCGGACCCAGGCGTAGCCGATGGCCGCGAGCGCGAAGACCGGCGCCGCGATCTGCGCCACCGCCAGGATCACGGATCGTTTCCGTGCCGAGAGCGCCGCCCCCGATGGACAGGATTCGACGCAGTCTCTATGTCGGTGGCGCGATGCAGCCTGGACACGCCAAATACGCCCTGGGACAGATCGTCCGCCACCGGAAGCACCCCTTCCGCGGCGTGGTGTTCGACGTCGATCCCGCGTTCGCCAACAGCGACGAATGGTACGAGGCGATCCCCGAGGACAGCCGGCCCGCCAAGGATCAGCCGTTCTACCACCTGCTGGCGGAGAACGCGTCATCCTACTACGTCGCCTACGTCTCCGAGCAGAACCTCGTGCCGGACGCGACCGGCGAGCCGGTGCACCACCCGGACATGGACGGCCTCTTCGGCGAGATCGAGGACGGCGCCTACCGGGTGCAGATGCAGCTGAACTGACCTACCAGCCAAGGGCGCAGCCGTCCTTGCGCGGATCGCTCGCCCCGGTCAGCACGCCGTCCGCGCCGATGACGATCGCCTGCGCGCCGCCGATCGGGACCTCCGGCACGTGCACGTCGTGGCCGATCTCGGCGAGCGCGGCGCGCACCGCGTCCGGGTAGCCGCGCTCGACCGCCAGCCGCCCGTCCGAGGCGAAGGCGCGCGGCGCGTCGATCGCCTCCTGCGGGTCCATGCCGTGATCGGCCATGTTGGACAGGACGCGGACATGGCCGTTGGGCTGGTACTGTCCGCCCATCACGCCGAAGGTCATGTCGATGCGCCCGTCCCGCGCGGTCATGGCGGGGATGATCGTGTGCATCGGGCGGCGGCCGGGGGCGAGCTCGTTGGGGTGGCCGTCCTCGAGGGTGAAGCCGGCGCCGCGGTTCTGGAACAGGATGCCGAAGCGCTCGGACGCGATGCCGGAGCCGAAACCGTGGAAGATCGAGTAGATCAGGCTGACGGCCATGCGGTCCTCGTCGACCACGGTGATGTAGACGGTCTCGCGGTGGACGGACGCGGCGGCGCGGCGGGGGTCCGCCATGGCGCGGGCCGGATCGATCAGGGCGGCGAGCGTGTCCGCCATGGGGTCCGACAGCATGTCCCCCACGTCCGCGCCGTCGGCTATGAGGCGGTCGCGCGCGTCGTAGGCGAGCTTGGCGGCCTCGGCCTCCAGGTGGACGCGCGCGGCGCCGAGCGGATCCTGCGCGGCGTAGTCCGTTCGTGCGAGGATGCGCGCCATCAGGAGCGCGGTCGCGCCCTGCCCGTTCGGCGGATGCTCGATCAGGGTGCGGCCGGAATAGTCGGCCGAGATCGGATCGTGCCAGTCGGCACGGGTGTCGGCGAGGTCCGGCGCCGCGTGGGCGCCGCCCGCGGCGCGCAGGGCGGCGAGCATGTCGTCGGCGACCTCGCCCTCGTAGAAGCCGGCGCGCCCCTCGGCCGCGATCCGGCGCAGGACCTCGGCCTGGCCGGGCGCGCGGAAGACCTGGCCCGCGCGGGGCGGCTCGCCGCCGAGCAGGTAATGGCGCCGCGCCGCGCCCTGCAGGCGTCCGGCATCGCGGGCCCAGTCGAAGGCGGTGCGCGGGGCGACGGGCACGCCCGCCTCGGCATAGTCGATGGCCGGGGCCAGGAGCTCCGCCAGGGCCATGCGGCCGTGATCGCCCGCCAGGCGCACGAACGCGTCGACGGCGCCGGGCAGGGTGATCGCCTCGGCCCGGTCGACGGGCACGGCCGTGGCGCCGGTGGCGCGCAGGGCCGCGGCGTCCGCACCGGCGGGCGCGCGGCCGGAGCCGTTGAGGGCGCGCACCGCCTCGCCGCCCGCGGGCTTCACGAGGGCGAAGCAGTCGCCGCCGATCCCCGTCATCTGCGGCTCGCACAGGCCCAGGAGGACCGCGCCGGCGATGGCGGCATCGGCCGCGTTGCCCCCGGCGCGCAGGATGTCGACGGCGGCGGCGGCGGCGAGCGGGTGGGAGGTCGCGCACATGCCCCGCGCGGCGTGGACGGTGGACCGCCCCGGCATCTGAAAGTCCCGCATCAGCATGGTCCCCCGTTCGACGCCGCACCCTAAGCGCGCCGGCGCCGCGGGCAAGGCGGCGCGCGCCGGGGGGGCGCGGGGCGGGACGGACCCGGAGGGCTCTGTGCGGCATCCGGCGCCGGGCCGGCGCGACAGACGGCTCGCGGTCCGGCATCGGACCGGCGTCGATCCGGCATCGATCCGGCATCGGGCCGGGCGGCGGCAGGGATGCGCCGCGCCCGCGACGGCCCCGGGGGGCAGCCGTCGTCCGGTCCCGCGGCCGCCGGCCGGGTCGCGGCGCGCGCGGAAGAGACCGGCCAAGGGCGGCGCCGAGGGCCGCCAGTCAGCGCCGCCCGCGCGCCCTTCGGCCGCCCGCCGCCGGCGCCGTCAGCGGGCCGGCGGCATCAGTGGGCGCGAACGGGGCCCGACAGTTCGATGCGGAAGGTCAGGCGGTTGCGCCCGTCCTCGCGGGCATAGTGCAGATCGCGCGCCAGGCTGCGGATGAGGAACCAGCCGAAGCCGCCCTCGGGCATGTCGTCGGTCGGCGGCGGAGGCTCCAGCTCGGGGCCGGTCCCCGCGGGCAGGCCGGACATGCCCTTGCCGTCGTCGAGCACCTCGCAGAACAGCCCGTCCGCCGAGTTCGCGACCCGCAGCTCGATCACGCCGGAGCCGTCCCTGTAGGCGTGCTCGACCACGTTGTTCATGGCCTCGGCGAGGACCAGCTCGACGGTGCCGCCCTCCTCTTCGGAGAGCTCGAGATAGCGCAGTCCGCTCAGCGCGCTGCCCAGCGCGGTGCGCACGGCGATGAGGTCGGAGGGGAAGATCATGCGCAGCTCGAGCCGGCCCTCGCGGCGGGCGGCGCGACGTTCTTCCCGGGGTGCGGTGGTCCTGTCCATGTCAGGCAGCATGGCCGGGCTCCGCCGCGCACGCCTTGTGGATCACGAAGACGCGATCCATCCGCGTGAGCGCGAACACCTTGGCGACGTTCGGTCGAAGGTTCGCGAGCTCCAGCTTCCGCGCCGGGGCCAGCATCTTCATCGTGGAGACCACGGCGCCGAGGCCGCTGGAATCGATGAAGTCGACCTGATCCAGGTCCAGGATCACGCGGCCCTCCGCCCCGCTGGCGGCGCGGCGCACCGCGTCCTTGAATTGGATCGAGGAGGCGGCGTCGATCCGATCCTCGCGGATCCGGACCACGCGGCCGTCCCCCTGGTCTTCGACGATGACGTCCATGAGAGCCTCCGGTCGTTCCTATCGGAGCCCCCGTCTGGACGGCAGACGTTACCATCCGGTAACCGGGATCGGCGCGTGGCCGGGGGAGATCGACTCAATGAAAGCCAATTCCGGGCCGTCCGCGGTGATCACGGGGGCGGCGCGCACGCCGATGGGCGGCTTCCAGGGCGCGCTCTCGGACGCCTCCGCGCCCGAGCTGGGCGGGGCCGCGATCCGGGCCGCCCTGGCGGGGCGGGGCGCGCAGGAGGTGCTGATGGGCTGCGTCCTGCCGGCCGGCCAGGGACAGGCCCCGGCGCGCCAGGCCGGGTTCGCCGCCGGCTTGCCAGAGGACGTGCCGGCGACCACGATCAACAAGATGTGCGGCTCCGGGATGCAGGCCCTGATGCAGGCGGCGGACCGCGCGCGCCTCCATGGCGGGCGGATCGTGGCGGGCGGCATGGAATCCATGACGAACGCGCCGTACCTCCTGCCCAAGATGCGGGGCGGGGCGCGGATGGGGCATGGCCGCATCGTCGATTCGATGTTCCTCGACGGGCTCGAGGACGCCTATGACAGCGGCCGCCTGATGGGCAGCTTCGCTGAGGACTGCGCGGAGGCGTTCCAGTTCACGAGGGCGATGCAGGACGCCTACGCCCTGGAATCACTGGAGAACGCGCTGGCGGCGCAGGGCGGCGGCTTCGATGCGGAGATCGCCCCGGTGACGGTGCGCGCCCGCCGGGGCGAGGCCGTGGTCGCCCGGGACGAGCAGCCCGGGCTGGCCCGGCCCGACAAGATCCCCACCCTGCGCCCCGCGTTCCGCGAGGGCGGGACCGTGACGGCCGCCAACGCATCCTCGATCAGCGACGGGGCCGCGGCCCTGGTGGTCGAGCGGGAGGACGAGGCGGAGGGCGTGCGCGCCCGCATCGTCGGGCAGGCCGGGCACGCGCAGGCGCCGGCCCTCTTCGCGACCGCCCCGATCCCTGTGGCGCGCAAGCTGCTGGAGCGGATCGGGTGGACGGTGGGCGACGTCGACCTCTGGGAGGTGAACGAGGCCTTCGCGGTGGTGCCGATGGCCTTCATGCGGGAGATGGGCGTGCCGCGCGAGCGGATGAACGTGAACGGCGGGGCCTGCGCGCTGGGCCATCCGATCGGCGCGTCGGGCGCGCGGATCGTGGTGACGCTCCTTCATGCGCTGGAGGCGCGGGGGCTCAGGAGGGGGGTCGCCGCGATCTGCATCGGGGGCGGCGAGGGCACGGCGGTCGCCATCGAGCGGCCGTGAGCGGCGCGCCGGCCCGCCCGTGAGCGAGGCCGCGCCGGCCCTGCCGGGATCGGCCTACGATCCGCCGGACGGGCCCCTTCGGATCCTGCACCAGGACGGGCTCATCGTCCTGGTGGACAAGCCCGCGGGCCTCCTGTCGGTGCCGGGCAAGGGAGCGCACCTGGCCGATTGCCTGATGGCCCGGCTGGAGGCGGCGATGCCGGGGGTGCTGCTGGTGCACCGGCTGGACCGGGACACCTCTGGGGTGATGGTGTTCGCGCGCACGCCGGGGGCGCAGCGGCACCTGGGGCTGCAGTTCGAGCGGCGGGTGCCGACGAAGACCTATGTCGCTCGATTGCAAGGGATTTTAACGCCCGAGACGGGGAGCGTCGACCTGCCTCTGGCGGTGGATTGGCCGAACCGCCCGCTGCACCATGTCGACCATGCGAACGGCCGCCCGGCGCGCACGGACTGGCGCGTGGTGCGCGCGGAGGGGGGCGAGACGCGGGCGCGGCTGATGCCCCGGACGGGGCGCACGCATCAGCTTCGGGTGCACATGCTGTCGCTGGGGCATCCGATCCTGGGCGATCCGTTCTACGCGCCGGAGACCGCCGCCGCGCACCCCCGGATGATGCTCCATTCGGAGAGCCTGCGGCTGCGCCATCCGGACGGGGGCGCGTGGATGACGGTGTCGGCGCCGCCCGATTTCTGAGGGTCTCCGGCGCCCGCACCGGCGATGCACGGGCCATGCACGGGCCATGCACACCCCATGCGCATGGACCGCGCGGTCCCTGTTCGCGGCGCGCGACGCGCGCTAGACGCGCGCCATGAGCATGACCGACGCCACCGCCCCGGGGCCCGCCGGCCTGCCGGCCGGGCGACCGACCGGGCGGGGGCTGCGCGCCGCGCTCCTGGTGGCGGCGTCCCTGACGGTGATGTCGGGGGCGACGATCTCGCCCGGGCTGCCGGGGATGCGCGCGCATTTCGAGGGGACGCCGGGGGCGGACATCCTGGTGCGGCTGGTGCTGACGATGCCGGCGCTGTTCATCGCGCTGTGCGCGCCCTTCGCGGGGTTCCTGATCGAGCGGGCGGGGCGGCTGCGGGTGCTGGTGGCGGGGGCGCTCCTCTACGCGGCGGCGGGCACGGCGGGGCTGTGGGTGGAGACGCTGCCGGCGCTCCTGGCCTCGCGGGCGCTGCTCGGCCTGTCGGTGGCGGCGGTGATGACCACGGCGACGACCCTGGTGGGCGACTATTTCGCGGGGCCGGAGCGGGCGCGGTTCCTCGGCGTGCAGTCGGCGTTCATGGGGCTGGGCGGGCTCGTGTTCGTGACCGGGGGCGGGCTCGCGGCGGAGATCGGCTGGCGCGCGCCCTTCGCGATCTACCTCGCGGCGCTGGCGGTGCCGCTGCTGGCGCGGGCCTATCTCTTCGAGCCGGCGGCGCCAGCGCCGCGCGTCGCGGGCGCCGCGCCGGACGCGATGCCGCGGCAGGTGCGGGGGGTGCTGGTCGCGGGGTTCGTCACGATGCTGGCGTTCTACCTCGTGCCGGTGCAGCTGCCGTTCCTCCTCGCGCGGGATTCTGGCGCTGCCCGATCCGTGGATGGCGGGGGCGGCGCTGGGGGGCGCGACGCTGACCTCGTCGCTGACCTCCCTGAGCTATGCGCGCGTGGCGGCGGGGCGGCCGTTCGGCGCGGTGGTCGGGGCGTCCTGGGCGCTCATGGCGGCGGCGTTCGCGGTGCTCTGGGCGGCGGGGGGCCTCATTGCGGTCATGGCGGCGATGGTGCTCCTGGGCGTCGGGCTGGGCCTCGTGTTCCCGGCGCTGACGACGACGATGCTCGCGCTGGTGCCCGAGAGCCGGCGCGGGCGGATGGCGGGGATGCTCACCGCCACGGTGTTCCTGGGGCAGTTCGCCTCGCCCCTGATCTCGCAGCCGCTGGCGGCGATCGGGCTCCAGAACGCCTTCGGCCTGTTCGCGGCGATCCTGGCGGCGCCGGCGGCGGCGCTTCTGATGCGGGCGGGCCGAGGGTGAGGCTCTGGGACCGGGGCAAGGTGGTCACTCGCCTGCGGGTGCGGCCGCCGGCCGGGGATGCGGGGCGGACGGGGCTCGCCATCGTCGCGATCATGCGGAACGAGGGCGCGCATGTGGGCGAATGGGCCGCGTTCCACCGCGCGGCGGGCGCGGCGCGGCTCTACCTCTACGACGACGGCAGCGCGGACGGCACGGCGGAGGCGGCGCGCGCCGCCATGCCGGAGACGACCGTGATCCCCTGGGCGCAGCGGTTCGAGGACGCGACGGGGGGCTGGCTGGGCGGCGGGCGGGTGCACAACCAGGTCGCGGCCTACGCCCACGCGCTCGCCAATTTCGGCGGCGCGCATCGGTGGATGGCCTTCCTCGACGCGGACGAGTTCCTGATGCCGACCGGGGCGCGGACGCTGGACGCGGCGCTGGAGGGGCTCGAGGCGCCGAACGTGTCCCTGCCCTGGCACATGTTCGGGCGCGGCGGGCGCGCGGAGGCGCCGCCCGAGGGCACGGTGGCGGGATACCTGGCGCGCGCGCGCGACCCGATGGACCCCGCGCGCGGGGCCTCGGGGTTCAAGATGCTGGTCGATCCCCGCGCGGTGCGCGTCGCGGGGGTGCACGAGATGCGCACGCACGGGGAGCGGACCTGGAACGACGCGGGGGAGGAGGCGACGTTCGGGGCCCGGCGCAGCGGCGCGTTCCTCTCCACGGCGCGGGTGCGGCTCAACCATTACTACACCCGTTCGGACGCGGAGCTGCGCGCCAAGATCGCGCGGGGGTCGAACCTCGCCGCGGCGGATTACGGGCGGCGGGTGATGCGCACCGTCGCCGCGATCGAGCGCGACGAGGTGGAGGATCGGGCCGCCGCCGACTGGGCCGCGCGGCACGTCCCGCCGCGCTAGCCCGCTCCGGGACGGGCGTTCCGGGATCGGACGATTCGCGGGCGGGTCGTCCCCGCCGGCGCGGCCGACCTTGTCCCGAGGGGAACAGGCGCCCTATCTGCGCCGCAGCGCATCACAGCATCAGGAGGCCGACATGGCCCTTCGCCTCGGCGACATCGCCCCGAACTTCACCGCCCAGACGACGCAGGGGCAGATCGACTTCCACGAGTGGATCGGGGAGGGCTACGCGATCCTCTTCAGCCACCCCAAGGACTTCACGCCGGTGTGCACGACCGAGCTCGGCATGATGGCGGGGATGGCGGGGGAGTTCGCACGGCGGGACGCCAAGATCATCGGGATCAGCGTCGATCCGGTGGACGACCACCTGCGCTGGAAGGAGGACATCCGCGCCTATTCGGGGCACGCGGTCGAGTATCCGATGATCGGCGATCCGGAGATGAGCGTGGCCAAGCTCTACGACATGCTGCCGGCGGAGGCGTCGGGCGATCCGGCCGACCGGACGCCGGCGGACAACCAGACCGTGCGCACCGTGTTCGTGATCGGGCCGGACAAGCGGGTGAAGCTGTCGCTCACCTATCCGATGACGACGGGGCGGAACTTCGACGAGATCCTGCGGGCGCTCGACTCGATCCGGCTGACGGCGAAGCACAAGGTGGCGACGCCGGCGGGCTGGACCGACGGGGGGGACGTGATCGTCACCGCCGCGGTGAGCGACGAGGAGGCGAACGAACGATTCGGCGGGTTCGAGCGGACGCTGCCCTATATCCGCACGGCCAAGCAGCCGGCCGCCTGAGCGCGCGGCTCCGGCACCCCGTCGGTTCGGGGCGCCGGGGTCCGGCCCGAGGGCCTCAGTGGAGGACGACGCGGGTGCCGTTGGGGACGCGCTCGTAGAGGTCGATGACGTGGTCGTTGACCATCCGGATGCAGCCGGAGCTGACGGACATGCCGATCGACCAGGGCTGGGGCGTGCCGTGGATGCGCAGCATGGTGTCGCGGCCGTCCTGGTAGAGATAGAGGGCGCGGGCGCCGAGCGGGTTGTCCGGGCCGCCGGGCACGCCGTCCGCGAACTGCTCGTATTTCTCGGGCTCGCGGCGGATCATGTTGGCGGTGGGCGTCCAGGAGGGCCATTCGACGCGGCGGTCGATGGTGAACGTGCCGGCGACGTATTGCTCGTCGTCGCCGATGGCGCAGCCGTAGCGGATGGCGGTGTCGCCCTCCTCGATCAGGTAGAGGTAGTGCAGGCCCGGATCGACGTGGATGTCGCCGGGGTTCCAGCCGGCGCGCACGGTGACGCGCTGCGCCATGAAACGCTCGGGCAGGGTCCACTGCGTGGCGGAGACCGCGGTCTGGGCGAGGGCGGGGGCGGCGAGGCCGGCGCCGGCGAGGCCGGCGGCCGCCGCGAGGAAGGATCGGCGATCGGTCTGCATGGGCACTCCTGGATTGGTCGTTGCACAAATAACGCAGCGGGCCGGAACCGGTTGCAATGATTCGCTCTCCGGCGGGCCCGCTCGCGCGGACGTGACCTCGCCCCGCGCCATGGCGTGGGTGGGGCGAGGACGCGGCGCGCGTCAGGCGCCCTGGCGCAGGTGCTCGTCGAAGAAGGCGATCGTGCGGTCCCAGGCGAGGGCGGCGGCCGCCTCGTCGTAGCGGGGCGTGGTGTCGTTGTGGAAGCCGTGGTTCACGTCCGGGTAGAAGTGGACGGAGAATGCCTTGCCGTTCGCCTCGAGCGCCTCGGCATAGGGCGCCCAGCCTTCGTTGATGCGCTCGTCGAGGCCGGCGTAGTGGATCATCAGCGGCGCCTCGATCGACGGCACGTCGGCGACGTCCGGCTGGCGGCCGTAGAAGGGGACGGAGGCGCCGAGCTCGGGATAGGCGACCGCGAGCGCGTTGCAGACCCCGCCGCCGTAGCAGAAGCCGACGCAGCCGGTGCGGGTGGTGTCCTCGCGGCCCTGGAGGAACTCGTAGGCGGCGAAGAAATCCTCCATGAGCTTGGCGCCGTCGAGGGAGGACTGCATCTCGCGGCCCTCCTCGTCGGTGCCGGGATAGCCGCCGAGGGAGGACAGCCCGTCGGGCGCGAAGGCGAGGAAGCCGGCCTTGGCGGCGCGGCGGGCGACGTCCTCGATATAGGGGTTCAGGCCGCGGTTCTCGTGGATGACGAGCACGGCAGGGAGCGGGCCGGCGGCGCCGGCGGGGCGGGCCATGAGGCCGCTGATGGTGCCGTTGCCCTCGTGGCTCTCGTAGCTGACCGTCTCGGTCTCGATCCCGGGATCGTCCGGGGCGACCTGCTGGGCGTGGGCGTAGTTCGGGGCGAGCTGGTCGAGGAGCATCGCCCCGGTGACGCCGGCGGCGGCGTACTTGCCGGCCGAGGCAATGAACTCGCGCTTGGAGACCTTGCCGTGCACGTAGCCGTCGAAGATCTCGAGGATGCGGGGGTCGAAATCGGACGCCTTGCGTCTGGTCATGGCCGTCTCCCTGATGCGGTCGCGGGCAGGGTGGCACGGATGGCGGGCCGGGGGAGACGAAAAAGGCCCCCGGCGCGGTGCCGGGGGCCGTCTCGTCATCAACAGGCGGTGAGCGGCACCCTCCCGCCGGGGATCACTCCTCCTCGGCGGTCGCGGGCTCGGCCTCGGGGGCCTCCTCCTTGCCGGTCTCCTGGTTCACCACCTTCATCGACAGGCGCACCTTGCCGCGGTCGTCGAAGCCCAGGAGCTTCACCCAGACCTCCTGGCCCTCCTTGAGGACGTCGGAGGGGTGGTTGAGGCGCTTGTTCTCGATCTGGGAGACGTGGACGAGGCCGTCGCGCTTGCCGAAGAAGTTCACGAAGGCGCCGAAATCGACGATCTTCACGACCTTGCCGAGGTAGACGCGGCCCTCCTCGGGCTCGGCCACGATCGCGTGGATCATGTCGTAAGCCTTCTTGATCGCGTCGCCGTTGGGGCTGGCGATCTTGATGATCCCGTCGTCGTTGATGTCGACCTTGGCGCCGGAGACCTCGACGATCTCGCGGATGACCTTGCCGCCCGAGCCGATGACCTCGCGGATCTTGTCGGTCGGCACCTGCATCGTCTCGATGCGGGGGGCGTGCTCGGAGAACTCCGTGCGGCCGGCGGTCAGGGCGTGGGACATCTCCTCCAGGATGTGGAGGCGGCCGGCCTTCGCCTGACCCAGCGCCTTCTCCATGATCTCGGGCGTGATGCCGGCGACCTTGATGTCCATCTGCAGGGAGGTGATGCCGTCCTTCGTGCCCGCGACCTTGAAGTCCATGTCGCCGAGATGGTCCTCGTCGCCCAGGATGTCGGTCAGGACGGCGTAGGAGCCGTCATCCTCCAGGATGAGGCCCATGGCCACGCCGGCGACCGGCGCCTTGAGCGGCACGGCGGCGTCCATCATCGAGAGCGAGCCGCCGCAGACGGACGCCATCGAGGACGATCCGTTGGACTCGGTGATCTCCGAGACGAGGCGGATCGTGTAGGGGAAGTCGGTCGCGGCCGGCAGCACGGCCTGGAGCGCGCGCCAGGCGAGCTTGCCGTGGCCGATCTCCCGCCGGCCGGGGGGGCCGAAGCGCCCGGTCTCGCCCACGGAATAGGGGGGGAAGTTGTAGTGCAGCAGGAAGTTCGACTTGTAGGTGCCCTGGAGCGCGTCGATCATCTGCTCGTCGTCGCCGGTGCCGAGGGTCGTGACCACGAGGGCCTGCGTCTCGCCGCGGGTGAAGAGCGCCGAGCCGTGGGTGCGGGGCAGGAGCCCGACCTGGCTGTCGATGGGGCGCACGGTGTCGAGCGCGCGGCCGTCGATGCGGCGGCCGGACTTCACGACGTCGCCGCGCAGGACCGAGGACTCCAGCTTCTTGAGCGCGGAGCCGAGGTTCGCGTCCTCGCGCTGCTCCTCCGTGAGCGCGTCCTTGATCGCCGAGCGGGCCTCGGAGATGGCGGTGGTGCGCTCCTGCTTGTCGGTGATCGCGAAGGCGGCGCGGATCTTGTCCTCGCCGGCCGAGCGCACCGCGTCGTAGAGGGCGCCGTACTCGGGCGGCTGGAAGTCGAAGGGCTCCTTGGCGGAGCTCTCGGCCATCTCGATGATCATGTCGATCACGGGCTGGATCTGCTCGTGCGCGAACTTCACCGCGCCCAGCATCTCGGCCTCGGAGAGCTCGTAGGCCTCCGACTCCACCATCATCACGGCGTCCTTCGTGCCGGCGACGACGAGGTCGAGCTTCTGGTCGGGATTCTCGCGCAGCTTGTGCATGTCGTCGACGGTCGGGTTGAGGACGTACTCGCCGCCCTCGAAGCCCACGCGGCAGCCGGCGATCGGGCCCATGAACGGCGCGCCCGAGAGCGTCAGCGCGGCGGAGGCGGCGATCATCGCGACCATGTCGGGGTCGTTCACCAGGTCGTGCGAGAGCACGGTGCAGATGACGAGCACCTCATTCTTGAAGCCGGGCACGAAGAGCGGGCGCAGCGGCCGGTCGATGAGGCGGGAGGTCAGCGTCTCCTTCTCGGTCGGGCGTGCCTCGCGCTTGAAGAAGCCGCCGGGGATCTTGCCCGCGGCGTAGTACTTCTCGTTGTAGTGGACGGTGAGGGGGAAGAAGTCCTGACCGGGCTTGGGCGCCTTGGCGAAGGTCACGGCGGCCATGACGGAGGTCTCGCCATAGGTGGCGATGACGCAGCCATCGGCCTGCCGCGCGATCTGCCCGGTCTCGAGGGTGAGGGTCTCCTCGCCCCATTCGATGGACTTGGTAACTTTATCGAACATGAACATCCTGTCTCGGAAGCGCACCCGGCCCTCCGGGTCTTCCGTTCTGCCTGGCGGCCCCATTGCCGCCGAACCCATCATCCAAGGGCGCCGGGTCCGCTGCGCCGTGTCGTCGGATGCGCCGCATGTAGGCGGTTTCGCGGCCCATGGGAAGACGTGGCGCGGCGGGCCGCGGTCCCCGGTTGACTTTGGGGCAGCGCAGGCCGGAGCATCGCGCGGGGAGGGGCCGATGGACGAGCGGACGGCAGGCCGGGACGGGAGCCGCGCCGCGCTGGCGCTCGGCATCGCCGACCGGATGCTGGGCGCGGCCACGTTCGCGGAGCGGTGGGCGGCGGTGCGCGCGGCGCTGGGCGAGCTGGGCGCCACGGCCGTGAACATGGCGGCGATCGACGGCGCGCGCGGCGATCCCCACTGGCTCGTGAGCAGCCTGCCCGCCCCGGTGCTGCGCGACTACGAGGCGGGCGGGCATTGGCGGCGCGACCTCATCGTCCGCCATGCGGCGCGGGGGCGCGGACCCCTGATCTGGCGCACGGCGGGCGGGGCGCCGGGGCCGGCGCGGCCGGGCGGCGAGGCGGCGGCCTTCGCCGGGTTCGTGCGGGACGCGGGCACGCGGGCGGTCGCGTCCTTCGCGGCCCGCTCGCGGCGCACCGGGGACGTGACGTGCATCTGCCTGTGCTCGGACCTGTCGGCCCGCGAGGTCCTGGCGCCCGGCAACCTGGCGCGGATCGCGGACGCGGCGCGCCTGATGCTGCCCTGGATCGACTGGCCGGAGGACGCGCGCGGCGACGGGTTCGTGCGCTATCCGCGGGCGGAGCTCTCGCGGCGCGAGGCGGAGGCGCTGCGCCTGCTGGCGGGGGGCCTGATGAACGCGCGGATCGCCGAGGCGATGGGCATCGCCGAGGCGACGGTGGCCAAGCACCTGCGCGGGGCGCGTGCCAAGCTGGGCGCCCGCACCCGCGAGGAGGCCGTGGCGCGCGCGATCCGGGGCGGGCGGCTGGGACCGGGGGGTGTGGGCGGGGGGTACGGATAACGTGACCTAGGCCGGGGGGCGGCCGCGGCGCAGGCTCCGGGCAATTCAGCGTTCCCAGGAGGTTCCGATGACGCCATCCCGCACCCTCGCCGCGGCCGCCGCGCTCGCTCTACTTCTTCCGTCCGCCGCGATGGCGGCGACGGTCATACCCGACGGGGCCGGCGTGAGCGGCGACGTCCGGGTGAACGGAGTGCCACCTCCGGGCGAAGCGGCCGTGATCACGGTCGGGAGCTTCGGCAGCGGACCGGGCATCGCGTCCTTCGACGAGGCGGTTTCCGGCCGGGTCGTCGATTCGGGCTTTGTGGATGGGGTGCCCTACGCGCTCGACTACACGAACTTCGCCCGTGCGAGGGGCGACTTGAGGACGGGCGAACTCGGCGTCTCGGGCGGTGGCAGCTCACCACTCGGCTCCGGTCAGGCCCAATCGGTTCTCCAGGAGATACTGACGTTCGATCTGCTTACCGTCTCGCCGGGGGAGATGGTGACGATCGGTCTCTCCGCCCGCCTGAACGGCACGGTCTCGCCTCGGGAGAGTAGCATACTTGGCACGGTCGATGCGCTAAACGTATCCGAGGTGTTTTTCGGCATCAACGCCAACATTGTCACGCGCTGCGCACCCGACTGCCTCTTCTTCCCGTATCGCTCTGACGCCGCGCTGAACCTGAGGGCCGACTACCGTTCCATCAACGCTCCGGAGGTGCGAGGGCTGCCCATCTGGGAGGCGGACGCGACCGCGACGGACGGCGGATGGACGACAGTGCGGCGCGATCTTTATGAGGGAATGGTCGACCTGCCGGGCGGGGCGGTTCACGACCTCTACCTCTATGTCGGGCTACTCGGCTACGGCCAGTTCGAGTTCGGGAACACCGCGACGCTGGGGATCGACAGCCCGGTGCCCTACACCTCGGCCTCGGGCCTGTTCCTGTCCGAGGCGCCGATGGCACCCATTCCGCTGCCGGCGGCGGGGCCGATGCTGCTCGGCGCGCTGGCGGGGGTGGGCGCGCTGCGGCGGCGCGCGGGCTGACGGGCCCGGAACGAAGCCCGGAACGAAGAAGGGGCCGCGGGGGCCCCTTCGGTCGGCGGATGGCGACGGCCGACTAGCGGCGCAGGCCCAGGCGCTTGATGAGGTCCTGGTAGCGGGCCTCGTCCTTGGCGCGGGCGTAGTCGAGGAGCTTGCGGCGGAGCGCGACCATCTTGAGGAGGCCGCGGCGGCCGTGATTGTCCTTCTTGTGGGTCTTGAAGTGCTCGGTCAGCGTGGCGATGCGGCTCGAGAGGATGGCGACCTGGACCTCGGGGGAGCCGGTGTCGCCCTCCTTGGTGCCGTACTCCTTGATGAGCTTCTCTTTCTCGGCGGGGGTGATCGACATCGGGTATCCTCCATGATCGGGGGTGGGACGGTGCGAGCCGGGATGTCGTCCAGCAGGACCCTTGGCGCCCGCGCGGGGCGGACGGGCGCCCCTACCCGGTGGGCCGCCGGATGGGAAGGCCCCGCTCAGGCGAAATGGGCGGCGGCGAGATCCAGCACGGCGTCCGGCGCCTCCTCGGCGACGAAGTGGCCGGAGGCGCAGGTGGCGGTGGTCACCTCGCGCGCCCAGCGGCGCCAGACGGCGGCGGGATCGCCGGTGCGGGCCGGGAAGCCGGTGCGCGCGAAGAGGCAGGCGAGGGGGGCGTGGATGCGGGCGCCCGCGGCGCGGTCGGCCTCGTCATGGGCGCGGTCGGTGGTGGCGCCGGCGCGGTAATCGCTGCACATGGCGTGGATGCGGGCGGGCTCGCGGGCCTGGGCGAGATAGGCGGCGAGGGCCTCGGGCGCGAAGGGGGAGAGGTCCTTGGGCGCGGTCCAGGCGGCGAGGGTGTGGCGGACGTAGCCCTCGGGGTCGCCGGCGATCAGGCGCTCGGGCATGGGGTGCGGCTGGGCGAGGAAGCACCAGTGGTAGACGGCCATCGCGAACTCGGCGTCCATCGCGCGCCAGTACTCGGCGGTGGGCAGTATCTCCAGGAGGGCCAGCCGGCGCACGCGCTCGGGCGCGTCGAGCGCGAGGCGGTAGGCGGCGCGGGCGCCGCGGTCGTGGCCCATGACGTGCGCGGCGTCGATCCCCAGGGCGTCCATGAGGGCGGCGACGTCGGCGGCCATGGCGCGCTTGGAGTAGGTGTCGTGGGCGGCGTCGCCTGGCGGCGCGTCCGAGGCGCCGTAGCCGCGCAGGTCGGGGACGATCACGTCGTGCCGTTCGGCGAGGGCGGGGGCGACGCGGTGCCAGCAGGCGCCGTTCTGCGGATAGCCGTGGAGGAGGATGAGGGGCGTGCCGGTCCCGGCGCGGCGGACGCGCAGGGTGACGTGCCCCAGGTCCATCCGGGCGTCGTCGAAGCCGTCGAAGAAGGCGTCCGTCATCGCCCGAGGCTAGGCGGCGGGGGCCGGGGCGTCCAGCCAGGGCGCGGGGGCGGCGGCGTAGGGCACGTAGAGCGGGTGGCGCGGGTGGCCGGCGGCGGTGAGGCCGAGGACGAGGGGATGCCGGACGCGGGCCAGGACCTCCCGGTCGCGGCCCGCGTGGTGCCCGTGGACGCCCCAGGCGCAGATGACGGCGTCCGCCCAGCGCAGGGCGGCGGCGAGGGCGGCGTCGCCTCGCGGCCCGACGGGATCGGCGGCGCGCTTCATGTCCGCCGGGCGGGTGGCGCGGAGGGCGAAGAGGTTCACCGCGCGCATCGCGCCGTGGCCCAGCGCGCGGGAGCGGCGCTCGCAGCGCTCGATCGTGGGGTCGTTGCGGGCGGCGTCCGCGGTGGAGGGGTTCAGCATGATCCAGGTCACTCGCGACCCCGCGGGGCTCCAGGTCAGGGTGAGCGCGTAGCGATAGGCGCCGCAGGGGGAGAAGGCGGCCTCGGCGCGGGTGCCGCAGGGGCGGGTGGCGCGGCGGCGGACGAGGCGCGCCGCGGGCCCCGTCACGAGGCCTGTCTCGGGTCCAGTCACGGATCGGGGTCCGGGGCCGCGAAGACGCGGGCGGGATGGAGCATCCCGCCGCGCCAGGCGCCGATGGCGAGGGCGCGGCCGCCCCGCATCGCGAGGGCCTCGGCGCCGTAGGCGGGGGGCGCGCCCTGGGGGATCGCCTCGCCGGGATTGCCGTGGGCGAGGCGGGTGGCGCCGGCCTCGGTCGCGTGGACGCGGGGCATGTCCGGGATCGCGGCCTCCAGCGGGAGGAGGGGCGCGGCGCCGAGATCGTCCATGGAGGCGCCGTCCGCGGCGGCGAAGGGGCCGGAGCGGGTGCGGCGGAGCCAGAGGCAGTGCGCGTGCCCGCCCAGAGCGGCGCCGAGGTCGCGGGCGATGGCGCGGACGTAGCCGCCCTTGCCGCAGGTCATGCTCAGGACGGCGGTGTCCGGGCCGCGCATCTCCTCCAGCGTGAGGGCGTGGACGTGGAGGGGGCGCGGGGCGAGGTCCGGCGTCTTGCCGCCGCGGGCGATCATGTGGGCGCGCCGCCCGGCGACGCGGACGGCGGAGTAGGCGGGGGGCACCTGCTCTATCTCGCCGGTGAAGGCCGGGAGCGCGGCCTCGATCTCGGGCGCGGCGGGGCGGACGGGGGAGGTGGCGGTCACGTCGCCGGCGGCGTCGTCGGTGGCGGTCGCGGCGCCGAAGCGCACGGCGAAGCGGTAGGTCTTGGCGGCGTCCTGGAGCCAGGGGACGGTCTTGGTCGCCTCGCCCAGCGCGACGGCGAGGACGCCGGTCGCGTCCGGGTCGAGCGTGCCGGCGTGGCCGGCCTTCTTCGCGTCCAGCGCGCGGCGGACGGCGGCGACGACCTGGGTGGAGCCGATGCCCGCGGGCTTGTCGACGACGATCCAGCCGGTGACGTCCCGGCCGCGGCGGCGGCGGGCCACTAGTCCGCCGGCGCCACGAGGCCGACCATCGGGCCGAGCGGCAGGCCGCCGTCCCGGCGGCCGAGCCCCGGCGCCCAGAGCCGGCTGACGCGGCCGTCGAGATAGAGCGCGTCCGGCGTGCCGAGCCCGTCGCGGAAGAAGCGCGCGAAGTCGTGGAAGTTCACCGGGCGGCGCGAGATCGCGAGGTGGAGCGTGCCGTCCGGGGCGACGCCGGCGCCGTTGCGCACGTTGAGGCTGTCCGAGCCTTCGATGAAGCGGGGGTGGAGGGCGCCCTCGATGACGAGCATCGGGCCCGATTGCGTCGCGTCCTCGCAGCCCCGGGCGCGGGCGGCGTAGGCTTCGGTGGTCATCACCTCGAACGGCGCACCGAGGCACAGGACCCCGTTGGGCAGCATGCCGAAATTGCCCGGGCCGGCGGATGTGACGAGGCGCATCGCCTCGGCGCCGTCCTCCACGTAGAGGCCGACGGGGGAGCGGTCGGCATGGTACATGCCGGCGTTCATGGCGAAGACGAGGCGCTCGCCGCGGGCGGCCAGCATGTCCTCCACCCGGCCGAACCCGCCCAGGCGGCCGTCCGGCCCGTCGAGGAAGAGCCGCATGTCGGCGCCCGGGGGGGCGGAGCAGACGGCGTAGGCCGCGCCCTCGAACGTCACGTCGCGGCAGCCGGCATCTTCGGCGCGGGCGGGATGGGCGAGGGCGGCGGCGAGCAGGGCGGCCATGAGCGCGGCCCGGGCGGCGCGCCGCCTCACTCGTCGTCCCGCGCGACGTCGCGCGCGACGGTCTCGTCGGCGAACATCGCCCGGCTGCGGTCGAGCGCGTCGAAGGTCTCGTCCACCCGGAAGCGCAGCTCGGGCGCGAACTTGAGGGCGGTGCCCTTGGCCACCAGGCGGCGCAGCTCGGGGGCGCAGCGGGCGAGGGCGGCGATCGCGTCCGCGGCGCCGTGCCCGCCCAGGGGCAGGACGAAGGCAGTCGCGACCTTGAGGTCAGGGGAGGCGCGCACCTCGCCGACGGTGATGGTCATCCGCTCGAGGTCGGGGTCGTGGACCTCGTGGCGGGAGAGGACCTCGGCGAGGCGCCGGCGGATCAGCTCGCCCACGCGGAGCTGGCGCTGGGAGGGCCCGTTGCCGGGCGGGTCGAAGCGTCTGGACATGGGGGCGAGATAGGCCGGGGCGTTGCCCGCCGCAACCGCGCGCCCTAAGCCCGGGGCAGCGGAGGGCGGAGCGATGGACGAGGCGGGCGTGGTGGTCGCGGGCGCGGCGGGGCGCATGGGGCGGATGCTCGTGGCGGAGGTGGCGGCGATGCCGGGGCTGCGCCTGGTCGGCGCGCTGGCGCGGCCGGGGAGCGCGCATCTCGGCGAGGACGCGGGCGTGCTGGCGGGGATCGGGGAGACCGGCGTCCGCATTGGGGACGACGCGCTGGAGGCGGTGGCGCGGGCGCGGGCGGTGATCGACTTCACCTCGCCGGAGGGGACGCTGGCGCTGGCGGAGCTGAGCGCGCAGGCGCGGGCGGTCCACGTGATCGGGACGACGGGCCTGGACGCGGCGCAGGTCGCGGCCCTGGTCCCCGCGGCGCGCCATTGCGTCCAGGTGCGGGCGGGGAACACGAGCCTGGGCGCGGCCCTCCTCGAGGGGCTGACCCGGCGGGTGGCCGCGGCGCTAGGCGACGGATGGGACATCGAGGTGGTCGAGGCGCACCATCGCGGCAAGGTCGACGCGCCGTCGGGCACGGCGCTGATGCTCGGGCGGGCGGCCGCGGAGGGGCGCGGCGTCGCGCTGGAGGACGTGGCGGCGACGGCGCGGGGCGGGGCGCGGCCCGCGGGGGCGATCGGCTTCGCCAGCGTGCGGGGCGGCGACGTGGTCGGAGAGCACGACGTGATCTTCGCGGGACCCGGCGAGCGCGTGGTGCTGCGCCATCTGGCGGGCGATCGCGCGATCTTCGCCCGCGGGGCGGTGCGGGCCGTGCTCTGGGGCCTGGGGCGGCCGCCGGGGCAGTACGGCATGGCCGACGTGCTGGGGCTATGAGCGATCCGAGCCGGCGCGGCGCGCGTTCGAAGGGCGCAGGGGCCGCCATGAGACGATCCGCCATCGCCGCCGCCATCGCCGCCGCGCTCGTCGCGCCGGCGCCCGCGCTCGCCTGGGAGGCGGTGACCGACGGGGCGCGCTTCGCCGCCCTGACCGCGGGGCGCACGCTGACCTTCGACGGGGTGCGCGTCGCGCTGACGCCGGATGGGCGGATCACCGGGCGCGCGCTCGGGCTCGCGGTCACGGGGCGCTGGCGCTGGGAGGACGGGCATTTCTGCCGCACGCTCCGCTGGGGGCTGCGGCGCTGGGCCGACGATTGCCAGGCGGTGGCCGCGCGGCCGGGCGAGTTGCGCTTCGTCGCGGATCGCGGGGCGGGGGACGTGGCGGTGATGGCGCTGCGGTGAGCGCCTAGAAGTCGACGGCGATGCCCTTGCGCTCCCAGTCGCCGAAGCGGACGGGCTCGGGGCCGTCGCGGCCGCCGAGCTCGACGGGCCGCGCGTCCGGCGCGGCCTTGGCGCGGCGCGCCTCGGCCTCGGCCAAGGCGCGGCGGGCGGCGTCGGGGAGGTCGGGCGCGTCGGTCATGAGGGACATCTAGGCGCGCGGCGGCGGGCCGCCAAGGGCCGGCCGATTGCCGGGGGGCGCGGCGCGTGGCACGGGGGGCGGCCCGCCCATGCCCCGCCCCGGAGCCCAGATGTCCGACCGCCCGCCAGATCGCCGCCGCCCGCCGACGGCGTCCCGGACGCCCCGGGCGGCCCGGACCCCGCAGGGGTCTCGGACCCCAAGGGGGTCTCAGACCCCGCGGACCCCGCGGGAGGCCGCGCGGGAGATGATCCAGGGGGCGCTCCTGTCGGGGCGGCCGTTCTCGGAGAGCGCGCCGGAGGCGGAGGCCGCCCTGCCGCCCGAGGGGCGGGCCGCGGCGCGCCGGCTGGCCGCGCAGGCGCTGCGCCACCTGGCGCGGGCGGACGCGGCCCTCAAGCCGCATCTGCGCGCCATGCCGCCGCCGGGCGCGCGCATCGTCCTGCGCCTGGCGACCTGCGAGCTGATGGCCGGGGAAGCCCCGCACGGCGTGGTGGACGAGGCGGTCTCGGCGGTGCGGGCGCTGCCCGGCGGCGGGGCGCTGGCGGGGATGGCGAACGCGGTGCTGCGGCGCGTGGCCGAGGGGGGGCGCCCGGCCTGGGAGGGGGCCTCCCCGAACCGTCTGCCGAACTGGATCCGGGGCCGCGTGCAGGGGGCGGCGGGCGCCGCGCGGACCGCCGCGATCGAGGCGGCGCACGACCGGGGCGCGGCGCTCGACCTGACCCCGCGGGACGGGGACGCGCCCGCCCTGGCCGGGCGCGTGGGCGGCGAGGCCCTGCCGACGGGGAGCGTGCGGCTGGCCGCCGGGGCGCAGGTCTCGGCGCTGCCCGGCTACGCCGACGGCGCGTGGTGGGTGCAGGACGCGGCCGCCGCGCTGCCGGTGCGGATGCTGGCGCCGCGTCCCGGGGAGCGGGTGCTCGACCTGTGCGCGGCGCCGGGGGGCAAGACGATGCAGATCGCCGCCGCCGGCGCCCGGGTCGCGGCGGTGGACGCGAGCGAGGCGCGGCTGGTGCGGCTGCGCGAGAACCTCGGCCGCACGGGGCTCACGGCGGAGGTGATCGCCGCGGACCTCCTGGACTGGGCGCCTGGGGAGCCGGTGGACGCCATCCTGCTCGACGCGCCGTGCAGCGCGACGGGCACGATCCGGCGGCATCCCGACCTTCCCTTCGCGCGGGACGGCGGCGCGCTGAAGGCGCTGGCGGCGCGGCAGGCGGCGCTCCTGGACCGGGCGCTGGGCTGGCTGGCGCCGGGCGGGCGGCTGGTCCTGTGCACCTGCTCGCTCCTGCCCGAGGAGGGCGAGCGGCTGGTCGAGGGGGCGCTGGCGCGGCGCCCGGGGCTGCGGGTGGAGCGGGCGGTGCCGGCGGGCGTGCCGGAGGAGTGGCATGGCGCGCTCGGCCTGCGCACCGCGCCGGACCTCTGGCCGGAGCGCGGCGGGATGGACGGCTTCTTCATGACGCGCCTGTCCCTCGGCGGCGCTTGACCGCTAGGGTCGGGTGGGACCGGGAGGGGGCGCTGGTGCGGGGCGAGGACGACGACCGGAGCCTGGGCGCGCGCGTGCGCGACGCCGTCGCCGCCCGCCGGAGGGCGCCGGCGGGCGGCGCGCGCGCCCCGGTCCCGGACGGGCAGGCCGGGCCGGGCGATCCGGCGAGCGGCGCCGCGATGCTCGAGGGGCGCTGGTGCTTCGGCGAGGTCGCGGCCCGCGGCGCCCCCGGCGCGCCGCCCTGGGAAGCGCCCGGGGCGCCGCGGGCCGCGCACGGATTCGGCTGGCTCGGGGACGTCGCGGCCGCGGCGCCCGGGACGGCGAGGGAGTGGACGGCGGCCTGGCTCGCGCGGTTCGGCGGCGGGCGGGGGCCGGGATGGACCGCGGCGCTGGCCGGCCGCCGGGTGGGCGCGTGGCTGGACCATCCGGACGGGGCGCCGGAGGCGGGCGCGCTGGGGCGGGCGCTGGCGCGTCACGCGGCCTTCCTGCGCCGGCGGCGGGGCGGGGCGCCCGCCGGCCTGCCCCGGCTCGAGGCGGGCGCGGGCCTCCTGCGCGCGACCCTCGCGCTGGGCGCGGCGGAGCCGGCGGCGGGGCCGCTCGCCGAGGCGCTGGCGCGGGAAGCGGGGGACGCCCTCGCCGCGGCCGAGCGGGCGCGCGATCCCGGCGCGATCGCGCAGACGACGGCGCTGCTCGCCGCCGCCCTGGGCGCGCTGGAGGGGGCGGGCCGCCCGGTGCCCGCGCCCCTGCGCGCCGCCGGGGCCGCCGCCGCCGCCCTGCTGCGCGGCCTGCGCCATTCGGACGGGACGCTGCCGCGCCTGCATGGCGGGGGGCCGGGCGATCCGGCGCGGATGGACGCGGCCCTGGCCACGCTGCGCGCGCCGGTCCGCGCCGCCGAGCCGCCGGTGGCGGGGTACATGCGCCTCGCCTCGGGGCGCCTGACCGCGATCCTCGACGGCGCGGCGCCGCCGGCCGCGCGGGCCGGCACGGCGCACGCCTCAACGCTGGCGCTGGAGGTGACCTCGGGCCGCCGGCCGATCGTGGTGTCCTGCGGGCCGGGGGCCGCGTTCGGGGCCGATTGGCGCCGGGCGGGGCGGGCGACCGCCTCCCATTCGGTGCTCTCGCTCGACGGGCTCTCGGCCGCGCGCCTGGCACCGCGCCGGGGCGGGGGCGAGGCCCTCGCCGGCGGGCCGGGCGAGGTGCGCTGCGGCGTCCTGCCGGGGCCGTCGGGGCGGTCCGGGGCGGTGCAGGCGTCCCACGACGCGTGGCGCGCGGCGCTCGGCCTGACCTATGGGCGCGAGGTCCGCGCGATGCCCGAGGGGCGGGGGGTCGAGGGGGAGGACACCCTCGCCGCGCTGGACGCCGCGGACCGGGCGCGGCTGGCGCGCGCGGGGGCGCGGGGGCTGCCCTTCGACATCCGCTTCCACCTCCATCCTGAGGTCGACGTGGCGCGGGCGCCGGAGGGGGCGCGGCTCGCGGCGCGCTCCGGCGAGATGTGGGATCTCGTGCACGACGGGGCGTGCGAGCTGCGCATCGAGGCGAGCGTCTACCTCGACGCGCGGGCGGCGGCTCCGCTGGCGTCGCGGCAGGTGGTGCTGTCGGGCCGGGCCGCGGCACCGGTCACGCGGGTGCGCTGGCGGATCGAGAAGGCCGAGGGCACGCCGGAGTGGATCCGGGACCTCGAAGCGCCCGGAGGATGGGTGTAAGGCGCGGGCGCGGAGGGTGGCGAATGGATGACGTGATCGAGCCGCGCCGCGCGCTCCTGTCGGTGTCGGACAAGGCGGGGATCGTGGATCTGGCGCGCGCGCTCGAGGCGCGGGGCGTGGAGGTGGTGAGCACCGGGGGCACGGCGGCGGCCCTGCGCGCGGCGGGGATCGGGGTGCGCGAGGTCTCGGACCTCACCGGGGCGGCGGAGATGATGGGCGGGCGGGTCAAGACCCTCCATCCGGCGGTGCACGGCGGCCTGCTGGCGCGCCGGGGGATCGACGAGGGGGACCTCGAGGCGCGGGGGATCGGGGCGATCGACCTGCTGGTGGCGAACCTCTACCCGTTCGAGGCGGCGGTGGCGTCCGGGGCGCCGGACGAGGACTGCGTGGAGCGGATCGACGTCGGCGGGCCAGCGATGATCCGGGCGGCGGCGAAGAACGCGGACCGCGTGGCGGTGGCGACGGACCCCGCGCAATACGCCGCGATCCTGGGCGCGATCGAGGCGGGCGGCACGGACGGGGCGCTGCGGCGGCGCCTCGCGGCGGCGGCCTTCGCGCGGACCGCCGCCTACGACGCCGCCATCGCCGCATGGATGGCGGCGCGGGAGGGCGAGGCGTTCCCCGAGCGGCTGGCGATCCCGGCGGTGCGGCGCCAGGCGCTGCGCTACGGGGAGAACCCGCATCAGCGGGCGGCGTTCTATGCCGCCGGCGACGAGCGCCCGGGCGTGGCGACGGCCGAGCAGGTGCAGGGCAAGGCGCTGAGCTACAACAACCTCAACGACACGGACGCGGCGATCGAGGCGGTGGCGGAGATCGCGGGCGAGCGGCCGGCGGTGGTGATCGTCAAGCACGCCAACCCGTGCGGCGCGGCCCTCGGGGCGGATGCGGCGGAGGCGTTCGGCCGCGCGCTGGCCTGCGACCGGACGAGCGCGTTCGGCGGGATCGTGGCCTCCGGCGTGCCGCTGGACGGGCCGGCGGCCGAGGCGATCGCGGGCATCTTCACCGAGGTGGTGATCGCGCCGGGGGCGGACGCGGCGGCGCGCGCGGTGTTCGCGGGCAAGCCGGGCCTGCGGCTCCTGTTGACGGGCGGGCTGCCGGACCCGCGCGCGGGGGGCGCGCGGATCGCGCCGGTCGCGGGCGGGCTCCTGGTGCAGGACCGCGATTCGGGGCGGATCCGGGCGGAGGACCTGCGCGTGGTGACGCGCCGGGCGCCGGAGGCGGACGAGGTGGCGGACATGCTCTTCGCCTGGCGAGTGGCCAAGCACGTGAAGTCGAACGCGATCGTCTACGCCGCCGGGGGGCGCGCGGTCGGCATCGGCGCGGGCCAGATGAGCCGGGTGGAGTCCTCGCGCATCGCCGCGCGCAAGGCCGCGGAGATGGGGGAGGCCCTGGGCCTGGGGCGCAGCGCGGCGGAGGGGAGCGCGGTGGCGTCGGACGCGTTCTTCCCCTTCGCGGACGGGCTCGAGGCGGCGGTGGCGGCGGGTGCGCGCGCCGTGATCCAGCCCGGCGGCTCGAAGCGGGACGCCGAGGTGATCGCGGCCGCCGACGCGGCGGGGATCGCGATGGCGTTCACCGGCATGCGGCACTTCCGGCATTGATGCGCGCGCTCGCCGCCCTGGGCCCGCGATGGCGCCGGATCGCCGGTTGGGCGGCGGGGGTGTTCGTCCTCGATCAGGTGACGAAGGCGATCGTGCTGGTGGCGCTGCGGCTGCCGGACCGGGGGGTGATCGACGTGGCGCCGCCCTTCCTGGTGCTGCGGATGGCGTGGAACCGGGGGGTGAACTTCGGGCTCCTGGCCTCGGGCTCGGAGGCGGCGCGCTGGGCGTTGATCGTGCTGGCGCTGGCGATCTGCGCGCTGGTCCTGCGCTGGATGCGCGAGGAGCCGCGGCCCCTCGCCTGGATCAGCGCGGGCGCGCTGGTGGGCGGCGCGCTGGGCAACGTGCTCGACCGGCTCCTCTACGGCGCGGTGGCGGACTTCCTCAACATGTCGTGCTGCGGCTTCGAGAACCCTTACGTCTTCAACGTGGCGGACATCGCGATCGTGGTCGGCGCGATCGGGCTGGCGCTGTTCTCGGGCGGACGGGCGCCGCCGAGCCGCCCCGGAGGGGCGCCGCCGAGTCGCCCCGGAGGGGCGCCATAGGACCGGAGGGGCGTGACGGGGGGGGCGCCCGCTGCTAGGGGTTCGGTCGCGGCGGCGCGGAGGGCGGACATGCGGGCGGGACGATACCTCGGGGTGGCGCTGGTCCTGGCGCTGGCGGCCTGCGCGCGCGGCGAGCCGGACCTGCGCACGCTCTCGCGGTCCGGGGACGGGCCGGACGCCTTCGCCATCGTGCCGAGCAAGCCGCTCCAGGCGCCGCAGGACCTCGCGGCGCTGCCCGCGCCGACGCCGGGCGGGGCCAACCGGGTCGACCAGACGCCGCTCGCGGACGCGGTCGTGGCCCTCGGCGGTCGGCCGGGGGCGAGCGCGGGCGTGCCGGCGGCCGATGGCGGGATCGTCGCCTACGCCGCGCGCGGGGGCGTGGCCCCCGGCATCCGCGGCACCCTGGCCGAGGAGGATCTCGCGTTCCGGGACCGCAACCGGGGTCGGCTGCTGGAGCGGCTCTTCCGCACGAACGTCTACAACCGGGCCTATCGGCGGCAGTCGCTCGATCAGTACGACGAGCTCGAGCGGTTCCGGCGCGCCGGGGTCCGCACGGTCGCGGCGCCGCCGGCCGGCGCGGGCGGCGGGCCGCGGATCAACCCCGACGCGCTGCGCGACCGCGAGGACATCGAGCTGCAGTCCAACCGCATCCGGTGAGCCGGCCCGCCCGGGGCTGGCGTTCTCGTGAGGCGGGGTTGCGCGGGCGCGGGCCGGCCGCATATCGCGCCGCAATGGCGGAGGGCCGCCGCGACGGAGGCGAGGCATGACCCGAACGAGAGCGATCCCGACCTTGGCCCTCGCGAGGCTCGCGGCCCCGACCCTGGCCCTCGCGGGGCTCGCGGCCCTGGCGCAGGGCGCGGCGGCGCAGCCCGCGGTGACGGACTTCACCCTGGGCAACGGCATGGAGGTGGTCGTGATCGAGGACCACCGCGCGCCGGTCGTGGTCCACATGGTCTGGTACCGCGCGGGCAGCGCCGACGAGGCGGCGGGCACCTCGGGGATCGCGCATTACCTCGAGCACCTCCTCTTCAAGAGCACGGACGAGCTCGAGGCGGGCGAGTTCTCCGACATCGTGGCGGCCAACGGGGGCTCGGACAACGCGTTCACCTCCTACGACTACACCGCCTATTTCCAGCGCGTCGCGGCGGACCGGCTCGGCCTGATGATGAAGATGGAGGCGGACCGGATGGTCGACCTCGACATCCGGCAGGAGGACATCCTCGTGGAGCGCGACGTGGTGATCGAGGAGCGCGCCCAGCGCACCGACAGCGACCCCGGCGCGCTCTTCGGCGAGCAGCGCAGCGCGGCGCAGTTCCTCAACCACCGCTACGGCGTTCCGATCATCGGCTGGCGGCACGAGATGGTCGACCTCTCGCTCGAGGACGCGCTCGGCTTCTACGAGGCGCATTACGCGCCCAACAACGCGGTCCTCGTGGTCGCGGGGGACGTGGAGCCCGAGGAGGTCCGCGCCCTCGCGCAGGAGCATTACGGCGTGCTGCCGGCGAATCCCGGGATCGGCCCGAGGGAGCGGGCGCAGGAGCCGCCGCAGACCGTGGCGCGCCGCCTGGTGATGGAGGACGCGCGCGTCGGGCAGCCCTACGTGATCCGCACCTACCTCGCGCCCGAGCGGGACGCGGGCGCGCAGGAGGAGGCCGCGGCCCTGACCATGCTGGCCAGCGTGCTGGGCGGCTCGCCGACGACCTCGGTGCTGGGGCAGCGGCTGCAGCTCGGCACCGGGGAGGCGGTCTGGAGCTCGGCGTTCTACTCGGGCGTAAGCCTGGACGACACGACCTTCGGCCTCGTGGTGGTGCCGGCCGAGGGCGTGAGCCTGGCCGAGGCGGAGGCCGCGCTCGACCGCGAGCTCGCGGCCTTCGTGGAGGAGGGCGTGGACGAGGCGCAGCTCGAGCGGATCAAGTTCCAGCTCCGGGCGAGCGAGGTCTACGAGAGCGACGACGTGGCCGCCAAGGCGCGGCGCTACGGCGCGGCCCTGACCAGCGGGCTGACGGTGGCGGACGTGCAGGCGTGGCCGGACCTGCTGCAATCGGTGACGGGCGAGCAGGTGGTGGCCGCGGCGCGGGCCGTCTTCGACCCCGGCGCGTCGGTGACCGGCTGGTTGACCCGGCCGGAGGGGGCGGTGCCCGCCGCCGCCGCGCCCCCGGCCGCCGCGCCGGAGGCGGGCGATGCCGCGATGGAGGAGACCCGATGACCATGCCGTTCCGCGCGCCCCTGGCGGCGCTGGCGCTCGCCGCGATGGCCTGGGCCGCGCCCGCCATCGCCGCCGTCGAGATCGAGGAGGTCACCTCCCCCGGCGGGCTCGAGGCGTGGCTCGTGCGCGAGCCGTCGATCCCCTTCGTCGCGCTGGAGATTCGGCTGCGGGGCGGATCCTCCCTCGACGCGGACGGCAAGCGGGGGGCGACCAACCTGATGGTCGGGCTCCTCGAGGAGGGGGCGGGAGACCTGGACGCGCGGGGCTTTGCGGAGGCGCGCGAGACGCTGGCCGCGTCCTACGGGTTCGACGTCAGCCCCGACGCGGTGTCGATCTCGGCGCGGTTCCTCAGCGAGAACCGGGAGGAGGCGGTGGCCCTGCTGCGCTCGGCGCTGGTGGAGCCGCGCTTCGACGCGGACGCGGTGGAGCGGGTGCGGGGGCAGGTGCTGGCCGGGCTGCGCTCGGACGAGGCCGACCCCCAGGAGATCGCGGGCCGGACGTTCGCCGCCGCGGCCTTCGGCGACCATCCCTATGGCAACGACCAGTCGGGGACCGAGGAGAGCGTGCGCGCGCTCGCGCGGGCGGACGTGGTGGAGGCCTTCGGCCGCGCGGTGACGCGCGGCGACGTCTACGTGGGCGCGGTGGGCGACATCACGGGCGCGGAGCTCGGCGCGATGCTCGACGACCTCCTGGGCGCGCTGCCCGCGGAGGGGCCGGAGCGCCCGGGCGCGGCGGAGGTCGGGCTCGAGCCCGGCGTCGAGGTCGTGCCGTGGGACACGCCGCAATCGGTGATCCTCTTCGGCCACGAGGGCATCGCCCGGGACGATCCCGACTTCATCCCGGCCTTCATCCTCAACGGGGTGCTGGGCGGGTCGGGACGGCAGTCGCGCCTCATGGAGGAGGTGCGCGAGCGGCGCGGCCTGACCTACGGGATCGGCAGCTACCTCGCGCCGCGCGACCTCGGCGCGACCTATCAGGGCAGCGTGCAGACCGCGAACGCGACCGCTGGCGAGGTGATCGAGGCGGTGCGGGCCGAGTGGCGCCGCATGGCCGAGGAGGGCGTGACCGAGGCGGAGCTGGCCGAGGCGAAGACCTACCTCACGGGGGCCTACCCGCTGCGATTCGACGGGAACGGCACGATCGCGGACATCCTGGTCGGGATGCAGATGGCGGGGCTCGGCGTGGACTACGTCTCGGAGCGCAACGCCCTCGTGGAGGCGGTCACGCCGGAGGAGATCGACGCCGTGGCGGCGCGGATCCTGCGGCCGGACGCGCTGTCCTTCGTGGTGGTGGGGCGGCCGGAGGGGATCGAGGGCTGAGGCGCCCGGCGCGATTGGCCGCGCGGGCGGCGGCTGCTATCGGCGGGGGGTGAACGCCCCGCCCCGCCCCGCCCCCACACCGACGATCCGCGCGCTGGACGAGGCGGCGGTGAACCGCATCGCCGCGGGCGAGGTGGTCGAGCGCCCGGCCTCGGCGGTCAAGGAGCTCGTGGAGAACGCGCTCGACGCGGGGGCGGGGCGGATCGCGGTCGACTACGCCGGCGGGGGCAAGACCCTGATCCGGGTGACGGACGATGGCGGGGGCATGGCCGCGGGCGACCTGCCGATGGCGCTGGCGCGCCACGCGACATCCAAGATCGACGGCTCGGACCTCCTGGCGATCGGCACGTTCGGGTTCCGGGGCGAGGCGCTGGCCTCGCTCGGCTCGGTGGCGCGGGTGACGATCACCTCGCGCGGTCCGGGGGGCGAGGGGGCGCGTATCGCCTGCGACGGGGGGCGCGCGGGCGCGGCGGAACCCTGCGCCGCGGCGCCCGGCACCGTGGTCGAGGTGCACGGCCTCTTCCGCGCGACGCCCGCGCGGTTGAAGTTCCTGCGCGGCGACGTGGCCGAGGCGCAGGCGATCGCCGACGTCGTTCGGCGCCTCGCCCTGGCGGCGCCGGGCGTGGGGTTCGCGGTGACGGATATCGGCACGGGGCGCTGCGTGCTGCGCTGCGGGCCGGAAGGCGCGGGCGCGCGGGCGGCGCGCATCCTGGGGCGGGAGTTCGCGGAGAACTGCATCCCGGTCGATGCCGAGCGCGAGGGCCTGCGCCTGACCGGGCTCGCGGGCCTGCCCGGCGCGGCGCGGGGCTCGGCGGCGCGGCAGCACCTCACGGTGCGGGGGCGGCCGGTGCGCGACCGGCTCCTGGCCGGGGCCCTGCGCGCGGCGTATTCGGACGTGCTGCCCAAGGGGCGGCACGCGGCCGCGGTGCTCGATCTGGACTGCGACCCGGCGCTGGTGGACGTGAACGTCCACCCGGCCAAGTCCGAGGTGCGGTTCCGCGATCCGGGCGCGGCGCGGGGCCTGATCGTCGCGGGGCTGCGCCATGCGCTGGCGGGGGCGGGGCACCGGAGCCCCACCCTCGTGGCGGGCGCCATGCTGGGCGCGGCGCGCGCGGGCGGGGCGCAGGCGGGCGCGCGCGCGCCGGAGCGGCGGGGGGTCGGGGTGCCCGTGCCGCCGCTGCCGGCGGGGTTCGCGGAGGCGCCGGGCGCGCGGGTGGAGGCGGCCGGCGCGGCGCGCGCGGGCTATCTGGGCGCGGCGCGCGCGCAGCTCCACGCCAACTGGATCGTCGCGCAGACGGCGGGCGGGATCGTGATCGTGGACCAGCACGCGGCGCATGAGCGGCTCGTCTACGAGGAGCTCAAGGCGCGCGTGGAGGACGGCGTGCCGTCGCAGGCGCTCCTCCTGCCGGAGATCGTGGAGCTCGGCGCGGAGGCCGAGGCGGTGCTGCGCGCGGCGCCCGAGCTCTCCCGCCTGGGGCTCGAGGTCGAAGGGTTCGGGCCGGGCGCGGTGGCCGTGCGCGCGGTGCCGGCGGTGCTGGGCCAGCCCGACGCGACCGCGCTCCTGCGCGACGTGGCGGACGAGATCGCGGACCTGGGCGTGTCCGGCGCGCTGCGCGGGCGGATCGACGCGGTCCTGAGCCGGATCGCGTGCCACGGCTCGGTCCGGTCGGGGCGGCACCTGACGGGGCCGGAGATGGACGCGCTCCTGCGCCGGATGGAGGCGACGCCGGGATCGGGCCAGTGCAACCACGGGCGGCCGACCTGGGTCGAGCTGAAGCTCGCGGACGTGGAGCGGCTCTTCGGGCGGTAGGGGGCGGCCCGGCCGGGCGCCTCGCCCCTCCCGCCTCGGCGCGCCTGCGGCGGGCGGGAGCGACGCCTCAGATGCGCAGGAAGGGCTGCGCGATGCGGGGGGCGAGGGCGCGGAAGCGCAGCGGCGCATCGGTGGCGGCGAGGCAGATGCAGTCCTCCCCGGGCTCGGCGACGGGGGCGTGGCTCGTCGCCTCGTCCGCGATCTCGACGTCGCCGCGGGCGTAGCGGCCGTCCGCGTCGGAGAAGGCGCCCTGCAGCACGAGGGTGAGCTCGGTGCCGCGGTGGCCGTGGTCCGGGACCGCGCCGCCGCCCGGGATGCGCAGGAGGCGGGCGGTCGCGCCCCCGGCCGTGGGCAGGATCGCCTGCGCCACGCCGCCGCCGACGCGGCGCCAGCGCACGGCCTCCGGCCCGCCGCCGGCATAGGCGGCGAGCGGGCCGGGGAAGGCGCCGGCGGGGCGCGGCGCGGGCTCCGGCGCGCGCGGGCCGGCGGCGTCGATGCGCGCGAGGGTGGCGGCGAACGCGCCGGGCGCCATCGGGGCCTCCCCCTCGTCCTCGCGCGCGGCGCCCTCGAGCACCTCGCCGCCGACGGCGTCCCAGCTCTCGGCCGTGGCGCGGCAGTCGTCGCAGAGCGACAGGTGCACCGCCACGACCAGGGCGTAGGCCTCCGGCAGGGTGCCGGCGGAATAGGCCAGCAGGATGGCGTCGGTCAGGTGATGGTCCATGGGCCCCTAGCTCAATTCATGGCGTGGCGCAGTCGGTCGAGCGCCAGCCTGATCCTCGATTTGATGGTGCCGAGCGGAAGCCCGGTCTCGGCGGCGATCTCGCTATGGGAGAGATCGCCGAAATAGGCGCGCCGGATGAGCGTGCGCTGCGCCTCCGGCAGGGCGGCGACGGCCGCGGCGAGGCGCTCGGACTCCTGCGCCAGGGCCAGGGCCTCGGCCTGCGGGCGCTCGGGCTCGGGGCCCCAGGGCAGGGCCTCGGGCTCCGGGCGGCGCTCGCGGCGGATCACGTCGATCCGCTTGTTGCGCGCGATGGTGAAGATCCAGGTCGCGACCCCCGCCCGCGCCGGGTCGAAGAGCCGCGCCTTGGTCCAGACGGTGGCCATGACCTCCTGGGCGCAATCCTCGGCGACCGCGGCGCTCGCCCCGCCCTTCATCAGGAACGCCTTCACCCGCGGGGCGAAATGGGCGAAGAGCGCGGCGAAGGCGGCGCGGTCCTGCCGGTCGCGCACGGCCGCCATCTCCTGCGTCCAGGGTCCGCCCTCCATTCCGCCGCCGCTCCGCTCCGCGTCCACGCGCCCTACCCGTGCCCTGATCCGGGGCCGTGCATAGCGGGGCGCGGCGCCGGGCGCACCCGCGGATCGGGCGCGCATCGCCGCGGGCGGAGGCGCCGCGGGCGCGGGCGCGATGGGGGCGGGCAGGCCGGGCATGGGAGGGCTACGGCCGGCGGCGGCGCCTGGATCACCGGGCGGCTGCCCGGGGCGCGCCCCGGAACCGGGGGGGGCTGGCGCCCGGAGGCGGCGGCGGCCATGGTCCGCCGCGGGACGGGACGGAGGGGCGCCGGTGGCGAATGGCGGGCGGCGCCATGTCGGGATCGTGGGGGCGGGCATATCCGGGCTGGGCGCGGCGCATGCGCTGGCGCCGCGCGCGCGCGTGACGGTGATCGAGGCGGCGGCGGCGCCGGGCGGGCATGCCCTGACGGCGCAGGCGCATGGCGCGGCGGTCGACATGGGGTTCATCGTCTACAACGAGGTCAACTATCCCCGGCTGACGGCGCTCTTCGCCGAGCTGGGCGTGCCGACGGCGCCCTCCTCGATGAGCTTCGGGGCGAGTTTCGGCGGCGGGCGCACGGAATACGCGCTCCATTCCCTCGACGCGATCTTCGCCCAGCGCCGCCACGCGGCGAGCCCGGGCTTCCTGCGCATGGTGCGCGACATCCTGCGCTTCAACGCGCGCGCCGAGGCGGCGGCGGCGGGGCGGCCGGACCTGACGGTCGGGGCCCTGATCGGGGAGCTGGGCCTGGGGGCGCGCTTCGCGGCGCAGTACCTGACGCCGTTCTCGGGCGCGATCTGGTCGACGCCGGCGGAGGGGATGATGGACTTCCCCGCCGAGGCGCTGCTGCGGTTCTTCCGCAATCACGGGCTGCTGGGCCATGCCGACGGGCACGCCTGGCGGACCGTCCGGGGCGGCTCGGCGGCCTATGTGGCGCGGCTCTCGGAGGCGCTCGAGGCGCGGGGGGCGGTGCTGCGCGCGGGCGCGGCCGCGCAGGCGGTGCGGCGGGTGCCCGGCGGCGTGGAGGTCCGCGTGCGGGGCGCGTGGGAGCGGTTCGACGACGTGATCCTGGCGGTCCATTCGGACCAGGCGGCGGGCCTGGTGTCGGCGCCCGGGGTCGCGGAGCGCGCGGCGCTCGGGGCGATCCGCTACCAGCCCAACGAGGCGGTGCTGCACGACGATCCGCGCGCGATGCCTCGGCGGCGCAAATGCTGGGCCTCCTGGAACTACGTCGAGCCGGCGCGCGGGCGCGGCGCGGGCATCCCCCTGACCTACTGGATGAACTCGCTCCAGCCGCTGGAGACGGCGCGGGACGTGTTCGTGACCTTGAACGGCGCGGGGCTCGTCGATCCGGCGCGTGTGATCCGGCGGGCCGGCTTCGCGCATCCGGTCTACGATTCGGGCACGGCGGCGGCGCAGGCGTCGGTGCGCGCGCTCTCGGGGACCGGGGGGCTGTGGTATGCCGGGGCGTGGCTCGGGAGCGGGTTCCACGAGGACGGGCTGGCGGCGGGGCAGGCGGCGGCGGCGGGCATCCTGGCGCGCGGGGCGCGCGCCGCGCTCGCCGTGGCGGCGGAGTGACGGCGCCGGGCGCGGCGGTGGCCGGGGTCCGCCACGTGCCGGCGGTCACCTGGCACGGGCGGCGGGGCGCGATGCGCCGGGCGTTCCGATATTCGGTGGACTACGTGATGCTGGAGCCCGAGGCCGCGCCGGCCGGGCCCGCGCTCTTCGGGCTGGATGCGTGGGGGGCGATGTCGGTGCGCGCGCGCGACCATGGCGGGCCGCCCGGCGCGGGGCGGGGCGCGGCCTGGGTGCGCGAGGTGCTGGGCGCGGAGGATCCGGGGGGGCGGGTCCTTCTGCTGGCGCAGCCGCGGGTGCTCGGCCATGCGTTCAACCCGGTGTCGTTCTGGCTCTGCCACGACCCGGGCGGCGCGCTGCGGGTGGCGATCGCCGAGGTGACGAACACCTATGGCGACCGGCATTCCTATCTCTGCCGGCGGGACGATGGCGGCCCGATCGGGGCGCGCGACGTGCTGCATGCGCGCAAGGCGCTGCACGTCTCGCCGTTCCAGGACGTGGCGGGGGGCTACAGGTTCCGCTTCGACGTGAGCGCGGCGGCGGTGCGCATCCTCATCGACCTGCGCGCCCCGGAGGCGGGAGGCGGCTCGGGGCTGACGGCCTCCCTGTCGGGGCCGGTGCGGCCGCTCACGAACCGGGCGATCCTGGGCGCGGCGCTGCGCCGGCCGCTGGGCACCCGGCGGGTGCTGGCCCTGATCCACTGGCAGGCGCTGCGCCTGTGGTGGCGGGGGGCGGCGTTCCGGGCGCGGCCGGAGCCGCCGGCGGCGAAGACCTCCCGATGACGGGTCGTTGACCGCTCCGGGCCACGCGGCGGGCCTCCGAGGAGGGCGGCCCTGGGCGTGGTCGCTCTACGCCGCCGTGCTCGCGGGGGCGGGGCTGCCGATCTACATCTACGCGCCGGAGCATTACGCCTCGGCCCATGGGGTGCCGCTCGGGGCGCTGGGGGCGGCGCTCTTCGGGCTGCGCCTCCTGGACGTGGTGCAGGACCCGCTCCTGGGCTGGGCCTCGGAGCGGCTGGGGCGGGGCCGGCGCGCGGCGGCGGCGGGGGGCGCGGCGGCGCTGGCGGGGGCGATGGCGATGCTCTTCGCCGTGCCGCCGCCCATCGCGCCGCTGGCGTGGTTCGCGCTGTCGCTGGCCCTCCTCTTCAGCGCGTTCTCCTTCCTGACGATCCTGTTCTACGCGCAAGGGATCGCCAAGGCGCAGGGGCTGCGCGGCGGGCACGTGCGCCTGGCGGCCTGGCGGGAGACGGGATCGCTCCTGGGCGTGTGCCTGGCGGCGGCGGCGCCGACCCTCCTGGCCGGCGCCACGGAGCGGCCCTTCGCGGCCTACGCGGCGGGGTTCGCGGGCGCGGCCCTTCTGGCGGCCTGGGCGATGGACCCCGAATGGCGCCCTCCGGCGGGCCGCGCCCGGCCGGTGCCGATCGGGGCGATCCTGCGGGACGGGCCGGCGCGGGGGCTGCTGGTCCTCGCCTTCGTGAACGCGGCGCCGGTCGCGGTCTCCTCGACGCTGTTCCTCTTCTACGTGGAGGGGCGGCTCGAGGCGCCGGGCTCGGCGGGGCCGCTCCTGGTGCTGTTCTTCCTGTCGGCCGCGCTCTCGGCGCCGCTCTGGGGCCGGGCGGCGGAGCGGTGGGGGACGCGGCGCGCCCTGATGGCGGCGATGGCGCTGGCGATCGCCTCCTTCGGGTGGACCGCGACGCTGGGCGCGGGGGACGTCGCGGCCTTCGCGGCGATCAGCGCGCTGTCGGGGGCGAGCATCGGCGCGGACCTGACGCTCCTGCCGGCGGCGTTCGCGCGGCGCATGGCGGCGGTCTCCCCGATCGGCGGGCAGGGGTTCGGCCTCTGGGCGACGGTGAGCAAGGCGACACTGGCGCTGGCGGCGGCGGTGCTGCTACCGATCCTCGGGGCGGCGGGGTTCGTATCGGGGGAGCCGGCGCCGGAGGCCGCGCGCCGGATGCTCACCGTCCTCTACGCGGCGGTGCCTTGCCTGTTGAAGCTGACGGCGCTCGCGATCCTCGCGCGCACGCCGATCCCGGAGGACTGAGACATGGACGCGATCTTCGCCGCCCTGCTGGGCGCCATCCTCACGCTCGGCGCGATCTGGGTCCGCACGCGGCTCTGGACGTTCCGCGCGCAGACGCCGGAGGACTATGCCGGCGGGCCGTCCTTCGACATCTCCGAGCGTCTGCGCGGCCCGCTCCTGTGCGAGGGCGTGATCTACGGGCCCTCGGGGCGCGTGACCTCGCGCTTCGTCGCCCGGATGGACGTGCGCTGGCGGGACGGGCCCGGCGGGCGCACGGGCGTGATGAGCGAGGCGTTCCGATACGACAGCGGGCGCGTGCAGCACCGGGAATGGCGCCTCGAGCTGCGGCCGGACGGCGCGATCGAGGCGGCGGCGGACGACCTCATCGGCATCGGCACCGGACGGCAGGAGGGCAGCGCGGTGCGGCTCGACTACCGCATCCGCCTGCCGAAGGAGGCGGGGGGGCACGTCCTCGACGTGATCGACTGGATGTACCTCATGGAGAACGGCTCGATCATGAACCGCTCGCAGTTCCGCATGCTGGGCGTGACGGTCGCCGAGCTGATCGCGACGATGCGGCCCATCGGGATCGCCGCCGAGGGCGATCCCCTGCGGGAGGCGGCATGACGCGGGACTGGGCGGGCAAGCGCTACTGGATCGTCGGCGCCTCCGAGGGGCTGGGCCGGGAGGTCGCGCGCCGGATGAGCGCGATGGGCTGCGAGCTGGTGCTCTCGGCGCGCTCGGAGGACCGGCTGCGCGCGCTGGCCGCGGAGCTTCCGGGACGGGCGGAGGCCCTGGCGGTGGACGTCGCGGACGGGGCGAGCGTGGCGGCGGCGGCGGCGGCGGCGGGGCGGATCGACGGGGTGGTGTTCCTGGCGGGCGTCTACTGGCCGGTGGGCGCGGCGCGGTGGGACGCGGGCCGGGTCGAGGCGATGATGGACGTCAACGCCACAGGGGCGGCGCGCGTCGTGGGCGCGGTGATCGGCGACATGGTGGCGCGCGGGGAGGGGCACGTGGTGCTGACCGGCTCGCTCTCGGGGTTCCGGGGACTGCCGGGCGCGATCGGCTACGCGGCGAGCAAGGCGGCGGTGATGGTCCTGGCCGAATCGATGCACGCGGACCTGCGCGGCACGGGCGTGCAGGTGCAGGTGGCCAATCCGGGCTTCGTGCGAACGCGGCTGACCGAGAAGAACGATTTCTCGATGCCGTTCCTGCTGGAGCCCGAGGACGCGGCGCGCCGGATGGTGCAGTTCATGGGCACGGAGCGGTTCAAGGCGAGCTTCCCCGGCGCGTTCGCGGCGCTGTTCCGCGCGGGGCAATTCTTCCCCGACTGGCTCTGGTACCGGGTCTTCGGCCGCTAGCGCCCGGCGGACGCGGCCTCGCCTCCGGCATCGGCGCCCGCTGCGCTGGCATGGCGCGCGTGGATGTTTCGCACGCGAAACCACGTGCCGTGCGCATCGTCCGGCATCTCGAGGAGGACGGGCAGGAGCTGGGCGGCGAAGTCCTCGGAGCTCTCCCGCGGCAGGAGGGAGGGGAGGTTGTCGATGGCCGTGACGTCGAGGGGCGGGGCGCCGTGGACGCGGATGGCGGGTTCTTCCCAGGTCGTCTCGGCACCGTAGACCTCGATCGGGGAGAAGTCGGAGCGCGGGTCGCAGGCGATGTCGGCGATGACGCTCAGGCGCCGGACGGCATGGGCCGCGCTCGAGGGGACGAGCACCGGGGCGCCGGGACGGGCGAGGATGGCGTTCACCAGGATGTCGTGGGCGAGGATCTCGGGGAAGTGGCGGCGATCCCTGGTCTCCTCGACGTCCCAAAGGGTGCAGGGGACGCCCATGTGGGTCAGGAGCTCGTGCGCGCCGCGGCCGACGCGGCCGAGGGCGCCTACGACGATGGCGGTGGGGCGGGTGCCGAGGCCGGCGAGATCCGCCTGCAGTTCCAAGAGCATGGCCGGGGCGGACGCGTGGCCGTGGACCGGGCCGGCGAGGTGGCCGCGGCGCTGGGCGGCCCAGCAGCGCAGGGCCACGGCGGCGCCGGCATAGCCCGCCCAGTGGCCGAAGGCGGCGCGGCGGCGACCCTGCGCGTCGGTGAGGTATTCGAGGTCGAGGAGGGTGCCGCCGCCGGCCGCGAGCCGGTCCAGGAGGTGCCGGCCGGCGACCTGGCCCTTGTAGGCGTGGCCGAACATCAGGTGCGCGTGGCGCAGGGGGCCGGTGTCCTCCGGGAGCTCCTTGAGGCCGAAGATCACCGCGTCGTCAGGGGCTTGCGGCCATGTGCCCTCGGGGGCGCGCTCGCCGGGATAGGCGCCGGCGGGGAAGACGCGGGCGGCGCTTTCCTCGACGGTGAGGCGCCAGCCGGCTTCGAGGAGGGCCCGGGCGCCCTCGGGGGTGAGGCCGGCGCGGCGCTCGCCGTCGCGGCTCTCGGCGCGGAGCCAGAGATGGGGGCGGTCGGGCATGGCGGGGCTCCGGCGGGGCGTGCACGGGGCATGCACACCCCATGCGCATGCCATGCACAACCCATGCGCATCGGCGCGCCGGTCCGCGGACGCCGCCGGCCCGGGCGCGCGTGCGCCCGGCGGCGGGGCGCGCTAGCCTGCGCGGCATGGAGCCGATACCCGACCTCTTCGCGACGCCCGCGGCGCCCGGCCCGGGTTCGGCGGTGCTGGCGCCGCTGCGGGCGGCGGGGTTCGACGTGGCGGCGCGCAGCCATGCCGAGGCGATCCTGTCGGTCGACTTCGCGGCCGAGACGGCGGAGCTGGTCCGCGCGCTCGGCGAGGTCGCGATCCCGGCGGCGGAGATCATCGCCTCGGGCGGGGGGGAGGCGGCGTCGACGCAGCGGCTTCGGCGGGTCCTGACGCGGGCGGGCTGGGGCAAGCACGTCTTCGAGATCGTGACCACGGTGAACGGCCGGCCGCTCGGCGACGGGACGAGCCACGAGGTCGACCACGTGCGCGCGGGGGCGGCCGGGACCATCGCGCTCGAGATCGAGTGGAACAACAAGGACCCGTTCTTCGACCGGGACCTGGAGAACTTCCAGCGACTGCACGCGGCCGGGATCATCAGCGCGGGGGTGATCGTCACGCGCGGGGCGGCGATGCAGGCGGCGATGGGCGCCATCGTCGAGGAGACGCTGCGCGCGATGGGCGTGGACGGCGAGGAGGGGCTGGCGGCGCTGGGCGTGAAGGCGCGCACCGACCGGCAGCGGCGGGCGGTGGCGCGGGCCGTGGCGCCGGGGCGCGACTTCGCCGCGGCGTTCACGCCGTCCTTCGTGGCCGACAAGTTCGGCGCGGCGACCACGCACTGGGCCAAGCTGGAGGACCGGATCGCGCGCGGGGTGGGGGCGCCCTGCCCGCTCCTGCTGCTCGGGCTGCCGGCGGGGGTGGTCGTGCCGCATCCGGCGGGGTGAGGGCGCGCCGGGGGGGGCGGTGCGTGCGAGCACGCACCCCACGGGGGCGGCGGGAGCTATTCGGCGGCGGGGGGGGCGGCGGAGTTGTAGGCGTAGGTCGCCCAGTCGGGGGCGTAGTCGTCATCGGCCTGGTTGCCCCAGGTGGTCCAGGCGTCGGAGTGGCGGCCGCGGCCGAAGAGCTCCAGGTAGGGGCCGCGCGAGCAGCCCTCGATCAGGGGATACTGCTCGTCGGGCTTGCGCGAGTGCTCGCGCTTGCGGGTCTGGATCATGTTCACCTGACGGCGGCCGGGCGCGAGGGTGCGCGCGTTCTTGCCCCGGGTGCCGAAGAGCAGGATCTCGGTCACGTTGCGGAAGTAGAAGCCGACGCCGCGGCCGTCCGAGAGGGTCGTCCCGTCCTCGGCGGAATCCTTGCGGATCTTGTGCCAGACGATGTTGGACTTGTACTCGAACCCCCAGGCCGAGAGCACGCACAGCCCGTCCGGCAGGAGGGCGTTGGGCACCCAGAGGTAGCAATGCGCCGGATCGGCGAGGTGCGCGGCCACGGGCAGGGCGCAGATGTCGCCGAGCGTCATCGTGGGATAGCGCGCGAGGCGCTTGTGCTCCGGCGCGACCTTGCCGGTGCGGTTGGCGAAGCGCCAGGGCGGATCGGCCATCACGGTGCCGAAGCGGCGGCCGGCCAGGAATTGGGTCAGGTCGGTCGCGGCGTCATGCGTCATGACCCGGGTATCGCGCGGCCGGGCGGGCCGGGCAACCGGGGCCGGAGGTCGCCGCGCGGGCGACGACGGGGTCATTGACGGGCCCCCGCGCGCGCCCTCATCATGGCCGGCGCTGGAGACGCCCCGCCGGACGGGGCGCCGATGCGGGGAGGATCGCGACATGGCCGCACCGGCCCAGGGCAGAGCGCCGGAGCCGGACGCCGCGTCGATCCCGGCGCTGCTCGCGCGCAACGTGGCGCGGCACGGCGGCAAGGCGGCCTATCGCGAGAAGGAATACGGGATCTGGCAGGCCTGGACCTGGGCGGAGGCGGCCGGGGAGATCGAGGCGCTGGCGCTCGGGCTCCTGACGCTCGGCGCCGCGCCGGGGGACCACGTGGCGGTGATCGGGCGCAACCGGCCGGCGCTCTACTGGGCGATGGTCGCGGCGCAGATGGCGGGCTGCGTGCCGGTGCCGCTCTACCAAGACGCGGTCGGCGAGGAGATCGCCTACGTCCTGGAGCATTGCGGCGCGCGGTTCATCGTGGCGGGCGACCAGGAGCAGGTCGACAAGGTGGAGGAGGTGCGGGCGCGGATCGCCTCGCTGGACCACATCGTCTACCTCGATGCGCGGGGGCTGCGGCGCTACGACCATTCGGTGATGACGTCCTATGCCGACGTGCAGGCGGCCGGGCGGGCCTCGGGGCTGGAGGACGAGCTGCGCCGGCGGCGGGAGGGCCTCGGCTACGGCGACACCTGCGTGATGCTCTACACCTCCGGGACGACGGGCAAGCCGAAGGGCGTGGTCCTGTCCAACGCCAACATCATCGAGACGTCGCGCAACTCGTCGGAGTTCGACCGGCTGCGGGCGGGGGACGAGGTGCTGGCCTACCTGCCGATGGCCTGGGTGGGGGATTTCATCTTCTCGATCGGGCAGGCCTACTGGACGGGGTTCTGCGTCAACTGCCCCGAGAGCGCGGACACGTTGATGGCGGATCTGCGCGAGATCGGGCCGACCTACTATTTCGCCCCGCCGCGGGTCTTCGAGACGCAGCTCACCAACGTGATGATCCGGATGGAGGATTCGGGGGCGGCGAAGAAGCGGCTCTTCGACTGGGGCATGGGCGTCGCGCGGCGGGTGGGGCCGAAGGTGCTGGACGGGGAGCCGGTCTCGGGCCTGGACCGGGCGCGATACGCGCTCGCCAAGGCGCTGGTGATCGGGCCCCTGAAGAACACGCTGGGGTTCAGCCGCGTACGCGTGGGCTACACCGCCGGGGAGGCGATCGGACCGGAGATCTTCGACTTCTACCGGGCGCTGGGGATCAACCTCAAGCAGCTCTACGGGCAGACGGAGGCGTCGGTCTTCATCACGCAGCAGCCCGACGGCGAGGTGCGCTCGGACACGGTCGGCGTGCCGAGCCCGGGGGTGGAGATCCGGATCGGGGAGACGGGGGAGGTGTTCTACCGCTCGCCGGGGACGTTCGTGCGCTACTACAAGAACGAGGAATCGACGCGGGACACCAAGGACCCGGAGGGCTGGGTCGCCACCGGCGATGCCGGCTTCATCGAGGAGGGCTCGGGCCACCTGCGGATCATCGACCGGGCGAAGGACGTGGGGAAGATGGCGTCGGGCGCGCTGTTCGCGCCGAAATACGTGGAGAACAAGCTCAAGTTCTATCCCGACATCCTGGAGGCGGTGGTGTTCGGCAACGGGCGGGACCGGTGCGCGGCGTTCGTGAACATCGACCTGACGGCCGTGGGCAATTGGGCCGAGCGCAACAACGTGGCCTATGCGAGCTATCAGGAGCTGTCGCAGAACGCGCGGGTGCTGGAGACGGTGAAGGGGCACGTGGAGGCGGTGAACCGCTCGGTGGCGCAGGACGACATGCTGTCGGGCTGCCAGGTGCATCGCTTCGTGGTGCTGCACAAGGAGCTCGACCCCGACGACGGGGAGATGACGCGCACGCGCAAGGTGCGGCGGCGGATCATCGAGGAGAAATATGCGGACATCATCGAGGCGCTGTATGACGGATCGGCGGAGGTGCGCACGGAGACGGAGGTGACCTACGAGGACGGGCGGAAGGGGTCGATCCGGGCGACGCTGGTGGTGGTGGACGCGGAGACGATGCCAGTGGATGCGCCGGTGCTGGAGGCGGCGGAGTGAGGGCGCTACTGCTGCGAAGCGTCGCCGCCAGTATAGCGCTTTGCGGTTTAATTGCGCCGTTGGGTGCGCAGGAACGGAATGGTGCCAGCATTGGCTACGAGGCATGGACCCTGTTCCAATGCTCCCATGCGTCCTCGTGGATACCCGGTGACTACGACCGTGGCGCCGAATGGTTCGACCTTGCCTATTCGGCCGGCCGAACGTTCTTCATGGATTATGAGGCGGGACAGATAAGCGGCGAGGATATGTTGGTGGATTTTCCGATCGAGGAAAGGCGCTTTCTGTTTGGTCCTAACATACCGTTTAAGATTGGGGTTATGTCCACCCTTGCTGCCCGCAGTATAGAAGAGATGGGTTTGGCTGTTCCAAAGGCTGAGGTGGCGGAAAAAGCGGAAGCATTAGTAGTTAAGAAGAACTGTAGTTTACTGGCTGAAGCTTCAGGGAGTTAGAAGCGGGTATGCTTGATGCACGACCGACATTGACTTCCGACGGCCGCACCATCGGCGGCACGCTGATGGAGATGCGGAACATCACCTTGCGGTTCGGGGGGGTGGTGGCGATCAAGGACATCTCGTTCGACATCCGGGAGGGGGAGATACGGGCGATCATCGGGCCGAACGGGGCGGGCAAATCCTCGATGCTCAACGTGATCTCGGGCTTCTACAATCCGCAGGAGGGGGAGGTGTGGTTCCGCGGCGAGCGGCGCCCGCCGATGAAGCCCTATCAGGTCGCGCGGCAGGGGATCGCGCGGACGTTCCAGAACATCGCGCTCTTCAACGGGATGAGCGTGCTCGACAACGTGATGACCGGGCGGCTCACGCACATGCGGCGGGGGCTGGCGGCGCAGGCGCTGTGGTGGGGGCCGGCGGCGCGCGAGGAGCAGGAGAACCGCGAGGCCGTCGAGAAGATCATCGACTTCCTGGAGATCCAGGCGATCCGCAAGACGCCGGTGGGGCGGCTGCCCTACGGGCTCAAGAAGCGGGTCGAGCTGGCCCGCGCGCTGGCGGCGGAGCCGAAGCTCCTGCTGCTGGACGAGCCGATGGCGGGCATGAACGTCGAGGAGAAGGAGGACATGAGCCGCTACATCCTCGACGTGAACGACGAGTTCGGCACGACGGTCGCGCTGATCGAGCACGACATGGGGGTCGTGATGGACCTTTCGGACCGGGTCGTGGTGATGGACTACGGCCGCCTGATCGGGGACGGAACCCCGGACGAGGTGCGCGGCAACCAGGACGTGATCGACGCCTATCTGGGCGTGGCGCATGACTAGGACCCGATGGCGCGCTCGTCCGTTGGCCTCCGCACACCGATGGAGGCACGCATGAGCGATCACGAGACCTGGCTGAAGAAGACCCTGGCGGACGCGCTGGGGGAGGACCGGGGGATCCCGAACTACATGATCGACCGGCTGCGGGGGTTCCGGCCCGAGGATTTCGAGGAGCTGCGGCGCAACGAGCGCGAGGCGGCGCTGGGCGCGTTCGGGCGCGTGGCGCGGCAGTCGCGCGACGCGCGCGGCGGCGGGCTCGGCGAGGGCGCGGGGCGGCCGGACTACGTGGACGGCGACGTCGACTGGGGCCTGCGCGCGGCGCGCGCGGCCCTCGAGGCGCAGCCCGTGGGCCAGCAGTCGGAGAAGGCGATCGAGCTGCTGGCGGCGTGCACCTGCCCCGCCGCCACCGGGCCGAACCCGGGGCGGGACGGGGGCTCGCACTATGACGACGTGGAGCCCGCGCTCGACCGCGAGGAGGACGTGGGCGCCCTGCCCGGGGAGGCCGCGACCGGCGCGGGCGAGGCGAATCCGGGGCCGGCGCGGCTCTCGGACACGAAGGGATAGGGGGGGCGATGCCCGACCAGCTGCTCTATGCGGGCGAGGTGATGATCAACGGGCTGATGGCCGGGGTGCTCTACGCGCTCGTGGCCCTCGGCTTCGTCCTGATCTTCAAGGCGTCGGGCATCTTCAACTACGCGCAGGGGGTGATGGCGCTGTTCGCGGCGCTCACCCTCGTGGGGATCATGGACGGCCAGGTGCCGTTCGCGCACCTGATCAACGCGGTGTTCGGGACGGACGTGCACTATTTCGGCTGGGAGGTGCCGGCGCTGGCGGCGATCCTCCTGACCACGGTGGTGATGATCGCGTTCGCCTGGGCGGTGAACCGCTACGTGCTTCGCCACCTCGTGGGGCAGGAGCCGATCATCCTCTTCATGGCGACCATCGGGCTGGCCTACTTCCTCGAGGGGGTGGGCGACCTGATGTGGGGCTCGGACATCAAGACGCTGGACGTCGGGCTGCCGCAGGGGGGGTCGTTCTTCATCGAGGACCTGACGGCGGGGCTGGGGACGGAGGCGTTCTTCGGCTTCTTCATCGACACGCTGGACATCGTGGCCGCCGGCGTCGCCATCGTGCTGGTCGCGGGGCTCGTCGCGTTCTCGCAGTACACCAAGCAGGGCCGGGCCCTGCGGGCGGTGGCGGACGACCATCAGGCGGCGCTGTCGGTCGGCATCTCGCTGGGCTTCATCTGGTGGCTGGTGTGGTCGCTGGCGGGGTTCGTGGCGCTGGTGGCCGGGATCATGTGGGGGGCGAAGTCGGGGGTGCAGTTCTCGCTGTCCCTCATCGCCTTGAAGGCGCTGCCAGTGCTGATGCTGGGGGGGTTCACCTCGATCCCCGGCGCCATCGTCGGCGGGCTGATCATCGGGGTGGGGGAGAAGCTGTTCGAGTTCACCATCGGGCCACTGATCGGCGGCGCGACGGAGAACTGGTTCGCCTACATGCTGGCGCTGGTGTTCCTGGTGTTCCGGCCGCAGGGGCTGTTCGGGGAGAAGATCATTGAGCGGGTGTAAGTAATGGGTAGTCTCCTAGGCCTAATATTCTATATACTTGCTGCGATCGCGGCGATCGTTGCGGTTGTGACTTTTGCATCATCTGGTGATGAAACCGACTTTCTGTTTCTAACTCTGGCGGTTGCTCAAATACCGATTTACATGCTCCTTGGCTACATTAGCACTTCTCTTGAAAATCTCGTGCGACATTCCCAGTCGACTGCAGCAGGTGTCTATCGGCTAAATGAGTCAATAGATCTGGGTGGAGTAGACGATGAAACATCAGATAGGATAACGCCACGGCGAAACGTACGAGCGGCAAGTTATCATTCAGACGAGGGTGAGGCGTCGGAGTGAGCCCGCAGGCGAGCGCGGGGTTCCGGCGGTGGGGGCATCGGTTGATGCTGGCGGCCGGCGCGGTGTTCGTGGTGGTCCTGGCGATGGGGGTGGCGAACCCGCCAGCGGGGGTGCCCGTGTGGGCGCCCGCCGTCGCCTATGCGGCGGTGCCGGCGGGGGCGGGGCTGGGGAGCTATCTGGCGGCTTACGTGACCGGGAGGGGCAAGGCGTGATCTACAGGGAAGCCGGCGACTTCAAGACGTCCTATGCCGAGGACGCGCAGACGTTCCCGCTGCGGCTCGACCGGCGGGGGTATTACGCGATCCTGGCGGTGGCGCTGCTGATCGTGCCCTTCGTGATCGACGACTATTGGGTCAACTCGATCGCGCTGCCGTTCCTGATCTACGCGATCGCGGCGCTGGGGCTGAACGTGCTGACGGGGTATTGCGGGCAGGTATCGCTCGGGACCGGCGGGTTCATGGCCGTGGGGGCGTATTCCTGCTTCAAGCTGATGACGTCGTTCCCGGATGTGAGCATCGCCGTGCACGTCGTGCTGGCGGGGTTCATCACCGCGGCGGTGGGCACGGTGTTCGGGCTGCCGTCCCTCAGGATCAAGGGTTTCTACCTCGCCGTCGCGACACTGGCGGCGCAGTTCTTCCTGGTATGGCTCTTCAACCGGGTGTCCTGGTTCTACAACTACTCGGCCTCGGGGCAGATCACGGCGCCGGAGCGCACCGTGCTGGGCGTGGCGGTCACCGGACCCGCGACGAGCGCCTGGGCGACCTACCTCTTCTGCCTGGCGTTCGTGATCGCGTCCGCGTGGCTCGTGCGGAACCTGACGCGGGGCACGGTCGGGCGGTCCTGGATGGCGATCCGGGACATGGACATCGCGGCCGAGATCATCGGGGTGAACCCCCTCAAGGCGAAGCTGACGGCCTTCGCGGTCAGCTCGTTCTTCATCGGCATCTCGGGGGCGCTGTTCTTCGCGGTCTACCTGGGCGCGGTGGAGGTGGGCGCGGCGTTCGGCATCCAGAAGTCGTTCCTGGTGCTGTTCATGATCATCATCGGAGGGCTGGGGAGCATCTTCGGCAGCTTCGCGGGGGCGGCGTTCATGGTGCTGCTGCCGGTGGCGCTCAAGCTCTTGGGGGTCGACCTCCTGGGCTGGGACACATCGCTGGTGGCGCATCTCAACCTCGTGATCGTGGGGGGGCTGATCATGTTCTTCCTGATCGTGGAGCCGCACGGGCTGGCGCAGCTCTGGCGGCTCACGAAGGAGAAGTTGCGGCTCTGGCCGTTCCCGCACTAACTGATGCGACATCACGATCGGGGGCGAACCCCCGGCATCCTCAAGGGAGAGACGACATGAAGACGACCCTCACATCCGCGGCGCTCGCCGCCCTGATCGCCGGGCCGGCCCTGGCCGACCTGATGATCCCCGACCTCAGCTACCGGACCGGGCCCTACGCGGCGGGCGGGATCCCGTTCTCGGACGGGTACCAGGACTATTTCGCCCTCCTGAACGCGCGCGACGGGGGCATCGGCGGCGAGATGGTGCGCGTGGTCGAGTGCGAGACGGCCTACGACACCGAGAAGGGCGTGGAATGCTACGAGAACACCAAGGGCGACGGCGCCCTGGTGTACCAGCCGCTCTCGACCGGGATCACCTATCAGCTCATTCCCAAGACGCAGGCGGACGGCATCCCGCTGCACACGATGGGCTACGGGCGCACCTCGGCCGTGAACGGGGAGGTGTTCCAGAACGTCTTCAACTACCCGGCCAACTACTGGGACGCGGCCTCCGTGGCGGTGAACTACCTGCTGGAGGAGAACGGCGGGGATCTCTCGGGCAAGACGATCGCGCTGGTCTACCACAACTCGGCCTACGGCAAGGAGCCGATCCGCACGCTGCAAGCGCTGGGCGAGAAGCACGGCTTCGACCTCACGGAGATCGCGGTCGACCATCCGGGCCAGGAGCAGAAATCCCAATGGCTGCAGATCCGGCGCGAGCAGCCGGACTACGTGCTGATGTGGGGCTGGGGCGTGATGAACCAGGTCGCCGTGCAGGAGGCGGCCAACATCCGCTACCCGATGGAGAACTTCATCGGCAACTGGTGGGCCGGCGCGGAGCACGACGTGACCCCGGCGGGCATGGCGGCGGACGGGTACAAGTCCCTCAACATGAACGTGGTGGACGCCGAGCTGCCGATCTTCGACGAGATCCGCGAGACGGTCGTGGACGCCGGGATGGCGGCGGGCGACGGGTCGAACGTGGGCTCGGTGCTCTACACGCGGGGCATGTACGCCGCGATGCTGGCGGCCGAGGCGATCAAGGTAGCCCAGGAGATGCACGGGGTGACCGACATCACGCCGGCGCAGATGCGCGACGGGATGGCCAACCTGGAGATCACGGAGGCGATGATGGAGGAGCTCGGCATGCCCGGGATCGGGCCGGTCTTCGACGTGACCTGCCAGAACCATGGCGGCTCGGGCCAGGGCCTCGTGCAGCAGTGGAACGCCTCCGAGCAGCGGTTCGAGGCGCTCACGGGCTATATCGACCCCGACAAGGCGGTGATCGACCCGCTCGTGGCCGAGGACAGCCTCGCCTACGCGGCGGAGAACGGCATCACCCCCGGCTGCGCCGAAAGCTGAGACGCGCCCCGCGGCCGGAGCGATCCGGCCGCGGGACCGACCGAAGACCCGGCACCGCCCCTCCGAGGAGGCCCCATGCTCGACACCCAGACGGCGCCCGCGGGCCCGGCCCCGGAGGCGGCGGGCCGCGCCCTCATCGAGGTCAACAACATCGAGGTGATCTACAACCACGTGATCCTCGTGCTGAAGGGGGTGTCGCTCTCGGTGCCCGAGGGCGGGATAACCGCGCTCCTGGGCGGGAACGGGGCGGGCAAGACGACGACGCTCAAGGCGATCAGCAACCTGCTGCATTCGGAGCGGGGGGAGGTCACCAAGGGCTCCATCCTGCACCGCGGGGAGCGGGTGCAGGACCTAAGCCCCGAGGCGCTGGTGCAGCGCGGCGTCATCCAGGTGATGGAGGGGCGGCACTGCTTCGAGCACCTGACGGTGGAGGAGAACCTCCTCACGGGGGCGTACACGCGGCGCGACGGGGCGGCGGCGGTGAAGCGGGACCTGGAGATGGTCTACGGGTACTTCCCGCGGCTGCGCGAGCGGCGGGGGTCGCAGGCGGGCTACACCTCCGGCGGCGAGCAGCAGATGTGCGCGATCGGGCGCGCGCTGATGAGCCGGCCGGAGACGATCCTGCTGGACGAGCCGAGCATGGGGCTCGCGCCGCAGCTCGTGGAGGAGATCTTCGGGATCGTGAAGGACCTCAACGAGCGCGAGGGGGTGAGCTTCCTCCTGGCGGAGCAGAACACGAACGTGGCGCTCAGGTTCGCGCACCGGGGGTACATCCTGGAATCGGGGCGGGTGGTGATGGAGGGGCCGGCGGCGGAGCTGCGCGAGAACCCCGACGTCAAGGAGTTCTACCTCGGGATGTCGGACGAGGGGAGGAAGTCGTTCCGCGACGTGCGCTCCTACCGGCGGCGCAAGCGCTGGCTGTCCTGAGCGGCCCAGCCCAGGGCGCGGGCCTCCTCGGCGCGGACCCAGGACGCCTTGCCTTCGACGTATCCGGCGCGGGTCTGGCCGGGGCGGGCGGCGAGTTCGAGTTTCAGTGCGCCGTAGGCCGCCGCGCGGTCCGGGCGGGCGCGGAGCCAGCCCCGGAAGGCGAGGTGGCGCCCGACGTTCGGGTCGCCCGCCGCGTAGAGGTGCAGGTGCGCCAGGCGTCGCCGCCCCTCCATCCGGCGCAGGAACACGCGCCCGGGCAGGCCGGCGAAGCCGCGCAGCTCGTAGCCGGCGGCGGCGAGGGCGAAGACGGGGATGCCGTCGAGGGCAGGGAGGACGCCCAGGATGTCGATCGTCGGCTTCGCCGTGAGGCCGGGCACGGCGGTGGAGCCGATGTGATGCAACACCGGGACGACGGGGGCGAGGCGGCGCGCCTCGGCCGCGAAGGCGGCGGGCCAAGCGGGGTCCGGGGGCACGACGAGCGGATCAGTCATCGACGCGGACCCTACGCCTCGGGTCGATGGCGGCCTAGGGTGCGGGAAACCGGACGGAGCGACCCATGACCCATTACGACGACCTGGAGACGCGGAGCGCGGACGCGCGGGCGGCCGACCAGCTGGCGGCGCTGAACGCCAACCTGGCGCGGGCGGGGCGGGAGCCGGTGGACGGCCTCGCCGGGCTCGCGGCGCTGCCGGTGCTGCGGAAGTCGGAGCTGGCGGCGCGGCAGGGGGAGGCGCCGCCGTTCGGGGGGATGCCGGTGGGGGAGGTGACGCACATCTTCCAGTCGCCGGGGCCGATCTACGAGCCCGGGGGCGCGGGGCGCGACTGGTGGCGGGTGGGGCGGTTCCTCCATGCCTGCGGGATCGGCGCCGGGGACGTGGTGCAGAACTGCTTCGGCTACCACCTCACGCCGGCGGGCCACATCTTCGAGAGCGGCGCGCGGGCGGTGGGCGCGGCCGTGATCCCGGCGGGCACGGGGCAGACGGACCTGCAGGTGCGGGCGGCGCTGGACTGCGGGGCGACGGCCTATGCGGGCACGCCGGACTACCTCATGGTCATCCTGGACCGGGCGGACGCGCAGGGGGTGACGCTCCGGATCGCGAAGGCGGCGGTGGGCGGCGGGGCGCTGTTTCCCTCCATGCGGGCGGCCTATGCGGAGCGGGGCGTGACGGTGCTGCAGAACTACGCGACGGCGGACCTGGGGAACGTGGCCTACGAGGTGCCCGATCCCGACGGCGGCGCGCCGCAGGGGATGGTCGTGGACGAGGGCGTGATCGTGGAGATCGTCCGGCCGGGCACGGGCGATCCGGTCGCGGAGGGCGAGGTCGGCGAGGTCGTGGTGACGGCGTTGAACCCGGACTATCCGCTGGTCCGGTTCGCGACGGGCGACCTGTCGGCGGTGCTGCCGGGGGCGAGCCCCTGCGGGCGCACGAACATGCGCATCCGCGGCTGGATGGGCCGGGCGGACCAGACGACGAAGATCAAGGGCATGTTCGTGCGGCCGGAGCAGGTCGCGGCGCTGGTCGCCGCGGCGCCGGGGGTGGTGCGGGCGCGGGTGATCGCGGAGCGGGACGGCGACGGCGACGCGATGCGCGTGGTGATCGAGGGGGGCGATCCGGCGGCGGTGGAGGCGTTGTTGCCGGAGCACCTCAAGCTGCGGGGCTCGGTGGAGGCCGCCGGCCCGCGGGGCCTGCCGAACGACGGCGTGGTGATCGAGGACGCGCGCGACTACGACGCCTGAGGGCGGAACCCCGGCGCGCGGCCGCGCGTCATGGCATGACGGGGCCGCCTCGGCGCATGCCCGGCGCGCGCCACGGCCGGCGCATCGAGGAGACGACATGACCTTCACCACGCGATCCATCGTCCTGACGCTCCTCCTCGGCAGTGCCGCTTCCCTGCCGGCCTCGCCGGCGGCGGCGGAGGACCGGGCGCTCCTCATCGCGAACGACGAGTACCGGCGGCTCGACGACCTCGACCTCGGCGGGGACCTGCGCGAGGTGCGGCGCGCGATCGAGGGGGCGGGCTTCGAGGTGGACGACGCCTACGACGCGGACCAGCGCGAGATGCTGCGGGCGGTGAAGCGGTTCGCCGACCGGGCGGACGCGGATGACGGGCGGCTCGTGGTGCTCCTGGGGCAGTTCGTGCGCGTGGGCAGCAGCCTCTGGATGCTGGGCGCCGACGTGGACGGGTTCCCGGACCTGACGGAGGTGCCGGCCGGGGCGGTGCCCGTGGACCTGATCGCGGCGGCGATGGGCGGGGGGGGCGGGCGTGCGGCCCTCCTGCTGGGCGGGCCGGACGGGGACGCGGACGGCGACGGCCCGGTGATGCGCGGGCTCGAGCCGGGGTCGACGCCGGTGGGCCTGCGGGTGCCGGTCGCGGCGGGGGACGCGGACGCGGTGATGGACGCGGTGCGCGAGGTCCTCACGCGGCCGGGCGGCGTGCTGCGGGAGGCGGACCTGCGCCAGAGGGGGCTGTCCGCGCGGGGGCTGGACGGCGATGGGATGGCGGTCCTCGGATCGGGCCGGGCGGCGAGCGCGCCGGAGGGTTCGGTGGAGGGGAGCTACTGGGAGGTCGTCGAGCGGTTCGACAACCGGACCGGCTACGAGAGCTATCTTCGCCGGTACCCGAACGGGCAGTATGCGCGGGTCGCGCGCGACCGGCTGGCGGCGATCACCGAGGACCCGTCGCGCGAGGCCCGCGAGGCGGAGGCGGACCTGAACCTCAGCCGGGAGGACCGGCGGGGGGCGCAGTCGGACCTGGTGCTGCTGGGCTTCGACACGCGCGGGGTGGACGGGATCTTCGGCGCGGGGAGCCGCCGGGCGATCGGCGCTTGGCAGGCGCGGAACGGCTACGAGGAGACCGGGTTCCTGACGGGAGAGCAGCTCCGGGTGCTGGACGCGCAGGGCGCGCGGCGGCAGGCCGAGCTCGACGTGGAACGCGAGCGGCGGCGGGCCGAGGTCGAGCGCGGCGATCGCGACTACTGGGCGCGGACGGGGGCGGACGGGAGCGCGGACGGGCTGCGCCGGTATCTGGAGCGGTTCCCGGACGGGGTGTACGCGTCCGGGGCCGAGGCGCGGCTCGACGCGATGGCCGAGGAGGCGCGCGGGCGCGTGACGGCGCGCGACCGGCGGACCTGGCGCGCGGCGCAGGAGCGGGACCGGCCGGGCGACTACCGTCGCTACCTGGAGGAGAACCCCGACGGGGCCTACCGGGACGCGGCCCTGCGGCGGCTGCGCGAGCTGACCGGATCGGGCGCGGACGCGGGAGGCGACGGACAGGCGCGGCGGCTGGCGGAGGAGACGGAGGCGCGGCTCGGGCTCGATCCGATCGGGCGGCGGCTCGTGGAGGCGGGGCTGGAGGCGTTCGGGCTCGAGCCCGGACCGGTCGACGGGACGTTCGACCGCGACACGCGCCGGGCCCTGCGCCGCTACCAGGAGGCGCGGGGCCTGCCGGTGACGGGGTTCATGAGCCAGGACATCGTGGTGCGGATGCTGGCGGAGCGCATCCTGCGCTAGGTCCGCACGCGAACGGGCGCCGCCCCGGCGAGGGCGACGCCCGTGATGGTTCGCGAGCCGAAAGCCCGGCCCCGGCGACGCTCAGCCCTGGCGGGCCTTGAAGCGGGGCTGGGTCTTGTTGATCACGTAGACGCGGCCCTTGCGGCGGACGACGCGGCAGTCGCGGTGGCGGCTCTTGAGCGAGCGGAGCGAGTTGCGGACCTTCATGGGTCTCTCCTCGGGTCGCGGCGCTCGCGCGCCTGTCGGTTTCGGTGCCCGTCCGGGCGGTGATCTGTCTCGCCCGTCGGGCGTGGTGGGCGATACTGGGATCGAACCAGTGACCCCTTCGATGTCAACGAAGTGCTCTACCGCTGAGCTAATCGCCCTCGACCGGACGGGCCCGCTTCGCCCCGCGCGCGGGCGGGGCCCGAAACGCACGAGACGCGGGAGGGCCCGCGTCGGTCCGCGGCTGATAGAAGGGAACGATCGGGCGCACAAGGGGGTTCGCCGGCAGCATCCGCGCCGCTAAGTGGCGGGGAGGCGGGGAGACGTGATGACTGACGGGGCCTTCGAGCTGATCCTGCCGGCGCGGCGCGAGACGGGCGCGGTCTTCGCCTCGCCGCATTCGGGCCGCGAGTACACGCCGGCCTTCCTGCGCGGCGCGATCCTGAGCGGGCGGGCGATCCGGTCCTCGGAGGACGCCTATGTCGACCGGCTCTGGGGGGACGCGCCGTCGCACGGGGCGCCGCTCCTCTCGGCGCGGATGCCGCGGGCGTTCCTCGACCTCAACCGGGCAGCGGACGAGCTCGACCCCGCCCTGGTCGAAGGGGCGCGGCGGGTGGCGCACAACCCGCGCATCGCGAGCGGCCTGGGCGTGATCCCGCGGGTGGTGGCGGGGGGGCGGCCGATCTACTCGGGGAAGATGACGCTCCAGGAGGCGCAGCGGCGCATCCGCGACGTCTGGCGCCCCTATCACGGCGCGCTGCAGGACCTCCTGGACGAGGCGCGCGCGGGGTTCGGGGCGTCGCTCCTCATCGACTGCCATTCGATGCCGCACGAGGCGATCGAGGGCGGCGGGCGCGGGCCGCGGCCGGAGGTGGTGCTGGGCGACAGGTTCGGGGCGGCGGCCGGTGCGGACAGGGTGGAGGCGATCGAGACGATCTTCGTCGAGGCGGGCTTCCGCGTGGCGCGCAACGCACCCTTCGCGGGCGCCTACATCGCGCGGGCCTATGGCCGGCCGTCGCGCGCGCAGCACGCCGTCCAGGTGGAGATCGACCGCGCGCTCTACATGGACGAGGCCGCGGTGGAGCCGCATTCGGGCTTCGCGGAGATGCGCGGGCGCCTGGGCGCGGTGGCCGCGCGGATCTGCGCGCTCGAGGCCGGCGAGGCGCGGGCGATGGCGGCCGAGTGACCGGCTAGCGCAGGGCGCGGCCCTTGCGGATCGCGTCGGCGCCGAAGCGCGCGCGGATCGCGTCGGTGGCGCGCTCGGCGAGGGCGCGGCGGGGGGCCGCGGGGTCGAGGAGGTCGGCCGAGAGATCGGCGCGCGCGGCGGGCGCCAGATCGGAGAGGCCCACCCCGAGGAGGCGGTAGTCGGTGACGTGGGGCGTCTCGTCGAAGAGGGCGCGGGCGGCGCGGTAGATCGTGTCGGCGAGCTGCGTGGGCTCGCGCAGGGAGGTGCGGCGGGTCAGGAGCGAATGGCTCGCGCGCTTGAGCTTGAGGGTGACGACGCGGCCCGAGAGGCCCTTGGCCTTGGCGCGGCCGGAGACCTTGTCCGCGAGGCGCCAGATATGGCCGTCGAGCACGTCCGGATCGCGGGTATCGGCGTGGAAGGTGGTCTCGTTCGAGAGCGACTTCACGGCGCGGTCCGGCTTCACCCGGCGCGAATCGATGCCGCGGCAGAGGTCGTGCAGGCGCTCGCCCCCCGAGCCGAAGCGAGCGGCGAGGTCCCGGCGGTCCCAGCGGCGCAGATCCCCGAAGGTGCGGATGCCGGCGCGCTCGAGCCGGTCCTGCATGACGGGGCCGGCGCCCCAGATCTTGGCGATCGGCAGCGGGGCGAGGCGGGCTTCGGTCTCGGCGGCGCCGATGACGGTGAAGCCGCGCGGCTTGTCGAGGTCGGAGGCGAGCTTGGCCAGGAACTTGTTGTGGCTGAGCCCGACGGAGCCGGTCAGGCCGAGCTCGTCCTCCATGCGTTTCAGCAGGCGGGCGAGCATCACCGCGGGGGGCGCGCCGTGGAGGGCGGCGGTGCCGCGCAGGTCGAGGAACGCCTCGTCCAGCGAGAGGGGCTCCACCGCCGGGGTCATCGCGTCCATCATGACGCGGATGGCGCGGGAGGCCTCCACGTAGGCGGCGCCGCGGGGCCTGATGACGACGGCCTCGGGGCAGAGCGCGAGGGCGCGCCACATCGGCATCGCGGAGCGCACGCCGCGCACGCGCGCGACGTAGCACGCGGTCGAGACGACGCCGCGGACGCCGCCGCCGATGATGACGGGCTTGCCGGCGAGGCTCGGGTCGTCGCGCTTCTCGACGCTGGCGTAGAAGGCGTCGCAATCCATGTGGGCGACGCCGAGGGAGAAGAGCTCGGGGTGCGCGACGACGCGGGGCGAGCCGCAGGCCGGGCAGCGGCGGGGGGCGCCGTCGTCGGGGGTCAGGCAGTCGCGGCACAGGGCGGGCATGGCCCCTGGATACGCGGTGTTCGCGGCCCGTTCTAGGGGCCTGCGAGGCCGGCGCCGCGGTAGCCGTCGTTGAGGGGCCGGACGCCGCCGCCCTTGACGAGCCAGGCGAGGCCGAAGGCCCAGACGGTCGCGACCTCCAGCCAGAGGACGGGCTTGAGATGCGCGACGGCGCAGCGGTCGGCGAGATCCATGCCCAGGAAGTAGTAGGCCAGCCCCAGGAGCGCGCCGAGGATGACGAGCCCGCAGGCGAGGTAGACCGCGTTGCGGCGGTCCTTCTGCGGCCGGCGGTCGCCGACGATGCGGCGGCGGAAGAGGTGCAGGCAGAACACGCAGGTCATCGTGAGGAACACCCCCGCGGCGACGACGTGCGCGACCCCGGCGGGCGAGAACATGCGGATGGTGAGCTCGCCGCAGGGGTCGAAGGTGTCGTTGGGAAAGAGCGCGACGCCCAGCGCGCCGAGGCCGGCCAGCGTGCTCACCCGCCGGTCGGTGATCCAGGCGGGCCCGCCGGCGCGCCGGTAGCCCAGATAGCTCAGGAGGAAGACGCCGATGGAGAACATCACCCCGGTGAAGATCGGGGCGAACGGGGTGTAGACGTAGTCGGACAGAGCGGGCGGCAGGGGATCGCCGGAATAGAGCGAGCCGCCCACGAGCAGGACGGGCAGCAGGAGGCCCTGGACGCCCATCGCCTGCCTGACGCGGTAATAGGAGCGGATCGCCTGGGAGCCGGTGACTGCCATGGCGTCCGAATGCCGGGCGGCGGCGCGCTTGCCAAGGCGGCGCGGCGCGGTGGCGATTTGATTTGCGCGGCGCCGAGGCGGGCGATAACGCCGCGGGCAGACATGCGCGCGACCGGGAGAGAGCGGGAGACCGCCGCCGAAGGAGCAACCGCCCCGGAAACTCTCAGGCACCCAGGACCGGCCGCGCGCCGACACTCCGGAGAGCGTCGCCCCCATGGCGGCCACCGTAGGAGCAAGCCGATCGGCCCCGCGGGCCGGCGGTGAAACTCTCAGGTCTTCGACGGAGGGGGCGGGCACCGGCGCGGCCGGGCCGCATCCTCGCGGGGGAAGACGCATGAGCCATATCGCCGTCATCGGAGCCGGGATCACCGGGGTCACCACCGCCTACGCGCTGCATGCGCGGGGCTTCGACGTCACGGTCGTGGACCGGCGGCGCTATGCGGCGATGGAGACGAGCTTCGCCAACGGGGGCCAGCTCTCCGCCTCCAACGCGGAGACCTGGAACCAGTGGTCGACGGTGCTCAAGGGCCTCAAGTGGCTGCTGCGGCGGGACGCGCCGCTCAGGGTCCATCCGGGGCCGCGATGGCACAAGATCACCTGGATGGCGGAGTTCCTGGCGGCGATCCCGCGCCACGAGGCGCGCACCGAGGAGACGGTCCGCCTGGCGCTCGCGGCGCGCCCCCTGATGATGGAGATGGCGGAGGTGGCGGGGCTCGACTTCGACTTCTCCCCGGCGGGCATCCTGCATTTCTACGGCACCGAGGCGGACATGGCGCATGCGCGGCGGGTCAGCGAGATCTACCGCCGCGCGGGGCTCGAGCGACAGGAGCTGAGCGGGGCGGAGGTGCGGGCGCGGGAGCCGGCCCTGCGGGGGACGTATGTCGGCGGGTACTGGACGCAGAGCGATTCGACCGGGGACATCCACAAGTTCACGGTCGGCCTGGGGGACTGGCTGGCGCGGCGCGGCGTCGTCTTCGCGATGGGGCGCGAGGTGGACGCGGCGCGCGCCGTGCGCGGGGGCGTGGAGATCGACCGCGCCGGCGCCACGGAGCGGTTCGACGGCGCGGTCGTGTGCGCCGGGGTGGGCAGCCGGGCGATCGCGCGGGGCTTTGGCGATCGGGTGAACGTCTACCCGGTGAAGGGCTACTCGATCACGGTGGACCTCGAGGACGCGGCGTCCAGGGCGGCGGCGCCGCGGGTGTCCCTGCTGGACGACGCGGCGAAGATCGTGACCTCGCGGCTGGGCGAGCGGCGGCTGCGGGTGGCGGGCACGGCGGAGTTCGCGGGCGTGGACCGCGACATCCGCGACGAGCGGATCGCGCCCCTGACCGCCTGGGTCGAGCGTCATTTCCCGGACGTGCGCACCGAGACGGTGGTGCCCTGGGCGGGGCTTCGGCCGATGATGCCGGACATGATGCCGCGCGTGGGGCCGGGCCGGGCGCCGGGGGTCTTCTACAACACCGGGCACGGGCATCTGGGGTGGACGCTCTCGGCCGCGACGGCGACGGCGGTGGCGGACGCGGTGGCGGCGGCCCTGCCCGCGCGGGCGGCGACGCGGGCGGCCTAGTGCATGGGCCCGGCCGGGCGCAGCGATGTGAGGATTGCGTGCGCGGCCGCGCCCGGATCGGCGGCGCGCGTGACCGGGCGGCCGACGACGACGTGATCGGCGCCCGCGCGCAGGGCGTCCGCCGGGGTCGCGGTGCGCTTCTGGTCCCCTCGCGCGGCGCCCTCGGGCCGGACGCCGGGGGTGACGATCAGCTTGCCGGCGGCCTCTGGCAGGGCGCGGATCGCGGCGGCCTCCAGCGGGGAGGCGATGACGCCGTCGGCGCCGGCGGCGAGGGCGCGCGCGGCGCGCTCGAGGGCGATCTCGGATAGGTCGCCGGGGGCGATCATCGCGTCGTCGAGGTCGCCGCGGTCGAGCGAGGTGAGGACCGTGACCGCGAGGATCCGGGTGCGGCCCCGCCGTCCCTGCATCGCGGCGCGCACGACGTGCGGATCGCCGTGGACGGTGAGGAAGTCGATCTCGGACCGGGTGAGGCCCCGCACGGCGGCCTCGACGGTGGCGCCGATGTCGAAGAGCTTCATGTCGAGGAAGACGCGCTTGCCGTGCTCGCCGATGAGCTCGTGGGCGAGGGCGAGGCCGCCGCCGGTCAGCATGCCGAGCCCGATCTTGTAGAAGGAGACGGCGCCGCCGATGCGGGCCGCCATCTCCAGCCCGGCGAGCGCGTCCGCCACGTCGAGCGCGACGATCAGGCGGTCGTCCGCCATCCTGCCTTCGGCATCGCGTGACGTGACCTGTCCGGCTTCGAGCATGGCGGATCCCCCTGCCTCGCGAGATGGGCTGTGGCGGGAGGCGGCATCAAGGGCGCGATCTCGTGACCTGACGCAGCGTCGCCTCAGGCGGCGGCGTCCTGCGCGCCCTCCGCGCCGGAGCGCAAGGCGGCCTGGAGCGCGTCGGCGACGAGACGGACGCGCAGGGGGCGATCGCGCGGGTCGTCCAGGGCGGCGGTGCCGCGGATGATGCGCTCCGTGGCCGGCGCGCCGGGACCGGCGGCATAGATGAGGCGGACGTCGGCCTCGAGGCGGCTGCGGTCGGCGGTCTCACGGATGTCTGCGACATCGGCATCGATCAGGCGCATCGGCTCTCCGGTCGGGTCAGGTCGGGGCTGGGCCCCTTGCGATCGGGGGCCGAACGCGGATGGCGGGGGGCGGTTCCCCCCGATGCCGTAGCGGAAATGCCGGACCGGGGAACCGGGCGGGCCGGGCCATGTTAGGTCCGCGAAGGCGCGGGGTCGGACCCGTCGCCCAGACGTGGGAAGGACGACGGATGGCCGCGATGGACTTCAGTCTGCGCCGGGACGACCGGGGCATCAGCGTGTTCTGGATGATCCTCGCGATGGGGGCGGGGGTGTTCGCGCTCCTGGCCGTCGTGCTCGTGCTCGGGAACGCCGGCGGCGAGGAGGTCGAGTATGGCGGCGACGCCGCGATCGTCGTGAACGAGGGCGAGACGGCGGTGAACGGGGTCGGGAACTCCGAGGCGGGGGCGAACGACAACGACCCGACCATGCTCGGCGATACCGTGACCACGGACGGGCCGCAGCCCGAGGGCGAGCTGTCGAGTTCGGAGGTCGACGTCGAGGTGACCCCGGGCGACGCGCCCGCGGTGGTCGACGGCACGGACGCCGCGGCCGGAGCGGCCGGCGAGGAGGGCATCGAGGCGGGCGGCGGCGGGCCCGACGCCGACCAGGCGGACGTCGTCGTGGATCCCGACGGGACCACCGCGCCCGTCGTGCCGACGCCGTCCGGGCCCGAGGGCTCCGACGACGCGCCGCTTACGCAGGATTGATCCCCGCGCGGCCCCGGAGGCGCTCCGGGGCCGCGATTTCGGCGTCTGTTGCTATTGTGCAACGGAAAGGCGACCCCCATCTCCCCATTTGACATGCGTGGCCCGGACCGCGGCGCGCCCATGACGGGGCGCCGGCATGCCGGGTGCCGAACGGGAGAGACGACATGAATTTGGAGCAGTTCACCGAACGCTCGCGCGGCTTCATACAGGCCGCCCAGACGATCGCCATCCGGGAGGGGCATCAGCGGCTGGTGCCCGAGCACCTCCTGAAGGCGTTGATGGACGACGAGGACGGGCTGGCGGCGAACCTGATCGCGGCGGCCGGCGGGGACGCGAAGGCCGTGCGCGGCGCGGCCGACCTGGCGGTGTCCAAGCTGCCGAAAGTATCGGGCGACGCGGCGCCCTATGTGGACGGCGCGACCGTGCGCTTGCTCGACCAGGCCCAGGCGGTGGCCAAGAAGGCGGGCGATTCCTTCGTGCCGGTGGAGCGGCTGCTGACGGCGCTGGCCCTCACGAAGAGCGCGGCGAAGGACGCGCTCGGCGCCGGGGGCGTGAACGCGCAGGCCTTGAACGGCGCGATAAACGACCTCCGCAAGGGGCGGACGGCCGATTCGGCGAGCGCCGAGGACGGCTACGACGCCCTCAAGAAATACGCGCGCGACCTCACGGAGGCGGCGCGGGCGGGCAAGATCGACCCGATCATCGGCCGCGACGAGGAGATCCGGAGGACCATGCAGGTCCTGAGCCGGCGGACGAAGAACAACCCGGTGCTGATCGGCGAGCCCGGCGTGGGCAAGACGGCGATCGCCGAAGGCCTAGCGCTGCGGATCGTGGACGGGGACGTGCCCGAATCGCTGCGCGACAAGCGGCTTATGGCGCTCGACATGGGCGCGGTGATCGCGGGCGCGAAGTACCGTGGCGAGTTCGAGGAGCGGCTGAAGGCGATCCTGGCGGAGGTGACGGACGCGGCCGGGGAGATCGTGCTCTTCATCGACGAGATGCACACTCTCGTGGGCGCCGGGAAGGCGGACGGGGCGATGGACGCCAGCAACCTGCTCAAGCCCGCGCTGGCGCGGGGGGAGCTGCACTGCGTGGGCGCGACGACGCTGGCGGAGTACCGCAAGCACGTGGAGAAGGACGCGGCGCTGGCGCGCCGGTTCCAGCCGGTGATGGTGGAGGAGCCGACGGTGGAGGACACCGTCAGCATCCTGCGCGGCATCAAGGAGAAGTACGAGCTGCACCACGGGGTGCGGATCGCCGATTCGGCGCTGGTCGCGGCGGCGCAGCTCTCGCACCGCTACATCACGGACCGGTTCCTGCCGGACAAGGCGATCGACCTGATGGACGAGGCGGCCTCGCGGCTGCGGATGGAGGTGGACTCCAAGCCCGAGGAGCTCGACGCGCTCGACCGGGAGATCCTGCAGAAGCGGATCGAGGCGGCGGCGCTCGGGAAGGAGGACGACGAGGCGTCCAAGGCGCGGCTCGGCAAGCTCCAGGAGGAGCTCTCGAGCCTCGAGGAGCGCTCGACCGCGATGACGGCGGAATGGGAGCACGAGCGGGCCTCGCGCGAGGGGGCGCGGGGGCTCAAGGAGCAGCTCGACCGGGCGCGCGCGGACCTCGAGATCTCCAAGCGGGAGGGCGACCTCGCGAAGGCGGGGGAGCTGTCCTACGGCGTGATCCCGGGGCTGGAGAAGCGGCTCGGGGATGCCGAGACCGCCGAGACCAACTTGGTCGAGGACGCGGTGCGCCCCGAGAACATCGCCTCCGTGGTGGAGCGGTGGACGGGTATCCCGACCTCGAAGATGCTGGAGGGCGAGCGCGACAAGCTGCTGCGGATGGAGGAGGCGCTGCACGGGCGCGTCATCGGGCAGGAGACGGCCGTGCGCGCCATCGCCAACGCGGTGCGCCGGGCGCGCGCCGGGCTCAACGACGAGAACCGGCCGCTGGGCAGCTTCCTGTTCCTGGGGCCGACCGGCGTGGGCAAGACCGAGCTCACCAAGGCCGTGGCGGAGTTCCTCTTCGACGACGACGGCGCGATGGTGCGGATCGACATGAGCGAGTTCATGGAGAAGCACGCCGTCAGCCGCCTGATCGGGGCGCCGCCGGGCTATGTCGGCTACGACGAGGGCGGGGTCCTGACGGAGGCGGTGCGGCGCCGGCCCTATCAGGTCGTGCTGTTCGACGAGGTCGAGAAGGCGCATCCGGACGTGTTCAACGTGCTCCTGCAGGTGCTCGACGACGGGGTGCTGACGGACGGGCAGGGGCGGACCGTGGACTTCAAGCAGACGCTGATCGTGCTGACGTCGAACCTCGGCTCGCAGGCGCTTTCCCGGATGCCGGACGGGGCCGACGCGGGCGATGCCAGGCGCGACGTGATGGATGCGGTGCGCGCGCATTTCCGGCCCGAGTTCCTCAACCGGCTGGACGAGACGGTGATCTTCGACCGGCTCGGCCGGGGCGACATGGACGGGATCGTGGAGATCCAGCTCGGCCGCCTCGAGCGGCGGCTGGCGGCGCGGGACATCACCCTCACCCTGGACGACACGGCACGGACCTGGCTCGCCGACGAGGGCTACGATCCGGTGTTCGGGGCGCGGCCCCTCAAGCGGGTGATCCAGCGCAGCCTGCAGGACCGGCTCGCGGAGATGCTCCTGTCGGGCGACGTCGAGGACGGCGCGCGCGTAGAGGTCACGGCGGGGCCCGAGGGCCTGATGGTCGGTGGACGGCTGTCGCGCTCGGCCAGGGAAGCGCCGCCGCGGGCGTCCCTGCACTGAGGTCGCGCGGATGCGGGGCCGGCTCCGGGGACGGGGCCGGCCCCGCATCGCCCGGCCATATCGGTCGCGGAACATGAAACGTTTGCGTGAGCGCGCTATGTGGGGGTTGGGGAACTGATGCCGTTTGGGTGATGTTCCCCTGTCGAACGGG
>CAWHWS010000002.1:0-300000 GCA_963833115.1 uncultured Alphaproteobacteria bacterium | reverse complement strand
TAACCAAACTCCGAATACCGGGAAGTACTAGATGGCAGACACACGGCGGGTGCTAACGTCCGTCGTGGAGAGGGAAACAACCCTGACCTACAGCTAAGGCCCCTAATTCGTGGCTAAGTGGGAAAGCAGGTGGGACGACCAAAACAACCAGGAGGTTGGCTTAGAAGCAGCCATCCTTTAAAGATAGCGTAACAGCTCACTGGTCTAGACAAGTTGTCCTGCGGCGAAGATGTAACGGGGCTCAAGCCACGAGCCGAAGCTTAGGATGCCGCAAGGCATGGTAGCGGAGCGTAGTGTGACCGATTTCCTGTCTCTTCTGCACCTTCGGGTGCGTTGGAGACGCGAAGTCTACTGTGAAGCCGGGGCGTGAGCCATCCGGTGGAGTGATCACTAGCGAGAATGATGACATGAGTAGCGACAAACAGGGTGAGAGACCCTGTCGCCGAAAGTCCAAGGGTTCCTGCTTAAAGCTAATCTGAGCAGGGTGAGCCGACCCCTAAGGCGAGGCCGAAAGGCGTAGTTGATGGGAACCAGGTTAATATTCCTGGGCCAGGAGGATGTGACGGATCGCAAGTATTGTTCGCCCTTATCGGATTGGGCGGGCCGTTGAGCGGTTCCTGGAAATAGCCCTCCGTTAGATCGTACCCTAAACCGACACAGGTGGACTGGTAGAGAATACCAAGGCGCTTGAGAGAACGATGTTGAAGGAACTCGGCAAAATACCTCCGTAAGTTCGCGAGAAGGAGGCCCAGTTCCAAGGCAACTTGGAGCTGGGGGCACAAACCAGGGGGTGGCGACTGTTTACTAAAAACACAGGGCTCTGCGAAGTCGCAAGACGACGTATAGGGTCTGACGCCTGCCCGGTGCCTGAAGGTTAAAAGGAGAGGTGAGAGCCTTGAATTGAAGCCCAGGTAAACGGCGGCCGTAACTATAACGGTCCTAAGGTAGCGAAATTCCTTGTCGGGTAAGTTCCGACCTGCACGAATGGCGTAACGACTTCCCCGCTGTCTCCAACATCGACTCAGCGAAATTGAATTGCCTGTCAAGATGCAGGCTTCCCGCGGTTAGACGGAAAGACCCCGTGCACCTTTACTACAGCTTCACACTGGCATCAGGCCAAGCATGTGCAGGATAGGTGGTAGGCTTCGAAGCAGGGACGCCAGTCTCTGTGGAGCCACCCTTGAGATACCACCCTTGCTTCGCTTGATGTCTAACCGCGGTCCGTCATCCGGATCCGGGACCCTGTGTGGTGGGTAGTTTGACTGGGGCGGTCGCCTCCTAAAGAGTAACGGAGGCGTGCGAAGGTTGGCTCAGAGCGGTCGGAAATCGCTCGTTGAGTGCAATGGCAGAAGCCAGCCTGACTGCGAGACTGACAAGTCGAGCAGAGACGAAAGTCGGTCATAGTGATCCGGTGGTCCCGAGTGGAAGGGCCATCGCTCAACGGATAAAAGGTACGCCGGGGATAACAGGCTGATGGTGCCCAAGAGTTCATATCGACGGCACCGTTTGGCACCTCGATGTCGGCTCATCTCATCCTGGGGCTGGAGCAGGTCCCAAGGGTATGGCTGTTCGCCATTTAAAGAGGTACGTGAGCTGGGTTTAGAACGTCGTGAGACAGTTCGGTCCCTATCTGCCGTGGGTGTAGGATACTTGAGAGGAGTTGCCCCTAGTACGAGAGGACCGGGGTGAACGTTCCACTGGTGGACCAGTTGTCGTGCCAACGGCAGTGCTGGGTAGCTATGAACGGACAGGATAACCGCTGAAGGCATCTAAGCGGGAAGCCCCCCTCAAAACAAGGTATCCCTGAGGACCGAGATAGACCATCTCGTCGATAGGCCGGAGATGTAAGCGCAGCGATGCGTTCAGTTGACCGGTACTAATTGTCCGATAGGCTTGATCTGATCCAGTGGAAGCTTGGCTTCTCTGATTGGAAGCATACACCAATGCAGTGTGCCTGACTTGGATCGTTTCTTTCTTGATCTGGTGATAATAGCGCGAGTGAAACACCCGATCCCATCCCGAACTCGGTCGTTAAGCACCGTTGCGCCGATGGTACTGCGTCTTAAGGCGTGGGAGAGTAGGTCATCGCCAGATCTAGAAAGAAACGAATGTATCTCTCTTGCGATGTTCGCCTGTTGTCTTCTAGGCCGCCTTAGGGCGGCCTTTTTTGCGTCGGCAATCTCTCCGAACTTTCGGAAAAGTCTTCTTATGGGCTTGCAGTGCGGTGCGGCCTTCCATATCTGCGGGTTGCGGGATGGAGCAGTCCGGTAGCTCGTCAGGCTCATAACCTGAAGGTCGTAGGTTCAAATCCTACTCCCGCAACCAATCACCCAGTTTCGCGCTAAGAGAGCACGGCCTTCTGAAAGGGGCTGCGCGATACGGGAGGCGTTTTGGCCATCGTTGTTGCATGAAGTGTCTGAAGGTCTGATCTTCTCTTTCCCCGACTGACGTCAGCCAGCGGGCAGCGTGATCAGGATACCGAGGGCGGTGAAGCAGGGCAGGATGGCAAAGTGGACCCGGAGTCGGACGACCCGGTGATCGATCTCGCGGGTCACGAGCTCCTAATTTAGGGGTTTCGCGCTGCTCGTCTTCGTTCGGCCCCCGCGTTGGCGTTCGTCTCCACTCCAGCAACGCCAGATGGTTCGCTCAATCCGCTCGATGGCCTGCAAGGCCCCGTGGCCCCCCGCCGTGTTGGGGCGGTCTTTCGTCGCAGGCACAGCGTTGCGCCGGGCGGAATAATTGCTTCGGCGTAGAGCTCGGCAATGGCGCAGTTACACGCCCGCCCGGTCATAGGCGCTGGCGGTGGTGACGGAGGCAATCGGTTCGCCCTCGGGAAGCGAATCGATCAGGCTCGGTAGTGTGGGCGTGCCGCCTACTCCGCCATCCGTGATCTCGGCCGCCTGGACCTCAAGCCCCTTCTCGTCGGTGGCGAGGTGGGCCTCGCACCACCGCAGGCGCCGTCTGCCCCCTCGGTGCTCGCGCGCGTGCCACTTCCCTTCACCCCGAACCTCGATGCCGGTGCTGTCACCGAACAGATGCAGCGATCCGCCGGAGCCCCGGTAGGGCCACTGCACGGCGAGTGTCTTCTACCGCGGCCACAGCGTCGAAACTTCCCGGGCCGGCCGATCGAGGCGCTCGAGCCGCAGCTGGCTCGCCACCAAGCCGGTCATCGGACGAAGCGCCAGCCCGAATTGAGCGTTCACCGTCGAACACGCCTGGACCGCGGCGGCGCTGTAGATCGATCACACGCCGCTCCCATCTCAGGATGTCGCGGAGCAGATTGTCGACGGGCCGCGCTCGCGCAGCGAGGCGTCTTGGTCGGGCCAGTCCGGGGTGCGGGAGCGGGAGGGCGCGGGCTTGGGCATATTGCTCCGCTATGCTGCCGAACTCGTGATGCGAGTCCTGAGCAGCCTTCGTACGACGAAGGCCCGAGGATCCGGGCGATCCGGGCAGGCAGACCTGGTCATCGCGAACATCCGGGCCGGTGGCTTCCCCCGTCTTGACTGTCGCGTGGTCCCGTGGCAGCATTATGACCAGTTTCTCTCATCCTGCTTCCCGAAACTATTCGTCGTTCGGGAACGTTCCTGAGGAAAACGCGGTCGCAAGAGTGGGTGTCGAGATGGCGCAAGGTTTTCTCTATCCGGTCCTTTTCTCGCTGGCGCTGAGCGTCGGGACGGCGTGCGCTCAGGAGGCCGAAACGGCCGCGAAACCGGAGGACGGCATCACCGTCCTGTTCCCGAGCGGCCAGGCCCGGTTGCGGCCGAGCCAGAATGCGCAGCTCGACCGGGCGGCACGCCTCTTCCGCGACGGCAATCCCGTGGTGATGGTCGTGACCGGCACGGCCGACACGGTGGGCGACCCGTCCAGCAACCTCGATCTCTCCATCGACCGCGCGCGCGCGGTGGCCGGGGGACTGGTCGCACGCGGGATTCCGATCGAACGGCTCCAGGTGCTCGGGCAGGGCAACAGCGATCTGCCCGTCACGACCGACGACGAGGTGCCCCTGGCCGAGAACCGGTCGGCGCGCATCACCTGGCGCTGACATGCTCGCCCGCGCCGCCCTCACGCTTTGCCTGATGCTGCCGGCGCCGGTCCTGGCGCAGGGCTATGGCGACGGGCAGGCCGCCTATGCCGCGCGGGATTGGGCGGCCGCGGAAGCGCTCTGGCGCATGGAGGCGGAGGAGGGCTCGGCCGCGGCTATGCTGGGCCTGGGCAACATCTACGATTTCGGCCTCCTCGGTGAGAGCGAGCCCGCGCGTGCGTTCGACCTCTACCGGCGCGCCGCCGCCCGGGGGCTGTCCGAGGCGGCGTTCAACGTCGCCGTGATGCACGATTCCGGCCTCGGGACGCCGGAGGACACCCGGGCCGCCGCGGCCTGGTACTCCTTCGCGGCGCTAGGAGGCAGCGCGCGAGCCGCCTACAATCTCGGGCAGCTCTTCGAGGACGGCGCGGGCGTGACGCGCAACGCGGGCCTCGCCGCCTATTGGTTCGAGGTCGCCGCGGCCGCCCTGCCCGCCGCGGGCGAGGCGCTCGCCGCTCTGGGGCCGCTTTCGGATGGCGGCGGGGCGCTCTCCGTGCCGGTCCCTCTGGCGGCGGAGGTCTTCGGGGGGCCGGGCGGAGAGGAGGCCTGGCTGGCCTGGGAAGACGAGGTCGCCCCGGCGGGCGCGACCTACCGCGTCGACCTGATGCGCCTCGGCCCCGATGCGCGGTCTTTCCTGGGGGGGCGGACCACGCCGGGATCGGCGGTCGCGCTCGGCCTGCCATCGGCCGGGACCGCGTTTGCCTGGCGGGTCGGGCAGGTGTCGGCCGGCGAATACGCCGTGTCGGACTGGCAGGACGGCGAGGGGAACGCGCTGGCGACGGCGCCCGCCGGGATCGTTCGCTTCGAGTACGCGGCGGACGACCGGCGCGCCGAGGGGCTGGCCTACCGGCTCGGCGGCGCGATGGAACGGTTCGGCACCCTCGTCGACTATGCCGAGGCCGAGCGCGCGCCGACCGCGAGCGGGGCGGCCTACGGGTTCGCGCAGGATGCCGCCTTCGCCGCCGACGTCGCCACGTTCCTGCCCGGATCGGGGCCGGGCGACGCCTTGCTCTTGCCGGGCGTGGACTTCGCGCCGGGTGAGGTCCGCGTGACCCTGGCCTTCGAGGGCAGCTAGCCGCCCGTCAGGCGAATCTCGATCGTGCCGGAGGGAGGGGACGGCGCGAGGCCGGTGAGGTCGAGCGATTCCGCGCCGAGCCGTTCGGAGACCCGCCCGGCGGCGGCCGCGTCCTCGGCATGGAAGAACGCCACCGCCGTATTCGAGGACGAGAAGCGCGATAGGCGGAGATCGAAGGATCCCGCGCCGGCGTCCACCGGAGGTGCCGCATCCGCCGCGGCGACGATGCGGACCGTGTAGCCCGCCCCGAGATCGGCGACGGCGCGCGTCAGGGCGTCGCGACCGGCGTCCGTCGGTGACGGGGCGATCGGCCCGGATTCGGATGGCGCCCCCTCGGGCTTGGGCGGCCCTGTCCATGAACCCTCGATTTCCTCATCCAGGCGTGACGCCTCCGTGCCGTCGGAGGAGGGTGGCTCGCCGTCGATCGTTCTCGTCGCGACGAAAACGGCCGTGCCGCAGACCAGGATCACGCCGAAGAGCGCCGCCACGGCGGCGGCCGGGCGCCTCGACGTCGTCTTCCCGAGGCGTCGGCCCGGTGCCTCGGAGAGACCCGGGACCGCTCGCGCGACGCCGGGCGATGCCGCCGGGGTCCGCAGGGGGGCGGGGTCGCCGCGTCCGGGTGCCGCGCCGGCGCGTTCCTCCGGGTCTTTCGACGAAGCGAGGTGCCGGAGAGGCCCCAACTCCGTCCCGGCCTCGCGTGCGGCCAGTGCGAGCGCCCTCTTGGCGCGGGCCGCGTCAAGGCGTTCCTCCCAGGCGGAGGAGCTCAGATACTCCATCGCCTGCTCATGGCCGGTGATCGACGCATCGGCCGCACCCTCGGTCCGCCCCGTTCCCATCGCCCCCGCTCCTCGCCGATCTCGCCCTCCGGGGGTGCGAGACGACCCCGCCACCCTGTGCAGGGCCGACCTCCATCGCCCGACGGACGTTCCGAAGCCCGCGGCGCCAGCTTATGGCGTCTCGCCCGCCGGACACGTGAAAGGTATCTATAATAAAACTGGCATCGAAGGAACGCCGGGACGCGGTGCCGTGATCGATCGTAATCCCGGGCGGGCGTCCCCCGTCCCCGATCGACCGCCTTGGAGATCGGGCGCCGCCGGGGACGACCGGGTCGCGATGCCCGTTGATCATGACCGGCCGGGCGAAGGCCTTGGCCGTTGACGATGCGATCTGGCTCTGATCGGCACGCCCTGGATCGTGGTGATGGCCGTCATCCTCGTGGTCGGCTGGCGCGCGGCGGGGCCCCGGGTCGCGGTCTTCACGGCGGCCGCGCTCGCCTACGTCGCCCTCATGGGCTACTGGGAGATCGCGATGGAGACGGTCGCCCTCGTCGGCGCGGCCGTGGTGCTGTGCGTGGTCATCGGCATCCCGCTCGGCATCTGGTTCGGCAAGTCGCGGCGCGCCTACGCCGTCGCCGAGCCGGTGCTCGACCTGATGCAGACGCTGCCGGCCTTCGTCTACCTGATCCCGATCATCGCCTTCTTCGGCACCGGCAACCCGCCCGGCATCCTCGCCACGATCATCTTCGGGATGCCGCCGGTGATCCGGCTGACGGCGCTCGGGATGCGCGGCGTGCCGGGGACGATCAAGGAGGCGGCCACCGCGTTCGGCGCCTCGCGCTGGCGGCTCCTGAAGGACGTGGAGCTGCCGCTGGCGCTGCCCTCGATCATGACGGGGGTGAACCAGACGATCCTGATGTGCCTGTCGATGGTGGTCATCATCTCCCTGATCGGCGGCGGCGGCCTCGGGCAGGTGATCCTGGAGGCGCTGCAGTTCGCCGCCAAGGGCCCGGGCCTCCTGGGCGGCTTCGCCATCCTCTTCGTCGCCATGGTCATCGACCGCATCGTCCAGGGCGCCTTCCGACGATCCAAGGACCGATGACCCACACGGCGATGACATGCCCAAGGGCGCCGGCGACGAATCGACCCTCGCGGGCGTCGTCGCCGGCCCGCCCGTCTCCGTGGCGCCGCCTCGAGGCCGGCGCGTGATTGACCGCCGCCGCCGGGACGGTCGAAGCGGCTTCGGTCCAAGGTGGAGGGCGCGACGCGAAGTCAGGTGCGCGCCCGCAGGGCCGGCGCCGAGATCGTGCGCAAGTGCCCCGTGGAGCCGATCGAGTGGCGGCCCTGCGGGTCCTGGACCCTGCGCACGCCGCTGGGGCGGGTCCGCGCGCAGATCGTCGTCAACGCCGGCGGCCACCGCTGCAAAGAGGTCGCCGCGACGATGGCACGCGGCCGGCCGCCGAGGACTACCGAAACGAGTTCCGGCTCCACCTCCCGCACGAGCATCGTCCGGCCGCCCGATCCGCACCACGCCGTTGACGGACACTCTGGTGGCCGAGGGCGCGCGCATGGGCGTGGTCGCGGGGTGGGAGCGGCTCGACCACATGGCCCACGAAGGGCTCGAGGAGGCGCATTCCTTGGGGTTCACGCAGGCCGAGCCGCTGGTCGCCGCCGAGGTGCAGGCGGTCTCGGCCGGCTGCGGCATCGCCGAGGTCTCGGGGGTCAACCGGCTGGAGCCGACGGGGCGGGACGTGCACGACGTCCTGGACCGGATGTCCTGCAGCCGCGCGCCGCGCCGGCAAGGTGAGGCTGATCTACCTCCCGAACGATCACGGTGGCCTCAAGTCGGAGGCGACGGTCGCCGACCTGCCCGGCGGGCGGGCGTGGTCCGGCTCGGCCGCCGCGTCCGACCGCCACGACCTCGACTGGCTGCGCGCGCACCTGCGGGCGGACGAGGACGTGGCGCTCCGCTCTCTCAGCGGGGCGCGGACGATCCTGCCGCTGGCGGGGCCGCGCTCGCGGGAGGTGCTGTCCGGCGCCGCCCGCGGCGACTGGTCGGCGGCGGCCTTCCTCTGGCTGAGCGTGCGCGGAGCGGCGGTCGGCATCGCCCCGGCGACGGTGATGCCCGTCAGCGTCTCGGGGGAGCTCGCCTACGAGATCCACGTCCCGAACGAGAGCCTCGCCGCCGCGCGGCGTGCCCTGCGCGGCGGGGGCGGGCCGCCTCGTGACGCGCAGCGTGGACGGTGCGGGCGCCCCGGCGCATCCGGGCGCGCCGGTCCGGTCGGGCGGGACGGTCGTCGGCACCGTCACCTCGGGGGCGATGGGCCACCGGACGGGGCTCGACCTCGCCCTCGCCGTCGTCGCGCCGGGCCTGGCCGCGCCCGGGACCCGGGTGGCGGTCGACGTCATCGGCGCGCCGCGCCCGGCCGTCGTCATCCCGCCATCGCCTTGCGACCCGGGGTTCGAGCGCGTCCGATCGTGAGGTCGGCCCGCGCCCCCTCCCGGGAGGGCCGCCGACGAGCCTCGGTCGGGAGCGACGCCGATCGGGCCGTCGGCGCCCATGCCGTGGTTCCGAGACGCGCGAAGGCCAGGGCCCTGGTCGACCGACTTCGCCCCTCATCCGCGTCGCCGGCGCCGCGCTCGCGGCCGCGGTCAGCGGCGCGGGGAGGAGGGTCGCGAGGGCATGGGCGGGAGTCCGCCTCTGGCGACGAGATCGATCATGCCGCGCGCCCGTCGATGATCGGGGCCTCGCTCCCCTCCCTCGCGTCGATCTCGGGCGCCCGGCACCGGCGGGGATCGAAGTGATGGAGGGCGCGCAAACGGATCGGACCCGCGCGTGCCCGGCCGTTCGTCAGCCGCCCATGCCGAACGGCCGGCTTCGGGGCGGCGTTCGCTAGGTTTGACCGGGGGCAGTTCGGCGCGTCGTAAGTCGAGGGCTCATGCTGGGCGCGGATCGGTGAGTTCGATCGCATCGGTCGAAATATGCGCCACGAACGGACGCCGTCGCTGGGAGCGTCCGAAGGTCGGAGGTCCCACTTTCCCCGCCCGACGTCAGTCGACGGGGTGCGTGACGGGGATGCCGAGTGCGGTTCAGGATGGTGGTGCCGACCTCGAGCTCGGCCGTCCGGCGGCCGAAGCCGCGGGCGGAGAGTGTCCGACCGAGGAGCTTCATGCAGTCCATCGTGGTCGGGGCGCGGTTTCGGCGGTGGTGGCCGCTCCGGCGACGCCAGATCCTGCGGCCGAACCGCTCGACAGACCGAACGGAGCCTTCACCGTCGAACGCGCCTGGATTGCGGCGGCGCTGCAGGTCGGTCGCGCGCCGCGCTCGCCTGAGGGTGCCGCGTGCCAGGCCGTCGACGTGTCGGACAGACCGATCAGGCCTTCGGTCACGCCCGAGAGGCCGGGATTGCGCCGCATGCCAATCGCCGGGTGGGGGGCGCGGTAGACGGCTTCGCCGGGTCCTCCTCGGTGGATCCCGAATCCGCAATGTGAGGGGTCTGGCCGCTTCTTTCGGGGCGATCACGACCCCGAGCGACGCCGGCGGCTCGGTTAGGGTGGCGTGCGGTCGTGATCCGCGAGCGCCGAACGCGCTTTCCCGAACCTGACCGTTGCGCTAGTCCCCGGCCGGAAAGCGAGGTCGCATGGCAGCCATCGTCAGGATCGAGAACCTCCGCAAGATCTACGATGGGGGGTTCGAGGCGCTCGCGGACGTCACATTGGAGATCGAAGCGGGCGAGGTCCTGGCCCTCCTGGGTCCGAACGGCGCCGGCAAGACGACGCTGATCTCCACGATATGCGGGATCACCGTGCCCAGCGCCGGCACGATCAGCGTGGGTGGATACGACACGATCCGCGATTACCGCGCCGCGCGCGCCCTGGTCGGCCTCGTGCCGCAGGAGATCAACCTCGAGCCGTTCGAGACGGTGCGGCAGACGGTCTCGTTCTCCCGCGGGCTCTTCGGCATCGCCCGGGACGCCGGCCGGATCGAGGCGATCCTCCGGACGCTCTCGCTGCACGACAAGGCGGACAGCCAAATCCGCGAGCTCTCCGGCGGCATGAAGCGCCGGGTCCTCATCGCCAAGGCGCTGGCGCACGAGCCGCGCGTCCTCTTCCTCGACGAGCCGTCCGCCGGCGTGGACGTGGAGCTGCGCAAGGGCATGTGGGAGACGGTCGAGGCCCTGCGCCGCGACGGCGTCACCATCATCCTGACGACCCACTACATCGAGGAGGCGGAGGCGATCGCGGACCGCGTCGCCGTCATCGACGGGGGGCGCATCCTGCTGGTGGAGGAGAAGTCCGCCCTGATGGACCGGATGGGGCGCAAGGAGATGCGCGTGGACCTGTGCGATCCGATCCCGGCCATCCCCGATGCGCTGCGCGAGTTCGACCTCGCGCTCTCGCCGGACGGCGCGTCCCTGACCTATGCCTACGACGCGCGCGCCGAGCGGACCGGGATCACCCGGCTGATGGCCGCGATCCCCGAGGCCGGCCTACGGCTCTCGGACGTGACGACCCGGCAATCCTCGCTCGAGGACATCTTCGTCGGCCTGACGCACAAGGAGCGCGCGGCATGAACCTCACGGCCGTCGGCGCGATCTACCGGTTCGAGATGGCGCGCTTCTTCCGCACGATCGCGCAGTCCATCGTCTCGCCCGTCTTGTCGACCTCGCTCTACTTCGTCGTCTTCGGCGCGGCGATCGGCAGCCGGATCGAGGAGGTGGACGGCGTCGCCTACGGCGCGTTCATCGTGCCGGGCCTCATCATGCTCACGGTCCTCACCCAGGCGACCAGCAACGCGAGCTTCGGCATCTACTTTCCCAAGTTCATCGGAACGATCTACGAGATCCTGTCCGCCCCGATCTCGTTCTGGGAGATCACGCTCGGCTACGTGGGCGCGGCCGCGACGAAGGCGCTGTTCATCGGGCTCATCATCCTCGCCACCGCGTTCTTCTTCGTCGACCTGGTGATCCTGCATCCGCTCTGGATGCTCGCCTTCCTCGTCCTCACCTGCGTGAGCTTCGCGCTCCTGGGGTTCATCATCGGCATCTGGGCGCGCAACTTCGAGCAGTTGCAGCTCGTGCCGCTCCTCATCATCACGCCGCTCGTATTCCTGGGGGGCAGCTTCTACTCGATCTCGATGCTGCCGCCGGTCTGGCAGACGGTGACGCTGTTCAATCCGGTCGTGTATCTCGTCTCGGGCTTCCGCTGGTCGTTCTTCGGCACGTCGGACGTGGGCGTGGGGTTGTCGCTGGCGATGATCGTCGCATTCTTGGCCACCTGCCTCGCGGTGACGGCGTGGATCTTCCGCACGGGGTGGCGACTGAAGGCGTGAGGAGGGCGGCCATGGCCGATTGCGACATCCTGGTGATCGGCGGCGGCGTCAACGGCGCCGGCATCGCCCGCGACGCGGCCGGCCGCGGGCTCCGCGTGATCCTGGCGGAGAAAGGCGATCTGGCCGGCGCGACCTCGAGCGCGTCGACCAAGCTCTTCCACGGCGGGCTGCGCTACCTCGAGTTCTTCGAGTTCGGGCTGGTCCGCAAGGCGCTGGTCGAACGGGGCGTCCTCCTGGAGGCGATGCCCCACATCTCCTGGCCGATGCGCTTCGTGCTGCCCTACTCGCCGGACATGCGCTTCGAGGGGGACACGCCGACCTCGAAGCTCCTGACCCGGGTGAGCCCGTGGATGAAGGGGCGGCGGCCGGCCTGGCTCATCCGGCTGGGGCTGGAGCTCTACGACCGGATGGGCGGGCGCGGGCATTTCGCCGGGACGAAGACGATCCGGCTGCGGGACGACCCGGCCGGCGCCGCGCTCAAGCCCGAGTTCGAGCGCGCCTACGAGTACTCCGACGCCTGGGTCGAGGACAGCCGCCTCGTCGCTCTGAACGCGCGGGACGCCGCCGCGAAGGGCGCCGAGATCAACGTGCGCACCGAGGTGACGGGCGCGCGCCGGGACGGGGACCTCTGGCGCGTGACGCTCGCCGGCGAGCGCACGGGCGAGGTGACGGCGCGCGCCGTCGTCAACGCCGCGGGCCCCTGGGTCGAGGACGTGCTGACCGGCCGCCTCGGGCGCAACACCGGCGAGGGCATCCGCCTCGTGCGGGGCAGCCACATCGTGACGCGCCGCCTCTTCGACCACGCCAAGTGCTACTTCTTCCAGGGGACGGACGGGCGCATCGTCTTCGCGATCCCCTACGAGCACGACTTCACCCTCATCGGCACGACCGACCAGGAGCACGGCGCGCTCGAGGAGGCGCCCGTCGCGACGCAGGAGGAGCAGGACTACCTCCTGGCCTTCGCCTCGGAGTACTTCCGCGAGCCGGTCACGCGCGCGGACATCGTGCACACCTATTCGGGCGTGCGCCCGCTCTACGACGACGGCGCGAAGTCGGCGACGGCGGCGACGCGGGACTACGTCCTGTCGATGGACCCCGCGCAGGGCGCCCCGCTCCTGTCGATCTTCGGCGGCAAGATCACGACCTACCGCAAGCTCTCGCAGAGCGCGGTGGACAAGGTCGCGGGCGCCCTGGGGCGGCGGGGTGACCACTGGACGGCCGGCGCGCCGCTGCCCGGCGGGGATTTCGAGGTCGGCGGGCACCTGCGGCTCGTCTCCGACCTGATCGCGGCGCACCCGTTCCTGACCCAGCGCTGGGCGCTGCGCCTCGTGCGCGCCTACGGGACGGAGGCGGCCGAGCTGCTGGAGGGCGCGGCGACGGCCGAGGATCTCGGCACCGACCACGGCGCCACCCTCACGCAGCGCGAGGTGGACTGGCTCACGGGCCGCGAATGGGCCCGCACCGCCGAGGACATCCTGTGGCGCCGGTCCAAGCTCGGCCTGCACATGACCGAGGCGGAGCGCGGCGCGTTCGCCGCGCACATGGACGGGGCGCGCGCGGCGGCCGAGTGAGGCGCGGGGCCTTGCACCCCCGCCGCCTATGCCGGAGCCTTCCCCCGCAGGGAGGCCGCGCATGAAGACCCACGTTCTCGCCATCGACCAGGGCACCACCTCCAGCCGGGCGATCCTCTTCGGCCCGGACATGGCGCCGGTCCGCTCCGCGCAGGCCGAGTTCGCCCAGCACTATCCCGATTCCGGCTGGGTCGAGCACGAGCCCGCCGACCTCTGGGACACCGTGCGCCGCGCGGTGGAGGAGGTCGGCACCGAGGGCGTGGCCGCCATCGGCATCACCAATCAGCGCGAGACGACCGTCCTGTGGGACCGCGCCACGGGCGAGCCGGTGCACCGCGCCATCGTCTGGCAGGATCGGCGCACCGCCGCGCTCTGCGCCCGGCTGCGCGAGGAGGGGCATGAGGAGATGGCGGCCGCGCGCACCGGCCTGCTGCTCGATCCCTACTTCTCGGGCACCAAGCTGGCCTGGCTCCTCGACAACGTCGAGGGCGCGCGCGCCCGCGCCGAGGCCGGCGAGCTCGCGTTCGGGACGGTGGATTCCTGGCTGATCTGGAACCTGACCGAGGGGCGCGTCCACGCGACCGACCCGACGAACGCCTGCCGCACGCTGCTCTACGACATCCACGCGCAGGACTGGTCGGGCGAGATGCTGGACCTCCTCGCCATCCCCCGCGCCGTCCTGCCAGAGGTGCGGGGCTGCGACGGGGCGTTCGGCGAGACCACGCTGTTCGGCGACGCCATCCCCATCCGCGGGGTCGCCGGCGACCAGCAGGCCGCGACCGTGGGCCAGGCGTGCTTCGAGCCCGGGATGTTGAAGTCGACCTACGGGACCGGGTGCTTCGCGCTCCTGAACACCGGGGGCGAGCCCGTCGCCTCGAAGAACCGGCTGCTGACGACGATCGCCTACCGACTGGGGGGCGAGACGACCTACGCCGTCGAGGGCTCGATCTTCATCGCGGGCGCCGCCGTCCAGTGGCTGCGCGACGAGGTCGGCATCGTCGCCGCCGCCGAGCGGACGGCCGCCATGGCCGCCGAGGCCGACCCCGCGCAGGACGTGCTCCTGGTGCCCGCCTTCACCGGCCTGGGCGCGCCGCACTGGGACGCGGAGGCCCGGGGCGCAATGTTCGGCCTCACGCGCGGGACCGGCCCGAACGAGATGGCGCGCGCCGCCCTGCAGAGCGTGGGCTACCAGACCCAGGACCTGATGGAGGCGATGCGCGCCGATGCGGGCGCCGCGGGGTTGGCCGGGGTGGGCGACGTGATCCGCGTCGACGGTGGCATGACCGCCTCGGACCCGGCGATGCAGTTCCTGGCCGACATCACCGGCGGGCGCGTCGACCGGCCCACCGTGCTGGAGACGACGGCCCTCGGCGTCGCCTGGATCGCCGGGCACGCGGTCGGGCTCTATCCCGACGCCGCGGCCTTCGCCGAGCGCTGGCGCCTGGACCGTAGCTTCGAGCCCGCGCTGGACGACGAGGCGCGGGACGCGAAGCGGGCCAGATGGTCGCGTGCCGTCGCCGCGACGCGCGCGGTTTGAGGGCCCCGCCCGCCTTGCTGCGCGCGGGGCCGGCGCCTAGGTGCCGGGGATGAACTGGAACCCGTTCGAGCCCGCCCGTCCCACCGTCTCCGTCGTGCGGCTGTCCGGCGCCATCGCGCAGGGCACGCGCGGCACCCTCAACGACGCCGGCATCGGCCCCGTGCTCGAGCGCGCCTTCACCCGCGGCAAGCCGAAGGCGGTGGCCCTGATCGTCAACTCGCCCGGCGGCAGCCCCGTGCAGTCGAGCCTGATCGGCGCGCGCATCCGGCGCCTGTCGGAGGAGAAGCGCGTGCCGGTGCACGCCTTCGTCGAGGACGTGGCCGCCTCGGGCGGGTACTGGATCGCCTGCGCCGCGGACGACATCTGGACCGATCCGACCAGCGTGGTCGGGTCCATCGGCGTGATCTCCGCGGGCTTCGGCCTGACCGGGCTCATCGACCGCTGGGGCGTCGAGCGGCGGGTCCACACGGCCGGGCGCTCCAAGTCGATGCTCGACCCGTTCCGCCCCGAGCGGCCCGACGACGTGGCTCGCCTGGAGCGCATCCTCGAGCAGATCCACGGCAGCTTCATCGACCATGTGCGCGCCCGCCGCGGCGCGCGCCTGACCGAGGGCGCCGACCTCTTCACCGGCGAGATCTGGGTCGGGGACGCCGCGCGCGAGGTCGGCCTGACCGACGGAATCGCCCATCTGGAGCCGAAGATGCGCAGCCTCTACGGCAAGAACGCGCGCTTCCGACGCTATGGCCAGCGCCGGCCGTTCCTCGCCCGGTTCGGCGCCGGGATGATGGCGGAGGCCGCCGCCGCGGTCGAGGAGCGCGCCCTCTACGCGCGCTACGGCCTCTAGGGCATGGTCAAGATCGTCACCTTGTTCCTCGTCGGCATGGTCGTGCTGGCCATGTTCGGCCGCTTCTGGCTGCCGGGGATCGGGATGAAGCGCATCGGCAAGTGCCGCGATTGCGGCCGGTTCCGCATCGGCAGCGGCCCCTGCGACTGCCGGCAGGGCTAGGGGTGGAGTTCCTCCTCGTCGCGGCCGGCCTGGTGATCCTCCTGAGCGCCGGGGACCTCCTGGTGAAGGGCGCGGTGAACCTGTCGCTGCGGCTCGGGATCCCGGCGCTGATCGTCTCGCTCACCGTGGTCGCGTTCGGCACGTCGGCGCCGGAGCTCCTGATCTCGGTCCAGGCGATCCTGGCGGGCGCGCCCGGCCTCGCCATCGGCAACGTGGTGGGGTCCAACACCGCCAACGTCCTCCTGGTGCTCGGGGTGCCCGCGCTGCTCGCGGGCCTGGCCACCGATGGCAGCGACACGCGCCGGTCCTACGTGCAGATGCTGGCGGCGAGCGTCCTGTTCTTCGTCCTGTGCGTCCTGGGGCCGCTGACCTGGTGGCACGGGCTCGTGCTCCTGGCGGGGCTGGCGGCGATGCTGATCTGGGCGGCCCGGGCGGCGATGGCGCACCGCGCGGGGATGCCCGCGGCCGACGACCTGGAGGGCGCCGATCCCGACCTGCCCTGGTGGAAGATCCTGGGCGCGCTGGCCATCGGGCTCGTCGGCCTTCCGGTCGGGGCGGACCTCCTGATCCGTGGCGCGACCACCATCGCGCAGTCCTTCGGCCTCTCCGACGAGGTGATCGGGCTGACGCTGGTGGCCGTCGGCACCTCGCTGCCCGAGCTCGCGACGACCGTGTCCGCCGCCCTGCGCCGGCAGGCGGACGTGGCGCTCGGCAACGTCATCGGCTCGAACATGTTCAACCTCCTGGGGATCATCGGCGTCGCCGCCCTGGTCGGGCCGATCCCGGTCAGCGACGGCCTCATCCGCTTCGACCTCTGGGTGATGATCGCCGCCTCGGTCCTGATCGCGCCCTTCGTGTTCCGGGGCTGGTACATGGGCCGCGCCTGGGGCGCGGTGCTGACGGCGCTCTATGTCGGCTACGCGGCCTACGTGCTCGCATGATCGCCCTCGTCACCGGGGCGGGCGCGCGGCTGGGCCGGGCGATGGCGATCCGCGCGGCGCAGGCGGGGCACGACGTCGCGGTGCACTACGCCACCTCCGAGGCGGGCGCGGAGGAGACCGCGCAGGCGGTGCGGGCGGCGGGACGGCAGGCCGTGACCCTCCGCGCGGACCTGCTCGACGCCGCCGCCGCCGCCGCCCTCCTGCCACGCGCGGCCGAGGCGCTGGGCGGGCCGGTCACCTGCCTCGTCAACGGCGCGTCGATCTTCGAGCCCGACGATATCGCGACCCTCACGCCGGAGAGCTGGCACCGCCACATGGGGAGCAATCTGCTGGCGCCGCTCCTCCTGATCCAGGCGATGGCGGCGCAGGGCCTGGAGCCGCGCGCCGGCGAGGACGGCGAGCCCGAGGCGACCGGCCTCGTGGTCAACATGACCGATCAGAAGGTGCGCAAGCTGACCCCCCTCTTCGTCACCTACACGCTGGCGAAGACGGGGCTGTGGACCCTCACGCGGACCATGGCGCAGGCCCTCGCCCCGGCGATCCGCGTCAACGCCATCGCGCCGGGCCCGACGCTCCGCGGGCGTCGCCAGTCCGAGGCGCATTTCGCCGCGCAGCGCGCGGGCACGATCCTGCGGCGCGGGGCGGACGCCCGGGACGTGACGGACGCGTTCGCCTATCTCCTCGCCGCGCGCACGGTGACGGGGCAGATGATCGCCGTCGACGGCGGGCAGCACCTGGGCTGGCGGACCCCCGACATCGTCGGCCCGGGCTGAGTTGTGCACCTCCTCGGGGGGCGTCACGTAACCGTCTCAATTCCATTAACCTAATCAGTGCCTTGCCCCTCTGATCATAAATTAGGTTAGGAAATCAGCCGGTTGATCGATCGCTCAAATTTGCGACATTCGGCCGAACCGCCCGCGACTACACGCAGAATCCCGGCGCCCCATATCTTCCCCACCGACTTGTCCACAGGTTCTGGGGGTTCTATCGCCCTTGTCCCCGACCGACCGCCATGCAGGGTCCGCCCGACTCATGACCGAACCCGCCGACATCGCCGCCGACGACCGCCCCGGGCACGAGGTCATCCGCGGCTATCTGCGCCTGATCGACGGCTCGCCCGGCGTCTACCGGATGCTCGATGCCGAGAGCCGGGTGCTCTACGTCGGCAAGGCCAAGGATCTCCGCGCCCGCGTCTCGAGCTACGCGCGGCCCACGGGCCATTCGAGCCGCATCGCCCGGATGATCGCGCTCACCCGCTCGATGATGTTCCTCACCACGCGGACCGAGACCGAGGCGCTGCTGCTGGAGCAGAACCTGATCAAGCAGCTCAAGCCCAAGTTCAACGTGCTGCTGCGCGACGACAAGTCGTTCCCCAACATCATGTTCACCGCCGACCACGCCTTCCCGCGCATCGCCAAGCACCGGGGCCGCAAGGCTGCGGGGGGCGAGTATTACGGCCCCTTCGCCAGCGCCGGCGCCGTGACGCGCGTGCTCAACCAGCTTCAGAAGGCGTTCCTCCTGCGCAACTGCTCGGACGCGATGTTCGACAGCCGCACGCGCCCGTGCCTGCAGCATCAGATAAAGCGCTGCTCGGCCCCCTGCGTCGGCAAGGTGGGGGAGGCCGAGTACGCCAGCGCGGTGCGCGACGCGGCGCGGTTCCTGTCGGGCAAGACCACGAAGGTGCAGGAGGACCTGGCCCGGCAGATGGAGGAGGCCGCCGAGGCGATGGAGTTCGAGCGCGCCGCCGCGCTGCGCGACCGGATCAAGGCCCTGACGATGGTGCAGACCGCGCAGGGCATCAATCCGCAGTCCACCCCCGAGGCCGACGTCATCGCGCTGCACGCCGCCGGCGGGCAGGCCTGCGTCCAGGTGTTCTTCATCCGCGCCGGGCAGAACTGGGGCAACCGCGACTACTACCCCCGCGTCACCGGCGAGGAGGACCCGGCCGAGGTGATGGGGGCCTTCGTCGGCCAGTTCTACGCCGACCGCGAGCCGCCGGCGCTCCTGCTGCTGTCCCACGGGCTGGACGATCCGGAGCTGATGGCCGCCGCGCTGGGCGAGAAGGCCGGGCGCCGCGTCACGGTCACGGTCCCGCAGAAGGGCGAGAAGGCCGACCTCGTGTCCGGCGCGCTGCGAAACGCCCGCGAGAGCCTGACGCGCCGCATGTCCGAGAGCGCCGCGCAGGGCGTGCTTCTCGAGGGGCTGGCCGAGGCGTTCGACCTCGAGGCGCCGCCCCGCCGGATCGAGGTCTACGACAACAGCCACATCATGGGCTCGGACGCGGTGGGCGCGATGATCGTCGCCGGGCCGGGCGGCTACGAGAAGGGCCAGTACCGCAAGTTCAACATCCAGGCCGGCGAGATCACGCCGGGCGACGATTTCGGCATGATGGCCCAGGTCCTGACCCGCCGGTTCAAGCGCCTGCTGAAGGAGGACCCAGGCCGGGAGGGTGCGGGATGGCCGGACCTCCTCTTGATCGACGGGGGCGCGGGGCAGGTCTCGGCGGTCGCCAGGATCATGCGCGAGTTCGGGGTGGACGACGTGCCCGTCGTCGGCGTCGCGAAGGGCGAGTTCCGCGACCGGGGGCAGGAGGAGTTCCACCGCCCCGGCAAGCGGGCCTTCGCGCTGGCCCGGCAGGACCCCGTGCTCTACTTCGTCCAGCGCCTGCGCGACGAGGCGCACCGCTTCGCCATCGGCACCCACCGCGCCAAGCGGGCCAAGGGCCTCACGCGCACCCCGCTGGAGGAGATCGCGGGCGTGGGGCAGGGGCGCAAGTCGGCGCTGCTGCGACATTTCGGCTCCGCCAAGGCGGTGGCGCGCGCCAACCTCAAGGATCTCGAGGCGGCGCCGGGCGTCTCGGGACAGCTCGCCAGGCGGATCTACGATCACTTCCACGAGGGCGAGGGCTGACCCTCGCGCCTTCCGCCCCGACCCCGGGCGCGATAGGAACACCCATGCGCTGGACGATCCCCAACATCCTGACCACCGTGCGCCTGATCGCGGCGCCGGCGCTGGCCATCGTCTACGCGGTGTTTCCGCACCCCGTGTCGGACATGATCGCCCTGGTGCTCTTCGTGCTCGCCGCCTCGACCGACTGGCTCGACGGCTACCTCGCGCGCCGCTGGAACCAGGTCAGCCGCTACGGCGCCATGCTCGACCCGATCGCCGACAAGGCGATGGTGATCATCGCCGTCGCCGCCCTGGGCGGGCTCTTCGAGATGGACCCGCTCGTCCTCCTGCCCGCCGCCGTCATCCTCTTCCGCGAGGTCTTCGTCTCGGGCCTGCGCGAGTTCCTGGGCGACACGGCGGGCACGCTGGCGGTGACGCGGCTCGCCAAGTGGAAGACGGCGGTGCAGATGACGGCGGTGGGCATCCTCCTCTCCAACGGCATCTTCGAGCACTACGTCGGCATGGGCTTCTTCGGCATGGGCCATCAGATGGCGATCGAGATGCTGGGCGCCGAGGAGCCGGGCGGCCTGGGCGCCTTCGCCGTGCTCCTGCGGGGGCTCGGCGGCCTCTCGGACGGCTGGTCGCAGGCGACGGGGCTCCAGCTCTGCTGGGCGCTGATGCAGGGGACCTACTGGGTCGGCATCGCGGCGCTCTGGGCGGCGGCCCTCCTGACCGGGATCACCGGCTGGGACTACTTCCGCAAGGCGCGGCCCCATCTGGGGGAGCCGTCGTGAGGGTGCTCTACTTCGCCTGGGTCCGCGAGCGGATCGGCAAGGGGCGCGAGGAGGTCGAGACCTCCGCCGCGACCGTGGGCGCCCTCGTGGACGAGCTGCGCGCCCGCGAGGAGCGATACGTGGCGGCGTTCGCGGACATGGGCGCCGTGCGCGTGGCGGTGGACCAGGTCCTGACCGATCTCGACGCCCCGCTGGAAGGCGCGCGGGAGGTCGCGTTCTTCCCGCCGATGACGGGCGGCTGATGCGCGTCGCCGTGCAGGAGGCGCCGTTCGACGCCGGGGCCCTGATCGCGGCCTGCGGCGCGGGGGACCCCGCGGTGGGCGCGGTCGCGGGCTTCACCGGGATCGTGCGCGGCGGCGGCGGGCTCGAGGCGATGGAGATCGAGCATTACCCCGGCATGACCGAGGCTGCGATGGAGCGCTTCGCGGGGCGGGCGGCGGAGCGGTTCGGCCTCCTCGACGTGGGGATCGTGCACCGGCACGGCCGGCTGGAGGTGGGCGAGACGATCATGGCGGTCGCCTGCGCCGCGCCGCACCGGGCGGACGCGTTCGCCGCGGCCGAGTACCTGATGGACTGGCTGAAGTCGCGCGCGCCGTTCTGGAAGAAGGAGCTCGGGCCCGGCGGCGCCGCCTGGGTCGCGGCGAGGGACGCCGACGAGGACGCGCTCGCCCGGTGGCAGGCGGGCTAGCCCGCGGCGTTCTCGCGCTCGATATGCGCGCGCAGGCCCTCGGCCTCGGCGCGGGACTGGCGCAGGCCCTCCATCGCGGCGGCGAGCTCGGCGCGGCCCTGGGCGGCGCGGCTCTCGAGCTCCTTCTCGCGGGACTGGTAGTAGCGCACCGCCTCGTCGCGCTGCTCCTCGGCCTCGTGGACCTGGCTCGCGAGGCGGTCCACCTCGCCGAGCTCGGACTGGCCGACGCGCGCGAAGCGCCCGGCGATCCAGCAGGCGAACCAGCCCATCGCGAAGGCGACGAAGAGGATCGCGGCGGTGACGATCACGAACTCGCTGCGGTTCATCGGGCGCTCACTCCGCGCCCTGCGCCGCCGCCTCCGGCGCGCCCGGTCCCGCCGCCTCCGCCAGCGAGAACTCGATGCGCCGGTTGGCCTCCCGGCCCTCGGCGGTGCCGTTGTCGGCGATGGGGCGGTCCTCGCCGTAGCCGGTGGCGATCAGGGCCTGATCGGTGACGCGCAGGCCGCGCAGGGCGTCCGCGACCGCGTCGGCGCGGGCCTGGCTCAGCTCGAGGTTCATCGATTCGCGGCCCTGGCTGTCGGAATGGGCGGCGACGGCGAGCGCCATCTCGGGGCATCCCTTGAGGATCGCGGCGATGCGGCCGACCGTGCGGCGGCCCGCGGGCTCGATCGCCGTCGAGCCGGGGGCGAAGGTGATCTTGCCGGCCTCGGCGGCGGACTGGATGTCGGCGAGGCACGCCTCGGGGGTGGGCAGGGCGGCGAGCGGGTCGAGCGCGGCGTCGTAGGTCACGTCGAGCGCGAGGCCGGCGCCCGCGCCCAGCGCGTCCGTCAGGGAGGCCGCGATGACGGCCTGGGCGCCGGCGTCGCCCGTGCGCCCGCGCAGGTCCACGGCGCCGGGCTCGATCCGCAGGACGCCGGTGTCGAGCCTGGCGAGCGCGTCCAGCCCGGCCATCACGAGGAGGCCCCAGTCGCCGGGAAGCTCGCCCGAGCTGCGCGCGCGCAAGTCGACCTTCGCCGCGCCGAAATGGGCCGCGGCGAGCCCGCCCACCGCGGCGCGGGTGCGCTCGTCCGGCAGGCGGCCGCGCAGCCGCACGAGGCCCTCGGGGCCGCGCGTCGCGGTGAACTCCGCCGGCCCGGCGGCGGCGGCGTCCGGCGCGGCGGGCAGGCTCGCCTCGAGGTCGAAGGCCGGGGGCAGGGCGGCCTCGAGCGCGCCGACGGCGGCGTCGAAGGCGGCGGGCGGCGTGCCGGGCGCGCCCAGCAGGGTCACCGCCTCGCCGGAGAAGGTCAGCGTGCCGGCGCCGAGCTCGCCCAGCGTGCGGATCGCGGCCTCGGCGGCCTCGCCCCAGCGGGGGCTGGGCACGCCCAGGCCGAGCGTGCAGTCGGCGGGATCGACCTCCGCCCCGGCGGCGCGCCCGGCGGCCAGGATGCGGCCGGCGGCCGCCTCGGTGTCCGCCGAGCAAGCGTCCAGCCGCGCCGCGCCCTCCTCGATCCGGAAGATCAGGGCGAAGGGCGTCAAGACCGGCCGCGGCGCGGAGATCGAGAGGTCGAGGGCGACGCCTTCGGGCAAGGTGCGCGTCAGCGCCGCCTCGAGCATGCCGCGCTCGCCGTCGCTGGCGGCCGCGGCCGTGACCTCGATCGCCTCCGCTGTCATGCCGATCTGGGAGCGGGGCAGGCGGCGCAGCGCCTCCACGGTCCAGTCCACGGCCGCGTCCCAGCCCTCCGGCGCCTCGTAGGAGGCCGATTGCAGCAGGTCGGCGACCTGGGCGCCCGTCGCCTCGGCGATGCGCGCGGCGAGGTCGGCGCGGTCCAGCCCGACGGGCACCAGGCCGATGAGCGAGATCTCGCCCTCGTTGCGCAGGACCTGGAGGCCGAAGCTCGGCGGCGGCAGGGTTTCGGCGGCCTCGACGGAGAGGCCGTCGCGGATGCGGGCGGGATCGACCTGATTGCCCGCGACGCCGAGCGCGCGGAAGCGGCGCGATTCGTCCGGCGCCGTGCCCGTCAGGGTGACGATCAGCCCGTCGACCGAGACCTGCGCGAACTCCAGGCCCTCGGCCGCGAGGGCGCCCTCCACCGCCGCCAGGGAGCGCGCCTCGACCGTGCGGGCGGCGAGGGCGGCCGCGCCCCCCGCGCCGGCGGCGGCGAGGGCGAAGGCGGCGAGGGTCGGCAGGGCGCGGGGCATTCGGGGGGTCCTCTCCTGGTGCGGCGGGCGGACACTAGGCCCGGGCGCGCGGGGGGGCAATTACGCCGCCAGCAGGAGGGCGGCGGCGAAGGCCAGGACCGGCAGCGCGCCCGTGTCGCGGCTCGCGCGGAAGGCCCGCAGGCAGGCGGCGGGATCGCGCTCGTCCAGTCGCCGCAGGATCGCCCACATGTGCCAGCCCATCGCCCAGGGGCCCGCGAGCGCGGCCGCCAGCACCAGGGGCCCGTGCGCCGGGAGCACCGCCGCGAGCACCGCCGCCGCCATCAAGGCGACCGTGAGCGCGAGGAAGCCCGCGAGCCAGCGGCGGGCGTGCGCTCCGAAGAGGCGCGCCGTGGACCGCACGCCCATGAGCGCGTCGTCCTCGGCGTCCTGCATCGCGTAGATCGTGTCGTAGAACAGCGTCCAGGCGATGCCGGCGGCGTAGAGGAGGAGCGCGGCCGGGGGCACCGTCCCGGCATGGGCGGCCCAGGCGAGGATCGCGCCCCAGTTGAAGGCGAGCCCGAGGAAGACCTGCGGCCACCAGGTGAAGCGCTTGGCGAAGGGGTAGATCGCGACCAGCCCGAGCGAGGCCACGCCGAGCGCGATGGCGAACGGCCCGAAGGTCAGCAGAATGCCGAAGGCGAGGAGGGCCTGCGCCGCGAGCCAGAGGAGCGCGGCGCGCACCGTGACCTGGCCCGAGGGGATGGGCCGCGACCGGGTGCGCGCGACGCCCGCGTCGATATGCCGGTCGGTGACGTCGTTCCAGACGCATCCGGCCCCCCGCATGAGCCAGGCGCCGACCCCGCAGCCGAGGAGTATCCAGGCGTCGAAGGGCCGGGGCGCTCCGGCGAGCATCGCGAGCCCGAGCCCCCACCAGCAGGGCAGCAGGAGCAGCCAGGTCCCGATCGGCCGGTCGGCGCGCGACAGGCGCAGATAGGGGCGCCAGCCCCGCGGCGCGCGCGCGTCGACCCAGTTCCCGGGCGGCGCGTCGGCGACGGCCGCGTCGATCCCTGGCGCGGGGCGGGGCGGCGCCATATGTGGTCCTCCATGGCCGGACTGCGCCTCTACATAGACGCCCCCCTCGCGGAGGGCGAGGCGGCGCCCCTCACCCATGCGCAGGCGCATTACCTGTCGGGCGTGATGCGGCGGGGGCCGGGCGACGCGCTGCGCGTGTTCGACGGGCGCACGGGCGAGTACGCGGCGACCATCGCCGAGATCGGCAAGCGCGGCGGCGTCCTGGCGCTGGGCGCGCGCACCCGAGGGCTGCGGATGCCGCCGGACCTCGACCTCGCGTTCGCGCCGATCAAGGGCGCGCGCACGGCGTTCGTCGTCGAGAAGGCGGCCGAGCTGGGCGCGCGGCGCGTGCGCCCCGTGCGCACGGCGCGGACCAATGCCGAGCGCCTCCGCCGCGAGCGGATGCGGGCCCATGCGGTCGAGGCGGCCGAGCAATGCGGCGGCACCTTCGTGCCCGAGGTCGAGGAGCTGACCCCGCTCGGCCGCGTGCTGGACGGCTGGGAGGCGGGGCGGGCGCTGGTCTTCTGCGACGAGGCGCTGGCGGGGCCGGCCGCGGGCTGGGACGCGGTGCCGCCGGGCCCCGCCGGGATCGTGATCGGGCCCGAGGGCGGGTGGAGCGAGGAGGAGCGCGCGCGGCTCTCGGCCATGGGGCATCCGGTCTCGCTCGGCCCGCGGGTCCTGCGGGCGGACACGGCGGCGGTGGCCGCCCTGACGCTGTGGCAGTCGCGGCTGGGGGACTGGTCGTGATCCGGCCGGCGGTCCGGGCCGCGCTGGTCCGCTGGCGCGACGTGATCGCCGGCGCGGCGCTGATCCTGCTGGGCCTGTGGTGGGCCTCCGGGGCCGGGCCGATCGTCGGCGCCGGGGCCGGGGCGGCCGCGCTCGGCGCCGCGATCCTCCTGACGGGCGTGCAGCGCCTGCGCTTCGACCGGGGCGGCGAGGGTCCCGGCGTGGTCCGGGTGGACGAGCGGCGGATCGTCTACATGGGTCCGCTCGACGGTGGCACGCTGGCGCTGGACGAGCTGCGCCGCCTCGACCTCGACCCGACGGCGCGGCCCGATCCCGTCTGGGTGATGACCGGCCCAGAGGGCGCGCTGCACGTCCCCGTGACGGCCCGGGGGGCCGACGCGCTGCTCGGGGCCTTCGCCGCGCTGCCCGGGCTCGCCACCGGGCGCCTGCTGCACGAGCTGTCCCGCGGCGGCGAGGCGCAGGTCACGGTCTGGGAGCGCCCCTCCGAGCGCGATGCCCGCGCGGCCCTGCGGCTGCACTGAGCCCCGGCCGATTGACTTCCACCGGGGGCGGGCACAGGTCTCGGCCCCCGAGCCGAGGAGCCGCCCATGTCGATACCCCAGACCGGCGGCGGCCCCATCGAGCACGAGGGCCAGCTTGCCGAGTACCTGGCCGCGGGCTGCCGGCCGAAGGCGGACTGGCGCATCGGCACCGAGCACGAGAAGTTCGGCTACCTGACGGACGGCCACGCGCCGCTGCCCTATGACGGCGAGGTGTCGATCCGCGCGATCCTCGAGGGGATGCGCGACCGCTTCGGCTGGTCCGAGGTCCGCGAGGGCGGGCATCTGATCGGGCTGGAGCGCCAGGGCGCCAATGTCAGCCTGGAGCCCGGCGGAGCGCTGGAGCTCTCGGGCGCCCCGCTGGAGACGATCCACGAGACCTGCGACGAGGTGAACGCCCACCTCGCCGAGGTGAAGGCCGTGGCCGAGCCGATGGGCGCCGGCTTCATCGGCCTGGGCGCCGCGCCCGAGTGGACGCACGACGAGATGCCGCTCATGCCCAAGGGGCGCTACAAGCTGATGGACGCCTACATGGGCACCGTCGGCACGCACGGGCGGCAGATGATGCGCCGGACCTGCACGGTGCAGGTCAACCTCGATTTCGGCTCCGAGGCGGACATGGTCAAGAAGATGCGCGTCGCCGTCGCGCTGCAGCCGGTGGCCACCGCGCTCTTCGCCAACTCGCCCTTCTTCGAGGGGGAGGTCACGAGGCTGAAGTCCTGGCGCGCGCGCATCTGGCGCGATCTCGACGCGGCGCGCACCGGCATGGTGCCGTTCGTCTTCGACGAGGGGTTCGGGTTCGAGGCCTGGGCCGACTGGGTGCTCGACGTGCCGATGTACTTCGTCTACCGCGACGGGGCCTATGTCGACGCGCTGGGCCAGTCGTTCCGCGACTTCCTGCGCGGCGAGCTGCCGGCCCTGCCCGGCGAGAGGCCGACGCTCTCGGACTGGGCCGACCACCTGACCACGGTGTTCCCCGAGGCGCGGCTCAAGCGGTTCATCGAGATGCGCGGCGCCGATGGCGGGCCGTGGCGGCGCCTGTGCGCGCTGCCGGCGCTCTGGGTCGGGCTGACCTACGATGCGGGCGCGCTCGACGCGGCCTGGGACCTCGCGAAGGGGTGGGACGCGCAGACGCGCGAGGGGCTGCGGCTGGCGGCGTCCACGGGGGCGCTGGAAGGAGAGGCGAACGGCGTGAAGCTCCACGATCTCGCGCGCGAGCTCGTGGCCATCGCGGACGCCGGCCTCAAGGCGCGGGCGCGGCCGGGCGCGGGCGGCCTGGTGCCCGACGAGAGCCACTTCCTCAACGCGGTCCAGGAGACGGTGGAGACGGGGCGCACGCCCGCCGACGTGCTGCTGGAGCGGTATCGCGGCGAGTGGGGCGGACGCCTGGCGCCGATCTACGACGAGTTCAGCTACTAGCTACCTGCGGTAGGGCCGCCACCTGCGGTGGGGCCGCCACCTGCGGTGGGGCCGCCACCCGCGGCCGGGCCGGCGCCGGGCTCGGGTGGGGCGGGCGGGGGGCCGAAGCGGTTCGGGCCGGGCTCGGAGGGCCGGGTCCAGAACCACAGCAGGACCAGGATCCCCAGGAGGGGCAGGGCGGCGATCAGGACCCACCATCCGCTGCGCCCGCCATCGTGCAGCCGCCGGACCGCGGCCGCGAGGTTGGGAACGAACAGCGCGAGCCCCACCACCGTGCCGATCGGCCCCGCCGCGATCCACGCCCCGAGCGTGACGTCGCCATCCGCGCCGTCCGCGACCACCGCCGCCTGCCCGAAGCCCAAGAGCGCGTCGACCTGGGTCGCTAAGGCGTTCGCGAGGAGGACGAAGAGGAAGAACCACCAGAATTCCGACCGGCGCGCGCGGCCCGAGAAGGCCGCGTAGCCGGAGGTCAGGCAGCGGCGGACGGCACCGGAGGGTTTCATGTCGGCATCCTCATTTGGCGCCGATGCGCGGCTCGGATCCCGCCAGGATGCGGGCGATGTTGGCGGCGTGGCGCGCCCAGATGAGCGCGCCGAGCAGGATCAGGAGGAGCGCCAGATCCCCCCGCCCGAGGAGGACGGCCCAGCCCGGCGCCAGCGCCGCCGCCGCCAGCGCCGCGGCCGAGGAGATGCGGCCGAGCGCCGCCGCCGCCGCCCAGGTCGCGCAGGCCGCGAGGCCCACGGGCCAGGCCAGGGCGATGACCGTGCCGAGGAAGGTCGCGACGCCCTTGCCGCCCCGGAAGCGCAGGTAGACCGGGTAGCAATGCCCGGCGAAGGCGGCGAGCCCCGCGAGCTGCGCCGCGTCCCCGCCCAGGAGGGCGCGGGCCGCGAGGACGGCGATGGCGCCCTTGCCGGCATCGAGGAGGAGCGTGAGGGCCGCCGCGGGCTTCGATCCGGTGCGCAGGACGTTGGTCGCGCCGATGTTGCCGGAGCCCACGGCGCGCAGGTCGCCCAGCCCGAAGGCGCGCGCCATGACGATGCCGAAGGGCACGGCGCCCAGCAGGTAGGCCGCGAGCGCGGTGAGGGCGAGGAGCGCCGGGGGCGTGGCGAGCTCTGGCATGGGGGTCAGTCTTCGGGGAAGACGCGCGCCCCGGCAACCCAGGCGCCGCGCACGCGCCCCTGCATGCGGGCCTCGTCGAAGGGGGTGTTCTTGGACTTCGAGCGCAGGGCGAAGCGGTCCATGACGAAGGGCGCGTGCTCGTCGAGCAGGACGAGGTCCGCGGGCGCGCCTTCGGCCAGGCGCCCCTGCGGCAGGCCGAGCCGGCGCGCGGGGTTCAGGGCGAGGACGCGGAACAGGTCCGCGAGCGACGCCTGCCCGGAGTGGAGGAGGCGCAGCGCGGCGGGCAGCAGCGTCTCCAGCCCGACGGCGCCGGAGGCCGCGGCCTCGAAGGGGAGGCGCTTGGATTCCTCGTCCTGGGGCGTGTGGAAGCTCGACAGCGTGTCGATGGTGCCGTCCAGCAGGGCCTCGACGGTGGCGCGGCGGTCGTCCTCGTCCCGGAGCGGCGGCTTGATCTTGAAGAAGGTGCGCCAGTCGCCGACGTCGAGCGCGTTGAGCGTGACGTGGTGGATCGAGGTGCCGGCGGTCACGTCGAGGCCGGCGGCCTTGGCGCGGGCGATGGCGGCGATCCCGCCGGCGGTGGTGACCTGGTCGGCGTGATAGCGCGCGCCGGTGAGCTCGACGAGGGCGAGGTCGCGCTCCAGCCCCATGCGCTCGGCGATGGCGGGCACGCCCGAGAGGCCCCGAAGCGTGGCGAAGGCGCCGGACGCGGCGTCGCCTTGCGACAGGGCGGGGTCCTGCGGATGGGCGATGACGAGGCCGCCGAGGTCGGCGGCGTAGCGCATGGCGTGGCGCAGGACGCGCGTGGGCACGACCCGGTCGCAATCGGAGAAGGCGACCGCGCCGGCATCGAGGAGGAAGCCGATCTCGGTCATCTCGGCGCCGTCCCGGCCGCGGGTGAGGGCCGCGATCTGCCGCACGCGCACGCCGCAGCGCTCGGCTGCCCGGGAGCGTGCGAAGGCCAGGGCCTCGGGGGAATCGATGGCCGGCGCGGTGTCGGGGCGGGTGACGATGGTGGTGACGCCCCCGGCGGCGGCGGCGCGGCCGGCCGAGCGGAACCCCTCCTTGTGGCGCTCGCCGGGCTCGCCGACCTTGACGCAGAGATCGACGATGCCGGGCGCGAGCGCGAGGCCGCCGCAATCGACGCGCGCGCCGGTGCGCGGCTCCGGGCCGCCGATGCGCGCGACGATCCCGTCCTGCACCGTGAGGTGGCCCAGGGTCTCGGTCCCCGCCTCGGGGTCGACGAGGCGGGCGTTGACGAAGGTGGTGACGCTCACGCCAGCGCCCAGCCGACGACGACGAGCGCGGCGAGGGCGAGCGCGGCGAGCGCGATCCAGGTGGACACCGGGCGGGCGAGGCGGCGGCCCCGCGGGGCGGCGGCGGGGGGGATCGCGGGCTCGGTGACGGGATCGTGCGCGGGGGGCAGGGCCGGGACGGGGCCGGGCGCGTCCGTGAGGCGCAGCGCGGCCAGCGGCGCCAGGGCGGCCGTGGGGGCCAGGCGCCGGGGCCGGGGGCCGAGGGCGGAGGCGGGCAGGAGGACGACCCAGCCCTCCACGCCGCGCAGCGCGCCCGCGGCGCGCTGGAGCTCGGCGTCCGGCGCATCGAACCCTTCGGAGAGGTAGCCCGCGAGGCTCATGCCGCCGAGGTCCTCGGTCCGCAGGATCACGGCGCGGTCCGGGCGCAGGTCGGGGTCGGGCAGGGCGGCGGGGAGGGCGGCCTCGCCCCGCTCGCGCAGGGCGGCGCCCTCGGGGCCGTCCGCTACGCGGAAGAGGCGCAGGACGTCGCCCTCGCCGGCGCGGACCTCCAGGGGGTCGGGGATCATGCCGCCGCCCTCTCGCGCGCGCCGCGGGCGAGGAGGTCCATCGCGGCCATGCGCACGGCGACCCCCATCTCCACCTGGGTGCGGATGACGGAGCGGTTGATGTCGTCGGCCAGGAGGCCGTCGATCTCCACTCCGCGGTTCATCGGGCCGGGATGCATGACGATGGCGTCGGGTTTCGCATGCGAAACCTTGGCCGCGTCGAGCCCGTAGCGGTGGAAGTACTCGCGCTCGGACGGGATGAGCCCGTCCTCCATGCGCTCCTTCTGCAGCCGCAGCATCATCACCACGTCGGCGCCCTCCAATCCCTTCTCCATGTCGGTCGTGACCTCCACGCCGAGGGCCTCGGCCCCCGCCGGCAGGAGGGTGGGCGGGCCGATCAGGCGCACCCGGTTCTCCATCGCGCCCAGGAGGAGGATGTTGGACCGAGCCACCCGGCTATGGGCGACGTCGCCGCAGATGGCGACCGTCAGGCGGTGCAGGCGGCCCTTGGCGCGGCGGATCGTGAGCGCGTCCAGCAGGGCCTGGGTGGGGTGCTCGTGCCGCCCGTCGCCGGCGTTGAGGACCGCGGCCTCCACCTTCTGGGCCAGGAGATCCACCGCGCCCGACATCGGATGGCGCACGACGATGAGGTCGGGGCGCATCGCGTTGAGGGTGAGGGCGGTGTCGATCAGGGTCTCCCCCTTGGAGGCGGAGGAGGTGCGCATCTCCATGTTCATGACGTCGGCGCCCAGGCGCTTGCCGGCGATCTCGAAGCTGGCCTGGGTGCGGGTGGAGTTCTCGAAGAACATGTTGATCTGGGTCAGGCCGCGCAGGGCGTCCCCCCGGCGGGCGGCCGCGTAATGGTCCGCGAGGTCGAGGATGGCGGTGATCTCCACCGGGGTGAGGCGCTCGATCCCGAGGAGGTCCTTGGCGGCGATGCCGGTCATTCGCGCCCTCCAGAACGGCGTGTGCGGGGCATGCACGGGGCATGCACGACCCATGCACATCCCATGCGCATCGGCCGCGCGGTCCGGGTGTGCCCCGCGCAACGCTCGCCGGCAAGGCCGCCGCGCTTGCCGCCGGGGCGGGGCGGGCCTAACCCGTCCGACATGGGGACCCAGGCGATGGACGTGGACGCGATGAGCCCGGCGGCGGCGCGGGCGGCGCTCGAATGGCTGGTCGAGTGCGGCGCCGACGAGGCGATCGGCGAGGCGCCGGTCGATCGCACGACCCTGCCGGAGCGGAGCGCCGCGGCGCGGCCGCGGTCCGATGCGGCCCCGACCCCCTCGGCTACCCGGGGGGAGGACGCGCCCCGGGCCGCACCGGCCATCGTGCGCCCCGCGGCGGGCGGCGACCTGGCCTCGGCGGTGGCGGCGGCGGAGCGGGCGGCGGCCGGGGCGGCGGACCTGCCGGCGCTGCGGGCGGCGCTCGGGGCCTATCCGCATTGCGAGCTGCGGCGCGGGGCGCGGGGCCTCGTCTTCGCGGACGGCACGCCGGGCGCGCCCCTGATGATCCTGGGCGAGGCGCCGGGGCGGGAGGAGGACCGCGCGGGGCTCCCTTTCATCGGGCCGGCGGGGCAGCTCCTCGACCGGATGCTGGCGGCGATCGGGCGGGACCGGGCCGATCCGGACCCGGCGCGATCGGTCTACCTCGCGGACGTCCTGCCCTGGCGCCTGCCGGGGGACCGGGCGCCGAGCCCCGAGGAGATGGCGATGATGGCGCCCTTCGCCCGGCGGCACGTGGCCTTGGCCGCGCCGCGCGTGGTGGTGCCGATGGGCAACGCGGCGCTCGCGGCCCTGACGGGGCGGACGGGGATCGCCCGGCTGCGGGGCACGCGGATGGAGGCGCAGGGTCGGCCCGCGATCCCGACCTTCCACCCCGCGCACCTGCTGCGCAGCCCCGAGCGCAAGCGCGACGCCTGGACCGACCTGCAGGCGATCCGGGACATGTTGGCGGAGGGATAGGGGATGGGACGGATCGACGAGGGCCGCGAGCCCGTCGCGGTGCGGATCGCGGTGCTGACGGTCTCCGACACGCGGCGGGCGGGGGACGACCGGTCGGGCGACACGCTCGTGGAGCGGCTCGAGGGCGCGGGGCACGTCCTGGCGGCGCGGGCCATCGTGCGCGACGACCGGGGCGCCATCGCGGCGCGGCTGCGCGACTGGTGCGCCGATCCGGGGATCGACGTGATCCTGTCGACCGGGGGCACGGGCCTCACGGGGCGGGACGTTACGGTGGAGGCGCATCGCGACGTCTACGAGAAGGAGATCGAGGCGTTCGGCACGATCTTCACGATCGTCTCCATGGAGAAGATCGGCACCAGCGCGGTGCAGTCGCGCGCCTGCGGGGGGGTGGCGGCGGGGACCTACCTCTTCGCGCTGCCGGGCAGCCCCTCGGCCTGCCGCGACGCGTGGGACGGCATCCTGGGCGCGCAGCTCGACTACCGCCACAGGCCCTGCAACTTCGTCGAGATCATGCCCCGCCTGGACGAGCACCTCAGGCGGACGTGAACCCCCGGGGGTGGCCCCGGGGCGCGGCGCGGATGGTGCGCCCGGCCAAAGGCTCTATATCGGTGCGTGATCGGGGACATCGGCCGCCATGCGCTTCATCGGACGGACATTGCTGGGCGTGACGCTGCTGTCCCTCACGCTGGGGCTGCTGGCCTGGGGCGGCGCGATCCTGGCCGGCGCGGTCGAGGACCGCGCGAGCCGCGAGGAGCGCTCGCGGCCGGCGCGCGAGCGGGTGTTCGCGGCGCCCGTGACGGTCCTGGAGCCCGGCGAGGTGGTGCCGGTCCTGACGGCGTTCGGCGAGCTGCGCGCGGCGCGGTTCCTGGAGCTTCGCGCGCCGGCGGGCGGGCGGGTGGTCGAGCTCTCCCCCGGGATGGTCGAGGGCGGGGCGGTGGCGGCCGGAGAGGTCGTCGCCCGGATCGACCCCGCCGAGGCGGAGGCCGCCCTGGCGCGGGCGCGGGCCGACGCGGCCGGCGCCGCCGCCGACACCCGCGACGCCGAGCGCACGCTGGCGCTCGCCCGGGACGAGATGCGCGCCGCCGAGGAGCAGGCGGCGCTGCGCGAGCGGGCGGCGGCGCGGGCGCGCGACCTCGCCGAGCGGGGCGTGGGCACGCAGGCGGCGGTGGAGACCGCGGACCTCGCGGCGTCCTCGGCCGGGCAGGCGGTGCTGGTGCGGCGGCAGGCGGTCGCGAGCGGGGAGACGCGCCTCGACCGGGCGCGGGTGGCCGAGGAGCGCGCGGCGATCGACGTGGCGGAGGCGACGCGCGAGCGCGCCGACCTCGACGTGACGGCGGCGTTCGACGGGATCCTGGCGGAGGTGTCGGCGACGGCGGGCGGGCTGGTCTCGGGCGGCGAGAAGCTGGCCGAGCTCATCGACCCGGCCGCGCTCGAGGTCGCGTTCCGGGTGTCGGCCGCGCAATACGCGCGCCTGCCGCGGGCGGGCGCGGTGGTGGAGGTCTCGCTCGGCGTGGCGGGGATCGACCTGTCGGCGGCGGGTCGGATCGTGCGCGAGGGCGCCGCGGTCGAGGACGGGCGCACCGGGCGCCTCCTCTTCGCCGCGCTCGACGGGGCCGCCGGGCTGCGGCCGGGCGATTTCGTGACGGTGCGCGTGACCGAGCCGCCGCTGACGGGGGCGGCCCTCCTGCCGGCGGCGGCGGTCGACGCGTCGGGCGGCGTGCTGGTCCTGGGCGCGGAGGACCGGCTCGAGGACGGGGCGGTGGAGGTCCTGCGCCGGCAGGGGGACGACGTGATCGTCCGGGCGCCGGACCTGGCCGGGCGCGAGATCGTGACCGAGCGCTCGCCCCTCCTGGGCGCGGGCATAAGGGTGGAGCCGCAGCGGCGGGGCGCGCCCGTGCCCGGCCCGGAGGCGGCGGCGGGGCCCGGGACGGTGCGGCTCGACGAGGCGCGGCGCGCGCGCCTGATCGCGTTCGTCGAGGGCGGGCGCATGCCGGACGAGGCCAAGGCGCGGGTGCTGGCGCAGCTTCGCGGCGACGAGGTGCCCAGCGCGACGGTCGCGCGCCTCGAGGGGCGGATGGGCGGATGAGGGCGCCGCCCGCCCGCGCGCGCGGTGTCCTGAGCTATTTCGCGCGGCACCGGACAGCGGCGAACCTCCTCCTGGTGGTCTTGCTGGCGGCGGGGATCGCGGCGGTCCCGCGGATGCGGGCGCAGTTCTTCCCCGACGTGATCGTGGAGCAGGTCGACGTCTCGGTCGCGTGGGCCGGCGCGGGGGCGGAGGACGTGGACCGCGCGATCGTGCAGCTCATCGAGCCGGCCATCGTGGCGGTGGAGGGCGTGGAGGCGACCGAGGCGACCTCCTCGGAGGGGCGCGCGCGGATCTCGGTGGATTTCGAGCCGGGCTGGGACATGGCGCGGGCCGAGGCGGACGTGCAGGCCGCGGTCGACGGGATCGGCGAGCTGCCCGAGGCGGCCGAGGAGCCGCAGGTGCGGCGCGGCGTCTGGCGCGACAGGGTGACGGACGTGGTGATCCGCGGGCCGGTGGCGCCGGCGCAGCTCGGCCGGTTCGCGGACGAGTTCACCGCGCGCCTCTTCGCCGCCGGGGTCACGCGGGTGACCATCCGCGGCGTGGCCGCGCCCGAGACGGTGATCGAGGTGAGCCCGGCGGCCTTGATGCGCAACGACGTGAGCCTGCGCGAGATCGCCGAGGCGGTGGGGCGCGAGGTGACCGCCGATCCGGCGGGCGACGTGGCCGGCGGGAGCGCGCGGGTGCGCACCGGGGCCGAGCGGCGCGAGCCCGAGGCGATCGCGGCGATCGCGCTGCGCTCGGAGGCGGACGGCAGCGCCCTCACGGTGGGCGAGGTCGCGCGGGTGATCCCGCTCGGGGCCGACCGGGGGCGCTCGTACTTCGTCGGGAGCGACCCGGCGGTGAGCCTGCGGGTGGACCGCTCGGCGGCGGGCGACGCGATCGGCATCCAGGAGGACGTGGAGGCGGCGGCCGCGGCGGTGGAGGCGACCCTGCCCGAGGGGGTGACGATCGACCTCATCCGCACGCGCTCGGAGGCGATCACCGGGCGGATCGGCATCCTGGTCGACAACGCGATCACCGGGCTGGCGCTGGTGGTGGCGCTCCTGTTCCTGTTCCTGAACGCGCGCACGGCGTTCTGGGTGGCGGCGGGCATCCCGGTCGCGCTCCTCTCGGCGATCGCGCTGATGTGGGCGGCGGGGCTGACGATCAACATGATCTCGCTCTTCGCCCTCATCATCACGCTCGGGATCGTGGTGGACGACGCGATCGTGGTCGGCGAGCACGCCGATTACCGGCACCGGGTGCTGGGCGAGGACGCGGTGACGGCGGCGGAGACCGCGGCGATCCGGATGGCGGCGCCGGTGTTCTCGGCCACCGTCACGACGGTGATCGCCTTCTTCGGGCTGGTCGCGGTGGGGGGCCGGTTCGGCAACCTCATCGCGGACATCCCCTTCACGGTCATCGCGGTCCTCGCGGCGAGCCTGGTGGAGTGCTTCCTCATCCTGCCGCGGCACATGGCGCACGCGCTGGGCGCGGGCGGGCGGGGGAGCGCCTGGAACATGGCGCTGGCGGCGGGCGCGGCCCTGGCGGCCGGGGCGGCGGCGGGGCTGGCGGCGGCCGGGGCGCTGGCGCCCTCCGGCTGGGGCGATTCGGGCGCGATCCGGGCGGCGGCGATCGGGGCGGCGGTGCCGGCGGGGGCGTTCCTGGCGCTGCCGCGGGCCTGGAAGCGGCGGGCGGCGGGGGCGATGCGCTCGGACTGGTACGACCTGCCGTCCCGCGGGGTGAACCGGGCGTTCGAGGCCGGGCGCGCGCGCCTCTTCGTGCCGCTCATGCGGCTGGTGGTGCGGGCGCGCTACGCGGTGCTGGCGGGCGCGCTCCTCCTGCTGGCGAGCCAGGCGGCGCTGTTCGTCTCGGGCGGCGTGCAGTGGCGGTTCTTCAACGCGCCGGAGCAGGGCAGCGTCTCCGGCAATTTCGCGATGCTGCCGGGGGCCACGCGCGCCGACGCGTTTCAGATGATGCGCGAGCTGCAGCGCGCGACCGAGGCGGTGGCCGCGCGCTACGAGGCCGAGCACGGGCGCAGCCCGATCACCTACGCACTGGCCGAGGTCGGCGGGAACACCGGCCGGCCTCTCGACGGGGACCGGGACGAGGACCTGCTGGGCTCGATCGCGATCGAGCTCATCGGGGCGGACCTGCGGCCCTACTCGTCCTTCGCCTTCGTCGCGGACCTTCAGGACGAGGTGCGCCAGACCCCCCTGACGGAGGAGGTGAGCTTCCGCGGATGGCGCTCGGGGCCGGGGGGCGACGCGCTCTCGGTGCGGCTCTACGGGGCGGAGACGGCGGTGCTGAAGGCGGCGGCCGAAGCGCTCAAGGCCGATCTGGGCGCGTTCCCGGTGGTCTCGGCGCTGTCGGACACGCTCGCCTACGACAAGGAGGAGCTGATCCTCGACCTCACGCCGCAGGGGCGGGCGCTGGGCTTCGACATCGGCGGCCTGGGGCGCACGCTGCGCGACCGGCTCGGCGGGATCGAGGCCGCGACCTATCCGGTGGGCCAGCGCTCGGCCAGCGTGCGCGTCGAGCTGCCCGAGGGCGAGCTGACGGCGGACTTCCTGGACCGGACGATGATGCGCACGGGGGCCGGCGACTACGTGCCGCTGGCGGACATCGTGACCGTGGAGAGCCGCACCGGCTTCGGCACGATCCGGCGGGAGAACGGGCTGCGCGTGGTCTCCGTCACAGGAGACGTCAGCGAGGACGACCCGGTGGCGGCGCAGGCGGTGACGACGGCGCTGGAGGCGACGCTGCTGCCGGCGCTGGAGACGCGGTTCGGCGTGGCGGCGGACCTCACGGGCCTGGCCGAGCAGGAGCGCGAGTTCCTGAGCGACGCGGCGCTGGGGTTCGGGTTCTGCCTCCTGGGCATCTACCTGGTGCTGGCGTGGATCTTCGCGTCCTGGACGCGGCCGGCCGTCATCATGGCGATCATCCCGTTCGGGCTGGTGGGCACGATCTACGGGCACGCGGCCTGGGACGTGCCGTTGTCGATGTTCACGGTGGTCGGCCTGATCGGGATGACGGGGATCGTGATCAACGATTCGATCGTGCTGGTCACCACGATCGACGAGCGGGCGGCCGAGCGGGGCATCGTGCCGGCGATCGTGGAGGGGACGGCCGACCGGCTGCGGCCCGTGCTGCTCACGACGCTGACGACGGTGCTGGGGCTGGCGCCGCTCCTCTTCGAGCAGAGCGCGGACGCGCAGTTCCTCAAGCCGACGGTGATCACGCTGGTCTACGGGCTGGGCTTCGGGATGGTCCTCGTCCTCCTGGTGGTGCCGGCCCTGATGGCGATGCAGGCGGACGCGGCGCGCCTCAACGCGTCGATCCGGCGGGCGTTCTCCCGGCGGGGCGGGGCGGCGGGGCTGGTGGGCGGGGCGCTCCTGATCGGGGCGGCGGCGCTGTTCGCGGCGACGATGGTGCCGGCGATGCGCGGCGCGGCGGGGCCGGTGCCGGGCGGGCTGGCGGGCGCGTTCGCCGTCTTCGCGGGCGGGGTGCTGGCGATGGCGGCGCTCCTCTGGGCGGCGGCGCTCGTGCTGGCCGCGGCGCGCATCCGCCGGCGGCGCGCCGGTTCCGCTTGATCGCGCCCCGCCCGGGGTGGCAGGGGGGGCGTGTGCAGGACCTGACGGGCTCCCTCCTGATCGCCATGCCGGGCATGGAGGACGCGCGGTTCGAGCGCGCCGTGATCTTCGTGTGCGCCCATTCCGAGGACGGGGCGATGGGCCTGACGGTCAACAAGCCCTCCGCGGACATGACCCTGCGCGACCTGGCCGAGCATCTGGAGCTGCCGGTGGAGGGCTGCCGCGAGGTGGAGGTCCACATGGGCGGGCCGGTGGAGCCGGGGCGCGGCTTCGTGCTGCATTCGCCCGAATGGGACGGGGACGTGTCGACCAAGCGGGTGGGCGAGCGCTTCGCGATGACCGCGACGCGCGACGTCCTCGAGGCGATGGCCGCGGGGGCCGGGCCCGAGCGGGCGCTGGTGACGCTGGGCTATGCCGGCTGGTCGGAGGGGCAGCTCGAGGACGAGCTCGCGGGCAATGGCTGGCTCACGGTGCCGGCCTCGCCGCGCCTGGTCTTCGGCCTGCCGGACGACGCGAAATGGGTGGCGGCGCTGGCGGTGCTCGGCGTGGAGCCCGGGAGCCTCTCGGGGGCGGCCGGGCGGGCCTGATGCGGGCCTGACTCGGGCCTAGCGCGGGGCGGCGGCGCGGCGGAGGCGGTCGTTGATCGCGCGCCCGAGGCCATGGTCCGGGACGGGCGCCACCGCGAGCGGGCGGCCGTCGTCGAGCGCGTGGAGATGGCCGAAGAGGGTCGCGGCCGCCTCCACGAGGTCTCCTGCGGCGCTGAGCGTGCGCTCCCCCGGGACCGGGCCGAAGCCGAGCATCGCCTCGCCGGGCCTCGGCGCGAGCGCCTCCAGCCGCACCGGGCCGCGGGGGGCGTAATGCGAGGCGAGGGCGCCCGGCGCGGCGATGCCGGGGCCGGGGGCGGCGAGGGGGCCGACGATCGCCTCGATCGCCTCTCGGGGGATGCCGCCCTCGCGCAGGAGGGTGGGCGGGCCGGCGAGGCCGACGATGGTGCTCTCGAGGCCGACGGCGCAGGGGCCGCCATCGAGGATGGCGTCGATGCGGGCGCCGAGGGTGGCGGCGACATGGGCGGCGGTGGTCGGGCTGATCCGGCCGGAGGGGTTCGCGGACGGGGCCGCGAGCGGCCCGCCGAAGGCCGCGAGGAGCGCGCCCGCGAGCGGCCCGCCGGGGACGCGCAGCGCCACGGTGCCGAGCCCGGCGGTCACGAGGGGGGCGAGCCCCGCGCCCTCGCGCAGCGGCAGGACCAGGGTGAGGGGGCCGGGCCAGAAGGCGGCGGCCAGGGCCCGGGCCTCGGGGCCGGCGCGGCCGAGGGCGAAGGCGTCGGCGGCGGCCGCGGCGTGGACGATGAGCGGGTTGAAGGACGGGCGGCCCTTGGCGGCGAAGACGCGCGCGACGGCGGCGCCGTCCCGTGCGTCGGCGGCGAGGCCGTATACGGTCTCGGTCGGGATGGCGACGAGGCCGCCGGCGGCGAGGATGGCGGCGGCGCGGGCGACGTCGCCGGGGCCGAGGCGGGGCGCGCTGGGCATGGCCGGTCCCTCCTTGCCGTGACGCCGCGTTCCGGTAGCACGCGGGGCGCGCGCGGTTACCGTGCGCGTCAGCCGTATTCCAGCATCAGAGGTTCCGCCAATGCCCTATCGTGCCCCCGTCTCGGAATACGCGTTCCTCTTCGACAAGGTGGTGGACCTGGCGCAGGTGACGGCGACGGAGCGGTTCGCGGACGCCGACGCCGGCACGGTGGCGGCGATCCTCGCGGAGGCGGGCAAGCTCTGCGAGGAGGTGCTGGCGCCCCTGCAGCGGGTCGGCGACGTGCAGGGCTCGCGGCTCGAGAACGGGGTGGTGCGCACGCCGGAGGGTTACGGGGCGGGCTTCCGCGCGATCGCGGAGGGCGGCTGGGTCGGGATGGCGGCGCCGGTGGCCCATGGCGGCATGGGCCTGCCGATGACGGTGACGACGGCGGTGAACGAGATGATGGCGAGCGCCTGCCTGGCGCTGCAGCTCAACCCCCTGATGACGCAGGGGCAGATCGAGGCGCTCGAGGCGCATGCGTCGGACGAGATCAAGGCGCTGTATCTCCCCAAGCTGATCGCGGGGGAGTGGTGCGGGACGATGAACCTGACCGAGCCGCAGGCGGGATCCGACGTGGGCGCGCTGCGCACCAAGGCCGAGCCGAACGGGGACGGGACCTATTCGGTGACGGGGCAGAAGATCTACATCTCCTGGGGGGACAACGATTTCTCGACCAACGTGTGCCATCTCGTGCTGGCGCGGCTGCCGGATGCCGGCGAGGGCACGCGGGGGATCAGCCTCTTCATGGTGCCGCGCAACATCCCCGACGCGGAGGGGAACGCCGGGGTGGCCAACGCCCTCAAGGTGGTGAGCCTGGAGCACAAGATGGGGCTGCACGGCTCGCCGACCGCGGTGATGCAGTACGACGGCGCGACCGGCTGGCTCGTCGGCGAGCCGCACCGGGGCATGGCGGCGATGTTCACCATGATGAACAACGCGCGCGTGGGCGTGGGCGTGCAGGGGATCGGGGTGGCCGAGGGCGCCTACCAGCACGCGCTCGCCTACGCGCTCGACCGCAAGCAGGGGAAGGCCGAGGGCACGGGCGCCATCGCCGAGCACGCGGACGTCCGCCGGATGCTTACCCGGATGAAGGCGGACACGTTCGCGGCGCGGGCGATCGCGCTGTCGAACGCCGTGGCGATCGACATGAGCGTGGCGACCGGCGAGCATGCCTGGACCGCGCGGGCCGCGCTCCTGACGCCGATCACCAAGGCGTTCGGCACCGATGTCGGCATGGAGGTCGCGGCCGAGGGGGTGCAGGTCCATGGCGGCATGGGTTTCATCGAGGAGACCGGCGCCGCGCAGTACAGCCGCGACGTGCGGGTGACGGCGATCTACGAGGGGACCAACGGCATCCAGGCGATGGACCTCGTGGCGCGCAAGATGATGGACGGGGGCGAAGCGGCCTTCGCGATGATCGACGAGGTCTGCGCGACGGCGGACGCGGCCAAGGGGTCCTGGGCGGCGGACGCGGCGGCGGTGTTCGAGGCGGCCGAGAACCTGCGCGAGGCGACCGAGACCCTGCTGGCCCAGGACATGCGCGACCGGTTCGCGGGGGCGGTCCCCTATCTGCGGGCGTTCGCGCGGGTGCTGGGGGGGCATTTCCACCTGCGCGCCGCCCTGGCCGAGGCGGCCGGCGCGCCCGGCGGGGCCGAGGGGCCGCGGCGGCACCTCGCGGCGTTCTATGTCGGGCGGATGCTGCCCGAGCATCAGGGGCTGCTGGCGCAGGCGCGGGCGGGGGCGGAGGGGCTCTACGCCCTGTCGCTGGGCGACCTGGCGGCGTGAGGGGCGTGAGTGGCACCGAGCGAGGGCGCCCGCGCGATGCCTGACGGCCGGCCCGGCGGCGGCGTGCGCCATCCGTTCGCCGAGCCCCCCGCCGAGGGGGAGGCGACCGAGATCGCGGAGGGGGTGCTGTGGATGCGGCTGCCCCTGCCGATGGCGCTCGACCATGTGAACGTCTACGCCCTCGACGAGGGGGCGGGGTGGACGATCGTCGACACCGGGTTCGATTCGCGCCGGACGCGGGCCATCTGGGAGGCGCTGCTCGCGGGCCCCCTGGGCGGCCGGCCGGTGGAGCGGGTGCTGGCGACCCATCACCATCCGGACCATGTCGGCCTCGCGGGCTGGTTCGCGGAACGGGGGGCGCGGATCGCGGCCTCTCGCACCTCCTGGCTGATGGCGCGGATGCTGGTGCTCGACGAGCAGGCCGTGCCGGACGCGCGCACCCTGGCGTTCTGGCGCGCCGCGGGGATGGACGCGGACGTGCTGGAGGCGCGGCGGGCCGCGCGGCCGTTCAACTTCGCCGACATGGTGCATCCGATCCCGCTCGGGTTCGAGCGGGTGGCGGACGCGGAGCCGTTCGCGGCCGGCGGGCGCGACTGGATGGTGCGCTATGGCGGCGGGCACGCGCCGGACCACCTCACGCTGTGGTCGATGTCGGACGACCTGGTGCTCGCGGGGGATCAGATCCTGCCCGGGATCTCGCCCAATATCGGGGTCTACGCGACCGAGCCGGACGCCGATCCGCTGGCCGACTGGCTCGAGGCGTGCGAGGTCCTCCTCGGGGTGGCGGAGCCGCGGCACCTGGTGCTTCCGGGGCACAAGCTCCCGTTCACCGGGGCGCCGGCGCGGCTCGCGCAGCTCATCGACAACCATCACGGCGCGCTCGGGCGGCTCAAGGGCTGGCTGACGGAGCCGCGCACGGCGGCGGGGTGCTTCGCGCCGCTGTTCCGCCGGCCGATCGGGGAGGGGGAGTACGGGCTCGCCCTGGCCGAGGCGGTGGCGCACCTCAACCATCTGATGCACCTGGGCCAGGCGGTGCGTACGGACGAGGAGGGCGTGTGGCGCTGGACGCTCGCGGCCGAGGCGGCGGTGCCGGGCCCTGGTGACAGCGCGGGCGCGGCGGGCTAGGGCTGCGCGGCAATCGCAAGGGGAGCGCGGATCGATGGCGGAGCACGAGCCCGGCAAGATGGACATCGAGGAGCACGAGCGGACCTTCGAGGGGTTCGTGCGCTGGTCGGTGCGGGCGGTGATCGTGATCGTGGTCGCGCTGATCCTGCTCTACCTCGTCAACGGATGAGCGGGCTCGCCCGCCTGGCGGTCTTGCTGAGCGCGCTGCTTCTCGCGGGTTGCGCGGTGGAGGAGGTCGGCGCGCCGCCGGCGGCCGTGGCGCGCGCGGCCTATGCGAGCGCCGAGGCGCCGTCCCTCACGCTCGTCACGGTGATCTCCAACCGAACGGATGGCGGGGCGCACACGGGCCTGGTGGTCAACGCCTCGCAGAGGGTGGCGTTCGATCCGGCGGGCACGTTCAACGACCCGGTCAACAACCCGGCCAATCGCGGCGGCGGGGCGGCGCGGGTCATGGTCGAGCGCGGCGACGTCCTCTACGGGATGACGCCGGGGTACTACCGGGCCTATATCGACTACCACACCAGGCAGACGTTCCGGACGGTGGAGCAGCGCATCGAGGTCAGCCCCGAGGTGGCCGAGCGGGCGCTGGCGCTGGTGATGGCGAACGGGCCGGCGTCGAAGTCGAGCTGCGCGCTGGCGACGAGCCGGATCCTGGCGCAGGTGCCGGGGTTCGAGGGCTTCCCCGTCGGCTGGTACCCCAAGGCGGCGATGAAGGCGTTCGGCGCGCGGCCGGGGGTGGTCACCACGTTGCATGTCGACGACGACCCCGACGAGAACGCCGGCAAGCGGGCCGCGGCGCTCGGCCTCTAGAGGCCCAGGGCGACGCCCGCGCCGAGCGCGGCGCCGCCGGCCACGATCGCGGCGAGGACGTTGCGCGTGAGCATGCCGGCCGCGACCGTGACGGCGGCCGCGATCAGGCGCGTGGCGTCCGGCGCGCCGCCGGTCGCGGCGGGCCAGAGGACGCCCGGCGCGACCAGGGCCGGCAGGACCGCGACGGGAGCGTAGCGCAGGACGCGCTCGGCCCAGGGCGGGAAACGCCGCCCGCCCATCAATCCCAGGAAGCTGAACCGCAGGAGCCAGGTGCCCAGGCCGATGGCGGCGATCAGGGCCCAGAGGGCCGCCGGGGGCGCGTCGGGGGTCATCGGGCGAGGCGGCGCTCGACCTCGGCGCCCGTCAGCATGGCGGCGGCGGAGGCGAGGAACAGCCCCGCGTTCCAGGGCAGCCCCGCCGCGGCGAGCGCGACGATGACGGCGGTGGCGGCGGCGGCGAGATGGGGCGCGCTGCGCAGCATGGGCGCGACGAGGGCGAGGAAGGCGATCGGCACCGCGAAGTCGAGCGGGACCGCGGCGGGGACGGCGGTGCCGAGCACGGCGCCGGCGAGGGTGAACGCGTACCAGAGCGGGACGATCACCGAGCAGGTGCCGGCGAAATAGCGCATCTTCTCGGAGGTGGGGCGGGCGGGCGCGCGGGCGAAGGCGGTCGCCCCGAGGGCGAAGCTCTGATCGGTGAGGCCGTAGGCCGCGAGCGCGCGCTGCCAGGCCGGGGCGGCGCCCAGATGGGGGGTGAGCGCGGCCGAGTAGACCGCCATGCGCAGGTTCACCGCCAGGGCGGAGAGGAGGATCACGAGGGCCGGCGCGCCCTCCTGCAGGAGCTGCACGGCGGTGAACTGCGCGGCGCCGGCGATGACGACGACCGAGAGGCCCATGACCTGCGCCAGGGGCAGGCCCGCCTCGGTGCCGACGACGCCGAAGAGCATGGCGAAGGGCACGATCACCAGCACGAAGGGCGAGGCGTCCCGCGCGCCGCGGGCATAGGTCAGGGGGCGGTCCATGGCGCCCGGCTAGCGGGGCGCGGGGGCGCCGTCCAGCGGGCGCGCGGCCTTCCGCCCCGGGCGGGGCGCGGATAGGGTCGGGCCATGCCAGACGCCCCGCCGCGCCCCGCGCCGCCCCCGCCCGACGATGCCAGGCCCGGCCCGCCGCGGGTGGGCGCGGCCCCGGCCGATGCCGACCGGGCGAGCGCGGCCCCTCGGGGCGTGGCCCCGCCGGACGTGGCCCCTCGGGGCGTGGTCCTGCCGGATCCCGAGGGGGCGGGCCTGACCCGTTCGGTGACCGGGCGCGACCAGACGGGGGCGGAGGTGACGCTGCCGGTGATCGAGGAGCGGCCGCTGACGATCTTCCTCAACTCGCGGGAGATCGTGACGGCGATGACCATCGGCGACCATCCGCGATGGCTGGCGCTGGGGTTCCTGCGCAACCAGGGGATGCTCCGGGACGACGACGTGGTCACCGGCGTCGACGTGGACGCCGAGCTCGAGGTGGTGGTGGTGCGCACGGCGCGCGAGACCGACCACGAGGCGAAGCTCGCCCGGCGCACGCGGACCTCCGGCTGCGCGGTGGGCACGGTGTTCGGCGACATGATGGAGGGGCTCGAGGGACTGCGCCTGCCGCCGGGGCGGGTGGCGGTCTCGGATCTCCGGGCGCTGGCGCGGGAGATCAACCGCGTGCCGTCGCTCTACCTCGCGGCGGGGGCGGTGCACGGGACCGTGCTGTGCGAGGGGCCGCGGATGCTGGCCTACATGGAGGACGTGGGCCGGCACAACGCGGTCGACAAGATCGCGGGCTGGATGCTGGACCACGCGGCCGATCCGGCGGGCAAGCTCCTCTACACCACCGGGCGCCTGACGTCGGAGATGGTCCTCAAGGCGGCGCGGATGGGGCTGCCGGCGGTGGCGTCGCGCTCGGGGTTCACGGCCTGGGGCGTGGACCTCGCGCGGCGGTTCGACATGACGCTCATCGGGCGGATGCGCGGGCAGCGGTTCATGTGCCTCTCCGGCGAGCATCGGCTGGTGCGGGACATGGGCGATGGATGACCTGCCGCCGCGGGCGCGCGCGGCGCTGGAGGCGGCGCGGGCGCTGATCGCCGGGCGGGTGGCGGAGGGGCGGCACCATGTGGCGGCGGTGGCCGCGACGCGCGGGGCGCTGCACCTGGGCCTGAACCTCGAATGCACGCTGCCGCGGGCGACGATCTGCGCCGAGCCGGGGGCGATCGCGGCGGCGCGCGTGGCCGAGCCGGACGCGCCGATCGAGGTGGTCGTCGCCGTCAACCGGCGGGGCGAGGTGATCCCGCCCTGCGGCGTGTGCCGGGAGCTCCTGGTGGACTACGCGCCGCACTGCCTCGTGATCGTGCCCGGCGAGCGGGCGGTGCCGCTTCGCGCGCTCCTGCCGGAGGCGTGGAAGGAGGCCGAGCGCTTCGGCGCGGCCGCCGCCGCCCGTGCGGAGCGAACCCCGTGAGGGTCGCGGATCCGGGGGTCTCGGACCCGGGGGTCGCGGGCCGAGACGTCCCGGCGGTGATCCTCGCAGGCGGGGCGGCGCGGCGGATGGGGGGCGGGGACAAGGGGCTGCTGCCGCTGGGGGGCGGCACGGTCCTGTCGAGCGTGATCGCGCGGCTGGCGCCGCAGGCGGGGGCGCTGGCGCTCAACGCGAACGGGGAGGCGGGGCGATTCGAGGCGCTGGGGCTGCCGGTCCTGCCGGACACGGTGCCGGGGCGGCCGGGCCCCCTGGCGGGCGTGCTGGCCGCGATGCGCTGGGCGGGGGAGGGGCGGGTCGCGACCGCGGCGGCGGACACGCCGTTCCTGCCCGCGGACCTGATCGCGCGGCTGGCGGCGGCGGGGCCGGGGATCGTGATCGCGGCGGCGCCGGACCCCGAGCGCGGCATGGCGCGGCACCCGGTCTTCGCGCTCTGGCCCGCGGACCTGGCGGACGCGCTGGAGGCGGCGCTGCGCGGCGGCACGCGCAAGGTGCTGGCCTTCGCGGACGCGCGAGGATGGGACGAGGCGCGGTTCGACGACGGGGCGGCGTTCTTCAACGTGAACACGCCCGGGGACCTCGAGGAGGCGCGGCGGCGATGCGTGTGATCGGGATCACGGGGCGCAAGAACGCCGGCAAGACCGGCCTGATCGAGCGGCTGGTCGCCGAGCTCGTCCGGCAGGGGCGCGACGTGGGCACGGTCAAGCACGCCCATCACGAGGCGGAGGTGGACGTGCCTGGGACCGATTCCTGGCGCCACCGGCAGGCCGGGGCGCGGCAGGTCGCGCTCGTCGGGGCGCGGCGGACGGCCCTCTTCGAGGAGCTGCGCGGGGCGCCGGCGCCGGGGCTGGGCGCGGTGCTGGCGCGGATGGACGCGGAGATCGTGCTCGTCGAGGGGTGGAAGGCGGGAGGGCACCCCAAGATCGAGGCCTGGCGCGGGGCGTGCGGGGCGGCGCCGCTCCTGGGCGAGCTGACGCGGCTCAGGGCGGTGGCGGCGGACGGGCCGCTGCCGGCGCGCCCGCCGGCGGGGGTGCCGGTGGTGCATCTCGACGACACCGAACGGCTGGCGGAGCTGGTCCTGGCGCACGCGGAGGCGTGGCCGTGACGGCGGCCCCCGGGAGGGGGTTCGACGCCGTGGTGGCGGTGGACTGGTCGGCGACGGCGGGGCGTACGCGGCCGGCGGACAACACGCTGCACCTCGCCGTGGCGGAGGATGGCGGGGTGGGCGCGGCGCGGCATTTTCCGACGCGGCACGCGCTCGTGGCGCACCTGATCGAGGATCTGGGCGCGCGGGCGGCGCGGGGCGAGCGGGTGCTGGCGGTGTTCGACGTGGCGTTCGGCTGGCCGGCGGGGGCGGCGCGGCACGTGACGGGGTCGGACGATCCGCTGGCGCTCTGGGACTGGATGGCGCGGAACCTGGCGGACGGGGAGGACGGCCGGAACGATCGGTTCGAGGTCGCCGCGCGCCTGAACGCGATGCTGCCGGGGGAGGGGCCGCTCTGGGGCCGGCCGGCGGCGCCCGCGACCCCGGACCTCGCGCCGACGAAGCCGAAGGCGCCGGCGTTTGCCGAATGGCGGATCACCGAGGGCGCGATGCGGGCGCTGGGCGGGCTCGCGGGGCGGCCCAAGAGCGTGTGGCAGATCGCCTATGCCGGCAGCGTGGGCGGGCAGACCCTGACGGCGATGGCGGCGCTGTCGCGGGTGCGGGCGGCGCTGGGGGCGGCCTGCGCGGTGTGGCCGTTCGAGGCGCCGGACGCGCCGGTCGTGCTGGCGGAGTGCTACCTGGCGCATGCGGACGGGGCGGAGGGCCTCTGGCGCGCGCCGGGCGAGCCGAAGGACGCGGGGCAGGTGCGGGCGATGGCGGCCGGCGTGCTGGGCGCGCTGCGCGGCGGCGCGGACCTCCTGCGGATGCCGTCCGCCGTGGAGGCGGCCGAGGAGGGGTGGGTGCTCGGGATCGGGTTCGAGCGCGAGATCGACGCGGCCGCGACCCGCGCGGCCCGGCCGACGCCCCCGCCGCTGCGGGACGACTGCTTCGCGCTGCCGCGGGGGGTGGACTGGATCGCGGTGGACGAGGCGCTGGCGCGCCTGGAGGCGGCGATGGCGCCGGTCACGGGGGTGGAGGAGGCCTCCCTCGACGCGGCGGACGGGCGGGTGCTGGTGCGGGACGTGGCGGCGCTGCGGTCCAACCCGCCGGCGCCGAACGCGGCGGTGGACGGGTTCGGCTTCGCGCATGGGAGCGTCGGCGATCCGGGGGCGATCCCGCTCCTCGCGGGCCGGGCGGCGGCCGGCGCGCCGTTCGCCGGGGCCGTGCCCGAGGGGCGGGCGGTGCGGGTCCTGACCGGGGCGCTGTTGCCGGACGGCGTGGACACGCTCGCGCTGCAGGAGGACGCGGCGGTGGCGGGGGACGTTCTGGCGCTGGCGTCCCTGCCGCGGCGGGGGGCGAACACGCGGCCCGCGGGCGAGGACGCGGCGGCGGGGGCGCGGATCCTGGCGGCGGGGCGGCGGCTCACGCCCGGGGATCTCGCGCTGGCGGCGGCGACGGGGCACGGCGCGCTGCCGGTGCGGGCGCGGCTGCGCGTGGGGGTGCTGTCGACGGGCGACGAGCTGACCGAGCCCGGGGAGGCGGCGCCGGCGCATGAGACGTTCGACGCGAACCGCCCGATGCTCTTGTCGCTGCTGCGCCGCTGGGGCTTCGAGGCGGTCGACCTGGGGCGGGCGCCGGACGACCGGGACGGGCTGCGCGCCGCGCTGGACGGGGCGGGGTGCGACGCGCTAGTGACCTCCGGCGGGGCGTCCTCCGGGGCGGAGGACCACCTCTCGGCGCTGATGGGCGCGGAGGGGCGGGTGGCGGCCTGGCGGATCGCGATCAAGCCGGGGCGGCCCCTGATGCTGGGGACCTGGGGCGGGGTGCCGCTGTTCGGGTTGCCGGGCAATCCGGTGGCGGCGTTCACCTGCGCGCTCCTCTTCGCGCGGCCGGCGCTCGGGCGCCTCGCCGGGGCGGATTGGGAGGCGCCGGAGGGCTTCGAGGTGCCGGCCGGGTTCGCCAAGCGCAAGAAGGCGGGGCGGCGCGAGGTGCTGCGGGCGCGGATGCGCGCGGGGCGGGCGGAGGTGTACGCCTCCGAAGGGTCGGGGCGGACGGCGGGCCTGTCCTGGGCGGAGGGGTTCGTGATGCTCGAGGACGGGGCGCGGGAGGTGGCGCCGGGCGATCCGGTGCGCTTCGTGCCGTTCGGCGCGTTCGGGCTCTAGTCGCCCCCGCCCCCGCCGCCGCCGCCCCCGACGTCGCCGGGGGCGATGGCGACGGATTTGACGATGGCGAAGCAGGTGGCGCCGGGGGCGAGCCCTAGGGCGGCGACGGAGCGGCGGGTGACGCGGGCCAGGACGGTGCCGGCGGCGGTGGCGACCGAGACGATGGCGCCGGGCCCCTCGCCGGCGCGGACCGCCGCGACGGTGCCGGGCAGGACGTTGAGCGCGGAGAGACCCTCGGGGCGGGCGCGCGCGAGAATGACCTCGGAGGCGGCGATGCGCACGCGCACGCGGGCGCCGGGCGCGGACCCTATGAGGGGCACCAGGAGCGGCAGGCCGCCGGCCTCGAGCTCGGTCAGGCCGTCGGCGTGGTGGCGCGAGACCGTGGCGACGAGGACGGCGCCGGCGCCGCGGGCGCCCGCGGGGGTGATCGCGGGGTCGGCCAGGACCTCCGCCGCGGGGCCGGTGCGGATGACGCGCCCGCCCTCGAGCGCGACGACGGTGGTGGCGAGGCGCGCGACCTCGGCGGGCGCGTGGCTGACGTAGAGGATGGGGACGATGGCCTCCCCGGCGAGGCGTTCGAGATAGGGCAGGATCTCGGCCTTGCGGGCCTCGTCCAGGGCGGCGAGGGGCTCGTCGGCGATGAGGAGGCGGGGGGCGCACAGGAGCGCGCGGCCGATCGCGACGCGCTGCGTCTCGCCGCCCGAGAGCGCCCCGGGGCGGCGGCCGAGCAGGGCCTCCAGCCCCAGGAGGCGGACGATGCGGGCCGTGTCGCCGCGCTCGGCCCGGGGCGCCAGGCGGCGGCCGTAGTCGAGATTGGCCGCGACGGTCATGTGGGGAAAGAGGCGCGCGTCCTGGAAGACGTAGCCGACGCGGCGGCGCCGGGGGGGGACGTGGACGCGGGCGGCGGTGTCGGTCAGGACGGCGCCGTCCAGGGCGACATGGCCCTCGTCCGGGCGCAGGAGGCCGGCGGCGGCCTGGGCGATGGTGGACTTGCCCGAGCCGGAGCGGCCGAAGAGCACCGTGACGCCGGTCGGGGCCTCGAAGGCCGCGTCCAGCGTGAAGCCCGGATAGGCGTGGCGCAGCCGGACCCGGAGCGTCACGCGCCGGCGGCCCGGCGGGCGGCGCGGGCGGCCAGCGCCTCGGACGCGACCAGCGCGCCCAGGGCGACGGCGACCGAGAGCGCGACGAGGCGCAGGGCCGCGCCCTCGCCGCCGGGGACCTGGAGGAAGGCGTAGATCGCCGACGGGACGGTGCGCGTCTGGCCGGGGATGTTGGCGGCGAAGGTGATGGTCGCGCCGAACTCGCCCATCGCCTTGGCGAAGGCGAGGAGGGCGCCCGCGATCACGCCGGGCAGGATCAGCGGCAGGGTGATCGTGGCGAAGACGCGGGGCGGCGAGGCGCCGAGCGTGGCGGCGGCCTCCTCGAGCTTGGGGTCCACCGCCTCGATCGAGAGGCGGATGGCGCGCACCATGAGGGGGAAGGCCATGACCGCGGCGGCCAGCGCCGCGCCGGTCCAGCGGAAGGCGAGGACGAGGCCCCAGTCGGCCAGGCGGGCGCCGAGCGGGCCCTGGGTGCCGAAGGCCAGGAGGAGGAGGTAGCCGGTCGCGACCGGGGGCAGGACGAGGGGCAGGTGCACCGCGAGGTTGAGCGCCGTGCGCCCCGGGAAGCGCCAGCGCGCGAGGGCGTAGGCGGTGAGGACGCCGAGCGGCAGGCTGCAGAGCGTGGCGACGAGGGAGACGCGCAAGGAGAGGGCGACGGCCTGCCATTCGGCGGGCCCGAGCGCGAGGGTCACGGCGCGTCCCGGGGCGGCTCGAACCCGGCGGCGGCGAGGGCGGCGCGCCCGGCGGGACCGCGCAGATGGGCGAGGAAGGCGTCCGCGGCTTCGGGGCGGGGGCTCCGGGCGGCGCGGGCGGCGGGATAGGCGACGGGCGGGTGCGAGCCGGCGGGAAAGGCGCCCAGGACGGCGACGCGCGGCTCGGCCGCGGCGTCCGTGGCGTAGACGACGCCCATCGCCGCCTCGCCCAGGGCGACGAGGGCGAGGGCGGACCGGACGTTGTCGGTCTGGACGGCCGCGGGGGCGAGGGCGTCCCATTCGCCTAAGGAGTCCAGGGCGGCGCGGCCGTACTGGCCGGCGGGCACCGCGTCGACGAGGGCGATCGCGAGGCGGCCCGGCCCCAGGCGCGCGGCCAGGTCCATGCCGCGCTCGACGCGGATGGGGGGCGCGCCGGCGGGGCCGATCAGGACGAGCGTGCCGGACGCGATGTCGGCGCGGGTGCCGGGCGCGACCAGGCCTTCGTCCTCGAGGGCGTCCATCCAGTCGGCGCTGGCGAGGGCGATCACGTCGGCCGGGGCGCCGGCGCGGACCTGCCGGGCGATGGCCGAGGAGCCGGCGGCGACGATCGCGGCGCGCAGGCCGGTGGCGGCCTCGAACCCCTTTGCGGCATCCTCGAGCGCGGGGCCGAGGCTGGCCGCTGCGAAGACTGAGAGGTCCTGCGCGGCGGCCGGCCCGGGCGGCGCGGCGCCCAGGAGGAGGGCGAGGAGGGCGGCGCGGGCGCTCAATCGTCGTCCCCGTCGTCGCCGGCGGCGGCGGCGTCCGGCCCGCCGGGCCCGTTGACGCGGCGGTGGTGCTCGATCGCCTCCTCGATGTCGTCGAAATAGGTCAGGTGGCCGTCCGAGAGAACCGCGCCGGCCTCGCAGAAGCGGCGCATCTGGCCCATCGAGTGGCTCACCAGGATGGCGCCCGCGCGCTTCATCCGCTCCCGGAAGACGCTCAGGCTCTTGGCCTTGAAGGCGGCGTCGCCGACGGAGGTGACCTCGTCCACGAGGTAGGTGTCGAAGGGCACCCCCATTGAGATGCCGAAGGCGAGCCGCGAGCGCATGCCCGAGGAATAGGTCCGCAGCGGCGCGTCGAAATGGGGGCCGAGCTCGGCGAAGTCCTCGACGTAGTCGATGAGGGCCTCGCTCTCGACGCCGTAGAGGCGGGCGGCGAAGCGCACGTTCTGCGCGCCGGTCATGTCGCGGTGGAAGTTGCCGGCGAAGCCCACCGGCCAGGAGACGGTGCCGGTGCGCGAGATGGTGCCCGAATCGGGGCGCATGCGGCCGCCGATCATGTCCATCAGCGTGGTCTTGCCGGCGCCGTTGCGGCCCATCAGGCCGACCGAGACGCGGGCCGGGAAGGTGGCGGTGATGCCGTCCGCCACCACCTTGGTGCGGCCGCGGATGGTGAAGGACTTGCGCAGGTCGTGCAGGGCGATCACGGCCGCGCCCCTATCCCCGGTCGCGCAGGGAGTAGAAGACGAGGCTCGCGATCGACCAGCCGAGGAAGGTGAAGAGCGCGATCAGGCCCAGGATCATCGGGCGGCGAGGATAGTCGGCGCGCTCCGCCGCCGTGGGGCGGATATAGGCCGCGAGGTAGCGCGACTGCCGGTCGGCCTCCGCGCGGGCGGCGTCGTAGGCGGTCAGGGCGGCGGTGTAGGTGCGCTGGGCGAAGTCGAGATCGACGCCCAGGCGCTCGAACTCGGAGAAGACCGTGGCGTAGTCGGCGCCGCCCGGTCCCTGGCCGCCGGCGCCGAACTTGCGCCGCTCCTCGGCGATGCGGCTCTCGATCACCTCGATCCGGCGGCGGGACTGGTCGAGGCGCGGGTCGCCCTCCCGCGTGGTGGTGGCCAGGAGGTCGAGCTCGATCAGGGCCTCGGCGAGCTGCGATTGCAGGGTGTTGAGGAGGCCCATCTGGCCCTGGATGTCGGCGACGGGGTCGACGATCTGCGTGCGCAGGCGGAAGGCGGTGACGGCCTCGCGCGCGGCCTTGAGGCGTTCGAGGGAGCGGCCCAGCTCCTCCTCGGCGTAGCGCGTGGCGTCGGAGCGGGCCTGGTCGGAGAGGCCGTTGATCATGCGGCTGCCCTCGTCGAAGACGGCGCGGGCGATGGCCTCCGCCTCCTGCGGCCCGAAGGCGAGGACGCGCAGCTCGATCAGGCCGGCGTTCGCGTCGTAGGCGATGTGGACCATGCGCTGCCAGTAGTCGACGAGGTCCTCGATGGTGCCGGCCGGATCGAAGGCGAGGAGCGGATCCTCCTCGTGCGGGGCGGACCAGATGGCGCGCAGGCCCAGGCGGTCGTCGACCGCGGAGACCATCTCCTGGCTGCGGATGTACTCGTAGAGGATGTCGCTGTCGCGGCTCGCGCCCCCGCCGCCGAGCGCGGTGCCCAGGCCGCCGATCAGGTCGCTGGCGCTGGCGGCGTCCTCCTGCCGGACGGTGAAGCCGAGGGTGGAGGCGTACTGGTCCTGCGCGACGATCCAGAGATAGGCGGCGGCGGCGGCGACCGGCAGCGCGACGATCAGCGCGAAGGACAGCGCGAGGCCGCGATGGCGCCGGCGCACGCGGGCCTGCGGGGCGAGGGGACGGACCGGCCGCTCGGCGGCGGCGCGCTCGCGGGCCTCGCGCGCCTCGCGGCGGGCGCGGCGGGCGGCGCGGCGGGCGCGGCGGTCCTCGTCGGGGGCGGGAGCCGGGGCCGGGGGCGGGGTCCGCGGCGGGCGGGTCCCGTCGTCGGGGGCGGTCACGGCGCGGGGCCGGGCGCGGCGGGCGCCTCCGCGAAGCGGGCCTGCCAGAAGGGGCGGTCCGTCATGGCGGGATAGGCGGCGCGGTGCGCGGCCATCAGGGCGGGATAGTCCCGCCGCCAGCGCGCCGCGAGCCCGAGCGCGCGCCGCACGATCCCGAAGAAGCGCCTGCGATCCATGGCGACGGTGTAGCCGGTCTCACGCGAGGGGCCCAGATAGGTGATGGAATCGTGACCCCAGGCCGCGTGCATCATGCCGCGGTCGGCGATCGGCACCGAGGCGGCGCCGGCGCGCAGGCGGAAGAAGGGCATCAGGTGCCCGTTGATCGTGTAGAGCATCGCGCGCAGGCGCCAGCCGCCCAGGCCCGGCCGGTGCCAGTCGGGCGGGGGCGGCGCCGGGAGGGGGGCCATGCGCTCGGCCCGGGTCATCGCGGCGAGGGTCGCCCGGCGCTCGGTCATGTCGGCGTTCGCGGCGAAGAACCCGGGCCCGCGCATCACGTCCTCCCAGGCGAGGAGCTGCGCCTCGGCGCTCTCGTAGTGGAAGCGCGCGAGGCTGCGCGCGACGAAGCGCAGCGGGATCCTCGCGGTGCCGCGCCAGCCGATCTCCAGCCCGTCCTGGACGAGGTGGTGATGCAGGTGGTTGCGCATGTCGAGATAGAGGGTGGTCGGGCTCTCCTTGGCGGCGAAGTCGTCCTGGAAGGAGACGACGCCGTTGAGGGTGGCGGTGCGGAAGTCGTTGGCGAGGCTGAACGAGATGTCGTCGCCGCGCACGAAGAAGGGGAAGGGCCAGCGGCGCGCCGCGGCGAGGGGGAAGGCGAAGAACCACCAGCCGCCGTAGAAGCCCCGCGGCTTGGCGCGGGAGGCCGCGAGCTCCATCCTCACGGCGCGGGATCGGCGGCGCAGGTCCGTGCCCATGTGCAGCGGACGGCAGGCGCGGTCGAAGACGGAGCCGTTCTCCCACATGGTCCAGGGCCGGGCGGAGGAGATCATCGCGCCCGCCAGCGCCGCGGCCGCATCGCGCGCGAGGGTGAGGAAGGCGTCCGTGCGCACGAGGCTCTCCATCTGGAAGGAGGCGTCGTCGTCCATGAAGAGGCAATGGGTGCAGCCGTCGTCGATCGCGGCGGCCAGCCCGCGGGCGAAGCCGCCGGCGCCGCCGAGGTTGGGGTTCGCGATCACGCGGGTGCGCGGGAGCCCCGGATCGGGGAGCGTGCGCCCGTTGTCGACGAGGGTGACGCGCGCGCGCGCGCCCAGGGTGCCCGAGCGGGCGGGGTCGTCCAGGAAGGCCGCGATGCGCTCGGCGGTGCGGCGTGCGGCGTCCTCCCGGCGGAAGGTGGTGATCGAGATCGCGAGGCGCGGCGGTGCGGCGGTCGCGGGCGCGCGGGTGCCGAAGGAGCCGCCGTCCAGTCGGGCGGGCGTGACGGCGCGCAGGTGCGCGGTCACGATCCCGGCCCCGCCGGCGGCGGCGCAGAGCGGCAGGGCGTGCGCGAGATCGACGCGGGCGCCGCCCTCGGTCAGCTCGACGATCTCCTGGTGGAGGACGGCGCCGGTCGCGCCCTTGGGCACGTCGAGCTCGATCGAGAGCCAGACGCGTCCGGCGCCGCGCAGGGTCAGGTCGAGCCCGTCCAGCGCGCAATGGCGCATCCAGGTGCCCAGGTTCAGGAGGTTGAAATAGGTGCCGAGGTCGACGCGCCCGCCGGGGCCGAGGTCGATCCGGCCGGTGGAGAGCGAGGGATGCGCCGCGCCGCCGAACCGGGCGAAGAGCGCGCCTTCGGTGCAGATATCGGGGTCCGGCGCGGCGATCGTCTGCAGAACGATGCGGGCGGGGGCGCCTGGGCGGGGTCCGGTCATCGTCGCGATGCCGAGGCCGGGCGCGCGGGGGCAGGGGCGGCGGGAGGGGCGGCGTCCTTCATCGTTCGAGCACGTCCGCGTGGCCGTGGCGCAGCAGGGCGAGGCCCGCGGCCACCAGGGCGAGCCCGATCCCGGCGGCGTAGGCCGGAGAGGCCCAGACGGCGTGATAGGACGGGTAGAAGCCCGCGCGCACGAAGCTGGTGGCGTGGAAGAGCGGGTTCCATTGCAGGATCGCCTGCGCGCCGCGGCCGAGATCCTCGTAGATGTAGAACAGGCCCGAAGCGAGGAAGAGCGGGCGCGAGACGATGGACCAGAGCTGCTGCCAGATGGGGAAGCGCGCCTCGAGCCAGCAATTGCACATGCCGACCCCGACGCCGACCATCAGGCAGATGGCGAAGCCGCCGAGGACGGGCGCGATCTCGATCGAGGTGCGCGGATGGAAGACGGCGAAGATGCCGGCCATGATGATGACGAACACCGCCGCGCCCGTGATCGCCGTGAGGAGGACGCGCGCGAGCACCGCGTCGATCCACGCGACGCGCGGATAGGCCAGGAGCGCCCGGCTGTAGCGCAGCGCGCCCTGGGAGACCTGCTGCGCGTTGGCGTACATCTGGAACGGCAGGTAGCCGGTCGCGTAGAAGAGGACGAAGGTCGTGCCGAGCGGCGGCGAGCGCACCAGGAGCGAGAAGCCCAGCGTCAGCACCGCCAGCGTGCCCACCGGCTGCAGGATCGCCCAGACATAGCCGCCGGCGGAGCGGCCGTAGGTCGCCGTCATCTCGCGCAGGACGAGGGCCGCGATCGAGCGCAGCGGGCCCCAGCTCGGCACGACGCCGATGGGCGCGGGCGGCGCCGGTGGCGCGGGTTTCGTCGGGGCGGACATCGCACGCCTCCTAGCGCAGCGGAGCGCGGGCGCCCAGCCCGGCGCGCGCGGGGGGGGGCGGGGCGTTGCGCCGGGGCCGGGGCGGGCGCGCGGCGGGGCAACGCGACCTCAATCGCGGATGGGGCAGGGTCCGGCCCGCCGATCATCCCCGAAGGACACCGCCATGACCCAGAGCTCACCGAACCTCGCGCTGCCCTACATCCAGCCGAGCCAGGCGCAAAAGCACGTGACCCACAACGAGGCGGTCGAGCGGCTGGACGCGCTGGCGCAGCTGGTCCTGGAGGCGGTCGACATGGCCGCGCCGCCGGGCGGGGCGGCGGACGGCGCCGCCTGGGGCGTGGGCGCGGCGCCCACGGGCGACTGGGCCGGGCGGGGCGGCACGGTCGCGCTGCGCGCCGGGGGCGGCTGGCTGCACCTGGCGCCGCAGGTCGGCTGGCGCGGCTGGGACCGGGGCGCGGGGCTGCTGCGGGTCTGGACCGGCGCGGCCTGGGAGGACGTGGCGGGCGGGAGCCTGCAGAACGTGACGGGCCTGGGCGTGGGGACGGCGTCGGACGCGGTCAACCGGCTCGCGGTGGCGGCGGACGCGACGCTCCTGACCCATGCGGGGGGCGATCACCGGGTGAAGGTGAACAAGGCCGCGCCGGGCGGCACCGCGAGCCTCGTGTTCCAGTCGGGCTTCGCCGGGCGGGCGGAGGTCGGCCTCACGGGGTCGGACGCGTTCCGGGTGCGCGTCTCGCAGGACGGCACGACCTTCCGCGACGCCCTGAGCGCCGATCCGGCGACGGGGGCGGTGCGGGTGCCGGCCCTGGGCAGCGCCACGGTGAGCGTGACGGCCGGGGCGGTGGCGTCCGTGCCGGCGCCGGCGGCGGGGATCGCCGCGATCAACGTGATCGGCGGGACCGCGGACCGGACGGGGGACGCGGGGATCGTGTCCTTCGTCGCCGGGGGCGCGCCCGCGGCGACCGCGCTGGCGGCGGGGCCGTCCTTCACCGTGCTGGGCGCGGTGCCGACGGGGGCGAGCGGGCCGGCCGGGGGCACCGCCGTGGGGGTCGGGGCGGGCGCGCTCCACCTGGAGAACCGCACGGGCGGCGCGCGGACCTATGCCGTGACCTTCCTCGGGGGGCTCTGAGGGAGGGCACCCGGAGCCCCGGGGCAAGAGATCCTCCGGTCGAGCCGGAGGATGACGGCTCCGCGGAGGGGCTTCCGGGGCGAGGGATGGCCCGGCCGGGGCGGGGCGCCCCGGCCGGGTCAGCTGCCGCGATAGGTGGAGTAGGCGTAGGGGGACAGGAGGAGGGGGACGTGGTGGTGCACGTCCTCCGCGATGCCGAAGCGGATCGGGACCGTGTCGAGGAACAGGGTCGCGCCCTCCGCCAGCCCCTCGGCCCGCAGCCAGTCGCCGGCGTGGAAGGTGATCTCGTAGAGGCCGGTGCGGAAGGCGGCCGCGTCCATCAGGGGGGCGTCGGTCCGGCCGTCGGCGTTGGTCGTGGCGTCGGCGATCTGGCTCGGGGTCATCGCGAGCCCCTTCGGCCCGCCGATGCGCCAGAGCGTCAGGCGCAGGCCCGCGGCGGGGCGGCCCCGCGCGGTGTCCAGAACATGCGTCGTCAGGCGGCCCATCGCGATCTCCTACCGGGAGGGGGGGACGCTAGGGGCGCGCCCCGGCGCCCGCAATGGGCGCCGGGGCGCGGGGCAGGGCGGCGGCCTGCGCCGGGCAATGGCCCCAGATCACGCGCGCGTCCCGTTCGGCGGCGATGGCGAGGAGCCGCGCGGCCGACGCGATGGCGGCGGCGCGGTCCGCGGTGCCCTCGAAGCCGGCGGTGACCTCCTCCGCGCGGGAGGCCGCGTCGGACATGAGCATGACGGGGCGCGCGCCGGGCACCTCCACCAGGAGCGCGAGCTGCCCGGGGGCGTGGCCGGGGGCGAGGTGCGCGGTGATCCCGGGGCCGAGGCGGGCCGTGCCGCGAACGCGGCGCCAGTCGCGCGGCGGCCAGTCCATCGGCGGGCCGGGCGGCTGGAAGAGCGGCTCGGGGCGCGGCATCGCGCGCTCCGGGGCGCCGACGACCACGGGGGCGGCCGGCGCGACGTCCAGCCCGCCGAGATGGTCGAGATGGGTGTGCGTCAGGACGTGGGCGGCGATCTCGCCGGGCCGGACGCCGCACAGGGCGAGCTGCGCCGCGGCGCCGTTCCCGGGGCCGATCTCGACGAAGGTGCCGAAGGCGCCGAGCCCGTCCCGGGCCGCGGCGGCCGCGGCATCCGCCTGGTAGCGCGCGGGGAAGCCGCCATCCACGAGGACGTGCTCGCCGGCATGGGTCGTGATGAGCCAGCCGGGGATGAGGATGGTGCGCGGTGGCGAGGCGGAGGTGACCCGGAACGTGCCGTGATCCAGGAGGGTCAGGCGCGCGGGCGGAGCGGTCAGGAGGGCGAGGTCGTCCATCGCGCCGGACCTTCCGCGCGGGCCGCGCGCGCGTCAACGCGGTGCCCTCTTGTGCCGCCGGGGGGGGCGGCGTAGCCCTTGGGGGCTCGGGTCCGGACCCGCCGCGAGGCGGGCGAGGATAATAGGGAACGCGGTGAGGGGCGAAGGCCTCGAATCCGCGACTGCCCCCGCAACTGTGAGCGGCGAGCGCGACCGGCGATGCGCCACTGTGGACCTCCGGGCCCGCGGGAAGGCGCCGGGCGCGCGGCGACCCGCGAGTCAGGAGACCTGCCCGAGCGAGATCACCCAGGTCCGGCGCGGGGCGCGTCCGGGTCGGCGGCATGGATCGCAGTGGTGGCACCAACCCCGTCCGGGGCGGCGCCCGCCACGGACGATGCGACCACCCAGGGCCGAGCGCCCGCCGCCACGGACGATGCATCCCATGCGAACACGCCCCTCCCTTTGCGCCGCCGCGCTCCTCGCCGCCGCGCCCGCCGCCGCGCAGGACCTCACGGACCCCCTCGCGCCGGGGGCCGATTTCGACCTCGGGGAGATCGTGTTCTCCGCCGAGGCGGAGCCCGTCGCCGCCGGCCGCACCGGCGCCTCGGTCACCGTCGTCGCCGAGGAGGCGCTGCGACGCGCCCCTCAGGCGCGGGTGGTGGACGTGCTGGCGCGCACGCCGGGCGTCTCGGTCCGGGCGAACGGGCCGGTGGGGACGCGCTCGGCCCTCACGATCCGAGGGGTGCCGCAGCAGAACGTCGCCGTGCGCATCGACGGGATCGACGTCTCGGACCCGTCGGGCACGCAGGTCGCGTTCGATTTCGGGACGCTGGGCACGGCGGACGTGGGGCGCGTCGAGGTGCTGCGCGGGGCGCAGTCGGCGCGCTTCGGATCCGAGGCGATCGGTGGGGTGGTCGACATCACCACCCGCCGGGCGCGCGCGGACGGCGTGACGCAGGACGCGGCGCGTCGAGTACGGCGCGGACGAGACCGTGCGCCTGTCCTACGGGGTGAGCGTCGCGGGCGAGGGGCACGAGACGAACGTGACCGCCGGATGGCTCGCGACGGACGGGTTCTCGGCCGCCGACGAGGACGAGGGCAACGACGAGGCCGACGGGTTCGAGGGGGGGCGCCTCTCCTTTTCGGGGCGCTACGCGCTCTCGGAGGCGGCGACGCTCGCGGTCGCGGGCTTCGTCGCGGAGGCGCGCTTCGACTACGACGAGGAGGCCGGGGGCGCGGTCTTCGACGGCACCCCCGACGAGGAGACAGAGGTGGGGCAGCGCGCCCTGCGACTGGCGCTGGAGGCCGAGGCGTTCGGCTGGGACCACACCTTCGAGGTCGCGCGCTACGAGATCGACCGGCGGCTCACCGGGACCAACGGGTTCGGCGCGTTCGACTTCGCCTATGACGGCACGCGCGACACGGCGCGCTGGTCGGCCGCGCGCCCCGTCCGGGCCGGGGACCTGACCCTGGGCGTGGAGGGCACGCGCGAGCGCTACGAGGACCGGATCGAGACCGACTTCCCGCCGGTCACCGTCCAGGACATCGGCACCGAGACGGTCGCCGTCTTCGCCGAGTACGCCTTCGCCCCGCGCGCGGATGTCGACGTGACCCTCTCGGCGCGGCGGGACGAGCACTCCCGCTTCGGCGGCTTCACCTCCGGGCGGGCGGCGGCGGCCTGGCGCGTGGGCGCGGCGACCACGCTGCGCGCCTCGCTGTCGAACGGGTTCCGCGCGCCCTCGCCCTACGAGCTCTTCGGCGGGTTCGTGGGCAACGCGGACCTCGGCCCAGAGGAGAGCGTGAGCGCCGAGATCGGCGTCGAGCGGGCCCTCGGCGCGGGCTCGGTCCGGGCGACGGTCTTCCGCAGCGAGGTCGAGGACCTCATCGACTTCGACCTCGGGGACAGCTTCGCCTACGTGCAGCGGGACGGCGCCGTCTCGCGCGACGGGGTCGAGATCGCGGGCGACTACGCCTTCGCGAACGGCGCGTTCCTGGAGGGGAGCTACACCTACGTGGACGGGGGCGGGGACGCGGAGCTCGCGTCCTCGGGCTTCTCGGCGGGCTTTCCGCGCCATTCGCTCGCGGCCCGGCTCGACGTGCCGGTGGGCGCGCGCGGGCGCCTGGGCCTGACGGCGCTGCACGAGAACGGGCGGCCGGACACCGGGGACTACACGCTCCTGGGCGCGCGGGCCTCCTACGAGCTGCGCCCCGGCGTGGAGGGCTACGTGCGGATCGAGAACCTGGGCGACGTCGAGTACCAGACGATCCGCGGCTACGCGGCCTCCGACCGGGCGGTGTTCGCGGGGCTCCGTGCGGCGTTCTAGGGGCCCCCGGCCCGCCGGGCGCCGGAGCGCCGGGCTCGTCCTCGGGGCGCTCCTGGCCGCCGCCGGTCCGGCCCCGGCGCAGCCGTCGCGGGTGGTGTCGGTGAACCTGTGCACCGACCAGCTCGCGGCGATCGTGGCGCCGGACGCGCTGATCTCGGTGTCGCGGCTGGCGGACGATCCGCGCGCGGCCGCGATGCACGGCGCGCTCGCGGGCTATCCGCGCAATTCCGGCGCGGCGGAGGAGGTGTTCCTCCTGCGCCCGGACCTCGTGCTGGCGGGGACGTGGTCGCCTTCGGCATCGGCCGGGATGCTGGAGCGGCTCGGCGTGCCGGTGGCGCGCTTTGCGCCGGAGACATCCCTGGCGGACGTCGCGGCGAACCTGCGCCGGATGGGCGCGGTGCTCGGCCGCGCGGAGGCCGGGGCGGCGGCGGCGGCGCGCTTCGAGGCGGATCTCGCGGCGCTCGCCTCCCCGCCGGGCGAGGGCGCGCCGCTGGCCGCGCTCTGGCACGCGAACGGATACACGCTGGGCGCGGGCACGCTGTCCGCGGACATGCTGGCGGCCGCGGGCCTGCGCAACCTCGCGGCCGAGCTCGGGATGGACGCCGGCGGCCGCCTGCCGCTGGAGGCGCTGGTGATGGGCGCGCCGGAGGTGATCGTCTCGGGCGCGCCCTATCCCGGTGCGTCGGAGGCCGAGGCGGTCACGGCGCATCCGGCCCTGCGCGGCGCGCCGGCCCGCCTGTCCTCGGGGGCGGACTGGGTGTGCGGCCTGCCATCCGTCCTGCGCGCGGTCGGGGCGCTGGCGGACGCCCGGCGCGCGGCGGCGGGACCGTGAGGCTGCTGGCCGCCCTCGCCGCGCTGGTGGCGGCGCTGGCGGCGGCCTCGCTCCTGATCGGGCCGGCGGGGGCGACGCCGGGCGCGGCGCTGCGCGCGCTGACGGTGGGGGACGGCACGCCGCTGACCCTCGTGATGCGGGAGATACGGGCGCCGCGGGCGGTGCTGGCGATCATGGTCGGGGCGTCGCTCGGCCTCTCCGGGGCGGCGCTGCAGGGATACCTGCGCAACCCGCTGGCCGAGCCGGGGCTCATCGGCGTCACCGGGGCGGCGGCGCTGGGCGCCGTGATCGCGCTGCAGACCGGGCTCGCGGCGGCGGCGGCGATGGCCCTGCCGGGACTCGCGCTGGCGGGCGCGGCGCTGTCCACCGGGCTGGTGATCGCGCTCGCGGGCCCCCGGGGCGGCTCGCTCTCGCTGATCCTGGCGGGGATCGCGGTCTCGGCGCTGGCCGGGGCGCTGACGGCGCTGGCGCTGAACCTGTCGCCCAACCCCTATGCGGCGGCGGAGATCGTGTTCTGGACGCTGGGGAGCCTCGCGGACCGGTCCTGGAGCCATGTCTGGATCGCGGCGCCCTTCGTGCTGGCGGGCTGGGCGCTCCTCCTGGGCACGCGCCGGGCGCTCGGCGCGCTCACGCTCGGCGAGGACGCGGCGGCGGCGATGGGGGTGCGGATGGCGCGGCTGCGGCTGCGCCTGGTGCTCGGCACGGCGTCCTGCGTCGGGGCCGCCACGGCGGTGGCTGGCGCGATCGGCTTCGCGGGGCTGGTGGTGCCGCACGTGCTGCGCCCGCTGGTGGGCGCGCGGCCGGGCGCCCTCCTGCCGGCCTCGATGCTGGGGGGCGCGGCGCTGGTGCTGGCGGCCGACATCGCGGTGCGGCTGGTCCTGCCGGAGCGGGACCTCAAGCTCGGGGTTCTCATGGCCCTGATCGGGGCGCCGGTGTTCCTCCACCTGATCTGGCGCCTGCGGGGCCGGGCGTGAGCGCGCTCCTGAAGGCCCGTGGGCTGACCGTGCGCCTGGGCGGGCGGGACGTGCTGCGGGGCGTGGACTTGATGGTGGGGGCGGGCGAGTGCGTCGGCCTGATCGGGCCGAACGGCGCGGGCAAGACGACCCTGATGCGCGCCGCGCTGGGCCTGGTGCCGCACGGGGGCGCGTCCTCGCTCTCGGCCATGGCGCCGATGGCGCGGGCGCGGCGGGCCGCCTGGCTGCCCCAGTCGCGGGAGATCGCCTGGCCCGTGAGCGTCCGCGAGGTCGTGGCCCTCGGCCGCCATCCCCATGCCGGCGACCGCGCGGCGGACGCGGCGGCGGTGGACGCGGCGATGGGGCGCATGGGCCTCGGCGCGCTCGCGGGGCGCGACGCGACGCGCCTGTCGGGGGGCGAGCAGGGGCGCGTCCTGATCGCGCGGGCGCTGGCGCAGGAGACGCCCCTGATCCTCGCCGACGAGCCCGTGGCCGGGCTCGACCCGGCGGGTCAGATCGGCGCGATGGCGACCTTCGCCGCGCTCGCCGCCGAGGGGCGGGCGGTGCTCGTCTCGCTGCACGACCTGGGGCTCGCGCTGCGGCACTGCACGCGGCTGGTCCTGCTCCACGAGGGGCTTGCGGTCGCGGCGGGGGCGCCCGAGGCGGTGCTCTCGCCCGAGCGGCTGCGGGCGGTGTTCGGCATCCGGGCGCATCTCGCGCGCACGGCGGACGGGCCGGTCCTCATGCCGCTGGAGGCGGCGTGAGCGCGCCCCGCCTCGCTCGGCCGTGGCTGGACCTGCCCTTGCCGGGGCGCCTGCGGACGTTGGGCTGGTGCCTGAACGCGCCCGGCTTCGGCTGGGCGGCGGCGGTCCATTGGCGCGAGGTGCGCGACGCGGATCTCGGCCCCGATCTCGATGTGCCCTCCTGGCTCGCCGCCGACCTGTCGCGCACCGGGCGGGCGGGGCCCTGCTTCGTCACCTCGCGGGACGTCTCGGCCTTCGTGCTGCGCGAGGCGCGGGTGGAGGGGGCGGGCGCGCGGGCGCTCGCGACCGTCGGCCTGAGCAACGCCGAGCGGATCGGCGCGCGCTCGGCGGCGCCGGCGGCCCTGGGGACGATCAACGTGGCGCTGGTCCTGGACGCGCCGCTCTCGGACGGGGCGCTGGTCGAGGTGCTGAGCCTCGCGGCGCAGGCCCGCACCGCCGCGGTGATGGAGGGCGGGCCGCGCCTCCCCGGGGGCGCCGCGACGGGCACCGGGACCGACTGCCTCCTGGTCGCGGCCCCGGCGGGGGAGGCGCGCCATGCCGGGATGCACACGGCCCTCGGCGAGGCGGCGGGGCGGGCGGCGTTCGCGGCCGTGGCGCGGGGCGTGGCCGACTGGATGGAGATGACGCGATGACCGTGGACGCCCTGATCCGCGGGGGGCCGGCGCTCTGGGCGATCGCGGCGCTCTCGGTGCTGGGCCTGGCGCTGGTGCTGTGGAAGCTCTGGCGGCTGGCGCGCATGGGCGCCTGGCGGCGCGCCCCGGCCGAGGCGGCGCTGCGCGGGGCGGACGGGGGCGGGGGCGACCCGCGCTCCGTGGTGGCGCGGGCGGCGCTGGGCGCGCGGGCCGCGATGGCCCCGAACGACGCGCGCGAGGAGACCGCGCGCGTGGCCCGCGCCGAGCTCGCGCGGATGCGCGCCGGCCTGCGCCCGCTGGAGACGATCGCGACGGTGGCGCCGCTCCTGGGCCTCCTGGGCACGGTGCTGGGCATGATCGCGGCCTTCCGCGCGCTGCAGGAGGCGGGCGCGGGGGCGGACCCCGCGGTGCTGGCCGGCGGCATCTGGGAGGCGCTCCTGACCACCGCGGCCGGCATGGCGGTGGCGATCCCGGCGACCGCGTTCCTCACATGGTTCGAGGCGGTGGCCGAGGCCGCGCAGGCGGACATGGAGGACATCGCCGCGCGGGCGCTGCGGGCGGCGCCGTGATCCTGCCCGCGGCCTCCCGGCGGGCGCGCCGCCCGGGGCTCACGCCCCTGATCGACGTGGTGTTCCTCCTCCTGGTGTTCTTCATGCTGGCCTCGCGCTTCGGCCTGCCGGCGGCGGCCCCCCTGACCGGAACGGGCGCGGGGGGATGGGAGGGCCCGCCTCGGCTGGTGACGGTCCTGCCGGAGGGGGCGCTGGTGAACGGCGCGCCGTCCGCGGATCCGGCGGCGGATCTCGCGCCCCTGATGCCGGCGGGGGGCGGTCCGGTCCTGCTGCGCGCCGCGCCGGGGGTGGACGTGCAGCGCCTGGTGGACGCGATGGACGCGCTGCGCGGCGCGGGGATCGTGGAGCTGGGGCTGGTGCCGTGAGGGGGTCGCTCCTGCCGCCGCCCCGGCGCCGGGCGCCGGCGGACGCGGCCCTGCCGACGGTCAACGTGGCGTTCCTCCTGCTGATCTTCTTCCTCCTGACCGCGCGGATCGCGCCGCCCGCCGCCCTCGAGGTGACGCCGCCCTCCGGGGCGGGGCGGGCGCCGGGCGACGCGGCGCGGGTGGTGGAGCTGGACGCGGCCGGCACGATCGCCTTCGGCGGCGCCCTCGGGGAGGCGGCCCTCGCGGCGCTGGCGCTGGGGGAGGGCCCGGTCCTCCTGCGGGCGGATGCGGGCGCGCCGGCGGACCTGCTGGCGGAGATCCTGCCCCGGCTCGCCGGGGCGGGGCGCGTCGAGCTGGAGGTCCGGCCGCGATGAGGGCGCTGGCGGAGGCGGCGGCCTTCGGCGCGCTGGCGCTTGGGCTCCACGGGGCCGCGCTCCTTGGGTTGCCGGCGGGCGCGCCGGCGGGGCGCGTCGGCGCGGGCGGGGAGGGCGCGGTGACGATGGCGGCGGCGGACCCGGCCCTCGCGGCCCTGGCGCGGACCTGGCGCGCGGCGCCGGAGGTGGGACGCGCGGCGCCGTCGGCGGCTCAGGCGCCTCCGCCCGAGACGGCGCGCGCCGTCCTGCCGCCGTCGAGCCCGGCTCCGGCGCCCCCGGCACGGGGCGAGGGGCCGCTTGCCCCCGCGCCGGCATCGGGCGGGGGTTTCGCGGCCCCGGCGGCCCCGGCGGCGCTGCGCTTGGGGATGCCGGGCGCGGCCGCGCCGACCCTCGCGGCGCCCTCGCCACCGCGTCCGGGCACGCCGCCGGACCCGCCCTCGCCCGCCGCGCCGCCGGCGCCGGGCGCTCCCGCCGCTCCGCCGGCGCCGCCCGCTCCGGCGGCTCCGGCCGCCCCCGGCGTGCCGCCCTCGCCGCCCGTCCCGGCCGACGTGCCCGAACCTCCATCCGCCGCGCCCCCGCCGGCCCCGGTGCGGACGACGGCGCCCTCCACCTCCCCGCGTCCGGCGGCGATGCCGGACCGGCGCGCGCGGACGGCGCGCCCGGCGGACGCGCCCCGCGCCGCCGCCCCGGCCCGGCGGGCCGCCGGGGCCGGGCAGGCGGCGAGCGGGGCGGGCGGGGGCGCGGCGCCGGGCCGGACGGGCGCCGAGGCAGGCGCGATGGACGCCTGGCGCGCCTCGGTCGGCCGGGCGCTGCGCGGCGGGCTGCGCCGGCCGCGCGGGTCGGGGCGCGTCGGCCTGCGCATCGCGGTCACGGATGCGGGCCGGATCGCCCAGGTGGCGGTGGTCGCCTCGTCTGGGGACGCCAGCGTCGACCGGGCGGTGGCGCGCGCGGCGATGGCGGTGGGCCGGGTGCCGCCAGCGCCGGCCGGGGCCGGGCCGCGCCACGGGTTCACGCTTTCGGTGGCGCTTCGCTGACCGGGCGCTCCGCCGCCTCGGGCGCGATCCCGTAGGGGGCGGCCTGGCGCCAGATGTGGACCGGAATCATCCATTTCATGCGGGCCGGCAGCTCGCGGCGCAGGTGCAGGACGCTCTCGGCCGCCTTCATCTCGATCCGCGCGCGCGCGAACTCCAGGCCCCTCGGGCCGATCCGGGGTTGCAGCCAGGCGACGATGGGCCGCGCCCAGCCGGGCATCCGCCGGAGCGGCAGGCCGCCCGCCGCCCGCCGCGTGTTGGCGACGAAGCCCGCGACGGCTGCCGCGCGGCGGCCCCGCGAGCCCGGCGCCTCCAGCGCGATCTCCTCCCCCAGCGCATCCACCAGCGCCCGCCCGCGCGCGTTGCGCACGATCACCCACTGCGCGCCGGTGCCGGCCATGTAGCCCACCGTCACGTCCGACAGGCGGTTCGAGTAGTCCACGCAGGACCGGCAGGTCAGGGGGAAGAAGTCCGCCGGCAGGTCCGACAGCGGCAGCTTCAGGAACGGCACCGTGCGCACGCGCCCGTCGTCGTGGCGTATCTCGACCCGGTAGTCCGGGCGGAACTCGAGGTAGGAGATCGTCTCGGGCGCGGGGTCCAGCCGGGCGAGGAAGGCGTGGAAGTTGGCGGTGGTGGTGTTGTCCGAGCAGGGCGTGCCGATGACGGTCACGCTCTCGAAGCCGAGGGACGCCTCGATCTTCCGCAGCGCATGGACCTGGCAGGGGATGCCGACCACGGCGATGCGGCGATGCCCGGCCTCGGCGGCGGGCTTCAGGAGCGCCAGGACCGGCGCGTAGCCCATGCGCATGCCCCGCGCGCGGGCCATGTCGGCCGGGTCGGTGATCAGGGCCGGGACGGGGCGCCAGCGGTCCTCGGCGGCCGGCACCACGGTCAGGACGGCGTCGACCGCCCCGGTCTCGAGCGCCCGCTGGGCGAGGCGGGTGGCGATGCCGGTCCACTGGGCGCCCGGCGCCGGGTCGCGCAGCGCGGCGCGGTGCATGGCGAGGTGCACGCCGAAGAAGGACTCGTCCCCCGTGGCCTCCGCCGCGCGGCCGTGCACCGAGGCCTCCAGCCCCGGATAGTCCGGGCGGATGAACTGGCAGGCGGTGCCGCAGTCGCGGGCGCTGGGCAGGCGCGACAGCCCGCAATCGGTGCACAGGCCGCGCGGCGCGGCGGGGGGCGGATCGGTCAGGACGAGCACGCCTGCAGGCTAGGGCGTTCGGCGCCGGACCGGAAGGCCGGCGGGTGGCGCATCGCGGCGCCGCGGCGTAAGGCGCGCGGACTCATGACAAGGAGCCGTCCGTTGGGTTATCGAATCGTCGTCGCGGGCGCCACGGGCAACGTGGGCCACGAGATGCTGAACATCCTCGCCGAGCGGGGCTTCCCGGTGGACGAGATCGCCGTCCTCGCCTCGCGCCGCTCGCTCGGCACCGAGGTGAGCTTCGGGGACCGCACCCTCAGGACGAAGGACATCGAGGGGTTCGACTGGGCCGGCTGGGACATGGCGCTCTTCGCCATCGGGTCCGAGGCGACGAAGGTGCACGCGCCCAAGGCCGCCAAGGCGGGGTGCGTGGTGATCGACAACTCGTCGCTCTACCGCACCGACCCCGACATCCCGCTCATCGTGCCGGAGGTGAACCCGCAGGCGATCCACGGCTACGCCAAGAAGAACATCATCGCGAACCCCAACTGCTCGACCGCGCAGATGGTGGTCGCGCTCAAGCCGCTGCACGACCGCGCGCGGATCAGGCGCGTGGTGGTGAGCACCTACCAGTCGGTGTCCGGCGCCGGGAAGGCGGGGATCGACGAGCTCTGGGACCAGACCAAGAGCATCTACAACCCGACCGATTCCAAGCCGCCCAAGACCTTCCAGAAGCAGATCGCCTTCAACGTGATCCCGCAGATCGGGGACTTCATGGAGGACGGGACCACCACCGAGGAGTGGAAGATGGTGGTCGAGACGAAGAAGATCCTCGATCCCGCCATCAAGGTCGCCGCCACCTGCGTTCGGGTGCCCGTCTTCGTCGGCCATTCGGAGGCGATCAACGTCGAGTTCGAGGACGTGCTCGACGAGGACGAGGCGCGCGACATCCTGCGCGAGGCGCCGGGCGTCATGGTGATCGACAAGCGCGAGGACGGCGGCTACGTCAGCCCGATCGAATGCGTGGGCGACTTCGCCACCTTCGTCAGCCGGCTCCGCCAGGATTCCACGGTCGAGAGCGGGCTGAACTTCTGGTGCGTGAGCGACAACCTGCGCAAGGGCGCGGCCCTCAACGCGGTGCAGATCGCAGAGCTCCTGGGGCGCGAGGTCCTGCGGAAGGGCTGACGCCCTCCCGGCACCGGGCCGTCAGTGGTGGTATTCGCCACCGGGGGCGGCACGGCGCACGACCTCGAGCGGCTGCGGGGTCTCGACCTCGACGAGGATGCCGAGCGGCTCGAGGCGGGTGGTGAGGTCGCTCCAGTCCCGCGCGTCGGCGACGGCGCCCTGGACGGCGGTGCGCATGCCCGTGCGGGGTCGGTGGGACTCGGCGTCGGTTCGGTTCGTATAGGACATCGTCGAAAACTCCTCAGTCGGGCTGCCGCGCGGACGGCGCGCGGGCCACATTAGTTTAGGTAAGGTATACGAACAGCCCGAAAGTCCAGAGAATGCGTGACGAGTCCCGACGTCATCCGATTGCAGCACGTCGCGCTTGCGGCGAGAGGCGCGGCGCCCGATCCTTGGGCGGTCCCAGGAAGGTCCGACCGATGATCCGCGCATGCGCCGCCGCCGTCCCGCTCTTGCTCCTCCCCTTCCGCGTCCTGGCGGCCGATGTCGCGGTGCCGACGCCGCCGGTCGCCGCGACCGTGTTCCTCTCGGGCGCGACGCTCGTGCGGGAGGGCCGGGCCGAGCTGCCGGCCGGGTCGCACCGGCTGCTGCTGCCCCTGCCGCGGTCGGACGGCGCCCTGCCCGCGGTCGAGGTCGAGGGCGCCCGAATCACGGGGGTTCGCGGGGCCGCCTCCCTCCCGGCCGCGCGGGAGGCGCTGCTGACGCCAGGGCAGGACGCGGCCGTGGAGGCGCTTCGCGCGGCGCAGGCGGACCTGGCCCTGGCTGAGGACGCGCTCGCGGCGATCGACGCGCGGATCGCGGGCGAGCGGGCGGCGATCGAGGTCCTACGCGCCGTGGCGCCGGGCGGCGATCCGGCGCAGATCGCCCGGACGTCGCGCGAGGTCGCGGCGCTGGTGGCGCGCGCGGAGGCGGCGATCCTGGCGGCGCGGCCCGAGCGCCGGGCGGCGGAGGCGGCCGTCGAGCGCGACCGCGCGGCGGTCGAGCGCGCGAGCCGCACGGTCGCGGCGTCGGGCGCGCCGGAGGACGGGGCGGCGGGCCTCATCGTGGAGGTCGAGATGGACGCGCCGGGCCCGGCGGTGGTGCGCGTCACGCAGGAGGTCCTGCGCGCCGGCTGGACGCCGGTCTACGACCTCCATCTCGACAGCGTGGCCGGGACGCTCCGGATCGAGCGCCGCGCCGAGCTCCGCCAGGAGACCGGCGCGCCGTGGCCGGAGGTCGCGCTGACGCTCTCGACCGCCGAGCCGAACGGGCGGCTGGCCCCATCCGAGCCGTTCCCCGACATCGCGCGCATCGTGGACCCCGCGGAGGCCGGGCCGGTCCTGCCGTTCGAGGCCGGGGAAGCGGACATGATGCAGATGCGGATGGCCTCGGCGCCCGAGGCGGCGGCCGAGCGCCGTGGGCTCGCGCTCTCCTACGTCCTGCCCGGCGCGGTGACGGTGCCGTCCTCCAAGGAGGGCGCGGCGGCGGTGCTGCCGCTGCCGGAGATCGCGGCCGTGCCGCGCATCGCGCTGCGCGCCGTGCCGGAGGTCGAGGAGACGGCCTTCCTCGTGGCGACCGCGGTCAATCCCGGCGAGACGCTGGCGCCCGGCGAGGCGCGGCACTGGCGCGACGGCGCGCTGGTCGGGCGGGGCTGGCTGCCCGGCTGGGCGGAGGGGGCGGACGCGGTCCTGCCGTTCGGGCCGGTGGAGACGCTGCGCCTCGATCACGTGGTGCTCTCGCAGGCGGGCGGCGACCGGGGCGTGATCCGGCGCTCCTCGGACCGGAGGTCGCGGGTGCGCTTCGGGGTGGAGAACACCGGCGACGCCCCGCGCGAGGTGACCGCGCTCTACGCGCTGCCGGTCTCCGAGCAGGACGCGCTGCGCATCGAGGTGACGGCCGTGCCGCCGCCGGACGCGCGCGACGTGGAGGACGTGCGCGGGGTCGCCGCCTGGGAGATGACGCTCGCGCCCGGCGAGCGGCGCGAGGTGGAGCTGACCTTCGAGTTCGACTGGCCGGAGGACCGGGCCTTGCTCTGGCGGCCCTAGCGCGCCGCGACCCCGGTCAGACGGGCTGGAACCCCTCCGGGCCGAGCGCCCAGAGCCCCCCGCCCGCGATGTCGTTGTAGAGCCCGTGCAGCTTGAGCTCGCCGTCCGCCATCGCGTCCCGCACGAAGGGGAAGGTCGCGAGGTTCGCCAGGGAGATCCGCACGCCGGCGCGTTCCAGGTCGGCGACCCGCGCGTCCTCGTCCGTGCCGTCCAGCGTCTCGTAGCCGGGGCGAAGGAGATCCATCCAGCGGTCGACGAACCCCCCGCCCTGGGGCGGGCCGGCGGTGCCGGCGCACATGTCGTAGCAGTGCCGCACCCCGCCGCAGCGCGAATGGCCCATCACGATCACGTGCCCGACGCGAAGGCCGAGGACCGCGTACTCGACCGCCGCCGAGGTGCCGTGGAGGTCGCCGTCGGGTCGGTATGGCGGCACGAGGGCCGCGATGTTGCGGTGGATGAAGAACTCCCCCTGCTCGGCGCCGAAGATCGACGTCACGTGGACGCGGCTGTCGCAGCAGGAGATGACCATCGCGCGGGGCCGCTGCCCGTCCTCGGCCAGGCGGCGGTACCAGGCGGCGTTGTCCGCGTGGGTCGTGGCCTTCCAGCCGCGATAGCGCTGCACCAGGAAGCCTGGCAGCGGGGAGGCGTGATCCATCTCGAACTCCGGGCGGGGACGCTGGCCGCGGTTACACCGTATTCGAGGGGGATTCGAGCGACGCCCCGCGGCGGCCTTCACCCAGCGGTAAGCGCGGCGCGGTATGGATCCCCCGAGGACGGGATAGGAGCGTGCCATGAAGGACATCACCGGTCGATCCGGCGGGCCGCAGGCCGTCGAGGAGCCCGAGCCCGGCCCCGTGGCGGAGCCCCCGCCCGTGCCGGCGCGGATCGTGCCCGCCGCCTTCGAGGAGCCGCTGCGGATCGATCCCGCGCGCATCGGCGAGCTGGTCGCCGACATGGGGCCGGAGGCCGCGCAACTGACGGTCGCGCGGGCGATCGACACGCTGGAGCATCGCCTGATCGAGCTCGAGCGCGCGGCGGCGGGATCGCCGGCCCATCGCGCGAAGGCCGCGCGCCGCCTGGTCGGCATCGCGGGGGGGATCGGCCTCGTGACCCTGGCCGAGGCGGCGCGCGGCGCGGCGCAAGCGGCGCTCGCGGACGACGCCGTCGCGCTGGCGGCGACGACCGCGCGGCTGGGGCGGATCGGCGCGCGCTCGCTCCAGGCGATCCGAGAGGCCAACGTGCTCTGACGCGCGGGCCGGGTTGCGGGCGCCCGGGCGGCGGGTAGTCTCGCGTCCCGATGGCGGGCGATGGGCCGCGCCCGCCGACGGAGCGCGCATGGCCCAGGAACCCGGACCGATCATCCCCGAGGCGGACGGCGCCATGCGCTTCGCCGACGGGGCCGCGGACGCGCTGCCGCTGCACGTGGCGGGGCCGGACGATCTCGAGGGCCTTCCGCTGGGCGCGCCGGGCCGGGCCTGGCTCGCGGCCTCCGGCTACCGCGCCGCGGCGGGGCGGACGCTGGTCCTGCCGGGCGCGGACGGGGCGCCGGCGGGCGCGATCGTGGGCCTCGGCCCGGTGGCGGAGCGCGCCCGGCACAGGTTCTCCGCCGCCGCGGCCCGGGCGGCGCTGCCGGCGGGCCACTGGCGCCTCGGATGGGTTCCGGACGGCGCCAGCCGTGACGAGATCGCCCTCGGCTGGCTGCTGGCGGGCTACCGGTTCGGGCGCTACCGGCGCGCCGAGGCGCCCGGCGCCGTCCTCGCCCCGCCGGAGGGGTGCGACCCCGCGCGGCTCGAGGCGATCGCCGAGGGCGAGCGCATCACCCGGACCCTGATCGACACGCCCGCCCAGGACGCCGGCCCGGCCGAGATCGCGGAGGCGGCGTGCGCGGTGGCCGAGCGGCACGGCGCGCGGGCGCAGGTGATCGACGGCGCCGCGCTGGCGGAGGGCTTCCCCCTGATCGAGGCGGTCGGCCGCGCGGCGGCGCCCGCGCGCGCGCCCCGGCTCGTCGACATCCGCGCCGGCGAGGACGGTCCCGCCGTGACGCTGGTGGGCAAGGGCGTGGCCTTCGACACGGGCGGGCTGAACCTCAAGCCGGGGACGTCGATGGCGCTGATGAAGAAGGACATGGGCGGCGCCGCGACCGTGCTCGGCCTCATGCACATGATCCTGGCGACGGGGCTGCGGCTGCGCCTGCGCGTCCTGATTCCCCTGGCGGAGAACGCGGTCGCGGGGGGCGCGATGCGGCCGGGCGACATCCTGACCTCCCGCTCGGGGCGGACGGTGGAGGTCAACAACACCGACGCCGAAGGGCGCCTGATCCTGGCGGATGCCCTGAGCTATGCGGCGGAGGAGGGGCCGGACGCGCTGATCTCCATGGCGACGCTGACGGGCGCGGCGCGGGTCGCCGTGGGCCTCGACATCGCCGCGTTCTTCACCGGGGACGAGGCGCTCGCCGCGGCGCTGGGCACCGCGGGGAAGGCGGTGCGAGACCCGGTCTGGCGCCTGCCGTTCCACGCGCCCTACGAGGCGATGATCGAACCGGGCATCGCCGATCTGGACAACGCGCCCAAGGGCGGCCTGGCCGGCGCGATCACGGCGGCGCTGTTCCTGCGGCGCTTCGCCGGCGATCCGGCGCGCTACACCCATTTCGACGTCGGCGCCTGGACGGCGACGGCCGCGCCCGGCCGGACCAAGGGGGGCGCGGGCATGGGCGCGCGGGCGCTCCTGGGCGCGCTCGCCCGGTGAGGCGCGCGGTCGCCGCGGCGTTGGCGGACCTGCGCGCGGCGCCGGGAGGGGCGCTCCTGCGGCAGTATGCGCATGGCGAGGAGGTGGACCTGCTCGAGGCGCGGGGCGACGCGGCGCGGGTGCTCTGCGCGCGCGATGGGCTCGAAGGGTGGATGGCGGCGGGCGCGCTCGGCGCGCCGGGACGGCCGACGCACCGCGTGCGCACCCTTTGCGCGCATCTCTACGCCGAACCCGACATCCGGGCGCAGACGGTGATGCGGCTGCCCTTCGGCGCGCGGGTCACGATCGGACGGGACGCGCCCGGCGCCGCGGGCGGCGGCGGCGCGGCGCGGTTCGCCGCCTGCGGCGAGGGGTGGATCCCCCGCGCGCAGGTCCGGCCGGACGACGCGCCCGAGAACGATCCCGTCGCCGTGGCCGAGCGGTTCCTCGGCGTGCCCTATCTCTGGGGTGGGGACGGGGCCGACGGGATCGACTGCTCCGGCCTCGTCCAGGCCGCGCTCCTGGCCTGCGGCACCCGATGCCCGGCCGACAGCGGACCGCAGCGCGCGACCTTCGGCCGGCCGGTCGCGGGCGACCCGGTGGCGTCGCCCCGAGGGGCCCTGTTGTTCTGGGCCGGGCATGTCGCCATGGCGCGCGGGGACGGGAGCATGATCCACGCCAATGCCGGCGCCATGGCGGTCGCGGTCGAGGGCATCGCGACGGGCATCGCCCGGATCGAGGCCGGCGGGGACGGGCCGCTCCTCGCGGCGGGCGGGCCGGCCTAGTCGACCGGGCGGATCAGCGCCCGTTCGAGGACCCGCAGCACCTGGGGGAGGTCGTCGCCGCGCTTGAGCACCCGTCCGTCGAGCGCGATCACGGCATAGGTCTGACGCCTGGCGCGCAGCTTGGGGCGCTTCTCGATCCGGTAGAGCGGCATCTCCGCCGCGCGGCGGAAGATCGAGAACACCGCGACCTCCCGAAGGGCGGAGATCGCGTAGTCCCGCCATTCGCCCGCCGCCACCATGCGGCCGTAGAGCCCGAGGATCGTGCCGAGCTCGCGCCGGTCGAAGGAGACCTGGCGCGGGGCGCGCTCGGCGCCGGGGCGGGCCGGGAAGGGGATCGGATCGGTCGAGCTCACCTCCGGAGGGTGGCCGCGAGGAAACGCGAAATCAACCCTGCCGCGGCGGCGCCGCGGCGGCGCCCGGGGATGACCACGCCCGCGCCCCGCCACCGCCCGAGCGCGGGGCCATGGTCCGAGGAGGCACCGGCGCCGCGGCCGACCTCCCCCCCTCGACCCGCGGTGCCGGATGTCTCCCTCCTCAGACGAAGGCGCCCGCGCAGGCCCAGCCCGTGCGCCCGCGGGTGAGCCAGAGGACCGCCCCGGAGCCCGTCGGCACGCGCCAGCCTTCCTGCGCGCGCTCGCCGCCCGGCGATTCCGCGCCCGTGTCGAAAGGCGAGGCCGCGCTGGGCAGGGCCGCGTAGTCGCGGGCGCGCCAGGAGAACGCGCCGCCGGTCGGGGCTCCGCCGCCCAGGGCGCGGATCGGCTCCGGCGGCCAGCCGATCAGCGCGCCCCCGTCGGGGAGGGCGCGCAGCAGGATCGGGGCGAGGTCCTCGCCGCCGCTCGGCAGGTCCGCGATCCGCCGGGCGCGGCGGGCCGCCGCCGCGAGGCCGGTGGCGGTGTGCGTCATGGGGCCGGGCCCGGGTGGCGCCGCGGCGGTCAGGGCGCCGCCTCCGAGCTGACGCCGGGCGCCGCGGGCGGGGAGCGGCACGATCGCCGCCGGGGTGGCGAGGGTCTCGCGGCGCCGGTCCGTCCCGGTCAGGGCGGCGACCTGGCGCGCCACGTCGAGGCCGTAGCGCCCGGCGATCCGCACCTGGCCCAGCGACATGAGCGCGCCGATCCGGTCCAGACCCGCGGCCAGGACCGCCCGCTCCACCGGCGCCGCGAGCGACAGGGCCCCGACCGGCAGGGGCGCCAGGGCCGCCGCCGTGCCGCCCGGCGGCGCCATCCAGAGCGCGTCGTCCCCTCCGGGCCCGCCATGGGCGTGGCGCGCGAGCAAGGCGGCGGCGCCGGCCACGTCGGCGATGCCCGGGCGCGCCGCGATGCCGAGCGAGGACGCCGCGCCCATCGCCGCCACGAGGGCGCGCAGCTCCGCCCCCGCGCCCGGGGCGACACGTCCGGCCAGGGTGCAGGTCCCGTAGGTCCAGGCCTCGAGCCCGGCCCGCGCGGCGAGGCGCGCCAGGGCGGACAGGAGCCGCGCCTCCCCGCCCGGATCGGCGGGCGCGAACCGGATGTCAGGGCACCGGCCGCGCGCCCGAAGGAGCGAATCGCCCGCGCGCACCCCGGCGAGGGTCGCGGCGCCGGAGGCCGAGGCGACCGCCCCCTGGGCGACGGTCGCGAAGGCCCCGCCGGCTCCGGCGCGCCCCTGACGGACCGCGAGGTCGGCGCCCAGGCGATGAAGGTGCAGGGCCAGGAACCGATCGGCGGACGGGGACGGATGCATGCCTCCACATCTCCTTTTCGCGATGGATGTTCCGTATTCGTTCTCACTCATATTCCCCTCCGTGCCGTGCTGTCGAGTCCCGGCGGGTTGCGTCCACCGGCTCGCGCGCGGCAGGCTCGGGGCGCGGCCATGTCGATGCCGCGCCCAGGGAGGAACGAGATGAGAACGCGCGCTGCGGTGGCGGTCCAGGCCGGCAAGCCCTTGGAGATCATGGACGTGGAGCTCGGCGGACCGCGCGCGGGCGAGGTCCTCGTCGAGCTGCGCGCGACCGGCATCTGCCATACCGACGAGTTCACGCTCTCGGGCGCGGACCCCGAAGGCGCGTTCCCCGCGATCCTGGGACATGAGGGCGCCGGGATCGTCGTCGATGTGGGCGAGGGCGTGACCTCGCTCGCGGTCGGCGATCACGTGATCCCGCTCTACACGCCCGAATGCCGGACCTGCGAGTACTGCCTCCACCCCAAGACCAACCTGTGCCAACGGGTCCGCGAGACGCAGGGGCGCGGCGTGATGCCCGACGGCACCTCGCGCTTCTCGATGACGGACGGCACGCCGATCCTGCATTACATGGGCTGCTCGACCTTCTCGAACCACACCGTCCTGCCCGAGATCGCGCTCGCGAAGATCCGGCCCGACGCGCCCTTCGACAAGGTCTGCTACATCGGCTGCGGCGTCACCACGGGCATCGGCGCGGTGATCAACACGGCCAAGGCCGAGATCGGCTGCCGCGGCATCGTGTTCGGCCTGGGCGGCATCGGCCTCAACGTGATCCAGGGGCTGCGGCTTGCGGGGGCGGACCAGATCGTGGGCGTCGATCTCAACCCCGACAAGCGCGCGATGGCCGAACGCTTCGGCATGACCGACTTCGTGAACCCGGCGGAGGTGGAGGGCGACTTCGTGCCCTACCTGGTGAGCCTCACGAAGGGCGGCGCGGACTACACGTTCGACGCGACGGGCAACGTGGGCGTCATGCGCACCGCGCTCGAATGCGCGCACAAGGGCTGGGGCGAGAGCATCATCATCGGCGTGGCCCCGGCCGGCGCCGAGATCAGCACGCGGCCGTTCCAGCTCGTCACCGGGCGCTCCTGGCGCGGCACGGCCTTCGGCGGCGCCCGCGGGCGCACGGACGTGCCGAAGATCGTGGACTGGTACATGGACGGCAAGATCGAGATCGACCCGATGATCACCCACACCCTGACGCTTGACCGCATCAACGAGGGCTTCGACCTGATGCACGCGGGGGAGAGCATCCGGAGCGTGGTGGTCTACTGATGGCCGGCTTCGCCACAGCCTACGCGGAGGCCGGGTTCACGCTCGCCAACCCCCGCAACCAGTGGTCCGCCGAACGGGAGGACGGAGAGGTCGCGGTCACGGTCTGGGGCGACCGCATCGACAAGTCATCCGAGCCGTGGATCTACGACACAATGGCGTGGTCGGCAGAGGCGGCCTTTGCGTCCAGCGCGGGTCGGACGGTTCTGAGACGACACGTCTCGGCTCGCCTCGCCTCGGGCCGAAACGACTTCGTGCTGATCCTCTGCCAGCCGGTGGACCCGGACGCGCGACCGCGGAAGGTCAAGACCGCCCGCCACTGGCACCAGCGCGTGGGCGTGATCGCGGATGGCGACTACGATGCCGGGACCGGTGGCTTCCGCATGGAGCTGCGGGCCGCGGCGGGATGAGCGATCCGTGCCCGTGCCGCTGGTGATCCGCGAGACGGAGCCGTCCGACGCGCTGGCGATATGGACCATGCTCGAGCCCGTCTTCCGCGCCGGCGACACCTATGCCGTCGACCCCGGCATCGGTCGGGACGCGGCGCTGGCCTACTGGATGGCGCCGGCGCACCGGGCGTTCCTGGCGGAGGACGGCGATCCGCTGGGCACGTGCTACCTCCGGGCGAACCAGGGCGGCGGCGGGGCGCACGTGGCGAACGCGGCCTTCGTCACGGCGCCGGCCGCGCGCGGCCGCGGGGTCGCGGGCGCCATGCTGGGGCATGTGATGGGTGGGGCCGGCGCCGCCGGCTTCGAGGCGATGCAGTTCAACTTCGTCCTGGCGTCCAACGCGGGGGCGGTCCGCCTCTGGGAGCGGGCGGGGTTCGACGTCGTGGGCCGCGTCCCGCGCGCCTTCCGCCTGCCGTCGGGGGATTACACGGACGCGCTGGTGATGTACCGGGCGCTCTGAAGGAGCCCTGCCGATGTCCGACGAACGCCCCCTGCTCGCCGTCCTGATCGACGCCGACAACACCTCCCCCCGCCATGCCGGCGCCATCTTCGAGGAGATCGCGCGCATGGGCGAGGCGTCGGTGCGGCGCTGCTACGGGGATTTCTCCTCCAACCAGATGTCGGGCTGGAACCGGGTGCAGGCGGAGTACGGGCTGGTCCCCCACCACTCGCCGGCGAACACGGTGGGCAAGAACGCCTCCGACATCTCCCTCGTGATCGACGCGATGGACATCCTGCACACCGGGCGCTTCGACGGGTTCGTGCTGGTCTCCTCGGATTCGGATTTCACGCGGCTGGCGTCACGGGTGCGCGAGCAGGGGCTGGACGTCTACGGCATCGGCCAGAAGAAGACGCCGGACGCCTTCCGCAAGGCGTGCAAACGGTTCATCTTCCTGGAGAACATCGCCGCGACCGCCGCCGCCGCTCCCGGAGCGCGGGAGGTGGTGCCGCCCAAGTCGGCGGGCGCGCCGGCCGCGCCGACGGAGGCCGTGGCGGTCAAGGGCGACCTGAACGAGGCGCGCGACGCGATCCTGCGCGCGATGGACGCGATCGACGGCGACGACGAATGGTATGCGCTGGGCCCGCTGGGCCAGTACCTCACTGCGTCGAACCCGGATTTCGACACGCGCACCTACGGCCGCAAGAAGCTCTCGGACCTGGTGCAGGACATCAAGCTGTTCGAGACGCGGCGCGGCAGCTCCAACCAGCTCCTCGTCAGGCGAATAGACTGACGGGGAGCTGCCCCGGACCCCGATCCGGGGCCTCGCGGCCATGCGCCGGCCAGTCCCGCCGGGCGCCCACGATCTTGCTTCAAGATCGTGCCTCCCCGAGCCCACGATCTTGAGGAAGATCGTGCGCCCGGACCGGCGGGCGGCGCGTCATCCCACCCCGTCGATCCGGGCCGCGGCGGCGGCGATGGCCTGCTGGTAGACGGTCGCCGCGTTCCACTCGTTCAGCACCCGGAAGTTCGCGGTCCCCGGCCCGTAGGCGGCGCCGGCGCGCCATCCCTTCTGCGCCAGGAAGTTGGCGGCGGAGGCCAGCGCGTCGGCCTCGTCGTAGAGGTCCACGCGCCCGTCGCCGTTCCCGTCCTGCCCGTAGCGCATGGCGTTGGCCGGCAGGAACTGCATGTGGCCGAGCTCGCCATGCGCGGCGCCGTCCTGGGCCGGCGACAGCATCCCGCGGTCCACCATGGCCAGCGCCGCTATGGCGTGCGGCGTGAAGAAGCCCGAGCGGCGGCAATCGTAGGCGACCGTCGTGATCGAGGAGACCACGTTCTCCGAGCCCATGTTGCGGCCGAAGCCCGTCTCCATGCCGTGGATCGCCAGGAGGATGCCGGGCGGCACGCCGTAGGCTCGCTCGAGCGAGGCGAAGAATCCGGCGCTTCGGTCGCGCCGCTGCCTGGCCTGTGCGGCGAACCCGTCCAGCGAGCCCAGGCGGATGCGGATGAAGTCGCCCAAAGCGTAGCGCACGCCGGTCTGGTTGCGGTCCGCGGCGATGGTGCGGGTCGAGTAGCGCGCGCCGGCGAGCGCCTGGAGCCCGCGCTGGCCCACGCCGGCGGCGGCGGCCTCGGGGGCGAACTCGGCCTTCCACCTCTCGAACCCGGACGCGTCGTTCCCGCATTGGGCCGCCGCGGCGGCGCCGGCGGCGAGGACGATGGGAATGGCGAGGCGAATGGCGCGGGGAATCATGGGCAGCGGCTCCGATGGCGGGGTCGGCGCACGTTAGCGCATCGACCCCCGTCATCGGAAGACGGGGGGCGGGCCCGCCGGTCAGGCGCCGTAGCGGGCCATGAACATCTCCACCGCCGCGCCGACGATGCGGGTGCGGTCGGCGGCCGAGGGCGCGCCCAGCCCGAAGATCAGCCGGGGGAAGAGCTCGACCTTGCAGAGCTCCGTGAACTGGTCGGCGGCGAGCTCGTAATCCTCGATCCGCAGCTCGCCACGCGCCACCCCGCATTTGAGGTAGTCGACCAGATGGGCGCGCATCACCATCGGCCCGCTCTCGTAGAACTCGCGCCCCAGGGCCGGGAAGCGGTCCGCCTCCGCCACGCAGATGCGGAAGATGCGCTGCCCGAACTCCGAGGTTATGAAGGCCAGCAGCGTCTCGCCGGTCTTGGCGAGGACCACGCGCACGGGCGCCGTGAGGTCGATCTCGCACACGGTGGTCATGCTCTGGCGATGACATTCGGCGCGGCCCACATGCATGAAGAGCACGCGCTTGTCGGCGAAATAGCTGTAGAGCGTCGCCTTGGACACGCCGGCCTCGCGGGCGATGGCGTCCACGCTCGCGCCCTCGAACCCGTCGCGCAGGAACACCCGGCGCGCGCCGTCGATCACCTGCGCCACTTTTCGGCCCTGGACCGGGGGCATGGGATCCGGGACGGGGAGCTTCGGCTTCACGTTCATGAGAGGAGATGTAAGGGGCCGAACCGATCGGTTCAATCACCGTCGTCGCGCGCACGCGCGCCCGGCCGATCCCGCGTGACCGCGCCCGGCCCGCCTGCTACGCGCGCGGCATGAGCGCGGTCCTCGTCCAGGTGCTTCCCTTCTTCGCCCTCATCGCGCTGGGGTTCGGGGCGGGGCGCATCGGCTTCTTCGGCCCGGAGGCCACGCGCGCCCTGACGCGGTTCGTGTTCTACTTCGCGCTCCCGGCGATGCTGTTCCGGTTCTCCGCGACCCTGCCGATGGCCGAACTCTGGGACCCGACCTTCGTGCTGGCCTACCTGACCGCGACCGGGGCCATCTACCTCGCGGTCGCGGGGATCGCGCTCCTGCGCGGCACCGGCGCGCCCGTCGCGGCGATGGAGGCGCAGTGCGCGGTCATCGGCAATGTCGGCTTCCTGGGCATCCCGATGCTGGTCCTCCTGCTCGGCGAGGCCGCGATCGGCCCGATCATGACCGTGCTGGCGGTGGATCTGGTCGTGTTCGGCGCGCTGATCGTCATCGTGATCACCGGCGCGCGGGACGGGCGGCTCTCGCCGCGCGTACTGGGGACGGTCGGGCGCGGGCTGCTGGCGAACCCGATGATCGTGGCGATCGGGGTCGGCCTCGCCTGGTCGGCGATGGCGCTGCCCCTGCCCGAGCCGGCGGCCGCGTTCGTGACGATCCTGGGCGGGGCCGCGACGCCCGGCGCCCTCTTCGCCATCGGGTGCAGCCTGGCGCAGCTCCCGCTCGAGAAGCCGGCGCTGGCGGGCTATCTTTCGACCCTCAAGCTCGTCGTGCATCCCGCCGGGGTGGCGGCCGCCGCGCTCTGGTTCGGGGTGGAGCCCTACGCGGCCGGCGTGATGATCGCGGCCGCGGCCCTGCCGGTGGCGGGCAACGTCTACATCCTGGCGGCGCATTACGGGGTCGCGCCGGCGCGGGTCTCGGCCTCGATCCTCGTCTCGACGACGCTCGCGGTCCTGACGATCCCGGCGGTGATCGCGCTCTCGCCCTGACCGGCTTGCCGGGCGCCGGCGACGCGCGCTAGGCGGGGGCATGGACATTCTCTCGACCAACGCCTGCTTCGGCGGCGCGAACCACGTGATCCGCCATGCCAGCGAGGCCACGGGCACCGACATGACCTTGGGCCTGTTCCTCCCGCCCGAAGCGGCGGACGGGCCGGTGCCCGTGCTCTGGTTCCTCTCGGGCCTGACCTGCACGCACGAGAACGCGATGACCAAGGCCGGCGCGCAGGGCTGGGCGGCCGAGACCGGCATCGCGCTCGTCTTCCCCGACACCTCCCCGCGCGGGGCGGGCGTGGCCGACGACGAGGCGTTCGACCTCGGCCAGGGCGCGGGCTTCTACGTCGACGCGGCGGAGGCCCCCTGGGCGCCGCACTTCGCGATGCGGACCTACGTGATGGGCGAGCTGCCCGCGCTCCTGGCCGCGCGGCATCCGCTCGACATGGACCGGCAGGCGATCACCGGGCACTCGATGGGCGGTCACGGCGCCCTGACGCTGGCGCTGGGCGCGCCCGGCCGCTTCCGCAGCGCCTCGGCCTTCGCGCCGATCGGCAATCCGACCGCGAGCGACTGGGGCCGCAGGCAGTTCGCGGCCTATCTCGGCGATCCCGAGGCCGGGCCGGACGCCTCCCGCCTCCTCGCGGCGGGCACCGACCTGCCGATCCTGACCGACACGGGCACCTCCGACCAGTTCGCGCACCTCCTCGGGACCGGCGCGCTCTTCGCCGCGGCCGCGGCCGGGGGCGCCGCCGCGACGATGCGGATGCAGGCGGGCTACGACCACAGCTACTACACCGTCGCCAGCTTCATGGAGGAGCACGTGGACTTCCACGCGCGCCACCTCTTCGCGTGAGGGCGTCCGCATGAGGGCCCGCCGTTGATCTACGTCGACGCGGACGCCTGCCCCGTGAAGGCGGAGGCCGAGGCCGCCGCGACGCGGCTGGGCGAGCCCCTGCGCATGGTGTGCAATGGCGGCCTGCGCCCCTCGGCCAACCCCTTGGTGGAGGTGGTCTACGTCGCCGACGGCCCCGACGTCGCCGACATGTGGATCGCGGAGCGCGCGGGGCCGGGCGACGTCGTGGTGACGGGCGACATCCCGCTCGCGGCGCGGGCCGTGGAGGGCGGCGCGCGCGTCATCTCCCATGACGGGGAGGCGTTCACCGCGGCCAATATCGGCACCATCCTGGCGACCCGCGACCTGATGACCGACCTGCGCGCGGCGCAGCCGCTGGGCGCGGGCGGCGGCGGGCGCCCGTTCTCGCGCGCCGACCGCGCGCGGTTCAAGGACGCGCTGGACCGGGCCGTGCGCGCCGCGCGCCGGGACGCGCCGTGAGGGCGCTCGGACCCGAGGTGGAGGGCGCGCTGGACTGGCTGTCCCTCGCGGACGCGATCGCCGAAGGCAGCGCCGGGCCGGAGCCGGAGATCCGCGACACGGTCATCCGCCGCGGGGCGGACACGCTCCTGAGCCGCGCCGCCTGGATCGACGGGATGGGCGCCCTGGTGAAGACGGCGACCGTCTTTCCAGGCCACGTCCCGGCGGTGAACGGCGCGGCGGTCCTGTTCTCGGACGTGGACGGCCGTCCGGAGGCGATGGTGGACTTCCATCTCCTGACGAAATGGAAGACGGCCGGGGACAGCCTCCTGGCCGCCCGTCGACTCGCGCGGTCCGGGAGCGCCGACATCCTGATCGTCGGCGCAGGCGCGCTCGCCCGCGCGCTGCGCGAGGCCTACGCCGTCGCCTTCCCGCGCGCCGCCTTCCACGTCTGGAACCGCAGCCCCGCCGGGGCCGAGGCCCTGGCCGCCGACTACCCGAACACCCGCGTCGCCACGGACCTGGAGGCGGCCGTGCGCGCCGCCGATATCGTGGCGACCGCGACCATGGCGACGGAGCCGCTCATACGCGGGGCGTGGTTGAAGCCGGGCACGCATCTCGACCTCGTGGGCGCCTACCGCGCCGACATGCGCGAGGCGGACGACGACGCGATCCGCGCCGGGCGCCTCTTCGTGGACGCGCGCGCCACCGTGCTGGGCCATATCGGCGAGGTGCAGGACCCGCTGGATCGCGGCGTGATCGGCGAGGGCGACGTGGTCGCCGACTACCGCGACCTCGCGGCCTTCGATCGGCGCTCGGACGCGGAGATCACGGTGTTCAAGAACGGCGGCGGCGCGCATCTCGACCTGATGACCGCCCGCTGGATGCTGTCGCGCGCGGGGGACGGGGCCGAGGCGCCGTAGGCGGCGGCGGGCAGGGCCCCGAGGGTCCCCGCGCACCGGCAGGCGGACGATGGCCCAGAGCGCGCAGGCGCCCTGCGCCGCCGAGTGGGCCGCGATGCCGACGAGCCTCCCGATGCGTCCGGCGATCGGGCCGGAGCACGGGAGGGGCGCGCGGGACGGGTCCGCGACCCTCCGCCCGGCGCCGCGTTCCGGCAAGCGGGTCCTCGGCCTGGCGCGCACCGCACCGGGCGGTGCTTCCGCGCGGGCGCGGATCGCGCTAGCACCGCCCGATGACCGTGACGTCCGCCTACGCCGCCCTGATCCGGGAGGGGCGCATCGTGCCGGACCCGGCGCAGGAGGCGGTGCTGCCCGCGCTGGACCGCGTGCTGCGCGCGGCGGCCGCGCCGGTCCCCAGGGGCATGTTCGGGCGGCGCAAGCCCGAGCCGACGCGCGGGCTCTACCTCTGGGGCGGGGTCGGGCGGGGCAAGTCGATGCTGATGGACCTCGCGGTCGCGCAGGCGGATGCGCCCGTGCGGCGCGTGCACTTCCACGCCTTCATGCAGGAGGTCCATGCCGGGATGCACGAAGCGCGGGCGCGCGGCGTGGACGATGCGCTCGCGCCGGTGGCGGACGCCGTGGCGGAACGGGTGCGCCTACTGGCCTTCGACGAGATGCAGGTGACGGACATAACCGATGCGATGGTGGTCGGGCGCCTGTTCGAGCGCCTCTTCGCCGCCGGCACCGCCATCGTCACCACGTCGAACCGGCCGCCGAGGGACCTCTACAAGGACGGGCTGAACCGCGGGGTGTTCGTGCCGTTCATCGACCTGATCGAGGATCGGATGGAGGTGATCGAGCTCGCCTCGCAGACCGACCACAGGCACGGCCGGCTCGCCGGCTCGCCGGTCTGGCACGTGCCGGCGGACCGCGCGGCGGCGCAGGAGATGGACCGCATCTTCGACGAGTTGGCCCCCGGCGCGGCGCCGCTGAGGCTGCGGGTGAAGGGGCGGGACGTGGTCCTCCCGGCGTTCGCGAACGGGGTCGCGCGGGCGCCGTTCTGGGCGCTGTGCGGGGCGGCGCTGGGGCCGGGGGACTACCTCGCGATCGCGGAGGCGGTGCGGGTCCTGATGATCGACGGGATCCCTCGGCTGGGCCGGACGAACTTCAACGAGGCCAAGCGGTTCGTCACCCTGATCGACGCGCTCTACGAGGCGCGGGTGCGGCTCGTGGCGAGCGCGGCGGACATGCCAGAGAGCCTCTACGTCGAGGGCGAGGGCAGCTTCGAGTTCGCCCGCACGGCGAGCCGCCTGCGCGAGATGATGTCGGAGGGCTGGGGCGCGGCGTGAGGCGTGCGCCCGGGATGCACGGGGCATGCACGGGCCATGCACGGGCCATGCGCACGACCGGTCCGGTGAGGTGACGGATTCAAGGCGGATGCGGGGCGGGCGGTCACGCGGGGGTGGCGCCCAGCAGGTGGTCGGCGGCGTCCGGCACGCCGTCCCGGATGGCGACCTCCTTCACCTTGTCGGGCGCCGCGTTGCCGCGCGCGCGCCGCCAGCGCTCCCAGTCGAGCGCCGCGAGGGGCGCGAAGGTGGAGAGCCCGCGCCGGGGCGGCACGTGGACCGTCGCGCCGGTGTTGAACGGCGCGACCTCGGCCCGCGCGAGGTTGGCGGCGAGCAGGCTCGCGGCGTCGAAGCGCAGGATGACGGTCTCCTGCCCCTTGCCTGCGCGGGAGTGCAGGAACCCGCCCCAATGGCGCGGATCGACGTAGAAGAAGACGCGGGCGTTGAGCATCGCGAGCCAGTCCGCAGGCGTCAGCCCGTCGTCGAGGCAGCCGGCGAGGCGCTTGAGGACCAGCGGCCCGTTGTCGCCGAGGACGACGCCGCCGGGCAGGGAGGCGTGCGCCGGGCGGCGGTCCAGCAGGTCCGTCCGGTGCGGCGCGAACCTCGAGACGGCCTGCGCGGCGGTCAGCAGTCCATGCGCGCGGATGCCGTCCAGCGCCTGGGGGGCGGTGAGATGGTAGAGGACGGGATGGCGGGCGGCGAAGGTCTCGGGGGTCATGGGCGCTCCGAAGACGGGGGGAGGCTCCCGCCCGCCCTCGGCGCCTGGCGGCGCCTCGCGCGGTTGGGCCGGGCGCCTCTTGCTGCGCAATTCGGCGCGGGCCGCTGCGCTGGCGATCGGGGCGCGCCGCGGCGGCGCCTGTGCCGTCCGTGCCGACGCGCTCCCTCATCTTGACGGAAATATCCCGGGGAGCGCGAGGGGCAGCGCCCCTCGCAGGGCCGGGCGAGGGCTCCGGAGGGGCCCGAGCCCGGCCCTTCCCCCCTCATCCGTTGGCGCGCAGGACGTGGCCGGCGAGGTAGAGGCTGCCGCAGATAAGGATGCGGGCGCTGGGCGCGCGGGCGGCGATGGCGCGGATGGCGGCCTCGATCCCGGGCGCGACCTCCGCGGGCAGGGCGGCGGCGCGGGCGGCGGCGGCGGTGGCCTCGGCCGGCAGGGTCGCGCCCTCGCCCGGGATCGCCACGGCCGTGCAGGAGGCGGCGATCCCGCCGAGATGGCGGAGGTAGCCCGCCGGGTCCTTGGTGTTCAGCATCCCGCAGATCAGGTGCGTGGGCCGAGGCGGCATCGCGCGCAGCGTGGCGGCCAGCGCGGCGCCCGCCGCGGGGTTGTGCCCGCCGTCGAGCCAGAGCTCGCATCCCGCCGCCGCCTCCACCAAGGGGCCGCGGCGCAGGCGCTGCATCCGCGCGGGCCATGTCGCGCGGGCGGTCGCCGCCTCGGGATCGCCGGCGCCGAGCGCGCGCAGCGCGGCGATCGCGGTGCCGGCGTTGTCGATCTGATGCGGGCCCGGCAGGACCGGGAGCGGCAGGTCCAGGAGCCCGCCCTCGTCCTGGAAGACGAGGCGTCTGCGCTCCTCCCAGGCGTGCCAGTGCTGCCCGTGCGCGAGGAGCGGCGCGCCCAGGCGGGCGGCGTGCCGCTCGATCACCTCCATCGCGGCGTCCTCCTGCGGGGCGACGACGCAGGGCACGCCGCGCTTGAGGATGCCGGCCTTCTCGCCCGCGATCTCCGCCACGGTGGCGCCCAGGAACTGCTGGTGGTCGAGGCTCACCGGCGTGATCGCGCAGATCGCCGGGCGGTCCACCACGTTGGTCGCGTCGAGCCGCCCGCCGAGGCCGACCTCGAGCAGGGTCCAGTCCGCGGGCGCGCGGGCGAAGGCGAGGATCGCGGCGACGGTGGTGATCTCGAAATAGGTGATCGGCGCGCCGTCATTGGCGGCCTCGCATTCCTCGAGGACCGCCATGAGCGCCTCCTCGGGGATGAGCTCGCCCGCGATGCGGATGCGCTCGTGGAAGCGGGCGAGATGGGGCGAGGTGTAGGCGTGGCAGCGCATCCCCGCGCCCTCCAGCCCGGCGCGGATCATGGCCAGCGTGCTGCCCTTGCCGTTGGTGCCGGCGACGTGGACGACCGGCGGCAGGCGGCGCTCGGGGTGGCCGAGCGCGGCGAGGAGCCGCTCCACCCGGGTCAGGACGAGGTCGATCTTCTTGGGGTGGAGGGCCATCAGCCGCTCGAGCACCACGTCCGAGCCCGCCGCCCCGGCCGCCCCCGCCGTGGGAGGGGTCGCGGGCGCGCCCGTCATCGGCCCGGTGGGCGCCTCGGTCATCGGCCCGTCCCTCCCGCGTCCGCCGCGTCAGGTCTTCGCCGCGGCGGGCTTGGCGGCCGGCTTGGCGGCCGGAGCGGCGGCCGGGGCGGCGGCGGCCGGGGGAAGCGCGGCGGCGTCCTCGGTGTCGGCGGGGGTCACGGGGGCGGGCAGGTCGGCGATGGCGGCGGCGGGCTTGCCGGTCAGCATCCGCACGATGCGCACGATCTCGCCGCGGAGCTCGGTGCGGTGGGTGACGCGGTCGAGCATGCCGTGATCGAGGAGGTATTCGGCGCGCTGGAACCCCTCGGGGAGCTTCTCCCGGATGGTCTGCTCGATGACGCGGGGGCCGGCGAAGCAGATGAGGGCGCCCGGCTCGGCGATCTGGACGTCGCCCAGCATGGCGTAGGACGCCGTGACGCCTCCGGTCGTGGGGTGGGTGAGCACCACGATGTAGGGCAGGCCGGCATCCTGCAGCATCTGCACCGCGACGGTGGTGCGCGGCATCTGCATCAGCGAGAGGATTCCCTCCTGCATCCGGGCGCCGCCGGCGGCGGAGAAGAGGACCAGGGGCAGCTTGCGTTCCACCGCGCGCATCGCGGCCGCGACGATGGCGTTGCCGACATACATGCCCATGGAGCCGGCCATGAAGGAGAAGTCCTGCGCCGCGACGACCATGCGCGTGCGGCCGACCTCGCCTTCGGCGACGAGCATGGCCTCGGCCTCGCCGGTGGCGCGGCGGGCGTCCTTGAGGCGCTGGGGGTAGGGCTTCTGGTCGCGGAAGTGCAGGGGGTCGGGGGTGGGCTCGGGCACGGGCACGGGCTCGAAGGCGCCGCCGTCGAAGAGGGCTGTCAGGCGCTCGCGGGGCGTGATGTTCATGTGGTGGTCGCAGTTGGTGCAGACCATCAGGTTCCGCTTGAGCTCGCGGTGGAAGAGCATCGTCCCGCAGTCGGGGCAGGTGGTCCAGAGGTTCTCGGGCACCTCGCGGCGCGAGAAGAGGGCGCCGACCTTGGGCCGCACGAAGTTGGTGATCCAGTTCATTGCCGCTCCCCGGCCGCGCGCCCGGGCGGGGTATTCGCCGCCCCCGCCCTTTGCAACCGCGCGACGAGGGCCCGCCGCACGAGCGCCCAGACGAGGACCAGCGCCGCCATGTCGAGCGTCAGGATGGCGAGGCCGCCGGGCGCCTCCTCCAGCGTCCAGGGGGTGCGCCAGAGGGCGAGGCCGGGCAGGGCGCCGGGCGTGCCGATCACCGTCAGCGCGACGAGGTTGTTGGCGAAATGGAGCCCCCAGGCGGCGCCGAGGCGGCCGGTGAGCGCGGTGAGGTCCGCCGCCGCGAGGCCGAAGAGGGCGGTCGCGGCGACGATGCCCCAGGCGGACGGCCCGCCGGCCGCGTCCCAGTGGGCGGCGCCGAAGGCCAGGGACGGCAGGACCGCCCAGGCCAGGGGGGAGCGGAAGCGGGCCGCGAGCTGGCCCTGGAGGTAGCCGCGGAACAGGAGCTCCTCGGCGCCGGTCTGGAGCGCGATGAGGGGGATGGCGGGCACGAGGAGGAGCGCCCAGGCGGCCGGATCGAGGGCGCGGCTCAGGTCAATGGCGCCGAGGGCGAGCGCGAGGAGCGGGAGGTTGACGGCCAGGGTGATGCCGGCGGCGAGCCGGAAGTCGCGCAGGGCCGGGGCGCGCGGGCCGGTCATCTCTCCCAGGTGGCGGCCGTGGAGGGCGCGCGCCGCCGCCCAGGCGGCCAGCGCCATCGCCGCGATGGTGGCCAGGAGGGCCAGGACCGCGCCGGGCGCCTCGCCGGCGCCGAGCGCGCGCATCGCGGCCTCCGCCCGCCCGGGGCCGAAGGCGAAGGCGAGCCCGGCGGCCAGGGCGGCGAGGGTGCCGGCGTAGATCGCCAGCGCCAGCGCGAGCCCGATCGCGAGGCGCCAGAGCGCGGGCCGGCGGCGCGCCGCCGCGAGCCATCGCGGATCGGCCAGGGGGTGGGGGGCGGCGCCGGGCATGGGCGGGATCTAGGGGCGGCGGGCCGGGCCGGAAAGGTCAGGCGCGGGGATGGGCGTTCTCGTAGACGTCGAGGAGGCGCGCGGCGTCGACGGCGGTGTAGGCCTGCGTCGTGGAGAGGGAGGCGTGGCCGAGGAGCTCCTGGATCGTGCGGAGGTCGCCGCCGGCGTTCAGGAGGTGGGTGGCGAAGCTGTGGCGCAGGGCGTGGGGGGTCGCGGTGGCCGGCAGGCCGAGCGCCATGCGCGCGCGCGCCATGGCGCCGGAGATCGCGCCCTGGGAGAGCCGTCCGCCCTTGGCGCCGCGGAAGAGCGGGCCGGAGGAGAGGTCCATCGGGCAGGCGGCGGCGTAGCGGTCCACCGCCGCGGCGGCGGCCGGGAGGACCGGCACGAGGCGCTCCTTGCCGCCCTTGCCGGTCACGCGCAGGGAGGCGCCCAGAGGCGCCGCGGAGGCCGGAAGCCCGAGCGCCTCGGAGATGCGCAGCCCGCAGCCCCACAGGAGCGTGAGCACCGCGGCGTCGCGGGCGGCGATCCAGGGCCGGGCGGCGGCCTCCGTCGCGGCGGCGATCACGGCGCGCGCGTCGTCCGGGGCCAGGGGGCGGGGCAGGGGCTTGCGGAAGCGCGGCGCGCGCGCCGCGAGGATGGGGGTCACGTCGACCCGCTCGCGCTCGGAGAGCCAGCCGGCGAAGGCCTTGACCGCCGAGAGATGGCGCGAGAGCGACCGCGCGCCCAGGCCCCCCGCGCGTTCGGCGGCCATCCAGGCGCGCATGTCCGCGGTGGTGATCGCGGCCAGCGCCCCCGGCCCCGGCGCCCCGCCGAGATGGCCCGCGAGGAAGCCCAGCCAGCGCGCCACGTCGGCGACGTAGGCGTCGCGCGTGGCGCGCGCGCGCCCGTCCACGCCGGTCAGGTGCGCGCCCCAGCGCTCCAGCGCGTCCCGCAGGGCCGGCGAGAGGACGGCGGGCCCGGCGATCATGCGCTCAATCGAGCCAGCGGCGCAGGGTGCGCTCGAAGGCGCCGGCGAAGAAGGCGAGGAGGTCCGTGCCCTGGCCGGGGCGGAACTGGTGCGGGTCCTCGCAGCCGAGCGCGAGGAGGGCGGGGAGGCGCCCCTCGCCCAGATCGAGGGCGAGGCAGGCCTCCGAGGCGGTGCGGTAGCCCTCCTCGCCGGGGCGCGCGCCCTCGGCGTGGAGGCCGTCGTCGCCATCGGGCATCTGGCGAAGGGTCACCTGCCGGACGGGGCCGCCGCGCCCGCGGCTCACGTAGTCGCTCACGAAGCCGCGCGGCACGGCGCGCAGGGGCGCGCGCATCGGGGCGGGGTCGTCCTCGACCGTCTCGATCGCCAGGACCAGCGATTCGACCCGCAGGAGCGGGGCGACGTGATGCGTGAGGTCCGCCAGGAACGCGTCGAAGGTGGCGGGCTCCAGCATGCGCAGGACGGCGCGGTGGATCTGCCCGGTGCCGGCGAGGTTCTCGTAGGCGGCGGCGATGACGGAGCGGTGCGTCTCCTCGAGGCGGGCGAGCCGGTCCTCGAGCCGCTGCATCGCGAGGCCGCGCATGTCGACGACGTTGCCGTCGCCCGCCGGCCCCTCGGCGCGGTCCATCAGAGCGCGCATGAGCGCCGGGTCCGACAGGACGATCTCCGGGTCGGCGAGGATGCGGCGGCGCACGTCGCCGGAGATGGCGCCAGGGGCCGGCGCGGTGGAGGTCTGGGCCATGTCGCCTCGCTCGATTGGACGCGGCGCCTCGGTCGGGCGCCTTCGCAGGGACGCTAGGGGCGCGGCGCGCGGCCTGTCCACAGGGCCGCCGGCGGAGGCGCGCCACCTGCGGCGGCCCGGCCGCGTGGCGCGCCGGTCACGGTCCGGCGGCCGCGCGCGACAGCAGGACGAAGGCCCGCGCGGTGCGCGTGGCCGCGAGCGCGGCGAGGGCGTCGTCGTTCGCGGCGGGGGCGAAGCCGGCGAGGAAGCCGTCGAACTGGCGCAGGAAGTGATGCGCCGCGTCGCGGAAGATGGCGTCGCGCGCCAGGCGCTCCTCGGTGCGGGCGAGGACGTCCGCGCCGCGGATCTCGCCCAGCGGGGCGGCGCCGCGCCGGCCGCCGGCCGCGACCGCGCGCCAGGACGCGGGGGGCGCGGGCACGACCTCGACCTCGTCCATGTAGGTCGCGTCCTCGGCCAGGAGGGTCAGGACGTCCTGCGCGGCCTGCACCAGGCGGGCCGAGGCGCGGCTGCGCAGCACGCGGCGCAGGGCGGCGACCCCCTCGGCGTCCTCGGCGCTCTCCGGGAAGTGGAGCGCGCGCAGGAGGTCGTCGGTCGCGGGCGCGGCGCCCGGCTCCGGGTGCGCCGGGGCGGGGGTCGGTGTGGGGGCGGGGGTCGGTTTGGGGGCGGGGGTCGGCGTGGAGCCGGGGGCGCGCTCGTCGGCCGCTCCGCCGGTCCGCACGCTGCGGAAGGCGGCGCGGCGGGGCGCGGGGGCGCGGGCGGCGGCGGGCCGGCGGGGCGCCACGGCGGGCGGCGAGGCGGCGGGGGGCGGGGGGGCCCCGGCCTCCTGCGCGGCGAGCCGCCGGGCGAGCGCCGCGGCGAGCCAGACCGGGCCGAGCGGGACCAGCGCCCCGACGAGCGCGGCCAGCCAGCCCGCGGCGCCCGCGGGCGCGCCGAACGCGCCGAGCGCCAGGAGCCAGCCCGCCAGCCACGTCGCGCTCGCCCCGGTCGCCGCCAGGCTCGCGGCGCGGGGCGGGAAGGTCCGGCCGGGCACCGCCACCCGATCAGACGTAGGCGATCTTGAGGATCTCGTAGGCTCGCAAGCCGCGGGGGGTCTTCACCTCGGCGCTGTCGCCCTCCTCCTTGCCGATGAGGGCGCGGGCCAGGGGGGAGCGCAGGTTGAGCTTGCCCTTCTCCAGGTTCGCCTCCGGCTCGCCGACGATCTGATAGGTCGCCTCCTCGCCCGATTCCTCGTCGGCGATGGTGACGGTGGCGCCGAACTTGATCGGGCCGGACTGGCGCGCGGGGTCGATCACCTCGGCGAGGCCGAGCGTGCCCTCCAGCTCCTTGATGCGGCCCTCGACGAAGGACTGCTTCTCGCGCGCGGAATGGTACTCGGCGTTCTCGGAGAGGTCGCCGTGCTCGCGCGCCTCGGCGATGGCGCGGATGATCGCCGGGCGCTCCACGCTCTTGAGCTGCTTGAGCTCGACCTCGATCGCGGCGGCGCCCGCGCGGGTCAGGGGGATCTTCTCCATGGCGGCCTCCTGCGGCGCGGGTCCGGGGCCTCCATCAAGCCCGGCGCCGGGCCGATTGCAAGGCGGGCGGCGCCGAGGGACTGCGGCGCCGCGATGACGCCGCGATTCGTTTGACCTCGGGGCGCGGCGCCCCGATATGCCGATCATCGACCCCAGGAGACGCCCATGCTCGACGCCGCCGCACGGACCACGACCCACGCGCCCGAGCGCGAGGCCATGGAATACGACGTCGTCATCGTCGGCGCGGGGCCCGCGGGCCTCTCGGCCGCGATCCGCCTCAAGCAGCTCGACCCGGAGATGTCGGTCGTCGTGCTCGAGAAGGGCTCGGAGGTCGGCGCGCACATCCTCTCGGGCGCGGTGCTGGACCCCTGCGGGCTCGACGCGCTCCTGCCGGACTGGCGCGAGACGGGCGCGCCGGTGGACGTGCCGGTGACCTCGGACAGCTTCTACGTGCTGGGCGAGGCGGGGCGCGCGCGCATCCCCAACTTCGTCATGCCGCCGTTGATGTCCAACCACGGCAACTACGTCGTCTCGATGGGCAACCTCTGCCGCTGGATGGCCGAGCGGGCCGAGGCCCTGGGGGTGGAGATCTTCCCCGGCATGTCCTGCTCCGAGCTCGTCTGGGGCGCCGATGGCGAGGTGCGCGGCGTGGTCGCCGGGGAGTTCGGGCTCACCGCCGACCGGACGCCGGGGCCGGATTACGAGCCGGGCATGGAGCTGCACGGCAAGTACGTGATGCTGGGCGAGGGGGTGCGCGGCAGCCTCTCCAAGCAGGTCATCGAGCGCTTCGACCTCGACGCGGATAGCGACGTGCCGAAATACGGCCTCGGCATGAAGGAGCTGTGGGAGGTCGACCCCGCCAAGCACGTGCCGGGCCGCGTCGTGCACACGATGGGCTGGCCGCTGGGCAAGAACGCGGGCGGCGGGTCGTTCATCTACCATCTGGGCGACAATCAGGTCTATGTCGGCTTCGTGGTGCATCTCGGCTACGAGAACCCGCACGTGAACCCCTACCTGGAGTTCCAGCGCTTCAAGCACCATCCGATGGTGGCCGAGCTCCTGGAGGGCGGCAAGCGCACCGCCTACGGGGCGCGCGCGATCTCCGAAGGGGGCTGGCAGTCCATGCCCAAGGCCGCGTTCCCGGGCGGCGCGCTCCTGGGCTGCGCGGTGGGGCTCGTGAACGTGCCGCGCATCAAGGGCAACCACAACGCGATGCTCTCGGGGATCGCGGCGGCGGAGGCGGCGCACCGGGCGATCGGCGCGGGCCGGTCGGGCGACGTCCTGCCTGGCTACGACAGCGCGCTGCGCGAGGGGCCCGTGGGCCGGGACCTGCGCCGGGTGCGCAACGTCAAGCCGCTCTGGTCGCGCTACGGGCTGACGGCCTCCCTCGCCGGCGGCGGGCTCGACATGTGGCTGAGCACGCTGGGCGGGCTGACGGCGTTCGGCACGCTGGGGCACGGCAAGTCCGACGCGGCCGCGACCGGGCAGGCCAAGGACTTCCCCGTGATCGACTACCCCAAGCCGGACGGGCGGCTGAGCTTCGACCGGCTGACCAACGTCGCCTACTCGTTCACCAATCACGAGGAGAGCCAGCCCGCGCACCTGCGCCTGCGGGACTCGACCGTGCCGGTGGACATCAACCTGCCGGTCTATGGCGGGCCGTCCGCGCGCTACTGCCCGGCGGGGGTGTACGAGTTCGTCGGCGGGGAGGGCGAGGAGAAGCGCTTCCAGATCAACTTCCAGAACTGCGTCCACTGCAAGACATGCGACATCAAGGACCCGTCGCAGAACATCCTCTGGAGCGTGCCGCAGGGCGGCGACGGACCGAACTATCCCAACATGTGACCCCCTGCGGGGGGGCATTCCCTCGGCCGCGTCCGGCGCCTCGGTGCTGGCCCCGGCCAAGGTCAACCTGACCCTGCGCGTCACCGGGCGGCGGGCGGACGGGTATCACCTGCTCGACTCGCTCGTGGTGTTCGCCGGGGTGGGCGACCGCCTGCGCGCGGCGGCGGCGGCGGACCTCACCCTCACCGTCACGGGGCCGTTCGCGGCCGGCGTGCCGACGGACGGGCGCAACCTCGTCCTGCGGGCGGCGCGGGCGCTGCGGGGCGGCCGCCCGCTCGGCGCCGCGATGGTCCTGGACAAGCGCCTGCCCCATGGCGGCGGCATCGGGGGCGGCTCGTCGGACGCGGCGGCGGCGCTGGCGCTGCTCGCCCGGCTCTGGGGCGTGGCGCCGCTCGGGGCCGAGGCCGCGCTGGCGCTGGGCGCGGACGTGCCGGTCTGCCGCGCGGCGCCGGCGCCGGCAATGATGACCGGCATCGGCGAGGGGGTGGCGCCCGCGCCGGGGCTGCCGGCGGGCGCGCTCGTGCTGGTGGGCCCCGGCGCGCGGGTGCCGACGCCGGCGGCCTTCGCCGCGCGGGAGGGCGCGTTCTCCGCGCCGTGCGGGCCGCCGCCGGCCGGACTGGAGATGGCCGGCCTCGCCCGGTGGGCGGCCGAGGGGGGCAACGACCTCACGCGGGCCGCGACGGGGCTCGCCCCCGCGATCGGCGAGGCGCTGGGGCTGCTGCGCGCGGCGCCGGGGGTCCTTCACGCCGCGATGTCGGGCTCGGGCGCGGTCTGCTACGGGCTGGCGGCGGACATGGGCGGGGCGGAGCGGGCGGCGGCGCACGTGCGCGCGGCGCGCCCCGGCTGGTGGGTGGTCGCGGCGCCGATCCTGGCGCCGGCCGGCCCCTCGGGGGGTTAGGCGAGGCGCGTGGTGGCGAAGCTCGCGAGGTCCTCCAGGACGTCGCGCAGCTCGCCGGCCGGGAGGGGGGCCAGGGCCGCGCGCGCCCGCTCCGACCAGGCCAGCGCCTCGTCGCGCGTGGCGGCAAGCGCGCCGTGGCGGGCGAAGATGGCCATCGCCTCGGCGAGGTCGCCCTCGCGCCGCTCGCCCCGCGCGATCGCGCGCTCCCAGAAGGCCGCGTCCTCGCCGGTGCGGACGGCCTTGATCACGGGCAGGGTCATCTTGCCCTCGGCGAAGTCGCCGCCGACGGCCTTGCCGGTCGCGCCGGGCTCGCCCTCGTAGTCGAGGAGGTCGTCCGCGATCTGGAACGCGATGCCGAGCGCGTCGCCATAGGTGCGCAGCGCGTCCACCTGCGCGGGCGGGGCGCCGGCGATCACGCCGCCGACCTCGCAGGCCGCGGCGAAGAGGGCGGCCGTCTTGCCCCGCGCGATGGAGAGATAGGTCGCCTCGTCCACGCCCAGGTCGCGCACCGCGGTGAGCTGCAGGACCTCGCCCTCGGCGATGGTGGCGGCGGCGCCGGCGAGGATGTCGAGCACCCGGAGCGAGCCGGTCTCGACCATGAGCTGGAAGGCGCGGGCGAAGAGGTAGTCCCCCACCAGGACCGAGGACGTGTTGTCCCACAGGAGGTTGGCGGTCGCCCGGCCGCGGCGCCGATCGGAGTTGTCGACCACGTCGTCATGGAGGAGCGTGGCGGTGTGGATGAACTCGACGGTGGCGGCGAGGCGGGCGTCGTCCGGCCCGTCATAGCCGCAGAGCGCGGCGCTCGCGAGCGTGAGCATCGGGCGCAGGCGCTTGCCGCCGGCGCCGACGAGATGGGCGGTGACCTCTGGGATGCGGGGGGCGGCCTCGGAGCGCATGCGCTCGGCGATGAGGGCGGCGGTCTCCTCCATCCTGGGGGCGAGGATCCCGGCGAGCCGCTCGTGCGGCTTGGCACCCGGCAGGGCCTCGCCTATCTGCGGCATCGACATGTGGGAACTCCTGCGCACGACCGATCCGACGATCATCGCCTTCGCGACCGCCCATCTGGACGGCGAGGGTATAGGAGCCGTGGTTCTGGACGTAAACATGAGCCTCCTCGAAGGCGGGATCGGCATCTTCCCCAGGCGGCTCATGGTGCGCCGGGCGGACCATTTCCGCGCCGCCGCGATCCTGCGCGACCTCGACCCGCGGATCGAGATCACGCCCGCTCGTTAGGCGGATCGGCGCGGCCCGGCGCCGTTCACCGAAAATTAGGATCCGTCATCCGATTGTCGTGCTACCGTTACGGCACGGGGCCCGCGCCGCGGACCCCTCCCGAAGCAAAGGAGGAACGTCGATGACAGCCCATCCCCATCTGGTCGAGCTGCGCCGCAAGCACACCGCCCTGTCGGAGGAGGTGGAGGCCGCGCAGCGCGCGCCCGGCTCGGACACACTGACCATCGCGGACCTCAAGAAGCGCAAGCTGATGCTCAAGGAGGAGATCGTCCGGATGTCGTGATGCGCGGCCCCGGGACGGGGGGCGCGCCGGCGGCGGGGCCGGGTCAGGCGAATCGCCGTCCCGGCGTCATCTCGCGGATCGTGCGCGTCTCCGCCATGACCCAGTCGAGGAAGCGGGCGACCTGCGGCCGGCTCTCCGCCCCCGGGGGGCAGACGAGCCGGTAGCGCGCGTTCGCCCGCAGCGTCAGGTCGAAGGGCGCCACGAGCTGCCCCTCCCGCAGGTGCGCCTCCGTCATGGAGATGCGCCCCAGGACGACGCCGGCGCCGGCCAGCGCCGCGTCGATCGCGTGGTCCGCCTGGCTGAACCGAGGGCCGCCCTGGGGCGGCGCGGGCGCCCCCGCCGCCGCGAGCCAGGTCGGCCAGTCCGCGGGCGGGCGGAGGAAGGCGACGTCCTCCTGGTGGATCAGGGGCAGGGCGAGCAGGTCGCGGGGCTCTCGCACCCGGGCGGCCAGCGCCGGGGTCATCATCGGCGTCATCCATTCGTCGATGATGGTCCGGCTGTGGAGGCCGTCGTCCCCGGTCTGGCCGAAGCGGATCGCGACGTCGACGTCGTCCACCCCGAAATCCATCAGCCGCAGCGTGGCCGAGAAGCGCAGCTCGATGTCCGGATTGGCGGCGGCGAAGGCGAAGAGCCGGGGCGCCAGCCACTTGGCGGTGAAGCCGGGGCCGGCCGTGACCGTCAGGGTGCGCGTCTCGCCCAGCCGCCGCGCCGCGCGCCACCCGGCGGTGAGCGCGCGGAACCCCTCCTCGGTGCCGGGCTGCAGGGCGCGGCCCGCCTCCGTCAGCTCCACCGCGCGGTTCAGGCGGCGGAACAGCGGCGCGCCCAGGTGCTCCTCCAGGTTCTTGATCTGGAAGCTCAGCGCCGCGGGCGTCACGTTCAGCTCCGCCGCCGCGCGGGCGAAGGACATGTGCCGCGCCGCCGCCTCGAAGGCGCGCAGCGCCGTGAGGGGCGGGAGGCGATCGGCCATGACGGTCAAGTATATCTGATGCGAACCCCGCGCAACTCTCGTTTGTCGTGAGGCTGGGCGGGGTCCATCCAGGGTGTCAGGCAAGCCAGCCCGAACCGAAAAAGGACCCCGCCATGATCGAGACCACCCCCGACATCCGCACCCGCGACGCCCTGCGCCGCGCCCATGCCGAGCGCGGCGCCATGTTCGGCGAGATACTCGCGCGCCTCTTCGGCCGCCGCCCCCGCTAGGGCGCGGCGCCGTCGTCAGGCCATGTACTGCCCGCCATTGGCCGAGAGCGTGGACCCGGTGACGAAGCCGGCCTCGTCGGAGGTGAGGAAGGCGACCGCGCGGGCGATCTCGTCGGCCTCGCCGAGCCGGCCGACCGGGATCGCGCCGACGATCCCCTCCATCACCTTCTCGGGGATCGTGCTCATCATGTCGGTGTTGACGTAGCCCGGCGCCACCACGTTGACCGTGATCCCGGCGCGCGCGCCCTCCTGCGCGAGCGCCTTGGTGAAGCCGATGTCGCCGGCCTTGGAGGCGGCGTAGTTGACCTGCGCGAACTGCCCCTTCTGGCCGTTGATCGAGCTGATCGTCACGATCCGGCCGAACTTGCGCGACCGCATCCCGCCCCAGACGCAGTGCGTCATGTTGAAGACGCCGGTGAGGTTGGTGTCGATGACCTCGTGCCATTGCTCGGGGGTCATGCGGTGGAACGGCGCGTCGCGGGTGATCCCGGCGTTGTTCACCAGGATGTCGACGGGGCCGAGCGCGCCCTCGACCTCGGCGATCCCGGCGCGGCACGCCTCGTAATCGCCGACCGACCACTTGTAGGTGGCGATCCCGGTCTCCTCGGTGAAGGCGGCGGCGGCGGCGTCGTTGCCGCCATAGGTCGCGGCGACGCGCGCCCCGTCCGCCTGCAGCCGGCGCGCGATGGCGGCGCCGATGCCCCGGCTGCCGCCGGTGACGATCGCGGTTCTGGTCATGTGGGTCCTCCCTCCCAAGGGTTCGTCACCGGGTTAGGCAGGATGCGGGCGCGGCGCAACGCGGCGGCCGGCCCTCACCGCTCCAGGCACATCGCGACGCCCATGCCGCCCCCGATGCAGAGCGTCGCGAGGCCCTTCCGCGCCCCGCGCCGCTTCATCTCGAAGAGGAGCGTGTTGAGGACGCGGGCGCCCGAGGCGCCGATCGGATGGCCGATCGCGATCGCCCCGCCGTTTACGTTCACGATGGCGGGGTCCCAGCCCATGTCCGCGTTCACCGCGCAGGCCTGCGCGGCGAAGGCCTCGTTCGCCTCCACGAGGTCGAGGTCGCCGACGGCCCAGCCCGCCTTCTCGAGCGCGCGGCGCGAGGCGGGGATCGGGCCGGTGCCCATGATCGACGGGTCGACCCCGGCGGTGGCGTAGCTGGCGATGCGCGCGAGGGGCTCGATGCCGCGGCGCTCGGCCTCGGCGGCGGACATCAGGAGGGCGCCGGCCGCGCCGTCGTTGATGCCCGAGGCGTTGCCCGCGGTGACCGAGCCGTCCTTGGCGAAGGCGGGGCGCAGCTTGCCCATCGCCTCGATGGTGGCGCCGTGGCGGATGTACTCGTCCTTGTCCACGACCGTGTCGCCCTTCCGGCCCTGGATCGTGTAGGCGATCACCTCGTCGTCGAAGCGGCCCGCGATCTGGGCGGCCTCGGCCTTGTTCTGGCTGGCGACGGCGAACTCGTCCTGCTGCTGGCGGGTGATCTGCCATTTCTCGGCGACGTTCTCGGCCGTCTGACCCATGTGGTAGCCGTTGAACGCATCCCACAGGCCGTCGCGGATCATCGTGTCGATGAACTGCAGGTCGCCCATCTTCTTGCCCGCGCGCAGGTTCTGCGCGTGGACCGAGAGGCTCATGCTCTCCTGTCCGCCGGCGCAGACGATCGCGGCGTCGCCCAGCGCGATGTGCTGGGCGCCCAGCGCGACGGCCCGGAGCCCCGAGCCGCAGACCTGGTTGATGCCCCAGGCCGCGGAGCCGATCGGCAGGCCGGCGTTCACATGCGCCTGGCGGGCGGGGTTCTGCCCCTGCGCGGCGGTGAGGACCTGTCCCAGGATCGTCTCGGAGACCTCATCGGCCTCGATGCCGGCGCGCTCCACCAGCGCGCGCAGAACGGCGGCGCCGAGATCGTGGGCGGGCACGCCCGAGAGCGCGCCTCCGAAGCTGCCGACCGGGGTGCGCGCGGCGGAGGCGATGACGACATCGGTCATGTGGAGGGTCCTTTTCGATCTTGGCCGCCGCGGCGGCTTCTGTCGGCGCCGTGCGGGCCGCTCCCGGGGAGCGGTCGGCCGCCCGGCCGGCTCCGGCCCGGGATAGGCGCCGCGCCGAGGGGTCGCAAGCGGGCGGGGCCGCCTCCGTGCCACGCGCCCGCCGCCCCGATCCGCCGGACGGATCGCGGCCGGCGGCGGTGTCGGCGCCGCGGGCTGGCGCCATCCTCTGCCCGGGCCGTCCGACCGGCCGCAGGTGCGCGGCCGATCCCGCGGCCTCGGGACCTCGGGCGCGTCCGTTGTCGGCGCCTCGCCACCCAGGACCGCCGGGTCGTGCGGAGGACCGCGCCCATGAGGCCGGCCGGCTCGCGCCCGCGCTCGTCGGGGGGGCTCCATCGCGGGCGAGGACCGCTCCCTTCGGGCGGGCTCGGCGCGTCGCCGCCGCCGCATGCCGTGCAGGGTACGGATGCGGATCGCGTGCCCGGCCGGCCGTTGTGGCGCCGGGGCGTGTCGGTGTGCCGCGCGATTCAGACCTCCGGCAGGCGTCCGCGAGGTCCGGCGGGCGCGGCGGCGACATCGCATCGCCCGGACCGATACCGCCCCGGGCGGCCCTGGCGATCGATGGGGGAGCGCCGGGCTCGAGCCATGGGCGACGCGGCGGCGCGGGATGTGGCGGCCCTCGCGATCGGGCGGCGCCGTCCACATGGGATGCGATGATCCGAGCCGGTGCGTGAGGGACGCCCGCCCGCGGACCATCCGGGCCGCGGACGGGATGACCGTCGGGGCCGACGAACGGATGGAGCGGGCACGGGCCCAGCCGATCGTGGAGCGGATCGTCCGGAGAGGACGTCGACGGCCGGCCGGGTCGGGCTCCGCCATCGGGTCACGGCGGCCCGCGGGCGCGACGGGTCGCGGCCGTCCGGGCGGCCTCGGCATCCCGCCGCCGCGCGGCCCATGGCGCGGCGTTGCCAGGACCGCGCCCGGTGCGGCCGGCGTCGAGCGATCGCGGCCGGTCGGTGTGCGCCCGCGAAGGCTTTCCGCCGGGGGCCGCCGAAGATGGTCCGGACCAGGGAGGCACGGCGGGCGGCGAGTTGGTGACCGGATTGGGCGAGGCCCCCGGAAGGTCCGGGAGGCGCCGGAGGCTCCGCCCGTGTGGGACGGGCCGGGGTGGACCGCGGCGCGGTTCGGCGGGACGCTACCCCTAGGCGCACGGCGTTCCCCGGGGGGACGCCATTCGAGCGAACGGGGCTCCCGTCCCGCCTCGCGGCCGGCCGCCTGTCAGGCGAGCCTGCGCTCCGCTTCGCGCCAGGCGGGGCGCACGGTGGGCATGCCGCAATGCCAGCCCTGCAGGCAGTCCGCGCCCATGGCGGTCATCGTCTGGGCGTCCTCCACGGTCTCGACGCCCTCGGCCACGGTCAGCATCTCGAAATGGCGCGCGATGTCGATCATCGCCGCGGTGATGGCCCGGTTGTCGGGGCTCGCGGCGATGTCGCGAACGAACTGGCCGTCGATCTTGAGGATGTCGAAGGCGAAATCACGCAGGTAGCGCAGCGAGGTCTGGCCCGCGCCGAAATCGTCCAGCGAGAAGGCCACGCCCTGCTCGTGCGCCTCCTCCATGAAGGCCAGGACCAGCTCGGGCATGCCCAGCGCGGAGCGCTCGGTGATCTCCAGGATCAGGCGCTCTCCGACGTCGGGGCGGGCCGCGAGCCCGGCCTCGAGCACGCGCGCCCAGGGGCGGTAACCGATCGACTTGGCCGACATGTTGATCGCCAGGCGCAGCGACGGCTCGCAGGCGAGCTCGCGCAGGCCGAGCTCGAGGGCGAGGCAGTCGATGCGGCGCCCGATCTCCCCATCCTCGACCGCGGCGATGAACTCGCCCGCCGGCACGATGCGGCCCGTGTCGTCGGTGATGCGGATGAGGGCCTCGTGGAAGGCCGCTCGCGTGGGATCGCTGGCGGACATGACCGGCTGGAACGCCAGCATCCCCTGCTTGCGGTCGAGCGCGCGGGTCACCAGCTCGGTGATGCCGGCCTCGCGCAGCCGTGCGGCGCGCACCAGCCCGGCCGCCCCGTCGCCCCGGGCCTCGTCGCCGGCGGGCTCCCCGATCGGGGGGCCGGCGTCCTCGTTGGTGGTCACAGCACGCACTGTCAGGCCCTCCGTGCAATCGCCCTGACTTGATGACTCCAAATCCCTAACGGGTCGTGAAGGGCGCCCCGAGGGCCGCCAGCGCCGCCCGCGCGTCCGGCCCGTCCCAGTCCGCCGTGCCGGTCAGGCGCGCCAGCTCCGCCCCGTCCGGCCCTAGGATCAAGGTCGTCGGCAGCCCCAGGATCGCGGCCGCGCGGCCCGCCGCCGCGGACGGATCGCGCAGCAGCCGCAACCGGTCCAGGCCCGCCTCCGCGGCGAAGGCGGCGATCCGGTCGGGCGAATCGCGCCCCGTCGAGAGCGCGATCACGGCCACGCCGTCGGGCGCGTCGGCGGCCAGCGCCTCGAGCGTCGGCATCTCGTGCCGGCAGGGCGCGCACCAGGTCGCCCAGAAGTTGAGCACCGTCAGCCGCGCGCCCAGGGCGTCCGCGAGGGGCAGGGGGTCGCCGGCGATGTCCAGGACCTCCGCCGCCAGGGGCGCCGCGCCGTCCGCGAGGGCCAGCGCCTGCATGTCGCCATCGCGCGGGACCTGCGCCCGCGCTGGCGCCGCCGCGATGAGGAGGATAAGGAGCGCGGCGCCCGCGCGGGCGTGGCGTGGCGTGGTCATGGGGGCTCCTCCGGCGGATGACGGATCGATCGAACGACATGTGGGGCGGCAGATTCGCCGCCGGCCCGGACGCGATCATGGCGGCGATCAACGTCAGCCACCCGTTCGACCGGCGCCTGGCGGCGCAGGACGTGGCGGGCAGCCGCGCGCACGCCGCCATGCTCGCGAGGACGGGCATCGTCACCGATAGCGACGCCGCCGCGATGCGGGAAGGGCTGAGCGCCGTGTTGTCGGAGATCGAGGCGGGCGACTTCCCCTGGGACGACGCCCTCGAGGACGTGCACATGAACGTCGAGGCGCGCCTCAAGGCCCTCATCGGCGAGGCGGCGGGGCGGCTGCACACCGGCCGGTCGCGCAACGACCAGGTCGCGACCGACTTCCGCCTCTGGGTCCGCGGACGAGATCGACGCCCTCGGGCCCGCGATCGCCGCCCTCCAGAGGCGCGCTGCTCGATCAGGCGGAGGCCGGCGCCGACTGGGTCATGCCGGGCTTCACGCACCTGCAGGTCGCGCAGCCGGTGACCTGGGGCCACCACATGATGGCCTACGTCGAGATGCTGGGCCGCGATGCCGGGCGCCTGTCGGACGCGCGCGCCCGCCTCAACGAATCGCCCCTGGGGGCCGCGGCGCTGGCCGGGACGGGCTTCCCGATCGACCGGGACATGACGGCCGCGGCGCTGGGCTTCGACCGCCCGATGGCCAACTCGCTCGACGCGGTGTCGGACCGCGACTTCGCGCTGGAGTTCCTGTCGGCGGCCGCGATCTGCGCCACGCACCTGTCGCGGCTGGCCGAGGAGCTGGTGATCTGGTCCTCGGCGCAGTTCGGCTTCGCGCGCCTGCCGGACCGGTATTCCACCGGCTCCTCGATCATGCCGCAGAAGCGCAACCCCGACGCCGCCGAGCTGGTGCGCGCCAAGGTGGGGCGGATCACCGGCGCCCTGGTCGGCACGCTGACGGTGATGAAGGGCCTACCGCTCGCGTATTCGAAGGACATGCAGGAGGACAAGGAGCCCGTGTTCCTCGCCGCCGACACGCTGGCGCTGTCGCTCGCGGCGATGGAGGGCATGATGTCGGCACTGGAGCCCGACCGCGCGGCGCTGGAGGCCGCGGCCTCGGCGGGGTTCTCCACCGCCACGGATCTGGCCGACTGGCTCGTGCGCGAGGCGGGCCTGCCGTTCCGGGACGCGCACCACGCGACGGGCGCGCTGGTGGCGCTGGCCGAGCGGACGGGGCGGGGCCTGCCGGACCTCACGCTCGAGGAGATGCGAGGCGTGCGTCCCGAGATCACCGAAGGGGTCTTCGACGTCCTGAGCGTGCGCGCCTCGGTCGCCTCGCGCACCTCCCACGGGGGGACCGCGCCGGCGCGGGTGCGCGAGCAGGTGGCGGCCTGGCGCGAGAGGCTTGGCGCGTGAGGGCCGCGCTCCTCGCCGCGACGCTCCTCGCCGGATGCGGGGCGGACGGGCCGCCGGTGGCGCCCGAGCCGCGCGCGGCCCCGGCGGCCGGGCCTCGCATCGACGTGTCCGGGACCGCCGAGTTCGGCGTCGTGCGGCGGCGGGGCGGGTGATGCGCGCGGCCTACCTCGCCCTCGCGATCTGGGGCGCGATCCACCCGATGTGGTACTTCGTCGCCTGGTTCGAGGCGAACGGCTGGGACCTCATGGCCATGGTCGATGCCTGGCACGTGAATGCGGCGACCTCCGGCCTGGTCTGGGACCTGACCATCGCGGCGGTCACGCTGACGGTGTGGATCCTCGCCGAGACGGTGCGCCGGCGCGATTGGCTGGGGCTCGTCGCGATCCCGGCGACCTACCTGATCGGCGTGTCCTGCGGGCTGCCGCTCTACCTCTTCCTGCGCTCGCGGCGCGGCTGATGGACCATTTCCTCTATCGCCGCGGCGTCCTGCACGCCGAGGACGTGGCCATCCCCGAGATCGCGGCCGAGATGGGCACGCCCTTCTACCTCTATTCCGCCGCCACCCTGCGCCGGCACTACCGCGTGCTGGACGAGGCGCTGGCATGGGCGCCCGAACGCCTGATCTGCTTCGCGGTGAAGGCGAACTCGAACCTCGCGGTCCTAAGGGTGCTGGGCGAGATGGGCGCCGGGATGGACGTCGTCTCGGCCGGGGAATACGCGCGCGCCCGCGCCGCCGGGGTGCCGGGGGAGCGGATCGTCTTCTCCGGCGTGGGCAAGACGCGGGCCGAGATGCGCGCGGCGCTCGAGGGCGGCATCCGTCAGTTCAACGTGGAGAGCGAGCCGGAGCTGGCGGCGCTCGACGAGGTGGCCCGCGCGCTGGGCGTGAGGGCCCCGATCGCCCTGCGCGTCAATCCGGACGTGGACGCGGGCACCCACGACAAGATCGCGACCGGGCGGCGCGAGGACAAGTTCGGCGTGCCCATCGCCCGGGCGCGCGGGATCTACGCCGAAGCGGGACGGATGGCGGGGATAGAGGTCGTCGGCGTCGACGTGCACATCGGATCGCAGCTCACCGACCTCGCGCCGTTCGAGGCGGCCTACGCCAAGGTCGCGGACCTGACGGAGGCGCTGCGCGAGGACGGGCACGACATCCGGCGCCTGGACCTCGGCGGCGGGCTCGGCATCCCCTACGCGGGCGGGGCGAACGAGGCGCCGCCGCTGCCGTCGGATTACGGCGCGATGGTGCGGCGGACGGTCGGGCACCTGGGCTGCGAGATCGAGATCGAACCGGGGCGGCTGGTCGCGGGCAACGCGGGCCTCCTGGTCGCCTCGGTGATCTACCGCAAGCCCGGGGAGGTGCGCGACTTCCTGATCCTGGACGCGGCGATGAACGACCTCCTGCGCCCGGCGATGTACGGGGCGCATCACGACATCGTGCCCGTGGCCGAGCCCGGCGCGGGCGCCGAGCGCGCGCCGGTCGACGTGGTCGGCCCGGTCTGCGAGAGCGGGGATACCTTCGCCAAGGCGCGCCCCATGCCGCCGGTCGGCGCGGGCGCGCTGGTCGCCTTCCGATCGGCCGGGGCCTACGGCGCCGTGATGGCGTCCGAGTACAATTCCCGCCCCCTCGTCCCCGAGGTTCTCGTGGACGGTGATCGGTGGGCTTGCGTCAGGGCCCGGCCCGGGATCGAGGAGATGCTCGGGCGGGACGAGATCCCGGGTTGGCTATTGGCCCCGGACGACGATCGAGAACGTCCATAGGTCAGACGCTCCCGCCCGCCCTCGTCGCCTTGCGGCGCCTCGCGCGGTTGGGCCGGGCGCCTCGTCGCTGCGCGACGTCGGCGCGGCCGCTGCGCTGGCGGGGGGCGTCCTTGGGGCGGGAACGCCCTGGACGGAGGTGCGCCTCCGGCGGGGATACTTGGATCAAGATGAGGGAGCGGGTCCGACGTCTTCTCCTGCCCTCTCATCTTGACGCAAATATCCCGGGGAGCGGGAGGGGCAGCGCCCCTCGCAGGGCCGGGCGAGGGGGGCTTCAGCTCCCCGAGCCCGGCCCTTCCTCCTCAGTCATGGGGGGCCAGGGGCGTTTGGCGTCAGCTTCGGCCCAGGCGGCGATCCAGGGCGGGAGGGGCGCGGAGGGCGGCAGGTCCATCGCGGCGCGGACCTCCTCCGTCGGGACGATGCCGGCGCGGGACGTGACCGCGATGCGCACCAGCGCGTGCGAGGTGCAGGTGGCGCCGCGCCACATGGACTGCTCGACGTAGACGAAGCGTGCGTCGTAGCCCGTCACCCGGCTGCGGATGGTCAGCCGGTCGAACATGCGCACGCGGGAGCGGTAGCGGATCGACGCGCCCGCGACGGTGCCGGCCCAGCGGTTGCGGCGTAGCGCCGCGACGGCCCCGATACGCTGCAGCAGGACGACGCGCCCCAGGTCGAACAGCGTCAGGGTGCGCCCGTTGTTGAGCTCGAGCCAGACGTCGATGTCCCAGGGCCAGCACAGATGGGTCGACACGTGCTCCTGCGATCCGGTCAGCGGCGGGGCGCCGCGGTGGACGGCGAGTTCCTTGAGCATGCGGATCACGGGGTACATGGTGCACGGATGCGGCGCGCTTACGTTCGCGTCAATCGTGCCGCCGCGTCGGCGCGCGCCTTGCGAGGGCGCGGCGCCTCGCCTAGGTCGCCACTGTCCCGACCGGAGCCGCGCGCAGATGCAATCCCTGTTCCAGATCCTGCTCCTGATCCTCGACGTGGTGTGGTTCGTCCTCATCGCGCACATCATCATGAGCTGGCTGATCACGTTCCAGGTGCTGAACCTGCGTCAGCCGCTCGTGGCGCAGGTCTGGGACGGGGTGAACCGCCTAGTGGAGCCGCTCTACGGGCCGATCCGGCGGATGCTGCCGGCGACGGGCGGGCTCGACCTCGCGCCGCTCGTGGTGCTGATCGCGATCTACGCGCTGCGCATCGTGCTGACGAACAACGCAGCCGCCTTCTACTGACGGACTCGTCCGTTCGCCGCCCGCCCCGTCCGGAGGGACAGATGGCCGACCCCGCCGAAATCGCCGCCGACCCCTCGATCGACGCCGCGGACGCTTTGCCGAAGGGCGAGGCGCTGGCGCTGCTGTCGTCCGTCTTCGGGCACGATACGTTCCGCCCCGGCCAGCAGGAGATCGTGGACGCGGTCGCCGCGGGCCGCGAGGTGCTGGCGATCATGCCGACGGGGGGCGGCAAGTCGCTGTGCTTCCAGCTCCCGGCGCTGATGCGGGAAGGGGTGACGGTGGTCATCTCGCCGTTGATCGCCCTGATGCGCGACCAGGTGCGGGCGCTGCAGGCGGCCGGGGTGGGCGCGGGCGCCCTGACGAGCGGCAACACCGAGGAGGAGACGGACGCGGTCTGGCGCGGGCTGGAGGCGGGCACGCTCAAGCTCCTCTACATCGCGCCCGAGCGGCTGGCCTCGGACGGGGCGCGGCGGATGCTCAAGCGCGCCGGGGTGAGCGCCATCGCCGTCGACGAGGCGCATTGCGTCAGCCAGTGGGGGCACGACTTCCGGCCCGACTACCTTCGCATCGGCGAGCTGCGCCGCGACCTCGGCGTACCGCTCAGCGGCTTCACGGCGACGGCGGACGCGGAGACGCGCGATGAGATCGTCGAGAAGCTGTACGGGGGGGCTAGCCCCCAGGTCTTCCTGCACGGGTTCGACCGGCCGAACCTGCACCTGGCGTTCCGGCTGAAGGACAAGCCGCGGGATCAGATCCTGAGCTTCGCGGACGCGCGGCGGGGGCGGGCGGGGATCGTCTACTGCGGCACGCGCGCCAAGTGCGAGGGGCTGGCCGCCGCGCTGCGGCGCGAGGGGCACGTCGCGGCGCACTACCATGCCGGGATGGAGGCCGGCGAGCGGCGCGAGGTCGAGGAGCGCTTCGGGCGCGAGGACATGATCGTGGTCGCCACGGTCGCCTTCGGCATGGGGATCGACCGGCCGGACATCCGCTGGGTCGCGCATGCGGACCTGCCCAAGTCGGTGGAGAGCTACTATCAGGAGATCGGGCGCGGGGGGCGCGACGGGGCGCCGGCCGAGACGCTGACGCTCTACGGCGCCGAGGACATCCGCTTCCGCCGCCAGCAGATCGACGAGGGGCTGGCCCCGCCCGAGCGGCGCGCGGCGGACCACGTGCGGCTGGGGGCGCTCCTGGGGATCGCGGAGGCGATGGATTGCCGCCGGGTGCCGCTGCTGCGCTACTTCGGCGAGGCGCCGGAGGCGTGCGGGAACTGCGACCTGTGCGACGCGCCGGCGCAGCGCTTCGACGCGACGGTGCCGGTGCAGAAGGCGCTGTCCGCGATCTTCCGCACCGAGGAGCGGTTCGGCGCGGGGCACGTGGTGGACGTGCTCATCGGGTCGGCGACGGAGAAGGTGCGCAAGTTCGGGCACGATTCCCTGTCCGTGTTCGGGATCGGCGGCGAGCTGGCCCGCGCGCAGTGGGCGGGCGTGATGCGGCAGATGATGGGGCGGGACCTGGTGCGGCCGGACCCGGCGCGGCACGGGGCGCTGCGCCTGACGGAGGCGGCGCGCCCGATCCTGAAGGGCGAGGCGTCGATCGAGCTGCGGCTCGACAGCGTGAAGAGCCCCGAGCGCCGGCCGAGGGTGAAGGAGATGGTGAGCGAGGAGGACGCGCCGCTGCTGTCCGCGCTGAAGGCGAAGCGGCGGGCGCTGGCGGAGTCGCAGAGGGTGCCGGCCTACGTGGTGTTCCCGGACCGGACGCTGATCGAGATGGCGGAGGCGCGGCCGGCCACGCTGGATGCGATGGCGCGGATCGGGGGAGTCGGGGCGAAGAAGCTCGAGAGCTACGGCGCGGCGTTCCTGGAGGTGATCACGCAGGGCGCGGCGGCGCCGGTGCACCCGGCGCGCCGCGCGATCGCGGGGCGGGACGCGGCCGCGCTCTACGACGCGCTGGCCGAGGCGCAGCTTCGGCTCGCGCGTGGGGAGGACGGGACGGGCAAGCCGCTGAGCTGCACGGCGGGCACGCTGCGCAAGATCGCGGAGGGCCGTCCGGGCTCGCTCGGCGCGCTGGAGCGGGTGGCGGGGATGGGGCCGGTCAAGGCCGAGCGGTTCGGGGAGGCGTTCCTGGCGATCCTGTCGGGCGAGGGCTGAGGGGGGGGCGCCGGGCTCGTGGCCCCGCCGGGGCCCTCGCCCGGCGCCGCGGGGGCCGCGCCCCGCGTCCCGGACCGACGGGCGGTCCCCGGGCGGTCCCCGGGCGCCATGCCAGCGCAGCGGGCCGCGCCGAATTGCGCAGCAAGAGGCGCCCGGCCCAACCGCGCGAGGCGCCGGCAGGCGCCGAGGGCGGGCGGGAGCCTCCCCCCCGGATGGCGTCAGATGCGCTCGAAGGCCAGCGCGATGCCCTGGCCGCCGCCGATGCACATCGTGCACAGCGCGCGGCGCCCGCCGGTGCGCTCGAGCTCGTGAAGCGCCTTGACGACGAGGATCGCGCCCGTCGCGCCGACCGGGTGGCCGAGCGCGATGGCGCCGCCGTTGGGGTTCACGCGGGCGGGGTCGAGGCCGAGGGCGCGGGTGACGGCGATGGCTTGGCTGGCGAAGGCCTCGTTGGATTCGATCACGTCGAAATCGCCGGCGGCGAGGCCGGTCCGCTCCAGCAGGGCCTTCACCGCCGGGACGGGGCCGATGCCCATCACGGCGGGGCGCACGCCGGCATGGGCGTAGCCGAGGAGCCGCGCGCGGGGCGTGGCGCCGGCGGCCTTCGCCGCGGCGGCGGTGGCGAGCACGACCGCGGCGGCGCCGTCGTTGATGCCGCTGGCGTTGCCGGCCGTCACCGTGCCGTCCCTGGCGAAGGCGGGGCGCAGGCCGGCGAGCGCCTCGGCGGTGGTGGCCTTGGGGTGCTCGTCGGTCTCGAACAGGGTCTCGCCGCGGCGGGTCCGCAGCGCGACGGGCGCGATCTGGCCTGCGAAGCGCCCGCCGGCGATGGCGGCGGCGGCGCGGCGCTGGCTCTCGAGAGCGAAGGCGTCCTGGTCCTCGCGGCTCACGGCGTGCTCGGCGGCCACGTTCTCGGCGGTGACGCCCATGTGGCCGGTGCCGAACGGGCACTCGAGCGCGCCCAGCATCATGTCCATCGCCGCCACGTCGCCCATCCTAGCGCCCCAGCGCGCCGGCAGGGCGTGGGGGCTGCGCGACATGCACTCGGCCCCGCCGGCGAGGGCGATCCCGGCGTCGCCCAGCATCAGCGACTGCGCCGCCGAGACGATGGCCTGGAGCCCCGAGCCGCACAGGCGGTTCACGTTCATCGCCGGCGCGCCCTCCGGCACGCCCGCCTCCATCGCCGCGACGCGGGAGAGGTACATGTCGCGCGGCTCGGTGGCGATGACGTGGCCGAAGACCGACATGCCGATCCGGGCCGCCGGGACGCCGCTGTCGGCGATGGTGGCGGCGGCGGCGGTGCGGGCGAGCTGGGCCGGGGGCACGCCGGCGAGTGCGCCGCCGAAGGTGCCGATCGCCGTGCGGCGGGCTGCGAGGATGACGATCTCGGCGATGTCAGGCATGAACGGCTCCCGTGCGGTGAGGGTCAGGATAGACGCCGCGGCGCGGGGCGCGCCATGGCGGAGTTCCGATTTATGATCGCCCTGCGATCAAGGGTTTGCGAGAAAACGCGCGGGATGCGCGATCGGCGTGGAACCGCATCTCCGGGTCGCGGTTAGATCGGCGAACGGTAGTTTCACGAGCCGCCTGTCCCCCCCCCCCCCAGGCTCGTGCGATCGGCGGAACGCTCGGACGCGACTGTCCCTCGCGGAGCGTTCCGTCGATCCCGTTTGCCACCTCCGCCCGACACTCCGCGTGGCAGCGTCCGGACCCGCCGGAGATTACTGCCCGCGCCGGCGCCGGCGGCCAGGCGGGGGGCCGTCGACCCGTCCCGTCCATCCCTCCTCCGGGGTCCGGCCGGTCGGTCACGCCGCCCGGAACGGATGCGGCGGGGCGTGCGTTAGCGCTCCGAACGGGGGCGGGTCCGGGCACGGGCTCGACCGCCAGGCATGCTTCACGGAGGCGACATGGCGACGGATTTCGACACCGGCGACGAGGTGAGCTGGAACTGGGGCAACGGGACCGGGACCGGGAAGGTGACCAAGAGGTATACCTCGAAGATCACCAAGACGATCTCCGGCAGCGAGGTCACGCGCAACGCCACCGACGACGAGCCGGCGTTCCTAATCGAGCAGGAGGACGGGGACGAGGTCCTCAAGTCCGGCAGCGAGTTGTCGCGCGCATAACGCGCGCGAGTGAAGCCTGATCGCGCATGACGCGCGCGAGTGAAGTCTGATCGCGCACGACGCGCGCTTGTGAAGTCCGGCCGCGCGTGATGCGCGCGCCATCTGTCGCGCGGCCTTCGGGCGCGCTATCTTTTCACCAAGGAGACTCGACATGGAATTCATCCTCGGCCTCATCCACCTCGCTCTGGTCGTCTGGGCGGTCATCAACATCTTCGGCTCGGGCGCCGGCACCGGCGAGAAGATCGTCTGGACGCTCGGCGTGCTGATCTTCCCGCTGATCGGGTTCATCGTCTGGTTCTTCGCCGGACCTCGGAGCGCGGCGGCCTGACCCTCCCGCCACATGTGCGGCGGTGGACGGGCGCCCTCTGGGGCGTCTGGCTGCTGATCGACGAGCGCAACCTCGGGCTCATCGCCGCGGGCACCGGCTTCTTCGCCATGCTCGCGGTGTTCCCCGGGATCGCCGCCCTGATCGCGATCTGGGGGCTGGCGGCCGATCCGGGCGTGATCGAGGCGCAGCTCGTGCTCATGGACCGGTTCGTGCCGGCCGAGGGGCTGGCGCTCATCCAGACGCAGCTCGACGGGCTGCTCGCGGCGCAGGTCGAGACGCTGGGCTGGGCCACGGCCCTCTCGACGGGGCTCTCGCTCTGGTGGGCGCGCTCGGGGGTGGCCTCCCTCATCCGGGGGCTGAACGCGGTCTACCGGGAGGATCACCGCGTCGGCATCGTGGCCCGGCATGCGACCGCCATCGGAATCACGCTGGCGCTGGTGGGGATGATGCTCGTCGCCCTCACGGCGATCGTGGCGGTGCCGGTGGCGCTCGCGGTCCTGCCGCTGGGCCCGTTCGCGGCCGCGGCGCTCAACGTGGCGCGCTGGGTGATCGCGGGGGCGGTGATGGTGTTCGGATTGGGCATCATCTACCGCTACGGGCCGAACCGAGCGGCGGCGCGCATGCCCTGGGTGTCGCCCGGGGCGGTGATCGCCGTGGTCGTGTGGGCGGCCGGGTCCTGGGCGTTCTCGCTCTACCTCGCCAATTTCGGGCGCTACAACGAGGTCTACGGCTCCATCGGCGCGGTGATCGCGCTCCTGATGTGGTTCTACCTGTCGGCCTTCGTGACGCTGCTGGGTGCGGCGCTCAACGCCGAGCTGGAGCTGCGGACCCTGCCCGACACCACGACGGGGCCGGACAAGCCGATGGGCGAGCGCGGCGCCTACGTCGCCGACACCTACCTGCGGCCCTGAGCGCCGGGGCCGGCGGAACCGGCGCCTCGCGCGCTCGTTGATTTCCCGAACCACGACGGGAAGGACACGACATGGCCGAACGCCAACGCTCCAAGGACGGAACGCGCGAGACCGAGGAGATCCTCGGCGCACGCGGCGAGGTGTCCCAGCAGGGCCGTGACGGCGGGGACGTCGCCCGCGAGGTCGGCTCGCGCGACGAGCTCAAGCGCGCCTACCGGCGGCCCGCCGGATCGACCGGCGAGACCAAGGAGCAGAGCCGCCCCGACGGGAATGAGAGCGGCGGGAGCGATTGATGGCCGGGCTCGACACCGGGACATGGGTCCTGATCGCGGACGGGGAGAAGGCCCTCATCCTGGAGAACCACGGCGACGCGGAGGCGCCCTACCTCAAGGTGCGGCGCAAGGAGGAGCACGAGAATCCGCCCACGCGCGAGCAGGCGGCGAACCGGCCGGGCCGGATGTCGGACAGCCAGGGCAATCGCTCGGCGTTCCAGGACACGGACTGGCACGAGCTCGAGAAGACGCGGTTCGCCAAGGAGCTCGCGGCGTTGCTCTACGAGCGGGCGCACAAGGGGATGTTCTCGAAGATCGTGCTCGTGGCGGCGCCGCACGTGCTGGGCGATCTGCGGCGCGAGCTGCACCAGGAGGTGTCGGACAAGGTGGTGGGCGAGATCGCCAAGACCCTCACCAACCACTCCGTCGACGAGATCGAGGCGCGCGTGGCCGCGGACCTCGCGGCGGCCTAGATCAGGGGGCGGGGGGTGACGGCCTCCAGGTCCATGTGGGCGATGGCGGCGAGGGCGGGCAGGTCCGGCACGGAGAGCCGCCCGCCCGCCCAGGTGATGAGCTGGCGCTCGCGCAGGCGGGCGATGGTCTTGTTGGTGTGCACCAGGCTCAGGCCGAGGGCGTCGGCTAGGTCCTGCTGCCGGTAGGGCAGGGGGATCGCGTAGCCGTCGTCCAGGCCGAGGGCCCGCGCGCGCTGCGTGATGCGCACGAGCGCCCAGGCGATCCGCTCGACGGCGGTGCGCTGGCCGACCGAGGTGAGGGCCTCGCCGAGGACGTTCTCCTCCACCGCGGAGAGCCAGATCAGGTCGAAGGCGCGGGCGCTGTTGCCCTTCACGAAGTTCCAGAAATCCGAGCGGTTGAAGACGCACAGGGTCATGCGCGTCGTCGCCTCCACGGAATGGCTCATCTCCCCCATGATTCCGGCCTGGAGGCCGATGAAGTCGCCGGGGAAGACGAAGTTCACCACCTGCCGCCGGCCATTGGGCAGGGTCTTGTAGCGCAGGCCGAGCCCGCGCAGCGCGGTGAAGAGCTGCGGCGCGTTCGACCCCTCGGCCAGGAGAGGGGTGCCGGCGTCGACCACGAGCTCCCCGACCTTGAAACGGCGCATGAAGCGCAGCTCCTCCTCGGTGAAGGGGTGGAACGCGCCCTTGCGCCGGAGGGGGCAGTCGGCGCAGTCGGTCGACGGGCGGGGCGGCATGCCGGCACTATGTCGGAGTTTAATGTGCGGGGGAACCGCCTACGCCATAGGGGGGCCAGCCGCCCGGTCCGGGGCGCCGCGGGGGACGAGATGACGACGCCTATGCCGATCTACCTGATACTGGAGAAGGACGTCGTGATAGCGGCCGACCTGGTCGAGACCATCGAGGCGCGCGAGCCGGGCGCGGAGGTCCACGTGGCGACGAGCTGCGAGGCGGCGGGGACGCTGCTCGACGGGTTGCCGCCGGTGGGGACCGCGATCGTGAACGCGCCGCTCGACGAGTTCGTAGGCTCGGGGCTCGCGGCGCGGGTGGAGGGCGCGGGAGGCGTGGTCGTCGCCCTGATCGGACGGGAGGGCGACGCGGTGCCGGCCGGCGCGGGCTGGACCGTCGTGCGGCGGCCCTATTCCTCGGACGACGTGCTGACGGGGATCGACCGCGCCCAGTCGGGGATCGCGCGCCGCAAGGCCGCGGAGTGACCGAAGGGCCGCGCGCCGTGGCCGAAAGGACACGGCGCCGGCGGGCGGGCGGCCGGGGTGGGAACCCGGCGCCGCACGCGGGCCTTTCCACCCCGATCGGCGCGCCCCGGCCCGGGCGCGCGCCGGCAACAACGAGGGGCGGCCATGCGGGACATCGTGACGGTCTGGACGGCGATCTACGCCGTCATCGCCGGGCTGGGAGCGTTGTTCGCCCTGGGCGATCCGGCGGGCGGGGCGGCCCTGCCCGGAGCGGCCCTCGCCTGGACCTTCGGTGGACTCGTGGCGCTGTCCGCGGCTGCGGGCGCGTGGCGGGCGCTGGGCCGGGGCGGCGGTGCGCGGGCCTGATCCTCCTGGCGCGGCGGGCGCGGGGCGCGCGGCGTTGGAGGCCGAGTGGCTCGACCTGACCCGGCGGGCCCTGCCGGCGGCGCGGCGCGCGGACTGGCCGGTGCGGCACGACCATTGCTTCCAGCGCATCCTCCTCGACGCGGCCTGCGGCGGGGTCTGGTACGATTTCGTGACGGGGCGACCGGCCTATCGCCACGCGCCGGAGCCGGTGCTCTCCCGCGCGGTCGCCCTGGGCCGCGACGTCCTTGCGGGACGCGCGGCCCTGGGGCCCCTCGACGAGCGCTCGCTGCGCTGGCGCGCGGCAGCGCGGCGGGACTAGCCCGCGTGCAGGGTCTCGGTGGAGGCGAAGAACATCGCCTGGCTGACGCCCGAGCGGACCTGCTCCTCGGTATAGGGCTTGGAGATGAGGAAGGCGGGTTCCGGCTTCTCGCCGGTCAGCAGGCGCTCGGGGAAGGCGGTGATGAAGATGACGGGCACGTCGCCGAGCTCGCCCAGGAGGTCGTGCACCGCGTCGATGCCCGAGGAATTGTCCGCGAGCTGGATGTCGGCGAGGATGAGGTCGGGGCGCTCGGCGCGGCCGAGCTCCACGGCGCCGGCGCGGGTGCGGGCGACGCCGGTGACCTTGTGGCCCATGTCCGCGACGATCGACTGGATGTCCATCGCGATGATGGCCTCGTCCTCGATCACGAGGACCTTCCCGGAGATGGAGTCGCTCATCTCGGCGTTGGCGATGCGCACGTAATCCTCGGCCTCCTCGGCGGGCACGCCCATGATGGAGCCGATCTCGTCGTAGCCGAACTCCTCGATCGTGTGCAGGAGCAGGGCCTCGCGGGTGTTCGGGGTGAGGCGCGACAGATGGGCTTGCGCGCGCGCGGCGAGGCCGGATTCGCCCCCCTCCACCGGGGAGCCCGAGGAGGACCAGATGCCGTTGAACACGGTGAAGAGGGCCGTGCGCGGCTCGAGGTCGCCCTGCCAGCTCGCACGGTCCGCGAGGATCGCCATCAGCGTCGCCTCGGCGTAGCGGTCGCCGGTGGTCTGGTTCCCGGTCAGAGCGCGCGCGTAGCGCCGCAGATATGGCAGCTCCCGCGAGATCGTTCCGGCAAGGTCGGTCCCGGCAGTGTGCGTGGACATATGTGTGCGGCCCTTCTCATATATCGTGCGGCGTCTGGAACCTTACACCGCAAGCCCCGTTGGGTTCCACATCGCGCGCGAAATCATCACCCAGGGACGGGGATCAATCCAATGGACAACGACGCTTCCGGCGGCGCACCGCCGCCCGTGACAGATCAGATCGACGCCAACCTCCGGCGCGTCTACCGGGAGATCGTCGGCGACGCCGTGCCCGACAGGTTCACCAAGCTGCTCGATGAGCTGCGCCGCCAGGATTCCGAGGCCGCGGCGGAGCCGGCCAAGGGCGCGTCCGTGCGGCGCGCGGCGGGCGAGACGTCGTGAAGGAGGCCCCGCGCGACCCCCGGGACGAGCTCGTCGACCACCTGCCGGCGCTGCGGGCCTTCGCCCTGTCGCTGACGCGCAACGGCGCGGCGGCGGACGACCTGGTGCAGGACACCATCGTCAAGGCGTGGACGAACATCGAGAAGTTCCAGGCCGGCACCAATATGCGCGCCTGGCTGTTCACCATCCTGCGCAACACGTTCTACTCGGGCCGGCGCAAGGCCAAGCGCGAGGTCGCGGACGTGGACGGCGTGTTCACCGCCTCCCTGGCCGAGAAGCCCGCGCATGACGGACGTCTGCAGATGGCCGACTTCCGGCGGGCCTTCGAGCGGCTGCCCGCGGAGCAGCGCGAGGCGCTGATCCTGGTGGGCGCGTCGGGCTTCTCCTACGAGGAGGCGGCGGCGATGTGCGGCTGCGCGATCGGCACGATCAAGAGCCGGGCGAACCGGGGGCGCGGCAAGCTCGCCGAGCTGATGCACCTCGAGGAGGGCGAAGAGCTCACCATGACCGACAACGCCACGATGGCCGTGCTCGCGGCGGGCGGGACCAGCGCGGCCTGATGCGCGGCGGGCGCGGTCTGCACGACATGGGCCGCTCCCTTCGCGTGGCGCTTCCGGCGCTGCTGACGGTGGCGCTGCTGCCGCTGGGCCTGATCGCCGTCGTCCAGACGGCGCAGGTCAACGCGGTCGCGCGGGACCGCGAGGAGCTGACGCTGCTGGCGGTGACGGAGCGGGCGGCGGGCGCCGAGCGCCGCAGCATCGAGCGCGCCATCGGCATCGCGCAGGGGCTGGCGGCGACGGTGCCGGAGCTGATCGAGGACGAGGGCGCCTGCGACGCGCGGATGCGGTTCCTGGTGGCGGAGCGGCTCGGCTACGTGTTCGCGGGCTTCGTGCCCGCGTCGGGCGTGATGACCTGCTCCTCGTCCGACGGGGTGATCGACTTCTCCGCCTCCGAGGCGTTCGCCGCGTTCATGGCGGCGCCGGGCACGACGGTCGTCGCGCGGGCGGCGGGCGCGGCGTCGGGCGAGCCGGTGGTCGTGGTGTCCGAGCCGGTTCGCGGCGACGGGGGCGCGCTCCTGGGCTTCGTCTCCCTCTCGATCGCGCAGACGGTCCTGCCGGCGGCGACGATGACCGAGGCGGCGGTCGCGCTGGTGACGTTCAACGCGGCCGGCGAGGTCATCAAGTCCTCGGAGCCGGAGGGCGACCTCTCGGTGCTGCCGCGGGGGCGCGACCTGGAGGACCTGATCGGGCGGCCGGCGGACGTGTTCGCGGGGCAGGACAGGGCCGGACGGGAGCGCGTCTTCTCGATCGTGACGATCGTGCCGGGCGTGGTCGCGACGTTGGGAAGCTGGGACCGGGCGGCCACGCCGACCTTCGGCGGGATGGCGGGGCTGCCGGTCTGGGTGTTCCCCCTCCTGATGTGGGCGATGAGCCTGGCGGTCGCGTATTTCGCGGTGCACTGGCTGGTGATCCGCCACGTGCGCAAGCTGGTCCACGGGATGCGTGAGTTCGCGCGCCACCGGACCGTGCCGCCGCCGGGGCAGCTCGACGCGCCCACGGAGCTGCGCGAGATCGAGGCGGGGCTCGCGGAGCTGACCGACCACGTCCTGCGCGAGGAGGCGGAGGCCGAGAACCGGATGCATGAGCAGAAGGTGATGATGAAGGAGATCCACCACCGGGTGAAGAACAACCTCCAGCTCATCTCCTCGATCATCAACATGCAGATGCGGCAGATCGCGGCCCCCGAGGCGCGCTTCGTGCTGGGCCGGGTGCGCGACCGGGTGCTGGGCCTCGCCACGATCCACCGCAACCTCTACGAGGCGAGCGACGTCACCGGGGTCGCGGCGGACGCGGCCATAAGGGAGATCGTGCACCAGCTCTCCCGCACCGTCGGGCCGACGGAGATGGAGGCGGCGCTCCTCGATCTGGCGCCGGTCTCGCTCTATCCCGATCAGGCGGTGCCGCTCTCGCTCTTCGTGACGGAGGCGGTGACGAACGCGATCAAGCATGGCGGGCGGCGGGGCCGGCTCTCGGTGCGGCTGGAGGCGGAGGACGGGATGGCGCGGCTCATGGTGGAGAACCCGCTGCGCCAACTGGGCGATCCGGAGCCGGAGTTCGGGACCGGGGGGCTGGGCAACCGCCTCATCAAGGCGTTCGCCACCCAGCTCGAGGGCCGGGTCGAGGTCGACGAGGCGGACGGCGCGTACCGGGTCGTCCTGACCTTCCCGCTGGCGAGCTTCGCGGAGGGCTCCGGGGCCCAGGCGGCGGCCGGACCGGAGCCGCGGGTGGCATGAGCGACGGCGCGCCCGGCAACCTGGCCGAACGCGCGCCCACGCGGGAGGCGGCGCACGCGCGGGGCGATCTGGACGCGATGCCGCGCATCCTGATCACGGCGGAGGAGGCGTTCCCGGCGCTGGAGGGGCTGTTCCTCTCGGCGCGGCGGGAGGTGCGCATGGGGTTCCGCATCTTCGATCCGGCAACGCCGCTCTATTCGGAGGCCGGCCGGGCGGTCGGCCGGGACTGGTTCGACCTCCTGGTGCACACGCTCGGGCGGGGCGTGGACGTCGAGCTGGTCCTGTCGGATTTCGACCCGATCGTCGCGGCGGAGACCCACCGCCTGACCTGGCGGAGCATGCGGATGCTGATCGCGGTCGCCGAGGTGGCGCGGGCGCAGGGCGGGGCCGGGCGGGTCCGGGCCGTCGCGGCGATGCATCCGGCGCGCATCTCCCCGGCGGCCAAGCTAGCGCTCTACGCCAACATCCGCGCCGAGATCCTGGAGCGGATCGACGCCCTCTCGGCCATGGCGCCCTCCGCCCGCGACCGGGCCCTCGCGGAGATGCCGGGCCTGGCGCGCTGGATCGCGGGGACGGGGAGCGCGATGCGGCCCGTGCGCTGGCCGGTGCCGGACCTGGTTCCGGCGACGCACCATCAAAAGCTCGCCGTCTTCGACGGGGAGCGGCTCTATATCGGCGGGCTCGACCTCAACGAGCGGCGCTTCGACACCAAGGACCACGCCCGCGGCGCCTCGGAGACCTGGCACGACATCCAGGTCCTGATGGACGGGCCGGCGGCGGCGGCGGCGCACGCGCATCTGGGCCGGTTCCTGGCCGAGGTGGCCGGCGACGCGGCGGTGGCGCCCGCGGCCCCGCCCTTGCTTCGCACGCTCTCGACGAGGCGGGGCTTCCGGGGGCTCTCCATGGCGCCCAAGCCGGCCGTGGCGGAGCTGGAGGAGGCGCATTTCCGCGGGATCGCGGGGGCGGAGCGGTTCGTCTACCTCGAATCGCAGTTCTTCCGCAGCCGGGAGCTCGCCTCCGCGATGGCGCGGGCGGCGCGGGCGCGGCCGTCCCTGACCTGCATCCTGATGCTGCCGGCGGCGCCCGAGGAGGTCGCGTTCCAGCGGCGCGAGAAGATGGACATGCGCTATGGCGAGTTCCTCCAGGCGCGGTGCATCCGCAAGCTGCGGCGGGCGTTCGGCTCGCGCCTCTTCGTCGGCACGCCGGCGCGGCCCGCGCGCGGGGAGACAGGCGGGCGCGACAGCGTGCGCGGCGCGCCGATCATCTACATCCACGCCAAGGCGTCCTTCTTCGACGACCGTCTGGCCATCGTCTCCTCGGCGAACCTGAACGGGCGGTCCTTCCGCTGGGACACCGAGGCGGGCGTCCGGTTCGAGAACGCGGCCACGGTGCGGGCGTTCCGGGAGCGGTGCTTCGCGCATTGGCTCGGCCCGGACGCGCCGCCCGAGGCGCATGCGCCCGGCACCGCGGCCGGCGCCTGGGCGCGGATCGCGGCCACCAACGCCGCCTCGCCGCCGGAGCGGCGCTCGGGGTTCATCCTGCCCTACGACGTCGGCCCGGCGGAGGCGTTCGGCACCGACCTGCCCGGCGTGCCCGAGGAGATGGTCTAGTCGGACGAGGCGTTATCGTCCTCGAGCTCCTCGTCATGGGTCCGAAGGGCGCGGCGCACGCCGGCGGCGCGGCCGTCCTCACGGTTCGGCGAGGCGACCGCGATCGCCCAGACCAGGAGCGGGATCGCCACGAACCCGCCGATCGGGCCCCATAGCCAGAGCCAGAACACCAGGCTCAGGAACACCAGGAGCGGGGAGACGCGCAGCTGCCGCCCGACGAGGCCGGGGGTCACGAACTGCCCTTCGGTCGCGTTGAGGCACACGTAGAGGATCGCGGGCACCAGCGCCTGGAGGCCGGCGAAGTTCATCGAGCCGGCGATCAGCAGCATGATCGCGACGCAGGCCGGCCCGAGATAGAGGATGAAGTTGGCCAGGAACGCGACCGTGCCCCACAGGAGAGGGCTGGGCATGCCGGCAAGCCACATGGCGCCCGCGACGATGGTGCCGAAGGCCGCGTTGATGACGGTGATGGTGAGGAAGTAGCGCGAGACCCGCCGCTCGGCCGCCAGGAGGATGCGGCTGACGTCGCGGGGACGGCTCGAGAGGACGTGGTGGCGCGAGAGGTAGTCGTAGACCTCGACGCGGCTCAGCAGGAAGAAGAAGAGCGTGCCGACGAAGATCAGGAGCTGCGCGGCGACGGCGGGCGCGAGGAACAGCGCGTCGGTCAGGGAGGGGAGCGCGTCGTTGACGGCCTCGGCGGTGTCGTCGCCGCCCTCGGGGCCGAAGGCGGTGGCGGGGCCGATCGCCATGCCGCCGAGGACGCGCTGAAGCTCGGTCACGACCTCGCCGAGCTGGCGCCAGATGACCGGCAGGCGGTCGACGACGCGCCACATCAGGGGCTCCGCCAGCGCCGCGATGCCGACCATCGCGGCCAGGGCGACCGCGAGCGAGGCGAGCGCGGCGGCGACGCGGGGCAGGCCGAGGCCGGCGAGCCAGTCCGAGAGCGGCGAGAGAACGACGCCGATGACGAAGGCGAGGAGGAGGGGCGCGAACACGCTTTGACCGAAGCGCAGGACGGCGAAGGCGGCGCAGGCCGCCAGGATGACGAGGGACCAGCGGACCACGCCCGGCACGGACGCGCCCTGCGGGCCTTGGGCGGGCGGGGTCTGCATCCGGGCGCGCGCCTCCGCCGGCCGCGCGGAGGAGTCCGGCGGGCGTGGTCCAACGCCGCCCGGGAAGGGAGGTTCCCCGTGGGTCAGGCGTGATAATGGGCCAGCAGGGCCTCGTCCTCCGCGGCGCCGCCATCGAGGCCGCCGGGCGCGTCGGCGATGTCGTGCGCGTCGATCGCCATGACGATGTGGCCGCCGGGCCGCACGCGCCGGCGCATGAGGGCCCAGGGCAGGCCGACCGAGCCGCGCGCGGCGGTGACGACCGCGCGGGCGGGGCGCCAGTCGACGTCGTCCAGGATGAGGTCGAGGAGGGGCCCGACCTCCCCGTCGCGGGCGAAGACGGGCGCGTCGCGCCAGTCCTCCCACCGCTCCAGGGCGCGGGTGCGGTCGGCGTCCGTGAGAGGGGGGGCGTCGGGGGCGGCGGCGGCGTCCTCGCGCAGGGCGGGCTGCATCGGGGGCGCCGCGTCCCGCGCCTCGGAGCGCAGGCCGGCGGCGATCAGCATCGGGGAGATCGTGTTGCCGAACGGGCCCGTGAGGATGGCCGGCAGAGAGGCGCCGTCGAGGCGGAAGCCGCCCTCGGGCTGATGGTCGGCGGCCTCGACCTCGGCGCGGGTGACGCTGGTGGTCCAGCGCCCGTCCCGGGGGGCGAGGGCGCCGGCGGCCAGGAGGGCGTGGCGGCCGCGGATCCAGCCGCCGAGATCGAGGATCAGGTAGCGCAGGCGCGCGTCCTCGGGGTCGAGCCAGGCGCCGGAGACGTCCAGCTCGTCATCCCCGAGGCGGACGGTCCCTTCGAGCATGGCGCTCAGTCGGTGGTGCATGACGGCTCCGGGGCGGCGGCGCGACGCTGCGCCTGCAGCGGGAGGAACGGCCGGCGGGGGGGATCGTTCCCGGGGCGTGCCGTGGAACCGGACCACGGGGGCGCGGCGTTGGCGGGTCATTCGCGGCCCATCACGGAAGGACACGGCGATGAACTTGGATTTCGGCTTCCTCATCCCCCTCTTGGCGCTCGTCACGCTTCTGATCGTGGCGGTTCTCGCGCTGCGCTCGAAGGCGAAGGTGGAGCAGCGCCGCGACGACCCCGACGCGCCGAAATCGACGCTGGCGGTCGACGCGCCGTCGACCCGCGACGGAGGCGCCGTCGACTACGACAAGACCCATTGAGGGCGCGCGCGGCTAGTAGTCGCGCTCGTAGAAGATGCCGATGCCGGTCTCGCCGTCCGCGGTGAGCCGGCCGCGGGCGGTCAGGTTGTCGGTCACGTCGAGGTTGAGGTTGATCTCCGCCTGGCCCTCGGCGTCGATGGTGACGTCCGAATAGATGTTCTCGGTCAGGTAGCGGCCGGCGCGCAGCGCGACCGTCCCGTCGTCGCGGGAGGTCAGGTCGAGGTCGTCAAGGCCGAAGTTCTCCCGCAGGTCGCCGAAGAAGCCGGGACCGCCGCGCCCCGTGAGGGTGGCGACCGCGCTGGCGAGGCGCGCGGCCTGGAGGGGCGTGAGGCTGCCGAGGTCCTGGCCGAAGAGGAGCTGGGCGATGACCTCGTCCTGCGGCAGGCCGGCTTCGGACTCGAAGGTGATCTCGGGCTCGGAGATGGGGCCGTCCACGACGATGGAGATCTGCCCGCTATCGGTGTCCGTGGTGGCGACGAGGCGGACGGTGGGCACGAAGTCGCCCTGGAGCGCGATCGTGCCCTCGGTCAGGGTCAGCCGCCTCCCCAGGATGTCGAGCCGGCCGCGGATCAGCTCGAAACGGCCGGCGGGGATCACGTTCGAGGTGAAGCCGGTCAAGCTCAGGGTGCCGCCGAGCTCGGCGTCGAGCCCGCGGCCGCGGACGAAGATGCGCCGCTCGGCCAGGACCGTGAGGTCGAGGGCGAACCCCTGGTTGCGGCGGGGGGTGCCGTCGCGGTTGGCGACCTCGGTCGCGGTGAGGCGTGCGCGCTGCCGGGTGGCGGCGACCTCGGGCGGGCTGCGCCGGTGGTCGATGATCGGGATCGCGCCGGTGCCGCCGACGGGGGCGTCGCCGATGCGGACCTCGGTCTCGCCCAGGCGCACCTCGCCGGCGATGCGCCCGCCGCCGCCGACCACGGGGCCGGTGATCGCGATGGCCGCGTCGATGCTGGTCTCGTAGAGGATCGGGTCGCGCAGCACGAGGCCGGCCGCCGTGAGGCGCAGGTCCGCGGCGTTGGGGGGCGTCAGGCCGATGGAGCCCGCCACCGCGATGGTGCCGCCATTGCTGCCCGCGCCGCGCAGGTCGAGCGTCGCGGTGCCGCCGCCGAGGCGCACGGTGCCGCCCAGCCCCTCGATCGACAGGCGCTGGCGCGGGATGGCGACGCGCGCCTCCGCGATGGAGACGGTCCCGGAGAGCGAGGAGACCTCCGCCGGGCCGTCGAGCGAGAGGTCGAACCGGGCCGTGCCGCTCAGGGAGCGGGGCCGCACGAACGGGTTGGCGAGGGCGAGGGGCGCGCTGCCGGTGATGGAGAGGTCGCTCGAGGCGCCGAAGATGCCGGCGATGTCGGCGGTGAGCCCGCCCGGGCCGGTCGCGGCGACGTCGAGGCGGTAGCCGCCGTCGACCTGGGCGGCGGTGCCGCGCGCGGTGGCGGCGCCGGCGAGCTGCGGGACGAACACCGAGACGTCGCCGAGGCGGGCGTCGAACTCGGCGGCGATGCCGTCCGGGCCCTGGGCGGCGGAGACCGTGGCGGTGATGCCGGCGGGCGCGGCGGCGTCCGCGTCGACCGCCCAGCCGGCCCCGGTCCGGCGGACGGTGCCGGCCAGCTCGGCCCGGCCCGGGAGCTGCGGCACGAAGCGGCCGAGATCGGCGATGACCGCGTCGAAGGTGGCCTCTCCGCCGACGAGACCGGCGGGGAGCGCGCCGTCGACGTTGACGGCGCTGCCGTCGGCGGCGCTCGCGCTGGCGTCGATGGTGATGGCGCCGTCCGAATCCCGGGTCACGTCGCCATTGGCCGTGAGGGGGCCGGGCAGGCCGTTGAGGAACTGGTCCGGCCTGGCCACGCGCAGGTCGAAGCGCCCGGCGGCCGCGCCCTCGGGCGGCAGGGTCGCGGTGAAGGTCAGGGCGTCGCCGCCCGGCGCGTCGACCGCCACGTCGGCGGCGATCGTGCCGTCCGTGCGGGCGATCTCGGCGCGGATGTCGAGCGGGCCGGGCAGGCCGTCCACGATGTCGCCCGGCGTCTCGATCCGCCCGGTGAGGTTCGCCGCGACGTCCGCGCCGTCGAGGCGCACGCGGGCGCGCAGGGCGGTGCCGGCGGGTGCGGCGAGGCGCGCGTCGGTGAGCCAGGCCTCGCCGTCCCGCGTGGCGGTGCCGGAGAGGCGCGCGGCGCCGGTCACGAGCTCGGTGAACGCGCCGATGTCGGCGATGCGGGCGTCGTAGGCGATGACCGGCGGGGCCTCGCCGGCGAGGCGCGCGCTGGCGGTCGCGGAGATGCCGCGCGGCGCCTGGACCTCGGCCTCGACGCGGGTCTCGCCGTCCTCGATGCGGGCGGTGCCCTGAAGGGTGGCGGGGCCTTCGAGCGCCTCGGCGAAGGCGCCGACATCGGCGACGGTGGCGGAGTAGGCGGCCTCGATCGGACCATCGGTGATCAGGCGGGCGTCGACCTCGGCGCTCAGGCCCTGGGGCGCCTGGGCGTCCAGGGTCACGCGCCAGCCGTCCTCGGCCTGCACGGCGCGGCCCGCGGCGGTGGCGGCGCCCTCGAGCTGGGGCACGATCTCGCCGAGGCGGGCGATGTCGGCCTCGAAGTCGACCGCGAGCGGCCCGCCCGGCGGGGCGACGACGAAGACGGTGGCGGTCGTGCCGGCAGGGGCCGCGGCCTCGAGCCCGAGGGTCCAGCGGCCGCCGGTCATGCGCGCGTCGCCGTCGAGGGTGACCGGGCCGGAAAGCTGCGGCACGAGCGGGGAGATGTCGGCGAGCGCCGCGACGAGTGCGATCCGCGCGCTGTCCGCGCCGATCGTGCCGGAGAGGTCGGCGGCCAGCGCGCCCGTCTCGACGCTGGCGGCGCGGATGACCGTGCCGTCGAGGTCGCGCGCGGCGTCGAGCGCGATGGTCGCCTCGCCGCCGATGAGGTCGTCCACCGCGGCGATGCCGACGCCGAGATCGGTGGCCTGCGCGGTCAGGGCGACGTCGAAGGCGCCGCCGAGAGCGATGCGGCCCGCCAGCTCCAGCCGGGCGGCGCCGGTCAGGTCGGCGCCGGCCAGGGGGGCGAGGCGGGAGAGGTCCTCGAACGCGGCCTCGCCGTCGAGGGTGAGGCCGGCCTCGATGACGGTGCCGTCCTCGGCCTCGCTGCTGGCCAGGTCGAAGCGCCCCGAGATGTCGAGCCCGTAGCCGTCGCCTTCGAGGGCGGCGCGGCGGATGGTGACCGGCGCGCCCTCCTCCCAGGCGATGTCGAGCTGCACGGCGGGGCCGGTGCCGACGATCTCGGCGATGGCCGGGTCCTCGAGGGCGAGGCCGTCCGTCTCCAGGCGCACGCGGGCGGTGACGGTGCGGCCCTCGCCGGCGGCCAGGGCGTCGCGCGCGATCTCGCCGCCGCCGTCGATCTCGATGGCGGCGATGTCCACCTGGTCGGTGTCGAGCCCGTCGATGCGGCCGGCGAGGGTCCAGGCGTCGCCGTCCGAGGCGTCGAACGTGGCCCGCAGGTCGGCGGCGCCGACCTCTATCCCGCCGCCGCCGGGCAGGGCGACGGGCCCGTCCGGGCTGCCGAGCACGACCTGGAGGTCGAAGGCGTCCGGCAGGTTGTCGGCCGCGACGGTGGCCGACCCGGTCAGGCGCAGGGCCGCGGAGCGCAGGTCGAGCGCCTCGATCTCGATCCGGCCGGAGGGCTCGCGCGCGCCGGCGACCCGCAGGCCGATATCGGTGCCGAAGAAGTCGCGGTACTCGGGCAGCGCGAGGGCGGTCACGTCGCCGCTCAGGTCGAGCTCGAACCGGCGGGTGGGGCCGTCCGCGCCCTCCCCCTCGGCCAGGAGGACGACGTCGCCGGAGACCCGGTCCTCGCCGTCGGTGTCGAGGTCGATCCGGGCGCGGAAATCGTCCAGCGGGCCCTGCCCCTCGATCAGGAGTGCGACCGAGGGCGCGCCGGGCAGGTCGAGGAGGGTCGCGGCGATCCCGCCGGCGTCCTCGGTCAGCGAGAGGTCGACCGAGAGCCGCGCGTCGCCGGGCTCGAAGCCCAGCGCGATGGCGAACTGCCCGGGCGTGCCGTCGACGCGGCGCGCGGTGATCGCGGCGTCGAGCGCGCCGTCGGCGAGGGCGGCGCGGCCGGAGAGCTCGAACGCCAGGCGCTCGCCGAGGAACCCCTCGCCCAGCTCGACGCGCTCGGCGGCGATCAGGCCGATGTCGACCGAGACCGGAAGCTCGGGGATGCGGAACTGGGAGGCGGCGGCGTCCGGCGGGGCGGGCTCGGAGATGGGCGCGCGCTCGACGACGATGGCGCCGGCGATCAGCTCCTCGACCTCCAGGCGGCCGCGCAGGAGGGCGCGGCGCGACCAGGTCAGGCGCGCGTCCCGGACGGTGAGCCAGACGCCCTCCTCGTCCGAGATCTCGAGCCGGTCCAGGGTCGCCGTGGAGGAGAGCGCGCCCTCGAAGCCGGTGATGCGCACCTCGCGGCCCGCGCCCGAGAGCGCGTTCTCGATGGCGCCGGTCAGGAAGCCGCGGCCGCCGTCGTCGTCGTCGATGTCCTGCGCGAGCGCGGGCGCGGCGAGGAGGAGGGTGAGCAGGATCGCCAGGACGCGCATCAGAACGCCTGCCCGATGCCGATGTAGAGTTGCAGCCCGTCGCCGGTGTCGCCGGCCACGGGAGCGCCGAGGTCGACGCGGATCGGGCCGAAGCCGGTGTCGTAGCGCAGGCCGAGCCCGGCGCCGGCATGGACCTCGCCGTCGCCGCCGAAGCTGTCCTCGCCGACGAAGCCGGCGTCGAGGAACCCGACGACGCCGATCTTGCCGGTGACCTCGCGGCGGATCTCGCTCTGGATCGCAAGGAGGCTGCGCCCGCCGACGGTGCCCTCCTCGCCGTCCCCGTCCTCGACGGTGACGCCGAGCACCTCGAAGGGCTGGCCCCGCACGGTCGCGCCGCCGCCGGAGAAGAAGAGGTAGTCCGGCGGGGTGCCCGCGCGGCTGGCGCCGACGATGGAGCCCATGGCGAGGCGCAGGGCGGCGACGGTGCGCCCCTCGGGGCCGAAATCCTCGAAGCCGCGCAGGTCGAGGAAGATCCGCGCGCCCGAATCCTGGTCGCCGAGATCGGCGAAGGGCCGCACCTGCGCCTCCACGAAGTAGCCGTCGGTGGGGTTCAGCTCGTCGTCGCGGCGGTCGTATTCGGCCGAGAGCGGCAGGCTGATCTGACGGAAGGTCCGCTCCCCGAGGTCGTCCTCGCTCCTGTCGTAGCGCAGCTCGATCCCGGCGGTCAGGGTCAGCTCGTCGGTCGCGTAGCGCGTGATGAAGCTCTCCACGCGGAGGTTGTCGGTGGTGAAGTTCGGCTCCTCCTCGTGCTCGGCCACGATGCGGAAGGAGAGGTCCTGATCGGCGCGGAAGGTCGAGGGGCGGTTAAAGAGCGCCGAGACGAGGTAGTCGACGCCGTCGCCCTCGGTGGTGGCGCCCAGGCCGCCGATCTCCGCGTCGAACCGAAGGCGCTCGGCCCCGCCCAGGAGGTTGCGGTGCATCCAGAAGCCGCTGAGCATGCCGCCGGAGCCCGTGGCGAGCTCGGCGCCGACGCCGAAGCGGCGGGGCGGGGCGTCGACGACGGTGAGCTCCAGTGGCAGGGTGTCGCCAGGGCCGAGGGTCTCCCCTTCGGTGAGGGCCGCGGCGCGGAAGGCGCCGGTGCGGCGCAGCCGGCGCTCGGCGCGCACGAGGTCCTCGGGGTCGAAGGTGCGCCCGAGCTCGACGCCCACGATCTCCCGGATGCGGGCCTCGCGCACGGCGCTGCGGCCGGTGATCGTCAGGGGGCCGTAGCGCACGACCGGCCCCGGACGCAGGCGGATGGCCACGTCGAGCTCGTCGTCGTCATGGCGCGCGATCACGGACTGGTCCTCGACCTCGGCCTTGGCCCGGCCCCCGGCGCGCCAGGTGGAGATCGCGGACGCGGCGGCGGCGCGCACCGCGCCGGTCGAGGCGGGGCCGCCGGGCGCGAAGTCCTCGGGCAGCTCGGTCCCGTCCGCGAGGGGGCCGATCTCCGCCCGGCCGAAGCGGAAGGCGGGGCCGGTGTCGACGAGGATGCGCACGTCGGCGACCGCGCTGGGCCCGCCCAGGGGCGGGATGCCCGCGGCCTCTCGCCCGTCGATGAGGATGTTCACGCGCGGGCCGAAATGGCCGCGGGCGTAGAGCCGGCCGACGAGGCGGGTATAGTCGGCCCGCGCCGCCGCGAGCACGTCCTGGGCGGAGGTCAGATCCTCGGCGGCCGGGCCCAGGAGGAGCGAGGCGCCGCGCAGGTCGTCCTCGAGCTCGGGATCGCCGGTGACGACGAGGTCGACGTCGAGGGCGGCCGCCGGGCCGAGGCCGAGGGCGAGGCAGAGGACGAGCGCCCGCGCGCGCCGTGGACCTATGCTCATGTGGACCCCCGCAATCGGCGCGCCCACCCGGCGCCGAGCCCGTAGATGCCCCGTGATCGGGGGAGATGGAAGCCGCGATCGGCGGACGGACGCCGCGTGATGCCGCGTCACTCCGCCAGGCGCGCCTTGGAGATGCGGTCCAGGGCCTCGAGGATCGACCGCCGCCAATGGTGCACGTCGTTCTTGCGCAGCGACGCCATGAGCGCCGCCTGCCGCCGCTGCCGCTCGCGCAGGGGCATGGAGCGGGCGGTCACGATATGGTGAACCATCTCCTCCGTGTCGTGGGGGTTCACGATCAGGGCCTCGGTCATCTGCTCGGCGGCGCCCGCGAACTTCGACAGGATCAGGACGCCGGGATCCTCGGGGTCCTGGGCGGCGACGAACTCCTTGGCCACGAGGTTCATCCCGTCGGCCAGGGGGGTGACGAGGCCGATGCGCGCCCGCCGGAAAAGCCGCGCGAGCCGGTCGCGCGGCACCGCGCGGTGAATGTAGCGGATCGGGATCCAGTCGAGGTCGGCATGGGCGCCGTTGATCGCGCCGGTCAGGCCCTCGATCTCCTCGCGGATCTCGCGGTAGGCGCGGACCTCGCCGCGGGTGGGGGGCGCGATCTGGAGGAGCTCGACCTCGCCGTGGAGGTCCGGGCGGCGGGTCAGCAGGGATTCGAAGGCGCGGAACCGCTCCGGCAGGCCCTTGGAATAGTCGAGCCGGTCGACGCCGATGATGGTGTCGGGCCGGCCCGGACGGGGCTCCGCGCCCAGGGCCATCTGGGCGAAGTCGTCCACGTCGATGCCGATGGGGAAGCTCGCGATCTCCACCCTCTTTCCGCCGAGGGAGACGTGGCCGCCGCCCAGGAACTCGGCCCCCTCCACGGTGCGCAGCGCCTGGAGGCAGGCGGCGACGTGGCGCTTCGCCTGCAGGCCGAAGAGGTCGTAATCGGCGATCCAGCGCGCGATCTCGGCCCCGTTGGGCAGGGCCTGGAACGCCATCGGCCCGGGGAAGGGGATGTGCAGGAAGAAGGCGATCGGGTTCGTCACCCCCAGCTTGCGCAGCTCGTGGGCGAGGGGGAGGTGGTGGTAGTCCTGGACCCAGACGCGGTCGCCCTCGCGCAGCTGGGCGGCGACGAGGCGCGCGACCTTGCGGTTCACGTTGCGGTAGGTGTGCAGGTCCTCGGTCTTCATCTCGATGAGGTCGACGCGGCCGTGGCACAGCGGCCAGAGCACGGCGTTCGAGAAGCCGAGATAGTATTCGCGGTGCTCGCGCGCCGAGAGGTCGTAGGACAGCCGGTCGAACGGCGCCCCGGAATGGGAGGTCAGCGTGTCGCCGGCATGGCTGCGGGTCTTGCCCGAATTGCCGATCCAGAGCCCGCCCCCTTCGAGCGCGTCCTCCAGCGCGACGACGAGGCCGCCGGACGGGTTGGGGCCGAGCGGGAGCCGGTTCGAGACGACGACGAGGCGCGACACGCCCCTAGCTCCCGGCCCTCTCCGGCTCCGCTCCGCCGGAGGGCGCGCGCGGGGCCGCGCCGGGACCGGCGGCCTGCCGCGCCAGCGCGAGGTGCACCGAGGCCACGTCCGGCAGGCGGCAGGTGGCGCAGGAGGTGCCCTCGCCGACCTTGGCCGAATGGCCCCCATTCGCGTTGGCCCAGGCCATGGCGGGCTCGTCGGTCACGTCGTCGCCGATGAAGAGCGGGGTGCGCCCGTCGAACGGCGCCTCGCGCGAGAGGGCGGCGACGGCGTTCTCCTTGCCGACCCCGTCCGGGCGGACCTCGAAGGCCATCTTCGAGTGGTGGATGTGGAAGCCGTCGAACTGGCTCAGGGTGTGCTCGAGCATCTGCCAGGCGGCGGAGCGCAACTCGGGCTTGCGGCGGAAGTGCAGGACCACGCCCGTCGGCTTGGGCTCGGCGATGTAGGCCGGATCGGAGGCGGCGAACCCGTCGACCATGCGGGTGATGGCGGCCACGATCTCGGGGTCGGCGTCGATCAGGGCCTCGGGGCCGTCGCCGCGGTCGATCTCGCCGCCATGGCTGCCGACGACGATACCGGTCCAGCCGGGCAGGTGGCGGCGGATGTCGCGCACGGCGCGGCCCGACACGAGGGCGACGGCGCCGCCCGCCGCGGCCGAGAGCTCGTTCAGGAGGTCCGCGAGGTGCGGCGCGACGTGGATCGCGTCCGGCGTCTCCGCGAGGTCGACGAGCACGCCGTCGAAGTCGAGATAGTAGGCGGCCGCGGCCGGATCGAGGGGCGGAAGGCAATCCTGCGCCGGTTCGCCGCCCTCGTTCATGAACCCGATCATCTGGTAGAACATGCGATCTCCTCCCGGCGCTCGCGCGCGCTCCGACCCGGCCGTGGCGGCCCGCCCTCTTCGCGGCGTCCCCCCATCATTCGCCCGGCAGGCGCAGCGGGTCCACCCCGCGCCTGCGGGTTCCCGGCACCCCGCCCCAGCCGCCCGGGGGCCCCGGCGTCCAGGCGCGGACCGGAACGGGGGCGCCGCCGCCGCGGGTGGCGCGCATCTCGTCCTTGACCTGGCCCCAGGCCATCAGGCTGAAGATCGCGGTGCCGCCGATCACGTTGCCCGCCAGGACCGGCAGGAAGAAGCCGAACACCGCCTGGCCCGGGGCGATCTGCGCCTGGAGGGCGAGATAGGCCATCTCGACGGAGCCGGCGACGATGTGGGTGAAGTCGCCCGCCGCGATCAGCCAGGTGAACGTCAGGATGATGAGGAACGCCGAGCTCCCCGCCGAGGGGAGCATCCACACCAGCGCCGCCACCAGGATGCCCGCCGGGATCGCGCGGAAGAAGCTCGTCGCCGGGTCCATGTGCGTGGCGTGGCGCGACAGCTCCATGATGGCCGGGTGGAACTCGGGCGGCAGGGCCGGCGTCCAGACCCACAGCGCGGCGGCGCCGAACGCGCCGATCACGTTGGCCACGAGGACCATCGCCCAGAGCTTCGAGACGCCGACCGCGTAGGTGCGGCAGGGCTTGACCATCAGCGGCAGGGTCGTGGTGATCGTGTTCTCCGTGAAGAGCTGCATCCGGCCGAGGATGACGAGCATGAACCCCAGGGAATAGCCCACGTTCTCCACCAGGTGGCGCCAGGGCGCGTCCGGCAGGTAGGTGCGGAAGATCGCCTCCCCGAGCACGGAGAACGAGATCATGAACCCCGCGGCCATGCCCGCCCAGGCGAGGCTGCGGGCGGGGCGGGCGAGCTCCTCCTCGCCGTTGCGGCGGATGACCTCGTAGATGAGGCGGCTGGTGAGGCCGGTCGCCTCCTCGACGGCCTGCTCGTCGGCCTCCTCGTGGATGGCGGAGACCTCCTCCTCGGCGTTGTCTTGCGCGGCCGGCTCGGGGCTGGCGTCGTCCTTGGTCATCGCGGCGGTCCTCCGGTGGGCCGGGACTGCGCGTCTCCCGTCTCTTACAACGCCGGCCCGCCGGCTCCGGGTTCCATCGGGCGGGCGGGCGGCTTAGGGCGGCGGGGCGGGAGACGGGGAGCCGGCGATGGACGAGGAGGAGATCGCGGCGACGCTGGGCGAGCAGCTCCGCGGCTGGGGCGCGGCGGCGGTGGAGGCGGCGCCGCGGGTCGGCGTGGCGCTCGGGATCCTGCTCGTCACCTGGATGCTGGTGCGGCTGGTGCGGCTCGGGTTGGCGCGGCTGGCGCGGCGGATGCGGCCCAACCTCGTGGAGGTGCTCCAGCTCCTGGCCTCGGTCGGGCTCTACCTCCTGGGCGGGCTGATCGCGATGACGGTCGTGTTCCCCTCGATCACGCCGGGCAGCGCGCTGGCGACGCTGGGCCTGGGCTCGGTCGCGATCGGGTTCGCGTTCAAGGACACGTTCGAGAACTTCCTCGCCGGCATCCTGATCCTGTTCCGCGAGCCGTTCCGCATCGGCGATTTCGTCGAGGTGGACGGGATCGACGGCAAGATCGAGCAGATCACCATCCGCGACAGCCGCATCCGGCAGACCGACGGGCAGCTCGTCGTGGTGCCCAACCACACCCTGTTCCAGAACCCGGTCATCGTGCGCACGGACAAGGACCTGCGCCGGACGTCGATCATCGTGGGCGTGGCGTATGGCGAGGACGTGGACGCCAGCCGGACGGTCATCCACGACGCGGTGGTGGCGGTCAATTCGGTGCGCGACGACGTCCACGACGTCCAGGTCTTCGCCCGCGAGTTCAACTCGAGCTCTATCGACTTCGAGGTGGCGTGGTGGACCGGATCGCTGCCGATCGACATCCGGGCGAGCCGGGACCAGGTCGTGGCCGCTGTCAAGCGGGCGCTGGACGAGGCGGGGATCGAGATCCCGTTCCCCTACAGGACGCTGACGTTCAAGGAGCCGCTCGCGCTGTCGCGCGGCGGGGAGGGGGAAGGGCCGGGCTCGGAGGGCTGACGCCCCCCTCGCCCGGCCCTGCGAGAGGCGCCGCCTCTCGCGCTCTCCGGGATATTTCCGTCAAGATGAGGGGATCGCGGTCAGCTTCCGGCCTGGAACAGGGGGACGGTCGAGATCGACATCTTGGCGCTGCCCTCGGCCAGCTCGCGCGCGTGGGCGAGGTAGATCAGGGTGCGGTTCTCCTCGTCGTAGATGCGCTTGACGCGGATCGACTTGAGCAGGATCGACTGGCCCTCGCGGAAGACGTCCTCGCCGTCCTCGGAGGTGTCGATGTCGCCGATCTCGATCGGGCCGGTCTGGCGGCAGGCGATCGAGGCGTTGGACGGGTCTTCGAACCAGTTCCCCTGGCTCAGGCGGTCCAGGAGGCCGCGTTCGAAATAAGCCAGGTGGCAGGTGATCCCGGCGACCTCGGGGTCGGTGATCGCCTCGATCACGATGTCGTTGCCGATCCAGTCCACGCCGACCTCTCCGACCTTCTCGGCGGCGACGGGTCCGGTCATGGCCGCGATGGCGGCCCCGGCGAGGAGCGCGCGGGCGGCGCGCCGGCGGAGGGGGGTCAGGATGCACATGCGACCGAAACGCGCCGGCGCGCGCGGCGTTCCCCGCATCAATGGGCGAAGGGCACCGGGCCCTCGGGCCCGGCGACGCGCATGGGGGACGCCCCGTCCGGGCCGAGGACGAAGGCGGCGCGCGCCTCGATCCGCGCGGCCGTGAGGGGGCCGCCATGGCCGGCCCCGCTGTCGAGGTTCAGTCGGTGGCCGAGGTCGGTCGCCTCGCGCAGGGAGGTGTGCCCGTGGACCACGCGCCAGGGCAGGGGGCCGGCCTCCGCCTCCCATTCGGCGCGGATCCACAGGAGGTCCTCCTCGGCCTGCTCGGGCAGGGGCACGCCGGGGCGCAGGCCGGCGTGGACGAAGAGATGCGGCGCGTCGCCGACGTCGCGCTCATGGGTCAGGGGCAGGGCGGCGAGCCAGTCGAGATGGGCCCGCGGCACGGCCGCCCGCGCGTCGGCGTGGATCGCGCGACGCCCGCGCCAGCCATGGGCGGAGACCCCGTAGGAGGCGAGCGTGGCGCGCCCGCCCAGGCGGGGGTGGAGCCAGTCGAGCGGCGGAAAGAGGCGGGGGTCGTCCCTCGGCTCGGGGCCGAGGAACCACTGGAACATGCGGTCGTGATTGCCCTTGAGCACCGTCCACGGGCGCCCGGCGGCCTGGCCGGCCATCAGGTGCTCGATCACGCCGCGGGAGTCGGGGCCCCGGTCGACGAGGTCGCCGACCAGGACCACGGGCGCGTCCGGGCCGCCATCGGCTTCGATCAGGGCCAGCGCGCCGCGCAAAAGGGCGAGCCGTCCGTGGACGTCGCCGATGGCGTAGACGGGGCCGGTCACCACCGGCCCTCCGGCGCGGCGAAGAGGGCGGCGCAGCGGCGGCGCATCCAGCGGAGCTGCCAGTCGTCACGGCCGGAGCCGGACCTCTTGACCCAGGCGTAGAGCGCGAGCGTCCGCGAGACGTAGGCCAGGCGCGCGGGCCGGACGAGACCCGCCGCCAGCGCCGGGCCGACCAGCGCGCGGCGCAGCGCGGACGGGCCCTCGGGCCAGGCGCGCCCCGCGCGCCGGGCGCGGGCCGCGACGAGCGAGGCGCCGCGCAGGAGGGCGACCGCGTCCTCCTCCGGGAGCCCCCGCGCGCCGCCGATCGGGTCGATGGCGACGAGGCCGTCCGACGCGCAGATCAGGTTGTCCGGCTTCAGGTCGCCGTGGAGCGGGACGCAGGGCGGGGCGGTGCCCGCGATCGCGTCGGCCCAGGCCGGGAGCGTCTCCGCGAGGGGGGCGGCGGCCTCGCGCACCTCCGCCGGGGCGGCGGCGAGGACGGAGCGCAGGCGCCGGGCGTCCCGGACGGGCGTCCAGGGTCGGGAGCCGCCTCGCAGGACGCGAAGATGCGCGGCGAGCCAGTCGCCCGCCGCCCCGAGCGCGGCGGCGCGCGCGGGGGCGTCGTCCAGCCCGCCCGTCAGGGCGCGGTCGCCGAGATCGGGCAGGACCAGCGCGCCAGCGGCGGCATCGTGATGCAGGAGCGGCGCGATGCGCACGCCGTGCGCCGCGAGCGAGGCGAGGGCCTCGGCCTCGCCGGCGGCGCGGGCCGGGTCGGCATGGACCTTGACGATGGCGGTGCGCCCGCCGGGGCCCGTGGCGCGCGCGGTCAGGCGGGCGTGGGGCCGCCGCGGCGCCCCGTGGCGCAGGGTCGCGAGCCGCCAGGGACCGCCGCCCAGAGCGTCCAGGGCGGCGGCGCCGGCGGCGAGCAGGTCCGCCGCCGGGCGGGTCATGCGCCCGCGCTCACGGATCGAAGCGCAGGGCGCGGACGGAGCCGAACATGCCGGTCCGGGACAGGTTCTCGACCACCTCGGGGGCGACGGGGTCGTCCACGTAGAGGAGGGCGATCGCGTCGCCGCCGCGGGCGTTCCGCCCCAGGGTGAAGTTGGCGATGTTGACGCCGTTCTCCCCCATGGTGTTGCCGAGGCGGCCGATCACGCCGGCCTCGTCGCGGTTGGTGGTGTAGAGCATGTGCTCGCCGATCTCGGCGTCGATGTTGATGCCCTTGATCTGGATGAAGCGCGGCTTGCCGTCCGAGAAGACGGTGCCGGCGACCGAGCGCTCGCGGGCCTCGGTCTTCACGGTGAGCTTGACGTAGGCCTCGAACACGCCGGTCTGCTCCTGGGTGGTGGTGGAGACGTCGATGCCCCGCTCGCGCGCCATGACGGGGGCGGAGACCATGTTCACCTCCGGCGAGGAGGCGCGCATCATGCCCGCGATGGCGGCGGCGTTGAGGGCGGCGGTGTTCATGCCCGCGACCTCGCCGTCGTAGAGGACGTTGACGGCGAGGATGGGCTCGTCGGTCATCTGGCCGATGAAGGCGCCGAGATTCTGCGTGAGCTTCAGCCAGGGGCCCATCACGGCGGCCTCCTCGGCGGTGACGGACGGCATGTTGAGCGCGTTGGTCACGGCGCCGGTGAGCAGGTAATCCGACATCTGCTCGGCGACCTGGAGGGCGACGTTCTCCTGCGCCTCGGTGGTGGCGGCGCCCAGGTGGGGCGTGACGACGACGTTCGGCAGCCCGAAGAGCGGGGAGGCCGTGGCCGGCTCCTCGGCGAAGACGTCGAAGGCGGCGCCGGCGACGCGGCCCTCGGTGAGGGCGGCGGCGAGCGCCTCCTCGTCCACCAGGCCGCCGCGGGCGCAGTTCACGATGCGCACGCCGGGCTTCATCCGCGCGATGGCGTCCGAGGAGAGGATGTTCCGCGTCTTGTCCGTGAGCGGGACGTGGAGGGTGACGACGTCCGCCTTGGAGAGGAGTTCTGCCAGCTCGACCTTACGAATCCGTAAATCGCCGGCGCGCTCCTCGGAGAGGAAGGGATCGTAGGCGATGACCTTCATGCCGAGGCCCACGGCCTTCTGGCAGACGATGCCGCCGATGTTGCCGGCGCCGATGACGCCGAGGGTCTTGCCCGTGAGCTCGACGCCCATGAAGCGGGATTTCTCCCATTTTCCCAAGTGGGTGGAGGCGTTCGCCTCGGGGATCTGGCGGGCGACGGCGAACATCATGGCGATGGCGTGCTCGGCGGTGGTGATCGAGTTGCCGAAGGGGGTGTTCATGACGATCACGCCGCGCTTTGAGGCGGCGGCGAGGTCGACGTTGTCGACCCCGATGCCGGCCCGGCCGATGACCTTCAACCGGCTGGCGGCGTTGAGGAGTTTCTCCGTCGCCTTGGTGGCGGAGCGGATGGCGAGGCCGTCGTAGTCGGCGATGCGCGCGAGCAGCGCGTCCTTGTCCTTGCCGAGGGTGGGCTCGAAATCGACGTCGATCCCGCGGTCGCGGAAGATCTGGACGGCGGTCTCCGAGAGCTTGTCGGATACGAGAACCTTGGGGGGCATTTCACGGTCTTTCTGTGCGCTGGTGCGGATGCACAATCCATGCACATCCCATGCACGAGCGATGCATGTGGGAGATGTGGGCGTCGCGCGGCCGGCCTCAGGCCGCGCGCTCGGAATGGTAGGCCCAGTCGATCCAGGGCATGAGCGCGGCGACGTCCGAGGCCTCGACCGTGGCGCCGCACCAGATGCGCAGGCCCGGCGGCGCGTCGCGGTAGGAGGCGACATCATAGGCCACGCCCTCGGCCTCCAGCCGCTTGGCCACCGCCTTGGCGAAGGCCGCGTCCCCGGCGACGGCGGGGTCGGCGAAGCGCAGGCACACGGAGGTGTTGGAGCGCGTCCTCGGGTCGGCGGTGAGGTTCTCCAGGATGTCCGAGCGCTCGACATGGTCCCAGACGGCGGCCGCGTTCGCGTCGGCGCGGGCGTGGAGGGCGGGGAGGCCGCCGATGGAGCGGGCCCAGTCCAGGGCGGCGAGCCAGTCCTCGACGCAGAGCATGGAGGGGGTGTTGATCGTCTCGCCGCGGAAGAGGCCCTCGATGAGCGCGCCGCCCTGCCCGCTCGTGGGCTTGGTCAGGCGGAAGATCTTGGGCAGGGGCCAGGAGGGCGTGTGGGATTCGAGGCGCTCGGCGGCCCGCGGCCCGAGGATCAGGACGCCGTGCGCGGCCTCGCCGCCCATGACCTTCTGCCAGGAGAAGGTCGTCACGTCCAAGCGGTCCCAGGGCAGGTCCTGGGCGAAGGCGGCCGAGGTCGCGTCGCACAGGGTGAGGCCGGCGCGATCCGCGGGGATCACGTCGCCGGAGGGGACGCGCACGCCGGAGGTGGTGCCGTTCCAGGTGAAGAGCACGTCCGTGTCCCAGTCGACGGCGGTCAGATCCGGGAGGTGGCCGTACTCGGCCTCGATCACCGTGGGGTCGAGGCGGAGCTGCCTCACGGCGTCGGTCACCCATCCCTTGCCGAAGGATTCCCAGGCGAGGGCGGTGACGGCCCGGGCGCCGAGGAGGGTCCACATCGCCATCTCGTAGGCGCCGGTGTCGGAGGCCGGGACGATGGCGATGCGGTGGGTGTCCGGGACCTGCAGGACCTCGCGGGTGCCGTCGATGGCCGCTTTAAGGCGCGCCTTGCCCTCGGCGGAGCGGTGCGAGCGGCCCAGGGAGGCGCCGGCGAGCGCCTGCGGCGTCCAGCCGGGGGGCTTGGCGCAAGGGCCGGAGGAGAAGCGGGGGTCGCCCGGGCGGGCGGAGGGGCGCGCGGGGGCGGCGTCCGGCCGGGCGGCCGGGTCGGTCGTGGTGCTCATGGCATCCTCACAGATGATCGCCCTGCGTTGGGGCAGGGTGGCCCGCCGTCCGGCTAAGCCGGCGCGCCGCGGCTCGCAAGCCGGAATCGCGCGCGGCGGGCCGGGGCCGCGGGTCCGGACCACGGGGCGTGCGGCGGGGGGCGGGGCGGGGTAGGGGGGGGCATGGACATGATCTCCCTCGTCGCGGCGCCGGGCGCCTTGGAGCCGGCCCATGTGCGGGCGGTGCGGGACGCGTTCGGGGGCGGGGACGCGGACTGGCTCTCGGGCGGGGAGGCGGCGGAGTTTCCCGTGGAGGCGCGGCCGGCGATGCTGGGGCACGTGGCGGGGGAGATGCGCGGGCTGGGGGTCGACGTGAACTGCGTGCCGGCGGCGGGGCGCAGGAAGCGGCTGCTGCTGGCGGACATGGATTCGACGATGATCGGGCAGGAGTGCATCGACGAGCTCGCGGACCTGGCCGGCGTGGGCGCGGAGGTGGCGGCGATCACCGACCGGGCGATGGCGGGGGACGTCGATTTCGACGGCGCGCTCGAGGCGCGGGTGGCGCTGCTGGCGGGGCTGCCGGAAGGGGCGATCCTACGGGTGATCGAGGAGCGCCTGACGCTCGCGCCGGGGGGCGGGGCGCTGGTGGCGACGATGCGCGCGCACGGGGCGCGCTGCGTCCTGGTCTCGGGCGGGTTCACGGCGTTCACGGGCTGGGTGGCGGGCGCCCTGGGGTTCGACGCGCACCGGGCCAACGTGCTGGAGGTGGCGGGCGGGCGGCTCACGGGGCGGGCGGCGCGGCCGTATCTGGGGCGCGCGGCGAAGGTGGCGGCGCTGGAGGAGGAATGCGCCGCCCTCGGGATCGGCGCGGCGGACGCGCTGGCCGTGGGGGACGGGGCGAACGATGCGGGGATGGTGGCGGCGGCGGGGCTGGGGGTGGCCCTGCACGCGCGGGCGGCCCTGTGCGAGGTGGCGGACGCGCGGGTGGATCACGGGGACCTGTCGGCGCTCCTCTGGCTGCAGGGCTACCGGGCCGGGGAGGTGCGCGGGCGGTGATCGATCTCGCGCCGGAGGTGCTGGCGCTCCTGGTGCTGGCGGCGTTCGCGGCGGGGATGGTGGACGCGGTCGCGGGGGGCGGCGGGCTCATCACGGTGCCGGCGCTCCTCCTGGCGGGGCTGCCGCCGGCGGCGGCGATCGGGACCAACAAGGTCCAGGGCATATGGGGCGCGGGGGCGGCGGCGATCGCCTATGCGCGCGGGGGGCACGTGGACCTGCGGGCGCAGGCGCCGGTGGCGGGGATCGCGTTCGGGGCGGCGGTGGCGGGCGCGTCCCTGGTGGTCGTGGTGCCGGTGGACGCGCTGCGCGGGGCGCTGCCCTACCTCCTGATCGGGGTGGCGGCGTTCTTCGCGCTGCGGCCGGGGCTCGGGGACGTGGACCGGGCGCAGCGGATGGGGGCGGGGCTCTTCGCGGGGACCGCGGTGCCGGCGGTGGCGGCCTATGACGGGCTGCTGGGGCCGGGGGCGGGGGCGTTCTACATGATCGGGTTCATCGCGCTGCGCGGCTACGGGGTGCTGCGGGCGACGGCGCATACCAAGCTCCTGAACTTCGCGTCCAATGCCGGGGGGCTGGCGGTGTTCGCGGCCTCCGGCGTCATCTGGTGGGGCGTGGGGCTGGCGATGGCGGCGGGGCAGGTCGCGGGCGCGACCATCGGCGCGCGGCTGGCGATGCGGGCGGGCGCGCGGCTGGTGCGGCCCATGGTGGTGGCGGTGTCCCTGGCGCTGGCGGCGACGCTGCTGCTGCGCGGCTAGGCGAGGAGGGCGGGGGCGGGGCGGATCGCGCCGGTGACGATGCCGCGGCGGTTGAGGATGGGCGCGTCGATCAGGGCGCGGGCGGCGGGGCCGGCGCGGTCCAGCACGCCCAGGCGCGCCAGGATCGCGGCGATGGCGCACTCGGCGGCGCGCGCGGCGCCGTCCTCGATCTTGAGCGCGACGCCCATCGGGCGGGGGCCGGGCAGGATGGCGACGAACACGCCCTCGGCGCCGGCCTTGACCGCCACCGCATGCCCGGCGGCGGACATCTCGCGCATGAGCTCGGTGCCGGCCCGGCCCTCCCCGGCGACGAGGTCCGGGTGGGCCACCATCGCCTCCCGCAGGCGGATCATCGCGGCGGGGCGGGCCCCCGTGCCGGTGGCGGCGGCGAAGCGCTGCATGGCGCGGGCGAGGCCGGTCAGGGTGCAGGCGAAGTTGGGCGCCGAGCAGCCGTCGACGCCGAAGCCGGGGGAGGTCTCGGCGGTGGTCTCCTCGAAGGCGGCGCGCACGGCGCGCTGCACGGGGTGGGTGGGGTCCACGTAGTCCGGGCCGGCGCCGAGATGGCGGGCGAGGGCGAGGAAGCCCGCGTGCTTGCCCGAGCACTCGTTGTGGATCTGGCCCGGGGCCTCCCCGGCGCGGATCAGGGCCTCTCTGGCGGGGCGGTCGTGCGGCGTCTGGGGGCCGCAGCGGTAGTCGCCCTCGGTGGCGCCGATGGCGGCGAGCCAGTCCGCGGCGGCGGCGGTGTGGACGGCCGCGCCCTGATGGGAGGCGCAGGCGAGGGCGAGGCGGCGGGGATCGGCCTCGACCCCGGCCTCGGTCACGGCGAGGGCCTGGATCGGTTTGGCCGAGGAGCGGGGCAGCATGGTCAGGGCCGGATCGCCCCAGGCGTGGGCGGCGTCGCCATCCGGTCCGATCACGACCGCGTGGCCTCGGTGGACGCATTCGAAGAAGTCGCCGCGCCAGATCTCGGCCAGGGGGACGCCGGTGCCCAGCCCGGCTTCGGCCGCCGCGGCCCTCGTCGTCGTTGCAGCCATGCGGCAACCCTCCGCCCGTCGCGCGCCCGCGCCGCGGGGCGGGGTTTTCCCGGCGCCACGGAACGTTGTAGGGCCTCAGCCTAGCGGCCCGGGGCGCGCGCCTCCAGCGCGAACGGCGCCGCGAGCGGACATGCAGGCGTGACGGGCCCGTCACGTGGCGAGAGATCGAGGCGAGGCGACATGAGCATTCGAGCCATCCTGACGGGTTCCTGGGCGGGCGCGGCCCTGGCGGCGGCGCTGGCGCTCCCGGCGGGCGCGCAGGAGGAATCGACCAACCGGGTCGCGGCGGTGACCGACTGGTCGGTCTTCGTCGAGAGCGACCCCACCGAGTGCTGGGGCGTGAGCGCGCCGACCGAGCAGCGCAACACCGACGTCGCGACCGGGCAGGTCAAGGCGGTGCGCCGGGGCGACGCCCTCCTGTTCGTGGCCTACCGGCCGGCGCAGAACGTCTCCGGCGAGGTCAGCTTCACCGGGGGCTACGCCTTCGCGCCCAACTCGACGGTGGTGATGACGATCTCGGGGCGGCAGTTCGAGCTCTTCACCCAAGGGGAGTACGCGTGGCCCGCGAGCCCGGAGGACGACGCCGCGATCATCACGGCGATGCGCTCCGGGGCGGACGCGGTCCTGGTCGCGCGCTCGTCGCGGGGCACGCGCACCGAGGACACGTTCAGCCTCCTGGGGTTCACGGCGGCGCTCGAGGAGGCGTCGAGCCGCTGCGGCGCCTGACGCGCGGCGGTTTCACGGCCGTTTCACGCGCGCGCCGACGCGGCCTGGCCTAATCCCTCCATGACGGCCCCGGATCGGGGCGGGAGCGGAGGGGCCGGGCGATGCTGGAGATGATGACGCGATCTGGCGAGCTGCCCGCGGGCCTCCTGGTGAACGCGGCGATGGTCCTCCACGTCGCGGGGTTCGCGCTGGGCGGGCGGGTCGCGCTGCGCGCCTTCGTCCTGATCGGGACGGGGTTCTACATCGCCTATTACGCGGTCGTCGCCGAGGCGCCGCTCTGGGACGCGATCCTGGCCAGCCTCGCGATCGGGGCGGCGAACGTGGTCGGCCTGCTGCGCGAGGCGAACGCCGCGGCGCGGGCGCAGCCTTGAGCGCGGGCCCGCGCGGGGACGATCAGGTCAGGCGGGCCGGGCAGGCGGGCCGGGCGCGCGGGCGCGATCGGTCATCGAACCGAAGCGGAACGGTCGGCGCGGCGTCATGCGGGCCGGGTAGCGGACGGGGAGCCTTCCCCTGCATCCGAGGCCGACATGCACATCACGACGATCCGCCTGGCGGGCGCGCTCTGCGCCGCCATCCTGCCCGCCGCCATGGCCCAGGCCGCCACCGTCCCCGGGCCCTTCCCGACCCTGACCGGGGCGGCGCCCCTGGTCATCGGGCATCGCGGCGCGCCCGCCTACCTGCCGGAGAACACGATCGGCGGGAACGAGCTCGCCGCTCGGATGGGCTCGGACTTCATCGAGACCGACGTGATGATGACCGCCGACGGCGTGCTCATCGCGATGCACGACACGACCCTGACGCGGACCACGGACGTGGAGGCGTTCTACGCGCCGCGCGACGGGGGCTACCGGGTCGCCGACTTCACCTATGACGAGCTGCGCGTCCTGACGGTGGAGCCGACGGGGACCGGGAGCGCGGCCTATCCTGGGTTCGACCCGATCGCGGAGAACGCCTACCGCATCCCGACCTTCGCCGACATGCTCGACGCCCTGACCGCCTACAACGCAGCGACGGGCAGCTCGGTCGGGATGCTGACCGAGGGCAAGTACGCCTACGACGCGGACACCAACCGCGCGGTGATCGAGACCCTGATCGACCGCGGGTACGACACGCCGGCCGAATTGGCCGTGCAGGCGTTCAACTTCGCGAACGTGTCGGACTACGCGGCCCTCCTCGAGGCGGCGGGCGTGGAGATGGGGGTGGCGCAGCTCGGGCGCGGGCTGCTGATCGACGGGACGTACTACGCCAACGATTACGGCACGACCTTCGTGAACTTCGCCGACATGGCGACCTACGTGGACACCCTGGCGTTCCAGATCGGCTCGATCACCGAAGGGCTGATCGACGCGGCCCACGGCCTGGGGCTGAGCGTCTACGGCTGGACCTTCCGGCCGACCGACGCGGACGACGCGGTGGCGGACACGGCGCCCTTCCTCGACTGGGGGCTCGACGGGTTCATCACCGACAATCCCGACACGGTGAACGCGGCGATCTCCGCGTTCCGGATCGCGTCGATCCCGGTGCCGGGCGCGCTGCCGCTGCTGGCGCTGTCGCTGGGCGGGCTGGCGGGCGCGGGGCGCCTGCGCCGACGGGGGTGACGCGCGCCGGGGGGCGGGCCGCGGGGTCCGCCCCTTCCGATACGGGCCGCGGGGGGCTAGATGCGGGGCGTCCCGCCCGGAGCCGCCCGATGACCCAGCCCCAGACCCCGCCGGCGCGCCCGGCCCCCCTGGTGCCGGGCGCCCTGACCGTGCCGCGCCGGGAGGCGCCGCCCGAGCGGCCGAACCTGGTGGGGATGACGCGCGATGCGATGCGCGCCGCCCTGATCGAGGCCGGCACGCCCGAGCGGCAGGCCAAGATGCGCGTGGGCCAGATCTGGCAGTGGCTCTATCAAAAGGGCACGCGCGAGTTCGGGACGATGACCAACCTCTCCAAGCCGTTCCGGGCGATGCTCGAGGCGCGGTTCGACATCGCGCTGCCGGAGGTGGTGTCGCGGCAGGTCTCGTCGGACGGGACGCGCAAGTACCTCGTCCGGCTGGATGGCGGGCACGAGGTGGAGACGGTGTACATCCCCGAGGAGGGGCGCGGGACGCTGTGCGTCTCCTCCCAGGTGGGCTGCACGCTGACCTGCTCGTTCTGCCACACGGGGACGCAGACGCTGGTGCGCAACCTGACGGCGGGGGAGATCGTGGGCCAGGTCATGCTGGCGCGCGACGACCTCGGCGAGTGGACGGCGCCGGGGGTGGGCTCGGACGCGGCGCCGCGGCTCCTGTCGAACATCGTGCTGATGGGGATGGGCGAGCCGCTCTACAACTTCGAGAACGTGCGTGACGCGATGCGCATCGTCATGGACGGGGAGGGGATCGCGCTCGGCCGGCGGCGGATCACCCTGAGCACCTCGGGCGTGGTGTCGCAGATCGCGCGCACGGCCTCGGAGATCGGGTGCCTCCTCGCGGTGAGCTTCCACGCGACGACGGACGAGGTGCGCGACCGGCTCGTGCCGATCAACCGGCGCTGGAACATCGAGGCGCTGCTGGAGGCGCTGCGCGAGTACCCCAAGGCGAGCAATTCCGAGCGGATCACGTTCGAATACGTGATGCTGGACGGGGTGAACGACGGCGACGCGGACGCGCACCGGCTGGTGGCGCTGCTGGAGGGGATCCCGGCGAAGGTGAACCTCATCCCGTTCAACGAGTGGCCCGGCGCGGGCTACCGGCGGTCGTCGAACAACCGCATCCGGGCCTTCGCGACCATCCTGATGGAGGCGGGCTACGCCTCGCCGATCCGCACGCCGCGGGGCGAGGACATCATGGCGGCGTGCGGGCAGCTCAAGTCGGCGACGGAGCGGGCGCGGCGGGTCCGGGCGCCGGCGGGGGCGCCCGGCGCGTGAGGGTCAGGTGAGGAGGGCGTCCTCGACCTCGGCGATGCGGGCGTCCAGGATGAGGACCTCCACCGCGCCGTAGGACAGCAGGACGTCGTCGCCGACGGCCTCGAGCAGGGGATCGCCCGCGGCGCGCGCGCCGGTCAGGTCGATGCGGTCGGCGCCGCTCCAGTCGGTGATGCGGTCGGCGCCGCCGCCCCCGGCATCCGCGGCGAAGACGAACGTGTCGCTCCCGGCGCCGCCGGTGAGCACGTCGCGCCCGGCGCCGCCCTCGATGCGGTCGTCGCCGGCGCCGCCGAAGAGGCGGTCCCGGCCGCCGCCGCCGAGGAGCGTGTCGTCCCCCCCGCCGCCGCGCAGGACGTCGGCGCCGGCCTTGCCGTCGAGCCGGTCGGCGCCCCGCTGGCCGTCGAGCCGGTCGGCGCCGCGCGCGCCGTTGAGGCGGTCGTCCCCCCCGCCGCCGCGCAGGGTGTCGGCGCCCGCCTGGCCGTTGAGGCGGTCGTCTCCGGCGCCCCCGCGCAGGGTGTCCCGCCCGGCCTGGCCGAAGAGGCGGTCGTCGCCGGTGCCGCCGGAGAGGGTGTCGGCGCCGGCGCCGCCCCAGAGGCGGTCGTTACCGGAATTGCCGTCGATCCGGTCGTGCCCGGCGCCGCCCCAGACGCGGTCGTCGCCGTTCCTGCCGAGGATGCGGTCGCCGCCGCTGCCGCCCCAAACGCGGTCGTCGCCCTCGCCGGCGTCGATCCGGTCGCGCCCGGCCCCGCCGCGGATGGTGTCGTTCGCGGCCAGGGCGGAGGCCGGGACCTCGCGGCCGTCGCCGTCGATCCGGTCGTCGCCGGCGCCGCCGCGGATAGCGTCGTCGCCCCAGCCGCCGAAGATGCGGTCGGCGCCGGCGCCGCCGTCGAGCCGGTCGTTCCCGGCGTCGCCGGTCATCCGGTCGGCGCCGCGGCCGCCGAACTGACGGTCCGCGCCGCCGGTGCCGATCAGGCGGTCGTTCCCGTCGCGGCCGTAGAGCACGAAGTCGCCGCCCGGATTGGTCATCACGTCGCCGCCGGACCCGCCGCGCACGGCGATCGCGCCGTCCCCGACGCGGACGCTCCAGCCCTCGGCGCCGCCGGAGCCGCCGTAGAGATGGCGCAGCGCGTCCTCGTCGAGCCGGCCAAGCCCGGTGCGGAAGCTGGAGCCGTTGTAGGACATGATCGTGTTGGAGGTGTCGTCGAGCTCGGGGGCGAGCGTGACCGGGTTGCGGGGGGCGATCTCGAACGGGTGCTTTAGGCCGACGGCGTGGCCGATCTCATGGAGGATGACCTCGTACTCGAAGGTGCCGGGCGCGAAGCTGCCCGCGCCGTCGACGACGACGTCCGAGCCGCCAACGAAGCTCCCGAAGACGATGGGGTAGTTGGCCCAGCCGCCGTAGTCCGAGCCGATGGTGCGGTTGACCGAGATCATCGCGCGATCGTCGTCCGCGTCCAGCTCGACGAAGAGGAGGCCGGCGGCGTCCTCGTATTCGCCGAGGGCGCGACGGAAGTTCTCCTCCTGCCGCGAGGAGAAGGCGTGGTAGCCGTCGTTCTCGAAGCCGGGGCCGGCATCGTCCGAGGGCGGCATCGAGGCGTCGTCGTAGAAACGGAAGGTGACGACGGCCGGCGCCCCCTCCCGGGTGAGGGCGTTCCAGCGGCCGTCGGGGTCGCCGGTCAGGAGGGCGGTGTGGTCCGCGACCTCGCGCGCGTCGAAGCGCGCGCCGGTGGCGCCGGAGCCGTGGACGCCGCCCTCATCATGTGTGCGTCCGCAATTGGGGCAGCAGGTCAGCATGGCGTCGTCGCTCCCACCTGGTCGGCGCGGGCCGGGCGCCGCCCCGACGCGTGCCCGCCGGCATCGCCGCGATCATGGCGCGATCGCGGCGGCGACGTGGCGCGCCCGGACGATTTTCGGGACCGGTGATTCGGCCTCGTGCCCGCCGGGCGTGGAATACCGGAGGCGGGCCGTGCCGGTCCAGCGCGATCGCGCCCGGGCGGCGCCCGGAGGATCGCGCCCGGACGTGGCGTCAGCGGCGCTTGAGGACGAGGCCCAGGATCGCGAGGAGCACGACCGCGCCGAGGACCGCGGTGCCGAGCGCCTGCCAGAAGCCGAACGCCTCGACCCCGGCGAAGATGCGCAGCAGGAACGCGCCGAGATAGGCGCCGGCGACGCCGACGATGAGGTTCATGATCAGGCCGTGGTCGCGGCGCATGATCTTCTCGGCGATCCAGCCGGCGAGGAGGCCGACGATGAGGAACGCGAACCAGCCGATGCCCATGGGATGTCTCCAGGAAGGGGTGCGATGGGCGCCCGATAGCGCGCGGCGGGCCCGGCCGCCAGCGGTCCTATCGGCCGGGGATGTCCTCCCGCGGGGGCATGGGCGCCCAGTCGGCGATGGCGGCCATCGCCTCCTCGGCGGTCTCGACGAAGGTGAAGAGGGTGAGGTCGTCCTGCGCGATGGTGCCGGCCTCGGCCAGGGCCTCGAAATCGATCACGCTCTCCCAGAACGCCCGGCCGAAGAGGAGGACGGGCACGCGGTCCATGCGGCCGGTCTGGATCAGGGTCAGGGTCTCGAAGAGCTCGTCCAGCGTGCCGAAGCCGCCGGGGAAGACGGCGACGGCGCGGGCGCGGATGAGGAACTGCATCTTGCGCGTGGCGAAGTAGTGGAAGTTGAAGCAGAGCTCGGGGGTGACGTAGGCGTTGGGCGCCTGCTCGTGGGGCAGGACGATGCCGAGGCCGATCGAGCGGCCGCCGGCCTCCATCGCGCCGCGGTTGCCGGCCTCCATCACGCCGGGGCCGCCGCCGGTGACGGGCACGAACTCGCCGGGGCCGCCGAGCGCGGTCAGGAGGCCGGCGAAGCGGCGGGCCTCGTCGTAATACCTGGCGAGCCCTTGGAGCGTGGGGGTGCGGGCGGCCGAGGCCGCCTCGGGGCGGGGCACGCGGGCGCCGCCGAAGAGGACGACGGTGCTCTCGATCCCGGCGGCGTCGAGGGCCATCTCGGGCTTGGTCATCTCGAGCTGCATGCGCACGCCGCGCAGCTCGGTGGAGCACAGGAAGTCCTCGTCCGCGAAGGCGAGGCGGTAGGTCGGGCTCGTCGTCTGGGGCGTGCGCGGGACCTCGCGCGCCTTCTGCCGGTCCTCGCGCGCGTGGCGCAGGGGATGGCGGGGGTCTTCCTTCATCGGCGGGCTCCGGGCGGCGGGTCTCGGCGGGCTGCGGCCCAGGCCGGCTCCATACCCCGCCCCGCGCCCGAAGGCGATGGGGCCCCGGGCGCGGCGCGGAGGCGGGGCGGGCGGGGTCCGGCCCGCCCCCGCCGGCCCGCCCCCGCCCCGAGCGCGCCCAGGCCGGCGGCCAGCAGCGGCAGGGACGCGGGGAGGGGGACGGGCGCGACGTCGCGGACGGCGAGCGACAGGGCGTAGCGCGCAGGGCCGGCGCCGCCGGCGGGGAGGACGGCGAGCCCGTAGGCGCCGGGGCCCAGGGGGCGGAACCGTCCGGTCGCGGCGGCGGTGGCGGTCATGATGGCGAGCAGGGCCGGCGCGGGGGCGGCCGCGTCGAAGAGGAACGCGCGGACCGCGCCGCCGCCCGCCGCCGCGAGCTCGAGGGTCGCGAGGGTCCCCGGTGCGACGGCGAAGGTGAACGTGTCCTGCTCGTCCGGCCCGTCGCCCGGCGCCGCGCCGGCGCCGCCGTCCAGCGTGCCGAGGACGGCGAACGGTCCCGGCGGCAGGGCGAGCGGCGCGACGAAGCTGCCGCCGGCATCGCCCGCCACCGCTTCGTCGTGGACGGTGGCGGCGGGAGCGGGGGCGGCGCCGGCCGCGAGGGCAAGGAGGGCGGCGGCGAGGCGCGGGCGCATGGAGCGGTCCTCCGAAGGGGCGGCGTCGTCCCGACGTCGTAGGCAGGTGCCCCGGGCGGCGCAAACGCGGGCCGGCGCGGGGGCCCGGGGCTGGTCCCCCGTGCGGCGCGGGGCTAGGCCGAGGCCGGACGCGAGAGGAGCCCACCATGGACGCAGCCGCCCTTGAGACCGCGATCGAGGCCGCGTGGGAGGACCGCGCGTCCCTCACCCCCGCCACCGGGGGGGCCGTTCGGGAGGCTGTGGACGCCACGCTGGACGCCCTGGATGCGGGGACGCTGCGGGTCGCGGAGCCGCGCGGGGACGGCGCGTGGCACGTGAACCAGTGGGCGAAGAAGGCGGTGCTGCTGTCGTTCCGCCTGAACGACATGGAGGCGCATCCGGGCGGGCCGCAGGGCGGCGGCTGGTGGGACAAGGTCGACAGCAAGTTCGCCGGCTGGGGGGAGAACCGCTGGCGGGACGCCGGCTTCCGGGCAGTGCCGGGCGCGGTGGTGCGGCGCAGCGCCTACGTCGCGCCGGGCGTGGTCCTCATGCCGAGCTTCGTGAACCTGGGCGCGCATGTGGGCGAGGGGACGATGGTGGACACCTGGGCCACGGTGGGATCCTGCGCGCAGATCGGGCGCAACGTGCACCTCTCGGGGGGCGTCGGGATCGGCGGCGTCCTGGAGCCGATGCAGGCGGGGCCGACCATCATCGAGGACGACTGCTTCGTCGGCGCGCGCTCGGAGGTGGTCGAGGGGGTGATCGTCCGGCAGGGTTCGGTCCTCGGCATGGGCGTGTTCCTGGGGCAGTCGACCAAGATCGTGGACCGCGAGACCGGCGGCGTGAGCTACGGCGAGGTGCCGGCCGGCTCGGTCGTGGTGGCGGGCTCGATGCCCTCGACGGGGGGCGTGAACCTCTACTGCGCGGTGATCGTGAAGAAGGTGGACGCGCGCACGCGGTCCAAGACCTCGATCAACGAGCTGCTGCGCGACTAGGGCCGCGGCCTCGGCGGCCCCGGCGGACCCGGCTCGCCGCGGGGCGGTTGTGCCCGGACGCCGCGCGGAAGGTCCACCATGCTGTCATCCTTCCTCGGCGGCCTCTCCACGCCGCTCCTGCTGGGCGCGTTCGCCCTCGCCGCGCTGGTGGTCACGCTGGCCTCGATCCGGGCGACGGGGCTCGCCGACGCGATCGCCGACCGCACCGGCTTCGGCGAGGCGATGGTGGGGGCGGTCGTGCTGGGCGCGGCGACCTCGCTCTCGGGCGTGGTCGTCTCGGTCACGGTGGCGGCGCAGGGGGACGCGAGCTTCGCGGTCTCGAACGCGGTGGGCGGGATCGCGGCGCAGACGCTGTTCCTCGCCTTCGGGGACCTGATGCACCGGCGCGTCAACCTCGAGCACACCGCCGCCGAGCCGGCGAACCTGTTCCAGGCGGTGCAGCTCATGATCCTCCTGAGCCTGCCGCTGGCGGCCTTCGCGGGGCCGGAGATCGCTTATCTGGGCGTGCATCCCGTGAGCCTGGTGATGTTCGCGGCCTATCTCGCCGGGGTGCGCGCGGCCAACCGGGTGCGCGAGAGGCCGATGTGGCGCCCCGTGCGCACCCGCGAGACCCGCGACGAGGCCGACGACGAGGAGGCCGACCCGCGCGCGCTGCCGGCGTTGGTGGCGGCCTTCGCGGGGCTGGTGGCGGCGATGGCGCTCTCGGGCTTCGCGATCTCGCAGCTCGGCGGCGAGGTGGCGGAGCGGTTCGAGCTCGCCTCGGGGCTGGTGGGGGCGCTGCTGACGGCGGTGGTGACCTCGCTGCCGGAGCTGGTGACGACGCTGACCGCGATCCGGCGCGGCGCGCTGCAGCTCGCGGTGGGCGGGATCATCGGCGGCAACACGTTCGACACGCTGTTCCTCGTCGCCTCGGACGTGGCCTACCGGGACGGCTCGATCTTCCACGCGATGGCGGGGACGGACCTCTACTGGCTGGCGACCGGGCTCCTGATGACGGCGGTGCTGCTCGCGGGGCTGATCGTGCGCGAGCGCGCGGGGCCGGCGCGGATCGGATTCGAGAGCGTCCTGCTCATCTTGATCTACGCGGTGGCGCTGGCGGTGCAGCTCATGGCATGAGCCGGGTCATGGCGAAGGGCGCGCGCAGGGCGGAGGTGTTCACCCTGCTGGTCGAGGTCGGCCGGCGGCCCGGGGACGGGCTGCCGGACGGCGCGGCCGGCGCCGGGCTCCTGTGCTACGCCGCCGGCGTGGACGAGGCCGAGGCGGTGCGCGAGACGGTGGCGGTCCTGAAGGTGGCGGGCATGGCGCCGCTCGACGTGACGGGCCACGGCAGCCGCGCCGAGCGCGAGGCCGCGGGCGAGGAGATCGGCGACGAGGAGGCGGCCCTGATGGACCGGGCGGCGGCCGAGAACGCGGTGGTCGTGGCCTCGGTCGAGACGTTCGCGGGCGGCGGCCCGGGCGGCGGCGGCTGAGCCTCCTCGGGGGCCGAGCCCCCTCGGGGGGCCGAGCCCCCGTGGGGATGAGCCCCCGTGGGGATGAGCCCCCCTATTCGCGCGCGCGCAGCACCTGCGCCGGGCGCGCGGCGAGCGGCCGCCAGGCGAAGCCGAGGCCCGCGGCCAGCGTCAGGAGCGTGCCGCCCGCCACCACCACGAGCGCGTTGATCCAGGCGATGCCGTACTCCCCCTCCATCACGAAGGTGATCACGCCCCAGGCCGCGAGGCACCCCGCCGCCAGCGCCACGAGCCCGGCCGCGAGCCCGAGGAGGGCCGCGCGCAGGGCGAAGCTGCGCAGGATGGTGGCGCGGCTGGCGCCGACGGTCTTGAGGATCGCGGCCTCCACGGTGCGCGCGGCGGTGCCGGCGGCGGCGGCCCCGATCAGGACGACGAACCCGGTCAGGAGGGTGGCGCCCGCGCCCACGCGGATGGCGGCGGCGAGGCTGTCGAGCACGCCGGAGACACGCTCGATCGCGTCCTTCACCGCGATGGCCGTGATGTTGGGATAGGCCGTGGCGACCGCGCGCAGGATGCGGCCGTCCGCCTCGGGGTCGGCGCGCACGGTGGCGATGTGGGTGTGCGGCGCCCCGGCCAGGGCGGCAGGGTTCAGGGTCATGATGAAGCCGATGCCCGCGGTCTCGAACGGGACCTCTCGGAAGCTCGCGATCGTCGCGTCGAGGTCGCGGCCGAGGACGTTGATCGTGAGGACGTCGCCCAGGGACAGGCCCATCTCCTCGGCCTCGTCGGCCGCGAAGCTGACGAGGGGCGGGCCGTCGTAATCGGCGGGCCACCATTCGCCCGCGGTGATGGTCGAGGCGCCCGGCCCTTCGGCATAGGTCAGGCCGCGGTCGCCCTGCAGGACCCAGTGCTCGCCGGCGACCTCGGTGGCGGGGCGGCCGTTGATGCCGGCGAGGATGCCGCGGAGCATCGGCGCGGTCTCGACCTCGCCCACGCCGGGCTCGGCGGCGAGGCGGTCGCGGAAGCCCTCCAGTTGATCGGGCTGGATGTCGAGGAAGAAGAAGGAGGGCGCGACCTCGGGGAGGTCGCGGGCGATGGCGCCGCGCAGGTTCGTGTCGACCTGGCCGATGGCGGCGAGGACGGTGAGGCCGAGGCCGAGCGAGAGGATGACGGCGCCCGCCTCGCCGCGCGGGCCGCCGATGGAGGCGAGCGCGGCGCGCAGGGCGGGGCGGCCGCGCGCGGCCCGGCCCGAGCGGCGCGCCAGCCAGCGCACGCCCAGCGCCGCCACCGCGAGGACGGCTAGCGCCCCCGCGACCCCGCCCGCGACCCAGACCGCCAGCATCGGCTCCTCGGTGGTGAGCGCGGCGGCGCCGACGAGCGCCGCGATCAGGGCGCCGACGGCCGCGAGGTAGGGCGGGCGCGGCAGGATGGCGCCCGCGCCGCCCGCGTCGCGGAAAAGGGCGGCGGGGCGCACGTCCTCGAGCCGGGCGAGGGGCCAGAGCGCGAAGGCGCCGGCGGCCAGGACGCCGAAGAGCGCGGCGCGCGCCAGGGGGCCGGGATAGACCGAGATGTCGGCCGGGATCGGGAGGGCGGCCTCGATCATGGGGGCGGCCAGGAGGGGCGCGCCGGCGCCAAGCACGAGGCCGAGGGCGATCCCGACGATGGTGAGGACGGCGATCTGCATCAGGTAGATCGCGAAGACGGTCCGCCGGTCCGCGCCCAGGGTGCGCAGGGTGGCGATGGTCTCCACCTTGCGGGCGAGGTAGGCGCGCACCGCCGAGGCGACGCCGACGCCGCCGACGGCGAGCCCGGCGAGGCCGACGAGGACGAGGAAGCTCTCGAGCTGGGCGACGAACTGCGCGACGCCGGGCGCGCCGTTGCGCGCGTCGCGCCAGCGGGCGCCCGAGGCCTCGAAGCGGTCCGCCGCCTCGCGCTCCAGCGCGGCGAGGTCGGCGCCCTCGGGTAGGTCCAGGCGGTAGGAGCTGTCGAAGAGGGTGCCCAGCGCCAGGAGGCCGGAGCCCTCCAGGGTGTCCCGCAGCAGGATCGTCTTGGGGCCGAGGCCGAAGCCGCCCCCCGCGCCGTCGGGCTCGCGCGCCAGGATGGCGGAGACGCGCACCTCGCGCTCGCCAAGGCGCATCGCGTCCCCCGGAGCGAGGGAGAGGCGCTCGGCCAGGGCGCTCTCGATCACCGCGCCGCCATCCGCGAGGGCGTCCGCGAGCGGCATGGGCGGATCGAGGACGACCTCGCCGGCGAGGGGGTAGGCGTCGTCGACGGCCTTGATCTGCGTGAGGGCGCGGTCGGGCTCGGCGCCGGCGGGCGGGACGGTGACGGCCATGGAGCGGAACTCGGCGATCCCGGAGACGCGGGTCGCGACCTCCTCCATCCAGGCGCGCTCCTCGGGGGTGGCGAAGCGGTAGGTGAACGTCATCTCCGCATCGCCGCCGAGGAGGACGGCGCCCTCGCGTTCGAGCCCGGCCTCGATCGACCTGCCGACGCTGCCGACCGCGGCGATGGCGGCGACGCCGAGCGCGAGGCAGGCGAGGAAGACGCGGAAGCCCCTCGTGCCGCCGCGCAGCTCACGCCGCGCGATGCGCCAGGCGACGCTCAGCATGCGGGGCCCACGGCGCGCGCGCGGGGGGGCGCGGGGGGGCGTGCCCCCCCGCCCGGCCCAACGCCTGGCAGGCGCCGGCAGGCGCCGAAGGGGGCGGGAGCGTCCCGGCTCATTCGGCGGCCGCCCGGATGCGCGCGCGGCCGTCCAGGCGGCCGTCGACGAGGCGCAGCTCGCGGTCGCAGCGGGCCGCGAGATCGCGCGAGTGCGTGACCAGCACCAAGGTCGCGCCGAAGCGGTCGCGCAGGCCGAAGAGGAGGTCCATGATCGCCCCGCCCGACGCGCCGTCGAGATTGCCCGTGGGCTCGTCCGCCAGGAGGATCGCGGGGCGCGTCGCGCTGGCGCGGGCGAGGGCCACGCGCTGCTGCTCGCCGCCCGACATCTGGCTGGGGTAGTGCCCCTCGCGGTGCCCGAGGCCGACGGCGCGGAGCTCGGCGGCGGCGCGGTCGAAGGCGTCCGGAGCGCCGGCGAGCTCGAGCGGGGTCGCCACGTTCTCCAGCGCGGTCATGGTCGGGATCAGGTGGAAGGACTGGAACACGACGCCCATATTGTCACGGCGGAAGCGGGCGAGCGCGTCCTCGCCCATCCGCCCCAGGTCGTGCCCCAGGGCGCGAACGGTCCCGCCGGTGGCGCGCTCCAGCCCGCCCAGAAGCATCAGGAGAGACGACTTGCCCGATCCAGATGGCCCCGTGAGCCCCAGCGTCTCGCCGCGCGCGACGTCCATGTCGATGCCGTGCAGGATCTCCACCCGCCCGGCATTGCCGTCGAGCGCGAGCGCCGCGCCGCGCACCTCGATCACCGGGGCGCCGGCGCCTTCGGGTGGGGTGTCCCGCGTTTCGCGATCGCTCATGGCCGTCCTCCTGGATCGCACAGATGGGGCCGCGCGGCGCGCCCTCAAGGTGGGGGCCCTCATGGCGCTCGTGCTGGGCGCGCCCGGCGCGGCGATGGCGGAGCGGGTGACCGTCGCCGCGCTGGGCGACAGCCTGACGGCGGGCTACGGGCTGCCGCGGGCGGACGGGTTCGTCCCGCGCATGGAGGCGTGGCTTCGCGCGCGGGGCCACGACGTGGCGCTGGTGAACGCCGGGGTCTCCGGCGACACGACGGCCGGGGGCGCCGCGCGCATCGGCTGGACCCTCACGCCGGAGGTGGACGCGGTGTCCGTCGCGCTGGGCGGGAACGACTTCCTGCGCGGGATCGACCCCGCCACCAGCCGGGCGAACCTGGACCGCATCCTGGGCGCCACGCAGGAGGCCGGGCTGCCGACGCTGATGATCGGGCTCGTCGCCTCGCCGAACTACGGCGCCGAGTGGAAGGCGGCGTTCGACGCGATGTTCCCCGAGGTCGCGCAGGCGCGCGGCGCGGCCTATGCGCCGAGCTTCTTCGCCGGGATGACCCGCGCGGCCGGGGGCGGCGCCCCGTCGCAGGTGCGGGCCTACATGCAGGCCGACGGGATCCATCCCAACGCGGAGGGCATCGAGTTGATCGTCGAGCATCTGGGTCCGTATTACGAGGCGCTGATCGCCGCCGCGGAGGCCCAGGCGGGCTAGGCGGGTGCGCTCCCGCCCGCCTTCGGCGCCTGGCGGCGCCTCCGTCGGTTGGGCCGGGCCTCGCCTCCGGCATCGGCGCGCCTGCGGCGGGCGGGGGTCAGGCGCAGGCCTCGCGCAGCGCGCGGATGGCGCCGCCGTAGCCGTCCGGCGCCGCGGCCGAGCCATGGCCGAACACCGCGGACCCCGCCACGAGCACGTCCGCTCCGGCGGCGCGCGCGGCCGGCGCGGTCCCGGGGGAGATGCCGCCGTCGACCTCGACATGCACGGGGCGGCCCCCGATCATCGCTTTGAGGGCCGCGATCTTGGGGATCGTGCCGGCGACGAAGCTCTGCCCGCCGAAGCCGGGGTTCACGCCCATCACGCAGATCAGGTCGACCGCGTCCATCAGCTCCGCCGCCGCCGCCGCGGGCGTGCCGGGGTTCAGGGCGAGCCCGGCCCGGCAGCCGGCGGCGCGCACCGCCTGGAGCGAGCGGTGGACATGGGGCCCGGCCTCGAGGTGGACGGTGATCACGTCGGCGCCGGCCTCCGCGAAGGGCGCGATCCAGGCGTCGGCCGGCGCGCACATCAGGTGCACGTCCAGGACGGTCGTCACGTGCGACCGCAGGGCGCGGACCGTGGCCGGACCGAAGGAGAGGTTGGGCACGAAATGCCCGTCCATCACGTCGACATGGATCCAGTCGGCGCCCCCGGCCTCGGCCGCGCGGATTTCGGCGGCGAGGTCCGCGGGGTCGGCGGCGAGGAGGCTCGGGGCGATCTTGAGGGCGCGGTCGAAGGTCATGTCGCGAGGATGGCACCGCGGCGGGCCGCGCGCCAGCGCCGGGCGCGTGGACAAGGGGGCCGGTGCGGTGCAGGTATCGGGGATGACGGGTGCGACGCAGACGAAGATCGATGCCGGGACCGGGACCGCCGGCCTGCCGCAGGTCCGCGCGCCGGAAGGCGACGCGCGCAACCCCGGCACCGCGCTCGATCTCGACTGGGCGCTCGGAATGCGGGCGAACCAGTCCGCGATCGAGCGGCGCGCGGCGACGATTCCCGGCCGCCGAAGCGTCAAGAAGGACTGGCAGGCCGCGTGGCTGGCGCGGGCGGTGAGCTGCATCGACCTGACGACGCTCGCGGGGGACGACACGGCGGGCCGGGTGCGGCGCCTGTGCGCCAAGGCGCGCGCGCCGGTTCGGACGGACCTCTTGGAGGCGATCGGGCTGCCGGACCTGACGGTGGGGGCGGTGTGCGTCTACCACGACATGGTCGCGCCGGCGGTGGAGGCGCTCGCGGGGTCGGGCATCCCGGTCGCGGCGGTGTCGACTGGATTTCCAGCGGGGCTGTCGCCGCTCGACCTGCGGATCGCGGAGATCGAGCGGAGCGTGGCGGACGGGGCGGCGGAGATCGACATCGTGATCTCGCGCCGCCACGTTCTGACGGGCGACTGGCAGGCGCTTCACGACGAGATGCGCGCCTTTCGCGAGGCGTGCGGGGACGCGCACGTGAAGGCGATCCTGGCGACGGGAGAGCTCGGATCCCTGCGCAACGTCGCGCGGGCGAGCGCGGTGTGCATGATGGCGGGGGCGGACTTCATCAAGACGTCGACGGGCAAGGAAGGGGTGAACGCGACCCTGCCCGTGAGCCTGGTGATGCTGCGCGCGATCCGGGAGTACGAAGCGCGCTCGGGGTTCCGGGTCGGGTACAAGCCCGCGGGGGGCATCTCGAAGGCGAAGGACGCGATCACTTATCTGGCGATGATGAAGGACGAGCTCGGCGCGCCGTGGACGCGCTCGGAACTGTTCCGGTTCGGGGCGTCGTCGCTCCTGGGCGACATTGAGCGCCAGTTGGAGCACCACGTGACGGGCCGCTACAGCGCGGGCCATCGGCACGCGCTGGCTTGACTTGAAGCGGAAAGGGCCGGGCTCGGGGAGCCGAGGCCCCCCTCGCCCGGCCCTGCGAGGGGCGCTGCCCCTCGCGCTCCCCGGGATATTTGCGTCAAGATGAGAGGGCAGGAGAAGACGTCGGACCCGCTCCCTCATCTTGATCCAAGTATCCCCGCCGGAGGCGCACCTCCGTCCAAAGCGTTCCTGCCCGGAGGACGCCCCCCGCCAGCGCAGCGGCCGCGCCGACGTCGCGCAGCGACGCGGCGCCCGGCCCAACCGCGCGAGGCGCCGCAAGGCGACGAGGGCGGGCGGGAGCGCGCCGTTCAGCGTAGGCGTTCGAGGAGGGTGAGGGAGGCGTATCCATCGGGGACGAGGCCCGCGCGATCCTGATACTCGCGGATCGCTGCGATCGTCAGGGGGCCGACGCGGCCGTCGACGCCTTTGGTGTCGAAGCCGGCACTGGTCAGCAGCCTCTGCATCTCCTGACGCTCGGCGAATGTGAGGGCGCGATCGCTTTCGGGCCAGTCCCCGCGGATCGCATCGCCGCCGGCGAGGCGGTCGGCGAGATGGCCGACCCCGATCACGTAGGCGTCGGCGGAGTTGTAGCGCTCGATCACTGCGAAGTTGTCGAAGATCATGAACGCGGCGCCCCGCGCCCCCGCGGGCAGGAGGACCGAGGCCGCCCCGTGATCCGCGACCGCGGCGCCGTCCATGTCGCGCACCCCGAGGGCGGCCCATTCGGAGGGCGCGCGCGTCACGGCGCGGTCGGCCTGCGCGTAGTCGAAGCCGGGCGGCAGGGCGACCTCGACCCCCCATGGCTGGCCGGGCGTCCAGCCGAAGCCGGCGAGATAGGCCGCCGTCGAGGCGAGCGCGTCGGTGGGATCGTCGCCCCAGATGTCGCGCCGGCCGTCGCCCGTGCCGTCGACGGCGTGCTCGAGGAAGGAGGTCGGCATGAACTGCGTGTGGCCCATCGCGCCGGCCCAGGAGCCGGTCATGCGGTCCGCCGTGGTGTCGCCGGCCTGCAGGATGCGCAGGGCGGCGATGAGCTGCGCCTCGAAGAAGGGGCCGCGCCGGCCGTCATAGGCCAGGGTCGCCAGCGAGCCGATCACGGGGTCGTCGCCGCGCACCGCGCCATAGGCGCTCTCCAGCCCCCAGATCGCGGCGACGACCTCCTTCTCGACGCCGTGGGCGCGTTCCACCGCGTCGAAGGCGGCCGCGTGCTCGGCCAGGGCGGCGCGGCCGTTGCGGATGCGGCTCTCCGAGACGGCGGTCTCGAGATAGGCCCAGATCGTCTTGGTGAACTCGGACTGGTTCCGGTCGCGGCGGATGACCTCCGGATCGTAGCGCACGTCCGCGAAGGCGGCGTCGAGGATGCCCGGACGTATGCCCTCCGCGAGGGCGCGGTCGCGGAAGCCGGAGATCCAGGTGCGCAGGCCGGCATCGTCCGGGGCGGGCAGCGGAGCCCGCAGGCCTTGGGCGGCCGCGGCCGGGCGGGCTTCGGGGCGAGGCGCGGCGGGGGTGGCCGGGGCGCCGGGGCGCACCTCCGGCCGGGGCGATCCGTCGAGGGCCGCGGCGGGCAGGGCCAGCGTGGCGGCGAGCAGGGCGGGGGCGAGGCGCATGGTCGTCCTCCTCGGGGGCGATGGACGCCTCGGGCCTAGTGCATCGCGGGGGGCCGCGTAAGCCGCCGCGGCACGGGGCGCGGGCGGAAGGCCGCCCTGCGGCGGAGGGGCCACGCTGCCGGGACGGGCGGTCAGCGGCGGGTGCGCGTGACCTTGCGGCCGCGGGGCGGGGCGCGCCGGCCCTTGTCCATGCGCCGGGGCGCGGCGCCGGCGGCCCGGCGAAGGGGCGCGCCCTCCGCGGCGATCAGCTCCAGCATCAGGCCGCCGGTCACGGGCACGGCCTCGGTCAGCTTAACGGTCACCCGCTGCCCCAGGCCCAGGGTGCGCCCGCTCTCGGCCCCGGTCAGGGTCTGCGCCTCGGCGTCGTGCTGCCAGTATTCCGCCCCCAGCGAGCGCACGGGGATCAGCCCGTCGGCGCCGGTGCCGTCCAGGCGCACAAAGAGGCCGAAGCGCTGCACGCCCGAGACGACGCCCTCGAACTCGGCGCCGACCTGGGTGGAGAGGAAGGCCGCGAGGTACCGGTCGGTCGTGTCGCGCTCGGCGGCCATGGAGCGGCGTTCGGTGGTGGAGATGTGCTCGGCGGTGTCCTCCAGCCGCTCGATCTCGGACGGGGTCAGGCCGCCCTCGCCCCAGCCGTGCGCGGCGATCAGGGCGCGATGGACCACGAGGTCGGCGTAGCGGCGGATCGGCGACGTGAAGTGCGCGTAGCTCGCCAGCGCGAGGCCGAAATGGCCGAGATTGGCGGGCGCGTAGACGGCCTGCTGCATGGAGCGGAGCGTGGCCATGGCGACGATCTCCTCGGCGCCGGACCCTTCGGCCTGGGCCAGGAGGCGGTTGAGCTCGCGCGTGCGCAGGACCTGGCCCTTGGCGAGGGCGAGGCCGGCGCTCCGAGCGACCTCGCGCAGGGCGTCGAGGCGCACGGGATCGGGCTCCTCGTGGACGCGGAAGAGGAGGGGCGTGCGGCGCGCGATCAGGGTCTCGGCGGCCGCGACGTTGGCGAGGACCATGCACTCCTCGATCAGGCGGTGCGCGTCGAGGCGGTCCTTCACCGCGACCTCCGCGACCTCGCCGTCCTCGGTCAGGCGGATCGTGCGCTCGGGCAGGTCGAGCGCGAGGGGGGCGCGGCGCTCGCGCGCGGCCGCGAGGGCCGCGTAGGCGGCGTAGAGGGGGCGGATCACGCTCTCGAGATGCGGCTCGGTCCGCTCGGTGGGGGCGCCGTCCACGGCGGCCTGGACCTCCTCGTAGTGGAGGGAGGCGTGGCTGCGCATGAGGCCGCGGGCGAAGCGGTGGGAGAGCTTGGCGCCGTCCGCCGACAGGACCATGCGGACCGCGAGGCAGGGGCGGTCCACGCCTTCGTGCAGGGAGCAGAGGTCGCCCGAGAGCACGTCGGGCAGCATGGGGACGACGCGGTCGGGGAAGTAGGTGGAGTTGCCGCGGCGGCGCGCCTCGCGGTCGAGCTCGGAGCCGGGGCGCACGTGATGGGCGACGTCGGCGATGGCGACCCACAGGACGTGGCCGCCCGGGTTGGCGGGGTCGTCGTCCGGCATGGCGAGGACGGCGTCGTCGTGGTCGCGGGCGTCGGACGGGTCGATCGTCACGAGCCGGAGGTCGCGCAGGTCCTCCCGGTCCCCGAGGGGGACGGGCCCGGCGGCGTCGGCCTCGGCGATGGCCTCGTCGGGGAAGTCGTCCGGGATGCCGTGCTTGTGGATCGCGATGAGGGAGACCGCGCGGGGGGCGGAGGGATCGCCCAGGCGGGCGACGACGCGGGCGGCGGGCAGGCCGGCGCGGCGGGGCCCCTGGGCCTCGATCTCCACGAGCTCGCCGTCGCGGGCGCCGGAGGTCGCGCCGGGGGGCACGCGCCATTCGCGGTCGGAGCCCTTGTCGATCGGCATGATGCGCCCCCCCTCCGCGCCGCGGCGGAAGATGCCGATGGTGCGGCGGGGATTGGTGCCGATGCGGCGGATCAGCCGGCCCTCGTAGGGGTGGTCCGCCTCGGGCGTGGGCGCGATCCGCGCGAGGATGCGGTCGCCGGCGCCGAGGGCCGGATCGCCGGGGCGGGGGATGAGGAGGATCGCGGGCGCGTCCGCCTCGCCGGTCCATTCCATGGGCTCGCCGATCTGGTCGCCGTCCGGCGCGCCCCGCACCGTGAGGACGGTGACGGGGGGCAGGGTGCCGGGCTCGCGGTAGGTCTTCTTGCGGCGGGTGAGGTGGCCGCCGTCCTCGAGCTCGCGCAGCAGGCGCTTGAGCTCGACCTTGGCCGCGCCCTTCAGGCCGAAGGCGCGCGCGATCTCGCGCTTGCCGGAGGCGGCGGGGTTCGCGGCGATGAAGTCGAGGATCGCGGTCTTGCTGGGAAGGTCGGCCATGGGGGCGGAGGTATCACGCCGGGCGCGGTAGGGAACCCGCGGCGCGCAGGTCGGCGGCGGTGTCGACGTCGGCCAGCGTCGCGACCTGGGCGACGGGGGCGGGCAGGGTGCGCGCGGTATCGGCCATGGCGTGGCGCGTGGACCAGCGCACGTCCCTCAGGAGGCCGGGCGGGGCCGCGGCGGCGCGGCGCAGGCCGATCAGCCAGTAGCCGCCATCGGGCGCGGGGCCGAGGACCGAGGGCGCCCGGCCCAGGGCGGCGAAGGCCTCCGCGACATGGGCGCGGCCGAGGCCGGGAATGTCGGCGCCGACGATGCAGATCGGGCCGCGCCCGGCGCGCAGGAGGCGGGCCATGCGCGCGCCGAGGTCGCCCGGGCCCTGCGGCACGCGGCGCAGGCGGGCGGGCCAGACGCGGCTGCGCAGCCCTTCGGCGTCCGGCGCGACGGCGAGCACCGTCTCCCATCGCGGATCGCGCAGGCGGCGCAGGAGGGCGCGCGTCCGGTGGCGGAACCACCAGGCGGCGGGGACCATGCCGATCTCCCGGCCGAGGCGCGTCTTGACCCGTCCGGGCCGCGGCTCCTTGAGCATGACGACGAGTCGGGGGCGTGGGCGGGTCAGGCGAAATAGTCCCGCAAGATGCGGCCGTAGACGGATTTGAGGGCGTGGATCTGCTCCACGCGCACGCGCTCGTCGACGGCGTGCATCCGGTGGCCGACCAGGCCGAACTCCGCCACCGGGCAGTGGTCCTTGACGAAGCGCGCGTCCGACGTGCCGCCCGTGGTGGTCATGGCGGGGCGGGCGCCGGTCTCGGCCTGGGCGGCGGCGGCGATGAGCTCGGTGAGGGGGCCGGGCGCGGTCAGGAACGCCTCGCCCCCGACCTTGTGGCGCGTCTCGATGGCGACACCCGACTCCTGCGCGACCCGGGCGGCGGCGGCGTCGATCCAGGCGGCGATGGAGGCGCCGTCGTGCCGGTCGTTGAAGCGCACGTTGAGGGTGGCGCGGCAGCGGGCGGGCACGACGTTGGTCGCGGGGTTGCCCGTGTCGATGGTGGTGACCTCGAAATTGGAGGGGTCGAAATGCTCGGTGCCGGCGTCGAGCGGGTCCGATTGCAGCCGGTGGATCAGGGTGGCGACGGCGGCGACCGGGTTCGCCGTGCGCTCGGGATAGGCGGAATGGCCCTGGGTGCCGTGCGCGTCGATCCAGGCGTTCATGGTGCCGCGGCGGCCGATCTTCATCGCCTCGCCGAAGGTCTCGGGCGAGGTGGGCTCGCCGACGAGGCAGTCGGTCATCGCCTCGCCGTGCGCGCGCATCCAGTCGAGGAGGGCGGGCGTGCCGTCGCGGCTGTCGCCCTCCTCGTCGCCGGTGATGGCGAGGATCACGGCGCCGTCCGGGGGCGTGTCGCGCACGAAGTCGACCGCCGCGGCGGCGAAGGCGGCGACGCCCGACTTCATGTCCGTAGCGCCGCGCCCGTAGAGCCAGCCGTCCTCGATCACCGCGCCGAAGGGCGGGTGCGTCCAGGCCGCCTCGTCGCCCACCGGCACCACGTCGGTGTGCCCGTTGAAGCCGAAGGAGCGGTTCGCCCCGCGCCGGCCCCAGCGGGCGAAGAGGTTGGGCACGCCGCCCCGGTCGACGCGGGTGCACTCGAACCCGGCGCCGGCGAGGAGGTCCTCCAGCAGGACGAGCGCGCCGCCCTCGGCCGGGGTGACGGATGGGCAGCGCACCAGCGCGGCGGTGAGGAGGGCGGGATCGGTCATGGCCCGGGTGATGCCGGCCCGCCGCGCGCCGCGCAAGGCCGCGGGCCGGCCGAGGCGGGCGCTCAACCGGGCGCGCGGCGGAGCCAGGAATGGACGAAGGCGATCTTGGCCCGCACCGGCGCCGTGAGGACGAACGGGTAGAGATCGCCCAGCTCGAGCGCGCGGTTGACGTGGTTGACCGCGATCGCCGCCTCCACCGCCAGCGCGATCAGGCGCTCGGCGTCCTCCTCGGCATAGGCGTCGTAGCCGCGGGGCGGCCCGTCCGGCAGGGCGAGCGCGGCGGAGGCCACGCTGTCGATGAGGTCGACGAGGTGCAGAAGATGCGCGGTCGTCTCGGCCCAGTCCTCGTGCGGGTGGGCGGTGGCGTAGCCGGTCACGAACGCCTCGCCCGGGGGCCGCGGGTCCTCGTAGTGCCGCGCGAGGGCGGCGCCGTAATCGGCCCGCTCGTCGCCGAAGAGGGCGCGGAAGGCCGCCGCGAAGCCGGGACGCTCCAGGAGGCGAAGGTGCAGGAAATGCGCCATCTCGTGGCGCATGTGGCCGATCATGGTCCGGTAGAGCTCGCCCAGCTCCTCCTGCCGCCGGGCGCGGACGGCCTCGCTCGCCTCGGTCACGTTGATGGTGATGAGCCCGTCCGCATGGCCCATGGTGACGCGCGCGGCGCCGGACGTGGTGCTCTCGGACAGGAGCTCGAAGACCGGGCGCGCGCCCGCGTCGGAGGGCGTGAACCAGCCCCAGAGCGCGAGGTTGGCGAGCATCCGGCGCTTGGCGGCCTCGGTCCGGGCCCACAGGACGACGTTCCCGGGATCGCCGATGTCGGGGACCGTGCGGGTCATCGCGCAGGACCGGCACAGCCCGTCCGCCTCGGCGATCCAGTTGCAGCCGATCGCCTCGCGGTTGGCGCAGGGGGTTCCGCCGTCCAGCATGACGCCGCGGTCCGGGTCGAGGAAGAGCGCCGTGCCGTCGCGGCAGGCGAGATTGTCGAAATAGACCGTCTCCCCGCAGGCGGGGCAGCCGAAGATCCTCATGTCCGTTCCCTCCGGGCGGGCGGCCGCGCGCCGATCCGGCGGCCCAGGCTGCGCGGGCTCATGGCAGAGGATCGGGCGGGGCGCGAGGGCCTCACGGGGGGGCGTCAAGAAACTGACGCACGGTGCGGATAGGGATCGCGGCGACCAACTCAGAAGTCCCTCGATGCCCATCCGACCGCTCAAGCTCACCGCGCTCGCCGCCGCGCTGCTCTCCACCACCGCCCTGACCGCGATGGCGGACGCCCATGCCGGCAAGGTCAAGATCGGCGAGACGACCGCCCTCATCCCCGAGGCGAGCACCGCCGGCAACGGGTTCGAGATCGTCGACGGGCAGTCCGCCGACATCGATTTCCCGTTCATCGGCACGATGAAGGCCCTGGCGACGGTGGGCGAGGTCGACGCGCAGACGGGGCAGGCCCTGACCGGCTGGCCCGACGGCAACGCCGCCTGGCTGCGGGACGAGGACACCGTGCGCCTGGGCTACCAGTCGGAATCCTATGGCACGATGTCGACCGAGACCTACCCCTGGGAGATGGCCTCGGGCGTGACGTTCACGGGCAGCCACCTGCACTACATCGACTACGACCGCGCCGCGATGGCGGACTTCCTGGACAACGAGGACGCGGCCGCGGGCATGGTGCAGGGCTCGGGGCACCTCTTCTCGACCATCCACAACGTCTTCGGCGAGGAGGTCCTGCCGAAGGCCGAGGGCGGCGTCTGGGGCAACCAGGCCACCCCCGAGGGCGAGGTCGTCGAGTTCGAGGACGCGTTCCTCCTGCAGAAGGCGGACTTCTTCTTCCAGTCGTTCTGCGGCGCCTATTACGAGCACGCGAACAAGTACGGCGACGGGATCGGCCTCGCGGACGACGTCTGGTTCATGGCCGAGGAGTGGAACATCCAGGAGATGTTCGACCTCACGACCGGGACGGGCGACGGCGAGACGACGGTCTCCAAGTGGGACACGGACGACGGCATGGGCCTGGCCTCGATCGCGGTCGATATCGCGAGCGGGACCGCCTACACGGTGCCGGCCCTCGGGCAGTCGGGCTACGAGAAGATCATGCCGATCAACGCGCAGCATCCGGACTACGTCGTGATGGTCCTCGCGGGCTACAACCACGACGTGGAGCCCGCGCCGCTCAAGATCTACGTCGGCCTCAAGGGCGCCGGCGTGGACGGGCAGCCGATCGCCGGCGACGCCAGCGAGCGCGACGCGTTCCTGGCGCGCAATGGCCTCCTGCACGGGAAGATCTACGGGCTCGCGGTGGCGAACGAGGCCTTCGCGGACCTCGGGATCGACGAGATCGACGTGACCGAGAAGATGATGGACGCCTACGTGACGAACCCGGACGCGGTGGACCGGTTCGACGTCGCCTTCGTGCCGACCTCCTACCAGTGGGGCGGATGGGACGCGCCGGTCGCGGTCAAGGACACGGAGGTCAACCTCTGGGGCCTCGAGAGCGAGCAGCCCGAGGGGCACACCTACCTGCTGGGCGATTCCAAGACCGAGCATCCGGCCGTCGACCCCGACCCCTCCAACACCCGCTGGGTGCAGTCGATGACCGAGGAGGGCGGCTACGTCGCCTTCGCGCTCGAGAACATCGTGGCGGAGCTGGACGCGGCGGGCGGCGCCCTGCCCGAGATGCTGACCGGGACCGCGACGCGGACCCTGGCGGCGTTCGACGGCGCGCTGACCCTCGAGGTCGGCGAGAAGGGGATCAAGCACGGCGGCATGGGCACGCAGGCCACCGACCAGGACGGCGTCGCCAAGGCGACGGCGCCCGACGGCCTGATGTGGATCAAGGGCTCGGACGCGGACGTGCTGATCGTGAACGAGGATTCGGGCAATGCCTTCGGCGAGCGGGCCTACGCGCTCGTCCTCGACCCCGAGACGATGGAGCTGGCGGAGCCGGGCCGCGGCTACTTCCTGGCGATGGCGGGCGGGGACGAATCGCCCCGCGCGCTGGCCGGGGCGGCGTCGCTTCCCGGCGCGATCGACAAGGCGCGGACCTCCGAGTTCTCGGGCTCGTGGAACATCACCGCGCTCCTGGCCCGCAAGGACGATGGCAGCTTCCACACCATGGAGGAGCTGTCCGGGACCGGCGAGCAGGCGATCAACATGAGCCTGCCGATCGCGAGCCACGTGATGATGGGCGTGGTGCAGCACCGGACGGACTCGGGCGGCCAGGTGGCCGAGGTCGAGGCCGATCGCGGCGGCCAGGTGTTCATGTTCGACCTGAACCTGCCGGAGGGCGCGTTCGACCTGTCGATGCGCTGATCGCCCGGTCGGAAGGAGGGGGGGCCGCGGGAGACCGCGGCCCCCCTTTTGTCTTGCGCGCCGGCGCCGAGGGGGCCCGCCTCGGCGGCTAGCCGCCCCGGTGGCCGGGCGCCTCCAGGCAGGTGGGGCAGCCCCAGAGGGGGGCCGTGCGCACCGGGCCCTCGCCGAGATCGTGGAGCAGGAAGTCGCTGAGCGGGGCGTAGGTGCGCCCCGAGTGCTCGTAGGTGTCCGTCACGTGGCAGGCGGCGCAGCCACGCGCCTCGAACGCGCGCAGGGCCTCGGGCGCGGGCGGGGCGGGATCGGGGGAGAGCGCGCGGAAGGCGGCCGCGACCTCGGCCAGGACGGCCGGGTCCGACAGGTCGATCCCGTGCGCCGCGCCGGCGATGCGGGCGAAATCCTCAAGCCGCCCGGCCGCGAGGCGGCGGCCGTAGAGGGCGATCACCGGCCCGCGCGCGCCCGTGACGTAGCGCAGGCGCCCGGCGACGCCGTCGCCGTCGAGGTCGAAGGCGTCCTCGTGGAGGATCGGCCATTCGGGGGGCAGGGCCTCCAGCGGGGCGATGCCGACGATGTCGAGGCGTCCGTCCGGCTCGAGATGGCAGGCGAGGCATCGCGGCACCGCCGGGGCCTCGGCGGCGGCGGGCGGCGCGAGGAGCGCGGCGGCCAGCGCGAGGGGCCGCAGGCCCGCCACGCGCCTCACCCGGCGGCGAAGAGCCCCGCCGCCCGGCGGAACTCGGCCGCCAGGATCCCGGTGCGGTCGCGCAGGATGGCGAGCTCGGCCCGCTGCTCGGCGAGGGGCGCTCCGGCGCGGATCTCCAGGCGCAGGGTGCGCAGGACCTGCTCGGCGGCGGCGTTGATGGCGGCGTCCACCTCGGGATCGGTCAGGCCGACATAGGGCTCGACGTTGCGCCAGACGGACATCGCGCCGACGATGCGGGCGGCGACCTCCTCGCCCTCGAGGCCGAACGCGGCCAGGGCGAGGTCCTCGCCCCAGGCGCCGCCGCCGAGATAGTCCGCCACGAGCGTGAGCTGCTCGGCCATCAGGACCGCGTCGGGCCGTTCCTGGCGCGCCTCCACGGCGCCGCGGGCGTCCGAGGCGGCGGCGCCGAGCTGCGCCGTGGTCGCCGAGAAGGCGTCGCGCAGGGCGGCCGCCTCCGCCGCGCAGGGGGCGTCCGCGCAGGGCGCGGCGAGGGCGGCCGCCACCGCGCGCATCGCGCCGGCGTCCAGTCGGGCCAGGTCCGGCGCGGCGGCGTAGAGCCATTGCGCGGCGTTCCACCGCTGGATCATCGTGCGCTGGGCGGCGGCCCCTTGCCGCGCGAGCCGCTCGAAGGGCACGCCGCGATCGGCGGCCTCCACGATCCGGCCGCCGACCACCTCTCCGGCGCGGATGCCCGCGGCCGCGAGATCCCAGTTCGCCAGCACCGCGTCGCGGGCGCTGAGCGTGGGGTCGTAGCTGGCGAACCCGCCCTTGGGCGCGGGAATGGTGCCGTCCTGCGCCGCGGCGGGCATGGCGAGGGGCAGGGCGGCGAGCAGCAGCAGTGCGGTGCGCATGAAAGAGGTCCTCATCGGGTTCGCCGGCCCGGATGCACGATCCAGGTGACGGTGGCATGAAAGGTCATATACCTGACAACTCGAGTCGGTATGCGACTCCGGCACGACGCCATCGAGGTCACATATGCCGCGCTCCGTCCTTACCGCCCTGACCGTCGCCGCCTGCTGCGCCGGATCGTCGCTGCACGCGCAGAGCGCGCGCGAGGTCCTGAACGGCTATGCCGACCTGGCGCTGGCCCAATACTCCGCGAGCCTGGAGGCGGCGCGGGCGCTGGACGCGGCGTTGGACGCGCTCGTCGCCGCGCCGTCCGCCGAGTCCCACTCGGCCGCCAAGGATGCCTGGCGCGCGGCGCGCGTGCCCTATCAGCAAACCGAGGCCTACCGGTTCGGCAACCCGGTCGTGGACGCCTGGGAGGGCCGCGTGAACGCCTGGCCGCTGGACGAGGGGCTCATCGACTACGTCGACACGGCGCTCTACGGCGAGACCTCCGAGGAGAACGGGGCGTTCCGCGCCGACGTGGTGGCGAACCCGGCCCTGACGGTCGGCGGGCGGGCCGTGGACGCGGCCGAGATCACGCCGGCCCTCCTGCGCGAGCTCCACGAGATCGACGGGATCGAGGCCAACGTCGCCACGGGCTATCACGCGATCGAGTTCTTGCTCTGGGGGCAGGACCTCAACGGCACCGGCCCCGGCGCCGGGGCGCGCCCGCACACCGATTTCGACCCCGCGGCCTGCACCGGCGGCGCCTGCGACCGGCGGGCGGCCTATCTGACCGCGGCCTCGGAGCTCCTCGTCGCGGACCTGGAGGAGATCGTGTCGGCCTGGGGCCCGGGGGGCGCGGCGCGGGCGGACATCGAGGCGCTGCCCGACGCGCAGGGGCTGGGCGCGATCCTGACGGGGCTGGGCTCGCTCTCCTATGGCGAGCTGGCCGGCGAGCGGATGCAGCTCGGCCTCATCCTGCACGACCCCGAGGAGGAGCATTCGTGCTTCGCCGACAACACGCACAACGACCATTACCACGACGCTCTGGGCATCCGGAACGTCTATCTCGGGCGCTTCGAGGCGGCGGACGGCACGGTGACGCGGGTGCCGTCGCTCTCGGACCTCGTCGCGGCGGCGGACCCCGCGCTCGATGCGGCGACCACCGCGCGGCTCGACGCGACGATGGCGGCGATGTCGGTCCTCAAGGCGCGGGCGGATGACGGGGTGGAGGCCTACGACCAGATGATCGGCTTCGGCAACGAGGAGGGCAACGCGGTCGTGCAGGACGCGATCGACGCGCTGGTCGCGCAGACGCGGGCGCTCGAATCGCTGGTCGCGGCGCTCGGCGCGGGCGGCATCGCCGTCGAGGGGTCGGACAGCCTCGACGCGCCCGGGGCGGTGTTCCAATAGGGCGCGGCGTCGGCGGGCGGCGTCGGCGGGCGGCGGGAGGCGGGCGCGCGATGAGGTGGGCGGTCCTGATGGCGGCCTTGGCCGTGGCGCCGGCCGTCGCGGAGACGAGCGAGGAGACCGGGGCGGAGCGGCGGGCGCGGCTCCTGGCGCCGACGGCCGACTTCTCCCAGCCCGAGCCGTTCGAGGCGCTCCAGGGCGGATCCGGCACGAACCGCACGCGGCTCGACGCCAACGCCTTCTCCCTGCCCTCGGCCGCCTTGAGCTTCGAGGCGCGGGCGGATTTCTTCGTCGGCAACGGGGTGTTCGACCGGCCCTGGGTGCCGGCGCCGTCCTCCACGGCCGGATCGGACGGGCTCGGCCCGCTCTTCAACGCCCGCTCCTGCCAGGGCTGCCATATCAAGGACGGGCGCGGGCACCCGCCCGAGCCGGGGGAGGACGGGCTCGTCTCGATGGTCTTCGCGTTGGCGGACGCGGACGGCGCGCCGGACCCCGCGCTGGGCCGGCAGCTCCAGGACCAGGCCGCGGCCGGGCGCGCGGCCGAGGGGCGCGTGCGGGTGAGCTGGGAGGCGGCGGCGTTCGACTACCCGGACGGGACGCGCGCCGACCTGCGCCGGCCGTCCTACGCGGCGGACGCGCCCCTCGGGCCGGGCGTGGCGCTGGCGCCCCGGATCGCGCCGCCGATGATCGGGCTGGGCCTGCTGGAGGCGATCCCGGAGGCCGACCTCGCCGCTCATGCCGACCCCGGCGACCTGGACGGTGACGGCGTCTCCGGCCGCCTCGCGCGCGCCGGAGCGCTGGCGGGGCGCTTCGGGTGGACGGCCGCCGAGCCCACCGTCGCGGCGCAGTCGGCGACGGCGTTCTCGGTCGACATGGGCCTGTCGACCCGCGCGCATCCCGCGCCCTGGGGGGAGTGCACCGCGGCGCAGACGGCCTGCCGCGCGGCGATGCATGGCGGGACGGAGGCCGAGCCGGAGATCGCGGACGCGCTCTTCGACCTCCTGGTGTTCTACGCCTCGCACCTCGCGGTGCCGGCGCGGCGGGACGTGGGCGATCCGCAGGTCCTGGCCGGCAAGGCGCTCTTCTACGAGGCGGGGTGCGTCGCCTGCCACGTGCCGAAGTTCGCGACCGCCGGGGACGCGCCCGAGGGGCAGGCGGGGCAGCTCATCTGGCCCTACACGGACCTCCTCCTGCACGACATGGGGCCGGGGCTGGCCGATGCGGTGCCCGCGGGCGGTCGGCCCGCCGCCGAGTGGCGCACGCCGCCGCTCTGGGGGATCGGCCTGACGGAGGTGGTGAACGGCCACACCTATTTCCTCCATGACGGACGGGCGCGCTCGCTCGAGGAGGCGATCCTGTGGCATGGCGGGGAGGGGGCCGCGTCGCGGGACGCCTTCGCCGCCGCCCCGGCGCCGGCGCGCGCCGCCCTGATCCGCTTCCTGGAGAGCCTGTGATCCGCATCCTCGCCCTGTGCCTCCTGGCGCTGCCGGCCGCCGCGCAGGCCCCGCTCGACCCCGAGGCGGCCGCGCGCCTGCAGGCCGGGCTTATCCGGACGGCGGACGATTTCGCCTGGCCGGCCTTCGAGGCGCAGGCGGAAGCGGCCGCGGGGCTCGCGGACGCGGCCCGCGCGCGCTGCGACGGGGCGGGGGACATGGAGGCGGTGCGGGCCGCCTATGGCGAGACGTTCCTCGCCTGGCAGCGCGCCAGCCTCGTGCAGGCCGGGCCGGCGCAATCGGCCGAGGGACCGGCGCGGGTCCAGCTCTGGCCCGATCCGAAGGACTTCGCCCGCCGGGCGGTGCGCGGGGCCCTCGCGGCGGGCGACCCCGCGCTCCTGGAGCACGGAGGGCTCGCGGGGCGGTCGGTCGCCCTGACGGGGCTGACGGCGCTCGAGGACCTCGCGCACGGGGATCTGGCGGCGGGGTCCTACGAGTGCGGGCTGGCGGCGGCGATCGCGGGGCATCAGGCCGATCTCGCGGCCGGGCTCGCCGCGGACTGGGCGCCGGGCAGCGCCTTCCGCGCCGAGTTCGACGGGGCGGCGGCAGGCAACGCGCGATACCGCGGCGTCGAGGCGCCCATCCGCGAGCTGCTGGCCGGGATGGTGGTCCATGTCGACCGGCTGCGGAAGTTCAAGCTGCTGCGCGGGCTGGGCGAGGGGCCGGGCGAGGCGCGCGCGGAGCGGACCGAGGCGCGCGCCGCCGGGCTCGGCCTGCCCAGCATCGAGGCGTCGTTCCGGGCGCTGGCGGACCTCTACGAGGTGCCGGGCGGGCTCTTCGACGTGGCGACCGAGATCGGCGGGACGATGGAGTACCTGATCCTGGCGCAGACGGCCGCGTCGGTGGCCGACGCCCTGGCCTTCCGGCCCCGGACCCTGGCTGAGATCGCCGAGGAGGACGGCGCCGAGGCCGCGGAGCTGCGCGGATACGCGGACTTCGCGCTCTCCCACGAGCGCTACCTCAAGACCGGTTTCCCGGCCTCCATCGGCCTCACGTCGGGGTTCACGGCGGCCGATGGAGACTAGGCGCGAGGTGCTCGCGCGCGCCGCGCTCGGCCTGGGCGTGGTCGCCTGCGGCCGGGCGCTGGGGCAGCCGGCGGAACGCGCGGCCTACGTGGCGGTCGAGACCTCGGCGGCGACGGGGCGCAGCCGGGCGCGGTTCCTCGGCGCGGACGGCGCGCCGGCGGGGACGGTCCCGCTCGACTTCCGGGCGCACGGGATGGCGCGGCACGGCGATCTGATGGCGGTGTTCCCCCGGCGGCCCGGCACGCGCTTCGCCCTCGTCGACCTGCGCACGCTCGAGGTGCGCGCGGTGGCGGCCGCGCCCGAGGGGCGGCGCTTCCACGGGCACGGCGCGTTCGGCGCCGGCGGGCGCACGCTCCTCGTCACGGAGAACGACCTGACGACCCTCGGCGGGGCGGTCGGCATCTACGAGCTGCCGGGCCTGCGGCGGCTGGGGGCGCTGCCCCTGCCCCGGCCGGGGCCGCACGACATCCGCCACGTGCCGGGGACGGACCGGTTCCACGTCGCGCTCGGCGGGCTGGAGACGCATCCCGATTACGGGCGCACGCCCCTCAACCTCGGCGCGTTCGCCTCCGAGATCGTGACCCTCGACCTCGGCGTCGGCGATCCCGCGCGGCCCGAGGCGATGGGCCTCTGGCCTGGGACGGAGGGGGTCTCCCTCCGGCATCTCGCCGATGACGGGCGCGGGCGGCTCCATGTCGGCGGGCAGCGCGCGGACCCGGCGCGGCCGGGGGCGGGGGACGTCCTCTGGGTGGTCGAGGACGGGCGGGCGCGGTCGCTGCCGGCCGGGGAGCTTCTGGGCGGCTACGTCTCGTCGGTGGCGGGCGGCGGCGGCCGGGCGGTCGTCACGTCCAAGGACGCAGGGCGGGCCCTGATCCTGGCGAACGGGGAGGTGGTCGCGGAGCGGCGCATCGACGGCGCCTCCGCCGCGGCGATGTGCGGGGCGGGGCCGGTCGTCTCGGGCTACGCGATGCTGGGGATCGGGGGCGCGGCCGTGCCGGCGGCGGAGGGGCAGGAGTTCGACAATCACGGCCTCGCCCTGGCCTAGGGCGGCCGCCGGGCGGGCTTGCCGGCCCCGCCGACGAGCGCGGCGGCCGCGGCCACGATGTCGTCCACCCCCGGCATGGTCGCGGCGTAGGCCGGGCCCGTGGCGATGAAGCTGTCCTGCGCGGTGAGGCGGCTCGCGGCCACGCCGTTCTCCTGCAGGAGCGCCAGCAGCCCTTCGGCGACGCCGCCCGAGCGGCGGGTCTCGTCGACCACGAGGACGTGCGCGCAGCCGGCGATGGCCGACAGGAGCGCGGCCTCCGGCAGGGGTGCGAGCCAGCGCAGGTCGACGGCGCGCGCGCCGATGCCGGCTTCGGCGAGGCGGCGCCGCGCCTGGCGGCTCTGGTAGTGGCCGTTGCCGAAGCTCACGAGCGCGACGTCCGTGCCGTCCCCGTGCAGCCCGACCTCGCCCAGGGCGATCCGGTCGCCGGCCGGGGGATAGGGCGCGATCCAGCCGCCGTCGCCTGGGGCGTGCAGGTCGCGCGCGCCGTAGAGGGCGATGGGCTCCACGAGGACGACGACGCGCTGCTCCTCGCGGGCCAGGCGCACGGCCTCGCGCAGCATGCGCGCGGCGTCCGCGCCGCAGGAGGGCACGCCGAGGATCAGGCCGGGGATGTCGCGCAGCACGGCGAGCGAGTTGTCGTTGTGGAAATGGCCGCCGAACCCCCTCTGATGGCCCAGGCCCGCGATCCGCACGACCATCGGGTTCGCGTATTGCCCGTTCGAGAAGAAGGGCAGGGTCGCCGCCTCGCCGCGCAACTGGTCCTCGGCGTTGTGGAGATAGGCGAGGAACTGGATCTCCGGGATCGGGACGAAGCCGTTATGCGCGAGCCCGATGGCGAGGCCGAGGATCGACTGCTCGTCGAGGAGCGTGTCGAAGACCCGGTCCGCGCCGATGCGCGCCTGGAGCCCGCGCGTGACCCCGTAGACGCCGCCCTTGCGGCCCACGTCCTCGCCCATGAGGACCGTCTCGGGATGCTCCAGCATCAGGTCGGTCAGGGCCCAGCCGATCAGGCGGGACATGATCTGCGGCTCGGCCTGGGCACGGGCGTCGGCGCCCAGGAGGCGGGCGCGGCGGGCCGGGTCCGGGGGCGCGGCGGGCGCGCAGGGGCGTGGCGGGGGCACGATCGAGGCCATCACCTGCGCCGCCGTCCCGAGCCGGGGGCGGGCGCCGATCTCCACGGCGAGGCGCTCGGTGCGCGCGAGGGTCTCGTCGTAGACGCGCAGGGCCGCCTCGGGGGTCATCGCCCCGGCGGCGGCCATCAGGCGCACGGAATGCAGGAGCGGGTCGTCCGCCTCCTCCGCCTCGATGCGCGCCCGGGGCAGGTAGGCGCTCGCGACGTCCGCGCCGGCGTGCCCGTAGAGGCGGACCGTGCGCACGTGCAGGAAGGCGGGCGCGCGGCGGGCGCGGACATGGGCGGCCGCCTCGGCCGAGACGCACGCGGTGTCGTAGAGGTCGAGCCCGTCGCAGGCGAAGTAGCGCAGGCCGGGCCGCGCGGAGAAGTTGGCGGCGATCCAGCCCTTCGGGGTCGGGACAGAGATGCCGATGCCGTTGTCCTCGCACACCAGCAGGAGGGGCATGGGCGTCGATTGGTAGGCCGCCCAGGCGGCGGCGTTGAAGGCGCCCAGGGCGGTCGAATGGTTCGCCGAGGCGTCGCCGAAGGAGGCCATCGCGATCCCGTCCGCCGGCAGGGCGCGGTGCTCGGGCGGGTGGCGGCGCGCGAGGCCGATGGAGAAGGCCGCGCCCACCGCCTTCGGCAGGTGGCTGGCGATGGTCGAGGTCTGCGGCGGGATGTTCAGGGCGCGCGAGCCCAGCACCTTGTGGCGCCCGCCGGAGATCGGGTCGTCCGCCGCGCAGGCGAAGGAGAGGAGCATGTCGCGCGCCGAATCCTGGCCCGGCACCTGCCCGGCGCGGGCGATCTGGAACGCGGCGTCCCGGTAGTGGAGGAAGGCGATGTCGTCCGGGCGCAGGGCGTGCGCGACGGCGGCCATCCCCTCATGCCCGGACGAGCCGATCGTGTAGTAGCCCGTGCCGGCGGCCTGCATGGCGCGGGCGGTGAGGTCGAGCGCGCGGCTCAGGCACTGGGCGCCGAACAGGGCGGCGGCGTCCGCATGGGTGAGGGAGGCTCCGGGCGGGGCGCCGGGCGGCAGGTCGCCGGCCAGGACCCGGCGGCGGAAGGCCTCGTGCACGATGCGGGCGCGATCGGCGCTCACGCGGCCCTCCTGTCGGTCCGGTCCAACCCTGCGCCCTCCGCGGTCCGCGTCGCGCCGGGCTTAGCCAGGATCGGGCCGGCCTGTCGATCCCGTGCCCGAAGGGGTTCGCCCCGCGCGCTCCGCATCCTATGGTTCCGCCCGAAGGGGAGGGCGCGCATATGGCGGTCGAGATCGTGGAGCGAACGCGCGGCGCCGGGACCGGGGGCCGGACGTGAGCGCGGCGCTCATGCCGTCGCGCCGGTTGCGCCGGACGCCGTATACGGACCGCGTCGAGGCGGCGGGCGTGGACGGCTATTCGGTCTACAACCACATGCTGCTGCCCAAGTCCTTCGGCATGACGGCGGAGGAGGCCTACCGCCATCTGCACGAGCACGTGCAGATCTGGGACGTCGCGGCCGAGCGGCAGGTGGAGGTCACCGGGCCGGACGCCGCCTGGCTCGTGCAGTGGATGACGCCGCGCGACCTGCGCCGGGCGAAGGTCGGGCGCTGCTACTACGCGCCCATCGTCGACGCGGACGGCGGGATGCTGAACGATCCGGTCCTCCTCAAGCTCGCGGAGGACCGCTACTGGCTGTCCATCGCCGACAGCGACCTGCTCCTCTGGGTGAAGGGCCTGATCGCCGGGCGGGGGCTGGACGCGCGCGCCTTCGAGCCGGACGTCAGCCCGCTGGCGGTGCAGGGGCCGAAGGCCGAGGCGGTCATGGTCGCCCTCTTCGGGGAGGCGATGCGCGAGCTGAAGTTCTACGGGTTCACGCATGTCGAGTTCGAGGGCACGGGCCAGCTCGTCGCGCGGTCGGGCTATTCGAGCCAGGACGGGTTCGAGATCTACCTGGACGGCGCCCATCTCGGCCCCGCGCTCTGGGATGCGGTGATGGCGGCCGGGCGGCCCCATTCGATCGCGCCGGGCGCGCCCATCGCCGCGGACTGGATCGAGGCGGGGATGCTCGGCTACGGCACGGACATGAACGCCCAGAACGACCCGCTGGAGATGGGGCTCGGGAAGCTCTGCCGCCTCGACGGGGAGATCGAATGCGTGGGCCTCGAGGCGCTGCGCCGGATCGCGGCGGACGGGCCGGCGCGCGTCCCGCGGGGGGTGCGGGTGGACCTCGACCCGTGCCCGCCGCTGGACGAGGCCTGGCCCCTGACCCTGGACGGCGAGGAGGTCGGGCGGCTCGGCTCGGCGGTCCGCTCGCCCCGGTTCGGCGAGACGATCGGCCTGGCGCTCATGAAGCGGGAGGCGGCGGAGGCGGAGGGTGCCCTCCTCCACCTGCCGGACGGACGCGCCCTGCCGGCGCGCCTGTGCGACGTGCCGTTCACCTGAAGGCGGTCATTCGGCCGCGAGCTCGAGGCGCCGGCGCGGCGCCGGGCCGGCCTTCGGGGCGGCCGCGCCGTCCGCCTCCGCCCGCCGCTCCGCGCGCAGGTAGGTGTGGTAGAGGACCGGCACGCCGATCAGGGTCAGCACGGAGGCGAAGCCGAGCCCGGCCATGATCGTCACGGCCATGGCGGCGAAGAAGCTGTCCGCCAGGAGCGGCAGCATGCCGAGGATCGTGGTGGCGGCGGCGAGGACGACGGGGCGCAGGCGCGAGGTCGACGCCTCGACGATGGCCTGGGATTGGGGCCGGCCCTCGGCCTTCTGCAGGTCGATCTCCTCGACGAGGACGATGGCGTTCTTGATGAGCATGCCCGACAGGCTCAGGAGCCCGAGGAGGGCCGTGAAGCTGAACGGCAGGCCGGTGAAGTAGAGCCCGAGAGCCGCGCCGTTTACGGCCATGGGCACGATGGTCCAGATCACCGCCGTCTGCCGCAGCGCGCCGAAGAGGAGCACCGTGATCAGCAGCATGGTCCCGAAGCTGAGGGGCATCTGACGGCCCAGGGAGGCCTGGGCCTGGGAGGCGCTCTCGTACTCGCCCCCCCATTCGAGGGCGTAGCCGTCCGGCAGGTCGATCGCCTCGATGGCCGGGCGCACCTCGGCCAGGACCGTGGGCGGGGTCAGTCCCTCGATGACGTTGGCCTGCACCGTGATGGTCGGCACGCGGTCCCGGCGCCATTGGAGGGTGTCGCGGGCGATCACCTCGAACCCGTCGATCGCCTGAGCCAGGGGGACGTAGCCGTTCGTGGCGGGCGACCAGACCGGTTGGTCGAGGAGGGCGCCGGGCGCGGCAGGCGCCCGCGCGTCGCTGCGCAGGACGATGTCGATCCGTCGGTCGCGCTCGCGCAGGACGCCGGCCGGGATGCCGTCGGTCACGAGGGCGACGCCGGTCGCGACGTCGGCGCGCGAGATGCCCATCGCCTGCGCGCGGTCGGTGGCGAAGATGGGGCGCACCACCGGCTCCCGCTCGTGCCAGTCGATCACCTCCGTGTGCAGGCTCCGCGTGGCGGTGCGCATGACGCTCCGCGCCTCCTCGGCCAGCGTCCGCAGCACGTCGGGGTCGGGGCCGGAGAACCGCGCCTCGACGTCGGCGGGGACGGTGGGGCCGTAGATGATGCGCTTGGTCGTCACCGTGGCCCAGGGCAGGGCCTCGGCGACGAAGCGGTCGAGCTCGCGGCGCAGGTCCGGGATCATCTCGACCTCGGGCGTGCGGACGACCAGCTCGCCATAGGACGGCTCGGGGCTCTCGGGCTCGTAGGTCAGGAGGAACCGGCTCAGGCCGCGGCCCGCGCTGGAGGTGACGGAGGCGACGTCGTCGCGCGCCAGCAACCAGTCCTCGACCGTGCGCAGGTCTTGGGACGTGCGCTGGATCGAGCCGCCCTGCGCGGCCTTGTACTCGAGGTAGAAGATCGGCGTGGAGGCGGGCGGGAAGAACTGCTGCGTCACCTGGCCGAAGAGGGCGAAGGAGGCAGCCGTGACCGCGAGCAGCCCCGCGATCACCAGCCAGCGCAGGCGCAGGGCCAGCCGAACGACGCTCCGGTAGGCGCGGAAGACCGGACCGCCATACGGATCCTCGCCCGCGTCGAGCCCGCCGAGGCGGAAGACGTAGCGCCCCAGGAGCGGCGTGACGGTGATGGCGAAGATCCAGGACAGCATCAGGGACAGGCCGATCACCGCGAAGAGCGAGAACAGGAACTCGCCCGAGGCGTCGGGGCTCAGCCCGATGCCGGCGAAGGCCATGATCCCGATCACGGTCGCGCCCAGGAGCGGCAGGCCGGTGCGCCCGGCCGCGTCCTCGGCCGCCTCCGCCGCCGGTGTGCCGGTCCGCATCTTCTGCTGCATCCCCTCGGCCACGACGATGGCGTTGTCGACCAGCATCCCCATCGCGATGATGAGGGCGCCCAGGCTGATGCGCTCGACCTTGATGTCGAAGACGTACATCGCGAGGAAGGTCGCCATCAAGGTCAGCAGGAGCGAGGCGCCGACCACCGCCGCCGCCCGCCAGCCCATGAAGAGCATGAGCACGCCGATCACGATGCCCACGGAGAGCGCCAGCGAGCCTAGGAACTCGCCCGAGGCCTCGCCCACGACGCGGTGCTGCTCGTAGATCGGCGCGATCTCCACGCCCAGGGGGAGCTGCGAGGCGACGGCGTCCAGGCGCGCCTCCACGGCGTGCCCGACGTCGACGATGTTGCGGCTCGTCAGGCCGGCGACCCCCAGGGTGAACGCCTCCACCCCGTCATGGCGCACGATATGGGAGGGATCGTCGACGGGCCCGCGAGAGAGCTCGGCGAAGTCCGCCAGGGCGACGATCTCGCCGTCCAGGCCCAGGCTGATGCCGGCGAGCTCGGCCACGTCGTCGTCGCCGCGAGGCGCGTCGATGATGAGCGAGCGGCCGGGCTGGTCGGCGGTGCCCGTGGGGACGATCTCCGTGGCCGCCGCGATGGCGCCCAGGACCGCGCCGGGCGGCACGCCGAGGCTGTTCACGATCTGGTTGTCGACGTCGACGAAGATCGCCTCCTCGGGCAGGCCGAGGAGCTGCGCGTTCGAGACGCCGTCCACCGTGAGGACCTCGCGGCGCAGGAAGCTCGCGATCTCCCAGATGTCGGCGTCGGAGTAGCCGGGCGCGGAGACGGCGTAGTAGATGCCGTAGACATCCGAGAAGTCGTCGTTCACCGTCGAGGGCAGGGCGCCGTCCGGCAGGAGGGCGCGCGCGTTCTCGACCCGGTCGCGCAGGTCGTCCCAGATCTGGGGCAGGTCGCCGCCGTCGAACCGGTCGCCGATCTCGACCTCGATCGCCGAGATCCCCGGCGCGTTGCGCGAGGTGATGTGGTCGACCTCGCCCATCTGCTGGATTTCCGACTCCAGCGGCTCGGAGACCTCGATCGCGACCTCCGCCGCCGTCGCGCCGGGGTAGGGGGTGATCACCAGCGCGGATTTCAGGGTAAAGATCGGATCCTCGAGCTTGCCCACGTTGACGTAGCCGAAGGTGCCGCCGACGAGGGCGAAGAGGATCGCGATCCAGGCGTAGATGGGCCGTGTGACCGAGACCCGGGCGATGACCTTCATCATCACGGCTGCTCCACGGTGAGGCCCTCGTAGACGCGCACCTCCTGCCCGTCCGTCAGGAGGTGCGCGCCCGCCGCGACGATCCGCTCTCCGGCGGCCAGGCCTTCGACCTCGAAGGCCGTGCCGCGTTCGGCGGTCACGCGGACGGCGCGCCGCTCGACGCGGCCCCGGTCCCGGCCCTCGCCCTCGCCCCCGCGCTCGTCGCCGGGACGGAAGACCATCACGCCCCACGCCTCGCCCGAGCCCGCGAGGATCGCGCCCATCGGCACGGTCGCGGTCGCGGGGGTGGCCGGCAGCTCGGCGACCACCGTCATCGTGGCGCCGGGGATCAGCCCGCCGGCCGCCTCGTCCGGCAGGGCCAGCGCGACGCGGAAGCTCTGTCCGACGCGGCCCGTCTGGGCCTCGAACTCGACCAGGCGCAGGCGCACGCGCGCGCCGTCCGGCCGCTCGCCGGTGAAGGCGATGGCATGCGGATCGCCCGCCCTGAGCAGGACCCGCTCGGGGATCTCGATCTCGACGCGGACCTCGCTCATGTCGTGGAGGCGCAGGATCGGGCGTCCGGGCTCGACGTTGGAGAAGGTCTCGGCGATGCGTTGGGCGACGATGCCGTCGAAGGGCGCGGTGAGCACGCTGTCGGCCAGAGCCTCGCGCGCGTCGCGCAGCCCCACGTCGGCCAGGTCGCGGGCGGTGCGCGCGTCCTCGGCGCGGACCTCGGAGGCGACGTTGGACGCGGCCAGGCGGCGGGCGCGTTCGCTGTCGCGCTCGGCCTGCTCCAGGGCGAGCTCTGCGCGCTCGGCGGCGCGGGCGAAGGGATCCGGATCGAGGCGCGCGACCACGCCTCCGGCCTCCACCCGCGAGCCCTCGAGGACGGGGAACTCGATCAGCCGCCCGCCGACCTCGAACGAGAGCGGCACCGTCTCGCGCGCCGCGATCCGTCCGAAGAAGCGGCGCGCGTCCCGCGCGGCGGCCGCCCCAGGCTCGACGAGGCGCACGGCCGGCAGGGGGCGCGGATCGCCCGACGGCGTGAGGTCGGCCGCGTCCTGCGCGGGTGCGCCGGCGGCCATGGCCAGGAGGATCGCGGCCCCGAGGCACTTTCGGTCGAAGCGTCGCGCGCGCATACGTGTGTCCACCAGTCGTCGTCAGGCTACCTACCGTTCGGTAGTCGACGTGAAGTAGATCGGAGTCCAGGGGATCAATGACCGAGGGCGGAAAAATGTCGGGGGAGGATCGGCGCGAGGCGATCGCCCTGAGCGCGCTCGCCCTCTTCCTCGAGAAGGGGTTCGCCGGCACGTCCATGAGCGCGGTCTCGCAGGCGGTCGGCATCCGCAAGGCGTCGCTCTACCATCATTTCGCCTCCAAGGAGGAGCTGTTCATCGCGGCCCTCCAGGCCGACGTGGCCGCCCCCCTCGCGAAGGTCGAGATCCTGAACGCCCAGACGGGCGCCGGGGCCGAGGAGCGATTCGCGTCGGCGCTGGGGCTGTTCTACGACGCGATGGTCGGCTCGTCGGTCGGAGCTCTCGCCACGGTCATCTCGGAGACCTCGCGGACCGTGCCGGCGGTCGCGGCATCCTTCCACGACGACTTCATCTCCCGGTTCCGATCCACGCTGTCGGTCGCCTACGCCCGGTGCGTGGACGCCGGCACGCATCGCGACCTGCCTGCGGTGACGGTGCACGACGCGGTGTTCGGCCCGCTCCTGAGCATCGCGATGACCGAGGCGATGTTCAGGCAGAGCTCGGAGATCGCCGCCGAATGGCGCCTCGGACGGTCGCGGGACGAGTTCGTGGCCCGGACCGACGCGCTCCTGCGCGTCAGCAGGCGAGAGGGGCTTGCCTAGGGTCCCCCACTCGAGCGCCACGAGTAGATCGCCGACCTGGCCAGCCGGGCGGCCGCTACCGGGCGTGTTTCGCGTCCAGGGCGTTCACCGCGGCGACGTTGTCCTTCGATCTGCCCTCGGGGTCGAAGCGCAGGGCCAGGAACGTGTCCGCGATGGCCTTGGCGAGCTCCGGGCCGATGACGCGGGCGCCCATGGTGACGATCTGCGCGTCGTTCGAGAGGGCGGCGCGCTCGGCCGAATAGGTGTCGTGGCACTGCGCCGCGCGGATGCCGGGCACCTTGTTGGCCGACATCGCGACCCCGATTCCCGTCCCGCACACGAGGATCGCGCGGTCCCACCGGCCGCTCAGGATGCCCGCGCCGATCCGGCCCGCGAGGTCGGCATAGGTGGGATCGGGGCCTCCGCCCGTGCGGCTCGCCTCCTCGACCGTGAGGCCGCGCGCGGCGAGGTGATCGGCGATCGTCCGGGCCAGGTCCTCGCCCGCGCTGTCGCCGGCCACCGCGATCCGCATGTCGTCCGCCCCGGTCATGGCGCGATCCGCGCGGCGGCGCCGTCGCACAGGCTCCGCAGGATGAGGGCGCAGGAGGTGGCGCCCGCGTCGAGGACGCCGCGCGAGCGCTCGCCGAGGCGGCTGGCGCGCCCGATCCTGGCGACCATGTCCAGGGTGGCGTCGCGCCCCGTCTCGGCCGCCTCGGCGCTCGCCGCGAGGACGGCGCCCAGGTCGTCCCCCGCCGCGGCGCCCTGCTCGGCGGCGAGGGTGGCGGGGTGGAGGGCGTCGATCATGGTCTTATCTCCCGGGCTGGCGGAGCCGATGGCGGTCACCCCGTCGAGACCGGCGCGCAGCATAGCGGCGAAGGCGGGGGCGTCCATGTCCGGCCGTGCCTCCAGAGCCTCGGCCATCTCCAGGAAGAACGTGCCGTAGAGCGGGCCCATCGAGCCCCCGATATCCGACATCAGCACGTCCGAGAGGATGGACATCGCCTCCGACAGGGCCGCGCCGTCGGGGATGCGCTCGGCGGCCCGGCCGAAGCCCTTGGCCATGTTCACGCCATGGTCGCCGTCCCCGATCCTGCCGTCGATCTCCGACAGGTAGGCGCGGTTCTCCACGATGACGCGCGCCATGTCGCGCACGATCCCGCCCGATCCGGCGTTCGGCACGCCCGCCATCTCAGGCGGCCCCGAAGGCGGGGCAGCCCGTCGGCGCGTCCAGGAGCGCGGCGCGCGCCTCGTCCAGCGCCATGACCGTGAGCGTGGCGCCGACCATGTCGAGGGAGGTGAAGTAGTCCCCGACATAGGATTTGGCGATCGTCAGGCCGCGCGCCTCGATCGCCCGGGCCATCGCGTCGTAGAGGACGTAGAGCTCGCCCCTCGGCGTGGCGCCGAGGCCGGAGACCAGGACCGCGACCTGCGTGCCCCGCGGCAGGTCGTGATCGTCGAGGACGATGCGCGCCATCTCGGCGGCGACCTCGTCCGCGGCGCGCAGCTCGGTGACGGCGATGCCGGGCTCGCCGTGATGGCCGATGCCCATCTCCATGGTCCCCGGCGCGATCTCGAAGTTCGGGTGGCCCACGGCCGGCAGGGTGCAGGGGGTGAGGCCGACGCCGACCGAGCGGCACGCGTCGATCGCGGCCTGCGCGGCGGCGCGCACCTCCTCGGCGGAGGCGCCGGTGGCGGCCAGGGCGCCGCCGACCTTCCACATGAGGATCTCGCCCGCCACGCCGCGACGCTTCTCGCGCTCGCCCGGCGGGGCGGAGGAGACGTCGTCGTTCGCCACGACGGTCAGGACCTCGGTCCCGGCCTTCTCGGCCATCCGCGCCGCCATCTTCACGTTCATGTTGTCGCCGGCGTAGTTGCCGTAGAGGACGACGACGCCCGCGCCCCCGTCCGCGGCGGCGATGGCGTCCGCGAAGCTCTTGGCGGTCGGGGAGGAGAAGAGCTCGCCCACCGCGACCGCGTCCACCATCCCCGCGCCGGCGTATCCGAGGAAGGCCGGCTCGTGCCCCGAGCCGCCGCCCGTGACGACGCCGACCTTGCCCGCCACGGGCGCGCCCGCCGCGACGACGACGCGCGCGTTGCCCTCATGGAGCGCGACGCGGCCCGCATGCGCGCGCACGAAGCCGCGGACGGTCTCGTCCACGATGTCGTCGGGATCGTTGAAGAATCGCTGCATGGATGGGCCCTTACTTGATGGTGAAGCCGCCATCGACCACGAGGTCGGCGCCGTTGATCATCCGCGCCATGCCGGAGGCGAGGAACAGCGCGGCGGCGGCGATCTCCTCGGGCTCGGCGAAGCGGCCGGTGGGGATCTGCGCCATCATCGCCTCCCCCTTGGCGCCGGCCCAGGCCTTGCGACCGAGCTCGGTCAACACGACGGTCGGGGAGATCGTGTTCACCGTGATCCCGTGCGGCCCCCATTCGAGGGCCATCACCCGGCTCATCCCGATGACGGCGAACTTCGAGGCGCAGTAGGCGACGTGCCCGTCGATGGCGACGGTCCCGGCCTGGCTCGCCATGTTGACGATGCGCCCGCCGCCGCCCTCGATCATCAGGCGGCCGGCGGCCTGCGCGACGTTGAAGCTGCCGGTGAGGTTCACGTCGATCGTGCGGCGCCAGGCGTCCGCGCCGATCTCGGCCGCGGGGGCGAGGTCGACGATCCCGGCGCAGTTCACCAGCACGTCCAGCCCGCCCATGTCCGCGGCCGCGGCCTCCACCGCCCGCCGCGCGGCGTCCGCGTCCGAGACGTCGCAGGCGTAGGCGCGCGCGCCCTCGATGGCGCCCGCCCGTCCCTCGGCGGCCGCGCCGTCGAGGTCGAGGACCGCGAGCACCGCGCCCTTGGCGGCGAAGGCGTCGCAGACGGCGGCGCCGATGCCCGACGCCCCGCCGGTCACGAGGACGCGCAGGCCGCGCAGGCTGCCGTCGAGGTCGAGGACGTCCATGATCCGGTCTCCGCTCTGGTGGCCCGGCCCGCGCGCCGCGGGCCGGGCCGGGCCTTCACTGACGCTGCGCGAGCAGGTCGTCGACGTTGTCGGCCGTCACCGGCGTCCACGGCACGTCGTAGTTGGCCGCGCCGCCGCCCTCCCAGGCCATGCTCGGATAGAGCGTCCAGATGTCGGACTGGGGCTCGTACTCGCCGTCCATGGCCGCGGCGATCGCCACGTCGATGGCGCCCTGCGCCTGGGCGCGCGCGTCCTGCAGGATCGACTGCATGTCGCCGGCCTTCACCGCCGTGAGCGCGTCGGTCACGCCGTCGATCCCGGCGATCGCGAAGTCCCCGACCTCCAGGCCCGCGGCCCGGATCGCCTCGATCGCGCCGAGGGCCATCTCGTCGTTCTGGCCGATGATGCCGTCGATCTCGCCGGGATGGGCGGTGAGCCAGTTCTCCATCAGGGTCTGCGCCTCGGCGCGCGACCAGTTGGCGGTCTGCTGCTCGAGGACGGTCACGTCCGGGCACTCGGCCAGCGCGCGCTGGTTGCCCTCGAGCCGCTGGATCTGCGCCGACTGCCCGATCGGCCCCTCGATGATCACGACGTTCCCGGCGCAGCCGATCGCGTCCATGATGATCTTGGCCTCCATGTAGCCCGACTGCGTGTCGTCCGAGCCCACGTAGGAGGTCAGCAGGTCGCTGTTCACCTTGGTGTTGGACCCCACGACCGGGATGCCGGCATCCGCGGCGACCTGCACGGCGGCGGCCCCGGCCTCCACGTCGATGGGCGCGAAGATCGCCGCGTCGAAGCCCTGCGTGGCCATGGTCTCGAACTGCTCCTGCTGGACCAGCGCGTCGTAGCGGCCGTCGAAGATGGTGAGGTCGACCATGCCCGACTGGACGGCCGGGTGCTGCTCGGCGGCCTCGGCCCAGATCTGCATGAACTCGGCCTGGAGCCCGTAGAGCGCGGCGCCGATCTTCAGCGGATCGTCCTGCGCGGCCGCCGGCGCGGCGATCAGGGCGGCCATCGCGGCCGTCGTGAACAGATGTCTCATATCGTTCCTCCCTTGGTGGTCCCGCAGGGTTCAGTCCCGGCGGTTTCGCGTCTGGTCGAGGGTCACGGCCGCCACGATGAGCGTGCCCTTGATGACCAGCTGGTAGTAGGATTCGACCCCCATCAGATCGAGGCCGTTGTTGACCACGCCGATGAGGAGCGCGCCGATCACGGTGCCCGTGACGCGCCCGACGCCGCCAGCGAGGCTGGTGCCGCCGATGACCACGGCGGCGATCGCGTCGAGCTCGTAGGCGACGCCGGCCTGCGGCAGGGCCGAGCCCGTGCGCGCCGCCAGGATCATGCCCGCGAGCCCCGCCAGCGCGCCCGAGATCACGAACACCGCGAAGCGGATGCGGGTCACGTTCACGCCCGAGACCGTGGCTGCGTGCGGGTTGCCGCCCGCGGCGTAGACGTGCCGCCCGAACCGCGTCTGCGACAGGACGTACCATGCGCCCAGGAACACGGCCGCGAAGACGATGACGGGCATCGGCACGCCGTAGACGTCCGCCGTGCCGATCGAGCGGAACTCGGGCGTGAGAGAGGGGATGGGCCGCCCGTCCGCGTAGAGGAGCGTGAGCCCCCGCGCGGCCGAGAGCATCCCCAGCGTGGCCACGAAGGCCGGCACGTTGAACCGCGCGACCACCGCGCCCGAGACCGCGCCCGCCAGCGCGCCCACCCCGATGCCGACCGCGAAGGCCACCGCCACGGGGTAGGGCCCGCCCAGCGCCGCCGATCCCGTCGAGGTGGTCGCGAGCGACGCCGCGACCACGCCGGCCAGCGCCACGACGGAGCCGACCGAGAGGTCGATGCCGCGCGCGAGGATCACGAAGGTGAGGCCGATCGCGAGGATGCCGTTGATCGACGTCTGGCGCAGGACGTTGACGATGTTCCGAGGCGTCAGGAAGAACTCGTTGAGGAAGGTCAGCGCGACGCATACCAGCGCGAGCGCCAGGAGGATCCCGTATTTCTGCAGGAAGGCCGCCGCCCCGCCGCCGCGGGGCGCGGTCGCGCCATGGGCGGCGCCGGGGCTCGGCTGCGGGTCGGCGGTCGCGGGATCGGAGGACATCGGCGGCTCCCGTCAGGCGGCGAGATGGAGGAGGGCGGGCGCGGTCATCTCCGCCCCGGCCGCGATGCCGGCCACGCGCCCGTCGCGCATCACCAGCGTGCGGTCGGCCATGCCCAGCACCTCGTCGGTCTCGGAGGAGACGAGGATGACGCCCCCGCCGGCCGCGGCGAAGTCGGACATGATGCGGTAGATCTCGCGCTTGGCGCCCACGTCCACGCCGCGCGTCGGCTCGTCGAGCAGGAGGACGCGCGGCTCGGTCAGGAACCACTTGCCCAGCACGACCTTCTGCTGGTTGCCGCCAGAGAGGTGGGTCACGCCGAGCCGGTCGCTCGCGGCCTTGATGCCGAACATGTCCATCATCCGCCGCGCCGCCGCGCCCTCCTTGGCGGGGCTCATCACGGTGCCGCCCAGGCCGAGCTCGCGTAGGCGCGCGAGGCAAAGGTTGGCCCGCACGTCCTGCGTGAGGACCAGGCCCGATTCCTTGCGGTCCTCGGTCACGAAGGCGAGGCCGGCGGCAATCGCCTGTCGCGGCGCGCGCACGTCGAGCGGCGCCCCCTCCAGCTCGACCCGCCCGCCGCGCATCGCGCTCAGGCCGAAGAGCCGCTCGAGGATCTCGGTCCGGCCGGAGCCCATCAACCCGTAGAGGCCCAGGATCTCGCCGCGGTGGAGGTCGAAGGACACGCCCCGCACCCCATGCGCCGCGTCGAGATCCCGTACCCGCAGCAGCACCTCCGCGCCCGGCGCGTTCGCCTTGACGAACTCCTCCGATAACGGCCGGCCGACGATCAGCTCCACCAGCCGGGTCTTGTCGATGTCCTCCAGGCGCCCGTCCTCGACGAAGGCGCCGTCGCGCAGGACGGTGTAGCTGTCGGCGATCTCGAAGATCTCGGTCAGGCGGTGGGAGACGTAGACGATGCCCTTGCCCGCCGCCTTCATCGTCTCGATCGCGGCGAAGAGCTGATCGGCCTCGGCCTCCCCGAGGGCGGAGGTGGGCTCGTCCATGATGATGACGCGGGCGTCGTAGCTGACGGCCTTGGCGATCTCCACCAGCTGCACCTGCGCGACCGTGAGATCCATCATCACGTCGGTCGGCGCGATGCCGAAGCCGAGATCGTCGAGGAGCGCCTGCGCCGCCGCGTTCATGCGCCGGAAGTCGATCCGCCCGAAGCGGCCGACCGGCTCGCGCCCGAGGAAGACGTTCTCGGCCACCGTCATCGCCGGGACGGGGCTCAGCTCCTGCTCGATGATCGAGATGCCGGCGCCGAGCGCCTCGCCCGGGGAGGCGAACCGGACCTCGCGCCCGCCGAGCCGGATCGTGCCGGCGTCGCGCGGCTGGATGCCCATGACGATGGAGAGGAAGGTCGACTTGCCCGCGCCGTTGCCGCCGCACAGCGCATGGACGGAGCCGGCCTCGAGGCGGAAGCGGCCGTCACGCAGGGCGGGGACGCCGGCGAAGGACTTCCGCAGCCCCTCGACCTCCAGCAACGTCTCCGCCATCCACGTCTCCCAACAATTGTATTGAATGTTGATCTTCTGATCGGCGCGCGTCAACCGCCCTTTCGTCCGGCGCCCGGCGCCCGGCGCCCGGCGCCCGGCGTCCGGTATCCCGACGGTCGCCGGCCCTCCCTCATCCCGGCGGCGAGGGGGGTCATGGCCCGGACGTGGCATCCGTCGGGAGCGGGCACGCCGGGCCGTTGCCCGTCATCGCGGCGGCGCCTATCCAGGGGTGGACCGTCCGGAGGCGCCATGACGACATCCCCGCCCGCCGACCCCGGCCTGCGCCGCGCGCCGGAGGCGACCGCCACGGCGCCCGGCTACATGCCCGGCCTCGGCAACGACTTCGAGACGGAGGCGCTCCCGGGCGCCCTGCCGCGAGGGCGCAACTCGCCGCAGCGTGTGGCCTACGGGCTCTACGGCGAGCAGCTCTCCGGCACGCCGTTCACCGCGCCGGGGCACCGCAACGAGCGGACGTGGTGCTACCGCATCCGCCCCTCCGTCCGGCATGTCGGGCGCTTCGAGCCGCTGGACCTGCCCTATTGGCGCACCGCCCCGGCGGTGGAGGCGGACGTGACGTCCATGGGCCAGTTCCGCTGGGACCCGGTGCCGCACGCCTCCGGCCTGACCTGGCTGACGGGCATGCGCACCATGACCACCGCGGGGGACGTGAACCTGCAGCAGGGCATGGCCGCGCATGTCTATCTCGCGACGGACGACATGGTGGACGCGTACTTCTACTCCGCCGATTCGGAGCTCTTGGTCGTGCCGCAGGACGGGCGCCTGCGCTTCGCGACCGAGCTCGGCACGATCGACATCGAACCGCAGGAGATCGCCGTGATCCCGCGCGGCCTCGTCTACCGGGTCGAGGTCCTGGAGGGCCCCGCCCGCGGCTTCGTCTGCGAGAACTACGGCCAGGCCTTCGAACTGCCCCAGCGCGGGCCGATCGGCGCCAACTGCATGGCCAACCGGCGCGACTTCCTCGCCCCCGTCGCCGCGTTCGAGGACCGGGACGCACCCTCCACGGTGACGATCAAGTGGTGCGGGCGGTTCCACCGGGCGCGGATCGACCACTCCCCGCTCGACGTCGTCGCCTGGCACGGCAACTACGCGCCGGTGAAGTACGACCTGCGGACCTATTGCCCGGTCGGCGCGGTCCTCTTCGACCATCCGGACCCGTCGATCTTCACGGTGCTCACCGCGCCTTCGGGGATCGAGGGGACGGCGAACATCGACTTCGTCCTCTTCCGCGACCGCTGGAGCGTGGCGGAGGACACGTTCCGCCCGCCCTGGTACCACAAGAACGTCATGTCCGAGCTGATGGGCAACATCCGCGGCACCTACGACGCCAAGCCGCAGGGCTTCGCGCCGGGCGGCCTGTCGCTGCACAACATGATGCTGCCGCACGGGCCGGACCGCGGGGCGTTCGAGGGGGCGACGAACGCCGACCTGAAGCCCGTGAAGCTCGAGGACACGATGTCGTTCATGTTCGAGACGCGCTTCCCCCAGCACCTGACCCCCTTCGCCGCCCGCGAGGCGCCGCTGCAGGACGATTACGCAGAATGCTGGACGGGGCTCGAGAAGCGGTTCGACGGCACGCGGGACCCTGGGTGAGCGCGCCCGCCCCGGCCCGGTCCTGGGTCGCCGAGGCGAACGCGCCGGACCATCCGTTCCCGCTCCAGAACCTGCCCTACGGCGTCTTCACCGCGCCGGGCGTGGACCGGCCCGCCTGCGGGGTCGCCATCGGGAACGGGATCCTCGACCTCTCGGCGCTGGCGGGGGAGGGGATCCTCGATCTCGGCACGCCGTTCACGGGCGGCTGGAACGCGGTCATGGCGATGGGGCCGGCGGCCTGGGCGGCCTTGCGCGCCCGCCTGGCCGCGCTCCTGGCCGAGGGCGCGCCGGAGCGCGGCCGCCTGGAGCCGCATCTGGTGCCGCAGGCGGAGGCGGCGATGCACCTGCCCTTCGCCGTGGCCGAGTACACGGATTTCTATGCCGGCCGCCACCATGCCGAGAACGTGGGCACGATGTTCCGGGGGCCGCAGGACGCTCTGCCGCCCAACTGGCTGTCCATGCCCATCGGCTACAACGGCCGCGCGTCCACGGTCGTCGTCTCGGGCACGGACGTCGTCCGGCCGCTGGGACAGACCCTGCCGCCCGGGGCGGACCTGCCGGTGTTCGGGCCGTCCCGGCGGCTGGACTTCGAGCTGGAGCTCGGCGCCGTCGTGGGCGGGGCGAGCGCCCCGGGCCGCCCCGTGAGCCTTGCCGAGGCGGAGGCGATGATCTTCGGTTACGTCCTCCTGAACGACTGGTCGGCGCGCGACCTGCAGGCCTGGGAATACCGCCCTTTGGGACCGTTCCAGTCCAAGGCCTTCGCCACCAGCGTCTCGCCCTGGATCGTGACGGCGGCGGCCCTGGCCCCGTGCCGGACGGCCCTGCCGGAGCGCGCGCGCCCGCTCCTGCCCTATCTGGGCGCGCCCGGGGAGGCCGCGGGCCTCGACGTCGCGCTCGAGGTGGACCTCGCGCCCGCCGGCGGGCCGCCCGCGACCATCGCCCGGACCAACGCGCGCGAGCTCTACTACTCGGCCGCGCAGCAGCTCGCGCACCACGCGTCCTCGGGCTGCGCGATGCGGGTGGGCGACCTTCTCGGCTCGGGCACGATCTCCGGCCCGGAGGCGGGCGCGCGCGGCTCCCTGCTCGAGATCACATGGGGCGGGCGGGACGCGCTGGCGCTGCCCGGCGGGGCGCGGCGGACCTTCGTGGAGGACGGCGACACCGTGACGCTGCGCGGCGCGGCGCGCGGCCCGGGATGGCGCATCGGCTTCGGCGCCTGCGCGGGCACGGTCCGGCCGGCGCCGTCCTGGCCCGGCGCGTGACGGCCCGCGGCGCGCAATGGGGGGGTGGTGGAGCCTAGGGGAGTCGAACCCCTGACCTCCTGCATGCCATGCAGGCGCTCTCCCAACTGAGCTAAGGCCCCATCCGGCCGCGCGGGACATGCGCGGCGCCGCGCGTCCCTACGCCGCGATCCGGGGGCGCGCAAGGCGCAATCCCCCGGCGCGGCCGCGGGTCAGCTTTCGTCCTTGTCCTCGTCCGAGGCGACCTCGGCGATCTCGTCGAGCGAGACCTCGTCGTCCTCGTCCTCGTCGGCGAGCACGTCGTCATCGTCGTCGTCGTCGAGCACCTCGTCATCGTCGAGCTCCACGGCCGCGGCGTCGTCATCGTCGTCCGTCGTCTCGGCATCCTCGCCCGCGGGGGCGGCCTTGACCGACTTCGGATCGGCCTTGTCGGCGGACATCGTGCGCGCCTTGCCGGACGTGAGCTGCTCGACGGTATGCTCCATGCCGCAGTTGGGGCAGGTCATCGGGTCGTTCTGCAAGTCGTAGAAACGGGTCGAGCAGGCCGGGCAGAGGCGTTTGACGCCCCATTCTTCCTTCGGCATTGAGAGCTCTCCTGTGGGCGATGGCGGTGCGTCCGGGACGGCTTCGAGCCTGCCGAACCGGGCGGGTCGGGCGCGGATGCCATACGCCCCATAGGCTGGCAAGAGGGAGCGCCGGGATGGCCGAGATCACGGTCCGGGGCGCGCGCGTGGCCGTCGACAGCCGAACCCACGCGCGCGCGCGGCGCATCACCCTGCGAATCGGGGCGGCGGACGGGCGGATCCTGCTCACCCGGCCGTCGCGCGTGCCCGAGCGCGAGGCGCTGGCCTTCGCCGAGAGCCGGAGCGCGTGGATCGCGGCGCAGCTCGCCGCGCGGCCCGAGGAGGTCGTGGTGAGGCCGGGCGCCGCGGTGCCGGTGGAGGGCGCGCCCGTGCCGGTGGTGGAGGGCCCCCGCCGGGCGGCCTTGATCGGGGGGGCGCTGTGCGTGCCCTCCGCCCAAGCGGGGCCGGCGGCGGAGCGGGTGCTGCGCGCCCTGGCCGCCGAGCGCCTGGACGCCGCCTGCGCCCGGCACGGCGGCGCGCTGGGGCGCCGGCCCACGCGCATCGCGCTGCGCGATCCCCGGGGGCGCTGGGGGAGCTGCACGGCGGCGGGGCGGCTGATGTTCTCGTGGCGGCTGGTGATGGCGCCGCCCGAGGTGCTGGACTACGTCGCCGCGCACGAGGTCGCGCACCTCGCCCACATGCATCACGGGCCCGCCTTTTGGGACGAGGTCGCGCGATTGTCCCCGGCCCATGAGGGGCCGCGCGGGTGGCTTCGCGCCCACGGCGCGGGGCTGCACCGCTACAGGTTCGACCTCGCCTGAGGGATCAGGCGTGGATCGCGCCGTCCCCGCAGGCCAGGGCCGCCTCGCGCACGGCCTCCGAGTAGGTCGGGTGCGCGTGGCAGGTGCGGGCGAGGTCCTCGGCCGCGGCGCCGAACTCCATCGCGACGCAGACCTCGTGGATCAGGTCCCCGGCCATGGGGCCGATGATATGGGCGCCCAGGATCCGGTCCGTCGCGGCGTCGGCGATGATCTTGACCATGCCGTCGGCGGCGAAGTTGGCCTTCGCCCGGCCGTTGCCCATGAATGAGAAGCGCCCGACCTTGATCGCCCCGCGCTCCTTGGCCTGCTCCTCCGTGAGGCCGACGCTGCCGACCTCGGGATGGGTGTAGATGACGTTGGGGATCACGCCGTAGTTGACGTGCCCGTGGCGGCCGGCGATCGCCTCGGCGACGGCCATGCCCTCGTCCTCGGCCTTGTGGGCGAGCATCGGGCCCGCCACCGCGTCGCCGATGGCGCGGATGCCGCCGACATTGGTGCGCCACTGGTCGTCGACCTCGACCTGCCCGCGCTCGGACAGGCCGACCCCGAGCGCCTCCAGCCCGAGCCCGTCCGTGAACGGCCGGCGCCCCGTCGCGACGAGCACGCGCTCGACGGTCAGGCTCTCCTCGGCGCCGTCCTTGCGGGCCTTCCAGGTCAGGGTCGCGCCGTCGCCGCCCCGCTCCACGCTCTCGACGGCGGCGCCGGTGACGATGGAAATACCCTGTTTCGTCATGAGCTTGCGGAACTGGCGGGCGATCTCGGCGTCGCTGCCGGGGACGATGCCGTCGGCGTACTCGACCACCGTCACCTCGGTGCCGAGGCGGGCGTAGACGCTCGACATCTCGAGCCCGATGACGCCGCCGCCGATGACCGCCATCGTCCTGGGGATCGCGCCGAGCTCGAGCGCGCCCTCGGAGGTGACGATCACCTCCTCGTCGATCTTCGCGAAGGGCAGGGTGGCGGCCTCGGAGCCCGTGGCGATGACGATCTCCCTCGCCTCGTGGACATCCTCGCCGACCTTGACGCGGCCCGCCTCCGGGATGCTGGCCCAGCCCTTGATCCAGTCTATCTTGTTCTTCTTGAAGAGGAACTCGATGCCGGAGGTGTTCTGCGCGATCACGTCGTCCTTGTAGGCCTGCATCGCGGCCCAGTCGACGCCGGGGGCGTCGCCGGTCAGGCCCATCTTGGCGAAGTTGTGCTGCGCCTCGTGGAGCGAATGGGTCGCGTGCAGCAGCGCCTTGGAGGGGATGCACCCGATGTTGAGGCAGGTGCCTCCGAGGGTCTCCCGGCCCTCCACGCAGGCGGTCCTGAGGCCGAGCTGCGCGCAGCGGATGGCGCAGACGTAGCCGCCGGGGCCGGAGCCGATCACGATGACGTCGTACTGGGCCATGGGTCAGGTTTCCTTGTCTGGAGCGCCATGCACGGGCGATGCACAACCTATGCACATCCCGTGCGCATGGAAGGTCATAGGAGCGCGGCGACGATCATCGCGATGGTGGCGGCGAACCCGGCCATCCAGACCACCGAGCGCCAGGGCCGCAGGCCGAGCGCGTAGGCCGGCACGTAGAGCACCCGCGCGGCGAGGTAGACCCAGGCGCAGGCGGCGGTGACGCCGGTGGACCCGTCGCCCAGGGTGACGACGAGGACGGCGATGGTGAAGAGGATCAGCCCTTCGAAATGGTTGGTCATCGCGCGCTGGAGGCGGCCCGTCGTCTCCGACATCGGGCGAGAGGGCGGGCGGTCGCGGGCCGACATCGCGTAGCCCGGGCCGAGCTCGCGATTGGCGCCGACCGCGTAGAGGACGAACTGCACGGCCTGGAGGAGGGCGGCGAGAGCGAGGGCGGTGAGCTCGGGGGTCATGGCGGGTCCTCGCGGTTCGGTCGCCCCCCGTTAGCCGTCCGTCCAGCGATAGGCCACCTCGGCGAGGCGATCCGCCGGGAAGGTGAACAGCACGCGCATCGCGCCGTCCGGGGCGGACCAGCCATGGGCGAGGCCGGCGGGCATGAAGAGCATGTCGCCCGCGCGCACGGGCAGGTCGCGGCCGTCCAGCGTGAGGAGCCCCTCGCCCTCGAGCACGTAGCCGGTCTCTGGGATGTCGTGGGTGTGGGGGTTCTCGCGGCCGCCGGGCTCGAACTCGGCGATGCCCTGCACCAGGCTGTCTGACGGGCCCTCGGCGGCGTCGATCAGGCGGCGGAACTTCACGTCGCCGCGCGCCGGGTCGTGCCATGCGGCGAGGTCGGTGTCCTGGGTATGAACCTGGATGGCGGCGTCGGTCATGGGGGCCTCGCTATGGGGGTGCACGGGGCCAAGCGGGCGAGGGCGGGGTTTGTTCCGGGCGCCGGGGCGTCAGGCGGTCTCCAGGAAGTCGGCGCGCAGGGCGGCGCCGAAGCCGGCCTCCTTGGCGATCCACGCCTCGGCGCGGGGGCGGTCGGTTACCTCGAACAGGGCGACGGCCGCCGACGGCGTGTCGGCGTCGCGCCAGAGCTGGAGCAGGGTGAGGCCGGCGGCGCGCCGGTCCTCGGCCCCGTCGTCGAAGGCGGCGCGCCATTCGGGCCAGTCGATGGTGTCGTAGCGGCAGATGAGCTGCATGGGGAGAGTTCGACCTTATGGAGCGGGGAGGGCGGGACCGGGCCGGGCGTCCACCGCTCCGACCGGCGCCGATGCGACCCCGGCCGTGACGAAAAGGCGTGCGACGATCCCGCGAACGGCATTCGGCGTCATGATCCGGCCATCCCGAGATCGGCGGTGCGCGCTATCGGGCGCGGATGCCGTGCGGAGCAGGAGACGGGCGGGCCGAGCGTCATGCCGCCGTTCAGCGGAATCATCCGACGCGCGAACGCGAGGCCGAATGCGCCCGCCAGTCCGAACCGCGCGATCCCGCCATCGCGCTCCGTCACGGCCTGCCGGGTCCACGACGTCAGGCGACGAGCAGGTTCAAGAGGACGACGCCGCCCACGCCGAGCCCCGTCCCGAGGGTCACGGCGACGAGGAGCATCCGGTCGTCCCGCTTCTTCTTGCGCTCGAGATCGGCGAGGAAGTCGAACTCGGGTCGGCCTGCATCGGTCATCGTGCCGTCTCCTCGACCGGCGGCGCGAGGCGCTCGCCGAAGATGTTGAACGCCGCCTGGCTCAACGCGGCCAGCACCGCGAGCGTGGCGAGGAGGATCTTGATCCCCTCCGTCCGCCGCTGGACCCGCTTGAGGAGGATATCGCCTTCAAGCGCCTGCATTTCAAGCCGCCAGCGCTGTCGGCGCTGATCGGCCGAGATGCCGTCCTCGAGCATGTTAGAGGTCCATCAGCAGCCGGCGCGGGTCCTCCAGGGCTTCCTTGACGCGCACGAGGAACGTCACCGCGCCCTTTCCGTCGACGATGCGGTGGTCGTAGCTGAGGGCGAGGTACATCATGGGGCGGACGGCGATCTCGCCGCCGACGACCATGGGGCGGTCCTGGATCTTGTGCATGCCGAGGATGCCGGACTGGGGCGGGTTGAGGATGGGGGACGACATCAGCGAGCCGTAGACGCCGCCGTTGGAGATGGTGAACGTGCCGCCCTGCATGTCGGCCATGGAGAGCTTGCCGTCGCGGGCTTTGAGCCCCTTCTCGGCGATGGCCTTCTCGATGGCGGCGAAGGACATCGCGTCCGCGTCCCGGATGACGGGGACGACGAGGCCGTTCGGGGTGCCGACGGCGACGCCCATGTTGACGTAGCGCTTGTAGACCACCTCGGTGCCGTCGATCTCGGCGTTGACCTCTGGCACCTCCATCAGGGCGTGGCAGCAGGCGCGGGTGAAGAAGGACATGAAGCCGAGCTTCACGCCGTGCTTCTTGAGGAACAGGTCCTTGTACTCGGTGCGCAGGTCCATGATCGCGCCCATGTCCACCTCGTTGTAGGTGGTGAGCATGGCGGCGGTGTCCTGCGCCTCCTTGAGGCGGCGGGCGATGGTCTGCCGCAGGCGGGACATCTTCACCCGCTCCTCGCGGGCGGCCTGCTCGGCGGGCACGGGCGCGCGGGCGGGGGCCTTGGCGTCCTTCGCGCCGGCGGGCTTGTCCTTGGGCTTCGAGAGGGCGTCCAGCACGTCGGACTTCATCACGCGGCCGTCGCGGCCGGTGCCGCGCACGTCGCCCTTGGAGAGGCCCTCGGAGGCCATCATCGCCTTGGCGCTGGGCGCGTCCTCCACGTCGGAGCGGCCGCCGCCCGGGGCGCCGGAGGCGGGGGGGCGGTCCTCGTGGGTGGAGCCGTAGTCCATCTCCTCGGTCCTGGAGGCGGCTTCGGGGCCCGCGCCGCCGCCCGCGGCCGCGCCGCCGCCGGAGATGGTGGCGAGCTGCGCGCCGGCGGCGACGGTCTCGCCCTCGGCCACGTCGATGGACGCGAGCGTCCCGGCGGCGGGGGCGGGGACCTCGACGGAGACCTTGTCGGTCTCCAGCTCGCAGAGCATCTCGTCGGCGGCGACGGCGTCTCCCACGGCCTTGAACCAGGTGGCGACGGTGGCCTCGGTGACGGATTCCCCCAGGGCGGGGACCATGACGGTGGTGTCCTCTCCACCCCCCTCGCCTTCGGGCGCGGGGGCGTCATCCGTGCCCTCGGCACCCTTGGCGACGTCCTCGGCGTAGCCGGCGGCGTCCTCGGTCTCGGCCTCGGTGCGGGTCACGGCGCGGGTCTCGCCGGCCTGGGCGCCGTCCGCGGCCTCGAGCTGCGCGAGGAGGGCGTCGACGCCGACGGTCTCGCCCTCGGCGGCGACGATCTCCGAGAGGGTGCCGGCGACGGGCGCGGGCACCTCGACGGTGACCTTGTCGGTCTCCAGCTCGCAGAGCATCTCGTCGGCCTCGACGGCGTCGCCCACGGCCTTGAACCAGGTGGCGACGGTCGCCTCGGTGACGGATTCGCCCAGGGTGGGCACGCGGATTTCGGTCATTTCTCGTCTCCGAGGGTCAGGGCGTCGTTCACCAGCGCGGCCTGCTGCGCCTTGTGCGCGGAGGCAAGCCCGGTGGCGGGGGAGGCGGAGGTCGCGCGGCCGACGTAGCGCGGCCGGGCGGCGGCGGTGCCCAGGCGCCCCAGGACCCATTCGAGGTTGGGCTCCATGAAGGTCCAGGCGCCCTGGTTCTTGGGCTCCTCCTGGCACCAGACGATCTCGGCCTTGGGGAAGCGGCCGAGCTCGTGGACCATGGACTGCGCGGGGAAGGGATAGAACTGCTCCACGCGCAGGAGGTAGACGTCCGTGATGCCGCGGACGTCGCGCTCCTCCAGGAGGTCGTAGTAGACCTTGCCGGAGCACAGGACGACGCGGCGGATGTCGGCGTCGGGGGCGAGCACGGTCTCCGAATGGCCCTTCTGCGCGTCGTCCCACAGGACGCGGTGGAAGCTCGATCCGGTGGTGAAGTCGGCCGCGTCGCTCACGGCGAGCTTGTGGCGCAGGAGCGACTTGGGGGTCATCAGCACCAGGGGCTTCCTGAAGCTGCGGTGGAGCTGCCGGCGCAGGATGTGGAAATAGTTGGCGGGCGTCGAGCAGTTGGCGACGATCCAGTTGTCCTGGCCGCACATCTGCAGGAAGCGCTCGAGCCGGGCGGAGGAGTGCTCGGGGCCCTGGCCCTCGTAGCCATGGGGCAGGAGCATCACCAGGCCGGACATGCGCAGCCATTTCGCCTCCCCGGAGGAGATGAACTGGTCGAACATGATCTGCGCGCCGTTGGCGAAATCGCCGAACTGCGCCTCCCAGAGGGTCAGGGCGTTGGGCTCGGCGAGGGAGTAGCCGTATTCGAAGCCGAGCACCGCGTATTCCGAGAGCATCGAGTCGATGACCTCGTACTGGGCCTGGCCCTCGCGGATCGCGTTGAGCGGATAGTGGCGGCGCTCGTCCTCTTGGCTGACGAAGGCGGAATGGCGCTGCGAGAAGGTGCCGCGGGCGCTGTCCTGGCCGGCGAGGCGCACGCCGTAGCCCTCGGTCAGGAGGGAGCCGAAGGCCAGGGCCTCGGCGGTGGCCCAGTCGAAGCCGGCGCCGGTCTCGAACATCTCGGACTTGGCGGCGAGGAGCCGGCCGACGGTCTTGTGGAGCGCGAAGCCCTCGGGCGCGGAGGTCAGGGCGCGGCCGATCTCCCGGTGGGTCTCCTCCGGGATGGCGGTCTCGCCGCGCTGGTACTCCTCGCCGCGCTTGTCGAGATGGGACCATTTTCCGTCGAGCCAGTCGGCCTTGTTGGGGCGGTAGTCGCGGCCCGCCTCGAACTCCTCCGAGAGCTTGGCCTGGAAGGCGGCCTTCATGTCCTCGATCTCGCCCTCGGGGATGAGGCCGTCGCGCACGAGGCGCTCGGTGTAGAGGGTGAGCGAGGTCTTTTGGGTCTTGATCGTCTTGTACATCAGGGGGTTGGTGAACATCGGCTCGTCCCCCTCGTTATGGCCGAAGCGGCGGTAGCAGAAGATGTCGATCACCACGTCCTTGTGGAACTTCTGCCGGAACTCGGTCGCGACCTTGGCGGCGTGGACGACCGCCTCGGGGTCGTCGCCGTTCACGTGGAAGATCGGCGCCTCGACCATGAGCGCGATGTCGGTGGGATAGGGCGAGGTGCGCGAGAAGTGCGGCGCGGTGGTGAAGCCGATCTGATTGTTGACGACGATGTGCATGGTCCCGCCGGTGCGGTGGCCGCGGATGCCCGAGAGCTGGAAGCACTCGGCCACGACGCCCTGCCCGGCGAAGGCGGCGTCGCCGTGGAGGAGGACGGGCATGACGGTGGTGCGCGAGGCGTCGCCGTGCTGGTCCTGCTTGGCGCGGGCCTTGCCCAGGACGACGGGGTTCACCGCCTCCAGGTGCGAGGGGTTCGCGGTCAGCGACAGATGGACGTTGTTGCCGTCGAACTCCCGGTCGGAGGAGGCGCCGAGGTGGTATTTCACGTCGCCCGAGCCGTCGACGTCCTCAGGCTTGAAGGAGCCGCCCTGGAACTCGTTGAAGATGGCGCGGTAGGGCTTGGACATCACGTTGGCGAGCACCGACAGGCGCCCCCGGTGGGGCATGCCGATGACGATGTCGCGCACGCCCAGGGCGCCTCCGCGCTTGATGACCTGCTCCATGGCGGGGATCAGCGCCTCGCCGCCGTCGAGGCCGAAGCGCTTGGTGCCCATGTACTTGACATGGAGGAACTTCTCGAAGCCCTCGGCCTCCACCATCTTCTGGAGGATGGCGCGGCGGCCGTTCTCCGTGAACTGGACCTCCTTGCCCATCCCCTCGATGCGCTCCTTGAGCCAGGCGCTCTCCTCGGGGTCGGAGATGTGCATGAACTGGAGCGCGAAGGTGCCGCAATAGGTGCGCTTCACCAGGGCGAGGATGTCGCGGAGGGTCGCCGTCTCCAGGCCCAGCACGTTGTCGATGAAGATGCGGCGGTCCATGTCCGCGGGGCCGAACCCGTAGGTCGCGGGGTCGAGCTCGGGGTGGTCCGCCTCCTCGCCGAAGCCCAGCGGGTCGAGATCGGCCGCGAGGTGCCCGCGGATGCGGTAGGCGCGGATGAGCATGAGCGCGCGGATGGAATCGGTGACCGCGCGGCGCAGGTCCCCGGGGGTGATCGTGGCGCCGGCGGCGGCGGCCTTGGCCTCGATCTTGGCGCCGGCGGCGCGGGCCTCCTTCGGGGCGGCGGGGTCCGGCGCCCATTCGCCGGTGAGCGCGGCGGTCAGGTCCCCGGCGGGCTGCGGCGGCCAGTCGGCGCGCGCCCAGGACGGGCCGGGGGCCGCGTCCGCCCCCTCCATCTGCTCGAAGAAGGCGCGCCAATCCTCGGCGACGGCGCCGGGATCGCTCGCGTAGCGGGCCTGGAGCCGGTCGAGATAGGCCGCGCTGCCGCCGTCCAGGAAGGAGGAGGCGTGGAACAGGTCGTTGGGCGACTGGTCGGTCATGTGCGGCTCCTCAGGGGCGGCAGCGGACGAGGTAGGTGACGTCGCCGGGGCGGCGGTCTTTGTCACGGTAGAGATAGGTCGCGCGCGCCGGCGTGCCGCAGAGCGACGCGGCGGCCCCCTCGAGACGGCGCGCGGAGACGCGGGGCCGGGCGCGCACGATGTACTGCCCCGGGCCGGGGATCGCCAGGACGCGCGCCTCCACGAAAGGCAGGCCCGGCAGGGGCTGGGCGCCGCGCAGGCCCTCTGCGGCGGCCGCGGAGGGCAGGGTGGCGGCGAGGAGGGCGGCGGCGCGGGCGGCGGCCCGGGCCGCGTCAGCGAAAGTCATGCAGCCACCTCCCGCCGCTCCGGATCGCCGCGGCCTCCATGCGTTCCGTCTGCGCGCGCAGGCGGGAGCGCAGCGTCGCCGCGGCGGTCGCCCGGGCCGGGACGAACAGGGGGATCTCGACGTCCATGCGCGGATCGTAGTCGAACCGGTGGAAGTCGTCGCGGTAGAACTCGGCGAGCTCGTCCTTGGTGCGCCGCGCCATCGGCTCGGTGCGGGCGACCAGGGGGGAGGGGCCCTTCGGCGTCGGGTTCTCGAGGACCCCGTCGGCGGGGGGCGCGGCGCCGAAGCGCCGGGCGATCGCCGCGAGCGCGTGGCCGAGCCCGTCCTCGAGGCGCCAGGTCGCGGCGTCCTCTGGGACGAAGCGGTGCTGCGGGACGAGGTGGTTGTCGTAGATGAAGCCGTTGCGGGCATAGGCCCGGGCGCCGCGCTCGAACCAGGCCTCGAAGCTCTGGCCCACGGGGATCTCGGCGCGGGCGACGCGGTAGTTGAAGGCGCTGGCGGCGCGGGCGACGGGATGGCGGGTGACCGCGAAGGCCGAGGCGATGAGGGCCTCGGGCACCATGGTGACGAGGTCGCTCCACAGGATGTGCTGCGGGGAGGTGCGGGTCCAGCGCTCGACGGCGCGGCGGGACCAGTAGCGGTCGTTGATGAGGAAGGGCGTGCCGAGCGTCTCGGCGATGAACCTCTCGACGCTCGATCCGCCGGCCTTGGGAATATGCGCGAAGTAGTGCATCGCGCCGTCGTTCAGGAAGAGGGGCATCGGCCTATCCTTCCGAGGGGAGCCCGTGGGGGCGGGTCATCGTATCTCCCGGGCGCTGGCGCGCTCGGCGGAGGCGGGATCGTCCGGGTAGTCGCCGGCCGCGAACATCCAGGCGAAGGCGCCCCGCACGATACGGGCGGTGGGCGCGTCGTACCACTCGCCGATGGGGCGGGCGTCGCCGGCGCGGGTGTGCCGCTTGACGGAGTGGAGCGCCACGTCCGCGCGGCGGGCGCCGATGTCGGCGCACAGGGCGGCGAGGTCGTCCTCCATCCGCTCCATCCGCAGCCAGCGGTCGATGATCGGCCGGCCGTCGATATGGGTGACGCGCCGGTCGATGTCGCGGGGGGAGCCGAAATGGCCGCGCTCGGACTTGCGCGCGACATAGGCGCGGAAGAGCGCGACCTGCCGGTCCGGGCCCAGCGTGTCGAGGGGCGGGCGGCCGGCCTTGCGGCGGTTGTTGCCGACGTCGAAGAAGAAGGCGGAGACCATCTTGTCGAAGGGATTCCGGATCGAGCAGGTCTTGAGGTAGGCGTCGAAGATCGCGGGGCCGAGGACCTCCCGGACGCGGGCCGCGCCGACATGGGCGTTGCCCCATTCGGGGGCGGCCTTCTCCAGCCGGCCGGAGACGATGCCGTGCGCGGTCACCAGCGGGGGCGCGCCGTGCTCGGGCGCGTGGCCCGGCGGGGCGCAGAGCGGCTCGAGCGCCATCTCGAGGGAGGTGCCGGCCGTCTTGAACGTCTTGAGGTAGACGAAGCGATGGTCGTGCGAGACGAGGATGGCGCGGCCCTCCGGGCGGGCGGTGGGATCAGCCGATGGCGGCCAGGACGGCCTCGCCGAGCGTGGCGGGGCTGTCGGCGACCGTGATGCCGGCGGAGCGCATCGCCTCGATCTTGGACTCCGCGTCGCCCTTGCCGCCGGCGACGATGGCGCCGGCATGGCCCATGCGGCGGCCCGGGGGCGCGGTGCGCCCGGCGATGAAGCCGGCGGTGGGCTTCCAGCGGCCGCGCTTCCTCTCGTCGGCCAGGAACTGCGCGGCCTCCTCCTCGGCGGCGCCGCCGATCTCGCCGATCATGATGATCGACCGGGTCTCCTCGTCGGCTAGGAACATCTCCAGCACGTCGATATGCTCGGTGCCCTTGATGGGGTCGCCGCCGATGCCCACCGCCGTCGACTGGCCGAGGCCGGAATCCGAGGTCTGCTTGACGGCCTCGTAGGTGAGGGTGCCGGAGCGCGAGACGACGCCGACGGAGCCGCGGCGGTGGATGTGGCCGGGCATGATGCCGATCTTGCAGGCATCGGGCGTGATCACGCCGGGGCAGTTGGGGCCGATGAGGCGGGTCTTCGATCCGTCGAGGGCGCGCTTGACGCGCATCATGTCGAGGACGGGGATGCCCTCGGTGATGCACACGACGAGGGGCATGCCGGCGTCGATCGCCTCCAGGATGGAATCGGCCGCGAACGGGGGCGGCACGTAGATGACGCTCGCGTCCGCGCCGGTGCGCTCCATCGCCTCGTGGACGCTGTCGAAGACGGGCAGGTCCAGGTGCTCCTGCCCGCCTTTGCCGGGGGTCACGCCGCCGACCATCTTGGTGCCGTAGGCGATCGCCTGCTCGGAATGGAAGGTGCCCTGCGAGCCGGTGAAGCCCTGGCAGATGACCTTGGTGTTTTCGTCGATGAGGATGGCCATTGGGGCTCCTTGGGGCGGTCGGTCGTCCGGTGTCGTTACGGCGCCCCGCGGGCGCGGGCAACGCGGCGCGGGCAGGGGTCAGCCGGGGGTGAAGAAGATGACGGAGTAGACGGCGCGCCCGTCCGGATCAGACCGCCGGCGCGTGGCGACGACCGCCGGGACGGGCCCGTCCATGGTCCAGGCAAGCTCCGTCCCGCGGCCGAACGGCGCCGCGGCCGCGGGGCGCGCCGCCGGGAAGGTCGCCTCGACATAGTCGCGGACGGCCTCCGCCTGGCCGGTCCGCGCGCGCGCCTCGGCGATGCACATGCGCGCGCCGCGGACGATCGCGGGGCGGCGGTCGTCCACCAGGAACACCTGGCCCCGCCCCGGCCGCCGGCGCGTCGTCGGCACGTAGCCCGCGTCGCGGAGCATCTCCTCGCGTGCCGCGGGGTCGCCTGGAGCCTCCACGCAGAACCGGCGGAACCCGGTGACGAGCTGCGACGGGCTGCTCCTGGGCACGACGTTCCAGGGCGCGATGTTGCCCAGCTCGGCGCGGTCGGCCGTGCTCGCCGGGCCCTCGCAGGCGGCAAGGCCCGCGACGAGGCAGGCGGCGGCCGGCAACGGCGCGGATCGGACGGACCTGGACTGGAGGCAGGTCATCCCGACGTTAGCCCTTCACCGCGTGCACGATCTTCTGCGCGCCGTCCTTGAGGTCGTCGGCGGCGATGACGTCAACGTCGCTCTCGTTGATGATGCGCTTGCCCTCCTCGACGTTGGTGCCCTCCAGGCGGACCACCAGCGGCACCTTGAGGCCGACCTCCTTGACCGCGCTCACCACGCCCTCGGCGATCACGTCGCAGCGCATGATGCCGCCGAAGATGTTGACGAGGATGCCTTTGACGTTCGGGTCGGAGGTGATGATCTTGAACGCCTCGGTCACCTTCTCCTTGGTGGCGCCGCCGCCCACGTCGAGGAAGTTGGCGGGCTCGGCGCCGTAGAGCTTGATGATGTCCATCGTCGCCATCGCGAGGCCGGCGCCGTTGACCATGCAGCCGATCTCCCCGTCGAGGGCGATGTAGTTGAGGTCGTATTTGGAGGCGGCGAGCTCCTTGGGATCCTCCTCGGTCTCGTCGCGCAGCTCGGCGATGTCGGGGTGGCGGTACATCGCGTTGCCGTCGAAGCTGACCTTCGCGTCGAGCACCTTGAGATCGCCGCCATCGGTCACGATGAGCGGGTTGATCTCCAGCATCTCCATGTCCTTCTCCACGAACGCCTTGTAGAGAAGGCCCATCAGGGCGACGCATTGCTTGACCTGCGCGCCGCGCAGCCCGAGGGCGAAGGCGACCTTGCGGCCGTGGAAGGGCTGGTAGCCGGTCGCCGGGTCGACGTCGAAGTTCAGGATCTTCTCGGGCGTGTCGGCGGCGACGGCCTCGATGTCCATGCCGCCCTCGGTCGAGACGACGAAGCCGATGCGGGACGTCTCCCGGTTCACCAGGAGGGCGAGGTAGAGCTCGGTCTCGATCCCGGCGCCGTCCTCGATGTAGATGCGGCCGACCTGCTTGCCGGCGGGGCCGGTCTGATGCGTGACGAGGGTCCGGCCGAGCATGGCGCGGGCCTCCTCGGCGGCCTCCTCCACGGACTTGGCGAGGCGCACGCCGCCCTTGCCGCCGGGATCGCTCTCGAAATGGCCCTTGCCGCGGCCGCCGGCGTGGATCTGCGCCTTCACCACCCAGAGCGGGCCGTCGAGGGCGCCGGCGGCGGTCTTGGCCTCCTCCGCGCGCAGGACGACGCGGCCGTCGCTCACCGGGGCGCCATAGGACCGCAGCAGCGCCTTGGCCTGATACTCGTGGATGTTCATTCGTGCCTCCGGACTCGGTCGATCCTCGCGCCCTCGCTAAACCACGCCGCGCGCCCGATGCCAAACCTCGATCGGCGGGGCGGGGCACAAAGGGCGGGGGGCGGGGCGGCGGGGGGCGGTCAGGGGGCGGCGCCCGCGCCCGCGCCCGCGCCGGCGTCGAAGCGGGCGCGGAACGGGCGCGTCGGCGCGCCGGGCTCGGCCTGGGCGGGGGCGAGGGGCGGGCCGCGCAGGGGCCAGCCGCCGGACGGCGCGGTCAGGGTGGGGTCCGCGTCCAGGAGGGCGCGCAGGGCGGCGCGCTGCCGGGGGGGAGGATTTCCGCGAGGTCGTAGGGCGCCTCGGGGTCGCCGACGCGCGCCTTGTTCAGGCGCGGCAGGTGCAGGATGCGCGGGGCCAGGGAGCGCTCGTTCCAGTCGAGCACGTCGGCGACCCACATCAGGTTGTACTCGCGCGGCAGGGTGCGGACGTTGAGGTCCGAGGCGTAGGCGAGCTCGCGCAGGCTGCGCTGGTCGAAGCGGTGGGCGGCGGCGCCGGCGCGGAAGGCGTCCGCCCAGTCCCGCGCGAAGCGGCGGGTCCGCTCCGAGGCGCGCATCGCGATCACGCCGCTGTTGAAGGGCGGGTAGCTCGGCGGGACGTGGACCGGGCCGGGCAGGTTGCGCTTGTCGCCGCGGCGCGCCTCGACGGCCATGGCGAGGTCGCAGCCGGCGGCGGTGTCGAAGAGGTCCCAGACCGGCGCGAGGAGGACGGTGTCGGCGTCGAGATAGAGGGTGAGGTCGAAGCGGGTGCGGGCGAGCGCCTCCATCTTGGGGCGGTGGTCGACATGCTCGAGGCGGTGCTCGGCGTCGAAGACCGGATCGCCGGGCGGCTCGTCGGCGTAGAGGTCGATGGCCGCGTCCGGCATCACCGTGCGCACCAGGCGGGCGGCCCGGCGCGCGAGGGAGACGTAGGGGCGCGTGGTCGCGGCGTAGACGATCCCGCGGGTCGGCGCGGGATCGGGACCGGGACCGGGACCGGGGCCGGGCATCAGGCCAGGCTGTCGTCGATGCCGATGCAGGCCTCCACCAGGCCCTGCACGGCCTCGACGGAACGGTCGAACATCGCCTGCTCGTCGCGGGAGAGCTTGATGTCGATGACGCGCTCGACGCCGCCGGCGCCGATGACGGTGGGCACGCCCACGTACATGCCCTTGAGGCCGAGCTTGCCGTCGACCCAGGCGGCGCAGGGCAGGACGCGCTTCTGATCCTTGAGGTAGGCCTCGGCCATCTCGATCGCCGCCGTCGCGGGGGCGTAGAAGGCGCTGCCGGTCTTGAGGAGGCCGACGATCTCGGCGCCGCCGTCGCGGGTGCGCTGGACGATGGCGTCGAGGCGGTCCTGGCTCATCCAGCCCATCTCCACGAGGTCGGGCAGCGGGATGCCGCCGACGGCGGAGTAGCGCACGGAGGGGACCATCGTGTCGCCGTGCCCGCCCAGCACGAAGGCGGTCACGTCGCGCATGGAGACGCCGAGCTCGTCGGCGAGGAAGTGCCGGAAGCGGGCCGAATCGAGGACGCCGGCCATGCCACACACCCGCTCGGTCGGCAGGCCGGAGAAGCGCTGCAGCGCCCAGACCATCGCGTCGAGCGGGTTGGTGATGCAGATGACGAAGGCGTCGGGCGCGTTGGCGGCGATGCCCTCGCCCACGGCCTTCATCACCTTGAGGTTGATGCCCAGGAGGTCGTCGCGGGACATGCCGGGCTTGCGGGGGACGCCGGCGGTGACGATGCACACGTCCGCGCCGGCGATGCCCGCGTAGTCGTTCGCGCCCTTCAGGGCGACGTCGAAGCCCGCGACGGGGCCGCTCTCGGCGATGTCGAGCGCCTTGCCCTGCGGAACGCCTTCCGCGATGTCGAAGAGGACGACGTCGCCGAGTTCCTTGATCGCGGCCAGATGGGCGAGGGTTCCGCCGATCTGTCCGGCGCCGATGAGGGCGATCTTGGGTCTGGCCATGGGAGCGTCCTTGCTTGCGGGCGATGCGCGGCGGACTAGTCGCCGGGCTGCGCCATGGCAAGCGGAGGAACGCCCCCCGGCGGTCAGGCCTGGGGCGGCAGGGCCTCGGCCAGATCCTCGTAGCCGGTGCCGGAGGCGACGAGGCAGGACGTGCCGTCGGGGCGGGTGACGAGGATGGTCCAGCCGCCCCCCTCGGCGGCGAACACCTCCATCACGGTGCCGCGCGCATCGAGGCCGATGCCGCGGCGGGTCTCGCCATGGCGCTCGGCCAGGGTGGCGAGGGCGACGGCGCGCGGCACGCATTGCGCGGCCTGGGCGGCGGCGGGCGCGGCGAGCGCCAGGGCGGCGGCGAGGAGGGTCCGGGAACGTGTCATGGCCGTGTCCTTTCGCATGGGGCGGGCGGCCCGCCGGTGCGGCGTCGACTCTGCGTCCAGTCTGCGCAGGAATGGTTAACGATGCGTTCGCGGCCCCCCCCGGGCCGCGTTGCGCGCCTCATCCGCGTGCGCGAAGGTCGCGGAAGCGGCAGCCGGGGGAGGGCGACATGACGGACCGGGCGCCGATCCCCCTGCGCTCGGCGCTCTACGTGCCGGCCTCGAACGCGCGGGCCATGGCGAAGGCCGGCGGCCTGCCGGCCGACGCCCTCATCCTCGACCTGGAGGACGCGGTGGCGCCGCAGGCGAAGGCGGCGGCGCGCGAGGCCCTCGCGCGGGCGCCCGCCGGGCGATTCGTCCTCCTGCGGGTCAACGGGGCCGGCACGCCCTGGCACGCGGCGGACATGGCGGCGGCGGCCCGCCTGCGGCCGGACGGGGTCTTGCTGCCGAAGGTCGGGGCGGCCGAGGCGGTGGCGCGGGCCGCGGCCGCGCTGCCCGGCCTGCCGGTCTGGGCGATGATCGAGACGCCGGCGGGGGTCCTCGCGGCGCCGGAGATCGCGGCCGCGCCGGGGGTGGGCGGGCTCGTGATGGGAACGAACGACCTCGCGGCGGAGCTGCGCGCGGCGGGGCGCGCGGCGATGGGGCACGCGCTCGAGCGCACGGTGCTGGCGGCGCGGGCGGCGGGGGTGCCGGCGCTCGACGGGGTGTGCAACGCTCTGCGGGACGAGGGCGCGCTCGCGGCCGAATGCGCCCATGGCCGGGCGCTGGGGTTCGACGGCAAGACCCTGATCCACCCGGCGCAGATCGCGGCCGCCAACGCCGCGTTCGGGCCCTCGGCGGCGGAGGTCGCCCTGGCCCGTCGGCGGATCGGCGCCGTCGCCGCGGCACGCGCGCGGGGCGACGGGGTCGCGGTGCTGGACGGGGAGATCGTCGAGGCCCTGCACGCGGCCGAGGCCCGGCGCATCCTGGCCCTCGCCGAGGCGGCCGGGGGCGCGGGCCTCGGGGAGGCGATGGCGGGGCCGGGCGCGGACGGCTAGGCTCCGCCCGAGGCGGACGGGAGGGCGCTATGGGATATGCGGTGATGCTGGCCGGGGTGCTGCTGTGGAGCGGGCCGCACCTCTTCAAGCGGCTGGCGCCGGCGGCGCGGGCCGGACTCGGGGACTGGTTCAAGGGGGTGGTCGCGCTGTCGCTGGTGGCGGCGATCGTGGCGATGACCTGGGGCTACCGCGCCGCGGCGCCGGTGGACCTGTGGTATCCGCCGGGCTGGACGGTCCATGTCAACAACCTGCTGACGCTCGTCGCGCTGACGCTGTTCGTCGGCTCGAACGCGGGCGGGCGCATCGCCACGCGGATGCGGCATCCGCAGCTCATCGGGTTCAAGCTCTGGGCGGTCGCGCACCTCCTGGTGAACGGGACCCTGGCGGCGGTCCTCCTGTTCGGTGGGCTGCTGGCCTGGTCGGTGGCGCAGCTCGTCCTCCTGAACCGGCGGGCGGACTGGGCGCCCTCGGAGCCGGGCTCGATCCTGCGGGACGTCGCGGCGTTCGTGGTGGCGGCGATCCTGTGGCTGGCGATCGCCTACGTGCACGTGTGGTTCGGGCTGTGGCCGTTCGGGGGCGGCGCGTCGTGACGGGGCGGGGCCGGGCCGGGCGGGCGGGCAAGGTCGCCCCCGCCCGCGCCTTCGAGGACTACGCCCTGGGCGAGACGATCGCGCATCCGGTGCCGCGCACGCTCTCGGGCGGGGAGCGGGCGCTCTACCACGCGCTCTACCCGGCGCGGCACGCGCTCCATTCCTCGGACGAGTTCGCGCGCGCCTGCGGGCTGGCCTCGGCGCCGCTCGACGACATGATCGTGCTGCACGTCGTGGCGGGGCGCTCGGCGCCCCCGGCCGCGCCCGGCGGGGCGGCGGCGGGCGGGATCGCGGAGGCCGCGTTCCTGCGGCCGGTGACGGCGGGCGAGACGCTGCGCGCGACCTCCCAGGTGATCGGCCTGCGTCCCGGCGCGGCTGGCGAGGCGGGCACGCTCTGGCTGCGCACCACGGGGACCTCGCGCGGCGAGCCGGTCCTGCGCTTCGTGCGCCGGGCGGCGGTGGCCGCGCGCGGCGCGCGCGCGCAGGAGGTCGAGGACGCGGTGCCGGACGTGGCCGCGGCGGTGCGGCCGCAGGACCTCAAGGTGCCCGAGGGGCTCGATTTCTCGCGCTACGAGTTCGCGGTGTCCGGGGAGCCGCACCGGATGGGCGACTACGCCGTGGGCGAGGTGATCGACCACGGGGGCGCCGCGGTCGAGGAGGGCGCGGGGCGGCTCGCGGCCCGGCTCTGGCAATCCGGCCCGGAGGCCGCGGGCGCGCCCGGGGGGCCGGTGGACGGCGCGCACCTGATCAGCCTGGCGCGGGCGGCGAGCTTCGCGGGGCTGGCGAACGCGCAGGTGGTCGTGGCGATCAACGGCGCGGTCCATCCCCATCCCTGTCATGGCGGGGCCGCGCCGCGCGTCTGGTCGGAGGTGCTGGACACGGCCGAGACGCGCGCGCCGGGCGTGGGGGCGATCCGGCTGCGGACCGTGGCGTCCCTCGGCGAGGGTGCGGCCGGGGCGAGGCTGGGCGCGGACGGGCGGCACCTGCCGGGGGTCGTGCTCGATCTGGACTACTGGGCGCTGATGCCGCTGTGAGGGGCGCGGCGCCCCGGCCCCGTGACAACGCGGCGGCCATGGGGCAGGAGGGCGGCACATGGACCCGCGCGGGAGGATCGCAGCACATGGCAGACGTGAACCGGGGCGACCGCCCGCTCAGCCCGCATCTGAGCGTCTACAAGCCGCAGATCACCTCCATCAGCTCGATCCTGATCCGCATCACGGGCAACGCGCTGATCGTCACGACGCTCCTGCTGGTGTGGTGGTTCGTGGCGCTGGCCTCGGGTCCGGCGGCGTTCGAACGCGCGAACGGGCTGCTGACGTCCTGGTTCGGGGACCTGGTGCTGGTGCTCAGCCTGCTGGGCCTGTGGTACCATACGCTGGGCGGGGCGCGGCACCTCCTGTGGGACACCGGACGGGGGCTCGAGATCAAGACGGCCGAGGCGCTCGGCTGGGCCTGCGTCATCGGGTCCGTGGTCCTGACGGCGGCGACGATCATCTTGTTCGCGATACTCTGAGGGACCGGCCATGCCTTATCTGACAGACCGCAAGCGGGCCGCGGGGCTCGGCGCCTCCGGCGCGGGGACCGAGCACCACTGGCGCATCACCGTGAGCAGCTACGCGCTCCTGATCCTGGTGCCGGTCTTCGTGATCGTGATGGGGCTCGGGCTGGGGCGCGAGTACCTGGAGGCGCGGGCCTATTTCGCGCGGCCGCTGCCCGGGATCGTCGCGGGGCTGACGCTCACGGTCGGGCTGATCCACTTCCGGCAGGGGTTCCAGACCCTGATCGAGGACTATGTCCACGGCCATGCGGGCCGGCTGGCGATCATCGCCGGCATCTGTCTGTCCTACGCGCTGATCGGCGCGGCGCTGTGGGCGATCGTCCGCCTCGCGCTCATCTGAGGAGCCGCCCATGGCCTACGACATCACGCATCACGAATACGACTGCATCGTCGTCGGCGCGGGCGGCTCGGGGCTGCGCGCGACGCTCGGCATGGCCGAGCAGGGGCTGCGGACGGCGTGCATCTCCAAGGTGTTCCCGACGCGCTCGCACACCGTGGCGGCGCAGGGCGGGATCGCGGCGAGCCTGGGCAACATGGGGCCCGACTCCTGGCAGTGGCACATGTACGACACGGTGAAGGGCTCGGACTGGCTCGGCGACACCGACGCCATGGAGTACCTGGCGCGCGAGGCCCCGAAGGCGGTCTACGAGCTCGAGCACTACGGCGTGCCGTTCAGCCGGACCGAGGAGGGCAAGATCTACCAGCGGCCCTTCGGCGGGCACACCACGCAGTACGGCGAGGGCCCCCCGGTGCAGCGCACCTGCGCCGCGGCCGACCGGACGGGGCACGCGATCCTGCACACGCTCTACGGCCAGAGCCTCAAGCAGCAGGCCGAGTTCTACATCGAGTACTTCGCGACCGACCTCATCATGTCCGAGGACGGGCAGTGCCAGGGCGTGCTGGCCTGGAAGCTCGAGGACGGGACGATGCACGCGTTCAACGCCAAGATGACGGTGCTCGCGACGGGCGGCTACGGGCGGGCCTACTTCTCGGCCACCAGCGCGCACACCTGCACCGGGGACGGCGGCGGCATGGTCGCGCGGCAGGGGCTGCCGCTGCAGGACATGGAGTTCGTGCAGTTCCACCCCACCGGCATCTACGGCGCCGGCTGCCTCATCACCGAAGGCGCGCGGGGCGAGGGCGGGTATCTCACCAACTCCGAGGGCGAGCGGTTCATGGAGCGCTACGCGCCGACCTACAAGGACCTCGCGTCCCGCGACGTGGTCTCGCGCTGCATGACGCTGGAGATCCGCGAGGGCCGGGGCGTGGGCGCGGACGGCGACCACATCCACCTCAACCTCAACCACCTGCCGGCGGAGGTGCTGCACGAGCGCCTGCCCGGCATCTCCGAGAGCGCGCGCATCTTCGCCGGCGTGGACGTGACGCGCGAGCCGATCCCCGTGCTGCCGACGGTGCACTACAACATGGGCGGCATCCCGACGAACTACTGGGGCGAGGTGCTCGACCCGACCGAGGCCGATCCCGACCGCGTGGTCCCCGGCCTGATGGCGGTGGGCGAGGCGGGCTGCGCGAGCGTGCACGGCGCCAACCGGCTTGGGTCCAACAGCCTCATCGACCTCGTGGTGTTCGGCCGCGCGGCGGCGATCCAGGCGGGCAAGGTGGTCGATCCGTCCGGCACCAACCCCCGGCTGAACGAGGCGTCGCTTGAGAAGGCGGTCGCCCGGTTCGACGAGGTGCGCCATGCCGACGGCGCGGCGCCGACCGCCGAGCTGCGCCTCGAGATGCAAAAGAACATGCAGGCCGACGCCGCCGTCTTCCGCACCGAGAAGACGCTGGCCGAGGGCGTGGAGAAGATGACCGCGACGGCGGGGCGGATGTCGGACCTCAAGGTCACGGACCGCAGCTTGGTCTGGAACTCGGACCTGATGGAATCGCTCGAGCTGACCAACCTGATGCCCAACGCGCTGGCCACGGTCGTCTCGGCGGAGGCGAGGAAGGAGAGCCGCGGGGCGCACGCGCACGAGGACTTCCCCGACCGGAACGACGAGGACTGGCGCGTGCACACCATCGCCCGCGTCAACGGCAAGGTGGACCTGAGCTACCGGCCCGTGCACCTCAACCCGCTGCTGGGACACAACGAGGGCGGCATCGACCTCGCGAAGATCGCGCCCAAGGCGCGCGTGTATTGAGGGGCGTCCTCCTTCTCATGGTCGCGCTGGCGATGCCGGGATGCGTGGCCACGGTCGCGGGATCGGTCGCCCGCCCCGCCGCCGACGCCGCCGGGCGCGAGGTCGCGCGCCGCGCCGTCGCCCGCGCCGTCGCGGAGCGGTTCCCGGGCGCGCCCGTGGCCGAGATCGGCGAATGCGTCGTCGGCAACGCGTCCCCCGGCGAGATCGGGACGATCGCGGTCGATGCGGGGGGCGCCGCCGCGGCCCGCGCGGCGCGGCGCGAGGTCGCCCCCGTCGGCGAGACGACGGCCCGCGTGGTGGGCGAGATCCTCGCCCGGCCGGATACCCGCGCCTGCCTGCGCGAGCGTCTGTCGCCCGCCGTGCTCCGGAGCTTGCGCCCGGCATGAGCCCGGAGGTCGCGCCGCGCCAGTTCCGGGTGTTCGGCATGCGCCGGTCCGGCAACCATGCCGTGATCGACTGGCTGCGGCGCAACATCCCCGGGGAGACGGTGTTCCTCAACGACTGCGCGCCGGGCGATCCGTTCCGCACCTACGCCATGATGGAGACGCCGCGCGGAGACCGGCATGGGCCGTCCTTCCGCCGGACGCGATGGTTCGCGCAGTTCGACGAGGGGCGCGCGGGCCGCTCGCACGTGGTCTCCTACGAGGACACGACCCCCGGCGCGGTCGGCCCGCCCGCGGGGTGGGAGGCGCCGTTCCGCACGGTGATCGTGCGCCGGAGCTTCCTCAACTGGCTGGCGAGCTACTACGCGCTGGTGACGGACCGCATGGGCGGCACGGCCTGGGGCGTGGAGGACTGGCGCGAGATCCGCCCGCATGTCGGGACCTATGCTGCGCTCCTCTCGGCGCCCCGGGACCTGGAGATCGACTTCGACCGCTGGTGCGCGGATGCGGGATACCGCGCGGAGGCGCTCTCGGCGCTTGGCCTGCCGGAGATCGACGGGTCGACGGGGCGCCCCTCGCCCTATGGCGGCGGGTCCTCCTTCGGGGAGTCGGCCCCGTCGCCGGCGGCCCTGGGGCAGCGCTGGCGAAGGCTCGAGGGGCGGCCGGGATACGACGCGCTGGTGGCCGAGGCCGCGGCGCACCCGGCGCTGATGGCGGGGCTCTCGCGGGCCGAGCCGGAGACGGCCCAACGGCTCGCCAGGAGGCTGGCGGCGTGAGCGGCGACCTGCCCGGCATGGAGGTCGCGCCCGGCGCGCGGATGACGGCGGAGGACGCCCGCACGTTGCGCCGCGCGATGCGCATGGCGGGGCCGAAGGTGCGGCGCGCCCTGCGCCCGCTCGCGCCCGACAGCGAGGGCGAGGTGCGCGGGCTGCGCTGGCGCCTGCACCCTTCGGACAACCTGACCGAGGCCGTGATGTGGATGACCGGCGAGGTGGCCGAGCCCCGCTCGCTCGACGCCGTCCTGGACGTCGTGCGGGGCCGGCGCGCGCACGTCCTCGACATCGGCGCCAATTGCGGCGCCTGTAGCCTGCCGCTCGCCGCCGCCGCGGCGCCGGGCAGCGCCGTCCACGCCTTCGAGCCGAACCCGGTGATGGCGGACCGCCTCGCGGCGAACGTCGCGCTCAACGAGCTGGGCGAGCGGGTGCGCCTGCACCGCGTGGCGCTCGGCGCGGGGGCGGGGGAGGCGGTCCTGACCCTGAGGCCGGCGAACCTCGGTCGGACGAGCCTCTCGGGCGCGGGGGGCGGCGAGCGGATCACCGTTTCAATCCGGCCGCTGTCCGACTATCTGGATCCCCGAGGGGCCGAGGTCTCGGTGATGAAGATCGACGTCGAGGGCGCGGAGGTCGCGGTTCTCGGGGCGATGCTCGACGATCCGGGCGCGGCCCTGCCGGACGCGATCCTGATCGAGACGCGGAACGCGGGCGAATGGCCTCGCGACCTATGCGCCGAGATCGAGGCGCGCGGATACGACGCACGGCTCGAGGCCGAGGGAAACACGTTCTACGTCCGGGACCGCGGCGCGGCCGGCGGAGCGATCGAATCGAGGTGACACGATGGTCCAGCTGACACTGCCGAAGAACAGCCGCATCACGACGGGCAAGACCTGGCCGAAGCCCGAGGGCGCGGCCAACCTGCGGACCTTCAAGGTCTACCGCTGGTCCGCCGAGGACGGGGGCAACCCCAGCGTCGACACCTACCATGTCGACATGGACACCTGCGGGCCGATGGTCCTCGACGCCCTGATCAAGATCAAGAACGAGATCGACCCCACGCTCGCCTTCCGCCGGTCCTGCCGCGAGGGGATCTGCGGGTCCTGCGCGATGAACATCGGCGGGATCAATACGCTCGCCTGCATCTACGGCATGGACGAGGTGAAGGGCGACATCGCGATCTACCCCCTGCCGCACATGCCGGTGGTGCGCGACCTGATCCCGGACCTGACCCATTTCTACGCCCAGCACGCCAGCGTCATGCCCTGGCTGGAGACGCGGACGAACCACCCCAGGGAGGAGTGGCGCCAGTCGATCGACGACCGCCGCAAGCTCGACGGGCTCTACGAGTGCGTCATGTGCGCGTGCTGCTCGACGGCCTGCCCCTCCTACTGGTGGAACGGGGACAAGTACCTGGGCCCGGCGGCGCTCCTGCACGCCTACCGCTGGATCGTCGACAGCCGCGACGAGGCGACGGGCGAGCGGCTCGACGACCTCGAGGACCCGTTCAAGCTCTATCGCTGCCACACGATCATGAACTGCGCCAAGACCTGCCCCAAGGGCTTGAACCCTGCCAAGGCGATCCAGGAGATCAAGGGGATGATGGTCGAGCGGCGGGTCTAGGCCCGCCGCCGGGCGCGTCAGGCGAAGGCGGCCTCCAGCGCGATCTCGACCATCTCGCCGAAGCTGCGCTCGCGCTCCTGCGAGGGCAGCGCCTCCTTCGTGAGGAGGTGGTCGGAGATCGTGAGGACGGCCAGCGCTCGGCAGCCGTGGCGCGCGGCGAGCGTGTAGAGCTCGGCGGCCTCCATCTCCACCGCGAGGACGCCGTGGCGGGTCATCTGCTCGGTCAGGTCGGGCCGCTCGTCGTAGAAGACGTCCGAGGAGTAGATGCCGCCGCAATGGACTTTCGAGCCCCTGGCGGTGGCGGCCGAATGGGCGGCCGACAGGAGGCTCCAATCGGCGCAGGGCGCGTAGCTCAATTCGCGGAAGATGCCGCGCGACGGGGTCGAGAGCGTCGTCGCGGTCATCGCGAGCACGATGTCGCGGATCGCGACGTGCTCTTGCATGGCGCCGGCCGAACCGATGCGGATCAACGTCCGGGCGCCGAACTCGGAGATGAGCTCATTGGCGTAGATCGACAGCGACGGCATTCCCATGCCCGACCCCTGGATCGTGACCCGATTGCCGCGCCATTGCCCGGTATAGCCGAGCATGCCGCGCACCTCGTTCACGAGGACGGCGTCTTCGAGAAACGTCTCGGCGGCCCAGCGCGCCCGGTAGGGGTCGCCGGGCATCAGCACCGTATGGGCGATGTCGCCCGGCGCCGCGCCGATATGGACGCTCAAACCGCGAGCTCCTCGGGGTCGCCGCCGGCCTCCACGTGCTCCTTGAACCAGGTCGGCTGACGGCCCTTGCCGGTCCAGGTGATCGAGGTGTTGGCCGGGTGGCGATACTTGGGCTCGCCCTTCTTGGTCGTGCGCGACCCGCGAGGCTTGCCGCCGACGAAATCGTCGAGGGAGAAGCCGGCCTCCTTCGCCTGCGCCTCCAGGGCGGAGCGGATCTCGGCCTTTCGACGATCGTCGAATTGGTCGATCGCCTTCTCGATCTCGCGCACGCGGCCCTTCGCGTCCTTGAGCGCGGCGCGCAATTCGTCCTTGTCCATGCCGTCCAGCGATTTGGCCATCTCGTTCTCCTCGGGTCGTGACGTGTTTCGTCCGCGATACAGCCTAAACCGCGGGCACCGCAATTGACTTCATGTATTATGGTCCAAGTTTATGGACCTGGTCTTTTCGTCGAACGCGCGCGCGATATCCGGGGGCGTCATTCCCCCGGGAGCGAGACGGCGCGATATGGGCAGTCGCCGCGTCTGTCGGCGGCCCCATGACGGCGCGGCGCGGACCGCGTTGCCGCCCCGCGCCTTTCGCGTCAGGGTGCGCGCATGTTCCGCAACGTCGCCGTCCCGCTCTGGCTTCTCGTCCTGATCGGGCTCTTCGCGGCGGTGACCTTCGCCTCGCATTTCCTCTTTCCCTCGGTGCGCTGGTTCTTCCGCCGCCGGGCCGAGCGGGTGGTCGACCGCCTCAACGCCCGGCTCGCGCGCCCGATCCAACCGTTCAAGCTCGCGCGCCGGACCGACATGATCGAGCGGCTGAGCTACGACCCGAGGGTGATGGAGGCCGTCGCCGAGGAGGCCGAGCGCACCGGCACGCGCGAGGACGTCGTGTTCGAGCGCGCCCGGCGCTATGCGCGCGAGATCGTCCCGGGATTCAGCGCAACGGCCTATTTCGCGGTGGCGATCCGGCTCGCGCGCACGGTCTCCACCTTCCTCTTCGAGGTGCGGCCCGGCAGCGGGGATGCGCCGCGCCTTGAGGAGCTCGACCCCGGCGCGACGGTGGTGTTCGTGATGAACCACCGCTCGAACATGGACTACGTCCTGGTGACCTATCTCGTGGGCGGACACTCGGCCCTCAGCTACGCGGTGGGCGAATGGGCGCGGATCGTTCCGCTGCGGCAGCTGATCCGGGCGATGGGGGGTTACTTCATCCGGCGCCGCTCGGCGGGCGACCTCTATCGCCGCGTCCTGGCGCGCTACGTGCAGCTCGCGACCAAGGGCGGGGTCACGCAGGCGGTCTTCCCCGAGGGGGGGCTGTCGGTCACGGGCGGGCTGCGCGAGCCGAAGCTCGGCATCCTCGACTATATCGCGCGCGCCGAGGGCGGGCGCGACGTGGTGTTCGTGCCGGTGGCCCTGAACTACGACCGGGTGCTGGAGGATCGCATCCTGACGGAGGCGGGGCGGCAGGGGGTCCGGCGTTTCAGGGCCGAGGTCCCGACGATCCTGGGGTTCGTGCTGCGCCACCTGTGGGGGCGGGCCACGCGGCGGGCGGGGCGCTTCGGGGTGGCCGCCGTGCGCTTCGGCGCGCCGCTCTCGCTATCGGCGCACAGGGCCGCGCACGGGGACGATCCCGCGAGGCTGGGCGAGGCGCTCATGGCGCGGATCGCGGCGGCGGTGCCGGTCCTGAGCGTGCCGCTCCTGGCGACGGCGATCGCGGAGGGCGCGGCGGATCCCGCGGGGCGGGCCGCGACGCTCGGCGCGCGGCTGCGGGCGCGGGGGGCGAACGTGATCGGCGGGGCGGACGATCCGGCGCGGCTTGAGGCCGCCCTCGCGGCGTTGCGCCGCCGGGGGATCGTGGAGGCCGGCGGGGCGATGCGCGAGCCGGGGCTGATCGCGTTCTACGCCGCCTCGATCGCTCACCTGACGGCGTGCGAGGTCGCCGCTGCGAAGGGCGGGGATTCGGCGATCGGGGAGGCACCGGCGGCCTAGAGGCCCGCCGCCGAGTGCGGAACCGTCTTCGCGGGTCGCGGACCGATCTATGTTCAGGTGCCGCGACGCGACCTCCAGCGCGGGTGTGAATTGTCTATCCGGTCCGGGACGCGTGGGGCCGGTTCGGCATCTACCTCCGCGCGACGCGCGTCCTCGACCGCGTCGGGGGCAAAGGGAGAGTGGTTCGCCGTTTCGGGGGAGGCCCTGGCGGCATGTATATCCAGGTCCGACGCGCCCGGCGGCTTCGTGATACCAATATTGCAAAGGGTTACGGCGTATGTCCTCCCCCGATATGGGGAGGCATAAGAGGCGAATGGGCGGGTCGATGGGCACATGCTACGGTTGTAGTTAACGGATTGTTAACCAACCGGGGGACATGTAACATGGCGAACGACTGGATACTCGACGTGCTGGCCGACCTACGGACGTTCGCTTCTCTGAACGGCATGCCCAGGCTGGCCGAGCACCTCGACGACGCCACGCTCGCGGCCGGTGCGGAAATCTCCGCCGCCGGCCTTCTGGGGAACGATGCGGGGGGAGATGGGCAGACGGTCGTGACGGCCCGCGCCCAAGCGCATGGCGAAGGATCTGAACCAATCGCTGGACTCCCTGGAGTGCGCCGCAACGCGTGACGCGCTGCAAGGCGCCGTCGTCGGCCTGCGGGACCGGCTCGGCGTCGATCACGTCGTCTATCACTCGGTGAACTCCACCGGTCGGCAATACGCAATCCATACGTACTCGCCCGAATGGCAGCACCGCTACATCGAGCACGACTACGCCCGGATCGATCCGGTGGTGCTCGGCGCCTACCAGCGCTTCCATCCGGTGGACTGGAAGCGGCTCGACTGGTCGACCCCGTCCGCGCGCGCCTTCCGGGCCGAGGCGTTGGCGAACGGCGTCGGCAACCAGGGCTTCACCGTGCCGATCCGCGGGCCGTCGGGGCAGTTCGCCCTGTTCACCGTCTCCTCCACCATGACCGACGAGGCCTGGAGCAGTTGGTGCGAGGCGCATGTCGGCGACCTCATCGTCATCGCGCATTTCGTGAACCGCAAGGCACTCGAGGTCGAAGGCGAGCGCGTGACCCCGGCCTCGCAAACCCTGAGCCCGCGCGAGGTCGATGCCCTGACGCTCATCGCGATGGGCTACAGCCGCGCGCAGGCCGCCGAGAGCCTGTCGATCTCCGAGCACACGATCCGCGTCTATATCGAGGGCGCCCGCCACAAGCTCGGGGCCCAGAACACGGTGCACGCGGTCGCCCGCGCGATGGCGAGCGGTATCCTCGTCATTTGACTAGAATAGCGATGATTTAAACGGGGCCGTTGCGCCCCGTAGCGGCCCTGCGGGCGCCGCGGAGAACATTTCGTAAACCATGCGGACCATACCCCATCCCCGGCAACGGAGGATGGTTAATGATCCGGTTCCTGACGACGAAGGCGCTGGAGCGCCACCCCCACCTCGCGGACGGCATGTTCCGCGACCGAGCGGCGCAGTTCCGCGGCCGCCTCGGCTGGCCGGTCCAGGTGGATGACGCGGGGCGCGAGCGCGACCAGTACGATCCGCTCCCGGCGGTCTACATCGTCTGGCAGATGCCGGACGGCTCGCATGGCGGGTCGATGCGCGCGATGCCGACCGACGGGCGCACGATGGCGGCCGAGCATTTCGCCGACATCTGCGGCGGCGCGATCCGAGACGAGGGCATCTGGGAGTGCACGCGGCTCGCGCTCGCGCCCGGCGCGCCGCGGCACGTGGCGCCCGCCTTGATGCTCGGGGGGCAGGTCTTCGGCCTGGCCTTGGGCCTGGCGCGGGCGGTGGGCGTCTTCGACGCCCCGATGACGCGCATCTACGCGCGCCTCGGCTGGCCGCCGGAGGTCCTGGGCCGCCGGGGCGACGCGCGCACTGGGATCGGCGCGGGCCTGTGGGACTTCTCGCCCGAGATCATGGATCGGCTCGCGGCGCGCTCGGGCGTCTCGGCCTCCGACGCGCAGGACTGGTTCGAGCGCGACATGGGCCGCCCCGCGACGGCGATCCCGGCGGTGGCGGCGGGCGCGATCCCGGCCGCGGCCCGGCCGATGCTCGCGGCCTGAGGCGCGGCCCCCATGGCGGGGGGGCGCGGGCGCCGCTAGTCAGTCGGCATGCCCGCCCCCGCCCCCGCCTTCTCCGCCGATCAGGCCGCCGCCTGGGAGGCGGCCGCCGCCGCGCTCGGGGAGGCCGGAGTGGACCTCGCGGCGCGCAGCGCGGGGCCGGCCGGCGAGGACCGCGCGGGGACCGTGCTCGCGATCACCGGCAAGGCCGGATCGGGCAAGACGCTCCTCCTGGCCGAGATCGCGAAGGCGCTCCAGGCCGCGGGCGTGCGGGTGGTCTCCGGCGACTGGGAGGGGCGCCGCCGCGAGCGCCGGACGGTGGCGATCCTGGCGCCGACGAACAAGGCCGCCTCGGTCCTGCGCAATCGCGGGGTCCCGGCGACGACGATCCACCGCATCCTCTACACGCCCGTCTACGACCCCGAGTTCGAGCGCATCGCCGAATGGCTCGCCGGCGATGGCGAGCGCCCCGCCGCGACCGAGACCTTCAGCGACGAGGCCCTCGACCGGGCGCACGCCTTCTACGCCTCCATGCCGTCGGTCCCGGGCGCGCTCGCCTCCGCCGGGCTTCGCGGGAGCGATTTCATCACCGGCTGGAAGCGGCGGGAGGATCCGCTCGACATCGGGCTGGTGGACGAGAGCTCCATGCTCGACGCCAAGCAGTTCGAGGATCTGCGCGAGATCTTCCCGACGCTCCTCCTCTTCGGGGACCCGGCGCAGCTGCCTCCGGTGCAGAGCTCGGGGGGGATGGTGTTCGACGCGCTGCCGGCCGCAAGGCGGCGGGACCTGAGCAGGGTGCACCGGCAGGACGCGGACAACCCCATCCTCGACCTCGCGCACGCGCTCGCCGATCCCGCGGTCGACTTCCCCGCCTTCGAGGGGATGGTCCGCGCGGCGGCCGAGCGCGACGAGCGCGTCGTGTGGGCCGGGCGGATGGAGGCGGGCATGATGGCGCGTTCCCCCGCGCTCGTCTGGCGCAACGCCACGCGGGTGCGGCTGATCGCGGCGTTCCGCGCGGCCTACGGCGCGCCGGCGGACGCGCTCCTGCCCGGCGAGCCGCTGATCTGCGACGGGCTGGAGCTGCCGCTCAAGCATCGCAAGAAGCGGCTGGACCTCGAGGCGCGCGGGCTCGTGAAGGGGGCGCAATGCGTCTATGTGGGACCGGGACGCAAGCCGGGGTTCTCGCGCCTGCACGTGGTCGGGGCCGAGCAGCCGCAGGTCAGCGCGGCGAGCATCGTCAAGATCGAGCTGCCGGGGCAGGAGGAGCCCTTCATCCCCTTCGCCGCGCGCATGGGTGCGGTGTTCCTGCACGGCGCGGCCTGCACCATCCACAAGGCGCAGGGCTCGCAATGGGACGCGGTGCAGGTCTTCGCGCCGGACCTCTTCGTCGCCGCCAAGGTGGGGCGCGTCGAGGCCGGGCAGCCGCTGTGGAAGCGCCTGGCCTACGTGGCGATCACCCGGGCGGCCGTGCGCCTCCATTGGGTCACGCGCGCGGCGCTGGCCCGCCCGGAGGCGCCGCTCGGGATCGAGGATCTGGCGTCCGATGGACCGCTGGCCCTCGAGGCGGGCGAGGCCTGAGCGAGCGTCCGGCCGGGCATTACCGGCGAACCAGCCCGAAGGCGGCCGAGGCGCCCCAGCCGGCGAAGACCGCGATCGCGAGGCTCAGGAGGCCGTAGAGGACCGGCCGCTCCGTCGCCATGCCGTAGAGGAGCCGCTCGAGCCCGACCTTGCGCACCGTCAGGGCCGTCTCGTAGCGCGCGGTCACGGCGAGCTCGCGGGTGAGGAAGATGCGCACGCGGTAGTCGCCCTCGGTCAGGTCGGGGGGCAGGGCGACCGTGGTGCGGAAGAGGGTGCCCTCCTTGAGCACGATCGAGCCCTCGCGCATGGCGTAGGCGCGGCTGGCCTCTCGCAGGCGGATCAGCGCGGCGGTGAAGCGGGCCGGGTCCTCGGTGCCGACGGCGCGGATCGCCTGCGGCGCCGTGATGCCGTGGCGCAAGTCGGCGGTGTGGGAGAGGACCTCGCGCAGGGGGGCCGAGGTCGCGACGGCGTAGAAGGACGGCGCGGCGTCGATCTCCGCGGCCTGCACGTTGGCCCAGATCGGGCCGACGCGGCCCTTGCGACGGACCGTGACCGGGACGGACGGGCCCTCCACGGTGACGATGACGGCGGTCCCCTCCTCGCCGCCCCGGATGGCGCCGAAGATCAGGATCTCCGATCCGGCGAAGGTTGAGTGGATCGACACGTCCGAGCGGCCGAGATCGGCCACGACCTCCTGCGCGGCCGCGGCGCCGGGCAGGGCGAGCGCCAGGAGGAGCGCGCGGATCACGCGCCCACGTCCGAGATCGCGTAGAACTCGGCCGGCGTCGCGAGGAGGTCCCAGGCGATCTTTCCGCAGACGAGGAGGACCAGGAGCGCGAGGCCCACGCGGAGCTGCTCGGCGCGCAGGCGCGTGCCCAGGCGGGTGCCGACCTGCGCCCCGATCACCCCCCCGGCGATGAGGAGGACGGCCAGCAGGAGGTCGACGGTCTGATTCGTGACGGCATGGAGCATGGTGGTCGCGGCGCTCACGAAGATGATCTGCAAAAGGGAGGTGCCGATCACCACCTTGGTCGGCATCCCGAGGAGGTAGATCATCGCCGGGACCATGATGAACCCGCCGCCCACGCCCATGATCGCGGCCAGGACCCCGACGGCGAAGCCGATCAGGATGGGCGGTATGACCGAGATGTAGAGCCCCGACGCGCGGAACCGCATCTTGAAGGGCAGGGCGTCCGCCATGCCGCGGCGGCGGCGGCGTGGCGCGGGGCCGCCCCGGCTCCGGCGCAGGGCGCGCACGCTCTCGACGAACATCAGAAGGCCGATCACGCCGAGGAAGAGCACGTAGCAAAGCTGCACGATCAGGTCGATCTGACCCTGGGCGCGGAGGATCGCGAAGAGGCGCACGCCGGCGACCGCCCCGAGGAGGCCGCCCGCGAGGAGCACCCCCCCCATGCGCAGGTCGACGGTGCGCCGCCGCAGATGCGCCAGCACGCCCGAGATGCTGCTGGCGACGATCTGATTGCCCTGGGTGGCGACCGCGACGGCGGGCGGGATTCCGACGAAGAAGAGGAGCGGCGTCATAAGGAAGCCGCCGCCCACGCCGAACATGCCCGACAGGACGCCCACGCCGCCACCGATCGCGAGGATGAGCCAGGCGTTCACGGCGATCTCGGCGATGGGCAGGTAGATGCTCAGCGGACGCACTCCCTCGGCCCCGCGTTAGACCAGCCGCGGACCCACGTCATCCGCCGCGTTCAGCGTTCCTTGACGTAGGGCTCGCCGCCGGCGCGCGGGGGGATCGCGCGGCCGACGAAGCCGGCGAGGATGACGACCGTGAGGATGTAGGGCAGGGCCTGCATGAATTGGGTCGGGATCTCCACCGTGCCGATGCCGATGGACTGGAACCGAGATTCGAGTGCTTGCAGGAAGCCGAACAGGAGGCACGCCATCAGCGCGTAGAAGGGCCGCCACTTGGCGAAGATGAGGGCCGCGAGCGCGATGAAGCCCCGGCCCGCGGTCATGTCCTTGGTGAAGCCCGCGCCCAGGGCGGTGGCGAGGTAGGCGCCCGCCAGCCCGCACAGCACCCCGCAGATGATCACCGCCGAGTAGCGCAGCCGGACGACCGAAACGCCGGCCGTGTCCACCGCGCCGGGGTTCTCGCCCACCGCGCGCAGGCGCAGGCCGAAGCGCGTGCGGAACAGCACCCACCAGGTCAGGGGCACGATGGCGAGCGCCGCGTAGACGAGGATCGAGTGGCCCGAGATCAGCTCGAAGTAGACCGTCGTAGAGGGAGAAATGGTCCGGGTCCGCCGCCCGCGCCGCGTCGAACCGCGCCTCCATCGCGTCCGCGCCGGGCAGGTGCACCTCCGCGAAGCGGGCGGGGCCGGCCAGCGCCGGGGTGCGCCCGCCCTGCCCGAACCAGTCCTGGGAGATGAGGACGGTCATGCCCGCGGCGAGGAAGTTGATCGCGACGCCCGAGATGAGCTGATCCCCGCGGAAGGTGATCGAGGCGATGCCGTGGATGGCGGCGAAGACGACCGAGGCCGCGATGCCGCCCAGCAGCCCGAGCCAGACCGAGCCCGTGGCGTAGGCCACCGCGGCCGAGAAGAAGGCCGAGATCAGCATCTTGCCCTCCAGCCCGATGTCGAACACGCCCGCCCGCTCGGAGAAGAGCCCCGCGAGGCAGGCCAGCAGCAGCGGGGTCGCGAGCCGCACCGTGGCGTCGAGCACCTGGACGAGGGTGTAGAGGTCCATCTAGCGCACCAAAGCCATGCGGACGGCGAAGGCCGCGAAGAAGATGCCGAGCGCGCCCTCGATCCAGCGCCGGGCCCGGCCGTAGGCGACGCGGACGGGCGCGGAGGAGAGTAGCACCGCCCAGGCGCCGTGGCAGCCGAAGCTGATAGCCCAGGCGCCGGCGACGTAGAGCGCGAGCACGAGCGCCCCGCCGCCCTGCGTCGCGCCGACGGCGTTGATCGCGAGCCAGAACACGATCGCCTTCACGTTCGTCGCCTGCAGCGCGAAGCCGGCCGCGAAGTGCCGCCAGGCCGGGGCGGGCGCGACGGCGGCGGCGCGCACCGGCGGGGCGGAGGCGGCGCGCCGGAACGCCCCGTAGGCCAGCCACGCGAGGTAGGCCGCGCCGATCAGTCGCACGCCCTGCATCGCCCAGGCCGCCTGCGTCAGCAGCACGCCCAGGCCGATCAGCGTCACGACGTTGAGGAGCACGCTGCCGGTCGCGATCCCGGTCGCGGCGATCAGGGCCGGGCGCCGTCCCTGCGCCACGCCGATTCCGAGGAGCATCGCGACCGCGGGGCCGGGCGAGGACGCCGCGACGAGGAGGATCGCGTAGGCCGCGGCGAAGCCCGGCAGGAAGGGCATCAGGTCGGTCATGGCATGGCGCTCCGTGAAGAGGGGGCGCGCATCCTCGCGCCATGCCCCGCCGGGGCCGACCCGGAACCTGCGGCTTCCCTGAGGACCCTCATTCCGCAGGCGTCCCGGCTTTCGGGCCCTCGGCCCCCGCCGGGCGGCGGAAGCGGAGGAAGGCGCGTCCCATCGGGTCCCGCACCATGTTGTCGAGCGCGCCGGTGAAGAGGATCACGAGCGCCTGGATCACCACCACCATCTCGCGCGGCACCGAGGTCTCGAACTCGAGCTCGGCGCCTCCCTGGTAGAGGGCGCCGAAGAGGATCGCGGCCAGGAGCACCCCGAACGGATGCGACCGGCCCATCAGAGCCACCGCGATCCCGACGAAGCCCGCCCCTTGCACCGGGTCGAGCACGAGGCGCTCGGCCTCGCCCATGACCGCGTTGATCGCCATGAGCCCCGCGAGCCCGCCGGAGATGAGCATCGCGATCACGGTGATCCGCGTGGGATTTATGCCGGCGTAGACGGCGGCGGGCTCGGAATGGCCGTAGGCGCGGATCTCGTAGCCCAGCCGCGTGCGCCAGATCAGGACGTAGACGAGCACGCAGCAGATCAGCGCGACGAGGAACGCCAGGTTCAGCGGCGCCGAGCGCGAGAAGCCGAGCCAGGGCGCGATGTCGAACGCGGACGGCAGGGCCGCGCCGGACGCGAAGCCGTTGGTCTCGGGGCTCATGGTGTCGCCCTGCAGCGCGCCGACGAGGAGGTAGTTGAGGAGCGCGGCGGCGATGAAGTTGAACATGATCGTGGTGATGACGATGTGGCTGCCGCGCTTGGCCTGCAGGATCGCGGGCAGGAACGCCCAGGCCGCGCCGAACACCGCGCCTCCGATCACCGCCGCCGGCAGCGCCAGCGCCCAGTGCGGCCAGTCCACCGACAGGCACACGAGCGCTACCCCGAGCCCCCCGATCGCCGCCTGCCCCTCGCCCCCGATGTTGAAGAGGCGCGCGTGGAAGGCGACCGCGACGGCGAGCCCGGTGAAGATGAAGTTCGTCGCGTAATAGAGCGTGTAGCCCCACCCGTAGGCCGAGCCCACGGCGCCGCGCACCATGATGGACATCGCCTCGACCGGGTTCTCCCCGATATAGGCGACGACCAGGCCCGACACGATCAGCGCCAGCCCCAGGTTCACCAGCGGGATCAGCAGCACGTCCGCCCAGCGCGGCATCCCGTCCATCACGCGGCCTCCTCTTCGAGGTCCACAGGCGCCGCGTACTCGGCCTCATCGGCGGGCGCGTTGCGGACGACATGGTCCATGACCCGCCCGACGAGGTCGCCCAGCGCGGTCCGGCGGGCGGCGACGAATCCCTCGAAATCGTCCGCCCGGAGCAGCGCGGGATCGATCAGGTGCGAGGCGAGGATCGCGTCGAGCGCGGCCGGCGACTGCCCGTCGCCCCGCTCGATCCGCGCGAGGTAGTCCGACGGCGCCTTGCCGCCGATCGACTGGTTGGACGCCTTCGAGAGCGCCGTCTTGTTCACGATGGAGTCGTAGACCTCACGCGGATGTCCCCTGGCGATGCACCATGCCTTGGGGAAGATGTGGTGGATGTCGATCTTCGCGTCGTGGAACGTCATGATCTCGACCGGCTGGCCGGTGACGAAGTCGCGGCACCCCTCCGCCATCAGGAGGGCGTGCGCGGCGACGTAGGCGGCGGAGTTGCGGGTCCGCAGGGACATCAGGCGCTCCTCGCGGAACACCGTGTCGACCACCACGCGCGGCTTCGGCCCGCCAGCGTCGATCCACGCCAGCAGCTCCGTCACGTCGCGCGCGATCCGCGTCTCGGTCGCCGATCCGTAGACCTCGCCGAGCGCCACGGTCCAGAACCACCGCGCCAGCTTCTCCGAGCCGGGAGCGGAGAGCGGGGCGTTTCCCCTCGCGGCGAAGAACGAGGCGAGCGCGGTGATCTGCGGCGGGTAGGGAACGTCCCGCTCGCGAAGGATGCGCAATCCTCCGAGGAAGGCCGCCGCCCGCCCGAACCCCTCCTGGACCGCGTTCGCATGGCGCTCGTACGCTTCGAGCGGCAGCTTCAGGAGGGCGTCCCGGCGCATGCTGACCTGCGGCAGTTCGAGGCCGGTCGCCCCCTCGGCTTCGCGCCGTGCCCTGACCTCGCGCGTGTACAGGACCGTGCAGGCCTGGAGGAAGTCGACGCTGGAGACGCCGGTGAGGGTCTCTCGTCGTCCGCCGTTGGCGAGCGAGAGCAACTTGTCGTGCCGGCCGGGCCGGGCGGGCTCGGTCCGCGTGGCCGCCCGTCCCGCCCAGTCCTCGCGCAGGTCGAACCCGTCGCCGGCGAAGATCGCGGTGACGAGCTCGAAGGCGTCGAGCTTCTTGCCGCCGACATTGACCTTCTCGAAGATCAGGCAGATCGCCTCGCGACCGTTCGAGCTGCCCAGTTCGATGACCGGCATCTTGTAGGTCTTGATCGCGTTCAGCACGTCGGCGTTGAACCGGTTCCCCAGTTCGATCATCGCGGGATCGCGGGCGCCCCAGTAGGTCATCCAGCCGAAGAGCCAGGACGTGGTGATGTCGAACGTCTGATCGAGCGGGAACATCGCGCGCTCGATCTCGGCGTCTCGAGACGAGAGGTCGAGCACCACCTCGCGGCCGAAGTTCCGTCGTACGACGCGGTCCGCCGGGACCCCGATGACGGCGTCCTCCATGTCGCCGTCCTTGGTCAGCGCCTTGCGCATGTCGAGATAGTAGTGGCGGTCCACGGTTACCTGATCGTTCTTCCGCGTCCGGACGGGCGTCGGGGAGAACAGCGCCTGATAGAGCGACGTGATGCGCTGCTGCCCGTCGAGCAGGAGGATCTCCGGCGTGTGATCGGTCTGCGGCGCACCCTCGATCGTCCGCGGGCGGAAGCGTACCTCTCCGCCGTTCCGAAGCGTGAGAAGCGCGCCGACCGGGAAGCCCCGCGCGATGGAGGCGATGAGCGCCCTCACGTCGGCGTCGCCCCAGACGTAGCTGCGCTGGAAGTCGGGTAGCTGGATGCGGCCCTCTTGCGCCTGCCGCAGGATGTCCGCGAGGTCGGCTTTCGTCGCGTCGAAGCTCATGCCGCGCCCTCCGCCAGGGGGTTCGTCCCGGTGCCCGGCGGGCTGCCGCCGGCGCGGGGGGCGGGGGCGGCCGCGTCCATGCCGGCCATCAGGAGGCCGAGCTCGGTCTCGGTGGTCTCGGCCGGGGTCCGCATGCCCATGATGCGGCCGTCGAACATCACCGCGATGCGGTCCGAGAGGGACATGATCTCGTCGAGCTCGACGCTCACCATCAGGATCGCCTTGCCGGCGTCGCGCAGCTCGACGATCCGCCGGTGGATGAACTCGATGGCGCCGATGTCCACACCGCGCGTGGGCTGCCCGATCAGCAGGAGGTCGGGGTTCCGCTCGATCTCGCGCGCCAGCACGATCTTCTGCTGGTTGCCGCCCGAGAAGCTCTTGGCGTGCAGCGCGGGGTCGGGCGGGCGCACGTCGAAGCGCTCCATCTTGCCGGCCGTGTCGGCGCGCATGGCGGCGTGGTCCATCATCGCCCCCTTCGAGTAGGGCGCGCCGTCATGGTAGCCGAAGGCCGTGTTCTCCCAGGCCGCGAAGTCGAGGATCAGGCCGAGGCGGTGACGGTCCTCGGGCACGTGGGCGATGCCCTGCGCCCGCCGGGTGCGCCCGTCCGAGCGGGTGCCCGACAGGTCGAGCGCCTGGCCGTTCACGCGCACCGCGCCGGTCGCCGGGCTGATCCCGCCCAGCACCTCGAGGAGGGCGGACTGCCCGTTGCCGGCCACCCCCGCGACCCCCAGGATCTCCCCCGCGCGCACCTGCAGGTCGATGCCGCGCAGCCGCTCGATCCCGTCGCGGTCCACGACGCGCAGGCCCTCGACCTCCAGCACCTTGGCCGCCCGGCGCGCCGCGACCTTGTCGACCTGCAGCAGCACCTTGCGCCCCACCATCAGCTCGGCGAGCCCCTCGGGCGAGGTCTCGGCGGTCCTCACCGTCGCCGTCATCTCGCCGCGGCGCATGACGCTCACCGTGTCGGTCACCTCCATGATCTCGCGCAGCTTGTGGGTGATGAGGACGATGGTCTTGCCCTCGGCGCGCAGCCCCTCGAGGATGCGGAAGAGGTGGTCCGCCTCGGCCGGGGTCAGAACGCCCGTGGGCTCGTCCAGGATCAGGATGTCGGCCCGGCGGTAGAGGGCCTTGAGGATCTCCACCCGCTGCTGGTGGCCGACGGAGAGATCCTCGATCAAGGCGTCGGGATCGACGTCGAGCTCGTACTCGTCCGACAGCTCCTTCAGGAGCCGCCGGGCCTTGGCGAGGGAGGGCCGCAGGAGCGCGCCGTCCTCGGCGCCCAGCACCACGTTCTCCAGGACGGTGAAGTTCTGCACCAGCTTGAAGTGCTGGAACACCATGCCGATCCCGGCGGCGATGGCGGCCTGGCTGTCGGGGATCTGCGTCAGCTTCCCGGCGACCCAGATCTCGCCCGCATCGGCCTTGTAGAAGCCGTAGAGGATCGACATCAGGGTCGACTTGCCGGCGCCGTTCTCGCCGATGATGCCGTGGATCGTGCCCGGCATCACGCGGATCGAGATGTCGCGGTTCGCCTGGACCGCGCCGAACGCCTTCGAGATTCCCTTGAGCTCGATGGCGGGGGCGTCGGTCACGAGGCGCATCCTTGGTCGGGGAGGGGCCCGGGCCGGGCCCCTCCGTTCGGGGCTCAGTAGGCGACCGGGCAGGAGTTGTCCGAGGTGTAGTCGTGCACCTCGATCGCGCCGGACATGATGTCGGCCCGGGCCTGCTCGACCGCGGCGGCCATCTCCTCGGAGACGAGCGCCTCGTTGTTCTCGTCCACCGCGAAGCCCACGCCGTCGGAGGCGAGATCCTTCACCACGATGCCCGTCTCCATGTCCGCGCCGGCGGTGAAGACGTCGTAGACCGCGTTGTCCACGCGCTTGAGCATGGAGGTCAGGACGCTGCCGGGGTGGAGGTAGTTCTGGTTGGAATCGACGCCGATGGAGTACTTGCCCTCGTCGGCGGCGGCCTGCAGCACGCCGACCCCGGTGCCGCCGGCGGCGGCGTAGACCACGTCCGAGCCCTGGGAGAACTGCGCGCGGGCGAGCTCGGCGCCCTTGACCGGGTCGTTCCAGGCGGCGGGGGTGGTGCCGGTCATGTTGACGATCACCTCGGCATCCGGGTTCGCGGCCTTGGCGCCCTGCGCGTAGCCGCAGGCGAACTTCTGGATGAGGCCGATGTCCATGCCGCCCACGAAGCTCACGGTGCCGGTCTCGGAGGCCATCGCGGCCATCATGCCCACGAGGTAGGAGCCGGTGTGCTCGGTGAAGACGATCGACTGCACGTTGGGCTGCTCTACGACCATGTCGACGATGGCGAACTTGGTGTCGGGGTAGTCGGGCGCCACCTTGTCGAGCGTCGAGCCGTTGGCGAAGCCCAGCACGACGACGGGGTTGGCGCCGCTCTCGGCCATGCGTCGCATGGACTGCTCGCGCTGCGCCTCGGACTGGAGCTCGGTCTCGCGGTAGTCGCCGCCCGACTCCTCGACCCAGCGCTGCGCGCCGTTGAAGGCGCTCTCGTTAAACGACTTGTCGAACTTGCCGCCCAGGTCGATGATCAGGCCGGGCTCGGAGCCGTGGGCGTCGGCGAATGCGGCGCCGGCGGTGATCGCCAGCGCGGCGGCGGTGCCCATCAGGGTCTTGGCGTAGGTCATGCTGTTCTCCGTTGGCACGGGGCGCGCGGTGGGCGCTGGCCCCGGATCTGCGTTGGATCTCTTTCGGATCATCGGCCGATAAGGGCGCGCGCCGCCGGGGGGGTCAAGCGGATTCCCCCGGCGGACACCGTGGCCGGGAGCGCGTCAGCCCAATGTCTTGGCGAGGACGAGCGCGTCCGTGCGCGTCCCGTCCGGAAGGCGGTAGTAGCTCGCGCGCCGGCCGGCCGGCCGCCATCCGGCGGCGGCGTAGAGGGCGCGCGCGGGGGCGTTGTCCTCCGCGACCTCCAGGACCGCGCGCGCCGCGCCGGCCGCGCGCGCCCGCGCCTCCCCTTCGGACAGGAGCGCCCCGCCATGCCCCAGGCGCCGCGCCGCGGGCGCGACCGCGAGCGTCAGGAGCTCGCCCTCCCCGGCCACGGCGCGCCAGATCGCGAACCCCGCGCCCGGCCGGGTCACCGCGAAGGCCCCCGTGCCCAGGAGCGCGCCCGCGATCTCGCCGGCGCTCCAGGGCGGGGGCGCGGCGCCGTCGAAGGCCGCGGCGTGGAGCGCGGCCATCTCGTCCATCCTCACGCCGCCGGCGGCACCGGCCGGGCCGCGGCGGCGCCTGGCGCGCGGGCGTAGGTCGGCGCGGGCGCCGGGCCGGGCGGGCGCGATGCGGCGATCCGGGCGATGGCGACGGCCGGGTTGGCCCCCGGCGGCGCCAGGATCGCGCCGTCCGGGGCGCCCCCCGTCCGAAGGGCCGGCGCCTCGCCCGAGCGGGCGGTGTAAGCCTGCCCCCTCGGCGCCGGGATCGCGGCCATCGCGCCGGGCCGCGCGTCCAGGAGGAGGGCGTCCGTCGACGTGACGCCGACGGCGGGGATGCGCAGGGACATGGCCAGGCCGCGCGCCGCCGAGACGCCGATGCGGATGCCCGTGAAGTTGCCGGGCCCGGTGCCGACGCCGATCGCGGCGAGGTCCGTCCAGGCGATCCCGGCCTCGGCCAGCACCTCCTCCAGCATCGGCATCAGGCGCTCGGCCTGCCCGCGTGCCATGGGCTCGAGCCGGCCCACCGCGATGCGGCCGCCGTCCAGGAGGGCCGCCGCGCAATGCGGACCCGACGTGTCGAAGCCCAGGATCACGCGCGGTGGAAGCGGAGCGGCCGGGAGGCCTGCCGCGCCATCTCGCCCCGGGCCTCGAGGTCGAGCTGCACCGTCTTGGTCCACCATCCGGCCTTCTCGCCGCCGGGGAACGCCTCGGGCTCGGCCGCGATCACGGCGGCCTTCAGCTCGGCGAAGGTGGCGCCGGGCGGTGCGGCGGGCAGGGCGGCCAGGATGGCGGCGCGCACGGCGCGCACGCGGGCCGCGTCCAACCGGACGGGCCGATCGGGGCTCGCGGGGTTGAGGACCTCGACCTTCTCGTCGGACATGGACGCCTCGGGTTCGGTTCGGACCGCCGGCCCCGCCTCGGGCCGTCAGGCGGCGACGGGGCGGACCTCGATGACCTCGGGGATGTAGTGGCGCAGCAGGTTCTCGATCCCCATCTTGAGCGTCAGGGTCGAGGAGGGGCAGCCGGCGCAGGCGCCCTGCATGTGCAGGTAGACGACGCCGCGGTCGAAGCCGTGGAAGGTGATGTCGCCGCCGTCCTGCGCGACGGCGGGGCGCACGCGCGTGTCGAGGAGCTCGACGATCTGGCCCACGATCTCCGCATCCTCGCCGGTGTGCTCGGCATGGCCGCCCGCCGCCTCGCCGCCGCCGAGGGCGGGCGCTCCGGATTGGGCGTGTTCCATGATCGCGCCGAGGAGCGCGGGCTTGAGGTGGTCCCAATCGGCCCCGTCCGCCTTGGTCACCGTCACGAAGTCGGTGCCGAGGAACACGCCCGTCACCCCGTCCACGGCGAAGAGCCGCTCGGGCAGGGGCGCGCCGGCGGCGGCCTCGCGCGTGGGGAAGTCGGCTGTGCCGGTCTCCAGCACGGCCTGTCCCGGCAGGAACTTGAGCGTGGCGGGGTTGGGGGTCGATTCGGTCTGGATGAACATGGGCGCGCCCTCCTGGCACGCCAGATATGGGGAGCCGGGGGGCGCCGGGTCAAGACGCGCCTATGTGACGGCCTCGAGCTGCTCCTTGGACATCTCTCCGGGCACGATGGTGATCGGCATCGGCAGGGACGCCGCCTGCCGCGTGAGGGCGGTGACGAGGGGGCCTGGGCCGCCGCGGCCGGAGGCGGCGCCAAGGACCAGGACGCCGATCTCGGGGTCCTCGCGGACCTGGGCCAGGATCTCGTCGAGCGGCTCGCCCTCGCGGATCACGAGGTGCGGGTCGACCCCCTGCCGGTCGCGCATCCATTTGGCGAAGACGTCGAAATGGGCGTGGATGCGCTCGCGGGCCTCCTCGCGCATGACCTCGCCGACGCCGATCCAGTGGTTGAACTCGTCCGGCGGGACGATGGACAGGATCTCCACCGCGCCGCCGGTCCGCGCGGCGCGCATGGCGGCGAAGCGCATCGCGTTCAGGCATTCGCGGCTGTCGTCGAGGATGACGAGGAACTTGCGCATCGGGGGCCCTCCGCCGGGGAGTGTCGCGCGGCCTGCGGGCCGGGGCAATGCGCCGCGCGGCGCCTCAGCCGCCCGAGAGCGCCCAGTCCCAGTAGAGCTCGCGGGCGCGGCGGGCGAGGGGGCCGTGCTGATAGGAGCGGTCGTCGAAGGCGGTCGCCGGCGTGACCTTGGAGAAGTTGCCCGTCAGGAACACCTCGTCCGCGGCCTCCACGTCCTCGAAGGTCAGGACCGCCTCGCGCACCGCGACCCCGTCCGCGCGCAGGAGGGCCATGATCCGCGCCCGCGTGATGCCGGCCAGGAAGGTGCCGTTGGGCACCGGGGTCAGGACCTCGCCGTCCCGGACGACGAAGACGTTGGCGGTGGCGCTCTCGGCGACGTTGCCCATCGCGTCCGCCGCCAGGGCGTTGCCGAACCCCTTGGAGCGCGCCTCCACGAGCATGCGCGCGTTGTTCGGATAGAGGCAGCCGGCCTTGGCGTTCGTCACCGACGATTCGAGGACCGGACGGCGGAAGCGCGTGCGCGTGAGCGTGGTGGACGCGGCGGCCGCGGGCATCGGGATCGTCTCCAGGCACATGGCGAAGCCGGTGGCCCCGGGCGCGGGGTTCACGCCCAGGTCGCCCCCGTCGAGCGCCCAGTACATCGGCCGGACGTAGACGGCGGCGTCCTTCGGCAGGCGGGCCAGGCCCTCCTCCGCGATCTCGACCATGCGCTCGGGGGTCATGGTCGGGGTGATCATCAACGCCTCGGCGCTGCGGTTGAGGCGCGCGCAATGGGCGCTGAGGTCGGGGGTCACCCCCTCGAAGCGGCGCGCGCCGTCGAAGACGGTGCTGCCGAGCCAGGCGCCGTGATCGGCGGCGCGCATGACGGCCACGTCGCCGTCGTGCCAGGCGCCATCGTGCCAGGTTCGGATGTCTGTGCCGGTCGCCATGGTTCGGATCCTCCCGTGGCGGACGATGGCGGCGGATAGGTCAGGGGTCCAGACCCTTTTCCGCGCCGGTGACCTGCGGCGCGGCTCCCGCCGGGGGGCGTGGCCCCCGCCGGGGTGCGGCCCCCGCCGGGGGTGCGGCCCCCCGGCGGGGAGGCGGGAGGCCGCGGTCGCGGGTGCCGGCGCGGGGAAGGCTATCGGCACGGCGGGCCTATCCGGGCGGCATGACGCGCGCGCGACATGCCGGCGCGCGCGCGACATGCCGGCCGATCCGGGCCTCACCGTGCCGGGGTCACGCGCCCTTCGAGGCGTGCCTCGCACAGATCGGCGATCTGGCAGTCCGCGCAGCGCGGCGAGCGCGCCCGGCACACGCGCTTGCCGTGCGCCAGCAGGAGGACGTGCCCGTCGCGCGCCGCGTCCGCCGGCAGCCGCGGCTCGAGCGATTCGGCGGTCTTCGCCTCGGTCGTCCCGGCGGCGAGGCCGGTCCGGTTGCACACCCGGTGCACATGCGTGTCGACCGCGACGACGTCATGCCCATAGGTGAAGTGCAGGACGATGTCGGCGCATTTGCGGCCCACGCCCGGCAGGGACATCAGCCCCGCGCGATCCGTCGGCACGGCGCCGTCCAACTCCTCCAGAAGGAACGCGCACATCTTGCGCAGGTTGCGGCACTTCACGTTGTAGAGCCCGCAGGGCCGGATCGCGGCCGTGATCGCCTCGTCGTCCAGGGCGAGGATCCCCGCGGGCGTGTCCGCCAGGTCGAAGAGCGCCGTCGACGCGGCCTCGGTGTTCCGGTCCAGGCTCTGCGCGCTGAGCATGCACGAGACGACGGCGCGGAACGGATCGCGCCCGGTCTTGGCCTTCGGCGGCGCCACGTCCGGCATCGCGCCGCGCAGACGGGCGAAGAGGGTGGCGATGTCGGCGTCGTCGAGCATGCTTTAGGATTTAGGGCGCCGGCGGCCCGGGTCATGGTGCCGCCCGTCCGCTGAGTGCTCGACGTTCCCGCCGCGGAGCGCCGCGCGGCCGGTCAGCTCCTCGGCGCCATCCCGACGATCTCGTATGTGCGCGCCAGGATCGGTGCGGCGATCTCGCGGGCCCGCTCCGCGCCGCGCGCCAGGATGCGGTCGATCTCGGCCGGATCGTCCATCAGGCGGCCCATCCCGGCGCCGATCGGGGCGAGCTTCGACACCGCGAGCTCGGCCAGGGCGGGCTTGAACGCGCTCCACTGCGCGCCCCCGTGCTGCCGCAGCACGTCGTCCGGGGCGATGTCCGCGAGGGCCGCGTAGATGCCCACGAGGTTGGCGGCCGCGGGCCGGCCCGACAGGCCGGCGACCTCCGACGGGAGCGGCTCGGCGTCCGTCCTGGCGCGGCGGAACTTCGTGGCGATGGCGTCCGCGTCGTCGGTCATATCGATGCGGCTCGCGCCCGAGGGGTCCGATTTCGACATCTTCCGCGCCCCGTCGCGCAGGGACATCACCCGCGTCGCCGGCCCCTCGATCACGGGCTCGACGATCGGGAAGAACTCGACCCCGTAGTCGTGGTTGAACTTCGCCGCCACGTCGCGCGTGAGCTCGAGATGCTGCTTCTGGTCCTCACCCACGGGCACGTGCGTCGCGTGGTAGATCATGATGTCCGCGGCCATCAGCGCCGGGTAGGCGAAGAGGCCCAGGCTCGCGGCCTCGGCGTTCTTGCCGGCCTTGTCCTTCCACTGCGTCATGCGCCCCATCCAGCCCATCCGTGCCACGCAGTTGAAGATCCACGCCAGTTGCGCGTGCTCGGGCACGTGGCTCTGGGCGATCAGCACCGAGCGCTCGGGGTCGATCCCGGCGGCGAGGTAGCCCGCCGCGAGCTCGCGGGTGCCGCGGGCGAGGGCGGCCGGATCCTGCCAGACGGTGAGCGCGTGCAGGTCGACCATGCAGTAGATCGTCTCATGGGTGCCGGCGTCCTGCATCTGCACCCAGCGCTTCATCGCGCCGAGGTAGTTGCCCAGGTGCAGGTCCCCCGAGGGCTGCATTCCGGAGAAGACGCGGGGGGCGAAGGCGGTCATCTGGGCATCCCGGGCTGGCGGTCGGACGGGCGGGGGCGTAGCCCGGCCGCGCCGAGGCCGCAACGGGAGCAGGGCATGGACGACCGGAGCGGGCGCGACGCCTCGCCGATCAACGCGCTGCCGCCCGTGGTGGCGGCGCTCGCGCTCCTCGTCGGGGGGGTGGAGGTCGTGCTCACCCTGGCGGAGCGGGGCCTGCTGGGCGGGGCGCGCGGCGTCGGCTGGCGCGTCGCGGCGATCGAGGACCACGGCGTCTTCCAGGCGGTGCTGGACGCGATGGCCGCGCGTGGCGCCCTGCCGCCCGAGCACGTGGCGCGGCTCGTGACCTATCCGTTCGTCCATTACGGCTTCGGGCACGCGGCGATGGCGCTCGTCTTCGTGCTGGCGATGGGCAAGTTCGTGGGCGAGGTCTTCGCCGGCTGGGCGGTGGCGGGGGTGTTCTTCGCCTCGGCCGTCTCGGGCGCCCTGATCTGGTGGCTGTCGGCGTCCGATCCCTCGCCCCTGATCGGGGCCTATCCCGGGGCGTATGGCCTCATCGGCGCGTACACGTTCCTCCTCTGGGCCGGGCTCGCGGGGCGGGGGCAGCCGCGGGCGAGGGCGTTCCAGCTCATCGGCTTCCTGGTCGCGATCCAGGTCCTGTTCTTCGGGCTCTTCGGCGGGGGCTACGGCTTCATAGCCGACCTGGGCGGCTTCGCGGCCGGATTCGCGCTCAGCTTCGTGCTCGCGCCCGGCGGATGGGCCCGCCTGCGCGACCGGATGCGCCGCCGCTGACGGCCGCTAGCGGCGAAGCCCGGCGCGGATCTCCGACAGGCGGAACGCGCCGACGAGCTGGCCGATCGCGGCGTAGGACGCGGCCCCTCCCAGCACGAGGAGCGCCAGGGCCACGGGCCGCAGGCCGGCCGCGATGACCGGGTAGAGCGCGAGGTTCAAGAGCCAGAGCACGGCGCCCATGATCGCCGCCGCCAGCAGGATGCGCGGCGCGCGGGCGCGGTAGCGCGCGTCCGGCTGCGCCGCGGCGCCGAGGCCCCGCGCGCCCCGGCGCAGCAGCCAGTACATCACCCAGGCGGCCACGGTCGTCGCGATGGCGGCGCCCAGGAACCCGATGCCCGGCACCCGCGAGAGCCCGACCGCCAGGACCGCGTTCACCGCCATCCCGATCAGGGCGTAGCGCAGCGGCGTGCGGGTGTCCTCGCGCGCGAAGTAGAGCGGCTGCCACACCTTCTGGAGGACGAAGGCGGGCAGGCCGAGCCCGTAGATCGCGACCGCCGCCGCCGTCGCCGCCGCATCGTCCGGCCCGAAGGCGCCCCGCTCGAACAGGCCCGAGACGATGGGCAGCGGGATCACCAGGAGCGCGACCGCGCTCGGCAGCGCCAGCGTCAGGGCGAACTCCCCCGCGCGGGACAGGGCATTGGTCGAGCCCGCCGCGTCCCCCAGGCGGAGCCGGCGCGAGAGGTCCGGCAGGAGGACCACGCCGATGGCGATCCCGACGACGCCCAGGGGCAACTGGTAGAGGCGGTCGGCGTAGGACAGCCAGGCGATCGCCCCCTCGTGGAAGCTCGCGACCTGCCGCCCGACCAGGAGGTTCACCTGCACCACGCCGCCGGCGAGCGCGGCGGGGGCCGCGATGACCAGCAGCCGGCGCAGCTCGGGCGTCATCCGCGGCCGCGCGGGCCGCAGGCCGAACCCCGCGCGCGCGCAGGCCCGCCAGACCAGCGCGAGCTGTGCGACGCCCGCCGCGGGGATCGCCCAGGCCAGAGCGTCGCCGGGCGGCACGTCGATGCGCGGCGCGAGCCACAGCGCCGCGAGGAAGAAGACGTTCAGGAGGATCGGCGCCGCCGCCGCGACGGCGAAGCGCCCGGTCGCGTTCAGCACGCCCGACAGGAGCGCGGCGACCGAGATGAAGAGGATGTAGGGGAACGCGATGCGCCCGTACTCGGTCGCGATCGCCAGCCGGTCGTCCCCGGCGAAGCCCGAGGCCATCGCCAGCACCAGCGCCGGCATGGCGACCACCGCGATCACGGTCAGGATGCCGACGATGACCGCCAGCCCGGACAGGGCATCGCGCGCGAAGGCGCGGGCGTCGCCCCCGTCCTCCAGCTTCTTGGCGAACATCGGGACGAAGGCCATGTTGAACGCGCCCTCGGCGAAGAAGCGCCGGAACATGTTTGGCAGCGACAGCGCGACGAGGAAGGCCTCCGCCACCGGCCCCGCGCCCAGCACGCCGGCGATGGCGATGTCGCGCGCGAAGCCCAGCACGCGCGAGGCCAGCGTCCACAGGCCGACGGTCGCGAAGGCCCGCCCGATCCGGCTCGCGGGCGCGGGCGCGGGCGGAGCGGGGCCGGCGCCTGGGTGGGCGCGTCCGGCCCGGTGGGCGGATCGGTAGGGGGCAGCGGGCTCTGGGGCGTCGTCATGGCGCCGTCATGCGCGCGCGGCGCGGCGGGGGCAACGGCGCGGGCGCGCCTAGTCCCGCGCGCGCTCGGCGCCCTGGGCGATCGCCTGCCGCACCCGCTTCTCGAGCGCCTCCTGCCGGCCGCGCGCGTGGAACTTCAGGCCGAACATGTCCTTGACGTAGAACGTGTCGACCGCCTGCTCGCCATAGGTCGCGACCACCGCGGAGGCGATGTAGACGTTCGAGCCCGCCAGCGCCCGCGTCAGGTCGTGCAGGAGGCCCGGCCGGTCCCGGGTGTCGACCTCGACCAGGGTGTAGATCGAGGACGCCTCGTTGTCGAAATGCACCCGCGTGGGCACGCGGAACGCGCTCTCGCGCTTCTTGATCCGGTCCTTGGGCGCCAGCGCCTCGGCCGCCACGATCTCCCCCATGAGGGTGCGCTCGATGGTGCGGCGAAGTCGGGGCAGGCGCTCCTCGTCGTAGGGGCGGCCGTCCGCGTCCTGGATCCAGTAGGCGGAGGTCGCGTAGCCGTCGCGCGTGGTGTGGCTGCGCGCGTCCACCACGTTCGCGCCGGCCAGCGCCAGCGCGCCTGCCAGGCGGCTGAAGATGCCCGGATGGTCGGCCATCGCGAAGAGGGCGAGCGTCGCGTCCCGGTCCCCCGCGGGCGAGAGGTCCATGCGGATCTCGTCATCGGGGATGCCGCGCAGCAGGCGCGCGAAGATCGCCTGCGCCAGGGTCGGCAGGTTCTGCCAGTAGGGGGGCGCGTGGCGGCGGAACTCGGCGCGCAGCTGCGCCTCGGACCAGTCCGGAAGCGCGGCCCGCAGGGAGGCGCGCGCCTCGGCGCCCTGCGCCTGGCGGCTCCGGTCCTCCATCCCGTTCTCGAGGGCGTCCGCGGTCGCGGCGTGGAGCTGGCGCAGGAGCGTCGCCTTCCAGTTGTTCCACGTGCCCGGCCCGACGCCGCGGATGTCGCAGGCCGTGAGCACCGTCAGCAGGTCGAGCCGCTCGCGCGTGCCGACCGCCTTGGCGAAGCCGCGAATGGTGAACGGCTCGGTCAGGTCGCGCTTCTGGGCGATGTCGCTCATCAGGAGGTGGCGCCGGACGAGCCATTCGACGCTCTGCGCATCGGCCTTGGAGAGCCCGAGCCGCGGCGCCACCCGCCGGGCGATCCGCGCGCCCAGGATCGAATGGTCCTCCTCGCGGCCCTTGCCGATGTCGTGCAGCAGGAGCGCCACGTAGAGGACGCGGCGGTTGACCCCCCCGCGCACGATCGCGCTCGCCACCGGCAGCTCGCCCTCGAGCTCGCCGCGCTCGATCCGAGCGAGCTCGGCGATGGTCTGGATGGTGTGCTCGTCCACCGTGTACTTGTGGTACATGTTGAACTGCATCATCGCCGTGATCGGCTCGAACTCCGGCACGAAGGCCGCGAGCACGCTCAGTTCCGACATCCGGCGCAGGGCCCGCTCGGGATTCCCGTGCTTGAGGATCGTGTCGAGGAAGATGCGCCGCGCCTCGGGCCTCTCCCGATAGGCCGCGTCGATCAGGGGCAGGCTCGCCTGCACCGCGCGCATCGCGTCGGGATGGATCAGGAGCCCCGTGCGCAGCGCCTCCTCGAAGAGGCGCAGGATCGCCAGCGGATCCTCGGCGAAGAGAGCCGGGGACGCCACGTCGAGGCGGTTCTGCCGCAGGAGAAAGCCCGCGCGCACCTTGCGCCGCCGCTTGAAGAGGCCCTGGAGCATCGGCTCGGGCTTGATGTGGTCCGCCTCCAACTTGACGAGCAGGATGCGCGTGAGCTCGCCGACGGCGTTGGCCTGCCGGAAGTAGTCCTGCATGAAGTGCTCGACCGCGCGGCGCCCGCCGCGGTCGGCGTAGCCCATGCGCACCGCGACCTCGGCCTGGAGGTCGAAGGTGAGCTGCTCGACCGCGCGCCCGGCCGCCAGGTGCATGTGGCAGCGCACGGCCCAGAGATAGCCGCCCGCGCGCTCGAAGGTGGCGAACTCCTCGCGGGTGAAGAGGCCGCGCGCGATCAGGCCGCGCGCCTCGCGCACGTCGTAGACGTATTTGGCGATCCAGTAGAGCGATTGCAGGTCGCGCAGACCGCCCTTGCCCTCCTTGACGTTGGGCTCGGTGACGTAGCGCTGCCCACCGTTCTTCTTGAGGCGCTCGGCCCGCTCGGCGAGCTTGACTTCGACGAACTCGCGTGCCGTGCCGCGGAACAGCTCGCGTCGCAGTCGCCGCTCCAGCGTCGCGGCGGGGGCCGGGTCCCCGTCCACAATCCGCTGCTCCAGGAGGGCGGTGCGGATCGTGTGGTCGCTCCGGGCGAGGGCGAGGCATTCGGCGATCGACCGGCTCGCGTGCCCGACCTTCAGCTTGAGGTCCCACAGGACGTAGAGCGCCTCCTCGATCGTGGCGGCCGCCCAGGGGGTGATCGCCTTGGGCGTCAGGAACAGCAGGTCCACGTCCGAGCAGGGGGCCATCTCGCCGCGCCCGTAACCGCCGACAGCCACCACCGCGAGGGTCGCGCCGGGGGGGGGCGGGTGCGCCGCGCGCGCCGCGTGCATCGCGCCGCGGACCGCCATGTCGGCCAGGGCGGCGTAGGCGGCCGTGACCTCCGGGGCGCGGCGCGGCGCGGCCTCGAGCCGCGCCGCGACCTCGGCCCGGCCGGCCTCCAGCCGCGCGCGCAGGAGCGCCGTCACCGCCGCGCGGGGGGACGTCCCCTCCGGCAGGGCGGCGAGCGCGGCGTCGATTCGCGGCGCCGCGTCGGCGGCCGCGGCGGGGAAGCGCGGCGCCGGGGGTCGCGGGGCGGTCTTCTCGGGGGGCGGCTCCGGCGGGCGCGCGAGCCCGTCCTCGCCGGCGGCCATGCCTAGGAGCCGGCGCCGAAGCCGCCCGGCGCGGGCGAGATCACCGCCGACGTGCCGCCGCGGACCTCCGCGATCGCGAGGGCGCGCGCGTTGGTGCCATCGCCCCGCAGGCGGAACGCTCCGGCCCCGCCGGCGAAGCCCTGGGCGCGCGTGAGCGACCGGGCCGAGAGCGCGTCCGCGCGGCCCGTCCGGATCATCGTGGTGACCGCCGTCGCCGCGTCGTAGGCGACGAAGGCGAGCGGATGCGGCGCCCCGCCGTAGCTCGCGGAATAGGCGCCCTCGAAGGCCGAGGTGCTGGAGCGGTCGGGCACGGCGAACCATCCGCCGTCGAGGCCCGCCAGGGCCAAGGTGGCGGGGGGCACGTCCCATCGGGCGATCCCGGCATATTGCACCGCGCCGGGGGCCAGGCCCGCCTGCGGCAGCGCGCGCGCCAGCCCGGGCAGGGCGCCGGCGCTGTCGGCGTCGAGGATCACCATGCCGGCGCCCCGCGCCTGGACGGCCGCGGCGACCTGCGGCGCGGCGGCGGCGATGCCCGGCTCGCTGAACTGGTAGCTCACGGTCTCCGCCAGGCGGGCGCCCGTGTCCCGCGCCGCGGCGGAGATCGCGGCGCCCGCGGCCGCGCCGGCGGGCGTGTCGGCGATCGCCGCGACCACCGTGCCGCGCCCCTGCGCCGCGCCGTAGGACAACAGGCGCCGCGCCGTGTTCTCGAAGGTCGGGCCGAGGACGAAGACGTTGCCGCCCGCGATCGCCGTGTTGTTGGAGAAGGCCAGCACGTTGACCCCCGCAGGGCGCGCCGCGACGCCGGCCGCGTTCGCCGCCTCGGCGTAGAGCGGCCCGATGATGGCGGCCGCGCCGTCCGCGATGGCGCGGGCCGCCGCCGCCTGCCCGCCCGCGGCCGTGCCCCCGGTGGAATAGACGGCGAGGTCCACGCCCCCGCCGGCGCGGGCCACGCCCAGGCGGGCCGCGTTCTCGAGGTTGGAGGACAGGAACGCGTCCGTCCCGCCGCCGCCGGGCACCAGGAGCGCGACGCGCACCGGCTGCGAGGCGTCCACGCGCGGGCCCGCGGCCCCGCCCGCGCCGCCGAGCATCGTCGGCTCGCAGGCGGCGAGCGCAGCGGCGGCGAAGAGGGCGAGCGCGGCGCGGCGCGTCTTGCGGAGGGGCTCCAAAGGACGGATCATCGGCGGGTCTCCGGGTGCGTTGCATGGGCCCGCCTCGGCGGCGCCCGGTCGCGGTGACCGTATTCGCGGGCGGGTCACGAGTAAACGGCGGCCCGGCGGACGGGCGCCCCGCGATGCGCGCAATTCGCCAGACCTCCCGGAGGACCCAGTTGAGCGAGAGCCGCGCCCATCCCGTGCCCGCGGGCCTCACCTTCGTCTCGGTGCCCATCGGCAACGCCCGCGACGTCACGCTGCGCGCGCTCGACGTGCTGGCGGGCGCGGACGTGCTGGCGGCCGAGGACACGCGCTCCCTGCGCCGCCTGATGGAGATCCACGCTATCCCCTTGGCCGGTCGCCGCATCCGGCCCTATCACGACGCCAACGGCGCGCGCGCCCGGCCCGCGCTCCTGGCGGCGCTGGCCGACGGGCGGTCGGTCGCCTACGCCTCGGAGGCCGGCACCCCGCTCCTGGCCGATCCGGGCTTCGTCCTGGCGCGGGAGGCGATCGGGGCCGGCCATCCCGTGACGGCGGCGCCGGGGCCCTCGGCCCTCACGGCGGCGCTGATGGTCGGGGGGCTGGCCTCCGACCGGCTGCTCTTCGCCGGCTTCCCGCCGCCGGGCGCGGGGGCGCGGCGGACCTGGCTCGCCGGGCTCGACGCGGCCGGCGCCACGGTCGCGATCTACGAATCGCCCCGACGCGTGCGGCGGCTGCTGGAGGAGATGGCGGCGACCCACGGCGAGGGCCGCCGCGTCGCGCTCTGCCGCGAGCTGACCAAGCGGTTCGAGGAGGTGGTCCGGGGGACCATCGCGGAGGTCTCCGCGGCCTTGGCGGCGGATCCCAAGGGGGAGGTCGTCCTGCTGGTCGAGCGGCCGGGGGAGGCGGCGCCCGAGGGCGACCTGGACGCGATGCTGGCGGACGCGATGGGGCGCGCGCGCCTGAAGGAGGCGGTCGCCGAGGTCGCCGCGATCACCGGGCGGCCCCGGCGCGAGGTCTACGCGGCCGCGCTGGCCCTGAAGGGCGCCGATGGCTGAGGGCTGGCGCCGCGGGGCGGATACGGGGCGGGCGGGGCACCTCGCGGGGCTGGCGGCCGAGGCGGCGGTCGAGCGGCTCTACCTCGCCCGCGGCCTGACGGTCGCGGCGCGGCGCTGGCGGCCGGGCCGGGGCGAGGGCGGGGCCGGGGGCGGCGAGATCGACCTGATCCTGCGGGACGGCGCGGCGCTCGTCTTCGTCGAGGTGAAGCGCAGCGCGACCCATGCCCGCGCCGCCCACGCCCTGCGCCCGGCGCAGGCGGCGCGCCTGATGGCGAGCGCGGAGGCCTTCGCCGGCGGGGAGCCCGCGGGCGCCCTGACCGAGATGCGCTTCGACGTGGCGCTGGTGGACGGCGCGGGGCGGGTCGAGGTGGTGGAGAACGCGCTGGGCCCCTGACCGGACGGCGACGCCGTCCCGTGCCCCGGCGTCCGGCCCGGGACATTGCGCGCGGCGCCGGGCGGGGGCATCCCTGCGCCGTCCCCGCCGGGCGGGACGCCCGCCCGGAGCCTGCCATGCCCCCCACCGCGTCCAAGCCGTTGCGCGTCGCCTTCCAGATGGACCCGATCGGCGCGGTGAACGTCGATGCCGACAGCACCTTCCGCCTCGCGGAGGCCGCCCAGGCGCGGGGGCATTCGCTGTTCCACTACGCCCCGGGGGACCTGATCTACCGCCAGGGGCGGGTGCTGGCGCGGGGCCAGGATCTGACGGTGCGGCGCGAGGCGGGGCGGCACGCGGCCCTGGGCGAGACGCGCGAGGCGGACCTGGCGGCGGACATGGACGTGGTCTGGCTGCGCCAGGACCCGCCCTTCGACATGGGCTACATCACCACGACGCACGTGCTGGACCGCCTGAAGGGGCGGACCCTGGTGGTGAACGACCCGTTCTGGGTGCGCAACTGCCCCGAGAAGCTCCTGGTCCTCGACTACCCGGACCTCACGCCGCCGACGGTGATCGCGCGCTCGCTCGCGGCGCTGCGCGATTTCCGCGCGGATCATGGCGACGTCATCGTCAAGCCGCTCTACGGCAACGGCGGCGCGGGGGTGTTCCGCCTCGCGCCCGGGGACGGGAACCTCGCCTCGCTGCACGAGCTCTTCGGCACCATCAACCGCGAGCCCCTGATCGCGCAGAAGTTCCTGCCGGACGTGGCGGCGGGGGACAAGCGGGTGATCCTGGTGGACGGCGCGCCGGTGGGCGCGATCAACCGCGTGCCGGCGACCGGGGAGACGCGCTCGAACATGCATGTCGGCGGGCGGGCGGAGAGGGCCGAGGTGACGGCGCGGGACCGGGAGATCTGCGCGGCGATCGGGCCGCTCCTCAAGGAGCGGGGGCAGGTCTTCGTCGGGATCGACGTGATCGGCGGGATGCTGACCGAGATCAACCTGACCTCGCCCACCGGCATCCAGGAGCTCGAGCGCTTCGACGGGACCGACGTGGCCGGCGCGATCTGGGACGCGGTGGAGGGGCGGCACGCGGCGATGGGCCTCTAGGCGGGGGAGCGCTCTCCCGCCCGTCCTCGGCGCCTGCCGGCGCCTCGTGCGGTTGGGCCGGGCCTCGCCTCCGGCTTCGGCGGTCGCTGCGCTGGCATGGCGCGCGGCCCGGCGCGCCCGCCAGCCGGCCGGGCCGCGCGCGGAGGGGCGCGCCGGCATCGCCCGCGGCCCCGCCGATGTTCGCCGCAGGCGGACGAGGCCCGGCCCAAGGGGCGCAGGCCGGAGGCCGGAGCCGCGCGGGAGCGCCCCCGCCGCCACGCGAGGCCGGTGTCAGTCCGCGGCGCCCGTGATCCTGTAGCCCAGAGCCTCGGCGACGTGGCCGGTGCCGACGCGCTCGGCGCCCTCCAGGTCGGCGATGGTGCGCGCGACGCGGCGGATGCGGGCGTAGCCGCGCGCCGTGAGGCCGCGGCGATCGGCGAAGCGGCGCAGGAGGTCGAGCGCGGCGGGGTCGGGCGCGGCGTGCTCGTCCATCTCGGGCTGGGTCATGTCGGCGTTCACGCGTCCCTCGCCCAGGCGCGCCGCCTGGCGGTCCCGCGCGGCCGCCACCCGAGCGGCCACGACCGCCGAGGGCTCGCCGGCCGGGGGCAGGTTCATGTCGTCCCATCCCACCGCCGGCACCTCCACCCTGAGGTCGAACCGGTCCATCAGCGGCCCCGAGATGCGGCCCATGTAGTCCGCCCCGCAGGCCGGCGCCTTGGGGCAGGCCATCGACGGATCGGCGAGGTAGCCGCAGCGGCACGGGTTCGCCGCCGCCACCAGCAGGAACCGGCAGGGATAGCGCACGTGCGCCGCCGCGCGCGCGACCACGACCTCCCCGGTCTCGATGGGTTGCCGGAGCGTCTCCAGGACCGCGCGCGCGAACTCGGGGAACTCGTCCATGAAGAGGACGCCGTTGTGCGCGAGGCTGATCTGCCCCGGTCGCGCGCCCTTCCCGCCACCGACGATGGCGGGCATCGAGGCGGTGTGGTGCGGCTCCATGAAGGGCCGGCGCCGGCTGATGCGCCCGTCCGCGATCAGGCCGGAGACCGAGTGGATCATGGAGGTGTCCAGCGTCTCGCGCGCGCTCATGGGCGGCAGGATGCCGGGCAGGCGGGCGGCCAGCATCGACTTGCCCGAGCCCGGCGGCCCGGTCATCAGGACGTGGTGCCGCCCGGCCGCCGCGATCTCGAGGGCGCGCTTGGCCTTCTCCTGACCCTTCACGTCGATCATGTCCGGGGCGCCGACGTCCGGCTCCACCTCCCCCGGCCGGGCCGGGGCGATCGGCGCCGCCTCGGTCATGTGGGCCACGAGCTCCGCCAACCCGCGCGCGCCGATCACGGTGGCCGTGGCGACCCAGGCCGCCTCCGGCGCGCAGGCCGCGGGGCACACCAGCGCGCGCCCCTCGGCCGCCGCGGCCATCGCCGCGGGCAGGGCGCCGATCACCGCGACCAGCCCGCCGTCGAGCGACAGCTCGCCCAGCGCCACCACGCCCTCGGCCTCCTCGGGCGGCACGACGCCCAGCGCCGCCAGGATCGCCAGCGCGATCGGCAGGTCGAAATGCGATCCCTCCTTGGGGAGATCCGCCGGCGAGAGGTTGATCGTGATCCGCTTGGCCGGCATCGCGATGGCCAGCGCGGTCATCGCCGCGCGCACCCGGTCGCGCGCCTCCGAGACCGCCTTGTCCGGCAGGCCTACGACGTTGAACGCCGGCAACCCCGCCGAGACGGCGCATTGCACCTCGACCAGGCGCGCCTCCACGCCCTCGAAGGCGACCGTGTAGGTCCGCGCCGTCATGTCCCGCTCCATCGCCGCCCCGGGGCAGGGTTAACCGGATCGCGCGGCGGGCTCCATGCCCGTCAGGGTTGATGCGGGAACGGCGCGCGCTCGTAGGGCAGGGCGTATCGCGGCTGATCCGGTCCGTCATCGCGCGCCGCCACCCGCCAGCGCAGGACCGAAGGGTGCGTGAGCGCCCGTTCGACATAGGCGGCAGATACGCCCGAGACCGGCAATGCGTAGCCCGCGATGCGCGCGGCGACCGGTGCGTGGAACGCGTCCGCGGCCGTGTAGTCGCCGAAGAGCCACGGCCCTTCGGCGCGTCCGAGCGCGTCCGCCCAGAGCGCGTCGATCCGCGCGAGGTCGGCCAGCACCTCCGCCGAGGGATCATAGCCCTGCCAGGCCGTGCGCAGGTTCATCGGGCACGCGGCGCGCAGGGCGGCGTAGCCCGCGTGCATCTCCGCCGCCATCGAGCGCGCGGCGGCGCGGGCCGCGGGGCCCGCCGGCCAGTGCCCGGCCTCGGGGTGACGGCTCGCCAGCTCCTCGGCGATGGCGAGGCTGTCGGTCGCGACGCTCCCGTCCGGCGCGCGCAGGGCGGGCACCGTCCGGGCGGGCGCGAAGCCGCGCAGCAGCTCGGCGAAGGCCGGCGTGCGCATCTGCGCGCGATGCACCGAGGCCGGCAGGCCGAACGCGTCGAGGAGGAGCCAGCCGCGCAGGCTCCAGGACGAATAGGCGCGATCGCCGATGGCGAGGTCGTAGGTCATGGCGCGGAGGCTAGCGTCCCCGCCGCCTCGGGTGAAACGCGCATTGGTGCGGCTCCCCATCGCGCCGCGCGATGGGTCACGGCGCGCGGTTCACGTCGCCGGCCGACCACGGGCCGTCGCGGATCACGCTGGTCGAGAGGTTGTCGATCCGCTGCCCGAAGGCCGCGTAGGCGCCGAGTCCCCGGGCGCGCTGCACCTGGGTGAGGATGGCGCCGAAATGGGCGACGACGATCACCTCCGGCAGATGGCGCAGCGCGTCCGCCCCCGCGTCCACCCGCGCGCGCAGGACATCCCAGGACTCGCCCCCCGGCGCCGCGCGCGCGCCGGGATCGTCCCAGAAGGCGCGCAGGGCGGCCTGGTCCTCCACCTCCTCCGCGCGGCGCATCTCCCAGGCGCCGAAATGGATCTCCCGCAGGCGGGGATCGTGGGGCAGGCGGCGGCGATCCCCCGCGATCGCGTCCGCCGTCGCCGCCGCGCGCGACAGGTCCGAGGAGATCACCGGCGCCCCCGCCGGCAGGGCCGCCGAGAGCCGGGCCAGCGCCGCGAGATCGCCGAGGTCGGCGGGCAGGTCGGTGTGCCCGACCATCCCCTTGGCATGCGTCGGCCCGTGCCGGACCCAGTGGAACACCGTCACTTGAGCTCCAGCGGCAGGCCGGACACCACCATCACCACCCGGTCCGCCGCCGCCGCGAGCGCCTGGTTCATCGCGCCGTGCGCCTCGCGGAACGCGCGCGCCTCCGCGTTCGCCGGCACGATCCCCTGGCCCAGCTCGTTCGTCACCACGATCACCGGACAGCCCGCGCCGCGCATCGCCGCGACGAGGCGCGCCGTCTCCGCCGCCCCGTCGCATCCCTCCCAGAGGCGGTTCGCCAACCAGATCGTCGCGCAGTCGACCAGGATCGCGCGGGCGCCCAGCCCCGGCAGGCGGGCGGCGAGGTCGCCGGCCTCCTCCACGAGGGTCCAGGCGGGGCCGCGCCGGGCGGCGTGCCGTGCGATGCGCGCGGCCATCTCGCCGTCCCCGGCGCGGGCGCTCGCGATATAGTGAGGGGCCGTGTCCGCCAGAAGTGCCAACGTTTCGGCGAACCGGCTCTTGCCCGAGGAGGCTCCGCCCGTGACGAGCGTGACGCGATGTGCGACGGACTGACCCATCGGGGCGAGACTTTCGTTAATCCGCATGCGGCCCCCAGCCGTAGACGGAACGACCGGACAATCAAGGGACCGGCGCGGGCGAGGGCGGCGCGCGCGCGGGTCCGGCACGAGAGGGATGCCGATGGCCTATGATGGCTACTCCGCCGCCGACCAGTCGCTCAGCCGCCGCGCCATGCGGGCCGAGCTGCTGGACGCCGAGACCGAGCTGCGCCTCGCCTATGCCTGGCGCGACGAGCGCGACGAGGAGGCGCTGCACCGGCTGATCACCGCGTACATGCGGCTCGCGATCTCCATGGCGGCGAAGTTCAAGCGCTACGGCGCGCCGATGAACGACCTCATCCAGGAGGCGGGCCTGGGCCTGATGAAGGCCGCCGACAAGTTCGACCCGGACCGCGGCGTTCGCTTCTCCACCTACGCCGTCTGGTGGATCAAGGCGTCGATCCAGGACCACGTGATGCGCAACTGGTCGATGGTGCGCACCGGCTCGACCTCCTCGCAGAAGTCGCTCTTCTTCAACATGCGGCGGGTGCAGGCCCGGCTCGAGCGCGAGGCCGCGCAGCGCGGCGAGCGCCTCGACCGCCACCAGATCCGGCAGATGATCTCCACCGAGGTCGGCGTGCCGCTCCACGACGTGGAGATGATGGAGGGCCGGCTCGCGGGCTCGGACTACTCCCTCAACGCGACCCAGTCGGCCGAGGACGAGGGCCGCGAGTGGATCGACGCGCTCGAGGACGATTCCGAAGGCGCGGACACCATCGTCGAGCGCGATCACGACATGGACACCCTGCGCGACTGGCTCCTGGCGGCGCTCTCGGACCTCAACCCGCGCGAGCAGTTCATCGTGCGCGAGCGCAAGCTGCGCGACGAGCCGCGCACGCTGGAATCGCTCGGCAACGAGCTCGGCCTCTCCAAGGAGCGCGTCCGGCAGCTCGAGGCGGCGGCCTTCGCCAAGATGCGCCGCTCGCTGGAGGCGCAGTCCAAGGAAGTCATGGGATTCCTCGTCTGACCCCCCTCGGGGGGGCGGCCCCCGGCGGCCTGATGCTGGTGGCGGCCCTCGCCGGCGGGGCCGTCGCCCGCGAGGTGGGCCCGGAGGCCCTGGACGATCCCGCGCTCTACGCCGGCGCGCAGGTCGTCCTGCTGGGTGAGGTCCACGACAATCCCGGCCACCACGCCGCGCAGGCCCGCGCGCTCGCCGCCCTGCGCCCCGCCGCCATCGTCTGGGAGATGCTGCCCCCCGAGGCCGCCGCGGCGGTCGATCCGTCCCTGGATGCCGCCGCCCTGGGCGCGGCGCTGGGCTGGTCCGATCTCGGCTGGCCGGACTTCGCGATGTACGCCCCCCTCTTCGCCGCGGCGCCGGGGGCGGCCCATGTCGGCGCCGCCGTCCCGGCCGAGCGGCTGCGCGCGGCGATGGCGGACGGCGCGGCGGCCGCGCTCGGCGGGGAGGCCGCCCGGATCGGCCTGGATGCGCCGCTTCCGCCCGAGGCGCAGGCCGCCCAGGAACGCCGGCAGGCGGCCTCCCATTGCGGCATGCTCCCCGAGGAGATGCTGCCCGCCTTCGTCGAGGCCCAGCGCCTGCGGGACGCCGCCCTCGCGCTCGCCGCGCTGGACGCGCTGGCGGCGCACGGCCCGCCGGTCGCGGTGATCGCCGGCTCCGGGCATCTCGCGGCGCCCTACGTGCCCGCCATGCTCCGCGCGGCCGGCGCGCGCGCCCTCGCGATCGGGCAGATCGAGTCGGGGGCCGATCCCGGCGGGTTCGACCTGTGGCTGACCGCGCCCGCGCCCGCGCGCGCCGATCCCTGCGCCGCCTTCGCCGCGCCGGCGGCGAAGTAGTTGAGGCCGGCCGCGCCCGCGTCCATAGCGGGCGCGCACACGAGCGGGGCTCCCATGCTGGACGCGAAGCGCATCCTCCTGATCGTCGGCGGCGGCATCGCGGCGTTCCGCGCGCTCGACCTGATCCGCGCCCTGCGGGCGGAGGGCGCCGCGGTGATCCCCGTGCTCACCCGAGCGGCCGAAGAGTTCGTCACCCCGCTGAGCGTCTCCGCTCTAGCGGCCGCCAAGGTCCATCGCGACCTCTTCGACCTCACGGACGAGGCCGAGATGGGCCATATCGAGCTCAGCCGCGCCGCCGACCTCGTCGTGGTCGCGCCGGCCACCGCCAACCTGATGGCGAAGGCGGCGCAGGGGCTGGCCGACGACCTGGCCTCGACGCTGCTGCTGGCGACCGACAAGCGGGTGATGATGGTGCCGGCGATGAACGTGCGGATGTGGGAGCACGCGGCCACGCGGCGCAACGCGGCCGCGCTCGCGGCGGACGGCGTGCTGTTCGCGGGCCCCGTCGAGGGGGCGATGGCCTGCGGCGAGTTCGGCGCCGGCCGGATGATGGACGTGGCGGACGTGGTCGCCGCGATCGAGGGCGCCCTGGCGAACGGGCCGCTGACCGGCCGGCGGGCCGTGGTCACCTCGGGGCCCACGCACGAGCCGATCGACCCGGTGCGCTACCTCGCCAACCGCTCCTCCGGCGCGCAGGGCGCGGCCATCGCCGCCGCCCTGCGGGATGCGGGCGCGGACGTGACCTTCGTCACCGGCCCCGCCGCGGTGCCGCCGCCGCCGGGCGTGGAGGTGATCCGCGTGGAGACCGCGCGCGAGATGATGGCCGCCGTGGAGGGCGCGCTGCCCGCGGACGTGTTCGTCGGCGCCGCGGCGGTGGCCGACTGGCACGTCGCGGAGGCGTCCGGGCGCAAGCTGAAGAAGGGGCCCGGCGCCGCGCCCGCCCTGACCCTCGTCGAGAACCCCGACATCCTGGCGGGCGTGGCGGCGCACGCCCATCGGCCGCGCCTCGTGATCGGCTTCGCCGCCGAGACCCACGACCTCGCGGCCAACGCCGCCGCCAAGCGCGCGCGCAAGGGGTGCGACTGGATCGTCGCCAACGACGTCTCCCCCGGCACCGGGATCATGGGCGGCACCCACAACGCGGTGACCCTCATCACCGGGGCCGGCGCCGAGGACTGGCCCCGCGCGCCCAAGGCCGAGGTGGCCCGCCGCCTCGCCGCGCGCATCGCCCAGGCGCTGGAATGACGGCGCCCGCGTCCGCGCCGGTCCTGCGGGTGGTCCGCCTGCCGGGCGCCGACCCGGAGGTCGCGCTGCCGGCCCCCGGCAGCGAGGGGGCCGCGGGGCTCGACCTGCGCGCGAACCTCGAGCCGGGCCAGCGGGCGGAGGGGCTGAGCCTCGCGCCCGGCGCCCGGATGCTGGTGCCCACCGGCCTCGCCTTCGGCCTGCCGGACGGATGGGAGGCGCAGGTGCGCCCGCGATCCGGCCTCGCGCTGCGCCACGGCGTCACCGTGCTCAACGCGCCCGGCACCATCGACGCGGATTATCGCGGCGAGGTGGGCGTGCTCCTCGTCAACCTCGGCGCCGCGCCCTTCGCGCTGGGCCACGGGATGCGCATCGCGCAGGTGGTCCTCTCGCCCGCCGCGCGCGCCGAGGTGGTGGAGGCCGAGGACCTGCCCGGCTCGGCGCGCGGGGTCGCGGGCTTCGGCTCCACGGGCACGCGGTGAGGCCCGTATGATCCTGGTCGCCGCGCTGGCCGGCGCGATCTGGGGCATCGGCGCGTGGATGGGCACGCCGCGCAACGCGCGTTGGACGATGCTCGGCCTGCTCTACGTCGCGGTGCTGGCGGTGCAGGTCGCCTTGCCGGCCGGCGCCCCGCTGCGGGAGGCGACCGGTGGCTCGGCCGCGCTCTGGCTGCTGATCGGCGCGCTGGGCGCGGTCGCCCTCGCCTATCGCGGCGGCCTGCGCCGGCTGCGCGCCCGCGCCCGCCCGATGGAGGTCGAGCCCGACCCGGCCGCGGGCCCGGCCGGCGGGCTCGGCGACATCGCGGTCGAGCGCTACGCCCGGCACATCGTCCTGCGGGAGATCGGCGGGCCGGGGCAGCGCGCGCTGGGCGAGGCGCGCGTGCTGGTGGTGGGCGCCGGGGGCCTCGGCGCGCCGGCGCTCCTCTATCTCGCGGGCGCGGGCGTCGGCACGATCGGCGTGATCGACCCCGACCGCGTCGAGGCCGGCAACCTCCAGCGGCAGGTCATCCACCGCGACGCCGACATCGGCACGCCCAAGGTGATGAGCGCCCAGCGCGCGATCACCGCGCTCAACCCCTACGTGACGGTGCGCCCCTACGCCCGCCGGCTGGACGCGGAGATCGCTGACGACCTGGCGGCGGAGTACGACATCGTCCTCGACGGGACCGACGACTGGGCCACCCGCCGCGCCGTCAACGCGGCCTGCGCGGGCGCCGGCGTGCCCCTCGTCTGGGGCGCCATCGCGCAATGGGACGGGCAGCTCACGATCCTCGATCCGGCGCGGGGCGCGCCCTGCCACGCCTGCCTCTTCCCGCGCGAGCCGGCGCCCGGCACGGCGCCCTCCTGCGCCGAGGGCGGCGTGGCCGGCCCGCTGCCAGGCATCCTCGGCGCGGCGATGGCGATGGAGGCGGTCAAGCTGATCACCGGGGCGGGCGAGCCCCTGCGCGGGCGGCTGATGCTCTGGGACGCGCTCCATGCCGACGCCCGCGTGATCGAGGTCGCGCGCGATCCCGGCTGCGTGGTATGCGGGGGGCATGGCGGGCGCGGCTAGGTTCGACGAGGAGGGGCGCCTGGCGCTGGACGATCCGCTGTGGCGGCGCTTCCAGGGCGTGTACGGCCCCGATGACGTGTCGGGTGGGTTGCGGCGCCTGCTGGCATCCCCGAACGAGGATCAGGCCGAGGCGTTCATCGATCGTTGCGTGAGCCACCCGGGCGTTCCGCTCTTGGCCGCGTGGGTGGCTTTTCCCTGGATCTGGCCGATCGCCCGAACCGAACGGACGGTCCTGGAGATGCTGTCGATCCTCCTGCACGATGGCTACACCGCCGGTCGTGATGGCGAGGACGCGTATCGCGGGCAGTTCTCCGACCTGCGCGAGGACGCGGGCTACTACCTTCGGCATGATCTCGACGGAACCGGGCGGCGCGTGGTGCGGGCCGCCGACATGCCCGCGCTCCGGCGCATCCGGGAGACCTGCCTCGCCCTCTTGCCCGAGGTCGACGCGGCCTGCATCGCCGCGAGCGGGGGCCTGGACGACATCGGGGCGGTGGAGGACATGCTCGCGGGACCTTGCGCGCTGCGCGGGATCGACCTGCCGGACATGCGGGCGGAGCAGGTCCTGAGGCGGAGCGGGATCGACCGGCTCGACCGGCTGCACGCCCGCCACCGTCCGGATGCGGCCGAGGCGTCCGCGCTCTGGGCCTTCGCCCGCGAGGTGGCGCCGGCCTCGCCGGCATATGCCGGCGTCCTGCGGGACATCGCGATGCACGGCGAGCCGTTCGACATGCGCGATTGACCGGCCCGCTGGACCCTCCCCGCACCGCGCCCTAGCGTCCGGGCCGACCCCGCCGACAGGAGAGACCGCCATGAAGACAGCCCCCATCCTCGCCGCCGCCGCGCTGCTCGCAGCCGGCCCCGCCCTGGCGGACGCCCACCTCCCCGATCTCGGCGGCCGGGAGATCGTCGTCGCGGTTGAGAACGCCTACCCCCCGCTGCAGTACATGCGCGGCGGCGAGGCCGTCGGCTGGGAATACGACGCCATGGCCGAGATCGCCGCCCGCCTGAACGCCGCCGTGACCTACGAGACCATCTCCTGGGACGCGATGATCCCGGCCGTCGCCGAGGCGCAGTTCGACCTCGGCATGACCGGCATCACCATTCGGGAGGACCGGGCGGAGGTGGTCGACTTCTCCGACCCCTACATGACCTCGCAGATGGTGATGCTGGTGCGCGGCGACGAGGAGCGCTTCGCCGACGCCGCCGCCTTCGCCGCGGACGACGACCTGCTGATCGGCGCGCAGCCGGGCACGACGCCCTTCTACGTCGGCATCTACGAGGTGCTGGACGGCGACGAGCAGAACCCCCGCATGCGCCTGTTCGAGACGTTCGGCGCCGCGGTGCAGGCCCTGCGCACCGGGGACGTGGACCTCGCCCTCACGGACGGCACGGCGGGCAACGGCTACGTCGCCGCCTCGGACGGGGCGCTCAAGATCGTGGGCGAGCCCCTGGGGACGGAGGATTTCGGCTTCATCTTCCCGAAAGGCTCCGTCCTGGTGGCGCCGATGAACGCCGCCATCGCCGACATGCGGGCCGACGGCACCCTCGAGGCGCTGGACACCAAATGGTTCCTGGAGACCGAACTCGGGCAATAGGCGTGGCGCACGAGAAGAGCCCCGCGCCGGTCGGCGCGAGGCTCCCGTCCGCGGGGGGGCCGCGGATGAGGTCGGGACGTTCAGTAGACGTCGCCGATGGTCTCGATCTCGGCCTCGACGTCGTCGCCGTCGAACCAGCCCTCGAAGAGGCCCTCCTCCTCGATGGTGATGATCTTGTCGCGGTCGGCGTCGGCGCGGTCGTACATGCCCGTGTTGTACTCGTCGCCCGTCAGCATCCCGTCGCCATCGCCGTCCAGGCTGATGAAGTCGTCGTTGTAGCCCGAGTCGTAATAGGTGCGGAACTCGCCCTGATCGACATAGCCCGACGTGTCCACGTCGTAGTCGGAGAACGCGCCGCCGCCGTAGTCCGGGCCGAAATAGCGCGCGTTTCCGGCGGTGAACTCGTCCTCGGTGATCTGCATGTCGCGGTTGCGGTCGATGTCGCGGTAGACGCTGGTCGCGTATTCCGGCTCGCTCAGCATCGTGTCGCGGTCGCGGTCGAGCGCGTCGAAGTAGCCGGTCTCGGTCATGCCGGTGTTGAACGTGTCGTAGTCGTAGTCGGTGCCGAACATCTGCGCGCCCGCGGCGGTCGCGCCGAGCAGGGCGGCGGCGGCGGTCAGGGTGAAGGTTCTGGTGATCGTCATCGTGATCTCCTCTCGTGCGTGTGCGTCCGGCGCCTCTCGTCGCGCCGGTCGTGGTCGGTGAACGGAGGGGACGGGGGGCGCGTTCCGCATGACCTCGCGACCGGCCGCCGCACCCGGCCCGCGGCCGCGTGACCCCGCCGCCGGACCGCGACTTCCCCTGGTGGCTGATCGCGGCCGCCGGTCTGGGCCTGTGGTTCGTCGTCTCGGTCTGGACCTCGCCGTTCTACGGGCAGGTCGCGGCGACGCTGGCGCAGGGCGTGCGGATCACGATCCTCGTCACCGTGGTCGCCTTCGCGGCCGCCGCGGCGATCGGCCTCGGCCTCGCGCTGATGAGCCTGTCGCGCCACATCGCGGTCCGGCAGCTCGCCCGCTTCTACGTGGAGATCGTGCGCGGCGTCCCGATCATCGTCCTGCTGCTCTATGTCGCCTTCGTCGGGGCGCCGGCGCTCGTCGCGGGGGCGAACTGGGCGCTGGGCTGGACCGGGCTCGAGCCGATCCGCACCCGCGACCTGCCGCTCCTTTGGCGCGCCGTCATCGCGCTCACCATCGGCTACTCGGCCTTCATCGCGGAGGTCTTCCGCGCCGGCCTCCTCTCGGTCGACGCGGGCCAGATCGAGGCCGCCAAGGCGCTCGGCCTGCGCCCCGGCCAACGGTTCCGCCACATCGTCCTGCCGCAGGCGATCCGCACGATCCTGCCGCCGCTGGGCAACGACTTTGTCGCGATGGTCAAGGACAGCTCCCTCGTCTCGGTGCTCGGCGTCCTCGACGTCACGCAGCTCGGCAAGGTGACGGCCGCCGGCAACTTCCGCTATTTCGAGACCTACAACGTCGTCGCGATGATCTACCTCACGCTGACCATCACGCTCTCGCTGCTGCTGCGCCGGCTCGAGGCGCGCCTGCGCCGCCGGCCCTGACGGGGCCCTAGTGCCCGGGGCCGCGCGGGCCTACGTCTGTGGCGCGCATCCCGGAGGCCGATCCATGACCAACCCGCTCCTCACCGACTGGGACACCCCGTTCGACATCCCGCCCTTCGCCGCGATCGAGGACGCGCATTTCGCCCCCGCCTTCGACGCGGCCCTCGCGGCCGAGCGCGCCCGCGTCCGCGCCATCGCGGACGACCCCGAGCCGCCGACCTTCGCCAACACGATCGACGCCCTGGAGGGCGCGGAGGCCCCGCCGCCGGACGGCGATCTGGACCGCGTGCTCGCGCCGTTCTTCGCCCTGGCCGGGGCCGATTCCAACGACGCGCGCGAGGCCCTCATGCGCGACGTCTCGCCCCGCCTGGCCGCCTTCTCCGCCGAGCTGCGCAGCGATCCCGCGCTCTTCGCCCGGATCGAGGACCTCTGGTCCCGCCGCGACGCGCTGGGCCTCACGGACGAGCGGGCCCGCGTCCTGATGCTCCACCGGCGGTCCTTCGTGCGCGGCGGCGCGCTCCTCGGCGCCGCGGACAAGGCGCGCCTCGCCGCCATCATGGAGCGGCTCTCCGTCCTGGGCACCCGCTTCTCGCAGAACCTGCTGGCCGACGAGCGCTCCTGGTCCCGGCCCCTCTCGGCGGACGACATGGAGGGCCTGCCCGCGCACGTCGTCGCGGCGGCCGAGGCCGCCGGGCGCGCGGCGGGGCGGGGGGGCCCGGTGCTCACCCTCTCGCGCTCGCTCATCGTGCCGTTCCTGCAGGCCTCGCCGGTCCGTGCCCTGCGCGAGGAGGCCTGGCGCGCCTGGACCGCCAGGGGCGCGAACGGCGGCGAGACCGACAACCGCGCCCTGGCCGCGGAAATCCTCGCCCTGCGCGCCGAGCGCGCGGCGCTCCTCGGCTATCCCGACTTCGCCTCCTACAAGCTGGAGACCGAGATGGCCGGCACGCCGGAGGCCGTGCGCGCCCTCCTGATGCGCGTCTGGGCGCCGGCCCGCGCCGCCGCCGAGGCGGATGCCGAGATCCTGACCGCGCGCCTCGCCGCGGACGGGATCGACGGACCGCTCGAGCCCTGGGACTGGCGCTACTATTCCGAGGCCCGCCGCGCCGAGGAGCACGATCTCGATGACGCCGCCATCAAGCCCTACCTGCCGCTGGACGGCATGATCGCCGCCGCGATGGACTGCGCCGCGCGCCTCTTCGGGCTGGAGTTCCGCGAGCTGCCGGACGCGCCGCGCTACCACCCGGACGTGCGCGTCTGGGAGGTGCTGCGCGGGGGGCGCCACCTCGCCGTCTTCATGGGCGACTACCTCGCGCGCGGCGCCAAGCGCTCCGGGGCCTGGTGCTCCGCGATCCGCTCGCAGAACGGGCTGCGCGCCCCGCACCGGCCCGTCGTGGTCAACGTGTGCAACTTCGCGCCCGGCGCGCCCACGCTCCTGTCCTGGGACGACGCGCGCACGCTCTTCCACGAGTTCGGCCACGCGCTGCACCAGATGCTGTCGGACGTGACCTACCCCTCGATCTCGGGCACCTCGGTGGCGCGCGACTTCGTCGAGCTGCCCTCCCAGCTCTACGAGCACTGGCTGGAGGTGCCCGACGTCCTCGCCCGCCACGCCCGGCATCACGAGACCGGCGCGCCGATGCCGGCGGACCTGCGCGCGCGCCTGCTGGGCGCGTCGGCCTACGATCAGGGGTTCGCCACCGCCGAATACGTGGCGAGCGCGCTGGTCGACCTGGAGCTGCACACCGGCGCCGCGCCCGCCGACCCCCTCGCCCGGCAGGCGGAGGTGCTGGCCGGACTCGGCCTGCCGCGCGCGATCCCGATGCGCCACGCGATCCCGCATTTCGCGCACGTCTTCTCCGGGGACGGCTACTCGGCCGGCTACTACAGCTACATGTGGTCCGAGGTCATGGACGCCGACGCCTTCGACTCGTTCGAGGAAGCCGGTGGCCCGTTCGACCACGAGCGGGCCGCCGCCCTGGAGGAGCACGTCCTTTCGGCCGGCGGCAGCGCCGACCCCGCCGCGCTCTACGAGCGGTTCCGGGGGCGGATGCCCGGGCCGGAGGCGATGCTCCGCGGCCGGGGGCTCGCCGCCTGACCCCCGGCGCGACGGCTCAGATTTTAACGACCTGCCACGAAGCGGCCACCGGGGGTTAGGGGCTGGGAAAGGGATTCGGGGGCATCCCTCCTCTCGATCCCGGACGGCCCCGCCATGAGGCACCGCCGGGTTGGCCCCGCCATGTCGGCGCGGGTCCCACCTAAGAGGAGCCGAACCCATGATCAGACTCATCAACGCCACCGCCCGCCGCTTCGCCAAGGACGAGGACGGCGCCGTGACCGTCGACTTCGTCGTGCTCTGCGGCGCCGTCGTCGCCATCGGCATCGCCGCCGCCGCCGCGATCAACACGCAGGTGACGACCGCCGCGGGCACCCTCGGCGCGAAGATCACCGCGGCCGAAGGCGGCTGATCGGAATAGGTCCTGCCGTTCGGACGGAGCGGTTCGACGACCGATGACACCGGCCCGCGGTTCGATCCCGCGGGCCGATCCCCATACTGGAGGCCGCGATGAGCAGCCGAAGACCCAGAGGAAACATCCGCCGCTTCGTCGCGGCCGAGGACGGCGCCGTGACGGTGGATTTCGTCATGCTCACGGGCGCGGTCGTCGGCATCGCCATCGCCGCGGTGGCCCTGATGGCGCCCGCCATCATCGACGCGGCCGGGGACGTGTCCCTCGAAGCGCCGCCGCCCGCCGGCGAGGCGCCCGAATAGCCGCGCGGGCCTCGCTCCGTCCCGGCCTCTGCGCGCGTCCTCGGACCCGCGCGGCGGCCGTCGTCAGTCGAACGCCTCGCCCGGCCGCACGCCCCAGACAGCGGTGTCGCGCGCCCAGCCGCGGGCGCGCTCGCCCCGCATCCGGCACCATCCCCCCTCGCAGCGCTCGACGCGCAGCATCGCGCCCGCCTCCGCGCGCGCCGTCTCCACCGCCGCCTCCGTGGGCCGGGCACGCAGCGGCAGCATGTCCTCCAGCACGATCCCCGTCCGCCGCCCGCTCAGGAGCGCGTAGTGGACCCAGCCGCCCGCGCCCTCCACGTCGCGCACCCGGCGCCAGTTGCCGTGCTCGGCCACCACCTCGAGCGGCATCCCCTGGCGAACGAACACCCAGTCCACGCGATACTCCGTCCCCGGCCCGCGGCGCACGCGGGCGCGGTCCCGCTTGAGCGTGACGAACCGCGGCAGGGCGCGCCCGGTCTCGCGCCCCGTGTCGCCCCGCGCGTCGGGGATCGCGGCCGGCGCGAACGCGGCCGTCGCCGCCTCCTGGGCGTGCCCGGCCCCCGCGCCCGCCGCCAGGACCGCCGCCGTGGCCGCCGCCGCCAGGAGCATCCGCCGTCCCACCGCCATCGCGCGCTCCCCGCCAGGGGCCCCGCCGCGCCCTTGCGCGGCGTCCGGCCCGGCGTCACCCTGACCGCAGGCGCCCGCCGCGCGCCAGATCGCGGAGGGTCCCCCATGGCGGACAGGCGCCTCACCGTTGCCGTCACGCGACGCCTCCCGCGGGAGGTCGAGGCCCGCCTGGCCGAGCTCTTCGACGCCGCCCTGCGACCGGACGACCGACCGATGACCCCGGCCGAGCTCGCCCACGCGATGACGGCCTCGGAAGTGCTCGTGCCCACCGTCACCGACCGGATCGACGCGGCCCTCCTGGCCACCGCCGGCCCGCGCCTCGGCCTCATCGCGAGCTACGGGGCGGGGATCGACCATGTCGACGTCGCCGCCGCCCACCGCCTGGGCATAACGGTGACCAACACGCCCGGCGCCGCGACCGAGGACACCGCCGACATGGCGATGGCCCTGATCCTCGCCGTCATCCGGCGCATCCCCGAGGGCCTGGCCCTGATGCAGGGCGGCGCCTGGGAGGGCTGGGCCCCGACCGCGCTCCTGGGCGGGCGCGTCGGCGGGCGGGGCCTCGGGATCCTCGGCATGGGCCGCATCGGCCAGGCCGTCGCCCGCCGCGCGAGGGCGTTCGGCCTGACCATCCACTACCACAACCGCCGCCGCCTGCGCCCGGAGGTCGAGGCCGCGCTCGGCGCGACCTGGTGGGAGAGCCTCGACCAGATGCTCGCCCGCGTCGACATCCTCTCGGTCAACGCGCCGCACACCCCGGCGACGTTCCACCTGATCAACGCCCGTCGCCTCGCCCTGATGAAGCCGGGCGCCGTCCTGGTGAACACCTCGCGCGGCGAGGTCGTGGACGAGAACGCCCTCACCCGCGCGCTTCGCTCGGGCGCGATCGCGGGCGCCGGGCTCGACGTGTTCAAGCGCGGTCGCGGCGTGAACCCGCGCCTCCTGCGCCTGCCCAACGTCGCCCTCCTGCCGCACATGGGCAGCGCCACGCGCGAGGGGCGCGCCCAGATGGGCGAGAAGGTGCTCCTCAACATACGGACCTTCCAGGACGGCCATCGCCCGCCCGACCTCGTCCTGCCCTCCATGCTCTAGCGGAACCCCGCCCCCGCCGCGCCCGTTCCGCCTCCGACAGCCCACGGAGGACCCCATGGCCGACACCGCCCCAGACGACGCCCGCGCCCAGTTCTTCGAGCAGACGGGCCGCGTCCATGCCGGCATGCTCAAGGTCTCCGGCGCCGCCCTCCATTCGCAGCCCATGTCCCCCTATCCGGACCCCGGGGCGGGCATCGTCTGGTTCCTGACCAACGACGACAACGAGCTGATGGAGGCCGTGGGCGCCGGCGCGGACGGGCACTTCACCGTCACCGGCAAGGACCACGACTACTGGGCCTGCGTGTCGGGCCGCCTCAGCCTGTCGCGGGACGCGGCCAAGATCGACGATCTCTGGAACCGCGTCGCCGCCGCCTTCTTCGACGGCGGGCGCGACGATCCGCACCTCTGCCTGTGCCGCATGGACCTGTCGGACGGCCAGGCCTGGGCCTCCACCGGCTCGACGCTCGTCTTCGGCGCCGAGGTCCTGCGCGCCAACCTCAGCAAGGACCACGTCGCGCATGTCGGCAGCACGCAGGACCTGCGGTTCTAGCGCGGGGGAGGGGGATCGGAACGCCGCGCCCCCTTCTGGGTTCGTTCCCCACACGCCCACCGCCGAGGATCGACCGATGACCCGCAAGACCGTCCGAGACGCGCGCGCCCCCTCCCGCCCCAGCGGCGTCGCCCACCCGGCGGTCCGCGCCTCCCTGGCCGCCGCCCCGTCCCGCCCCGAGGAGCCCGGGGCGGAGGCCGAGCCCGCGCAGCGCCCCGTGCCGGACGAGGGCGCGGATCAGCGCAAGGATGCCGCGCGCTGGCAGGCCATGGTGCCCTAGGGCGGCTCAGCGGTAGGTCTGCGCCTCGCCGGGGAAGGCGCGGCCGCGCACCTCGGCGGCATAGGCCTCGACCGCCGCCTCGATCATCGGGCCGAGATCGCCGTAGACCTTCACGAATTTCGGCACCCAGGGATTGAGTCCCAGCATGTCCTCGAGCACGAGGATCTGCCCGTCGCAATCCGCGCTCGCGCCGATCCCGATGGTCGGGACCGGCACCGCCCGCGTGATGAGGCGCGCGAGGGGCTCGACCACCCCCTCCACCACCATCGCGAAGGCGCCGGCTTCGGCGACCGCGACCGCGTCGGCGACATGCGCGTCCCACGTGTCCTCGTCGCGGCCCTGCGTCTTGAACCCGCCCATCACGTGCGTCGACTGCGGGGTGAGGCCGACATGCGCCATCACCGGCACGCCGCGCTCCACGAGGAAGCGGATCGTCTCGGCCATCTGCGCCCCGCCCTCGAGCTTCACGGCGCCGCACTGCGTCTCCTTCATGATGCGGGTCGCGTTGCGGAACGCGATCTGCGGGCTCTCCTCGTAGCTGCCGAACGGCATGTCCACGACGATGAGCGCGCGCGCCGTGCCCCGCACCACCGCCCGCCCGTGCAGGATCATCAGCTCGAGCGTGACGCCGGTGGTGTTCTCCATCCCGTGCATAACCATCCCGACGCTGTCGCCGACCAGGATGAAGTCGCAGTGCCGCTCGACGATGGCGGCGGTGTGCGCGTGATAGGAGGTGAGCGAGACGATCGGCTCCCCGCCCTTGCGCGCGGCGATCTGCGGCGCGGTGATGCGCCGCTTGGGCGTCTTGGTCTCGGTGCTCACGTGGCGCCTCCGGGCGTGGCCGTCATCTGGTCGATCAATAGCACGCCGCCCAGGTGCGCCGCGACCAGCATGACCACTTGCGGCGGGCACCGCCCGGTCGCCGGGGCGAGGGTGGCCGCGTCGCGCAGGTCGGCGGAGACGAGGGCCGCGCGGGGCTCGGCGGCGATCGTCTCGCGCAGGATCGCCTCCACCTCCGCCGGCGCGCGCCCCGCCTCCACCGCGCGGCCGCCCGCCCGGAGCGCCCGATGCAGCACCGGAGCCGCTGCGCGGTCCGCCGCGCCGAGGCGCGCGTTGCGCGAGGACATCGCCAGCCCGTCCGCCTCTCGCACGGTCGGCACGCCGCGCACGTCGACCTCCATGTCGAGGTCGCGCGCCATCGCGCGGATCACCGCGAGCTGCTGGAAGTCCTTCTCCCCGAACCAGGCCGCGTGGGGGCGCACGATGTTGAAGAGCTTGGCCACGACCGTCGCCACGCCCCGGAAATGCCCCGGCCGCGCCGCGCCCAGGAGGACGCCGGACAGGTCCGCCACTTCCACGGCCGTCTCCATCCCGGGCGGGTACATGACCTCCGCCGGCGGCGCGAACACCGCCGCGACCCCCGCGGCCCGCAGCATCTCCAGGTCCCGCGCCTCGGGCCGGGGGTAGGCCGCGAGGTCCGCCGCCTCCCCGAACTGCGCGGGGTTGACGAAGATCGTCGCCGCGACCGCGTCCGAGCCTTCCCGCGCCGCCGCCACCAGGGCCATGTGCCCGGCATGGAGCGCGCCCATCGTCGTCACGAGCCCCAGCCGCCCGCCGGAGCGGAGCCGCCCGCAGGCCGCGCGCATGGCCGGGATGTCGCGATGCACCTCCATGCCGGAGACCTAGCTCCGCGCCCGCCCGGGCGGAAGGCCGCGTCGCCTTCGGGGACCCACCCGTCGCGCGCGGCCCGCGCCGGGCGGGGCGGGGGCCTATCCTCGGCGCAGGCGGCCTCAGGAGCGCGGAATGAAGACGCATGTTAAGGCTCTCGTCGTCGGCGGCGGCGCGGTGGGCACGTCCATCGCCTACCACCTCGCGCATGCCGGCTGGGCGCCGCTCCTCCTGGAGCGCGACGAGCTGACCGCGGGCAGCACCTGGCACGCCGCCGGCCTGCTGCCCTACTTCAACATGTCCTACGCCACGACCTTCATCCACGACCGCTCGATCAAGCTCTACAAGACCCTGGAGGCGGAGACCGGCCTCAACCCCGGCTTCGCCGTCGTCGGCAACCTGCGCATGGCGCAGTCGAGCGCGCGCATGGACGAGTACATGCTCTACGCCGCCACCGCCGAGACCGCCGGCGTGCCGTTCGAATGGCTCACCCCGCGCGAGGTGGGCGAGCGCTATCCGCTGGTGCGCACCGACGACCTGGAGGGCGCGATCCTCCATCCGACCGACGGCTACATCAACCCGGCCGACGTCACGATGGCCATGGCCAAGGGCGCGCGGCAGGCCGGCGCCACCATCGAGCGCCGCTGGCAGGTGGACGGATACCGCCGGGACGGCGACGCCTGGCGCGTCACGGCGCGCAAGATGGCGGAGAAGGGCGGCAACCTGATCCCCACCGAGGAGGTGGTTGAGATCGTCGCCGAGCACGTCGTCACCGCCACCGGCAACCACGCGCAGCGCACCGGCCGGCTCCTGGACATCAAGATCCCCGCCATCCCGGTCGAGCATCAGTACATCGTCACCGAGGCCGACCCCCGCCTGCAGGACTGGCGGCGGACGAACCCCGAGCACCCCGTCCTGCGCGACGCCGACGCCAGGTGGTACGTGCGCGAGGAGCGCGGCGGCTGGATCCTCGGCCCCTACGAGCGGGGCGCGCCCGCCCGCTTCGCCCACGGCGTCCCCGACGGGTTCCGCGCCGACCTCTTCCCGCTCGACCTGGACCGCATCGAGGTGGAGTACGAGAGCTTCATCCACCGCATCCCCTCCTCCGAGGACGCCGGCCTCAAGGCCGACTTCAACGGCCCCATCTGCTACACCCCCGACGGCAACCCCCTCATCGGCCCGGCGCCCGGGCTGCGCAACATGTGGCTGGCGGAGGGGTTCTCCTTCGGCATCACGGCGGCCGGCGGGGCGGGGCACTACCTGACGCAGATGATGGTGGAGGGCGAGGCCGAGATCGACATGGCGAGCCTCGACCCGCGCCGCTTCGGACCCTGGGTCACGACCGAATGGGCGCGGCGCAAGAACGAGGAGGCGTACGAGCACGTCTTCATCCTCCACCACCCCGACGAGGAGCGCCCCGCCGCCCGCCCCCTCAAGACCGCGCCCGCCTACGAGCGCCAGCGCGCCCTGGGCGCGCAGTTCGGCGCGGTGAACGGCTGGGAGCGTCCCAACTACTACGCGCCGGGCTCGGGCGACGAGTTCGACCACGCCTCCCGCTCCTTCCGCCGCGGCGCCTGGTGGCGGCACGCGCATGACGAGGCCACCGCCGTGCGCGAGGCCGCCGGCCTGATCGACGCCTCCGCCTTCGCCAAGCACTCCGTCACCGGCCCCGGCGCGGCCGCCTTCCTGGACCGGCTGACGACCAACCGCCTGCCGAAGCCCGGGCGCATCTCCCTCACCTACGCCCTGACCGAGGCGGGGACCGTGCGCACCGAGTACACGATCGTCCGCCCCTCGGAGGAGACCTTCCTCCTGATCTCCGCCGGCGCGTGGCAGGCCTATGACGGCGACCACCTGCGCCGCGCGGCCGAGGACTGGATCGCCGACGGCGAGCCCTTCGTGTCGGTCCACGACTACACCGGGCAGACCGGGGTCCTCGCCCTCGCGGGGCCCAAGTCGCGCAAGGTGCTGCGCGCGCTGGTCTCGGATGCCGACGCCGACACCGCGCTCTCCAACGCGCGCTTCCCCTGGCTCTCCGCCCGGCGGCTGGAGCTGGGCATGGTGCCGTGCATGGCGGTGCGCGTGGCCTATACCGGCGAGCTCGGTTGGGAGCTGCACCACCCGATGGAGATGCAGAACCGCCTGTGGGATTCGCTCATGGAGGCGGGCGAGCCCCATGGCCTCGCGCCCGTGGGCGCGCGCGCCCAGAACTGGCTGCGCCAGGAGAAGTCCTACCGCGCCTTCGGAACGGAGCTCGGGCGCGACGCGACCCCGCTCGAGGCCGGGCTGGACCGCTTCGTCGACATGTCGAAGGACTTCCACGGCAAGGCCGCGATGGAGGCCGCGCCCGTCCGCTCGCGCTGCGTGACCCTCCTGATCGACGGGCCGGAGGACGTGACCCCCTGGGGCCGCGAGGCGCTCCTCTCGGGCGGCGAGATGATCGGCCGCCTCACCTCCGGCGGCCATTCCGTCGCCACGGGCCGGTCCATCGGCATGGGCTACGTCCGCCCCGACCGCGCGATCGCCGGCACGAGGCTGAAGGTCCGCATGCTCCGCGACCTCTGGGACGCCGAGATCGTGGAGGACAGCCCCCACGACCCCGCCAACGCCCGCATCCGGATGGACGGATAGACCGCGTGCCCCTCGACCTCCGCCGCGCGGGACCAGGCTGTCCTTCGGCCTCCGGAACGGACGGTGCGCTCCCGTCCGACATTCCGGATGGGTAAACTCGATATCACGATCGCGCGCCTCGCAAATCCGCCCTCGCGTCCCGGATGATCGACCAGGACGAATGCAGGAACAGCCCGGCGATGGCGACGGCGACGATCAGGTCGGGCCACGCCCGGCCCAGCCACCAGACGAGCCCGGCCGCGACGACGACCGCCGCGTTGCCGATGGCGTCGTTGCGCGAGAAGAGCCAGACGGCGCGCATGTTGGCGTCGCCCTGCCGGAAGCGCAGGAGCGGCAGGACGGCCGCCACGTTCACCGCCAGCGCGATCAGCCCGAAGAGCGCCATTGGCCCCGCCTCGGGAGGCGTGCCGGCGAAGGCGCGCCATATCGTCGTGGCGATGACGCCGAGGCCGAGCAGGCCGAGGAACACGCCCTGGATCATCGCCGAGCGGGCCCGCCAGGCGAGGCTCCAGCCGATGGCGAGCAGGCCGAGGAAGGTGATCGCCCCGTCGCCGAGGAAGTCGAGCGCATCGGCGAGGAGCGCCTGCGACCCGGCCCAGACACCGCCGACCATCTCGACGACGCCGTAACCGAGGTTCAGGATCACCACGATCCAGAGCGCGCGGCGATAGGCCGGATCCCGGTGGGCGGGCGCGCCGGCCTCGCCCTCGGCGACGCGCTCGAACCCGTATCCCGTCGTCGCCACGGCCGCTTCGATAGCGGGCAGGTCGGCGTCCGGCACGCGCAGGGTCATGACATGGGTGGCGGCCGAGACCTTCACGGCGTCCGGCGCGACCCCGGCGCCCCGGGCGGCCCGCTCGATCTGCGCGGCGTCCCTGGCGCAGTCCATGCCCGACACGCGGTAGCGGACGGGTGCGCGAGGCGACGGATCCGCGGCATGGGCGGGGGGCGGATCGCTCATGATCTGGCGTCCCGGAGGCGATGGGAATGACGCTCGACGCATCATCGCCCCCTGATACGTCCAGAGCGACCGGCACCTCGGACCGCGAAACCCTCCGACTGCGCGCCATGCGCTCTACCGCCTCGCCGATCCGCGCGTCCCCGCACCCTTGCGCGATGCGGATGCGTTGCCGGCGGTGGTGGCGTCCAGGCTCCTGGACCGTGCGCGCTACGCGGAAAGCGGTCCGGAACGGCGGCGACTCAGTGCTGCGACGTCGCAGGCTCCGTGGTCGGCGAGGGCGTTCAGCACCCGGCAAGGCCGTCCGTCGGGGGGGCCGTCTCAGGCGGCGACGACCCGCACCAGCTCCGCCTCCAGCCGGCCGAGCCGCTCGATGCGATCCCGGACCTCCGTCAGGCGATCTGCCGCGATGCGGTGCGCGTCGCCATGGGCGATCCGGGGCGTATCCTGCAACGCGATTAGCTCGGCGATGGCGTCGAGGTCGAAGCCGAGTTGCCGCGCACGGGCGATGAAGGACAGCCGGTCCAGCTCCGCGTCGCCGTAGCGGCGCTGCCCTCCGTCCGTGCGGCCGGGGTCGGGCAGCAATCCGCGGCCCTCGTAGTAGCGGATCTTCGTCACCTCGGCGCCCGTCCGCTTCGAGAGCGCGCCGATGGAATGGCCCTGCATCGCGATCGCCCCTTGAGGCTACAGCCGCTGTAGATCGTATCCCCCATGGCGACGAGACGAATCAGGAGTGCCGCCATCATCGCCGCACCGCCCTGCTGGACTTCGATGGCCCCGCGATCCGCGACCTGATCGCGGGGCCGGGCCGACCTGCCACCCTTCGAGCGCATCGGCGCGGCCTACGACGTCGTCCGGAACGAGATCGCGTTCGGCTACGACCGCGACGACGCGATCCCGGCGTCGGAAGTGCTGCGCGACGGCTACGGGCAGTGCAACACGAAGGCGGCGCTGCTGCGGGCGCTCGGCATCCCCTGCCGCCTGCACGGGTTCACGATCCACAAGGCGCTCCAGCGCGGCGTGGCGCCCGAGATCGCCTACCGCCTCGCGCCCGAGAGCATCCTGCATTCCTGGGTGAGGTGGAGCGCGAGAGGGCATGGGCGAACCTCGAAGGGTTCATCCTCGACGCGCCGTTCCTCGAGGCGCTCCAAGCCAAGTTCGAAGGGCGCTCGTCGCTTTGCGCCTAAGGGGCGGGGACGGACTGCCTGACCGATCCGCCGGTCGCCTGGACGGGCAGCGACATGTACATCCAGCGCACCGGGATCAACCGCGACCTCGGGCTCTACGACGACCCGGATGCTTTCTACGCCGAGCACGCCCAGGCCTTCGGCCTCGTGCGCGGCATCCTCTACCGCCGCGCGATCCGCCACCGGACGCACGCCCGCGTCGCCGTCATCCGCCGCGAGCGGGTGCCCTCCATCCCCGGCGGACGCGGCCCCTCGGGCGGAGGCGCGCTGATGGGGGCCGGGCACGATCACGCGCACGACCACGCGGGCCATTCGCATGGTCCGACCCTCTCGGAGGGCGTCACGCCCGAGGCGCGGAGATCCAAGGAGCGCGCGATCCTCATCGCCGCCGTCCTGACGGGCGGCTTCATGGGGGCGGAGGTGCTGGGCGGGCTGATGCTCTGGGTCGCCGTGGGCGGGCTGGTGGTGAACGCCCTGGCCTTCCGGGTGCTCAGCCGCGCCGAGGGCGACAACCTCGACGTCCGCGCCGCCGCGTTGCACGTGCCGGGCGACCTGTTGGGCTGGGTCGCGGCCATCGCGGCCTCGCTCGTCATCATCCGGACGGGCTGAACCCCCATCGACCCGATCCTGGCGGTCCCGCTGGTGGCGCTGATCCTGCGCTCCGCCTGGGCCGTGACGCGCGAGAGCGGGCATATCCTGCTCGAAGGCGCGCCCGCTGGTTTCGACGCCCATGCCGTCGCCGCGGACCTGGAGGCGAACGTGCCCGGCGTCGCGCGCCGCCTCGGCCAGCGCCCCGCCACGGGGCCGGAGCCGAGATGGTCCCGGACCCTCCCGACGGGCTGGATCGCCACGCGCGCGGCCCCCTTGCAGATCGCGTCGCGATGGGCGGCGTCGGCGAAGAGGGAGGCGGGGGCGACGACCTCGCCCGGCCCGGCGACATGAGGCGCGCGCGCCGCCATCCGCCAGCGCCCGCCGCAGGGCGACCCGCCCGTCCCGGACGAGGAACGGCGATCGCACCCGGTCCCCCCGTCGGAACAGGGCCGAGCCGGCAGGGGCATGGCGCTCCGGCGCGCCGTCGAACGTCTCCGGCCAGGGTGGCGGGATGATCGCGATCATGCGGAGATCGGCCCTGCCGTGGCACGTCGATGCACCCCACGCGGAGACCCTGCCATGCTGAAGCCCCTGGCGATCCTCTCGCTCCTCGCCGCGCCCGCCGTCGGGCAGCACGCCCATGGCGCCATGCACGGATCGGACCCGGCCATCCTCTCGGAGCCCGGGCAGGGGGCCTTCGCCGCCCTTCCCGAAATCGTCGCGACGTCGGAGGCCGACCCCGGAACCGACGGGCCGCGCGTCGACCTCGGCGGATTGCGGGCGCATCCGATCGACATGGATCCGCTCGTGACGGGCTCCGTGGTCGCCGCCGAGGGCCTGCCGAACGGCTTGCGGGCCGTGGCGACCGGGGACGCAGCGACGATCGGCGCGCTCGGCCGGATGGTCCCGGCGCATGCCGGCCAGCTCGCGATGGACGATGCCTCGACCGCCGCTGGCGAGGCGACCGGCAAGGGCGCGATCTCGACGGTGACGAACGACGATCCGGGAGTGGTCGCGCGCATCCACGGGCTGGGGCCATTCGGCCTCATGGCGAGCCGGGACCACCACCGCGAGCATCGTCTCGCCATGGCCACGGGCGGATCGCCGCACGGGCCCCGACGGCCGGTGCCTGCCGGACATGCCCCCTCTAGGTATCGGCGATGATCCGCGACCGCCGCTCCCTTTTGCTGGCCGTCGCCGTGATCGGTGGCAGCGCCGCATGTCGCACATGGCGGGCCGGATGCGGGCATGGACGTCCAGCACGCGGCCACCCTCGCCGACTGCTGCGAGGGAACCGGGACCGAGGCGGGCGCATCGTGCCCCGTGGACGTCCGCCCGCAAAGACCGTTGGCATTCGGGCGCGTCGCGGCGGCAGACGCGGCGATGCGTCCGCTGCGCGTCGCGAGATCGCCGGGCATCGCCGTGAACGTCCCGACCGGTCCGCCGAAGGTCCGAGCCGTCCGCCCCCTGCGGGACGCATCGCGTCGACCGAACGACGATGGACCGACCCCATGACGAACCGTCGAGACGTCCTGGCCCTCACCGCCGCGGGCCTTGCCGCCGCGACGCTGCCCGCCCGCGCGGCCGCGCCGATGCGCGTCCTGGCGGCGCCCGGATGCGGGTGCTGCCACGCCTGGGCCGATGTCGCCCGCGCGCGCGGCGACGCGGCGTCTCTCTCCGATCTGGCCGATCCCGCCGGCGAGAAGGCCGCGCGCTGCGTGCCGGCCGGCCTGACCTCCTGCCACACCGTCCGCGTGGACGGCTGCGTGTTCGAGGGGCATGTCCCGTTCGAGGCCGTGGAGGCCGTGCTGCGCGACCGCCCCGCCATCACGGGCCGCGCGGCGCCGGGACTGCCCATGGGCTCGCCCGGCATGGGGGACGATCCGGCCGCGCGCCACGACGTGCTGGCCTTCGGCGGCACTGCGGCCGGGGGCACGGTCTTCTATCACGCCGGCACGCCCGCACCCTTCGACGTCTGAGATGGGCCGGCCCACTCGGCTCGTGGCCGGCGGGCTCGTGCTCGGCGGGCTTCTGGGCGGGGCGGTCCTCCTGCGCCCCGCCGGGGCGGAGGCGGTGCGCCTGACGCCGGGCGACGCCGAGGCCGTCGCCCTCGGGGCGCAGGTCCACGCCGCCGGATGCGCCGCCTGCCACGGGGCTTCGCTCGAGGGGCGGCCCGACTGGCGCAGCCCGGGCCCGGACGGCCCGCTGCCCGCGCCGCCGCACGACGCCACCGGCCACACCGGGCACCACGACGACGCGGCGCCGTTCGCGGTGACGAAGCATGGCCTTGCGGGCCTCATGGACGATGCCCCGGCGTCGGCCATGCCGGCCTTCGAGGGCGTGCTGACCGATGCCGAGATCGTCGCCGCGCCGTCCTCGGGCGGCACGGAGATCGGGATCGAGCCCGGGACCGGCATGGAGCCGGCGTCCGAATGGCGCGCGGCCCCGATGGGCGATCTGGCGCCCGGCGCCTGCCGCCTCGAATGGCAGAGCCCGCCGGGGGCGGCGGCGCTCTGGCGCGGCTTCGGCAAGGCGTCCTCGCGGGCGGCGCGGCCGGCTTCCTCGGCACCGCCGGCCTCGGCCTTGACTGGCCGCTGTCGGGCTCGATCGCGGCGCTCCTCGGCACCGCCTACGGCTGGGGCCTTCTCGCCGAGGCGGCGATCGTCGCGGCTCTTATCGGCCTCGCCGCGCTCGACACGTGGCGGCTCGGGCCGGCCTTGCGGGACAGCCGGCCCGGCGCGGCCGGCCCGGCGCGGCCGGGTCGCTGCGGCGGTCCATCGCGCTCGAGGGGGCGGCGATCCCGCTGATCCTGCTGCCGACGGCGGGGATCACGACGGTCGCGGCGCCGCCCGTCGATATCTGATCGAGGACGATCCCCCGAAGTTCATCGAACGCGGCCCGCCCTCAGCCTCGGGCCTTGTCCAGCAGCTCCAGCAGCTCGGTGAACTTCTGGCGCTGCTGGGCTGGGTCGCCGGACGCGACGGCGTCCTCGATGCAGTGCGAGGCGTGGTCGTCGATCACCAGCTTCTCGACGCCCTTCAGGGCCGCGCGCACGGCCGCGATCTGCGTGAGGATGTCCACGCAGTAGCGGTCTTCCTCGACCATGCGGGCCACGCCACGGACCTGGCCCTCGAGGCGGCTGAGGCGCTTGAGCGCGGCATCGCGGTTCTGGTGCATGGATCAGCATAAGGGCATCGCGCGCCCCCTTGTCGAGGGCCGGGCGGAACCGGTCCCTTGCCGGGCGGCTCACAATACCCATATGGGGTATACGGAGGCGCCATGTCAGACACGCGCCGACAGGGCGGCGCCCATGGCCGCTTCGCCGCGACGATCGCGACCTCGACCGCCATCATGTACGGCCCGATGTATCTGAACGCCCACGCGCTCGATCACGTGTCCTTCGGCCGGACGCGCCTGTGGACGGCGCTCCGCACGGGCGCGGTCATGGCGCGCGGCGACGCGCGCGCGGGCACGCCCCGCACGGCGGAGGGAGGCTGACCGATGATGAACGATGGACTGCGTGGCGGCGCGGGATGGAGGATGGATGGCATGGGGCCGATCGCCCTGCGCGTCGTCGTCTTCCCGATCGCCGGCATCGTCCATCTCGTCCGCGGCTCGCGCGGGCGCTGAACGCAAGGAGGGTCCATGATGCCCAAGGACACGACCGACGTCGCCGACGTCACGACCGATCCCGCCGCCGCCGCGACCGGCAGGACGGCCGTCCTCTACCGGATGGCGCTGCCGAACCATCTGTGCCCGGCGGGCCAGAAGGCGCGCTGGCTCTTGGGCCGCCACGGCTACGAGGTGGACGATCGGCTGTTCCGCGAACGGTCCGAGGTCGACGCCTTCAAGGCCGAGCACGATGTGCCCACCACCCCCCAGATCTGGATCGAGGGCGAGAGGGTCGGCGGCTACCAGGCCCTGCGCGAGCGGCTTACCGACTACGATCCCAAGGCGACCACCTACCGCCCCGTGCTCTACCTCTTCGCGGTGGCGGCGGCGACCGCGCTGGCGCTCTCCATCGGCTTCCTCGGCGGGCTCACCTGGCAGACGCCGGGCTGGTTCATCTCGATCTCGATGATCCTGCTGGGCATGCAGAAGCTGCGCGACATCGAGAGCTTCACCTCGATGTTCCTGAACTACGACGTGCTCGCGCGCCGCTGGGTGCCCTATGCCTACGTCTACCCCTGGGTCGAGACCGGCGCGGGCATCCTGATGACGGGGATGCTGCTGACATGGCTCGCGGCCCCGGCGGCCCTCTTCATCGCCTCGGTGGGCGCGTGGAGCGTCTTCAAGGCGGTCTATCTCGACGAGCGCGAGCTGAAATGCGCCTGCGTCGGCGGCGGGGCGAACGTGCCGCTCGGGTTCGTGTCGTTGACCGAAAACCTGATGATGATGGGCATGGCCATCGTGATGCTGGCGCGATTGGTCGCGTGACGCCGGTAAGGTCGCACCGGCGCCTCCTCCTGCTGGGCCTCGCGCTCGGCAGGGGATGCCTCATCGCAAGGCGCGCGTCGCCGGCCTCGCCGTGGTTCGGGCGGGGCATCGCGTTCGAGGACATGGCCCGGCCCCCCGGCTTTCGCCGCGCCCGTGCCGAAGGGATATCGCCCGCGTGCGTCGAGCCGTTCGCGGGGATCGGCGGCCCGGCTCCCGCGAAGACCGCGATCCCCGCCATCGCCGACGTCGACCGAGATGTCCGCGGCGCCCCGTCCGAGGGGTGGCCGCCGGGCTCGGTGACCTGAGCCCCGTTTCCTCCTTCAGATTTGGGTAGAGTCCGTCCCACCTTAGGAGGCGGACGGAGGAAGAGATCGAGGTTCAGCGAGGAGCAGATCATCGCGATGCTGCGCGAGCAGGAGGGCGGCGTGCCGACCGCGGAGATCTGCCGCAAGCACGGGGTCAGCTCGGCGACGTTCTACGAGTGGAAGTCGAAGTACGGCGGCATGGAAGTGTCCGACGACCGCCATCGGTCCGCCATCGGTCCGAGAGCCGATGGCGCTGCGTCCGAGGGCGCTCGAGGACGAGAACGCGAAGCTCATGAAGCCGCTGGCCGAGCAGATGCTGGACGACGCGATGCCATGAGACGTCACGGCAAGAAAGTGGTGACGGCGAGCCCTTGTCCGCCATCGGTCCGAGAACGATGGGCGAGCGCGAAGAGGTCGGCTGTGGAGCATCTGATGGAGGCGCACGCGGTCAGCCAGCGGCGGGCATGTGCGACGATGGGATTCGACAGATCGAGCGTGCGCTATCGCAGCGTGCGCCCGAGCGACGCCGAGGCCCGGGAGGCCATGAAGGCAGTCGCGGCCGAGCGGCGCCGGTTCGGTTACCGGCGCATCTACGTGATACTGGATCGTCAGGGGGTTGCGATGAACCTCAAGAAGCTCCGGCGGCTCCACCGCGAGGAGGGCTTGCAGGTTCGGCGCCCCATGGTCGTGCCGGGCGGACCGAACCGGCGCTGGTCGCTCGACTTCGTCGGCGATGCCTTCACCGACGGGCGGCGGTCCTGGCCTGGTGCCGGCGCACCGAGGTCGACTGGCATTACATCGCCCCGGGCAAGCCGACCCGGAACGCGTTCGCCCAGAGCTTCAACGGCCGCCTGCGCGACGAGCCGCTGGACGAGACCCTGTTCCGCATCCTGCGCGAGGCCAGGGAGGCGGCCCGTGTATGGCGGAAGGATTACCACACCTGCCGCCCGCACTCGGCCCTGGGAAACGTCCCGCCGGCCGAGTTCGCCGCCCAGATCAGGCTGGAGGAGGACGCCGCATAGAGCGCAGACATCAACCCAGGACTTTCCCCAAAACCGGAGGAAAGTCGGGGCTCAGGGCACTGCACGCGCTTTCGGCCCGTGTGGTCGCACGGGCCGAACCAGGACCTCGAAGCGCAGCCGCGTGCCCTCGGGCCAGTCGCGCGGCATCGCCTCGGCTTCGAATGGCTCCGGGAAGACATCGGATACCGGCGAGGCGTCCGGCCGGGCCGCGGCCGGACCGGGCAGCGTGGGCGGCAGTCGGAGCGCGACCGGGTCCGAGACGCTGCCGAGGAGCCGGGGGTGCGCCGGGCTGCCGCGACCCGGCTCCAGGAGGTGGAAGGATCGAGGAGCGACTGGGCCGAACCCTCGCCCGAGCCCGAGATCGAGCGCATGGCCGAGATCGTCGTCCAGCGTGCCTGTCCGTGCGGCGAAGAGCGTCGGCGCGCGGGCGTCGATGCGCGTGCGCACGAGGTGGAGCGTGCTCGTGCGGCGGCCGTGATCGTCGGCAGGCCCCCCGCGACCTCGCGTCGTCCCCGAACTCCTCGCATCACCGAACTGAATGCCGGTACGGCCCATGTCCCGACGGTCGCCGACCGCGTCCGGTCGTACGGGCCTCGCCCTGCCAGCCGGCGGCGGCGAGCCATCGGAACAGGGCCTCGATGGGCGAGGGCGCCTCGACAGGGGTGGCGTCGCAGATCGGCCCGGACGGCGGGCAAGGCTTGCGGCCGAAGAAGAGCGCGCGCTCCGGCCGGTCGAGCGCCTTCGCCACGTCGTCGAGGGTCGGCGCGCCGTCGCCGGACGGCGCCAGGGCGACGAGCGCCCAATTGCGGCGTCACGTCGCCGCCTCGCGCACCATCGCGCCCGCGCGGGCTGCGAGGTCGGGCCGGGAAGGAGCTTCAGGCCCATCGAGGTGCAGCGCCGTCGTCGCGGCTAGGAGGCGGGTCTCGCCATCGCCAGACGTCGCGTCGAGCTCGGACAGGAGACCGCCCATGGCCCCGGCGGCGCGCGCGGCCGGATCGCCGTCGCCGCACGGCACGGGAGGGCGCAGCGCGTCGGCCAGCGTGCGCGGCCGCCGATCTCCGGCCTCCAGCGAGACGGCTTCCGCCCAGGAGGAGGGCGCTGCCGAGCCTCTCTTGGCGCCCGGAGAGACCGTGGCGATCAGGGGCACGAGGTTCTCCACCACGCGGGCGGCCAGGTCGCGATCGGTGTCTTCCGCGTCCCGATCGCGGCGCTCGCGACCGGCCGGGTTCGAGACGAGGAGCGGCACGTCTACCACCACATGACCATGATGGCGGCCCGCGGTGAGTTCGGCGTCGAACACGCCTGCAGCCCGGGTGCCGCCCTCCTCGTTCTCCTCGGAGCGGCCCGTGAGGTCGTCGACGACGGTGGCGTAGTCCTTCTGCGGCTCGCCCTCGTGACCGGTGAAGGCATGCCACGTGGATCGCAGCGCCGGTGCTGGCGGCCGGATCGGACGTGACCATGCGTCCGAACGGTGCAGACTCGAGCCCGGCCGACAGGGCGTTCCGTGATCTCGGCCGTGCACTGTCGGCCTTCTGGGCCCTGACCGCTTCTCGCGCAGCCTCCGCGGCCGCCTCGGCGTCATCCGCGCCTTTGAACAGTTCGCGGGCCGATGCCGAGAGATGCGCGATCTCGGGGGCGCCGAGTAGGAGGGCCTGACGCGCCTTCCTGTCGCCGGCTTCGGCGCCGTAGACCGCCTCGGCCAGTTCGGCCTCGACCGCGTCCAAGGCCGCGCGGGGGCTTGGGCACCTGCCGCTCGATCGCCTCCTCGGCCCGCTCGGCCTCCACGCCGTCGCCCTCTGCCATCCGGCGTCCTCCCTGGCGGCGCGGTCGGTGGCCCCGTGATGGCTGCGGGCGATGTCTCGGCGGGCTTTCTCTGCGCGCGGCTCATGGCGTCCCTCGTTCAGGACCAGTTCGGCGACGGGCTGGAGATCGAGCGGCAGGGCGCCCTTGGCCCGCAGGAACCGGGCGAGCCGGACGACTTGGTCGCGCGGGCCGTCGCCCCGGGCGATCAGACGCCTGGAGGGACGTGCCTCCGAGTAGCCGGCCCGGTGCGGCACGGCGCCCGGAGGGCGGCGATCCGCATGGGCGCGGTCGTCTGCCGTGCCCGACAGGACCGCGGGCGAGATGGACCGGCACCGCCCATCGGCGGACGAGGTCGTCGTCGCGCAGGACGCGTTCGGGAACGCCCGCCCGCAGCAGGACCGGCCACAACTCGGCGGCTCGAAACGACCGTCGTTCGGGCGCCATGCGGCGCAGGGGGGCGGAGATGCGGACGTTCGTGACATCGTCGTCGGCGCGTGCCGCAGGATGCCCGCCGCGTCGCCGGCGCGCTCGCGACGGTTCCCATCCGGTCCGCCGATCGCGGCATCGAGCCCACGCCCTTCGCGGGAATGGGACTACGGCCTTCGTGGAACCCCTCGGTCTTGCCTCGGCCGCGCGTCACGGCCGCTGCGTGCAAGGTCGGCCCGCGAGCGCCGTCCTCGGCCGCAGGGTGGGCGAGCGGGGCCGGCGCGCCCTTCAAGTCGTGGTCGCGCGCCGTCGACGGCATGTCGAGCGCATCCGGTGTCGCCGCCCGCTCGCCCCTGTCGCGTAGCCCGCCCTCCATGCCGGGTGGTTGCCGCGGCGCGGGCTCGGTCCAGTCGTCGACCACCAGGTCCCATGCCGGGAAGGGAGCGAGCGCGTGGAGCAGGTCTCGTCATCCTTCGGCGTCGTCCGGCGCCTCGGTCGCACCGGCCCGGACCACCGCGAGCGTCGCCACCTGCACGGCGACGGCGTGCCGCGGATGGCGTTCATCCGCGCGCAGGGCGGGAGACTCGTCCACGTCGTCGCGGACCGGTGCGGCGTAGGTGCCGAACGGATCGGCTTGCCGCAGGGCATCGGCGCGGTCTCGTCATGTGATGATCGTCGTCGGTCCTCTCGATCCCCGTGGCGCGGGGGAGCGTTCGCGTCGCGCTTCGCCTCGGGGCGATCCCAGCAGGGCGGGGCGGCCGGGAGCCGAGAGGCCCCCGGACTGTTTCAGGCGAGATCACGGAGTCCTCACCCGATCCCTTCACGATCTCCATGGAGCGATCGTAGTCGACCTCGCCGACATGGGCGTCCGACGAGACCGATACGATCGGGCCGTCGCGTGCCACGTAGCGCCAGCGCCATCCGTCCTCATGGAGATCCGGGTCCGCATCACGCTGGCCCCAGCCCCCACCGGTCGGAAGTCAGGGCAATCGACCCCTCGGCACGCTCCGAGATCGGACCCAACCCGCCCTCGCGCGGCACGATATCGGGCTCCACGTCGAGGGGACCGGTTCGGGCCATCCATCCGGGCACGCGAACGCGCGTGACGGAGCCGACGGCACCCACCGTGCCCCCGGGCAATCGCGAGCGCGGATCGCGGGCGCCCAGGCGGGTGCCGATGTCGGCCTCCCGAGACGGCTCCGGGTCGAAGAACGGGATGGAAAGGTCGAGAGCGTTCCGTCGCGCGAGCCGAATGTCCGCGCTCCTCGCGCCGCGCCGCTTCGTGTCATGCGCCGTCCGTCCGAGCCGCTCGACCACGGTGCCCAGCGCCTCCGGGTGCAGGGCGCGCTCCACGAGCGTCCGGTCGTCGGAGGGCGATCGCAGGTCATCGCGCCCCTTCCGCTCGGCCCAGGTCGCCTCGAGCGCCGCCACGTCCGGATGGACGCCCGGCATGGTGTCGGTCGACGGACCCAGCACGTGCCGATCGTGGACCCGCCCGAGAAGGCGGGCCAGGTCGCGCGCCGCGGGCGCGAGCAGGATCGGGCGCGCCATCTCGAACCCTGCAGGCACGCCGTCGACCTCCCAGATCGGGCCCCGGCGGCCTCGATCGCCTCTTGGACGGCGACGACGCCCGCAACGGTGTTGCGAATGAGGAGGACGTGCGCGCCCGCATGGGCGGCCTCAAAGGCCTTCGCGGGCAATCTCCGATGGGTCGTCGATGGCGCCTCTCCGGTCGGGGGCGACGATCTCGTCCGGCGCGCGTTCGGGAGGCGGCGGCGCGACCCCGTGCAGCGCGGGGCAGGGTCGACGTTCCGCTTCGGCGAGCGGGGGTGGGGCGGGATGGCGCTCGCCGGAGAGCCTCAGCCGGGCCTCGACGCCCAGCGTGCCCACGGTGATCCGCGCGGCTAGGAAGTGCCTCGCCCGTTCCGCCGACCGGCGCGCATCGCGCTCGATATCCTCGGGATCGTCCGACCACGGCACGTCCCGCTTCGTCGACCGTGCCCCCTCGGCATCGCCGGCCTTCAGATGGCCGGGAACGGCCAGGACCGCGGGCGGAGCCTCGGCGCCGAGTACTGCGTCGAGGACGCGCCGGACCCGGCCGTGCATCTGCACCGCGCTCGTGCGCGTGGGCGGGGCGAGATACGTCCCATCCACTTCGCCAGCCTCCAGGAGGTTCAGGAGCCGCCAGGCCGTAGCGGGGCATCGGTCCTCGTCGAGCCAGCTCTCGCCCGCGAGGCCCTCCACGCGGCCGAACTCGCCGATATTGGCCGTGACCATGGTGCGCCCCGACGCTAGGGCATGGGCGGCGATCAGCCTGCCGTCACCGCCGGTCGGTGCGCCAGCCGCCTCCAGGGCGTCACTGCGGTCGCCATCGGTTCGGGCCGGATGGACGACGGCCCGACCGGGGTCGCGACCTGGCGGGGTTTCGTCTCGTTCGGGGCCGTGGCGCAGTAGGGAAGCCGTCGAATCCGGGATCCTCGCAGGATCGGCCGGTTCGATCATCGGCGTCCGGCTTCAGGGCGGTGGCATCCACCATATCGGTCGGGCCGGCATATCCGCTTCCACGGCAGACAAATCGACGGCAAACGCGCCGCCCCGCGAACGCAATGCGGGTCCCATCCGCCCGGACGGAGCCGATGCTGGTCCGGGTGAGGATCTTGCGAGGAAGAACGATATGACCGGGGCCGACATTCTCGTGGACATGCTGGTGCGCTATGGCGCGACGACGCTCTTCGGCGTGCCCGGCGACACCAACGTCCTGCTCTATCGCGCCCTGGCCCGGCGCCGCGGCGAGATCGAACACGTGATGTGCCGCGACGAGCGCTCGGCCGGCTACATGGCCGATGCCTACGCGCGGGTGTCGAACCGCGTCGGCGTGTTCGAGGCGCCGTCGGGCGCCGGGGCGATGTACTCGCTGCCGCCCGTGGCCGAAGCCAACGCCTCGGCGGTGCCCGTCATCCTGATGACGATCGACGTGCCCCTGACCGGCGAGGGCCGCGGCGTCATCACCGAGCTCGACGGCAAGGCCCTGTTCGAGCCGGTCACGAAGGCGTCGATCCAGATCAAGGCCGCCGACAAGATCCCCGAGATCCTGCGGCGCGCGTTCCGCATCGCCACCACCGGCAAGCCCGGGGCGGTGCATCTGGTGGTGCCCGAGGACATCCTGCACCAGGAGGTCGAGGGCGCCGAGACGATGCTCTACGCCGAGGAGGAATGCGGCCGGTTCCCCGCCCATCCGACGCTGGCCGACCCGGAGCGGCTGGAGCGGCTGCTCGACCTGATCGAGGGGGCCGAGCGCCCGTTGCTGGTCGCCGGCGGCGGCGTCATGCGCGCGCAGGCGCGTCCCGACCTGACCGCCTTCGCCGAGGCCCTGAACCTGCCCGTCGTCACCACGATCACCGGGCAGGGCGCGATGGCGGACGACCACGAGCTGGCGATCGGCGTGATCGGCGACAACGGGTATCATCCCCATGCCAACGCCGCGCTGGAGCGGGCGGACCTGCTGGTCTATCTCGGCTCCCGCGTGGGGTCGGTGGTCTCGATCGGCTGGACCTTCCCCGCGCCCGACCCCGGGCGGCGGATCGCGCAGATCGACATCGACCCGCAGGTGCTGGCGAACATGACGCGCAACGACCTGTCCGTCGCGGGGGACGTGCGCCTGGCGCTGCGCGCGCTGCTGCAGGCGTCGGGCGGGCGCCGGCCGGCCCCGGGCGCCTGGGTCAAGGCGCTCAATGCCATGCGCGCCGAGTTCTGGGCGGGGGCGGAGGATCTCTTTGCCGATACCGGCATGCCGCTGCGCCCCGAACCCGTCGTGCGCGCCTTTTCCGAACGGCTGCCGCGCCCGGCGAACATCCTGTCGGACGCGGGCACGCCCACGCCCTACATGACCCGCTTCCTCAAGCTCGGCGACGCGGAGACCAACTTCATCATCCCCCGGGCCTATGGCGGCCTCGCCTACGCGATCCCGGCCGTGGTCGGCGCCTGGAAGGCGCAGCCCGGGAAACGGCCCATCGGCCTCTTCGGGGACGGGTCGTTCAACATGAGCGTGGGCGAGCTCGAGACGTTGGTGCGCCTGCGGTGCCCGGCGATCCTGATCCAGTTCAACAATGCCTGCTTCGGCTGGATCAAGGGGTTGCACCGGATGCAGGGCAGCGGGTCGAACGACTGCTTTTCGGTGGATTTCACGCAGGGCGATGCCGCCGCGGTCGCCCGGGCGTTCGGTCTCAAGGCCTGGCGCGCGACGACGCTGGACGGCTTCGGGGAGGCGATGGACGCGGCGCTGGCCGAGGACGGGCCCTGCCTCATCGACGTGGTCGTCGAGAGCCTGGCCGAGCGGGTTCCGCCGGTCTTCTCGTGGCTGCGCAAGACGGGGCACGATCCCCTCGCGCTCGACCCCGCGCGCCGCAGCTTCGAGGCGGCGGAATGACGGTCTAGCCGGCCGCGAGAAGGCGCGCCGCCCCGGGCAGGTGGAAGACGGGGCGGCCCGTCCGCGCCCGGATCGCGTCCGCGTAGGGGGGCAGGTTCCCGCATTCGAGCACGATCGCGCCGATTTCCGGGGCGTCCGACACCAGACGGGCCGCGCGCGCGACCGCGGCCTCCTCCATCGCCCCGCGGTCGAAGGTCCTTCGTTGCAGCACCCTGGTCGCCGTGAAGGTCTCGCGGAACAGGGCGGCGTCCTGCATCCCCGCGATCCGCACCTGCGCGGCGTCGATCCCCGCGGCCCTCAGGGCCCGGGGACCCAACGCGGCCGCGGAGGCGGTCAGCACGCCCACGGGCCGCCCTGTCGCCACCCCGATCATCGGAGCGAGCGTCAGGGCCGACAGCATCACCGGCACGGCCACGGCGGACGCGACGCGCGCCTGGAGGTGGATCAGGAAGCCGCAGGTCGAGACGATCACGTCCGCGCCCCCGGCCTCGAGCTCCCGGGCGGCTGTCTCGAACCGGGCGGCGATATCCTCGGGCGGGGGCGTGTCCGAGACGATGCGCGCGGCGTCGGCGCCCGCCACGACGTGGATGCGGGCGGGCATCCCGTAGCTCACCGGGTGCCCCGCATCGCCGGGAATGCGCTCGAACGCGGTGTCGAGCGCAAGGATCCCGACGAAGCCGGTCAAGCCGCGCGGGCCCGGGGCCGCGTCGGCGCCGTGACGGTCCCGGCATCGTAGAGCGCGCCGAACTCCGTCGCGAGGAACGCGTCCAGGGCCACGTCCTCCTGCCGCACGAAGCCACGCGCCGGAAGCGCCCCGCGCCGCAGCAGGTCGAGCACGCCGCAGATCCCCGCCGCGGTGGTGATCTGGATCGCGCTCCAGGTGCGCCCGCCGATCTCGCGGGCATGGGACTTGTTGAGGAACGAGCGTTCGACCAGCCGCCCGTCGACCGTGCCGCGGGCCGTGCAGAAGATGACGACGACGTCCTGGTCGGTGCGGGGCAGGGCGGTCTCGAAGATGTCGCGCATCAGATCGCGCCGGCGTTCCAGCCCCAGATCGTGCAGCAGCAGCTTCACGATCTCGCGGTGGCCGGGATAGCGGATCGTCCGGTAGGAGACGCGGCGCGCCCGCCCTTCCAGCGTCTCGGCCAGCGTGCCGAGACCGCCGGAGGTGTTGAAGCATTCGTAGTCGGTTCCGTCGATGCTGATGCTCTCGTGATCCTCGAGCGGGGCCTGCAGGGCCCGCGCGCCGTCGACGATGGCCTCGCACGGGTTGCAGTATTCGTTGATCAGCCCGTCGGTGGACCAGGTGAGGTTGTATTTCAGCGCGTTGGTCGGAAAGAGCGGCAGCGCGCCCACGCGCAACGCCAGGCTGTCGAGCGCGTCGAAGCTGCGAGCGAGGTCGGCGCCGACGATGCCCACGAAGCCGGGGGCCAGGCCGCATTGCGGGACGAACGCCGTCCGCGCGCCTTCGGCCAGCGCCCGCACCGCGCGCGTGGAGGCGACGTCCTCGGTCAGGTCGAGGTAGTGCGCGCCGACCGCGCTCGCGGCCCCCGCGATCGCCGGCGTGAGGAAATAGGGCGCCGCGCTTATCACCGCGTCGAGCCCCGACAGCGCCGCGCGGAGGGCGTCCTCGTCCCCGACATCGGTCGGGCGCGTGTCGATCCCGTCCCGGGCGAGCAGGTCCAGCGCGGCCGCGTCCCTGTCCAGCACCACCGGCCGGTAGGCCGGGCTGGCCTCCAGGAGGGCGGCGATCGTCCGGCCGATCGTCCCGGCCCCGACGATCCCCACCTGCCACGTCGCTGCATCCCGCATCTTCGATCCTCCGGCGTCTTCGATTGGATTTGGACCTAGCCTGGAGGGCAAACACGGGGAACTGGCCCCGAAGTCTTGGCGTGAACGGTCGGAAGTCCGCCAGATTGCCGGATGGTTCCGTTCAATCGTCTTCGCCCGTGACGTCCGGCGGCAGCGCGCGATCGGCGAAGAACTGCTGCGAGATGCGCTGGACGGTCTCCTTGTAGCGACGATCGAACTTGCGCCCGAAGACCACGAACGTCTTCGTGCGCTGGACCCCGGGTATCTCCGTGACTTCGTCGACGAAGACCTCGAGATCCTCGACCCGCGAGGCCTCGGCGCTGAGGAACAGGTCGAAATCCCCGTTGATCGAGAGGCAGACCCGGATTTCGGAGTAGTGCGACAGGCGGGCGACGATCTTGCGCGTGTCCTGCTGGCGGATCTCCAGGAGCATCAGGATCTGGACGTTGTCTTCCGACGGATTGCGGGACAGGACGACGGAATACCCGCTGATCGTGCCGTCCCGCTCCATCCTGGCGATGCGCTCGTGGACGGTCGAACGGGCGATCCCGAGCCGCCCGGCGATCGTGGAGGTCGATTCACGCGCATTGCGCTGCAATTCCCGCACGATCCTTCGATCCGTCTCATCCTTCATGATGGCTCCAGATCGTCGGCGAACCGCGTCGATTGTCGGCTTCTGGGCGGCCGCCTCGGCGAATGTCAACGATGGATGGCGCGCCTTGTCGGCTATCATGCGCGGCGAACGGCGAGCCGGAGAACGAAGTGACGTCAGATCGCAGCGGACCGGGACCAGACGTCGCCATCATCGGTGGAGGCATCGTTGGCCTCTGCTGCGCGCTCGCCCTCCAACGTCGCGGACGCCGTGTCGTGCTCCTGGAACGCGGCGAAGTCTGCGGCGCGGCATCGCGATGGAACGCGGGCGTCTGGGCGACGTCGTCTCTGGTCCCGCTGGCCAACCCGGGCCTGCCGCGCCGCCTGCCCGGCCTGCTGGCGGGGCGCTCGCCCGGCTTTCGGGTCGATCCGCGCGCGATGCCGGGCCTCGTGCCCTGGGGCGCGCGTTTCCTGCGCAGTTGCCGGGCCGGGACCTTCGCCGGGTCGATCGCGGCGCTCGGCGCCCTCATCTCGGCCTCGCGCGCCGCCCATGAGCGGCTGCTGGAGGAGGCCGGCGCCGTCGCGCTGCGCCGGACGGAGGGGTGGCTCCATCTTCACCGCAGCCCGGCCGCGTTCGAGGCCGCGCAGCGGATGAACGAGGTCTACGGCACGCACGGGGTGGATCATGACGTGCTGGGCCCGACCGCGCTGCACGACCGTGAGCCGTCGCTCGCACGGCGCTATGCCGGTGCGGTCCATTTCACGGGGACGGCCTCGATACTGGATCCGGCCGCGATGGCGGCCGCCTACCTGCGGCTGTTCCTCGCGCGGGGGGGAACGCTCCACCCCGCGGACGTGAAGGGCCTGGCGCAGGAGGCGGGGGCCTGGCGGATCGACCTGCAGGGCGGGGCGTCGCTGACGGCGGCGCAGGCGGTCGTCGCCGCCGGCCCCTGGTCGGCGGGCCTGCTCCGGGGCGTCGGGCTGCGCCTTCCGATGATGGTCGAGCGGGGGACGATGGGACGGCTCGCCTACCTGGGCGACGCCGGTCTGACCCGGCCGGTCTTCGACGCCGAGGCGGGGATCGTCCTGTCGCCCCGGCCGGACGGGGTACAGGTCTCGACCGGAACGCTGCTGACGAGGCCCGGCTCGCCCGCACGGTCCCGGCAATGGGTCCGCGCCGAGGCGGATGCCCGCGCGATCCTGCCCCTCGCGGACGGGCCTATTTCGGGTCCGGTCACCGCGGACCGTCCTACCCTGCCCGATTGCCTGCCGGCGATCGGCCCCGTGCCGGGTCGTGCGAACCTGTGGGTCTGCTGCGGCCACCAGCATGTCGGGTTCTCGACATCGGCGGGCAGCGGCGAGCTCCTGGCGGAGCTCATGTCCGGGCGAGATCCCCCGCCGAAACTGGCAGAGGCGACGAATATGTTCAGGCCGGATCGTTTCTAGGGTGATCAATCGCCGGTTTCCACGACAGAATGCCGGGAGAAGCCGATGTCCCGGCGGGACGTCGCCTTGGCGGCGTAGGTGCCTCCGGTAGCGTAAACCGATAAACGTCGATAACAGGGAGAATGACGATGATGAAGAAGATGATGCTCGGCACGGCCGCGTCGCTGGCGATCGCGACGGGGGCCCAGGCCGAGAAATGGGACATGGCGCTGGCCTATTCCGCGACGAACTACCATTCGGAAATCGCGGCCGACTTCGCGGCCGAGGTCACCGAGAACTCGGAGCTCGAGGTGGTGACGCATCCGGGCGGCTCGCTGTTCTCGGGCGACGAGATCTTCGGCGCCGTGCGCCGCGGCCTGACGCCGATCGGCGAGCGGCTGATCTCCGCGCTGGGCAACGACGACGCGATCTACGAGCTCGACTCGGTGCCGTTCGTCGCCACGTCCTTCGCGGATTCGCGCAAGCTCTACGACGCCTCCCGGCCGATCCTCGAGGAGACCCTGACCGAAGCGGGCGTCCATTTCCTCTATTCGTGCCCCTGGCCGCCGCAGGGATTCTACTCGGCCGTTCCGGTCGAGACCCCCGCCGATCTGGAGGGCCTGAAGTTCCGCGCCTACAACGCCACGACCTCGCGCTTCGCCGAGGAGCTCGGCATGGTTCCGACCACCATCGAGGCGGCCGAGCTTCCCCAGGCTTTCGCGACGGGCGTCGCGCAGTCGATGATCTCCTCGGGGTCGACGGGCTACGACCAGAAGCTCTGGGAACACGTGGACTACTACTATGACGTGAAGGCCTGGCTGCCGCGCAACATGGTGATCGTGAACCAGGACGCGTGGGACGGGCTCGACGACGCGACGCGCGGGGTGATCGACACGGCCGCGGCGACCGCCGAGGACAATTGCTGGGCGAAGGCGGAGGAGCTCGACGGCTTCTACGTCGAGCAGTTCGCCGAGAACGGCATGACCATCGGCGAGCTTAACCCCGAGATGCGCGCGGCCTTCGAGGAGGTCGGCGCCGGCCTGCGCGACGCCTGGCTCGAGCGTGCGGGCGAGAAGGGCCAGGCGGCGCTCGACGCCTTCGAGGCCGAATAACGCCGTCCCCCACCGGGGCCTCCCCGCTCCGCCGCTCGCCTTTCATGGCGCGCGGCGGGGAAGGGGCCCCGGACCATCGCCGAAGTCCGGAGCCCCGGACATGGCAGGCTCTGGCAGGACAGCACATGCGCACCCTCTCCTCCTCGCTCGACAGGCTCTACCGGCTCGCCGGGTATCTCTCGGCGGCGCTCCTGGTGCTGCTTTGCGGCCTCATCCTGTGGTCGGTCCTCGCGCGACTGATCGGCGCCTATGCCGGCGGCGCGACCGACGTGGCCGGCTACGTCATGGCGTCGAGCACCTTCCTCGCGCTGCCCTACGCCTTCCGCGCGGGCGCGCATATCCGGGTCCAGCTGATCGTCCAGACCCTGCGCGGCCGCGCCCGGCGGCGCGTCGAGCTGGCCGTCCTCGTCCTGATGTCCGCGATCACGCTGTTCCTCGCGTGGTACATGACGCGCCTCGCGCACGACTCGTGGGATTTCGGCGAACGGAGCCAGGGTGCCGACGCGATCCTGATGTGGATACCCCAGGCGCCGGTCGCGGCCGGGGCCTGGCTGCTGGCGGTCGCGGCGATCCATACCCTCGCGGAGGTGGTCGCGGGCAAGATCGTCGCGCTCGAAGGCGGAGCGGAGGCATGAGCGAGACCCTCTCGATCGTCGTCTTCGTCTCGACGCTCTTCGTCCTTCTGGGCCTGGGCGTCTGGGTCGGGGCGGCGCTGCTGGCCACGGCGATCGTCGGCATGTGGCTGTTCACCTCGGCCCCCATCGGGGATTCGATGGCCGTCACGATCTGGGGCGAGCAGTCCTCCTGGACGCTGACCGCGCTGCCGCTGTTCATCTGGATGGGGGAGATCCTGTTCCGCACCAAGCTGTCGGAGACGCTGTTCCGCGGGCTCGCCCCCTTCCTCAAGGGCCTGCCCGGGGGCTTGCTGCACGTCAACATCGGCGCCTCGGCCGTGTTCGCCGCGATCTCGGGATCGTCGGCCGCCACCGTGGCCACGGTCGGCAAGATGTCGATCCCCGAACTGCGCGCCCGCAACTACCCCGAGAAGATGATCATCGGCACCCTGTCGGGCGCCGGCACGCTCGGCCTGCTGATCCCGCCCTCCATCGCGATGATCGTCTTCGGCGTCACCGTCAACGAGAGCATCTCGAAGCTGTTCATGGCGGCGCTGATCCCGGGGCTCTGCCTGGCGGTCCTGTTCATGCTCTATGTCGGATGCTGGGCGCTCCTGAACCGGCGCAGCTTCAACCCGGTCGAGGATGTCGACGTCGCGCATGTCGGCCGACGCCTGCTCGATCTGGTGCCCGTGCTGTCCCTGATCGCCGCCGTCATCGGCTCGATCTACACCGGCATCGCCACGGCGACCGAAGCCGCGGCCCTGGGCGTCCTCGGCTCGATCCTGCTCTCCGCGGTGCAGCGCAGCCTCAACTGGACCTCCTTGCTGGAGGCGACGCTGGGCGCGGTGCGCACCACCGCGATGATCATGCTGATCCTCATGGGGGCGGGGTTCCTCAGCCTCGCCATGGGGTTCACCGGCATCCCCCGCGCGCTGGCGCAGGGCATCGAGGCCTGGGAGCTTTCGCCCCTGATGCTCATCGTGATGCTGACGGTGTTCTACATCATCCTCGGCTGCTTTCTGGACGGGCTGTCGTCCATCGTCCTGACGATGGCCGTCATCGAGCCCATGGTCCGCGCGGCGGGCTTCGACATGCTCTGGTTCGGCGTCTACGTGATGATCGTGGTCGAGATGGCGCAGATCACCCCGCCCATCGGCTTCAACCTCTTCGTCCTGCAGGGGATGACGGGCAAGGACATGGGCTTCATCTCGCGCGCGTCCTTCCCGATGTTCCTCGTCATGGCCGTCTTCATCGTCATCCTGTTCCTGTTCCCCGGTCTGGCGACCTGGCTGCCGTCGGTCCTGTCCTGACGGCATGACCGGGCCCGCACCGCCGGTCCATCTGCTCGAGGCCTTCGTCGCGGCCGTCAGGCATGGCACGTTCACCGCCGCGGCCACGACGCTCGGCCTGAGCCAGGGCGCCGTCAGCCGCCGCGTGGCCGAGCTGGAGGCGCAACTCGGAACGCCCCTCTTCCGCCGCGTCGGCCGGGCCGCCGTTCCGACCCCGGCGGCCCTGCGCCTGGCGGACGATCTGGAGGCGACGCTCGGGCGGCTCGGGGCGGACCTGGCCCGCGCATCCGCGCTGCAGGGGACGGCGCGGGCCGTGCGCGTGGCCTGCCTGCCGACCTTCGCCGAACGCTGGCTCATACCGCGCCTCCACGATTTCGAGGCCCGGCATCCGGACCTCCGGGTCGACGTCCTTACACGGTCCCGACCCTTCTCCTTCGCGCGCGAGGCCTTCGACCTCGCGATCCATTACGGCACGCCGGAGTGGCCGGACGGCAACGTGCGGCCGCTCTGCGCCGAGCGGATGGCGCCCGTCGCAGCCCCCGGGCTGTGCCCTCCGATGGTGCCCGGGCGTCCGGTCACGGCCCCGCTTCTGCATCTCGAAAGCCGGCCGGAGGCATGGCGGGCCTGGGCACGGGCGGCAGGCGTGCCGGGGGACGGTCTCGCTGCCGGGCGGCGCCTGGACCAGTTCTCGCTGATCGTGGCGGCGGCGGTGCAGGGCCTGGGCGCCGCGCTCCTGCCGCTGTACCTCATCGAGCGGGAGCTGTCGGACGGGCGCCTCGAGGCGCTCTCGGACACGGTGCTCCAGACCGAGGCCGCCTATCACGTGGTCCTGCCGTCGGGCGCGCCGGACGCGGCCGCCCGCGCCTTCGCGGACTGGATCCGGTCCCGGATCGGGCACGAAATCCATGAGCGCGGCGCATCGAACGATGCGCACGCACCGATGCAACGGCCGGGACCGGCAGACTAGTTCCTGCGCAAACCAAGGAACCGGTTCCATGCCCATCCCCCCCTCCGATCTGCGCGCCGCCTTCTCCGGGGCGATGTCCGCGATGTACCGTGCCGAGGTGCCGGCCTACGGCACGCTGGTCGAGCTCGTCGCCGAGACGAACCGCGCCGTGCTCGATGCGGATGACGGTCTGCGGGCCGCGCTGGCGGCGAGCGAAGGTCTCGACCGGCTGTCGGACGAGCGGCACGGCGCCATCCGCCTCGGGACGGCCGACGAACTGGCCACCATGCGGCGGATGTTCGCCGTGCTCGGCATGATGCCGGTGGGATATTACGACCTCGCCTCCGCGGGCATCCCGGTCCATTCCACCGCCTTCCGCGCGACCGATCCGGCAGCGCTGGCGGCAAGCCCGTTCCGCGTCTTCTGCTCGCTCCTCCGGCTCGACCTGCTGGCGGACAACCTGCGCGCCGAGGCCGATGCGGTGCTGGCCGCGCGCGACATCTTCACGCCCGAGGCGCGCCGCCTCCTGGCCGTGGCCGAATCCTCGGGCGGGCTCACGTCCGGGGAAGGGCCGGCCTTCGTGGGTGCGCTGCTCGAGACGTTCCGCTGGCATGCCGCCGCGCCGGTGGCCGCCCCGCTCTACGACCGGCTCCGGTCGGCGCATCGGCTGGTCGCGGACGTCGTCAGCTTCAGGGGGCCGCATATCAACCACCTGACGCCGCGCACGCTCGACATCGACGCGGTCCAGGCGGCGATGCCGGATCGCGGCGTCGCGCCCAAGGCCGTGGTCGAGGGGCCGCCGCGCCGCGCCTGCCCGATCCTCCTACGGCAGACCTCGTTCAAGGCGCTGGACGAGCCGGTGCGCTTCGCGGACGGCACGCCGGGCCGCCACACCGCCCGCTTCGGCGAGATCGAGGCCCGTGGCGCCGCGCTCACGCCGAAGGGGCGCGCGCTCTACGACCGTCTGCTGTCGCAGGCGCGTGCCGACGCGATGCCGGCGGCGGACGGTGCGAACGCCGGCGCGTACGCGGCCGCGCTGGAGCGCCATTTCGCCGACTTCCCCGACGATTGGGACGCCATGCGGCAGGGCGGTCTCGCGTTCTTCCGCTACGCCGTGACCGAAGCCGGACGGGCCGCGGCGCAGGGCGGCGGTGCCGAGGGGTCGCCCGACGAATGGATGGCACGGGGCCTGATGCGCGCCGATCCGATCGTCTACGAGGATTTCCTGCCCGTCTCGGCGGCGGGCATCTTCCAGTCGAACCTCGGCGACGCGGGCCAGGGCGAGGCCGCCACGTCCGCCGCGCAGGACGCCTTCGAGGCGGCCCTGGGCGCCTGCGTGGCCGACGAGATGGGGCTCTACGCCGCCGAGGAAGCCGCCAGCCTCGATGCGGCGCGCCTTGCCTTGGCCCCGACGAGCCGCATCGAGGCATGATCCCGGACGGCGCCCTGACCTGCGAGGCCGACCGCGCCCCCTACGAGACCGGGGTGCGCGGCGAGGCGGGACGCGCCGCCTTCGTGCTCCGCCCGCGCGACGCCGCCGAAGCCTCGCGGATGATCGCGGAGGCGGTGCGCGCCGGAACCCGTCTCGTGCCGCAGGGCGCCAACACGGGGCTGGTCGGGGGGTCCGTGCCCGACATGACGGGCGCGCAGGCCGTCCTCTCGACCGACCGGCTGCGGGCGGCCTCGGTGATCGACCCGGTCGAGCGCACGGCCACCGTCGCCGCCGGCACAAGGCTGTCGGAGCTGAACGCGGCGGCCGAACCGCACGGCCTTCACCTGCCGATCGACCTGGGCGCCGATCCGACGGTCGGCGGCATGGTCGCCACCAACACCGGCGGGGCGCGGTTCCTGCGTCACGGAGACGTCCGGCGGCGGACGCTGGGCCTTTCGGTGGTCCTGCCCGACGCCGCCGGCACGATCGTCACGCTGGGCGGGCTGCGCAAGGACAACAGCGGCCTCGACTGGAAGCACCTGTTCATCGGGACCGGTGGGACCTTCGGCCTGGTGACGGAGGCGGTGTTCGAGCTCGCGACCCTGCCCGGCCGCTCGGCGACCGCGCTTCTGGTGCCCGCGGACGGGGCGGCCGTGCCGCGTCTCCTCGTGATGCTGGAACGTGCCTTCGGCGAGACGCTCACGGCGTTCGAGATGATGTCGGGGCCGGCGATGCAGGCCGCGCGCGCGCATGTCGGGGCGTTGCGCGATCCGTTCGCGGGAGCGTCGCCCGATCTCGCGCTGCTGGTCGAGATCTCGGAGACCCGCGCCGCGCGTCCCGAGGAGCCATCGGTCGACACCGTGCTGCAGGAAACCCTGGCCGAAATCTGGGAGGGGGCACCGGGCCTGCTGGAGAACGCCGTGTTCGGTCCGCCCGCCGGGCTCTGGGCGCTGCGCCACGCGACGTCCGAGGGCGTGCGCCATGCCGGCCGGCTCATAGCCTTCGATCTGGGGTTCCGGCGCGGCGCGGTGATGGCGTTCCGCGACGCGTCCCGGGGCGCGCTCGCCGCCTTCGATCCCGATCTGCGCCTTTGCGATTTCGGCCATGTCGGCGATGGCGGGCTGCATCTGAACCTCGTCCTGCCCCACGGCCTGACCCGCCCCGACGGCTGGGAGGACGCGCTGCGCGATCTGGTGGTCGGGCTCGCGCGCGACCACGGGGGGTCCTTCTCGGCCGAGCACGGCATCGGCGCGAAGAACCAGCGATTCCACGACGCCTTCGCGCATCCGCTGGCCATGCGCCTCGCGGATGGCATCGCGGCCGCGCTCGACCTCGCGCCCATGGGCGCCCTGCGCCTCGGCGCCCCCACAGGAGACGACACATGACCTATTGCGACCGCGCCCGCGACCTGCTGACGAAGATGGGGGTCGGGGATCTCGACGGCCCGCTGGCCGCCCGCTCGCCATTGACCGGCGAAGTGCTGGCCCGCGTCCCCGAGGGCGGCGCCGCCGAGATGAAGGCCGCCATCGGCCGGGCCGCCGCCGCCTTTCCGGCCTGGCGCGACACGCCCGCGCCGCGGCGCGGCGAACTGGTCCGCCTGCTGGGCGAGGAGCTGCGCGCCCACAAGGACGACCTCGGCGCGATCGTGAGCCTGGAGGCCGGCAAGATCCCGTCCGAGGGGGCGGGCGAGGTGCAGGAGATGATCGACATCTGCGACTTCGCCGTCGGTCTGTCGCGGCAGCTGACCGGGCTGACCATCGCGACCGAACGCCCCGGGCACCGGATGATGGAGCAATGGCACCCGGTGGGCCCCGTGGGGGTCATCAGCGCCTTCAACTTTCCCGTGGCCGTCTGGTCGTGGAACGCCGCCCTGGCCCTCGTCTGCGGCGATCCGGTCGTCTGGAAGCCGTCCGAGAAGACCCCGCTGACCGCCCTGGCCTGCGCGGCGCTCTTCGCCCGCGCGGCGGACCGCTTCGGCGACGCGCCCGGGGGCCTGCTCTCGGTGGTCGTCGGCGGGGCCGAGGCGGGGGCCGCCCTGGTCGACGATCCGCGCGTCCCGGTGATCTCCGCCACCGGATCGACCGCGATGGGGCGAAAGGTCGGGCCCCGCGTCGCCGAACGCTTCGGCCGCGCGATCCTGGAGCTGGGCGGCAACAACGGGGCCATCGTCCGGCCATCCGCGGACGTGGACATGACGGTGCGGGCGGTGGCGTTCGGCGCGATGGGGACGGCCGGGCAGCGCTGCACCACGCTGCGCCGCCTCATCGTGCATCCGGACGTCTACGATGCCGTGGTCGAGCCGCTGAAGGCGGCCTACGCCACCGTCTCCGTCGGCGATCCCCTGGCCGGCGACGCCCTCGTCGGTCCGCTGATCGACCGCGCCGCCTTCGACGGCATGCAGCGCGCGCTGGAACGCGCCCGCGCGCAGGGCGGCACCGTCCATGGCGGCGAGCGGGTCGACACCGGCGCGCCGGAGGCCTTCTACGTGCGGCCCGCGCTGGTCGAGCTGGACGCGCAGGACGGCGTCGCCCTTGAGGAGACCTTCGCCCCCATCCTCTACGTCATGCGCTGCGACGACCTGTCGGAGGCCATCGCGATGCACAACGCGGTCGGCGCGGGGCTCAGCTCCTCGATCTTCACGACCGACCTGCGCGAGGCCGAGACGTTCCTGTCGGCGGCGGGCTCCGATTGCGGGATCGCGAACGTCAACATCGGCACCTCCGGCGCCGAGATCGGCGGTGCGTTCGGCGGCGAGAAGGAGACCGGCGGCGGCCGCGAGAGCGGATCGGACGCCTGGAAGGGATACATGCGCCGCGCGACCAACACGGTGAACTACTCGCGCGAATTGCCGCTCGCGCAGGGCGTCAGCTTCGAGATCGGCGGGTGACGCGCCGGGCCGGCCGTCTGGACGGCATGGCCGTGTCCCCGATCCTGGCGATCGGGGCACGGGTCGCCCGGATGCGGGCCGACGGGCAGGACGTCATCGACCTCACCATCGGGGAACCCGAGTTCGACACGCCCGAACCCGTCAAGGCCGCGGCCCGCGAAGCGCTCGCGCGGGGCGATACGAAATACACCGCCCTGACCGGCACGCCCGCGCTGAAAGCCGCCGTCGTCGGGGACGCCGCGCGCGACGGGATCGCGGCCGGTCCGGCGAACGTGATCGCCTGCGCCGGCGCCAAGCAGGTGCTGTTCAACGCCTTCATGGCCACGCTGGAGCCGGGGGACGAGGTCGTCGTTCCGACTCCGGCCTGGGCGTCCTACGGGGATATCGTCCGGATCGCGGGCGGCGTGCCCGTGTCGCTGCCATGCGAGGCCCGGGACGGGTTCCGCCCCGATCCGGCCGCCCTGTCCGCGGCGATCGGTCCGCGCACCCGATGGGTGATGTTCAACTCCCCCGGCAACCCCACCGGCGCGGTGATCGACGCCGCGCGCTGCCGCGCCCTGCTCGACGTCGTCGCGCCGCATCCCGACGTGCTCGTCCTAGCCGACGATATCTACCGCCATCTGATCTTCGACGGCGCGTTCGCGACGCCGGCCGCGCTGCGCCCGGACCTGTCGGAGCGGATCCTGACGGTGAACGGCGTGTCCAAGTCCCACGCCATGACCGGCTGGCGGCTGGGCTGGGGCATCGGACCCGAATGGCTCGTCGCCGCGATGGCCGTGGTGCAGAGCCAATCGACGTCCTGCCCGTCCTCGGTGAGCCAGGCGGCGGCCGTCGAGGCGCTTCGGACCGACGACGGCCTGACGGCGTGGCGGGATGTCTACCGGCGACGGCGCGACCTGTTCGCCGCCCGCATCGAGGCGATCCCCGGGCTGACGCTGGCGGTGGTGCCGCAGGGAGCCTTCTACGCCTTCCCGTCCTGCGAGGCGGCCCTGGTCGCCCGTGATCTCGAGAGCGATGTCGCGATGGCCGACGGATTGCTGACCGAAGCGAGGGTCGCCGCCGTTCCGGGTGTCGCTTTCGAGGCCCCTGGGCATCTGCGGTTTTCGACGGCCGCCTCCGAGCAGGCCCTGGAAGCGGCACTCGACCGCATGCAGCAGTGGTTCGATTCGTAACGGCGGCGTGGCGCGACGCCGTGAGGTGTTTTGCGGAAGACCGGGGGTCACGGTCTCCGGCAGCGCGCAGTGCTCCGTGGGGCGGTGCGAACGCTCGAGGAAGGTGCCGCATCCCGCGCCCTGCGTTCCGGGCGGTCGCGACGACCCGGTCTGGCTCAAGGCACCCCCGCGCCCTGAACTGGGCGACCTGCGACGCCATTCGTGCGAATGGGGGTCGCCGGCGCGATCGAAGCGTCTGGAACGGGCGAGACGGAGCAGGTAGCGGTCGGCGGATTTGGGATATTCCGGTTCCGGCACGAGGGGGTTCGATCCAATGGCATGGCTGGTGATCGCGGACGATGCGGAAGGGGCGGCGGCCATGCGCGGCGATGCGGACCTGATGGCCGCGATGTGGCGGCACGAGCTGGCGCATCTCGACCGGACGGTTCTCGCCGGCAGCCTGCGCGAGGACGACCGCGAGACGAAGACCGGAAGCGTCTTCCTTCTCGACGTGGAGACCCGCGCCGAGGCCGAGGCGATCCTCGCCGCCGATCCGGCGACGGCGGCCGGGATGCGGGGGCGGGTGGAGATGCGCTGGCTCAACGTCGCGATCCTGGGCGGAGCGGTGCGGCCGTGACCCGCGCGGGGGTCTGACATGGCCGTTCTCCTGGTGACGGGCGGGGGCGGGTTCGTGATGTGCCATCTGGCGCGCCACTGGGTGGAGCGGGCGGCGGGCCACGTCGCGGTGGTCGTCGACCGCGATCCGCTGGACGCGGCGGCGCGGGACTGGTTCCGGCCCTGCGGCGAGCGGGTGCGCTTCGTCCGGGGCGACGTGGCCGACGCGGCGTTCTGGGAGGGGCTGCCCGCGCGGATCGCCGATCTGCCTCCGGTGACGCACCTCGCGCATGGCGCCGCCGTCTCCTCCATCGAGCGCCATCGCCGGGCGGGCGGGCTTGCCGCCGCGCTGCCTGCCGTGGAGGTCAACGTGATGGGCACCGCGCGGGCGCTCGCGTTCGCCGAGACGCTGCCGTCGCTTGAGCGTTTCCTCAACGTCTCCTCCGGCGCCGTCTATGCGCGCGAGACCGATCTGCCGCTCGACGTGCCATTGCCCGAGGACGGGCACGTCGCGCCCGACGGGCTCTATCCCGCATCCAAGTACGCGGCCGAGCTGCTGGTGCGGCAGACGGCGCGCGATTCCCGGCTCCCCGCGATCACCGTTCGCCTGGCGTCCGTGTTCGGCCCGCTCGACCGGGAGACCTCCGGGCGGGCGCTCGACAGCGTCCCCAAGCGGCTGATGATGGCCGCGCGCGCGGGGCGCAGTCCCACCGTCTCCGGGCTCGACAGCGTCGGCGACTATCTGGCGGCCGGGGACGTAGCTGCGGCGATGGCGGCGTTGCTGACCTGCGCCGCCCCGCGCCATCCGGTCTACAACGTCGCGGCCGGCCGCCTGACGACGCTATCGGAGCTGATCGCCCGGACCGTCGACCTCGATCCCGGGTTCGAGGTCCGCAAGGCGCCGCAGGGCGAGGCCGAGATCGCCGACGTCCGGCCCGCCACCGCGGGGCGGGGCGGGGCCTACGACATCTCGCGCATCGAAGCGGATACCGACTGGCGGCCCGCAGGGCTCGCGGCGGGGCTGCGGGACTATTGCGACTGGCTAGCCGTCCGCGACGCCTAAGGGGGCGCCGCTTCGGGATGCATGGCGCCGGAGGTCTGCACGCCCTGCACGGCGATGGGGTGGGCGATGCCGGTGTCCGGAGGCGTGGAGCTCCTCAACGCGCGGACCGCCGCCACCACGCCCGTCGCCGCCGCGAGGCCCGCCAGCAGCATCGCCAGCCCCGGCGGGCCGAAGAGGCCGACCGCCGTGGGCCCGGCGATCGTGCCCGCCAGCAGCCCGAGGTTCAGGCTCATCACCAGCGCGCCGCTGGCGGGCACGATCTCGGCCGGAGAGAGTTGGTCGTTGGCGGCGGCGACGCAAAGCGAGTAGACCGGCAGCAGGGAAGCGCCGATCAGCGCCGCCGCCAGATAGGGCACCGCGTCGAACACGCCCGCCGCGAGGCCCGCCGCCGCCGCCGCGCACAGCGCCGAGAGCGTGCCGACGACGATCCGGCGGTCCGTCCGGTCCGACAGCCACCCGGCCGGGAACTGCGCCGCCGCCCCCCCCAGCGTCGCCGTCACCACCAGCAGGGTCGCGCCGCCCGCTCCCAACCCGACCCCCAGACCGTAGAGCGGCAGTCCGATGTAGAGCGCCGCCTGCGCCGCCCCGTTGAGCATCGCCCCCCACGCCCCCATGGGCGAGATCCGCGCCAGCCGCAGGGGCGACATGCGGGACGGCGGCACGTAGTCCGGCGCCGGGTTGAGCGAGACCAGCATCGGCAGCAGCGACAGCGAGATCAGGATCGACGCGATCCCGAAGAGGAGCGCGCCGGTGGGATCGTCCACCCCCGCCATCGCCTGACCGAGCGAGGCGCCGAGCGTCTGCACGATGAAATAGGCCGAGAGCAGGGAGGCGCGCGAGCGGTTCGCGGCCTTGGCGTTGAGCCAGCTTTCCGAGATCACGTAGAGCCCCGGAAAGCAGAACCCCGCCAGCAGGCGCATCGCGAGCCAGGCGCCGAACTCGGCCGACAGCAGGTGCACGATCGCCGCGACCGAGCTGAGCGAGGCGAGCGCCGCGAAGGCCCGCACGTGCCCGACGCGCCCCACCAGCTTGGGAGCATAGACGCAGCCCGCCAGCGCGCCCAGCGGGTAGCCCGCCTGCATCACGCCGATGGCGGCGGGCGACAGGCCGATGGCGACGCCCCGCACGCTCAGCAGCGTCACCAGAAGCCCGTTCGCCATCATCAGCATCAGCATGCCGGCGAAGATCGCCCAGTTCTGCGATATGGCCCGTAGCATGACGAATGGGCTAGCATCGATGCGCCGCGCCGCTCGGCCGAATGCGACGTCCGGCACGTCGGTCCCGCTGATCCGGAGCGTCGAGGCGCGCGTTCGCCGCTCCGGCGCTCCTCCCTGGTCGGCCGTTCGTGAGCGCCGCAGCATCGGTCGACACGGGACCCGGAGCGGTCGTGCCTGCCCCCGTCCATGTGGTTTGCTCCGCTGACCGCCGTTCTCGTCGGTCGCACCGGTCGGTGCTATCACTCTGACAGCATCGTGGAGGGACGACGTGGGTCAGTTGACAGTCCGCAATCTCGAGGACGGTGTCGCCGATGCGCTCAAGGCGCGGGCGGCGGCGCACGGACGCTCGGCGGAGGCCGAGCACCGGGAGCTGCTGCGTCGAGCCCTCCTGCAGCCCGACCATGCGCGGGAGGCCCGTGATGACTGGTTCGAGCGCGCCCGCGCGCTCCGCGACCATCTGGGGCGGTCCGGAGGCAGGAGCACGACGGACATCCTTCGCGCCGACCGCGACCGCGCCGACTGACGCGGGTGCCGCTCGTCGTCGATGCCTCCGTCGCGGTGAAGTGGCTCGTGACGGAAGGCGGCTCGGATCGCGCGGAGGCCCTCGAGGCCGAAGGTCTGCACGCCCTCTCCTCGATGCGGATCGAGGTGGCGAACGTGCTGCGGACCTTGGCGACGTCCGGTCGCTTCGAAGATGCGGAAGCCCTCCGGGCCCTCGACCTTTTGCTCGACGCTCCGGCCCGCCTCCACGAGCCGACGGCCGCGCTGACGCGCGGAGCGCTCGTCTTCGCGCTGCGCCTTCGGCATCCGATACACGACTGCCTCTACCTCGCCCTGGCCGTCGAGCTCGGGACGCGCCTCGTCACGGCGGATCGCGAGTTCCATCGCGCGACCGAAGGGCTGGCGGATACCGAGGGCCTCGTCGTGCTCCTCGATCGGTCCGAGTGACGAGTGCCGACGGGGTCGCCGAACGGACGTCGATAGCGGTCGTTCGAGGTGACGGGTGTTAGAGGCGGCTCGGCGGGACAAAGGGTGAGTTCGCTGCGCCATGCACGAACGTCCGGTCATTCCTGCTACCGTCACCGATGGCCTTAACCTACTGGAACTTCAGTTTCCGGGCGCCGTACGCGAGTAGGCCCGCGCAGACCGCGGCGGCGAAGAGATAGGGTGCGTGGAGCGCAGCAGGGCGCCCTATTTCGGGCTCGAGCGCGGCGACTAGCGCGCCCGCACCGAGGGCGCCGAACGGCATCGAGCCCCAGCCGAGGAAGCGGTAGACTGAGTTCACCCGGCCGAGCACGTCGTCGGGAATCAGCCGCTGGCGGTAGCTGCCCGTGACGACGTTCCAGAGCATCCCGGCGGCCGCTTCGAGGAAGAGCGCAAGCCCCGCGAGGGGCACTGAGCCGAAGAGCCCCAGGAGGAGGTTCACCGCCACGAAGGCAGCTAACGCCGTAATCAGGCTGCCGCGCATCCCCAGCCGCCGGGCGACTACCGGTGCTGCGAGCCCGCCCAAGGCGCCCCCGAACGCGGCGCTGGTCAAAAGGAGCCCGTAGCCCGCCGGTGTGAGGCCGAGCACCTCCTGGGCATAGAGGACGAGGACGGTCATGCCGCCCACGAAGACCGCGTTGATCGCCCCGAGCATTACTGCGAGCCGCATAATCGTCGGATGGCCCCGCATCCAGGAAAGCCCTTCGCGAAGCGCGGGCCAAAAGGCGCCCATTCCGCTCGGCAGGCGCGGCGGCAAGGCGATAAGCCAGACGAGCCCGGCCGCGACCACGAAGAGCTCGGCGTTCATCCCGAACGGCAGAGCTATCCCGGCGGCGATCAAGATCCCGGCGAGGGGCGGCCCGACGAACTGGCCTAGCACCTGCTCGGCGCTCCACATCTGTCCGTTGGCGTCCTCCAAATCCCTGGAGTTTACCAGGGACGGCAGCATCGTCTGCGCGGCGTTGTCGCGCACGACCTCCGCGGTGCCTAGAAGGAACGCGAGGCAGGCAAGCGCGGCGACGGGCGCGAGGTCGGCTCCATCCGCCATGGGCAGTGGCGGAGCAGCCAGGATGAGGCCGACGAGGCAAAGCGCCAGAGCGATGCGTGCGAGATCGGCGCGCACCATGAGGAGCCGGCGGTCGGCGCGGTCGGTCCACACCCCGGCAGGCAGCGCGAAGAGAAGCCACGGCAGGCGCCCGGCGGTCGCGACGGCAGCGACAAGGACGGGATCGCGGGTGAAGAGGGTGGCAAGCCAGGGGATCGCGACCAGGGCAATTCCGTCCGCGAGGTTCGACGTCGCACTAGCCGAGAACAGCAGCCGGTAGTCCCGGTTCGTCCCGATCAACGTCCATCCCGCCATCCGCCGAGCTTCCGATTGTTTATCAACCAGGTGATGATGACCGATGTTTCATGGGGCGGATAGGTGCAGGCTCGCGGGACGGTTCTACGAAACAGCCTTTTTGTTCCGATACGCTCGGCTCGGCATTTTGAAACAGACGATAAGAAGAGCCTAGACCTAAGTGGAACGGTTCATTCGGAACCGATGCGTTTCCGCAGACCAGTCATTCGCTCCCCTCGCAGCATTGGGCAAAGAGGGCTCCGGGACGTCATCCGTCGCGCGTTTGACGAACGGCCCATCTGGGGCGGAGCGGCCGTTCGATGCGCGCTGTCGATCGCCTGCCATCTCCTGCGGCTCACGGCCTCGCATCGGCATCCGATCACGCGGCGAAGTAATAGGCGCTTAGCAGCGATCCGACCGTAATCACGACGACCCGGAGCGCCTGGGCCGGCACGCGCCGTGCCAGCCGCGCGCCCCCGTAGCCACCGATCAGCGCGCCCGTCAGCACCGCGAGGGTCTGCGGCCAGGCCACCACGCCGCCGAGCGCGAAGACCGCGACCGAGATCGTAGTGATGACCGTCGCCAGCCAGTTCTTCTGTGCGTTGGCCATCTGCACGTCGCGCACGCCCACGATGGTCAGCGCCGCCATCAGCAGCACGCCCAGCCCCGCGCCGAAATAGCCGCCGTAGACGGCGAAGGCGAACTCGACGGTGCCGGTGAGGACGGGAGGCCCCATTCGCAGCCGCGCCGAGGCGGCGGCCAACCGCGGGCCGGCGGCGAACAGCAGCGTCGCGGCCAGCAACAGCCACGGGACCATTGCGCCGAAGGCCGCCGCGCCGGTCTGCAGGAGGAGGAGGGCGCCCACGAGCCCGCCGAGCGCGACCACGACGGTGCGCGGCATGAGCGCCCGCCCCGCCGCCCGCAGCTCGGCCCGGTAGGCTGGCACGGCGGCGGCATGGCCCGGGTAGATCGCGACCGCGTTCGACGCGTTCGCGGCCAGAGGGTCGAGCCCGGCGGCGATCAGCGCGGGGAAGGTGAATA
>CAWHWS010000001.1:0-253967 GCA_963833115.1 uncultured Alphaproteobacteria bacterium | reverse complement strand
CGACCTTGGAGATGACGCCCTTGTTGCCGTGCCGGCCGGCCATCTTGTCGCCCGGCTGGAGCTTGCGCTTCACCGCCACGAAGACCTTGACCATCTTCATCACGCCCGGCGGGAGGTCGTCGCCGCGGCGCACCTTCTCGACCTTGTCCTCGAACCGCGCCTCGAGGGTGCGCTTCTGGATCTCGTACTGCTCGTTGAGGGCCTCGACCTGCGCGGCGTCCATCTCGTCCTCGAGGGCGAGCTGCCACCACTGGCCGCGCGAGAGCTGCCCGTCGAGCAGGGCCTCGTCGATGGCCGCGCCGTTCGGCACGCCCTTGGGGCCCTTCACGGCCGTCTTGCCCTCGATCATCCCCCGCAGGCGCGCGTAGATGTTGCGGTCCAGGATCTCGCGCTCGTCGTCGCGGTCCCGCGCCAGGCGCTCGACCTCCTCGCGCTCGATCTGGAGCGCGCGCTCGTCCTTCTCGACGCCGTGGCGGTTGAAGACGCGCACCTCGACCACGGTGCCGAAATCGCCCGGCGGGAGCCGCAGCGAGGTGTCGCGCACGTCCGAGGCCTTCTCGCCGAAGATCGCCCGCAGGAGCTTCTCCTCCGGCGTCATCGGGCTCTCGCCCTTGGGGGTGATCTTGCCCACGAGGATGTCCGCCGGCCCGACCTCGGCGCCGATGTAGACGATGCCCGCCTCGTCGAGGTTGCGCAGCGCCTCCTCGCCGACGTTCGGGATGTCGCGGGTGATCTCCTCCGGCCCGAGCTTGGTGTCGCGGGCGGCGACCTCGAACTCGTCGATGTGGATGGAGGTGAACACGTCGTCGCGGGTGATCCGCTCGGAGATGAGGATGGAGTCCTCGTAGTTGTACCCGTTCCACGGCATGAACGCGACGACCACGTTCTTGCCCAGGGCCAGCTCGCCGATGTCGGTGGAGGGGCCGTCGGCGATGACCTCGCCACGCTCCACGAGATCGCCCACCTTCACCAGCGGGCGCTGGTTGATGCAGGTGTTCTGGTTGGAGCGCTGGAACTTGCGCATGCGGTAGATGTCGACGCCCGCGTCCCCGAGCTCGAGGTCCGCGGTCGCGCGCACGACGATGCGCTGCGCGTCGACCTGATCGATCACGCCGGCGCGCTTGGCGACGATGGCGGCGCCGCTGTCTCGGGCGACGACCTCCTCGATGCCGGTGCCGACGAACGGCGCCTCGGCCTGCAGGAGGGGCACGGCCTGCCGCTGCATGTTCGAGCCCATCAGCGCGCGGTTCGCGTCGTCGTTCTCGAGGAACGGAATCAGCGAGGCGGCGACGGAGACGAGCTGCTTGGGGCTCACGTCGATCAGGTCGACGGTGCTCGGCGACTGGAGCATGTAGTCGCCCGACTGCCGGGTGGAGACGAGATCGTTCACGAAGCGCCCGTTCTCGTCGAGCTTGGCGTTCGCCTGGGCGACCGTGTGGCGCATCTCCTCGGTGGCGGACATGTACTGCACGTCGTCGGTGACCTGCCCGTCCACGACCTTGCGGTACGGCGTCTCGATGAAGCCGTACTTGTTGACCCGCGCGAAGGTGGCGAGCGAGTTGATCAGGCCGATGTTCGGCCCCTCCGGCGTCTCGATCGGGCACATCCGGCCGTAATGCGTCGGGTGCACGTCGCGCACCTCGAAGCCGGCGCGCTCGCGGGTGAGGCCGCCCGGCCCGAGGGCCGAGAGCCGCCGCTTGTGCGTGACCTCCGAGAGCGGGTTGGTCTGGTCCATGAACTGCGAGAGCTGCGAGGAGCCGAAGAACTCGCGCACCGCGGCCGCGGCGGGCTTGGCGTTGATGAGATCCTGCGGCATCACCGTGTCGATCTCGACGCTCGACATGCGCTCCTTGATCGCGCGCTCCATGCGCAGCAACCCGACCCGGTACTGGTTCTCCATCAGCTCGCCGACCGAGCGGACGCGGCGGTTGCCGAGGTGGTCGATGTCGTCGATCTCGCCGCGGCCGTCGCGCAGCTCCACCAGCGCCTTGATGCAGGCGATGATGTCCTCGCGGCGCAGCGTGCGCACGGTGTCCTCGGCGTCGAGGGCGAGGCGCATGTTCATCTTCACCCGGCCCACGGCCGAGAGGTCGTAGCGCTCGGAATCGAAGAACAGCGTCTCGAACAGGTTGGAGGCGGCGTCCACGGTGGGCGGCTCGCCGGGGCGCATGACGCGGTAGATGTCCATGAGCGCGGTCTCCCGGCCCATGTTCTTGTCCATCGCCATGGTGTTGCGGATGTACGGGCCGACGATCACGTTGTCGATGTCGAGCACCGGGATGGTGGTCACGCCCGCGTCGAGCAGGACCTTGAGGCTTCCGCCCGTGACCTCGCCGTCCTTGTCGACCTCCCAGGTGAGCTCGTCGCCGGCCTCGACGTAGATGCGCCCGGTCTTCTCGTCGATCACGTCCTTCGCGACGAAGCGGCCCAGGATCTCGTCGAACGGGACCAGGAGGTCGGTCACCTTGCCCTCCTCGATCAGCGCCTTGACGGTGCGGGGGGTGACCTTCTCGCCGGCCTCGGCGATCACCTCGCCGGTGGCGGCGTCCACGAGGTCCTGCGCCGGGCGGGTGCCGCGCACGCGCTCGGGGAAGAAGCGCGTCTCCCAGCCCTCGCCCTTGCGCAGGCGGAATTCCACGTTGTCGTAATAGGCATCCATGATGCCTTCCTGGCCGAGCCCGAGCGCGTAGAGCAGGGTCGTGACCGGCAGCTTGCGGCGACGGTCGATCCGGCAGAACACGATATCCTTGGCGTCGAACTCGAAATCGAGCCAGGAGCCGCGATAGGGGATGATCCGGCAGGCGAAGAGGAGCTTGCCCGAGGAGTGAGTCTTGCCCTTGTCATGGTCGAAGAACACGCCCGGGGAGCGGTGCATCTGGGAGACGATGACCCGCTCGGTGCCGTTGACGATGAAGGTGCCGTTGGGCGTCATCAGGGGCATGTCGCCCATGAAGACGTCCTGCTCCTTGATGTCCTTGACCGACTTGGCGCCGGTGTCCTCGTCCACCTCGAACACGATCAGGCGCAGCGTGACCTTCAGCGGGGCGCTGTAGGTCATGTCGCGCTGCTGGCACTCCTCGACGTCGTATTTCGGCTTCTCGAGCTCGTAGCGCACGAACTCCAGGATCGCGGACTCGTTGAAGTCCTTGATCGGGAAGACCGACTGGAAGACGCCCTTGATCCCCTCGCCGTCGAGCGGCTCGGCGCCCTCGCCGGAGCCGAGGAACAGGTCGTACGAGGTCTTCTGGACGGAGATGAGGTTCGGCATCTCCAGCACTTCGCGGATCTTGCCGTAATACTTGCGCAGACGCTTCTGACCGATGAACGTGGACGGCATTCGGCGGGGTCCTTCCCGTGGGCGCGCCGGCGTCGGGGGCCGACGGCGCGCCGTTCGAGGACGCGCGGCGCGCGGGATCAATACAGGCCCCCTTCCCCAAGGGAGCTTCCCGATCCCGCGCACCGCGCCTGGAGGAAGGCCCGGGATGCCGGGCATTCGTCGAGGGGCGGGGCGATGCGGCCATGGGCCGAAGCATTGACGAATGATGAAGCCGGCCACGGGAGATGGTCCCGGGGCCGGCGCTGTTCAAGAGGCGCGAGGCCGATCTCCCGCCTGGCGGGCGGAGATCCCGGATCAGGTCCGGGATGATCGGCGCCGCGCGCCGATCACTTGAGCTCGACCTCGGCGCCGGCGGCCTCGAGCTTCGACTTGACCTCTTCGGCCTCGTCCTTGGAGACCTGCTCCTTGACGGCCTTGCCGCCGGCCTCGACGAGCTCCTTGGCCTCCTTGAGGCCCAGGCCCGTGATCGCGCGGACTTCCTTGATCACGTTGATCTTGGAGGCCCCGGGCGACTTGAGGATCACGTCGAACTCGGTCTGCTCCTCGGCGGCGGCGGCGGCGCCGTCCGCCGGGCCGGCCATCATCACCGCGCCGCCGGCGGCGGGCTCGATGCCGTACTCGTCCTTGAGGATCGTCTTGAGTTCCTGCGCCTCGAGGAGCGTGAGGCCCACGATCTCCTCGGCCAGCTTCTTCAGATCAGCCATGATGTTCGTCCTGTTCTATCGGTGCTTTGGGTGTCCGGGGCCCCGCGCGGGGCCGGATGGGTCTGAGGTCGCCTAGGCCGCCTCGCGCTCCTCGATCGTCGTGAGGATGGACGCGATGTTCGAAGCGGGCGCGCCGATCGCGCCGGCGATGTTGGAGGCGGGCGCCGCGATGCAGCCGACGATGCTCGCGATGAGCTCCTCGCGGCTGGGCATCTTGGCGACGGCCTTCACACCGTCGACGTCCAGAGGGTTCTCCCCCATCGCGCCGCCGAGGATCACCAGCTTCTGGTTCTCCTTGGCGTACTCGTCCACGACCTTGGCCGCGGCGACGGGGTCCTCGGAGAAGGCGAGAACCGTCATGCCCGTGAGGTAGCGGCCGATGCTCTCGCTGGCCTTCCCCTTGAGGGCGATCTTGGCGAGCCGGTTCTTGGCGACGCGCACGGACCCGCCCGCGGCGCGCATGCGCGCGCGCAGATCCTGCATCTCGGCGACCGTGAGTCCCTCGTAGCGGCTGACGACCACCACGCCGGAGCTGTCGAAGATATGGCCGAGCTCGTCGACCACGTTCTCTTTCTGCGCTCTGTCCACGGGTCTTTCTCCAATCTCGGGGGGCGTGCCCCCCGCGGCTCCTGGCGCCGGATCTCTCCGGCGGTCTCGGTCCTGTGGCGGGAGGACCGAAGGAGCCTCGGGCCCCGTGAGGACCCCAAGCAACTGGCCTTATCCCGTCTCGGGCAGGAATTAAGCCACCAGGGCGACCCGCCGTCTCGGACGAAAAGCGACGCGGCGCGAATCACGCGCGCCGGTACCCGCCGTGTCCTAGAGAGCGCCGGCCGGGATGCCAACCCCCGGCGCGGCGGGCTTGACCGATGCTGCGCCCCGCGCTTGAACGGGGCCGCGGCGTCGGGCCGCGAGGGCCGCTCGATGCCGGATGCCGAGATCGTCATCCATCAGGTGTTCTACGACGAGGCGACGCGCCGCTCCGTGCGCCCGGGCTTCGTTGCGCTCGACAACACCGGCGGTCCGCCCGATTGGTACGAGCTCTGGCCGATGGTCCGTCATCTGCGGGGCGCCGAGCTGCGCGATGACGTCTGGTACGGCTTCGTCTCCCCGAAGTTCCCCGAGAAGACCGGCCTGCCCCTGGAGCGCATTCACGAAATCCTGCCCTCCGATCCGGCGGCGGAGGTCGGATTGTTCTCCTCCTTCTGGCCGACCCTCGCCCTCTACCGCAACGTCTGGATCCACGGCGACCGGCTGCATCCCGGCCTGCTCGCGGCGAGCGAGCAGTTCCTGGCCGCGACGGGGGCGACGCCCGCCCTCGCCGGCCGGATCACCGACTTCGACACGGCGGCGTACTCCAACAACGTGATCGCCCGCCCGAGGTTCTGGCGCGAATGGCTCGCGCTCGCCGAGGCGTATATCGACCATGTCGGGAGCATCGGCGCGGCGGACGCGACGGCGTACGGGCCGCACGGGACCGCCGCGATGCGGACCTTCGTGCAGGAGCGCTTCGTGGCCTGGATCCTGCTGGGCGGAGAGTATCGCGTCGTGCGGCCGGACTACGTGGCCGAGGCGCCCCTCGACGGCTTCGCCGGAGCGGACACGGCCCTCACGCGGCGCCTGTTCCGGGAGGCCGACGCCGGCAAGGCGGCGGCGCGGCGGGGCTCGGCCCTCGGCCTCGCGCGCCACCAGGCCGCTCGGGCGATCCTCAGCCACGTGGTGCGCCCGCTGGGGCACCGGGCCGCGCGGCGAGGGTGAGGGCGGGCCCCGCAGGGCCCGCCCGGGCCGATGTCAGCCCTCGGCGATCGTCGCGACGTCGATGGTGACGCCCGGGCCCATGGTCGAGGTCAGCGAGACCTTCTTCATGTAGCTGCCCTTGGCGCCGGAGGGCCGCGCCTTGGCGACCGCGTCCACGAAGGCGCGCACGTTCTCGACGAGGGCGGCCTCGTCGAAGCTCGCCTTGCCGACGCCGGCATGGACGACGCCCTTCTTCTCGGCGCGGAACTGGACCTCGCCGCCCTTGGCGTCGCGCACGGCCTGCGCCACGTCCATCGTCACCGTGCCGACCTTGGGGTTCGGCATCAGGTTGCGGGGGCCGAGCACCTTGCCGAGACGGCCGACGATCGGCATCATGTCGGGCGTCGCGATGCAGCGGTCGAAGTCGATCGTGCCGCCCTGCACCGTCTCCATCAGGTCCTCCGCGCCCACGATGTCGGCCCCGGCCGCGGTCGCCTCCTCGGCCTTCGCGCCGCGCGCGAACACCGCCACGCGCACCGTCTTGCCGGTGCCGTTCGGCAGGGTGACCTTGCCGCGCACCATCTGGTCCGCGTGGCGCGGGTCCACCCCGAGGTTCATCGCGATCTCGACGGTCTCGTCGAACTTCGCATTCGCGTTGCCCTTCACGAGGCTCACGGCCTCCGCGACGGTCACGTTCTCGCGGCCCGCCACGGCCGCGATGGCCGCCTTCGCGCGCTTGCCCAGCTTCGCCATCAGCCCTTCACCTCGATGCCCATGGAGCCCGCCGAGCCCAGGATGATCTTCATCGCCTGATCCACGTCGTGCGCGTTCAGGTCCTTCATCTTCGCCTCCGCGATCTCGCGGAGCTGCTTGGTGGTCACGGAGCCCACGGTGTCGTGGCCCGGCTTCTCGCCGCCGCGCGGGCGGTTGCGCTTGCCCTGCGGCTTAAGGCCGGCGGCCTTCTTGAGGTAGTAGGACGCCGGGGGCGTCTTGATCTCCATCGTGAAGGACTTGTCCTGGTAGTAGGTGATCACGGTGGGGCACGGCGCGCCCTCCTCGAGATCCGCCGTCTTGGCGTTGAACGCCTTGCAGAACTCCATGATGTTGATGCCGCGCTGGCCCAGCGCCGGGCCCACGGGGGGGCTCGGGTTCGCCTTGCCGGCCGGTACCTGGAGCTTCATGCTCCCGACCTTCTTCTTGGCCATGACGGCCTCCTGTGCTCAACGGCCGCCCGGCGCGCCGGGGGCCTTCGGTTGGCGTGGTCCGGGTCCGGGCCGCGGCCCCTTCCCTCCCACGATGTGCCGGACGGTGGCCCGGTAGCGCCGCGTCGCCCCGGACTTGATCCGGGGCCTCGCGGAGTGTCGCTCGGCAAGTCCGCCAAGGTCGGCGGGGTCCCGGGTCAAGCCCGGGACAGGGCTGACGCCCCCGGCGTCAGCCCTGCTTGGTGACCTGCGTGTACTCCAGTTCCACGGGCGTCTCGCGCCCGAAGATCGAGACCATGACCTTGAGCCGCTGCGCATCCTCGTCGACCTGCTCGACGAAGCCGTCGAAATCCTCGAACGGGCCGTCCGTGACCTTCACCTTCTCGCCGATGTCGAAGGAGATGAGCGTGCGCGGCGTCTCGGCGTTCTCCTCGACGCGGCCCAGGATCTGCTCGACCTCGGCGTCGCGCATCGGCATCGGGCGCCCCTGCGGGCCGAGGAAGCCCGTCACCCGGTTGATCGAGTTCACCAGGTGGTAGGCCTCGTCCGACATCTGCATGTGGACGAGCACGTAGCCCGGCATGAAGCGCCGCTCGGTCGACACCTTCTTGCCGCGACGGACCTCGATCACCTCCTCGGTGGGCACGAGGACCTCGTCGATGTCGTCCTGCATCCCCTTCTCCTCGACGGAGTCGCGGATCTGCTGTGCGATCTTCTTCTCGAAGTTCGACAGGACGCTCACGGAGTACCAGCGCTTCGCCATGATCGTCTCGTGCCTCGCATCGGGGCCAAGAGCGCCCCTGTAGAATGAGAAGCGGCGCGGGCCGGTCCGGCACGCGCCACGTCGAAGCCCGCCACTAGACCGCGCGCCGCCGGGGCGCAAGCGACCCCGGCCGTCAGGACACCGCGTTCAGGAGCGCGGACAGCCCGGAGCGGATGCCCAGGTCCACCAGGCTGAAGAAGGCGGCGAAGAGGGCCGCCATGATGAACACCATCACCGTGGTGAGCGCGACCTCCCGCCGGCCCGGCCAAACGACCTTGGAGATCTCGGCGCGGACCTGCTGGACGAACTGGACGGGGTTGGTCGTGGCCATGATCGGCTCCTGCGGGGCTGCACCGCGCAGATACGCGCCCGCATCGCGGGGTTCAAGCGCGCGGGCTCACGCCTCCGCCGGGCGGAACGTCATCGAGGTGCCGTTGATGCAGTGCAGCGCCTTGTCGAGTATCCTCAGGATATGGCCCAGATGGCTGCCGCAGCGGCGGCAATGCACCTCGATGAGGTGGTCGTACGGATCGCCCGCCTCACCGGCGCCGTAGGGATTGTACGTGTCGACATCCATGAGGATCGCGTTCGGCACGGAGTTGTAGAAGAAGACGAACCCCATCGGCAGGACCACCTTGTAGAGGCCGTCGTAGAGCGGCAGCTCGCAGCCCCTGCAGTGATAGCCGCCCGCCCGCGCCTCCTCGGCCAGCGGGGAAGAGCCGGGGCGCTCCGTGCCGCCGGCACGCATGATCTCGTACTCGGTCTCGGTCAGCATCTCACGCCATCCCGCATCGCTGCGCACGACCTCGTACGCGAAGGCGTCGCCATCCGCGCGGGCGCGCGGCGTGGCGGCCAGGAGCGCGGCGGGCGCGGCCGCGGCCCCGAGGGCGAGGACGGCGCGGCGGCTCGGGGCGGGATCGGAACTGGACATGGCGGCCTCCGGTCGATGGCGGATCGGTCGTCGGAGGCTCGCACGAACGCACGCGCCCGGCGAGCGATTCGAGATCGCGGAGGATAAGGAGGTCGTGAGCGCGGACGCCTCGGCGCGCCGGCCTGGCAGGGGCGGAGGGACTCGAACCCACGACCTACGGTTTTGGAGACCGCCGCTCTACCAACTGAGCTACACCCCTATGGCGGCGCCACCGGTATCGTCGCGCGGGCGGGGGATCAAGGCCCGCCGCGTCCGGCGCGCGGACGGCCCCCTCCTCGCCGCCGGAGGAGATACGGACTACATGTAGGGGCAACATGGAGGAGGCATCGATGCGGATCACGACGGGCGCCGCGGCGCTGATGCTCGGGGCGGCCGCCCTGATGGCGGGGCCGGCGGCCGCGGACGCCGCCGCGCAGCTTCGCGAAGAACTTCGGCCCCACATCCTCGGCTATTACCGCGCCGCGGACGTGGACGCCCTGCGGCCCGGTCAGCTCGCGGCGCTGCATGCGATCATCCATTCGCCGCGCTCGGAATCGCACAAGCGCATGCTGGTGCGCTCGGCCCTCCGCCGGGCCGGGCCGGGCACGCTGCGCGATCTGCTCCTCGGCTGAACGGCGAAGGGCCGCCCCGTTCGGGACGGCCCTCCAGCCTCGCGGCCCTCGCCCTCAGAGCGTGATCTTCGACACGACTCCTGCGCCGACTGTCCTGCCGCCTTCGCGGATGGCGAAGCGGAGGCCCTGCTCCATGGCGATGGGGGCGATGAGCTCGACGCCGAAGCTCACGTTGTCGCCCGGCATCACCATCTCGGTGCCCTCGGCAAGCTCCACCGTGCCGGTCACGTCCGTCGTGCGGAAGTAGAACTGCGGACGGTAGTTGGCGAAGAACGGCGTGTGACGCCCGCCCTCCTCCTTCGTCAGGATGTAGGCCTCCGCCTCGAACTTCGTGTGCGGCTTCACCGAGCCCGGCTTGCACAGCACCTGCCCGCGCTCCACGCCCTCGCGGTCCACCCCGCGCAGCAGCGCGCCGATGTTGTCGCCCGCCTCGCCCCGGTCCAGCAGCTTGCGGAACATCTCCACGCCCGTGCAGGTCGTCGTCTTCGTGTCGCGGATGCCCACGATCTCGATCGAGTCGCCCACGTTGATCACGCCGCGCTCCACGCGCCCCGTCACCACCGTGCCACGACCCGAGATCGAGAACACGTCCTCGATCGGCATCAGGAACGGCTGGTCCACCGCGCGCTCGGGCGTCGGGATCCACTCGTCCACCGCCGCCATCAGCTTGCGGATCGACTCCTCGCCGATCGCCGGCTCCGTCCCGTTCATCGCGTGCAGCGCCGAGCCCGGGATCACCGGGATGTCGTCGCCGGGATAGTCGTACTTCGACAAAAGCTCCCGGATCTCCATCTCGACGAGCTCCAGGAGCTCCTCATCGTCCACCTGGTCGACCTTGTTCATGTAGACGACCATCGTCGGGATGCCGACCTGGCGCCCCAGAAGGATGTGCTCGCGCGTCTGCGGCATCGGCCCGTCGGCCGCGTTCACCACCAGGATCGCGCCGTCCATCTGCGCGGCCCCCGTGATCATGTTCTTCACGTAGTCGGCGTGCCCGGGGCAGTCGACATGCGCGTAGTGGCGCCCGTCCGTCTCGTACTCCACATGCGCGGTCGAGATCGTGATCCCCCGCGCCTTCTCCTCCGGCGCGCCGTCGATCTGGTCGTACGCCTGGAAATCCCCGAAATACTTCGTGATCGCCGCCGTCAGCGTCGTCTTCCCATGATCCACGTGACCGATCGTGCCGATGTTCACATGCGGCTTGGTACGCTCGAATTTCGCCTTGGCCATCAGTGGCTCCTTGGTGGTCGTGTGCGGGCGCCGGGCCTGCAAGTGGGGTCCGGGAGGACGGGCCTCGCCGGGACGCGCGCGAGGTAAGGCGGCGCCGGGGCGAAATCAAGCGAGAGTTTGGGCCCGCCCCGGCGCGCGGTCAGGGCGCGGCGGCGGCCGGCGGGCCGGCGTCGGGCACGGCGGCCACGGGCACCGGTCCGACCGCCTCCGCGGAGGCTTCGGCGGCGTCCGGATCGATCCCGAACCACTCGGGATTGCCCAGCATATAGCGTTGGATCGCGCGGGCGGCGTTGCGGCTGAGCTGACGCATCTGCTCGTCCGGCGACTGGGTGTAGCCCGAGCCGACGATGAGCCCTGCGCCGAAGCTCTCGAGCACCGGGATCACCTTGGTCTCGGGGTTCAGGCGCACGGGCCGCCCGTCCGCCCCGATCCGATCCTCGAAGATGGTGGTGCGCACGAAGAGCACCGATTTCGGCGACAGGATGAGGGGGATGCCGGGCGCCGCGACGACGTAACCCTCGATCGACGTGCCGATATGATAGGTCTTCGCCCCGTCGTAGCGGCGGAAGCGGCGCTCCATCTCGTCCTCGAGGATCGCACGGAACGCCTCCTCGTCGACCGTGCGGCTGAGCGGGCCCTTCTGCGGGTCGACCGACACGACCGCGTTGGTCCCGAGCGAGAAATCCCCCATCGGCACGAGCGCCTGGGTCGAAGGGTCGGGCACGCCGCAGGCGCCGAGCAGGGCCAGGAGGACCGCCGCGAGGAAGTGTCTGGGCATGAGCGCTCCGAACGGCGACGAGGCGTCCCGGTTAGCGCGCGGCCCGCCCGCGCGCAACGCGGCTCACCCGAAGCGGTTGTCCTTGGGAAAGCCCCGCGGCGCCATGCGGCCGGCCCCGCCACGCGCCCCGGTCCAGTCCTCGAGCTCGCGCTGCGTGCGCGTGCGCCCGGCCGCGTCGTGCCACACGAGGCCCTCGGCGGCCTCGAAGGTCCGCGCGTCGGAGAGGCCGCCGTCCTTGTAGCGCTGCAGCCGCACCCCCTTGCCGCGGGCCATGCGGGGCAGCTCGGCCAGAGGGAAGACGAGCATCTTGCGGTTCTCGCCGACCACCGCGACGCGGTCCCCGGCGACCCGCCGGGCGACGCGCAGCCGCGCCTCGCCCTTGAGGTTGAGCACCTGCCGGCCGGCGCGCGTCTGCGCGGCGATCGCGCCCTCATCGGCCACGAACCCGTCGCCCGCGTCGCTCGCCAGGAGGAGCGCGGCGTCCGGATCGTGCACCATCAGCCCGGCGATGCCGGCCTCGTTGGGCAGGTCGATCATGAGGCGCACGGGCTCGCCCAGGCCGCGCCCGCCGGGCAGGGACGCCGCCGGCAGGAGCCACACCCGGCCGTTCGTGCCGACGAGCAGCAGGCGGTCCGTCGTCTCGGCGTGAAAGGCGAAGGCCGGCCCGTCGCCGTCCTTGAAGCGCTGCGGCGCATCGAGGTCGGCATGGCCCCTGGCCGCGCGGATCCAGCCCATCTCGGAGCAGATCACCGTCACCGGCTCGCGCTCGATCATCGCCTCCGGAGGGATCTCCGGGGTCTCGGCGGCCTCGCCGATCTCGGTCCGCCGGGCGCCGCCGACAGCGGAGGCGCCGAACGCCCTGCGGGTCGCGCGCAGCTCCTCGGCGATGCGGTCCCATTGCAGGCCCTCGTCGTCCAGGAGGTCCGTCAGCGCGGCGCGCTCGGCCATCAGGCGCGACTGCTCCGAGGTCAGCTCGATCTCGTCCAGGCGGCGCAGCGAGCGCAGGCGCATGTTCAGGATCGCGTCGGCCTGGACCTCGGTCAGGTCACCCTCCTGCCCCTCTGGCGGCGGCACGTAGGAGGCCTCGTCCGCCGCGCGCCGGTAGTCGGCGCCCCAGCGCTCGCGCTGCAACGCCTCGCGCGGGGCGTCGTCGTAACGGATGATGTCGATCACGCGGTCGAGGTTGAGGAACGCCGTCAGCAGGCCCTCGAGCACCTCGAGCCGATGGTCGATGCGCCCCAGACGGTGGCGCGAGCGGCGCCTCAGCACCTCGCGCCGATGGTCCAGGAAGGCGCGCAGCACCTCCTTGAGGGAGCACACCTTCGGCGTCCGCCCGTCCATCAGCACGTTCATGTTGAGGGGGATGCGCACCTCCAGGTCCGACAGGCGGAACAGCGTCGCCATGAGCGCCTCCGGCGCCACGCCGCGCGCGCGCGGCTCCAGCACGACGCGCACGTCCTCGGCGCTCTCGTCGCGCACGTCGGCCAGGATCGGCACCTTCTTGCTCTGGATCAGCTCGGCCAGCTTCTCGATCAGGCGCGCCTTGGGCACCTGATAGGGGATCTCCGTCACGACGACCTGCCAGGTGCCGCGGCCGAGATCCTCGACCTCCCAGCGCGCGCGCAGGCGGAAGCCGCCGCGCCCGGTCTCGTAGGCGCGCGCGACGCTCTCGGCCGGCTCCACCATGACGCCGCCGGTCGGGAAGTCCGGCCCGGCCACGTGGTTCAACAGCGTGGCGTCCCGCGCGTCGGGCACCTTGAGGAGGTGCAGGCACGCGCCGATCAGCTCGTGGATGTTATGGGGCGGGATCGAGGTCGCCATGCCGACCGCGATGCCGTTCGCCCCGTTCGCGAGCAGGTTGGGGAACGCGGCCGGCAGGACCTCGGGCTCGGTGAGCGTCCCGTCGTAATTGTCCCGGAACGGAACCGCGTCCTCGTCGAGCCCGTCGAGCAGGGCCTCGGCGGCGGCGGTCAGGCGGGCCTCGGTGTAGCGGGCGGCGGCGGGGTTGTCGCCGTCGACATTGCCGAAGTTCCCCTGCCCGTCCACGAGCGGATAGCGCACGGCGAAGTCCTGCGCGAGGCGGGCCATCGCGTCGTAGATCGCGGCGTCGCCGTGCGGGTGATAGTTGCCCATCACGTCGCCGGAAATCTTGGCCGACTTGCGGAACGCCCCGCCCGAGGCGAGCCGCAGCTCGCGCATCGCGTAGAGGATGCGCCGGTGCACCGGCTTGAGCCCGTCGCGCACGTCCGGCAGGGCGCGATGCGTGATCGTGGAGAGCGCGTATTGAAGGTAGCGCGACCCGAGCGCGCCGCGCAGCGATTCCGCCATCATGCCCGGGCCCGCCGGGACCGGCCCGGTCGGTTCGGGCCCCTCCGCCGCGGGAGGCTCCTGGCCGCCTGGTGCGTCGTCGTCCTGCATGGCCCGCCCCTATCGCCCGGGCGCGCGGAAGGGAACGCGCGGGACGCCCGCCATCCGCGCGGCGCGGCCTTTGCGCCGCGGTCGGTTTGCGCCATGGTGGATGCCCGCCACCGGAGCGACGCATGCCCTATTTCCTGATCGTCGCCTTCGCCTCGCTGGCGCTCGCGTTCTGGCTCGCGAGCGGCGGCGGCGAGTTCGATCCGCCCGAGCGCACCGCCCGCGCCCGGCCCGAGACGTCCGCTCCGGCGGTTCCTGCCCTGCCCGAGCCCGCCCCCCTGACGCAGATCACGGCCGAGGAGCCCGAGATCCGCGAGGTCGACATCGCCGCCTTCGACCGCGCGATCGCCGCCGCCGAGGACTCCATCGCGCCCCGACCGCCCGCGCCCGCGGTTCCGGTCAGCGACGCGTCCATCGACGCCGCGCTCGGAGAGGCGCTGGATCTGCGCACCGTGACCGGCAACGTCGTCAACCTTCGCGCCGGCCCCGGCACCGGGTTCGACGTCGTCGGCCAGCTCGTCGAAGGCCAGGGCGCGGAGGTGCTGCTGCGGGACGGCGACTGGTCCGAGGTCCGGACCGAGGACGGCGCGACCGGCTGGATGGCGAGCCGGTTCCTGCGTTAACGCTGATTGGCAAGGTATTCGCGGTCCTCGTGGGAAACTTTTCCCCGCGCTCGCGTTTGATCGGCAACAGACCGCCGACGCGGCCGGCCCTTGGCCGCCGCCCGGGTGGCGACGCCAGAGATCGGACCGTGCCCATGACCCGTTTCATCACGCTTTCCTTCCTTCTCCTCGCCTGGGGCTTCTACGAGGCCTCGGGCGGCACCGAGTTCGGCGGGGCGGCGGAGGCCGAGGCCGCGACCGTCATCGACGCCCCGGCCGTCGCGCCGCGGGTCCCGCAGCCGCGAGGCGAGCCGATGCCGGTGGTGATCGTCACCCGCGCCTCGACCGATTTCGACGCGCCGATCCTCACGGCCGTCCCGGCGCCCGCCGCGGCCGCGCTCGCCGCCCCGGCGCGCGATCTCAGGGCGGTCGCCGGCAGCCGCGTGAACATGCGCACCGGGCCGGGCACGCAGCACGGCGTGCTGGCCACGCTGAGCCGCGGCGCCCGGACCGAGGTGCTCGAGGAGGCGGAGGGATGGGCCAGGGTCCGCGCCGAGGACGGGCGCACGGGCTGGATGGCCGCCCGCCTGCTGACGGGCGCCTGACCATCTCCCGGGCGCCACGATGACGCGCTCGATCCTGATCACGGGCTGCTCCTCCGGGATCGGGGCCGACGCGGCACACACGCTGCGTCACCGCGGCTGGCGGGTCCTCGCGACCTGCCGGGCCGAGGCCGACGCCGAGCGCCTGCGCTCGGAAGGCTTCGAATCCTACGCCCTCGACCAGGCCGACGAGGCGAGCACCGCCGCCGGGGCCGCGGAGGCGATCCGCCGGACGGATGGCCGGCTGGACGCGCTCTTCGCCAACGGGGCCCATGCCCTGCCGGGCTATCTCGAGGACGTGCCCCGCGCCGCCCTACGCGAGATATTCGAGGCCAACCTCTTCGGCGTGCACGACCTCGCACGGCGCCTGATCCCGGCGCTGCGCGCATCCGGCGACGGCCGGCTCGTGAACTGCTCCTCGGTCCTGGGCTTCACGGCGATGCCGCTGCGGGGCGCCTACGTCGCGACCAAGCACGCGATGGAGGGCCTGAGCGACGCGCTGCGGATGGAGACGCGAGGCACCGGCATGCACGTGATCCTCATCGAGCCCGGCCCGATCACGACCCGGATCCGTGAGAACTCGATCCCCCATTTCGAGCGGTGGATCGACGTCGACGCATCGGCGCGGTCGGCGGATTACGAGCGCCTCCGCGGGCGGCTCTACGGCCCGAAGACGCGCCCCGACCTCGGCGAGCTGCCACCCTCGGCCGTGACGCGCGCCCTCGTCCGCGCGCTGGACGCGAGGCGCCCGCGGGCCCGCTACCGGGTGACCGCGCCGACCTGGGCGGCGGAAGCGATGCGCCGGACCCTCACCACGCGGGCGCGGGACCGGCTGCTCTCGCGCTAGTCCTTGGCGTCCTCGTCGGCGGGCTCGTCGCCGCCGGTGAAACCCGCGAAGACGCTGTCCGCATCGGGCGTCGCGCGGTCGTCCTCCTCCTCGTCGTCCTTGAGCTCCTCCCCGGTGTTCGAGAGGGTGAACGTCTCCAGCCCCGCGATCGAGGACGGGATCCGCGGCTCGGGATCGGCGCTGAGCGACTGCTCCACCCCGACGAGGCGGCGGCGCTCGTCATCGGTCATGACGCCGCCCTCCCGGGCCTTCTTCTCGGCCGCCTTCTGCACGGCGGCGTCGAGCTCCGATTGGCGGCACAGGCCGAGCGCGACGGGGTCGATCGGCTCGAGGTTGGAGATGTTCCAATGCGTGCGCTCGCGGATGGCCTGGATCGTCGGCTTGGTCGTGCCGACCAGCTTGGAGATCTGCGCGTCCGCAAGCTCGGGGTGGAACTTCACCAGCCAGAAGATCGCCGCCGGCCGGTCCTGGCGCTTGGAGAGCGGGGTGTAGCGCGGCCCGCGGCGCACCTCCTCGCCGGCGGAGGCCGGGTTGAACAGGAGCTTGAGCTTGTGCGCCGGGTCCTTCTCGGCACGGTCGATCTCGTCCTGGGTGAGCTGCTTGTTGGTGATCGGGTCGAACCCCTTGACCCCCTGCGCCACGTCGCCGTCGGCGATGCCCTGCACCTCGAGGTCGTGCAGCCCGCAGAACTCGGCGATCTGCCTGAAGCTGATCGTGGTGTTGTCGCAGAGCCAGACGGCGGTGGCCTTGGCCATGATCGGTTTGCTCATCTCGGGCCTCCTTGATTGACGCATGTCCGCCCCGCCGGTGAAACCGGGTGGCGGGATGCGCCGGACCTCGATTGTCGGGGAGTGGCGGGGCATATAGAACGGGGGGCCGCGAAGGGGAAGAGAGCGATGACCATGCCGCGCCGCGCCCTCGGGGCGATCCTGATCGCCATCGTCCTCGCCACCGCCGCCCGAGCGGAAGGCGAGCGGCCGGGCGCGTTCGACTACTACGTCCTGGCGCTCAGCTGGTCGCCCTCCTGGTGCGCCGTCGAGGGCGACGCGCGCGGCGCCCCGCAATGCGGTCGCGACCTCGGCTGGTCGCTCCACGGGCTCTGGCCCCAACGGGAGGTCGGATGGCCCTCGTGGTGCACCGGCGCGGGCCGTGATCCGACGCGCCGGGAGACCGGCGAGATGGTCGACATCATGGGCTCGGGCGGGCTGGCCTGGCACCAATGGCGCAAGCACGGGCGGTGCTCGGGGCTCGACGGGCCGGGTTACCTCGCCCTCTCGCGCGCCGCCTACGCGGCGATCGAGCGACCCGCGCTCCTGCGGGAGCTGAGGAGGCCGGTCAGGCTGCCGGCGAAGGTGGTGGAGGCGGCCTTCGTGGAGGCGAACCCGGGCCTCGCCCCCGACATGATCACCGTGACGTGCCGCGACGGCCGCGTGATGGAGGCGCGCATCTGCCTGACGAAGGCCCTGGGCCTGCGACGCTGCGGCCCGGACGTGCTGCGGGACTGCGCGCTCGAGGACGCCCTGCTCGACCCGGTGCGCTAGGACGCGTCACCCAAGGGCGACGAGCAGGGCCCACTCGGCCAGCAGCGCCGCGCCGAAGGCGGTCGCGCCCATGCCGACGAGCCAGAGCGAGCTTTCGGCCCAGGCCGCGATGCGAGAGCGCGGATACCCGTCGTCGAACCGGTCCGTCATCTGATGGTCCATGTGATCGTGCATGTCAGCGCCCCCGGCCGTTTCCTTGCCTCGGAGAGGTGTATGCCGCGAAGTCCCTAACGAAAGACGAAAACGCGGCGAGATTAAGGCACGGAGATCAATCGACGTTTAGCACAATCTTCCCGATATGTTCCGAGGTCTCCATCCGGGCGTGCGCGGCGCCCGCCTCCGCCAGCGCGAAGGCGCCGTCCATGACCGGACGGAGACGTCCCGGAACGAGGGGCCAGACCTCGCGCGCCACGTCCGCCGCGATCCGCGCCTTGGCCCGGGTCGATTGCGGGCGCAGCGTCGAGCCGGTGATCGTCAGGCGGCGGGTCATCAGCGCCATGAGGTTCGCCTCGACCCTGGCGCCCTCCAGGAACGCGATCTGCACGAGCCGACCGTCATCGGCCAGCGCCGCGAGGTTCCGCGCGACGTAGTCGCCGCCCACCATGTCGAGGATCACGTCCGCGCCGCCCTCGGCGCGCATCTCGCCGACGAAATCAGCGCTCCGGTAGTTGATCGCCCGCTCCGCGCCCAGCGCCTCGCAGGCCCGGCACTTCGCGTCCGTCCCCGCGGTCGCGAACACCCGCGCGCCCCGCGCCCGCGCGATCTGGATCGCGGTGGTGCCGATCCCGGAGGAGCCACCGTGCACCAGGAAACGCTCGCCCGCCAGCAGGCCGCCGCGCCCGAAGACGTTGGACCAGACGGTGAAGCACGTCTCCGGCAGGCACGCCGCCTCCGCGAGAGTGAGGCCATCGGGCACGGGCAGGCAATGCGCCGCGGGCGTCGCGGCGTATTGCGCGTATCCCCCGCCCGGCAGGAGCGCGCACACCGCGTCGCCGATCGCCACGCCCGCCACGCCCGGCCCCAGCGCCGCCACCTCGCCCGCGCATTCCAGGCCGGGCAGGTCCGAGGCCCCGGGCGGCGGGGCGTAGAGGCCGGACCGCTGGAGGACGTCCGGCCGGTTCACGCCGGCATGCCGCACCCGGATCAGGACCTCGCCATGGCCGGGGCGCGGCACCGGGCGGCGCGCGGGGCGGAGCATCTCGGGACCGCCGGGCGCGGCGATCTCGACCATGGCCATGTCGTCCGGCAACGGGGCGGTCACGCGGGGCCCGCAGGCGGCTCGCCCGCGGGCGGCCTCGGCGTCGGCGCGGCGGCCCCCGGGGCGGCGGCGGGGGGGGCGGCCTCGGGCGCGGGCGCCGCCGTCGCCCAGTGGCCCGGAAGATCGACCGGCGGCATCCGCGCGGGCGCGCGCACCTTGCCCGCGGCCCAGAGCGGGCCGGCCAGCAGCGTGCGGAGCACCGGGTTGCCGCGCACGAACCCCTTGGCGCGCTCGATCTGGAGGATGCCGTCGATCCGCCGGTCGAGAAAGGCCCAGGTGTCGCGCGCGCCCGCGCTGTCATCCCCGAGCCAGAACAGCACCGTCGAGCCGTAGACCGCCGCCAGCGTCGCGCGCTTGGTGTACCAGTTGACGTCGTCCGAGGTGTCCCCCGCCGCCTCCCAGATCCGGTCCGCGGTGTTCCACATCAGCCGCGCGCCGTCGGCCGCCATGTGCGGCATCGCGAAGAGCGCGGCGCCGCGGCGCACGGCCTCCTTGTCCGGGATCGCCTGGATCCGGGCGCGCACGGCCAGCGCGATGCGGTCGCGCATCTTGCGCGCCATCAGGTCCTCGGCGGCCAGGGCGTGGGCCATGTCCTCGTCGCCGCGCACGTGGAAGCGCACCGCGAGGTCCGCCGCCCCCCGCGGCGCCGCGGCCCGCGCCTCGCCCTCCGTCGCCCCCGCATCGGCGACGGCCGCCCGGAACGTCGCCGGGGACCACCCGTCGAACGGGACATGCGGCAGGGCGGCGTCGGTCAGGCGGTCGGTCAGCGGGGTCATCGGGGGCCTCCGGTGGCGGGTGCTTGGGCGCTGGACAAGCTAGCGGGGCGCTCATATATCGCCACCTCCTGCATCTTCCCATGACACTCCAGCCAGAAAGGTGGTGAAAACCACATGCAGGTCAGCGTTCGCGACAACAACGTCGATCAGGCCCTCCGGGCCCTGAAGAAGAAGCTCCAGCGCGAGGGCGTCTTCCGCGAGATGAAGCTCAAGCAGCATTTCGAGAAGCCGTCCGAGAAGAAGGCCCGCCAGAAGGCCGAGGCCATCCGCCGGGCACGCAAGCTCGCTCGCAAGAAGGCTCAGCGCGAAGGGCTCATGTAGTCCGCCGCGCATTTCCGGCGGGCCACCCGCCCGAGACGTGATGCATCACGTGAACCCCCGCGGCATCGCCCGGGGGTTCTTCGTGTCCGACCTCTCCCCCGCGCGCCGACATGCCGCCCGCGGGTCAGTCGAGGAGCGCGCGGATCTTCGCGACCGCGCTCTCGCGCTCCTCGCCGTAGCGGATGAGGTCGGCGTACTGCCCGTCCTCGTCGAGCAGATACACCAGGCTGGTATGGTCCATGGTGTAGTCCCCCTCCTCGAGGGGGACGCGGTTGTAGTAGACGCGCCAGTCGTCGGCCATCGCCAGCACGTCCCGCGGCGGGCCGGTGACGCCCATCACGCGGTCGCTCTGGTACTCGAGGTACTCCTTGAGCACGCCGGGCGTGTCGCGCTCCGGGTCGATGGTCACGAAGAACGCGCGGAACTCCTCCGCGTCGGGACCGAGATCCTGCATCCACGTCTCGATCTCGTAGACCGTCGTGGGGCAGATCTCGGGGCAATGGGTGAACCCGAAGAACAGCGCCGAGGGCTGTCCTTCGAACGCGGCCTGCGTGATCGGCGCGCCGTCATGGTCCACGAGCTCGAACGCGCCGCCCAGATCGGCCAGGCCCACCGCGCCGTCCTCCATCCGGTCGTAGAAGAGGCGCGCGCCCAGCCCGAGCGCGATGGCGCCGACCGCCAACGCGCCCCACAGGACGACCCGGCGGCGATCAGCCATCGGACTCATGGCCCATCGCCCCCCCGTGCGCCCCGCCCCCTGCGGCGGCGAGGCCGAGCTCGATCTCCGGCACCTGCGCCACGGCGAAGGGGACCGTCATCTCCGCGCCCGAGGCGAAGGTCAGGGTGACGTCCCGCGTCTCGCCGACCGCCGCCGCTCCGGTCGGAGCCATCAGCATCAGGTGCAGCCCGCCCGGCCGCAGGACGACCGTGCCGCCGGCCGGCACGGGGATGCCGCCGGCGACCTCGCGCATGCGCATCACGTCGTCCTCGAGGATCATCTCGTGCAGCTCGACCCGCCCGGCGGCCTCCGTGACGGCGGCGATCAGCGTGTCGTCCTCCTGGCCGGCGTTCGTGATCACCGCATAGCCGCCGAGCACGGGGGCGTTCGGCGGCGCGGCGCGCAGGAAGGCGGCGTCGACGGACAGGTGCCCCTCGGCCCAGGCTGCGCCCGCCAGGAGCGACGCGCAGATGGTGAGGGCGGACAAGCGGCGCAGGGTCATGACGGCTCCGGTCGGCGATGGATCGTGGCGCCGATATCGCCCTTACCGGCCGCGAAGCCAACCGCGCGGGACCGAGTGACGCAGAGCCGCGGGCCGGCCCTAGAGGTCCCGCCGCGCCGCCAGCCCATCCCGGATCTCGATCAGGATGTCCTTCTCGGACGGCCCGGTTTGGACCTCCGGCGCCACGTCGTCGGGCTTCTCGGCGATGGACTTGATGCGGTTGACGAACTTCACCAGCAGGAAGACCACGAAGGCGATGATCAGGAACTCGATCACCGCGTTGGCGAAGGCGCCGTAGCGGAACTGGGCGTCCGCGACCCCGACCGTCAGATCGCTGAAATCCATGCCGCCGACGAAGAGCCCGATGAGCGGGTTGACGAGATCCTCCACGAGGCTGTTCACGATGGCGGTGAAGGCCGCGCCGATGATGATCCCCACCGCGAGGTCCATCACGTTGCCCTTGGCGATGAAGTCCTTGAACTCGTTCAGCATGTCGTCCGTCCCGTGATCCGGCGGCCGGCGGGGTGCGTGGCCGCACACCCCCCTACCCCATTCCGCAGGGCCTCGGGAGGTTCTCGGGACCGGGGCCGGGCCATAGGTGTGGCTCCGACGCAAGCAAGGAGCGCGCAAGCATGGCCGACCTCTCCGCCTTCGGGATCACCCGCAAATGGCCCGCCGCCGACCCGTCCGTGATCCAGCTCTACGCCTTCCCGACGCCCAACGGCGTCAAGGCCTCGATCATGCTGGAGGAGACCGGCCTGCCCTACGAGGCGCATCTCGTCACCCTCAAGGACGAGGACGTGAAGAGCCCCGAGTTCCTCTCTCTCAACCCCAACAACAAGATCCCGGCCATCATCGACCCGGACGGGCCGGACGGCGCACCCCTCGGCCTTTGGGAATCGGGCGCGATCCTGATCTACCTCGCCGAGAAGACCGGGCGGCTCGGCGGCTCCGGCGCGAACGCCCATCACGTGCGCCAGTGGCTGATGTGGCAGATGGGCGGCCTCGGCCCGATGCTGGGCCAGATGGGGTTCTTCGTGAAGTTCGCGGGCTCCGAGTGGGAGGACGAGCGTCCCCGGCGGCGATACGTGGATGAGGCCACGCGGCTGCTGAACGTCCTCGACGGGCACCTCGAGGGCCGCGAATGGGTCGCCGGCGACTATTCCATCGCCGACATCGCCATCGCCCCCTGGCTGCGCGCGCTCGAGTTCTACGGCGCGAAGGAACTCGTCGGTTGGGACGAGCGGGCCAATCTCGCCCCCTATCTGGATCGTTTCCTGGCGCGCGAGGCGGTGCGGACCGGCCTGAACGTGCCCGCCCGACCGGCCTAGGCCGGCAGCGCACCCGTCAGCACGTAGCGCAGGACGTCCGCCACCTGGGCGGGCGTCTCGCACACCGCGAGCGCGGCCGCGTCCACCTCCTTGAGCGCGTGGCCGTGCTCGGGCGGGTGCAGCACGATCAGCGACTTGCCCAGCGCCGCCGCCATCCCGGCGTCGAAGGCGGCGTTCCACTGGCGGTACTGCTCGCCGAACCGGACGACGACCACCTCGGCCGCGCCGATCCCGCGCCGGGTGCGGATCGCGTTGACCTGCGCGCCGAGCCGATCGTGCCAGACCTTCTTCTCCTCGGGGCCCAGGATCGCCGCACCGCAATCGTCGCTCGCGGCGTGATCCGTCACCGGGCCGTCGAAGACGACGTCCAGCCCGTCCGAACCCGCGATCACGCCCGCCCGCCAGTCGGTGTGGATCTCGCCGGAAAGGTAGACCCGCAGGCTCACGCGCGAAGCGTCCCGCCGGTGGCCGCGGCGACCTTGGCCACGATCCTCTCGCCGACCGCCGCGATCTCCGCCTCGGTCAGGGTGCGGTCCGCCGGCTGCAGCCGCACCGCGATGGCGAGGGACTTGCGCCCCTCGCCGAGCGCCCCGCCCTCGAAGGCGTCGAACACCCGCACGTCGGCGATCAGGGCCTTGTCCGCGCCGCGCGCCGCGGCGACCACGTCCTGCGCCGGCACGTCCCGGTCCAGGACGAAGGCGAAGTCGCGCTCCACGCCCTGCACGTTGCTCAGCGCGAGCGCACCTCGAGAGGCGCCCTTGGCCTTCGGCATCGGGATCGCGTCCAGATGCACGGTGAACGCCGCCACCCGGCCCTTCACGCCCATCGCCCGGGACGCGCGGGGGTGCACCTCGCCGAAGGTCGCCAGCGCCACCTTCGGGCCGAGCGTGACGCGCCCCGAACGGCCCGGATGCCACCAGTCCGGCGCACCGCGCAGGACCCGCCCCGCCGGCGCGCCGAGAGCCTCGAGGATCGCGGCCGCGTCGCCGCGCATGTCGAAGGCGTCCGCCTCGCGCGCGCCGCCGTGCACGTCCCGATCCGGCGCCCCGACGATCACGCCCGTCAAGGCCGCATGCTGCTCGCCGGGCCCGCCGCCGTGGAACGCCGCGCCGCATTCGAAGAGCGCCATCCGGCCGACGCCCCGCGCCTGGTTCCGCGCCGCCGCGCGCAGCAGGCCCGGCAGGAGCGAGGGCCGCAGATGGCTCATCTCCGAGCTGATCGGGTTCTCGAGACGGGTGCCCTCGGCCCCGCCGCCGAAGGTCTCGGCCGCGGCGAGGTCGACGAAGCTGTAGGTCACGCATTCATCGTAGCCGAGCGCGGCGGCGGTCCGGCGCGCGATGCGCTCGCGCGCCTGCCCTGGGGTCAGGACCGGACCCCCGACCCCCGGCGCGCGCGGCAGGGGCGCGCCGACCAGCTTCGTCAGGGACGCGGCCCGCGCCACCTCCTCGACGATGTCGGCCGCGCCGCGAATGTCGGGCCGCCAGGACGGGACATGCGCCATCCCATCCTCGACCCGGAAGCCGAGGGCCTCCAGGCTGCGGCGCTGCTCGGCCTCGGGCACCTCCATGCCGACGAGGGTGCGCATCCGGCTCGGATCGAACGGGTAGGCCCGCGCGTCGTCCGGCACCTCGCCCGCGACGACGACCTCGGACGGCTCGCCGCCGGCATGATCGAGGATCATCCGCGTCGCCATCTCGATGCCGGTCGGCACGCTGGCCGGGTCGATCCCCCGCTCGAAGCGGTAGCGCGCGTCCGAATGGATCTTCAGGGCCCGGCCCGTCAGCGCCGTTCTCACCGGGTCGAAATACGCGCATTCCACGAACACGTCCGTCGTGCCGTCGTCCACGCCCGTCGCGGCGCCGCCCATGATCCCGCCCAGCGACTGCGCGCCCGCACCGTCCGAGATCAGGACCGCGCCCGCGGGCGCCTCGTAGGTGCGCTCGTCCAGCGCCTCGAGCATCTCGCCGCCCTCGGCCAGGTGCACCCGCAGCCCGCCGGCCAACTTGGCCGCGTCGAACACGTGAAGCGGGCGGTTGAGGTCGTGGGTGAAGAAGTTCGTCACGTCCACCAGGAAGCCGATCGGCCGCAGTCCGATCGCCTCGAGCCGCGCCCGCAGCCAGTCGGGGGAGGGCCCGTTCGTCACGCCCCGGATGAGGCGCCCGTGGAAGACCGGGCAGCCCTCGCGCGCGTCCGCGTCGATGGTGACCCCCACGGGCGACGGATGGCGACCCGGCACCATCTCGACCTCCCGCGGGCGCAGCGTCCCGAGCCCCCGCGCCGCGAGGTCGCGCGCGATCCCCCGCACGCCCAGCGCGTCGGGCCGGTTGGGGGTGATCGCGATCTCGATCACCGGATCGACGGCGCCCGGCCGGTTGACGGCGAGCCAGTCGGCGAAGCTCTCTCCCACCTCCCCCGAGGGCAGCTCGATGATGCCGTCATGCTCGTCCGACAGCTCCATCTCCCGCTCGGAGGCCATCATGCCGAAGCTCTCGACGCCCCTGATCCTGGACGCGCCGATGGTCGTGTCGATGCCGGGGACGTAGACCCCCGGCTCGGCGACGACGACCGTGATCCCGGCGCGCGCGTTCGGCGCGCCGCACACGATCTGCTTCACGCCGCCCGCGGTGCGCACCATGCAGACCCGCAGCCGGTCGGCGTCCGGGTGCGGCTCGGCGCTCTCGACATGCCCGATCCGGAACGGCCGCAGCGCGGCGGCCGGGTCGGTCACGCCCTCCACCTCCAGCCCGAGATCGGTCAGCGCCTCGGCGATCTCGTCCACGGACGCGTCCGTATCGAGATGCTCGCGCAGCCAGGACATCGTGAACTTCAACGCGTCATCCCTCTTCGTTCCGGCGGGTCACGGCCCCGAGCCAGAGGTTCACCGCCAGCGCCGGCAGCAGCACGGCGCCCCAGCCCGCGGCGTTGAGCAGAGTCAGCCGCAGCTTCGCGTCCTGCGGCACGTCCGACAGCCACAGCATGACATGCGCCCCCACGATCACGGTCGCCAGCGCGAGGACGGCGAGCCGCGAGCGGCTCACGCCGCCCCCGGCATGTCGAGCGCGCCGAAGCCGTAATGCTTGAGCCAGCGCAGGTCGCTGTCGAAGAAGGCGCGCAGGTCCGGGATGCCGTATTTCAGCATGGCGAGCCGGTCGATGCCGAGGCCGAAGGCGAAGCCTTGCCACTCGGAAGGGTCGATCCCGCCGGACTTCAGGACCTCGGGGTGGACCATGCCGCAGCCGCCGGCCTCGAGCCAGTCGTCGCCCTCGCCGAGCTTCAGGGTGCCGCCCTCCCACGAGCAGCGGAAGTCGATCTCCGCCGAGGGCTCGGTGAAGGGGAAATGGCTGGCGCGAAACCGCACCTCGAGCTCGGGCACCTCGAAGAAGGCGCGCGCGAACTCCTCCAGCACCCATTTGAGGTTGGCCATCGTGATGTCCCGGTCGATGGCGATGCCCTCGACCTGATGGAACATCGGCGTGTGCGTCTGGTCGTAGTCCGAGCGGTACACCCGCCCCGGACAGATCACGCGCAGCGGCGCGCCATGCTCCAGCATCGAGCGGATCTGCACCGGCGAGGTGTGGGTCCTGAGGACGTTCGGCCGCTCGCCGGGGGCGGCGGACATGTAGAACGTGTCCATCTCCTCGCGGCTCGAATGGTGCCACGGGATGTTGAGCGCGTCGAAATTGTGCCAGTCGTCCTCGACCTGCGGGCCGGTCGCGACGCCGAACCCCATCTGCGCGAAGATCGCCGTCACCTCCTCGGTGACCTGGCTGACCGGGTGGATCGTGCCCGTGCGGCGCGGCCGGGGCGGGAGGGTCACGTCCAGCCATTCGGCCGCCAGCCGCTCCGCCAGGGCGGCATCCCCGAGCGCGGCGGCGCGCGCCGCGATCGCGGATGTCAGCTCGCCCTTGAGGGCGTTCAGTGCCGGCCCCGCGAGCTGTCGCTCCTCGGGGGTCATGCGCCCCAACTCGCGCATCCGGAGCGCGACCTCCCCCTTCTTGCCGAGGGCGGCCACGCGCACGGCCTCGAGCGCCTCCTCGCCCGCGGCGCCCCGGATCGCGTCCAGCCATCTCGCGCGCAACTCGTCCATCGGGGCCTCCCTGCCGGCCGCCGCGATAGCGCGGCCCGCCGGAGGGGGCAACGGCCGCGCCGACCGCCATCGAACGATCCGGCCGCTGGCGCGTTACGTGCCCCGTACCCCCCTGCGGAGCGCGCGCCGATGTCATCCGATCCTTCCATCCCGGCGCCGGCGGAGCCGGAGGCGGAGCCCGCCCGGCCGGCGGCGCCGCGATGGGCCATCACCGGCATCTTCGCGTTGCTGGCGGTCTACGCGCTCGCCTACGCCAAGCTGTTCCTGACCCCCATCCTGATGGCCTTCCTCCTGGCCCTGGTGTTCAGCCCGCTGCGCCGCGGGATGGAGCGGATCGGCCTGCCGAGCGGTGCGGCGGCCGGCCTCATCATGACCGCCCTCGTCGCGAGCCTGGTCGCGGTCGCAGTCCTGCTCTCCGGCCCGGTCCGCGAATGGACCGCGGACGCCCCGCGCATCGGCGCGCAGCTCGAGCAGCGCATCGGCCAGATCCGCGCCTCCTTCGGCGGGGACGAGGAGGGCGCCTCCCTCACCGAGGTCGTCGAGAAGGTCAGCGAGGCCGCCGCGCCCTCCCCCGATTCCAGCGAGGTGACCGAGGTCGTCGTCCGCGACGGCGGCTTCCTCACCACGCTCGCGGGCACGGCGCCCTCGATCCTGGTGCAGCTCGTCCTGACCCTCGTGCTCCTGTTCTTCGTCCTGGCCTCGGGCGACATGTTCTACGAGAAGCTGGTGCACGTCCTGCCCAACTTCCGCGACAAGCGGCGCGCCATGCGCATCGCCCGCGAGATCGAGCGGCAGGTCTCGCACTACCTGCTGACGATCACGATCATCAATGTCGGGCTCGGCGTCGCGGTCGGCCTCGCGATGTGGGCGCTCGGGATGCCCGACCCGCTCCTCTTCGCCGTCGCGGCGTGCATCCTGAACTACGTCCCCTATATCGGGGCGATCGTGGGCGCGGCGCTCACGCTGGTCGTCGGCCTCCTGACGTTCCCCGGCATGGGAGAGGCCTTCATCCCGGCGATCGTCTACTACGCGCTGACCTCGTTCGAGGGGCAGTTCGTCACGCCATGGGCCGTCGGCCGGAACCTCAAGCTCAACACGGTGGTCGTCTTCATCATGGTCGCGTTCTGGGCCTGGCTGTGGTCGGTGGTGGGCATGCTGATCGCGGTTCCGCTCCTGGTCGCGGTGCGGGTCCTGTGCGGGCACATCCCCGCCCTCCACACCCTCGGCGACTTCCTCTCCGCCCGCGGCGCGGAACGCGGCGACCCCCCGCCGGCCGATGGCGGCTCCGAGGCACGAGTGCGGGTCGCCGCCGAATAGGCGCATCGCCGCTCCGGGCGCGCCGTGGTGGCCGACCTGGAACGACGAGGGGCCGCCCGGTCGCCCGGACGGCCCCTCGACATCCGAAGCGCCGGCGTCAGGCCGGGACGGGCTGCGCCGGGATCGCGGCCTTGGCCTGATCGACGATGGCGCCGAACGCCTCCGGATCGTGCACCGCGAGATCGGCGAGGACCTTGCGGTCGACCTCGATCCCGGAGGCGGCGAGGCCGCCGATGAACTTGGAATAGTTCAGCGTCTCGTCATGCGCGCGGATCGCGGCGTTGATCCGCTGGATCCACAGCGCGCGGAACTGGCGCTTCCGGTTCTTGCGGTCGCGCGTGGCGTATTGGTTGGCCTTGTCGACCGCCTGGCGAGCGACGCGGAAGGTCGTGGAGCGGCGGCCGTAATAGCCCTTGGCGGCGTCGACGACCTTCTTGTGGCGGCGGTGCGTGACGAGTCCGGTCTTGGTGCGGGACATCTTGGCGCCTCCTCAGCGGTCGTAGGGCATGAAGCCGAGCGCGATCTTCTGATCGGGCTCGGACATGACCGAGTTGCCACGGTGCGAGCGGATGAACTTGGTCGACCGCTTGATCATGCCGTGCCGCTTGCCGGCGGGGCCGGACATGACCTTGCCGGTCGCCGTCACCTTGAACCGCTTCTTGCAGCTCGACTTCGTCTTCATCTTGGGCATTTCGAGGCTCCCTTCGGGATCACGTTCGTCGCGCCGGTCGGCATGCCGTATCGGCCGCGGGCGCGGGGATGGAAGCGCGCCCTCTAGCCCCCCGCGCGGGCGCGCGCAAGCCGGGCGGCGGCGGCCACGGGGGGCGTCAGCCGGGGTCCGTCCGGTAGATGAGGCGCTCCTCGCAGGGCGCGACGCGCAGGATGTTGGTCGTGCCCTCCACGCCGAAGGGCACGCCCGCGGTCACCACGATCTGGTCGGCCTCGGTCGCGAATCCTCCCTCCCGCGCGGCGCGGGCGGCGGCGACCACCGCCTGCTTGAAGCGCTCGACCTCCTCGGTCTGGAAGCACGTCGTCCCCCAGGTCAGGCACAGGCGCCGCGCCGTGCCCTGCTCGGGCGTGAGCGCGAGGATCGGCACGTGCGGCCGCTCGCGCGCCACCAGGGAGGCGGTCGTGCCCGTCTTGGTGAAGCAGCAGATCGCCTTGATCTCCGCGGTCTCCGAGATCTCGCGGGCGGCGGCCACGATCCCGTCGGCCACCCCGCGCCGGCGGGTCGCGCTCCGCTGCGCGTCGATGATCTCGCGGTAGACCGGATCGCCCTCCACCTCGCGGGCGACGTCGTCCATCGTGGTGACGGCCTCGATCGGGTAGGCGCCCGCCGCGCTCTCGGCCGAGAGCATGATGGCGTCCGCCCCCTCGTAGATCGCGGTCGCGACGTCGGACACCTCGGCCCGCGTCGGCACCGGCGATTCGATCATCGACTCGAGCATCTGCGTCGCCACGATCACCGGCTTGCCGGCCGCCCGGCACAGGCGCCCGAGCCGCTTCTGGATCGGCGGGACCGCCTGCACCGGCAGCTCCACGCCGAGATCGCCGCGCGCGATCATGATCCCGTCCGAGGCCTCCAGGATCGCGTCGAAGCTCCGCACCGCGGAGGGCTTCTCGATCTTGGACAGGATCGCGGCGCGGCCGCGGGCCAGAGTGCGCGCCTCCTCCACGTCCGCCGGGCGCTGCACGAAGGAGAGCGCCAGCCAGTCCACGCCGAGCCCGCACACGAACTCGAGGTCCTCGCGGTCCTTGGGCGAGAGCGCCGCCACGGGCAGCACCACGTCCGGCACGTTCACGCCCTTGCGGTCGGAGATCGCGCCGCCCACGACCACCTCGGTCTCCGCGAAATCGGCGCCGCAGGACGTCACCTTGAGGCGGATCTTCCCGTCGTTCACCAGGAGCGACGCGCCGGGCTCCAGGGCTTCGAAGATCTCGGGATGCGGCAGCCGCACGCGCCGGGCGTCCCCCTCCGCCTCGTCCAGGTCGAGCCGGAACGCCTGCCCGGGCTTGAGCTCGACCGGACCGGCGCCGAACGTGCCAACGCGCAGCTTGGGCCCCTGGAGGTCCGCCAGGATGGCGATCGGGCGGCCGGTATCGGCTTCGATCCGGCGGATCGCGGCATGGCGCTCGGCGATGTCGGCATGCGCGCCATGGGACATATTGAGGCGGAACACGTCCGCCCCGGCCTCGAACAGAGCGCGGATGGTGGCCTCGTCGCTGGAGGCCGGGCCGAGCGTGGCCACGATCTTGACGTTTCGCTGGCGGCGCATGACACCCCTTCCCGGTCGGGCGGCTCTGGGCCGCGTCGCCGCCGCTATGCCCCAGCGTCCGGCGGCGGGCAACGCGCCGAAGGGGGTTTCTCGCTATCGCTAACATCGCCGATCGCGAGGCAGGCGCCGCCGAGGTCGCGGGCGAAGGGCGCCCGGGCGCCTGGGTGGTCTCCTGCGACCACGCCTCGCGGCGCGTGCCGCGCAAGATCGCGAGCGGCGATCTCGGCCTGCCGCCGGAGGAGATGGCCCGCCATATCGCCTGGGACGTCGGGGCCGCGGGCACCGCGCGCGCCCTGGCCGACGCGCTGGACGCGCCCGCGGTGCTGGGCCGGTTCAGCCGCCTCGTCATCGACAACAACCGCGGCGAGGACGACCCGACCCTGATCATGCGCCTCTACGACGGCACGATCGTGCCGGCCAACCGGGGCGTGGACGCCGCCGAGCGCGCGCGCCGTCTGGACCTCCTCCACCGGCCCTATCACGCCGCGCTCGGGCGCCTGTGCGCCCGGCCCGGCATCGCGCTCGTCGCCGTCCACTCCTTCACGCCGAAGCTCAGGGGCCGCCCGCCGCGCCCGTGGCATGTCGCCATCCTGTCGGCCGCCGACCGGCGCCTGGCGGATCCCCTGCTGGCCCGGCTGCGCGCCGAGGCCGATCTCGTCGTCGGCGACAACGAGCCCTATACCGGCCACCTGCCAGGCGACGCGGTCGACCGCCACGCCCTTCGGCACGGGCGGCCCAACGTCCTGATCGAGCTGCGCAACGACCTCATAGAGGCCCCCGAGGATCAAGCCGCCTGGGGCGCCCGCCTCGCGCCCCTCCTGATCGCGGCCCGCGCGGATGCGGGGCTGTAGCGGCCGGCGCGGCGCCTTAGATGGAGGGAAAAGGAGAGCCCCCATGACCGACGCCCAGAGAACCGAGATCGAGGCCGCCGCCTTCCGCCGCCTGCGCGCCCACCTCGCCGAGCGCACCGACGTGCAGAACATCGACATGATGAACCTGACGGGCTTCTGCCGGAACTGCCTCGCCCGCTGGTATCAGGAGGAGGCGAACGCCCGCGGCGTCGAGATGGACAAGGCCCAGGGCCGCGAGGCGTTCTACGGCATGCCATACGGCGACTGGCAGGACATGCATCAACGCGAGGCCACGCCCCAGCAGATCGTGGACTTCGGCCAGTCGCACGGCCGAGGCTGACCAGGGCCCCGGGAGCGCCGCCTTCGCGGACCCGCCCGGGGCACCGCAGCCCGTCCCGCCGGACCCTCGGCCCGGATGGCGCCCTCCGCCCCCGCCATCCTCGGACTCGATCCGAGGATCTCCGGCCCCGCGGGCGCATCCCGCAGGTCGTCCTCCTCCGGCCCGGCCGGAGGAGGACGACCCCCGAACCAGGCCCCCGTCCCCGTCCTCAGATCGCCGCGCCCCGCGCCTCCTCGAGGTAGATCTCCCGCAACCGCCGCGCGACGGGCCCCGGCGCGCCATCGCCCACCGCCTCGCCGTCGATCCGCACCACCGGCGTCACGAAGGCCGAGGCCGAGGTCACGAACGCCTCGTCCGCCGCCATCGCCTCCGCCACGGTGAAGCTGCGCTCCTCCACCCGCATCTGCGCCTCGCGCGCGAAGCGCAGGACCGCGGCGCGCGTGATCCCGGCCAGGATCTCGTGCCCCAGGTGCCGGGTCACGATGGTCCCGCCCGTCACGATGTAGGCGTTGTTCGAGGTGCCCTCCGTCACGGCCCCGTCCTCGACCATCCAGGCGTCCGCCGCCCCGGCCGCCTTGGCCGCCATCTTGCCCATCGACGGATAGAGGAGCTGCACCGTCTTGATGTCCCGCCGGCCCCAGCGCAGGTCCGGGATGGTGATCACGTCGATCCCCGCCTCCGCCGCCGGGCTCTCCACGATCCCCTTGGCCTGCGTGAACATGACCAGGCTCGGCGCCGGCTCGGCGGGATAGGCGAAGTCCCGGTCCGCCGCCCCGCGCGTGACCTGGAGGTAGACCATCCCCTCCTCCACGGCGTTGCGCTCCAGGAGCTCGCGATGGATCGCCAGGAGCGCGTCGTCGTCGGCCGGGCTCGGCATCTCGAGCTCGGCGAGGCTCCGGCGCAGTCGCGCGCAATGCCCGGCGAAGTCGACGAGCTTGCCGCCGATCACGCTCGTGACCTCGTAGACCGCGTCCGCGAACAGGAAGCCGCGGTCGAACACGCTGATCTTCGCGTCCTCCTCCGGCACGTAGGCGCCGTTGACGTAGACGGTTCGGGACATGGGGCCTCCTGCGGCTGGACCCGTCCGGGCCTAGCGCCGCCCGCGGGCCGGCACTAGCCCCAGAGGGCCGCGTCGGGCGGGTGCACCCCGTCCTCGTCGTAGCGCAGCGGGACGTCGCGGTCCTCCGCCAGGAGGAGCGGCCCGTCCAGGTCCACGACCGCGCTGCCCTGCGCCGCCAGGACCGCCGGCGCCATCGCCAGCGACGAGCCCACCATGCATCCGGTCATGACCCCGAACCCCGTGGCCCGCGCCGCGTCCCGCAGCGCCAGCGCCTCGGTCAGGCCGCCCGTCTTGTCGAGCTTCACGTTCACGATGTCGAACCGCCCTTCGAGCGCCGGAAGGCTAGCGCGGTCATGGCAGCTCTCGTCGGCGCAGAGCGGGACCGGCCGGGCCATCCCGTCGAGCTCGTGGACCCGGTCCGCCGGCACCGGCTGCTCGATCATCTCGACGCCGAGCCGCGCCAGATGCGGCGCCAGGTCGGCGTAGATCGCCGCGCTCCACCCCTCGTTCGCATCCGCCACGATCCGGGCCCTCGGGGCCCCCGCCCGCACGGCCTCAAGCCGCGGCATGTCGTCCTCGGTCCCCAGCTTCACCTTCAGGAGCGGTCGATGCGCGTTCGCCGCGGCCTGCGCGCGCATCGCCTCGGGCGCATCCAGGGAGAGCGTGTAGGCCGTCACCAGCGTCCCGGGCGCCGGCAGGCCGGCCAGGTCCCACACCCGCGCGCCCGCCCGTTTCGCCTCGAGATCCCACAGCGCGCAGTCGAGCGCGTTGCGCGCCGCGCCCGGCGGCAAGGCCTCCGCCAGCTCCGCGCGCGTGCCGCCCGCGAACCCGCGAACCTGCGCCTCCACGCTCGCCATCGTCTCGCCGTAGCGCGCGTAGGGGACGCATTCCCCCCGGCCCCGATGCGCCCCGTCGACAAGGGTCACCGTCAACACCTCGGCATGGGTCCGCGTGCCCCGCGCGATGGTGAACGGCCGCTCCAGCGCGAACCGCTCGGCGCGCACCTCGATCCTCATCGCGCCCTCCGGGCCGGGCACGGCGGCCGCAGGTCCGCCCGGCGGCGCGCGACGGGGGCGCAGCCCCTGTGAGCGCGCCGCCCTCCCCCCTCACGCCGGGAGCGCATCGACCAGCCTCCCCGCGCCGTGGCGGATCGGATCGACCGTCGGCAGCCCGAGCCGCGCCTCGATCCCCTCGCAGGTCCGCCGCGCGGCGTCCTCGTCCTGATGCTGCGTGTTCACCGCCACGCCGACGACCTCGCAGCCGGGGTTCACCCGCCGCGCCAGGCCCAGCGACAGCTCGCGCAGCTCCTCCAGCGCCGGGATCCCGTGATGCGGCAGCCCGCGCATGTGCGTGCGCGTCGGCTCGTGCGCGAGGATCAACGCGTCGGGCGCCCCGCCGTGGATCAGGGCCATCGTCACCCCCGAATAGGACGGATGGTAGAGGCTCCCCTGCCCCTCGATCAGGTCCCAGTGGTCCGGCTCGTTCGGCGGCGTCAGCCACTCGACGCTCCCGGCCATGAAATCCGCGATCACCGCGTCGAGGGGCACGCCGCCCCCGGTGATAAGGATGCCGGTCTGCCCCGTGGCGCGGAACGTCGCCGCCATGCCGCGCGCGGCCATCTCGCGCTCCATCGCCATGGCCGTGTACATCTTGCCGACCGAGCAATCCGTCCCGACGGCCAGGCACCGCCGCCCCGCGCGCGGCCGCCCCTCGCCGATCGGATAGCGCACCGTCGGCACCCGCACGTCGTGCAGCGTCCGGCCATGGGCGCGCGCCGCCTCCGCGAGGTCCGGCTGGTCGCGCAGCAGCTGATGCAGGCCCGAGGCGAGGTCGTAGCCGAGCGCCAGCGCGGCGCGCAGCACCTCGCGCCAGCTCTCCGCGATCGTCCCGCCGCGGTTCGCGACCCCGATCACCAGCGTCCGCGCGCCCGCCGCCCAACCCTCCTCGAGGGACATCTCCCGCAGGCGAAGGTCCGCCCGGCATCCCGGCAAGGAGAGCTGCCCGACCGCGTGATCGGGCCGCCAGTCGCGGATCCCGATCGCCACCTTCGCGGCGAGCATGTCCGGCGCGTCGCCGAGGAAGAGGAGGTAGGGGGTCGGGATCATGCGGCGGGCTCCGAACGGGACGGGCGCAGCTTGCCACCGCGCGCACGGCTTGTCCCGCCCGATCCGCGGCCGCCCATCCGATCCGCCCGCGCGCGCCGTCGGCCCGGGCAACCGCGCCAGGCCCGGCAGGATATCGACCCGAGGCCGGTCCCGCGCGCACGCCCCTGCCGCGCCATGGGACGGATGCGCGATGGACCCGGCAGCCCCGTACGCCCCAGGCGCCCCGGGCTGGGCGCGCGTGACGATCCGTCCCGGCGACCCGCCCGCCTCCGCCGCCGTTGCGCTCGCGACCACCCTCGTCGGCCACGCGGCCGCGCATCCGGACGATCCCGCCGCCGCGCTGCGCCGGATCGCCGGGCGCCTCGCCCCCGGCGGGCACGGCGGCGCTCACGGCCTACCGGCCGCGCCGGTGCGCCGCGCTCGTCCGGCCGCACCGGGACAGCCGCACCTACCGGCCGCCGGCGGTCCTGCGGATGCTCGAGGACGCCGGCCCGCCCGGGCGCACCTCGTGCGGCCACGTCGCGCGCGCGGCCGGGGCGTTGCGCCCCGCGCCCGGAGCGGCCAAGTAGCGGGCGCGCCCTCGCCTGGAGCCCGCCGCCGATGACCCATTACCTCGACTTCGAGAAGCCCCTCGCCGAGATCGAGGGCAAGGCCGAGGAGCTGCGCGCCATGGCCCGCGGCGAGGACACCGCCGACCTCTCCGAGCAGGCCGAGGCGCTCGGCGGCAAGGCCCGCGCCCTCCTCGCCACCCTCTACGGCAAGCTCACCGCCTGGCAGAAGGCGCAGGTCGCCCGCCATCCCGAGCGCCCGCACTGCAAGGACTACGTCGCCGCCCTCTTCACCGACTGGACCCCGCTCGCGGGCGACCGGAACTTCGCCGACGACCACGCCGTGATGGGCGGGCTCGCGCGCCTGGACGGGCGCGCCGTGATGGTGATCGGCCACGAGAAGGGTCACGACACCCAGACCCGCATCGCGCGCAATTTCGGCATGGCGCGGCCCGAGGGCTACCGCAAGGCGATCCGGCTGATGGAGCTGGCCGGCCGCTTCGGCGTGCCGGTCGTCACCCTGATCGACACGCCCGGCGCCTATCCCGGCAAGGGCGCCGAGGAGCGCGGCCAGTCCGAGGCGATCGCCCGCTCGACCGAGACCTGCCTGCGCGTCGGCGTGCCCCTCGTGGCCTGCGTCATCGGCGAGGGCGGCTCCGGCGGGGCGGTCGCCTTCGCCTCCGGCGACCGCGTCCTGATGCTGGAGCACTCGATCTACTCGGTGATCTCGCCGGAGGGCTGCGCCTCGATCCTGTGGAAGGATTCCGAGAAGATGCGCGAGGCCGCCGCCGCCCTGCGCCTGACCGCGCAGGATCTGATGCAGCTCGGCGTGATCGACCGCATCGTGGCCGAGCCCGTCGGCGGCGCGCACCGCGACCCCGCCGCCACCATCGCCGCGGTCGGCCGCGCCATCGAAGGGGAGCTCGCGGGCCTGGCGGGCCGCAAGGACCTCGTGCCCGCCCGGCGCCGCAAGTTCCTGGCGATGGGCGCCAAGGGCCTCGCCGCCTAGGCGTCCGCCGGACCCCCCGGCGCCGGCAGGCCCATCAGCGCGTCCGACCGGTCCTCGACCTCCCGCAGGAGCCGCGCCATGAACGCCTCCTGCGCCAGTCCCGGCGGGATCGGCGCGCCGAACTCGACCACCGCGGTTCCGGGCCGCCGCATCACCCCCCGCTTGGGCCAGAACTGCCCGACATTGCACGCCGTCGGCACGCAGACCTGGCCGGTCTGGTCGTAGAGCACGAAGGTTCCCGCCTTGTAGGGCCGCCGCTCCCCCGGCGCCACGCGCGTGCCCTGGGGGTAGATCACGAGCTGCCCCGGCAGGGCCGCGCCCATGGCCACGTCCGCGACCATGCGCTTCATCGCCTCCGCGCGCCGTCCGCGCCGCACCGGCACGCAGCCCATGCGCGCCGCGTACCAGCCCAGGATCGGCGCGTAGCGCAGCTCGTGCTTCATGATGAACTTCGGCCGCGGGACCACCGAGACGATCATGATGATGTCGAAGAAGCTCTGATGCTTGGCGGCGATCAGGACCTCGCCCGTCGGCACCGGCCCGCGGACCTCGGAGCGCAGCCCGATCATCCAGGCCGCCGACCAGCGCACGTAGCGGCACCACGCGCCCACCCCGTCCCAGGCCCGCTCGCGCCGGATCATCGTCGGCACGAGCCACCAGATCGCCATCAGGGCCATCGCCACGTAGATGTGCGCGTTGAACAGAAGGCTCCGGACCCATTGCAGCGCCCCGGGCGGCGCGGTGTGTCTCGCGTCCATGTCGCCCCTCGCCCGCGGTCCGGTTTGCCCTCGCGGCGGCCGCCCGCGCGGTGTTACATGCCGCCGCGGCGGGGGGGAAGCGCCCGCCGGACCGAGGACGTGCCTGGAGACGGCGATGCGGCTGACCTGCCCCGAATGCGATGCCCGCTACGAGATACCGGACGACGCCATCCCCGAGGGCGGCCGCGACGTCGAATGCAGCGCCTGCGGACACGCCTGGCGGCACGGCGGCGCGGACGATCCGGCGGACCGCGCGCCCCATGCGGCGGATGAGGAGGACGACGCGGCGGACGACCTGGACGGCGCGGGCGACGCGCCCGCCCACCGGACCCCCGTGCGCGATCCGGGCGATCTGCGCGTCCTGCGCGAGGAGGCCGAGCGCGAGGCCCGCCTGCGCCGCGGGGAAGCGCCGGGCGACGCGGTCGACGACCAGGCCGGCCATCCCGAGGATCGCCCCCAGGCCCCGGCCGCCGCCGTCGTCCCGGCCCGCCGGGACCCGGCCGCCCGCCGGGGCGCCCCCCGCTCCGGCCGCCCCGCCCGCCCGCCGGAGCACGACGCGCCCCCGCCGCCCGCGCCGGAGCCCGCCTTCCGGCGCCCGCGCCCGCCGAGCCTCGACGAGGAGCTGGACCCCGAGCGCAAGGGCGGCGGGCGCGGCGTCCTCCTCGCGCTCCTGACCGTCGCCGCCCTCCTGACGGCGGCCTATCTCCTGGCGCCCCGCATCGCCGAGGCGATCCCCGCCGCGGGACCGGTGCTCGCCGACTACGTCCGCGCCGTGGACGAGATCCGCATCGGCGCCGAGGGCGTCCTGGACCGGGTCCTGGCCCGGATCAACGGCCCCGAGGGCTGACCCCCGGATCAGAACGGCTCGAGCAGCCGCTCCAGGTACTCGCGCTCCGCCTCGGGGCGCATGCGCTCGCCGGCCCGGCGGCGCAGCTCCTCCACCAGGTCCTGCGCCCGGCGGTAGACGTCGTCGCCATCGGCGAGGGGGTCGTCGCCGCCGATCTGTCCCTGGGCGCCGGCGGTGCGGCCGAGCGGGTCGCCCTGCGCCGCGCCCTCGGCCTCGGCGGTGCCCTGCGCGCCGCCCGGCGCCTGGTCCTGCGCTTGGCGCATCTCGTCGGCGAGCTGGCGCATGCCCTCGCGCATCTCCTCCATCGCGTCCGCCTGCGCGCCCAGCGCCCCGCCCGTGTCGCCATCGCGCAGCGCGTCCTCGGCGCGGTCCATCGCCTCGCCCGCGCGGCCCAAGGCCTCGGCGGCCGCGTCCCCGCCCGGCGTGCCGCGCCCCGGAAGGGCGCCCTGCTGGCGATCCAGCTCCCGGCGAAGCGCCCCCTGCCGATCCGCGAGGCCGCCGCCCGCGCCGCCATCCGCGCGCTCCTGACCCGGCTGGCCGCCTTGGCCCTGCCCGTCATGGCGCTGGCCGCGTCCCTGGCCGCCCTGCGAGCCCTCGTTCTGCGCGCTCTGCCCGCCTTCCTGGCCGGTGCCCTGCTGCTCCTGCAGGTCGCGGAACGCCTCGTCCGAGAGGCCCTGCTGCTCGCGCAGCGTCTCGTTCAGCCCCTCCATCGCCTGCTCGCCCTCGCCCTGCTGGCCCTCGCCGCCCTGGCCCGGCTGCCCCTGCGTCACCTGCATGTTCTCCATCATGCGGTTGAGCTGCTCCATGAGGGCCTGCGCCTCCTCCATGCGGCCCTGCTCCATGAGCTCCTGGATCCGGTCCATCATCTGCTGGAGCTGATCCTGGGTGATCTGCTGCCCCTCGCCCGGCGGCGGCCCCTCGCCGGGCTCCGCGTTCTCGGCGAGCTGGCGCATGTAGTCCTCCATCGCCTGGCGCAGCTCCTCCATGAGCTCGGCGATCTCCTCGTCCGTCGCGCCGTTCTCCATCGCGTCGGCCAGACGCTCCTGGGCCTCGCGCAGGCGCTCGAGGGCGTCGGCGAGGCGCCCCTCCTCGATCTCCACCGCGACGCTCCAGAGGAGGGCGGCCACCTCGTCGCGCTTCCCGGGCTCGAGGCCGACGCGCGCGTTCCGCTCCAGCGCGCGCAGCGCCATTCGCAGCCGCAGATAGGTGACCTCGCTGTCGAAGGCGTCCTGCGGCCGGTGGGAGACCGCGCGCAGCACCTGCGCCGCCCGCGCCGCGTTGGCGCGCGACCACAGGATCGCCTGGCGCTGCTCGACCACCGCCCGCGCCAGCGGATCGAAGAAGCGCCGCCCCGGCAGCACGCCGACCACCTCGAACGGCGCGGAGGGCTGCCCGGCCGCATCCACCGCCTCGAGGGAGACGCGCACCGGCAGCCCGGCGAACGGATGCTCGGCCAGGTCCGCGAGCATCAGCTCCTCGAACGCGGCCCGGTCCCCCGTGATCGGCAGGGGCAGGTCCACCATCAGCGCGCCGCGCGCCTCCGGCTCGGCCGCCAGGGCGAAGCGCCGGTCCAGCGCGGCCATGTCCAGCGCGATCGTCGCCGTGCCCGAGGCGATCCCGTGATCGTCCTCCAACGCGAAGGGCATCTCCGTGCGCCCGCCCGATCCCCGCTCCATCGGCCCGGCCGAGAGCACCACCGGCGCCGCGTCCGGCACCGTGACCACCCGCCATTCGATCCCGCCCGGCCCCCGCACCGCCAGCATCCCCGGCCGCGCCACCGTGATCGTCCGCTCCGCGCCCTCCGGCGCCCCGGCCCCCGAATCCGTCGCCCCGACCGTCTCCTCGACCGTCAACGCGCCCGGATCGCCGTAGAGGCGGATCGCGACCTCGCTGCCCTCCGGCAGCTCGAGCGTGCCCGCCGGTTGATCCGCGAGGTAGAGCACCGGAAGCCCCATATGCGCCGGCGGCCGGATCCACCCTTCCCAGGACGGACCCTCGGCCACCGCAGCCGCGGGCAGGCCCGGCGCCGGCAGGTCGCCCAGCCGCGCCGCCTGGCCGAAGAGCGCGCCGACCGCGAGCGCGATGATCGCCACGTAACGCAATCCATAGGGGTCGCGCGCGGCGAGGCGCAGATCGCCCGGCACGGCCCGCGCCGCCTCCAGCCGCCGGGCCATCGCCGCCCGGTGCGCGGCCCACATCGCCCGGCCCTCGGCGTCGGTCCCGCCGATCGCCGGCGCGTCGGACAGCGCCGTGAGCGGCCGCCCGGGCAGCGACGCGTCGAGCCGCAGCGCCGCCTCCGCCGCGCTCGGCATCCCGAAGCGCGACGCCCCCCAGGCCAGCGCGGCGCCGGCCCCGCCGACCACCGCGACCACGAGCGCCCACGCCGCCTCCAGCGGGAGGGTCACGTGCAGCCCCACCAGCAGCATCGCCACCGCCGCCGCCAGGATCGACCAGAGCGGCCAGAACGCCCGCGCCGCCCGCTCCGCCGCCAGCCCTGCCCGCGTCAAGGTCAGCGCGCGCCGCAACCGCGCCCGCGCCGCCGGCGGCAGGGCCTGCGCGTCCGCCTCGGGGCGCGCCGGGTCGGCGGCAGTGCCTGACATCCACCCTCCGGGGTTCCGGGGCCGGACGCAGGACGCGCCCGGACGGATCGCACGGTAACGCGCCCGCGAGCGAGGTCAAAGCGCCCCCGGCTGACGATGGCGTGACGGCCGCCCTCGCGCCCGGCCCTCAGGCGCCGAGCCGCTCCCCCGGGGCCGCGCGCAACCCGTTGGCGTGCTCGCGCGCGTCCTGCCGGCCCCGCCCCTCGGGCTGCACCTCCATCACGTCCACCGCCCCGCCCCCGCACGCCACCCGAAGCGCCCCGCCCGGCAGGACCGCGCCCGGCGCCCCCGCGCCCTCGCATGCCCGCGCCCGCAGCAGCTTGAGCCGCCGCCCCCGCCGCAGCGTCCACGCCCCCGGCGCCGGCGACAGCCCGTTGATCAGGCGCGCGACCTCCGCCGCCGGGCGCGTCCAGTCGACGGCCGCCTCGGCCTTGTCGATCTTGGCGGCGTAGGTCACGCCCGCCTCCGGCTGCGGCGCCGGCGCGTCGTCCGCCGCCAGCGCCTCCACCATGAGCCGCGCGCCCAGCGCCGCCAGCCGCGGCTCCAGGTCGCCGGTGGTGTCCTCGGGCCCGATCGGGATCGCCGCGCGCCGCAGGACCGGCCCCGTGTCGAGCCCCGCCTCCATCGCCATGACGCACACGCCCGTCTGCGCGTCCCCGGCCATCACCGCCCGGTGGATCGGCGCCGCCCCGCGCCAGCGCGGCAGCAGCGAGGCGTGCACGTTCAGGCATCCGCGCGCCGGCGCCTCCAGCACCCCCCGCGGCAGGATGAGGCCATAGGCCGCCACCACCGCCACGTCGGCCTTCGACGCCCCGAACGCCTCGCGCACCTCGGCGGGCTTGAGGCTCTCGGGATGGCGCACCTCGAGCCCCAGGGCCTCCGCCCGCGCGTGGACGGGGGTCGGGCGCGGCCTCTTGCCCCGCCCCGCGGGACGCGGCGGCTGCGTGTAGACGGCGGCGACCTCGTGCCCCGCCGCGACGAGCGCGTCCAATGTCGGCACGGCGAAATCGGGCGTTCCCATGAAGACGATGCGCATCCCCGCCTCCTAGCAGGACCGTGCCGCCCGGCGCCATGCCAGCGCAGCGGCCGCGCCGTATCGCCGGAGGCGAGAGGCGCCCGGCCCAAGCGGGGAGGCCGCAGGCCGAGCCGCGCGGGAGCCGCCCCTCACCCCTGGTCCAGGATCAGCACGCCGTCCAGATGGTCGAGCTCGTGCTGCGCGCAGCGCGCCGCCGCGCCGGTCAGGGCGTGCTCGGCGCGCACGCCCTCGAGGTCGGTCCACCGCATCGTCACGGCCGCGGGCCGGGCGACGACGCGCGGCTCGCCGGGGATCGACAGGCACGCCTCCTCCCCGTCCGCGATCTCGGCGGAGGCCGCGACGATCTCGGGGTCCACCGCCACCACGGGCGTCGGCGCCCCCGCCTTCCAGTCCACGTCCATCACGAAGAGCCGGCGCGCCGCGCCGACCTGCGGCGCGGCCAGCCCCCGGCCCGGCGCCGCGTACATCGTCTCGAGCATGTCCGCCGCCAGCGCGCGGACGCCCGCGTCCACCGCGCCCACGGGCGCGCAGGCCTCGCGCAGCCGCGGATCGGGATGCAGCAGGATCGGCAGGATCGCCATCTCGGAGGAGGGCGCCGCGCTCAGGACGCGCGCGCCCGCTCCTTCTTGAGCTTGGTCATCCGCCGGGTGATGAGCTGCCGCTTCATCGGTCCCAGGTAGTCGATGAAGAGCGTCCCATCGAGATGGTCGATCTCGTGCTGCACGCAGGTCGACCAGAGCCCGTCGAACCGCTCCTCGCGCCGCCCGCCGTCGAGGTCGGTCCAGGCCACCGTGACCTCCGCCGGGCGCTCCACGTCGGCGAACTGCTCGGGGATCGACAGGCAGCCCTCCTCGTAGGTGCCGCGCGCCTCGGAGGCGTCCACGATCAGCGGATCGATCAGGACCATCGGCCGCGGCGCCGCGCCCTCCTCCTTGACGCAGTCCATCACCATCAGTCGCAGCATCTCGCCCACCTGCGGCGCCGCGAGGCCGATGCCCGGCGCGTCGTACATCGTCTCGAGCATGTCCTCGGCCAGCGCCCTGTGCGCGGCGCCCGGCGCCCCCACCGGCGCGCACCGCCTCTTGAGCCGCGGGTCTGGGTGCAGAAGGATCGGCCGTATCATCCCGGCCAGATAATCGCCCGCCCTCCGCGTGGCAATCGGCCGCGCGGCTACGCGCTCCCGGGACCGCGAGATGTAACCTCGACTTCCCATCCAGGTCGCGCGAAGTAACCCGAGGGTCACACGATCGGAGAGCGCCATGCCGCTCACCGCCACGCGGATCGACGCGATCCGCAACGCCGCCTGCGCCGCCCTCGGCGCGATCTTCCTCCTGACCGGGCTCTGGACGCTGGCGACCGGGCGCGTGCCGCCGCTGCCGTCCTGGTCCTGCGCCGCGGCCGGCATCGCGGTCGCCGCGGTCCTCGTCGGCGTCGGGGCGGTCTCTCCACGCGGCGCCTGTCTCGCCGCGCACGACGAGGGGTCCGCGGCCGCCTGGCTGCGCGCGCCGGCGTTCGGCTACTGCGCCGCCACCGCGAGGCCGCCGGCCTCGCCCAGGCCGAGCTCGCGGGCGCGGCGGAGGTCAGCCGCATGACGATCAACACCGCCCAGAACGGGGTGTTCGTCCCCTGGGCCGAGCTCGCGCTGCGCCTCGCTCGCGTCCTCGGCGCCCCGGTGGAGGCGCTCTTCGCCCTGCCCGGCCCGCCGCCGCCCCCGCGCGATTGACGCCCGCCGCCCGGCCGCTAGCCTGCCGCCGCCACCAGCCGGAGCCCCACCATGCCAGACGATTTGCGCCAGGCCGCAGACGCCCCGTTCGACCCGCGCTTCGACGGCGCCCCCGACCGGCGCGGGACCCATTGCGTCAAATGGGACGCGATGCAGGCGCTCTACGGCGTCCCCCCCGGGGACGGGCTGGCGATGTGGGTCGCGGACATGGAGTTCCGCCCGCCGCAGGCCGTGCTCGACGCCGTGGGAGGCATGCTCGACCACGGCGTGTTCGGCTATTTCGGCGACCCGTCGAGATACAACGCCGCGATCCGCTGGTGGATGGCCGAGCGCCACGGCTGGCAGGTCGAGGACGAGTGGATCTTCACGACCCATGGCCTGGTGAACGGCACCGCCATGTGCGTCGACGCCTTCACCGACCCCGGCGACGGGGTCGTCCTCCTCACTCCCGTCTACCATGCCTTCCGCCGCGTGATCGACGCCTCGGGCCGCCGCGCGGTGGAGTGCCCCATGCCGGTGGTGGACGGCCGCTACGTCATCGAGCGCGAGGCGATCGAGGCGCGCCTCTCCGGCGGCGAGCGCATGCTGATCCTGTGCTCCCCGCACAATCCCGGCGGCCGCGTCTGGTCCCGTGCCGAGCTCGAGGTGATCGCCGACATCGCCCGCGAGCGGGACCTGATCCTCGTCTCGGACGAGATCCACCACGACCTCGTGATGCCCGGCCATCGCCACGTCCCGATGGCCCATCTCGACGGCGTCGCGGACCGCCTCGTGATGATGACCGCCACCACCAAGACGTTCAACGTCGCCGGCTCCCATGTCGGCAACGTCATCATCGCCGACCCCGGCCTGCGCGCCCGATTCGCCGCCCGCATGGCCGCCATGGGATCGAGCCCCAACAGCTTCGGCCTCGTCATGGCCACCGCCGCCTACTCGCCCGAGGGCGCCGCCTGGCTGGACGATTGCGTGGCCTATATCCACCGGAACCGCCGCCTGTTCGACGCGCGCATCGGCGCCATCCCCGGCCTTCGCTCCATGCCGCTGGAGGCGACCTACCTCGCCTGGGTCGACTTCGCGGGCACCGGGATGGACCGCGACGAGTTCACCGCCCGCGTCCAGCGGGACGCGCGCATCGCCACGAACCACGGCCCCACCTTCGGGACGGGGGGCGAGCATTACCTGCGCTTCAACCTCGCCGCGCCCCGCGCCGTGATCGAGGAGGCCTGCGCCCGGCTCGAGCGCGCCTTCGCCGACCTGCAGTAGCGCCTAATCCGCGATCTCGAAGTCGACGGGCGCGGCCTCGCGCGCGATGGTGGCGCGCTTGTACTCGAACAGGGCCTCGCCCCCCTCGCAGGCGGCGCCGACCACCAGGCACTGCATCGCGTGGCGCTCGCCCTCATAGAGGTCCACCAGCCCGCGCGGCCACGCCCCGCCGTCCAGCGCCAGGACGAACCCCCGCGGCACCCGCCGCACCACCGGCCAGGACGCATCGCCCGATCGCACCGTCCAGAGCGCGGCCCGCACGCGCCGCCCCGGCACCGGCCGGGCGCGCGGCGCGTCGACGGCGGGGCGCAGCCAGCCGCGGATCTCCTCGGACAGGAACGTGTTCATCGGCATCGCCTCCGGATCCCCATATAGGATCGCGCGCCGCCACCGTCGCGGCAAGCGCATGACCATTTGGTGAAACCCCGCGCGCCTGTGCGCACGCGCGCATCCCGCCTGCCCCGAGGCGGGATGCGCGCGCCGATCCGCCCCGCTACATCCGCCCCGCGGGCGCTTCCCCCGGCCCGCCCGGACCCCAAGGAGGACGCATGGGACAACTCGTGGACGGCACCTGGCACGACGATTGGTACGACACCGCCTCCGCCGGCGGCGCCTTTCAGCGCTCGACGACCGCGTTCCGCAACTGGATCACCCCCGACGGCGCGCCCGGCCCCTCCGGCGAGGGCGGCTTCCCGGCGGCGGCCGGGCGCTACCACCTCTACGTCTCGCATGCCTGCCCCTGGGCGCACCGGACCCTGATCATGCGCGCGCTCAAGGGGCTGGAAGACGCGATCGAGGTCTCCGTGGTGCACCCCGACATGCTCTCGGACGGCTGGACCTTCGACGCCGCGTTCCCCGGTGCCACCGGCGACCGGCTCCACGGCCTGCCCTTCGCGCGCGACCTCTACCTGCGCGCCGACCCCGGCATCTCCGGCCGCGTCACGGTCCCGATCCTCTGGGACTCCGAGCGCGGCACCATCGTCTCCAACGAGAGCGCCGAGATCATCCGCATGCTCGGCTCCGCCTTCGACGGCCTCGGCGCGGCGCCTGGCGACTACTATCCCGAGGCGCGCCGGCAGGAGATCGAGGAGGTCAACGCGCGCGTCTACCCGGGGGTGAACAACGGCGTCTACCGCGCCGGATTCGCCACCACGCAGGCCGCCTATGACGAGGCGGCGGCCGAGGTGACGGACACGATGGCCTGGCTCGACGACCGCCTCTCGGGGCGCGACTGGCTCGTCGCGGACGCCATGACCGAGGCCGACATCCGCCTCTTCACCACCATGGTCCGCTTCGACGCGGTCTATCACGGGCACTTCAAGTGCAATCGCGCCAAGCTGATCGAGTACCCGGCCCTCTGGCGGCACACCCGCCGCATGTTCCAGCACGCGGCGATCGGCCCGACGGTCCACATGGCCCACATCGCGCGCCACTACCATTACAGCCACGAGACCATAAACCCCCACCGGATCGTGCCCATCGGGCCGGACCCGGACTTCGGCGCCCCGCTCTAGGGCCGCCCGCACCGCGTCGTCAGACGGCGGCGCGGTCCTCGGCGGGCGCGCCGCCCCAGTGCAGCGCCATCGCCGTGAGGTCCTCGGGCGGGGTGGACGAGCCGACGAACGCGCAGGCGTTGGGGATGTGGCGGAAGATCGAGCCGTCCGAGAAGAAGGTCGACGCGGTCACGAAGATCACCTTCGTGCCCGGCGCGGAATAGCTCGCATAGTCCGCGATCGCGAACGCCCCGCCCCCCGGCAGCACCAGGTTCAGGACGATCACCGACACGCCCTCGTCCCGGATCGCCCGGATCGCGGCGGACTGCCCCGTCACCCGGGTCACCCTCGCGCCGGAGCGCTCCAGATGCCTGGCCCAAAGCGTGCCGAGCGCCTCGCTGGGTTCGACGATCAAAACGTGCATGCGTCCTCCGGACGGTTGGCCGACGATCACGTAACCGCGCGCCGTCCCCGGCGATCACCCTACGTCAATGTATTGACCCCCGCCGTCGCTCCTTGCAAGTCCCGTGGACCTGGACCCGCCGGCGCGACTGATAATCGCCGATGCGGGCCGATCCCATCGGCAGGAGAACGCCGGTTGCCCCGCGTATCGACCCAACCCTCGTCATTCGATGCCGTTCCATCACGGCCGCATGCCCCGCGCGATCACGGCGGCGGGGTCGACGCGGCCCGCCTGCGCTGGGGCGGCGCGCGCGCCGACTGGCTCGACCTCTCGACGGGAATCGCCCCCGCCGCGTGGCCCGCGCCGGCGCCCCTGCCGCAGGTCCCGCCGGCGGCCTGGACGGATCTGCCCGATTCGGCGGCGGCCGACGCGCTGATCTCCGCCGCCCGCGACCTCTGGCGCCCCCCGCAGAGCGCCGGCCTGCTCGCCGTGCCCGGCGCGTCGGCCGCCATCGCGGCGATTCCCCGACTCACCTCCCCCGGCACGGTGCGGATCGACGGGCCGACCTATAACGAGCACGCCGCCGCCTTCGCCGCCGCCGGCTGGACCGTCTCGGACGGGACCGTCTCGGACGGGACCATCGCGAACCGGGCCATCCCGGAGGCCCGCGTCGTCGTCCATCCCAACAACCCCGACGGGCGCCTCGCCGCCGCCCCGGACGAAGCCCTGGCCGTCATCGACGAGAGCTTCTGCGACGTCATGCCGGAGGCCAGCCTCGTCGCCGCCGCCGCCCGGCCCGGCACGTTGGTCCTCAAGAGCTTCGGCAAGTTCTGGGGGCTGGCCGGGTTGCGCCTGGGCGTCGTCATCGGCGATCCGGCGCTCCTGGCCGCGCTCGCCGAACGGCTCGGCCCCTGGCCGGTCTCCGGCCCCGCCCTCGCCATCGGCGCGGCCGCCCTGCGCGACCGCGCCTGGGCCGACGCCGCCCGCCACCGCCTGCGCGAGGACGCGGCCCGCCTCGACGCGCTCATGGCGCCGCACGGCGCGCTCGTCGGCGGCACGCCCCTTTTTCGCCTCTACGAGTGCGACGCGCCCGCGCTCCACGAACGCCTCGCCGCCGCCCGCATCCTGACGCGCGCCTTCCCCTGGTCGGACCGCCGCCTCCGCCTGGGCCTGCCCGGCCCGGACGGCTGGGACCGGCTCGCCGCCGCGCTCGCTTGACCGCCCTCCTCGCCGCGCTCCTCCTGGACGCGGCCCTCGGCGAGCCGGACGCGCTCTGGCGCCGCGCGCCGCACCCCGCCGTGCTGATGGGCCGCGCCGTCGCCCGGCTCGACGCGGCCCTCAACCGCGGGGCCGCCCGCCGGGGCCGCGGCGCGGCCGCGCTCGCGGTCCTTCTCGCCGCCTCGGCCCTCGCCGGCTGGGCCGTCTCGCAGGTCCCGTTCGGCGGCCCCCTCGGCGCCGCGATCCTCCTCGCCCAGCGCAGCTTGGCGGACCACGTCGCCGCCGTCGCGGCCGCCCTGCGCGCCGGCCTGCCGGAGGGCCGCGCCGCCGTCGCCCGCATCGTCGGCCGCGACACCGCATCCCTCGACGCCCCCGCCACCGCCCGCGCCGCCATCGAGAGCGCGGCCGAGAACCTCTCCGACGGCGTCATGGCCCCCGCCTTCTGGTTCGCGATCGGCGGCCTGCCCGCCATGGCGGCCTACAAGGCGCTCAACACCGCCGATTCGATGATCGGCCACCGCACGCCGCGCCATGCCGAGTTCGGCTGGGCCGCCGCCCGGGCCGACGACCTCGCAAACTGGGTGCCCGCCCGCCTCACCGGCCTCGCCATCGCCGCGCTCCACGGCCGCCTGCGCGACTGGCCCGCCATCGCGGCCGAGGCCCGCGCCCACCGCTCCCCCAATGCCGGCTGGCCCGAGGCCGCCGCCGCCCGGGCGCTCGGCGTGGCCCTCTCCGGCCCGCGCGCCTATCACGGCCGGACCGAGCCCCTGCCCTGGATCAACCCGGACGGCCGCCGGGATATCGGCCCCGCGCAGATCGACGCCGCCACCGCCCTGCTCTGGCGCACATGGGGGGCGCTCCTCGCGATCGTGGCCATCGCCGCGGTCCTGGCCTAGCCTCGCGCCATGCCCCCGTTCGACACCCCCGCCCTCGGCGAGATCGCGCTGCGCGCCCGCGACATGCCGGCCATGCGCGCCTTCTACGGCGGCGACCTCGCCCTGCCCCTCCTCTCCGAACGCCCGGACGGCATCGCCTTCTACCGTCTCGCGAACGGAAACGCCGGCCATACGCCCGTCCTCGCCCTCTTCCCCGGCCCGCATCCGGACGGCGCCGGCGTCCTGCATCACCTCGCCCTGTCCCTGACGCCCGCGGCCCAGGAGGCGGCGGCCCGCCACCTCGCCGCGCTCGGCCACGACCTCCGCTGGCAGGACTTCCCCTGGATCGGCTGGCGCGGCCTCTTCCTGCGCGACCCGGACGGCAACACCGTCGAGCTCGTCGCCCGCGTCGCCGACCCGGCCTAGGCCACCATCCCCTCCGCCGCGCCCAGATCCACGCTCACGAGCTGGCTCACCCCCGGCTCGGCCATCGTCACCCCGTAGAGCCGGTCCATCCGCCCCATCGTGATCGCGTGATGCGTGATCACCAGGAACCGCGTGCGGGTGCGCCGCGTCATCTCGTCGAGCAGGCCGCAGAACCGCGTCACGTTCGCGTCGTCGAGCGGCGCGTCCACCTCGTCGAGGACGCAGATCGGCGCCGGGTTCGACAGGAACACCGCGAAGATCAGCGCCATCGCCGTCAACGTCTGCTCCCCGCCGGAGAGCAGCGTGAGCGCCGCGAGCCGCTTGCCCGGCGGCTGGCACAAGATCTCCAGCCCGGCCTCCAGCGGATCGTCCGAGTCGACCAGCTCGAGCCGCGCCTCCCCCCGCCGAAGAGGTGCCGGAAGAGCGCGCCGAACGTCCCGTTCACCTGCCCGAAGGCAGCCAGCAGCCGCGCGCGCCCCTCCCGGTTGAGCCCGCCGATCGCGCCGCGCAGCTTGGCGATCGCCCCCTCGAGCTCGGCCACCTGCCCGGCCAGCGCGCCGGCCTCCGCGCGCGCCGCCTCCGCGTCCGCCGCCGCGCGCAGGTTCACCGGGCCGAGCCCGTCCCGCCGCGCCCGGAGCGCCGCCGCCTCCGCCTCGAGCGCCTCCGCCGATCCGGCCTCCGCCGGGTCGAACCCCGCCGCCGCCGGCAGATCCCCCGCCGCGCCCCCGTCCGCCTCCGCCCGCGCCCGCGCGGCGGCCGATGCCCCGCCCGCCGCCTCCGCCCGCGCCCGCGCCGTCGCCCGGCGCTCGCGCGCCTCGGAGGCCGCCCGCTCCGCCGCCCGCTCGCCCTCGCCCGCCTCCCGCGCGGCCGCCTCCCCGGCCGCCAGGGCCGCGCCCGCCGCGCGCCGCCGCGCCTCCGCCTCCCGGAGCCGCGCTGGCAGATCGCCGCGCGCCGCCGCGAGCCGCTCCGGGGCCGCCCGCGCCTCCTCCAGCGCGCCCTCCGCCGCCCGCCGCCGCGCACCGAGCTCGCCCGCACGCACGCCCGCATCCTCCAGCCGCGCCCGCCAGGCCTCCGCCTCCGCGCGCACCGCCCCGAGCCGGGCCCGCCGCGCCGCGCCCTGCGCCCGGAGCGCCCCCGCCCGCGCCCGCGCGTCGGCGGCCGCGCCGCGCGCCGCGTCGAGCGCCGCGCGCGCCTCCTCCGCCGCCGCGCGCGCCGCCGCCCCGTCCGGCAGGGCGGCCAGGGCCTCCGCCGCATGGGCCGCCTCCGCCCGCGCCGCGACGTCCGTCGCGCGATGGCGCGCCATCGCCTCCGCCGCCGCCGCCGCGCGCTCGGCGGCCATCTCGCCCTGACCGGCGGCGCGCGCCGCGTCCCGCTCCGCGCGGGCCAGCGCCTCGCGCGCGCCGCCCCGCGCCCGGCGCGCCGCCTCCTCCTCCGCCGCCGCCTCCCGCACCGCCCGCGCCGCCGCCGCATGGACCGCCTCGGCCGCCGCGGCGGCCGCCTCCCCCGCGGCCACCTGCGCGCGCAGCGCCTCCGCGCGCGCCCGCCGCTCCAGCGCCGCGGCCGCCGCCGAGCCGCCCCCCGCCGGCCGCACCAACCCGTCCCAGCGCCAGAGATCCCCCTCCCGGCTCACCAGCCGCTCGCCCGGGCCGAGGCCCGCCTGCGCCGCCGCGCCCTCGCGCGCCGGCACCACCGCGATCCGCGCCAGCGCCCGCGCCAGCGCGGCCGGCGCCTCGACGCGCGCGGCCAGCGGCTCCCCCGGCATCTCCGGCGCGCCGCCCGGCGGCAGGGCCCGCCATCCCGCGCCCGCCTCCGCCACCGGCTCGCCAAGGTCCTCGCCCAGCGCCGCCGCCAGCGCCCGCTCGTATCCCGGCGCGACCCGGATGGCGCCGAGCACGCCGCCCTCGGCCCCGTCCCGCCGGACGGCCCGCTCCAGCCCCTCGGCCTCCGCCGCCGCCGCCGCCAGCGCGCCCCTCGCCGACGACAGCGCGGCCCGCGCCGCCTCCTCGCGGGGTCGCGCCCGGGCGCCCGCGCCCTCCGCCACGGCCCACGCCTCCTCCGCCCGGCGCGCCGCCTCCCGCGCCTCCGCGAGCGCCGCCGCCGCCGCCTCCGCCGCCGCGCCCGCCCCCTCGGCCGCCGCGCGCGCCGCCGGCCCCGCCGCCTCCGCCTCCGACAGGGCCGCCGCGCTCCGACGCAGAGCCCCCTGCGCCGCGGCCGCCGCCCGCTCGGCGGCATCGCGCCCGCCGACCGCCCGCGCCGCCGCCTCCGCCGCCTCGCGCTCGGCGCCCGCCGCCGCGTCCCGCGCCCCCTCGGCCGCGCGCGACGCGTCGTCCGCCCGAGCCTCCGCCTCCGCCTGCCCCTCGGCCGCGCCCTCGATCTCGGCCGCCTCCGAGCGCGCCCGATCCGCGCTCGCCCGCGCGTCCGCGGCCAGCGCCGCCTCGCGCGCCTCGTCCCGCCGGACCTGATCCAGGGCCGCCCGCGCCGCCCTCCCGGCCGCCGCCGCCTCGGCCTCCACCGCCGCATGGCGCGCCGCCTCCGCCTCCAGCCGGCGCAGCACCGCGTCCGCGACCACCTCCTCCTCGCGCAGCGCCGGCAGCGCGGCGTCCGCCCCCGCCCGCCCCTCGCGCCGCGCCGCCGCCGCGCGCTCCGCGGCCCCGGCCGCCCGCCCCGCGGCCTCGAGCGCGGCGCCCGCCGCCTCCGCCACCTCCGACGCGTCCCGCCAGCGCCGCCAGAGGAGCGCCCCCTCCGCCCGGCGCAGCGCCGCCGCGATCGCCCGGTAGCGCGCCGCCGCCTTCGCCTGCTTCTCCAGCGCCGCCAGCCGCGCCTCGATCGCGGCCCGCACGTCGTCCAGCCGCGCCAGGTTCGCCTCCGCCGCGCGCAGGCGCAGCTCCGCCTCGTGGCGCCGCGCGTGCAGGCCCCCGATCCCCGCCGCCTCCTCCAGGATGCGCCGCCGGGCCCGCGGCGCCGCGGCGATCAGCTCCCCGATCTGCCCCTGCCGCACCAGCGCCGGCGAGCGCGCCCCCGTCGCCGCGTCCGCGAAGAGGAGCGCCACGTCCCGCGCCCGCACCTCGCGCCCGTCCACCCGGTAGGTGCTGCCGGCCTCCCGCGTGATCCGCCGCGCGACCTCGATCCGCTCCCCCGCGGCCAGGGCGGCCGGCGCCGTTCGCGCCGCGTCGTCGATCGTGAGGCGCACCTCCGCATAGGGCCGGGCCGGGCGCGTGTCCGTCCCCGCGAAGATCACGTCCTCCATCCCGCCGCCGCGCATCGCGGTCGGGCGGCTCTCCCCCATCACCCAGCGCAGCGCCTCGAGGAGGTTGGACTTGCCGCACCCGTTCGGCCCGACCACCCCCGTGAGCCCCGGCTCGATGCGCAGCTCGGCCGGCTCGACGAAGCTCTTGAACCCGGTCAGCGACAGAGTGTCGAACTGCATCGCCGCCCCCCGCGCGCGCCCCGCCCGACCTTCGCGCCGCCGCCCGGACCCGTCAACGCGCCCCCGCGCAGTCCATCGCCACCCGCGTCACGGCCGGATCCCCCGCCGCCGCGACCGCGCGGCAGCCGGTGGACCGCTCCGCCGCGCGCATCGCCGCCCCCCGCACGGCGCGCAATCGGTCCGGCGGCACGGCCCCCCGGCGCACCACCTCCGCCGCGCCCCCCGCAAAGCGCAGGTCGAAGACGAACCCCCCGTCTCGATCCGCTCCGGCGGCAGGCCCGCATGGTCCGGCCCGCCGATGCCGCACGCCGCCAGGCCGAGGAGGATCAGCGCCCGCATGCCCCACCCTGCCACCGCCGTGGTTTCGGATGGGTTAACGCCTCACAGCGCGTCCTCGACCCGCAACCCGTCCGGCACCCGGTCGCGCCCCTCCAGCACGAGGTCCGCCATCACCTCGCCCACGAGGGGCGCCATCCCGAACCCGATCTTGAACCCCCCGTTGGCGACCCAGTGCCCCGGCCGCCCCGGCCACGCGCCCAGGATCGGCGCCCGGCTGCGGGCCCGCGGCCGCACCCCCGCCCAGCGCGCGACCACCGCCGCGCCGCGCAGATCCGGCACCGCCGCGCGCGCCCGCGCGATCACCTCCTCGAGCGCGCCGTCCACCTCCGCGCCCGTCCGCCCCGCCTCCGAGGTCGAGCCCACCGCCACCGTCCCGTCCAGATGCGGCACCACGTGCAGACCGCCCGCGAAGAGCTGCGGCGCGCCCGCCCGGTCCAGCGCGAGCCGCGCCGCCTGCCCGTGCACCGGCGCGCCGACCGCCCGCGCCCGCCCGGCCGAGAGCTCCGCCAGCCCCGCCGCCCCCGTGGCGTGGATCACCGGCGCCGCGCCCTCCGCCTCCGGCCCGATCGCCCCGCCCAGCGCCCGCAGCGCCTGCGCCAGGGCCGCGCAGGCCCGCGCCGGATCGAGATGCGCCGACAGCGTGTCGCGCACCAGCCACCCGCCCGACGCGGGCTCCCAGCCGCCCGCCGCCGGCACCACCTCCCAGATCGCCGCATCGCCCCAGCACGCCCGCGCCTCCGCCGACCGCGCCCGCGCCAGCGCCTCGCCCCCCGGCGGCACCGGCTGCAGGCGGCCGCTCGCGACGTACCCGGTCGAGAGGCCGGAGCGCGCCTCCACCTCCGGCCAGAACGCCCGCGACATCAGCAGGCTCTCGAGCTGGAACGCCTTCTTCGCGTTCCACCCCCCCGGCCCGTTGCCCGGCACGTGCGGCGCCAGCGCGCCCAGCACCCCGCCCGAGGCGCCCGCGCCCACGCCGCCCGGGTCCGCGACCGCCACCCGCGCGCCCCGCCGCGCGGCGGCATACGCGCAGCACAGCCCGAACACCCCCGCCCCCCGCACGATCAGATCGACGCCCATCCCCCCGCGCTAGCCGCCCCCGCGCGCGCCCACAACGCCCCCGCCCGCGAGCGCCCTTGCCCGCGCCCCCCGAGGGGGCCATCCCGGCGCCATGCCCGAACTCGACTGGCGCGGCGAGACGCCCGCCTCCCCGGCCCATGACGATCCCTATTTCTCGGTCCATGACGGCCTGGCCGAGACGCGCGCCGTCTATCTGGAGGGCTGCGACCTGCCCGCCCGCTACCGGCCCGGCTTCGTCCTGGCCGAGCTCGGGACCGGGGCCTGCCTCACGCTCGCCTGCGCCTGGGCCGCCTGGCGCCGCGCCGGCACCCCCGGCGCCCTGCGCTACGAGGGGTTCGAGGCCGCCCCCCTGACCGGAGCGCAGATCGCGCGGGCCCTCGCCCCCTTCGCCGACATCGCCGAGGAGGCCGACCGCCTCGCCGGCGCCTGGGACGCGGCGCTGCCCACCGGCCGCCTCGCCCTGCCGGGCCTCGACGCGCGCCTCCACCTCGGCGACGCCCGCCGCGCGCTGCCCGCCTGGGACGGCGCGGCCGACGCCTGGTTCCTCGACGGCTTCGCCCCCGCCCGCAACCCCGACATGTGGGAGCCCGCGCTCCTCGCCGCCGTCGCCGCGCGCACCGCGCCGGGCGGGCGCCTGGCGACCTACACCGCCGCGGGCGCCGTCCGCCGCGCCCTCGCCGCCGCCGGGCTCGAGGTCGCGCGCGTCCCCGGCCACGGCCGCAAGCGCCACATGACCCGGGCGCGGGCGCCTAACGCCCCGCGATGAGCCCGCTCAGGTCGGTCGCCGCCGCCGCCCCGGGCAGGCGCGCGCGGTAGACGGGCACGCTCTCGGTCACCCGCATCACGTAGTCACGCGTCTCGGTGAAGGGGATGTGCTCGATCCAGTCCACCGCCTCGTCCACGCCCATCGCCCTGGGGTCGCCGCGCTCGCGCATCCAACGGATCGGCCGCCCCGGCCCGGCGTTGTAGCCCGCCGCGATCAGCGCGAGGTTGTCCCCGAACCGCTCCTCCAGCCCCGCCAGGTAGGTCGTGCCGAGCCGCACGTTGTAATCGGGATCCGAGGTCAGCCGCCCCCGGCTGTACCCGATCCCGAGCCCGCGGCTCACGTCCCGCGCCGTCCCGGGCATGAGCTGCATGAGCCCCTGCGCCCCCGCGCCGGAGGCCGCGCCGGGGTGGAACTCGCTCTCGCGGCGGGCCACGGCCATCGCCACCGCCGGCTCCACCGGCATCGGCGCCCGCGCCAGGGGATGCAGCGGGAACAGATGCGCGGGCAGGACGATCCCCATCTGCGCCGCCCGCTTGCCGATGGCGACCTGCAGGAACGGGCTGCCGAGCCCCGCCGCCCACTGCCCGAGCGCGCGCAGCCCCGCCTCGTCCTGGCTCTCGCCCAGATGCGCGGCGAAGCGCGCCGCCAGCCGCCGCTCCCCCGCCGCCAGCAGGAGCTCGGCCGCGCGCAGCACGTCGTCCCGCGCCAGCGCGCGCAGGGGGGTCGCCGCCTCGGCCCCGGCCAGGGACGCGTCCGGCGGCGCCCCGATCCGCTCGGCCGCGAGCTGCCCGTAGAAGGCCGTGCGATGGACCGCCGCGCGCTCGAAGGCCGTGCCCGCGGCGGCCGCGTCCCCTGACGCCTCGAGCGCCCGCCCCTGCCAGTAGAGCATCCGCCCCATCGAGATCGGCGAGCGCACCGCCCGCTCCGCCCGCTTGAAATGGCGCAACGCGTCCGCAGGCCGGCCCAGATCGGTGAGCGCCACGAACCCGGCCAGCCATTCCAGGTCCGAATGGTCCGTCCCCTCCGTCAGGTGCCCCGAAGCCGCCAGCGCGTAGGCCTCCTGCGCGCGGCCCGCGCGCATCAGGCGCCGCGCCTGCCCGCGCCGCATGTCCGCCCAGGCCTCCGGCCGGCCGAGCTCGGCCGCCGTGCCCGAGCGCATCAGCATCAGCTCGACCGCCGCATCGTCGAGATCCCGATCCAGCCGCCAGCGCACCCGGTCGAAGGCCAGCCCCGGATCGCCCGCCAGCGCCGCCGGCACCGCGTCGATCAGGGCGTTCACCCCCGCCCGCCCCGAATGGAGCGCGAGCCGCGCCTCCGCCAGCGCGCGCAGGCCGGGCCCCACCCGCGCCATCGCCCGCCGGACGCCCGCGTCCGACTTCTCCCACAGGAGCGCGTCGAGCCGCGCCTCGTCATGGGCCGCCAGGACCCCGCGCCCCGCCGCGCGCAGGACCGCGTCCTCCTGCGCCTCGGTCATCGGCAGGGTCCGCCAGGCGCGGATCAGCGCGTCCTGCGCCGCCGCCCCCCGTCCCGTCGCCCCGAGCGCGGCCGCGAGGCGCAGCGCCCCGGCGCCGGTCGCGGGGGCCTCGCCCCCGAACCAAGCCAGGACCGCGCCCGGCGCCGCCTCCGCCGGGATGAGGCCTTCGGCCCGCGCGCGCAGGAGCGGCATGCCCGGCCAGTCCGCCCGCCGCGCCGCGAAATCCGACGCCTCCTCCCAGGTGCCGCGCCGCGCGCGCAGCTCGTGCCAGAGCACGACGTCCCGCGCGACCGGCCCGCCCGCCGCCGCGCGGGCCGTGCGCCAGTCGCCCGCGCGCACCGCGCGCATCGCCTCGGCGAGGGCCGCGCCCTCCACGATGCTCACCGATTGCGGGCTGGAGGAGGACAGGGCCGCCGCCCGGACCGCCGCCCGGACCGCCGGCCGCGGCTCCGGCCGCGTAGAGCCGGCCCCCACCACGTCCACGGCATCCACCGCGCCCGCCGCGGGCGCCGCCGGCGCCGCCGGCCTGGGTGCCGGCGCCGGGGACCGCTCCGGCGCCGCCGCGGCCCAGGCCGGCGCCCAGGCGAGCGCCAGCGCCAGGGCCCCCGCGCCCAGCCTCCGCCGCACCGCCCCCGTAGGCCCTGACGTCATCGCATCCTCCACCCGCAGCATCCCCGCCGAATGTGGCCGGAACATGGCACGCGCCCCGCCGGGATTGGCAACCCGTCGCGCTCCGTCTATCGCCCCCCTGCGCCGCACGACGGCGTGATCCGCCGCCCGGAGCCCGCCATGCCCGCCAAGCCCCTGCGCGCCTCCATGCCAGCCCTCGTCACCCCGATGCGCGGCGGCGCCGTGGACTGGGACGCCCTCGCCGCCCTGGTCGACTGGCACGTCGCGGAGGGCTCCTCCGGCCTCGTGCCCGTCGGCACCACCGGCGAGAGCCCGACCCTCACCCATGACGAGCACGAGCGCGTCGTCACCGCCGTGGTGGAGGCCGCGCGCGGCCGCGTCCCCGTCATCGCCGGCGCCGGCTCCAACAACACCGCCGAGGCCTGCCGCTTCGTGCGCCACGCGGCGGAGGCCGGCGCCGACGCCACCCTCGTCGTCACGCCCTATTACAACCGCCCCACCCAGGCGGGGATGATCGCGCATTTCACCGCCGTCGCGGACGCCGCCGACCTGCCGCTGATCATCTACAACATCCCCGCCCGCTCCGCCGTCGACATGTCGCCCGAGACGATGGCCACCCTCTCGGCCCATCCCCGCATCGCCGGCGTCAAGGACGCGACCGGCGACGTCGTGCGCGTCTCGCGCCAGCGCGCGCTGTGCGGGCCCGGCTTCGTCCAGCTCTCCGGGGAGGACGCCTCCGCCCTCGGCTTCAACGCCCATGGCGGCACGGGCTGCATCTCGGTCACCGCCAACGTCGCCCCGCGCCTGTGCGCCGACTTCCAGGCCGCCACCCTGGAGGGGCGCTGGGCCGACGCGCTCGCCCTCCAGGACCGGCTGATGCCGCTCCACGCGGCCCTCTTCCTCGAGCCCGGGCTCGCCGGCGCCAAGCACGCCCTCTCGCGCCTCGGCCGCTGCGGCCCGGAGGTCCGCCTCCCGCTGCAGCTCGTGAGCGCGCCCACCGCCGCCGCCATCGACGCGGCGATGGACGCTCTGGGCCTGACCTAGACCGGCGGCCGCCCGCCCAGCTCCATGATCGCCATCAGGCGGCGCTTGCGGTCCGCCTCCCGCCGCGGCAGCGGACCCGGCCGCTCGCGCATCGGCGCCGGCGGGTCCCAGGGCCGCCTCGGCGCCGGGCCCTGCATCAGGGCCGCCCGCAGCGCCCCGTTGAGGATGGTCAGCATGTCGAGCCTCCTTTCGTCCATGCCGCCGGATTACCTTCCCGCGCGGCCCCGGGCGAGCTAGGAAGAAACGCCCGCCGTAAGCCGAGCTATCGTCCATGGACTGGAAGGCCGTCCCCTCCCTCGCCGCGCTGCGCGCCTTCGAGGCCGCCGCCCGCTCCGGCTCCCTCGCCGGCGCCGGCGCGGAGCTGAACGTCACCCACGCCGCCATCTCGCAGCACGTCCGCGCCCTGGAGCGGGAGTTCGGCGCCGCCCTCCTGGTCCGCGGCCCCCGCGGCGTCGCCCCCACGCCCGAGGGGGAGGCCCTGGCCCGCGCGCTCGCCGAGGGCTTCGGCCGCATCGCCGACGGCGCCGCCGCCCTGCGCGCCCGCGTCGCCGGCCGGCCCCTCACCATCGCCGTCACCCCGACCTTCGCGGAGAACTGGCTGATGCCGCGCCTGGGCCGCTTCTGGGCCGCGCATCCGGGGGTCGAGATCGCGCTGCGCGCCTCGGGCGCCCTCGCGGACATCGCCCATGGCGAGGCGGACATCGCCATCCGCTACGGCATGGGCGACTGGCCGGATCTGGACGTCGAGCTCCTGATGCCGGCCGACTTCGTCGTCGTGGCCGCGCCCGCCCTCGCCCGGACCGACCCGGACCTGCACGCCGCGACCTGGTTCTTCCAGCCCTATTCGGACGAGCTGCGCGCCTGGGCGGCGGGCCACCGCCTCGTCGGGCCGGACACCCGCATGGTGATGCAGGACACGAACGCCCTGACGCTCGCGGCGGTCCGCGCCGGGCACGGCCTCTCCGCGCAGACGCGCGCCAACGTCGACTCGCACCTCGCCTCCGGCGCCCTGGTGGAGCTGCGCGCCTTCACCGAGCCCGGGCGCGGCTACTTCCTCGTCACCGCCCCCGGTCCCGGAGCGCCCGGCCGCGACCCGTTCGCCGACTGGGTGCGCGCGGAGGCGGCCGCCCCGCAGGGGCCTCAGCCGAGGTAGACCTGCCCCGCCGGGTAGCGCACCCGCGGCGCCGCCCGCACCGCCAGGAAGAAGCCCAGCGTCAGGGGCCCGACCCGGCCGAGGAACATCACGATCATGATGACGACCCGGCCCAGCGGGCTGAGCTCGCCGGTGCCGCCCATCGACAGGCCGACGGTGCCGAACGCGCTCGTCACCTCGAAGAGGAGGTGCAGGAACTCCCCCTCCCAGTCGACCGACAGCACGAAGAGCGCCCCGACGATGAGCCCGGTAGAGATCGTGATGAGGGCCATCACCTTCATCACCTCCTCCGCGCCGAGCGAGCGCCCGAACGCGTTGAGGCGGTCGCGCCGGCGGAAGAAGGCCACCGCGCCCAGGATCGCGACGATGAACGTCGTCAGCTTGATTCCCCCCGCGGTCGAGGTCGGCCCGCCCCCGATCACCATCAGCACCATCGTGAAGAGCGCCGTCGCCGGCTCCATCGCGCCCGTGTCGATCGTGTTGAACCCGGCCGTGCGCGGCGTCACCGCCTGGAACCAGGACCCCCAGATCTTGCCGGCCGGGGAGAGCGGCCCCAGCGTGCCCGGATTGCCCCATTCGAGGGCGGCGACCACGATCCAGGACACCGCGATCGCGATCCCCGTCCCCGCCAGCATCAACTTGGTGTGCAGCGCCATCGGCCGCCACCGCCCCCGGCAGGCGACGACGTCCCCGATCACCACGAACCCGAGCCCGCCCAGGATGAACATGCCCGGCACGAACACGTTCACGCGCCAGTCGTCCACGTAGCCGGAGAGCGAATCGGGGAACAGCGCGAAGCCCGCGTTGTTGAACGCGCTGACCGTGTGGAACGTCGCCTGCCAGAGCCCGCCGGCCCAGCCGAACTCCGGCACGAAGACGATCGCCAGCACCGCGATCCCCATCGCCTCGCAGGCCAGCGCCACCACGACCACCAGCCGCGCGATCCCCGACAGCCCGCCCAGCCGGTAGGCGAGCCCCGAGCGCGACTGGTTGAGCTCCTCCTTGAGGATCGCGCGGCTCGGGCGCCCCATGTCGATCCCGACGACCGACAGGACCAGCACCGCGAACACCATCAGCCCCAGGCCGCCGAGCTGGATCAGGGCCGCGATCACCGCCTGCCCGAAGAGGGTGTAGGCGCTGCCGGTGTCCACCACCACGAGCCCCGTGACCGTCACCGCCGAGACCGAGGTGAAGAGCGCCTCGCTCCAGCCGACCCCGCCGTTATGCGCCACCGGCAGGCGCAGCAGCACCGCGCCCAGCGCGATGAACGCGGCGTAGAGCGCGGCCAGCATCGCCGGCGGCGGCAGCCCGCCCAGGCGGCGCCGCCCGCGCGTCAGGCGCCCGCCCGTCAGGCCCCGCAGCGGGTTCAGCTCACAGCCTCCCGGCGAAGGCGCGCAGCTCGCCGCGCTTGCCCAGCAGCAGGAGCCGGTCGTCGGCCGCGATGGTGCAGGGCATGGCGTCGGCGCCCACGAACTCGGTCCCGCGCATCACCCCGATGCAGCGCACGGCGTGCTTCTCGTGCAGGCGCAGCGCGTCCAGCGACTTGCCCTGGAGGCTCCGCGGCGCGGTGAAGTTGACCACCGAGTAGCCGTTCCCCAGGCTGAGGTAGTCGCGCACCAGGGGGTTGTGCAGCACCTGGCTGAGGTGATGCGCCATCTCGTCCTCGGGGTTCACGATCCGGTCGACGCCGAGCTTGGAGAGGATGCGGTGATGCGTGCGCGTCGTCGCCTTGGCCCAGACCGTGCCGACCCCGATCATGCGCAGGTTGATCGCCGCCATCACGCTCGATTCGAGGTCGCTGGCGTTCGCCACCACCGCCACGTCGCACTCGCCCACGCCCGCGTCGCGCAGCGCGTCCTCGGAGCGCGCGTCGAGGATCACCGCCTCGGGCAGGTCGTCCGCCACCGCCGCGATCGCCGCCTCGCTGAGGTCGATGCCGATCACGTGGTTGCCGAACCGCGCGAGGTCGAGCGCGATGGCCCGCCCGAACGTGCCCATGCCGATCACGGCGTAGCTGCGGGAGGTCTTGGGCATGGCGGTCTCCTCCCGCGGGGCACGGCTGCCGATCATAGCGCGCGCCGCCGCCGCTCCAAGCGCTCGTTGCGCCCCCGGCGCCCATGGCGGCCGGTCCATGCGCATGGCCCGTGCATGGCCCGTGCATGCCCGGTGCATGCCCGTGCATCCGTTGCGCATCGCCCCCGCGGGGCCTATCTGGCGCGCCATGGCGGCCCCGGCGAAATCCAACTCCAAGCAGATCGCCGAGAACCGGCGCGCGCGCTACGACTACGCCATCGACGACGACATCGAGTGCGGCATCGTCCTCGAAGGCTCGGAGGTGAAGTCGCTCCGCGCCGGCGGCACCCAGATCGCGGAGAGCTACGCCGCCGTCGAGGACGGCGAATTATGGCTCGTGAACAGCTACATAGCCCCCTACGCCCAGGCCAAGACCTTCGGCCACGACGAGAAGCGCCGCCGCAAGCTCCTCGTGAGCCGCAAGCAGCTCGCCGACCTCTGGAAGGCCACGCAGCGCCAGGGCATGACCCTCATCCCCCTGTCGATGTACTTCAACGGCCGCGGCGTCGCGAAGCTCAAGATCGGCGTCGCCAAGGGCAAGACCGGCTCCGACAAGCGCCAGGTCGAGGCCAAGCGCGACTGGCAGCGCCAGAAGGCCCGCCTCCTGCGCGAGCACTAAGTCCTTGCCCGGCGACGTTTCGCACGCGAAACACCCCCCGGGCGAGGAGGCCCAGGCCATGCGCGACGATCCCCGCACCCTCGTGAGCGCCGGCTGGCTGGCCGAGCGCCTCGGCGCGCCGGACCTGCGCGTTCTCGACGGCACGTGGCACATGCCGGACGCGGGCCGCGACGCCGCCGCCGAGCACGCCGCCGCCCACATCCCCGGCGCGCGCTTCTTCGACATCGACGCGCTCTCGGACGCCGCCGACCCCCTGCCCCACATGGCCCCCGCGCCGGACGCCTTCGCCGAGCGGATGGGCGCCCTCGGCATCGGCGACGGCGACCAGGTCGTCGTCTACGACGCCCACGGCCTGATGAGCGCCGCCCGCGTCTGGTGGCTGTTCCGCCTGATGGGCATCGCTAGCGTCGCCGTGCTCGACGGCGGCCTGCCCAGATGGCGCGCCGAGGGCCGCCCCGTCGACGACGCGCCCCCCACCGTCGATGCGCGCCACCTGACCGCGCGGCGCCACGGCGCCCTGGTCGCGGACGCGGACCGCGTCGCCCGCGCCCTCGAGGAGCGCGGCCCCCAGGTCGTCGACGCCCGCGCCGCGGCCCGGTTCGAGGGCGCCGCCCCCGAGCCCCGCGCCGGCCTGCGCGCCGGCCACATGCCCGGCGCGCGCAACGTCCCCTTCGGCTCCCTGCTGAACGAGGACGGCACGATGCGCCCCGAGCCCGAGCTGCGCGCCGCCTTCGAGGCGGCCGGCGTGGACCCGTCCCGCCCCGCGATCACCACCTGCGGCAGCGGCGTCACCGCCGCCGTCCTCACCCTCGCGCTCGCCCGGATCGGCGCCCCGGACGGCGCGCTCTACGACGGCTCCTGGTCCGAATGGGGCGCGGACGCCGCGCGCCCCCTCGCCACCGGCCCCGCCTGACCCCCGCCCCGGAGACCCCGATGTTCGAGACCCTGACCCAGCCCGCCCCCGACGCGATCCTGGAAGTCGCGCGCCTCTACCGCGCCGACGCCCGGGAGGCGAAGATCGACCTCGGCGTCGGCGTCTACAAGGACGAAGGCGGCCGGACCCCCGTCATGCGCGCCGTCAAGGCCGCCGAGAGGCGCATCTGGGAGGAGCAGGACACCAAGGTGTACACCGGCCTCGCCGGCGATCCCGCCTTCACCGGCGCCATGGCCGCCATGATCCTGGGCCCGGACCTCGCCGCCGCCTCGGCCGAGCGCACCGCCGCCATCGCCACGCCCGGCGGCACCGGCGCCGTGCACAAGGGGATGGAGCTCGCGATGACCGCCGGGCGCGCCTCGGGCACCGCCCCGCGCGTGTTCCTGCCGGCGCCCACCTGGCCCAACCACACCGCGATCGCCCGCCACATGGGCCTCGAGGTCGTGACCTACCGCTATTTCGACGCGGCCACCGGCGGCGTCGACGCGTCCGGCCTCCTCGCCGACCTCGCGGGCGCCCGCGCCTCGGACCTGATCGTCCTGCACGGCTGCTGCCACAACCCGACCGGCGCCAACCCGGACGCCGCCCTCTGGGAGCGCATCGCCGGGGCCGCCGAGGCCGCCGGCGCCGCCGTCCTCGTGGACCTCGCCTATCAGGGCTTCGGCGACGGGCTCGAGGCCGACGCCGCGCCCACGCGGATGCTCGCCGCCCGCCTGCCGGAGGCGATGATCGCGGCCTCCTGCTCCAAGAACTTCGGCCTCTACCGCGAGCGCACCGGCGCGCTCCTCGTCCTCTCCGGCCATGCCGGCGCCGCCCAGGGCACGATGGCCGCGCTGAACCGCCTCAACTACAGCTTCCCGCCCGATCACGGCGCCCGCGTGGTCCAGACGATCCTGGGCGACGACGCGCTGCGCGCCGACTGGGAGGCCGAGCTCGAGGAGGTGCGCGGCCACCTCCTCTCCCTGCGCGACGCGCTGGCCAGGGCCTTGCGCGAGCGCACCAACTCGGACCGGTTCGACGCCGTCGCCCATCACCGCGGGATGTTCTCGCGCCTCGGCCTCACCGAGGCGCAGACCGTCCGACTGCGCGAGGATCACGGCATCTACATGACCGCCGACAGCCGCATCAACGTCGCCGGCCTCAACGCCCGCACCGTGCCCGTCCTGGCGGACGCCATCGCCGCCATCCTCTGAGGACGGCCGGGACCGGGGCGAAGAAAAGCCCCCGATCCGCAGGCGGACCGAGGGCCAGTGAAGGCCCCGGGCGGGGGAGGACCGCCCGGGACCCGTCGTTCCGGGAGGCCTAGCCGCGAGCGAACTCGGGATAGGCCTCCATGCCCATCTCGGCGACGTCGAGCCCGGCCATCTCGGCCTCCTCGCTGACGCGGATGCCCATCGTGGCCTTCAGGACGAACCACACGACGAGGGAGGCGACGAAGACGAACCCGCCGATCGCCGCGAAACCGACGATCTGCGTCACGAAGCTCGTCCCGTCCGTGTAGAACGGCACCGCCAGCGTGCCCCAGAACCCCGCGATGAGGTGCACCGGGATGGCGCCGACCACGTCGTCGATCTTCATCTTGTCGAGCATCGGCACCGTGTAGACCACGATCACCCCGCCGACCGCGCCGATCCAGAGCGCCCCGTAGAGCGTGGGGTCGAGCGGCCCCGCCGTGATCGAGACGAGGCCGGCCAGCGCGCCGTTGAGCACCATCGTCAGGTCGACCTTGCCGTAGGTGATCTGCGTCAGGATCAGGGCCGCCACCGCGCCCGCCGCCGCCGCCATGTTGGTGTTGGCGAAGATGCGGGACACGTCCGTGATGTCGCCCACCGTGCCGGCCGCGAGCTGCGAGCCGCCGTTGAAGCCGAACCAGCCCAGCCACAGGATGAACGTGCCCAGCGTGGCGAGCGCCAGATTGCTGCCCGGCATCGGCACCACGCGCCCGCCGGTGGCGTACTTGCCCAGGCGCGGGCCCAGGACGATGGCGCCGGCCAGCGCCGCGAAGCCGCCCGCGGCGTGGACGAGGGTGGAGCCGGCAAAGTCGGAGAAGCCCAGCTCCGCGAGGAAGCCCCCGCCCCACTGCCAGGACGCCTCGATCGGGTAGATCACGCCGGTGAGGATCGCGACGAAGATGAAGAACGGCCAGAGCCTGATCCGCTCCGCCAGCGTGCCCGAGACGATCGACGCCGTCGTCGCGCAGAACATGAGCTGGAAGAAGAAGTCCGAGCCCACCGACGCGTAGTCGAGCGAGGCGTCCGCCGCCGCGAGGCCCACGGGCTCGAGCGCGGTGATCGCGAAGAACGGCCCGAGATAGCCCTCGATCATCCACTCGCCCGGGTACATCAGGTTGAACCCGATCAGCCAATACATGATCGAGGCGATCGAGAAGAGGCCGATGTTCTTGGTGAGCTGCGTGGTCACGTTCTTGGACCGGACCAGCCCGGCCTCGAGCATGGCGAAGCCCGCCGCCATCCAGAACACCAGGAAGCCGCCGATCAGGAACAGCAGCGTCGTCATGATGTAGGGGCCGATCTCGTCGAAGGAGGGCGCGGCCGCCTCGGCCCCCTCCACCACGACGACCGCCTCCTGCGCGAGCCCCGCGAGCGGCAGGGCCGCGGCCAGCGCGGCGAGCCCCAGGCCCGCCATATGTGTTGTCCTCAAGTGCATCTGTCGTCCCCCTAGAGCGCGTCTTCGCCGGTCTCGCCGGTGCGGACCCGCACGGCGCTCTCGACGTCGAGAACGAAGACCTTGCCGTCGCCGATCTTGTCGGTGCGGGCGGTCTTCTGGATGGTGTCCACGATCTGCTCGGCCATCGCGGCGGGCGCCACGATCTCGAGCTTGACCTTCGGCACGAAGTTCACGGCGTACTCGGCGCCGCGATAGATCTCGGTGTGCCCGGACTGCGAGCCGAAGCCCTTGATCTCGGTGACCATCATGCCGCGCACGCCGACGGCGGTCAGCGCCTCGCGGACCTCCTCCAGCTTGAACGGCTTGATCGTCGCGATGATGAGTTTCACGTCGGTCCCCTCCTTCGGCGCCGGCCCCGCCCTCGTCCTCGGCGGCGGCCGCGCGTCGCATTGCCCACCGAGATGGGCCGCCCGCGCCGGGGCCCTCAACCCGCGGCGCCCCCCTGCCGCCGGATCGCGCGGGGCCCGCGCCCAAGGAATGGGCAGGTAACGATCATCGCCCAAGGAATGGGCAGCGGGGATTCGGGAACAGGACCCGCCCCCCCCGTGCCGCCCGCGGGTGCACATCCGCGCCCGATGCCCCTAGATGGACCCGAGCCAAGGGGGAGTCGGGCATGGCCGGGACGGGGCGCGGATCGAAGGACGGCAAGCGCGGACGGCCATTGGCCGCGCCGCGCCGCGCGGCCGCCAAGGCCCCGGCGCGCCGGGCCGCGCCCCGGCGCCGGGCGCGCGCCTCTCGCGGCGGCCCGCTCTCCTGGCCCGGCCGCGCGCTGCGCTGGGCGGCCGGGCTCCTCTTCGGCTTCACCTGGCGGATCGGCCTGATCGCCGCGCTGATCCTGGCCGCCGCCGTCGCCTGGTTCGCCGTCAAGCTGCCCCCCGCGACCGAGCTCGTGGACGGCCGCACCCGCGGCTCCGTGACGATGCTCGACCGGGACGGCCGCGTCTTCGCCTGGCGCGGGGATCAGTTCGGCGGCGTCGTGCGCGTGGCGGACATGGCGCCCGCCCTGCCCCACGCCGTCGTCGCGACCGAGGACCGGCGCTTCTACCGCCATCCCGGCATCGATCCGATCGGCATCGCCAGCGCGATCCGCATCAACCTCTCCGAGGGGCGCGGCCCGCTCTCGGGCCATGGCGGCAGCACGATCACCCAGCAGACGGCGAAGCTGCTGTGCCTCGGCGTGCCCTTCGATCCCGAGATCTGGGCGAGCGAGGCCGAGTACGAGGCCGATTGCCGCCGCACGACCATGACCCGCAAGATCCGCGAGGCGGTCTACGCCCTCGCCCTCGAGGCGCGCTACACCAAGGACGAGATCCTCACGATCTACATGAACCGCGCCTTCCTGGGCGCCGGCGCCCGCGGCGTGGAGGCGGCGGCCCAGCGCTATTTCGGCCAGTCCGCGGCGGAGGTCGACGCCTCCGAGGCCGCCGTGATCGCGGGCCTGCTCGTCGCGCCCTCGCGCTACGCGCCGACTAACGACCTCGGCCGCTCCAACCGGCGCGCCGCCACCGTGATCCGCCTCATGGAGGAGCAGGGCTACCTCACCCCCGCCGAAGCCGACATCGCCCGCGCCCGCCCCGCCGAGCTCAGCCGCGCGGCCGCCGCGCGCGAGGGCGGCTACTTCGCCGACTGGGTGATGGCGTCCGGCCCCGACTTCTTCACCTCGGACACGACCGAGGACATCACCATCCGCACCACCCTCGACCCGGCGATCCAGGCCGCCTCGGAAGCCGCCCTGGTGGAGGTGTTCGCGACCAAGGTCCGCCCGGGCTCGGAGGCCGAGGCCGCGATCGTGGTGATGAGCGCCGACGGCGCCGTGCGCGCCATGGTCGGCGGGCGCGACCTGCGCTCCCAGGGCGGGTTCAACCGCGCCGTCCAGGCCCGGCGCCAGACCGGCAGCGCCTTCAAGCCCTTCGTCTACGCCGCCGCGCTCGACCTCGGCTACGGCGCGAACGACACGGTCGTCGACGAGCCGATCACCCTCCAGGTGCCCGGCTCGGGCGCCTACTCCCCGCGCAACTACACGAACGACTTCAAGGGCCGCGTCACCCTGACCGAGGCGCTGGCGCAGTCCCTCAACATCCCCGCGGTGAAGATCTCCGAGAGCGTGGGCCGCGAGAACGTGCGCAAGGTCGCGGGCGATTTCGGCCTGCAGTCGGACCTCGCGCTCGGCCCCGCCCTGGCCCTGGGCGCCTCCGAATCGACCCTGATCGAGATGACGGGCGCCTATGCCGGCATCCTCAACGGCGGCAGCTCCGTCACCCCCTACGGCCTCGTCGAGCTCAGCGCCGGGGGCGATCCCGAGCCCGTCATCCGGCAGACCGGCGGCATGGGCGAGCGCGTCATCTCCACCCGCGCCGCGCAGGAGCTGACCTGGATGATGCACCAGGTGGTCGAGCGCGGCACCGGGGCGCGGGCCGCCCTGCCGGACGGGCGCGAGGCGGCGGCCAAGACCGGCACCACCCAGGCCGCGCGCGACGCCTGGTTCGTCGGCTTCACCGACCTCTACGTCGCCGGCATCTGGATGGGCTACGACGACAACCGCCCCCTCTCGGGCGTCACCGGCGGCGGCCTGCCGGCCGACATCTGGCGCGAGACGATGGCCCGCATCCACCAGGGCGTGCCCCTGCGCCCCCTGCCGATGACCCCGCCCCAAGCCGCCGAGCGCTACACCGAGGCGCCCGCCGCGCCCGCCGCGCCCGCCCCGACCACCGCGCGGGAGCTCGCCCGGGAGGCCGATGGCGGCGCCGGCACCATCGAGCGCGTGCTCACGGACGTGCTGCGGAGCATCCTGCCGCGGAACTGACCGCCCGCGCCGGCCTGTCGCCATGGCGCCGTTAACCCGCTATTGACGGTGCGCGGCGCAAGACGGCCCCGCGCGGATGGGGGGGACCGGTGATACGACGGGACACGGCCGCCGCCCAGCGCGCCGGCATCCGGGAGCTCGCCGCCGTGCGGGCCGAGAGCCGCCGCCTCTACTGGGCGGTCGGGCTGTTCAGCGTGTTCGTCAACCTGCTGATGCTGACCGGCCCGCTCTACATGCTCCAGGTCTACGACCGCGTCCTGGGCTCGCGCAGCGTCGAGACGCTCGTGGCGCTCTCCATGCTGGTGGTCTTCCTCTACGGCTCGATGGGCGTGCTCGACCACGCGCGCGGGCGCGTCGCGGCGCGCATCGGCGCGCGGTTCCAGGCCCGGCTGGACGCGCGCACCTTCCGCGCCATGCTGGGCCGCTCGGCGGGCCGGGCCGAGAGCCCGACCGGCCCGGCCGCCTCCGGCCTGCGCGACCTCGAATCGGTGCGCGGCTTCATCGCCTCCCCGGTGCTGACCGCCCTCTTCGACGCGCCGTTCACGCCGCTCTTCCTCTTCGCGATCTTCCTCTTCCACCCCTGGCTCGGCTATCTCGCAGTGGCCGGCGGCGCGGTCCTCATCGCGATCACGGTCGCCAACCAGTACGCGACCCGCGGGCCGCAGGCCGCCGCCGCCCTCGCCGCCGCCCGGTCCGAGCGCTGGTCCGAGCAGATGCGCCACGACGCCGAGACGGTCGAGGCCCTCGGCATGCGCGGCGCCGCCCTGACGCGCTGGGCGCGCACCCGCGGCGCGGCCCTCGGCGAGGCGGTCGAGCTCTCGGACCGCTCGGGCGGCTTCACCGTCGCGACCAAGACGTGGCGCCTGTTCCTGCAATCGGCGATGCTGGGCCTGGGCGCCTATCTCGTCCTCCTGGGGCAGCTCACGCCGGGCGCGATGATCGCGGGCTCCATCCTCCTCGGCCGGGCGCTCGCCCCGATCGAGCTCGTCGTCGGCCAATGGGCCCTGGTGCAGCGCGCCGCCCGCGCGTGGGAGACGCTGGGCGCCCTCCTCGGCAGCGCGCCCGAGCCCGAGGCGCGCACCGCCCTGCCCCGCCCGAGCGCCGAGCTGACGGTCAAGGACCTGACCGTCGTGCCCCCGGGGGAGGGCGCGGCCACGCTGCGGATGGTCTCCTTCGCCCTGCCCGCGGGGGAGGCGCTGGGCGTGATCGGCCCCTCCGGCGCGGGCAAGTCCACCCTGGCGCGCGCCCTGACCGGCACCTGGCCGGCCGCCGGCGGTCGCATCCGCCTGGGCGGCGCCTCGATCGACCAGTACGACCCCGACACGCTGGGCGCGCTGGTCGGCTACCTGCCGCAGCGGGTCGCGATCTTCGACGGCACGGTCGCGCAGAACATCGCCCGCCTCGCCGAGGAGCCGGACGCCGCCGCCGTGGTCGCCGCCGCGAGGCAAGCCGACGCGCACGACATGATCCTCGCCCTGCCGGACGGCTACGACACGAGGCTCGACGCGACCGGCGGGCGCCTGTCGGGCGGCCAGATCCAGCGCATCGGCCTGGCGCGCGCGCTCTACGGCGAGCCGGTCCTCCTCGTCCTCGACGAGCCCAACGCCAATCTCGACAACGAGGGCTCGGCCGCCCTCAACCGCGCGGTGGAGGCGTCCAAGGCCGCCGGCCGCTCGACCATCATCATGGCCCACAGGCCGTCGGCGATCGAGCATTGCGAGTGGATCCTGCACATCGACGGCGGCCTCAGGCGCGCGTTCGGCCCGCGCGAGGAGGTCCTGCGGGAGACCGTCGTCAACCACCGGCAGATCGCCGCCACCCGCGGCGCCGGCGGGGGCGCCACGTGAGCCTCGGCCGCCGCGATCCCGGCGCCGCGCGCGGGCGGGCGCTGGCGCGCGTCCGGCCGGCGCAGGTCGCGGCGCCGCGGGCCGAGGCGCTCGCCGCGCCGGACCCGGGGCCGAGCGCGCGCGACCGCGTCGCCGGCTGGCCCGCGCGCCGGCCCCTCCTCCTGGGCGGCCTCATGCTGGCGGTGCTGGTCGGCGGCTTCGGCGCCTGGGCCGCGACCACCACCATCTCCGGCGCGATCATCGCCCCCGGCCGCTTCGCCGTCGCCTCCAACCGGCAGGTGGTCCAGCATCCCGACGGCGGCGTCGTCCGGCAGGTCGACGTCCACGAGGGCGACCGCGTCGCCGCCGGGGACACGCTCCTGACCCTCGACGCCACCTTCCTCGCCAGCCAGATCGCCATAGCCGAGGGCCGCCTTACCGAGATCCGCGCCCGCCGCGCGCGCCTCGAGGCCGAGCGCGACGAGCGCGGCGAGATCGCCTTCCCCCCAGACCTCCTCGCGGCCGCCGCCGCCGACCCCGAGATCGCCGAGCTGATCGAGGGCCAGCGCAGCCTCTTCGCGGCGCGCGCCACCTCGGAGGAGGGCGCGCGCACGCAGCTCGGCCGCCGCACCGCGCAGATCGCCGCCCAGATCGACGGGATCGACGCCCAGTCCGCCGCCCTGCGCGAGCAGCTCGGCCTGATGGAGGAGGAGCTCGCCAACACCCAGTCCCTCCTCGACCGCGGGCTGGCGCAGGCGCCCCGCGTCCTGGCCCTGCGCCGGGAGGCCGCGCGCCTGCGCGGCACCGTCGGGCAGCTCGCCGCCGACCGCGCCCGCAGCGAGGCGCAGATCACGGAGACGGAGCTCCAGATCATCACCCTGGGGACCAATCGCCGCGAGGCCGCCATCACGGAGCTGCGCGATATCCGCGCCGAGGAGCTCCAGCTCGCCGAGCAGCTTCGCGCCCAGCGCGAGCAATCCGCCCGCCTGACCGTCGCCGCCCCGGTCGGCGGCGTGGTCTACGGCTTGACCGTCTTCGGCGCGGGCTCCGTGATCCGCCCGGCCGAGCCCGTCCTCTTCATCGTGCCGCAGGATGACGGCCTGGTGATCGAGGCCCGGATCGAGCCGATCCACGTCGATCAGGTCTATCCCGGCCAGCCCGTGCGCCTGATGCTCTCCGCCTTCGACGCGCGCACCACCCCCGAGCTCGAGGGCGAGGTCCGCTCCCTGTCGCCCGACGCGTTCGACGACGAGCGCTCCGGCGCGCCCTACTACCGCGCCGAGATCGTGCTCAAGGACGGGGAGGCCGCGCGCCTGGGCGCCAATCAGATCCTGATCCCCGGCATGCCGGCCGAGGCGTTCATCCGCACCTCCGACCGCACGCCGCTGGCCTACCTCACCGGCCCGCTCACCGATTATTTCGTGCGCGCCTTCCGCGAGGGCGGCCCCTCGGGCGTGCCCGAGCCCGCGACCGTGCCCGGCCCCGTCACCGGCCCCGTCACCGGCCCCGTCACGGGCCCCGTCACGGGCCCCGTCCCAGGCCCAAGCGCGGACGGTTGACCGGCCCGCCCGCCGCGCGTCATCTACCCCCCGTCCGCCCCGGCCCGGGGCGCCCCCGGGAGAGACCCATGAGCACCATCGAGGACCGGCTCGCCGCCGCCGGCATTACGCTGCCGGACGCGCCCGCGCCCGCCGCCAACTACGTCCCCTACGTCCGCAGCGGCGACCTCCTCTTCGTCTCCGGCCAGATCAGCCAGGGGCCCGGCGGCCTCGTGCGCGGCCGCCTGGGCGCGGACATGGCGGTCGAGGCCGGGCGCGAGGCCGCCCGCCTCTGCGCGCTCTCGCTGCTGGCCCAGGTGCGCGCCGCCTGCGAGGGGGATCTCTCGCGCCTCGTCCGGGTCGTGAAGCTCGGCGCGTTCGTCAACTCCACCCCCGACTTCACCGACCAGCCGGAGGTGGTCAACGGCGCCTCGGACGTCCTGGTGGAGATCCTGGGCGAGGCCGGCCGCCACGCCCGCGCCGCCGTCTCGGCTGCCGCCCTGCCCCGCGGCGTCGCCGTGGAGATCGAGGGCGTGTTCGAGATCCGGTGACCGCGCCCCTTCCGCCCGCCTTCCTCGCGGCCCCCATCGCGCACCGCGCCCTGCACGGTCCGGGCGCCGCGGAGAACTCGCTCGAGGCGATCCGCGCCGCCGCCGCCGCCGGATACGGGATCGAGATCGACGTCCAGCGCACCGCCGACGGGCGCGCGGTCGTCTTCCACGACGACGCCCTGGGGCGTCTGACCGGCCGCCGGGGCCGCGTGCGGGACCTGCCCGCCGCCGCCCTCGCCGCCCTGCCCCTCGTCGGCGGCGGCACCATCCCCCTCCTGGAGGACGCGCTCGCCGCGGCCGGGCGCGCGCCGGTCCTGGTCGAGGTGAAGGACCAGTCCGGCGATCTCTCGGCCGCCGGGACCGGCCCTCTGGAGCGCGCCGTCGCGGCCGCGCTCGCCGGGCATGACGGACCCGTCGCCGCGATGTCCTTCAACCCCCATGCCGCCCGCGCCCTGCGCGCCGCCGCCCCCGCCCTGCCCGTCGGCCTCACGACCTGCGCCTTCGCCCCCGCGGACTGGCCCGGCCTCCCGCCCGCCCGCCTCGCCGCCCTGCGCGCGCTCCCCGATGCGGGCGACGCCGCCTTCCTCAGCCACGACCACCGCGACCTCGCCTCCCCCCATCTCGCGCCCGCCCGCGCGCGGGGCGTGCCGGTCCTCTGCTGGACGATCCGCTCCCCGGAGGCCGCCGCCGCCGCCCTGCGCCTGGCCGATCAGATCACCTTCGAAGGCTACCGGCCCGGCCCCGCCCCGCCTTGATCCCGGCCCCGCCCCGCCCATGTCGCAACCGGGCACCCGGAGGCGCGCATGGACGACGGCATCACCGCGAGCATCCGCGCGCTCCCCTCGCTCGCCGCGATCGACGCCGCCACATGGGATGCCTGCGCCTGCCCCGAGGCCGCGGATGGCGGCCGCCCGGTCGACCCGTTCACCACCCACCGCTTCCTCCTCGCGCTCGAGGAGTCGGGCTCGGTCGGCCCCGGCACCGGCTGGCAGCCGACCTACCTCGCCGCCGAGGCCGGGGGCGAGACCATCGCGGTCGCCCCCCTCTACGCCAAGCGTCACAGCCAGGGGGAGTACGTCTTCGACCACAACTGGGCCCATGCCTGGGAGGCCGCGGGCGGGAGCTACTACCCCAAGCTCCAGATCGCCGTGCCGTTCACCCCCGCCACCGGCCGCCGCTTCCTGACCCGGCCCGGGCACGAGGCGCTGGGCATGGCCGCCCTCGTGCAGGGCGCGGTCCAGGTCGCGGCCGATAACGGGCTCTCCTCGCTGCACGCCACCTTCTGCACCGAGGCGGAGGCCGTCGCCGGCGCCGAGATGGGCCTGATGCGCCGCACCGGGCAGCAGTTCCACTGGACCGACGACGCCTATGGCGACTGGGACGGCTTCCTCGCCTCCCTCTCCAGCCGCAAGCGCAAGGGCCTGCGCCGCGAGCGCGCCGAGGCCAACGCCTTCGGCGGCGAGGTCCGCATGCTCGCCGGAGAGGAGATCGAGCCCCGCCACTGGGACGCGTTCTGGCGCTTCTACCAGGACACCGGCCGCCGCAAATGGGGCCAACCCTACCTGACGCGCCGCTTCTTCGACATCGCCCACGAGCGCCTGCGCGGCGACATGCTGATGATCCTCGCCGAGCGGGACGGCGCGCCCGTCGCCGGCGCCCTCAACTTCATCGGGCGGGACACGCTCTACGGCCGCTACTGGGGCTGCACCGAGCATCACCCCTGCCTGCATTTCGAGCTCTGCTACTACCGCGCCATCGACTGGGCCCTGGCCCACGGCCTCGCCCGCGTCGAGGCCGGCGCCCAGGGCGAGCACAAGCTCGCGCGCGGCTACCTGCCGGTGGCGACCCATTCCCTCCACTGGATCGGCGATGCCGGCTTCCGCGAGGCCGTCGCGCGCTACCTCGAGGCCGAGCGCCGCGCCGTCGACCAGGAGATCGAGGTCCTCACCGCCTACGGCCCCTTCCGCCGCGCCCGGGTGGAGGAGACGTCGTGACCGTGGAGGAGGCCCTCGCCGGCCTGCCGGATTGGGAGCCCCGCGCCGGCGGCGCCGCCATAGGCCGGAGGTTCCGCTTCGCCGGCTTCCCCGAGGCCTGGGCGTTCATGTCCCGCGTGGCCCTCGCGGCCGAGGCGATGGACCACCACCCCGACTGGTCCAACAGCTACCGCACCGTCGACATCACGCTGACGACCCATTCCGCGGGCGGCCTCACGGCGCTCGACCGCGACCTCGCCCTGCGGATCGACGCGTCACTCTAGGCCCGCGAGCCAGTCGCGCAGCGCCATCCCCTCCGCGGCGCCGAGCGCGCGGGCGGCCGCGTTCGCCCGGCTGATCGTCCCGGTCTCCAGCGCCGAGCGCGCCTCCCCGATCCGCGCGCTGTCATGGCCGACCGTGACCGCCGCGATCCCGCGCGCGTCCAGGGCCGGCAGGCGCGTGTACCCCGTCCCGCCGAGCCCGCCGCCCGCCCCCGCGTCGTTGAACGCCGCGATGCGGCACGCCGCCTTGAGGGCGCGCCCGGGATCCCCGCCGACCAGCCCGCCATGCGAGCCCGTCACCACGATGCCGCCCGCATCCCCGAGCCCGACCAGGGCCGCCGAATCGAGGAGCGCCACCGGGACCGCGCCCAGGATCGCGGACCGGCGCGCCTCCCCCCTGGGCAGGAGCGTCCCGTGGGGCTCCGGCGCCCGGGCGAGGAGCCGCGCCGCCGCCGCCGCCGGCATCCCGACCTCCACGCCGAGCGCCGCCGCGACGCCGTTCACGGTCGAGATGACCCCCGTCTCCGCGAGGCTCGCCGCCGAGCCGATCCGGCAGGTCGCCGCGTCCGCCGCCGCCGCCGCCATCCCGACCCCCTCGAGCGCCGCGACCCCCGCGACGCCGGCCCGCTCCATCCCGATCCCCGCGTCGTTCAGGATCACCGCCCAGAGCCCCGCGACGCTCGCGACCGCCGCCGGATAGAGCCCGCCATGCGAGCCGCAGAGCGCCGCGGCGCCCCGGGCGTCCGGCCCGGCGTCGGTGATGGAATCGAGGAGGATCACCCGGCGGACGGTAAGAAGCTTGACGCGGGCGGGCAACCGCGTTCAACTTCCCGATATGAACAATTCCGATAACCGGAATGCCGTGGGGACCGCCGCATGACGGCCGCGGCCGCCACCGGCTCGATCGCCCGCGCCGCCCGGGTCGTCGACGCCCTGAGCGCCGCGCCGGGCGGGGCCACCCTGGCCGAGGTCGCGCAGGCGACGGGCTACTCCAAGACCACCACGCACCGCGTCCTCGGCGCCCTGCGCGACGTCGGCTGGACGGTGCAGGACCCGGCGCGCCGGACCTGGCGGCTGGGCCACCGCCTGGGCCGCCTCTCGCACCGCGCGGGGCTCGTGGATCTCGCCGAGACCGCGCGCCCGTCCCTGGCCCGGATCGCGGCGGCCACCGGCGACACGGTGTTCCTGTCGCTCCGCGAGGGGCCGGCCGCGATCTGCGCCGCGCGAGAGGTCGGCGCCCATCCGATCCGCACCCTCACCCTCGACGAGGGCGACCGCCGCCCCCTCGGCGTCGGCGCGGGGGCGATGGCCCTCTACGCCGCCCTCCCAGAGGACGAGCGCGCCGCGAGCGTGCGCGCCAACGCCGGCTGGCTCGCCGAGTACGGCGAGGACGGCGCCAGCCTGGAGGAGGTCGCGGAGCGCACCCGCGCCGCCGGCTTCGCCCTCAACGACGGGCGCGTCGTCACCGCGATGAGCGCCGTCGCCGTGACCGTGCCGGGCACCGACCTCGCCATCGCCGTGGGCGCGATCGACGGGCGCATGGCCCCCGAGCGGATCGAGGGCACCATCCTGCCCGCCCTGCGCCTGGAGGCGGCCGGGCTCGCCACCCGGATGGGCGCGCCGTGACCGGCGCCAACTACGACGCCGCCCGCGGCCGCGCCCTCCTCACCGTGATGGAGCGCGCCCGCGCCTTCGAGCGCGCGGCCGAGACCGCCGCCGTGCGCGACAGGCTCGTCCTCGGCGCGATCCACCTCTCCATCGGACAGGAGGCCGTCGCCGCCGGGGTCATGCACGCCGCCCGGCCCGGCGACCTCCTCCTCTCCACCCACCGGGGCCACGGCCACACGCTCGCCAAGGGCGCCGATCCCGCCGCCATGATGAAGGAGCTCCTGGGCCGGCAGGGCGGCTCCTGCGGCGGCAAGGGCGGCTCCATGCACATCGCCGATTTCGGCGTCGGGATGCTCGGCGCCAACGGCGTCGTCTCGGCCAACATCACCATCGGCGCGGGCGCGGCGCACGGCATCAAGCTGCGCGGGCAGGACCACATCGTCATCGACATCTTCGGCGACGGCGCGATCAACCGCGGCCCCTTCCTCGAGGGGCTCAACTGGGCGCAGGTCTTCGCCCTACCGGTCCTCTTCGTGTGCGAGGACAACGAGTGGTCCGCCACCACCCGCACCGCCGACATGACCGGCGGCGAGGGGGCCTCGGCCCGGGCGCGCGCCATCGGCGTCCACGCCGAGGAGGTGGACGGCGACGACGGCGACGAGGTCGCGGACGCGGCCCTCCGGCTCGCGGCCCGCGTGCGGGACGGCGCCGGCCCCGCGCTCCTGCACGCGCGCACCTACCGCCATCACGGGCACACCTATTTCGACCCCGCCGCCTACCGCCCCGCCGGCGAGGCGGACGCCCGCATCGCCCGCTCCGACCCCATCGTCCGGATGCGCGAGCGGCTGGAGGGCGCCGGCGAGGGTGGCCTCGACCGCATCCGAGAGGCCGCCGCCGCCGAGATGGCCGCCGCCCTGGACGACGCGAAGGCCGCGCCCGAGCCCGCGCCGGAGGCCGCCTGGACCGACGTGCAGGACATCGGCTCCCCCGCCGAGGCCGCGCACAGATGGTGACGATGACCTATGCCGGCGCCGCCCGCGAGGCGCTCGCCGCCGAGATGCGCGCCGACCCCTCCGTCTGGTGCGTGGGCGAGGATCTCGGCCGCGGCGGCGTGTTCGGCCAATATAAAGGGCTCAGGGAGGAGTTCGGTGAGGCGCGGATCAGCGACGCCCCCATCTCCGAGGCCGCGATCATGGGCGCGGCCTTCGGCGCCGCCATGGCCGGCACCCGCCCGGTGGTGGAGATGCGCTTCGCCGATTTCGCCCTCTGCGCCACCGACGAGTTGGTGAACCAGGTGGCCAAGGCTCGCTTCATGTTCGGCGGCCAGTCCCGCGCGCCGATGGTGATCCGCAAGCCCATGGGCATGTGGCGCTCCTCGGCCGCGCAGCACTCGCAGTCGCTGGAGGGCTGGTACGCCCATATCCCCGGCCTCGTCGTCGCCGTCCCCTCCACCCCGCAGGACAACTACTCCCTGATGCGCGCCGCCATCCGCGCGGACGATCCAGTCGTCTACATGGAGCACAAGAACATCTGGACGCTGGAGGGCGAGGTCGACGAGGACGCCCCCTACGAGTGGGGCACGGCGCGCGAGCGCACCCAGGGCGACGACCTCACCATCGTCGCCTGGTCCGACGCCGCCAATGTCGCCGAGCGCGCGGCCGGCGCGCTGGCCGCGAAGGGCATCGGCGCCCACGTGATCGACCTGCGCACGCTCTGGCCCTGGGACAAGGGCGCCGTCCTCGCCTCCGTCCGCCGCACCGGGCGCCTGATCGTCGCGCACGAATCGGTCCGCACGGGGGGCTTCGGGGGCGAGGTCGTCGCCACCGTGGCGGCCGAGGCGTGGGACGCCCTGCGCGCCGCGCCCCGGCGCCTGGCCTCGCCCCGCTCGCTCGTGCCCTACGCCCCGAACCTGGAGGCGCGGCTGCGCGTGACCGAGGACATGATCGCGACCGCCGCCCGGGAGATGTGCACGTGACCGACGAGACGCCGACGAACGAGATGACCGCGAACGAGATGACGGGCGGCGAGGCCCTCGTCCGCGCCCTCCTCGCCCACGGCGCGGGGCCCATGTTCGGCATGGGCGGCTTCCAGCTCCTCCCGTTCTACGACGCCGCGCGCCGCCTCGGCCTCGACCATCACCTCATCAACGACGAGCGCTGCGCCGTCTTCGCCGCCGACGCCTACGCCAAGGTCTCGGGCCGCGTCGGCCTCGTGGACGCGACGCTGGGGCCGGGCGCGACCAACCTCGTCACCGGGCTGGTCGAGGCGCTCAACGCGGGCTCGCCCCTGGTCGCCATCGTCGGCGACGCCCACAGGGGCCACGCCGGCAAGAACATGACCCAGGAGACCGACCAGGCCGCCATCCTGCGCCCCGCCTGCAAGGCGTTCATCCGCGTCGAGACCGTCGCCCGCATCCCCGAGGCCGTCGCCCGCGCCTTCGCGATCGCCACCTCCGGCCGCCCCGGCCCCGTCGTCGTCGACGTCCCCGAGGACGTGGCCCACGGCCTCCACGGGTTCGAGGAGCACGACTTCGACGCCATCGAGGCGCACCAGGCCGCCCCCGCCCTCCGCTGCCGGCCCGAGGCCGAGGCCGCCCGCCGCGCGGCCGGCATGCTGCGGGACGCGAAGCGCCCGATGATCCTCGCCGGCGGCGGCATCCACCTCTCGCAGGCCCACGACGCCCTCGCGCGCCTGGCCGAGGCGCAGGGCATCCCCGTCGCCCACACCCTCACCGGCAAGGGCGCGATCCCCTGCACCTCCCCCCTCTCCGCCGGGCTCTTCGGCCGCTACGACCGCATCGCCAACGCCATGATCGAGGCGTCGGACTGCCTTCTCGTCGTCGGCTGCAAGTTGGGCGAGATCGCGACCAAGCGCTACACCGTCCCCGCGCCGGGCAAGCCCGTGATCCACCTCGACATCGTGGCCGAGGAGATGGGCCGCACCTACGCCCCCGCCCTCAAGCTCTGGTCCGACGCCCGCGCCGGGCTCGACGACCTCGCGGACCTCCTGGACGACGGCGCCGACGACCGGCGCGCCGCGCGCGAGGACTGGACCGGGCAGGTCCCGGCCAAGATGGCGAAGTGGCGCGAGGACACCGAGGGCCGCACCCATTCGGACGAGACCCCCGTGCACATGGCGCGCCTGATCACCGAGCTGAACCGCCTCCTGCCCGAGGACGGCCACCTGATCGCCGACGGCGGCTTCGCCGCGCATTGGGGCGGGCTCCTCTTCGACACGCGCCGCGCAGGCCGTGCCTTCGTGCCCGATCGCGGCTTCGCCTCCATCGGCTACGGCCTGCCCGGCGCGATGGGCGCGCAGCTCGCCCGCCCGGACGCGGTGGTCGCGGGCCTCACGGGCGACGGCGGCTTCAACATGGTGCTGGGCGAGCTGGAGACCGCGCGCCGCATGGGCCTGCCGGTCACGGTGATCGTCGTGAACAACGCCGCCTCCGGCTACGTCAAGGCGCTCCAGCACCTCATGTACGGGGAGGGGAGCTACCAGTCCTCCGACCTCGCCGAGACCGACTACGCCGCCGTCGCGAACGCCATGGGCTGCCACGGCATCCGCGTGGAGACCCCCGATCAGCTCGCCCCCGCGCTCGAGGCGGCCTTCGCCGAGCGCGCCCGCCCCAGCGTCGTCGACGTCATGGTCACGCGCGACCCGGCCAGGATGCTGCCCGCCGTCGACAACCGCGCGGTGCAGGTCAAGAAGGGCGACAGGGTCGCATGAGGGGGCATCGCCCCCCGGGCCTCGCCGTCGTCACCGGCGGCGCCGGCACCCTCGGCCGCGCCATCGCCGCCGCCCTGGCGGAGGCGGGGCACCCCCTCCTCCTGACCGACCGCGACCCCGCCGTCGAGGACGCCGCGCGGGCCCTCGGCGCCGCCCACGTCGCCGCCGACATCGCCACGCCCGAGGGCCGCGCCGCCGTCGCGGACGAAGCGGAGGACCCGGGCGTCCTCGTCAACTGCGCCGGCATCGGCGCCGTCGTCCCCCTGGCGCTGACCGACCTCGCGCTGTGGGAGCGCACGATCGCCGTGAACCTCACCGCGCCGATGTTCCTGACGCAGGCGCTCGCGCCGCGGATGGCCCCGGGCGGCGCGGTGATCAACGTCGCCTCCGTCTCCGGCGTCCGCGCCAGCGTCGGGCGCGCCGCCTACGGCACCTCCAAGGCCGCGCTCATCCACCTCACCCGGCAGCTCGCCGTCGAGCTCGCGCCCTCCGGCGTCACGGTCAACGCCATCGCCCCGGGCCCCGTCGCCGGCCCGCTGGCGGACGGCACCCACCCCCCCGATCAGGTGGCCGACTACCTCGCCACCATCCCGCAGCACCGCTACGCCGAGCCCGAGGAGGTCGCCCACGCCGCCGCCTTCCTCGCCGGCCCCGGCGCGCGCCACGTCACCGGCCAGTGCCTCGCGGTGGACGGGGGATGGCTGGCCGCGGGCGTCGGGATCGCGCAGGCTCACCACCAGGGAGGACGACATGGCTGACACCACCGGAGAGCGCCGGACGTTCCGGACGAGCGACGGCGTCACCCTCAGCTACATCGAGGCCGGCGAGGGCACGCCCTTCGTCATGATCCCCGGCTGGTCGCAGACCGCCGCCCAGTGGGAGGCCCAGATCGCCCATTTCGCCGCCACCCACCGCGTCATCGCGATGGACATGCGCGGCCATGGCGAGAGCGAGAAGGCCGACCACGGCTACCGCATCGCCCGCCTCGCCAAGGACGTGCGCGAGCTGATCCTGGAGCTCGACCTGCGGGACGCGATCCTCATGGGCCACTCGATGGGGTCGTCGATCATCTGGAGCTATTACGACCTCTGGGGCGCCGACCGCATCGCGCGCATCGTCCATGTCGACCAGTCGCCCTACCTCTCGGACAACATCATGCTGACCGAGGACGAGAAGCGCGACGGCGGGGCGCTCTTCTCCAACGACGCCGCGTTCGAGACCTGCGTCGCCCTCGCCGGCCCGGACGGGGAGGCGACGACCCGCGGCTTCATCGCCAGCATGTTCACGCCCGGGGTCGACCCGGAGATGCTCGAGGGCGCCATCGTCCACAACATGAAGTTCCCGCGCCGGGCGTCGGCCAACCTCATCGTCAACCACGTCTTCAACGACTGGCGCGACGTGATCGCCCGGATCGAGGTGCCCGTGCTCGTGATCGGCGGCGAGGCGAGCATCGTGCCGCTCGACGGGCTGCGCTGGGCCGCGAAGGCCGTGCCGGGCGGTGGCGAGCTGGAGATCTTCGGCGCGGGCGAGGGGGGCTCGCACTTCATGTTCATGGAGAACCCCGCGAAGTTCAACGAACGCGTGGCGCGCTTCCTCGGCTGAGGGGCTACGATCGCGCGGCAACTGGGAGGAGACGACGATGAGGAACTTGCTAGGAGCCGCCGCGGCGGCCGCTCTGCTGGCCGGAGGGGCCGGCGCCAAGGAGCTGGAGATGCAGTCGATCTACCAGGGGACGCTCCCCCTGCTGGGCGACAGCGGCCAGGCGCTCGGCGAGCGCGTCTCGCGCCTGACGGGCGGGGACCTGACCATCGCCTTCAAGAACCCCGGCGAGATCGTCGCCGGCAACGAGATCTGGGACGCCCTCTCCACCGGCGCGATCGAGGCCGCGTGGTACTCGCCCGGCTTCGCCGAGAGCGTCGTGCCCTCGGCCTCGCTCTTCACGGCCTTCCCCTTCGGGCCGGACGTGCGCGAATACGCCGCCTGGTGGTACGAGGGCGGGGGCGGCGACCTCTGGAACGAGATCAGCGCACCGTTCAATATCCGCTCCGAGCTCTGCGCCGTCCTCGCGCCCGAGGCCTCGGGCTGGTTCCGCGAGGAGATCAACTCCGTCGAGGACCTCCAGGGCCTGAAGATGCGCATCTTCGGCCTGGGCGCCGCCGTCTTCCAGAAGCTGGGCGTCGAGGCGCAGTCCCTGCCCCCGGCCGACACGATGAGCGCCCTCAACCTCGGCACCATCGACGCCGCCGAGATCAGCTTCCCGGCGATCGACGATTCGCTGGGCATGTACGAGCACGCGACCCACTACTACTTCCCGGGCTGGCATCAGCAGACCTCGATGATCGTGTTCATGATGAACGTCGATTCGTGGAATGCCCTCACCGACCAGCAGCAGGCCGCCATCGAGGAGGTGTGCGCCGCCAACGTCGCGCGCACCATGGCGCAGGGCGAGGCGATCCAGCTCGCGCCGCTCGCGAAGATGGAGGCCGAGAACGGCACCATCACCCATCGCTGGTCCGACGAGATGCTCGCCGCCTTCGAGGGCGCCTGGGAGGAGGTCGTCGCCGAGAAGACGGCCGAATCCGAGGAGTTCGCCCGCGTCTGGGAGAACCTCCAGGCCTTCCGCGAGGACTACAAGCAGTGGTCCGAGCTCGGCTATCTCGACTGACCGCCGGGGGCGGCCGCCGGGCCGCCCCGCCCCCCCGATGTCACGCGCGCTCGCGATCTCCGACTGGCTGGCCCTGCCCAGCCACCTCATGGCCCGCCTCTGCGGGCTGATGCTGCTCGTCCTGACGGGGGTGATCCTCTACGACGTCGTCGGCCGCCGCTTCTTCGCCACCGGCTCCTTCAAGCTCCAGGAGCTCGAATGGCACCTGCACGGCGCCATCGCCGTCCTCGCCTTCGGCTACGCCTACCTGCGCGACGTCCACGTGCGCATCGACATCCTCGCCCACCGCATGTCGCGCTCCACCCGCCTCCGGCTCGAGCTCGTCGGCATCCTCGCCTTCCTCGTGCCGTTCATGGCCCTCCTCCTCTGGTTCGGCACGGACTTCACAATCCGCTCCTTCGTGCGCGGCGAGACGTCGAACGGCGGCATCGGCCTCTCGCACCGCTGGATCATCAAGTCCGCGATCCCCGTCTCCGCCCTCGTCACCCTGCTCGCCGGCCTCTCCGTCGCGCTGCGCTGCGTGGTCGCGCTCCGCCGGCCGGACCTCCTCACGGACCCGTTCGCGGACTCGTCCGCGGCCCCCGGCACGCCTGCCGCCGCGGCGCGGCCGTGACCGAGACGATCCTCCCCGCGGCGATGTTCGCGGCCCTCGTCCTCGGGCTCTTCTCCTCGCTCCCCGTCGGCATCGTCCTCATGGGCGTCACCCTGACCTTCGGCGCCATCGCCCTCCTCCTGGGCGAGATGCGCTTCGTCCAGCTCACCCTCATGCCCAACCGCATCTTCGGCGGCATCATCGAGAACCCGGTCCTCGTCGCCGCCCCCATGTTCATCTTCATGGGCCTCGTGATGGAGAAGACCCGCATCGCCGAGGACCTCCTCCTCGCGCTGCAGAAGGTGCTGCGCGTCGTGCCCGGCGGCCTCGCCCTCGCGGTCACCCTCATGGGCACGATCCTCGCGGCCGCGACCGGCATCATCGGCGCCTCGGTCGTGATGCTCACCGTCCTCGCCATCCCCACCATGCTCGACCGGGGCTACTCCCCCTCCCTCGCCGCCGGCACGGTCGCCAGCGCCGGCACGCTCGGCATCCTCATCCCGCCCTCGGTGATGCTCGTCTTCATGGGCGACCTCCTCACGCTCAACCTCGCGCGCCTCTTCGTCGCCGCCTTCACGCCGGGCATGGTGCTCGCGGCCTGCTACGTCCTCTACATCGTCGTGCGCTCCGCCCTCGATCCGGCGAGCGCCCCGCGCGCGCCCAAGCCCGGCCCCGGCGAATCGGACGGCCTCGCGCTCGAGCTCCTCGTCGCCCTGGCGCTCCCGTTCCTCATCATCGTCTCCGTCCTCGGCTCCATCCTCGGCGGCATCGCCACCCCCACGGAGGCGTCCGGCGTCGGCGCCGCCGCCGCGCTCCTGCTGGGCGCCCAGCGCGGCCGCCTGAACGCCGCGACCCTCTCGGCGGCGATGGACGGCTCGGTCCGCACCATCGCGATGCTCTTCTTCATCTTCGTGGGCGCCACCGCCTTCGCCTACGTGTTCCGCCATGTCGGCGGGGAGGCGTTCATCGTGAACACCGCCCGCGGCCTCGACCTCGGCGACTGGGGCCTCCTGGCGATGATGATGCTGATGATCTTCGTCATGGGCTTCTTCTTCGACTGGATCGAGATCACGCTCATCGTCCTGCCGATCTTCGCCCCGATCGTGAACCTGATGGATTTCGGCGACCACGTCGCGCGCTCCGACATGATCTACTGGTTCGCCGTCCTCGTCGCCGTGAACCTGCAGACCTCGTTCCTGACCCCGCCCTTCGGCTTCGCGCTCTTCTACCTCAAGGGCGCGGCCGGCGGCTCGCTCGCCATGGGCGAGGTCTATCGCGGCATCGTCCCCTTCGTGGCGTTGCAGCTCGCCGTCCTCGCGATCCTCGTCTGGCAGCCCTGGCTCGTGACCGCCCTGCCCGACTACCTCCTGCGATGACGCGGCGCCGCCGCTTCGAGGGCCGGCGCGTGCTCGTCGCCGGCGGCGGCTCGGCCGGGCCCGGCTGGGGCAACGGCAAGGCCGCGGCCGTGCTCTACGCCCGCGAGGGCGCCCGCGTCACCGTCGCCGACCGCAGCGCCGAGGCCGCCGAGGAGACCGTCCGCCTCATCCACGCCGAGGGCGGCGCCGCGACCCCCGCCACCGGCGACCTCACGCGCGAGGCCGACGCGGTCCGCATCGTCGGCCCGGATCCCTGGGACGTCCTGCACGCCAACCTGGGCACCTCCCGCCGCGGCGGCGTCGCGGACACCTCGCCGGAGGACTGGGAGGCGGTCTTCCGCGTCAACGTCGGCGCCGCGCAGATGCTCGCCCGCGCCGCGCTCCCGGCCATGGTCGCCGCCGGCCGGGGCGCCCTGATCTTCGTCAGCTCCGTCGCCGCCGTGCGCGCCGGCCCCTACGACTACGCCAGCTACGAGGCCTCCAAGGCCGCGCTCGAGCGCATGGCCCGCACCATCGCGCGCCGCCACGCCGCGGACGGCATCCGCGCCAACGTCGTGCGCCCCGGCCTGATCGAGACCCCTCACGTCAACGTCGTCGTGGCGCCGGACCAGGACCCCGGAGAACTCGCGGCGAGGCGAGCCTCCATGGTCCCGATGGGCCGCCAGGGCACGGCGTGGGACGTCGCCCACGCCGCCCTGTTCCTCGCCTCCGACGAGGCCGCCTTCGTCACCGGCGCGATCCTGCCCGTCGACGGCGGCGGCAGCCTCTAGGCCGCGTCCATCGCCTCGAGCAGCGCCTCGCCGCCCGAGACGTCGCAGGTGCCCGGGCTCTCCTCGACCTGGATCACCTTCACCACCCCGTCCTCGACCAGCATCGCGTAGCGGCGCGAGCGCCCGTGGAACCCGGCGGGCGGCGCGTCGAAGCCCATGCCCATCGCGCGGGTGAACGCGCCCGAGGGATCGCCCAGCATCGTGATCCCGGCCTCGCCCGCGCCGGTGCTCTTGGACCACGCGGCCATCACGAAGGGATCGTTCACCGCCACGCCGATCACCTCGTCCACGCCCGCGGCGTCGAACCGATCCTTGGTGCGGATGAAGCTCGGCACGTGCGCGCTCGTGCACGTCCCGGTGAACGCCCCCGGCACCGCGAAGACCGCGATCCTGCGCCCCCGCATGAGGTCCGCCGTCGCGACCGCCTCCGGCCCGTCCTCGCCCAGCCGGATCAGTTCCGCCTCCGGCATCCTGTCGCCCGCGCTCACAGCCATCTCGTCCGCCCCTCGTTGCATCGACGCCGCCGGCATATAGGCTCGCCCCAGGCCCCGCCAGCAGGAGCGCGCCAATGGATCCCCTCGATCAGCGGATCGTCGTCGTCGGCGCCGGGCAGGCCGCGCAGTCCTGCGCCGCGCGCCTGCGCGCCCTCGGCCATGCCGGCCCCCTCACCCTCCTGGGCGCCGAGGCCGCGCCCCCCTATCAGCGCCCCCCGCTCTCCAAGGGCTACCTCCTGGGCGAGACCGCGCGCGAGCGCCTCTTCCTGCGCCCCCGCGCCTGGTATGCGCAGAACGACATCGACCTGCGCCTGGGCGCGGAGGCCACCGCCATCGACCCCGCCGCCCGCACCGTCACCGCCGCCGGCGAGGCGCACCCCTACGACGCCCTCGTCCTCGCCACCGGCGGCCGCCCGCGGCAGCTCTCCGAGGCGCAGGGCCACGCGCTGCGCGGCCATTACACGATCCGCACCATCGCCTGCATCGACGCCTTCGAGCCCCTGGTCCGGGAGGGCGCGCGCCTCCTCGTCGTCGGCGGCGGCTATATCGGGCTGGAGGCCGCGGCCGTGGCGCGAAAGCGCGGCATGCACGTGACCGTGGTGGAGATGGGCCCCCGCATCCTCGGCCGCGTCGCGAGCGAGGACACCGCCGACTGGTTCCGCGCCCTCCACGTCGCCCAGGGGGTCGAGGTCCTCGAAGGCGTCGGGCTGGAGACCCTCATCGGCGCGGGCGGCGCCGCCACCGGCGCCCGCCTGACCGACGGGCGCGAGGTCCCGCTCGACCTCTGCCTCGTCGGCATCGGCGTCGAGCCCCTGACCCCCATCGCCACCCTCGCGGGCTGCGAGCAGACCTCCGGCGTCACCGTCGACGCGCTCGGCCGCACGAGCGTCCCCGGCATCTGGGCCGCCGGGGACGCCGCCTCCCTGCCCCATGACGGCCGGCACGTCCGGCTCGAGAACGTGCAGAACGCCATCGACCAGGCGGAGGCGGTCGCCGCCAACCTCCTGGGCGCGCGGGCGCCCTACGTCCCCGAGCCCTGGTTCTGGTCCGACCAGTACGACGTGAAGCTCCAGATCGCGGGGCTGAACACCGGCCATGACCGCGTCGTGATCCGGCAGGACGGCGCCGCTCGCTCGCACTGGCACTACGCCGGCGCCCGCCTCGTCTCCGTCGACGCGATGAACGCGCCCCGCGACTACATGACCGCCAAGCGCCTGATCGCGGAGGGCCGCAGCCCCGACCCGGCCGCGGTCGCCGACGCCGCCGCGCCGGTCAAGCGGCTCCTGGCCTGAGGCGGTGCGCATCGTCGGCGGGCGGTGGCGCGGCGCCCGCCTCGCGCCCGTGGGCGCCGGGGACGAGGCCGCCCGCCTGCGCCCCACCCCGGACCGCGTGCGCGAGGCGCTGTTCAACCTCCTGACCAACGGGCGCGGCGGCGACGTCGTGACCGGCGCCCGCGTCCTCGACCTCTTCGCCGGCACCGGCGCCCTGGGGCTGGAGGCGCTCTCGCGCGGCGCCGCGGCCGTCACCGCGGTCGAGTCCGGCCGCCCCGCGCTCGCCCTCCTCGCGGCCAACGCGCGCCTCCTGGACGCGGCGGGCCACCGCGTCCTGCGCGCCGACGCCGCCCGCCTGCCGCCCGGCACGCCGCACGACCTGATCCTCCTCGACCCCCCCTACGGGCGCGGCCTGGGCCAGCGCGCCCTCGCCTCCGCCCTCGCCGGCGGCTGGATCGCCCCGGGCGCCGCCATCGCCTGGGAGGAGGCCGAGCGCATGGCCCCGCCCGCCGGCTTCGCGCCCCAGGACGCCCGCCGCTACGGCGCGACCTGGGTCACCCTCCTGACCGCCGGGCCCTAGCCCGCGGGCGCGAACACCCCCGCGGGCGAGAGGGTGAATATCTCCGCCCCCGCCGCCGTCACCCCGACCGAATGCTCGTATTGCGCGCTCAGCGACCGGTCCCGCGTCACCGCGGTCCAGTCGTCGGCCAGCACCTTCGTCTCCGGCCGCCCGAGGTTCACCATCGGCTCGATGGTGAAGAACATCCCCTCCTCGAGGACCGGCCCCGTCCCCGGCCGCCCGAAATGCAGCACGTTGGGCGGCGCATGGAACACCCGCCCGAGCCCGTGCCCGCAGAAATCGCGCACCACGCTCATCCGCTGCGCCTCCACGTAGCCCTGGATCGCCGCCCCGACGTCGCCGAACGTCGCCCCGGGCCGCACCGCCTCGATCCCCAGCATGAGCGCGTCATGCGTCACCTGCATCAGGCGCGCGGCCTTCACGGACGGGCGGCCCGCCACGTACATCCGGCTCGTGTCGCCATACCAGCCGTCGACCACCACGGTGACGTCGACATTGGCGATGTCCCCGTCCTTGAGGACCTTGTCCCCCGGGATGCCGTGGCACACCACGTGGTTCACGCTGATGCAGGTCGCGTGGGCGTAGCCCTTGTACCCGATCGTGGCGGAGGTCGCGCCCGCCTCCTCGACCCATCGCGTCACGGCCGCGTCCAGGGCGCCCGTCGTCGCGCCCGGCACGACCATCGGCCCGATCTCGTCGAGGATGCGCGCGGCCAGCGCCCCGGCCCGCGCCATGCCCTCGAAATCGGCCGCCTCGTGGAGGCGGATGCCCTGCGCCGTGGTGCGGCCGTTGATCTCGTCCATGTCGCGTCCTTCCGGTGCGCCCGTTCGTCTCGCTCCCCACCGGGCCCGGGGCGCCCCGCCCCGCCGCCGCGCGGGGCATTTCGCTTCCCTCCGGTGCGGGGGGACAGATAAGCCAGCCGCGTCCGCATTGCCACCGGGGAAGCCCATGCCGTCCGACCCACGCCCGACCGCCGCCATGCTCGTCATCGGGGACGAGATCCTCTCCGGCCGCACGCGCGACGCCAACGTCCACCACCTCGCGGGCCGCCTGACCGCCCGTGGCATCGACCTGCGCGAGGCGCGCGTGGTCTCCGACCGGCCCGCCGCGATCGAGGGCGCCGTGCGCGCCCTCGCCGCCGCTCACGACCACGTCTTCACCTCCGGCGGCATCGGCCCCACCCATGACGACGTCACCGCCGATTGCGTCGCCCGCGCCATGGGCGCCCCCATCGACGTGCGCGCGGACGCCCGCGCCATCCTCGCCGCCCATTACGCCGCCGCGGGCACCGAGCTGAACGAGGCGCGCCTGCGCATGGCCCGCATCCCCGAGGGCGCGACCCTGATCGACAACCCCGTCTCCGCCGCGCCCGGCTTCACCCTGGGGAACGTGCACGTGATGGCCGGCGTGCCCGCCATCTTCGAGGCGATGCTGGAGGGCCTCCTGCCGGGCCTCGCCGGCGGCGCGCCCCTCCTGTCGGAGACCCTGCGCGTCCTGCGCGGCGAGGGCGACGTCGCCGGCCCCCTGAGCGCCGCGCAGGCCGCGCACCCCGCCCTCTCCTACGGCTCCTACCCGTTCCAGACGGAGGCGGGCGGCTCCGGCACCCATCTCGTGATCCGCGGCCCGGACGCGGCCGAGCTGCGCGCCGCCAGGGACGCGCTCGCGGACGCGCTGGGCCTCCCATCCGGCGCCCCATGACCCCGCCGGCGCCGGACGCCGCCCGCGTCCTCGCCGCCGTCCGCGCCACCTGGCCCCCCGAGCGCATGGTGCGGATCGGCCCGTTCGACGTGCCCCTCGACCCCGCCGGCAGCCGCCGCGCCATCTGCGCCCGCGCCGCCCCGCCCGACATCGCGGACCCGGGGGTCGCGGACCCGAGGTTCTCGGACCCGGGGGGCTCGGACCCGGAGGCCTCCGACCCAGGGGTCCCCGACCCGGGAGGCACGGGCTCGATCCCCCCGGCCATCGGGGCGCGGATCGCCGCCGTCGAGGCGGCCCGCCCCGGCGCCGTCTTCGGCACGCTCGACGGCGCCGAGGACGCCCTGTGCGCCGCGCTCCGGGCCGCCGGCTACCGGCCCGAGGGCGCCAGCGCCCTGATGGCCGGCCCCGTGGAGCCCCTCCTCGGCGACCTCCCGCCCGTGAGCGGCATCGCCCACTGGCCCCCGCTCGCGATCTGCGAGGCGATGTGGGCCGCGCACGGCAACGGCCCCGCCAGCGTCGCCGCCGCCGAGCGCGCGCCGGGGCCCAAGGCCGCGATCCTGCTGCGCGGGCGGGACCGCGCCTCCGGCGCGCTCTTCGTCGCCGTCTCGGGCGAGCTCGCGGTCCTGCACATGGTCCTGACCCTGCCGGACCACCGGCGGCAGGGCGTCGGCGCCCTCGGCCTGCGCCACGCGGCCGCCTTCGCCCACCGCAACGGCGCCGCCCACCTCGCCCTGCCCGTCGAGCGCGACAACGCCCCCGCCCTCGCCCTCTACGAGGCCGCCGGCCTGCGCATCCTCGGCGGCTACCACTACTGGCGCCGCCCCTGAGGGGCACCGCCCCCGAGGTGCCCCGCCCCCGAGGGGCCCCGCCCCCGAGGGACCCATCCCTCATGGCGGGCCCATCTTCTACGAAGGGAAGGACGTCGTCGAGATGACGCCGCGGGCGTTCGCCGCCGGCCTCCGAACCCGCGCACCATCCCGCCCGCCCCGGCCGCGCGCCGGGGGCTGGCCGCCCAGGCCCCCCGATCCGCCACGGGGCCGGAGCGCTCCCGCCCGTCGTCGGCGCCTGCCGGCGCCTCCTCCCGTTGGGCCGGGCGCCGCGCTGCGCGCGGCGCCCGACGGGACACCGGACCGACGGGACACCGGACCGACGGGACACCGGACCGGCGGGACACCGGACCGGCGGGGCACCGAATCGGGGGGCGACGCGCCCGGGGCCGGCGACCTCCGCGGCGCCTCCGGAGCCTGGACGGGGCGTGGACGGAGCGCCCGCCCGATGCGCATGGGTTGTGCATGGCGCGTGCATGCGCTGTGCATGCCGCGTGCACCCCCCGGAGGCCCCGATGACCGACCGCCCCACCGCCCTCGACCTGCCGCCGGCCGACCCCCTGCCGGAGCGCACCGCCAAGTACTTCCGCACCTGCGAGGAGAAGCTCGGCATGGTCCCCAACGTCCTGCGCGCCCACGCCTTCGCGCCCGAGAAGCTCGACGCCTTCACCGCGCTCTACAACGACCTGATGCTCGGCCGGAGCGCCCTCACGAAGCTCGAGCGCGAGATGATCGCCGTCGTGGTCTCTTCCGCAAACCGTTGTTACTACTGCCAAGTCGCCCATGGCGCGGCGGTGCGCGAGCTCTCGGGCGACCCGGCCCTCGGCGAGCGCATGGTGATGAACTGGCGCACCGCCGACCTCGACGCGCGCACCCGCGCCATGCTCGCCTTCGCGGAGGCGGTCACCCTCGCCTCGTCCCGGATCGAGGAGGCCGACCGCGCCGCCCTGCGCGCCCACGGCTTCACCGACCGGGACATCTGGGACATCGCCAACGTCGCGGGATTCTTCAACATGTCCAACCGCGTGGCCAGCGCCACCGGCATGGAGCCCAACCCCGAATACCACGCCATGGCCCGGTGATCCGACCGGCGCGCCCGGACGACGCCCCCGCCATCGCCCGCGTCCACGTCCGCGCTTGGCAGGAGACCTATGCCGGCCTCCTGCCGCCCGAGGCCATCGCCGCGCGCACCGAAGGGGACCGCCTGGCGCTCTGGACCCGCGTGCTCCGCGCCCCGATCGCGGGCGGCGCGATCCTCGCGGCCGAGCGTGACGGCGCCGTGGCCGGGTTCGGACAGTCCGGCCCCCAGCGCACCCAGGCCCTGCGGGACATGGGGCACACGGGCGAGGTCTGGTGCCTCTATCTCCTCGCCTCGGCCCAGCGCACGGGCCTGGGCCGCGCGCTGATGGGCGCGCTGCTCGACGCCCTGGCCGGCGACGGTCACCGCTCCGCCGCGGTCTGGGTCCTGCGGGACAACCCCGCCGCGGGGTTCTACGCCCGGCTCGGCGGCGTGCCCGTGCTCGAGGGGGCCGACGCCCCCGGCGGAGCGCCCGAGGTCGCCTTCGCCTACGACCTCCGACCGCGCGCCACGCCCTGCCGCCCGCCGCCTACCAGCCGTCGGGACCCTTCGCCGCGTAGGCCTCGACCAGGAAGTCGATGAAGGCCCGCACCTTGGGCTGGGTGAAGCGGCCCGGCGGGAACACCGCGTAGATGCTCATCGTGTCGCGCGGCAGGGCGGGGATCACGTCCTCGACCAGGCCCCGCTCCATCGCGTCGCCGTAGAGGAAGCTCGGCAGGTAGGCGATCCCGAGCCCCGAGACCGCGGCGTTGAGGAGCGATTGCCCGTCGTTCACCGTGAGCCAGCCGGCGGTGCGCACCTGGCGCCGCTCGCCGGACGGGGCGGTGATCTTCCACACGTTCCCGGCCGCGTTGTTCGAGTAGTGCAGCAGCTTGTGCGCGTTGAGCTCGTCGATCCGCTCGGGTCGGCCGTATCTGGCCAGATAGCCGGGCGAGGCGATCATCCGCTGCGTCGTCTCGGCGAGCTTGCGCGCGCGCAGGGAGCTGTCCTCCATCTCGCCGATGCGGATCGCGAGGTCGAACCCCTCGGAGATCAGCTCGACATAGCGGTTGCTCAGCACCATGTTGACCGTGATGTCGGGGAACTCCTCGAGGAACTCGCCCAGCACCGGCGAGAGGTGGTTCACCCCGAAATCGGTCGCCACGCTGATCCGCAGCAGGCCCGTGGGCGCCGATTGCATGGACGTGACGAGGGCGTCCGCCTCGCCCGCGTCGTTGAGGACCTGCCGGGCGCGATCGTAATAGGCCAGCCCGATCTCCGTCGGGGAGACGCGCCGCGTCGTGCGGTTCAGCAGCCGCGCGCCCAGCCGCGCCTCCAGCGACGAGACGTGCTTGGAGATCGCGGACTTGCTGACCCCGAGCTTGCGCGCCGCGTCGGTGAACCCGCCCTGGTCCACGACCGTCGCGAAGGCCTCCATTTCGGTCAGTCTGTCCATGGTCGTCCCTTTACGCGGCTACTGTTTCGAGACAGTCGTGCCTATCCAATTGGGCGCGATTATGTGCCCGGCGCGCTCAAAGCGGGGCGGATCGCGGGCGGGGCGATCGGGGCGCGGTCAGGCGGTCCTCGAGGTCCACCCGATATCCGGCCCCCGGGACCAGTCCCTCCGCAGCCGCACGCTCGCCGCCCGCCGGACGGCGATCCTCCATGACGCGCATCCCGGTCCGCGCTCGCGCGACCATCCCATCGTCACGCGCGAGCCGCCCGTCCGCCTCCCGGCCAGCGCGCCGGTCCCGCTGTCGACCGGGGTCCGCGTCGGCACGGTCTGCGCGATCGACACCGTCCCGCACGCGCCCCCGAGCGCGGCGCAGGTGGCGCAGCTCATGTCGATCGCCACGATGATCTCGCGGTTCCACGAGGTGCCGCACGAGCCCGACGCCGACCTCGCCGCGGTGAAGGGCGAGGCGATCGAGGTCGCGCCGGCGGCGCCCTGCCGCATCCTCGCGGACGGGACGCGGATCGGCCGCGCGCTGGCCTGCCTTCTGGCGAACGTCGTCGCCCATGGCGGCACCGTTGCGAGCATGTCGGCCGAGGTCGACGCGGACGGCCGCAGGTCGATCACCGTGGGCGACGACGGGCCCGGCCTCGCGCCCGGCGGCGAGGGCAGGATCCGGGACCCGTTCGTCGTCGGCGGGAAAGGCCATGCCAGGCACCGGGACGGCATCGGCCTCGGCCCGCCCCTCACCCGGCGCGTGGTGGAGATGCATGGCTGCGTGACCGCCGCGGACGGCCTCCGGACCACGACGCGCCTGCCCGCCCGGCGCAGCATCGGGGTGGAGGCGCCGCGCGCCCGGGCCGGCTCGCCCGGCGCGCCAGCCGTCAGAGCGTCGCCGCCAGGCGCACCCCCTGGTCGATGGCGCGCTTGGCGTCGAGCTCGGCCGCCAGGGCCGCGCCCCCGATCACGTGGGCGGGCCGCCCCGCCGCCTCCAGCGCGTCGGCCAGGGTGCGCTCGCTCTCCTGCCCGGCGCACATCACCACGGTGTCCACCTCGATCAGCTCGGGCTCGCCGCCCTCCGGGCGCACCCAGATGCCACGCGCGTCGATCCGCTCGTAGGTCACGCCGCCGACCATGCGCACCGCCTTCATCGCCAGCGCGGCGCGGTGGATCCAGCCCGTCGTCTTGCCCAGCCCCTTGCCGTGGCGGGACGCCTTGCGCTGGAGGAGCGTGACCTCCCGCGTCGCCGGCTCGGGGCGGGGCCCCTCGGGGGCGAGCCCGCCGCGCGCCGCCGCGGGGTCGGTCACGCCCCATTCGGCGAGCCAGGCCGGCAGGTCCTCGGTCGGGCTCTCGTCCGTCACCAGGAAGTCGGTCGTGTCGAACCCGATCCCGCCGGCCCCGACGACCGCGACCCGCCGGCCGGGCACCGCGTCGCCCCGCAGGACGTCGACGTAGCTGACGGCGCGGGCCGAGCCCTCGATCCCGGGATCGCGCGGGGTCACGCCGGTCGCGATCACCACCTCGTCGAACCCGGTGAGCGCGGCGGCGTCCGCCTCGGTCCCCAGGCGCAGGTCGACGCCCAGCGCGTCCACCATGTGGCGGTACCAGTCGACGAAGGGCACGAACTCCTCCTTGCCGGGGATCACCTTGGCGAAGTTGAGCTGCCCGCCGATCTCGGGCCCGCGCTCGAACACGGTCACCGCATGCCCCCGCTCCGCGCAGGCGATGGCGGTCGAGAGGCCCGCCGGCCCGGCGCCGACGACGGCAATCCGCTTGGGCGCCGCCGCCGGCGTCAGCACGATCTCCGTCTCGTGACAGGCGCGGGGGTTCACGAGGCAGGAGCTGATCTTCCCCCCGAACGTGTGGTCCAGGCAGGCCTGGTTGCACGCGATGCAGGGCGCGATCGTCCGGGCCCGGCCGGACGCGGCCTTGGCCATGAAGCGCGCGTCCGCGAGGAAGGGCCGCGCCATCGACACCATGTCGGCGCAGCCCTCCGCGAGCACCGCCTCCGCCACCTCCGGCGTGTTGATCCGGTTCGAGGTGATCAGCGGGATCGACACCTCGCCCATCATCTTCTTGGTCACCCAGGAGAACGCCGCCCGCGGCACGGAGGTGGCGATGGTCGGGATGCGCGCCTCGTGCCAGCCGATGCCGGTGTTGATGATGGACGCCCCCGCGGCCTCGACGGCCTTGGCGAGCGCCACGACCTCCTCCCAGGAGGAGCCCTCGGGCACGAGGTCGATCATCGACAGGCGGTAGATCACGATGAAGTCGGCCCCCACCGACTCGCGCACCCGCGCGACGACCTCGACCGGCAGGCGCATCCGGTTCTCGTAGCTCCCGCCCCATTCGTCCGTCCGGTGGTTGGTCCGCGTCACCAGGAACTGGTTGAGGAAGTAGCCCTCCGAGCCCATCACCTCGACGCCGTCGTACCCCGCCTCGCGGGCGCGGGCGGCGGCGGTGGCGATGTCGGCGACCTGCGCCTCGATGCCGGCGGCGTCGAGCTCGCGGGGCGCGAAGGGCGAGATCGGCGACTTGATCGCGCTCGGCGCCACGCAGTCCGGCGAGTAGGCGTAGCGCCCGGCATGGAGGATCTGCATCGCGATCCGCCCGCCGGCCCCGTGCACGCGGTCCGTCACGATGCGGTGGTTCGCGACGTCCTGCGGCCCGAACAGCCCCGCCGCGCCGGGGAACACGCCGCCCTCGGCGTTGGGCGCCATGCCGCCCGTGACCATGAGGGCGACGCCCCCCTCGGCGCGCTCGCCGTAGAAGGTGGCGACCCGGTTCCAGTCGCCCGTCTCCTCGAGGCCGGTGTGCATGGAGCCCATCAGCGCCCGGTTCGGCAGCGTCACGTGGCCGAGGTCGAGCGGCGCGAAGAGATGCGGATAGTCGGTCATGGCGGGCTCCCAGGTCGCGCGCACCCTCGCCCCCCATCCGCCGGGAGGCGAGCGGGACGCGGCGTCATTCCTCGGGGCCGGGACCGGGCGCCCCCGGCGCCCCGGCGCGGGCAGTGGCCCCGTAAGGGGGCCGCGCGCCCGCGCCGCCCCCGCTCAGATGTCGGCGTAGACGTGCCGCTCGGCCCGCGCGCCCGGATGCGTGACCGCGCCCAGCCGCGCGCCCCCCACGAGCTGCGCGTACTTCCACAGCGCCCCCGAGGCGTAGATCGTCTCGCGGGGCCCGGCCCAGGCGGCGCGGCGCTCGGCCAGCTCCTCGTCCGTGAGGGCGACCGAGATCGTCCCCTCCACCGCGTCGAGCGTGATCACGTCCCCGTCGCGCAGGAGCGCGATCGGCCCGCCATGCGCCGCCTCCGGACCCACATGGCCCACGCAGAAGCCCCGCGTCGCGCCCGAGAACCGCCCGTCGGTGATGAGCGCGACCTTCTTGCCCATGCCCTGCCCCGACAGCGCCGAGGTGGTGGACAGCATCTCCCGCATCCCCGGCCCGCCGGCGGGCCCCTCGTTGCGGATGACGATCACCTCGCCCTCCTCGTAGGCGCGCGCGCGCACCGCCTCGAACGCGTCCTCCTCGCACTCGAAGACGCGCGCCGGGCCGGTGAAGCGCTGGTGCTGCGCCGCGATGCCCGCGACCTTCACGATGGCCCCCTCCGGCGCGAGGTTGCCGGTGAGCCCGACGACCCCCCCGGTGCGCGTCAGGGGCGCGTCGACCGGGTGGATCACCCGCCCGTCCGCCTCGCGCGTCACGCGCTCGATCTCCTCCCCCATGGACCGGCCCGTCGCCGTCATGCAGTCGCGGTGGATCAGGCCCGCGCGATCCAGCTCCTTCATCACCACCGGCACGCCGCCGGCCTCGTAGAGGTCCTTGGCCACGAACTGCCCGCCGGGCTTGAGGTCCACGAAATAGGGCGTGTCGCGGAAGATCTCGCACACGTCCTGCAGGGTGAAGTCGATCCCCGCCTCGTGCGCGATCGCCGGCAGGTGCAGGCCGGCATTGGTCGACCCGCCGGTGCACGCCACCACCCGCGCCGCGTTCTGGAGGGACTGCAGCGTCACCACGTCCCGCGGCCGGATGCGCCGCTCCAGGAGCGCCATGACCGCCGCGCCGGACGCCTCGCCATAGGCGTCCCGGCTCTCATAGGGCGCCGGCGCGCCCGAGGAGTTGGGGAGCGCCAGCCCGATCGCCTCGGAGACGCAGGCCATCGTGTTGGCCGTGAACTGCCCCCCGCACGCGCCGGCCGACGGGCAGGCGACGCGCTCGAGCACCGCCAGCGCCTCCTCCGAGAGGGTGCCGTTCTGCTGCCGGCCCACCGCCTCGAACATGTCCTGCACCGTCAGGTCCCGGTCCACGAAGTCGTCCGGCACGCCGGCGCCCTTGGGCACCCGCCCCGGCAGGATCGAGCCGCCGTAGACGAACACGCTCGGCACGTTGAGGCGCACCATCGCCATCATCATCCCCGGCAGCGACTTGTCGCAGCCCGCGAGCCCCACGAGCGCGTCGTAGCAATGCCCCCGCATGGTCAGCTCGACGCTGTCGGCGATCGCCTCGCGCGAGGCCAGCGAGGAGCGCATGCCCTCGTGCCCCATCGCGATCCCGTCGGTGACGGTGATCGTGGTGAACTCGCGCGGGGTGCCGGCGGCCGCCTTGACCCCCATCTTGACCGCCTGCGCCTGCCGGTTGAGGGCGATGTTGCAGGGCGCGGCCTCGTTCCAGCAGGTCGCCACCCCGACCAGGGGCTGGTGGATCTCCTCCTCCGTCATGCCCATCGCGTGGTAGTAGGACCGGTGCGGCGCGCGCTCTGGCCCCTCGGTCACGTGGCGGCTGGGCAGCCCCGCCTTGTCGATAATCCGCTTGAGCATCGGTCCCTCCCCTTCGTCGCCCGCCGGGATACCGCCGCCCGCCGCCGAAGGAAATGCGCTTGCCCCGCCCGCCGCGGCTGGCCAAACACGGACGATGACCGACCGGATGAAGGCCCTCGGGGTCCACCTCCTCACCGCCACGGGCGCCGTGTTCGCGATGCTCGCCATGCTCGAGGCGACGCGCGCCCATTGGGACGTGATGTATCTCTGGCTCGTCGTCGCCCTCTTCGTGGACGGGATCGACGGCCCCCTCGCCCGGAAATTCGACGTGGAGGCGAACGCGCCGGAGTTCGACGGCGTGCTCCTCGACCTCATCATCGACTACCTGACCTACGTCTTCATCCCCGCCTACGCGCTCTACGCGTCCGGGTTGATGGACGGCTGGTCCGGCTGGGTCGCGATCATCGTCATCACCTTCGCCTCCTCGCTCTACTTCGCCGATACGCGGATGAAGACGGGGGACAAGAGCTTCTCGGGCTTTCCCGGCTGCTGGAACATGGCCGTGCTGGTGCTCTTCGCGCTGGCGCCGCCCTGGTGGGTCTGCCTCGTCGTGGTGGCGATCCTGGCGGCGGCGATGTTCGCGCCGATCAAGTTCGTCCACCCCGTGCGCACCGAGCGCTGGCGCGCGGTGACGCTGCCGATGGCGTTGGGCTGGGTCGTGTTCGCGCTCTGGGCGGCCTGGGGCAACTTCGACGTGCACACCGTCGCCGAATGGGGCCTGATCGTCACCTCCGTCTACCTGACCTTCGCCGGCGCGGTTCAGCAGGCGCTCTCGAAGGGATCGACCGGGTAGGACACCCGGGTCAGGGTCAGGCCCTGGGGCGGCGCGACGGGCCCGCAGGCCGCCCGGTCCGCCGCCCGCAGCGCCTCGCCCACGCGCTCCGGCGGCCAGGCCCCGGCGCCCACCCTCTCCAGCGTGCCGGCGATCGAGCGCACCTGCGCGTGCAGGAAGCTGCGCGCCCGCAGGTGCAATGCGATCTGCGTCCCGCCCGGCATCGCCCGCGCCTCCACCCGGCATTCGTCCAGCGTCTTGACCGGGCTCGCCGACTGGCACTGGACCGAGCGGAAGGTGGTGAAGTCGTGCCGCCCCAGGAGGAGCGCCGCCGCCGCCGCCATCGCCTCCGGATCGAGCGCCCCGCGCACGTGCCACAGGCGCCCCGCCTCGAGCGCGGGCGGCGCCCGCCGCGCCGCGATCCTGTAGACATAGGCCCGCTCCACCGCGTCGAAGCGCGGATGCCACCCCTCCGGCGCCCGCGCCGCGCGCAGGATCGCCACCGGCGCCGGCCGCAGGTGATGGTTGAGCGCCTCCGACAGCCGGAACGGATCCCAGTCGCGCTCCAGGTCCACCATCCCGACCTGGGCCGACGCGTGCACGCCCGCATCCGTCCGCCCCGCCCCCGCCACGACAGGCGCCCCCGGCATCAGCCGCCCCAGCGCGGCCTCGATCGCGCCCTGCACCGAGGGCACGTCCCTCTGCCGCTGCCAGCCGGCGAAGGGCGCGCCGTCGTATTCGATCTCGAGGGCGTAGCGCGGCATGGCCCGCGCCCTAGCCCGGTGGCGCCGCGGCTTCCACCCGGGGCCCCGGCGCCCTATCTGGACCGGACGCCACGCCGGGGGACACGGGACATCACCATCATCGGAGACATCGCGGACGGGGTCCTGCGCGGGGTGCAGGGCGTGGCGGACGCCGCGACCGGGCCGTTCGACCCCTCGGTGCGCGTCGGCGTCACCGGCCTGGCCCGCGCCGGCAAGACCGTGTTCATCACCTCGCTGGTCGCCAACCTCCTCGACCGGGGCCGCATGGCGCAGCTCACCGCCGCCGCCGAGGGCCGGATCGCCGCCGCCTACCTGCAGCCGCAGCCCGACGACACCGTGCCCCGCTTCGACTTCGAGGGCGCGCTCGCCGCGATCTCCGGCGCCGAGCCGCGCTGGCCCGAGCCCACGGCGACCATCTCCGCCCTGCGCCTGTCGATGAAGGTGCGCTCCTCCGGCCTCATCGGCGGGATGCGCGGCGAGCGGACCGTCCATCTCGATATCGTCGACTATCCGGGCGAGTGGATCCTCGACCTCGGCCTTCTGGGCCGCTCCTTCGAGGACTGGTCCGCCGCCGTGCTCGGCCGGCTCGGCCCGCGGGACGAGATGGCCCCCTTCCACGCCGCCCTGGCGGAGGTCGACCCCGCCGCCCGCCTTTCGGAGACGGCCGCGAGCGGCCTCGCCCGCGCCTACACCGCCAGCCTGCGCGCCCTGCGCGCCGCCGGCATGTCCGACTGCACGCCCGGCCGCTTCCTCATGCCCGGCGAGCTCGCGGGCTCGCCGGCGCTCACCTTCGCGCCCCTGCCGCCGGGCGCGCATCCGCGCGGCTCGCTCGGCCGGGAGTTCGCGCGCCGGTTCGAGGCCTACAAGTCCCGCGTCGTGCGCCCCTTCTTCCGCGACCACTTCTCCCGCGTCGACCGGCAGGTCGTCCTTGTCGACGCGCTCGAGGCGATCCACCACGGCCCCGAGGCGGTGCGCGACCTGCAACGCGCGATGGCGGACCTTCTCGCCGCCTTCCGCCCCGGCACGAACCCGTTCCTCGCCCGCCTCCTGCGCGGCCAGCGGGTCGAGCGCATCCTCTTCGCCGCGACCAAGGCCGACCACCTGCACCATTCGCAGCACCCGCGCCTCATCGCGATCCTGGACGAGCTCGTCGAGGGCGCCCGCCGCCGCGCCGATTTCGCAGGCGCCCGCACCCAGGCCATGGCCATCGCCGCCCTGCGCGCCACCGTCGAGCAGAGCGTCGAGCACGAGGGCGCCCCGCTCGACGTGGTGCGCGGCCGCCTGCTGCGGGAGGACGGCGCGCCGGGCCGCGAGGCCGCCTTCCACCCCGGCGAGCTGCCGCAGGACCCGTCGGCCGTGCTGCGGGACGGCGACTGGCTGAAGGACTGGTCCCTCATGCGCTTCGCCCCCGCGCCCATGACCCTCCGCCCCGGCGACGGCCCGCCCCATATCCGCCTCGACCGCGCGGCCGAGTTCCTGATCGGGGACCGGCTGTGAGCGGCGGGCCCCCGCGCGCGCGCGGCCCCGTCCTGATCGACCTCGGCGGGGACGGCGCGCGCCCGGATCCCGCCCCCAGCGCCGATGGCCGGCCGGCGGCCGGCCCCGTCCGCCCCGCCCCCCCCCGCGCCGGCGGCCGCCTGATCGAGGGCCTGCCCCCCGCCCCCTCCCCGGCCGAGGCCCCGCCCATCGAGGAGGCCGCCACCGACGGCCGGGCCATGCGGACGCTCGAGGTCCTATCGGCCCGCCCGCCCTCGCGCCTGGGCGCCTGGGCGCTGCGCCTGGGCGGCGCGCTGGCGGGCTTCGCGCTCTCGCTCGCGCTCTGGGGCTTCGTCGCCGATCTCCTCGCCCGCAACGAGATCCTGGGCTGGATCGCCCTCGGCCTCACCGGCGCCTTCCTCGCCGTCCTCCTCGCGATCGCCCTGCGCGAATGGGCCGCCTTCGCGCGCCTCGACCGGCTCGACGCGCTCCAGCACGCCGCCGTTCGCGCCCGCGCCACCCACGATTTGCCCGCCGCGAAGGACGTCGCGGTGGAGGTCGCCCGCCTCTATTCCGGCCGCCCCGGGCTCGCCGAGCCCCGCGCCGCCCTCGCCCGCGACGCCGAGACGCTTCTCGACGCCGACGCGCTCCTCGCCGCGGCCGAGCGGCGCGTGATCGCCCCGATCGACGCCGCCGCCCTCAAGGAGGTGGAGGCCGCCGCCCGGCAGGTCGCGCTCGTCACCGCCTTCGTGCCCCTCGCGCTCGCCGACGTCGCCGCCGCCGCCGTCTCCAACCTGCGCATGATCCGCCGGGTGGCCGAGCTCTACGGCGGCCGCTCGGGCACCTTGGGAAACTGGCGCCTCACGCGCGCGGTCTTCGCCCATCTCGCCGCGACCGGCGCCGTCGCGGCGGGCGACGACCTGATCCACGGGGCGCTCGGCGGCTCGGTCCTCGCGCGCCTCTCGCGCCGCTTCGGGGAGGGGCTCGTCAACGGCGCGCTCACCGCCCGCGTCGGCGTCGCCGCGATGGAGGTCTGCCGCCCCATCCCCTTCGCGCGCCGCCCCTCGATCACCGGGATCGTCCAGCGCAGCCTGACGGGGCTCTTCGCCTCCCCCGGCGCCAAACCCTAGGAGCCGCCATGGAATCCCTCGCCCGCGACCTCGCCGAGATGCAGCGCATCCCCCTGCACGACAGCCATGTCGCCCGCCTCCGGCGCGCCGGCACGATCCGCCGATGGGCCGCCGGCGAGGTGGTGCAGCACGTCGGCCGGCCGGCGAGCGAGTTCATCTACGTCGAGGAGGGCGAGGTCGAGGTGATCGACCCCCTGACGGGCCGCAACGAGCTCGAGGCCACGCTGAAGGCCACGCAGTTCATCGGCGAGATCATCTTCCTCGCGGGGGGCAACAACTACATCGAGATGCGCGCCGTCCGGGACACCACCGGCATCGTCGTCGAGCGCGAGACGATGCTCGGCCTGATGCGCGAGATCCCCGAGATGTCGGACATCGTCATCACCGTCTTCGCCGCTCGCCGCCGCCGCACCCTGGAGGCCGGGGACACCGCCTTCACCCTGATCGGCGCCGAGGCCGACCGCCGCCTGCGGGAGATCGAAGCCTTCGCCGGGCGCAACCGCATCCCCGTGCGCACCTACGCGCTGGACACGCCCGAGGCGGCGCGGATCGCCGAGCGCTGCGGCGTGCCCGCCGGGCGGCCCATCGTCGTCTTCGGCGGCAACCAGGTGATCGAGGACCCCAGCCCCCGCAGCGTCGCGCGCCGGCTCGGCACCGATCTCGACCTCCCGGCGGACGCCCTCTTCGACGTGCTCATCGTCGGCGGCGGGCCGGCGGGCGTCGCGGCGGCGGTCTATGCCGGGGCCGAGGGCCTGAGCGCGCTGGTGGTGGAGGACCTGACCATCGGCGGCCAGGCCGGCGCCTCCAGCCGGATCGAGAACTACATGGGCTTTCCCACCGGCATCTCCGGCGCGGACCTCTGCTGGCGCGGGGAGGTGCAGGCGATGAAGTTCGGGACCCGCTTCGCCGTCCCCCGCCGGGCCGCCGCGATCCGCGCCCGGGCGGGCGGCGGCTACCTCGTCACCCTGGACGACGGGGCGGAGGTCGCCGCCCGCGCCGTCGTCGTCGCCACCGGGGTGCAGTACCGGCGCCTGCCCCTGGACCGGCTGGAGCATTTCGAGGGCGCGGGCATCTACTACGCCGCCACCGACGTGGAGGCGCGATTCTGCCGGGACGCCGAGGTCGCGGTGATCGGCGGCGGCAACTCCGCCGGCCAGGCCGCGATGTTCCTCTCGCGCAGCGCCCGGCACGTCCACGTCCTCGTGCGCGGGCCGTCCCTCGCGGCCAGCATGTCGGACTACCTCCTGTCGCGGCTGGAGAAGGATCCCGGCATCACCATCCACTACCGCACCGAGACGACCGCCCTCCACGGCGACGACGCGCTGGAGGAGATCACCGTGCGCGACAGGTCCGCGGGGCAGGACTGGCGCCTGAACACCCGCGCCGTCTTCGTCATGGTCGGCGCGGCGCCCAACACCGACTGGCTGGGGAGCTGCATCGAGCTCGACTCGCGCGGCTTCGTGCGCACCGGCACGCCGGTCGGCGCCGCGCGCGACTTCGAGACCTCGGCCCCCGGCATCTTCGCCGTCGGCGACCTGCGCGCCGGCTCCGTCAAGCGGGTCGCCTCCTCGGTGGGCGAGGGCTCGGTCGTCATCTCGCAGGTCTGGAGCCATCTCGAGGAGGCCGCGGCGGCGGAGCCCTAAGCCGTTCGTCCCGCGCCAAGTCCCGGCGCATCCGCGCGGCGGCGAGGGACAGTCCCGGAGCCGCGTTGCCCATCCGCGGAAACCGTCCCGCGATCGCGGGAGAATCGAGACGGATCGATGAAATTATCGCCGACCGGTCGAACAATGGTTTAATCTGCATTGCATTGATCACGAATCCAGTTCACCCAGCGTCAAGTTATTTTATGGCACTCGAAAGGATCGTCACGCTCCGCACCCTAAGCGTCTCCGCGTTCGCCCTGGCGGCCACCGTCGGCGCCGCAGTCGCCGTCACGATCGACGGTCAGACGTCGACCGGCGGCCTGTACACCGTCTCCGTCGCGCCGTTCGCGATCGGCGACGACATCACGCTCGGCAGCACCGCGACCTCGGCCGGCTCTCTCGGCGATTTCGCCGGCGTCCTCACCGGCGTCGATTTCGGCCCGGGCGGGCTGACCCTCGACACCGAGGTCGGCGCCGCCAACGCCGGCAAGTCGTTCACCTTCGCCGATGGCGTCGACGTGTTCACGTTCACCTTCGACACCACCGACGTCGCGTCCCTGGTGTCGGATTCCCTGGTGTTCTTCGGCCTCGGCACGATCACCAGCACCACCTTCGACCCCAGCCCGGGGAGCTTCAACCTCTCGGTCGCCGGGATCGGCACCTCCGAAGCGCCCAACGGGTTCTACAACCTGTTCATCGCCTCGCCGCCCGAGAACACCCCGGAGATCCCCCTGGTCCCGCTGCCGGCCGCCGCGCCGCTGCTCCTGGGCGCCTTCGGCCTGCTGGCGCTCGCGCGCCGTCGCCGGGCCGCCTGATCCGGGGCGCCGCCCCGGCCGGGGCGGGCCCGTCGCAAACCATAGGAGCGGGCCCCTCGCGGGCCCGCTTCCGCGTTCGGGGTCCCCGCTTTACGGCGCGCGCGGCGCGGTCTAGATCGCGTGCCATGGCACCCTCGACCCACCCGGCAGGGCGAATTACCGGCCCGGCGCCCGCGCGGCGCCGGACGCCCCGCCCCCGCCGAACTCCCCTTTCGTGACCGCAGCGGCGCCCCCCGGCCCGCACGAGGACCGCCCCATGCCCGAAGACTCCCGCCCCGAACCCGGCGCCGACGCCCCCGACTACAAGCGCACCCTGAACCTGCCCGCCACCGACTTCCCGATGCGCGCCGGCCTGCCGAAGCGCGAGCCGGGCTGGCTCGAGCACTGGGCGCGCCTGCGCGTCTACGACCGCCTCAGGGAGGAAGCTGCCGCCTCGGACCGAAGGTCCTTCGTCCTGCACGACGGGCCGCCCTACGCCAACGGGCACCTCCACATCGGGCACGCGCTCAACAAGACGCTCAAGGACATGACCGTCCGCTCCCGCCAGATGATGGGGTTCGACGCGCGCTACGTCCCCGGCTGGGACTGCCACGGCCTGCCCATCGAGTGGAAGATCGAGGAGGCCTACCGCGCCAAGGGCCGCGACAAGGACGCCGTCCCCGTCGTCGAGTTCCGCCGCGAGTGCCGCGAGTTCGCCGCGGAATGGGTCGACGTCCAGCGCGCCGAGTTCCAGCGCCTCGGCATCACCGGCAAGTGGGACGATCCCTACCTGACGATGGACCACCACGCGGAAGCCGTCATCGCCGAGGAGTTCCAGACGTTCCTGATGAACGGCGCCCTCTACCAGGGGTCCAAGCCCGTCATGTGGTCGCCCGTCGAGCGCACCGCCCTGGCCGAGGCCGAGGTCGAGTACCACGACCGGCAGACCGACGCGATCTGGGTCCGCTTCGAGGTCACCGAGGCCCATTCGGAGGTCTACGACCGCGAGAACCTGATCCCCTACGAGGAGGGCACCCCCGAATCGCGCGAGGCCGTGGCCGCCGCCGACGCGGGCCGGGAGGCGCAGCTCCTGGGCGCCTCAGTCGTCATCTGGACCACCACGCCCTGGACCATCCCCTCGAGTCGCGCGATCGCCTTCGGGCCCGGCATCGCCTACGGGCTCTACGAGGTCACCGGCCGCCCCGAGGAGTGCTGGGCCACCATCGGCGAGCGCCTGATCCTCGCCGACGCGCGCGCCGAGGACGCCCTGGCCGCCGGACGGCTCGACATGTCGATGGTCCGCCGCCTGCGCCCCGTCCACCGCGAGGAGCTGGAGGCGCTCCACTGCGCCCACCCCCTGCGCGGCGCCGAGGGCGCGGCGGCCGAATGGGATTACGACGTCCCCCTCCTGCCCGGCGAGCACGTCACCGAGGACGCCGGCACCGGGTTCGTCCACACCGCCCCCGCCCATGGCGACGACGACTACGCCCTCGGCGTCAAGCACGCCCTTCCGATGACGTGGAACGTCGAGGCCGACGGCACCTACCGCGCGGACCTGCCGCTCTTCGGCGGCGAGGCGATCCTGCGCCCCGACGGCAAGCCCGGCGGCGCGAACGGCGCGGTCATGGACGCGCTCGTGCAGGTCGGCGCCCTCCTCGCCCGCAAGCGGGTCACCATCTCCGACGCCCATTCCTGGCGCTCCAAGGCGCCGGTGATCCGCCTCAACCGCCCGCAATGGTTCGCCGCCATCGACCGCCCGCTCGGCGACGGCATGGACGCGCATGGCGAGACAATCCGCGCCCGCGCCCTGACCTCCATCGACGAGCTGGTGGAATGGACGCCGAGGCGCGGCCGCAACCGCCTGCACGCGATGATCACGCAGCGCCCCGACTGGGTGCTCTCGCGGCAGCGCGCCTGGGGCGTGCCGCTCACCTGCTTCACGCGCCGCGGCGCCAAGCCGGAGGATGACGGCTTCCTCCTGCGCGATCCGCAGGTGAACGCCCGCGTCAACGAGGCCTTCGAGGCCGAGGGCGCCGACGCCTGGTACGCGGAAGGCGCCAAGGAACGGTTCCTGTCGGGCCTCCACGACCCTGAGGCCTACGACCAGGTCACCGACATCCTCGACGTCTGGTTCGATTCGGGGTCCACCCACGCCTTCACCCTTCGCGACCGCGCCGACGGCACCGAGGACGGCATCGCCGACGTCTACCTCGAGGGCACGGACCAGCACCGCGGCTGGTTCCACTCCTCGCTCCTGCAGGGCTGCGGCACGATGGGGCGCGCGCCCTACCGCGCCGTCGTCACCCACGGCTTCACGCTGGATGCCCGCGGCAACAAGATGTCGAAATCCGTCGGCAACACCGTCGCGCCGGACAAGATCGTGCAGCAATACGGCGCCGACATCCTGCGCCTCTGGGTCGCGCAGGTCGACTTCACCAACGACCACCGCATCGGGGACGAGATCCTAAAGGGCGTGTCGGACAGCTACCGCCGCCTGCGCAACACGCTGCGCTTCGTCCTCGGCTCCCTGCCCGCGGACGTGCCGGAGATGCCGGAGGACGCGCCCGAGCTCGAACGCTACGTCCTGCACCGCCTCGCGGAGGTCGACGCCGAGGTGCGCGCCGCCTATTCCGCCTACGACTTCCAGGGCGGCTGGCGGGCGGTGTCGGACTTCGCGACGCTGGACCTCTCCAGCTTCCACTTCGACATCCGCAAGGACGCGCTCTACTGCGATCCGCCCTCCTCGACGCGCCGCCGCGCCGCCGAGGCCGCGCTGGGCGCGATCTACGCCCACCTCACGGCCTGGCTCGCTCCGATCCTGCCCTTCACCATGGAGGAGGCCTGGCTCGAGCGGCACGGACCGGACACGTCGATCCACCTGACCGACATGCCCACCGTGCCCGAGGGCTGGCGCGACGACGCGCTGGCGGCGAAATGGTCCGCCATCCGCCGCGTGCGCCGCGCGGTGACCGGCGCCCTCGAGCTCGCCCGCGCCGAGAAGACCATCGGCGCCTCGCTGGAGGCCGCCCCCGCCGTCCATGTCGACGCCGAGACCGCCGCCATCCTCGCCACGGTCCCGTTCGACGACATCTGCATCACCAGCGGCATCGCGGTGACGGACGCGCCCGCCCCGGACGGCGCCCATGCGGAGGACGGCATCGCCGTCGTCTTCGCCCGCGCGGAGGGGGGCAAATGCGCCCGCTGCTGGAAGATACTGCCCGACATGGGCACTCACGCCCACCCGGCGACCTGCGCCCGCTGCGACGCCGCCCTGACCGAGATCGGATGAGCGAGGAGGCCCGGGCGGCGATCCTCGCCCTCGCCGCCGCGCGCGGGCCGGGCAGGACCTTCTGCCCGTCAGAGGTCGCGCGCGCCCTCGCCGCCGACTGGCGCCCTCTGATGCCGGGGGTCCGCGAGGCGGCGGCCCGGCTCGCGGAGGACGGACGCCTCGCGGTCACGCGCGGCGGCGCGCCGGTGGATCCGCGCGCGCCCGGCGGGCCGATCCGCCTCGGCCTGCCGGATGGCGGCGCCCCCGGCGCCTAGGCCGCCTTGGACGCCTCCTCGTCCGCCCATTCCCAGGGGCGGGTGTGCATGGCCAGCGCCTTCTCCACCGCCGCCTCGTCCCCGGTCCGCTCGATGCGCGCGACGAGGCCCCGGCGCTTGTCCTCGATCACCTCCGCCACGCGCGCCTTGGCGCCCGCCTCGGCCAGCGCGGCGTCGTAGACCCGGGTGATCGCGCGGCGCCGCAGGTCGGGCTTGAACACCTTGCCCACCGCCGTCTTGGGGAGCTCGTCCAGGATCTCCACGTATTTGGGGTGCGCCGCCCGCTCCCCGATCCGCTCGGCGGCATAGGCGCGCAGCTCCTCGGGCGAGGCCTCGCCGCCCGCCACCAGCTCCACGTAGGCGCAGGGCAGCTCGCCGGAATAGGCGTCCGGCTGCCCGATCGCCCCGGCCATCGCGACCGCCGGATGCCCGGCCAGCGCCTCCTCGATCTCGGCGGGATCGATGTTGTGCCCGCCCCGGATGATCAGGTCCTTCGCCCGCCCGGTGATGAAGAGGTAGCCGTCCGCGTCGAGCCGCCCCAGATCGCCGGTGCGCAGGTGCCGGCCGTGGAACAGGTCCGCGTTCTTGGCCGCCTCGGTATAGGTCCGCCCGGTGTAGACGCCCGGATTGTCGACGCAGATCTCACCGACCTCGTCCACCGCGCAGGCGCTGCCGTCCTCCTTGAGGACGCGCACGTCCGTGTAGGGGAACGGGATGCCGACCGAGCCCACCTTCTTCACCCCGCCGATCGGGTTGATCGACACCAGGCACGTGCACTCCGTCAGGCCGTAGCCCTCGATGATCTCCACTCCCGACGCCTTCTCGAACCGCTTGTAGAGCTCCACGGGCAAAGGCGAGGAGCCAGAGAACACCGTCTTCATCGCCGAGATGTCGGCGTCCACCTTGCGCTGCATCAGCGCGCTGATCGCCGTCGGGACCGAGATGAGGAACGTCACCCCGTGGCGCTCGCAGAGCTTCCAGAAGTTGTCGAACACCCCCTCCCCCCGGTAGCCCTGCGGCGTGGGGAAGATCACGTGCGTGCCCGCCCGCGCGCAGGCCATGAAGATCACGTGCACCGCGAACACGTGGAACAGCGGCAGCGGGCACATCACCACGTCCTCCTCCGAGAAGAGGAGGCTGGAGCCCAGCCAGCCGTTGTAGACGATCCCCGAATGGCGGTGCTGCGCGACCTTGGGCATGCCCGTCGTGCCCCCGGTGTGGAAATAGGCCGCGACCCGGTCCTCCGCGGGCTCCGTGAAGCCGAGGGTCGCGGATTGCGCCGCCACCTCGCGGGTCCAGCTCAGGACCCGCCGCCCGTGCTTCGGCTTCGCCCGCGGGCGCAGGGCGGCGGCGATCCACGATTTCGGCGGCGAGAGATAGGACAGCAGGTCCACCTCGAGCACCGTCTCCACCCCCGGCGCGTCCTCCACCGCCGCCGCGACCTTCTGGGCCACGTCGGTCTTGAGGAACGGGCGCAGCGTCACGACGACCTTGGCCCGCGTCTCGCGCAGGATGGACGCGATCTGCGCGGGATCGAGGAGGGGGTTGATCGGCGCCACGATTCCCGCCGTCATCGCGCCGGTGAGGACGCAGACCGTCTCCACCGCGTTCGGCAGGACGTAGGCGACCACGTCTGTCGGCCCGACCCCGAGCGAGCGGAACAGGTTGGCGGCCCGGTTCGTGTCCTGCAGCAGCTCGTCCCAGGTCCGCGTGCGGCCCTTGTCCTTCGGGTCCGCCGTGAGCTGGAACGTGACCGCCTTGTGGTCCGGCCATGTCGCGGCCGTACGCGAGAGCATCGCGTGGAAGGTCGCGGGCACGTCCCGCGCGTCCCATGGCATCGCGTCCTGGATCGCGTCGCGATCCGCCATCGAACCGAAGTCGAGCATGGCGTCCTCCCCTGTCGGCGCCGTTGGCCCGGCGCTCCGGGCCACGATGGTCGCGCGGGCGCGCGAGGGCAAGGAGGGGTCGCCTACTCCGCCGCCATCGGCGCCGTGAACTGAAGCTGCGCCAGCCGCGCGTAGAGCCCGCCCTGGGCCACCAGCGCGTCATGCGTGCCCTGCGCGCGCAGCCGCCCGTCCTCGAACACCAGGATGCGGTCGGCGGTCTTCACCGTCGCCAGCCGGTGCGCCACCACCAGGGTCGTGCGCCCGCGCGAGAGCCGCTCCATCGCCGCCTGCACCAGGTGCTCGGATTCGGCATCCAGCGCGCTCGTCGCCTCGTCCAGCAGGAGGACCGGCGCGTCGCGCAGGATCGCGCGGGCGATGGCGATGCGCTGCTTCTGACCGCCCGAGAGCATGACGCCGCGCTCGCCCACGTAGCTGTCGTAGCCCTCGGGCAGCGCGCGCAGGAACCCGTCCGCGGCGGCGGCCTCGGCGGCGGCCTCGACCTCGGCGTCCGTGGCGTCCGGCCGGCCGAAGCGGATGTTCTCGCGCGCCGAGGCGGCGAAGATCACCGGGTCCTGCGGCACCAGCGCCAGGTGCCGCCGGAACGCCGGCCGCGCCATCTCGTCCAGCGGCACGCCGTCGAGCGTGATCCGCCCCGACGCGGGATCGTAGAACCGCAACAGGAGCTGCAGCACCGTCGTCTTGCCCGCCCCCGACGGGCCGACCAGGGCCACCGTCTCCCCGGGCTCGACCGCGAAGCTGACCGCGTCCAGCGCCGCCACGGAGGGCCGCGAGGGGTAGCGGAACGTCACGTCCTGGAACGCGATGCGCCCGCGCACCGGCGCCTGCGGCACGCGCCCGACGGCCGGATCACTCACCTCGTCGCGCGCCTCCAGGAGCTCGACCAGCCGCTCGGTCGCGCCCGCCGCGCGCTGGATCTCGCCCCATATCTCCGAGAGCGCGGCCACCCCGCCCGCCACCATCACCGAGTAGATCAGGAACTGCGCCAGCTCGCCGATGGTCATCGCGCCCGACGCCACGTCCCGCGCGCCGATCCACAGGACGCCCACGATCCCCGCGAAGATCAGGAAGATGACGATCATCGTCATCACCGCCCGCGTCCCGATGCGCTTTCGAGCCGAGCCGTAGGCCCGCTCGGTCAGGTCGCCGAACCGCCCCCGCACCCCGCCCTCGGCGGTGAACGCCTGCACCGTCTGCACCGCCAGCAGCGCCTCGGACCCGTTGCCCGAGCTCTCGGCGATCAGGTCCTGGTTCTCCCGGCTGAGCACCCGCAGCCGCCGCCCCAGCGTGATGATCGGGATCAGCACCGCCGGCACGATCAGCAGCACGAGCCCCGTCAGCTTCGGCGACGTCCAGACCAGCAGCGCCAGCCCCCCCGCCAGCAGGAGTACGTTGCGCAGCGCGATGGAGACCGACGAGCCGATCACCGACAGGAGGAGCGTCGTGTCCGTCGTGATGCGGCTGAGGACCTCGCCCGTCATGATCCGCTCGTAGAAGGCCGGGCTCATGCCGATGGTCCGGTCGAACACCGCGCGGCGGATATCGGCCACGACCCGCTCGCCCAGCCGCGTCACCAGGTAGTAGCGCGCGCCCGTCCCGATCGCGAGCAGCGCGGCGATGCCGAGCGCGGCGGCGAAGTAGCTGTCCAGGAGCTCGATCTCCGCCGCGCCGAGCCCGCCGCCGAACCCGTCGATCACCCGGCGCACCGCGAGGGGCAGCGCCAGCGACAGCATCGCCGTCAGCGTGAGCGCGACGATCGCGGCCACGAATCCCCAGGCATAGGGCCGCATGAAGGGCAGCAGCGCCTTGAGCGCCGCGACATCGCGCGAGCGCGCCCGGTCCTCGGTCGTGCCGCCTGGGCCCCGCGCCATCCGCGCCTCCGTCTCGTGCTCGCCGGGCAGGTAGCGGTGCGGGCCCCGGCGGGCAAGGCGGCCGGAGCGGGTGATGGGAATCGAACCCACGTCTTCAGCTTGGAAGGCTGCGGCTCTACCATTGAGCTACACCCGCGCACCGGCGTGCCTAGCCCCGGCGCCCGGACCGGGCAAGGGCGCGCCGGGCCCGCAGGCGCCCGCGCGCACCCCTAAGTGTTAACGCAGCGTGACGCATTGTCGTAACAAATGTGATAGAATCCGTTTTTCGGTCCTATCGAGGCCCGGTTTTGTGATTAACGTTCGCGTCAGTGGTCGGACTCTGGCGAGTTTTCTTCCGACCACTCACGTCAGGGTTCCGGACCTGCGAGCGCGCCCCCCCTTGCGCTCGCAGGTCCGGGGGCCCGAACCCCCTCTCACGTCACGTCTTTCCGGCGAGGGGCCGGCCGCCCGCGCGGGCGGCCGGCCCCGTCCTCAGTTCAGGCGCGTGATCCGTCCCTCGGCCGCGGGCTGCTCGAATCCCTTGCCCGCCATGTGCTCGGCCAGCACGTCCGCGAGGTCCGGCCCGAAATCGTAGACGTCCGTCGCCTCGGTCTCGAACATCGCGTAGCCGTCGCCGCCGCCGCGCACGTAGTTGTTGGACACCACGCCGTAGGTCGCGGCGGGATCGAGCGGCGCGCCGCCCACCGTCACCTCGGTCACCCGGCTGCCCGGCTCGGCGGCCGCGTCCCAGGTGAAGGTCATGCCGGCGACCTGCGGGAACCGCCCGGCGCCCTCCTCGACCTGGCTCACCCCGTTCTCCAGCGCGTCGACGATCGCCTGCCCCGACACGCGGAACGTCGACAGCGTGTTCTGGAACGGCAGCACCGTCAGGACCTCCCCCATCGTCACCTCGCCCGCCTCGATCGAGGCGCGGATGCCGCCGCCGTTCTGGATCGCGACGTCGATCCCCTGCTCGCGGGTCCGCTCGAGCATCGCGTCCGCGATGAGGTTGCCGAGCGGGCACTCCTCCGCGCGGCACACGGCGCGGTCGCCCTCGATGAAGTCGGGCGCCTGCGCCACGACCTCGCTGCGCAGCTCCTCGAGCGGCTGGGCCAGCTCCTCCATCCGCGCCGCCGCGGCCTCGTCCTGCGCCACGGACGCGTCGATGAGGATCGGATCGCCCCCGATCGCCGTCACCTCGCCGGCATCGTCGAAGGTCACGCGGATCTCGCCCAGATACTTGCCGTAGGCATAGGCCTGGAAGATCGGCACCCCGTTCGCCTCGGTCGGATACGGCCCCGCGGCGCCTTCCTCGGTGTTGCTCAGGAGCGTGTGCGAATGCCCCCCGATGATGAGGTCCACCCCCGTCACCGCCTCCGCGAGGCGCATGTCCGCCGGCAGCCCGACATGGGTGAGGAGCACGATCTTGTTCACCCCGTCCGCGGTCAGGGCGTCGACCTCGGCCTGCACCGCCTCGGCCGCCGGCGAGAACACCACCGAATCGCCCGGCGAGGAGGTCTCCGGCGTGTCCTCCGCCAGGGCCGAGACGATGCCGATCCGCTCGCCGCCGACCTCCAGGACGGTGGACTTGCCGATCTCGCCCGCGAGCCCCTCGACGCCGCTCACGTCGATATTGGCCGACAGGACGGGGAACTCGACCTGCGCCACGAACTCCGCCAGCCCCTCGGGCCCGTCGTCGAACTCGTGGTTGCCCACCGCCATCGCGTCGTAGCCGAGCTGCGGCATGAACTCCGCCGCCAGATCCCCGCCGTATTGCGTATAGTAGAGCGAGCCCTGGAACTGGTCCCCCGCGTCGAGCAGGATCACGTTCTCGCCCGCCCGATCGCGCGCCGCGCCCACGGCGGTGATCATCCGCGCGATCCCGCCGAAGCACTCGCCCGCCGCGTCGTCCTCGGCAGAGCAGGGGCCGTCGAACCGGCTGATCGGCTCGAACCGGTCGTGGAAGTCGTTGGTATGCAGGATCGTCAGCTCGAAATCGGCCATCGCCGGCGCGGCGAGCAGGGCGGCCGCGCTGGCCGTGAACATCAGTCGCGTCATGTCTCTCTCCCTCGGAGGCAGTTCGCGGGCAGCGTGCCGCGCCCGCGCCGCCCTTGTCCAGCGCCCCGCCGCCGCAGGCCCGCCCTTGCCCCCCCGCGCGCGCCGGGCGATTGCGGGCGCATGACCGTCTACAAGATCCTCCGCGGCCCCGAATGGGCCGAGCTGCGCGCCGCGGGGGCCACCCTCGGCGCGCCCGTCGACCTCGCGGACGGCTACGTCCACCTCAGCGCCGCCGGGCAGGTCCGCGCCACCGCCGCCAAGCATTTCGCCGGGGAGGACGACCTGTGGCTCCTCGCGGTGGACGAGGCCGCCCTCGGCGCGCCCCTGCGCTGGGAGGCCGCGCGCGGCGGCCAGGACTTCCCCCATCTCTACGCGCCCCTGCCCCTCGCCGCGGTCCTGCGCGCCGATCCCCTGCCGCGGGCGGACGGCGCCCGCGTCTTCCCGGGCGGCATCCCGTGATCCGCCTGGCCGAGCGCGCCGCCCTGCGCGCCCTCCACCGCCTCGATCCCGAGCGCGCGCACGACCTCTCGCTGCGCGCCCTGCGCACGGGCCTGATCCCCGCGCCGGGCCCGGTGACCTCGGACCGCCTGCGCGTGCGCCTCGCCGGGCTGGACCTGCCCAACCCGATCGGCCTCGCGGCCGGCTACGACAAGGACGCGGCCGCCCTCGCCCCCCTCATGCGCGCGGGCTTCGGCTTCCTGGAGGTCGGGGCCGCCACGCCGCGCCCGCAGGCGGGCAACCCCCGCCCCCGCCTCTTCCGCCTCGCGGCCGACCGCGCCGTCATCAACCGTTTCGGCTTCAACAATTCCGGCATCGGGGCCATCGGCCCGCGGCTCGCCGCCCGCCCGGACGGCATCCCCGTCGGCCTGAACCTCGGCGCGAACGCGGACAGCGCGGACCGCGCCGGGGACTACGCCGCCGTCCTGCGCGCCGCTGGCGCCGCGATCGACTTCGCGGTCGTCAACGTCTCCTCCCCGAACACCGCCGCCCTGCGCGACCTGCAGGGCCCCGCCGCTCTGCGCGCCCTCCTCGCCGGCGTCATGGCCGCGCGCGGCGCCGCGGGCCCGGCGATCTTCCTCAAGATCGCGCCGGACCTCGAGGACGCCGCCCTGGGCGAGATCGCCGGCATCGCGCTGGAGGCCGGGGTCCAGGGCATCGTCGCCACCAACACCACGCTGGACCGCGCCGGCGCCACCGGCCCGCACGCGGCCCAGGCCGGCGGCCTCTCGGGCGCCCCCCTCTTCGAGCGCAGCACCCGCGTCCTCGCGCGCCTGTCGCTCGCGACCGGGGGGCGCCTCCCCCTGATCGGCGTCGGCGGCGTCGCCACCGCGCGGGACGCGCTCGCCAAGATCGAGGCCGGCGCCACCGCCGTCCAACTCTACACCGCGCTCGTCTACGGCGGCATCACCCTCGCCCACCGCCTCCCCCGCGAGCTGGACGCCCTCCTCGCCGCCAGGGGCACCACCGCCACCGAGGCGGTCGGGGTCGGCCGAGGCCGCTGGCTCTAGGCCGCGCGCGCCTCGATCCGCGGGTAGCGCAGCCCGAGCGTGATCCCCCGCACCACGAAGGAGATGAGCAGAGCCGCCCAGAGCCCGTGATTGCCGAAGGCCGGCAGCAGGACCAGCACCGCCGCCACGTAGGCCGCGAAGCTCACCACCATCATGTTGCGCATGTCCCGCGTCTGCGTGGCGCCGATGAACACGCCGTCGAGCATCCACGCCGCGATCCCCAGGAGCGGCGCGGCCACCATCCACCCCAGGTAGCGCCGCGCCTCCAGGCGCACCTCCGGCGCCGTCGTCATCAGGTCCACGATTCCCCCGCCGAAGAGCGCGAAGGCCAGCGCCAGCAGGACGACGCAGCCGAGCCCCCACCCGCTCGTCACCACCGCCGCTCGCCGCAGGAGCCCGGCCCGCCGCGCGCCCAGCGCCTGCGCGACCAGCGCCTCGGCCGCGAAGGCGAACCCGTCGAGCGCGTAGGCGGTGACGTAGAGGAACTGCAGCAGCACCTGGTTCGCCGCCAGCTCCACGGTCGAGAGGCCCGCCCCCAGGAACAGGAAGCTCGTGAAGATCGCCTGCAGCAGCACCGAGCGGATCAGGATGTCGCCCGACACCGCGCCCAGCCGCGCCAGGCGCGCCGGGTCCAGCACCCGCGCCCGCTCCCGCCACGCCGTCCCCGCGAACGCCCCCCGGCAGAGCCAGAGCCCGAGGGCGAGCGCGCTCCACTCCGCGATCAGCGTCGCCGTCGCCACCCCCGGCACGCCCCAGCCGAGGCCGAGCACGAACCACAGGTCGAGCGCGACGTTCAGCCCGTTCATCCACACCTGGATCACCAGGACGGCGCGCGTGCGCTCCTGCGCGATGAGCCAGCCGGTGATCCCGTAGAGCGCGATCGCCGCCGGCGCCGACCAGATGCGGATCGCCATGTACTCGCGCGCCATCCCCTCGACGCGCGCCTCCCCCTGCGCCAGCGCCAGCGCGCCCGAGAAGATCGCCCATTGCAGCGCGATGATCGCCGCGCCCGCCGCCCCCGCGATGACGAGCGCGCGGGTCAGGATCGCGGCCGTCTCGCCCTCGTCCCCCTCGCCCACCGCCTGCCCGGCGAGGCCCACCGTGCCCATCCGGAGGAACCCGAACACCCAGTAGACCGAGGCCAGCACGATGGCCCCGAGGCCCACCGCCCCGATCGGCGCGGCCTCCCCCATCTGGCCCACGACGCCGGTGTCGACCACGCCAAGGATCGGCACCGTCGCGTTCGAGAGCACGATCGGCAGGGCGATGCGCAGCACCCGCCGATGCGTCACCGCCGCGGGCGCCGCGCGCGCGCCGGTCAAGCGCCCCCGCCCGGCATCAGGAAATGCCCCACCGCCTGCGCGAACAGGCGCTCGCGATTGTCCTGCCACGCCTCCACGTGGACGCTCGCATAGCGCCGGCCGGACCGGTTCACCCGCGCCCTGGCATAGGCGTCGCGCGGCAGGCCGGGCCGCAGGTAGTCGATGGTGAAGTCGATCGTCTTGGGCAGGCGCGGCGCCGCCTCCGCGTCCGCCTCCCCGGCCTCGATCCGGGGCCAGAGCGCCTGCCAGCCGAGCTCGACGATGGCCGCCGTCTCCAGGAACGCGGCCGTCACGCCGCCATGGATCGCCGGCAGCATGGGGTTCCCGATCAGCGCCTCGCCATATGTCAGCACCGCCGTGAGCTCGTCGCCCCGGCGGTCGAACGCGATGCCCAGGAACGCGGCATAGGGCATCGCCCCGGTGAGCGCCCCGAGCGCCGCCTCGCGCCGCGCCTTGATCATGTGCACCGGCTCGGGCCGCCTCATCGCGCGCCCTCGACGGTGAACGCGCCCGTCGCCGCCGCGACCGCCCCCTCGCCCCCGTCCCGCGCGGTCGCCCGCACGAAGGCCACGCTCCGCGTCACGTGATAGCACGTCGCCTCCGCGGTGATCGTCCGGCCCGGGATCGCGGGGCGCATGTAGTCGATCCGGAGGTCGATCGTCGCGGTCGCGGCCGGCGCGCTCTCGTGCGCCATCACCGCCGCGCCCCCGCACGTGTCCATGAGCGCCGAGACCGCGCCGCCATGGATCACCCCGGTCGCGGTGTCCCCGACCAGGCGCGGGTCGTGCGGCATCTCGATGACCGCCCGGCCGTCCCCGATCTCCCGGAGGGTCATGCCCAGGGCGCGGGCATGGGGGATCGCCTCGATGAACTGCCGCGCGATCCGCGCGCGGGCGGCCGCCTCGTCGCTCTGGGGTTCGTCCGCCATGGCGCCCTCATGCCCCCGCGCGCCCGCGCCCCGCAAGCCCGCCGCGCGCACGCCGCGGTTGCGGGCCCGCGCCGCCCCGGCCTACCATTCCGCCGGGGGAGGAGCCGCATGACCGACCGCAACGCCCGACTGACGTTCAAGGAGATGTGCGAGCGCTTCGACGTCACGCCGCGCACCCTGCGCTATTACGAGTACATCGAGCTGCTGCGCCCCGAGCGCGACGGGCGCGCGCGCTTCTACGGCCCGCGCGAGGTCGCGCGCATGACCCTCATCCTGCGCGGCCGTCGCTTCGGGTTCAGCCTCGAGGTCGTGCGCCAGTGGCTGATGATCCGGGAGGAAGCCGGGAGCCAGGCGCAGATGCGGGCCTGGATCGACCTCTCCACCAGGCAGATCGCCGAGCTCGAGGAGCAGCGCCGGCAGCTCGACGAGACCATCGCCGACCTGCGCCGCCTGCAGGGCGACACGCGGGCCGCCATCTCCTGAGGCGCGATCGCGCGGCGCCGTCCGGCGATCCCCCGCCATACCCCCCGCCGGTTCGGCGGCCTGACGCCACGTCCTGTTTACGTGCCGGTCAACCGCCGTTGTATACATCGGCGGAAAGACGCATTTCCGTTACGCAGCGACACACACACGCGCACGCGAAGGGAATTCCGATGACCGAGACCGACACGATGACCATACGGCAGATGTGCCAGGCCTACGACGTCACGCCGCGCACCTTGCGCTTCTACGAGCAGAAGGAGCTCCTGGCGCCGATCCGCGTCGGCACGCGCCGGCTGTTCACCCGCCGCGACCGCGGCCGGCTCCAGCTCATCCTGCGCGGCAAGCGCTTCGGCTTCAGCCTGGAGAGCATCCGCCAGCTCCTCGACCTCTACGAGGTCGATCCGATGCACCGCACCCAGCTCACCGAGGCGCTCGCCGCCGCGCGCGTGCGCCTCGAGGAGATGCGCCGCCAGCACGAGGAGCTCGCCGACGCGATCGGCGATCTGTCCGCGCACGTCGCGCGCGGCGAAGAGCAGCTCGCCTCGCTCAAGGCCGACGCCGCCTGAGCGCCGCGGCGTCGCCGCCCGGGCGGCGCCCACCATTCCAGCAGGAGAGACCGATGCCCAGCTACGCCGCCCCCACGACCGACATGCAGTTCATCCTGCACGACGTGCTCCGCATCGCGGAGGCGGACATCCCAGGCTATCCCGATCTCGACCGCGACTTCACCGGCGCCATCCTCGGCGAGGCCGCCAAGCTCGCCGAGGAGGTGCTCCAGCCGCTCAACCGCGTCGGCGACGAGCACGGCTGCACCCTCGAGAACGGCGTCGTGCGCACCCCGCCCGGGTTCGCGGACGCCTACGAGCAGATGAAGGCCGGCGGCTGGATCGGCATCGACGTGCCCGAGGCGTTCGGCGGCCAGGGCCTGCCCTACCTGATGTATTCGGCCACGGGCGAGATGTTCGTCTCCGCCAACATGGCCTTCAACATGTACCAGGGCCTGAGCCACGGCGCCGCCTATGCGATCCGGATGCACGGCTCCGAGGCGCAGAAGGCCGCCTACCTGCCGCAGATGACCGAAGGCTCCTGGACCGGCACGATGAACCTCACCGAGCCCCATTGCGGCACGGATCTGGGCCTCATCCGGACCAAGGCCGAGCCCCAGGAGGACGGCACCTACAAGCTCTCGGGGCAGAAGATCTCGGATCTCCGCCGGCGAGCACGACATGGCCGAGAACATCGTCCACCTCGTCCTCGCCAAGATCCCCGGCGGGCCCGAGGGGGTGAAGGGCATCTCCCTCTTCATCGTGCCGAAGTTCCTGCCCAAGGAGGACGGCTCCCTCGGCGAGCGCAACGCCCTCTCCTGCGGCGGCCTGGAATCCAAGATGGGCATCCACGGCAACGCCACCTGCGTGATGAACTACGACGGCGCGACCGGCTTCCTCATCGGGGAGACGCACAAAGGCATGCGCGCCATGTTCACCATGATGAACGAGGCCCGGCTCGGCGTCGGCATGCAGGGCCTCGCCCAGGGCGCCGTCGCCTATCAGAACGCCCTCGCCTTCGCCCAGGACCGGCTCCAGGGGCGCGACATCACCGGGGCGCAGAACCCGGGCGGCCCGGCCGACCCGATCATCGTCCACCCGGACGTGCGCCGGAACCTCATGGATCAGAAGAGCTTCGTCGAGGGCGGACGCGCGCTCGTGCTCTGGGGCTCGACCTTCATCGACCGCGCCTCCTCGGGCGACGAGGAGGCCGAGGCGATGATCTCGCTCCTCACCCCCGTCATCAAGGGCTTCCTGACCGACCTCGGGTTCGAGACGACGGTCAAGGCGCAGCAGACCCTCGGCGGCTCGGGCTTCACCACCGAATGGGGCCTGGAGCAGTTCGTCCGCGACGCCCGCATCGCCATGATCTACGAGGGCACCAACGGCATCCAGTCGCTCGACCTCGTCGGCCGCAAGCTCGGGCAGAACGGCGGCAGGACCGTCATGGCCTTCTTCGACATGGTGAAGGCGTCCATCGCGCAGACCGAGGACGTGGAGGGCATGGCCCCGTTCAACGACGCGCTCAAGGCCGCGTCCAAGGACATGCAGGCCGCCTCGATGTACTTCGTCGAGGAAGGCGTGAAGAACCCGCTCAACGCGCTCTCGGGCAGCTACGACTTCATGCACCTCTTCGGGCATGTCTGCCTCGGCCTGATGTGGGCCAAGATGGCCCGCGCCTCCCTGGAGGCCCTCGCGGACGGAACCGAGGACCCCGCCTTCCACGAGACCAAGCTCGCCACGGGCCGCTACTACATGGCCCGCCAGCTCCCCATGACCGCCACCCACCTCGCCCGCATCCGCTCCGGCGCCGAGCCCGTCATGGCCCTGGGCGCGGCGAGCTTCTAGGTCGGCGCGGTGGATCGCGGAGCACGGGACGCCGCCGCCCCGGACCTGATCCGGGGCCCCGCGAACACCGGCGGCTCCCGTGACGTCGAGGCCCCGGGTCGAGCCCGGGGCGGCTCCCGTTCGATCCGAGAGGACTGCCCATGACCCTCGTCCTCCACGCCTTCGCCGAGAGCGGCAACGCCTGGAAGTGCGCCCTCGCGCTGCGCATGGCGGGCCTGGACTGGCGCGCCGAGCCCGTCGACTTCTTCGCCGGCGCCACACGCACGCCCGGATACCGCGCGATCAACCCGATGGGCGAGGTCCCCGCGCTCGAGACCCCGGACGGCACCCTCGCCCAGTCCGGCGTCATCCTCGACTGGATCGCGGGGCATCCCGGCCCCCTCCACCTCGCGGACGCCGCCGAGCGCCGCGCCGCCCTGCGCTGGATCCTGTTCGACAACCACAAGCTCTCCGGCCTCGCCGGCCCGCTCCGCTTCAACCTCGCCTTCCTGCCCGAGGCCAAGCGCAGCGAGGCGGTCAACGCCTTCCTCGCCATGCGCCTCGCCTCGGCCCTCAAGATCCTCGACGCGCACCTGCGCGGCAACCACTGGCTCGCCCTGAACCGCCCCACCACCGCCGACCTCTCCTGCGCCGGCTACCTCTACTACCCCGAGCCCTACGGCTTCACGCGCGCCGACCATCCCGGCATCGACGCCTGGATGAACCGCCTCGCCGCCCTGCCGGGCTTCGCCCTCCCCTACGACCTGCTGCCCCGCGCCCGCCCGGCCGCGTGAAAGGACCCCCGATGACCGACGCCTACATCTACGACGCGATCCGCACCCCCCGAGGCCGCGGCCGCCCCGACGGCGCCCTGCACGAGGTCACCGCCGCCCGCCTCTCCGCCGTCGTCCTCGACGAGCTCAAGTCGCGCATGGGCCTGGAGGGGCACGCGGTCGAGGACGTCATCTGGGGCAACGCCACCCAGGTCGCCGAGCAGGGCGGCTGCCTCGCCCGCACCGCGGTCCTCGCCTCGAGCCTCGACGAGCGCATCCCCGGCCTCTCCATCAACCGCTTCTGCGCGTCGGGCATGGAGGCCGTGAACCTCGCCGCCAACCAGGTGCGCGGCGGCGCCGGCGGCGCCTACATCGCCGGCGGGGTGGAGATGATGGGCCGCGTGCCCATGGGCTCGGACGGCGCCGCCATCGCCGTCGACCCCTCCATCGCGATGGACACCTACTTCGTCCCCCAGGGCATCTCCGCCGACATCATCGCGACCGAGTACGGTTTCTCCCGCGACGACGCCGACGCCCTCGCCGTCGAGTCCCAGAAGCGCGCGGCGGCCGCCTGGGAAGCGGGCCGCTTCGCCCGCTCCGTCATCACCGTGCGCGACGTCAACGGCATCCCGATCCTCGAGCGCGACGAGTACATGCGTCCCGGCACCGACATGCAGTCCCTCGGCGCCCTCAAGCCCAGCTTCAAGGACATGGGCGAGGCCATGCCCGGCTTCGACGCCGTCGCCCTGATGAAGTACCCGCACCTCGAGGCGATCCGCCATGTCCACCACGCCGGCAACTCCTCGGGCATCGTCGACGGCGCCGCCGGCGTGCTCGTCGCCTCGAAGGAATGGGGCGACGCGCGCGGCCTGGCCCCCCGCGCCCGCATCAAGGCGACGGCCAAGATCGGCACCGACCCGACCATCATGCTCACCGGCCCCGTCCCCGTGACCGAGAAGATCCTCGCCGACCACGGGATGGAGATCGGGGACATCGACCTCTTCGAGGTCAACGAGGCCTTCGCCGCCGTCGTCCTGCGCTTCCTCCAGCGGTTCGAGGTCGACCCGGCGGTCGTCAACCCCAACGGCGGCGGCATCGCCATGGGCCACCCGCTCGGCGCGACGGGCGCGATGATCATCGGCACCCTCCTCGACGAGATGGAGCGCACCGACCGCGAGGTGGGCCTCGCCACCCTCTGCGTCGCCTCCGGCATGGGCGCCGCCACCATCATCGAACGCGTCTGATGCCCGACGCGCCCCACCCCCATCCCCTCCCCCACGGGGGAGGGGAGCCGCGCCGCGGGCGCGCTCCCGCGAGCCGGATCGCGGCCGCGCGCGCGATGCGGGGCGAGCCCACCCGCGCCGAGCGCCACCTGTGGCGAGCGATCCGCGGCTGGCGCAGGGACCTCGGCCTGCACGTCCGCCGCCAGGCCCCGGTCGGCCCCTACATCGCGGACTTCGCGATCCTCTCACGGGCGCTCCTGATCGAGCTCGACGGCGGCGCCCACGGCGGCGAGAGCGACCGGACGCGCGATGCCTGGCTCGCGTCCAGCGGCTACCGCGTCCTCCGCTTCCGGAACCACGACGTCCTCGAGGACACCCAGGGCGTCCTCCGGACGATCCTCGACGCCACCCGGGACGACACGAACCCGACGACATGAGCGGCCCCCCTCCCCCTCGGGGGAGGGGATGGGGGTGGGGCGACCCGCCCGAGCCCGACAGGAGAGATCACATGACCGACTTCACCATGACCACCCGCGGCGACGGCGTCGCCATCATCACCTGGGACGTGCCCGGCAAGTCCATGAACGTCCTCAGCCTCGCCGGCTGGGACGAGCTCGACGCCTGCATCGACGCGGTGCTGTCCGACGACGCCATCCGCGGCGCCGTCATCACCTCCGGCAAGCCCGGCAGCTTCGCCGGCGGCATGGACCTCAACGTCATCGCCAAGATGAAGGAGGAGGCCGGCGACGACCCCGCCCGCGGCCTCTTCGACGGCCTCATGCGCTCCCACGCCATCCTCCGGAAGATCGAGCGCGCCGGCATGGAGGCGAAGACCAACAAGGGCGGCAAGCCCATCGCCGCCGCCCTGCCCGGCACCGCGCTCGGCATCGGGCTGGAGATCCCGCTCGCCTGCCACCGCATCTTCTGCGCGGACGAGCCCAAGGCCAAGATCGGCCTGCCCGAGATCCTCGTCGGCATCTTCCCCGGCATGGGCGGCACCACCCGGCTCGCGCGCAAGATGGGCGCCATGGCCGCCTCGCCCTTCCTCCTGGAGGGCAGGCTCTCGGAGCCCCGCAAGGCGAAGTCCGCGGGCCTGATCGACGAGGTCGTGGACGACCCGCTCGCCGCCGCCGTCGAATGGGTCCTCTCGTCCCCCAGCATCGTCAAGCCCTGGGACGAGAAGGGCTACAAGATGCCCGGCGGCGCGCCCTACCACCCCGCCGGCTTCATGACCTTCGTCGGCGCCTCCGCCATGGTGAACGGCAAGACCAAGGGCGTCTATCCCGCCGCCAAGGCCCTCCTCTCGGCCGTCTACGAGGGCGCGCTCGTGCCCTTCGACACCGCCCTCAGGATCGAGGCGCGCTGGTTCACCCACGTCCTGATGAACCCCTCCTCCGAGGCGATGATCCGCTCCCTCTTCATCAACAAGGAGAAGCTGGAGAAGGGCGCCAACCGCCCGGGCGTGCCGGACGCCAAGGTGTCGAAGGTCGGCGTGCTCGGCGCCGGCATGATGGGCGCGGGCATCGCCTACGTCGCCGCGAACGCGGGGATCGAGGTCGTCCTCCTCGACCGCGAGCAGGCCGCCGCCGACAAGGGCCGCGCCTACTCCGAGGGCCTGCTGGACAAGGGCATGAGCCGCAAGAAGGTCACGCCCGAGAAGAAGGAGGAGGTGCTGGCCCGCATCCACGCCACCACCTCCTATGACGACCTCTCGGGCTGCGACCTGATCGTGGAGGCCGTGTTCGAGGACGTCGGCATCAAGGCCGAGGTCACGCGCGCGGTCGACGCGGTGACGGGGCCGGGCACCATCCACGCCACCAACACCTCCACCCTGCCGATCACCGAGCTCGCCAAGGCCTCCAAGGACGCGGAGAGGTTCATCGGCATCCACTTCTTCTCCCCCGTCGACAAGATGCTCCTGGTCGAGATCATCAAGGGCGAAGGAGACCGGCCCGGAGGCCGTCGCCAAGGCGCTCGATTTCGTCCGCCAGATCCGCAAGACCCCCATCGTCGTGAACGACGAGCGGTTCTTCTACGCCAACCGCTGCATCATCCCCTACATCAACGAGGGCATCCGCATGGTCGCGGAGGGCGTGGAGCCCGCCCTGATCGAGAACGCGGCCAAGCTCGTCGGCATGCCGCTGGGGCCGCTGCAGCTCGTGGACGAGACCTCCATCGACCTCGGGGTGAAGATCGCGAAGGCCACGAAGGCCGCCATGGGCGACGCCTATCCCGACGGCGCCGTGGACGATGTGCTCTTCGCCTTCGAGGCCGAGGGCCGCCTGGGCCGCAAGTCGAACGCGGGCTTCTACGACTACGACGACAAGGGGAAACGGCAGGGCCTCTGGGACCGCCTGCCGGAGGAGTATCCGGTGGCGAGCCACCAGCCCGACGTCCACGAGGTGCAGCACCGGCTCCTCATGGCCCAGGTCCTGGAAGCCGTGCGCGCCTTCGAGGCCGGCGTGCTGGAGGACATCCGAGAGGGCGACGTGGGCGCCATCCTCGGCTGGGGCTTCGCGCCCTGGTCGGGCGGTCCGTTCTCCTGGCTCGACATCGTCGGCGCCCCCTGGGCCGCCGAGCTCGCGGACCGCCTCGCCGCCGAGCACGGGGACCGCTTCGCCTGCCCCCCGCTCCTGCGGCGGATGGCCGAGCGCGGCGGCGGCTTCTACCGCACCTATGGGGGCGGCGAGGCCGCGTCGGAGGCCGCCTGACCGCCGCGGGCGCCGCGGCTCCGGCTCGCGCCCGGCGACCGGACCCACGGCCCGCGCGGCCCCCCTCCCCGGTCGGGGAGGGGATGGGGGTGGGGCGCTCCGCCGCGCGGCGCGCCCGTGCGCCGGGCGCGCATGCCCCGTGCATCGGATGTGCATGCGATGTGCATCCGCATTCACGCACCGATCCGGGCGGAAGGCCGCCGCCCTGCGCCCCTGCGCACGGTGCCGCTGACGCCTTCCGTCCCCGCCCCCTCTGCGTCATGAAAGGTCCGGAAGCTGGACGGCGGGGGGCGACGCGATGGGGTGGATGGCGGACGAGGACGGGCTGGACAAGCGCGCCGCGAACCACGTCCCCCTCACCCCGCTCAGCCACCTCGCCCGCGCCCGCACCGTCTTCGCGGATGACGTCGCCCTGCGCCACGGCGACTGGTCCGCGACCTACGCGGCGTACCACGTCCGCGTCTCCCGACTGGCCAACGCCCTGACCAAGCGCGGAATATTCCCCGGTGACGTGGTCGCCACCCTCCTGCCCAACGTGCCTACCCAGGTGGAGGCGCATCACGGCATCCCCGCCGCCGGCGCCGTCATCAACGCGATCAACGTCCGCCTCGACCCCGACACGGTGGCCTACATCCTCGACCATGGCGGCGCGAAGGCGATCCTGGTCGACACCGCCTTCCTGCCGCTGGCCTGCGAGGCGATCCGCCGGATGGAGGGCGCGCCGCCCGAGATCGTCGAGTGCCCGGACGCCCCGATGGGCGTGCGCGCAACGCACGACCACCTGACCTATGATGCCCTCCTCGAGCAGGGCGACCCGCACGCCCCCTGGCACATGCCGGCCGACGAATGGGAGAGCCTGGCCCTCAACTACACCTCCGGCACCACGGGCCGGCCCAAGGGCGTCGTCTACTCGCATCGCGGCGCCCACCTGATGACCATGGCGACCCCGATCTCCTGGCGCATGGTGCTGCGCCCGGTGATCCTGACCATCGTGCCGCTGTTCCACTGCAACGGCTGGAACCACTCGTGGATGGCGCCCCTCCTGGGCGCGACGGTCGTGTGCTGCCGCGAGGTGACCGCGAAGGCGATCTACGACGCCATCGCCGACCACGGCGTCACCCATTTCGGCGGCGCGCCCATCGTCCTGAACGCCATCGTCAACGCGCGCGCCCAGGACGTGCGCCCCCTGCCCCGGCCCGTCCGCGATCTTCACCGCCGGCGCCCCGCCCGCCGCCGCGACCCTGGCCGCGATCGAGGGGCTCGGCTTCGAGGTCACCCATGTCTACGGCCTGACCGAGACCTATGGCCACGTCACCGAATGCACCCCCTCGGCCGCGACCGACGCCCTCCCCGAGGCCGAGCGCGCCGCCGTCAAGTCACGGCAGGGTCACCCCTTCCCGCAGATGGAGGCGATCGGCGTGCTGGACCCCGAGGACGCCGAGGTCCCCGCCGACGGCGCCGCCCAGGGGGAGATCGCGATCCGCGGCAACTCGGTGATGAAGGGCTACTACCGCGACCCGGCCGCGTCCGAGGCGGCGATGCGCGGCGGCTGGTTCCGCTCCGGCGACATCGCCGTGCGCCATCCCGGCGGCATGGTCCAGATCGCCGACCGCGCCAAGGACATCATCATCTCCGGCGGGGAGAACGTCTCCTCCGTCGAGGTCGAGGGCGCCCTCATGCACCACCCCGCCGTCAGCCTCGCCGCCGTGGTCGCCAAGCCCGACGAGACCTGGGGCGAGGTCCCCTGCGCCTTCGTCGAGCTGAAGGAGGGCGCGTCCGCCACCGAGGACGAGCTCATCGCCTTCGCGAGGCAAAGGCTCGCCGGCTTCAAGACCCCCAAGCGCGTCGTCTTCGAGGAGCTGCCCAAGACCTCCACCGGCAAGATCCAGAAGTTCGCCCTGCGCACCCGCGCGCGCGAGCTCTGAGGCCCCGGTGCCGCCCATCCGCCGCAGCGGCACCGCCCTGCACGGCTACGACCGGCTCGAGGCGCCCGGCCTCTGGCGCCCGGGATGGCAGGAGCAGCGCCGCGACGTCGTGGTCAGCCTGGGCGAGGCGACGATCACCCTGACCGACCGCGCCGACCGGCCCCTCTCGCACTGGTCCCTGCCCGCGCTGCGCCGGATCGCGGCCGCGCCGCCCCTCTACGCCCTCGCCGGCGCCGAAGGGGCGGGCGACCCCGACGGCGAGACCCTAGAGATCGAGGACCCGCAGATGAACGCGGCCCTGGACGCGATCCTCGCCTCGCTCGCCGTCGACCCGCGCGGCGGCCGCCTGCGCGCCGCCATCGTCGCCCTCGGGCTCGTGTGCCTCGTGGCGGCCATCGTCCTCGGCGGGCCGGGGCTCCTGCGCTCGCAGGCGCTCGCGGGCCTCACCTTCGATCAGCGGGAGGAGCTGGGCGAGCGCGTCGTCGCCGCGATGGCGCCCGAGGCCGGCACGCCCTGCACGGACCCGTTCGGCGCCGCGGCCCTGCGCGCGTTGGCCATCGAGGCCCTGGGCGACGATCCGCCGCGGCTCTGGGTCCTGCCGGACGGCCCCGCGGGCGGCGGCGCGCCGGTGCCGGGGGGGATCGTCCTCGCCGCCGCCACGATCGCGAACGCGCCGAACGCCGCCGCGGTGGGCGCCCGCATGGCGGACGAGGCCGCGCGCGGCGCGCAGGCGGAGGCCGCCCTGATCGCCGATGCCGAGCTCGGCGAGCTCGGCCGGATGCTCGTCGCCCCCGAGGTGCCCGCCGCCCTCCTGCGCCGTCACGCGCAGCGCCTCGCCGCCCTGCCCCCCGCCCCGCCGTCGGACGCGCCCGCCGTCGTCGCCCTGCCGGAGGCCGACTGGATCGCCCTGCGCGGCATCTGCGGGGCGGCCTAGCGCGTCCCGAACATCCGGTCGCCCGCGTCCCCGAGCCCCGGGACGATGTAGCCGCGCGAGTCGAGCCGCTCGTCCAGCGCCGCGGTCACCACCGGCACGTCCGGGTGCGCCGCGCGCATCCGCGCCACCCCCTCCGGCGCCGCCAGGAGGCACATGAAGCGGATATCCGTCGCTCCCGCCGCCTTGAGCCGGTCGATCGCCGCGACCGAGGAGTTGCCCGTGGCCAGCATCGGGTCGACTGCGATCACCAGCCGTTCATGGAGGCGGTCCGGCACCTTGAAGTAGTACTCCACCGGCGCCAGCGTCGCCTCGTCCCGGTAGAGGCCCACGAAGCCGACCCGCGCCGACGGGATCAGCTCCAGCACCCCGTCCAGGAGGCCGTTTCCCGCCCGCAGGATCGACACCAGCGCCAGCTTGCGCCCCTCCAGGAAGGGCGCGCGCGTCTCGCACACGGGCGTGCGGATATCGCGCATCTCCGTGGGCAGGTGGCGCGTGATCTCGTAGGCGAGGAGCTGGCTGATCTCCCGCAGGAGCTGCCGGAACTCGCCCGTGGGCGTCTCCTCCCGGCGCATCAGGCTCAGCTTGTGCTGCACGAGGGGGTGGTCCACGACCGTCAGGTGCGGGGTCTCGGTCATGCGGCCTCCAGGGTCAGTTTCGCGATCCGCGCGCGGGTGGCCTCGTCGCAGAACGCGGCGCCGATCGCGGTGCGGTTCAGCGCCGCGAGGTCCGCCGGACCCCAGCCGAAGGCCCGCTCCAGGTCCTCCCACTCGCGCGTCATGGTGGCGCCGAAGAAGGGCGGATCGTCGGTCGAGACCGTGACCGCCACGCCGGCGGCGCGCAGCGCCTCGATCGGATGGCGCTCCAGGGCGCGGACGGCGCCCAGCACGACGTTCGAGCGCGGACAGAGCTCGAGCACGGTGCCCCGCTCGGCCAGCGCTTCCATCAGGGCCGGGTCCTCGGCGGCGCGGATGCCGTGGCCGATCCGGCTCACGCCCAGCTCGAGCGCGTCGCGTACCTCCTCGGGCCCGCGCCACTCGCCGGCATGGGTGGTCAGGCCGAGCCCCGCCTCGCGCGCGCAGTCATAGGCCCAGACGAAGTCCTGCTGCCGCCCCGAGCGCTCGTCGCCGCCCATGCCGAAGCCGGTGGTCCAGGCCGCGTCCGCGGCCTCGGCGGCGCAGAGCGCGGCGCGGCGGGCGTCCTCGGGGCCGAAATGCCGCACGCAGGTCGGGATCGCGCGCAGGACCGGGCCGCCGGCCGCCTCCGCCCGGACCGCCGCCTCGCGCATCGCCTCGGAATACTCGCGCCAGGCCGTCACGTCCGCGTCGCACGAGAGCTGCGGCGCGACGAAGATCTCGGCGTAGACCACCCCGTTCGCGGCCAGCTCGCCCGCCACCGCGGCGATCAGGCGGGCATGGTCCTCCGGCGAGCGCAGCGGCGCGCAGGCGGCCTCGTAGCAGCGGAGGAACCCGGCGAAATCCTCGAAGGCGTAATTCCCCCGCTCGTCGAACACGCCGGCGAGGTCGATGCCCTTCTCCGCCGCCAGACCGCGGACGAAGGCCGGCGGCGCCGCGCCCTCCAGATGGAGGTGGAGCTCCACCTTCGGCAGGTCCCGCCAGCTCACAGCACGCTCTTCCCGTGGTCCCCGGGTGGCAGGCCGAGCCAGTCCGCCACGCTCGCGCCGATATCGCTCATGCCCATGTGCCCGATCTCCCCGTGCCCGGCCCCGTGGATCATCACGGGCACCCGCTCGCGCGTGTGGTCGGTGCCGGGATGCACCGGATCGTTGCCGTGATCGGCCGTGATCACCAGGAGGTCCCCCGCCCGCAGGCGCGGCAGGAACGCGCCCAGCCAGGCGTCGAAGCGCTCGAGCGCGGCGGCGTACCCCTCGGGGTCGCGCTGATGGCCGTAGAGCGTGTCGAACTCCACGAGGTTGGCGAAGACGAGCGCCCCGTCCGGCGCCCCGTCCGGCGCCTCGGCGGCGAGCGCGCCCAGATGCCCCATGAGCGCCGCGTCCGCACCCTTGAGCGCGCGGGAGACGCCCCGGCCCGCGAAGATGTCCCGGATCTTGCCCACGGCGATCACCTCGCGCCCCGCGGCCCGCGCCCGGTCGAGGAGGGTCGGCGCGGGCGGCGTCATCGCGTAGTCGCGCCGGTTCACCGTGCGCTCGAACGCGCCGTCCGTCCCGGTGAACGGCCGCGCGATCACCCGGCCCACCCGCATCGCGTGCAGCCGCGGCGCCAGCCCCTCGCAGAGCTCGAGGAGCCGATCGAGCCCGAACGCCTCCTCGTGCGCCGCGATCTGCAGGACGCTGTCGGCGGAGGTGTAGACGATGGGCCGCCCGGTGCGGACGTGCTCGGCGCCGTGCGCCTCGATCACCGGGATGCCCGAGGCGTGGCAGTTGGCCAGCGTGCCGTCCGTCCCCGCGCGGGCCGCGATCTCGGCCAGGAGGTCCGGGGGGAAGGTGTCCTCGCGCGGGAAATAGTGCCACTCGAACGGGACCGGGACGCCCGCGATCTCCCAATGCCCGGACGGCGTGTCCTTGCCCTGCGACATCTCGGTCGCCGCGCCCCAGCGCCCCTGCCCCCGCCTCGGCGCGGGCAGGCCCGGGGCCGCCTCGCCGCAGGCGATCTCGATCGCGCGGCCGAGGCCGAGGGACGCCATCACCGGCACGTCCAGGGTCCTGCCGGCCGCCGCCCGCGCCTCCGCGATGTGGCCGAGGGTGCTGGCGCCCGCGTCGCCGAAGGCGGCCGCGTCGGGCGCGCCGCCGCAGCCGACGCTGTCGAGGACGATGAGGAAGGCGCGGCGATCCATGGCGCGCACCATAGCGGCGGGCGCGCCGGGGGCCAGGGCGCCTAGCCCACGCGCCCGCGGATGAGAGGCACGCCCACGCCCGCGCCGGGGCCGACCCGGATCGCCGCGCGCACGGCCGCGATCGCGGCCTCGGCGTCCTCCGGCCGGGCGGCGTGCACGATCGCGAGGGGGTCTCCCGGCGCGACCTGCTCGCCCACGCGCACCACCTCCGAGAGGCCGACGGAGGGATCGACCCGGTCGCTCGGCGCCCGCCGCCCGCCGCCCAGCGCCACCACGGCGCGCCCGAGCGCGGTCCCGTCGATGGAGAGGACCGCGCCCGCGCGCTCGGCCCCCGCGGCCCGCGTCTCGCGGGCGCCGGGCAGCCGGTCGCGCCAGCGGTGCACGAAATCCGGCGCCCCGCCCTGCGCCGCGACCATCCGGCCGAAGGTCTCCGCCGCCGCCCCGGTCGCGATCGCCGCCTCGATCCGGGCCGCGCCCTCGTCCGCGTCGGGCACGAGCCCGCCCAGCGCCATCACCAGCCCGCCGAGCTCGGCCGCGACCTCCGCGAGCTCGGTGCCCTCGTCCTCCCCGGTGAGGGTCGCCATCACCTCCATCACCTCGAGCGCGTTGCCGAGGGACCGCGCCAGGGGCTCGCTCATGTCGGTGATCAGGGCCGCGGTCGGGCAGCCCGCGCCGCGCGCGGTCGCCACCAGCGCCTCGGCCAGCTCGCGCGCCGAATTGTGATCGCGCGCGAAGGCGCCCGAGCCGCACTTCACGTCCAGCACGAGCGCGTCGAGCCCAGCGGCGAGCTTCTTGGACAGGATCGACGCCACGATCAGGTCCACGCTGTCGACCGTGCCGGTGACGTCGCGCACCGCGTAGAGCCGCGCGTCCGCCGGGGCGATCGCGCCGGACGCGCCCAGGATCGCGCAGCCGACCTCCCCGGTGATGCGGCGCAGGCGCGCGACGTCGCCCGCGGTCGAGAGGCCCGGGATCGCCTCGAGCTTGTCGAGCGTGCCGCCGGTATGGCCGAGCCCCCGCCCCGAGATCATCGGCACGTAGGCGCCGCAGGCCACCAGCGCCGGCGCCAGGACGAGGCTCACGGGGTCGCCCACCCCGCCGGTCGAGTGCTTGTCGAGGATCGGCCCGTCGAGCTGCCAGCGCAGGACCTCGCCGCCGTCGCGCATCGCCTCGGTGAGGGCCACGCGCCCGGCCTCGCCCAGGCCCGGCCCCATGCACACGGCCATCGCGAAGGCCGCCATCTGCGCCTCCCCCACCGATCCGTCCGCGATCCCGGCGGCGAAGGCGGCGATGGCGCGCGCCGGCGGCCGGCCCCCGGCGCGCAGCTCGGCCAGCAGCTCGGCCGGGCTCATCCCGCCGGGCTCACGGGGCCATGTGCTCGGCCCCGAAGGCCCCTGGCAGGAGGGCGCCGATGGTCGTCTCCTCCCGGGCGCCCTCGGTGGTCGCCATCGTCACGGGCACCTGCGCGGCGCCGAACTCGGCCAGCTTCTGCCGGCACCCGCCGCAGGGGGGCACCGGCGCGGCGCCCCCGGCGATCACGGCGACGGCCGCGATCACGCGCTCGCCGGCCGCGACCATGGCCGCGATCGCCCCGGCCTCGGCGCAGGTGCCCTCGGGATAGGCCACGTTCTCCACGTTGCAGCCCGAGAAGACGGCGCCGCCCTCGGTGCGGATCGCGGCGCCCACGGCGAAGCCCGAATAGGGGGCGTGGGCATGGGCGCGCACGGCGGCGGCTGCGGCGATCAGGGGCTCGTCGGTCATCGGCGCATCGTGGCGGGGGGCCGCCGCCGATGCAACCGGCGCCGGAACCCCCGAGCGGCCCGAACGTTCCAGGAACCCATGCCAAAGGAGGACGCGATGACCGACGATCCCAAGACCGAGCCGCTGGGCAACGCCGTCAAGGATCCCGACGACTGGACCACGGGCGACGAGGCGATGACCGGCGCGCAGGCGTCCTACCTCAAGACGCTCAGCGAGGAGGCCGGCGAGCCCTTCGACGACAGCCTCTCCAAGGGGGACGCCTCCAAGCGGATCGACGAGCTGCAGTCCAAGACCGGGCGGGGGGACGCGGCATGATCCCCCCCGTCAAGCCGGTCACGAACCTCGACCCGTCGCGCGGCGGGCAGGACGAGGACGAGCCCGCCAGCGCCCAGACGCGCGCGACCCTGCGCGAGCTCTGCGAGGAGAAGGGCGAGCCCCATGACGGCAACCTCACCGAGGCGCAGGCCCAGGAGCGCATCCGCGTGCTGCGCGGCGACGAGAGCGGCGGCAACGTCGTCTAGCACGTCCGGGCCGGGGGCGCGCTCGCCCGGGGCCCGCCCGGGCGGCTAGCCCCCCTCGCCGGCCTCGGCGGAGAAGAGGTCCATCTTGCCCTCCTTGCCGTCCATCTCCTCGGCGGAGGGCAGGGGGTCCTTCTTGGTGATGATGACCGGCCACTTCTCGGAGTAGTCGCGGTTGAACGTCACCCATTTCTCCATGTCCGGCTCGGTGTCCGGGCGGATCGCGTCGGCGGGGCACTCGGGCTCGCACACGCCGCAGTCGATGCACTCGTCGGGGTGGATGACGAGCATGTTCTCCCCCTCGTAGAAGCAGTCCACGGGGCAGACCTCGACGCAGTCGGTGTACTTGCAGGCGATGCAGTTGTCGGTGACGACGTAGGTCATTGGCGCTGTCCCTCCGGGGCCTCGTCCCTCCGGGGCCTCGGGCCGGACCTATTCCCGGGGGCCCGGGGGTTCAAGCGGACCTCCTGTCACGCCTCCCCGGGCCCGCCGCGCAGGGCGTCGGCCCGGCGCCGGTCGCGGCCGGTGGGCCGGGCGCCCACGCGGCCGGGCGGCGGCGCGGCCTCGGCGGAGGGCGGGGTCAGATCCTCGTAGCACGCCTGCGCCTCTGGCGCCGGGCCCCGGCGCTCCGGCAGCGCCAGGATGCGCACCACGCGCACCTGCCGCGCCTGGGGAAAGGTCAGGACGTCCCCCGCACCGATGGCGCGATGCGCCTTGGCGGCCGGCTCGCCGTCGATGCGGATGCCGGCCTGCACCGTCCGGGCCGCCAAGGCGCGCGTCTTGAAGAAGCGCGCGTGCCAGAGCCACTTGTCGACGCGCATGGTCGCCCGCGGCGCGGCGCCCTGCGCCTCGGTCAAGCGGCGGCCCGCGCGATCACTTGTCCTTGAGCCCCATCAGCGCGGCGGCGAAGGGGTTGTCGGGGTCGATCCGGCCGGCCTTGCGCTCGGGGCGCGCGGCGAAGGTCTTCGGCGCGTCGGCGCCGGGGCCCTTGGGTCCGCCGCGCGGGCCCTTCGGGCCGCCGCGGGGGGCGCCCTTGGCGCCGTGTCCGCGGCCCCGGCCGCCGCGCTCGGCGCCGCCCTCCGCGTCCTGCGACCGCGCGCCGCGGCCACGGCCCTGCCGCGCGGGCCGGTTGCCCGCCCAGGTGAACGTGTAGAACGCCTCGACCTCGGGTTCGGCGGGCGCTTCGGCCTCGGGGGCGGCGGGGACTTCCGCCGAAGACGCGTCGCCCGCCTCCACGCCGTCCGGCGCATCCTCGGGTGCCGCCGCGACCCCCGCATCGGCGGGCGGCGCCGCCAGTCCCGGCGGGGGGGTCGGCGCGGGGCCCTCGTCCGGGGCCTCGCCGGGGCCGTCCGGCGCCGGCGGAGGGGCGGGGTCGGAGACGGGCTCGGGGGGCATGTCGGGCTCGGGTCCGACCGGCGGCGGCATCGGCACGTCCGGCTCGGGGGGCGGCGCCGGCAGGCCGGGATCGCCGACGCCCGGCACGTCGCCCGCCCGCGCCGCGTCCGAGGCGGGGGCGCCCCCGTCCGGAGGGCTCGCGGCGCCCTTGGCGGTGCGGACCTTCGGCCGCTCGCCGCGCTCGGCCTTGTAGCCCAGCCCGCGCATCAGGGACGCGAACTGCTCGAGCGTCAGCCCGGTGATCGACAGCATGTCGGCCGGCGCCTCGAAACCGGCGCGCGTGTCCTGCGCGCGGATCATGTCCGCCAGCCGCTCGAGCATGTCGATGCGGATCGCGCGGTCCCCGGCGGCGCGGTATCCGGCCATCGCGTAGCGCTCGGCCGGCGCGCCCGGATCGGCGGGGATCGTCACCAGGCCGGGGGGCGGCGCCTCGGGCACCTCGTCCAGCCCCGAAGACAGGCCCCAGAGCACGAGGCGCAGCCGCGTCGGCGCGGGCTTCAGGAGCGGGGGCAGGAACACGGTGAACTGCCCGAAGCGAACGCCGTGCTTTCGCAGCAGAGCGCGCTCGTCCTGGCCCAGGGCCTTGACCTCCTCGGCGACGGCGGCGCGCGGCACGATGCCGAACCCCTCGACGAGCCGGAAGGCGAAGCCGCGCGCCAGCCCGGTGAGCGCCTCGTCGGACTGCATGGCGCGCAGCGGCTCCATCAGGGCCGCGACCTTGCGATCGACGAAATGCTGCAGGCGCCGCTCGACGCGGGTGCGCGCGTCCTCCCCGGCCTCCTCGTCGACGAAGGCCACGACCTCGGGGCGCAGCCCGTCGGCGCCGGCCTTCATCCGCCCCACCGCGGCCTGACCCCACATGAGGCCGCCCTGCTCGGTGAAGTCCATCTCCGTGTCGGGCGCGTTGTAGAACCGGTCCGCCCGCAGCGAGAACTGCGGCGCCAGCACCTGCGCGGCGGCCTGGCGCATCGCCTTGGCCTCGCCCGCGTCCGCCACGCTCTCCTGCCGGAACCGGAACCCTTCGAGCCGCCCCAGGAGCTGCCCCTCGACCGTCACCTCGCCCGCGTCGTTGACCTCGGCCACCATGGCTTCCTTCTGCTTCAGCCGGCGCAGGAGCACGCTCGTGCGCCGGTCCACGAATTGCTGCGTGAGCGCTCCGTGGAGCGCGTCCGACAGCCTGTCTTCTACGGCACGGGTCGCGCCCCGCCAATGGCCGCGATCGTCGAGCCATCCCGCCCGCTGCGCCACGTAGGTCCAGGTGCGGATATAGGCCAGCCGCTTGGACAGGGTGTCGATGTCGCCCTCCACCCGGTCGATGCGCTTGACCTGCCGCGCCATCCAGTCGTCGGGCACCCGGCCGACGTCGCAGAGGAACGCGTGGATCTGGGTCAGGATCGCCGCGTGCTCGCCGGCGCCGATGCCGCGGAAATCGGGGATGCGGCACACGTCCCAGAGGCGGCGCACCCCGTCGGCGCCCGTGGCGCGCGCCGCGACCTGAGGATCGGCCGCGAGCGTCTTGAGCGCGGCGAGGTCGTCCGCGTCCCGCGCGCGGGAGAGCCAGGGATCGTCGGTGCGCGCCTCCAGTGACGCGATCAGGGCGCCCGCGCTGCCGTAGCGCAGGTCCGAGTTGCGCCAGGTCAGGCGGCGCACCGGGGCGAAGCGGTTGTCCTGGATCGCGTCGACCATCTCGGGCGAGAGCGGCGGCGCCTCGCCGGTGACGCCGAACGTCCCCGAGGTCGTGTACCGCCCCGCCCGCCCCGCGATCTGCGCCAGCTCGTTGGCCATGAGGGGCCGCATCCGCCGCCCGTCGAACTTCACCGTCGAGGAGAACGCGACATGCGCCACATCGAGGTTGAGGCCCATGCCGATCGCGTCCGTCGCCACGAGGTAGTCGACGTCCCCGTTCTGGTAGAGCTCGACCTGGGCGTTGCGCGTGCGCGGGGAGAGCGCGCCCATGACCACCGCCGCCCCGCCCTTCTGCCGCTTGAGGAGCTCGGCCAGCGCGTAGACGTTCTCCACGCTGAAGCCGACGATGGCCGAGCGCGGCTTCATCCGCGCGACCTTGGCGGCGCCGACGTAGGTCAGCTCGCTGAACCGCTGCCGCGCCATGAAGCGAGCCTTCGGGACGAGGCCGGCGATCGCCCCGCGCATCGTCTCCGCGCCCAGGAACAGGGTCTCGTGCCGGCCGCGCGCGTGCAGCAGGCGGTCGGTGAAGACGTGCCCCCGCTCGGGGTCGGCGCAGAGCTGGATCTCGTCCACCGCGAGGAAGTCGGGCCCGGTGCCCAGCGGCATCGCCTCCACGGTGCAGACCCAGTAGGCCGCGCGCGGCGGCACGATGCGCTCCTCGCCGGTCACGAGCGCCACGACCCCCGGGCCGCGCACCGCGACGATCCGCTCGTAGACCTCCCGCGCGAGGAGGCGCAGGGGCAGGCCGATCACCCCCGTGCGGTGGGCCAGCATCCGCTCGATGGCGTAATGCGTCTTGCCGGTGTTCGTCGGGCCGAGGACGGCCGTGATCTCGGACGTCATGGAAGCCCTGCGTCAGGTGCCCCGCATATCTAGGTCGCCGCGGCCCGCGCCGCCAGCGCCCCTCAGGCGGCCGTGCCCTCGAGGTCGCGCTCGAGCCGCTCGATCGCGTCGTTCACCTCGGGGATGGCGGGGTGGATCGCGGCGGCGGCGCGCAGGGCCATGAGCGCCGATTCGCGGGCGTCCAGCTCCAGCATCACGAAGCCGAGCCCGGCCAGCGCCTCGAAATGGCGCGGCTCGAGGACCAGCGCGCGCTGGAGGTCGGCCAGGGCCGGCCCGGTGCGGCCCGAACGGAAATAGGCCTGCGCGCGGGCGTTGTAGCCTTCGGCGAACTCCGGCGCGTGGTCGATGAGCGCGGTCAGGTGCTCGATCGCTGCGTCCCAGTCGCCCTCCTCCATCGCGTCCCGCCCCCGGCGCAGGAGGTAGTCCATCGCCTCCGATCCCGACCGGGACCAGAGCGCGGTGACGCGCCGGGCGATGCGCTCGTGATCGGCCTCGGGCGCGGAGAGCGCGCCCAGGAGGCCGCCGAGATCCTCCGGCAGCGCGTCCGGGCCGGGTGCCGAATCCTGCGCCGCCGCGCCGAATGACGCAACGGCAATAAAGACCATCGTAACGCTGGTGCGTTTGATCGCTCGCGGGGGCCATGCCATGCCCCGCACGATAGGCCGGCACGCGCCGGACGCCAGGGGTCCGCGCACGGGCCCGCTCACGATCGGGAGAGAGAGATGAGCGAAGTGATCGACGAGGCCGTCGCGGCCCTGAACGCCAAGATGGACGGCGGGTTCGACGGGACGGCGAAGTTCGTCGTCGCCGGCGAGGGCGCGATCATGATCGACGAGGCCGGCGCGCGGGCGGGCGACGACCCCGCCGACGTCACCATGTCGGCCAGCCCCGAGGTCTTCAAATCGATCCTCGACGGGACCACGAACCCGACGACCGCCTTCATGACCGGCAAGCTCAAGGTCGACGGCGACATGGGCGCCGCGATGCGCCTGGGCTCGGTGCTCAGCTGAACGAGGGCGCCCCGCTCCATCACGGCATCGCGGACGGCCCCCCCGGCGGGGCCGCCGCGTGGCTGCGCGCCTCGGACGGGGTGCGCCTGCGCGCCGCGCGCTGGCCGGCGCGGGCGCCCGCGCGGGGCACCGTGCTCCTCTTCCCCGGCCGGACGGAGTTCTGCGAGAAGTACGGGCCCGTCGCCGGGGTCCTGACCGCCGCGGGGCTGGACGTGCTGGCGATCGACTGGCGCGGCCAGGGCCTGTCGGACCGCCTGCACAAGGACCCGGCCCTCGGCCACGTGACCCGCTTCGCCGATTACGGGCGCGACGTCGCCGCGATGACCGCCCATGCCGCCGCGACGGGCCTGCCCCGGCCCTGGACGCTCCTCGCCCATTCGATGGGCGGCGCGATCGGGCTCGCCGCGCTGCATGACGGGCTGGACGTGCCGCGCGCGGCGTTCTCGGCGCCGATGTGGGGCATCGGCATGGCGGCCCGGCTGCGGCCCGTCGCCTGGGCGGTGTCCTGGGCGGCCCGGCGGTCCGGGAACGGCGGCCGCTACGCGCCCGGCCGCGGCCCGGTGAACGCCGAGGTCCTGCGCTTCGAGACGAACCCCCTGACCACCGATCGCGGCTGGCACGACTGGATGGCCGCCCAGATCGAGGCCCATCCCGAGCTGTCGCTGGGCGGGCCGTCCCTGCAATGGCTGATCGAGGCGCTGGCCGAGACGCGGCGCCTGCGCGCCCTGCCCCCGCCCGCCATCCCCGCCCTGATCGGGGTCGGCACGCAGGAGACGATCGTCGACGTGGCCGAGATCGCGGCGCTCGCGCGGCGCTGGTCCGGCGCGCGGCTGCAGACCTACGAGGGCGCGCGGCACGAGATCCTGATGGAGGCCCCGCCGATGCGGGACGCGTTCCTGGCCGACGTGACGGCCTTCCTGGCGGGCTAGGCGCCGCGCACGGCGGCCGCGGCGGCGCGCGCGCCGGCCAGCATCCAGGCCTGCTCCGATCCCGCGAGGAACCCCGTCACCCCCTGGGCGGCGCGCGCGGCGGCCCCGTCCTCGTTCGCGACCCAGCTCCACATCGCCTTGCCCGAGGCGGCGCAGGCGCGCGCGGTCGCGGCGTAGGCGGCGTCCACCTGCGGGCTCGCGACCGGCACGCCGTAGCCCACCGCGAGGTCCGCCGGCCCGACGAACAGCCCGTCGATTCCCGGCACGGCGGCGATGGCGTCGACCGCCTCGACGCCCGCGGGCTCCTCGATCTGCGCCAGCACGACCGTCTCGGCGTCCTGGGACAGGACGTCCGGCATGGTCCGCCCGGCGAAGCCCGCCCAGCGCGTGGAGCCGGCGAAGCCGCGGCCCCCGGGGCCGAAACGCGCGGCCCGGGCGACGGCCCCGGCCTTGGCCGCCGTGTCCACATGGGGCACGACCACGCCGACCGCGCCGGAATCGAGGGCCTGGAGCACGGCCTCCGGCGTGCCGGCCGGCACGCGCACCAGCATCGGCAGGTCGAGCGCCCGGCCCATCCCGAGGCAGGCGTCCAGCTCGCGCCGCCCGAACGGCGCGTGCTCGGCGTCGAGGCACAGGCAGTCGAGCCCGGCCATCGCCAGGACCTCCACGAGCTCGGGCGCGGGCGTCTTGACGAACGTCCCCACCATCCGCTCGCCCGCGCGCACCCGCGCGCCGAACCCGCTCGTCCGCTCGCCCATCAGATCCCCTCCACCCGCGTCGGCGCCGGTCCCGGGAGCGAGACCTCCAGCAGCTCGAAATCCGCCGACGGCCCGGCATAGCGCGCCACGAGCCCGGGCGGGAGGGTGAAGGCGTCCCCCTCGGCCAGGGCCTCCGGCGCCCGGCCCGCGACCTCGAGCGCCATGGTCCCCGAGCGCACGAAGCCGAACAGGATCTCCGCCCCGTGGACGGTGGGCGCCGGCGCCGTCCCGTCCGGCCGCACGACCTGCACGCCCGCGCGTCCGCCCGTCGCCTCGGCGATGCCGGTGTCGCGGGCCTCGTATCCGGGCGCGCGGAAAGGCCGCCAGTCGGCGCCCTCCTGGGCGTGGTGGACGAAGCGCTGCCCTGCGAACCGCCGCTCGGGGACCGGGGGGCCGTTGGGCAACGTCATGTCGTGGTCGATCGTCGTGACGTGCTCGGCCGGCACGCCGATCTCGATCACCTCGATCCCGTCCGACGCCTCCAGCACGCGGTGCCGGATCTCGGGCGGCTGGGTGACGCAACACCCCGCATGGAGGCGGAAGGGCGGCCCCTGGTCCTCGTAGACCAGGTCGACCCAGCCGCGATGGCAGAAGATGAGCTGGAACCCGACGGTGTGGTAGTGGACCATGTCCGGCACCGGCCCGCCGCCGGGGATGCGGATATGGCTGGCGATGATCGACCCGCCGAGCCGGTCCGGCACCAGGTCGCGATAGGCCATGCCCGCGCGCCCGATCACCCAGGGCGCCCCGTCGGCCAGGCGCCGGACGTGCAGCGCGGGGCGCACGGCCGGCATGTCCAGCACCGGGGCGGGCGCGATGGTCACGCGGGTGCCGCCCGGTAGCGCGCGCTCCCCCGCCGGCGCGCCGGTCAGGCGCAGGGCGCCTGGCGCGCCCGACCCGCGCTCGAGCCGGACGTGCGCGCCATGCCCCGACATCACCGCGACCGCCGGATCGTCGGCCGGGTGGATCGTCTCGAGGCGGAAGCCGAGCGCGGTCAGCGCCGCCATGTCGGCGGCGAGATCCGTCGTCGGCAGCACGGCCTGCGCCGCGACGATCCCCTGCCCGCCATCCGCATCCATTGCCGGCCCTCCCCGGCGGGCAGGCTAGCGGGGTCCCCGTCCGGGCGCGAGCCCGGTCGTCAGGGCGAGGATCAGGGCGACGGGGATGCCGAGCTCGAGCACCTCCTCGGAGAGGGACGCCGCGCGGTCCAGCGCCGCCGGCAGGTCGATCCCCACCCCGGCGAGCTTTCGCGCGAGCCCGTCCAGCGTCTTGGAGAGCGCCGCCAGCCCGATGGCCGCGGCGACGCACCAGGCGGGGCGCGCTCCGGCCGCGAGCCCGCGCAGCCAGGCGCGCCCGTCCCGCCGGATCAGGACCGCCGCCGCGGCGAGGACCGCGCAGATCACGGCGAGCCCCGCGAGCTTGACCGCGATCGGCGCATCCCCCGCGTAGAGCCGCGATTGCAGCAGCCTCGGCTCGGTGAAGCGCTTGTCGAGGTCGAGCTCGCGCGCCGCGCCGGCCAAGAGGAGCACCGCCGCCGGCCAGGACTCGCGCAGGCCCTTCGCCCGCCCCGCGAGCACCACGAGCGCGAGGACGTAGCCGGCCGCGGAGGCGATCTCGAGCGCGCCGCCCTCGGCGAAGCCCCGGCCATGGAGCGCCGCCAGGGCGATGTCCGAGGCGCCCGCCAGCAGGAGGATCGCGATGCCGAGCGCCGCGAGGCGCGGCACGGCCTCGTCCGCCGCGGGGTCATCGTCCTGTCGCAGATACGTCATGTTTCCGTCGTGCCCGCCGGCGCGCGCGTTGTCTAGCGGCCCCGCGCGCTCTGGCCGAGACGGCGCCGGGGTGATCTACACGAGCGGCACTAGGCCCGGCGGCACCGGGTCCGCCCCGGGGGATCGAGCGCCAGATGACCGAGACAGCCAAGGACGCCCTGCGCGCCGCCGCCCTGCGATACCACGAGGAGCCGCGGCCCGGTAAGCTCGAGATCAAGGCCACCAAGCCGATGGCCAACGGCCGCGACCTCGCGCTCGCCTACTCCCCCGGCGTGGCGGAGGCGTGCCTCGCGATCCACGCCGACCCGCTCGACGCCGCGCGCTACACCGCGCGGGGCAACCTCGTCGCGGTGATCACCAACGGCACGGCGGTCCTGGGGCTGGGCGACATCGGCGCGCTGGCCTCCAAGCCGGTGATGGAGGGCAAGGCCGTCCTCTTCAAGAAGTTCGCCGGCATCGATTCGATCGACATCGAGGTGAACGAGACCGACCCCGAGAAGCTCGCCGCCATCGTCTGCGCGCTCGAGCCCAGCTTCGGGGCCGTCAACCTCGAGGACATCCGCGCGCCCGATTGCTTCGCGGTCGAGCGCATCTGCCGGGAGCGGATGAACATCCCCGTCTTCCACGACGACCAGCACGGCACCGCCATCGTCGTCGGCGCCGCGGCGACCAACGCCCTGCGCCTGGCCGGCAAGTCGTTCGAGGACGTCAAGATCGTCAGCGTCGGCGGCGGGGCGGCGGGGATCGCCTGCCTCAACCTCCTCCTGGACCTGGGCGCGCGGCGCGAGAACATCTGGCTCGTCGACCGCGAGGGGCTGGTGACCGAGGCGCGCGCCAACTCCGCCGGGCCCGAGAAGGCCGCCTACGCCCAGCGGCACGACCCCGCCGGACTCGGGGACGTGATCGGGGGGGCGGACCTGTTCCTGGGGCTCGCAGGGCCCGGCGTACTGACGGGCGCCCATGTCGAGAAGATGGCGCCGGACCCGATCATCTTCGCCCTCGCCAATCCCGACCCCGAGATCGACCCCGCCGAGGCCCGGGCCGCGGCCCCCGGCGCCCTCATCGCCACCGGGCGCAGCGACTATCCCAACCAGGTCAACAACGTCCTGTGCTTTCCGTTCATCTTCCGCGGCGCGCTCGACGTCGGCGCGACGGAGATCAACGAGGCCATGAAGATCGCCTGCGTCGAGGGGATCGCCGCCCTCGCCCGCGTCACCGCCAGCGCGGAGACCGCGGAGGCCTATCGCGGCGAGACCCTGACATTCGGCCCCGAATACCTGATCCCCAAGCCGTTCGACCCCCGCCTTCTGCCCACGGTGGCCAGCGCCGTGGCCAAGGCGGCGATGGACTCGGGCGTGGCCACGCGGCCGGTGGACCTCGACGCCTACCGCGCCGACCTCACGCGGCAGGTCTACAAGTCGTCCTTCATTATGCGCCCCGTGTTCGAGGCCGCCTCCACCGCCAAGCGCAAGATCGTGTTCGCCGAGGGCGAGGACGACCGCGTCCTGCGCGCGACGCAGGCGATCCTGGAGGACATGACCGACACCCCGATCCTGATCGGCCGCCCCGAGGCGATCGAGCGGCGCTGCGAGAAACTCGGCCTGACGCTGCGCCATGGGGAGGATTTCGAGCTCGTGAATCCCGAGAGCGACCCGCGCTACCGCGACTACTGGGAGAGCTACCACCGCATCATGGCGCGTCGCGGCGTGACCCCCGACCTCGCGCGCGCGATCATGCGCACCAACACCACCGCCATCGGCGCCGTCATGGTGCAGCGCGGCGAGGCCGACAGCCTGATCTGCGGGACGTTCGGGCAGTACCTCTGGCACCTGCGCTACATCCACGAGATCCTGGGCCGCACCGAGGCGGGCGATCCGGCGCTCGGCATCGACGGGCCGCGCCACCCGATCGGCGCGCTCTCGCTCCTGATCCTGGAGGGCGGGCCCCTCTTCGTCGCGGACACGCACATCCACGCGGCCCCCGAGCCGGCGCAGATCGCGGACACCGTCACCGCCGCCGCGCGGCACATCCGGCGCTTCGGGCTGGAGCCGAAGATCGCGCTGTGCTCGCACTCGCAATTCGGCAACCTCGACTGCGACACCGGACGCCGGATGCGCGCGGCGATGGCGATCCTCGACGCGGCGAGCCCCGATTTCTGCTACGATGGCGAGATGCACATCGACAGCGCCCTCGACGAGGCGGTGCGCGATCGCATCTTCCCCGGATCACGGTTCACGGGCGCGGCGAACTGCCTGGTGTTCGCGAACACGGACGCGGCGTCCGGCGTGCGCAACATCCTCAAGATGCGGGCCGGCGGCCTGGAGGTGGGGCCGATCCTGATGGGCATGGGGAACCGGGCGCACATCGTCACGCCCTCGATCACGGCGCGCGGGCTGATGAACATGGCGGCGCTCGCCGGCACCCCGGCGGGGCATTACGGCTAGCGTGGTCCGGGACGCCGCCCGTTCCCATCCTCCCCGAAGGGGACGGGCGGCGTTCCGCCCCGCGACGCGCACGAGGGATGCGCGCCGCGGTCTCGTGGCCCGCGCCGCCCGTTCTGGCGACGCGGGCGATGTCGCGGCCCCGCCCTAGCGGCGGCCCTTCGACCCCGGCGCCTTGCGCGCGCCGTTGGCGGCGTGCTTCGTGGGGACGTCGTCCTCGCGCATGCGCGGCTTGTCCGCCCCCTTGGGGCGGCGGATCTTGCGAAGGCCCATGGGCCCGTCTCCGTTCTGGTTGGGTTGTCCGAGCGTCGCCGGGGCATTCGCCCTCGGCGCACGAGTCGTCTACCGGGACGCCCCTCGCCGCGCCGTGCCGTTTTCGACATCATGTGCAGAAAACGACGCGCCGGGCGAATTATCCCACCGGATCACCGCGTTCCGACGGGCCATTTTGCGACTGACAGCCCCCGGGCGATCCCGGTAGGCTGCACCGCGCCGATCTTTGCCAGGACCTCGCCCATGACGCCGACCGACCCCGCGCCCGCACCGGGCCCGCGCTCCGCCCCGCGTTGAGGGGGCCGATGCGCTACGCCGACGTCTACGAGGGCTGGCGGGCCGATCCCGAGCGGTTCTGGATGGCCGCCGCCCGTGACGTCGACTGGGCCCGGGCCCCGAGCCGCGCCCTGACGGGCGAAGGCACGGACGTCGCCTGGTTCGCGGACGGCATGGTCAACGGATGCTGGAACGCGGTCGACCGGCACGTCCATGCCGGCCTGGGCGCGCGCACCGCGATCATCCACGACAGCCCCGCCACGGGCCGCGTCTCGCGCCTGAGCTATGCCGAGCTGCTGGAGGACGTCGCCCAGCTCGCCGGGGCGCTGCGGGACGCCGGGATCGGCCTGGGCGACCGGGTCCTGATCTACATGCCGATGATCCCCGAGGCCGCGACCGCCATGCTCGCCTGTGCGCGCATCGGGGCGATCCACTCGGTGGTGTTCGGCGGGTTCGCCGCCGCCGAGCTCGCCGTGCGCATCGACGACTGCACGCCGCGCGCCGTCCTGGCCGCCTCCTGCGGGATCGAGCCGGGGCGCGTCGTCGCCTACAAGCCCCTCCTCGACGAGGCGATCGCCATGGCCGCCCACGCGCCCGAGGCGTGCATCGTCCTGCAGCGCCCCGAATGCGCCGCCGACCTGACCCCGGGCCGCGACCGCGACTGGCGCGAGGCGGTCGGCGCCGCCGCCCCGGCCGATTGCGTCCCCGTGCCCGGCGACCACCCGGCCTACATCCTCTACACCTCCGGCACGACCGGCGCGCCCAAGGGCGTGGTGCGCGCGACCGCGGGCCACCTGGTCGCCCTGCATTGGTCGATGTCGAACGTCTACGGCGTCGCCCCCGGGGAGGTGTTCTGGGCCGCCTCCGACGTCGGCTGGGTCGTGGGCCACAGCTACATCGTCTACGCGCCGCTCATCCACGGCAACACGACCGTCCTCTTCGAGGGCAAGCCCGTGGGCATGCCCGACGCCGGCACCTTCTGGCGCGTGTGCGCCGAGCACGACGTCGCCGCCCTCTTCACCGCGCCGACCGCGATCCGCGCGATAAAGCGCGTCGATCCCGAGGGCGCGCTGGCGGCGGACCACCCGATGCCGAAGCTGCGCACCCTCTTCCTCGCCGGCGAGCGCGCCGATCCGGACACGGTCGAGTGGGCGCGCCGCGTCCTCGGCGTGCCGGTGATCGACCATTGGTGGCAGACCGAGACCGGCTGGGCCATCGCCGCGAACCCCGTCGGGATCGAGGCGCTGGACGTGCCCACCGGCTCGCCCGGCCGCGCCATGCCGGGCTACGACCTGCGCATCCTCGCCGAGGACAGGAGCGAGGCCGCGCCGGGCGCGCTCGGCGCCATCGCGATCCGCCTCCCCCTGCCGCCGGGCGCCCTGCCGACGCTCTGGAACGCGCCCGAGCGGTTCGCGTCGAGCTATCTCGCGGCCTTCCCCGGCCATTACGAGACCGGCGACGCGGGCCTGATCGACGCGGACGGCAACCTCTTCGTGATGGCGCGCACCGACGACGTCATCAACGTCGCCGGGCACCGCCTCTCCACCGGCGCCATGGAGGAGGTGCTGGCCTCCCACCCGGACGTGGCCGAATGCGCCGTCATGGGCATCGCGGACGAGCTCAAGGGCCAGGTGCCCCTCGGCCTCATTTGCCTCAATGCGGGAACGGGCCGCCCGGGCGAGGCGATCGCGGAGGAATGCGTGGCCCTCGTGCGGGCGCGCATCGGGGCGGTCGCGGCCTTCCGCACCGCGATCGAGGTCGAACGACTGCCCAAGACGCGGTCGGGCAAGATCCTTCGCCGCACCATCGTGTGCATCGCCGACGGCACCCCCTGGAAGCCGCCCGCCACCATCGACGACCCCGCCATCCTCGACGAGATCGCGGCCCGCCTGCGCGCCGCCCGCATCGGCCGGGCCTTCTCCGGGACGTGACGCCGGACGCCTTCATCCGCACCTGGACCGGCAACCCGCTCTCGGAGCGGTCCTCGGCGCAGTCCCATTTCCGCGACCTCTGCGCGCTCCTGGGCGATCGATCCGCCCTCGCCGCGCACCCATGGCAGCTTCGAGTTCGAGAAGGGCGCGATCAAGTCCACGGGGGCCAAGGGCTGGGCCGACGTCTGGCGCGAGGGGCGCTTCGCCTGGGAGTACAAGGGCCGGCACGCCGACCTGGACCGCGCCTATGCCCAGGTGCAGCGCTATGCCGGCAGCCTGGGCAACCCGCCGCTCCTGATCGTCTCGGACACGGGGCGCATCGTGATCCGCACCGCCTTCACCGGCATGGTGACCGAGACCCACGAGATCGCGCTCGAGGACCTGCGCGGCGCCGCCGCCCGCGACCTCCTCCGCGCGTGCTTCGAGGCGCCCGAGCGCCTGCGCCCGCGCAAGAGCCGCGCCGACGTCACCGAGGAGGCCGCCCGGCGCTTCGCCGGCCTCGCCAAGCGGCTGCAGGACCGCGGCCACGACCCGGAGCGGGTCGCGCATTTCGTCAACCGCCTCGTGTTCTGCATGTTCGCCGAAGACGTGGGCCTCCTGCCGGACCACGTCTTCGGCGCGCTGATGAAGGACGTCCTGCGCGACCCGACCATCTTCGAGGACGCCGCGCGCGACCTCTTCGCGGCGATGAACGCGGGTGGGCGCTGGGGCGCCAAGCGGATCGTGCGCTTCAACGGCGGGCTCTTCGACGACGACGACGTCCTGCCCATCGACGCCGCCGACGCGCGCGACCTGCATTACTGGGCCGGGCTCGACTGGAGCCAGATGGAGCCGACGATCTTCGGCACCCTGTTCGAGCGCGGCCTCGACCCGGGCAAGCGCAGCCAGCTCGGCGCGCACTACACCGACGAGGCGACGATCCGGCGTATCGTGGAGCCGGTGATGATCGCGCCCTTGCGCGCCGAATGGGCCGCGGCGCGGGAGAAGGCCGCCGCCCGCCTCGCCGCCAACCCGCCCGCGCGCGCGGACGCGGCCGGCGCGCCCCGCCCCCTCACGGCGGCGCAGGCCAAGGCCCGGCGCGCGGCGTTGACGGCCGCCGCGCGCGCCCACCGCGCCTTCAAGGAGCGGCTCAAGGGGGTGCGCGTGCTCGACCCGGCCTGCGGGTCCGGCAACTTCCTCAACGTGGCGCTGCGCGAGCTCAAGGCGCTCGAGCTCGTGGTGGACAACGACGCCGAGACCCTGGGCCTGGAGCGCGGCTTCCCGGAGGTCGGGCCCGAGGTGGTGCACGGCATCGAGCTGAGCCCCTACGCGGCCGAGCTCGCGGGCGTCTCGGTCTGGATCGCGGACATCCAGTGGATGCGCGAGAACGGGTTCGAGCCCTCGACCGACCCGGTCCTGCGGCCCCTCGGCACCATCGAATGCCGCGACGCGGTGCTCGCCCCGGACGGCGCGCGCGCCGACTGGCCCGCGGCCGAGGCGATCATCGGCAACCCCCCGTTCCTGGGCAACAAGAAGATGGTGGGCGAGCTCGGCGAGGACTATTCCCGCCGCCTGCGCGCCGCCTGGCCGGAGGTGCCGGGCGGGGCGGACCTCGTGGCCTACTGGGTCGCGGGGGCGTGGCGGGCGATCGAGGCGGGACGCGCGGCGCGCGCGGGGCTGGTCACGACGAACTCGATCCGCGGCGGCGCGAGCCGCGAGGCCCTCAAACCCATCGTCGCCGAGGGCCGCATCTTCGAGGCCTGGTCCGACGAGCCCTGGACCGTCGAAGGCGCCGCGATCCGCGTCTCCATCGTCATGTTCGACGGTGCCAACGGCACCGGCGGCACCAGCACGATTGGGAACGGCGACGCCATCCTCAATGGCGCCGCGGTAGATCGGATCGCAAGCAACCTTACTGCCAGCGGCGCGGACGTTACGACGTCACTTCGTCTACAGGAGAACTATAGCCGTTCGTTTCAGGGAACAATCAAAGTCGGTAGTTTTGATCTCAATCGGACGACCGCAGAAGCTATGCTTCTTGCGAGGGGCAATCCTAACGGCAAGCCGAACTCGGATGTGGTCAAGCCTTGGATCAACGGCTCGGATGTAGTCCGACGACCCGCCGACAAATGGATTATTGATTTCGGCGTGAAGATGCCCCAGGCCGAAGCTGCTCTATATGAGCTACCGTTTGAGCATCTACGGATGCATGTCGAACCAATGAGGTCCCAAGTCAGGAGGGAGAACCATCGGAGGAACTGGTGGATTCATGGCGAATCTCGGCCCGGACTTCGAAAGGCGATTGCGCCCTTGGATCGATGGATTGTTACTCCACGCGTAGCTAAACATCGCCTATTCATCTGGCGAAATGGCCGTGTGCTTCCCGATGCCAGACTTGTCGTCATTGCCCGCGATGACGACACATCATTCGGACTACTGCATTCCCGCTTTCACGAGTTGTGGTCACTCGCAACGGGCGGCTGGCATGGAGTTGGAAACGATCCTCAATATACCCCGACGAAGTCGTTCGAGACCTTCCCCTTCCCCGAGGGCCTTACCCCGGACGTCCCCGCCGCGAATTACGCCGCCGACCCCCGCGCCGTCGCCATCGCGGAGGCGGCGCGGGAGCTCGACGCGAAGCGCGAGGCGTGGCTCAACCCGCCAGAGCTGATCCGACGGGTGCCGGAGATCGTGCCCGGCTATCCCGACCGCCTCCTGCCCGTGGACGACGCGGCCGCCAAGATCCTCGCCAAGCGCACCCTCACCAACCTCTACAACGCCCGCCCCGCCTGGCTCGCGGGCCTCCACGACCGGCTGGATCGGGCCGTCGCCGCCGCCTATGGCTGGCCCGACGACATCGCCGAAGAGGACGCCCTCGCCCGGCTCCTCGCCCTCAACCGGGCCCGAGCGGCGCCCTAGGTCACGCGAACTGCTCCGCCGTCAGGCGCTCCTCGAGCCCGTGGCCCGGGTCGAACAGGATGCGGTGCGCGACCCGCCCCTCGGAGCGTATCTCGACCGAGGCGACGTCCCGCACCGCCCGGCTGTCGGCCTCGGCCATGACCGGCCGCTTGGCCGCCTCGTTCACGTCGAAGCGCACCACCGCCGTCTTCGGCAGGAGCGCGCCGCGCCAGCGCCGGGGCCGGAACGCCGCCATCGCCGTGAGCGCCAGCACGTCCGACCCGATCGGCAGGATCGGCCCGTGCGCCGAGTAGTTGTAGGCCGTCGAGCCCGCCGGCGTCGCCACGAGCGCGCCGTCGCAGACGAGCTCCTCCATGCGCGGGCGGCCGTCCACGCTGATGCGCAGCTTGGCCGCCTGCGGCCCCGCGCGCAGGAGGCTCACCTCGTTGATCGCCAGCGCCTCGTGGACCTCGCCCGCCGTGGTGACGGCGCGCATCGCCAGGGGGTTAATGACCTCCTCCACCGCGTCGTTCAGACGCGCGGTGAGGCCGGTGCCGTGATACTCGTTCATCAGGAAGCCGATCGTGCCGCAATTCATCCCGTAGACCGGCACGTCCAGCGCCTGCGTGTCGTGCAAGGTGGTGAGCATGAACCCGTCGCCGCCGAGCGCGACGATGACGTCCGCCCCCTCCGGCGCGCACTGCCCGTAGCGCGCCGTCAGGTCCCGCAGCGCCTCGGCCGCGACCTGCGTCTCCGCCGCGGCGAAGGCGATGCGCCTGCGATCCATCCGCGCCCTCCCCCGGCCGACCCGGCCCGCAGGCTGGGCCGCGCGCGGGGCGATGGCAACCCGCGCGGGCCCGGTGTAGTCACGCGCCCACCCGGCACGAGGAGACGCCCCATGAACGCCCCCCACCGCGAGCCCGGCTTCTTCGCCCGCACCGTCGCCGAGGGCGACCCGGACGTCGCCGCCGCCATGCGCGCCGAGCTCGGCCGCCAGCAGGGCGAGATCGAGCTCATCGCGTCCGAGAACATCGTCTCCGCCGCCGTGATGGAGGCGCAGGGCAGCGTCCTGACCAACAAATACGCCGAGGGCTATCCCGGGCGCCGCTACTATGGCGGCTGCGAGCATGTCGACGTCGTGGAGGAGATCGCCATCGACCGGGCGCGCCGGCTGTTCGGCGTCGGCTTCGTCAACGTGCAGCCGAACTCCGGCAGCCAGGCGAACCAGGGCGTGTTCACCGCGCTCCTGAAGCCGGGCGACACCATCCTGGGCATGAGCCTCGACGCCGGCGGGCACCTGACCCACGGGGCGCGGCCGAACCAGTCGGGCAAGTGGTTCGACGCGGTGCAGTACGGCGTGCGGAGAGGCGACCTGACCCTCGACTACGACCAGGTCGCGCGCCTCGCCCGCGAGCACCGGCCGAAGCTCATCATCGCCGGCGGCTCCGCGATCCCCAGGCATATCGACTTCGCCCGCTTCCGCGCCGTCGCGGACGAGGTCGGCGCCTACCTGCTGGCCGACGTCGCGCATTTCGCCGGGCTGATCGCGGCGGGCGTCTATCCCTCCCCGTTCCCCCATGCCCACGTCGCCACGACGACGACGCACAAGACCCTGCGCGGCCCCCGCGGCGGCATGATCCTCACGGATGACGAGGCGCTGGCGAAGAAGGTCAACTCGGCCATCTTCCCCGGCATCCAGGGCGGCCCATTGATGCACGTGATCGCCGCCAAGGCCGTGGCCTTCGGCGAAGCGCTCGAGCCGTCCTTCGCGGATTACCAGCGCGCCGTGATCGCGAACGCGCAGGCCATGGGCGCGGCGCTCCGCGAGGGCGGCGTCGACCTCGTGACCGGCGGGACGGATTGCCACGTCCTCCTGGTCGACCTGCGCCCCAAGGGCGTGAAGGGCAACGCGACGGAGGCCGCCCTGGGCCGCGCAAACATCACCTGCAACAAGAACGGCATCCCCTTCGACGACGAGAAGCCCACCGTCACCTCCGGCATCCGCCTCGGCTCCCCCGCCGGCACGACGCGCGGTTTCGGAACCGAGGAGTTCGCCCAGGTCGGACGCTGGATCTGCCGCGTGGTGGACGGGCTCGCGGCCAACGGGGCCGATGGGAACGGCGCCGTCGAGGCGGAGGTCGCCGGCGAGGTGCGCGCGCTCTGCGGCCGGTTCCCCATCTACCCGAACGGATGACCCCCGTCCGCCTCGCCCGGCGGGAGGCGGGGACCGGGGGCACGCCCCTGGTGATCGCGCACGGGCTCTTCGGCTCGGCGCGCAATTGGGGGGTGGTCTCCAAGCGGCTCTCGGGCCGCGGGCGCGTGGTGGCGGTGGACATGCGCAACCACGGGGAGAGCCCCTGGTCGGAGGAGGCCGGGTACCGGGCGATGGCCGGCGATCTCGTTGAAGTGATCGAGGAGATCGGCGAGCCCGTCGATCTGCTCGGGCATTCGATGGGCGGGAAGGCGGCGATGGTGGCGGCGCTGGGGCGGCCGGATCTGGTGCGGCGGCTGATCGTGGTGGACATCGCGCCGGTGCGCTACGCGCATTCGGCGGAGCAGCGGGACCTCATCGCGGCGATGCGTGGGCTGGACCTTGATGCGATCTCCACGCGGGCGGAGGCGGACGCGGCCCTGGCCCGGGCGGTTCCGGACGGGGGGGTGCGGGCGTTCCTGCTGCAATCGCTGGACGTTCGGGCCGGGCGCTGGGCGCTGAACCTGTCGGCGCTCGACGCGGCGATGGACGAGATCACGGGCTGGCCGGGGGATCTCGGCGGAGCCCATGACGGGCCGGCCCTGTTCCTGGCGGGGGCGCTGAGCGACTATGTCGGGCCCGAGGGACAGGACGCGATCGCGCGGTATTTTCCGCGGGCGGAGCGGCGGGAGGTCGCGGGGGCGGGGCACTGGGTGCACGCGCAGGCGCCGCGGGAGTTCGAGCGCGAGGTGCGGGATTTCCTCGGGCACGGGTGATGCACGGGGCATGCACGGGCCATGCACATCCCATGCGCATGGAGCGCGCGGGGAACGCGGCGGCCGCGCAACGGTTGAGGGGGCGCACGCAACCGAAGGAGACCCCCATGCGCCGCATCGTCACGCTCACCCTCGCCGCCCTGTCCCTCACGACGCTGGTCGCCTGCGAGACGGCCGAGGGCTTCGGCCAGGACGTCGAGAACACCGGGGAGGCCATCCAGGGCGCCGCCAACTGACCACCTGCGGTGGCGCCGATCCGGGCGCTCCGTACAACCAGGGCGCCGCCAACTGACCACCTGTGGTGGGGCCGATCCGGGCGCTCCGTATATCGGTGGCGCCCGGTCGGGCCCGGCGGCTAGGCGGCGGGGCGGTCGGTGCGGGTGTCGTACTGGCCGGCCGGGTCCTGCCGCAGCATGCGCTTGACCACGCCGTCGCGCTTGAACGCGTGGTAGAGCCCGCCCGCGACGTGGAGCGCGACGAGGGCGAGGAGCAGCTTGGACGCGAGGCCGTGGGCGGCGGCGAGCCAGCCGATGCCGGTGAACACGGCGAGCAGGCCGGCGGCCGGCATGGCGATGAGCAGGCCGTAGAACGCGTAATGCGTGGCGCGGCTCACGATCTGCAGCGCCTTCGGCAGGGACGAGGGCGCCGGCGGGACGTAATGCGTGAGCCGGATGTAGAGGCGCCAGACCATCATCAGGCCGATGGACGTGCCGATGATGCCGTGCACCCAGGTGGGCCCGGCGAGGCGGATGGGCTGGACGCCCTCGGAGGCGAGGTCGAACGCCCGCTCTATCCCGCCGCCGGTGGCGAACTGCATCACCACGAGGGCGAGGATCGTCCAGTGCGCGACGATGGTGGCGGGGTGGTAGTAGCCCACCCGGTTGGCGGGGTCCTGCGAGGGATGGTCCTCGCCGGCATAGGTGCGGGGGGTGTCGGTCATGTCGGCGCGGCTCCGGTCGGTGGTCCGGGGGACCATAGCGCGGGGGGTGGGGGGTGGAAGGGGCGCGGCGACGGTGCGACGCCGCGACGTGCCGTAGGGTGGGCGGTCAGCTCACCGCCCCGCGTGCCCGGCACGCGGTTTCGGGTGCGGCTGGCGGCGGTCGGCTATCGGGGCGCAATGGGGGGGGTGGGCGGAACGGCCGTTCGGGATCGTGGAATGGGGGTGCTGCTCCTGCCCCAAAGTACTTGGCAATACGGTATCGGACTGACTAGACTAGCAGAACAACTGGGAAGTGACTGCAAAATCTATCTAGGGTTTCTTAATGCGTACAGCAGCACGATTTACCATCAGTCAGAGTAACGGTGATCTCGATGAATTGTTTGAAAAGGCAAGCTCCCATTTAGAAAGATGGTTCCAGCGCAAATTTCTTGAGAACAAGACAAACCGGATTGATCTTGCAGTGGAGAATATTGGCTCCCGACTTTTTATGAGAACCGAGGAAACAGTCAATCTTACTCGGTTTTGCACTGAAACAGTTCTTCAAAGACGAGATGCGCTACTTCTGCAATGCGAACTGACGGTCGGATCAGCGCAAGGAAACGTGGTAACTCCCAGTTTTAGCGTACATCCACCGACATTCATTTCGTATATCGTTGCCTTACAAGACGGATGGCGGTTCCAAACTCGTGCAGACACTGTCTCGCCTAAAGTGTTTTCAGTAACACTCGAGGAGTATACCTCCTTTATTGAATTCCTACAGAATCGCGAACGCCGACTGCCAATTATCTGCGTGGCGCGCGGATCGTCTGTTGGCGAGCGTGAGCGATTGGCCGCAACTCTAGGCCGGCGCGGGGCTGGCCTCGCCCACACAGTCCTCCTTGATGAAAAGGCCGGATGGCGACTATCGGTAGAGGTTGGAAAACAGTGGTCATGCTTCGATGGAGGGGTGAGACTCTATTGGCCCGGCGAAATTGGTACCGGGAATCCGTTCAAACACCCACTGACATTGGGTCGGCGAATTGATAGTTTCTTTGCAAGCGGCGATTACGCTGTGGAACGCCTGGCGGACGTCATATTAAACCCTATCCTAGAAGCATCAACCTATAATCCAGTCTTTGCGGAAATCCGTCAATTTGATGACGATCTATTAAAGTCGCAGTTTGAAGACCAGTTATCCGAATTGAAGGCAGACAATGATCTAGCAACCGCCCTTCAAAGCGCCGAGGCAAGAAACGCGTTGCTGGAACAAGATGTTGCGGTGCTTCGTCTAAATCTACAAACGGCACACGAGAATCTACGACTTCTTTACCAAAGCCAAACGCCTACCAGTATGGAGGACGGTAGTGAATTATCCGCTGGTTACGAGACTTGGAAAGGGCTAGTTCGCTACGTCGAGAAGAAGTATAGTGGCAAGTTAATATTTAACGACAACATCGACACACAACTTTCTTCGTTAGCCGAACTGCCAGCACTTCAAGAAAAGGTCGAAGCAATCTTCGAAAAACTTTCAGAATTACAGATAGTTCTCTTGCAGAACGGTGGGTCTATTGGTGACACATTGGTAAAATGGCTACTAGCACGTGGAGTTGATTGTAGCGGAGAGTCCGAGACAGTTAAAGGAAAAGGTCTACTCGCGGCGAACTTCGACGGCAAGGCGGATGACTTCGAGCTGCATGCTAAACCAAACGAAGGAACCGCGCCCAATAAGTGTATTCGAATCTACTTCAAGCCATCTACTGATTATCGCGCGATGAAAATTGGATACTTCGGGTCGAAGAAGGGTCTATAGTACTCATCCATCCATCTTCAACGCAGAAATAAACGCCTCCTGCGGAATATCCACCTTCCCGAACTGCCGCATCCGCTTCTTCCCCGCCTTCTGCTTCTCCAGCAGCTTCTTCTTCCGCGTGGCGTCGCCGCCATAGCACTTGGCGGTCACGTCCTTTCGCATCGCCGACAGGGTCTCGCGGGCGATGACGCGCCCCCCTATCGCGGCCTGGATGGGGATCTTGAACATGTGGCGGGGGATGAGGTCCTTGAGCTTCTCGCACATGGCGCGGCCCCGCGCCTCGGCGCGGTCGCGGTGGACCATCATGGAGAGGGCGTCGACCGGCTCGTCGTTCACGAGGATGCTCATCTTGACGAGGAAATCCTCGCGGTAGCCGATGAGGGAATAGTCGAAGCTGGCATAGCCCTTGGTCACGGACTTCAGCCGGTCGTAGAAGTCGAACACCACCTCGTTGAGGGGCAAATCGTACACCACCATCGCGCGGGCGCCGGCATAGGTGAGGTCGAGCTGGATGCCGCGCCGGTCCTGGCAGAGCTTGAGCACGTCGCCGAGGTACTCGTCCGGCACGAGGATGGTCGCCTTGATGCGCGGCTCCTCGATGCGCTCGACGGTGGCGGGGTCGGGCATGTCGGCGGGGTTGTGGAGCTCGGTCATGGCGCCGCCGCGGTCCCAGACATGGTAGATGACCGAGGGCGCGGTGGTGATGAGCTCGACGTCGTACTCGCGCTCGATGCGGTCGCGGATCACCTCCAGGTGCAGCAGGCCGAGGAAGCCGCAGCGGAAGCCGAAGCCGAGGGCGGCGGAGGTCTCCATCTCGTAGGAGAAGGAGGCGTCGTTCAGGGCGAGCTTCTCGATGGCGTCGCGGAGATCCTCGAACTGGGCGTTGTCGACGGGGAAGAGGCCGCAGAAGACGACGGGCTGCGCGGGCTTGAAGCCGGGGAGCGGGGTCACCTCGGAGCGCTGGTGGGTGATGGTGTCGCCGACGCGGGTGTCGCGGACCTGCTTGATGGAGGCGGTGAGGAAGCCGATCTCCCCGGGGCCGAGGCTGTCGATCTCCACCATGGCGGGGCGGAAGACGCCGATCCGGTCGACATGGTGGACGGTGCCGTTCTGGACGAACTTGACGCGCTCGCCCTTCTTGAGGCGGCCGTCGATGATGCGCACGAGGACGATGACGCCGAGATAGGAATCGTACCAGCTATCCACCAGCATGGCCTTGAGGGGGGCGTCCGCGTCGCCCTTGGGGGCCGGCAGGCGGGTGACGATGGCCTCGAGCGTCTCGTGGATGCCCTGCCCGGTCTTGGCGCTCACGGGGATGGCGCCGGACGCGTCGATGCCGATGACGTCCTCGATCTGCTCGGCGACGCGGGCGCAGTCGGAGGCGGGCAGGTCGATCTTGTTGAGGATGGGGACCAGCTCGTGGTCGGCGTCGATGGCGTGGTAGACGTTGGCGAGGGTCTGCGCCTCGACGCCCTGGGTGCTGTCGACGACGAGGAGCGAGCCCTCGACCGCGCGCATGGACCGGCTCACCTCGTAGGCGAAGTCGACATGGCCGGGGGTGTCGATGAGGTTGAGGGTGTAGGTCTCGCCGTCGTCGGCGAGGTATTCGAGGCGGACGGTGTTGGCCTTGATGGTGATGCCGCGCTCGCGCTCGATGTCCATCGCGTCGAGGAGCTGGGCCTTCATGTCCCGGCCGGCGACGGTGCCGGTCTCCTGGATGAGGCGGTCGGCGAGGGTGCTCTTCCCATGGTCGATATGCGCGACGATGGAGAAGTTCCGGATGCGGGAGATGTCGGTCATGGCGCGCATATAGAGCGCGCGCGGGGCGGGGGGAACGGGCGATGCGCGGGAGGCGGCGCCGCGCGGGGCGCCGAGGGCGCCTAGCGGGCGAGGAGGAAGGCGGGCTCGCCCGCTTCCCAGCCGGCCTCGACCAGGATGGATTCGACGCGGACCAGGTCGTTCGCCTCCACGGCGCCGATGAGCTCGATGAGCTGGCCGAGGGTGAAGTCCCCGGGCACGACGTGCAGCGTGTCGGCGATCCAGATCTTGGGGTTCACGAGGTGCGGCGCGAAGGTGGCGGCGGCGGCCCCCGCGCTCAGGATCAGGGCGAGGGCGGCGCCGGCGGCGGAGCGTCGTTTGCGGATATGCGTCATGCCCGTGATCCTCCTGGCCCTCGCCAACTCTCCGCGGCGCCCTCGGTTCCCATACTGCGCCCGCCCGGGGGCCCCTTGCAATCACGTGGTCCCGTGGGGCGGGCGGGATCAGTCCGCCGGGTAGGCGCGCACGCCCGGATACCAGCCGGCCGCCATCAGGATGGAGGTCGCGCGGGCGGGGTCCGCGTTCTCCCGCGCGCCACGCAGGGAGATGAGCTGCCCCATGGTGAAATCGCCCGGATCGACGCGAAGGGAGCCGGCGATCCAGTCCTTGGCGCCCATGGAGGCGGCCGGGATGGCGCCGGCGACGGAGGCGGCGAGGGCGAGGGAGCAAAGGAGGCGCATCGGAACGGGCTTTCGGGGCGGAGTGTATCGGTCGGTGTCGGACGGCATCTAAGCGCCGTGGAGCCGCACGAAACCCGCCGGCACGCACCAACTCGGTGCGCGGGCGCACAGGTGGATCGGCGGAGGGTGCGGTGCGCCCGCGCCACGGCCGGTTGCAGCGGGGCGCCGGGCGCTCGCCGCGCGATTGCGGGGCCGAGCGGGCGGCGGCATAGTCGTGCCGCGGCGCATGCCCGCGCCGAACCCGCCGCCGCCGGAGCCCGCCCATGCCGCACGCGATCCGTATCCGAACCGCCGCCATCGTGATGCTCGGCGCCGCCGCGCTGGCGGGATGCGGCGGGGGGGCGGGGGTCGCGACGCGGTCCGCGACGATCCCGGTCGCGAGCGGGCCGATCGCCTCGGCCTGCCTCTCGGCGGCGCGGCGGAGCGCCAGCCGCACGCGCTGCGGCTGCATCCAGGCGGCGGCGAACCGGTCGCTCTCGGGCGGGGATCAGCGGCGCGGCGCGGCGTTCTTCGCGGAGCCCCACAGGGCGCAGGAGACGCGGCAGTCGGACCGGCCGCGGGACGAGGCGTTCTGGACGCGGTGGAAGGCGTTCTCGAATGGCGCGGAACGCCTCTGCCGCGCGACCTGAAGGCCCCTCCGGGAGGGGCGGCCACCATCGGGCGGGCGGGGCGCCGCGGGACGGCGCCCCCGGCGATCAGCCTTCGGCGACCTTCGCCTCGACCGCGTCGGCGCCGGCGGCCTTGGCCTTCATGATGTCCTTGCGGATGCGCGCGGCCTTGTCCGAGAGCATGCCCTCCTTGGTCTTGGCCATGAACCCGTCGAGCCCGCCGCGATGGTCGACCGTGCGCAGCGCGGCCGAGGAGACCCGCAGCTTGAAGGTGCGGCCGAGCGATTCGGACATCAGCGAGACGTCGTTCAGGTTCGGCAGGAACCGGCGGCGGGTCCGGTTCTTGGCGTGGGAGACGTTGTTGCCCGTCATCGGGCCCTTGCCGGTGAGGTCGCAGACGCGGCTCATGGGGTGTCCTCTCTTGTCGGTCGAGCGGCCGGGCGGCGCGGCACGGCAGAGGGCGCCCGAGGGCGCCCGGAATGGGGTCCGCAGCCTCTAGGGCGGCGGCGCGGGGGCGTCAACCGTCCGGGGGGGGCGGCATGGCGGGCGGGGCCGGCAGGGCGCGCAGGGCCTGCGCGGCGGCGGCGCCCGGGGCGCGGCGCAGGGCGGCGACCTCCTCGCGCAGGGCGGCGGAGGCGCCGTCCGCCGCCGGGTCGCCCAGCACCCGCGCGATCAGGCCCGCGCGCAGCTCCGCGTCGAAGGCGGCGGCGGCGTGCCTCGCGCGGGCGGCCAGGAGCGCGCCGGACGCCTCGCGGTGGCGCCAGAGCGCCAGGATGCGGGACCAGGCGTCGTCCAGCCCCGCCTCCTCGAGCGCGGAGACGCAGATCGCGGCGGGCACGTCGCCCGGATCGCCGGGGCGGGGGCGCATGAGGCGCAGGGCGGCGGCGTGGTCGGCGCGGGAGCGCTCGGCGCGGGGGCGCAGCTCGCCATCGGCCTTGTTGACCAGCACGAGGTCCGCGACCTCCATGATGCCGCGCTTGACGCCCTGGAGCTCGTCGCCGCCCGCGGGCGCGAGGAGGAGGGCGAACACGTCCGTCACCTGCGCCACGGCGGTCTCGGACTGACCGACGCCGACGGTCTCCACGAGGACGACGTCATGGCCCGCGGCCTCGACCAGGAGGGCGGCCTCGCGGGTGCGGCGCGCCAGGCCGCCGAGCGAGCCCGCCGCCGGGCTGGGCCGGACGAAGGCGCCGGGCGCGCGCGCGAGGCGGTCCATGCGGGTCTTGTCGCCGAGGATGGAGCCGCCGGTGCGCGCGCTGGAGGGGTCCACCGCCAGGACCGCGACGCGAAGGCCCTCGGCGACGAGGCGCATGCCCAGCGCCTCGACGAAGGTGGACTTGCCGACGCCGGGCGTGCCGGTGAGGCCGACGCGGATGGCGCGGCGGCCGGCGGCGGCGCAGGAATCCAGCAGGTCGTGGGCGGCGGCGCGGTGGTCCGGGCGGGTCGATTCGACGAGGGTGATCGCGCGCGCGAGGGCGCGGCGGTCCCCGGCGAGGACGGCATCGGCGAGGGCGGCGCCGGCGAGGGCGGGGGCGGGGCGCTCCATGGCGCCGGTTTGGTCAGGCGCGCGCGATCTGTCCAGCGCGCGGGCCGGGGGGGGCTCGCCCCCGCGCGGCCCGGCGGCGGAGGAGGCCCCGGGACGGGGCACGAGGCCGGCGCCCTCCCCCTCGGGGCGCGATCCGCGCTAGGGGGGGCGATGCGCCTGCCGATCGACGACGTGATCCCCGACATCCTGGCCGCCCTGCCCCCCGGCGGGCGGGCCGTGCTCCGGGCGCCGCCGGGCGCGGGCAAGACGACGCGCGTGCCCCTGGCGCTCCTGCCCGGCGCGTCCGGGACGATCCTGATGCTGGAGCCCCGGCGCCTGGCGGTCCGCGCCGCCGCCGCCCGCATGGCTCAGACGCTGGGCGAGGACGTCGGCGGCACGGTCGGCTACCGCATGCGCGGGGAGGCGCGGGTCTCGGGCGCGACGCGGATCGAGGTCGTAACCGAGGGGCTGCTGACCCGCCGCCTGCAGCGCGATCCGGGGCTGGAGGGCGTGTCATGCGTGATCTTCGACGAGTTCCACGAGCGCAGCCTGGACGCGGATCTCGGCCTCGCCCTCGTGCTCGACATGGCCGGCGCCCTGCGGGAGGATCTGTCGGTCCTGGTGATGTCGGCGACGCTGGAGGCGGGGCCGGTCGCGGCCCTGATGGGCGGGGCGCCGGTGATCACCTCCGAGGGGCGCCTCCACCCGGTCGAGACGCGCTGGCGGGAGGGCCCCGCGCCGCCGGACGCGCGCGGCGCCCGGGAGCGCCGGCTGGCGGAGACGGCGCTCGAGGCGCTGGAGGCGGAGGCGGGCTCGATCCTGATGTTCCTGCCGGGCGCGGCGGAGATCGGGCGCGTCGCGGCCGCGCTGGAGGGCCGCCTGCCGGAGGGCGTGGCCCTGCACCGCCTGCACGGGACGATGCCGGCCCGGGCGCAGCGCGCGGCCGTGGCGCCGGCGGGCGCGGGGCGCAAGGTCGTGCTGGCGACCTCGATCGCGGAGACCTCGCTCACCATCGAGGGAGTGCGCGTGGTCATCGACGCGGGGCTGGCGCGGCGGGCGCGGTTCGATCCGGGCACGGGCATGGGGCGCCTGGTGACGGAGGCCGCGAGCCATGCCGAGGCCGATCAGCGGCGCGGCCGGGCGGGGCGCACCGAGCCGGGGCTATGCCTCCGCGACTGGCCCCGCGCGGCCCATGGCGCGCGGCCCGCGCAGGCCCCGCCGGAGATCGCGACCGCCGACCTCGCGGGCCTCGCGCTGGCGCTGGCGGACTGGGGGGCGGAGGCGGGCGCCCTGCCCTTCCTCGACATGCCGGACCGGCCTCGGCTGGACGCCGCGCGCGAGCTCCTCACCGGGCTGGACGCGCTCCGGGACGGGCGGATCACCGAGCACGGGCGCCGCATCGCCGCCCTGCCCCTCCACCCGCGGCTGGCGCACATGCTCGCCGTCGCGGGGCCGGGGGCGGCGCCCCTCGCGGCGGCGCTCTCGGACGGCGCGGCCCTGCGCCCGGCGGGCGAGGCGATGGGCGACCGGCTGTGGATGCTGGCGGGGCCGGATCCGGCCGCGCGCCGCGTGCGCGCCGAGGCCGGGCGCCTGGCGCGGACGGTGCGGGGCGCGCCGGACGCGGGCCTCTCCACCGGGGCGATGGCCGCGCTCGCCTTCCCCGACCGCATCGGCCTGCGCCGCTCGGGCGACGCGCCGCGCTGGCTGCTCTCGGGAGGGCGCGGCGCCACCATGTCCGGGGAGGCGGCCCTGGCGGGCGCGCGGATGATCGTCGCCTGCGAGGTCGACGGCGCGGGGCGCGAGGCGCGGGTGCGGCTGGCGGCGGAGGTCACCGAGGCGGAAGTGCGCGAGCTCTTCGCCGACCGCATCGCGGAGGATCGCACGGTGGACTGGGACCCCCGGCACCGGCGCGTGGAGGCGCGCGTCCGCGAGCGGCTGGGCGCGCTCGTCCTGGCCGAGCGGCGGTGGGACGACGCACCGGCCGCCGCCTTCGCCGCGGCGGCCTGGGAGGGGGTGCGCGACCTGGGCCTGCCGTCCTCGCCGGCCTCGCGGCGGCTGCGCGCGCGGGCCGCCGCCCTGCCCGGCGCGCCGGACCTCTCGGACGAGGCGCTCACGTCCGACGGCGCGTGGCTCCTGCCCTGGCTCGGCGAGGCCCGGGACGCGGCCGCGCTCCGAGCCCTCGACATCGTGCCCGCGCTCGAGGCGATCCTCGGACATGACGGGATGCGCGCGCTCGCGGCCGCGTGGCCGGCCACGTTCGAGACCCCGCTCGGCCGCCGCGTGCCGGTCGACTACGCGGCGGGCGGGCCGGAGGCGTCGCTCCGGGTCCAGGAGGCGTTCGGGCTGGACGCGCACCCGGTGATGGGGGGCGCGCCGCTCCGGATGACGCTGCTTTCCCCGGCGGGCCGGCCGCTCGCGGTCACCACCGACCTGCCGGGGTTCTGGCGCGGCGGATACGCGGACGTGCGCAAGGAGATGCGCGGCCGGTATCCACGCCATCCCTGGCCGGAGCGCCCATGGGAGGCGGCCCCGACGCTGCGCGCCAAGCCGCGCGGAGGCTGAACGGCGCGCTCCCGCCCGTCCTCGGCGCCGTGCGGCGCCTCGTCCGGTTGGGCCGAGCGCCTCGTCGCGGGGCGACGTCGGCGCGGTCGCTGCGCTCGCGGGGCGGCATCGATCGGATGACGGCGCCCGTGACGGAGATGCGCCTCTGGCGGGGATACTTGGATCAAGATGAGGAGGAAAGGCACGCGTCTTCTCCCTCATCTTGATCGAAATATCCCGGGGAGCGCGAGGGGCAGCGCCCCTCGCCGCGGCGGGCGATGGCTCCGCAGGAGCCCGAGCCCGCCGCCCCCTTACGCCCGCCGCCCCCTTACGCCCGCCGCCCCCTTACGCCCGCCGCCCCCTTACGCCCGCCGCCCCCTTACGCCGGCCGGCCCCTCCTGCCGCCCTCGTCCTCCCACCACGGCCCGTGCGGCGCAGCCGCACCGTCGAGCCGCCGATAGCCGTGGCGCCCGAAACAGTCGCGCTGGGTCTGGGTCAGGGTCGCGGTGCCCCGGCCGCGGCGCCGCGTCTTCAGGTAGGCCAGCGCGGCGCCCAGGGCCGGCACCGCGATCCCGCCGCTGGCGGCGGCGCAGATCGTCTCGCGCAGCGCCGGCAGCCCGGCCCGCACGCGCGGCAGGAACGCCTCCGTCGGGACGAGGGCGCCATGCGGCATCCCGCCCCGCGCGGCGGCCGCGATGTCGTCGAGCATGTCCGAGCGGATGATGCAGCCCGCGCGCCAGACCTCCGCGATCCGCGCGAGGTCCGGATCCCACCCGAAATGTGCCGAGACCGAGGCCAGCAGGCGCAGGCCCTGGTCGTCGGCGACGATCTCCGCCGTCGTGAGCGCCGCCCGGGGCACGGCGTCCTCCGGCATCTCGCAGACCCCGCCGTCCAGGGCGAGCGCCTCCGCCCCCGCCATCCGCAGATCCCGGTCCGCCGACCGGGCGCGCGCGGCGACCGCCGCCTCGATCGCGCGCGCCGACTGGCCGAGCTTGAGCGCCTCGATCAGCGTCCAGCAGCCGGTCCCCTTCTGTCCGGCGGAATCGACGACCGCGTCCACCGCCGGGCCGCCCGCGCGGTCCGTCGCCGCGAGGACCGCCGCCGTCACCCCGACGGGGAAGCTCGCCAGCGGCCCCTCGTTCCAATGGCCGAAGGTCGCCGCCATCTCCGGCGCGGCCATGCCGCCGCCGTCGCGCATCAGGCCATGGACGTCGGCGATCATCTGCCCGTCGGCGTACTCGATGCCGTCGTGCGCGGTCTCGACGACGTGCCCCGCCCCGTCCGGGCCGACGCGAGCGGCGCAGAGGGCGCCCTCGGACGCGGCGGCGATCCCCTCGATCAGGGCGCGGATCGGCGCGTCGCTCGCCTCGGACCCGCCGACCATGATCGAGGGCCCGCGCCGGGCGCCCTCCTCCCCGCCCGGGACGCCCGTGCCGACGAAGAGGAGCCCGCGCCGCGAGCTGCGCCTCCCGCAGGCGGGTCTCGTCACGGCGTTGCCCGCGCGATGATCGCGCCGCCCTCGTCCAGGAGCGGCGACAGCGCCTCGATCGCCGCGCCCACGGCGGCGCCCGCCGGCACCATGACGATGATCGCGCGGGGGCGGGCGATGGCGGCGACGAGGTCCGCGAGCTCGGCGCAGGGCACCACCGCGCCGGCCACCTCCTCGCACGCGGCGCGCGCGATCGCGGCGGCCAGCCCCTCCGGCGAGCGGTCGTGGACCGCGCTGCGGTGGCCGTGCTCCGCGATGTCGAGGGCCAGGGCCGTGCCCATCGTGCCGAGGCCCGTCCGGCCGATCGCCGCATCGCTCATCCCGCGCCTCCGCGTCGCGGCATCGCCCCGGCACGCCCCGCCCCCGAGGTCCCGCCCGCGGTCCCGGGCGGCGCGGCGCCGCCGCGCGGGGCCGGGCGAGGGCGCCGCAGGGGCCCGAGCCCGGCCCCTTCCCCTCAGACGCCGAGGCACCAGCGCAGGATCGCCTTCTGCGCGTGGAGGCGGTTCTCGGCCTCGTCGAACACCACCGAGCCCGGCCCGTCCATCACCGCGCTCGTGACCTCCTCGCCCCGATGGGCGGGCAGGCAGTGGAGGAACAGCGCGTCGTCCTTGGCGCGGGCCATCAGGCGCTTGTCGACCTGATAGGGGCGCAGCATGTTGTGGCGCCGCTCTCGGCTCGACTGCGCGTCGCCCATGGAGATCCAGGTGTCGGCGAAGACCGCGTCGGCGCCCTCGGCCGCGATGGCGGGGTCGCGCTCGATGGCCACCGAGACGCCGCTCTCCCGCGCGAAGCGGACCGCGGCGTCGGGCGGGTCGAGCGCGGCGGGGCCGCAGAACGTGAGGTCGAAGCCGAAGCGCCCCGCCGCGTGCAGGAGGGAGGCGGCGACGTTGTTGCCGTCCCCCATCCAGACGGCGCGCTTGCCGGCGACGGGGCCGCGATGCTCCTGCCAGGTCATGACGTCGGCCATCGCCTGGCAGGGGTGGGAGGCGTCCGTCAGGCCGTTGATCACCGGCACGGCGGCGTGGTCGGCCATCTCGTGCAGGGCCTCCTCGGCGAAGGTGCGGATCATGATGAGGTCGACGTAGCGCGACAGGACGCGCGCGGTGTCGGCGATGCTCTCGCCATGGCCGAGCTGCATCTCGCTGCCCGACAGGACCAGCACCTCGCCCCCCATCTGGCGCACGCCGACGTCGAAGCTCACCCGCGTGCGGGTGGACGGCTTCTCGAAGATGAGCGCGACCATGCGGCCCGCGAGCGGCGCGTCGTCGTCGGGCGCGCCCTTGGGCCGGCCGGCGCGGGCGGCCTTCATGGCGCGCGCCTCCTCCAGCATGGCGCGCAGGTCGCCGGCCGGGGTGGCGTGGACGTCGAGGAAATGGGGCATGGCCGGCCCCCTCAGGCGGTCAGGGCGGCGGCGGCGCGGTCGAGCCTCGCCACCGCCTCGGCGAGGTCCGCCTCCGCCACGTCGAGCGCCGGCAGCAGGCGCAGCACCCCGTCCGAGGCCGGCACCGTCAGGAGGCGCTCGGCCTCGGCGGCCGCGCGCACCTCCCCGGGCGGCACCCGGCACTCGAGGCCGATCAGGAGCCCCCGGCCGCGCACGCCGGAGAACACCGCCGGATGGCCCGCCACCAGCCCCTTGAGCCCCTGGCGAAAATGGGCGGCGCGGCGCGAGACGCCGTCCAGGAAGGCCGGGTCGTCCACGAGGCCCATCACCGCCAGCCCCACCGCGCAGCCGAGCGGGTTGCCGCCATAGGTGGACCCGTGCGTGCCCACGCTCATCGCCCGTGCCGCGCCCTCGGCGGCCAGAACGGCGCCGAGGGGGAAGCCCCCGCCGATGCCCTTGGCGACCATCATGATGTCGGGCGCGGCGCCCGCCCATTCGTGGGCGAAGAGCCGGCCCGTCCGGCCCATGCCGCATTGCACCTCGTCCAGCACGAGGAGCGCGCCGGTGCGGTCGCAGGCCTCGCGCAGGCCCTTGAGACAATGATCCGGCATGACGCGGATGCCGCCCTCGCCCTGGATCGGCTCGACCATGACGGCGGCGACGCTCCCGTCCAGCGCGGTCTCCAGCGCGTCGTGGTCGCCCCAGGGCAGGGTGCGGAAGCCGGGCATGAGGGGGCCGAACCCGCGGGTCATCTTCTCCGAGCCCGCCGCCGCGATGGCGCCGGTGGAGCGGCCGTGGAACGCGCCCTCGAAGGTGAGGATCGTGGGCCGGTCCTCGCCGGCCTCGAACCAGTGGCGGCGCACCATCTTGATGGCGAGCTCGGCCGCCTCGGTGCCGGAGTTGGTGAAGAAGCAGGTGTCGGCGAAGGTCGCGTCCACCAGGCGCTCGGCCAGGGCCTGCTGCGGGCCGATCTCGTAGAGGTTGGAGACGTGCCAGACGCGCCCCGCCTGCTCGGTCAGGGCGGCGACCAGGGCCGGATGCGCGTGGCCGAGGCAGTTCACCGCGATCCCGGCGCCGAGGTCGAGATAGCGCGCGCCGTCTTCGGTCTCGAGCCAGGAGCCCTCCCCGCGCGCGAAGCGCAGGGGGGCGCGGGAATAGGTCGGCAGGAGGGCGGGGATCATGGCGAGGCTCCTCGGACGGGGCGCGCGGCGTATGGGGAATGACGGGCGCGCGGACAGGCGGGCGGAAAGGCGGGCGGGCGGGCGGGACGTGCGGCGCGGACGCGGGGCGCCCGCTGGCGGTTCAGTCTCGTCGGAGGGCGGCCGGGCGCGTCATGGCATGGGTGATGCCGCGCCGCGACGGCCCTGTAAAGGGCGCGGGCCGGCGGGCGGAGTCGCGTGCCCGTCACGTTCCGCGCTTATCCACAGGCGCCATGACGACGCTCCTCGCCCTCGCCCTGCTGGCGCCCTGGCTCGGCGGCCTGGCCCTGACCGCGGGCCTGATCGCGGGGGGCGTGCGCCGGCGCCGCGGCCCGATGCCCGGCGAGCCGCGCCACCGCGCGATCTGGCGGCGCCCCCGTCCGGGCCGGCGCGGCGCCCCGCCGGCTCAGGGCTTGAGCCGGTAGCCGGTCCGGAACGCCGCCCAGCAGGCCGCCAGCACCACGAGGGTCGTGGCGCCGCAGACCGCGAGGCCGAGCAGCGGGTCCGAATCCGAGCGCCCCAGGACGCCGTGGCGCGCCCCGTCGATCAGGTAGAACACCGGGTTGAAGTGGATGAGCCGCGCCATCAGGGGGGGCATCGCCTCGACCGAGTAGAACGTCCCCGACAGGAACGCGAGCGGGGTGATCACGAAGTTGGTGATCGCCGCGAGCTGGTCGAACTTCTCCGCCCAGATCGCCGCCAGCAGGCCGAGCCCCCCCAGCATCGCCGAGCCCAGCGCCACGAACGCCGCCAGCGCGAGCGGGTGCGCGACCCCCTGCCCCAGGAAGAGCGCGGCCACGAGCGCCATGACCGCCGCGACCACCGCCCCGCGCGCCACGCCCCCCGCGACGTAGCCCGCCACCAGCTCCCCGGCCGAGAGCGGCGGCATCAGCGTGTCGACGATGTTGCCCTGGACCTTGGCCACCACGAGGGAGGAGGACGTGTTGGCGAACGCGTTCTGGATCACCGTCATCATCAGGATCCCGGGCGCCAGGAACTGGAGGAACGGCACCCCCATCACGTCCGGGCGCGAGGGCCCGATCGCAATCGAGAAGATCAGCAGGAAGAGGCCGGCCGTGATCAGGGGCGCGGCCAGCGTCTGCGACCAGACGTTGAGGAAGCGCCGCGTCTCGCGCTCGGCCAGGGTCGCGGTGCCGCGCCAGTTGCGCGACCCGAAGCGCCGCCGCCCCATGCCGGCCGGGTCGTGGGAGCGCCCGCCCAGGAGCGGCTCGCGCGGGTGGTCTGTCATGGCGTGTCCTTCATGCGCGCAGGCGGCCGGCCGGGCGCCGCGTGCCTTGTATCCGGGGGCCGCGCGCTTAGAATGGGAGGCCAGCGAAGTCGAGGCGCGCGGCGCCCCGGCCTCCCATGATTTTCCCACGGCGCGCAGCGGACCCGGCCCCGGGCGCGCGCGCGCCGGACAAGCCGAGAGAAGGGGGACGCGATGTCCTGGACCGACGAGCGCGTCGAGACGCTCAAGCGCATGTGGGGCGAGGGGCAGTCCGCCTCGACCATCGCCAAGGAGCTCGGCGGCGTCACGCGAAACGCCGTCATCGGCAAGGTGCACCGCCTGGGCCTGTCGAACCGCGAGGGGCCGGGGCCGGCCGGGGCGCCCGCGCCCGCCCCGTCCGAGGCGCCCGAGCCGCCCGTGGTGGAGGCGCCGGTGCCCGCCATCAAGGAGGAGCCGCTCGAGCCCGCGACCTACTCGGCCGAGCCCAAGGCGACCCCGATCCGCAAGATCATCCCCGCCGGGCAGCCCCTGCCGCCGCAGCCCAGCGCCAACGAGATCAGCGCCGAGGCCCTCGAGAAGGTGCGCGCCGTCGAGAAGGGCGCCGCGCGCCTGAGCCTGATGGAGCTGACCGAGCGGACCTGCAAATGGCCCATCGGCGATCCGGCGACGGAGGCGTTCTGGTTCTGCGGCCTGCCGGTGCAGGCCGGCAAGCCCTATTGCGACGCCCATGTCACGGTCGCGTTCCAGCCCATGAGCAGCCGGCGCGACCGCCGCCGCTAGCGGCGCTCACGGGGCTTCGGGGAAGTCGGCCGGGATCTGCCCGCGGCGCTTGGCGTCGGCGATCACCGCCCCGACGCCTTCGGTGAAGAAGCGCGGCCGGATCCCGGGATTGCCGGTATAATGCCGCATGACCGCGTCCGGCCGGGTCGGGCCGCCGTGCACGTCATATGTCTGCGAGAGCGGTCCGGCCGCGTCGCCGCGCGCCGAGGCGACCAACGCCAGGAGCGTCTGATGCGTCCAGTAGCGCAGCGGATCGGTCCGGGGATCGGCCGAGAGGCGCTCCAGCGCGTCCTCGATGACCCGCCAGTCCGGATCCTCGAGCGCGAAGGAGGCCATGTAGCCGGCGTTGAGGCGGTCGGGCATCGTCCGCGCGGGGCCGCCGACGACCTCGGCCAGGAGGTCGGGCGCGTAGGCGTAGGCGGACCGCTCGTCGCGGTTCCACGCCATCAGGCGCCCCTCGTCCGCGATGGCGTCCAGGAGCTCGGTCGGAGGGCGGAAGGTCAGGGTGTCGGTATCCGCCTCGATCAGGCGCGGCGCCCCCGCGATCCCGTAATAGCCGCCGAGCTTCAGGCCGAAATGATAGTCCCGCGTCCAGGCCAGGGTGCGGGGGAAGCGCGCCAGGTGCCGCTCGGCGGCGGCGAGCCCCTCCTCGCGGCCCACCACCCGCAGCCCCGGGACCACCCGGCGCCAGCGCGCGATCGCCCCGTCCGAGAGCGATCCGTCCGAATGGACGGTCAGGGCGACGTCCGGCGCGAACCGAAGGAGCGACCAGGTCGACCAGATGCCCATCAGGGCCTGGCCCTCGCCGCACATCACGTGCGCCTCCGCGACGGCGTCCGCGGGGCGCGGCGGCAGGGGCGGCAGGATCTCGGCCGCCGGCTCGATCCAGGCGCGCGCGGCCTCTGCCCCGGACTTCAACCGGGCGTCGCGCCGGCCATAGAGGACCGCGTCCCGGGCCCGGCCCAGGCGCCGCTTGATCTCTCGCATCATCTCGCACCCGGTCGACTGGTCGTCCGCCGGAGCGTATATCAGCGACCGCGCGACCTCGCGATGCCCGTCGCCGATCCCGGCGAGGTGACCTTGCGTCAGGCGGCGCGGAACTCCAGGCCGACGCCGTTGATGCAATGCCGGCGGCCGGTCGTCTCCTTCGGCCCGTCGCCGAAGACGTGGCCCAGGTGCCCGCCGCAGGTGGCGCAGTGCACCTCGGGCAGGAAGGCGCCGTAGACCGGGTCGGGCCCCTCGAGCACCTGCCCCTCGATGTAGCGGTCGAAGGCGGGCCAGCCGGTGCCCGAGACGAACTTGTCCTCCGACGCGTAGACCGGGGCCGCGCAGCCGGCGCAGTGATAGGTCCCCGCCTCGTGCAGATCGTGATAGGGGTGCGAGAAGGCCACCTCCGTCGCGGCCTGGCGCAGGACGGCGTAGGCGGCCGGCGACAGGAGCGCGCGCCATTCGGCATCCGTGCGGGTGACGGGATAGGCATCCTCCGCCGCGCCCGCGGTCCGGCCGGTGAGGGTGAGCCCGCCCGCGGCGAGCGCCGTCGTCATGAACCGTCGTCGTTCCATCGCGCCGTCTCCCGCTGTGCCCGCCGCGCGTTCGCCGGCGGGCCGTGACCGTCGTCCTAGATACGTCCGTGGACACGGCCATCGTGGGGCGCCGCGATCACGCTTTCGTTATCGAGCGTCGCGGCGCCCCCCGCCGGAGCCCTCTGCCGCGGCGGCGCCGCCCCGCGAGAGTCGACCCGCCGAGCGCGAGGCCGAACGGCGGCAGCGCCGCGGGCACCGAGATCGGCGTGATCTGCAGGTCGTCGATCGCGCCCGAGCCGCCGAACGCGAAGCTCGGGCTGGAGACTTTTGCGGCTCCAATACCCGGGGCCGTGACGGTGCCGCCGCCGTCGGTGGCCACGGTGATGACGATGTCGTCCAGCCCGGTGAACCCGTCGAAGGCGACGACCAGGACCCTGCCGAACGCTCCGTCCGGGAAGGACGGAGCGGAATCGTCGCCCGCCAGGTCGAGGGTGTCGAAGGTCACCGCCCGGTTCGTCCCGCCATCCGCCGCGGAGCGGTCGCTCGCCGTGGTCACGGTCACGGTCACGGTCACGCCGCCGACCGCGACGGAGGTGGTCGCGGCGCCCGTCGCGACGTCCTCGAAGCCCGGCATGGCGGCCGAGGCGGCGCCGATGCCCGGGGCGGCCGCGGCGAGGATGGCGGCGAGACGTGTGATGTCGTCCCTCTCGCCTTGCGATAGAACGTTCCTACGCGGCGGCTCACGTGGGTCAACGAGCCGGTCCCGAGGGCTGGTATCCCTCCCGTCCGGACGATCTCCCTCCCACTCGACCATCACGCGCTGACCGGCTGCCCCGCGAAGGCGAGCGGCGCCGCCGCGGGCCCGCCGAGCGCCCGTGCGCCCGCAAGGCCTCCGGCCGCCGGGCCCTTCCAAGCGGCGCGCCCGTCGCCTATGCGCGCGCAATGTCCGCGAACCCCCCCGACCTGCGCCCAGACCTCGCCCCGAAGGGACGGATCGACCCGGCGCCGCGCCCGGGCCAGCCCGCCATCGGCATGGTCTCCCTCGGCTGCCCCAAGGCGCTCGTCGATTCCGAGCGCATCCTGACCCGCCTGCGCGCGGAGGGCTACGCCATCTCCCCGGGCTACGAGGGCGCGGGCGCGGTGATCGTCAACACCTGCGGCTTCCTCGATTCCGCGCGGATGGAATCGCTCGAGGCCATCGGCGAGGCCCTGGCCGAGAACGGGCGCGTCATCGTCACCGGCTGCCTGGGCGCCGAGGCGGACGTGATCCGCGGCGCGCACCCCACCGTCACCGCGATCACCGGCCCGCACCAGTACGAGGCCGTGATGGACGCGGTGCACGCCGCCCTGCCGCCCCGGCCGGACCCGTTCGTAGACCTGGTGCCCGCGCCGGCCGTGACCCTCACGCCGCGGCATTACAGCTACCTCAAGATTTCCGAGGGCTGCAATCACAAGTGCCGGTTCTGCATCATCCCCGACATGCGCGGGAGGCTCGCCTCCCGGCCCGCCAACGCCGTCCTGCGGGAAGCCGAGCGCCTGCTCGACGCCGGCACGCGCGAGCTCCTCGTCATCTCGCAGGACACCAGCGCCTACGGCCTCGACCTCCGCCACGCCGCCAGCCCGTGGAAGGGCGCCGAGGTGCGCGCCCACGTCACCGACCTCGCCCGCGAGCTGGGCGCGCTGGCCGGCGCCCGCGGCGCCTGGGTGCGGCTGCACTACGTCTACCCCTACCCGCACGTGCGCGAGCTGATCCCGCTCATGGCCGACCCCGATTCCGGCCTGCTCCCCTATCTCGACATCCCGTTCCAGCACGCGCACCCGGACGTGCTGCGCCGCATGGCCCGCCCGGCCGCCGCCGCCCGCACGCTGGACGAGATCGCGGCCTGGCGCGCCATCTGCCCGGACCTGACCCTGCGCTCGACCTTCATCGTCGGCTATCCCGGCGAGACCGAGGCCGAGTTCGAGACCCTCCTCGACTGGCTGGACGATGCCCGCCTCGACCGCGTCGGCGCGTTCCAGTACGAGGACGTCCCGGGCGCGCGCTCGAACGCCCTGCCGGACCACGTGGCGCCGGAGGTCAAGCAGGACCGCTGGGACCGCTTCATGGCCCGCGCCCAGGCGATCAGCGCGGCGAAGCTGGAGGCCCGCGTCGGCACCACGGTGCGCGCCATCGTGGACGAGGTGGAGGACGGCGACGACGGCCCCGTCGCCACCTGCCGCACCATGGCCGACGCCCCCGCCATCGACGGCAACCTCTTCATCGACGCGGACGGGGGCCTCGCCCCCGGCGCCCTCCTCCCCGGTCAGATGATCGACGCCGTGATCGAGGAGGCCGGCGAGTACGACCTCTGGGGCCGCCTCGCCTGAGCGCCGTTTCAGGGGCGTCCGCCCGGGGACCGTCCCCTGCCGAGACGATCGCGCGAACCCACCCCACCATCGACTCGATGTGACCCTTCCCCAACCACGCCCCGCACCGCTCCCGCCTTCCGAGCAACGAACGGCCGCTTCGAGCCCTTCTGACAACAACTCTGGATGCAGCGAATGTCTGCATCGGGGCATCCTTACCAGAGTGCTTTAGAAAGGCTGACGATGGCCATGACATGGTTTGAAGAAATGACTGGTATCACAGACGAAAGCCGGGCGCGGGTATATGGGTGCTTATCTGTCGAAGGCGGCATATTGTTATCGAGTTTGAATGGCTGGCGCGCACAGATTGGTACTCTAACCTTGCCATCGTTGGGTGAACTCAGGGCGGCCACTCCCATTGCTGAAGATGGGCCACTCATCCTGCAAGAGGTAGTCGCTGATGTACAACGGTTACATATGCGGCCCGAAAATGAAGGAGCGTTGTTCCAAGTCGCATCCCAATTCAATTTGCTCGAAATGGTTCATCCCTCAATCACACCGGAAATGGGAGTAGGTCGTTACGAGAACGACTTAACGCAGGGACCAGCTTGTGCACTGGCTTGCCTCGCTGGTACGATCTACCGAAATTACTTTGCGCCGATCGGCGGCGGTATCGGCCAGACATCGGATCGTCAAATTAATTGTTTGGCTGATTTTTCCGGACTGTTGGGCGCCCCGGATCGGTTCCTATGGGAGATGCGCAATGGCTATGCGCTCCCTACCGAAGACAGCCTGCATGCGGTCAACAAACACTTGGCTACAATGGAAGTGGATAGCCTACGCGCCGCTCTGCGGATTGGGGTACAGGCAGATACGGAGGTCACGACGAATGATGCAGGCCGCCTTGTTACCCAAGTCTATTGCAGCGCTATGCCGGTCGCCTATTCATACGTGGATGCCGACCTGTGGAGCTCTATCGCACAATTGGTGTTGGAGGCAGCTTACGAAGCAACTTTGCTGGCTGCGATCCAGAACCGTGCCGCAACGGGTAATAACCGTGTTTTTCTTACAATGTTGGGTGGTGGTGCCTTCGGCAATCGGCGGGACTGGATCGCCGATGCTATCCTGCGTGCGCTACGCATGCATGCAGCCAGCGGTTTGGATGTGCATTTGGTTAGTTACGGAACGTCGAGCGCACTGGTGCGACGGATAATTGCAGAGGTACAACAGGAGAATGAATGAGGTTACCCGTCCGTCATTTGCTATAGGGCCAAGGTAGGGCAATGGACATCTGCATAGTGGCCATTGGCGCACGTGCAGCGAACGACCGCGTCGTCCGCAGAGCGGACCGTGGGCGAACCGCGCGATACTCTCGACGGGATCATCCCCTTCGGCAAGAAGTCCATGGCCGTCGTCCCCGTCAAGGCCGGCGAGAACGTCGGCGTCGCCATGATCCGCGACCTGTGCGGCGCGATGGAGCGCACGGGCGCGGAGATCGGCATATTCCTCACCCTCACCCCGCCCAAGGGCGGCATGCAGGCCGAGGCGGCGGCGGCGGGGCGGCACGAGGAGCCGGGCTTCGCCGCCGTCCCCCGCATCCAGATCGTCACCATCGAGGAGGCGATGGCACTGCGCGACCGCGCGGCGCAGATCCCCGCGCGCGTCGACTCCGTCCGAGAGGTCGCGCCCAGGCAGAAGGCCGCGGCGCAAGGCCGGCTCCTCTAGCCCAGCGCCTCCGCCAGCACCCGCGCGAACCAGCCGCGGGGGATCAGGTGGCTCGCCGGGTGCACGTCGAGGGTCACCGGCCCCTCGGCGCAGTCCCATGCGTGGCGCGCGTGGGTGAGCCAGCTCACCGCCGACCACTCCCGCACCGGCGCGCCGGCGCCGCATCCCATCCGTTCGCGCCAGAGCGCCACCGGCCCGGCCGGGTCCCCGTCCGGCCCGTAGGGGAAGGGCAGCACCGTGTCGTCCGTCCCGTAGACCGCGCGCACGGAGGCCGGCGCGCGGGGGCAGTCCGTGCCGGCCGGCAGCGCCCCGGCGACGGAGAGGAGCGCCAGGAGCGGGGCCTCCGCCTCGCAGGCGAAGCGCCACGCCATCAGCGCGCCCCAGGAATAGCCCGAGACCATCACGCGCCCCGGATCCACCGGCCAGCGCGCCGCCACGTCGCGCAGCACCGCCTCGCCGAAGGCCACGTCCGGCGAGCCCGCCTGCCGGAACCGCCAGGACCGGCCGAGCCCGTCGGGCGCCACCAGGAGCACGCCCGCCGGCGCCGTCGCCCCGGCGATGCGCGCGTGGCGCACGATCAGGTCCCCCTGCCGCCCCCAGCCGTGGAAATGCAGGAGGACCGGCAGCGGCGCCGCCCCGTCCCAGCCCTCCGGCGCCAGGACGTGATAGGTCCGGCCGTCATGCGGCCCGCCGTCGAGCGCGCAGGGCGCGGCGCCACCGCAGGCGGACGCCGGGCCCGAAAGCGCCAGCGCGCAGGCCAGCGCCGCCGCCGGCCCCCTCAAAGCGAGGCCGCGACCCGCGCGACCTGGGCCTGGCGCTGCGCGTTGGGCGGGTGGGTGCCGAGGAACCGGTCGCCGGGATCGGGCAGCCGCTCGAAGAAGCGCGCGCCGCGCACCGGGTCGTAGCCCGCGCGCGCCGCGATCCGCGTGCCGAGCGCGTCGGCCTCGAGCTCGGCCGACTGCCCGAAGCGCCGCGAGCCCACCAGGGCGCCCGCGCGCGCGAGCTGCTGCGCCTCGGCCCGGCCCAGCCCGGCGGCGCCCGCCAGCACCGCCCCGAACGCGCCGCCCGCCTGCGCCGCCGCCGCGCCCCGGTCGATGTGCCCCGCGATGTGGTGCGCCGCCTCGTGGCCCAGGACGAAGGCGATCTCGTCGCGATTGCGCGCGTCGGCGATGAGGGCGAGCGTGAAGCCCACGATCGGGTCGCCCTGCCGGTTGCGCGTCTGGAACGCGTTCGGCGGCTGGTTCGGGCGGTCGTCGATCACGATGCGGATGTCGCAGTTCGTGCCCCGCGCCGCCCGCTCGCGGCAGACCTGCTCGGCGACCGGCTCGACCTGCCGCACGACCGCGATGAAGTTCGCGCGCGCCTCGCTCTGGGGCACGCGGTCCGTCACGGGCGCGGAGGCCCGCACCGGCCCCGGCCCCGGGCCCGCCCCCGCCCCCGTCGTCACCTGGATCGGCGCGCACGCGCCGAGCAGCCCGGCGAGCGCAAGCGCGGCCGCGCCAAGGCGGATGGGAGAGGTCAGGACGGTCATCGGCGGCTCCTCGGCTCGGGTCACCCCCCACTCTAGGCCCTGCGGCGCGGGACGCCAGCGCCCGGCGCCCTAGATCGGCCGTCATGGGATCACGAACGCCGCAGGACCCGCCGCTGGAGGTCATCTACAACGCCGAATGCCCGATCTGCCGGGCCGAGGTGGGCGGCCACGCGCGGCGCGCCGCGGCGCGGGGCCTGCCGGTGCGGTTCACGCCGATCGCCGAGGCCGACCTCGCCGCCCACGGCCTGACCGCGGACGAGGCGGCGCGCCGGCTGCACGCGGTGCGCGGCGGCGCGCTCCTGCGCGGGCTCGACGCGAACCGCGCGATGTGGGCCGCCATGCCCGGCTGGCGCTGGCTGTCGCGCCTGACCGGCGCCCGCCCCGTCCGGCCGCTCGCGGCCGCCCTCTACGAGCGCGCGCTCGCCCCCGCGCTCTACGCCCTGCACCGCCGCCGGGCCCGCCGCGGTTGATCCCGGCGCCCCCTGGCGGCAGGGTGCGCGCATGTTCACCATCGAGCACGAGTTCGACGCCACCGTCGTCACCCTCATCGACGAGGGCGCCCCCGGCGCCGCCCCGGCGGCGGAGGTCATCGTCACCGCCTTCGAGGATTGCGTGACCCTCACCCAGGACGACCCCCGCGACCTTGAGGGCCCGCCCCGCACCATCACCCTCACCATGGCCCAGGTCCGCGACCTCTCGGCCGCGCTCAACCTGCCGGAAGGAATCTACCGCAGGACCGCGCCGGCGGCGGGCGGGTGACGAGGTCAACTCGTCTTGATGAAAGGGCGCCAAGGGACAGCGCCTCAAATGTCTTGATATATCAACTACACCCCCTATCGTGCTGGAAACGAACTCGGCGCAGACCGACGGGTAGACTATCCCGAAGGGCCGAGGCTCGACATTGCCGGCTGCCTGTTTCCGGAACGAGATGGATCAGCATAGTCTCGTATAAGATTCGAACCTCCTGCAGATACTGAACCTGCCCGATGGTTTCGGCTACCTTCTGCTCGTCCTGGCTCTCGTTCTCGGTCTGGCCCCCTACTTGGGCGGAAGTGATTTCGGAATCGTGAAGATCCCCGCGTTCGAGGCTTCGGCGCAGCGCAAGCTGCGGGTTGTCGGACCTTGCCTCCTCCTGGCTGCGATCATCGTGCACGTGCCGACCTCCTATATCGATGGGCCGTATCGGTCGTCTGACGATTCATTCCCGAGCGACGTGGTGATCACGGGCTCAACGACCGGAGAGCTAGCCGCCCCCGCCCGCACCGCGACAGCATCCTTCGAACGGGGCGACGACGTTCTCGCCCCACGCGCTTCCGGGACATGCCTCTATCCCGCAATCGTGCTGGGGGCGTCGGACGAGGAGGTGGCAATCCGCTTCCGGTTCGGACGGGACGGGACGGCCGCTCCGGGGGATCTGATTGCCCGGCCCGCTGACGCGCCGCCCGCGCCGGCCTTGGGGGGTCGGGCCGTGGCGCTCCTGGCCGGCGCGGACGTCTGGGCCCCCGGCGAGGTAAAGTCCGTCCGATCGCAGACGCAGTTCCTGGTTGAGCTCGACCAGGAGTTCTGATTGCGCCGGCCAATACGCCCGGTCCTATGTCTGGGCCGACGCGGCGAAGGGGGAAGTCCTCCAACACGAGAGGTGACGATTATGCGTTCAAGCTTGGCCCTTGCGGCATCCCTTGCATTCGCGACAGCACAGGCCGCCACGGCCCAAGAGTCGTTCGATTTCCGCGACGATTTCATTGCGGATTCTCTGGCGCCGGAGTTCCGCATTCTCAATTCCGACCCTAATCGGATGGCGTTGGTCGACGGGGAGTATCTTTTGCTGCTCACCAATCATGATACAAAGAATGCGATCGAGTATAATAGCGAACTCCCAGAGGACTATGCTGTTACCGTAAGGTTCGCTACAACTCCGGAGCATACCTATCAAGGAACAAACATTCGCTTTGGCGATGGTGAGTTTGGACTCAACTTCGGATTCTACATTAGTTGTTGCACGAGCTGGGTATTTTATGGAAGCAAATATTTGAGTGGCGAACGTTCGGCGTATGAGGTACGCATCGGACGTAGCGATCTTCGGCCCTATTCGTTGAGGGTGACTAAGAAGGGCGTAGAATACACAGGCGAGTACAGCTTCGATGAAACCACGTGGTACGAGATCGGAACGCATGTTTCCATCCGACCGCCTGGACCAGTGAGATTTACGGTATTTAGCACCGATCCCGAAGCGCCAGAAAACCCAATCAGGGTAGATTACTTCGAGATCGCTGACACCACCGGTGGGTAAACTGGCAGGGTTGGCGGCAACATAGTATTGACGCCGCTTCTCGCAGCGCCACGGGGACTGCGGGGGCCTTCGCTAGCAAACACCGAGGTCTGCACGAGGAGGTTGGCCTCCTGGCATGCGGCGCCCCCGCCCTTGACCCCCCGCCTCCCTCCGCCCAGATCGTCGGCCATGACCCAGACCGCCACCGACTTCCTCGAGAGCCGCCGCTCCCATTCGCCCAAGACGCTCACGGCCCCCGCGCCGGACCGCGACGAGCTGACCCGCCTCATGGCCACCGCCCTGCGCGTCCCCGACCACGGCGCGCTCGAGCCCTGGCGCCTGATCGTCATCGGACCCGAGACGCGCGCCGCCCTCGCCGACACCGTGCGCGCCGTCGCCAAGCTCCGCGGCATGCCCGCCGGGGACGCGGAGAAGGCCGCCTTCCCCTACGATACCTCCCCCCTCGTCGTCGCCGTGGTCGAGAGCCCGCAGGACACCGACCGCTTCCCCCCCGTCGAGCAGACCTATTCCGCCGGCGCCGCCTGCGCCGCCCTCGTCAACGCGGCCCTCGCGGCCGGCTGGGGCGCGGGCTGGGTCACCGGCTGGGCCGCGCACGATTTCGAGCTGATGCAGGGCGCGATCGGCCTCCGGGAGGGCGAGCGCGTCGTCGGCATGGTCCATATCGGCACCGCCTCGGCCACGCCGCCCGACCGCCCCCGCCCGGACATCGCGGCCAAGGTCGACTGGCGCGACTAGGGGCCCCGGGGCCGCCCGCCGCCATGACCCACGTCCTCGCCTCCACCCTCCTCGCGCTGGGGCAGCTCGGCGATCCGCGCTTCGTGCGCACCTTCGCGCTCGGCGTCGGCCTCGCGGCGCTCCTGCTCGCGGCCCTCGCCTGGCTCTCCTTCGCCGGGCTCGGCGCGCTCGTCCCGGACGCGGTGCGCCTGCCCTGGATCGGCCCGGTCACCTTCCTCGACGAGCTCGCCTCCGGCGCCGGGCTGATCGCCTTCCTCGTCGCCTCGATCTTCCTGATGGTGCCCGTCGCCGCCCTCTTCACCGGGCTCTTCCTCGACGACGTGGCCGACGCGGTCGAGGCGCGCCACCACCCCCACCTCGCCCCCGCCCGCCGCCTCGGCCTCGTCGAGAGCGCGCGCGAAAGCCTCGGCTTCCTCGCCGTCCTGGTGGCCGCCAACGTCGCCGCGCTCCTCGCCTACCTCCTGCTGGCCCCGCTGGCGCCGTTCGTCTTCTGGGCGGTGAACGGCTTCCTCCTGGGGCGGGAGTACTTCCAGCTCGTCGCCGTCCGCCGCCTCGGCCGGGCGGGCGCGAAGGCCCTGCGCCGGCGCCACCCGCTCGCGATCTGGATCGCGGGCGTCCTGATGGCGGTGCCGCTGACGGTGCCGGTCCTCAACCTGACCGTCCCGATCCTGGGCGCCGCGACCTTCACCCATCTGTTCCACCGCCTGTGGGACCCGTCCCGGCACCCGGCGGTCGCCGCCCCGGACTAGTCCGCCGGCTCGCTCCAGGGCTCCCCGGCCAGTCCCCAGCGGGAGAACAGGTCGAAGTCGCGCACCGACACCGCCCCCGACAGGATCACCGCGCAGGCCAGCGCCCAGAGCACCGCGGTGATGCCGGTCGTGATCCAGACCCGTCGCCACATGCGCGGGCTCTCCGGGCTGCCGGCATGGGTCCCGCGCAGGACGGCGCCCCGGTCGCCCTGCGTCTCGAGGCGCACCGTCAGCACGCAGAACAGCACCAGGAACCAGATCACCGCGAAGAGGACGATGGCGCTCGTGATCGCCATTCAGGCCTCCTCGAGCTCGACGAGGACGCCCTGGAAGTCCTTGGGATGGAGGAACATCACCGGCTTGCCATGCGCTCCGATCCGGGCCGGGCCCAGGGCGCGCGCGCCCTCCGCCGCCAGGCGCTCGGCGGCCGCGCCGAGGTCCGCGACCTCGTAGCAGAGGTGGTGGATGCCCCCGGCCGGATGCCGCGCCAGGAACCCCGCGATCGGGCTGTCCTCGCCCAGCGGGTGCAGGAGCTCCACCTTCGCGCCCGGCAGGTCGACGAAAACCACCCGCACCCCGTGCTCGGGCAGGTCGCGCGCCGCCCCGACCCGCGCGCCCAGCGGCCCGGCATAGGCGGCGGCGGCGGCGTCAAGGTCCGGCACCGCGATCGCGACATGGTTCAGGCGGCCGATCATGCGCGTCTCCCCCTCGAGGCGGCGCCCTTATCGGCAGGGGCGCGGCGGCGGTCCACCCCCCCCCGCGCGCGATCGGTCCCCGGATTCACACTTCGTCAACTTCGCGGACGCCAAGTGGGATGGCGAGGATTCGCCAGGAGACAGTCATGCCGCATGCACCTTCGCTCCCGCCCGAGCTGGCCGCGAACCTGCCCACGCGCCCCGTGCCCACCGCCAGGCGCCCGCTCCTCGGACAGCAGGTCCTCGTGGTGGAGGACAGCCGCGTCGCCGGCGAGGCGATCCGCCTGATGTGCCTGCGCTCGGGGGCGCGCATCCGCCGGGCGAGCACGCTCGGCGCGGCCTCCCGGCATCTGGCGACTTGGTTCCCGAACGTGGTGATCGTCGACCTCGGCCTGCCGGACGGGCCGGGCACCGAGCTGATCGAGCGCCTGCACCTGGGCCGCCCGCGCGTCGACGCGGTGATCGGCCTCTCCGGCGATCCCGCGCTCGAGGACGCCGCCACCCAGGCCGGGGCCGACGCGTTCATCGCCAAGCCCGTGGCCTCGGTCGCCGCCTTCCAGGAAGCGGTGCTCGCGGTCCTGCCGGCCGATGCCCGCCCGCTGGGCCCCCGCGCCCTCGACCTCAACGAGATCCCCGTCGACGCGGAGGCCTTCCGCGACGACCTCGCCCATGCCGCCTCGCTCCTGGGCGACGCGGACGCGCCCGGCGGGCCGGGCCCGCAGGACGGGCCGGGCGGCTACGTCGCGGGCTTCCTCGTCGGCGTCGCCGCGAGCGCCGGCGACGCAGAGCTCCACGCCGCGGCCGTCGCCGCCGCGCAGGGCGGCGCCCCCGCCGCCGCCGAACGCCTCTCCTGCCTGGTGCGGACCCGGCTGGACTCCGCCCCCCCGGCTCCGCCGGTCGCCGTCTAGCGCCCCCGCCCGGGGCGCGCGCGCCTCACGCGTCCGGCGGCAGGACCCGCAGCCGCAGCTCGCGGAGCTGCGCGGGCTCGGGCTCGGACGGCGCGCCCATCATCGGGTCCTGCGCCTGCTGGTTCATCGGGAACATGATGACCTCGCGGATGTTCGGCTCGTCCGCCAGGAGCATCACGATCCGGTCGATCCCCGCCGCGCACCCCCCGTGCGGCGGCGCCCCGTAGCGCAGCGCCTCCACCATCCCGCCGAAGCGCCGCCGCACCTCCGCCTCGCCGTATCCCGCGATCTCGAACGCGCGGAACATGACCTCCGGCACGTGGTTGCGGATCGCCCCCGAGATCAGCTCGTAGCCGTTGCACGCCAAGTCGTACTGATACCCCAGCACCGCCTCGGGCGGCCCGTCCAGCGCCTCCATGCCCCCCTGCGGCATGGAGAACGGGTTGTGGCTGAAGTCGATGACCCCCTCCTCGTCCCGCTCGTACATCGGGAAGTCAACGATCCAGGCGAACGCGAAGCGCCCCTCGTCCGTCAGCCCCAGCTCCTCCCCGATCACCGTCCGAGCCCGCCCCGCGACCGCCTCGAAATCCGAGGGCCGCCCGCCGAGGAAGAACGCCGCGTCCCCGTCCTTGAGGCCAAGTTGATCGCGGATCGCATCGGAGCGTTCCGCTCCGATGTTCTTCGCTATCGGACCAGCGGCCTCCCAGAGATAGTCGCGCGCTGCTTTGACCTTACCCTCTTCGGAGGCCGCGTTGGCAACCGCCTCATTGTAGCCGGCTTGATCCACCGATGCCGGGTCTTTCTTGCGCCAGAAAATGTACCCCATCCCCGGCAGCCCCTGCTCCTGGGCGAACTTGTTCATCCGGTCGCAGAACTTGCGCGAGCCGCCCCCCGGGGCCGGGATGGCGCGGATCTCGGTCCCATCCTTCTTCAGAATGTCGGCGAAAAGTCCGAAGCCCCCGTCGCGGAAATGCTCGGACACCACCTGCATCTCGATCGGGTTGCGCAGGTCCGGCTTGTCCGTCCCGTAGCGCAGCGCGGCGTCCGCGTAGGTGATCCGCGGCCATTCCGCATCGACCGTCCGCCCCCCGCCGAAGCGCTCGAACACCCCCGCGATCACCGGCTGGATCGCCGCGAAGACGTCCTCCTGCTCGACGAAGGACATCTCCATGTCGAGCTGGTAGAAATCCGTCGGCGAGCGGTCCGCCCTCGGGTCCTCGTCCCGGAAGCACGGCGCGATCTGAAAATACTTGTCGAACCCCGACATCATGATGAGCTGCTTGAACTGCTGCGGCGCCTGCGGCAGCGCGTAGAACTTCCCCGGATGGAGCCGCGACGGCACCAGGAAGTCGCGCGCGCCCTCGGGGCTGCTCGCCGTCAGGATCGGCGTCTGGTATTCGCGGAAGCCCCGGCCCCACATCGCCTCGCGCATGTGGCGCACCACGTCCGAGCGCAGCACCATGCGCGAATGGAGCCCCTCGCGCCTGAGATCCAGGAACCGGTACTTGAGGCGCGTCTCCTCGGGATAGTCCTGCTCCCCGAACACCGGCAGCGGCAGCTCGTCCGCCCGGCCCAGCACCTCAAGCCCGCGCACGAACACCTCGACCTCCCCGGTCGGCAGCTTGTCGTTCACCAGCGCCGGATCGCGCGCCTTCACCGTCCCGTCCACGCGCACGCACCATTCCGAGCGCACCGCCTCCAGCCCCGCGAAGGCCGGGCTGTCCCCGTCGGCGATGAGCTGCGTGAACCCGTGATGGTCCCGCAGGTCCACGAACAGCACGCCCCCGTGGTCGCGCACCCGGTGGACCCAGCCCGCGAGCCGCACCTCGGCGCCGACGTCGGAGGCGCGCAGCTCGTCGCAGAGGTGGGAGCGGTAGGCGTGCATGGCGGAGGTCCTCAGGGGGGCGGGTGCCGGTCCAAACCCCGCGCGCCCGCGCCTGTCAACCGCCGCCCCCGCGCCCAGACCTCCACCGCGAGCAGCCCCGGCAGGTAGAAGAGCACGATCGCCGCCAGGTCGAACGCCCCGGTGAAGCTGCCGTCCCCCGCCACCCCGGCGCCGCCGGTCGCCATCTCGTTCACCCCGTAGAGCACCCGGTAGAGGAGCGAGCCCAGCGCCAGCACGACGAGCCGCGCCGCCCAGGCCGGGTGCGACGGCGCCCGCGCCCGCGCCGCGCGCCACGTGCCCAGCGCCGCCCAGATCAGGAGCGCGCCGTAGATCGCGAAGTTGGCGCTCATCCACGGCCCCCCGACCGTGCCGCGCAGCGCGACATGCGCCAGCCCCCCGGCGCCCGTGACCAGCGCCAGCGCCACGATCCCCCGCCCCGCGGCCCGGTGCAGCCGGCGCCTCGCGCGCACGGCCCGGAGGGCCTGCAGCGGCGCCAGCACCGTCAGGAGCCCGCCCGTCACCATGTGCGCGTGGAGCGCGTAGTCCCCGGCCGTGCCCAGGATGAAGCGCGACGTCGCCATCTCGCCCGGCAGGCGCACCGACAGGCCGCGCCCCACCGAATGGGCCGCGAACGCCGCCGCCAGCGCCATCAGGAGCGCCAGCCCCGCCCATCCCGCCGCGCGTGCGAGCATCGCGCACCTCCCCTCCCCGCCATATCGCGGGACGCGCCGCGCGCGAGGCCCCGGCTTGCGCCCCATTGCCGCGGGTGCCAAAGCCGCTCCGATCTGTCCGGCCTCGGGCCGCAAGGGGGCCCCAATGCCGAAGCGCACCGACATCACCAGCATCATGATCATCGGCGCCGGGCCCATCGTCATCGGACAGGCCTGCGAGTTCGACTATTCCGGCGCCCAGGCCTGCAAGGCCCTGCGCGAGGAGGGCTACCGGGTGATCCTGGTGAACTCCAACCCCGCGACGATCATGACCGACCCGGGCCTCGCCGACGCCACCTATATCGAGCCCATCACCCCCGAGATCGTCGCCCGCATCATCGAGGTCGAGCGCCCGGACGCGCTCCTGCCCACCATGGGCGGGCAGACCGGCCTCAACACCGCGCTCGCGGTCGAGGAGATGGGCGTGCTCGCCCGCTTCGGCGTCGAGATGATCGGCGCCCGCCGGGAGGCGATCGAGATGGCCGAGGACCGCGCCCTCTTCCGCGAGGCGATGACCCGCATCGGCCTCGAGAACCCGCGCGCCGCCATCGTGGCCGCGCCCAAGGCCGCCGACGGCAAGCGCGACTACGCCGCCGGCATGGCCGAGGCCGCGCGCGTGATCGACGGCGTCGGCCTGCCGGCCATCATCCGCCCCGCCTACACGCTCGGCGGCACCGGCGGCGGCATCGCCAACAACCGGGAGGAATACCTCGCCCTCGTCCGCTCGGGGATGGAGGCCTCCCCCGTGGGCCAGGTCCTCGTCGACGAATCCCTCCTCGGCTGGAAGGAGTTCGAGATGGAGGTCGTGCGCGACCGCGCCGACAACGCGATCATCGTCTGCGCGATCGAGAACGTGGACCCGATGGGCGTGCACACCGGCGATTCCATCACCGTCGCGCCCACGCTCACCCTCACCGACAAGGAGTATCAGCGCATGCGCTCGGCGAGCATCGCCGTGCTGCGCGAGATCGGGGTCGAGACGGGGGGCTCAAACGTCCAGTGGGCCGTCGACCCGGCGACGGGCCGCATGGTCGTGATCGAGATGAACCCCCGGGTGTCGCGGTCCTCGGCGCTGGCCTCCAAGGCGACCGGCTTCCCCATCGCCAAGATCGCCGCCAAGCTCGCCGTCGGCTACACGCTGGACGAGCTCGACAACGACATCACCGGCGTGACCCCGGCCAGCTTCGAGCCGAGCATCGACTACGTCGTCACCAAGATCCCCCGCTTCGCCTTCGAGAAGTTCCCCGGCGCCGAGCCGATCCTGACCACCGCGATGAAATCCGTCGGCGAGGCGATGGCGATCGGCCGCGGCTTCCACGAGAGCCTCCAGAAGGCGCTGGCGAGCCTCGAGACCGGCCTCGCCGGCCTCGACGAGACCCCCATCGACGGCGTCGAGGACCCGCTCGGCGCCGCCGCCGGCCCGGAGGCGCAGATGGCCCGCGTCGCCGAGAACGCCCGCGCCGCCACCGCCGCCCTCGCGCAGCGCCATCCCGACCGCATCCTGCGGATCGCGCAGGCCATGCGCATGGGCCTGACGGACGCAGACATCGGCGCCATCACCGCCTTCGACCCCTGGTTCCTCGCCCGCATCCGCGAGATCGTCGACATGGAGGAGGACGTCCGCCGCGCCGGCCTCCCCGCGGACGAGGGCGCCCTGCGCCGGCTCAAGACGTTCGGCTTCACCGACGCCCGCCTCGCCGCGCTCTCCGGCCGCACCGAGGACCAGGTCCGCCGCGCCCGGCACCGCCTGAACGTGCGGCCCGTCTTCAAGCGCATCGACACCTGCGCCGCCGAGTTCGAGGCCCAGACCCCCTACATGTACTCGACCTACGAGGCCCCGATCATGGGCGAGCCCGAATGCGAGGCCCGCCCCTCGGGGCGCGACAAGGTCGTCATCCTCGGCGGCGGCCCCAACCGCATCGGCCAGGGGATCGAGTTCGATTATTGCTGCGTGCACGCCTGCTACGCCTTGAGCGAGGCCGGCTACGAGACCGTCATGGTCAACTGCAACCCCGAGACCGTGAGCACCGATTACGACACCTCCGACCGCCTCTACTTCGAGCCCCTCACCCTCGAGCACGTCCTCGAGATCCTCGCCGTCGAGCGGCGCGCCGGCACCCTCAAGGGCGTCCTCGTCCAGTACGGCGGCCAGACCCCGCTCAAGCTCGCCCGCGCGCTGGAGGCGGAGGGCATCCCCCTCCTGGGCACCCCCGCCGACGTCATCGACCGCGCCGAGGACCGCGAGCGCTTCGCCGCCCTCGTGACCGAGCTCGGCCTCCTGCAGCCCGACGGCGCCATGGCCCGCTCCCCGTCCGAGGCCCGCGCCGCCGCGCAGCGCATCGGCTACCCGCTCGTCATCCGCCCCTCCTACGTCCTGGGCGGCCGCGCGATGGAGATCGTGCGCTCCGACGCGGATCTCGGCCGCTACGTGACCACGGCCGTGAACGTCACGCCCGGCCAGCCCGTCCTCCTCGACCGCTACCTCTCGGGCGCCACCGAGGTCGACGTCGACGCCGTGTGCGACGGCCATGAGACCCGCATCGCCGGCATCATGCAGCACATCGAGGAGGCCGGCGTGCACTCCGGGGACAGCGCCTGCGTCCTGCCGCCCCACACCCTCCCCCGCGCCGTCCAGGAGGAGATGGCCGCCCAGGCCCACCGCCTCGCCATGGCGCTCGGCGTCCGCGGCCTGATGAACGTCCAGTTCGCCGTGCAGGAGGCCCCCACACCCCTCGCGAACGACTCCGCCACCGGGACCCTCCCCTCCCCCCCGGGGGAGGGGTCGGGGGTGGGGGCCGCCTCCGAGGATCCGGCGCTCCCCGGGGCCCACGAGATCTACCTGATCGAGGTCAATCCCCGCGCCTCGCGTACCGTGCCCTTCGTCGCCAAGGCCACCGGCGTGCCCGTCGCCGCCATCGCCGCCCGGATCATGGCCGGCGAGACGCTGGCCGCGCTCTGGCCCGCGGACGCCCCCTCCCCGATCTCCGACCCCGGCATCCCCCCCTCTGGGGGCTACGCGGTCAAGGAGGCCGTGCTCCCCTTCGCCCGCTTCCCCGGCGTCGACACGCTCCTCGGCCCCGAGATGCGCTCCACAGGGGAGGTGATGGGCGCCGCCCCCGACTTCCCCACCGCCTTCCTCAAGGCGCAGATGGGCGCCGGCGTGGTCCTGCCGACCGAGGGCCGGGCCTTCCTCTCGGTGCGCGACGCGGACAAGGGCCCCGCCCTCCTGCGCACCGCCCGCATCCTGACGGGCCTCGGCCTGACGATCCTCGCCACCCGCGGCACGGCGGCGGTCCTCGCCGCCGATGGGATCGAGGCCGAGACCGTCGCCAAGGTCCACGAGGGCGGCCGCACCATCGCCGACCGCCTCGCCGACGGCGAGGTCGCCCTGGTCATGAACACCACCGAAGGCACCCAGGCCATAGAGGACAGCCGCTCCATCCGCCGCGCCGCCCTCACCGCCCGCATCCCCTACTTCACGACCCTGGCCGGCTCCCTCGCGGGCGCCCAGGCGATGGAGGCGATGGGCAAGGGCGAGGTGGGGGTCAGGGCGTTGCAGGCCTGAGCCGGCGCCCTAGCCACAGGCCCCCCGCAACCCGCGCCACCCTTCGGCGAACCCCGTCATGTCGAAGGTCGCAGTCACGTCCGTGCCGTCGATTCGACGAGCGCGGACCAGCACCCGAGGCGCGCCGGACATGCGGCTGCCGAGCTGGGCCGCCGTCCATGCGAAGTCCATCTCCCGGACCGAGGGCAGCATCATCCCGGCGATGCCGATGGTGATCCCCATTCCCGCCTTCTCGACCGCGTTCATCTCGTAGACCGTCGAGCGGTCCCGCGAGGGCACCCAGATCAGCTGCTGCGCAGCGCGCGAGCCGAAGCGCATGACCATCAGCATGTGCACGTTCGAGCCGTCCTCGAACCTCGAGGCCAGCGGCATGCCCCAGTTGATCTGCACCTTGGGGCCGCCGTTCGCGCAGGTGAACACGAAGGCCGGCCGCGTCACCGGGGGCCTCACGTCCACCGGCAGGCCGACGAGCCGCGCCGAGCGGCGGTCGGTCATCGGGTCTATCGAGTTGTCGAACACCCAGGCGGCCGGGGCCCGTGGGGCGGGCGGGTCGGCCTCGACCGGCGCCGCCCGCGCGGCGGGCGCCGGCGTCGCGGTAGCCGGAGCCGGAGCCGGAGCCGGCGCGGGAGCTGGGGCCGCCCGCGCCACCGACGACGCGCGGACGATTTCCGCGGGGTCGATCGGCGCGTCGATCTTCACGGTGAGATCGGCGTGCACGACTTCGTCCTCCACGATCGTGACCATCCCGTTCCGCTCGATGTCGAACCGCGCCTCGAAGATGGCGTTGCTGAAGTACACCCTCGTGCTGCATGCGAACGCGGGGCCCTCGGCGCGGCGCTCGGCACAGATCGCGGGGCGCGGACCGAGGCTCAGGGCCTTCCGGGTGGCCTCGTCCTCCGCGCGCGTCGGGATGAAAGTGTCTTGCGGCGTCTCGATGATGGTGAACGGCCCCTCGTCGCCGCGGACGAAGAAGTTGAAGAAGGCTAGATAGCGCGCGACGTTCTCCGCCGTCAGGGAGGGCGGGTACGCCGCGTTGAATCGGTGGATCGTATCCGAGGTCCCGCGCAGGGCGTGATAGGTCCCATCGGCATCGACGATATAGTAGAGGTACAGGTTCCCCGGGTCCCAGTCCGCATGCGCCCTGAGGAGCGCGGCGTCCTCGCGCCAGGGCAACGGCGCGACGTCGAGGGCGATGTCGGCGCCGATCCGTGTGTCCGTCACCTCCTCGAAGTCCGAGGACATCAGGAACAGCATCCTCGGCATCCGCTCGACGGGCGCCCAGTCCCACGCCCAGAGGTCCGCCGGTCCCTGCGCCAGCGCGGGACCCGATATGGGAGCGAGCACCGACATTCCGAGCAGGAGGGCACCAGCGGCACCACGTCTGAAATCGATGATCATGGAGCGCCCTTCCGTCCTCGGTCACGGAGCCGGACGATCCATGAGCCCTACCGTCACGTCAAGACGGGACGGAGGAGGACGCGGCACGGCGATGCCCCGTGCGCCGTTCCTCTCGCGCAGCGTGCCGGCTACCCGTCCGCCGACACGGGCCCGTCGGCGGCGGACGGGACCGCTGCCGCCTAGACCTCGGCGCGGGCGGCAAGCGCCACCTGGCCTCGATCATCCTTGGTCGTCCAGGCGCTCCAGCATGTGCGCCGTGCCCCAGCGCGACATCCCGTCGGTGGCGCCCTCCTCCACGGCGTCCTCCACGGACGCGTCCTCCTTCCACTCCGCATCCGCCCCCAGCGTGTCCGCCCGCACCCGCGCCGGCTCGTCCGCATAGCGATCGGCGTCCGGCCCGTCGATCAGGCCCGGGAGGCGCACCTCCATGAACGCGCGCAGCATGCGGTTCGTGCGGGCCGTTCAACCCGCCTCCTCCTCATCCTTCTCCCACGGATAGGCCCATGAGAACTTCTCGTGCTCCGGCTCCGGCTCCACAACGACCTCGGCCTCCGCCGCGCGCCGCGCCTCGGCCCGGGCCTCGGCCCGTGCCTCGGCACCCATCAGGCCGGCCTCCTCCTCGTCCGGCTCCTCGTCCTCCTCCTCCCGCCGCAGGTTCTCCGCCAGCACCAGGGACGGCCGGTCCACGTAGCAGTTGGAGTCCGGCCCCTCCACCAGCCCGGACAGCCGCAGCTCCATGAACGCGCGCAGGACGCGGTTCATCCGCACCTGGTATCCCGGACCCATCGCCTTGAAGAACCGCACCAGGTCCGCGTCGAACGCCACCGTGCAGCGCGTCCGCCTGGCGTCGCGCCGGTCCGGGTCCTTCCAGATCGCGTGCCACGCCGCCGGCACGCCCTCGGGGTCCAGGAACTCGTGGATGTCCTCCTCGATCCGCCGCCGCAGGTCGACCGCCGCGCGCCAGTGCCGCCGCTCGCGCTTCGTCATCCTCAGCGGCGAGCGCCCGCGCATCCCGCGCGCGATTCCCTCCTCGCGCCACGCGATCTCCTCGGCCTCCTCCGCGTCGATCGTCACGTCCGGTCCCGCCATGCCCGCCTCCCGCAGCCCGGCCCCATCCTGACGCGGCGGGGTTAACGGCGCCGCACCGGGCCGCGCGGCCCATGCGCATGGCCCGTGCATCGCCGGTGCATCCCTTGTGCATCCCCCCCGCGCCGGGCAGAGGGCCGCCCCATGGCGAAGCTGTATTTCCACTACGCGACCATGAACGCGGGCAAGAGCACGCTCCTCCTCCAGGCCGCGCACAACTACGAGGAGCGCGGCATGGCCGTGCGGCTCCTCACCGCCCGCCACGACACCCGCGCCGGAAAGGGCCGCATCTCCAGCCGGATAGGCGTCTCCCGCCCGGCCGAGACCTACGGCCCCGCCACCGAGATCGCAGCCCTCGTCGCCGGCGACCCCGCCTGCATCTTCGTCGACGAGGCCCAGTTCCTCACCGAATCTCAGGTCTGGCAGCTCGCCCGCCTCGTGGACGACCGCGCCATCCCCGTCATGGCCTACGGCTTGCGCGTTGATTTCCAAGGGAGACTCTTCCCCGGCAGCGCCGCCCTCCTCGCCCTCGCCGACGAGCTGAGGGAGGTCCGCACCATCTGCCATTGCGGCCGCAGGGCCACGATGGTCATCCGCCGGGGCCCGGACGGGCGCACCGTAACCGACGGGGATCAGGTCCAGATCGGCGGCAACGAGAGCTACGTCTCCCTCTGCCGGCGTCATTGGCGCGAGGCCACCGCCGAGCCCGGCCTGGACCTCTAGGCCACCCGGTTCGGGGGCGTCCGCCCCTCGTCCAGCGCCGCGATATTCTCCAGCGCCATCAACCCCATGGCCTCCCGCACCTCGACCGACGCCGTCCCGATATGCGGCAGCAGGACCGTGTCCTCCCGCATCAACCCGTCCGGCACCCGCGGCTCGTCCGCGTACACGTCCAGGCCCGCCCCGCCGATCCGCCCCTCCTCCAGCGCCGCGATCAACGCCGCCTCGTCGACGCAATCCCCCCGGCTGACATTGACCAGGATCGCATGCGGCCGCATCGCCGCAAGGTCCTGAGCTCCGATGATGTTCCGCGTCGACGGCGAGCCGGGCACGCAGCAGCACACCACGTCCGACCCCGCCATCAGGTCCCGCAGCGACTCCACCTGCCCCGGCACGCCGGTCGCCGAGCGGTTGAAATGGATCACCTCCATCCCGATCGCCTGCGCCCTCCGCCGCACCGCCTTGCCGATCCGCCCGAGGCCCACGACGCCGAGCGTCTTGCCGCCCAGGTGCAGGCCCATCGGCGTCTCCCCGAACCCCGCCCAACGCCCCGCGCGCACCATCCGCTCGGCCGCCCCCGCGCGGCGCGCCGTCATCAGGATCAGCATGAGCGCGATGTCCGCCGTCGGCTCGGTCGTCGCGTCCGGGGTGTTGGACACCATCACCCCCGCCCCCTCGGCCGCCGCGCCGTCGATATGGTTCCACCCGACCCCGAAATTCGCGAGCAGCCGGCATCGATGCGGCCCGCCCTCGAACGCCGCGGCAGACCAGTCGTCCCCGATCGTCGTCAGGATCGCGTCGTAGTCGCCGAGGGCCGCCCGGCAGGCCGCCGCGTCCATCGGCCCGCCCCCGACCGCCGCGTCGAAGCGCGCCTCGGCGGCCTCGACGGTCCGCCCGGGAAAGCGGCGCGTCACCAGCACCCGCATCAGAACAGCCTCCCGCCCAGGGGCACGTCCACGTCCGCGTCCGGCCCCACGAGCGCGACCTCCCCCTCCGCGTCGGGCACGCCGAGCACCAGCACCTCCGAGCGCACCGGCCCGATCTGCCGCGGCGGGAGGTTCACGACCGCCAGGACCCGCCGCCCGACCAGCCCCTCGGGATCGTAATGCCGCACGATCCGCGCCGAGGAGCGCCGCTCCCCGATCTCGGGGCCGAGATCGACCCAGAGCCTGATCGCGGGCTTCCGCGCCTCCGGGAACGGCTCCGCCCGCACGATCCGGCCGACGCGGATGTCGACGCGCGCGAAATCCTCCCAGGCGATCTCGCTCATCCGGCCAGCGCCCGGCTGCGGGCGGCGGCGGCGGCCACGGCGCGGGGGACCAGCGCGGGAAAGCCCGCGGCGCCGTCCATCAGCACCTCGAGCGCGGCCTGCGTCGTCCCGTTGGGCGAGGTCACGTCGGCGCGCAGCGTCCCCGGATCCTGCCCCGCGGCGGCCAGCGCCCCGGCGCCCGCCACCGTCGCCACCGCCAGCCGCATCGCGAGCGCCGGGTCCAGCCCCTCGGCCACCCCCCCCGCCGCCATCGCCTCGATGAGGTGGAACACGTAGGCCGGGCCCGAGCCCGACACGCCCGTCACCGCGTCGATCTGCGCCTCGTCCTCCAGGCGCACCACCTCGCCGACCGCCGAGAGGAGCGCCTCGGCCACCGCGAGCCCCGCCTCCCCGGCCGCCCCGTTGCCGACGATCGCGGTGATTCCACGCCCGATGGCGGCGGGCGTGTTGGGCATCGCGCGCACGACCGGCGTGCCGGGGCCGAACGCCCCCTCGAGCCGGGCGATCGTGGTGCCAGCGGCGACCGAGATCACCAGCGTGCCGCCCCCGCCCATCGCCGCGGCGGCCGGCAGCGCCTCGGCCATGACCTGCGGCTTCACCGCGACGAGGAGGGCGGCCGGCGCGCCCGGCGCGCGCCCCCCGAGCCGCACGCCCGTGCCCCGCAGCCAGTCGGACGGCGCCGGGTCGATCACGTGGACCGCGCCGGGCGGCAGCCCGCCGGCGAGCCAGCCCGCCAGCATCGCCGAGCCCATCTTGCCGCAGCCGAGGAGCACCAGCCCCCGCGCCGCGATCTCGCCCATCGGGCCCGGGGGCGCGGCGCCGGTCACCCGATCAGGCCCGCCCGTAGGCCTCGCCGATGGCGGCCTCCAGGGCCTGCGCCGGCGTGCGCTCGCCCCAGACGGCGAGCTGGAACGCCGGGTAGAACCGCTCCGCGGCGCCCACGGCCGTGCCGATCATGGCGTCGATCTGCGCCGGCGTGGCCCCGCCCGCGTCCGCGAGCGCGAGCCCGTAGCGCCACACCATAAGGTCCTGCCCCGCCCACCAGGTGAACGCGCCCGTCCAGACCCGGTCGTTCACGAGGTTGAGGAGCGCGTGCAGGTCGGCGCGCCGCTCCTCGGCGACCTCCATCTCGAACGTGCTGACGAGGCGCAGGGTCTGGTCGCCGTCGGACCAGGCGAGCGTGATGGAATAGGTGCGCCACTGCCCCTCGACGGCCATGGCGATCTGGTCGCCGTCGATGCGGTCGAACTCCCAGTCCTGCGCCTCGGCGAGGGACTCGACCATGTCGATCGGGTGCATGTCCTCCGTCGGGAGGTACTGCTCTGCGAGGGTCATCGCGCGGCCTTTCGCGGCTGGCGGAGAGGGGCCGGCGCCCGCCTGGCGCCCGGCCCGTCCGCGTGATGGGTGGTGTGCGTGCCACCCGTCCTCACCACATATGGTGCGGAGCGCAGCGCCTTGTGTAAAGGCGAAATCGATCCACAGGCCGCCCACCGCCCGTCACCGGAGGCGTCCTCAGGACCGGGCCTCCAGCGCCTCGATCCGCGCCATGAGGGCGGCGTTCTCCTCGCGGGCCTTGGCGGCCATCGCGCGGGCGGCGTCGAACTCCTCGCGGGTCACGAGGTCGCGATCGGCGAGCCAGCGGTCGAGCATCGACTTCATCGCGTTCTCGGCCTCCTCGCGGGCGCCCTGGGCCACGCCCATCGCGTTGGTCATGAGCTGGCCGATATCGTCGAACACCTTCGAGCGGGTCTGCATGGCCTTCGGTCCCTTCCGTTGCGCGGCTCGCCCGGATATGGGGCGCGGCGCCCCGCCACGCAACCGCGGGGCCCGGTCCGAGGAGCGCCGATGCCCCCCCTGGCGATCCCCTTCCCGCCGCTCTCCCCGACGCTGGTGGAGGTCGATCTCGGCCCGGTGACCCTCGCCCTGCGCTGGTACGCTCTGGCCTATATCGCGGGCATCGTCATCGCGGGGCTGCTCGTCGCCTGGGCCTGCCGGCGGGACGCACTCTGGCCGGGCGGCCGGTCCCCGATGGCGCCCGCCCTGGCCGAGCCCCTGGTGACCTGGATCGTCGCCGGCGTCGTCCTGGGCGGGCGGCTGGGCTACTGCCTCTTCTACCAGCCGGCCTACTACCTCGCCCACCCGGCCGAGATCCTGGCCGTCTGGCAGGGGGGGATGTCCTTCCATGGCGGGCTCCTCGGGACGGCGGCCGCGGTCGGCGTCTTCGCCGCGCGCCACGGCGTGCCCTGGCGCTCGATGGCCGACCTGGGCGGGCTGGCCACGCCGCCGGGCCTGCTGCTCGGCAGGCTCGCCAACTTCGTCAACGCCGAGCTCTGGGGCCGGCCGACGGACGCGCCCTGGGGCGTGATCTTCCCCGGCGCCCGCGCGCAGGATTGCGGACAGCCGGCCGGGACCGCGTGCGCCCGCCATCCCTCGCAGCTCTACGAGGCCGCGCTGGAGGGGCTCGTCCTTGGGGTGCTCGTCCTCGTCCTGGCGCGCCTGGGCGCGCTGCGCCGGCCGGGGCTGGTCGGCGGCGTCTTCCTCGCCGGCTACGGCGCCGCGCGCTTCGCGGTGGAGCTGGTGCGCCAGCCCGACGCGCAGTTCGCGACCCCCGCCAACCCCACCGGCTGGGCGCTCGACCTGGGCGCCTGGGGCCTCACGATGGGGCAGATCCTGTCGCTCCCGATGATCGCGGCGGGCGCGCTCCTGATCGCGCTGGCCCTGCGCGGGCGCGCCGCCCCGGCCGCATGACCCCGCTCGCGCGGCTCCTGGCGGCGCGCATCGCCGCGGACGGGCCGATGGACCTGTCGGACTACATGGCCGACTGCCTGATGCACCCCGCGCACGGCTACTACGCCACGCGCGATCCCTTCGGCGCGGCGGGCGACTTCACCACCGCGCCCGAGATCTCCCAGATGTTCGGCGAGCTGATCGGCGCCTGCCTGGCGGCCTGGTGGGAGGCGGCCGGTCGCCCCGGCCCGGTGCGCCTGATCGAGCTCGGTCCCGGCCGCGGCACCCTCATGGCCGACGCCCTGCGGGTGATGGCGCGCGTGCCGGGTCTGGCGCCGAGCGTCCACCTGATCGAGGCCTCGCCCACCCTGCGCGCCGCGCAATCCCGAGCGGTGCCGGCCGCCGCGCATCACGGCCGGCTGGAGGACGTGCCCCCCGGCGCCACCCTCCTGATCGCAAACGAGTTCTTCGACGCCCTGCCGATCCGCGCCCATGTCCGTGACGGCGCCGGCTGGCGCGCGCGCACCGTCGGGCTGGAGGGGGGCGCCCTGCGCCTCGGCCTCGGCCCCGCCGCGCCCCTGCCGGCGCTGGACCACCGCCTCGCGGACACGGCGGATGGGGACGTGGTCGAATCGCGCCCCGCCGCCGACGCGGTGATGCGCGCGCTCTCGGCCCGCCTGCGCGCCGGCCCCGGCCTCGCGCTCCTCGTCGACTACGGCGACTGGCGCAGCCTTGGGAACACGCTCCAGGCCCTGCGCGCCCACGCCCCCGAGGACCCGCTGGCCAGCCCCGGCGAGGCCGACCTCACCGCCCATGTCGACTTCGAGGCGCTGGCCGAGGCCGCCGGCCTGCCGCACAGCGCGCTCACCCCCCAGGGCGTGTTCCTCGAACGGCTCGGCATCACCGCGCGCGCCCGCGCCCTCGCCGCCGGCCTCGCCGGAGCGGCGCTCGACTCCCACGTCGCCGCCCATCGCCGCCTGACCCACCCGGACGCGATGGGCCGCCTCTTCAAGGCGCTCGCCCTCGTCTCGCCCGGGCTGCCCGCGCCGCCCGGCCTTCCCTTCGCGCCCGAAGGGGGCCACGCTCCGGCGCCATGACCTCGCTGCGCCCCGACTGGATCACCGACCCCGCCCTGCCGGTCCGGCACGGGTTCTTCACCCGCCGCGGCGGCGCCTCCTCGGGCGTGTTCCACGGGCTCAACTGCGGCTTCGGCTCCTCGGACCAGCGCGACATCGTCGCCCTCAACCGCGCCGCCGCCGCCCGCGCCATGGGGGTCGAGCCCGCCGCGCTCGTCTCCGTCCATCAGGTCCATTCCGCCGACGTCGCCATCATCGCGGACCCGCCCGCCGAGCCCCCCCGCGCCGACGCGATGGTCACCGCCCGCCCGGACGTCGCGCTGGGCATCCTGACGGCCGATTGCGGCCCGGTCCTGCTCGCGGACCCGGCCGCCGGGGTCGCGGCCGCCGCCCATGCCGGGTGGGGCGGGGCGCTCACCGGCGTGCTGGAGGCGGTCGTCGGCGCCATGATCCGCCTGGGCGCGGAGGCGCCGCGCATCCGCGCCGTCCTCGGCCCCACGATCGGCCCCGATGCCTACGAGGTCGGCCCCGAGTTCCGCGCCCGCTTCCGCGCCCATGACGAGGCCGCGGGCCGCCATTTCCGCCCCGGCGCCGGCGAGAAGTTCCAGTTCGACCTGCCGGCCTACGTCCTGGCCCGGCTCGCCGCCGCCGGGATCGAGGCGCGCTGGACCGGCCATTGCACCTATTCGGACCCCGAGCGGTTCTACAGCTACCGCCGGTCGGTCCACCGGCAGGAGGCCGATTACGGGCGCCTCGTCTCCATCGTCCGGGCGACCGCGCGCTAATCCGCCGTCCGGGCGACCGCGCCCTGATCCGCGGCCGCGCCGGCCTGGGCGACCTCGAAGGGCACGCCCGGCGCCCCCTTGGCCGCCCGGATCACCAGGAGCGTCTTGACGCTCGCCACGTTCGGCGCCGTCAGGAGCTCGCCCGTGAGGAACGCCTGGAACCCCGGCAGGTCCGGCGCCACGCAGTCGAGGAGGAAGTCCACCTCCCCGTTGAGCATGTGGCACGCGCGCACGAGGGGCCAGGCCCGGCAGCGGTCCTCGAAGGCCGTGAGGTCCGCCTCCGCCTGCCGCCGCAGGCCCACCATCGCGAAGACCCGCACCTCGAAGCCGAGCCTGCGCGCGTCCAGGTCGGCGTGATAGCCGCGGATGTATCCCTGCTCCTCCAGGGCCCGCACCCGGCGCAGGCAGGGCGGCGCGCTGATCCCGACGCGGCGCGCGAGCTCCACGTTGGTCATGCGCCCGTCCGCCTGCAGCTCGGCGAGGATCCGGCGGTCGATCGAATCGAGGCGGGCGCCGGGCATCGGCCCTCCGGGGCGGGGTGCGGGATGCGCCCGGGCGTATCCCCCGCCCCGCGCGCGCGCAACGTCCCCGCCCTTTCCGCCCGCCGCCCGAGGGCCTAGGTCTGCCCCCGCATCCCGGAGGCGCCCATGACCGACACCCGACACGTCAAGCTGCTGATCGTCGGCTCCGGCCCGGCCGGCTACACCGCCGCGATCTACGGCGCGCGCGCCATGCTGGACCCGCTCCTGATCCAGGGGATCCAGCCCGGCGGGCAGCTCACCATCACCACGGACGTGGAGAACTGGCCGGGCGATTCCTCCGTCATGGGCCCCGACCTGATGGTCCGGATGGAGGCGCACGCCCGCGAGACCGGCGCCGAGGTGGTCTCGGACCACGTCTCGTCCATCGACCTCGAAGCCCGCCCCTTCCGCGCCGCGCTCGATTCGGGCGCGGCCGTGACCGCCGACGCCGTGATCCTGGCGACGGGCGCGCAGGCCAAATGGCTCGGCCTGCCCTCGGAGGAGGCCTTCAAGGGCTTCGGCGTCTCCGCCTGCGCGACCTGCGACGGGTTCTTCTACCGCGGCCGCGACGTCGTGGTGATCGGCGGCGGCAACACCGCCGTCGAGGAGGCGCTGTTCCTCACCAACTTCGCCGCCAAGGTCACGCTCGTGCACCGCCGGGACGCGCTGCGCGCCGAGCGCATCCTGCAGGACCGGCTCTTCAAGCACCCCAAGGTGGAGGTGATCTGGGACCACGTGCTGGACGAGGTGCTGGGAGGCGCCGACCCCAAGGGCGTCACCGCCGTGCGCCTCGCCCACCGCGAGAGCGGCGCCACGCGCGAGGTGCCCTGCGCCGGCGTCTTCGTCGCCATCGGCCACGCGCCCGCCAGCGCCCTCGTCGCGGACCAGCTCGAGACGCACCATGGCGGCTACGTCGTCACCGCGCCCGATTCGACCGCCACCTCCATCCCCGGCGTCTTCGCGGCCGGCGACCTCACCGACCACGTCTACCGCCAGGCCGTCACCTCCGCCGGCATGGGCTGCATGGCCGCGCTCGAGGCCGAGCGCTTCCTCGCTAAGCGGGGGCAGGACGGCGCCGGCCCCGAGCGGCGCCAGACCGCCCCCCTGGGCTACGGCGCCGAGGTCCCGGCGGCGGAGTAGCGTGGCCACGCCGGGTTGGCATCGGCCGGCAAAGGCGCGATGGGGCACGCGGACCGCCACCGAGAAGAGACGCCATGCCCGCCGCCCCCGCGAACCTGACCCCGATCCCCGAACTCTACGTCAGCCATGACAGCGCGCAGAAGCTCAAGGGCGAGGCGGCCGACCTGCCCTCCTGGGACCTCACCGCGCGGCAGGTCTGCGACCTGGAGCTGCTGATGAACGGCGGGTTCGCCCCGCTCAAGGGCTTCCTCGGCCGGGCCGATTATGACGGCGTCGTCGCGGACATGCGCCTGGCGGACGGCACGCTCTGGCCGATCCCGATCACCCTCGACGTCTCCGAGGCCTTCGCGGAGCGCGTCGAGGAAGGCCAGGACATCGCCCTGCGCGACCCCGAGGGCGTCATCCTCGCGATCCTCTCGATCACCGACCTCTGGACGCCGGACAAGGGCGTCGAGGCGCGCGCGGTCTACGGCGCCGACGACAGCGCCCACCCCGCCGTGCGCTACCTCCACGAGACGGCCGGCCCGGTCTATCTCGGCGGGCCGATCACCGGCATCCAGCCGCCCGTCCACTACGATTTCCGCGCCCGCCGCGACACGCCCAACGAGCTGCGCGCCTATTTCCGCAAGCTCGGCTGGCGCAAGGTCGTGGCCTTCCAGACGCGCAACCCCCTCCACCGCGCGCATCAGGAGCTGACCTTCCGCGCCGCGAAGGAGGCGCAGGCCAACTTGCTGATCCATCCCGTCGTCGGCCTGACCAAGCCCGGCGACATCGACCACTTCACCCGCGTGCGCTGCTACGAGGCGGTGCTGGACCAGTACCAGGCCGCGACCACCACCATGTCGCTCCTGAACCTCGCCATGCGCATGGCCGGCCCGCGCGAGGCGGTGTGGCACGGGCTGATCCGCCGCAACCACGGCTGCACGCACTTCATCGTCGGCCGCGACCATGCCGGGCCGGGCAAGAACTCCGCGGGCGAGGATTTCTACGGCCCCTACGACGCGCAGGACCTCTTCCGGCGGCACCAGGACGAGATCGGCGTCGAGATGCTCGACTTCAAGCACATGGTCTACGTCCAGGACCGCGCCCAGTACGAGCCCGTGGGCGAGATCGAGGACCACGAGAACGTCACCATCCTCAACATCTCGGGCACCGAGCTGCGCCGCCGGCTGGCCGAGGGGCTGGAGATCCCCGAATGGTTCTCCTTCCCCGCCGTGGTCGAGGAGCTGCGCAAGTCCCGCCCGCCCCGCGCCAACCAGGGGTTCACCGTCTTCTTCACCGGCTTCTCCGGCTCGGGGAAGTCCACCATCGCCAACGCCCTCATGGTCAAGCTGATGGAGATGGGCGGCCGCCCCGTCACCCTCCTCGACGGCGACATCGTGAGGAAGAACCTCTCCTCCGAGCTCGGCTTCTCCAAGGCGCACCGCGACCTCAACATCCGGCGCATCGGCTACGTCGCCTCAGAGATCACCAAGAACCGCGGCATCGCCATCTGCGCGCCGATCGCGCCCTACGCCGCCACCCGCCGCGACGTGCGCCAGGACGTGGAGGCGTTCGGCGCCTTCGTGGAGGTGCACGTCGCGACCTCCATCGAGGAATGCGAGGCGCGCGACCGCAAGGGGCTCTACAAGCTCGCCCGCGCCGGCAAGATCAAGGAGTTCACCGGCATCTCGGACCCCTACGACGTGCCCGAGGATCCCGAGCTGCGCCTCGAGACCGAAGGCACCGACGTGGACTTCTGCGCCCAGCAGGTGCTCTTGAAGCTCGAGGCGATGGGCCTCATCGGCGCCGGGGGCTGAGCCCGCGGCGCCGAGGCGCCTCAGTGGACGCTGACCGGCATCAGGTCGTTCTGCCGCGCCAGCATGAAGGCCGCGTCGCGCTCGCGCACCAGGGCGAGCCGCTCGCCCTTGGCCGAATGCAGCGCGTAGAGCTCGGTCGCGCCCTCGGCCGCGTCCCGCACGTCGCGCGGCAGGTCGCCCACCGGCACCGCGCGCACGTAGACGATCGCGCGCTCCGCGTGGTCCCGGCCGCCCTCGTCGCGGTCGTCGAAGTCGAACGTCTCGTTCATCGCTCTCTCCTCATCGTCCCGCATCCGGACCGGCACCGGTGTCGATCGGTATACGGGTCACAACGGCCTGCGGCGCGCTCCGTTCCAGATCCACGTGCAGCAGCCCGTCGGCCAGTCGCGCGCCGCGCACCTCCACCCCGTCCGCCAGCACGAAGCTGCGCTGGAACTGCCGCGTGGCGATTCCGCGATGCAGGAACTCGCGCGGCGCCTCCTCGGACGGGCGCCGGCCGCGCAGCACGAGGTGCCTGTCCTCCACCGTGATGGACAGGTCGCCCTCGGCGAACCCGGCCACCGCGAGGGTGATGCGCAGCCCGCTCTCGCCGGTGCGCTCGATGTTGAAGGGCGGGTATCCGTCCGCCCCCGTCTTGGCGATCCGCTCCACGAGCGCGTCCAGACGGTCGAAGCCCAGGAGGGCGGGGTGTGCGGCGAAGCGCGCGTTGGTCATCGGGTCGTCCTCGGGTGCAAGCGACGGGCCGGGCCGGGCCCCGCGATGCGGCGGCGCGCCCCGCTCGAACATGGGGCCGCGCGCGGGGGGTTTGAAGAGCCGGCCCGCGCCGCTAAGCTGCCCGCATGAAGGACGACGTCGATCCCGGCCGCACGGTCGTGCCCCTGCACCCCGACCTCCCGGAGGACGGCGCCCGCGCCGTCATGGGCCCGGACGGCGTGCTGCGCTCCACCCTGCCGCTCCTGCGCCGCGAGCACCGCGACCTCGACGAGGCGATCGCCGCGCTCCAGTCGAGCGGCGGCGACCCGTTCACGATCAAGCGCCTCAAGGCCCGGAAGCTGCGCCTCAAGGACCGGATCGCCCGGATAGAGGACGACCTCCTCCCGGACATCATCGCCTGATGCAACTCAGAGTTGCGCGGTCACCGCCCGGGCGCTAGGCCCGGGGCGGCAGCGTGGAGGGCGAAGATGACCGAAGATGAAGCACTTGGCGACCAAGACGCGCCGGACGACGCCCCCCGCGTCGGCATCGTGATGGGCAGCGCCTCCGACTGGCCCACCATGACCGAGGCCGCGACCATCCTCGGCGCGCTCGGCGTGCCCTTCGAGACGCGCATCGTCTCCGCCCACCGCACGCCCGACCGCCTCTGGCGCTATCCCGGGGAGGCCGCGGCGCGCGGCGTGCGGGTCATCGTCGCCGGCGCGGGCGGGGCGGCCCACCTGCCGGGGATGCTGGCCTCCAAGACGCTGCTGCCGGTGGTCGGCGTGCCGGTCTCCACCCGCGCGCTCTCGGGCCTCGACAGCCTCTATTCCATCGTCCAGATGCCGCGCGGCACGCCGGTCGCGACCATGGCGATCGGCGCGTCCGGCGCCGCCAACGCGGGCCTCATGGCGGCGCAAATCCTCGCCCTGTCGGATTCGGCGCTGGCCGCCCGCCTCGCGGATTGGCGCGCCGCCCTCGCCGCCTCGGTCCCCGACCGCCCGCCCGCCGGGCACGCGTGATGCTGCCGCCGGGCGCGACGATCGGCATCCTGGGCGGCGGGCAGCTCGGGCGCATGATGGCGCTGGCCGCCGCCCGCCTCGGCCTGCGCGCCCATGTCTACGACCCCGCCCCGGACGGGCCGGGCGCGCAGGTCGCCGCGGCCACCACCGCCCCCTGGGACGACGCGGCCGCGCTCGCCCGGTTCGCCGCCGCCTGCGACGTCGTCACCTGGGAGTTCGAGAACGTGCCCGCCGCCGCCCTCGACGCGGTTCAGGCGCACGCCCCCGTCCACCCGCCCCGCCGCGCGCTCGAGGTCTCGGCCGACCGCGCCGCCGAGAAGGCCTTCCTCCAGGGGCTCGGCCTCGCCGTCGCGCCCTGGGCCGAGGTGTCGGACGCCGCCGGCCTCGCGGCCGCCCTCGACCGCACCGGCACGCCCGCCATCCTCAAGACGCGGCGCCTCGGCTACGACGGCAAGGGACAGGCCCGGATCGACGCCGCCGCCGACGCCGCGCCGGCGCTCGCCGCCCTCGCCGGCGCGCCCGCCATCCTCGAGGCCGTCGTCCCCTTCACCGCCGAGATCAGCGTCGTCGCCGCCCGCGGCGCGGACGGGGCGGTCGTCGCCTACGATCCGGGGCGCAACGTCCACGAGGGCGGCATCCTGCGCACCACGACGGTGCCCTGCGGCCTGCCCGCCGCCACGCGGCAGGACGCGGTCCTGATCGCCGCCCGCATTCTCTCGGCGCTGGACTACGTGGGCGTGCTCGGGGTCGAGCTCTTCGTCCGGCCCGACGCGCTCGTCGTCAACGAGATCGCGCCGAGGGTGCACAATTCCGGGCACTGGACGCAGGGCGCCTGCGCCATCGACCAGTTCGAGCAGCACGTGCGCGCCGTCGCCGGCTGGCCTCTCGGCCCCGGCACGCGCCATGCGGACGCGGTGATGACCAACCTCGTCGGAGACGACGTCCTCGCCCTCGCGGGCCACGCCGCCTCCGGCGCGCAGATCCACCTCTACGGCAAGGGCGCGCCCCGCCCCGGGCGCAAGATGGGCCATGTCGTCGCCCTCGCGCCCATGGGCGCCGCGGCGCCCTAGTCCCCGGCGATCGCCTCGAGGACCGGCGGCACCGTTTCGGCCAGCGCCTCGCCCATCCCCAGCCCGCGCTCGAACCGGCCGTCCCGCAGGAAGCGGATCGTCTCGGCGATCACGACCGGGTTGTTCATCATGAACGTGTGCGTCACCGGCAGGGTGATGTGGTCGTCCTGCCCCGCCAGCATGGTCGAGGCGACCGAGACCTTGCCGTCGTCCGCCCCGCTGATGAGGGCCGAGTAGATCGGATTCAGGCTGCGCGAGCCCGCGATGATCCCGAGCTCGAAGCGCGCGGCCCCCGCGGCGAGGGGCACGCTCCCCGGCCCGGTCCCGAGCTGCAGCCCCGCCGGCCCGTTCAGCCATTCGAAGGGCGGCAGGTCCTCGAACGCGTCCACGAGCTCCGAGCCCTGGTTCGGCGGCGCCAGCATCACCACGCGCCCCATCTCCGCCGGCCGGTTCCCCTCGAGCCAGACGCGCAGGACGATCCCGCCCATCGAGTGCGTGACGAAATGCACCCGCCCCGGCGGGCACGCTGCGACCGACAGGTGCACCTCGTTGGCGAGCTTCGCGATGCGCGCCTCGGTCGACGGGTAGCCGCGGTTCACCACCGCGTAGCCGGCGGCCTCCAGCCCCTCCTGCATCACCCGCATCGAGCCCGCCCCCCGCGCCAGCCCGTGCAGCAGGACGACGCAATCCGCCGCCGCCGGCGAGACGCTGAGCAGGAGGAGCAGGGCCGCGCGCGCGATCATGACGCGGATCTAGGCGGCGCCCCCCGCCCCCGCCAGCCCCGACGCGGCGGCACGAGGCCGAGCGCCACCCCGCCCGAGATCGCGGCGCAGGCCAGCCACACCCGCGCGCCCGGCGCCTCGCCCAGGATCGCGGCGCCCCCGAGGATCGCCAGCACCGGCACCGCCATCTGCGCCAGGCCCGCCGCCGACGCCTCCAGCCGCGGCAGCACCGCGTACCAGAGCGCGTAGCCGAGCCCGGAGGTCGCCGCCCCCGACACCGCCGCGAGCGCCGCGCCGGACGCGCTCACCGGCCCCGGCCCGGCCGCCAGCGTCCAGGCCAGCCCGCCGGCGGCGACGATGGCGAACCCTCCCGCCGTCTCGCCCAGCGGGTCGGTCGCGGACCGTCCGACCAGGGTGAACGCCGCCCAGCCCAGCCCCGCCGCCGCCATCAGGGCCGCGCCCCGCGCGTCCGGGGCGCCGGCGCCCCCCTGCCACGCGATGAGGGCGAGCCCGCCCAGCGCGATCGCCGCCCCCGCCCAGCGCCGCCCGGGCGGCCGCCCGCCCGCGAGCGCCGCGGCGCCGAACATCGCGACCTGCACCGCGCCGAAGAGGATCAGAGCCCCCGCGCCCGCGTCCAGCGTCACGTAGGCCGCCGCGAACCCGTAGGCGTAGAGCCCCAGCCCCGCCGCCCCGAGCCAGGTCCGGCCCCGGGGCACGACCCGCGCCCCCCGCAACGCCGCGACCGCCAGGAGCGTCGCCGCCCCCGCGACGAAGCGGATCGTCGCGTAATCCGCCGCCCCGATCCCCCCGCCGTCCAGCGCCGCGCGCCCGATGACCGAGTTCGCCGCGAAGGCCGCCATCACGATCCCGACGAGCGCCGCCATCCGCATGGCCTCAGATGTCCCGACCGCGGCGCCGGAGCTCGTCGATGAGCGCCCGGCGCCGGATCTTCGCCCCGTCGCCGCCGCCGAACGCCATCGCCCCGCCCGAATACGTCGTCCCGTAGGACACCGCCACGGTTACCGCCTGCGCCAATGCGGAGACGAGCCGATCGCGCTCCAGCGCCGCCAGCGGATGGATGTAGACCGACCAGAGCCGCCCCCGCGCGACCGCGTCGCGCGCGTCGAGCGCGCTGTCGAAATTGGCCTGCATCACGCGCAGCATCTCGCCCGCGTCCATGCCGTCCACGCTGCGGATCGGGACCATCGCCCGCATCCGGTCGGCGGCGGGGTCGACCACCACCAGGACCGGCACGTCCGCCACCGTCATCTCGAAGCGCGTCCCGCGCGCGCGCAGGTCCGGATCGAGCGCGGCCAGGATCTCGCCCATCCGCGCCACGTCCATCGGCGCCTCGGGCGGGCCGGCCTCCTGCGCCGCCGCCGGCAGGGCGAGGGCGACGGCGAGGGCGAGCATCGGGACGAGGCGCATGGGCGGGCTCCGGATCGGCACGCCCGGAGGCTAGCCCGCCCCTCGCCGCCCGCGCAAAGCACCCTTGGGTGAGCGCCCCCGAACGCATCGGGGGCGAGGCCTCCCGGCCCCGCCCCCGCGCCATGCCCGCCGGGGCGTGCCCTTACAGGTAGTAGGGCTGCGCGCCGTAATGGCTGTGCGTCCGGTCCTCCCAGTCGCGGTTCGTCCGCCAGTCGCCCTCGTGCGCCGGGGCGCCCTCCAGGTCGGACTTGGACTTGCTGACGCGGTAGCCGTTCATCGACGTGTCGTAGCTCAAAGAGCCCCAGGGCAGCGGCCGCTCCTCCCCGCCCATCCTCAGGAAGCTCCCGAAGTTCAGGACGGCGTAGGCGATGTTGCCCGACTGCTTGTCGATCATGACGTGGTCGATATGGCCCAGGTTCTCGCCGGACATGTCGTAGACCTCGGTCCCGGTCACGTCCTTGGACGAGATGAGGGCGTCGGTCCGGGTGGTGGTGCTCTGCATGTTCATCGCGGTGCTCCTCCGTCGTCGTGTGTGTGTACCCGGTGAACCGCCTCCCCCGGGGGGTGCGTTCCCGCCGGAGACGAAAAAAAGGGGCGCCCGACCCGGGCGCCCCTCCTGTCCTCGTCGGCGATCTAGGCGATCACATCATGCCGCCCATGCCGCCCATGTCGGGCATGCCGCCGCCGCCGCCGCCCTGGCCCGGCTTCTCGGGCTTGTCGGCGACCATGGCCTCGGTCGTGATCAGCAGGCCCGCGATCGACGCCGCGTCCTGGAGCGCGTGGCGCACGACCTTGGCCGGGTCGATCACTCCGAACTTGAACATGTCGCCATATTCCTCGGTCTGCGCGTTGAACCCGAACGTGAGGTCCGACGACTCGCGCACCTTGCCCGCCACGACCGAGCCGTCGACGCCCGAGTTCTCGGCGATCTGCCGCAGCGGCGCCTCGAGCGCCTTGCGGACGATCGCGATGCCGACGTTCTGGTCGGAGTTGGCCCCGGTCAGCCCGTCGAGCGACTTGCCCGCCTGCACGAGCGCCACGCCGCCGCCGACGACGATGCCCTCCTGCACGGCCGCGCGCGTCGCGTTGAGCGCGTCGTCGACGCGGTCCTTGCGCTCCTTGACCTCGACCTCGGTCATGCCGCCCACGCGGATGACGGCGACGCCGCCGGCGAGCTTGGCGACCCGCTCCTGGAGCTTCTCACGGTCGTAGTCCGAGGTGGTCTCCTCGATCTGCTGGCGGATCTGGGCGACGCGCGCCTCGATCTCGGCCTTCTCGCCGTTGCCGTCGATGATCGTGGTATCGTCCTTCTTGATCGACACCCGCTTGGCCGAGCCCAGCATGTCGATCGTCACGTTCTCGAGCTTCATGCCCAGATCGTCGGAGATCACCTGACCGCCCGTCAGGATCGCCAGATCCTGCAGCATCGCCTTGCGGCGGTCGCCGAAGCCCGGCGCCTTCACGGCCGCGATCTTGAGGCCGCCGCGCAGCTTGTTGACCACGAGCGTGGCGAGCGCCTCGCCCTCGACGTCCTCGGCCACGATCAGGAGCGGCTTCTGGCTCTGGATCACCGACTCCAGGAGCGGCACCATCGGCTGCAGCGAGGACAGCTTCTTCTCGTGCAGGAGGATCATGACGTCCTCGAGCTCGGCGGTCATCTTGTCGGGGTTGGTCACGAAGTAGGGCGACAGGTAGCCGCGATCGAACTGCATCCCCTCGACCACGTCGGTCTCGGTCTCGAGGCCCTTGTTCTCCTCGACGGTGATGACGCCCTCGTTGCCGACCTTCTGCATCGCGTCGGCGATCTGGCGGCCGATCTCGGCCTCGCCGTTGGCGGAGATCGTGCCGACCTGCGCGACCTCGTCCGAATCGGTCACATCGCGCGCGGCGGCGCGGATCGCCTCGACCACGCGGGCCGTCGCGAGGTCGATCCCGCGCTTGAGGTCCATCGGGTTCATGCCGGCGGCGACGGACTTCATCCCCTCCTGCACGATGGCCTGCGCCAGGACGGTGGCGGTGGTGGTGCCGTCGCCCGCCTCGTCATTGGTGCGCTGGGCCACTTCCTTGACCATCTGCGCGCCCATGTTCTCGAACTTGTCCTCGAGCTCGATCTCCTTGGCGACGCTCACGCCGTCCTTGGTGATGCGGGGCGCGCCGAACGACTTGTCGAGGACCACGTTGCGGCCCTTGGGGCCGAGCGTGACCTTGACCGCGTTGGCGAGCGTGTTGACGCCCTTGAGCATGCGGTTGCGGGCGTCGGTGTTGAACTTGACGTCTTTGGGTGCCATGTTCTTTCCTTATGAATGAGGGTGTTGAAGGGGGAGGCGTCGACTCAGGCGATGATGCCGAGGACGTCCGATTCCTTCATGATCAGCATCTCTTCGCCGTCGATCGTCACTTCCGTGCCCGACCACTTGCCGAAGAGGATCTTGTCGCCGGCCTTCACCGACGGGGCGATCAGCTCGCCCGAATCCTTGCGCGCGCCATCGCCGACGGAGACGATCTCGCCCTCGGCGGGCTTCTCCTTGGCGGTGTCGGGGATGATCAGGCCGCCCTTGGTCTTCTCGTCGGACTCGACCCGGCGCACCAGCACCCGGTCGTGAAGCGGTTTGAAAGCCATCGAATAGGCTCCTTCGCATGAGGGTTTCTAGGCTGGCACTCACCTCGGGGGAGTGCCAATGACGGCGACCTAATGGTCCTGGGGCACGGCGTCAACGGCCCTCGGACGGGGCGGGCTTCGCCCCCGAGTTCGCCCCCGTGACAGCTTCCGCGCCGCGCCCTATGACCGCCCCGAACGCCCGCATCAGGATCCCCGCCATGACGATCAAGGTCTTCGGCCACACCTCCCCCGACACCGACAGCGCCGGCAGCGCGATCGTCTGGGCCTGGTACCTCAAGGAGATCCGCGGCGAGGACGCCGAGGCCGTCCTCCTGGGCGATCCCAGCACCGAGGCCGCCTTCGTCCTGGGCCGGTGGGACCTCGGCATGCCCGACCAGCTCACCGAGGTGCCCGATGGCGAGCGCGTCGTCATCGTCGACACCAACAACCCCGCCGAGCTCTGCGGCAACATCCAGAACGCCGAGATCGTGCAGATCATCGACCATCACAAGCTGACCGGCGGCCTCTCCACCACCGTCCCGCTGGAGGTCACGATCCGCCCCCTCGCCTGCACGGCCACCATCATGCACGACCTGATGGGCGAGGACGCGGCCCGCATGCCCGAGGCGATCAAGGGCGCCATGCTCTCGTGCATCCTCTCGGACACGCTCGAGTTCCGCTCGCCCACCACGACGCCCACCGACCGCGCCCTGGCCGAGGCGCTGGCCCGGGACCTCGGCGTCGACATCCCCGCCTACGCGGCCGAGATGTTCGCGGCCAAGTCCGACGTCTCCGGCTTCACCGAGGCCGAGCTCCTGCGCATGGATTCCAAGGAGCTCGACACCGGCTCCATCAAGTACCGCGTCTCCGTGATCGAGACGACCTCCCCCGCCCGGATCCTCGATCGCAAGGCCGCCCTCATGGCCGCCATGCCGTCCGTCGCCCTCGAGGACGGGGTGAACGAGGTCCTCCTCTTCGTCGTCGACATCCTCCGGGAGGAGGCGACCCTCCTCATCCCCAACGACCTCACCCGCGGCATCGCCGAGGCGAAGTTCGGCGCCACCGTCACCGGCGACAGCGTCGTCCTGCCCGGCATCATGTCCCGCAAGAAGCAGATCATCCCCGCGCTCGCCGCCTGAGGCGGGGCCGGCCGAAGAGTCTCGCCGGGGGTGAACGGGGCGGGCGGTCCATGCGCATGGGATGCGCATGGCCCGTGCATGCCCCGTGCATCCCCCGTGACCCGCCCCTCGAGGATCGACCAATGACCCGAACCATCGCCTCCCTCGCCGAGATCTCCGGCGGATACCGCGCCGCCTTCGTCGACCTCTGGGGCTGCCTGCACGATGGCGTGCGCCCCTTCCCCGAGGCGGTCGAGGCGCTGCGCGCCTACAGGTCGGCCGGCGGAATCGTCGTCCTCGTGACCAACTCCCCCCGCCCCCGCGCCGCCGTCGCGGAGCAGCTGGAGGCCATCGGCGTGCCCGAGGATTGCTGGGACACCATCGCCTCCTCCGGCGATTCGGCCCGCACGGCGATGTATCGCGGCATGGTGGGCACCCGCGTACACCACGTCGGCACCGCCGCAGAGGCCGCGGCCTTCTTCACCCCGCAGGACGTCCCCGGGGACACCCTCGCCATCGAGCGCGTCCCCCTGGCCGAGGCGACGGGCCTCGTGGTCACCGGCCCCCTGGACGACGCGAACGACGCCCCCGCCGACTACCGCCCGACCTTCCTCGCCGCCAAGCAGCGGGGCCTCAAGCTCTTGTGCGCGAACCCCGATCTCGTCGTGGACCGCGGCGACCGGCGGGTGATCTGCGCCGGCGCGCTGGCCGCCGAATACGCCTCCATGGGCGGGGAGAGCCTCTATTTCGGCAAGCCGCACCCGCCCATCTACGACCTCGCCCGCCGCCGCCTCGCCGAGATCGCGGACGTCGAGGACGCGGAGATCCTCTGCATGGGCGACGGCATCGCGACCGACATCGCCGGCGCGCGCGGCGAGGGGCTGGACGCCCTCTTCGTCGCCGGCGGCCTCGCCTCCGGCGAGGTCGCGCCCGGCGGCACCATCGACGAGGGGCGCCTCGCGGCCTTCCTCGACGCCGCGATGGCGAGCCCGGCCTACGCCATCGCGGCCCTGCGATAGCGCGCGCCATGCCCCGTTGCGCCGGCCGGGGCCGCCGTCTACCCCCCGCGCCATGAAGCGGCACACCGACCCCGGCGCGATCGCCCCGGACGATCGCGGCGCGGTCTGCGCCATCGGCAATTTCGACGGCGTCCACCTCGGCCACCGCGCCACGATCGACGTGGCCCGCGCCATCGCCGCCACCGCCGGCGCGCCCCTGGGCGTGGTCACCTTCGAGCCCCATCCGCGCAGCCATTTCGACCCCGGCGGCGCGCCCTTCCGGTTGATGACGCCGGACGCCCGGGCCCGGCGGCTCGCCGCGCTGGGCGTCGACCATCTCTACGAGCTCGCCTTCGACGGCGCCCTCGCGGCGCAGCCCCCCGAGCGTTTCGCACGCGAAACGCTGGGCGCCCGCCTGGGCATCGCGCATGCCGTGACCGGCGCCGATTTCCGCTTCGGCGCCGCGCGCGCCGGCGATCCGGACACCCTGCGCGCTCTGGGCGCCGCGACCGGCTTCGCGGTCACCGCCGCGCCCATCGTCGCCCTCGGCGCGGGGCGGGAGGTCTCCTCCACCGCGATCCGCGCCGCCCTGAGCGCCGGCGATCCGCGCGCCGCCGCGTCCATGCTGGGCGACCTCCACGTCATCGAGGGCGAGGTGATCCACGGCGAGAAGCGCGGCCGCACCCTCGGCTATCCCACCGCCAACGTCGCGCTGGAGGGGCTGCACCTGCCGCGCTTCGGCGTCTACGCGGTGCGAGCCGAGGTCGCGGACGGTCCCCATGCCGGCTCCTATCCCGGCGCCGCCTCCCTCGGCGTGCGCCCCCATTACGGCGGCGAGATTCCGAACCTGGAGACCCACCTCCTGGGCTTCGAGGGCGACCTCTACGGCGCGCGGCTGAGCGTCGGCCTCCAGGACTACCTCCGCCCGGAGGCCGTCTTCGACGGCGAGGCCGCGTTCCTCGAGCAGATGGCCGCCGACTGCGCCGAGGCGCGCAGGCTCCTGGCATGACGGACGATCCCATCCCCCGCTCCGGCCTGCGCCCCCGCTACTGGGAGACGACGCCCCTCACCCGCATGACCCCCCGCGAATGGGAGGCGCTCTGCGACGGTTGCGGCAAGTGCTGCCTCAACAAGCTCGAGGACGAGCGCACGCAGGAGGTCGCCCTCACCCGCGTCGCCTGCCGCCTGCTGGACGGGGAGACCTGCCGCTGCGCGCAGTACGAGACCCGCCGCCGGATCGTGTCCGAATGCGTGCAGCTCACGGCGCGCGGCCTGAAGGACACGGCCTACTGGATGCCCGAGACCTGCGCCTACCGGCGCCTGCACCTGGGCCAGGGCCTGCCCGACTGGCACCCGCTCCTGACCGGCACCCCCGACAGCGTGCATGAGGCCGGCGTCTCGGTCCGCGGCTGGACGGTGCCGGAGTTCCAGGTCTCCGAGGAGGATTGGGAGGACCACGTCGTCGACGAGCCGCTGGGCCCGCCCTCCGCGCTCTAGGGGGCCTCGGCCCCGGCCCCGGCCCCGCGCAGGTGCGCGGCGATCATCGGCCCCACGGCGTCCGCATGGGTGATCGGCGCCATGTGCCCGGCGCCCGCCACCACGGCGCGCTCCGCCCGCGGCAGGCGCGCCTGCAGCGCGTCCAGGATCGCGCCCACGACCGGCGGCGAGGCCGTGCCCGCGATCAGGAGGACCGGCGCCCCGATCCCCTCCGGTACGCCGGGCGCGAGGAGGCCCGAGCGGTCCTCCACGATCCCCGGCGCCTGCCGCGGCACCAGGCCGATCCGCGCCGTCATGTAGTCCCGCGCGCGCTCGGGCAGGGCGCTCCAGGGGCGCCCGTCCCCCCATTCGGCGGTGAAGGCGGCGGCCGCCTCCGCCTCGCGCCCCTCCGCCAGGGCCTGCGCGACCGCGGCGTGGGTCGCGAGATAGGCCGCGTGCTCGGGCCGGCCCTCGGCGGCGGCGAAGAGCACCGGCTCGATCAGGGTCAGGGTCCGCACCCGCTCCGGCGCGCTCGCGGCGATGCGCAGCGCCACCACCGCGCCGTAGCTGTGGCCGACGATGTCGACTGCCCGGGCGCGGTCGCGCAGCGCGCCGACCGAGGCGGCGCAGACCTCCAGCAGGTCGCGCCGCGCGGGCACGTCCGCGCTGCCGCCGTGCCCCGGCAGGTCCGGCGCGACCCAGGCCGGCAGATGCGCCGCCACGCCCCGCCAGGCCCCGGCCCGGCCCAGCGTGCAGTGGATCACGAGCGCCGGATCGCCCGTGCCGCCCTCCGCCCAGGACAGGCGGTGGCCGCCGAGCTCGGCCTCGGGCACCTAGAGCTCGCCGGCGAGCACCAGGTCCAGGTCGTCGATCCGGTCCTGCCCCCAGAGGCGCGCGCCCCCGTCCGTCACGTAGAAGGGCGCGCCGAAGGCGCCGGCCTGCACCGCCTGCTCGAGGTTGCGGGCATAGGTGTCGGCCGCGGTCATCATCCCGCTATCGGCCAGCGCCGGATCGAACCCGGCCGCAGACAGGACGTCGCGCACCACGTCGTCCTGGGCGATGTCGCGCTCCTCGGCCCAGCAAGCGCGGGTGAAGCCGTGGACCAGCGCGCCGAGATCCCCGCCCCCCGCCTCCTGCGCCGCGATGATCGCGTAGGAGGAGGGCGCCGGGTTCGTCGGCCAGTGCGCGGGCTTGAGGTTGAGGGGCATGCCCAGCTTCCTCGCCTGCCGCGGCAGCTCCTGCGCGCGCCATTCGATGCGGTTGGGGTGGCGGTCCTTGGGCGGCGTGCCCCCCGTCCGGCCGAAGAGCTGCATGATGTCGAGCGGCTTGTAGGCGACGCTCGCGCCGTGCTTGGCGGCGACGGCCTCCAGCCGCGTCCCCGCGAGATAGGTGAACGGGGAGATCGTCGCGAAATAGTAGTCGATATGCGGCATGGGGCGCTCCGGCGGGGAGGGGCGGGTCGCCCCCTGTTTCGCGCGACCCTAGGCCCGTGCTATCGCCGCGGCAACGCCGGGCGAATCCCTAGCCCCGCCGCTCCGAGGGTCCGCCGAGACATGCCCCAGACCCCCGAGCCGAAGCTCATCGCCGGCAACGCGAACCCGCCCTTGGCCAAGGCCATCGCCCGGCGCATGTCGATGCATCGCGGCGCGCGGATCGACCTCGTGGACGCGCGCGTCGAGCGGTTCAACGACGGGGAGGTCTTCGTCGAGGTGTTCGAGAACGTGCGCGGCGAGGACATGTTCATCCTCCAGCCGACCTCGAACCCCGCCAACGACAACCTGATGGAGCTCCTCATCATCTGCGACGCGCTGCGCCGGTCCTCCGCGCGGCGGATCACCGCCGTCATCCCCTATTTCGGGTATGCCCGTCAGGACCGGCGCACCAAGGCGCGCACGCCCATCACCGCCAAGCTGGTCGCCAACACCATGGTCGGCGCGGGGATCGAGCGCGTGCTGACGATGGACCTCCACGCCGCGCAGATTCAGGGCTTCTTCGACATCCCCGTCGACAACCTCTACGCGGCCCCGATCTTCGCCCTCGACATCGAGAAGCGGTTCGAGGGGCGCACCGCGGAGATCACCGTCGTCTCTCCCGACGTGGGCGGGGTGGCGCGCGCGCGCGAGCTCGCCAAGCGCATCGGCGCCCGCCTCGCGATCGTGGACAAGCGACGCGACATCCCCGGCGAGGTCGCGGAGATGACCGTGATCGGCGACGTCGCGGGGCGGGTCTGCATCGTGGTGGACGACATCGCCGACACCGCCGGCACGCTGTGCAAGGCGGCCGAGACCTTGCGCGGCGAGGGCGCGGCGGAGGTCCACGCCTACATCTCCCACGGGGTGCTGAGCGATCCGGCGGTGGAGCGGATCGAGGCCTCGGCCCTCTCCTCGCTGGTGATGACGGATTCGATCCTGCCCGCGCCGCACGTCGCGGCCTGCACGCGCATCCGCACCGTGCCGACCGCGCCGATGTTCGCGCAGGCGATCCTCAACATCTGGAACGGCACGAGCGTCAGCTCGCTGTTCGACGCCGACTCGCTCGGGACGATCTACGAGGGGACCTTCGGCCGCCGCTAGGGCCCGGGCGGCCCCCGCGCCCCGCCATGGCGCGGGCCCGCAGGGTGCTAGAAGTTGCCCTGCTTGGGGTCGAGCCCGATATGCGTGCCCATCGCGACCATGTCGGACAGGAGCTTGGCGGCCTCGTCCACGGGGCCCGGCTCGTTGGTCGCGCGGGCGGTCTCGTGCGCGCCGCGCGCCTCGTCCATGTAGGCGTCGAAGACCTCCTGGGTCATCTCCTCGCGCGGCAGGGCCCGCTCCGCGAGGACGGTCACGCCCTCCCCGATCTCCGCGAAGCCGCCGGTGACCGCGAACTCGGTCTGCCCGTCGGGGCCGACGACCGTGAGGATGCCGGGCCGCAGGGTGGTGATCGTCGGCGCGTGGGACGCCATCGCCGTCAGGTCGCCATCGGCGCCCGGGATGCGCACCTCGGTCGCCTTCATCGAGGCGAGGCGCCGCTCGGGCGAGACGAGGTCGAACTGCATGGTCTCGGCCATCGGGGCCTCCGTTGGTCAGGGCGGAGCGGCGGTCCGGCGCTGCCGCCGCCGCCCCTGCTGGGTCAGGCGGCGTCGGCGAGGCGTTCGGCCTTGGCCTTCACGTCCTCGATGCCGCCGACCATGTAGAACGCGGCCTCCGGCAGGTGGTCGTACTCGCCGGCGACGACGGCCTTGAAGCTGCTGATCGTGTCCTCGAGCGGGACCTGCACGCCCGGCGAGCCGGTGAACACCTCGGCCACGTCGAAGGGCTGCGACAGGAAGCGCTGGATCTTGCGCGCCCGCTGCACGGTCAGCTTGTCCTCCTCGGAGAGCTCGTCCATCCCCAGGATCGCGATGATGTCCTGCAGCGACTTGTAGCGCTGCAGCATCTGCTGGACGTCGCCGGCGACGCGGTAGTGCTCCTCGCCCACGACCTGCGGGTCGAGGATGCGCGAGGTCGAATCGAGCGGGTCCACGGCCGGGTAGATGCCCAGCTCCGAGATCGAGCGCGACAGCACGGTCGTGGCGTCCAGGTGCGCGAAGGACGTGGCGGGCGCCGGGTCGGTGAGGTCGTCCGCGGGCACGTAGATCGCCTGGACGCTCGTGATCGAGCCCGCCTTGGTCGAGGTGATCCGCTCCTGCAGCGCGCCCATGTCGGTGGCCAGCGTCGGCTGGTAGCCCACCGCCGAGGGAATGCGGCCCAGGAGCGCCGAGACCTCGGAGCCCGCCTGCGTGAACCGGAAGATGTTGTCGACGAAGAAGAGCACGTCCGCACCGGACTGGTCGCGGAACTGCTCGGCCATGGTCAGGCCGGAGAGCGCGACCCGCGCGCGCGCGCCCGGCGGCTCGTTCATCTGCCCGTAGACGAGGGCCACCTTGGACTTGGTGAGGTCGTCCTTGTCGATGACGCCCGATTCGATGAACTCGTAGTAGAGGTCGTTGCCCTCGCGCGTGCGCTCGCCGACCCCGGCGAAGACCGAGTAGCCGGAGTGCACCTTGGCGATGTTGTTGATCAGCTCCTGGATCAGCACCGTCTTGCCGACCCCGGCGCCGCCGAACAGGCCGATCTTCCCGCCCTTGGAATAAGGCGCGAGGAGGTCGATCACCTTGATCCCGGTCACCAGGATGTCCGAGCTCGTCGACTGCTCGGCGAAGGTCGGCGCGGGCGCGTGGATGGGGCGGTACTCGTCCGCCTCGACGGGGCCCTTCTCGTCGACCGGATCGCCGACGACGTTCATGATCCGGCCCAGCGTGGCGGCGCCGACGGGCACCTGGATCGGGCGGCCGCTGTCGGTGACCGCCTGGCCGCGGACCAGGCCCTCGGTCGCGTCCATGGCGATGGCGCGGATGGTGCTCTCGCCGAGGTGCTGCGCGACCTCGAGCGTCAGCATCTTGCCGTTGTTGTCGGTCGTCAGGGCGTTGAGGATCTCGGGCAGGCCGCCGTCGAACTGCACGTCGACGACGGCGCCGATGACCTGCGTGATCTTGCCTTTAGCTTCGGGCATTGGTGTCTCCGGATTCGGTGCGGGCTCAGAGCGCTTCCGCGCCGGCGATGATTTCGATCAGCTCGGTGGTGATCGCGGCTTGGCGCGTGCGGTTGTACTGCACGGTCAGGCGGTCGATCATGTCGCCGGCGTTGCGGGTGGCGTTGTCCATCGCGGACATCCGCGCGCCCTGCTCGCCGGCCGCGTTCTCCAGGAGCGCGGCGAAGATCTGCGTCGCCACGCCGCGCGGCAGCAGGTCGGCCAGGATCGCCTCCTCGCCGGGCTCGTAATCGTAGAGCGGGGCGCCGGCGCCCTCCTCGGGCGCGTCGAACTCGGCCGGGATGATCCGCTGCGCGATGGGCTTCTGCGTCACGACGTTCTCGAACTCGGAATAGAACAGCGTGCACACGTCGAACTCGCCCGCGTCGAACCGGCCGAGGATGTCCTTGGCGATGCGGGCCGCGTCCTCGTAGCGGGGGCGCTTCACCTCGGTCATGTCGACATGGTGGACGAGCAGGTCCTTGAAGTCGCGGCGAAGCTGGTCGCGCCCCTTCTTGCCGACGGTGACGATCTTGACCGTCTTGCCCTCCCCGCGCAGCGCGCGGATGCGGGTGCGCGTCAGCTTGACGATGTTCGAGTTGAACCCGCCCGCGAGCCCGCGCTCGGAGGTCATCACCACGAGGAGGTGCGTCTCCTCCGACCCGGTGCCGACGAGGAGGCGCGGGCCGGTGTCGCCCACGCCCTGCGCGAGCTGCGCCATCACCGCGTTGAATCGCTCCGCATAGGGGCGCGCCTGCTCGGCGGCGTCCTGGGCGCGGCGGAGCTTGGCCGCCGCGACCATCTGCATGGCCTTGGTGATCTTGCGCGTGGATTTCACGCTCTCGATCCGGTTCTTGAGGTCCTTGAGGCTGGGCATGCCGTCCCCCCGCGGCCTAGGCCGCGAAATCCTTGGCGTACTTGTCGAGCTCGCCCTTCAGGCGGTCGGCGGCGTCGCCCTTGATCTTCGGATCCTCCTTGGTGATCCAGTCCAGCGTCCCTTTTCCGGCGCCTCGCATGTGGCGCAGCAGCCCGTCCTCGAACGCGCCGACCTTGTTCACCGGGATGTCGTCCAGGTAGCCGGTCGTGCCGGCGAAGATCACGCAGACGATCTCGGCGTTGGTGAGGGGCGAGTACTGCGGCTGCTTCATCAGCTCCGTCAGGCGCGCGCCGCGGTTGAGGAGCTTCTGCGTCGAGGCGTCGAGATCCGAGCCGAACTGCGCGAAGGCCGCCATCTCGCGGTATTGCGCGAGCTCGAGCTTCACCGGGCCGGCGACCGACTTCATCGAGTTGGTCTGCGCCGAGGAGCCGACGCGGCTCACCGAGAGGCCGGTGTTCACCGCCGGGCGGATCCCCTGGAAGAAGAGGTCCGTCTCGAGGAAGATCTGCCCGTCGGTGATCGAGATCACGTTGGTCGGAATGAACGCCGAGACGTCCCCGCCCTGCGTCTCGATGATCGGCAGCGCCGTGAGCGAGCCCGAGCCGTTCTCCTCGTTGAGCTTGGCCGAGCGCTCCAGCAGCCGCGAATGGAGGTAGAACACGTCGCCGGGATAGGCCTCGCGCCCCGGCGGGCGGCGCAGCAGGAGCGACATCTGCCGGTAGCTCACCGCCTGCTTGGAGAGGTCGTCGTAGATGATCAGCGCGTGCTTGCCGTTGTCGCGGAAGTACTCGGCCATCGAGGTGGCCGTGTAGGGGGCGAGGTACTGCATCGGCGCGGGGTCGGACGCGGTCGCCGCGATCACCGTCGTGTAGGCGATCGCGCCGGTCTCCTCGAGCTTCTTGACGAGCTGCGCGACGGTCGAGCGCTTCTGCCCGATGGCGACGTAGAAGCAGTGCAGCTTCTCGGATTCATCCGTCGCCGCGTCGTTGTAGTTCTTCTGGTTGAGGATCGTGTCGAGGGCGACGGCGGTCTTACCGGTCTGCCGGTCCCCGATGATCAGCTCGCGCTGGCCGCGGCCGATCGGGATCATCGCGTCGATCGCCTTGAGGCCCGTCGCCATCGGCTCGTGGACCGACTTGCGCGGGATGATGCCGGGCGCCTTGCCGTCCGCGATGCGGCGCTCGGCCACCTCGAGGTCGCCCTTGCCGTCGATCGGGTTGCCGAGCCCGTCCACGACCCGGCCGAGCAGGCCCGGCCCGCACGGCACGTCCACGATGGAGGCCGTCCGCTTGACGGTATCGCCTTCCTTGATGGCGCGGTCCGAGCCGAAGATCACGACGCCGACATTGTCGACCTCGAGGTTGAGGGCCATGCCGCGCACGCCGCCCGGGAACTCGACCATCTCGCCGGCCTGGACGTTGTCCAGGCCGTGCACCCGCGCGATCCCGTCGCCGACGCTCAGCACCCGGCCGACCTCGGCCACCTCGGCCTCCTGGCCGAAGTTCTGGATCTGCTCCTTCAGGATCGCCGAGATCTCGGCGGCTTGGATACCCATCATCCGGCCTCTTTCATGATGCTCTTGAGCTGGTTCAGCTTCGACCTGATCGACGTGTCGATCATCCTCGAGCCGACCTTGACGATCAGCCCGCCGATGAGGGTCTCATCCACGGTCTGGTTGATCTTGACGTCCTTGCCGACGGTCTTCCTGAGCGTCTCAGCCAGGGCTGCGCGCTGCTCCTGCGTCAGGGGCTGCGCGCTGGCGACCTCGGCCGTCACCTCGCCGCGCGCCCGCGCGATCATCGCGTCGAGCGCGGCCAGGAGGGCGGGCACCGCGAAGAGCCGGCGCTTGGTCGCCATCAGGCGCAGGGTGTTGCCCATCGTCGGGCCCAGGCCCATCGCGTCCGCCACCGCCCCGATGCCGGCCCCCTGCTGCTCGCGCGTGTAGATCGGCGAGGTCGTCAGCGAGCGCAGGTCGGCGCTGCCCTCCAGGGCCTCGCGCAGGGCGGCCACGTCGCGCTCGAGCGCGTCCAGCCCGCCGCCGTCCTGCGCGATCGCGAAGACGGCCGTGGCGTAGCGCTGCGCGATGCCGCCGGAATAACTGCCTGTCGCCACGTCCGTCCTTCCGGTGCCGGGCCGCCTGGCGCGGAGCGCCGGCCCTCGGTTGCGCGGACGGGGGCGTGCGCATCCCGGCCCGAAATCGCCTGCCGTGTAGCAGAGGCCCCAGGCCCCGGCAAGGCGAGGCGGCGGCCGCGCGGCGGCATCAAAACCCTGATAGATCAGTGGGCTCGCCTCGGCGCTCCGCATTTCTCCCGGTCCGCGGCCGTCCGCCGCGCCGGCTGCCCGGCCGGCTCGCCCAGGCCGAGCGCCCCCTCGATGGGCGCGCGCACCCGCTCGCTCAGGCCGGGGCGCGGGCGGGCGGGCACCTGCTTGCGCGCCTCCACGATCAGGACGCCGCCGGCCCAGCGGTTCGAGACGCGCCGCCCGACGCGCTCCATGAGCGGGCCGACCCGCAGCCAGAACCGTCGGTGCGACGGCGGCTGGAACAGCGCCGCGACATGGGCGTGCGGCTCGAGCCCGTGGCGCCGGAGCTGCGCCTCGAGCTGGCCCAGCGAATATGGCCGGCCGTAGCCGAAGGGCGTCTTGTCCCGGCGCGCCCAGAGGCCGCCGCGGTTGGGCACCACCAGGGCCATGCGCCCGCCCGGCCCCAGCACGCGCTCGGCCTCGTCGAGCACGCCCGGCGCGTTCTCTGAGGTCTCCAGCCCGTGCATCAGGACCAGCCGGTCGACATGCCCCGTCTCGATCGGCCAGCGCGTCTCCTCGGTGAGGACCGAGACGTTGGGCTCGCCCGAGGGCCAGGGCATCACCCCCTGCGGCGCGGGCATGAGCGCGATGGTCCGGCGCGCCCGGTCGCGGAACGGGCGCAGGAGCGGCACCGCGAACCCGTAGCCCGCCACCGTCAGGCCCTTGGTGTCGCCCCAGCTCTCCACCAGCCGGGCGCGGATCGCGGCCTGCGCCGCCCGTCCGAGCCGCGTGCGGTAGTAGAAGCCGCGCAGATCCGTCACGTCGAGATGCACCTTGCGTCCCCGCCTGCCGCCCCTAGCCTGCCGCGATCACTAGCGCAGGGAGGCGCCCCCGTCATGCCCAATGCTCCCGGCACGCCCGATGCCGTCCTGGCGGTGCCCTGCCTGTCCGACAACTTCGCCTACCTCGTGCCCGGCCCGCGCGGCACCGCCGCCCTGATCGACGCGCCGGAGGCCGGCCCGATCCTGCGCGCCCTGGCCGAGCGGGAGTGGACGCTGACGGAGGTGTGGCTCACCCATCATCACGACGACCACGTGCAGGCCCTGGCCGAGATCGCCGCCGCCCATCCGGTCACCGTCGCGGGCAACGCGGCCGACGCGGCGCGCCTGCCGCCGCTGGACCTGCCCCTGACCGCCGGCACGGGCACGACCCTCATGGGCCGCGCGGCCGCGGTCGTCGACGTGCCGGGGCACACGATCGGGCACGTCGCCTTCCACGTGCCGAGCCTCGAGGCCGCCTTCACCGGCGACAGCCTCATGGCCTTGGGCTGCGGGCGTCTCTTCGAGGGGACGGCCGAGCAGATGTGGGGGAGCCTGTCGCGGCTCGCCGAGCTGCCGGACGACACGGCGATCCACCAGGGGCACGACTACCTGGACGCGAACCTGCGCTTCGCGCGCGACGTGGGGGCCGCCGCGCCCGAGCTGGAGGCCCGCGCCGGCCGCATCGCCGATTGGCGCGCCCGCTCCGTGCCGATGGAATCGGAGACCCTGGCCGTCGAGAAGGCGACGAACCCCTTCCTGCGGGCGCACTTGGATGCCGTGAAGGCGGCCCTATCTATGCCGCGAGCCACCGACGTCGAGAGCTTCGCCGAGCTGCGTCGCCGCCGCGATGGGTACTGACCGCGCCCGCCGCATAAGCGGGCGCCGGCCCGCCCCCGTCGCCCCATCGTGAGGGCGCCCCCGACATTCGCGCTTGAAGTCGGAGCCGCCGCAACCAAACTTTAACCTCGAGAGGACACGGTCCCGGACGAGGCCGCCCGCAGCCCCGTTCGCACGCCCGGACCCCCGACCCGGAAGGAGCACGCCAGTGCCGTCATTCTCCCCCACGCTCGAGCAGGCGATCCACGCCGCGCTGGCCCTCGCCAACGCCCGCCGCCACGAGCTCGCCACCCTCGAGCACCTGCTCCTGGCCCTCGTCGAGGAGGAGGACGCCGCCAAGGTCATGAAGGCCTGCGGCGTGAACCTCTCCGAGCTCAAGGACACGCTCGTCGCCTTCGTGGACGACGACCTCAGCACCCTCGTCACCGAGGTCGAGGGATCGGAGGCCGTGCCCACGGCCGCGTTCCAGCGCGTGATCCAGCGCGCGGCGATCCACGTCCAGTCCTCCGGCCGCTCGGAGGTGACGGGCGCGAACGTCCTCGTCGCGATCTTCGCCGAGCGCGAATCGAACGCGGCCTACTTCCTGCAGGAGCAGGACATGACCCGCTACGACGCGGTCAACTTCATCGCCCACGGCGTCGCCAAGGACCCCTCCTTCGGCGAGAGCCGCCCCGTGACCGGCGCGGCCGAGGAGCCCGAGGCGGAGGAGGCCGCCGACGACAAGGAAAGCGCGCTCGGCAAGTACTGCGTCGACCTCAACCGCAAGTCGGCCGAGGGCGACGTCGACCCCCTGATCGGGCGCGAGCACGAGGTCGAGCGCTGCATCCAGGTCCTGTGCCGCCGGCGCAAGAACAACCCCCTGCTGGTGGGCGATCCCGGCGTCGGCAAGACCGCCATCGCCGAGGGCCTGGCGCGCAAGATCGTCTCGGGCGAGACGCCCGAGGTCCTGTCCAAGACCACGATCTACAGCCTCGACATGGGCGCGCTGCTGGCCGGCACGCGCTACCGGGGCGATTTCGAGGAGCGGCTCAAGGCCGTGATGACCGAGATGGAGGAGCACGAGGACGCCGTCCTCTTCATCGACGAGATCCACACCGTGATCGGCGCCGGCGCGACCTCCGGCGGCGCGATGGACGCGTCGAACCTCCTCAAGCCCGCGCTCCAGGGCGGCAAGCTGCGCTGCATGGGCTCGACGACCTACAAGGAGTTCCGCCAGCACTTCGAGAAGGACCGCGCCCTCTCCCGCCGGTTCCAGAAGATCGACGTGAACGAGCCCTCGGTCGAGGACAGCGTGAAGATCCTCAAGGGCCTGAAGCCCTATTTCGAGGACCATCACCACATCAAGTACACCGCCGACGCGATCAAGACGGCGGTCGAGCTCTCGGCCCGCTACATCAACGACCGCAAGCTGCCCGACAAGGCGATCGACGTGATCGACGAGGCCGGCGCGGCGCAGCACCTGATCGTGGAATCCAAGCGCCGCAAGACGATCGGCACCCGCGAGATCGAGGCGGTCGTCGCCAAGATCGCGCGCATCCCGCCCAAGAACGTCTCCAAGAACGACGCCGAGGTCCTGCGCGATCTCGAGGGCTCGCTCAAGCGCGTCGTCTTCGGTCAGGACACCGCGATCTCGGCCCTGTCCTCGGCGATCAAGCTGGCGCGTGCGGGGCTGCGCGAGCCCGAGAAGCCGATCGGCAACTACCTCTTCGCCGGCCCCACCGGGGTGGGCAAGACCGAGGTCGCCAAGCAGCTCGCCGACACGCTCGGCGTCGAGCTCCTGCGCTTCGACATGTCCGAATACATGGAGAAGCACGCCGTCAGCCGCCTGATCGGCGCGCCGCCGGGCTATGTCGGCTTCGACCAGGGCGGCATGCTCACCGACGGGGTGGACCAGCATCCGCATTGCGTCCTCCTCCTCGACGAGATCGAGAAGGCGCATCCGGACGTGTTCAACATCCTCCTGCAGGTGATGGACCACGGCAAGCTGACGGACCATAACGGCCGGGCCGTCGACTTCCGCAACGTGATCCTGATCATGACCTCGAACGCCGGGGCCGCGGACATGGCCCGCGAGGCGATCGGCTTCGGCCGGGACAAGCGCGAGGGCGAGGACACCGCCGCGATCGAGCGCATGTTCACCCCGGAGTTCCGCAACCGGCTCGACTCGATCATCAGCTTCGGCGCGCTGCCGAAGGAGGTGATCATGCAGGTAGTCGAGAAGTTCGTCATGCAGCTCGAGGCCCAGCTCATGGACCGGGGCGTCACGATCGAGCTCACGCCCGAGGCGGCGAGCTGGCTCGGCGACAAGGGCTACGACGACAAGATGGGCGCCCGCCCGCTCGGCCGCGTGATCCAGGAGCACATCAAGAAGCCGCTCGCCGAAGAGCTCCTCTTCGGCAAGCTCGCCAAGGGCGGGATCGTCCGGGTCGGGGCGAAGGACGGCGCGCTGACGCTCGACTTCCTTGCCCCCGAGGTGGCGCGCATCTCCAAGGGCAAGCCGCCGCTCCTGACGGCGGAGTGATCGCCGGGCCCTCGCGCCCCCGATCGGCGGCCGCGGCGCTCTGCGTCGCGGCCGCCGCCGCGTCCGGCGCCGGCGCGCAGGACGGCCCGCCGCCGATCATCCTCGACCTGCCGATCGACTGCGCCCTGGGCGAGACCTGCCACATCCAGAACTTCGTCGACCGCGATCCGGGGCCCGGTCATGCCGACCACGCCTGCGGCTGGCTGTCCTATGACGGTCATGCCGGCACGGATTTCGCGCTTCCGGACCTCGCCGCGATGCGTGCCGGCGTGGACGTCCTGGCCGCCGCGCCCGGAACGGTGCGCGCGGTGCGAGATCTCTGGCCGGACGTGTCGATCCGCGCGCCGGACGCGCCGGATCTGGATGGTCAGGACTGCGGCAACGGCGTCGTCCTGGACCATGCCGGCGGCTGGGAGACGCAGTATTGCCACCTGATGGAGGGCTCCGTCGCGGTGCGCACCGGAGACGCGGTCCCGGCCGGGGCCGTCTTGGGCCGCGTCGGCCTCTCGGGACGCACGGAGTTCCCGCATCTCCACTTCGCCCTCCGCCGGAACGGATCGATCGTGGACCCGTTCGACGCGGACGCGAGCCCCGCCTGCGACGAGGGCCGGACCCTCTGGCGCGAGGCGGTGGCGCATGTGTCGACCGGCGTGATCGCCGCGGGGCTCGCGCCGCGGCTGCCGACCTATGACGAGGTCCGCGACGCCGCGCCGCGCGCCGGGTCCTGGCCCGCCAGGGACGGGGCGGCGCTCGTCGCATGGATCCAGGGCTTCGGCGGGCGGGCGGGCGACGTCGTGCGCGTGACGATCGACGGCCCGGGCGGATGGCGCCACGATCACGAGGCGCCGCTGGAGCGCGACCTCGTCGCCTTCTACCGCGCCTCGGGCCGGGCGGCGCCTGAGGGCGGCTGGCCCGCGGGCGCCTACCGCGCGCGGATCGACGTCCTGCGCGGCGGCCGCATGGTCGCGGGCGCCGACGCCGAGGCGCGCCTCACCGCTCGGTGAACTTCAGCTCGATCCGCCGGTTGCGCGCCCGGGCCGCCGGCGTGCCCGCCGGATCGAGGGGGCGGTATTGACCGAACCCGTTGGCCGACAGGCGCGCAGGGGGCAGGCCCAGATCCTCGGACATGTAGCGCACGACCGAGAGGGCCCGCGCCTGGCTCAGCTCCCAGTTGTCGGCGAAGGCGCCGCCGCCGGAGAGAGGCTGGTCGTCGGTGTGCCCGTCGACCTGGAGGACCCAGTCGATGCCCGGCGGGATCGCCGCCGCGACCTCGCGCACGCTGCCGGCGATGCTGGCGATCTGCTGGCGCCCGGCGGCCGAGAGGGTGTCGCTTCCGGTCTCGAACAGGACCTCGGAGGAGAAGACGAAACGGTCGCCGACGAGCTCCACGTCGTCTCGCCCCTCGAACACCCCGCGCACCGTGCCGAAGAAGGCCGAGGCGGACCGTTCCAGCCGCTCGCGCTCGGCGGCCTCCATGTCGGCGCGGGCGCGCTCCTCGGCCGCGACGCGCGCGAGAGCGGCGTTCAGCTCGGCGCCGAGGGACTGGATCCGCGCGCCCGCCGCCTCGTCGGCGATCCGGGCGAGGCCGAGCGAGTCCCGGAGGCCGGCGACCTGCCTGCGCAGATCGGCGACCTGAGCGTTCAGCGCGGCGACCCGGAGGGCCTCGTCCTCGGTGAGGGCTTCCTGCTCGGACAGGGCGGCGCGGGCCGCGGCCAGGAGGCCGGCCGTGCGCTCCGCCTCGGTGAGGGCGGCGTCACGGTCCAGAGCGACCTCGTCCTGCGCGGCGCGGGCGCCGGCCAGGAGGGTCAGCGTCTCCTCCGCCGCGCGCCGCTGCTCCTCCAGGGCGAGGGACATCGCCGTCAGCTCGGCATCCGCGTCCGCGAGCCGGTCCCTCAGAGCCTGCGCGGCGGCGGCCTCCGCGAGGCGGGCGGCCTCGGCGCGGGCGGCGGCTTCGTCCAACGACCCGATCCGGCCCCGCAGCGCCTCCGCCGCGGCGGCCCCGGCCAATCGCTCGGCGTCCGCCTCGGCCAGGGCGTCCTGCACGCCGCCGAGCCGGGCGCGCAGGGCCTCCGCGGCGGCCGCCTGCTCGAGCCGCGCCGCCTCGGCCGCATCCAGCTCCAGGGCCTGCGCGCCCAGGCGCTCGCGCAGCTGCTCGGCGGCCGCGGCCTCCGCCAGGCGCGCGGCCTCCGCGGCGTCCAGGGCGGCGGACCCGTCGGCGAGCGCGCCGCGCGCCCGCGCCAGGTCCCCGTCGCGCGCGGCGAGGCGGGCCTCCAGGTCCGCGAGCCGCGTGGCGGACGACGCGGCGGCGGCCTCCCCCTCCGCCAGCCGCGCCTCGAGGGCGGCGAGCCGCTCGGCCGCGCCGCGCCCGTCCTCGCGCGCGGCGACGAGGGCGGCGAGCGTGGCGGCGAGGTCGACCTCGCGCGCCTCGGCTTCGGCCGCCATCTCCGCCACCATGGCATCCAGCGCATCGGCCTCGGCGGCCGCGCGGCGGGCCTCCTCGGCGGCGAGGTCGACCTCGCTCCGGGCGCTGGCGAGCGCGAGGCTCAAGGCCTCCTGCTCCGACAGGAGCGCCGCTTCGGAGGCCGCGAGGGCGGCGCCCCGGGCGCGCGCGTCGTCGCGCTCCGCGATGAGCGACGCGACCTGCGCCTCGAAGCTCGCGACCTGGGCGCGCCGCTCCTCGAGGGCCGCGTTGCGCGATTCCAGCGAGCCGGTGAGCGCGGTGACGAGGGCGGTCTGCCGCGCCGCCTCGCCCAGGGCGTCCTCCAGCGCGGCGTCGGTCTCGCCCAGGGCGCCGTCCAGGGCGGCGCTGCGCTCCTGCTCCAGGCCGAGGGCCCGCGACAGGCCGGCGACCTCGGCGGTGAGCTCGTCGAGCGCGCGGTCCTGGCCCGAGATCGTGTCCCGCAGGACGAACTGCACGACCATGAAGATGGTCAGGACGAACATCAGCACGAGGAGCAGCGCCGTCATCGCATCGACGAAGCCCGGCCAGATGGACGCCTGGAGCCTGGCGCCCGTGCGGCGGCTGAGCGCCATGCCCTAGCCCTCGCGCCCGGCCGCGCGCTGCACCCCGCCCACGACGCGGCGCGGATCCACCGGGCCGCGCGGGCCCTGCACGGCGCGGGTGAGGCCGGCGAGGTCGTGGCGCAGCTCGGCCAGGGTCTCTTGCCGGCCGGCGGCGACCTCCTCGAGGAGGCGCAGCATCTGCACGTCGATCGAGCGCAGGCGCGAGCGGCTCTCGGCGTCCAGTCCCCCGCCGCCGGAGGCCGCCCCGCCCTCCAGCAGGCTCGCGATGCGTTCCTGCCCGTCCGCGACCCGTTCGAGGGCCGCGTCCGCCACGCCCCCCTCGCTGAGCTTGGCGGTCAGGGAGGAGACGGCCGCGACGAGGGCGGCGGTGCGCGCGTCGCTCTCCGCGCGGGCGTGGCTCTCGTCGGTGAGGACGTCGCGGATGGCGTCGATCTGACTCGCCATGTGGCTGGCGAGCCCGGCGATCATCCCGGCCTCGCCGTCGCCCTCGGCGTCGAACCCGAGGGTGGTGATGGTGCTGAGCCATTCCTCCAGCTCGCGGTAGAACCGGTTCTGCCCGTGCCCGGCGAAGAGCTCCAGGAGGCCGACGACGAGCGATCCCGCGAGGCCGAGGAGCGAGGAGGCGAAGGCCACGCCCATGCCGCCGAGCTGCGCCTCGAGGCCCGACATGAGGCGGTCGAACACGTCGACGGCCTGGTCCCCCTCCTGCGGGGCGAGCGAGCGGATCGTGTCGACCACGGCGGGCACGGTCGTGGCCAGGCCGTAGAACGTGCCCAGCAGGCCCAGGAAGATGAGGAGCGAGGTGATGTAGCGCGTGATGTCGCGCGCCTCGTCGATGCGGGTGGCGACCGAGTCGAGGATCGAGCGCGCCGAGGAGGAGGAGATGTTCGCCCGCGCGTCGCGCTGCCCCAGGAGCTGCGCCAGCGGCGCCAGGAGCCGCGGCGCGCGCACCGCGCCCGGCGTGCGCCCGCCGCGCCCGCGCGTGAAGGCGCCGATCCAGCGCACCCCGACGATGAGCTGCCAGACCTGCCAGAAGCAGGCGAAGACGCCGATCACGAAGACGAGGCCGATGAAGCCGTTGAGGTAGGGATTGGCGAGGAAGACCGGCGCGACTTGGGGCAGCGCCAGCCAGGCGCCCGCCGCGACCAGCACGAGGACGAGCACCATGGTGACGATCTGGCGCACCGGCTGCGTGAAGCTATGCGCGGAGACCCGGGGCTTCTGCGCCATCGGGGATTCCCTGACCTGACTGGGCGGCGATGCGCGAGAGTATGGCCTCGCCCTCCCCGTGGAAAGGGCGCCGGGTCACAGGGTGGTGCGCATCTGCACCAGTTCGGCGAGGCGGTCGAGCTCGGCGTCCTCGATGCCCAGGGCCCGCAGAGCGCGCGCGGTCTCAAGGAGGTAGGCCGCGTTGTCGCCGCGCCCCCCATGGGCGACGGCGATGATCGCCGCCTGCTCCGCCAGGTCGAGGCCGCCGCAATACTGCCGGTGCGCGCGGTCGACGACGAAGGTGGTGGCGCTCACGGCGCCGGCCTCCGTCTCCAGGGCGACCCGCGCCTCGAGATAGGCCGAGCTGACGAGCTCGCGCTCGCGCAGCGCGCGCAGGACCTCCTCCGTCTCGGCGGGAGGCACGCGCAGGGCGAGGCCGCGGCAGGCGCCGCCCGGCGCCGCGTCGAGCGCGAGGACCAGGCCCGGCCGCGCCTCGGTCCCGCGATGGTGCACCGAGCGCATCGCGAAGCTGCGGCGGTAGTCGCGCAAGGTCGCGAGCCGCGTGTCCGCCGGCTCGAAGCCGGGGTTCCACAGGAGCGATCCGTAGGCGAAGATCCACAGCGGCCCGGGGCCGGTCCGGTCGTCCATCTCTCGCGTCCCCCATGGCGCCCCTGCGGCGGGTGGGGCAGGACGCGGGGTGCCCGCCTTCGCGCCGGAAGGGAAGCCAGATGCGCCGCCTGATCGTGATCGTCCTCGCCGCGGCGCTCCTTTGGTCGGGGTGGTGGGTGCTCGGCGCGCGCGCGACCAAGGCGGGGTTCGAGGGCTGGCTCGCCGCGCAGCGCGAGGCCGGGCGCGTGGCGCGAGCCGAGATCCGGGTGCGCGGGTTCCCCTCGCGCTTCGACACCACGTTCACGGGGCTGGAGCTGGGCGACCCGGAGGCCGTCCTCTGGTCCGCCGACAGGTTCCAGACCCTGATGCTGTCCTACGCGCCGAACCGGGCGGTCGCCGCCTGGCCGGGGCCGCAGCGCATCGCCACCCCGGCCGGCGCGGTCGTCATCGAAGGGGCGGAGGCGTCGGCCTCGGTGCGCGTGGGCGTCGCGCCGAGCTTGCCGCTGGAGCGCCTCGCCTTCGTCGGCCGGGAGGTGACCGCCGCCGGGGAAGGCTGGCGCGCCGCCGCCGCCGAGGTCCGGGCCGCCGCCGAGCGGGAGGATGGCGGCGACGTCCCGCCCGAGGAGGCGACCTACCATCTGGGCGTGCTGGTGCGCGACGTCGACCTGATGCCGGGGGACCTGCCGCCCGGCCGGCTGTCGCTGCTGCGCATCGACGCGCACGCGCGCCTCTCGGCGCCGCTGGACCGGGCCGCAGACCCGCCGCCCCGCCTCCTGGCGCTCGACCTGGAGGAGGCGCGCCTCGACTGGGGCGCCGCGCGCCTGCGCCTCTCGGGCGGGCCGATCGGGGTCGGGCCGGACGGCGCGCTGGACGGCACGCTCGCGGTGCGGCTCGACGAGTGGCCGCGGCTCGTCGAGGCGGCGGTGGCGGCGGGGCTCCTCCCCGCGCGGCAGGCGCCGGTCACCATCGCGGCGCTGGATCTGATCGCCGGGGAAGGCGCCGCGCGCGGCGTGATCGAGACCGAGCTGACCTTCTCCGGCGGACGGATGCGACTGGGGCCGATCCCGCTCGGGGCGGCGCCTCGGCTCTACCGGCAGTAGCTGCCCGAGCGGTAGCGGGCGGTGTCGAGGTGCAGATGGTCCTGGTGGTAGCGGTCGGCATCCGGGCCCAGGACGGTGCCGAAGGGCCCGCACGCCGCGCTCCAGGCGGCGCGCAGGGGCGCGCGCGTCGGCAGGGCGCGCCAGCCTTGGAGCACGGTGACCTCGCGGCCGTCGCGCAGGCGGAAGGCCGAGATGTCGATGGCCCGGCCGCGCCCGTGCTCGCTGATGCGCCCGCCGGGGCGGTTGTTGCGCGTGCGGCACGCGTAGCCGGCCGCGACCTTGAGGGAGGCGAGCCCCCCGCCCCGCCCTTCGAAGGCGGGGATCGCGCCGGACTTGACCCAGGCACGCAGGGCGGCGGCGGTCGGGCAGTCCATCACCGCCGGCCGGTCGAGAGCGATCCCCGCCACCGCCGAGACGCGCACCGGGCTCTCGATCCCGCAGCCGGGGATGCGGCCGGGGATGCGTTGCAGCGGGGTGCCGGCGACGTCGCCCATGCCGCACACGGCGTTGGCGTAGCGCACCGTGCCGGACCGCCCGTCGCCGCCGCCGAAGATGCCGCGCAGCGCGGCGCCGAACCCCTGCGGGCGGACGGGCGGCTGCGGCGCGGTGCGGGGGGCGGCCTGCGCCTGGGCCGGCGCGGCGGGCCGGGTGATGGCGGGCCGGGCCTCGGGGCGGAGCGAGACGCTCGGCGCCTCGGCCAGCGCCGGGGCGGCGGCCAGGGCGAGCGCGAGCGCGAGCGCGAGCGCGGCGCGCGCGATCACGGGCGGGCGCGCCCGAAATCGGGCGCGTCGGTGTCCTGCCCGGCCTCGACGATGCCGCGGCGGATGGCGCGGGTGCGCGTGAAATAGGCGTGCAGCAAGTCGCCATCTCCCGTCCGGATCGCCCGCTGGAGGGCGAACAGCTCTTCGGTGAAGCGCCCGAGGATGTCGAGCGAGGCGTCCCGGTTGGCAAGGAAGACGTCGCGCCACATCACCGGATCGGAGGCGGCGATGCGCGTGAAGTCGCGGAACCCCGCGGCGGAGTAGTCGATCACCTCCGCGTCCGTGACGCGGCCCAGATCGTCGGCCACGCCGACCATGGTGTAGGCGATGAGGTGGGGCACGTGGCTCGTCACCGCGAGGACGAGGTCGTGATGGTCCGCCTCCATCGTGCCGACCCGGGCGCCCAGCGCCTCCCAGTAGGCCGTGAGCCGGACGACGGCGCCCTCGTCGGCGCCCTCGGGGGTCAGGAGGCACCAGCGCCGGTCGAAGAGGCTGGCGAATCCGGCGTCCGGGCCGGACCGCTCGGTCCCGGCGATGGGATGCCCCGGCACGAAATGCGTCCCCTCGGGCAGATGCGGGCCCACGGCCTCGATCACGGCGCGCTTGACGCTGCCCACGTCGGTCACGGTCGCGCCGGGGGCGAGATGCGGCGCGACCTGCGCCGCGACCGCGCCCATCGCGCCGACCGGGACCGCCAGGACCACGAGGTCCGCGCCGGCCACGGCCGCCTCCGCGCTCTCCTCGATCCGGTCGCAGAAGCCGATGCGGGCCGCGATGCGGCGGGTCTCGGCGGAGCGCGCGGTGCCCACGATCTCCGCCGTCATGCCGGCGCGGCGCATGGCGTGCGCCATCGAGGACGCGATCAGCCCCAGCCCGATCAGGGCCACCCGGGCGTAGCTCACGCGGCGGTCTTCTCGTCGAGGAACCGGCCCACCGCGTGCACGACCCGGCGGCAGGACGCCTCGTCGCCGACGGTGATGCGCAGGCAGTGCGGCAGGCCGTAGCCCGCGACGTGCCGCACCAGGATCCCGTCCGCCGCGAGGAAGGCGAGGCAGGCGCGCGCCTCGGCCTCCGAGGCGAAGCGGGCCAGCACGAAGTTCGCCGTCGAGGTGTCCGACGGGATGCCGAGCTCGGCCAGCGCCTCGGCTAGCCAGGCGCGCAGGCGGGCGTTCTCGGAGCGCGTGCGCTCGACCCAGGCGGTGTCGCGGATCGCGGCCTCGGCGGCCTGCTGCTGCAATTCGGAGAGGTTGAACGGCCCTCGGATGCGGCCCACGGCGTCGATCACGTGGCCCGGCCCGTACATCCACCCCACCCGCAGCCCGCCGAGCCCGTGCACCTTGGAGAAGGTGCGCGTCATCACGACGTTCTCATGCGCGCCCACCAGGGAGGCGCCGCCATCGTAGCCCTCGACGTATTCGGCATAGGCGCCGTCGACCACCAGGAGCACCCGGCTCGGCAACGCGGCGGCGAGGCGGCCGAGCTCGTTGCCGCCGATCATGGTGCCGGTCGGATTGGCGGGGTTGGCGACGTAGACGATTCTGGTCTTGCGGCGCACGGCGGACAGGATCGCGTCGACGTCGACGGTGCGCTCGCGCTCGGGCACCGCGACCGCGACGGCGCCGACCGCGCCGGCGTAGATCGGGTACATGGCGAAGCCGTGCGCGGTGTGGACGATCTCGTCCCCGCGCCCGGCGAAGGCCTGCGCGACGAGGGCGAGGAGCTCGCCGGAGCCCGCGCCGCACAGGATGCGATCCGGATCGAGGCCGTGGACCTCGCCGATGGCGGCGCGCAGGGCGGCGTGCGAGCCGTCGGGATAGCGGTGCAGGTCGTGCGCGGCGCGCACGAGCGCCTGGCGCGCGGCCTCGGACGGGCCCCAGGGGTTCTCGTTCGAGGAGAGCTTGACCACGCCCTCGGCGCCGCGCGCCGGGGCGGCGCCGCCGACATAGGGGGCGATGCGCCCGATCCCGTCATGCGGTCGCGGCGGCTGGCTCATCCGGTGGTCCTCCCCCGGCCGGCCCCCGCACCCGGCGCCGACGAATCACGCGTCTAGTGGCGGAGGCGCCGACGGACGAGGGCTGTCGCCGCCAGGCCACGCGGATGTTGCGCGCGCGCTACGGGGCGGGGGCGGCGGACCGATGCGCACGGATCATCGTCACGGCCGCCTCCGGGCGGTACTCGGACGGCAGGACCCGGGCCGACCCGTCGGCCCGGAGAAGGGCGAGCGTCGGGAAGCTGGAGATCCCCATCGCCCGTCCGTCCGCGAAGGCGGCGTCCTGCACCGCCCGGTCGTGGATGTCCGGCAGGGCCACGCCCGGAGCGTGCGCGGCCAGGAGGGGCGCGTAGGCGGCGGGGTCGTTCGGGTCCATGCCATCGCCGTAATGCGCCTCGATCACCGCATGGGCGAAGGGGATCGCGGCCTCCGGCCGGGCGCGCATCACGGCGTCGATGGCGGCGGCGGGCGGGCCGCTGTCGGCCACGGCGCCGGGGCTCGCCATCCAGTCGAAGAACGCCGCCGAGGGCGCCCGGCCCGTCACCGCCTCGAGCCGGGCGGCGGCGCTGCGGACATAGGCGATCTTCTCGGATGCCGGCCCGACGCGCGCGCCGGTCACCAGGCCCGACATCGCCAGGCGCACGGGGAGTCCCGGAAGCGCGGCCCGGATCGCGCGCATGGCCGGCGCGAAGCCGTAGCACCAGCCGCAGATCGGATCGAAGCCGTAGATCAGGACGTCGCCCGTCTCGATCCGGCGCCCCTCGTCCGGCCCATCCTCTCCGATGGCGGCCCCCGCGCTCGCTGCCCGCATCGCCCATCTCCGCTTGCCACTCGGCGAGACAGGTGGAACGCTGCAGGCAGCGCGGCAAGTACGCACTCGAAGGATACCGCCGATGGACGGCTCCCTCCCCGCCCCGGGCCCCGAGGACTGCCCGGTGGATCGCACCCTGCGGCTCCTGGCGGGCAAATGGCGGCTGATGGTCCTCTTTCGGCTGGAGGCCGGGGAGATGCGCTTCAACGCCTTGCAGCGCAGCCTGGCGCCGGTGACGCAGCGGGTGCTCGCCGCGACGCTGCGCGGCCTGGCGGCCGACGGCCTGGTCTGGCGGGAGATGCGCGGGGCGGTGCCGCCGCACGTGGCCTACGGCCTCACCCCGGCGGGCGAGGCCCTGGCGCCCGTCTTCGGGGCGATGGGAGCGTGGGGCGCCGTCCACGCACCGCCGGCAGGGACGGAGCAGGGCCTCCGCGACGCGGCCGCCGAATGACGCGCGCGGTGCGGCGGCAGGTGCCGTCATGCGGCCGCGTCGCCGATCCCGCCGGACCGCGGCATGGACGGAGTCCTCCAGGAAGGATCGCCGGGTCGTGACGTCGTCTGGACGAACCGGGCGCTCCGGCATCGGAGGTCGGCCCATCGCCCATCGGTCAGCGGGAGCGCGCCTTGCGCGCGCGGGCGGACGGCGGACGAGCGGGCCGCGAACGCGGGACGCGCCGCGCGGAGGGGCCTTCGCCCCGATCCCGGTCGGACGCCCGCACCGCGCCCGTCCGACCGGGGCCGGGAGGCCCGCGACCGGTCCGCTCGGGAGAGGGAGGCGCGGCGGCGGATCGACCCTCGAGACATTGAAAGGGACCGGCGCGCGTCCACGCCGATCCCAAGGGCCGTGTCGCCGTGGGCCCGATCAGTTCTGGGCGTAGTACTCGATCACGAGGTTCGGCTCCATCTGCACCGCGTAGGGCACGTCGGAGAAGCCGGGCGTGCGCACGAAGGTGGCCGTCATCTTGGAGTGGTCGGCGTCGACATAGTCGGGCACGTCGCGCTCGGGCAGGCCGACCGCGTCGAGGACCGCGACCATCTGCTTGGACTTGTCGCGCACGGCGATCACGTCGCCTTCCTTGACCCGGTAGGAGGGCACGTTCACGCGCGCGCCGTTCACCGTCACGTGGCCGTGGTTCACGAACTGGCGCGCGGCGAACACGGTCGGCACGAACTTGGCGCGGTAGACCACCGCGTCGAGGCGGCGCTCGAGGAGGCCGATCAGGTTCTCGCCGGTGTCGCCCTTCACGCGGGACGCCTCGGCGAAGATGCGCTTGAACTGCTTCTCGGTCAGGTCGCCGTAATAGCCCTTCAGCTTCTGCTTGGCGCGCAGCTGCAGGCCGAAATCGGACATCTTGCCCTTGCGGCGCTGCCCGTGCTGGCCGGGGCCGTACTCGCGGCGGTTGACCGGGGATTTCGAGCGGCCCCAGATGTTCTCGCCCATGCGGCGGTCGAGCTTGTACTTGGCAGAGGTGCGTTTGGTCACCGTCTGATCTCCTTCGCGGGCGCCGTGAGGGGCGCGGATGAAGGGCGTTGTCCTCTCCCCGAAGGGCGACAGGGCTCCCCTCGCGGGGGCCGCCAACACCAATGATCCCCGGCCGGACGCGTCCGGCGGGAGCCGGCCCCCTAGACCCCGCGCGGCCCAGGGTCAACAACGGCGGGGGGCGGGACGGGGGACGCATGCGGCAGGTCGTCTGCATCAGCTGGGGGCCGAAATACGGCGCGCCCTACGTCAACCGCCTGCACGCGATGGTGCGGCGCAACCTCGCGGGGCCGGTGCGCTTCGTGTGCTTCACCGACGACGCGGCCGGCCTCGCCGAGGGCGTCGAGGCGCGGCCCCTGCCCCCGATGGACGCGGACGTGCCCGCGCGGCCCGGCCAATGGGGCAAGTCGCGGCTCTGGGCCGAGACGCTGGGCGACCTCGACGGCCCGTTCCTCTTTCTGGACCTCGACGTGGTGATCCTGGGCGACCTCGCGCCTTTCTTCGACCATGGCGCGGCGGGCGACGTGATCCTGGCGCGCAACCCCAACACGCCCTTCGAGCGGCTGGGCCAGACCTCGGTCTACCGCGCCCCCATCGGGGGCCTCGCCCCCCTGCGAAGGACGTTTCTGGCGGACCCCCTCGGGGTCCAGGCGCGCTACCGGTTCGAGCAGCGCTTCGTGACGCGCGAGGCGCCCGGCGGCGTCACGTTCTGGCCCAGGGGCTGGGTCGTGCACTACCGCCACCATTGCCGGCGGACCTTCCCGCTGAACTACGCCCTGGCGCCCCGCCCCCCCGAGGGGGCGCGCATCGTGATCTTCGCCGGGGGGATGAACCCGCCCGAGGCGATCGCAGGCCGGGGCTGGGGCTCGGCCCCCGTGGGGGCGCGCGCACATCTCGCCGCGACGTTCACGGACCGGCGGCGGGGATCGGTCGCGCGGCACCTGCGCGCCTACGTGCGCCCCGCGCCCTGGGTGGCGGAGGCGTGGCGCGAATGACTTGCGCGGCCGGCGGCGACCCCTAACTGGTGGCGGGATGACGAGCGCGCTCAACATCCTCAAGCTCTCGGTCGGGACCGAGGGGGTGGACGACCTCGCCCGCTGGCAGGCGCGCGCGCAGGTGCGCACCGCCGACGGCTTGCCCCGGCACGTGACCCGCATGTGGCCCAGGCGCGAGGCGGAGATCGCCGGCACGGGCTCGATCTACTGGGTGATCAAGGGCGTCGTCCTGGCCCGCCAGCGGATCGTGCGGATGGACGAGATCGTGCGCGAGGACGGGATCCGCCGCTGCGCCCTCGTCCTCGATCCGCTCATCGTGCGCACCGCCGCGCAGCCGCGCCGGCCGTTCCAGGGCTGGCGCTACCTCGCCGCGGCCGACGCGCCCCGCGACCTGCCGCCCGGCGCGGCCGGCGAGCCCGCCCTGCCCCCGAAGCTGACCGCCGCCCTGAGCGAGATCGGCGTGCTGTAAGGCACGCCGCCCCGGACCCCGATCCGGGGCCCCGCGATCCCGTGCGCGCCCCGACCCGCGGGGCCCCGGATCACGTCCGGGGCGGCCCGTCGCCGATCCCCAGCGTGGCGAGCAGGCCGCCGAGCGCGGCGCGTTCCCCCTCCCCCCAGTCCGCGCGGAGCGAGCGGAAGAGGGTCGCCTCGCTTCGGTGGATCGGCGGCTCGTCCAGCACCCGCAGGTGGTTGTCGCGCAGGGTCGCGCCGGAGGAGGTGATGTCCGCCACCGCCTCGGCGGCGCCGTTCGCCACCGTGCCCTCGGTCGCCCCCTGGCTGTCGATCAGGACGTAATCGGCCACGCCGGCCGCGCGCAGGTGTTCGCGCACGAGGCGGTGGTACTTGGTCGCGATCCGCAGGCGGCGGCCGTGCGCGACGCGGAACCGCCCGGCGACGGCGTCGAGATCGCCCAGGGTGCGGCAGTCGGTCCAGAAGTCGGGCACGGCGAGCACGAGGTCGGCATGGCCGAAGCCCAGCGGGGCCAGCGCCTCCACCCGGGCGGCCCAGTCGGCATGCCCCTCGCGCACGAGGTCCGAGCCGGTCACGCCCAGATGCGCGCGTCCGCCCGCGAGCGCGCCGGGGATCTCCGCCGCGGAGAGGAGCTGCAGGGCGACGCCGTCCGCGCCGGCCACCTCGCCGGCGTATTCGCGCGCGGCGCCGGTGCGGGCGAGCGCCACGCCGCGGGCGGCGAACCAGTCGGCCGCGCCGTCCATCAGGCGGCCTTTGGAGGGGATCGCGAGCCGGATCATCCGCGCGCCGCCAGCAGCGCCGCGGGCCGCACCACGCCGCCCACGGCCGGCACGCCCGCACCGCCGCCCACCGCGCGGGTCAGGGCGTCGTAGCGCCCCCCGGTGGCGAGGGGCGGCAGGCCGGGCGCGCGGATGGTGAAGGTGAGGCCGTCGTAATACTCCATCGCGGAGCGGGCATGGCTCGCCTCGAAGGCGAAGCTCTCCAGTCCCGCGGTGCCGCGCAGCGCCTCCAGGCGGGCCGCGAAGGGGGCGATCGCGGCGCCCAGACCGGCCAGCGGCCCCGCGAGGCGGGCGAGCGCGCGGGGCGCCTCCTGCGGCGCGCAGGCCAGGGCCAGGAGGTCCGCCATCGCCTCGGCCTCCCCCGCGGGGATGGGCGGGGTCGCCGCGTCGGCGCGCAGCTCCTCGATGCGTGCGGCGACCTCAAGAGGCTCCCTGGCCCCGATCTCCGGCGCGGCGGAGATCGGAGGGGGCGCATAGGGCGCGGAGGGCGCGGCGTAGCCGGCGAGCAGCGCGCGGAACCGCGCCGGCCGCCAGACATGGCGCATGAGCTGCGCGCGCCGGCGGGGGGAGGTCGTGAGCCCCCGGACCGCCGCCGCGACGAGGCCGATATCGCCGAAGGTCGCCTGCCCGGCGGGGCCGCAGGCGGCGCGCAGGACGGCGAGGACCTCCGCGTCGCGCGCCGCGGGATCTGCGCCGCCCAGGATCTCGATCCCGGCCTGCACGTATTCGCGCGGGCGGGCGGGGTCGTCCTCCTGGCGGCGGAAGACCTCGCCGGCATAAGCGTGACGGGCGGCGCCGCCGGGGCCGGCCATGTGATGGCGCACCACCGGCAGGGTGAAGTCGGGGCGCAGCATCATCTCGCCCTCCTGCGGGTCGCGCGTCACGTAGGCGCGGGCGCGGATGTCCTCGCCGTAGAGGTCGAGGAAGGGGCCGGCGGGTTGCAGGATGCCGGTCTCGAAGGGCGCGGCGCCCAGGGCGCGGAACCCCTCGAGCAGGCGGGCGGCCTCGTCGCGGATCGCGCCGGCGGAGGGCGTCACCGGTCCAGGATCGCGCGGATCGCGGCGACGAGATCGGCGCGAGGGACCTCGCGCTGGGCGGGCTGGTCCTTCCATTCCTCCAGGGTCGCGGTGCGGGCGATCTCGGCGCCCAGGGCGAGGTCCTTGACCTGGACGACGTCGCGCTCGGCCTCGTCCGCGCCCTGGATGACGGCGGCGGGGGCGGCACGTTTATCGGCATATTTCAACTGGTTGCCGAAACTCTTGGGGTTACCGAGATAGACTTCGGCGCGGATGCCGGCGGCGCGGAGCTCGGCGGCCATGGCGGCGTAGTCGGCCATGCGGGCGCGGTCCATCACGGTCACGACGACGGGGCCGGCGGGCTCCGGCGCGGCGCCGAGAGCGGCCAAGAGGCGGTCCACGCCGATGGAGATGCCGGTCGCTGGCACCTTCTGGCCGGTGAACCGCTCCACCAGGCCATCGTAGCGCCCGCCCCCGGCGACGGAGCCGAACGCGCGCGGGCGGCCGTCCTCGCCCATGATCTCACGCGTGAGCTCCGCCTCGAAGACGGGGCCGGTGTAGTAGCCGAGGCCGCGGACGACCGAGGGGTCGATCCGGGCGCGGGAGCCGTCGACGCCGGCGGCGCGCAGGGCGGCGGCGATCGCGCGCAGCTCCTCGACGCCCTCGGCGCCGATCGCGGAGCCGGCGACGATGTCGTCCAGCGCGCTCAGCGTCTCCTCGTCGGTGCCGCGGCCGGCCTCGAGGAAGGATATGACGGCATCCGATTGCGGTTCGGTTAATCCGCAGCCCGCGGTGACGTCGCCGGAGGCGTCCCGTCGGCCCGGGCCGAGGAGGAGGCGCACGCCCTCGGCGCCGAACTTGTCGTACTTGTCGATGGCCCGCAGGATGCCGTCCCGGCCCTCGGCGGCGCCCTGGCCGAGGACGCGGTCGAGGATGCCGTCGAGGATCTTCCGGTCGTTGATCTTCACGACGTAGTCGCCGCGGGGGATGCCGGCGGCCTCCAGGGCGGCGGCGAGCATGGCGATCAGCTCGGCGTCGGCGGCCGGGGAGGCGCTGCCGACCGTGTCGGCATCGCATTGGTAGAACTGGCGGAATCGGCCCGGCCCCGGCTTCTCGTTGCGCCAGACGGGGCCCATGGCGTAGCGGCGATAGGGGGTGGGCAGGTCGAGCCGGAACTGGGCGGCGACGCGCGCGAGGGGGGCGGTGAGGTCGTAGCGCAGGGCGAGCCAGGCGCCGTCCTCGGCGCCGTCCTCCTGGAAGGCGAAGACGCCGGCGTTGGGGCGATCGACGTCGGGGAGGAACTTGCCAAGGGATTCAACGGTTTCGACGGCGCTCGTCTCCAGCGGGTCGAAGCCGTGGAGGTGGTACACCTCGGCGATGGCGCGGAGCATGCGGTCGCGGCGGCGGACGTCGGCGCCGAAATAGTCCTGGAATCCCCGGGGGGTGGCGGCCTTCGGGCGGGGGGTCTTCTTGGGCTTGGCCATCGGGCCCTCCGGCGGGTGAGCGGGGGCTTTACCGCGGGGCCGGAAGGGCGGCAACTGGCCCCGAGGGGGCCCGAGAGGCCCCGCACGCGGGATGCAGAACCCATGCACAGGTCATGCACATCCCATGCGCATGACCTGATCGCAGCAACGGCCGGAGGCGCAACGGTGAGCGAGACCGAGGAACGGCTGGCCTGGCTGGAGCGGGAGGTGGCGGAGCTGTCCTCCATGATCGCCCGCCAGGACGCCGAGCTGCGCGCGCTGCGGGGCGCCGTCGAGCGCCTGACCGCCGAGGCGCGCGGCCGCGCCGCGGAGGGCGGCGGCGGGGTGGTCATGGGGGACGAGCGGCCGCCGCATTGGTGAGAGAGCGTCGGGGCGGCGTAGGGTGCGTGATTTCACGCATCGGTAGGAATGGCGGGGGGCGGTGCGTGTGAACACGCACCCTACGGTTCGTTTCGAGGCTTTAGCCTTGAAAAATGTGCTCAATGGTGGCCGTTAGATCGTCCAACTCTGCAGCGTATTTGTCGGCTAGCTCAGCACGACGTAGAGCATACACGGCCCCACTCATCGAGCCACCCGCACACCAGATCGATGCCGCCACCGAGTGATGATGAAAGAAGTTTCGTGCCGATTCAATGAGTTCGTTCTGTAGCTCCTCCTGCAATGAGGCGACATCGACAAGCCGTACAAACGAAAAGCATAGATTCTTATCTGCTTCGCTAGCCTTTTCATGCGCGCTCAAATTCATTTGAGTTTGGGTGCGCGCCTGCGTTCCATCAGTTCGCTTAATGACTATCCAACCCGACGCCTCAATTAGACTAAGAACAGCGTCAAAATACTCATCGATGGTATACCTGCCGGCGCTATCTAATCTACTCCAGTCGTGAACCACCGAGTTTCGCACGGCAAACATATTAGCAAGTATTTTTAACAGCTCATCCAAATTGTGAATTATTGGCGCTCTCTCGTTGGAAGCGTCTTCGGTCCAGAGTTCAGCTATAGTGGAGAGATCGTCACGAAAATCTGGGTCGAGTGCTTCGATAGGGGACATGAATTGATCTACTCGAGAAACGTTCATTGTGACCGACGCAATATCTCCAATACTATAGCGATTTTCTACGATTGATCGGGCTATGTCCAGATCGATGGTCACCCCCTTCAATATGGAGTTCACAGCCTTGTTCGAAGCGATTCCCTTATCGATGAGTTCCTTTACCAACGCGCGGCCAAGTTGCTCGATTGCTGAAGATAACTTAATGACGACGTATTCGACCGTCGCAGTGTGAGAGCCAGCCAGTTTATCCTGAATGGACTTTCGTAGCGTCGTGACATCATCTGCAAGGACGTACATCGGTAGTCCGCCCGCAGCACGCAGCACACGCTCCTGGATCACTTGATCAGTTACTTTCGACATATTTCGCTACTCCACCATCACCACGCCCCGCACCCCCTTTAGCGCCGATCTGATCGACGGGTTCACCGGCCAGTCGGCGCCAAGGGAGATCTCGACTTCGCCCGGCAGGGCCGGGTCCAGGAGGCGGAGGGAGATGTCGGCGCGGGACTTGGTCTGCTCGGCGGCGAAGCGGGCGAGGAGGATGGAGAGGTCGGCGATGGCGGCGCTGTCGTCGACGAAGATGGTGAGGGCGTCCACCGCGCCGGCGGGGACGTCGACGGGGGCGACGTTGCGCGCCAGGAGGTTGAGGCGGCCGCCGTCATGGGTGGCCTCGACGGTGAGGATCACGTTGGTGCCGGGCTCGAGGAGGTGGCGGTGGGCCTCGAGGGCCTCGGCGAAGACACGGGCCTCGTAGGCGCCGGACGGGTCGGACAGGGCGACGAAAGCGAAGCGGTTGCCGCGGGCGGAGGTGCGCTCCTGCCGCGCGGTGACGGCGCCCGCCAGCTTGGCGACGAGGGGCCGGCGCTCGGCGTCCTGGGCGACCTCCTCGAAGAGGCGCACGCCGGCCCGGCGCAACCCGGGCATGTAGTCGTCGAGCGGGTGGCCGGAGAGGTAGAAGCCGATCGCGGCGTGCTCGTGGGCGAGGCGCTCGGCGGGGAGCCAGTCTTCGACCGGGGAGAGGCGGGGCTCGGGCAGGTCCTCGCCGGCCTCGCCGAACAAGCTGGTCTGGTCGGAGGCCCGTTGGGTGTGGATCGCCCCGGAATAGGCGGTGAGCGCGTCGAGGCCGTCGTGGACGCGGCGGCGGTTGGGGTTGAGCTGGTCGAAGGCGCCGGCGCGGGCGAGCATCTCCAGCGGGCGCTTGCCGACGCGGCGGAGATCCACGCGGCGCGCGAGGTCGTAGAGGGTGGCGAACGGGCGAGCCCGTGCGGCCTGCCGTGCCGCGGCCTGCACGCGAGGGGCGCGGGGCCCCGGATCAACTCCGGGGCGGCTGCTTTCCCCGGAACCCGCGTCGGCGTCCTCCGGTTCGGCCGCACCGCAGGTGCCGTCGCGGGCGGCGGTGATGAGGCGCATGGCCTCCACGCCGACGTTCTTGAGGGCGCCGAGGGCGTAGACGATGCGGCCCCTGCCCTCCTCGTCCTTCTCGACGCCGAAGGTGGCGCCGGAGCGGTTGACGCAGGGGGGCACGATCGGGGTGCGGAGGTTGCGGCGCACGTCCTCGGCGTAGGCGGCGAGCTTGTCGGTGAGGTGGATGTCGGCGTTCATGATCCCGGCCATGAACTGGGCGGGATGGCGGGCCTTGAGCCAGGCGGTCTGATAGGAGACGACGGCGTAGGCGGCGGCGTGGGACTTGTTGAAGCCGTAGTTGGCGAACTTGTCGAGGAGGTTCCAGACCTCGAGGGCCTTGGGCCCGTCGACGCCGTTCCTCGCCGCGCCCTCCAGGAACAAGGGGCGCTGGGCGTCCATCTCGGCCTGGATCTTCTTGCCCATGGCGCGGCGGAGGAGGTCGGCGCCGCCGAGGGAGTAGCCGGCCATCTGGCGGGCGATCTCCATCACCTGCTCCTGGTAGACGATGATGCCCTGCGTCTCGTCCAGGATGTGGTCGATGGAGGGGTGCAGGCGCTGGCGGTCAGCGCGGCCGTTCTTGACGTCGCAGTACTGCGGGATGTTCTCCATCGGGCCGGGGCGGTAGAGCGCGACGAGGGCGACGATGTCCTCGATGCAGGTCGGGCGCATGCGGCGCAGGGCGTCGATCATGCCGGAGGATTCCACCTGGAAGACGGCGGTGGTCTTGCCGCTGGAATAGAGGGCGTAGGCTTCGGGATCGTCCAGCGGGATGGCGGAGATGTCGTAGGGGTCGCGCTCCAGCGCGCGGCGGGAGCCCGGGTCGAGGGCCGCGATCGTGGCGTCGTCCATGAGGGGGGTGCCCTCGGCGCGCAGGATGGCGAGGGCGCCGGCGATCTGCGTGAGGGTCTTGAGGCCGAGGAAGTCGAACTTCACGAGGCCGGCCTTCTCGACCCATTTCATGTTGAACTGGGTGGCGGGCATGTCCGAGCGGGGGTCGCGGTAGAGGGGGACGAGCTCGTGCAGGGGCCGGTCGCCGATGACGATGCCGGCGGCGTGGGTGGAGGCGTTTCGCAGCAGGCCCTCGAGCTTGGCGCAGTAATCCAGGAGGCGGGCGGTGGAGGGGTCGCGCGCCTCCTCGCGGAGCCTCGGCTCGGCGGCGAGGGCGGCGTCGATGGAGGCGGGCTTGGCGGCGGCGACCATGGGGATCATCTTGGACAGGCGGTCGGTCTGCATGAACGGCATCTGCAGGACGCGCCCGACGTCGCGCACGGCGGCCTTGGAGAGCATGGCGCCGAAGGTGATGATCTGTCCGACGCGGTCGTGGCCGTACTTGCCCTGGACGTAGCGGATGACCTCGCCGCGGCGGTCCATGCAGAAGTCGATGTCGAAATCGGGCATCGAGATGCGGTCGGGGTTGAGGAACCGCTCGAACAGGAGGTCGTAGCGCAGCGGGTCGAGGTCGGTGATGGTGAGGGCGTAGGCGACGAGGGAGCCCGCGCCGGAGCCGCGGCCGGGGCCGACGGGGATGCCCTGCGCCTTGGCCCACTGGATGAAGTCGGCGACGATGAGGAAGTAGCCGGGGAAGCCCATGCCCTCGATCACGCCGAGCTCGTAGTCCAGGCGCGCCTCGTAGTCCTCGACGGGGGCGGCGTGGGGGATGACCTCGAGCCTGTCGCGCAGGCCCTGCGCGGCCTGCCGCCGGAGCTCGGCGACCTCGTCGGCGGCGAAGCTGGGCAGGATCTCGGCGCGCGTGCGCACGCGGAAGGCGCAGCGGCGGGCGATCTCGACGGTGTTCCGGGTCGCCTCGGGGAGGTCGGCGAAGAGGGCGCGCATCTCGGCCGGGGTCTTGAAGCGGTGCTCGGGGGTGAGGCGGCGGCGCGGGGCCTGCTGGTCGACATAGGCGCCGTCCGCGATGGCGAGGAGCGCGTCGTGCGCCTCGAACATGGCGGCGTCCGGGAAGTGCACGTCGTTGGTGGCGACGAGCGGCAGGTCGAGCGCGTATGCGAGCGCGACGAGGTGGGGCTCGGCGCGGGCCTCGGCCTCCGGCAGGCCGTCCTCGCCGGGATGGCGCTGAAGCTCGACGTAGAGGCGCCCGGGGAAGGCGGCGGCGAGCCGGCGGGCCAGGGGCTCGGCCGGGCGGCCGGCGCGGATCGTGCGGCCGAGGGGGCCGTCCGGCCCGCCGGTGAGGCAGATGAGACCGGCGGCGCGGTCCTCCAGTTCCTCCACCGTCACGTGGGGCACGTCGTTCTCGCGCATGTAGATCGCGCGCGAGAGGTCCATGAGGTTCGCGTAGCCCGCCTCGTCCTGCGCCAGGAGGACGACCGGCGCGGGGGCGCGGGGGCGCTCGCCCATCGGGGCGGGGTCGAACATGAGGTCCACCTGGCAGCCGACGATGGGCTGCACGCCGGCCTTCGCCGCCGTCTCGGAGAACTCGAGCGCGGCGAACATGGCGTTCGTGTCGGTGAGCGCGACGGCGGGCATGCCGGCGGCGGCGGCGGCGGCGGGCAGCGACCTCACCCGCATCGCGCCCTCCAGCACGGAGTACTCGGAATGGACGCGCAGGTGGACGAAGGCGGGGTCGGTCATCGGGTCTCCACGATCTCGATGCGGTTGCCGAACGGGTCGGCCACGTAGAAGCGGGCGAGGCCCGGCAGCGCCTCGGGCGCGGTCGGCGCGTGCGCGGCGAGGCGGGCGCGGGCGGCGGCGAGGTCCGGGACCGCGAGGGCCGGATGCGCCTTGCGGGCGGGGGCGTGCCCCTCCTCGACGCCGAGATGGACGCGCAGGGCGCCGTCCTCGAACCAGAGGCCGCCGCGGGGCGCGAGGATGGCGGGCTTGGGCGCCTCGGTCAGGCCGAGGGCGCCGCCGTAGAAGGCGCGCGCGGCGTCCTCCCCGCCGGGCGGCATCGCGATCTGGACGTGGTGAAGCGCGGCCGGGCGCCAGGCGGGGGAGTCGGGCATGGGGGAAGGATAGGCGCGGCGGGGGCGGCGCGGAACGGCGGCGGGACGGAAACCTGTGGACGGATGGCGGGCGGACGCGGGGGCGCGGCCGGGGCGCGGCGGCGCGCGCCCTTGCGCATCGGGGCGCGCGGGGGTTCAGTCGGATCGCTCCCGCGCTTTACGTCGCATCGGGCCGGGGGCGCGGCCGGGCGGCCGCGCACAGAAGGCGGCGGGGCGAGCCCCATGGGAATCGCGTTCCACCTCAACGGCGAGCGGATCGCGCTCGATGACGTGCCGGCCACGGTCACGCTCCTGGACTGGCTGCGCGAGCGGCGGGGCCTGACGGGGACCAAGGAGGGCTGCAACGAGGGCGATTGCGGCGCCTGCTCGGTGATCGTGACGGACGCGCGGGGGCGGCGGGCGCTCAACGCGTGCATCCTGTTCCTGCCGCAGATCGACGGCGCGGCAATCCGCACGGTCGAGGGGGTGGCCGGCCCGGGAGGCGAGGTCCATCCGGTGCAGGAGGCGATGGTGGCGCGGCACGGGTCGCAATGCGGGTTCTGCACGCCGGGGATCGTGGTGACGATGGCGGCGGCGCACGCCAACGGCGCGCGGGACCATGACGACCAGCTCGCGGGGTGCCTGTGCCGGTGCACCGGATACGCGCCGATCGTGCGGGCGGCGGAGGACGCGGCGCGGGCGCCGGTGCCGGGGTGGATGGACGATTCGCGGTTCCTGGCGGACGCCGCCCCGGCCTCGAGCCGGGGCCCCGCGGATCCGGGGGCGATTGGGGGCGAGGGAGCGGAGCATGACGGCGGGGCCCCGGAGCAAGTCCGGGGCGGCATCGGTCGCGGTGGCTATGCCGCGAGCGATGCCGACTGGGGCCACACCGATCCGCTCTCCGGCACCGGCGCCTCCGGCGAGGGCGGCGGCGCGGGCGGCGAGGGATGGGTGCGGCCCGGCTCGGCGGACGAGCTGGCGGCGTGGTACGCGGCGAACCCCGAGGCGACGCTGGTGGCGGGCGCGACGGACGTCGGGCTCTGGGTGACGAAGGGGATGCGCGACCTGGGGACGGCGTGCTTCCTCGGCGGGTGCGAGGACCTGCGCGGGATCGAGGTCGGGGAGGACGGGATCCGGATCGGGGCGATGGCGACGGCGGCGGAGGTGCGGGCGGCGGTGGGGCCGCTGCACCCGGCGTTGGGCGAGCTGCTGCGGCGCTACGGGTCCGAGCAGGTGCGGGGCGCGGCGACGATCGGGGGGAACGTGGCGAACGGCTCGCCCATCGGGGACTCGCCGCCGGCCCTGATCGCGCTGGGGGCGTCCGTGCGCCTGCGGCACGGCGACCGGCGGCGGAGCGTGGCGATGGAGGACTTCTTCGTCGAGTACGGGAGGCAGGACCGCGCGCCCGGCGAGTTCGTGGAGGCGATCACGATCCCGCGGCAGGCGGACCGGCTGCGGTGCCACAAGCTCAGCAAACGGTTCGACCAGGATATCTCGGCGGTGTGCGGGGCCTTTTCGATCCGCGTGCGGGACGGGGCGGTGATGGACGCGAGAATCGCCTATGGCGGGATGGCGGGCGTGCCGAAGCGGGCGGCGGCGGTGGAGGCGGCGCTGGCCGGCAAGCCCTGGACGGAGGAGACGGTGCGCGGGGCCATGGCCCTTTACGGGCAGGACTTCGCGCCGATGAGCGACATGCGGGCCTCGGCCGGGTATCGGCTGGAGGCGGCGGCGAACATGCTGCTGCGGGTGTGGCTGGAGGATCAGGGCGAGGCGGTCTCGGTGCTGGAGGTCACGGCATGAAGGACACCGCCGAGGAGCGCCCGGACGCGGTCGGCGCCGCCCTGCCCCACGACGCGGCGCACGTGCACGTGGCGGGCGCGGCGCGCTACGTCGACGACATCCCGGTGCCGGCGGGGTGCCTGCACCTGGCGTTCGGGCTGTCGGCGCACGCCTCGGCCGTGTTGGGGGCGGTGGGGCTGGACGCGGTGCGGGCGGCGCCGGGGGTGCGCGCCGTGATGGTGGCGGCGGACCTACCGTTCGCCAACGACGTCTCGCCCTCGATCCACGACGAGCCGCTGCTGGCGGATGGGGAGGTCCGCTATATGGGGCAGCCGGTTTTCGTCGTCGCGGCGGACAGCCACCTGGCGGCGCGGCGGGCGGCGCGGCTGGCGGAGGTGGATTACGAGCCGCGCGAGGCGGTGCTGACGGTGGACCAGGCGCTGGCGGCGGGGGACCGGCACTTCGACGGGGGGCCGCGGGTCTGGTCGGACGGGGACGTGGAGGCGGCGCTGGCGGCGGCGCCCCGGCGCGTGGAGGGCGTGCTGGAGGTCGGAGGGCAGGAGCACTTCTACCTCGAGGGGCAGACGGCCTTGGCCGTGCCCCAGGAAGATGGCGACATGCTTGTGCATTCGTCGTCGCAGCACCCGACGGAGATCCAGCACAAGGTCGCCGAGGCGCTGGGCGTGCCGATGCACGCCGTGCGGGTGGAGGTGCGGCGCATGGGCGGCGGCTTCGGCGGCAAGGAATCGCAGGGCAACGCGCTCGCCGTGGCCTGCGCCGTGATCGCGGCGGCCACGGGCAAGCCCGTGAAGATGCGCTACGACCGGGACGACGACATGGTCGTGACGGGCAAGCGGCACGACATGCGCGTGAGCTACCGCGCCGGGTTCGACGAGGACGGGCGCGTGCTGGCGGTGGATTTCGTGCACCTGGTGCGCTGCGGGTGGGCGCAGGACCTGTCGCTTCCCGTCGCCGACCGGGCGATGCTGCACGCGGACAACGCCTACGACATCGGGGCGATGCGCATCGAGAGCCACCGGCTGCGCACGGACACGCAGTCGAACACGGCGTTCCGGGGGTTCGGCGGGCCGCAGGGGATGCTCGGGATCGAGCGGGTGATGACCCATGTGGCGCGCGAGCTGGGGATGGACCCGGCCGAGCTGCGCCGGCGCAACTACTACGCCGAGCGGGTGCCCGGCGGGCATGTCGAGAGCGAGGCGCACGGGGTGGAGGTGCCGGAGGCGGGCGTGGACGTCGCCTCGCGCGGGTCGGTCGGGGCGGTCGAGGGGCGCGCGCCGGAGGTGCGCGGGCCGGGCGGGCGCACGCATTACGGGATGCCGGTGACGGACTTCGTGCTGGGCGACATGACGGCGCGGCTCCTGCAGACGGCCCGCTACGCCGAGCGGCGGGCGGCGGCGGAGGATTGGAACGCCTCGCACCGGGTATTGAAGCGCGGGCTGGCGTTCAGCCCGGTGAAGTTCGGGATAAGCTTCACGCTCACGCATCTCAACCAGGCCGGGGCGCTGGTGCACGTCTACCAGGACGGGTCCATCGCGATGAACCATGGCGGGACGGAGATGGGCCAGGGCCTGTTCCGGAAGGTCAGCCAGGTGGCGGCGGGGGCGTTCGGGCTGGACGTCGGCGCGGTGCGGATCACGGCGACGGACACGGGCAAGGTGCCCAACACCTCCGCCACGGCGGCGTCCTCGGGCGCGGACCTGAACGGGATGGCGGTGCTCGCGGCCTGCGAGACGATCCGGGGGCGGATCGCGGACTTCCTCGTGACGGCCGGAGAGGACCACGCGATGCCGATGGGCGGCGGAGACGGGATGCGGGGCCTGATCGCGGCCGCGGCCGGGCGCGAGGCGTCGGAGATCGAGTTCGCGGGCGGGACGGTCGGCCTGCCCGGCGCGCGGATCGCGTTCGCGGACGCGGTGCGGCTCGCCTACGCCAACCGGGTGCAGCTCTCGGCGACGGGGTTCTACCGCACGCCGGACATCGTCTGGGACCGCGAGGCCGGGCGCGGGCGGCCGTTCTACTACTTCGCTTACGGGTGCGGGGTGACGGAGGTGGTGATCGACACCCTGACCGGGGAGAACCGCATCCTGCGCGCCGACCTGCTGCACGACGCGGGCGCGTCGCTGAACCCCGCGCTGGACGTGGGCCAGATCGAGGGCGGGTACGTCCAGGGCGCGGGGTGGCTCACGACCGAGGAGCTGGTCTGGGACGCGGCGGGCCGGCTCTCGACGCACGCGCCGTCGACCTACAAGATCCCGGCCTGCTCGGACCGCCCGCGCGTCTTTAACGTGGACCTCTGGGACAGGCCGAACCCGGAGAACACGGTCCACCGGTCCAAGGCGGTGGGCGAGCCGCCCCTGATGCTGGGGATCGGCGCGTTCCTGGCGCTGGAGGACGCGTGCGCGGCCTGCGGGCCCGCCTGGCCGGACCTGCAGGCGCCGGCGACGGCGGAGGCGGTGCTGGCGGCGGTGGGGCGGGCGCGGGGGTGAGCTTCGTCCTCGACCCCGAGGCGCTGCGCGCGGCGCTGGACGCGCACGGGCGGGTGGCGCGCGTGGTCGTGGCGGCCGTGCGCGGCTCGGCCCCGAGGGGCCCGGGGACGGCGATGCTGGTCTTCGAGGAAGGCCAGTCCGGCACCATCGGCGGCGGGGCGCTGGAATGGCGGGCGGCGGCCGGCGCGCGGACGCTGCTGGCCCGCGGCGGCGAGGCGGAGGTCCGGCGCCAGCCCCTCGGACCGGGGCTGGGCCAGTGCTGCGGCGGGTCGGTGACGCTGGCGACGGAGGTGCTGGACGCCGTGCCCGCGGGGCCCCTCCGGGCGCTCCGCGTGGGCGCGGCGCGGGCGGTGCCGGACGTGGCGCCGGAGGTGCCGGGGTGGTGGGGCGGCTGGCTGGTGGAGCGCGTGGGCGCGCCGGCCCCGCCGCTGTGGATCTGGGGCGCGGGGCATGTCGGGCGGGCGATCGCGGGCGTGGTGGCGCCGCTGGGCGCGCATGCGGTGACGGTGATCGACCTGCCGGGGAAGATCGCCCCCGCGCCGGAGGGGGCCTGGCCCGGGGGCGCCGCCCCCCTGCCCTGCGCGGACATGCCGGCGCTGGCGGCGCATGCCCCGGTGGAGGCCGCGCACCTGATAGCGACGCACGACCACGGGATCGACCTCGCACTCTGCGACGCGCTGCTGCGGCGGGGCTTCGCCTCCTGCGGCCTGATCGGGAGCGCGACGAAGCGGGCGCGGTTCGAGGCGCGCCTGCGCGCGATGGGGCACGCGGCGCCGTTCGCGCGGATCGCCTGTCCGATCGGGGACCCGTCTCTCGGCAAGCACCCGCAGGCGATCGCGGTGGGGGTGGCGGCCGCGCTCCTCGCGTCGCCCCGGGCGGCGGCGCGGCGGGCGTGACGCCCCTCCTGGCCATCGACGGGCTGACGAAGCGCTATCCCGGGGTGGTGGCGAACGAGGACGTGAGCCTCGACGTGATGCCCGGGCAGGTCCACGCGCTCCTGGGGGAGAACGGGGCGGGCAAGTCGACGCTGGTGAAGGCGATCTACGGGCTGGTGCGGCCCGATGGCGGCGCGATGCGGTGGGAGGGCGCGCGCTACGCGCCCGCGGGCCCGTCGGAGGCGCGGCGGGCGGGCGTGGGGATGGTGTTCCAGCACTTCTCGCTCTGGGGCGCGCTGAGCGTCGCGGAGAACGTGGCGCTCGGGATGGAGGACCCGCCGGCGATGCGGGACCTCACGGCGCGGATACGGGACGTGTCGGCGGCCTACGGGCTGCCGCTCGACCCGGGCCGGCGGGTGGGCGACCTCTCGGCCGGGGAGCGCCAGCGGGTGGAGATCGTGCGCTGCCTGCTGCAGTCGCCGCGCCTCCTGGTGATGGACGAGCCGACCTCGGTCCTGACGCCGCGGGAGGTGGAGGTGCTGTTCGCGACCCTGCGGCAGCTCTCGGGCGAGGGGGTGTCGATCCTCTACATCTCGCACAAGCTGGAGGAGATACGCGCGCTCTGCGAGGCGGCGACGATCCTGCGGCGCGGGCGCGTGGTGGCGCGGTGCGACCCGCGGGCGATGTCGGCGCGCGAGATGGCGGAGACGATGGTGGGCGGGAGCCTGTCGGACCCGGCTGCGCCGTCCGGCGCGCCCGGGGCGGTGCGGCTGCGGGTCGCGGGGCTGTCGCTGGCGGCCGGGCACGCGTTCGGCACGGCCCTGCGGGAGGTCACGTTCGAGGTGCGGGCGGGCGAGATCCTCGGGATCGGCGGGGTGGCGGGCAACGGGCAGGACGAGCTCACGGACGCGCTCTCGGGCGAGCGGGCGGGGCCGGCGGGGTCGGTGGTGCTGGACGGGGTCGACGTGTCCGGCCTCGGCCCGAAGGGACGGCGGGCGGCGGGGCTGCTCGCGGCGCCGGAGGAGCGGCTGGGCCACGCGGCGGCGCCGGACATGACGTTGACGCGCAACGCGGCGCTCACCGGGACGGCGCGGCGCGGGCTGGCGCGGCGGGGGTTCCTGGACTGGGGGCGCGCTCGGGCGTTCGCCGAGGAGGTGATCGCCGCCTTCGACGTGCGCACGCCGGGGGCGGATCATGCGGCGCGGTCGCTCTCGGGCGGGAACCTCCAGAAGTTCGTGATCGGGCGCGAGGTGCTGCAGGCGCCCGGCGTGCTCGTGGCGTGCCAGCCGACATGGGGCGTGGACGCGGCGGCGGCGGGCGCGATCCGGCGGGCGCTGGTGGCGCTGGCCGAGGGGGGGGCGGCCGTCGTCGTGATCAGCCAGGACCTCGACGAGCTGACGGAGATCTCGACGAGGTTCGCGGCGCTGGCCGGGGGGCGATTGTCGACGCCGCGCCCGGCGGCGGCCCTCACCCTGGACGAGATCGGGCTTCTCCTCGCCGGCATGGACGCCGCCGCGTGAGACGGAAGGCGCCCGCCTCCGGGAGCCTCCGGCCCCCCTCGCCGGGCGCCGCGAGAGGCTCTGCCTCTCGCGCTCTCCGGGATATTTTCGTCAAGATGAGGGACGGCGAGGTCGCCAATCCTCATCTTGATCCAAGTATCCCCGCCGGAGGCGCACGTCCGAGCCGCGCGATCCCCCTCGGAGGACGCGCCGTGCCAGCGCAGCGACCGCGCCGAATTGCGCAGCGAGAGGCGCCCGGCCCAACCGGCCGAGGCGCCGCCAGGCGGCCGAGGACGGGCGGGAGCCTCACCGGCCCGGTCGCGCGATGCTGACGCTCGAGCGCCGCCCCGAGCCGTCGCGGCTCTGGGCCGCGGCGACCCCCGTCCTCGCGGTCGCCCTCACGATGGTCGCCGGCGGGATCATGTTCGCGCTCCTGGGCAAGGACCCGTTCGAGGCGATCCGCACCATCTTCTGGGACCCGCTCTTCGATCCGCAGTTCGCCGCCTTCTCGCGCCCGCAGCTCCTGGTGAAGGCGGGCCCGCTGATCCTCATCGCGACCGGCCTGGCGCTCGGCTTCCGCGCCGGCGTGTGGAACATCGGCGCGGAGGGGCAGTACATCGTCGGCGCGGTCGTGGGCGCGGCGGCGGGGCTGGCGCTCTATCCCTCCGGCAGCGCGCTGATCTTCCCGCTGATGGTCCTGGCCGGCCTCGCCGGAGGCCTGTTCTGGGCGATGATCCCCGCGATCCTGAAGGTCCGGTTCGGCACCAACGAGATCCTCGTCTCGCTCCTCCTGGTCTACGTCGCCGAGCAGCTCGTCGCGGCCGCCGCTCTCGGCCCGCTGCGCAATCCCGAAGGGGGCGGCTTTCCGGGCAGCCGCAACCTCGCGCGGTGGGACGCCTCGGCGAACCCTGAGCTGATCGCCGGGACGGGGATGCACTGGGGCGTGGCGGCGGCGTTCATCGCGGTGATCTTCGCCTATGTCCTCCTCGCGCGGCACGTGCTGGGCTTCCACATCCGCCTGACCGGGGAGGCGCCGCGCGCGGCGCGCTTCGCCGGCGTGCGGCCCGGCCTCCTGGTGCTCTTCTGCTTCGGTGTCTCGGGGGCGCTCGCGGGGCTCGCCGGGATATTCGAGGCGACGGGCCCCGCCGGGCAGATCGGCATCGACTTCGGCTCGGGCTACGGGTTCACCGCGATCATCGTCGCCTTCCTCGGCCGGCTCCATCCGGTCGGCATCCTGCTGGCGGGGCTGCTGATGGCGCTCACCTATATCGGCGGGGAGCTCGCGCAGTTCATGCTCGGGCTTCCCTCCGCCTCGATCAGCGCCTTCCAGGGGATGCTGCTGTTCTTCCTGTTGGGCGTCGACGTGCTGGGCAATTACCGCGTGCGGATCGGACGGAGGGCGTAGGCGTGACGGACCTGAACTGGATCTTGCTGCTGGCCGCGATCCCCGTGGCCGCGACGCCGATCCTGCTGGCGGCGATCGGGGAGCTCGTCTGCGAGAAGGCGGGCGTGCTGAACCTCGGGGTCGAGGGGATGATGATCGTGGGCGCCATCCTGGGGTTCATCGCGGCGGTGGAGACGGGCTCGCCTGCAGTGGGATTCGTCGCGGCGATGGCGGGGGCCGCGGCGCTGTCGCTCGTGTTCGGCGCGCTCACCCAGGCGCTGATGTCGAACCAGGTCGCGACGGGGCTCGCGCTCACGCTCTTCGGGCTCGGGCTCTCGGCCATGATCGGGCAGGGATACGTGGGGCTCAAGGCGCCCCCCGTCGGGGACGTGCCGTTCGGGCCGCTGGCGGACCTGCCGGTCCTGGGGCCGATCCTCTTCGCCCACGACCCGGTGGTCTATGCCGGCGTGATCCTGACGGCGGCGGTGTGGTGGGTCCTGCGCTCCACGCGCGCCGGCCTCATCCTGCGGGCGGTCGGCGAGGGGGCGGAGGCGGCGCACGCGCTTGGCTACCGCGTGGCGCTGGTGCGGATGGGGGCGATCGCCTTCGGCGGGGCCTGCGCGGGGGCGGGCGGGGCGTACATCTCCCTCGTGCGGGTGCCGCAATGGACCGAAGGGATGACCGCGGGGGCGGGGTGGATCGCGCTGGCGCTCGTCGTGTTCGGCGCCTGGCGGCCCTGGCGGGTGCTGCTGGGCGCGCTCCTCTTCGGCGGGATCGGCGCGCTGCAGCTCCGGCTGCAGGCCTCCGGCGCGGCGGTGCCGGTCGAGCTCCTGAGCATGTCGCCCTATCTCGTGACGATCGTCGTTCTGGTCATGATTTCATCGGGACGGGGCCGAGCGAGCCTCTCGGCGCCTGCGGATCTGGGCCGGCCGTTCCACGCGGCGACGTGAGGCCCTAGGCTGGCCGGCAGAGGATTCGGCCCCCGGTGGGCCGCCAGAGGGGGAGACAGATATGATCCGCAGGCATCTGATGGCGCTGGCCGCTGCGAGCCTCGCCGTGCCGGCCATGGCGCAGGACGATCCGTTCAAGGTGGGCTTCGTCTACGTGGGCCCGGTCGGCGACGGCGGCTGGACCTACGAGCACGAACAGGGCCGCCTCGCGGTCGAGGCCGAGTTCGGCGACGCCGTCGAGACCGTGTTCCAGGAGAACGTGCCCGAAGGCGCGGACGCCGAGCGCGTGATGACGCAGATGGCGCTCTCCGGCGCGGACATGATCTTCACCACCTCGTTCGGGTTCATGGACGCCACGGTCAACGTGGCCGAGAAGTTCCCGGACGTCCTCTTCGAGCACGCGACGGGCTACAAGCGGGCGGACAACGTCGCGACCTACTCGGCCCGCTTCTACGAGGGGCGCGCGGTGATGGGCCACATCGCCGGGCGCATGACCGAGACGGGCAAGCTCGGCTACATCGCGTCCTTCCCGATCCCGGAGGTGATCCGCGGCATCAACGCCAGCTACCTCTGGGCCAAGAAGGCCAACCCGGACGTCACGATGGACGTGATCTGGGTCTACACCTGGTTCGACCCGGCCAAGGAGGCCGAGGCCGCGCAGGCCCTCATCGAACAGGGGGTGGACGTGGTGCTGCAGCACACGGACTCGACCGCGCCCCTCGCGGAGGCGGCCAAGCACGAGGGGGTGATCGGCTTCGGGCAGGCCTCGGACATGGCGGAATACGCGCCCTCCCCGCGGGTGAGCTCGATCATCGACAACTGGGCGCCCTACTACATCGAGCGCGTGGGCGCGGCGATGGACGGGACCTGGGAATCCAAGGACACCTGGGACGGGATCGCCCCCGGCATGGTCGAGATCGGCGAGATGACGGACGCGATCCCGCAGGACGTGCGCGACGAGGCGATGGCGCTGCGGGACGCGATCGCAGGCGGCGAGACGGCGGTGTTCGAGGGCCCGCTCGCCCGGCAGGACGGCTCGGCCTGGCTCGCGGAGGGCGAGACGGCCGATGACGGGACGCTCGTGGGGATGGATTTCTACGTCGAGGGCCTGACGGGAGAGATCCCCAACTGATCGCCCGTGCCGGGGCCATGCGGCCCCGGCGACCTCGCGCGGGTATCGGAACCCGGCCCGCAGGCCGCCATGCGGGATGGCCGGTCCCTCCGCGCGCGGAGTTCCGCCCCGCCATGTCCCCGCGCGGCGAACGGCCGCCGGCCGAGACCTCCGACGGTCCGCCGCGAACCCTACCCGGCCGATGGCGCCGTTCGCATGAACGACCGTTCCGCCCGTCTCAAATGGCCCTGGGCCCGTTACCGGACCCGTTCCAAGGGGCTGCACCGATCCTGTCGGAACGGATCGTCGACTTATGCAGTATTCTTTCCGAGTCCGCTCGACGCGGACGTTCGCGCCTTCCGCGGCGACCGCCTGCTCCGAGCCTGTATCGTCGAGAACGTCCGTATCGCGACGCGGCAAGTCCCCTAATTCACTTGGGTCCGGGTGACGGGAGGATTCTACGATGATGGGCAGGCAGACGGCGCCGGCGACGCTGCTCTGCGGTTTCGACCCGGAGGCGCATGTGCCGGGCGGTCTCCTGCTGCGGCAGGTCGACCGGTTCCTCGCCACCGACCCGGTGCGGGCACAGTTCGCGCCGTCCCTCGATCGACCCCGAGCTGATCGTGCGGATGCTGCCGATCGGCTACTTGACCAGCATCCGCTCCGAGCGCCGGCTCTGCGACGACGTCCATCTGAACCTGGCGCACCGGTGGTTCTGCCGGCTCGGCCTCGACGGCCGGGTGCCCGACCGTTCGACCGATCCGAAAGTACCGGTACGGCACGTTCCGCGACGGCGATTTTCTGCGGATGGTCTTCGAGGGCGTGGTGGAACGCTGCATTGGGGAGGATCTTGTCGGCGGCGCCGGGTTCCCCGTCTCCGTTCGAGACCGGCGCGCCCCTTCGCGCCGGATCGCCGCCCCTGCGGCCGCACCTGCACAGCGCGACGCAGATCCTCGTGCTGACGGAGGGGCGGCGACGGATGCGGCTCGGACACGACGAGATCGACGTCCGCGTCGGCGACATCCTCGTGATCCCGCCCGGCATCGTCCATGCCGCCGTGCCGTCCGATGATGCGTGGTCGGGGTCGAACCTCTACGTCGCCCCCGGCATCGCGATCGCGGATGCGCCCAGTCTGGTCACCGTGGCGCGCCCGTCCGATCGCACGAGGTCGGATGCATCCGGCTGTGTCGATGCGTCCGCCATCCTCGACGCGATCGCCTGCGGGGACCTGCGCTGGACAGCGCGCCGCGGTCCGTCACGTGTCGAGCGATCCGGCCGCCGGGAGACGCGCATCCGCCGCTTCGCCCGGGCGACGGGGCTGCCTCCGGCCGCCCATGCGCGGATGGTCCGGCTCGACCGGGCCCGGCGGCTCATCGCGAATGGCGTCGCCCCGGCCGAGGCGGCCGCCGCGACCGGCTTCGCCGACCAGAGCCATCTCGGCCGGCTGTTCCGGGAGAGCTATGGCACGACCCCGGCACGATACGCTGCCGGGCGCTGAGCGGGCGGCGGTCGTCGAGATCCGTCACGGACGTTCCAGACGCCGGAGGATGACAGCGGCACGGTCCGATCGACCCTGACCCTTCGGACCGATACGCCCAATGGATGCCACGACCCTTATCCTGCTCGTCGCCGCCGGAGCACTCGGAGGTGCCGTGAACGCCGTCGCGGGCGGCGGCACCT